>CP119325.1:1400000-3813244 GCA_029202525.1 Candidatus Pseudomonas phytovorans
CAGAGGGTTGCCAAGCCGCGAGGTGGAGCTAATCTCACAAAACCGATCGTAGTCCGGATCGCAGTCTGCAACTCGACTGCGTGAAGTCGGAATCGCTAGTAATCGCGAATCAGAATGTCGCGGTGAATACGTTCCCGGGCCTTGTACACACCGCCCGTCACACCATGGGAGTGGGTTGCACCAGAAGTAGCTAGTCTAACCTTCGGGAGGACGGTTACCACGGTGTGATTCATGACTGGGGTGAAGTCGTAACAAGGTAGCCGTAGGGGAACCTGCGGCTGGATCACCTCCTTAATCGACGACATCAGCCTGCTGATGAGCACCCACACGAATTGCTTGATTCTTTGTAAAAGACGATGCTGTAACGCGACCCTGTTATAGGTCTGTAGCTCAGTTGGTTAGAGCGCACCCCTGATAAGGGTGAGGTCGGCAGTTCAAATCTGCCCAGACCTACCATTACTTGGTATTAGCCGTAGAATACGGGGCCATAGCTCAGCTGGGAGAGCGCCTGCCTTGCACGCAGGAGGTCAGCGGTTCGATCCCGCTTGGCTCCACCACTTTCGCGGTACACAGTAACTTGTCAGAACTTAGAAATGAACATTCGTTGATGAATGTTGATTTCTGACTTTTGTCAGATCGTTCTTTAAAAATTCGGATATGTGATAGAAATAGACTGACATGCACTTTCACTGGTGTGTGATCAGGCTAAGGTAAAATTTGTGAGTTCTGCTCGAAAGAGCAACGTGCGAATTTTCGGCGAATGTCGTCTTCACAGTATAACCAGATTGCTTGGGGTTATATGGTCAAGTGAAGAAGCGCATACGGTGGATGCCTTGGCAGTCAGAGGCGATGAAAGACGTGGTAGCCTGCGATAAGCTTTGGGGAGTCGGCAAACAGACTGTGATCCAGAGATCTCTGAATGGGGGAACCCAGCCAGCATAAGCTGGTTATCTTGTACTGAATACATAGGTGCAAGAGGCGAACCAGGGGAACTGAAACATCTAAGTACCCTGAGGAAAAGAAATCAACCGAGATTCCCTTAGTAGTGGCGAGCGAACGGGGACCAGCCCTTAAGTTGGTTTGAGATTAGTGGAAGGCTCTGGAAAGTGCCGCCATAGTGGGTGATAGCCCCGTACACGAAAATCTCTTGTCAATGAAATCGAGTAGGACGGAGCACGAGAAACTTTGTCTGAATATGGGGGGACCATCCTCCAAGGCTAAATACTACTGACTGACCGATAGTGAACTAGTACCGTGAGGGAAAGGCGAAAAGAACCCCGGAGAGGGGAGTGAAATAGATCCTGAAACCGTATGCGTACAAGCAGTGGGAGCCTACTTTGTTAGGTGACTGCGTACCTTTTGTATAATGGGTCAGCGACTTATATTCAGTGGCGAGCTTAACCGAATAGGGGAGGCGTAGCGAAAGCGAGTGTTAATAGCGCGTTTAGTCGCTGGGTATAGACCCGAAACCGGGCGATCTATCCATGGGCAGGTTGAAGGTTGGGTAACACTAACTGGAGGACCGAACCGACTACCGTTGAAAAGTTAGCGGATGACCTGTGGATCGGAGTGAAAGGCTAATCAAGCTCGGAGATAGCTGGTTCTCCTCGAAAGCTATTTAGGTAGCGCCTCATGTATCACTGTAGGGGGTAGAGCACTGTTTCGGCTAGGGGGTCATCCCGACTTACCAAACCGATGCAAACTCCGAATACCTACAAGTGCCGAGCATGGGAGACACACGGCGGGTGCTAACGTCCGTCGTGAAAAGGGAAACAACCCAGACCGTCAGCTAAGGTCCCAAAGTCATGGTTAAGTGGGAAACGATGTGGGAAGGCTTAGACAGCTAGGAGGTTGGCTTAGAAGCAGCCACCCTTTAAAGAAAGCGTAATAGCTCACTAGTCGAGTCGGCCTGCGCGGAAGATGTAACGGGGCTCAAACCATGCACCGAAGCTACGGGTATCATCTTATGATGATGCGGTAGAGGAGCGTTCTGTAAGCCTGTGAAGGTGAGTTGAGAAGCTTGCTGGAGGTATCAGAAGTGCGAATGCTGACATGAGTAACGACAATGGGAGTGAAAAACTCCCACGCCGAAAGACCAAGGTTTCCTGCGCAACGTTAATCGACGCAGGGTTAGTCGGTCCCTAAGGCGAGGCTGAAAAGCGTAGTCGATGGAAAACAGGTTAATATTCCTGTACTTCCAGTTATTGCGATGGAGGGACGGAGAAGGTTAGGCCAGCCTGGCGTTGGTTGTCCAGGTTTAAGGTGGTAGGCTGGAATCTTAGGCAAATCCGGGATTTCAAGGCCGAGAGCTGATGACGAGTTGCCTTTAGGCGACGAAGTGGTTGATACCATGCTTCCAAGAAAAGCTCCTAAGCTTCAGATAACTGGGAACCGTACCCCAAACCGACACAGGTGGTTAGGTAGAGAATACCAAGGCGCTTGAGAGAACTCGGGTGAAGGAACTAGGCAAAATGGCACCGTAACTTCGGGAGAAGGTGCGCCGGCGAAGGTGAAGGACTTGCTCCGTAAGCTTATGCCGGTCGAAGATACCAGGCCGCTGCGACTGTTTATTAAAAACACAGCACTCTGCAAACACGAAAGTGGACGTATAGGGTGTGACGCCTGCCCGGTGCCGGAAGGTTAATTGATGGGGTTAGCGCAAGCGAAGCTCTTGATCGAAGCCCCGGTAAACGGCGGCCGTAACTATAACGGTCCTAAGGTAGCGAAATTCCTTGTCGGGTAAGTTCCGACCTGCACGAATGGCGTAACGATGGCGGCGCTGTCTCCACCCGAGACTCAGTGAAATTGAAATCGCTGTGAAGATGCAGTGTATCCGCGGCTAGACGGAAAGACCCCGTGAACCTTTACTATAGCTTTGCACTGGACTTTGAATTTGCTTGTGTAGGATAGGTGGGAGGCTTTGAAGTGGGGACGCCAGTTCTCATGGAGCCATCCTTGAAATACCACCCTGGCAACTTTGAGGTTCTAACTCAGGTCCGTTATCCGGATCGAGGACAGTGTATGGTGGGTAGTTTGACTGGGGCGGTCTCCTCCCAAAGAGTAACGGAGGAGTACGAAGGTGCGCTCAGACCGGTCGGAAATCGGTCGTAGAGTATAAAGGCAAAAGCGCGCTTGACTGCGAGACACACACGTCGAGCAGGTACGAAAGTAGGTCTTAGTGATCCGGTGGTTCTGTATGGAAGGGCCATCGCTCAACGGATAAAAGGTACTCCGGGGATAACAGGCTGATACCGCCCAAGAGTTCATATCGACGGCGGTGTTTGGCACCTCGATGTCGGCTCATCACATCCTGGGGCTGAAGCCGGTCCCAAGGGTATGGCTGTTCGCCATTTAAAGTGGTACGCGAGCTGGGTTTAGAACGTCGTGAGACAGTTCGGTCCCTATCTGCCGTGGACGTTTGAGATTTGAGAGGGGCTGCTCCTAGTACGAGAGGACCGGAGTGGACGAACCTCTGGTGTTCCGGTTGTCACGCCAGTGGCATTGCCGGGTAGCTATGTTCGGAAGAGATAACCGCTGAAAGCATCTAAGCGGGAAACTTGCCTCAAGATGAGATCTCACTGGGATCTAGAATCCCCTGAAGGGCCGTCGAAGACTACGACGTTGATAGGTTGGGTGTGTAAGCGCTGTGAGGCGTTGAGCTAACCAATACTAATTGCCCGTGAGGCTTGACCATATAACACCCAAGCAATTTGTGCAGGCCTCTGAACAAGAAGCGCCAAATTGTGGTGGTGAAGACGAAAGAACCGAAAGTTCGAACGTACCCACAAATATCACATATCCGGATTCGCTGGGCTGTCCATCTGGACATTCTGGCTACAGAATTTCTTGACGACCATAGAGCATTGGAACCACCTGATCCCATCCCGAACTCAGTAGTGAAACGATGCATCGCCGATGGTAGTGTGGGGTTTCCCCATGTGAGAGTAGGTCATCGTCAAGATTCATTTCGCAAAACCCCTATCTGCGCACGCAGGTAGGGGTTTTGTCTTTTCCGCTCAGGAAAAGATTTGTCTCCATGCCTGCCATGGTCCAAGGCAGGCCTCGTGATATGGTTCCGCATCGGAATCAACCGCCTTCCAGGGAATGCTCAATGGCTACTACCACTCTCCAGCCCGGCTTCATGATCGTCCACGGCAACCGCCTCGACGACTTGCGCAGCCTGGTGGTGAGCTGGATGCGCCGCTACCCCTTGGCGCCGCTGGAAAATGAAATCGCCCTGGTGCAAAGCAACGGCATCGCCCAATGGCTCAAGCTGGCCCTGGCCGAAGACCCGCTGGAAGACGACCTGGGCGGCTGCGGCATCGCCGCGGCAATCGATGTTCAGCTGCCTGGCAGCTTCATGTGGCAGTTGTATCGAAGTGTGCTGGGGCGCGACGAAATTCCTGAAGTTTCCCTGCTCGACAAGGCCCCGCTGACCTGGCGCCTGATGCGCTTGCTGCCGGCCTTGATCGAACGCCCGCATTTCGAGCCGCTGCGGCGGTTCCTCACCGACGACAGCGACCTGCGCAAGCGTTACCAGCTTGCCGAGCGGCTGGCTGACCTGTTCGACCAATATCAGGTCTACCGCGCCGATTGGCTCAGGGACTGGGCAGCGGGCGAGCACATCCTTAACACCGCCCGTAGCGAGCGCAAAGCGCTGCCCCCGGGCAACCGCTGGCAAGCCGAACTGTGGCGTGCGCTGCTGGAGGATGTCGGCGCAGAAGGCATGGCGCAGAGCCGCGCCGGGGTGCACCAGCGCTTTATCGAGCGTATCAACAGCCTGCAGCAGGCTCCTGCAGGGCTTCCACCGCGGGTGATCGTGTTCGGTATCTCCTCGCTGCCTGCCCAAGCGCTGGAGGCCTTGGCCGGCCTGGCGCGCTTCAGCCAGGTGCTGTTATGCGTACACAACCCCTGCCGGCACCACTGGGCCGATATCGTTGCCGACAAGGACTTGCTGCGCCATCAGTACAAGCGCCAGCAGCGCAAGCAGGGCATGCCCCTGCAACTGGACGACCAGTCGCTGCATCAACATGCCCACCCGTTGCTGGCAGCCTGGGGCAAACAAGGGCGCGACTACATCAACCTGCTCGACAGTTATGACGACCCGGGCAGCTACCAGGGTGTGTTCAGCGATGGTCGCATCGACCTGTTCAGTGACGGCTCGCCCACAACGCTGCTCAGCCAACTGCAGGACGACATCCTCGAATTGCGCCCGCTGGCCGAAACCCGCGAGCTGTGGCCGCCTGTCGACACGGCGAAAGACCGTTCGGTTCGTTTCCACATTGCCCACAGCCCGCAACGCGAAGTGGAGATCCTCCACGACCAGCTGCTGGCCCGCTTCAGCGCCGACCCTACGTTGCGCCCGCGTGACGTGATCGTCATGCTGCCAGCCGTAGACACCTACGCGCCGCATATCCGCGCGGTGTTCGGCCAGTTGCAACGCAATGACCCGCGCTACATTCCGTTCACCCTCACCGACCAGGGCCAGCGCGGGCGAGAGCCTTTGCTGATCGCCCTCGAACACCTGCTCAAGTTGCCGGACAGCCGCTTCGCGGTCAGCGAAGTACTTGACCTGCTGGATGTGCCGGCCGTGCGCGCACGTTTTGGTATTCGCGAAAATGACCTGCCCACGCTACACCGCTGGATCGAAGGGGCCGGCATTCGCTGGGGCCTCAATGCCGAGCAGCGGGCCAGCCTGGGCTTGCCCGCAGGGCTTGAACAGAACAGCTGGCGTTTCGGCTTGCGGCGCATGCTGCTGGGCTACGCGGTGGGGGTGGGTGAAGCCTGTGATGGCATCGAACCCTACGATGAAATCGGCGGCCTGGACGCGGCACTGATCGGCCCGCTGGCCGCGCTGCTCGACGCGCTCGAAGTGGCCTATCAGGCTTTGTCCGAGCCTGCCACCGTCAGCCAGTGGGGCGAGCGCCTGAATGCCTTGCTGCAGGTGTTCTTCCTCGCCGAAGGCGAGCGCGACGAATTCCTGTTGATGCAGTTGCAGGAGTTGCGTGATAGCTGGCTTGAAGTGTGCGAAACCGTTGGCCTGCAAGACCCACTGCCGCTGACCGTAGTGCGCGAAGCCTGGCTGTCGGGCCTCGATCAGGGCAAGCTGTCGCAACGCTTTCTCGCCGGTTCGGTGAATTTCTGCACCCTCATGCCCATGCGTGCCATCCCGTTCCGCGTGGTCTGCCTGCTGGGGATGAACGATGGCGACTACCCCCGCGCGCAGCAACCGCTGGACTTCGACCTGATGGCCAGCGACTATCGCCCCGGGGACCGTTCGCGCCGCGAGGATGACCGCTACCTGTTGCTCGAAGCGCTGCTGTCGGCACGTGACCAACTGTATATCAGCTGGGTAGGGCGCAGTATTCGCGACAACAGCGAACGCCCAGCCTCGGTACTGATCGGCCAGTTGCGCGATCACCTTGCCGCCGGCTGGCAGCTGGCCGGCGCAGAGCAGGGTCAGCCCGGCCAACCCGACGAGCGGTTTTTACACGCCCTGACCCAGGAGCACCCGCTGCAACCGTTCAGCTCGCGTTACTTCGAGAAGGGCAGCCCGCTGTTCAGCTTTGCCCACGAATGGCAGGTCCCCCACCAGCAGCGCCAGGAGGACGAGCAGGGTGACGCCGACCTGCCGCCATACCACGACGATGAAGCCTTGAGCCTGACCCAGCTGAATGATTTCCTGCGCCACCCGGTGCGACATTTCTTCAGTCAGCGTTTAAAGGTGTACTTCGAAGCGCTGGAGGCGCCAACCCCGGACGAAGAACCCTTCGTGCTCGATACCCTGCAACGCTACGGTGCCAGCGAGAGCCTGCTCGGTGCGGCACTGTCCGAACCGGAAAATCCAGAACAAGCCTTGCAGGTGCAGGCCCGGCGTTTGCAGGCCTGTGGCGTGCTGCCGCTGGCTGGCTTCGGCGAACTGCTACAAAGCGAACTGATCGAGCCTCTGCCAGACCTGCTGCAACGTCACCGCCAGTTGCTGCAACGCTGGCCACAGCTGGTCGAGGGCGCGTTACCGTTGCATTTCGAGCATGGACAGCATCGGCTTGAGGGCTGGCTGGGCCGGGTGTTCCAGGCAGATGACCAGAGCCTGCTCAGCATCACCACCGTACCCAACACCATCAGCGCCGGGCGTAACAACCTCAAGTGGCACCGCCTGATTGCCCCTTGGGTCACGCACCTGGCGGCCTGCGCGGCAGGCTACCGCTACAACAGTGCGTTGGTCGCCAGTGACCTGACGCTGCTGCTTGCACCGTTGCCGCAAGACCAGGCTGCACAACTGTTGGGCGATTTGCTGGTGGCCCGCCAGGCGGCGATGAACGCGCCGCTGCCGGTTGCAGCGAAAACCGCGTTCGCCTGGCTGGCCCAGGACGATGAAGACAAAGCACTGGCAGCGGCTGCCCGTGCCTATGAAGGCGACGAGCGCACCAGCTTCGGCGAGCGCAGTGAAAGCATCGCCCTGGCCCGCCAGTTCCGCGACTTCGCCGCGCTCACTGCAGACGAAACCTTTGAAGGCTGGTGCGAGTCCCTGTACCGCCCATTGTTCAACGCCCCTTGGCAAACCCTGGGCAACCCGGAGAAAGGCGCATGACCCAGGACCGTCCCCTGGCACTGAGTTTTCCCCTGCATGGCAGCCAGCTCATCGAGGCCAGTGCCGGCACGGGCAAGACCTTTACCATTTCCGCGCTGTACCTGCGCCTGATCCTCGGTCATGGCGGCGAACAGGGCTTCGACCGCGAGTTGCTGCCACCGCAGATCCTTGTGGTGACCTTCACCGACGCCGCCACCAAGGAGCTGCGTGAACGTATCCGCGCCCGCCTGGCAGAAGCTGCACGGTTCTTCCGAGGTGAACTGGAGGGCGCCGACCCGCTGCTGCACCAGCTACGTGGCGATTATCCACAAGAGGCCTGGCCGCGTTGTGCCGGCCGGCTGGAAGTCGCCGTGCAGTGGATGGACGAGGCGGCGGTGTCGACCATCCACGGTTGGTGCCAGCGCATGCTGCGCGAGCATGCCTTCGACAGCGGCAGCCTGTTCACCCAGACCCTTGAAACTGACCACAGCGAGCTGCTTGGCCAGGTCATGCGCGATTACTGGCGGCGCTTCTGCTATGGCATGCAAGGTGACGCACTGGTCTGGGTGCGCAGTCACTGGGGCAGCCCTGATGCCTTGCTGCCACGGATCCGCCCGCTGTTCGGCCGCGTGCGCGCCCAGCAGGACGGCCCAGAGCCTGCAGCACTGATCCAGGCATCGCTGCAGCAACGAGGCGAACAGTTGGCCCGGCTCAAGGCGCCGTGGGTGCAGTGGGCCGAGGAGCTGCGGCAAATCTGTCGCGATGCGCTGGCCGCCAAGCAGGTCGATGGCCGCAAGATGCAAGCCCGTTATTTCGAACCTTGGTTCGACAAGCTCAGTGTCTGGGCCGGCGACGAGCAACTCGTGGAGCTCGACCTGGGTACCGGCTTCACCCGCCTGACACCAGAGGGCATGGCCGAAGCCTGGAAAGGCGAGCCCCCCGAGCACCCGGCCCTCAACGCGATGCAGGCACTGCAGCAACAACTCCAGGCCCTGCACAGCCCGGATGCGCCCTTGCTCGAGCATGCGGCCAACTGGGTATCGGCACGGTTCGAAGTTGAGAAGCGCCGGCGTGCGGAAATGGGCTTCGACGACATGCTCGTGCGCCTGCAACACGCCTTGGCCAGCGAGGCCGGCGAGCGCCTGGCCGGCCTGATCCGTGAGCAGTTCCCGGTAGCGCTGATCGACGAGTTCCAGGATACCGACCCGGTTCAGTACGGCATTTTCGAGCGCATCTACCAGATCAGCGAAAACCGTGCGGAAACCGGCCTGTTCATGATCGGTGACCCCAAGCAGGCGATCTACGCCTTCCGGGGTGCCGACATCTACACCTACCTCGCTGCACGGCGCGCCACCAGCGGCCGCCTGCACAGCCTGGACACCAACTACCGGTCCAGCCAAGCCATGGTCGCGGCGGTCAACCAGGTATTCCTGCAGGCCGAGGCGCGTGAAACGGGGCGGGGTGCATTCCTGTTCCGCGAGGCCGATGACAACCCGCTGCCATTCATCGAGGTCCGCGCCAAAGGCCGTGGCGAGCAGCTGCTGATTGACGGGCAAGCCAGTGCAGCCCTGCAATGCTGGCAGTTGGAAAGCGAGGAACCAGTCTCCAGCAGTGTCTATCGCCAGCAGCTGGCGGCCAGTTGCGCCAGCCATATCGTTGCGTTGCTCAATGGCGGTCAGCAGGGCACGGCGGGCTTCCAGAATGGCGAAGGCGAACTGCGCCCATGCCTGCCCTCGGACATCGCCATCCTGGTGCGTGACGGCCATGAAGCGCAGATGGTCCGCACCGAGTTGGCCGCACGCGATGTGCGCAGCGTTTACCTGTCCGACAAGGACTCGGTGTTCGCCGCTCAAGAGGCCCACGACCTGCTGGCCTGGCTCAAGGCCTGCGCCGAGCCGGACTCGGAGCGCCTGTTAAAGGCCGCACTGGCCAGCCTTACACTGGGGCTGTCACTGGCTGCGCTGGACCGGCTGAACCAGGATGAACGGGTCTGGGAAGGCTGGGTCATGCGTTTTCGCGATTATCGCAATACCTGGCAACGCCAAGGCGTGCTGCCCATGCTGCGGCACCTGCTGCACGACTTCCAGCTGCCGCGCACGCTGATCCGCCGCAGTGACGGCGAACGCGTGCTGACCAACCTGCTGCACCTTGCCGAACTGTTGCAGCAGGCAGCGGGGGAGCTGGACGGTGAACAGGCGCTGATCCGCCATCTGACCGAGCATCTGGCCAGTTCCGGGCAGGCCGGTGAAGAGCAGATCCTGCGCCTGGAGAGCGACGAACAGCTGGTCAAGGTGGTGACGATCCACAAGTCCAAGGGCCTGGAGTACCCCCTCGTTTACTTGCCGTTCATCTGCACCAGCAAACCGGTGGACGGTAGCCGCTTGCCGTTGGCCTGGCATGACAGCCACGGCAATGCCCACCTCACCCTTACCCCGGACCAGGCGCAGATCGAGCGCGCCGACGATGAGCGCCTGGCAGAAGACCTGCGCCTGCTCTACGTGGCCCTGACCCGCGCCCAGCATGCTTGCTGGCTGGGTGTCGCCGACCTCAAGCGCGGCAACCAGAAGAGTTCACAGCTGCACTGCTCGGCATTTGGCTATCTGCTGGGTGGCGGCCTTGCCCTGGCAGGTTCGCAGCAGCTTACACAGTGGCTGCAGGCGTTGGCGGCCACATGCCCGCATATTGCTTGCCCGGGCCTGCCGCTGGCAGATGAGCAGGTGTATCGCATGCCCCATGCCGACCGTGAGCTGCTGCCCGCACGCAAGCCGCGTCGCGCAGCGGCCGAGCATTGGTGGATCGCTTCGTACAGCGCCCTGCGTATCGGCGATCAGGCGCTGGTTGCTGACAGTTCGCAGGCTCAGCAGCTACTGGATGACGAAGGAGTCGATGCCCAGCTGCTGCGCGAGGTCCCGGCCGACAGCGGCGATATCCACCGCTTCCCGCGGGGGCCGAACCCCGGCACCTTCCTGCATGGCTTGCTGGAATGGGCGGGCCGCGAGGGCTTCAGCCAGGTCAGCGGCAACCCACAACTGATTGAGCGCACCGTTGGCCAGCGCTGCAGCCGCCGCGACTGGACTGGCTGGATCCCCACCTTGAGCCACTGGATGCAACGCCTGCTGGGCGAGGTATTGCCGTTGCCGGGCAGCGACCAGGGCGTGATGTTGGGGCAGTTGCGTCATTACCAGATCGAAATGGAGTTCTGGTTTGCCAGCCACCGGGTCGACGCCGAACAACTCGACCGCCTTGTTGCACGCTACACCCACCCCGGCCTGGCGCGCCCGGCGGCGCAGCCGACCGTACTCAATGGCATGTTCAAAGGCTTCATCGACCTGGCGTTCGAGCTGGACGGGCGTTATTACGTGACCGACTACAAATCCAACTGGCTGGGCCCGGATATCCAGGCCTACGACGCCATGGCCATGGAAAAGGCCATTATCGAGCACCGTTACGACCTGCAGTACGTGCTGTACCTGCTGGCCCTGCACCGCCAGTTGCGCGCTCGCCTGCCGGACTACGATTACGACCGCCATGTTGGCGGTGCCCTGTTCATCTTCCTGCGTGGCGCCAGCAGCAGCGGCCACGGCGTGTACCACACCAGGCCACCGCGCGAGCTGATCGAAAGCCTGGATGCGCTGTTCCGTGGTGAGCGCCCGCCGTCACAACAGGACCTGTTTGCCGGAGCCGTGACATGAGCCGAAGCCTCGTCGACCTGTTACCCACCCCGTTGCACGCCGAACACCTGCTGGCGCTGGCGCCGCAGCATGACAGCGGTGACCTGCTGCAATTGCTCGACCGCTGGGTAGAGCGGGGATGGCTGCGGGCCCTGGACCGCGCGTTCGTCTCGTTCCTCGAAGAGCGCGCGCCCGGCAGCGACCCCTTGCTACTGCTGGCGGCGGCGCTGGCCAGCCACCAACTGGGCCACGGGCATGTCTGCCTGGACCTGCAACAAACCCTGGCCGAGCCCGATTTCGCCTTGTCGCTGCCGCCGGAAGGCGATGCCCTGACCGGCCCCTTGCTATTGCCATCGCAATTGCTGGCCAATCTCGACCTGAATGCCTGGCGCCAGCGCATTGCAGCCAGTGCGCTGGTAGCCGCCGGTGATACCCCAGGCCACCAAGCGCGGCCACTGGTACTCAGCGGTGAGCGCCTGTACCTGCGCCGTTACTGGAGTTACGAGCGGCGCATCGACCATACCCTGCGCCAGCGCCTGACCCAGGCCGAAGCGCCGCTGCCCGACCTGTCAGGTCGTCTGGCACAACTGTTCGAGGGCGGTGCGCCGGTTGGCCAGCTGGACTGGCAGAAGCTCGCCTGTGCACTGGCCACCCGTGCAGGTTTCAGCATCATCACGGGTGGCCCCGGCACGGGTAAAACCACGACCGTGGTGCGCCTGCTGGCCTTGCTGCAGGGGCCGGCGGTGGAGCAGGGCAGGCCGCTGCGCATTCGCCTGGCCGCGCCGACCGGCAAGGCTGCAGCGCGCCTCACCGAATCCATTGGCCAGCAAGTCGAGCGCTTGCAGGTCAGCGCCGAAGTACGCGGGCAAATCCCCACTGAAGTGAGTACCGTGCACCGCCTGCTAGGCAGCCGGCCCGGCTCGCGGCATTTCCGCCACCATGCCGGCAACCCGCTGCCGTTGGATGTGCTGGTGGTCGACGAAGCGTCGATGATCGACCTGGAAATGATGGCCAACCTGCTCGACGCCCTGCCACCCCGCGCGCGACTGGTGCTGCTGGGCGACAAGGACCAGCTGGCCTCGGTGGAGGCCGGTGCGGTGCTGGGCGACCTGTGCCGGGATGCCGAAGAGGGCTATTACTCGCCTGCGACCGCCGCGTGGCTGGAACAGATCAGTGGCGAGTCGCTGGCCGCCAGCGGCCTCAAGCCTGGTGACGAGCAGCGCAACCCTTTGGCCCAGCAATTGGTGATGCTGCGCTTCTCTCGGCGCTTCGGGGAAGGCAGCGGCATCGGTCAGCTGGCGCGGCTGGTCAACCGCCAGGACTCCCATGCAGCGCGTAACCTGCTGGCCGCGCCGCCGGCCGACGTGCACAGCCTTGGCCTCAAACACGAGCAGGACCGTGCTTTCGACCGCCTTCTACTCGATGGCCTGAACCGCGGTGTCGAGGGCCCGCAGGGCTATCGCAGCTACCTGCGCACACTTGGCCGCCACCGGCCGGCACTTGAAACCGTATTTGACGACCCCGTGTGGGAGCAATGGGCGGCCAAGGTGCTGCACAGTTTCGAGGACTTCCAGTTGCTGTGTGCGGTACGTCGTGGCGCCTGGGGTGTCGAAGGCCTCAACGAACGGGTGGCACGGGTGCTGCACAATGCCGGGCTGATCGACAGCCAGCAGCCCTGGTACGAAGGGCGCCCGGTGCTGGTGACCCGCAACGACTACGGCCTGGGCCTGATGAACGGTGACATCGGCATCGCCCTGCGCCTGCCGGATGAACGCGGTGAGCCGCTGCTGCGGGTGGCCTTCCCGCGTAACGACGGCAGCGGTGGTGTGCGTTTCGTCTTGCCCAGCCGGCTCAACGAGGTGGAAACGGTGTTCGCCATGACCGTGCACAAGTCCCAGGGCTCGGAGTTCAGCCACACCGCGCTGGTACTGCCGGATGCGCTCAACCCGGTGCTGACCAAGGAACTGGTGTACACCGGCATTACCCGTGCCAAGCACTGCTTCAGCCTGGTCGAGCCACGGCAGGGCATTTTCGAAGAAGCGGTGGCGCGAAAGGTACGGCGTATTTCCGGGTTGATGCTGGAGCAGGTCTGACCCTGCCGAAAATCAATTGGAGATCCCCTGTGGGAGCGCATGTGCCTCCGAGATCAGTGTCTTTCCTACATTGATGCGGCCATGTGCTATCGTTGCGCCGATATTGGAAGGGACTTTAAGAGATTTCCCACATGAACGTGGCCGCAAGGCGAGCGCCAAGCTGTGCACTTTCGCTATTGCTGGCCGCCCTGTTCATCTCCACAGGCCTCGCCCGGGCAGACTCCGGCACAACTGCCGCCCAGGCGCAGCAACGCGCCAAGACTGTCACCCAGGTGGTACTGGGCATCTTCAGTTATGCCCGCTGGCCCGCCGAACCCTCACCCTTACGTTTGTGCCTGGTCGGCCCGACCGAATACGCCGATGACCTGATCAAAGGCCATGTGCAGGAGTCCGGGCGCCCGCTGCAAGTGCGGCGGCTGCTGGCAGAGGATACCCAGATCGCCCAGGCCTGCGATGCCATCTACATCGGCAAACTCGACCAGGGTCAGCGCGATCGGCTGTTCGAGCGCGTCAGCGGCCACCCGGTACTGAGCATCAGCGAAGCGAACGACCCGTGCACGGTTGGCAGCCTGTTCTGCCTGCGGGTAAGTGACCAGCAGGTGGCCTTTGAAGTCAACCTCGACTCGGTGGCGCGGTCCGGCGTGCGCATCCACCCCAGTGTGCTGCAATTGTCGCGGCGCCGGGCGGTGCAGCCATGAAGCCGACCCGCAAGCATGGCGTGCGCCCGACATTGCGCTCGGTGCTGGGCCGTGGGCACCTCAGTGTGGCTTTGCTCGCCGTGGGCCTGGCCGGTATTTCCCTCACCCTGCTGGGCGTGCTCGCCCTGCGTGTCTACGCCAATCACAACCTGCACCTGATCGCCCGGTCGATCAACTACACCGTGGAAGCGGCGGTGGTATTCGATGACAGTGCCGCGGCCAATGAATCGCTGGCGCTGATCGCCAGTAACGAGGAGGTGGCCGAGGCAAAGGTGTTCAACGACGAAGGCGAGTTGCTGGCGCATTGGCAGCGTGGCGATACCGGCGTGCTCGCCAAACTTGAAGTGCAGGTTGCCACCGCCTTGCTGGATGAGCCGATCAACTTGCCCATACTGCACCAGCAACAGCAGGTGGGGCACATTGAACTGGTCGGCCAGGGCCGTAGCCTGTTGCTGTTCCTGCTCAGCGGGCTGGCAGGAATCCTGTTCTGCACGCTACTCAGTGCCTTGGCTGCGCAATACCTGTCGCGGCGCCTGCTCAGCGATATTGTCCGCCCGCTGCGTGGCCTGGCCAGCGTGGCCCACGCCGCCCGCCGCGAGCGCAGTTTCGACCGGCGCGTGCCGGAAGCGCCGATTGCCGAACTCAACGAGCTGGGCAACGACTTCAATGCCCTGCTCGACGAACTGGAGGTATGGCACAGCCACCTGCAGAACGAAAACCAGACCCTGGCCCACCAGGCCAGCCACGACAGCCTGACCGGCCTGCCCAACCGCGCATTCTTCGAGGGGCGCCTGAACCGCAGTGTGCGCAATGCTGCGCGGCAGCAGGACAACCTGGCGCTGTTGTTCCTCGACAGCGACCACTTCAAGCAGATCAACGACACCCTCGGCCATGCCGTGGGCGACGAAGTCCTGATCAGCGTGGCTGAGCGCGTGCGCGCCCAGCTGCGTGAGCACGACCTGGTTGCACGCTTGGGCGGTGATGAGTTCGCAGTGCTGCTGACACCTTTGCAGTCGCGCGAAGACGCCGAGCACATTGCCGAAAAGATTGTCGCCAGCATGAAACTGCCGGTGCAACTGGACAGTGGCCGCAGTATCGCCACTTCTCTGAGCGTCGGTATTGCCTATTACCCTGATGACGGCGCTGACCCCGCCAGTCTTCTCAATGCCGCCGATGCGGCGATGTACCAGGCCAAGCGCAAACGCCCTGGCCATTGGCAAGTGGCGCAGACGGAACGGTCCGCCAGTGAAATCAAGAACAGGAGTTGAACCCGTGATGCACGCTTTACGTTTCCCCCTTTGGACCTTGTTGCTCGCCGTGCTGGCGCTGACCGGTTGCCAGACGGCCCCCCCCAAAGGCCTGACCCCCGAACAGATTGCCGTGCTCAAGCGCGAAGGCTTTACCCCGACCGATGAAGGCTGGGCCTACGACCTTTCCGGCAAAGTGCTGTTCGGCAGCGACCTGGATAGCCTCAACGGCCAAAGCCAGGCCATTGTCGAGCGCATTGGCAAGGCGCTGCTTGGCGTTGGCATCCAGGGCGTGCGGGTGGACGGGCATGCCGATGCGTCGGGCAAGGCGGCATATAACCAGCAGCTGTCCGAACGCCGTGCGCAGAGCGTGACCCAGGCGCTGGTCGGGGTTGGCATGCAGGCGCAAAATATCCAGAGCCGTGGCCTGGGCAGTACCCAGCCGGTTGCAGACAACCGCACCAGTGCGGGGCGCACCGAGAACCGGCGCGTTTCTATCGTGGTGGCGTCTTACTGAGTGGATTTTTGGGGCTGCACAGTAGCCCCATCATTCCTGAGCAAATCGCATTTCCCGCGTTTCCCCCATCAACAACGGCGCATTCGCCTCGGTTACCCCGCGGATGTAATCCCACAACAGGGTAATCCGCTTCAACTTCCTCAAATCCTCCCGGCAATACATCCAGAACTGCCGCGTCACCTCGATCTCTTCCGGCAGCACTGTCACCAGACGCGGGTCCTGCGCCGCCAGGAAGCACGGCAGTATCGCCAACCCACGCCCTTGCAACGCGGCGGTGTACTGAGCAATCACACTGGTACTGCGTAAGTGCGCGCTGGCACCGGGAATCAGATTGGCCAGGTACAAGAGCTCCGAACTGAACGCCAGATCATCCACGTAACTGATGAACGGGTGTCTGGCCAGATCCGCGACTTGGCGTATCGGCGCGTGGTTGTTCAGGTAATCCTGGGTCGTGTACAGCCGCAAACGGTAATCGCACAGCTTGCAGCACACATAAGGCCCATGCTCCGGCCGCTCCAGGGCAATCACGATGTCTGCTTCACGCTTGGACAGGCTGATGAAGTGCGGCAGCGGCAGGATATCCACCGAGATCGCCGGATAGGCATCGACGAAGTGGCTTAGCTGCGGGGTAATGAAAAAGCTGCCGAAGCCCTCGGTGCAGCCCATGCGCACATGCCCCGACAACGCCACGCCCGACCCGGACACCTGCTCGCACGCCATGTGCAGCGTGCTTTCGATCGACTCGGCATAACCGAGCAAGCGCTGGCCCTCAGCGGTGAGGACAAAGCCGTTGGTCCGCGATTTTTCGAACAGCAATGTGCCCAGCGCCCCTTCCAGCGAACTGATGCGCCGCGACACCGTGGTGTAGTCCACGCTCAGGCGTTTGGCGGCGCTGCTGGCCTTGCGGGTGCGGGCCACTTCAAGGAAAAACTTCAGGTCGTCCCAGTTGAGCGCGCTCAGGGATGTGAGGTCTTTTTGCATGATGATCCGGTTTTTTTGTGCGTTCTTGTTGGATGTTTGCACATCTATACTCGAAACAAGCCTCAGGACGCCACCTCGCGTTTGCTTGGCGCTGGCGATCTCGTCCCGACAATAATTCCAAGGAGAACGCAGATGAACGCACCGCAGTCCCCGAACAGCACCAAGGTCGAGCAGGTGAAGCTGCTGATCGACGGCCAATGGGTCGAGTCGAAAACTACCGAGTGGCGCGACATTGTCAACCCGGCTACCCAAGAGGTGCTGGCACGCGTACCGTTCGCCACCGTCGAGGAAGTCGACGCTGCCGTGGCCGCTGCCCACCGCGCCTTTAAGACCTGGCGCGACACCCCGATTGGCGCGCGCATGCGCATCATGCTCAAGCTGCAGGCGCTGATCCGCGAACACACCAAGCGTATCGCCCAGGTGCTTAGCGCCGAACAGGGTAAAACCCTGGCCGACGCTGAAGGCGATATCTTCCGCGGCCTGGAAGTGGTCGAGCACGCGGCGTCCATTGGCACCCTGCAGATGGGCGAGTTCGCCGAGAACGTCGCTGGCGGTGTCGATACCTACACCCTGCGCCAGCCGATCGGCGTATGCGCCGGTATCACCCCGTTCAACTTCCCGGCCATGATCCCGCTGTGGATGTTCCCCATGGCCATCGTTTGCGGCAACACCTTCGTGCTCAAACCGTCCGAGCAGGATCCGCTGTCGACCCTGCTACTGGTCGAACTGGCGTTGGAAGCCGGCGTACCGGCGGGCGTGTTGAACGTGGTGCACGGTGGCAAGCAAGTGGTGGATGCGATCTGTACGCACCAGGACATCAAGGCGATTTCCTTCGTCGGCTCCACCGAAGTTGGCACCCACGTGTACAACCTCGGTAGCCAGCACGGCAAGCGCGTGCAGTCGATGATGGGCGCCAAGAACCACGCGGTGGTGCTGCCCGATGCCAACCGCACGCAAACCGTCAACGCCCTGGTCGGTGCCGCCTTCGGTGCGGCGGGCCAGCGCTGCATGGCCACCTCGGTGGCGGTGCTGGTGGGCAAGGCTCGCGAATGGCTGCCTGACATCAAGGAGGCGGCGAGCAAGCTCAAGGTCAATGCCGGCTGCGAACCTGGCACCGATGTCGGCCCGGTGGTTTCCAGGCGCGCCAAGGAGCGTGTGCTGGGGCTGATCGAAAGCGGTATCAAGGAAGGCGCCAAGCTGGAACTCGACGGCCGCGT
Source organism: Candidatus Pseudomonas phytovorans (assembly GCA_029202525.1). Classification (NCBI taxonomy): domain Bacteria; kingdom Pseudomonadati; phylum Pseudomonadota; class Gammaproteobacteria; order Pseudomonadales; family Pseudomonadaceae; genus Pseudomonas; species Candidatus Pseudomonas phytovorans. The sequence goes on from CP119325.1 coordinate 1,417,995, forward strand.
GGTGACGGTGCCGGGTTACGAGCAAGGTAACTTCGTCGGCCCAACCCTGTTCTCTGGCGTGAAGACCGACATGCAGGTGTATACCCAGGAAATCTTCGGCCCGGTGCTGGTGACCCTGGAGGTCGATACCCTCGACGAGGCCATCGCCCTGGTCAACGCCAACCCGTTCGGCAACGGCACCGGCCTGTTCACCCAGAGCGGCGCGGCAGCGCGCAAGTTCCAGAGCGAAATCGATATCGGCCAGGTCGGCATCAACATCCCGATCCCGGTTCCGGTCCCGTACTTCAGCTTCACCGGTTCCCGTGGTTCCAAGCTCGGCGACCTCGGCCCCTACGGCAAGCAAGTGGTGCAGTTCTACACGCAGACCAAGACCGTCACCGCCCGCTGGTTCGATGACGACAGCGTCAATGACGGTGTGAACACCACCATCAGCCTGCGCTAAAGGAGCACGTCATGCGTATTGCATTCATCGGTCTGGGCAACATGGGCGCACCCATGGCCCGCAACCTGATCAAGGCCGGGCACCAGCTGAACCTGTTCGACCTCAACAAGGCTGTGCTGGCCGAGCTGGCAGAACTGGGTGGGCAGATCAGCCCGTCGCCCAAGGACGCGGCGGCCAACAGCGAGCTGGTGATCACCATGCTGCCTGCCGCTGCCCATGTGCGCAGCGTTTACCTGAACGAAGATGGCGTGCTGGCGGGTATTCGTGCCGGTACGCCGACCGTGGACTGCAGCACCATCGACCCGCAGACCGCCCGCGACGTGTCCAAGGCCGCAGCGGCCAAGGGCGTGGACCTGGGCGATGCACCGGTGTCCGGTGGCACCGGTGGCGCGGCGGCGGGCACACTGACCTTCATGGTTGGCGCCAGCGCCGAGCTGTTCGCTACCCTCAAGCCGGTACTGGAGCAGATGGGTCGCAACATCGTGCATTGCGGTGAAGTGGGCACGGGGCAGATCGCAAAAATCTGCAACAACCTGCTGTTGGGCATCTCGATGATCGGTGTGTCCGAGGCCATGGCCCTGGGTAACGCACTGGGCATCGACACCCAAGTGCTGGCCGGCATCATCAACAGCTCGACCGGGCGTTGCTGGAGTTCGGACACCTACAATCCGTGGCCAGGCATTATTGAAACGGCGCCGGCGTCGCGTGGCTATACCGGCGGCTTTGGCGCCGAGCTGATGCTCAAGGACTTGGGGCTGGCCACTGAAGCGGCACGCCAGGCACACCAACCGGTGATCCTGGGCGCCGTGGCACAGCAGCTGTATCAGGCCATGAGCCTGCGTGGCGAAGGTGGCAAAGACTTCTCGGCCATCGTCGAGGGGTATCGCAAGAAAGATTGATGCGAGAGGTGGGCTTCATCGCGGGCCAGGTGGCCTTTCCTCTGTAACTGCGCACCAGAGGGGAGGGCACCTGCTCCGCGATTTTTTTGTCAGGCGAAGACGAAATACTTGCGCACGGTCTCGACCACTTCCCAGGTGCCTTTCATCCCCGGTTCGATCACGAACACATCGCCGGCTTTCAGGTGCTTCGGCTCTTCGCCTTCCGGGGTGATGATGCAGTAACCATCAAGAAAGTGGCAGAACTCCCACTTGTCGTAGTTGACCTCGAACTTGCCCGGGGTGCAGATCCAGGTGCCCATGATCTTGCTGCCGTCGGCCGACAGGTAGGCATTGAGGTTGACGGTGTGCGGATCGCCGCCGATGCGCTTCCACTTGGTGGCGTCCACGACCGGCGTCGGGCAGGTTTCGCGCAGGACGGTAATGAAATCGGACATGGGGCAACTCCTGGTGACTGGTTGGATGACTCGTCACCATAGGGCCATCGGCCGAGCCGCAGTTGCCTGGGCTCGACGTCCAGCTGTCTGGTCGCGCTATGCCCGGCGGTTTACTCCGACGGCAATGTGCGGCAGTCCGGCTTGGGCGCCGATGTCGTGGCAGGTAGCTTCTTACTTGACCATCAGATCTTTCCGCTAGTCGCCACATGTGTGCATAGTGTGTAGTACGCTTTGTTTCGGTCAATTCGGTGTGTATGATACACATCGACTGCCCAAGGAAGAGGCGTATGCGCAGTCGTGAAGTCATCCAGCTTATAGAGGCTGACGGTTGGTATGAGGTGGAGGTGAAAGGGAGTCATCACCAGTTCAGGCACCCGAGCAAAAAGGGGAGAGTAACGGTTCCTCATCCCAAGAGTGATCTCCCCAAAGGCACAGTGCACAGCATCTTGAAACAGGCCGGTTTAGCACCGGCCGGTGGCGTTACCAGAATGGGCGTTAAAGGAGGCAGCCAATGAAGTTTCCGGTCGTATTGCACAAGGATCCCGGTTCGGATTACGGCGTGACCGTTCCCGATGTCCCCGGCTGTTTCTCCGCCGGGGCTACCGTTGCTCAAGCTCTGGACAATGTCCATGAGGCGCTGGCGCTTCATTTTGAAGGATTGGTCGCAGATAAAGAGGCACTGCCGCAGCCACAGGAAGTAGATGTCCATGTGGCCAACCCCGACTATGACGGCGGGGTCTGGGCCGTGGTGGATTTTGATGTCACGCCGTATCTGGGCAAGGCGGTTCGCTTCAATGCGACCCTGCCCGAAAACCTGCTGCAGCGGATCGATGAGAAGGTGAAGCGTGATCATCGGTACGCTTCCCGCTCCGGGTTTCTTGCTTCTGCTGCACTGCGAGAGCTGGCGCTTACACACTGATCAACGATGCTACGTTCTTCTTACGCCCACCAATACCGCACGAAGTGGAAGAACACCGGCGCTGCAAAGCACACCGAATCCATGCGGTCGAGCATGCCGCCATGCCCTTCGATCATGTGCCCCCAGTCTTTCACCCCACGGTCGCGCTTGATCGCCGACATCACCAGGCCGCCGAAGAAGCCCATGGCGTTGACCGCCAGCGCCATCAGCGCGGCCTGCCAGAAGGTGAACGGGGTGATCCAGCACAGCAGGGCGCCGATCAGGGTGGCCAGTGCCACGCCGCCGGCCAGCCCTTCGACGGTCTTGGACGGTGACAGGTTGGGGGCGACCTTGTGCTTGCCAAACAACTTGCCACACACGTACTGCAGCACGTCGCTGATCTGCACCACCAGGATCAGCCAGGCGATCAGCAGCAGGTTGCGCCCCTCGTAGCCGGGGATGTCCAGGGTCATCAAGGCTGGCACCGACGACACGCAGTACACCGCGATCATCAATCCCCACTGCACTTTTGACGCACGTTCGAGAAAGCGCGTGGTATCGCCGCCGAGGCTGGCCAGGATTGGCAGCAGCAGGAACAGGTACACCGGGATGAAGATGCTGAACAGGCCGTACCAGTCCATGGCGATCAGCACGTACTGCACCGGCAGCGCCACATAGAACGCTGCCACCAGCGCCGGGTAGTCGCTGCGCCGGGTCGGGGTAAGGGTCATGAACTCGCGCAGGGCGTAGAACGACACGCCATAGAACAGCACGATCACGCCGTATTTGCCGAACAGGAAGGCGATGCCGATCACCAGCACCATTACCCACCAGGCATTGATGCGGGCGTTGAGGTTGTCGATCACCGCGTGCGGCGCGGGGCCGGCACGCCACTTGAGCAGGCGGCCTGTCATGCTGGCGAGCAGCAGCAGGGCGCCAATGCCGGCGAACAGGGAAAAGGTGTTGTCGTCCATGTCAGGCATCCTTCGGGGCCAGGTTCAGCAAGGCCTGGTTGGCCCGCTCGAGAAAGGCCTGTTTGCTTTCATCAGCGTGCAGGTGCAGGGGTTCGCCAAAGCTCAGTGTGCACAGCAACGGCAGGGGCAGGGCGCGGCCCTTGGGCATCACCCTGTTGAGGTTGGCAATCCATACGGGTACCAGCTCGACGTCGGGGTTGGCCGTAGCCAGGTGGTACAGCCCGCTCCTGAACGGCATCAGCGGCTCGTCGCCCAGGTTGCGCGTGCCTTCCGGGAAGAAGATCAGCGAGTCGCCTTGGGCCACGGCTTCAAGGATCGGCTGTAGCGGGCTGCCTTGGCCTTCGCTGCGTTGGCGGTCGATCAATACGCCGTTGAACACCTTGCGAATGAGGAAATCGCGGACCCCCGGTTTGGCCCAGTAGTCCGCGCCGGCCACCGGGCGGGTACGCTTGCGCAGCGGCTGCGGCAGTGAAGCCCATAGCAGCACGAAGTCGCCGTGGCTGCTGTGGTTGGCGAAGTACAGGCGCTGCACCGGCAGCGGTGTGCAGCCCAGCCACAGGGCGCGGGCGCCCGTGATCAGGCGGGCAGCAGAGGTGATGAGGTAGGCGGTCAGGTTGGCGAGCATGGATCGGTGATCATCCCTTCAAAGGCAGTATCAGCAGGGTAGCCAAGGCCAGCGACAGCTGCAGGCCAAGGCACACTGCCTGGCGCCGCAGCAGGCTCAACGCGGCCTGGCTGCGTTCAGGCCAGGTGCGGGCGTCTTTGGCCTGCGGTTTCAGTTTCAGCTTGAACAGGGCGCGGTCCAGGGCCTGGGTGTCTGACGCCAGGTCGTTGCTGATGGCGAGGTGGGTGAACAGTTCGGCATCTATCGCCACGCGGATAGCCCAGTACTTGTGCAGCAGGCCAAGCGCCACCAGCACGCCACACAATAGGCTGGCCCGTGGCTGAAGTGGCGCACCCAGCAACGGTGCAAGGCCGTAGGCCAGGGCCAGCAGGGTGAGGCCGTCGGACATGCGTTCCAGCTGTTTGCCACGCCCCAGCAGGCTGGCCACCACGCGCAGGTTCATGGCTGTGCCCCAAGCTGTTGCAGGGCCCGGCGATGTGCCGGATGCAGGACGATGCCGGGGCGGGCTTTGCGGATCAGTGCTTCTGCCTGCTGGGCATCGCTGCTGCGGCCGGAGAGCAGCAGCCAGGCGGCCACGGCGCTGGCGCTGCGTGAATAGCCCAGGGCGCAGCAGACCAGTACGGGGCCTTGGACGCGCATACGTTCTATGGCGTTGGCAGCTTGGCGTAGCAGGGCAACGTCTGGCGCTATCAAGTCCAGTGTAGGGAAACACTGATAGCCGAGAACTGACACGACCTCTGTGGGAGCGCCAGCGTTTGGCAGCTCCGCACACAAATCGACAATCGCAGCAAATTTCTCCCCTTCGCCGCGCCCTGGAATCCGCCCAAGGTACACGCCGTCGCAGACTTCATCCGCTTGCGGATGGTGTCTCGTCCACAGCCGCGAGTTGAGCCATCCGCCAGCCAGATAGGGCGCCAGCAGCCACCAGGTTGCATTCGACAAGCGCCCATCGGCACCTTTCTGGAACCCGCCCGCACCGAACACTCCGTAGTTGAGCGCAACCAGCGCCAGCGACACGGCCGGCCAGGCCAACCACAACCAGCCACCGCCCGTCACAACAGCGGGCACTGCGCACAACAAGGCGCCCACGGCATAACACAATGCTACCTTCCAACGCTTGGCATCGCGTGCAAGGCGCGCCTGTTGCCAGGGCAGCTGCCCCTGATACGGCCAGAGCCAGAGGCAGGCAAACCCCGCCAGTGCCCCCGTGGGTACATCGATAAAATGATGCTGCCAGGTGGTCAGCACCGACACCCCGATCAATGCCATCCAGCCATGCATCAGCCATCGCCAGGGCTGGCGCTGCACATGCCGGGCAAACATCGTCCAGATGATCACCAGCAGCGCAATGTGCAGCGAAGGCGCCTGGTTGAACGGCTTGTCGAAGCCCATCAGCACATCGAACAGCCAGCCGAACAACCCACCCAGTTCTGGCCGCTCGAAGGTGAAGCGCAGCGGCCACAGCAGGAAGCACGTGACGCTGATCACTTGTGCGCTGAGCAGTGCCAGCGCGTGCCGGTCTATTTCCTGCCGCGTACGCGGCAGCAGGAAGGACAGCCCGTAGAGCAAATCGATCGACCAGTACGGGATGATCGTCCAGGGCCACAGCGGCATGCCGCGCTCCCAGCCGAACACCAGGCTGCCGACGTCACTGCGCCCGGCGGTATGGTTGTTCACCAGCCCGTAGCTGAGGAAAAAAAACGGCCCCAGCAGCAGAAGCCAGAACACGCCCCGGCGGATCAGCCCTGGCTCGCGTGGTGGGCTCATTCAGCGCACCCGCTGTGCCAGGCTGACGCTGAAAATGCCCCATTCATCGATGCGCTGGGCCAGCTTGCGGAAACCGGCCGCCTCGACCAACTGGTCCATTTCCGCCTGGCTGCGGCGCCGCATCACCCAGGCCTCGCCACCACGGTGGCTGGTGAGGGCGCGGGCGATCATCTCCAGTTGCGGGTGCCACGGCTGGCCGGTGTAGACCAGATAACCGCCATCCTCCACGGCATCGGCCAGGCCAGCGAGCGAATTGCCTACCAGTTGGTTGCCGGGGAACAGTTCGTAGAGGCCCGAGACCACGGCCAGTGTGGGCGGCTGCTCCAGTGTGGCCAGGCTCTGCCGGTCGAAGGCATCGCCTTGCACGAAGCGGGCGACGTCGGCCAGGCCCTTTTCGGTGATCAGTGCGCTGCCTTGCTGCACGTTCAGCTCGCTGTAGTCGCGCAGCAGGATCGAATCCGGCAACTGCTCAAGGTCTTGCAGGGCTTCGAGGATGTAGCGGCCATGGCCGGCGGCGATATCGACGATGTGCACCGGCCGTTGTTGTTCGCGCAGGCGGGCGATGGCCAGGCGCAGCAGTTCTTCGACATGCAGCTTGCGCTGGCGAATGCCACGCCAGCCGATGGAGTCGAGGTAGTTCTGGTCGACCAGGCGCCCCAGCTTGCCCTTGCCGGTCGGTTGGTTGCGGTAAACGTAGTCGAGGGTGCTGCCTGAATCGAAGCCGGTGTCAAAGCCCAGTTTCACTCCCGCAGACAGCCCCTTGCCCAGGCTTAGCCCGGCGCGGGTGGCGCGCCAGTAAAGGTCCCGCGGCGAGTGGCGTGGCAACGGTGCGGCCAGGCTTTCGGCTTCCGCGCAGCTGGCGCCAGTCTTGTCGGCATCGAGCAGTGAGGGCGGGGCGGCGGGGCTGGCGAAGCAATGCTCCACAAACCGCTCGATGCGCTTCAGGGCATGGGCCCGGTCACGCTCGCCGAGGGTGTCGTGGAAGAAGCCCGGCAGGATGTGCATTTCCTTGCGGGTGCTGCCCAGCCGCTCGAAAAAGCGCTCCTGCGGCTGGCGCTCGACCACGAAGTCGGCCCCTGACACCAGTAACTGGGTCGGTACGTGAATGGCCTGGGCATCTGCCACCACTCGGTCGGCGGCTTCGTACAGGCCCAGCAGCATGGTCACCGAAATAGGCCGGCTGATCAGCGGGTCGGCCACGTACGACATCACCCGCTCGGGGTCGTGAGTCAGCAAGCGGGGCTTGACGTAGCTGTTGACGAAGAAGTTACCGCGCAACGCCTTGAGCAGCTTCAGGCCAGGGCGGGCGAAGGGCACGTACAGCTTCACCTTGAACGCCGGGGAGGCCAGCACCAGGCAGCGTACCTTGGGCGCGTAGTCGTGGGCCCAAGTGGCAATCAGCACCGCACCGACGCTTTGTGCCAGCACCACCAGGTCGTGCTCGGCGATACCGTGAAGCGCCTGGATATGTTCGATAAAGGTTTGCACGTCACGCACACTGGTGGCGAACCCCGGGCTGTCCCCGCGTGCGCCTGGTGACTGGCCGTGGCCGCGGGCATCCCAGGCGAAGAAGTCGTAGCCCGGCATGTCCAGTTCTTCGGCCAGGTGGGCCATGCGCCCGCCGTGTTCATGCCCACGGTGGAACATCACCACGGCCCGGCGCGGCTGGTGTTCGTTGCGGGTGGCAGGCCAATGACGGTAGTGCAACTCGACACCGTCATGGGTGGAGAAGTGCAGTGCTTGCGCTTGGCGCATGATCAACGTCCTTTATGCGACGACTTTGGGCTCAGCGGGTTTCAGCCAGCCCTTGGCGAACCCGGTTGTAGAGGGTATAGAGCGAGAGCGCGAGGATGACCAGCAGCAAACCATTGATCCAGCTGCCGTTCAGCAGGCCAAAGGCGACCCCGGTACCCAGCACGCCAAAGGCAAAGGCCCGGTCGCTTTTGCCCATGGGGCCGTCATAACGCCGCGAGGCGCCAGCCAGCGGGCCCATGACACCGGCGTATTCACTGAAGGTGGCACACAGCACTACCAGCACCACAAGCGTTGGCGAAACCCCGGCCAGCAGGGCAAAGGGCAGGTAGAGCGCGGCGTCGGCGATCACGTCGCAAAGTTCGTTGAGGTAGGCGCCGAGGGTGGATTGCTGGCCGAATTCCCGGGCCAGCATGCCGTCGACGGCGTTCAGCGCCATGCGCAGCAGCATCCACACCGGTATCAGGATGAACAGCCAGGTAACGTGGGGCAGGGTGGCAAGCAGCAGGCCTAGCAATATCGACACCGCTGCGGCGGCGACGGTGACCTGGTTGGCGGTGACACCGCGGTCGTAAAGGCGCTCGACTGCCGGGCGCAGCAGGGCCTGGAAGCGCGGTTTGAGCTGGTAGATCGATGCCACTGAAAAATCCTTTTTCGGGGAGCGACAAGGCGCCATTGTGTGTCAGCATGCTTCGCAGGTAAACCCGCCCCCACAGGTTTAGTGCCAACAGCCCATGACTACCTTGCTCGCTTTTTACCAGAACATTGGCCCGGCCCTGTCGCTGCTGGTGGTGCTGACCTTCCTGCTGGCGGGCGCGGTGAAGGGGGTGATCGGCCTCGGTATGCCGACCATCGCCATGGGCCTGTTGGGGCTGGCTATGTCACCGGCGCAGGCTGCTGCGCTATTGATCGTGCCTTCAACCCTCACCAACCTCTGGCAGCTGGCCAGCGGCGGGCACCTGCGGGCGTTGCTGACGCGGCTGGGGCCGATGCTGGCGCTGATCTTCATTGGCACCTTGCTGGGCAGTGCCTGGCTGGGCATCAACAGTGGCCCATGGGCCGTGCACGCGCTGGGTGCGGCCTTGCTGGTGTATGCGTTGTACGGGCTGGTCGGCCCGGGCTTGCACCTGGCACCGGCGCACGAGCGTTGGCTGGGGCCGGTCTGCGGGCTGGTGACGGGTGTGGTCACGGCGGCAACCGGGGTATTCGTGATACCTGCGGTGCCCTACCTGCAGAGCCTGGGCCTGAGCCGTGAACAGATGATCCAGGCCCTGGGCCTGTCGTTCACGGTTTCGACCCTGGCGCTGGCCGTTGGCCTGGCCGGGCAGGATGCCCTGGGTGGCCAGGCGTTGGGTGCTTCGCTGCTGATGCTGGCGCCCGCCTTGATCGGCATGCTGGCCGGGCAGTGGTTGCGTCAGCGCATCAGCGCGCTGCTGTTCAAGCGTTGCTTCTTCATCGGCCTGGCCGCACTCGGCGGCCACTTGCTGATCAACGGCTAGCGCTTGATGCGCTGAGCATGTCGACCCGCTGGATATCGAAATCGCGCTCCAGGTAGTCCATGCGCTTCTCAAAGAAGGCGGCCATGTGCGGCAGGGCCGAGTGCACATCCAGCGCGGCCTGGTCGGCCCACACTTCGAAGAACACGAACAGGCTCGGGTCCTGCTGGTCGCGCAGCATGTGGTACTCGATGCAACCTGGCTCCTGGCGGCTTGGTTCGACGTAAGGGCGGAACAGGTTTTCGAACGCATCAGCCATTTCCGGGCGGGTCTTGGCTTTGAGGATGAAGGCGAACTGCTCACTCATGGGGCGCTACTCGGTGATGGGTGGTGAACCGATTCTACGGCAATAATGTGATGCTGATTCGTGACTTCTGGTCAATTGTATTTTGCCCGGTCACTGCTGTATCCCGCCCCTGCGAGCCTCTAACCTGCCGACATCAAATTTTGACTCGGCCGGGGAGGCCAGCATGAAAAAGATCCTTCTGCTTAATGGTGGTAAACAGTTCGCTCACTCCGAAGGCCGTCTCAACGCGACCTTGCACGAAGCGGCCATCGCTCACCTGGACCGCGCCGGTTTCGATGTGCGCCAGACCTTTATTGATGGCGGCTACGATGCTGAGGAAGAAGTGCAGAAATTCCTATGGGCCGATGTGATCATTTATCAGATGCCGGGCTGGTGGATGGGCGCGCCGTGGACCGTGAAGAAGTACGTCGACGACGTGTTCACTGCGGGTCATGGCAGCCTGTATGCCAGCGACGGTCGTACCCGTTCGGATGCCTCGCAGAAGTACGGCAGCGGTGGCTTGGTCCACGGTAAGCAGTACATGCTGTCGCTGACCTGGAATGCGCCGCAGCAGGCGTTCGATGACCCGAGCGACTTCTTCGAAGGCAAGGGCGTGGATGCGGTGTACTTCCCGTTCCACAAGGCCAACCAGTTCCTTGGCATGACCGGTCTGCCGACTTTCCTGGCAACGGATGTGATGAAGCGCCCGGATGTGCCGGCGGCGTTGGCAGCTTATGAAGCACATCTGGACAAGGTGTTCGGCAAGGCGATCTAATTCTGGCAGATACTCATCACAGGCCCGAATGTGAAAACCCGATCCGAAGAACTTCAGGTATTCGTCGCCGTCATCGACTGCGGCTCGATCTCTGCCGCCGCCGAGCAGATGGGCCAGACCCCGTCCGCCGTCAGCCGCACCTTGTCGCGCCTGGAGGGCAAGCTGGGTACCACCCTGGTCAACCGCACCACCCGGCGCATGGACCTCACGGAAGAAGGCCGCTATTTCCTTGAGCGCTCGCGGCAGGTTCTGCAACAGATGGAGGAGATGGAAGAGCGTCTGTCGATAAACCAACAGACGCCCACCGGGCGCTTGCGCATCAACGCCGCTGCGCCGTTCATGCTGCATGCCATCCTGCCGTGGATCGGTGAGTTCCGTCGCGAGTACCCGGGCATCGAGCTGGAACTGAACACCGATGATCTGATCATCGACCTGCTGGAGCAAAGCACCGATGTGGCGATCCGCATTGGCGAACTGGCCGATTCCAGCCTGCACGCCCGCAACCTGGGTTGCAGCCCGGTGCAGGTGCTGGCCAGCCCGGCCTACCTTGAGCAGCATGGCACGCCGCAGCGGGTCGAAGACCTGGCCAACCACTGTCTGCTCGGTTTCAGTCAGCCCGAATCGCTCAACCATTGGCCACTGCGCCACGCCCAGGGTGACCGCTTCAACATCCGCCCGGCGCTGATCGCTTCCAGCGGTGAAACCCTGCGTCAGCTGGCATTGGCCGGCGAGGGCATCGTCAGCCTGTCGCACTTCATGACCCACGAGGATATTCGCACCGGGCGTTTGCAGGTGCTGCTGGCAGAGGCGAACAACGGCTATCGCCAGCCGATCCACGCGGTGTACTACCGCAACACCCAGTTGGCCCTGCGTATTCAGTGCTTCCTCGATTTCATCCAGCGCAAGCTGGCGATGTACGCCTGCTGAGTTGCCTGAACGCGACAGATCCTGTCCACAGGCGGCGAAATTTCCTACGGTTGATTGCACAGTCGAAACGCTTCGGCCTTACTGACTGCTCAACAAAAACAACACCAAGGAAGTGTCATGCGTATTGTCCCGTTCCAGTACCTTGCTCTCGCCGCCGCGATCCTGAGCTGTTCCTCGGTTTATGCCGCCACGCTGGAGGGCGGCGCGGTGGCTGCACCCGATCAATATGGTGCACAGGTAGCCGCCGACATTCTGAAAAAGGGCGGCAACGCGGTTGACGCCGCAGTGGCGACTGCCTTCACCCTGGCGGTGACCTACCCGGAGGCCGGCAACATCGGCGGTGGCGGGTTCATGACCCTGTTCGTCGACGGCAAGCCCTACTTCCTCGACTACCGCGAAGTCGCGCCGAAGGCCGCTACACGCAACATGTACCTGGACGACAAGGGCGAAGTCATTGAAAACCTCAGCCTGGTCGGGGTACGCGCCGCGGGTGTGCCCGGTACGGTGATGGGCCTGTGGGAGGCGCACCAGAAGTTCGGCAAGCTGCCCTGGAGCGAGCTGCTGACCCCGGCCATCGGCTATGCGAAAAACGGCTTCAAGGTGGCTGAAAAACAGTACCAGTACCGCAACGATGCCCAAGGCATGTTCAAGACGGCGACCAACTTCAACGACTACTTCGGCAATATGAAGGTCGGCGAGCTGTTCAAACAGCCAGAAATGGCCCAGACCCTGGAGCGCATCGCCGACAAGGGCGTGAGCGAGTTCTACCAGGGCAAGACCGCCGACTTGCTGGTGGCGCAGATGCAGGCAGACAAGGGCCTGATCACCAAAGAAGACTTGAAGGATTACAAAGCCGTATGGCGTGAGCCGATGGCCGTAAGCTGGCGCGGCAACGTGGTCTACACCGCGCCACCACCGAGCTCTGGCGGTGTTGCCCTGGCCCAGCTGTTGGGCATCAAGGAAGACCGCGCGGCGGACTTCAAGGGGGTGGCGCACAACTCTGCGCAGTACATCCACCTGTTGGCCGAGATCGAGAAGCGGGTGTTCGCCGACCGCGCCGATTACCTCGGCGACCCGGCCTTCACCAAGGTGCCTGTGGATAAGCTGGTGGCCAAGGACTACCTGGCCAAGCGCGCCGCGCAGGTCAACCCTAAGGCCATCTCCGACACCGACAAGGTCAAGCCGGGCCTTGAGCCGCACCAGACCACGCACTTCTCGATCGTGGACAAGCAAGGCAACGCGGTCAGCAACACCTACACCCTCAACCTCGACTACGGCAGTGGCGTAGTGGTGAAGGGCGCAGGCTTCCTGCTCAACGACGAGATGGACGACTTCAGCGCCAAGCCAGGGGCGGCGAATGCCTTTGGTGTCGTGGGCGGGGATGCCAACGCGATCGAACCGGGCAAGCGCATGCTGTCATCGATGAGCCCCAGCCTGATGACCCGTGATGGCAAGGTCGAGTTGGTCATTGGTACCCCGGGTGGCTCGCGGATTTTCACCTCGATCTTCCAGGTGATGAACAACCTGTACGACTACGATATGCCGCTGGCCAAGGCGGTGGCGGCGCAGCGGGTGCACCATCAGTTGCTGCCCAAGGACACCATCTACTTTGACGCCTATGCGCCGTTGACCGGGCCGGTGGCTGATGATTTGAAGAAGATGGGCTATGTGCTGGAGGACCAGGGCTGGGAGATGGGCGATATTCAGGCGATCCGGGTGGATGGGGCGAAGCTTGAGACTGCTTCCGATCCGCGTGGGCGTGGGGTGGGGATGATCGTCAAGTAAGCGGCCGCCTGTGCCGGCCTCATCGCCGGCAAGCCAGCTCCCACAGGTTCGGCGCTTCCTTCGAGGCTTGTGCTGTTTCTGTGGGAGCCTGGCTTGCCGGCGATGGGCCGCAAAGCGGCCCCAGGAATGTTCCGGTCAGACGCGGAACTGGCTGACCAAGGTCTGCAACTGCCCGCCAAGGCGTGCCAGCTCAACGCTTGCAGACGCCGTCTCGTCACTGGCCGCCGCCGTCTGTTCCGACACATCACGCACATTCAGGATACTGCGGCTGATCTCTTCGGCCACGGCACTCTGCTGTTCTGCCGCCGCCGCAATCTGCTGGTTCATCGACTGGATGCTCGACACCGTAGTGGTGATGCTCTCCAGCGAGGCCCCAGCCTTGCGCGCCAGATCGACGCTGCTGTCGGTCAAGCTACGGCTGCCCTGCATGGCGTTCGCCACTTGCTGGGTACCATCCTGCAGGCTGGCAATCAGCGCTTCGATTTCTTCGGTGGACTTCTGCGTGCGCTGGGCCAGGCCGCGCACTTCGTCGGCGACCACGGCAAAACCACGCCCGGCCTCGCCGGCACGCGCCGCCTCGATCGCCGCGTTTAGCGCCAACAGGTTGGTCTGTTCGGCTACCGATTTGATCACATCCATCACGCTACCGATCTTCTTGCTTTCCTGCTGCAACAGGTTCATCGCCTCGGTAGAGCGGTGCATGTCCTCCGCCAGGCGCTCGATCTGGCCAATCGCCTCGCCTACTACCCGGTCGCCGGCGCGGGCTTCTTCGTCGGCACCAGTGGCGGCATGCGAGGCCTGCTCGGCATTGCGCGCCACTTCCTGAACGGTGGCGGCCATTTCGTGCATGGCAGTGGCCACCTGGTCGGTCTCGACCTTCTGGCTGTTGGCGCCGGCACTGGTCTGCTCGGTCACTGCCGACAACTCTTCGGCGGCGCTGGCGATCTGGGTGACGCCATCGCGGATGCCGCTGATCAGCTCGCGCAGGGTCGTACCCATGCGTGCAATGCCCTGCTGCAGCACACCCAGTTCGTCGCGGCGGGTGACCCGCACGTGCTGGGTGAGGTCGCCGCTGGCGATCTTTTCCACCGCTACCAGGGTTTCACGCAGCGGGCCGGTGATCTGGCGGGTGATCAGCACGGCTGCCAGTACGCCAACCAGCAGTGCCAGCAGGGTAGCGATGGCCTGCAGGCTGCGAGCCTGGGTGCTTTCGATGTCGCGGCGCTGCAGTTGTATCTGGTACAGCGCATCACTGCGCTTGACGATGTCGGCGCCCTGTACGGTCATTTCGGCGCGGGAGGTGGTGATGTCGGCTACCGCGTCGCGGAATTGGCGTACAGCGTCGCGGTAGGCCAGTACCGAGCGCTCGAACTGTTGCAGGCGGGTATCTTCGCTTGGCAGCTGGCGTTTGAGGTTGTCGATTTCGACCAGGGCAGCGTCCAGCTGGCGCAGGGCGGCCTGTTCGTTGGCAGCACTGTTGTCGGCAATGTAGCCGCGCACGTCGATGCGCACCTGCAGTAATTGCTGGCGGGCCTTGCTGATCAGCAGGTACTGGGCCAGGCGTACGCTGTCGGCCTCCGGACGCGCCATGACTTCCTGGCTGAGGACGTCCATGGCCTGGTCGGCACGGGTGGCCGAACCGTCCATGGCAACGCGCGCAGCACGGGTGGCGTCGTAGCCTTGGCGCATCTTGTTCAGCGACACCTTGTAGGCGCTGATGGTTGCGCCCAGTTCATTGAGCAGTTTGACGTTGTCCGGGCTTTTGAAGGTGCTGGCCAGGTAGGCCTGCTGCTTGCTGAAAGCATCCAGCTTGGTCTGGGTGTTGGCGGCGGCGGCATCGTCGCCGTTGGCAATCATGTATTGCAGGCGCGCGATGCGCAGGTCGGTCAGGTCTTTGTTGAGCTGGCCGATGTCACCCATCCAGTTGCTGCGGTCGATCAGGCTGCCCAGGCTGGTCCAGCCGGTCAAGGCCAGCAGGCCGGTGAGGACCAGCACCAGGCCGAAGCCCAGGCCGAGTTTCAGGTTGACGCTGATGTTGGCGAACCAGCTGTTCATGCACGCTCTCCAGAAGTAGTTTTCGCTCGCTTGATCTTCGATCGCAAGGCGTTGTTGTTCTGGATGCCCGCTGACTCGTGCAGGGGTTATCGGCAATGATTTGGGAAGCTGAAACGCTTTTTCAGCAGATTTGTAACTGGATTATTGGGGCTGCTTTGCAGCCCTTCGCTGGCTTGCCCGCTCCCACAGGTTGATCGTTGCCCTTGAAGTTAGCGCAGTCTCTGTGGGAGCGGGCGTGCCCGCGAAGGGCCGCAAAGCGGCCCCAATCAGTATCAAAGGTTACGTGCACTGAAGGTATCGCAGCTGTTCACTTCGCCTTCGGCAAACCCGGCTTTGAACCAGCGCACCCGCTGTGCAGAGGTGCCATGGGTGAACGAGTCTGGCACCACGCGCCCGCGGCCTTGCTGTTGCAGGCGGTCGTCGCCAATGGCGTTGGCCGCGTTCAGCGCTTCCTCGACGTCACCCGGCTCCAGCCAGTTCAGGCGCTTCTGTGCCTGGTAGGCCCACACGCCGGCCAGGCAGTCGGCTTGCAGTTCCTGGCGCACCAGCAGGCCGTTGTCGCCCTCCATGCGCTGGCCGTTGCGGCGTGCGGCATCGACTTTGGCCGAAACGCCCAGCAGGGTCTGCACATGGTGGCCGATTTCGTGGGCGATCACGTAGGCCTGGGCGAAGTCGCCGGCCGCAGCGAAGCGGGTTTCCATTTCGCGGAAAAACGACATGTCGAGGTAAACCCGCTGGTCCGCCGGGCAGTAGAATGGCCCGACAGCTGCTGAAGCGAAGCCACAGGCCGAATTGACCTGGCCACTGAACAGCACCAGCTTGGGGTCGCGGTATTGCTTGCCGGCTTCGGCAAACAGCGCTTTCCAGGTATCCTCGGTGTCGCCCAGCACCGAGGCAACGAACTCGGCCTGCTGGTCGTTGGCCGGTGGCGCCTTGGCGCCCGTACCACTGGGTGCCGTTTGCTGTTGCTGCTGTTCCATCTGGCCGGTGAGCTGGCCAAGAATCTGCAACGGGTCCTGCCCGGTGAGCCAGCCGATGCCCACAATCAGCAGAATCGCCCCAAGCCCCAGCCCCTTGCCGCCGCCGAAACGCATGCCGCCGCCGCCACCGCTGCCACCTTCGCCTCGGGCATCGACCACGTTGTCGCTGCGTCGGCCTTTTCGCCATTCCATGAATGCTCTCCGGAGCGTGAAACAAGAAGACAAAGATTAGTTCAGGACAGCGGCAGGTGTCAGGCCAAAGTGTTAACCCATAACCATTTGGTTATGGATCTAGTGGTCTATTTCAATATTCAATGCGCGCGACCTGCCGGAAACTGTAAGTCCGCCTGCCACGCCCAGGCGTTCACATAATTCCAAGAGAGGAAACCGGCATGCCCGCCCAGGACAACAGCCGCTTCGTGATCCGTGATCGCAATTGGCACCCCAAAGCCCTTACGCCTGACTACAAAACATCCATTGCTCGCTCGCCGCGCCAGGCACTGGTCAGCATTCCACAGTCGATCAGCGAAACCACTGGTCCGAACTTTTCCCATCTGGGCTTCGGTGCCCACGACCATGACCTGCTGCTGAACTTCAACAACGGTGGCCTGCCAATCGGTGAGCGCATCATCGTTGCCGGCCGCGTCGTAGACCAGTACGGCAAGCCTGTGCCGAACACCTTGGTGGAGATGTGGCAAGCCAACGCCGGTGGCCGCTACCGGCACAAGAACGACCGTTACCTGGCACCGCTGGACCCGAATTTTGGTGGTGTCGGCCGCTGCCTGACCGACAGCGATGGCTACTACAGCTTCCGCACCATCAAGCCGGGCCCGTACCCATGGCGCAACGGCCCGAACGACTGGCGCCCCGCGCACATCCACTTCGGCATCAGTGGCCCGTCGATCGCCACCAAGCTGATCACCCAGTTGTATTTCGAGGGTGACCCGCTGATCCCGATGTGCCCGATCGTCAAGTCGATCGCCAACCCTGAAGCCGTACAGCAGTTGATCGCCAAGCTCGACATGAGCAACGCCAACCCGATGGACTGCCTGGCCTACCGCTTCGACATCGTGCTGCGCGGCCA
This sequence comes from Candidatus Pseudomonas phytovorans, assembly GCA_029202525.1. Classification (NCBI taxonomy): domain Bacteria; kingdom Pseudomonadati; phylum Pseudomonadota; class Gammaproteobacteria; order Pseudomonadales; family Pseudomonadaceae; genus Pseudomonas; species Candidatus Pseudomonas phytovorans. Next base: position 1,435,174 of record CP119325.1, read on the forward strand.
GCGCAAGACCCACTTCGAAAACTGCTGAGGAACCCGCCATGCCAATCGAACTGCTGCCGGAAACCCCTTCGCAGACTGCCGGCCCCTACGTGCACATCGGCCTGGCCCTGGAAGCGGCCGGCAACCCGACCCGTGATCAGGAAATCTGGAACCGCCTGGCCAAGCCAGACGCGCCAGGCGAGCATATTCTGTTGCTTGGACAGGTGTATGACGGTAACGGCCACCTGGTGCGCGACTCGTTCCTGGAAGTGTGGCAGGCCGACGCCAATGGCGAGTACCAGGATGCCTACAACCTGGAAAACGCCTTCAACAGCTTCGGCCGCACTGCGACCACCTTCGATGCCGGTGAGTGGACGCTGCACACGGTCAAGCCGGGTGTGGTGAACAACGCTGCCGGCGTGCCAATGGCACCGCACATCAACATCAGCCTGTTTGCCCGTGGCATCAACATCCACCTGCACACACGCCTGTACTTCGATGACGAGGCTCAAGCCAACGCCAAGTGCCCGGTGCTCAACCTGATCGAGCAGCCGCAGCGGCGTGAAACCTTGATTGCCACGCGTTGCGAAGTGGACGGTAAGACGGCGTATCGTTTTGATATCCGTATTCAGGGTGAAGGCGAGACGGTGTTCTTCGACTTCTGAATGGGCCGGGGCTGCCAGGCAGCCCCCGTCTTTCAGCTTTTGACCGGTTTCAGGTCAAAGGCGCCAGGTTGGTATTGGAACAACAGGCAATCGGCAGCGGCCGTGCAACCGCTTTCGTGCACCAGATCCGCTGGCAGCTTGTAGTAGCCACCGGCCGGGTATTCGACACGCTTGCCGTTGATCACCGCGTAGAATGTTCCGCTCAAAATCACTGTAGGCATCGTCTGGCTGTGCTGGTGCAAGCCGTTGTCAGTGCCTTTCCTGAATTTCACATACGCGGAGTACGGGCCGTTGCCGAAGATATCGCCTTCGACATTGGCATAGCTGACGGCGCCATGGGTGTTGGGCACGTCCTGCCATTTCAGGGCAGCGCTATCGGCAACCGAAATGGTTTTTTCCGTGGCATGGGCGCCGACTGCAAGGGTGGTGGCGACGACGGCCGCAATGGCCGCGGGCAATGATTTCATGATGAAGCTCCTGCGCTGGATGACGGTGCAGCGCAGATTAATCAATCACTCAACACACAAATACGGCCTGTCTGACGCATAACTTGTGCAGAAATAGCACAAATCACGCCGGCCATCTGTCTTGCGCATAGTAAGCCTGAACGTAATCCAGCAACGCACGGACCTTGGGTGCCAGGTAGCGGCTCTGCGGGTAAACGGCGTACAGGGTTCGCGCCGGCAGCCGCCATTCGCCCAGAACGGGTAACAGGCGCCCGTCCTGCAGGGCGTCCTGCACGATGAAGCGGTCGAAGCTGGCGATGCCCAGCGCACCGATCGCGGCTGCACGCAACGCCATGGGCGAGTTGGCGCTCAAGCGCCGGGGCATGAGAATTTCCTGTCGCTCGCCCGCGTCGTTGGCCATTTGCAGGCGCTGGGGGTGCGGCAGTTGGCTGTAACCGAGCAGAGGGTGTCGGGCCAGGTCGGCGGGCGAGGTGGGCGTGCCGTGGCGCTCAAGGTAGCGCGGGGCGGCGACCAGCAGTACTTCGCTGCTGGCCAGCCTCCGTGCCACCAGGCTTGAATCAGGCAGATGGCGGGTGACCCGCAGACAGACATCCACCTGTTCCTCCAGCAGGTCGACGAAGCGGTCGCTGCAGTTGAGTTCGATCTGTAGCTGCGCATGGCGCTCGACGAAGTCTGGCAACCAGCGGCCCAGTTCCAGCTCACCGAAGGCCGTGGACACGCCCAGGCGCAAGGTGCCGGTGGGTTGCTGCTGATGTTCTGACAGCTCGAGGGTCATTGCCTGCATCTGTTCGAGGATCTGCACGCAGTGACGGTAGAACAGTGCCCCGGCTTCGGTCACGTGCAGGCGGCGAGTGGTGCGGGTGAGCAGTTGTGTGCCGAGGTGGCGTTCAAGGTGCTTGACCTGGCGTGACAGCACAGTATGGGACAGGCCTGCCTGGCTGGCGGCGGCGCTGAAGCTGCCAAGTTCGACGACCCGGCGGAAGGTTTGCATGGCGTTCAACTGGTCCATCGGCACAACGCTCCTGGTGGCGTGCAGCAGAGCCCGTGGGGCCCTGCCGCGACGCAGATCAGCGCCGGACCAGCAGTACGCCGCTTTCCATGTGATGGGTATACGGGAACTGGTCGAACAGCGCGCAACGCTCGATACGGTGGGTATCTTGCAGTTGGGCGATGTTCAGGGCCAGGGTCTCGGGGTTGCAAGAGATGTACAGAATCCGCTCGAAACGCCGGGTCAGCTCGCAGGTGTCCGGGTCCATGCCTGCCCGTGGCGGGTCGACAAACACCGTGCCGAAGTCGTAGCTCTTCAGGTCGATGCCTTCCAGGCGACGGAACGGCCGCACCTCATTCAGCGCCTGGGTCAGCTCTTCGGCCGACAACCGCACCAGACGCACGTTATCCACAGCGTTCTCGTCGAGGTTGCTCAGCGCGGCATTGACCGAGGTCTTGCTGATTTCGGTAGCCAGCGCTTGGCGCACGCGCGTGGCCAGCGGCAGGGTGAAGTTGCCGTTGCCGCAGTACAGCTCCAGCAAATCGTCCTCACGCTCGCCAATGGCCTCGAAGGCCCAGCTCAGCATCTTCTGGTTCACTGCGCCGTTGGGTTGGGTGAACGCGCCTTCCGGCTGGCGATAGCTGAACACACGGCCAGCCACGTCGAGTTTTTCCACCGCGTAGTCGCGGCCGATCACCAGGCGTTTGCCTTTGGAGCGGCCAATAACGCTCACGCCCAGTTCTTCGGCCAGTTGCCGCGCGGCCACTTCCCAGGCTTCGTCCAGCGGCCGGTGATAGCACATCGTGATCATCGCGTCGCCGGCCAGGGTGGTGAGGAACTCCACCTGGAACAGGCGGTTGCCCAGTTCCTCACTGGCCTGCCAGGCCGCTTTCAGGCGCGGCATCAGCGCATTGATGCGCTGGCTGGCAATGGGGAAATCGTCGATCAGGATCGCCTTGTGCTTGTCGCCCGGGGCGAACATGGCGTAGTGGCGTTGGCCGTCTTCGCGCCACAGGCGGAACTCGGCGCGCAGGCGGTAGTGCTCACGCGGCGAGTCGAAAACAGCCGGTTCCGGCGCGCCGAATGGCGCCAGCAGCTCGCGCAGCCGGGCCACCTTGGCGTCCAGCTGGGTGGCGTAAGAGGAGGGGTCGAAAGCAGCACTCATGCGTTGAACCAGCCCAGCTTGATGACGAACAGGATGGAAAGGATCACCAGGGCCGGATTCAGGTCGCGGTGGCGGCCAGAGATCAGCTTGACGGCGGTCCAGGAAATGAAGCCGAAGGCGATACCGTTGGCGATCGAGTAGGTCAGCGGCATGGCCAGGGCGGTCACCACCACCGGCGCGGCTTCGGTGACATCATCCCAGTTTATTTCTGCCAGGCCCGAAGCCATCAGCACAGCGACGAACAGCAGCGCCGGAGCGGTGGCGAATGCCGGCACGCTACCGGCCAGCGGGGCGAAGAACAACGCCAGCAGGAACAATACGGCAACCACGATGGCGGTCAGGCCGGTGCGGCCACCGGCGCTCACGCCCGCAGCGGATTCGATGTAGCTGGTGGTGGTCGAAGTACCCAGCAGGGAACCGGCCATGGCGGCGGTGCTGTCGGCGATCAGGGCGCGGCCCATCTTCGGCATGTGGCCGTCCTTGCCCATCAGGCCGGCGCGTTTGGCCACGCCGATCAGGGTACCGGAGTTGTCGAACAGGTCGACGAACAGGAAGGCGAAGATCACGCTGACCAGGCCCACGTCCAGCGCGCCGGCGATGTCCAGTTGCAGGAAGGTCGGTGCCAGCGACGGCGGCATGGAGACAACGCCGGCGAACGGCGTCACGCCCATCACGATCGAGGCGATGGTCACCGCCAGAATACCGATCAGCACGGCGCCGCGCACTTTCAGCGACTCAAGGCCGACGATCAGGAAGAAGCCCAGCGTGGCGAGGATCGGTGCCGGCTGCTTGAGGTCGCCAAGACCCACCAGGGTGGCCGGGTTATCGACGACGATGCCGGCGTTATGCAGGGCGATCAATGCCAGGAACAGGCCGATACCGGCGGCAATCGCCGAGCGCAGCGGCAGCGGGATGCTGTTCACGATCCACTCGCGGATACGGAAGATCGACAGCAGGAAGAACATCACCGCCGACAGGAACACCGCGCCCAGCGCCACCTGCCAGGTGTGGCCCATGTGCAGCACTACGGTGTAGGTGAAGAATGCGTTCAGGCCCATGCCCGGCGCCAGGGCGATCGGGTAGTTGGCGATCAGGCCCATGGTGGTGGAGCCGATGGCCGCTGCCAGGCAGGTGGCGACGAAGATCGCGCCCTTGTCCATGCCGGTCTCGCCGAGGATGCTCGGGTTGACGAACAGGATATAGGCCATGGCCAGGAAGGTGGTGACGCCCGCAAGAATCTCGGTGCGCACGTTGGTGTTGTGTGCTCTTAGTTGAAACAGCCTTTCCAGCATGCCCGCTCCCCAAGGCGCCCCCGGCGCCATGATTGTATCGACCCCATCAGCAAAGCACAGACCGTACCGGTTGCCGTGGTTTTGTGTGGGGAGGAAAAAAGCCGCGCATCATACCAGCATGCTTGGCAGGGGCCTATGGCCGTTGGGGAATGGGCTCTCTCTGCAGCCTGTACTGGCCTCTTCGCGGGCACGCCCGCTCCCACAGGTACAGCGCAGGGTCTGGATGTGGCGCGGTCCCTGTGGGAGCGGGCGTGCCCGCGAAAGGGCCGGTACAGGCTATCCCTCAACCATTGTGCAACCGGTCCCGCTTGGCCAGTGTCGGGAACATTTTTATCCACACTCCGGTCACCACCAGTGTGCCCACACCGCCCATTACCACCGCCGGCACTGTGCCAAACCAGTGCGCAGTCACCCCCGATTCGAACTCGCCGAGCTGGTTCGAGGCACCGATGAACAAGCCATTCACCGCACTGACCCGCCCGCGCATCTCGTCTGGCGTCTCCAACTGCACGAATGAACTGCGCATGACCATGCTGATCATGTCCGCCGCGCCCAGCACCACCAGCACCGCCAACGAGAACCAGAACGAGGTCGACAGGCCGAAGGCGATGGTTGCCACGCCGAATACCCCCACTGCGGTGAACATGGTTCGCCCCACCTTGCGTTCGAGCGGGAAGCGCGCCAGCCACAGCGACATCAGCAACGCGCCCACCGCAGGTGCCGAACGCAGTAGGCCCAGGCCCATCGGGCCGGTGAGCAGGATGTCCTTGGCGAACACCGGCAGCAAGGCGGTGGCTCCGCCCAACAGCACGGCGAACAGGTCCAGCGAGATTGCACCGAGGATGTCGGGTCGGCTGCGGATGAAGCGGATGCCCGCCAGCAGCGATTCGATGCTGGCGCGCCCACGTTGCGCTACTTGCTGGCGGGCATCGAGGCTCAACGTCAGCACGCAGGCGATGGCATACAGCGCCACCGTTGGGCCATACACCCAAGTGCTGCCGAAGGCATACAGGAACCCGCCCACTGCCGGCGCGACAATGGTCGCCGACTGCGTGGCCGACGCCGACGCTGCCACTGCGCGGGGGAACAGCCCAGGCGGCACGACGTTGGGCAGCAACGCCTGGGTCGCAGGCATCTCGAACGAACGCGTGGCCCCGAGCAGGAAGGCAAGGGCAAAAATCAGCTCGCGGGTGACGTGGTCGGTGGCGCTGCCCACTGCCAGCGCCAGGGCAATCAACCCTTGCAGGCTCTGGCACAGGGCCGCGACCTTGCGCCGGTCATAGCGGTCGGCCACATGCCCGGTGTGCAGCATGAACAGCACACGCGGGGCGAACTCGACCAGGCCGACCAGGCCCAGGTCCAGCACATTGCCGGTCAACTGATAGAGGTGCCAGCCAATGGCCACGGTGAGCATCTGAAAGCCGCTGGCGGTGAATACACGGGCCAGCCAGAAGGCCAGGAAGGGGCGGTGGTGACGCAACAACTGCGGTGCGGAATCGGACATCGGAAACCAGGGGCCTCGGCGCAGTAGAGGGGGCGCGCAGCGTATCATCTGTTTGTAACAAACGGTTACTGTTTGCCCGAATCGGCACTTTTTCACGCGTTATGAAAGAGGGTGGGGCAACCGGTCACGCGGCAATCAACCACACGGTCAGCCGGTGTATTCGGGACTATGCTTCCTAGCAATCGTTGATCTGGATCAATCGTTCCAGATTCAACGAATTGGCCCTCCGGGCCGGAATCCCTGCGATCGAACAGAACAATTCCAACGCGCCGTACTCGACCCAGTGGGGGCAGTGGGCGACTGGGTCACGAGCCCGGACGCCGGATTATCTGAAGAGGAAGCACCATGTTCGGAATAGAGGCCTTAGAGCTCGCCCGAATGCAGTTTGCCTTTACCGTGTCGTTCCACATCCTGTTCCCGGCCATCACCATTGGCCTGGCCAGCTACCTGGCAGTCCTCGAAGGCCTCTGGCTGCGGACCCACCAGCAGGTCTACCGTGACCTCTATCACTTCTGGTCAAAGATCTTTGCCGTCAACTTCGGCATGGGCGTGGTCTCCGGCCTGGTCATGGCCTACCAGTTCGGTACCAACTGGAGCCGCTTCTCCGAGTTCGCTGGCGCCGTGACCGGGCCGTTGCTCACCTACGAGGTACTGACCGCCTTCTTCCTCGAGGCCGGTTTCCTCGGCGTCATGCTGTTTGGCTGGAACCGCGTGGGCCGCGGCCTGCATTTTTTCTCCACGTGTATGGTGGCACTCGGCACGCTGGTTTCCACGTTCTGGATCCTCGCCTCCAACAGCTGGATGCAAACCCCCCAAGGCCACGAGATCATTGATGGCCGGGTGGTGCCGGTGGATTGGCTAGCAGTGATCTTCAACCCCTCGTTCCCCTACCGGCTGATGCACATGGCCACCGCCGCGTTCGTCTCCACGGCGTTCTTCGTCGGTGCCTCGGCGGCCTGGCACCTGCTGCGCGGGCGTGACAACCCGGCGGTACGCAAGATGCTGTCGATGGCCATGTGGATGGCGTTGATCGTTGCCCCGATCCAGGCCGTGATTGGCGACTTCCATGGCATCAATACGCTCAAGCACCAACCGGTAAAAATTGCCGCGATCGAAGGCCACTGGGAAAACGTGCCAGGCGAGCCGACACCGCTGATCCTGTTCGGCATCCCCGACATGAAGGCTGAAACCACCCACTTCAAGCTGGAGATCCCGGCGCTCGGCAGCCTGATCCTGACCCATAGCCTGGACAAGCAGGTGCCGGCGATGAAGGAGTTCCCGCCTGAAGACCGGCCAAATTCGACCATCGTCTTCTGGTCGTTCCGGGTCATGGTCGGGCTGGGCATGCTGATGATCTTCGTCGGCCTATGGAGCCTTTGGCTGCGTAAGCGCGGCACCCTCTACACCTCACGCCCCTTCCTGTACGTGGCACTGTGGATGGGCCCATCCGGGCTGGTCGCGCTGCTGGCGGGCTGGTTCACCACCGAAATCGGTCGCCAGCCTTGGGTGGTGTACGGCCTGATGCGCACCGCGGAAGGTGTGTCCAACCACAGCTACGCCCAGCTCGGTTTCACCCTGGTGGCCTTTGTGGTTGTGTACTTTGCCCTGTTCGGCACTGGCCTTGGCTACATGATGCGCCTGGTGCGCAAAGGCCCGCAGACCGGTGAGGGCGACGAGGCCAACCCTGGTGGCCCTGGCACTACACGCACGCCGGCGCGGCCGCTGTCCGCCGCCGATGATGGCCATGAGGCCAAGTCCGTCAGCCTGACCAAGGGGAACTGAGCCATGGGTATCGACCTTCCGCTGATCTGGGCCGTGATCATCATCTTCGGCGTCATGATGTACGTGGTGATGGACGGTTTCGACCTGGGGATCGGCATGCTCTTCCCGTTCGTCAAGGACGAGCATGACCGCGATGTGATGATGAACACCGTCGCCCCTGTGTGGGACGGCAACGAAACCTGGCTGGTGCTGGGCGGTGCAGGGCTGTTCGGGGCGTTCCCGATGGCCTATGCGGTGGTGCTGGAGGCACTCTACCTGCCGCTGATGCTGATGCTGATCGGCCTGATCTTCCGCGGTGTGGCCTTCGAGTTCCGCTTCAAGGCCACCACCGAAAAGCGGCATATCTGGAACAAGGCGTTCATCTGGGGCTCGCTGATCGCCACCTTCTTCCAGGGCGTGGCGCTGGGCGCTTTCCTGGAGGGCTTCAAGGTGGTCGACCGGCATTTTGCCGGTGGCACCCTCGACTGGCTGACCCCGTTCAGCCTGTTCTGTGGTCTGGGGCTGATCGTGGCCTACACCCTGCTGGGGTGCACCTGGCTGATCATGAAGACCGAAGGGCCGCTGCAAAAGAAGATGCACGACATGGCCCGGCCACTGGCGCTGGTACTGCTGGTAGTGATCGGTATTGTCAGCCTGTGGACACCCATCGCTTATCCACAGATTGCCGACCGCTGGTTCAGCATGCCTAACCTGATCTGGTTCATGCCGGTGCCGTTGCTGGTACTGGTGACGTTCTACGGGTTGCTCAAGGCGGTGGCGCGCAATGCGCACTACACGCCGTTCCTGCTCACCCTGGTGCTGATCTTTTTGGGTTACAGCGGCCTGGGCATCAGCCTGTGGCCGAACATCATCCCGCCGTCGATTTCGATCTGGGATGCTGCAGCACCACCGCAAAGTCAGGGCTTCATGTTGGTGGGCACACTGTTCATCCTGCCGTTCATCCTCATGTACACCTTCTGGAGCTACTACGTGTTCCGCGGCAAGGTGACCCATGAAGACGGCTATCACTAGGAGGGCCGCATGATGACCGGCAAACATGGCTTTGAAGAGAAGAAACCGCTGTGGCAGCGACTGGGTTGGCTGTTGCTGATCTGGGCGATGAGTGTTGCGGCCCTGGGTGTTGCGGCTTGGGTGATGCGGCTGTTCATGGGGGCTGCGGGCCTGACCACACATTAAGCTAAGCCTGCTCTGGCCCTATCGCCGGCAAGCCAGCTCCCACAAGTACAGCACAGCCTTCAGGATTGTGATTAACCTGTGGGAGCTGGCTTGCCGGCGATAGGGCCGGTACAGGTTTACTTGCGGGCTTTCAGGATAACGAACTTGGGCGTAGCCGCCACTTGCTCAACCCCGCGGAACAACCGCGCCAGCTTGCTGTGATAGCCCAGGTGGCGGTTGCCCACGATATACAGCGCCCCGCCCACCACCAGCGCCTCACGCGCCTGTTGGAACATGCGCCAGGCGAGAAAATCACCTACCACCTGCTGCTGGTGGAACGGTGGGTTGCACAGCACCACGTCCAGCGACTGCTTCTCCACCCCCGCCAGCCCATCGGCTGCGATGAAGGTTGCCGGGCGCTCGCCCAGCGCGGCTTGCCAGTTTTCCTGCGCCGATTGCACCGCCATGTACGATTCGTCGACCAGCGTGTACTGGGCATCCGGGTTGGCCAGGGCGCTGGCAACTGCAAGCACGCCGTTGCCACAACCCAGGTCCGCGACCCGGGCGTTGCCCAGGCCGCGTGGCAAATGCGGCAGGAATGCACGGGTGCCGATATCCAGTGCTTCACGGCAGAACACGTTGGCGTGGTTGACCAGTTCCAGTGCCGGGGCGTCGAGGCGGTAACGGGTAGGGTAGGGCGAGCGGGCAACCGGCCGTTCGGCCAGTGTGGCCGTCAGCAGGCGGGCCTTTTTCTGCGCCAGCGAGGCCTGCACCGGGCCGATGTATTTTTCCATCAGGTCGCCGGCTGCGTGTGGCAAATGCTTGATCATCGCCCCGGCAATCACCTGAGCACCGGGCGCCAGGTGACCCTGCAGGCGGATCAGCTGCTCTTCAAGCAGGGCCAGGGTCTTGGGCACGCGCACCAGCACCCGGTCGAACGGGCCTTGCCAGTGTTCGCTCGCCGGTACGAAGGGCACGCTGTCGAACGGCAAACCGTTGCGCGCAAGGTTCTTTTCCAGGGCCAGATGCGCCAGGTGCGAATCGCCGCTGCTGACCACCTGCAGCCGGCCTGCCAGGCTGGCGGCCAGGGCACCGAAGCTGTCATTGAGCACCAGCACCCGGCAGTTGGCGTCGGGTGCCTGTTCGTGTAGCTGCGCAAGCAGGTACTCGTCGGCGGCATCGAAAGCCTGCAGCGGGTCGTTGGCCTGTTCCGGCTGGCGGATCAGGTCGAGTTCGGCGAAGGAGGTGGTCAACAGGGGCATGGCGTCTGGCTCGGGTATGAAACAGCCCGTTGCGGTTCGCCCCGGGCTTTGCCGGGCAATTCTACAGGGCTTTGCCCAAGGTCGCAGGTTTGAAGGTCAGATCCAGCCACGCAGGGCCGCGATGGCGATGGCGCCGGCCTTGTTGGCGGCGTTGGTCTTGGTGATTACGCTGCGAATGTGGAAGTTCACCGTGCTCTGCGACAGCGACAGGATGCAAGCCACGTCGGCTGCGGTCTTGCCGGCGGCCGACCATTTCAGCACTTCCAGTTCACGCTCGCTCATTTTAGGTTGCGGCGGGCACAGTGCGTTCAGGTGGTGTTCGCCGAGAACCGCATGCAGGGTATGGCACAACCACTGAACGCTGCCGGCCTTGTCATAAAGCTCGACGATGTCGATTTTCTCGGCTGGCCTGGCCACGCTGATCTGGCTTTCGTTGTGCTGCAGGTCGTGCAGCGATTGCGTCCAGCCATGACGCAAGCCGTGCTGGCAGGCCGCTTCACGAAACTGCGGGGCTTCACGATACAGTTCGTCGGTCCACAGCACCGGCATGGTCGAGCTGTGGCTGACGTTGGCAGCCGGGTCCTGCTTGTAGAACTCATCGCGCTGGTAGCGCTCGATCCACTCATCCGGGTAGTTGCTGTAGAGGTACACCCTGGGTGTCTGGGTGGCGATCTGGATGCGTAGTTTCAGCCCTAGGTAATCCATGCCCAGATCTTGTGCCAGATGTACCGCGATGTCGAACAGCTTCCGTGGGCTGCGCTCGTCGACGAACGCCTGAAGATGTTCGGGATTCCAGTGAAGCATCTGAAACACTCCTGGTGGCGACGGATCCAATCCATTTGGGTACCGGGATCATTGTAGGAAAAGACCTACCATGGCGTTGGGATTTTTTTGTTATAGCGATCAGGTTTTTCTGCAACTTCGGCACGATCGCCCTTGATGAGGCCCTACAAAGCAGTGGTTTTTATCCGGGCCACTTTGCGCGACACTGTGCGCACGTCAAACCTGGAGCCCGATATGACCGCTAGCGCCGAAAAGTTCACCCGCCAGACCCTGCTCGATGTTCAGCCGCTCACGCCGAACCTCTTCAGCCTGCGGGTTACGCGCGATGCAGGGTTCCGCTTCCGTTCCGGCCAGTTCGCCCGCCTTGGCGTGAGCAAGGCCGATGGCAGCGTGGTGTGGCGCGCCTATTCCATGGTCAGCGCACCGCATGACGAGCACCTCGATTTCTTCTCCATCGTGGTGCCAGGGGGGGAGTTCACCAGTGAGCTCAGCCGGCTGGGGGCGGGGGATACCTTGCTGATCGACCGCCAGGCCTTCGGTTTCCTTACCCTTGACCGCTTCGTAGGTGGGCGCGACCTGTGGCTGCTGGCGACCGGCACCGGTATTGCGCCGTTCATGTCGATCCTGCAGGACTTCGAGGCTTGGGAGCGTTTTGAAAGTATCAAGCTGGTGTATTCGGTGCGTGAAGCGAAAGAGCTGGCCTACATGGATGAAATCGCCGGGCTGGAGCAGCGCGATTACCTGGCTGAGTACGCCGGTAAATTGCAGTTCATTCCGGTGGTGACCCGCGAGCAGCACCCGGGTGCGTTGAACCAGCGTATTACCACGCTGATCGAGAATGGCGAGCTGGAGAAAGCTGCCGGGCTGGAACTGTCGCCGGAGCATTCACGGGTGATGCTGTGCGGCAACCCGGAGATGATCGACGAGACGCGCAAGGTGCTGAAAGCACGCGATCTGCAGCTGAGCCTGAGCAAGCGACCAGGGCAGGTTGCTGTGGAAAACTACTGGTAAGACCATTGGGGCTGCAAAGCAGCCCCGGCAATCTCAAGGCAAGCGGTTCTGGTTTTGCGTCTTGAGCAAGTCGCGGATCTCGGTCAGCAAGGTCTCTTCGGCAGAAGGCACTGGCGGTACAGTCGGTGCCACGGCTTCTTCACGCTTCAGGCGGTTGATTGCTTTCACCCCCATGAAGATGGCAAAGGCGACGATCACGAAGTCGATGACGGTCTGGATAAACTTACCGTAGGCCAACACTACCGCCGGAACGTCACCTTCGGCAGCCTTCAAGGTTACCGCCAGGTCGCTGAAGTCCACCCCACCTATCAACAGGCCCAGTGGCGGCATGACCACGTCTCCGACGAAGGACGAGACGATCTTGCCGAAGGCCGCGCCGATGATGATACCGACCGCCATGTCGACGACATTGCCTTTGACCGCGAAGGCCTTGAACTCACTGATCATGCCCATGTTTGGTTCCTTGTAACAAAAGGTAAGGTTAACGCAGTGTAAGCCACTTAAACGCTTCATGCGTCGCGTTCAGGGGTAGTGACTGCGGTTAGAACGAATAGTTTTGTCGCACCCCGAAGCGGTCGAGACACGTCCCGCTCGGCTATCATGGCGGTTTTTTCCTGGAGACCCCACCCATGGCCAAGGCCAAGCGCTTGTATGGCTGCACCGAGTGCGGCGCGACCTTTCCCAAATGGGCCGGCCAGTGCGGCGAATGCGGGGCCTGGAACACCCTGGTCGAAACCATGATCGAGAGCGGTGGTGCTGCTGCGCCCAGTAGCGGCCGCGCCGGTTGGACCGGGCAGCAAGCCCAGATCAAGACCCTGGCCGAAGTCAGCATCGAGGAAATCCCGCGGTTCACCACCAGCAGCACCGAACTTGACCGCGTGTTGGGCGGCGGCCTGGTGGATGGCTCGGTGGTGCTGATTGGCGGCGACCCTGGCATCGGCAAGTCGACCATCCTGCTGCAGACTTTGTGCAATATCGCCGTGGGCATGCCGGCGCTGTATGTCACGGGTGAGGAGTCGCAGCAGCAGGTGGCCATGCGCTCGCGGCGCCTGGGCTTGCCCCAGGACCAGCTCAAGGTGATGACCGAGACCTGCATCGAGACCATCATTGCCACGGCACGTCTCGAAAAACCGAAGGTGATGGTGATCGACTCGATCCAGACCATTTTCACCGAGCAACTGCAATCGGCCCCCGGCGGCGTGGCCCAGGTGCGCGAGAGCGCGGCGTTGCTGGTGCGCTACGCCAAGCAGAGCGGCACGGCAATCTTCCTGGTTGGCCACGTAACCAAGGAAGGCTCGCTGGCCGGCCCGCGGGTACTGGAGCACATGGTCGACACTGTGCTGTATTTCGAAGGCGAGTCCGACGGCCGCCTGCGCCTGTTGCGGGCGGTGAAGAACCGCTTTGGCGCAGTCAACGAGCTGGGCGTGTTCGGCATGACCGACCGGGGCCTCAAAGAGGTCTCCAACCCCTCGGCGATCTTCCTCAACCGTACCCAGGAAGAAGTTCCGGGCAGTGTGGTGATGGCAACCTGGGAAGGCACCCGGCCGATGTTGGTCGAGGTGCAGGCGCTGGTCGACGACAGCCACCTGGCCAACCCGCGCCGCGTAACATTGGGCCTGGACCAGAATCGCCTGGCCATGTTGCTGGCGGTGCTGCACCGCCACGGCGGTATTCCCACCCATGACCAGGACGTGTTCCTCAACGTGGTGGGCGGGGTGAAGGTGCTGGAAACGGCCTCGGACCTGGCATTGCTGGCGGCGGTGATGTCCAGCTTGCGCAACCGGCCACTGGCTCATGGCCTGCTGGTGTTTGGCGAGATCGGCCTGTCGGGCGAGGTACGGCCGGTGCCCAGTGGGCAGGAGCGGTTGAAAGAGGCGGCCAAGCATGGCTTCAAGCGGGCCATTGTGCCCAAGGGCAATGCGCCGAAAGAGTCGCCGGCGGGGTTACAGGTGATTGCCGTCACTCGCCTGGAGCAGGCCCTGGATGCATTGTTCGAGTAGTTCGTATCCAGGCCCGGCCCTATCGCCGGCAAGCCAGCTCCCACAGGTACACTGCACAGGATTCGGAAACTGTGGTGATCCTGTGGGAGCTGGCTTGCCGGCGATAGAGCCAGTACAGGCAAACGAAAAAGGGGCCGACGATGCGCGTCGGCCCCTCCACCTCACCGCTCAGTCAGCGGTCAATGCTCGGCAACCGCCGTGCGCCTGGCTGTTTCATTGCCATGCTCGTCCAGCTCCAGCATCGGCACTTCGTTGCCTTCTGAATCGAACAGCTTGCCATCCTTGAAGTAGTCGCCATCACGCAGCGCCGAAATATCCGAATACTGGATGGTGCGCTCATACGCTGCGGCAAACACCGACTGGTTTTCCGAGTTGCCGGTGGTGAAGTGGTTGAAGATCAGGTTCAGCAGGATGGCCATGATCGCTGCCGAGCTGATGCCCGAGTGGAAGATGGTCTCGAACCAGTTCGGGAAGTGGTGGTAGAAGGTCGGTGCGGCAATCGGGATCATGCCAAAGCCCAGCGAGGCGGCGACGATGATCAGGTTGACGTTGTTCTTGTAGCTGACCTTGGACAGGGTGCGGATGCCGCTGGCCGCCACCGTGCCGAACAGCACGATGCCCGCGCCGCCCAGTACCGGGGTCGGTACTGCGGCGATCACCCGGCCCATGACTGGCAGCAGGCCAAGCACCACCAGGATCACGCCACCGGTGGCCACCACGTAGCGGCTCTTGACCCCGGTCACGGCTACCAGGCCAACGTTCTGGGCGAATGCACTTTGGGTAAACGAGCCGAAGATCGGCGCCAGGATACTCGATGCCATGTCGGCGCGCAGGCCGTTGCCCAAGCGCTTGGAATCGACCTTGGTGTCGATGATCTCACCTACTGCAAGGATGTCGGCCGAGGTTTCCACCAGGGTCACCATGATCACGATGCACATCGACAGGATTGCGGCGATGTGGAACTCCGGCATGCCGAAGTGGAACGGCGTGGGGAAGGCGAACATCGGGCCTTCGGTGACCTTGCTGAAGTCGGTCATGCCCAGCGCCCAGGCAATCAGCGTACCGATCACCATGGCCAGCAGGATCGACAGGCGCGAGATGGTCGCGCTGCCCAGCTTGCTCAGCAGCAGCACGATGGCAAAGGTCAGCCCTGCCAGGCCGATGTTGGCCATGCTGCCGAACTCAGGCGAGGCGCTGTTGCCGCCCATCACCCAGCGTGCAGCCACGGGCATCAGGGTCAGGCCGATGGTCGTGATGACGATACCGGTCACCAATGGCGGGAAATACTTGGTGATGCGCGAGAACACCGGGGTGATCAGGAAACCGAGAAGCGATGCCGCCATCACCGCACCGAACACGCCCGGCAGGCCACCGCCGCCCTCGCTGCTGAGGATTGCACCCATGGTCGCCACACCGGCGAACGACACGCCCTGCACCAGCGGCAACTGGCAGCCGAAGAACGGCAGGCCGAGGGTTTGCAGCAGGGTGGCCAGGCCACCGGCAAACAGCGAGGCGGCGATCAGCATGCCGATTTCGGCACCGTTGAGGCCTGCGGCCTGCCCCAGAATCAGGGGTACCGCGACGATCCCTCCGTACATGGTCAAGACATGCTGCAGACCATAGGCCAGGTTGGCACCAAGGCCGAGGTTTTCATCCTCGGGGCGCTTGGCGGGAGACGTGCTAGGGGACGTAGTCATGGAGCAGGCTCTCTGTTTATTTTTGTGTCGCTACTGTAGACAGTTCCTGTAAATGATTGCCAGTGGAATTGTATACAATATTTTGATCGGAGCGCGCGCAGTGGCGATCGCAGGATGTGCGAAAACCCAATGCAGAAGGCGTACCAACTCATCAAATGCTGTATTAGAGGGGTGTGTACAAAAGGTTGCTACCCAGGCTTAAAGCTGTCTGGGTAGACAGGAAACACAATGCGGGAAGGCTATTAGCTAGCTAAAAGATTTCATTATTCGATGAGTTCGCGCAGCTCACGCATCATTTCGGTGCTGTCGGCCACGTTCAACTCCACAAGACGGTGCAAATGGCTCATGGAGTCGATGTCGATGTACAGGCAGATGAAGCCCAGGCACTCCGGTTCTTCGTGTCGCAGTTCCACCTGCATCTGCACCTCGGTCTCTCCATCGTTGAGCACGATGTAGGCTTCGAAGTCCTGAGTCAGGTCTGCATCCCAAGGTTTCGGGCATTCGACCAGCAGACCTTTGAGTGACAGGTCGAGCAGTTTCACTTCCCAGCAACGTTCGCCCTGGCACAACCTGGTCGGGGCGTCGAACGGGATACGCTGGAAACGGCGGCGTTCGTCGTGATCGCTCATGGGTAGATCCTCGGGTAGGTCCTAAGATGACATCCTGACTATAGTTAGAAAGTTATATACATCAGGTACCGCAATCTGGCCGCAGAGGCTCTAGACCAAAGCAAGTGTGGCAATGCCGCTTGACTCGCCCTAGACTCGGTGGGCGGTCTTTCCAATCCACCAGCTGGAAGCAAACCATGAACAACAATAATAGCCTGCTACGCCACATTCCGTGGCTGGCGCTGGCAGTCATAGGGGCCTGCGCGCTGGGTGTGGTTGCCCTGCGTCGCGGTGAGGCGATCAACGCCTTGTGGATCGTGGTCGCGGCAGTGGCCATCTACCTGGTTGCCTATCGCTACTACAGCCTGTTCATCGCCACCAAGGTGATGCAACTCGACCCGCGCCGTGCCACGCCGGCGGTGCTCAACAACGACGGCCTGGACTACGTCCCGACCAACAAACACATTCTCTTCGGCCACCACTTCGCGGCGATCGCCGGCGCAGGTCCCCTGGTCGGCCCGGTGCTCGCCGCGCAAATGGGCTATTTGCCCGGCACGCTGTGGCTGATCGCCGGCGTGGTGCTGGCCGGTGCGGTACAGGACTTCATGGTCCTGTTCCTGTCCACCCGCCGCAACGGCCGCTCGCTGGGCGACATGGTGCGCGAGGAGATGGGCCGTATTCCGGGCACCATTGCCCTGTTCGGCTGCTTCCTGATCATGATCATCATCCTCGCGGTGCTGGCACTGATCGTGGTCAAGGCCCTGGCCGAGAGCCCGTGGGGCATGTTCACGGTCATGGCGACGATTCCGATCGCGATGTTCATGGGCATCTACATGCGCTACATCCGCCCGGGCCGCATTGGTGAGATCTCGGTGGTTGGCGTGGTATTGCTGCTGGCCTCGATCTGGCTGGGCGGCGTGATCGCTGCGGATCCGGTCTGGGGCCCGGCGTTCACCTTCACCGGTGTGCAGATCACCTGGATGCTGGTGGGCTACGGTTTCGTCGCTGCCGTGCTGCCGGTGTGGCTGGTGCTGGCGCCGCGTGACTACCTGTCGACCTTCCTCAAGATCGGCACCATCGTTGGTCTGGCCATCGGTATCCTGATCATTGCGCCCGAGCTGAAAATGCCGGCGCTGACCCAGTTCACCGACGGCACCGGCCCGGTGTGGAAGGGCACCCTGTTCCCGTTCCTGTTCATCACCATTGCCTGTGGTGCGGTGTCCGGTTTCCACGCGCTGATCTCTTCGGGCACCACGCCCAAGCTGCTGGACAACGAAACCAACGCCCGCTACATCGGTTACGGCGGGATGCTGATGGAGTCGTTCGTCGCCATCATGGCCATGGTCGCCGCCTCGGTGATCGAGCCGGGTGTGTACTTCGCGATGAACAGCCCGGCCGCCGTGGTCGGCGCCGATGTTGCGTCGGTAGCGCAGACTGTCAGTAGCTGGGGTTTCCTGATTACGCCGGAGCAACTGGAAGCCGTTGCCCGCGATATCGGCGAGCACACCATCCTGGCCCGTGCAGGCGGTGCGCCAACCCTCGCCGTAGGTATTGCGCAGATCCTGCACCAGGTGTTGCCAGGTGAAAACACCATGGCCTTCTGGTACCACTTCGCGATCCTGTTCGAGGCGCTGTTCATCCTCACCGCAGTAGACGCCGGTACCCGTGCCGGGCGCTTCATGCTGCAAGACCTGCTGGGCAGCTTCGTGCCTGCGCTCAAACGCACCGAGTCGTGGGGCGCCAACCTGCTCGCCACTGCCGGCTGCGTGGCGATGTGGGGCTACCTGTTGTACCAAGGCGTGATCGACCCGTTGGGTGGCATCAACACCCTGTGGCCGCTGTTCGGCATCTCCAACCAGATGCTGGCCGGTATCGCCCTGATGCTCGGCACCGTGGTGCTGATCAAGATGAAGCGCCAGCGCTACATCTGGGTCACCTTGTTGCCAGCGGTGTGGCTGCTGATCTGCACCACCGCTGCGGGCCTGATCAAGCTGTTCGACCCGAACCCGGCAGTGGGCTTCCTGGCCCTGGCCAAGAAATACAGCACTGCGCTGGATGCGGGGCAGGTATTGGCCCCGGCCAAGGACATCGGCCAGATGCAACATGTGATTTTCAACGCCTACACCAACGCCGGCCTGACCATCCTGTTCCTGCTGGTGGTGTTCAGCATCTTGTTCTTCGCCATCAAGGTTGGCTACGCCGCTTGGGGTCGCAAGGAGCGCACCGACAAGGAAACCCCGTTCCAGGCGCTGCCTGACGCGTAACCGAGAGGACTGCAGTTATGTTCAACGACTTGGGTCGACTGGGAAAATACCTGGGGCAGGCAGCCCGCCTGATGGTCGGCATGCCCGACTACGACAACTATGTCGAACACATGCAGAAGACGCACCCGGACAAGCCGGTGATGAGCTACGAGGCGTTCTTCCGGGAACGCCAGGAAGCTCGATACGGTGGCAAGTCCGGGCCCAAGTGCTGTTGAGTCTGCGACACGTGTGAACCTGTGGGAGCCTGGGTAACCGGCTCCCACAGTCATTTTCAGCTTCAGGAGCATTTCTGCGTGCAGACGCCCATTCCCGTAACCGTACTTACAGGCTTCCTCGGTGCTGGCAAGACCACCTTGCTCAAGCACATGCTCAAGGCCGAGCACGGCCTGAAAATTGCCGTGATCGAAAACGAATTCAGCGAGGCGGGCATCGACAGCCAGCTCCTGGGCGACGAGCCGGTGCAGGTGATGACCCTGGCCAATGGCTGCGTGTGCTGCAGCATCCACGGCGACCTCACCCGCGCCTTGTATCTGCTGCTAGAACGCCTGGACGCCGGCGAAATCGCCTTCGAGCGCCTGGTCATCGAATGCACCGGCCTGGCCGACCCGGCGCCAGTGGCGCAAACCTTTTTCATCGACGAAGAACTGCGTGAGCGCTATATCCTCGACGGCATCATCACCCTGGTCGATGCTGTTCACGCCGAACTGCACCTGACCCAGACCATCGCCCAGGCCCAGGTCGGCTTTGCCGATCGGCTGCTACTGAGCAAGACGGACCTGATCGAGCCGGCTGCGGTAGAGGCCCTGAGCGAACGCTTGGCCCGCATTAATGGCCGGGCCGCCATCCGTGTGGTCGAACACGGCCGCATCGACTTGGCTGAGCTACTGGATGTGCGGGGTTTCAACCTCAACCCCGACTTGGGCGCGGACTTGAAGCCGACGTTGCGCCCGGTGCTCAAGCCCGTTACCCCGGATCGCATCTCCACGCTGGTGCTGCGCACGGAAACCGCGCTGGATATCGACCGCCTCAGCGGCTTCATGAACGACTTGCTGGAAACCCACGGCAAACAGCTGCTGCGCTACAAGGGCGTGCTGAGCATTGCCGGGGAAGACCGCAAGCTGGTGTTTCAGGGCGTGCTCAAGCTGTACGGCTTTGACTGGGACGCTGAGTGGGCCGAAGGTGAAACCCGCGAGAGCGTGATGGTGTTCATCGCCGATGAACTCCCCGAGGCTACGATTCGGTCTGGCTTCGAGGCGCTGGCTGCGGGCTGAGCAGGCGCGGTGTAGCGGCCTGGAACCATTGCGGCCATGAGCTGCGGTGGCGTGTTTCGACCTCGATGCACGGGATCAGGCGCTCGGTTAGCACGGCGGTTTGCCGCACTGCCTTTGCGGTGCGGTACTTGACGCTGTGAATGCACTCGCGGTCGCCGAACTCGCAGCGGTTCAGCGCGGTGCCGCCGCAGGGGCCGTTGGCCAGGCCCTTGGGGCAGGTTTCAGGGCAGATATACAGGGTGTCTTCCAGTCGGCAACGGCCACAGGTATCGCAACCCACCAGCGGGCGCTTCACACCGCGTTCCAGTGTGTGCAGCACTTGTGCGCCAATGCGCGTCGCCCAGAGTGGCTGGCGCACCGCCCAACCGAAGGCCTTGCTCAAGCTGTTGCGGCGGCTGAACAGCAGTGAGTGCATGCCATGCATCAGGTGATAACGGGCTTTTTCCTTGAGCGAGGCATCGACCCGTGACTCGCCCTGGCGCCAGCCCGCCTGTGGCGGGTGGAAGATCACTGCCGGCAGGCCGGGCATCTGCCAACTGGCCTGCCAGGCGGGTGCCCACTGCTCCAACGTGTGGATCAGGGTTTGCCAGTGCTCGATACGGGCTTCCAGAGCCAGCAGCTGCTTGAGCTCGTGAACCCCCGACAGGTGCACACCGGCATAGCCCATCAACTTCACACCGATGATCTGCAAGGCCAGGCGGTCAACACTGCGCGCCTGGGCAAATGCCTTGGACTGCGTGGTCTCCGCTTCGAGCATGTCACGCATCGACGGGGTGACGGTGACGCCGGCCACGTGGTCGAGCATTGTCGCGCGCCCGTGGGTGAGGCTCATCAGGCAGGCCAGCATGGGCTTGGGCGTGGGCTGGCGGCTCATCCAGTGCATGGTTTCCTGATGCTTGGCGGCATCGAAGCCCAGTTGCAGGGTGAGGAAGTCGGCCCCTGCCGCTAGCTTTTTCTCGGCCTTGAAATACTGCGCGCCGCCTTCTTCTTCGTGGTACTTGAACGGGTTCAGCGCCGCGCCCAGCAGCCAGTGCGGGCAGGCCTGGCGGGCGATCTGCAGGGCGGCGACCGACTCCAGGTAGCGCACCGGGCGCTGGCCAGGTTCATGGCCGGGCAGGCGGTCGCCGGTCAGCAGCAACAGCTGGTCGAGGCCGGCGGCGTCCATACGCTGCAGCTGGCTGAGCAGGTGGTGACGTTCGCGATCCTTGCCGGAAAAATGTGGCAGGGCAGGTACCGGGCTGTTGAATGAAGCGAGCGCGTCCAGTGGCGACATGTCCAGTGGGCTGCCGACGCGGTCGCCGATGGCCACGGTCATTGGCCAGCCGCACAGGTGCGCGCGGGCCATGATCGCCTCCATGGCGGCGAAGCGTTCTGCAGAAGGCTTGGGGACGAACTCCATGACGCAGACGAAGTTCTGTTCGCGCAGCGCGTATTTCAGCAGGCTCATGAGGCCGGGCACCTGGTGTGGTCAGGGTGGCATTGTGCGGCAGAAGGCGGGCGGGGTCATGTCCGGATGCGCAGAGTGGTGCTCTGAATGAGACATCATCGTGATCATGAAAAAATCTTGAGTTCATCTCAAATATAATGAGTTTGTCTCAATACCCCCACCCACCTGAAAATCCCTTCATCAATTTGAGCACGCTGAAGGGACGAGACATGGCACTGGCACATAATCTGGGCTTTCCACACATTGGCGGCGACCGCGAACTGCGGGCCCGCCACTGGCAAGTGCAGAAAGACGCCGGTATCGAACTCCTGCCAGTTGGCGACTTTGCCCGGCATGGGTACGCGCTGAGCACCGATGACCAGCCGTTTGCCCTCAACTGGGAACCCCTGTTCGAAGAAGTAGAGCAAGCCAACGCGCTGGGCCATGCAGTCAAGCCAGTCTTGATCGGCCCATTGACCTACCTGTGGCAGGGCCAGGCCTGTAACGCCGACGTCGACAAGCTGGAACTGCTCGACCGCCTGTTGCCCCTGTATGACCACGTCCTCAATCGCTTGGCTGCGCTGGGCGTTGAATGGGTGCAGATCGACGAACCGATCCTCGCCCACGGGCTGCCGCAGGACTGGAAAAACGCCTACGAGCGCGTCTACAACATCCTTCAACGTGCTCCGCTGAAGAAGTTGATTGCCACCTACGCCGGTGGCCTCGATGGCAACCTCGGCCTGGCCGCCAACTTGCCGGTCGATGGCCTGCATATCGATCTGGTCCAGGCGCCTGAGCAGTACCAGGCCATTCTCGACCGCCTGCCGGCCTACAAGGTGCTGTCGCTGGGCGTGATCGGTGGCGGCGATGCCGCGCCTTGCGACCTGGGAAGAACGCTTGACCTGCTGCACGATGCCCATGAGCGTCTGGGTGAACGGCTGTGGCTGGCGCCGGCCTGCTCGCTGGCGCAAAACTCGGTGGGAGTGGCTGTGCAGAAGTGCCAGGAAGTGGCCCAGCTGGCTGCTGCGCTGGAGCAGACCCGAATCGCAGCTTGATCATTGGCTCTTACACAAACCTTGAAACATTTGTGGTCCCTGTGGGAGCGGGCTTGCCCGCGAAGAGGCCGGCACAGGCAATACAAACCTCCTAGAATGCCGACTCCGATCAAATCCACAGGGAAGTGATGTGATGCGCATTCTGGTAGTCGGCGCCAGCAAAGGGCTGGGCAAGGCATTCATGGAGGGGCTGGGCAAACCCGGCGATACGTTGATCGGTGTGTCGCGCAAAGCGCCTGCGGCCGTGAACACCGGTCAGGACATCCAGGCCCAGTGGATCGAGGCCGATCTCGGCCAGCCCGCTGCCGCCGTCGAGGCCATTGCCGCAGCAGTGGCCCAGGGCGGGGTGGACACGCTGATCTACAACCTCGGCTTGTGGGAGGCCGAAGCATTCGAGGCGCATTACAGCTTCCTCGAAGACCGTGATGTGGCATTGCAGCGCATGGTCGACTGCAACATCACGGCGACCATCCTGCTGATCAAGCGGCTACTGCCGCTGCTGCTCAAAAGCGAAAAACCACGGATCATTCTGACCGGTTCCACCTCGGGCCTGCCCCAGAGTGGTCGGCCGGAAGTGACCTTCGCCGCCTCGAAATTCGCCCTGCGTGGCATCGCCGAGGCGTTGCGCGAAGGCTATCGGGGGCAGGGCCTTGGGGTGACGTGCCTGAACCTTGGATACCTGAATACCGAGGATGGCCTGGATGTGCCGTTGGCCGAGGCTGCAGCGCGTGGGGAAGGGGCGTTGATACCGCTGCATGATGTGGTGCTGATGGTGCGTTCGCTGCTGGAACTGTCGGCGGCGAGCTATGTGCGGGAACTTACCTTGCCGGCGATTGCCGATGAGCGGTTCTAAAGCTTTATAAGCAGGCCCGGCCTCTTCGCGGGCTTGCCCGCTCCCACAGGTACAGCGCAAACATCGAAGTTTGTGCAGTCCCTGTGGGAGCGGGCAAGCCCGCGAAGAGGCCGGGCCTGTCCACATCAATCCAGGATCAACGCTCGATGGCCAGGGCCACGCCTTGCCCGCCACCAATGCACAAGGTGGCCAAGCCCTTCTTCACATCCCGCTTGATCATCTCGTGCAGCAAGGTCACCAGCACCCGGCACCCGGATGCACCAATCGGGTGGCCCAGGGCAATCGCCCCGCCATTCACGTTGACCCGCGCCGCATCCCATTCCAGCGCCTTGCCTACCGCCAGTGCCTGCGCGGCAAAGGCTTCGTTGGCTTCGATCAGGTCCAGGTCGGCCAGCTGCCAGCCGGCTTTGTCCAGGCAGCGCTGCGTCGCCGAAACCGGGCCGATGCCCATGATTGCAGGGTCTACCCCGGCACTGGCGTAGGCGGCGATCTTCGCCAGCACGGGCAGGCCCAGTGCCTTGGCCTTGGCAGCGCTCATCAGCAGCACGGCGGCCGCGCCGTCATTCAGGCTGGAGGCATTGCCGGCAGTGACGCTGCCATCTTTCTTGAATGCCGGGCGTAGTTTGCCCAGCGATTCGGCCGTGGTATCCGGGCGTGGTTGTTCGTCCTGGGCAAACACTTTGGGCTCACCCTTTTTCTGTGGCAGCACGATCGGGGTGATTTCATCATTGAAGCGCCCGGCCTCGATGGCCGCTACGGCCTTGCGCTGCGATTCGGCGGCGAAGGCGTCCTGCTGCTCACGGCTCAGGCCGTACTTGTCCACAAGGTTCTCGGCGGTGATACCCATGTGGTAGTCGTTGAACGCATCCCACAGGCCGTCGGTGATCATGCTGTCGACCAGTTGGCCGTGGCCCATACGCTGGCCGGTGCGGGCCGAGGGCATCACGTAGGGGGCAAGGCTCATGTTCTCCTGGCCACCGGCGATCACCACCTCTGCGTCACCGCAGCGGATTGCCTGGGCGGCCAGGTGCAAGGCCTTGAGGCCCGAGCCGCAGACCTTGTTCAGGGTCAGCGCCGGTACGCTGAAGGGCAGGCCGGCCTTGATCGCCGCTTGGCGTGCCGGGTTCTGCCCGGCGCCGGCGGTGAGCACCTGGCCGAGGATCACTTCGTCGACCTGCGCCGGGTCCAGCCCGGTCTGCTCCAGCAGGCGTTTGATCACAGCGGCGCCGAGGTCGACCGCAGGTACCGTGGCCAAGGCGCCCTGGAAGCTGCCGATGGCGGTACGGGTTGCGGCGACGATGACCACGTCGTTCATGTTGTTGTTCTCCGTGCGATGGGCGTAATGCGCCAAGCATCGGTGGCTTTGGCTTATTTGTTAAGTTTGTTTTTCTTTCGGATTGATGTGAAAAGCAAATCAATGGGCGCGCGGCGTGCTATCCAACTAAGCTCAATTGCGTGCTGTTTCACTCAACTGAATGGAGCCCATACCCATGCGCATCCTCATCGCCCTGACACTTCTGATCGGCAGCAGCACAGCATTCGCCGCCACCCAGTGCACCACCGCAGACAAAAGCACCTGGCAAGACCAGGGCAAGTTCCAGGCGCAGCTCAAGGAACAGGGCTACAAGATCAACAAGTTCAAGGTTACCAAGGGCAACTGCTACGAGATCTATGGTTTCGACAAAGATGGTCGCAAGGTCGAGATCTACCATGATCCGGTGACCGGCAAAGCGGTCAAGTCCGAGTACCACGATTGAACAGCGACGGCACGGTGCCGCTGTGGGACCCGCTCCTGCGGCTGTGCCATCTGTCGATCGCCGGGGTGTTTTTCGCCGATTACTTCTTCAATGAAGAGGGTGACGACTGGCACCAGTGGCTGGGCTATTACGCCCTGGCCTGTGTGGTGTTGCGCGTCGTCTGGGGCTTTGTCGGGCCACGCAGTGCGCGCTGGTCCGACTTCTGGCCTACCCCGGCGCGGCTTGCCGGGCATGCCCGGGCCCTGCTGCGTGGGGAGCCTTACCATCGCCTGGGGCATTCACCCATTGGTGCACTGGTGATGGTGCTGATGCTGACCGGTATCGCAGGCCTGGTTCTTACCGGGTGGGCATCGCAAGAAGTGGATGCCTTGTGGGGAGAAGACTGGCCGACCGATGTGCATAGCTGGTTGGCCGATGCCGTGCTGGTGCTGGTTTGCGTGCATGTGCTGGCGGCCATCGTCGAGAGTGTGCGCCTACGCGAGAACCTGCCGTTGTCGATGATCACCGGGCGTCGTCAGCATCGCGATTAAGTAAACCTGTGCCGGCCTCTTCGCGGGCTTGCCCGCTCCCACAGGTACTGCACAGGCCTTGAGGTTTGTGAAATACCTGTGGGAGCGGGCAAGCCCGCGAAGAGGCCGGTACAGGCAATACCAATCAAACAGCCGGGCACTGATGGGTCACACAGTGAATCCCCCCACCCCCGGCAGCAATGGCATCAATATCCACCAGCACGATATCCCGCCCCGGATACAACGCCGCCAGCAGCGCCCGAGCCTTTTCATCTGCCTGCACATCGCCAAACTGCGGCGCGATGATCGCACCATTGATCACGAAGTAATTGATGTAGCCCGCCGCAAAGTCGTCGTTGCCTTTGCTGAACCTGTTGCGCCTGCCGCGCTGCGGTGGCGACACCACATGAATCTGCAACTTGCGCCCCTCGGCGTCAGTGGCGCGCTTTAAAACCTCAAGGTGCTTGCGCGTTACCGCGTAGTCATACGAATCCGGGTCGTTGTCCAGGTTGGCGATCACCACCCCTGGCCGCACGAAGCGGGCATAGAAGTCCACGTGCCCGTCGGTAATGTCCTTGCCGGCGATGCCCGGCAGCCAGATAACCTTGCCCAACCCCAGTCGCTCCTTGAGCTCGGCCTCGACCTCGGCCTTGCTCCAGTCCGGGTTGCGATTGGCATTGATCCAGCTGCTCTCGGTCATGATGCCGGTGCCATGGCCATCCACTTCGATGGCGCCACCTTCACCCACCAGTTCACTGTGCTGGTAGCGGGCGCCGGCGAGGGTAGCGACCCGCTTGGCCAGCTCGGCGTCGTTGCGATGGCGCTGCTTGTTGCCCCAGCCGTTGAAGTTGAAGTCCACCGCGCCCAGCGCGCCGTCGTCATCGAGGACGAAATTGGCGCCGATGTCGCGCATCCAGATGTCGTCCAGGTTGCACTCGACAAAGCTTGTGCGCGGGCTGGCGCAGTGTTGCTCGGCCAGTTTGCGTTCGCTGGCGCGGCAGAACACGGTAACCGGCTGATAACGCGCGATGGCCTGGGCAATGCGGCCCAGGGCGGCTTGTACATCGGCGGTGAAGTCTTCCCAGATGGCATCCTGGGCGCCAAAGGCGATGAAGGCGCGTTGCTGCGGTTCGCCCTCATCGGGCATGAACCAACGCCCCGGTTCTTCGGCGCGAGCCAGGCCCAGGGGCAAGCCAAGGCTGGCGCCGACGCCGGCGGCCAGTGACAGTTGAAGAAAGGTTCTACGGCTTGGCATGGTTCAGTCCTGTGCAGTCTTGAAGCGTGTCCACACGCGCATGCGTGCCCGCATGTCGGCCTGTGGAATATCGCGGCCTGGTATCAGTCGGGCATAGGTCGCTTCGTCAAGATAGATATCGGGGTTGTCGCGCATGCGCGGGTCCACCGCCTGGCGCGCCTTGGCGCTGGCAGTGGGGTAACCGGTAAAGTTGCTGATGGCGGCCATGTTCGCCGGGCGCATGACGAAGTTGATGAAACGATAGGCGTATTCCGGGTGCTTGGCATCAGCCGGGATGGCCATGGTGTCCATCCACACCGTGGTGCCTTGGCGGGGTACGCGGTACTGGAAGTCCAGGTGCTTGCCTGCGGCCTCGGCGGTGCGCTGGGCCTGGATCACGTCGCCGCTGTAGCCCAGGGACACGCACAGGTTCTCGTTGACCAGTTCGGTCACCGGCTGCGACTGGAACTTGCGCACATACGGGCGAATGGCCTTGAGCAGTTCGCTTGCGGCGGCCAGGTCTTCACGCTTGGCGCTGCGTGGCTCTCGGCCCAGATAATTGAGGACCACTGCCAATACTTCGTCGGGCGAGTCGATGACCGAGATACCGCAGTCGGCGAACTTGGCGGCCAGCTCCGGTTTGAACAGCAGGTCAAGGTTGTCCAGCGGCGCATCGGGCATGCGCTGGCGGACTTTTTCGGCATTCACCGTCAGGCCGATGGTGCCCCAGGTGTAGGGTACGGTCGCCTGGCTGGCCTTGGGGTACTGGGCATGCAGTTTTCGCAGGCCGGGTTCGATATCGTCGAGTGCTTCCAGGCGGCTGTGGTCCAGGGGCTGCAGGCTGCCGGCGCGCATCAGCCGCTCGGCAACGGTGTCGCCGGGGAACACCAGGTCGTAGCCACTGCGCCCGGACATCAGCTTGGCTTCGAGCACTTCACTGCCGTCCATCACGTCGTAGATCACCTGGATACCGGTTTCGGCGGTGAACTGCTTCAGGGTGTCCTCGGCAAAATAGTCGGCCCAGTTGTACAGGCGCAGAACGGGCTGCTCGGCCTGGACCTGGCTGGCGCAAATGGCCAGTGCCAATACGGCTAGAACGTGGCGTTTCATGCTCAGGCCCTCAGGGTGTGTGGGTGCGTGCCGTCCAGGGTCAGCAGCGTTGCGTACATTTCCGGGCGACGATCACGGTAGATGCCCCAGCTCAGGCGGTCATCGCGCATGCCCGCGAGGTCCAGGTCGTGCAGCCAGATGCCGCTGCTTTCGCGGTCGGCTTCGGTAAGCATGGCGCCCTTGTGGTCGCAGATGAACGACGAACCGTAGAAGCGCATGCTCAACGAGGCGTCGCTGGCTGCGACTTCTTCGCCAACACGGTTTGCCGCCATCACCGGCAGCAGGTTGGCGGCGGCATGACCGCGCATGGCTACCTGCCAATGGTCGCGCGAGTCCAGTTCAGTGCAGCCGGGCTCTGAGCCGATGGCGGTGGGGAACAGCAGCACTTCGGCGCCCATCAGCGCCAGGCAGCGGGCCGTTTCGGGAAACCACTGGTCCCAACAGATGCCGATACCCAGGCGGCCAAACGCGGTGTCCCAAACCTTGAAACCGGTGTCGCCTGGGCTGAAATACTCCTTCTCCTGATAGCCGATAGCGTTGGGGATATGGGTCTTGCGGTACACACCGAGCAGGCGGCCGTCGGCATCAGCCACGGTCAGCGAGTTGAAGAAGGCATTGCCGGCGCGCTCGTACCAGCTCAGCGGCAGCACCACGCCCAGTTCGCCGGCCAGCGCGGCGAAGCGCTGCAGGATCGGGCTGTCGGGGTAGGGCTGGGCGAGGGCCTGGTGCTGGTGGTCCTGTTCGATGCAAAAGTACGGGGTGGCGAACAGCTCCTGCAGCAAGATCACCTGCGCGCCCTTTGCAGCGGCCTGGCGCACCAGCTGTTCGGCGCGGTCGAGGTTGCCGGGCAGGTCCCAGCTGCACGGCATTTGCGTGGTGGCCACGCGCAGCAGGCTCATGGCTGCACCTGCGGCTGTTGCTGGGTGATGCAATGAATGCCGCCACCGCCGTAGGCAATGTGGTCAATGCGCACCGGCACGATCTCCCGGCCTGGGAAGGCTTGGGCCAGCTGTGCAGCAGCGTCCTGGTCGGCAGCGATGCCATAGGCCGGCATGATGACCGCGCCGTTGGCGATGTAGAAGTTGGTGTAGGACGCACAGAACACCTCGGCGTCCTGATCGACGGCGGCGCTGGCTTCGTACAGGTCGAGCAGTTCGAAATGGCGGCCGTGGGCGTCGGTGGCCAGTTCCAGCGCGCGGCGGTTTTCGCGCACCACTTCGGCGTACACCGAGTGCTGATCATGGGTGGCATCGACCAGCAATACACCGGGGCGGGCGAAGGCGCATACGCCATCGACGTGGCCGTCGGTCATGTCGCCGGTAACGTATTGCGGGTCACCCGGTAGCCAGATGGTCTTGCTGATGCCCAGGTAGCGGGCGAAGCAGGCTTCGAATTCAGCCTTGCTGATGCCAGGGTTACGGTTGGGATTGAGCAACACCGATTCGGTGGTGATCAGCGTGCCTTCGCCATCGACATGAATCGCACCGCCTTCGTTGCACAGTGATGTGCTGAAACCGTCCAGGCCCAGTTGGTCGAGGATGCGCCGGCCCAGGCTGCGGTCCAGGCTATGTTGCGACTTGCCGCCCCAGGC
This sequence comes from Candidatus Pseudomonas phytovorans, assembly GCA_029202525.1. Lineage (NCBI taxonomy): Bacteria > Pseudomonadati > Pseudomonadota > Gammaproteobacteria > Pseudomonadales > Pseudomonadaceae > Pseudomonas > Candidatus Pseudomonas phytovorans. The sequence continues at coordinate 1,464,602 of CP119325.1, forward strand.
ATTGAAGCGCCAGCTCAGCCCGGCCAGGCCATGCTGCGGGTGGCAGACGAAGGTCGGGCCGCTGTCACGGCACCAGCTGTCGTCCACCGCCAGTTCGATCAGCTCGATGTTGGCGCCGCAGAGGGCGCGGGCGCTGGCCATGGCAGACGGGTCGACCACCATTTTAACCGGCTCGAAGCGGGCGATGGCCGCGGCGACCCGGGCGTAGTCCTGCTGTACATCGGCCAGGCGCACGTGCCAGCCGCTTTCCCACAATGCCTGATTGTGCGGCCAGACCATCCAGGTCGCCGCGTGGTGGGCCCATTCGGCAGGCATACGCCAGCCGCTGTCGAGGGACAGGTGCATAGTGAACTCCGGTCAATTAAGGATTTTTATCAACGAAGCCCGCCGTCGCGGGTGTTGGTGTCAATGCTATGACTAGGCCTGGCCGGCGACAAACGATAGATTTAGCGCACATCTGATCAGCAGGGCTTATCAATCATGCTTAAACACTGGCCACCCCTGAATGCCCTGCGCGGCTTCGAGGCTGCGGCGCGGCTGGGCAGCTTCCACAAGGCTGCCGAGGCGCTGAACCTGACCCAGTCGGCCATCAGCCAGCAGGTTCGCAGCCTGGAAACCTACCTGGAGCAGCCGCTGTTCCACCGAAGTGGGCGTAGTGTGAGCCTGACCGATGCCGGGCATGACCTGCTCAGCACCACGCAATCGCTGTTGCAGCACCTGGCCGTTGGCATTCGCCGGCTTGACCAGTACCGCAAGCCCAACCAACTGGTGGTCAATACCAGCCCGGCGTTTGCCAGGCACTGGTTGTTGCCGCGGCTGGCTGACTTTCACCAGCGCTGCCCTGAAGTGGACCTGTGGTTGTTCACCAGTTTCGAGGTGCCGGACATGGCCACCGAAACCATCGACCTGGCCATCCGTGACGACCTCAGTGCCCAGGCTGAGTGCAGCTTCAGCGTGCTTTATCAGGACCGGTTGTACCCGGCTTGCCATCCCTCGCTGGCGACTTCGGCGGTGCGCACTACCTTGCACGGCGAACGGGAGATGGACTGGAGCCACTGGCAGCTGGAAGGTGGCGAAGATGTGGGGCAGCAGGGCAAGGGGCTGAATTTTTCCGACCCAGGGCTGTTGCTGGATGCGGCCAGCGAGGGGCTGGGGGTGGCGCTGGTCAGCCAGTTGCTGGCGCGGCGGGCGATGGAGGAAGGGCGTCTGCAGGCATTGTCAGTGCAGCGGGTGCGGGGGCCGGCGTGGGCTTGCCTGGTGCACCGGGATAGCCAGGATGATCCGCTGGCCCGGCAGTTTCTGGTGTGGCTGAAAGAGGCTCTCTCGATAGATTGATACAGGCTTTGCCGGCCCTTTCGCGGGCACGCCCGCTCCCACACGGACCGCATAAGTCCCGAGCCCTGGTCAGTACCTGTGGGAGCGGGCATGCCCGCGAAGAGGCCGGTACAGGCAAACCCCGGTTTTGCATCCCCATGATCACCCCGTAATATGTGTCGGATAACCTGTGGGGGTAGTCTCACCCTCTGATCAATCGGAATCGCCCCAAGCGGCGCTTCCCCGGCATAAACCTGACGAGGTACAGACATTGGCCATCATTCATCCTAAGGTTCGCGGTTTCATCTGCACCACGACTCACCCGAAGGGCTGCGAGCTCAACGTCCGTGACCAGATCGAAGCCACCCGCAAGCTGGGCGTGCGCGAGGATGGGCCGAAGAAGGTCCTGGTCATCGGTGCTTCCAGCGGCTACGGCCTGGCAGCCCGCATCACTGCGGCGTTCGGTTTCAAGGCCGACACCCTGGGCGTGTTCTTCGAAAAACCAGGCACCGAGACCAAGGCCGGCACTGCAGGCTGGTACAACTCCGCTGCCTTCGACAAGTTTGCCAAGGCCGAGGGCCTGTACAGCAAGTCGATCAACGGTGACGCCTTCTCCGACGAAGCCCGTGCCAAGGTCATCGAGCTGATCAAGAACGAGATGGGTGGCAAGGTTGACCTGGTCATCTACTCGCTGGCCTCGCCTGTGCGCAAACTGCCGCAGAGCCATGAGAAGGCCGGTGAACTGATCCGCTCGGCGCTCAAGCCGATCGGCCAGCCCTACAAGTCGACCGCCATCGACACCAACAAGGACACCATCATCGAGGCCAGCATCGAGCCGGCCACCGAGCAGGAAATTACCGACACTGTTACCGTGATGGGTGGCCAGGACTGGCAGCTGTGGATCGACGCCCTGGCAGGCGCCAACGTGCTGGCCGAAGGCGCCCGTACCGTGGCCTTCAGCTACATCGGCAGCGACATCACCTGGCCGATCTACTGGCACGGTGCATTGGGCCAGGCCAAACAGGACCTGGACGACACGGCCCTGCGCCTGGACCAGAAACTGGCCGGTGAAGTGAAAGGCGGCGCCAACGTGGCCGTGCTGAAATCTGTCGTTACCCAGGCCAGCTCGGCCATTCCAGTGATGCCGCTTTATCTGTCGATGGTCTTCAAGATCATGCAGGAGAAAGGCGTTCACGAAGGCACCCAGGACCAGCTGGACCGCATGTACCGCGACCGCCTGTATCGCGCTGACGGTGCGCCGGCCGAAGTCGACGAGAAGGGCCGCCTGCGCCTGGACGACTGGGAGCTGCGCGAAGACGTGCAGGACGCTTGCAAGGCCCTGTGGCCAACGGTGACTACCGAGAACCTGTTCGAGCTGACCGACTATGCCGGTTACAAGAAGCAGTTCCTCAACCTGTTCGGCTTTGAACGCGCTGACGTCGACTACGACAAAGACGTGGCTACCGATGTGAAGTTCGACTGCGTCGAGCTGTAATCGGGTCAGCCTGTACCGGCCTCTTCGCGGGTTTACCCGCGAAGAGGCCGGTACAGGCTACAAAATCTTTGCTAGCTTTGGCGCACAACAACAGGGAATGCGCCATGAGTAGCCTCACCCAACCCGCCACCCCGTTCCGCCACACCGCAGCCGACGGCTACACCCTCGGCGGCTTCATCTGGCGCCACGCCCTGCCTGACCCCCAGCGCCCGCTGGTGATCATCAACGCTGCCACTTCGGTACGCTGCCGCTATTACTTCCGCTTTGCCGACTACCTGTTCGCTCAGGGCTGTGACGTGCTGACCTACGACTACCGTGGCATCGGCGAATCCCGGCCGGCTTCGTTACGCGGTTTCCAGGCATCGTGGAGCGATTGGGGCCGGCTGGATTTCGAAGCCATGCTGGCACATGCGGCCGAACATTTCCCCGGCCAGCCAGTGGACGTGGTGGGGCACAGTTTCGGCGGTTGTGCAGTAGGCCTGGCACCGTCGGCCGGCCAGATACGCAGGGTAGTGATGGTAGGCGCACAGTTTGCCTACTGGCGCGATTACGCAGCCGACCAGCGCTGGCAACTGTTCGGCAAGTGGCATGTGCTCATGCCGCTGCTTACCCGGGTATTCGGCTACTTCCCAGGTAAACGTCTGGGTTGGCTGGAGGACACGCCGGCCGGCGTGGTGCATGACTGGACCAGCCGTACCACGCGGTATGAACACCGGCCCAGCGGGCGGGCACTGGCGGCGCTACCGTTCGCCCAGGTGCGCGCGGCGACGCTGGCGATCAGCCTGACTGACGACCCATTCGGCACCGTAGCGGCGACAGAGCGATTGCTGAGTTATCTACAGGGTGCTCGGCACCTGCGTATCGCGCCTGTGGATATCTCGGTCGAGGAAGTAGGCCATTTCGCGTTTTTCCATGATCGGTTCCGCGAGAGCCTGTGGCCTGTGGCGTTGCAGTGGTTGCAGCAGGGCGGGTTGGAAGAAGGAGTGCCGGGAGCTCTGATCGATTGATGTCGTTGTTTGATAATGTGGGGCTGCAAAGCAGCCCCGGCTATCTCAAGCCTTGCGCGACAGCGGCTGCGCGGCGAACTCCACACCGGCCAGCCCATGCTTGATCAGCGCCCGGATATTGCCATGGTCACTGCCCTCAGGCGTGGCCACCACATCACGGTAATGCTCGCCAAAGGCCAGCAGCGCTTCCTGGTCGCTCAGCCCTTCCAGAAAAGCCAAACCCAGGGTCTTGCACGAACCTTCGTTCTGCCCGGCTGCATTCTCTACACCGCCATTGTTGAAAGCTTGCGGCTGGTAGCTGTAGTGGTCGGCAATGAATGCCAGGGTGTCGGCAAACACATGTTGGCCGCTGGCCAGGCTGGCACGCAGGGTATTCAGATCAGTCACGAGGTTTTCCTTTTTCAAACGCCGCTTGCTGGTCGGCGCTGGCTTCTTTCTGGTATTGGGCTTTCCACTCGGCGTAGGGCATGCCGTACACGGCTTCGCGGGCGTCATCCAGGCTCAGGTCGAGCTGGCGCTCGTCGGCTGCGGCCTTGTACCACTTGGACAGGCAGTTGCGGCAGAAACCGGACAGGTTCATCAGGTCGATGTTCTGTACATCGGTGCGCTTTTGCAGGTGTTCGACCAGGCGCCGGAACGCGGCGGCTTCGAGTCCGAGCTGTTGCTGTGGGGTCATGGGCTTCTCTCAGGTCATGCGGTTCTTCAGGTGGCGGCCACCGTTGATGACCACCTGGCTGCCGGTGCTGTACTGGCTGGCGAGCAGGTACTTGACCGTCTCGATCAGCGGGCCGGCGCCGGGTTCGAACTGCAGCAGGGCCTTTTTCAGGGCCTGCTGGCGGTAAGCTTCGTCACCCCCTTCCTTGAGGATCAGCAGCCCGGGCAGGATACCGTTCACATGCACCTTGGGCGCATATTTTTCAGCGAAAGACAGCACCATGTTCTGCAGCGCAGCTTTGGTGGCTGCATAGCCAATGTGGCTTTTACTGCCGCGTGAAGAGGTCTCGTCGCAGATGTGGATGATGTCGGCCTTTTCCACTTTGGCCAGCAGGTCGCCCAGGGCCAGATTGAGGTGGTAGGGCGCTTCGACATGCAGGCGGAACATGGTCTCGAGGTTGTCGAGCCCGTCATCGAGCCACAGCGAGGCGTTGTGGATGATGGCGCGCAGGCCGTCGTAATGGTTGTGCAGATAGTCAATCAGTGCCTGGCGGTCGGCCGCCAGGCACAGGTCGGCCTGAAACTGCACAATGTTCGGGTGGGCCGTTTGTGGCTGGACGCTGCGGCTGGCACTGACCACCGTATGGCCGGCCTGTGCCAGTTCAAGGGCCAGGGCCAGCCCGACGCGCTGGCTGGCTCCAGTAACGAGAATGGGGCTGTTCATGTTCGGGGCGGTCAACTTGTCTGTCCTTTGGTTGCCGCCCAGCATACCCGAACTGTTTCCCGGTTGTATGGCCTGGCCTCAGCGGCTGCGCAAGGCGCCAGCCGTGGCCGGTGAGGCGTGCAGCCAGCTGGCCAGCAGGCGGGTGGACAGGGGGATGAACAGGTAGACCATCAGCGGGGTCAGGGCCAGTGTGCTGAGCAGTACCCGAGGCATCAGCTCCAAAGGCGCCAACCAGTGGCCGAACAACAGGTTGAACCCCAGCGAGACCGGGAAGAACGCCAGCCAGATGGCCACGGCCTGCTTCCAGCGCGGTGGTTTTTGCACCGTATTGGTGCCAAACCAGTCGTCAATGCCACTGACGCGCGCCTCTTTGGGGCGCTCGAACAGGCCGTTGCCGCGTTGCAGCCAGGCCCGGCGCGAGGCGGAATGCTCCCAGGCATGCAGGGTCGGTTCGTCGCCAAAGCGGAAGATGATCTGGAATTCGTCGCCATCGCGGGGCGGGGCGAGGATGCCTGAACCGAGGTAGCCGGGGAAGTCGGTGGCCAGCTGCTCGCCTTCATGCAGCCAGGCCAGCAGGTCCTGGTAGCGGCCATGGGCGGCGCGGCGCGACACCATCAAGGTGACGGGTGGGGTAGACATCGTGTATCTCCTGGCAACGGGGCTGGCGGGTAGCTGGCCCCTTCGGCTGCGTGGCCCGGGGTGGTGGGCGACGCACGTGTGCATGCAAGAATCGGGCGCGGATTATCGCGCATGTGTGAACGTCGGCAAATGTCGGGCGGCAAACGGTTGCACCCTGCGACCGGTGTTGACGTAGTAGAATGCGCGTTCAACTTCCGCACTCAGGGTAGCCCGTGCAGATGAACGAACAGGGACGTAATCCGCTGATCGAGGTGGGTCTTGAGCAGCAGGAGCTGTTTCCGATCCGTGAAGTGTCCCGGCTGACGGGCGTCAACGCTGTGACCCTGCGCGCCTGGGAGCGCCGCTACGGGCTGATTCAGCCAACCCGAACCGACAGTGGTCACCGTCTGTACTCCCAGGCCGACATTGATGAAATTCGCCGTATCGTCGGCTGGCTGGAGCGCGGTGTGGCGGTGAGCAAGGTGGGCAGCATCCTCGCTCGCAGCCATGTCCTTGCCGTGCAGGCCAGCGGTGCGACGGACGCCTGGTTGGGCTGGCAGCACCAGACGCGTCAAGCCGTGCAGCGATTTGACACGGCTGGCCTGGGCCGCCTGTTCGACGAGGTGTTTGCCGCCTGTACGCTGGACCAGGTGTTCGCCGAGGTGTTCATGCCGGTTTGGCACGATTTGGCGGCCAGCCAGGGCGGCTATGGGCAGACCAGCGAGTGGCTGTTCCTCGACCAGTTCCTGCGTGGCCGGGTGTTTGCCCGTTTGCAGCTTGCCCACGTACCACGTCGCCGCACGGTGCTGCTGGCCGCGTTGCCGGGGCACTGTCACGAACTGGAGTTGCTGGTGACGGGCCTGACCTTGGGCTGCGACGAGGTTGGCGTGACGCCATTGGCGAGTGGTCAGCCGCTGCAGGAGCTGGCGCTGGTCTGCGAACGTTTGAAACCCGATGCCTTGGTGCTGTTTTCCCACCAGCCACCCACGGCGGAACTTACCCGACGATTGGCGCGCCTGGCTGCAGTGCTGGAATGCCCGTTGTTACTGGCCGGCGAAGCGGCGGAAATGGCACAGGACCAACTGGCAGGCAGCCCGATTGCCTGCCTTGGTGCGCAGGGCAGTGTGATGCGCCAGCGCTTGCGGCAGTTCCTGGCCGGTCAGCTCGATACCTGAGTGTGCAGTTCGGGGTGAGCCCGGCGATGGGCCTGGAGGATGTAGTCGCGCAGGCGGTCGATCTCTTCGACAGGGCTCTGGCCCAGGTCATAGGCCGCCAGGTCCGGGCCGATGCGACGGCCCAGTACGCCGTGCAATTCGATAGGGTTGATGTCGCCCGGGGCGAAGCGCAACTCGAAGCGGGTGGGCGCTGCTGGCAAGCCGCGGATCTCCAGCAGTACACCTTTGAATGAGATATCGCGAACCCACAGGCCGCTTTCCTGATTGTGGCTATCGAGCAGCGGGCTGGGCGTTTCCATCGACAGGCGCCACGCGCGCAGCATGGGGCCGTCTTCGTAGATTTCCGGTGAGCCCAGTTGCAGGTGCAGGGCGTGGAACTCGTCTTCCACCAGCTGCAGCGGGAAGCTGATCTGCTGGTTATTGAACTGGGCCTGCAAGGTCACCTGTTCGTTGGCCACCAGGCGGGTCAGCAAGCTCTGGATGCGACGGTCGCCATTGACCAGCAGGCTCGACATGGAGTCGGCCAGGTTCAACTGGGGCGAATGCTGCATGCTCTGGATGAAATCCAGCTCGTCCTGGGTCAGGAGCGCGTCTGCTTGCATGATCGAACTCGGCGGTGGCGATTTCTTCAACGGAATTGACCGTGCGTGGCGTACTTGGTTCAGGCGCGTTCGTCGGTTTTCAGACCAGCGCGCAGTTCTGCCAGCTCCCGTTCCAGTGCAACCTGGCGGCTGACGTCCTTCTGGATACCGATGAAATAGGTCCGCTGTTCAGCGTCGAGCCTGACCGGGGTGATCGACAGCTCGTTCCAGAACGCGCTGCCATCCTTGCGGTAGTTGCGCAGCACTTCGCGACAGGGCCGGCCTTCGGCCAGCGCCTTGCGGATACGGGCACGGCCAAGCTGGTCACGGTCGTCGGCCTGCAGGAAGCGGCAATCCTGGTAGAGGATTTCGTCACGGCTGTAGCCGGTCAGGCGTTCGAAGGCGGCGTTCACGTAGATCAGAATGGTGTCGTCGCCTTCCTGTTCGGCGACCACGATCCCGTCATTGGACGCATCGACCATCGATTGCAGCAATTGCGCGTTGATCATGTTCGGGCCATTGGGCAAAGAAAGGCTGAGGGCGGCGACTTTGGTAGAGGCGGCCTTTTGCCACCGCTCGATGCTAGTATCCTACGTTTTCACTCAGTTTCGGAATCCTCTACCCGATGAAAGTCGCCATTATTTCCGGATCGGTCTATGGCACCGCCGATGAAGTCGCCCGTCACGCCGAGTCGCTGCTCAAGGCAGCAGGCCTGGAGGCCTGGCATGCGGCGCGTGCCACCTTGCAGGATCTTGAAGGTTTTGCCCCTGACGCCTTGCTGGCCGTGACCTCGACCACCGGCATGGGCGAGCTGCCGGACAACTTCATGCCCTTGTACAGCAGCATCCGTGACACCCTGCCTGCGGCCTGGCGTGGCTTGCCGGGTGCGGTGATTGCGCTGGGTGATTCCAGTTATGGCGACACCTATTGCGGTGGTGGCGAGCAGTTGCGTGAGCTATTTGCTGAGCTGGGCGTGCGGGAAGTGCAGCCAATGCTGCGCCTGGATGCCAGCGAGACAGTGACCCCAGAGGCGGATGCCGAGCCTTGGCTGGCTGAGTTGGCAGCAGCTTTGAAAGCCTGACCCATTTACTCAGCCTGACACGGCCTCTTCGCGGGTAAACCCGCTCCCACAAGGTGGCCGCGCAGCCCACAAGGTTTGCGCGGCCCCTGTGGGCGCGGGTTTACCCGCAAAGAGGCCCGCACGGACAATGCATGCCTCGCTGTCAGGCATGCTGCTCTGACCGTTCGTGCCACTGACTCGCACAGTCATCAAGCTGGCTGGCAACGCAAGTTTCAGGCCTTGGGCGGCTGGCTAGACTCTGCCTCGACATAGAGAGCACATGTATGTGCCGAGGTGACATGCAATGACCGCAGCCTTGCCCTATCCCGTCCCCCTCACTTCACCGGGTTACTTCTGATGCCTATGGCCGAAATTCCATTGTGCGTCTGGCGTACCCGGGGACAAAGTTTCACTTTCCGGGGCCAGAGCATCCGCTACTGGACCGCAGGGCAAGGAGAGCCCCTGCTTCTGTTACACGGTTTCCCCACTGCCAGCTGGGACTGGCACTACCTGTGGGGGCCTTTGACCCAACGCTTCCGGGTGATCGCGTGCGACATGCTTGGCTTTGGCGATTCGGCCAAACCGGTCGACCATGCCTACAGCCTGATGGAGCAGGCCGACTTGCAACAGGCCCTGCTTACCCACCTGCAGGTCGACCAGCCGGTGCACCTGTTGGCTCACGACTACGGCGGCAGCGTCGCCCAGGAGTTGCTGGCGCGGCACCATGAACGGCGTGTCGAGGTGGCCAGCTGCGTATTCCTCAACAGCGGGCTGTTCGCCGAAAGCTGCCGCATGCTGCTGATCCAGAAGCTGCTGCTCAGCCGATTCGGCTGGCTGGTCGGGCGCTCGTTCGGGCGTGACGACCTGGTGCGCAACGTGACCCAGGTGTACGGCCCTTGCACGCACCCCAGCGAGAGTGCCCTGGATGATTTCTGGAGCCTGATCGTCGCCAACCGAGGCACGCGGATCCTGCACAAGCTGGTGAGCTACATGCCCGAGCGCAGCGTGCACCGTGAACGCTGGGTCGGGGCGATGCAGCGCAAAGGTGTACCACTGCGTTTTATCAATGGTGTCGTCGACCCGCTTTCCGGTGCGCATATGCTAGAGCGTTACCGGCAACTGGTGCCTGAACCGGACACCGTGCAGTTGCAAGGCATTGGCCACTATCCGCACACCGAAGCGCCAGTGCAGGTGCTGCGTCACTACCTGGCCTTTCGTGAGCAGCCTCTGAGCTTTTACCCGCAGAAAGTGGCGTGGTCCTGACACCGGTAAAGCCGAACGGCTTTTTCAGGGCAAAAAAAAGGCCGCTGCAAGCCGCAGCGGCCAATCGAGACGTCAGATCAAGGAGCTTCAAAATCCACGTCGGTGAACCTCGCAGGCCTGAAAGGCGGGGGGAGTGCCCTTCGTGCCGGCCAGTGAGTAAAGAATAAGCGCTTGATCCCGTGGGAAAAATAGCGGCTTATGACATTCACCTTTACGTATCGGGCAATAGTGCCGCAGGCGTTCAGGCAGCAGGCGAATAGCCCATGCGCCAGCTGGTTTCCCGCGCTGACGCCAGCAGCCGTTGCGCCGCCGGGCCATGCTCGTCGGCATGGAAGATCGACGTCGGCCCGACCACGGTCATGACCGCAGCGATCTGCCCCATGGCGTTGAACACCGGCGCCGACAGCGCATCCACCCCCGGCATCAGCAGCCCGTGCACATGGTGCAGGCCACGGTCGCGAATGCCCGCCAGCACCGCCTGGTAGTCGTCGGCGCTCTGCTGCAGGGCAGCCAGTTCCCGGTCGCGCAATTCCAGGGTTTCGCGCTCGGGCAGGTAGGCAGCAAACACCAGGCCGGTGGACGAGGTGAGCAGCGGTAGCACCGAGCCCATCTGCGTGACCACGGTAACTGCACGCACCGCCGGTTCAATGCTGACCACAGTTGCGCCCTGGTTGCCCCACACCGCAATGAAGCAGCTTTCGTTCAGTTCGTCGCGCAGTTGCGACAGCGGCAGTGCGGCAATCTTCAGCACGTCGATGCTGCCCAGCGCCGCCAGCCCCACCCGCAATGCCTCCCGGCCCAGGCCGTAATGGTTGGTGGCCGCATCCTGCTCGGCGAAGCCGCTGGCAATCAGCGCCTGCAGGTAGCGGTGCACCTTGCTCGCCGGCATACCCACATGTTCTGACAGGCGTGACAGCGAAGTGGACGGGGAGAGCTCGGCAAGGGCTTTGAGGATGTCTGTGCCAACCTCCGCCGAGCGGACTTTCTGCTTGCCATTGTCGGTGGAGGAGCTGGCTTTGGTCATGGACATCGGCTTCCGGATTCTTCAAGTCGCGCCTTTATAGCTTGACGCCATGCCCGTAGCAAATTACGTTATTCGTAATCTGATTACGATAAAAACAACGCAGACGTGCTGCCACCCCTCATCGGGCCAGCAGCCAACTGCCCGTAACGGCTCGGCCAGAGCCCGGAGGCATCGATGAATCGCGACACATCACCCGACCTTCACTACCTCAGCGGCTTCGGCAACGAGTTTGCCAGCGAAGCGCTGCCAGGGGCTTTGCCGGTCGGGCAGAATTCGCCGCAGAAGGCGCCCTACGGGCTGTATGCCGAGTTGCTCTCGGGCACGGCGTTCACCATGGCCCGCAGCGAGCTGCGCCGTACCTGGCTGTACCGTATCCGCCCGTCCGCATTGCACCCGCGCTTCGAGCGCTTGGCACGCCAGCCGCTGACCGGGCCGCTGGGGGCCATCAACCCCAATCGCCTGCGCTGGAGCCCCCAGCCGATGCCTGCCGAACCGACCGATTTCGTCGAAGGCTGGCTGCCCATGGTGGCCAACGCCGCGGCGCAGAAACCGGCCGGCGTGAGCATCTACATCTACCGCGCCAACCGTTCCATGGAGCGGGTGTTCTTCAACGCCGATGGTGAACTGCTGCTGGTGCCGGAACAGGGCCGCCTGCGCATCGCCACCGAACTGGGTGTGATGGAGGTCGAGCCCCTGGAAATCGCGGTGATTCCGCGTGGCATGAAGTTCCGCGTCGAACTGCTGGACGGCCAGGCCCGTGGCTATATCGCCGAAAACCACGGTGCACCGCTGCGCATTCCGGAACTGGGCCCGATCGGCAGCAACGGCCTGGCCAACCCGCGCGACTTCCTCACCCCGGTGGCGCACTACGAAGAGGCCGCAGGGCCGGTGCAACTGGTGCAGAAGTTCCTCGGTGAGCACTGGGCCTGCGAGTTGCAGCATTCGCCGCTGGATGTGGTGGCCTGGCACGGCAGCAACGTGCCGTACAAATACGACCTGCGCCGTTTCAACACCATCGGTACGGTCAGCTTCGACCACCCGGACCCGTCGATCTTCACCGTGCTGACTTCGCCGACCAGCGTGCATGGCCTGGCCAACATGGACTTTGTGATCTTCCCGCCTCGCTGGATGGTGGCCGAGAACACCTTCCGTCCGCCATGGTTCCACCGCAACCTGATGAACGAGTTCATGGGCTTGATCAGCGGTGCCTACGATGCCAAGGCCGAGGGTTTCCTGCCCGGTGGTGCCTCGCTACACGGCGTGATGAGCGCCCATGGCCCCGACGCCGAAACCTGCGAAAAAGCCATTGCCGCCGACCTGGCGCCGCACAAGATCGACAACACCATGGCCTTCATGTTCGAGACCAGCCAAGTGCTGCGCCCGAGCCTGCAAGCCCTTGAATGCCCGCAGTTGCAGGCCGACTACGACAGTTGCTGGGCCACCTTGCCGAGCACCTTCAACCCGAACCGGAGATAACCCATGAATCACACTGCCAATGCCCGTAGCTGGGTCGAGCACGCCAACGGGCACAGCGACTTCCCGCTGCAGAACCTGCCATTGGGTATCTTCAGCCGGCCGGGTGAAGCCAGGCGCTGTGGCGTGGCCATCGGTGACGCGATCCTTGATCTGGAGGCGGTACTGGCCGCCGGCTTGTTCGACGGGGCCGCCAAGTCTGCCGTCGAAGCCACCCGTGGCGGGGCGCTGAACGCATTCTTCGCATTGGGCCGCAGTGCCCGTGTGGCGCTTCGCGAGCGCTTGCAGGTGCTGCTGGGCGAGCACAGCGAACACCAGTCTGCCTTGAACGCTGCCCTGTACCCTGCCAGCGCCTGCCAGCTGCATGTGCCAGCGCAGATCGGTGACTACACCGACTTCTACGTGGGTATCGAGCACGCCAAGAACGTGGGCAAGCTGTTCCGCCCCGATAACCCGCTGCTGCCCAACTACAAGTACGTGCCCATCGGTTATCACGGCCGCGCGTCGACCATCCGCCCGTCCGGCACCGATGTGCGCCGGCCCAAGGGCCAGACCTTGCCGGCCGGGCACACTGAGCCGAGCTTCGGCCCGTGCGCGCGGCTCGACTACGAATTGGAACTGGGCGTCTGGGTTGGTCAGGGCAATGACATGGGCCAAGCGATCCCGATTGGCGATGCTGCCGAGCACGTAGCCGGCCTGTGCCTGCTCAACGACTGGTCGGCGCGTGATATCCAGGCTTGGGAATACCAGCCATTGGGGCCGTTCCTGTCGAAAAGCTTCATCACCACGGTCTCGCCATGGGTGGTCACTGCCGAAGCCTTGGAGCCCTTCCGCTGCGCCCAGCCGGCACGCCCGGAAGGCGACCCGCAGCCACTGTCTTACCTGCTGGACAAGCGCGACCAGGCCGCCGGTGCATTCGACATCGAGCTTGAAGTGCTGCTGCTGACCGAGCGCATGCGCGAGCAGGGCGCTGCCCCGCACCGCCTGACCTTGAGCAACAGCCGCAGCATGTACTGGACCGTCGCGCAACTGGTGGCCCACCACAGTGTCAATGGCTGCCAGCTGCAGCCGGGTGACCTGTTCGGTACGGGCACGCTGTCGGGCGCTACGCCGGGTTCGTACGGCAGCCTGCTGGAGATCACCGAAGGCGGCAAAGTGCCGGTTGAGCTGGCCAGTGGCGAGGTGCGCAAGTTCCTCGAAGACGGCGACGAGGTCATCCTGCGTGCCCGCTGCACGCGTGACGGCGTGGCCAGCATCGGCTTCGGCGAATGCCGTGGCACGGTCATCGCGGCGAACTGAGGAGGCACGGGCATGGAGCTGTACACCTATTACCGTTCCACCTCGTCCTACCGGGTGCGCATTGCCTTGGCACTGAAGGGGCTGACCTACCAGTCCCTGCCGGTCAACTTGCTGCAGGGTGAGCAGCGCGGTCCCGGCTATGTCGCCGTCAACCCGCAGGGCCGCGTACCGGCCTTGCGCACCGACGGCGGCGAAGTGCTGGTCCAGTCGCCCGCGATCATCGAATACCTGGAAGAGGTTTATCCACAGCCTGCACTGCTGCCGGCTGCGGCCGAAGCACGTGCCAGGGTCCGAGGCGTGGCGGCCATCATCGGCTGCGACATTCATCCGCTGCACAACGTCAGCGTACTCAACCGGCTGCGCCAGGCCGGCCAGGACGAGGGCCAGGTCAACCAGTGGATCGGCCACTGGATCAGCCAGGGGTTGGCGGCGGTGGAGCAACTGATTGGTGATGAGGGCTTTTGTTTCGGTGACCAACCGGGGCTGGCGGATGTGTACCTGATCCCGCAGCTGTATGCCGCCGAACGCTTCAACATCGACCTCGACAGCTTCCCGCGTATCCTGCGGGTTGCGGCACTGGCGGCCGGGCACCCGGCATTTGCCAAGGCTCACCCTGCCCAGCAGCCCGACAGCCCGGCTCAGTGAAGCGAACGGTTCGCCGTCGGAAGCTTGCCGATACGCTCGGACAGCTTCAGGCGCTGGACCGGGTCTTCCGTCAGCAGTAACGCATGCTCCAGGTCGAAGCGCTCGGCCTGTGGGCAGTCCAGGTGCTGGTACAGCGAGGCGCGGGTAACGTAGTCGCTGACCTGCACCGGGCCCAGTTGCATGATGCGCTCGGCATCAATCAAGGCCGCGAGGTGGTTGTCGTTGCTGATGTGTAACTGGCGCAGGTTGCGCGACAGGCGTTGCAGCATCTGCAGCGGGCTTGCACTGCGCATGTGCTCTGCGGTCAGCGCAACGTGCGGACCGAACTGGCGAGCCAGCAGCTCACGGCAATCGCTGGGGTAAAGGCGCCTGCCGCCACAAGGGTCGAGCAGGTGATCGGCACCCGGCACGCGCAGCAGGAAATGGCCTGGGAAGCCCACGCCCTCCAGCGGGATGGACAGGCGCCGGGCCAGCTCCAGGGCCAGGATGGCCAGGGTCAGCGGTTGGCCGCGGCGGCGTTGCAGCACCTTGTCCATCATTGCCGCCTGCGGGCGCAGTGGATGGTATTCGTCCTGCTGAAAGCCCAGGGCATTGAGTTGGCGCAGCAGCGGCTGGGCCAGTTCGCACAGTGGCAACATTGGCAGGCTGGCGCTTATCTCGCGCTGCAGGTCATGCAGCGTGGCAAGGCTGGCCGCGGGCTCGACGCTACGGTCGTGCTCGGCGGCAATCCACAATGCGGCTTCCAGCAGGGCGGCAGGCTCGCGTTCCAGGCAGGCCAGGCAGGCTTGACGTGGCTTCATGGGGTATCTCCACACACGCTTGAGTATTAGCCGTGGCGGGCGATTTCGTCCAGTGGTCCGGCAACCACGCCAGCTTTGAGGCCGTGCCTATACTGGAAGGAGCACCTCGTGGGGGAGCCCGTCGATGTTCGCACTGATGCAAAGTACCCGCACCCAGTCACTGCACCTGTTCAACGACCCGGCGACGGGCCTGAAAGCGGTTGTGGCGATCCACAGCGAACAGTTGGGCCCAGCCATGGGCGGCTGCCGCTACCTCCCTTACGCCGACGACGAAAGTGCCATGACCGATGCCATTCGCCTGGCCCAGGGCATGAGCTACAAGGCGGCACTGGCGGGCTTGCCGCTGGGTGGCGGCAAGGCGGTGATCATGCGCAACCCGCATGTGGAGAACCGCGCTGCGCTGTTCGAGGCGTTTGGCCGCTTCATCGACACCCTGGATGGGCGTTTCATCATCGCCGTAGACAGCGGCACCTCCACCCTGGACATGGACTGCATCGCCCAGAGCACACCCCATGTGACCAGCACCACGGCCTCGGGTGATCCCTCGCCGCATGCGGCGATGGGGGTATTCGCAGGTATTCGCGCCACCACTTCGTTCCGGCTGGGCAGCGATGACCTGAGAGGCCTGCGGGTAGCAGTGCAGGGGCTGGGCAATGTCGGTTATGCGCTGGCGGAGCAACTGCATGCGGTGGGAGCCGAGCTGCTGGTCAGCGACCTGGACCCAGGGCGTGTGCGCTTGGCGATGGAGCAGTTCGATGCGAAACCTGTGACCAACGATGCGCTGATCAGCACCCCTTGCGATATCTTCGCCCCTTGCGGCGTGGGGCCAGTGTTGAACGGGCAGAGCGTGATGCAGCTGCGCTGTGCGGCAGTGGCCGGGGCCGCGAACAACCAGCTGACGACCCTGCAGGTGGCAGACCAGCTGGAGTCACGCGGGATACTGTATGCGCCTGACTATGTGATCAATGCCGGTGGGCTGATCTATGTGGCGCTGACCCACCGTGGCGAAGACCTGGGCACCATCACCGCGCACCTGGCGCGGATTCCTTCACGGCTGACCGAAGTGTTTGGCCATGCGCAGGCGGAGAAGCGCTCGCCGGCGCGGGTGGCGCAGTTGCTGGCGGAGCGGTTGTTGTACGGCTGAAATGAAGGAGGCTTGCGCCTCCTTCGGCAAAGGTCTACGAGTATTCGATACCGTTCACCGGCGGCGATGACAAGCCACTTTGATAACTGTTGGTGCGGGGGCTCCATTCAGGCCCTAGCCACTTGGCTATGTCGGTTTGTATCGTGGCATCGTGGACATGTTTGTCTTGGCGCCAGTAGTAGATCCGTTCTTCTCCGGTCTGGGTGTTTTCAAATTTCTGCTTGCAGTATTTGGGCATGGTGAAGCTCCTTTTCATTTCTTCATGAGTTACGGGTTAATGCATCTAGTGCTGTGGTTTCTGCTCGGTGTAACGCCTTTGCTCCATGCTGCTGGTGTGACGCTTGGATATTTCATCCCTGTGCCCGGCGGCTGACCACGCCCAGTAATACCGGCAGGTCGCAATCCTGGCTGTCGAAGTCGATGTTCACTTCACCCGTACTGCCCGCCGCCAGGCGCAGGGTGGCCGCGGCCTTCACCGCAAACGGGCCTACCCGTGTCACGCTGTCGGCCAGTGATTGCGCGTGCGCCAGGCTGCTGACGTGCAAGGTCAGGGTTGGCCGGAAACCGATAAGCGCTTGTACGGGCAGCAGCCCCATGGCCCCCTGAATGCCAAGGAAGTCGGGCGCATCGGGGCTGGGCTTTGCTTGGCTGCGGTCCAGCTGGCTCATGTCGAACCAAGGGCCGGGGTTGATGGCGTAGGTGCCGAAGCGCTCCATCGCCAGGCTCATGCTGACTGCGCTGCAGGCCATCGGCGAAGCCTCGGGGTTCAGGGTTATGAATTCAGGTTGGCCAAGCGCTGCAAAGGCACGCCCGCTCATCGCAGGCGTGGTGTTGGCCAAGTCGATTTTTACCCGGTCAAGTACCTTCAACATGGGCTTGCCGAATAACGAAAGTGCAGGGCGATAACGCCACTCGTGGAGCATCTGCGGCCATTGGGCTACGCGGTAGAGGGGGCAGCGAGTGCCCGCCAGGGCGTTGTCGGCGCACAACATATTGAGGTCGCTGACCTGCTGCAGGTTGGCACGACGACAGCCGTCCAGAGCCTTGTAAAGCGCTGGAGCACGTGAGGCGAAGTGGTCTTTGAACTGTTCGTGCACGGTATTGAGCATGCCGCTGGTGGCGGCAGCGTTGCTGGCGTAGGCGTAGTTAACGGTTACATTGCCGGGATGCTGTGAATTCACCAGCTGCCGATAAAGTTCGAAATCCGGTGCAGGCCGTGTAGCGCCGAACAGGCTCTGTGGGGCGCTGCCCAATGCTTGCAAACGGTAGGTCAGATACAGCCAGTACGAGACGAACAGGCTGCTGCGTGGGGAGTAGTTGCTACCTGGCGCGGGCACACTGTTGCCCAACTGGAACATCGACAGGTTACTCACAGCCGGGCTGATATCGCCCAGGTCGCTGAAGGTATTGATTGCCGTTACGCTGAATACGTCACGCGCTGGCACCTGGGCCCAGTCGGACAAGGTATTGATGTAGAGCTGCCAGATCGTAGGGCTGTCGAGCATGCCTGCGCTTCCTTGTGTAGCGTGTCATCCTTGAGACCGGTCACCGTCGGCGCAGCACGCCGACGGTGACCGGTGTGCATCAGGCCCCGAGTTTCTGGCTGATCACACCCAGCAGGACTGGCAGCGCGCTTTTCAACGGGCCGATGGTCACCGAAGCCGAGGCATCATCGAAGTTGATGTCCTGTTTGGTGCCATTGGCCGAACCGCTGAGTGAGCCGAGGCGGAAGGGGCCAATGCCGATGGATGTGGTCGCCTGTGCCTGCCAACTGCTCTTGACGTTGCTGTAGTCGCTGGCGCTCATTTTCAGGTTGATGGTTGGCTCGAAACCCACCACGATCTGCGTGGGCACTGCCGACAGCGACCCGCCTGCGCCAAAGAAGTCCGGGGCGCCGGCCTTGAGTTGCTGCTTGTAGGTCGCCACGATGCCGGCATCCCACCATTGGCCGGGCGCGATAGGGAAGGCGCCAAAGCCGGTAAAGTCGACCTGCAGGGAAAACTCGCTGCTGCTGGTGTCGATACTGACTTTCTCGCCGCTTGCTGAACCGCTCACGGTGAAGTTGAAGAAACTACCGAACAGGGAGGCGTTGGCCGACGTGCTCCATCCCGATTTGTCGAGGCTGTAGCTGGAGGTGCTGGAGCTGATGCTGATCGAGGCACCGGCATTGGTCTTGCCGGCTACGCTCGCAGCTTGCCACTCACCATATTTGCCAGTGAAAGCCTGCAGGGAATACGCCGGCACGAAGCTGGACACCAAGGTACTGGCCGGGGGCGGGGTGGTGCCACCAATGACAACTGGTTGTGCACCAGCCGGGGCGATGCTGCCCGATTTCACCGCCATGTTGTAGCTGTTCTGCTGCATCAGGCTTTGCGCGCCATTTACGCCGACCTTGGCCTTGGCAGTCTGCAGCACGGCATATCCAGGGCCGTACTTCTGGATCATCAGGTTGTCAAAGGCGCTGGCGGCACCCAACAGGGCGTTGTTGGCCTGCACATAGGGTGGATAGTTGATCCCCACCCAATCTTGGAAGGATGGCACGTTGGGGAACAGGGTCTTGGCCGTGGTATAGGCCTGGGCTGCTTGCACCTGAACCGAGTTGAAGGTGGTCTGGGCGGTATTCAGTGTGCTGGTGGCCAGATTGATCTGGCTGTCCAGGTTCGGGTTGAGCACGGCGCCTGGGTCGATCCAGTCCAGGAACACAGCATAGCTCGACAACAGGCTGCTGCCGGCTGAGTAGGATGGGCTGTTGGCCGGTACCACGTTACCCAATCCGTGGATGTAGTAATTGACCACCGCTGGGTCTGCGTTGCCAAGATCGATGTTCAGGGTGGTCGAGCCTGCACTGAACTGCTGCTGGCCATTGATGCCGCCGGGTAAAGCCGCTGCCTGCACCGCCCCCATCCATTTTTGCCACAGGTCTTGAGTGTCGACGTTTGCCATTTCCATTTGCTCCAGTTCCGTTGTGAGGAAGGCAGCCGCGGCGTAGGGCGCGGCTCCCTTTGGCGGCTGCTTCTGCAAGCCGACCGCCTGGAGCCAAGATTACGGTTCGTCGAACAGGGGCGAATCGTCAGCTTTGCTGATTTGCATGCCAGGGCAGCACTGAATGGCCTATCAGCAGGGTTGCCGATGCCCTCAGGATTTAAGCCAGCCCTCGTTAAGGGCATAGCGGGTAAGTTGGGCGATACCCTTGAGCCCGAGCTTGTGCATGATGTGCTCGCGGTGTGTACTTACCGTCTTGCTGCCGATATGCAGGCGCTCGGCGATTTCCCGTGAGCTGAACCCTTCGGCCAGCAACAGCAGCACCTGACGCTCTCGCTGGCTGAGTAACGGTTTTCCCATGGCAGGCGCGGCGCGCTGGCTCAATGCCAAGGCGGTGGCAAGCTCTGCGCCAAGGTATACCTGGCCCCTGGCTGATTGCTGGATGGCCTTCAGGCATTCCTCGATACCGCTGTCCTTGAGCAGGTAGCCAGATGCCCCGGCGTCGAGTGCTGCATTGACCTGATGGGGCTCTGCCGTGGAAGAGATGCACAGAATGCGTGTGTCGGGGAATCGCCGGTGCACCCGAAGCACGATATCGGCGTACGGCCGGGTGGCTATCAGTGGATCGATGATCAGCAACTGCGGCTGATGGAAGGCCAGCGCGGTGAGCAACTGCTCAGGGTCGCCAAGTTGAGCGATGACCTGCAGTTTGTCCTGCGGGGCCAGCAAAGCCGCAAGCCCTTGACGGAACAATGCGTGTGAATCGACCAGCATGATGGTGAGTGTGGACATCCCTTGTCTCCGATGCTTCATGCAAGAAAGTGGTGAGTTGCAATGAAATGATTGGAGAACGGGGAAAGGCGTCGCAATACCACCGATGGCGTAGGGTTTTCAGTTATCAAGCTCAGCCTGTTCGCGACAGTGTCGAGCCAGCTCGGCCAGGCTGTGTACGTTGAGTTTGCGGTAAAGGTTTTCACGGTGTTTGCGCACTGTCAGGTCGCTAACCCCTAGTCGATGGGCGATTTGCTTGCTGGTCAGGCCGCTGAGGATCCCTTGGGCGATTTCGCACTCGCGGACGGTCAATGCTGCATTACGAGGGCAGGCAAGCGTGCTGATATCTGGGATGAAATGCGTGTTCGACGGCCAACGCATGAAGTGCGGCGGAGTGCCTGAGGCCGGTTTTGGCCATGATGTGGCTGCGATGTTTGCGCACTGTCAGTGGGCTTATGGCCAATTCAGATGCGATGGCCTTGCAACTCAGACCGCGGGCGACCCATTCGAGCACCTGCCGTTCCCGGGTGGTAAGGGGCTTACCGAGGAGCGGCACTGGCTAATGCCGCTCCATACGCAGTCATTCGCCTTGCTGGCCCAGTTCGTGGAGTGCAGAGGCGTTGCTCTTGAACGCGGTAGCGAACACTGACCGGTTTTTCGCCATGAAGATGCCCGCATCCTCGGCCTGTTTTTCGGACAGGCCGGCAACGTTCTTCATCAAGACTTCGGTCAGGGCCTCGGCGAGCTCGAGCATCTGGTCATGGGCGTCGGCGAGTTTGCGGTCCACGAAAAGAGTCTCCAGGTCGCGAGAGCTGCGGTACAGGGTTTCAACAGCCATGGTCAGGCCTCGTCAGCGTGTGCGGTGTAAAGAGGGGAATACCCCGAATGATTGCTGTATGTTCATACAGTAAAAGCTCAAATGCAATCCCGTTTTCGCATTGATGGCATTTTTATAGCGCACTTTGTAACCACTGGCCTCGAATACAGGTGCCTTGCGGCAATCGGTCGCCTTCCAAGACAAGGGCCTGGCCCTTTAACTGCATGGCACAAGCGTCACACCGCTGGCGCATCATCCTTAAAGACGTATCGGGGAATGGAACATCGTGAACATCAAATGGGCAGAAAAACTGCGCAAGGGCCTGCACGGCTCGGCCGACTCGCTGGGCAACCTGTGCGTCGAGGCGTTCCATTACCTGGCGTTGTTCGGTATTGGCGCGATCACCGCCTATGCGGCGGTGATGACGTTCCTGGACATGCTGGGCAAGGGCGGGATCAGTGTCGATGACATCCTGCTGCTGTTCATCTACCTGGAGCTGGGGGCCATGGTCGGCATCTACTTCAAGACCAACCACATGCCGATCCGCTTTCTGCTGTACGTAGCCATCACCGCGCTGACCCGCCTGCTGATCGGCGATGTCTCGCACCACAAGGCACCGGACGAAGGGCTGCTGTACCTGTGCGGGGGCATCCTGTTGCTGGCGTTCTCGATCCTGGTGGTGCGCTACGCCTCGTACCGCTACCCCTCGACCAAGGTGCTGGACGCCAACGGCAAGGAAGTGGAGGAGGGCAAGTAGCCCTCAGTTGGCAACGAAATGGCGCGGCGCGTGGCGGGCGTCACGGGTGAGCGCAGCCAGCACTTGCATGGGGTTCTGGCTGAGTTCGATTGCAAGGCCCAGGCGAATGCTGTCGATCACCCGTTGCAGGCGCACCGGGTCGTTGCGCTGGGCCTGGCTGATGAGGCGCTTGGCGACCACGCCGGCATCGTCCGACAGGGTCAGCATGATGCTGCCGTCGAGGTTGGCAATGCTCAGGTTGACCCGGTATTCGG
The DNA here is from genome assembly GCA_029202525.1 of Candidatus Pseudomonas phytovorans. Taxonomy (NCBI): domain Bacteria; kingdom Pseudomonadati; phylum Pseudomonadota; class Gammaproteobacteria; order Pseudomonadales; family Pseudomonadaceae; genus Pseudomonas; species Candidatus Pseudomonas phytovorans. The sequence goes on from CP119325.1 coordinate 1,486,459, forward strand.
GGGCGAACGCGGCGCTGATTCGGTCGAAAGGGTTATTCATGTCTTGGCCCTGCAAAAATAATCTGCAGAAGTTGACCGGCCAGCGCCAGGTTGGTTCCTGGCAGGCAATTAGCCATTACCACAACTACACTCCTTGAATCGCAGCCGCGACGCATGGCCAGTGGCCGGCAAAGGAGTGCCCGTGGTTCCCTCATCTGCTGCCCGTCAACGTGGCGCAATTGGCCTCATGGCGGTGGTTACGTTGGGCCTTGCCCTGTTGTTCATGCTGGTGGTGATCGACAGCGGCCGGCTGTACCTTGAGCAGCGCAAGCTGCAGCGCATTGCCGACATGTCGGCGCTGGAGGCGGCTGGCCAGTTTGCCGTGTGCACCGGCAGCGGGCCCCAGGCCACGGCCATCGCCCGCGTCGCCGCCACACGCAACGGCCATGCGGCCAGCAACCCGCTGACCGCCAGTTGCGGGTACTTGCAGACCGGCGCCAACAGCTTGCGTACCTTCACCAGTGACAACAATCGCAATGAAGCCATCCGGGTGGATGTGAGCAACACGGTGCCTACCAGTGTGGCTGCGGGGGTGTACAGCCTGGCGCAGGGCAATGGCGTACCCGCTACTACGACCTTGCAGGCGCACGCAGTGGCGTCGTCGCCCATACCGCCGCAGGCGATGTTGAGTGTTCGCACCACGCTGGCGACCGTCGATTCGCGGCAGTCGGTTTTGCTCAATGCACTGCTCGGCGCCCTGGGCGGTAACGTTCAGCTTGATCTGGCCGGCTGGCAAGGCATCGCCAGTACTCAGATCAATTTGCTCAGCTACCTTGACCAACTGGCAATCGACCTCAAACTCAAGGCGGGCGATTACCAGCAATTGCTCACCGCCGATGCCACCGCTACGCAGTTGCTGCAAGCGGCGGTGAAGGTGCTGCAGCAGAGCGGGGCGGCGGCCAGTGTGGTGACCAATCTGGGCAAACTGGCACTTGGCGCCAGCAACAGTACGTTGCTGCAGTTAGGGGATTTGCTCGATATTCAGAACGGCACGGCGCAGGCCGGGCTGGATGCCAATATTCAGTTGTTGCAATTGGTGCAGGGGTTCATTCAGCTGGCGGTCAGCGAAAGTGCGGCAACGGTGGATTTGCCAATAACCGTACTGGGGCTGGTCAATGGCCGGGTGCGCCTGAAGGTGATCGAGCCGCAGCAGATTTCGGCGGTGGGCGACCCGCGCACGAATGAGTTGCGGGTGCATACGGCACAAGTGCGGGCGATGATTTCGCTGGATTTGCCATTGCTCAACACAGTGCTTGGATTGGTCAATGCGGTGTTGGACCTGGTCGGGCCGATTACCAACGTGCTCAACAATCTGCTCAGCCTGAATCTCGCCAGTACCTTGCAATCGGTGCTTTGCCTGATCGCCGTGCCCTGTACTGTCACCGACATAGTCCTGGTCCCGGACAAGTTGTCGCTGGACATTGGTATTGAGGTGGCAGAGGCGACGACCAGGCTTAACCCGTTATCGCCTGACACGTTCAGTTGCTCACCCAAGCGTCTGACGACACAGACCCAGAGCTCGGCCGCCAAGGTTGCGATTGGGCGTTTCGAGTCCGCCAACGCGTTCTTCACCAACGGCACCACGGTCGTCAAAGCTTTACCGTTGGTAGACATCGGCACCAAACGCTGCACCCGGCTGTTGATACTGCCTGCAACCTGTGACGCGCGCATTCCCTTCGCCGGCGGCGGCCTTGGCCTGCGTGTCGACAGCAAGGTGCTGGGCAGCGGTGCGGTCGAACGCCCCCTGCTATTCCAGTCGCCCAACAGCACCCCGCCAAACATCGGCCTGGCCCCTGCTTACCTGAGCATGCAAACCGCCAACAACAACGTCGTCGGCAGCCTCAGCGATACCCTGTCAGGCGTACATCTGGAAGCCTACAAGCCCACAGGCAACAGTGGCCTTGGCGCAGTTTTGGTGATCGTCACCAACGTACTCGACGGGATAAAGGGCATCGTTGATCCCCTGATCAAAAACCTGCTCAGCCCGTTGCTCGACCCAATAATCAACCTGCTCCTCAAGGTGTTGGGCATCGACCTGGTAAACGCCGAAGTCGGCGCCAACCTCAGTTGTTCCGGCGGCCGCGCTCAGCTGGCGCTGTAAAGCGGCAACCACACCTGCAAGCACGCACCCTCGTTGCAGTTGTGCGCTTCCAGCCGGCCGCCCATTGCTTCGACAATACTGTGGCTGACCGACAACCCGAGGCCGGTGCCCATGCCGACGGGCTTGGTCGTGAAGAACGGTTCAAAAATGCGCTCTAGCAGGCGCGGGTCGATACCGCCGCCGTTGTCTTCAACCAACAGGCACAGTTGCCCTTCCTCGACGCGCTGGCTCACGCTGATCCGCGGCTTGGCAACCCGCCGTTCGAGCAACGCATCACGGGCGTTGACCAGCAGGTTGATCAGTACCTGTTCGAGCTGGTCCTCATGACCCAGCACTTCCGGGCACAGGTCGGGCTCTTCGATGTGCAATGCCACGCCTTTGCCGCTCAACCCTTCAGCCAGCAACCCCAGCGCCCCTTGCACCGCTACCCAGGCTGCGAACACATGCTGTTCGACCTCGGAGCGGCGCCCATAGGTGCGCAGGTGTTCGACCAGCTGCGCTACGCGCTCGACCTGGGCGTCGATGCGCTGCAGCTTGCCTGTCACATACTCGGCATCCACCTCCCCGCTTTCCAGGCGCTTGAGGGTATTGACCAGCGCCAGGCGCATGGTGCTCAGGGGCTGGTTGATTTCATGCACCAAACCCGTTGCCAGTTCGCCCAATGTGGCCATCTTGGCCCCTTGCAGCAATTGCTGCTGGCTGTGGCGCACCTCGGTGTTGTCGCGCCCCACCGCCTGCACTTCCTGCAACTGGCCGTGCTCATCGAACAGGCCACGCTCGGCCCACACCCACCAGGCGGTTCTGCAGCCGGGCAAATGCAAGCAGATTTCGGCACTGGCCAACGGCTGCTCTGGCGTCAACGTCGCCAAGCGCTGGAGAAAGGCCGCACGCTGGCTGTCGGACAACCACTGGCCGAGGTTCATGCCCGCCAGTAGTTGCGGCGCGCACTCCAGTTGCTCTGCAAGCGGGTGGTTGCCAAACAGCAGTTCAAGGTCTGGGCGATAACGGCAGATCATGGCCGGCGAGTCTTCTACCAACGCCCGGTAGCGCGCCTCGCTCTGGCGCACCTGCTCGGCCGCCTCGGTCGCTTCGCTGACATCCAGCCACAGGCCGATAGCCTCGACAGGCTGGCCCAGATCGTCACGCAGCAGGCGGGCCTCGTCCAGTATCCAGTGGTAGCGGCCAAGGTGATCGCGCAAGCGATAGCGGCTGCTGGCCTGGCCGTCGCGCAACAGTGTGCGGGTGCGCTCCAGCCACAACCAACGGTCGTCGGGGTGCAGCGCCTGGCCAGGCTGGCGGGCCTGTTCGCTGTCCGGCTCCCAGCCCAGCAGCGGGGTGAGGCTGGCGCTGAAGAATTCACTGTGCAGGGCGCCGTCGGCATAGCGCTGGATGTAAATCACTGCGGGCGAGCTGGCGATCAGGTTTTCGAGCCGGGCGCGTGCGGCCCCAGCCTGCAGTTCCTGAGACTTGAGTGCGCTGATATCGAGCAGGAACCCCTGTACCTGACGGCCTTGCAACTGGCCTACCCACTGCAGCCAGCGGGGGCTTGCCAGGCTGTTGGCGGGTAGCAGGCGCAGGTTCAGGTTCAAGGCAATCCCTTCGCGCAGTTGCTCCAAGGCCATGCGTGCGGCTTCACGATCGGCCGGGTGCACCCGCCCCAGCCATTGCTCGACGGTAGCTTCGGGCGGTACACCCAGGTGTAAGGCCAGGGCTGGGTCAAACTGCAGCGGCCCCTGCAGTGGCCATGACCACCAGCCCGCGCCCAGTTGCTGTTGCAGCTCATCCAGGTGGCGTGAACGTTGCCGCAACTGGTGCTGGCGCAGGCGGGTGAGCAGGGGCTCGATCAGTGCTTGCAGCAGGGCAGCGACCGTTTCGCTTACCGGCGTCCTTTGCGCACCTGCGCACAGCAACCAGGCTTGTACGGCATGGCCGTGCAGGTAGGGCACGGCCAGTAATGGCAAGCCGGCACACGATGACTGCAACAGCGGGTTTACAGCGGCAACTTCCCGGCTCCGTGGTGGCAGCGTTTGCAGCCAGGGGCGCAAGCGCTCGTCATCGGCCCAGGGCCAGTCGTTGTCGCTGCAGGCGTAGGTGTGCCAACCGCAATCACCCGGCAGCATCAGGCGCACAGAGCCGGCATGCCAGTGTTCGGCCAGGTGTTGCAGTTGTTCGGTGGTTGTCAGCATCAGGCGTTCTTCGTCGCAATCACGCAGGCTGCGGCCAAGCTCCGCGGCGAGCTTCTGCTGCGTCAGGCGCTGGCCGTGCTGCTCGCGCTCGCCCAGCAGGTCACCAATATCGAACACCTGCAGCAGCCAGCCATCGGCCTGGCGCTGAAGCCAGCCACGGGTGTGCAGGGCAGGGCCGTGCACGGTGGCGAAATCAAGGTCCAGCGGTTGCCCCTGCCAGTCGGCGGGGGGGCCTTCAAGCACCAGCCAGCTTTGCCGTTGCAGGTAGTCATGCACGCGCAGGGCGCTGTGTGACTTTGCAGGCAGCACCGTGCGCAGGGGCCCGGCCAGGCGCATCACATGCCCCTGATCATCCAGCCAGAGTTGCAGGCCCACCGCTTGCGTGGCCGGCTCAGCCTGCTCGGTGGCCTGGCCGCCCAGCCAGCGATCGAACAACCCGCTCATAGCTGCAAGCTCGCTTCGGCCCGCAGGCGATCAGGCAGGCGCGGCACCTCACCGATCAGCGGCAGTACCAGCATCGGCAGCACGTTGGTCAGTTTCGCTTTGGGGTAGTTGATGGCCACGGTCAGCAGTTTGTCGGCGCCCAGGGTCACGCTTGCATCACTGGCGGGCTGGAAGTTGAACGCGGCGGGCATCCACTGCAACTGTTGGCTGATGACCTGGTGGGCGAGGTTCTGCACATCGGTGCTGTAACTGGCGCTGTCCGGGTCCAGGGCCACGCAGCGGCGCACGGCTTCAGCGCTGGCCTGGTTGAATGACTGCAGCATCAACATGGGCAGGGTGTAGCTGACCAGGCCGTAGAACACCGCGAAAAAGATCATGAATACGGCGGCGAACTCAATGGCAGCCGCGCCTTTTTGCCGTTTTGCCGGGCCTGCTTTCATGTTTGCGTCTACCCTGACCATGAATCCTGAGTAACAGCATAGAACCGATCGACGAACAGGGATGGCCATTTGCCTATGCATAGCCTTGCAGTGCTGGTCTGGCTTGTGCTTTGCGCTGGGCAGGATGCCTGGGAACGGCAGATTTCCAATGTGCTGACACTAGGTGTTGCCGCCTGTGCGCTGGCCTGGTTGCTGGCCACCGGGCACAGCTGGCTTGGGGCCCAGGGCAGCGATGCCGCGCTGGCTTTCTTCATCGTCCTGCTACTCACGCTGCCCGGCTACATGCTCGGCCAGTTCGGCGCGGGCGACGTCAAGCTGCTCGGCGCGCTGGCGCTGGCCACCAGCCTGGACCACGTTCTCGGCACCTTCATCGGTGCCGGTGTGGCACTGGTGGTATGGCAATTGGTGCGGCGAAAAGTACGCCAGCCTCGGGAGAAAAAGCCGTTTGCGCCTTTCTTGCTGGCCGGTTTTGCCGTTTCACTTGCCTGGCTTGGCTGATGCTGCAAGCCGGTTAGTTGTTGCGCTCTGTCATCTTGGTCCAGCGGTAGAAGTCCGGAATTTCGTACTTGTAGGTGTCCAGCCAGCGCTGCATGGACTGGTCACGCTCGCGCGCGGTTTGCACTTGCAGGCGGCGGGATGCCTGCTCACCGCTGGACTGCACGCGCAACAACCTTTCGGTGGCTGTTTCGTCCAGAGGGGCGTGGCGAGGGCTTTCTTCGGCCTGTAACGTTGCGCTGCCTACGCAGCAGGCCAGTAGCATCACGTATCTGATCATGATCACCTCCGCGTATCAATTGACCATCATGTCCGGAGCTTTGGCCGATGCGATCGGGCCTCGGCCGCCGGCCTTGATCTTGCTGGCCCGTGCCTGGGCTTCGGCAAATTGCCCGGCTTTGAGCTGCAACCGGCCTACCAGGTCGGTGGCCTGCTGCCAGTTGTCCTGCACCAGCGCCAAGGTCACCAGGTTGACCGCAGGCAGTGTGTTGTCGTCTTTCAGTTCGATTGCCGTCAGCAACTCAAAGCGCGCCTGTTCATAGCGGCCCAGGTTCATCAGCACTACGCCAAGGTCGTTGCGCACCCGCTCGTCGGTTGGCGCCAGGCGAACTGCACGCTGCAGGTTCTGCAGGGCCTGTACGTCGTCGCCCCGCGCCGAGGCCAATTGGCCCAGGCCGTGTTCACCTTCGGCGGCCAGGCAACCACCGAGCAGGCTGCGGTACAGCGGCTCGGCCTCGCCGAGGCCAAGCAGCCGTGACACTTTGGCTTTGCGCAGGCGCACCTGGTCGAAGGTGTCCGGCAGTTGCTGCAAGTGGGCCAGGCTGGCGTGCGGGCGCCCGTCGTTGAGCATTTCGTCCGCCAGGTTCAGCGCCAGTTGCTGGTCGGCGTCCGGCTTGCTGCAACTGGTGGTGGTGAACAACTGGCGCAGCCCTTCAGGCTGTTGCCCGGCGCACCCGGTCAACAACACCAGGCTTGCGCACAACAGGATTGTCTTCATCATTCAGTCCTCATGGGCTCAACGCCCGCGCCAATGCAGAAAAGCCTGGCCCGGCAAGGACAATGAGCAAGGCCGGAAACAGGAACACCATCATCACGGCCGACATCTTTGCCGACATCATCGATACCCGTTCTTGCAGGCGGGTCAGGCGGCGGTCGTCGAGCAGCGCCTTCAGTGCCTGCAGCGACTTCATCGCGCCGCTGCCTTGCGCCAGCAACTGGCGCAGGATCACGCAGGTATCAGTGAACTCGTCCACCGCCAGCAGCTGGGCGACCTTTTCCAGCTCCGGGCCCAGCGCCATGCCCGAATCCACCCGTTGCAGCACCTGGCGCAGCTCTGCGCTGATGTTCGGGATCAGCGTCTGCCCTTCGTGGCTCAGCACGCGTAGCGCCTGCTCAACGGCAAGGCCGGTCTCGAAGAGAATCCGCAGCAAGGGGATCAACAGGCTGACCTCTTCTGCGATGCGTTGCTGGCGACGTGCTGCAGCCATGGCCAACAGGCGCTTGGGCAGCAGGTAACCGACGCCCAGCGCGCACAATGGCCAGACCACCCAGCCGGCTGCGGCACTGCCCTTGAACCCCTGTTGCAACAGTAGCGTCATCGCCACCGCCAGCAGCGGCAGGCCCAGTTGAACGGCGGCAAACAGGGCGCGCTGGCGGCTGCGGCGCCAGCCGATACGTTCGAGCAGGGCCTGGCTTTCGCTGTCGAATTTCTGCAGCCGCTGCCCCCACGGGCTGCTGCCCAGCCAGTGCAGCCAGTCGCCCAGGCGCTCGTCGCGGGTCAGTCGCCCTTGCAACCGTCGGGTCACCAGTACCCGGGCGCGCCATTGGCGAACCGCCTGCAGGCCAAGCAGGCTGGCGGCAATGAACAGGCACAGGGCGCAGATCAGCAAGGCCATGGTCACAGGCTCCTCATCATGCGCCACAGTACCAGGCAACCGACCACCTGCAGGGCGAAGGCCATCAACAGCATCATCTGGCCGCTGCTGTCGCGCCACATGGCCAGCAGGTAATGCGGGTTGGCCATCAGGAAGTAGCCGACCATCGCCAGCGGCAACGAGCCGAGAATGATCGCGGTGATGCGGGTTTCGCCGGTCATCGCCTTGAGCTGACGCACCCCTTGTTCACGCTCGCGGATCAGTTTGATCAGGTTTTCCATCAACTCGCTGGCATTGCCACCGTAGCGCTGGTTGATGCGCAAACCGAGGGCGAACAGCCGCAGTTCGTCCTGCTTGTGCAGTTCGGCCAGCTCGCTCACCGCATCCTCCAGCGCCACGCCCAGCTGCACGTTGCGCCGCACCCGCGCCATGGTGGCGCGCAAGGGGTCGCGGCTGCTGTCGATACCGCCCAGCACCGCGTCATTGAGGGTGCGGCCGGCCTTGAGGCTACGCACGCTGTAGTCCAGCAGGCTGGGCAACTGGTCGACGATCTGGCGCATCTGCCGGCGGCTTTGCCAGCTCAGGATCAGATACGCAAGGCTTGGCAGGCCGATCAGCAGCATCAATGCAGCCACCCAGCCGGCGGCGATCAGCGCCAGCAGCACCACGCCCAGCCACGCCAGCAACCAGCGCTGTGGCTCGAATTCGAAAGCCCCCAGGCCGGCGCGCTGCATCAGGGCGTCGAGCCATTCGCGCCGGGCGGTGCCATTGCGCACAATGCTGAACGCCCGCCCCAGGCGTTGCAGGATGCGCTCTTCATGCCGCTTGTACAGGCCACGGCGCAACAGCAGCAGGGCCACGCCCAGCAACAGCGGCGACAGCGCCAGCAGCACCGGGCCGGTCACAGCACGCCCTCGGCGCGCAGCTTGCTGCCTGCCGGGTTGGGTGCTTCGCGCAGAAAGGCATCGCCGCCACGGCGATCGAGGCGGAACAGGGTATTGGTCACGTACACCTCGTCGCGCACGCCGACCACTTCCAGCACCTCGCTGACGCAGCGTCGGCCGTCGGGCAGGCGGGTCAGCTGGATCACCACATCCAGCGCCGCGCACACCATTTGCCGCATGGTCTTTTCGGCAATTTGCCGGCCGCTCAGGCCGACCAGGGTTTCCAGGCGCAGCAGCGCATCCTGCGCGGTGTTGGCGTGCACCGTGCTCATCGAACCATCGTGGCCGGTGTTCATCGCGGTGAGCACGTCGAGCACTTCGCTGCCGCGGATCTCCCCCAGGATGATGCGGTCGGGCCGCATGCGCAGGGCGTTGCGGATCAGTTCGCTTGCTTTGACTTCGCCATGCCCTTCGGCATTCGGCGGGCGGGTTTCCAGGCGTACTACGTGGGGATGGTGCAAATTCAGTTCGGCGACGTCTTCGATGGTCACCAAGCGTTCGCGGGGCGCGATCATCTGGCTGAGGATGTTCAGCAGGGTGGTCTTGCCGGTGCCGGTACCGCCGCTCACCAGGATGTTGCAACGCTTGCCCACGGCGCGCTCGAAGAAGTCGAAGATATGCTGGTCGATGGCACGGGTGGCCAGCAGGTCGGCACTCTTGAGCATGTCCTGGCGGAACTTGCGGATCGACAGGCACGGGCCATCCAGCGCCACAGGCGGAATGATCGCATTCACCCGGCTGCCGTCGGGCATGCGCGCGTCGACCATTGGCGAGGATTCGTCCAGGCGTCGGCCGAGCGGGGCGAGGATGCGCTGCATTACCCGCTCCACGTGGTGGGCGTCGATGAAGCGAAGGTCGGTCTGCTGCAACAGACCCGCCCGCTCCACGAACACCCGGTGGGGGCCGTTGACCAGAATTTCCGTGACAGTGGGGTCGCGCAGCAGCACTTCCAGCGGGCCGAAGCCGGTCAGCTCATCTACCAGCTCTTCGGCCAGGCGCTCCATTTCATAGCGCGACATGGCCAGGCGCAGGCGCGCGACGTAATCGCCCACCTGTTCCAGCACGAACTGGGTCAGCGCGGGCCGTGCGCCTTCGAGCAGGTTGCGGCCGCTGTCCTCGATGGCGTCGATGGCAAAGCGGTGCAGGGCACGCTTGAGCGCGTAGGGGTCGCCAGAGGCGTGTTGCTGGCCACCAAAGGGTTGGTCATTGCTCATTTGCTGCCCCAAAGCCGACGCAGCCAGGTAAAGGCTGGCGGCGCAAGGTTTTCTGAGCGCCGTGCCAGGCGTTCGCCCAGGCTGCGCAGGGCTTGCGTGAGGTTTTCACGCGGGGCCAGTTCGAACAGGCTCAGGCCCTGGTTTTTCACGTTCAGGCGCACTTCGGGGCTGTAGGGGATGGCCTTGAGCAAGGGCAGCCCATAGCGTTTGGCCAGGGTGTCGGCGTCGGGTGCAACGTTGTTCAGGTAGCGGTCCACCAACAGGCTGGCGTGTTCCAGTTTCATGCCGTGATCACGCCACAGGTCGAGCACCTCAAGATTGCGCCGGCAGTCGAGGATGTTCTGGTCGGTGTAGACGATCAGTTTGTCGCAATGGCTGACCAGGGTGCGCAGGGCTTCGCTGTCGGCATGCCCGGTCAGGTTCACGACAATGTGCTGGAAGTGCTGGCGCAGGGCGCTTAACAGCATGTACAGCTCGGCGGCGCTGGTCTGTTGCAGCGGGTCGTCGGCCTCGGCGTAGGTCAGCAGGCGCAGGCCTTTCTTGTCGCGGGTGAATGCGCTGTCGATCAGTGTGGTGTCGAGGCGGCGTAGGTGGCGCAGGGCGTCGCCAAAGAAGAACGAAGCTTCCAGGCCGAGCAGCGCCAGGCTGTCGCCACGCGGCAGGCCCAGGTCCAGCAACAGGGTTTGCTGGCCGCTCTCCTGCACCACCCGGGCCAGGTGGGTGGTGAGCAATGCCCCGTCGGCACTGGTTTGTACGCCGAACAGCACTGTCAGCCCACCGAGGCTGGGGTTGCTGGCCACCGCCGGCATACGCTTGCCCAGGCGCCGCACTAGCCCGGCCACCTCGCTGGCCCGCGAGCCGTAGGCGACGAAGTCACGGGCGCCGGCGCGCATGGCGTGCAGCACCAGTTGGTTGTCCATGCCATCGCCGAGGGCGACGATCGCCAACATCGGCTTGGCCTCCAGCACCCCCTCGATCAAGGCGCACTGGCTGACCAGTTGTTCGCGGTCCAGGCCGATGAACATCAGGTTGCTGAAGGTGGCGTTGACCAGCGCCAGCAACTCGTCGAGGCTGCCGGCACTGGCACCGATCACCTGGCCTTGCGGCGCCAGTGCGCCCTGCAGCCAGTGCAGATCCTCTTCGTTGCGAGTGATGGCGAGGAAGGTGGGGTTCAGGCTCTCGTTCATTGCGATAACCCGCCTTGGCCATCGAAGTTGCCGTTCTCCAGGAAGAACAGGCGCCCCCAGCTGGGGTCGTAGTTGCGCAGGTTCTCGCCTGGCAGCTGCGGCAGCCGTGCGTTGGCGGCCAGCGGCTGGACCAGGTGCGGGGTGACGATCATCAGCAGTTCGGTTTCTTCGCGGCGCATGGCCGAGTTGCGGAAGAACGCACCCAGTACCGGCAGGCTACCCAGGCCGGGCAGCCGATCGACCGCAGACCGGGTGTTGTTGCTGACCAGGCCGCTAATGATGAAGCTTTCGCCATCGGCCAGGGCAATGCTGGTGTCGGTGCGCCTTACCGTCAAACCCGGCACCTGTGTGCCGGCGATGGTCACCACGTTGCTGTAGTCCAGCTCGCTCACCTCCGGCGCCACCTTGAGGGTGATCCTGCCTGGGCTGACTACGGTCGGTGTCAGCGCCAGGCGTACGCCGAACTCCTTGTATTCGATCGACACGTTGTCGCTGCCCGCACTGGGCACCGGGATCGGAATTTCGCCACCGGCCAGGAAACTTGCCGTCTGGCCGCTGAGCACGGTCAGGCTTGGGCGCGCCAGGGTGTAGGCGAAGCCGCTGTTTTCCAGGGCGTTGATCATGGCCAGGAAACGGCTGCTGCCGCCGCCCCAGACGATGTTGAAGACGGTGTCATCGAGGGGGATCGACGGGGTCACGTTTGGCACCGAGCCGGGGCTGACGGACGTGCCGGGCACGGTCCCCGGCGAGCCGATCAGGCTGTTGTTCGACCCCTTGAAGAACAACCGTGCACCGGCCTCCTTGTATTTGCTGCGGCGGACTTCCACGAAACGGATGTCGGCCTGCACCTGGCTGATCAGTTGTGCATCCTGCGACGGCAAAAAGCTGTCTTCGGCCATGTCGGCACTGGCCCGGCCTTTGACGAACACCATGGCCCGGTGTGGTGATGGGGAGCATGCTGTCCACAACATCAAGGTGGTATTGCCCTGGGCTACCGCCGTAATGACCACGCCGCGCTCGCCGCTGGCCTGCACATCGGCCACCTTCGGCTCGCCCACGGCAACCCGGCTGATTGCCAGCGGCAGGCGCACTTCCTGCTGCAGGCCCTGGTCTATCTCGATGACCGAGGGCAGTTGGTTGATCGCTTCGCAGCCTTTGCCCGCCGCCTGGGCTTGGGGCATCAGCGCGGCCAGCAGCCCGGTACAACATGCTTGTGTGAAAAAGGAACTACGCATCGCTGCATCCTTGCCGGGTCAGGGGGTTTTGTTCGTGTCTTCAACCTGGGCGCCACGGATGATGTGCATGGCGGGTGCAGATTTAGTGGTCGCCAGGCTGGCAGCGTTGGCCACCGGCGACTGGGATAGCTGGCTGAAGCGGTAGAGTTCGCGGTTGGCGGCTTCCACCTGCGGCTTGGCATCGGGTTCGTTCCAGTACCGGGCCAGGCGTTGTTCATCGGCACTGCGCACGGCCAGGCGCAAGGTGCCGGCCTGGGCTGCCAGCATCAGGCGGCTGGCCAAGGCCTCGGGCACTGCCAGCGCCACGGTGCGGGTGGCGTTGCCGTTCATGCTGGCTTGTTCACGTCGGGCTTTCTGTTCTTCAGCGGTTTGTGCCGGGCGACCGTCGTTGGCCAGGCCCGTCTGCTCGCCGACGCTCAGCACGCGCAAGGCCGGCAGCACCACCTGGGCAGAAGCTTGCGGGTTGTTGGGTTCTTCACGCAGGAACAGCAGCACGTCCACGTAGTCGCCCGGGCGCAGCTGGCCGGCGGCGCCGACCACTTCGTCCACACCCACCGCCACGGCGCGCTCGTTGGCACGGATCATCCGCGCCAGCGGCCCGCCAGCCTGGAAGTTGGAGTCATCCAGCCAGGTGCCCGCTGCAAGTGGCCTGGCGCTGATGCGCCCGACCACCTGGGCGGTTTGCTGGTAGGCACCGGTGGGGGCAACCTGCAGGCGCTCGATCAGCACATCGTCTTCAGTGACCGGCGTATTGGCGGGCAGATCCTTGCGCAGCACCACAACGGCGGTACGCGGTGGCTCTGGGGCGACGGCGGGTGGTGGGGCGACGGCTGCAGTCGGCTGGTCGGCCGCAGGACTAACCGGCGCGGGCGCATCCGCAGGGCGGCTCAGCACAACACCCCAGTAGCCGGCCAAAAGAGCTGCCAGCAGAAAGAACGCAGCCAGGCATAGGGTCAAGCGACTGCTCATCTCGGCCTCCCTGCACGCATCGACTGATGGCAAAAAGTCACTATTTCGCTATAGGACGGTAGCGCAGCCATCGCCATTTGCCATGAGCCAGAGCGGTTTTTTTCGGGATTGTGATTAAGTCGAGGCAATACAGAGGGTTAGCAATTTCCCAGGCGTTAATCCTCTTGGATTAATGCTTTTGGATTAATCCTTTAATACATTTGCAGTCCGCCTCAGCTTGACGATTCTGATGGCAAACAGGTGTCACTTTGATACCGCCATCGTCGGCATGCATGCCGCAAGGAGCTTGGCCCATGAAACTGTTCATTCTGCACTGCATGACCTTCCTGCATCGCAAGGACGGGGCGTCTGGTATCGAATACGCGGTCATTGCGACGATGGTCGCAGTGGTGCTAGCCGCGTTCGTCGGCGATATCTCCACGGCCGTCAACGCCACCTTCACCACGATCAAAAATGCCCTTTGACCGGTGACCAGGAGCCAGCGCCATGCAGAACGCTTCCTCGCGCCAGCAGATCCTTTTGGTGGATGACGAGCAGGACGTTCTGCTGGAGCTGGCCGAACTTCTCGATAACGAAGGCTTCGCCTGCCTGACTGCGACATCGGTACAGGCGGCATTGAAGCAGCTTACCCGGCATCCCGACATTGCCCTCGTGATCACCGACCTGCGCATGCCGGAGGAAAGCGGCATCGGTCTGATAAGGCGCATGCGTGACCACACGGCCCGCCTGCACCTGCCGGTGATCGTGATGTCCGGGCAGGCCGACCTGGATGACGTCAGCGAACTGCTGCACCTGCAGGTGGTAGATTTTTTCCGCAAGCCGCTTTATCACGCACGTTTGCTTAAAACCCTGGAGAACCTGTTCCCCGAGCCAAAACTGAGGGCGGTGAATTGAGAGAGGCAATAAATGACCTTTAATAAAAACGCCCGGCATTTGGCCGGGCGTTTTCATTTTTGCGGTCAGGCCTCCGGGTCACTCAGTTCCAGGGCGCCGCGCTTGCTGCGCAGCTTGCCGTAGAAGTGTTCCAGCGCGTGGTTGAGCTTGGTGGCGGCACCGTCGACTGCCTGGTCTACCGAAGTGGCAGTGTGGGTCACCGAAATCGGTTGGTGGCCTTTGGGGCGAGCCTCCATCTGGCAGCGTTTGTCATGCGGTCCGGGCTTGGCGCCGTTCTCGTCGCGCAGGTGAACCTCGATGCGGGTGAGGTCTTCTTCGTAACGTTCCAGTGAGGTTTGCAGTGTGCTGCGGACCCACTGATCGAGACGGGCGTTGCTTTCGAAATGGTTGCTGCTGTTGACCTGGATTTGCATGATTCAATCCTTATTCAGCTTGCTCGCATGGAGACGCGCCTAGGCCCTTGAGACCCTTGGAATTTCTGCGCCTCTTGACTCTAAGGTCAGGCAACTGGGATACGAATTCAAGCCCTTTTTGAAAATAAATGTCTTGTTGCAAATGGGGGCTGCTGTGCAGCCCTTCGCGGGCACGCCCGCTCCCACAGGTTGCGCGCCGGTGCAGGAATGCACTATCCCTGTGGGAGCGGGCATGCCCGCGAAGGGCCGCACAGCGGCCCCGACAATCGGTCAGAACTCCACCGACGTCTGCACATACAAGGTCCGTGGCTCACCCACGTACTTGCCCTTGTTGTTGTCATCGTAAGAGCGCGTGTAGTACTCGCGGTTGAACAGGTTCTTCACCCCGACCGCCACTTTCAGGTTCGACAGCTGCGCGCCAAAATCGTACCCGGCGCGGGTGCTGACCAGCATGTAGCCCGGAATGCGCCCGGTGCTGCCATCGGCGCTTTCAGTGCCGGTGTTGGCATTGTCGGCGTACTGGCTGCTCTGGAAGCTGCCGTCCAGGTTCAACTGCCAAGGGCCATCGGTGTAGCCCACGCCCAGGTTGCCCTTGTGCCGCGACGAGAACGGCACCTGGTTACCTTTGTTTGGCCCGTCTTCGCGGATGGTGGCGTCAACGAACGCATAGCTGGCGTGCACATCGAAGCCGGCCAAGGCCGGGCTCAGGCCGTCCAGTGCATAGCGGATGCTGGTTTCGATACCCTGGTGACGGGTTTCGCCACGGGCGATTACCGAGTCGTTGGTCTGGTTGCTTTCGTACTGGTTGTCGAAGTTGATCAGGAACGCGCCGATCTCGGCCTGCAGGTCGCCGTTGTCGTAGCGGGTGCCGACTTCCCAGGTGCGGGCCTTTTCCGGTTTTACCTCGCCGCTGCTGACGCGGTTGGGCATCTGGCTGTACTGCACGCTGCCGAACGAGCCTTCGGTGTTGGCGTACAGGTTCCAGCTGTCGGTCAGGTGGTACATCACGTTCAGCGCCGGCAGCGCGGTGTTGTAGCTGCCCTGGTAGCGCTGGCCGTTGAGCTTGTTGCTCTGCTCGGAGTCGATCATCTCGTAGCGCACACCGGGGGTGATGGTCCAGCGGCCGATGTCGATACGGTCATCCAGGTAGATGGCGTGGGCTTCGGTGCTGCCACGGGTGTCGCGGTCGTTGCGGCTGGCGGTGGTCGGCAGGTTGCCGTTCACCGGCTCGCGGAAGCGCAGTTCGTGGCCGGCTTCGTTGACGTAGCGGTAGCCGACGCCCAGTTCGTGCCAGCTGTCACCAAGGGCCAAGCCCTGCGAGAAGCGGGTTTCGATGCCGCGCACCCAGTACTCGCGTGGCGACAGCGAGACGAAGCTGCCCTGGTCCAGGTAGCCGCTGCGCAGGGTCTTGGTGAAGAAGCTGTTGACGCTGAACTGGCGGTCGTCCTGCTTGTAGTCGTAGCCGAAATTGAACAGGGTGCGGCGGCCCCAGAACTTGTCTTTCAGGCGCGTGGACTGGTACGGGTCGGCAGCGAAGTCGGCGGTGCTCAGGCCGCCGGGCATATCGGCCTCGCCCTCGTAGTACTGGGCCATGGCGTGCAGGCTGTTGGCTTCGTCCAGTTGCAACTTGCCCTTGAGGATCAGGTCGTCGATCTGCGTGTCGCTGTGTTCGCGCCAGTCGCCACCACGGGTGCCAGAGTACAGCAGGGCGCCGCCCAGGCCGTTGGCATTGGTGCCGCCCACCAGCAGGTTGGCGCTGTTCTTGAAACCATCGTGGCTGGAGGAGGGGCTGATCTGGTTTTGCATGGCGGCCTTGAAGGTCGCCTCCTCGGGGATCGCCCGGGTGACGAAGTTGACGATGCCGCCGACGTTCTGCGGGCCATAGCGCACCGCGCCGCCCCCGCGCACCACATCCACGGCGTCCATGTTGCCCATGCTCAGCGGGGCCAGCGACAGCTGCGGCTGGCCATAGGGGGCAAACGGCACCGGAATGCCATCCATCAGTACGGTCGAACGCGAGGCCAGGCGCGGGTTGAGGCCACGGATGCCGAAGTTCAGAGCCAGGTCATGGCTGCCGGTGCCGTTGTTGTCGGGGGCGTTGACTCCCGGGATGCGGTTAAGCACTTCGCGGGCGGTGGTAGCGCCGCTGCGCTCGAATTCCTCGCGGCGCACCACGTCGCGGGCGCCGGGGTGCTCGAACACATTGTCCTGTTGCGCTTCGGCCAGCCAGTCGCCGACCACGGTAGAGGCGCCGAGCTCGACCGGGGCGTTGGCAGCGGGGCTGCCGACGGGCTGCAGGCTGAAGGCGTTGTCGGTTTCCTGCCGCACCTGCAGGCCGCTGCCGCGCAGCAGCGCGTCGAGGCCTTGGCGCACATCGTACTGGCCGTCCAGGCCCTGGGTGCTGATGCCCTGGGTCAGTTGCGAGCCGAACGAAATCAGCGCTCCGCTTTCGCGGCCAAACTGGTTGAGTGCGTCTTCAAGCGAGCCGGCGGCGATGTGGTAGCTGCGGGTTTCGGCATGGGCGGCAGGCATGGCCAGGCCGAGCGTGGTGGTGAGCAACAGGGCGTGGAACAGGGGGCTGGGGCGCAACGGCATGGGTCGGGTCCTGAGAGAGGGGTTCTGCCATGTCTGTCACGCGAGGTTGGGAAAATGGCTCAGTTGATTGGAAAAAAATATGCATCTGCCGGCCCTAGCCGATTTTTGGCTCGACGGTTACCCAGTACCGGGTGAACCGTCGCACTCGCACCGGCAGCGCGACTTCCAGCATTTGCAGGATGCGCTCACTGTCATCCAGCGGATACGACCCGGAAATGCGCAAGCCGGCGACCTGCTCGCTGCACCCCAGCTGTCCATGGCGATAGCGCCCTAGCTCGGCAAGAAAATCCGCCAGGCGCATTTGCGAGGCCACCAACATGCCGTCGACCCAGGCGCCGACATTGCGGTCCAGCGCCGAGATCGACTGCCAGCCCCCCGTGAAGCGTGCCTGCTGCCCAGCCAGTAACGGTTGCCCCGCGACGCTGGCCACACCCTCAAACACGGACACCAGGCTGTAGCCGTCGAACTGGCGCACGTTGAAGCGCCCGCGGTCCAGGCGTAATGCCCCTTCGCCGGTATGCAGCAGCAACGGCCGGGTATCGTTGGCCACCTGCAGCGCCAGTTCGCCTTCGAACAGCCGCACTCGGCGCTGTTGCCCGTCGAAGCGCACGTCGGCGGCACTGCGGGTGTTGAGCTGCAACACGCTGCCGTCTTCCAGGCCCATGCGCCGGCGCTGTCCGACCGGGCTGCGGTAGTCGGCCATAAGGCCCGGCATGGGGTTGTGTTGCTGCAGCCCAAGCCCGGTGGCACTGGCCACGCCCACCAGCAGCAAGGCCTTGAGTGCGCGCCGCCGGGCCGGCGAGTGGGGGGCTTGCAGGGTGGCATGCACCACAGGCGAGTCCACCCCGCGCAGGCGCTGGTTTACCTGCTGAATATGGGCCCAGGCACGCTGATGCTCCTGGTCGGCCCCCAGCCAGTGTTCCAGCGCCAACCGCTGCGCCTGGCCAAAGTCATCGCCCTGGGACTCGATCAACCAGTGCACGGCTTGCTCTGCCACCTGCGGGGAAAACGAGGCGTTCACAGGGCGAAGTAGCAGCGCATGGCCGCTTTGCTCAGGTAGCGCTTGACTGTGGCCAGCGAGATACCCAGCTCGCGGGCGATTTCACCTTGGCCAAGGCCATCGACCTGGGCCATCAGGAACGCGCGTTTGACCAGTGGCGGCAAACCGTCCAGCAGGCGGTCGAGTTCCAGCAGGGTCTCGAAGATGATCGCCTTTTGCTCCTCGCACGGGGCGACTGCTTCAGGCACCTGCGCCAGTGCCTGCAGGTAGGCACGTTCCAGCTCCTGGCGGCGAAAGTGGTTGCACAGCACGCGCTTGGCTACCGTTGCAAGGAAGGCGCGCGGCTCGACCAACTGCGGTGCCTCGCGGGCCTGCAGCAGGCGCAGGTAGGTGTCCTGGGCCAGGTCGGCGGCACTCTGCGGGCAGCCAAGGCGGCGGCGCAACCAGCCGGTGAGCCAGTTGTGATGGGCGTGATAAAGGCCTTCGACCGTGGAAGAGAGCGCGCTGGGCACCGTGATACTCCGGCGCTATTCAGCGCAACTGGTAGTAATAATTGTTCGCATTGTATTGACTGATGGGTTTTTCGGCAATCGTCACCCGTCTGCGGGCTTTGCTTATGAGAATTGAAATCATTATTATTGCACCCCCAAAAACGCCCGGACCTTCGCCATGACGCGCAAAACTGCCGGCCTCTCGCTCAGCTATCGGGCAGCCGTTGCCTCACGCAGCCTGGCCGCGCTGTTGGGCGGCTACCTGCTGGCGTCCATGGCCAGTGCCTGCATTGCCCTGGTGGCACCGCTGCCAAAAGTCGATGCCACGCTGACCGGCCTGCTGTTGTCGTTTGTCTTTTACCTGCTGGCATTCATCTGGTGCTTCGCCTGCCGCAGCGCCTGGCGTGCCTGGCTGGGCGTATTGGCGCCAAGCCTGCTGTTGGGCATGATCAGCGGCGTTGCCTACTGGATGAAAAACCCATGAAAGAAGGCTTCCGCCAGGCGATGGCCTGGCTGCACACCTGGACCGGCCTGATCTTCGGCTGGCTGCTGTTCGCCATCTTCCTGACCGGCACGTTGTCGTACTTCAAGGATGAAATCACCCACTGGGCGCAGCCCGAAGTGCGCAGCCATGCCCTGGACCCGGCACGTAGCCTGGATATGGCCCAGCACTACCTGGAGCAGAAAGCCGGGCATTCCGCTTCCTGGTTCATCAACATGCCCAGCGAGCGCGAAGCCGGCTTGAGCGTGGGCTATCGCGACCCCAACGGCGGGCCGCGTGGCTTTGTCAACAAGACCCTCGATACGCAGTCCGGCCAGCCGGTAGAAGCGCGCGACAGCCGGGGTGGCGATTTCTTCTACCGTTTCCACTTCCAGCTGCAGATGCCCCATCCGTTTGGCCGCTGGTTGTCGACCTTTTGCGCTTTCATCATGTTGCTGGGGCTGGTCACCGGCATCATCACCCACAAGAAGATTTTCAAGGAGTTCTTCACCTTCCGCCCCGGCAAGGGCCAGCGCTCCTGGCTGGACGGGCACAACGCCATCGGCGTGCTGGTGCTGCCGTTTCACCTCATGATCAGCTACAGCAGCCTGGTGCTGTTCATGTATATGGTGATGCCGGCAGGCATCATGGCCAGCTATGGCAATGACACCGGCAAGTACTTCAACGACCTGTTCGGCCGCGACGATACGCCCAAAGCGGCCCAGGTGGCCACGCCGCTGGTACCGCTGCCAAGCCTGTACGCCAAGGTGCAGGCGCTGCAGCCGGGCGCGCGTATCGGCTTCATCCAGGTGCAGAACCCCGGCGACAGCAATGCCCGCGTCACCTTCACCCAATCGGCTGCCGACCACGTAGCTTATCGACGCAGCGCCAACTGGACCTTCGACGGCGCCAGTGGCGCGCTGCTGAGCCAGGGCAAGCCAGAGAGCGGGGCGATGATGACCGCGTTCAGCTTTGCCGGCCTGCACATGGGCAACTTCGCAGGGCCCTGGCTGCGTTGGCTGTACTTCTTCTTTGGCGTGGCCGGCACTGCGGTGATCGGTACCGGGCTGGTGATGTGGCTGG
Organism: Candidatus Pseudomonas phytovorans; assembly: GCA_029202525.1. Taxonomy (NCBI): domain Bacteria; kingdom Pseudomonadati; phylum Pseudomonadota; class Gammaproteobacteria; order Pseudomonadales; family Pseudomonadaceae; genus Pseudomonas; species Candidatus Pseudomonas phytovorans. The sequence continues at coordinate 1,506,544 of CP119325.1, forward strand.
GCAAGCGCCAGCTCAAGCATGCCAAGAGCCCGCACATGCCGGGTGAGTTGCGCCTGGTCGAGGTACTCAATATCGCCAGCATGAGCGGCCTGCTGCTGGCGGTGGCGGGCTTCTTCTGGGCCAACCGGCTTGTCCCGGTGGGCGTCGAGGGTCGCGCCGACTGGGAGGTCAATGCCTTCTTCATCGCCTGGGGCTTGTCACTGGTGCATGCCGTGCTGCGCAGCGGGCGCCGGGCGTGGGGCGAGCAACTGGCGCTGGGAGCGCTGGCCTTTGCCCTGTTGCCGCTTCTCAATGGCTTGAGCACCGACCGGGGCTTGAACCATTCGTTGCAGGCAGGTGACTGGACCATGGCCGGCTTCGACCTGACGGCCCTGGGTACCGGCCTGTTCCTGGCCTGGCTGGCCGGCAAGATGCTGCGCAGCCCCAAACCGGTGGCCAAACGACCACGCGCGGCAAAAAAGCCGAGCACTGAAACAGCGCAGGTGAGCTGATGCTGGGTAACGCACTGATCGCATTCGCAGGTTTTGTCGCCCTGTGCCTGGCCATGGAAAAGCACTTCAGCGATTTGCTCGGGCGCAAGCCGCGCCCTGGGCAGTTGCGGCTGCTGCGTGTCGCCGGTTGGCTGCTGCTGATGCTGTCGCTGGCCCTCAGCGTGCATCTGCGTGGTTGGGCCCATGGCCTGGTGGAGTGGACGGCGGTGATCATGGCAGGGGTGACCTTATGGGTGTTCGGCCTGCCCTACCAGCCGCGCCTGCTGCTGGGCTTGGCAGCTGCCAGCGTGGTGCTGGGCCCGTTGCTGGCCATGTTTGCCGTGTGAGCCCGTGAGCGAGCAGGGGGATATCATCGAACCCGACGCCGACAGCGCTGGCGCACGTGCCCGTTTCGTCCAGGTATTTCTGGCCCAGCGGGCGCGCATGGAGGCGCTTGTCAGCCGGCGTGTTGGCTGCCGCGCCACGGCTTCAGACCTGGTGCAGGAGCTGTTCCTGCGTTTCTGGCGCCGCCCCGAGGTCAAGGTCGAGGCGCTGGACACCTATCTGTTGCGTTGTGCCGGCAACCTGGCGATCGACCACCTGCGCAGCGAAGGTAGCCGCGAACGCGTGGCCGAAGCCGCTTTGCCGATGGACGAGGTGGCCATGGTTCAAGCACCCGAGCAAGCGCTTGAGGTCGACCACGACTTGCAGCGCATCGAAGCCGCCTTGCGCGCCTTGCCCGAACGCACCCGGCAGATCTTTTTGCTCAACCGTATTCACGGCTGCAAGTACGGCGAAATTGCCAAGGCCATGCAGCTGTCACAGAGTGCCGTGGAAAAGCATATGATGCGCGCCCTTGAAGCGTGCAAGGCGAGTGTTGCCGAGCCCGCGTCCACCCCACGCCGGCCAGGGAGTGCCCGTCGATGAGCCGTTTGCCCCCGATCACCGAAGTGCAATCCCAGGCCGCCCTGCAGTGGCTCAGCCGCATCAATGAGCAGCCTGCGCAAGCCGAAGGGGCTGCATTCAAGCGCTGGTTGCTGGCCGACCCCGGGCACCGTGACGCCTACCAACAGGCCCAGGCACTGTGGCAGAAAAGCGCCACCCCGGCTTTGCTGCTGGCGGACGAAGAACAGGACGCCTTGCAGCGCTACCTCGATGCCATGGCCAGGCCGCCGACCCGCGGCCCGTGGCAGCGCGTAGCGGCACTGGCGATGGCGGCCTGCCTGGTGCTGGCCGTGGGCGTTGCCGGTGGCTGGCACCCGGGGTACTGGTTGCAGGACCTGCAGGCTGACTACAGCAGCGCCGGGCAGATTCGCCAGGTGACCTTGGCCGACCAGTCGCAGGTGACGCTTGATGCAGGCAGCGCCATTGCGGTCGATTTTGCCCAGGGCGAGCGCCGTGTGCGGTTGCTGCATGGCGCGGCGTTCTTCCAGGTCACCCATACCGGCGCGCCATTCGTGGTCGAATCGGGTGGTGGCGAGGTGCGCGTGCTCGGCACTCAGTTCGAAGTGCGCGAGCAGGCTGACGGTGCAGTGGTCACGGTGCGCAGCGGGCGCGTGGCGGTGAGCCCGGCACCGGGCTCCGTGGCACCGGTGCTGACGGCCAACCAGCAGGTGGCCTATAGCGCAGGCCGGGTAGGCGACACGCTGGCGGTGGACAGTGATAACCGCCTGGCTTGGCGCCAAGGCTGGCTGAATTACTACCAGGTGCCGCTGGCACAGGTGGTCGATGACCTGCGGCGCTACTACCCGGGGCGCATCGTGTTGCTGGATGGCGCACTGGGGCAGCGCAAGGTCAGTGGCAGTTTCCCGGTGGGCGAGCCACTGCTGGCGCTGGATTCGCTGGGCAAGGTGATGGGCTTTTCGCGGCAGACCGTGTTGGGGCGTTTGACCTTGGTTCGGTAGTCGCCTGCACCGGCCTCTTCGCGGGCACGCCCGCTCCCACAGGTACTGTGCCGGATTTGAGGCTTGTGCCATTCCTGTGGGAGCGGGCCTGCCCGCGAAGAGGCCGGCACAGGAAAAATATTTTCAGAAAGCGGGTGAGGTAACAGGACGTGGCATCCGTGTAATGAGTGAAAGTGCGATTCATTCGCAGTCATCACCCTCTCACAGGTCAGCGTCCATGAAGTTCTCCCCGCGTTGCGTCCCTCTCTGGTTCGGCCTTGCCATGCTCCCGGCCGTTGCTGTCGCCCCCTTGGCCAGTGCCGCCGAGCAACAGCAGACCTATGCCTTCGCCCAGCCGGCCCAGCCCCTGGCCCAGGCGCTCAACGCCTTTAGCCGCACCACCGGCCAGAGTGTGGTCTACACCCTGGAACTGCCGGGCGTGCAGGCGCCGGCACTGAACGGCCGACTCAGCGCCGAGCAGGCGCTGCAACAACTGCTGGGCAGCACCGGGCTGGCCTGGCGCCGCGTTGACGCACGCACCCTTACCCTCGAAGCCGCCGACACCTCAGGCGCCCTCAACCTGCAGGCCACCAACGTGACCTCGCAACTGGACGTCTACAGCTACCAGCCCCCGGCCAGTGCATCGATCATGCGCGGGCAGGGCCCGAACCAGGACATCCCCCAGGCCATCAATGTGGTACCGGCCCAGGTCATCCGCGACCAGGCTCCGCGCAACCTCGATGATGCCCTGGCGAACGTCAGCGGAATTACCCACGGCAACAACTTTGGCGGCACCTCCGACACGGTGATGAAGCGCGGCTTCGGCGACAACCGCGACGGCTCGATCATGCGCGATGGCATGCCCATCGTGCAGGGCCGCAGCCTCAACGCCAGCACCGAGCGGGTAGAAGTGCTCAAGGGCCCGGCCTCACTGCTGTACGGCATCCAGGACCCGGGCGGGGTGATCAACGTGGTCAGCAAGCGCCCGCAACTTGAGCAGTACAACGCCCTGACCGTGCGCGGCTCGACCTACGGCAGTGGCAAGAACGGCAGTGGTGGCGGGCTCGACAGCACCGGTGCGTTGGGCGACAGCAAATTCGCCTACCGCTTGATCGTCGACCACGAAGACGAAGACTACTGGCGCAACTTCGGCGTGCACCGCGAATCGCTGGTCGCGCCGTCGCTGGCCTGGCTGGGCGAAGACACCCAGGTTGTGCTGGCCTACGAGCACCGCGAATTTCTCTACCCCTTCGACCGTGGCACCGCGTTCGGCAGCAACGGCCACCCGCTGAACATCCCCGCCACGCGCCGCCTGGACGAACCGTTCAACGACATGGAGGGGCGCTCTGACCTGTATCGCCTGGAAGTCGATCATCAGTTGGCCGATGACTGGAAACTGCACTTTGGCTACAGCTTCAACCGCGAGACCTACGATGCAAGCCAGGTGCGGGTGACCGGCGTCAACGAAGCCAAAGGCACACTGACACGCAGCATCGACGGCACCCACAACGCCATGAGCCGCGACCAGTTCGCCACCCTCAGCCTGGCCGGTAATGTGGAGTTGGCCGGCATGCAGAATGACCTGTTGTTCGGCGTCGACCATGAAGACCGCAAGGTGTATCGCGGCGACCTGATCCGCCAGACTGCCCGCTCCACCTTCAGCTACCTCAACCCCGTTTACGGTCAGGAGGTGGAAGGCACCAGCGTACGTGCCAGTGACAGCGACCAGACCGACAAGCTGCGCACCGATGCACTGTTCGTGCAGGACGCGTTGCACCTGGATGATCACTGGATCCTGGTGGCCGGCGCGCGCTTTCAGCAGTTCGACCAGTATGCCGGCCGCGGTCGCCCGTTCACGGCCAATACCGATAACAGCGGCCAGGCCTGGGTTCCGCATGCCGGCATTGTCTACAAGGTCGATGACCAGCTGTCGTTCTATGGCAGTTACAGCGAGTCGTTCAAGCCCAACTCCAGCATTGCGCCGCTGACGGGCGGCGTAGTACTGGACTCGTCCGTTGCACCCGAGGAGGGCAAGTCGTGGGAGTTGGGGGCCAAGCTGGACATGCCGGGTCGCCTGACCGGTACCTTGGCGCTGTTCGACATCACCAAGCGTAATGTACTGGTCGCCAATTTCGACAGCGGGACTGGCGAGACGGTCTACAGCAATGCCGGTGAGGTCAATTCAAGAGGTGTGGAACTCGACCTGACCGGCCAGCTCAGTGATCGCTGGAGTTTGATCGGCAGCTATGCCTTTACCGATGCCAAGGTGACGAAAGACCCTGACCTTGAGGGTAACCGCCTGCAGAACGTGGCCAAGCACACGGGCTCGTTATCGGCTGTCTACGACTTCGGCAGCCTGTTCGGTGGCGACAAGCTACGGTTCGGTGCAGGCGCACGCTACGTGGGTGAACGGGCAGGTAACTCGACCAACACCTTCGACCTGCCGTCGTACACCGTGGCCGATGCGTTTGCCACCTATGAGACCAAGCTCGACGAGCACAATGTCCGGCTGCAATTGAATGTGAAGAACCTGTTCGACAAGGTGTATTACAGCTCGGCGGTGAACCAGTACTTTGTGGCGATTGGCGATGCGCGGCAGGTGAGCTTGTCCAGCACCTTCGAGTTCTGAGTCGGCCTGTTCCGGCCTATTCGCGGCTAAAGCCGCTCCCACAGGTACAGCGCTGTCTTGGAGACTGCCGCGGTCCTGTGGGAGCGGCTTCAGCCGCGAATGGCCAAACGGTATTCTCCAGGTGTTGCACCCATCGCCTGGCGGAACCGGTTGCTGAAATGGCTGGCACTGGCAAACCCGCACACCAGGGCAATTTCCCCCAGTGGCATCACCCCCAGTTGCAGCAGCTGGCAGGCCCGGTGCAGTCGCCGGGCCAGCAGGTACTGGTGCGGCGGTAGCCCGAAACTGGTGCGGAACATGCGCGCAAAGTGGTATTCGGACAGGTTGCAGCGCAAGGCCAGTTCACCCAGGGTAATTGGCTGGTCCAGGTGCGCCTCGATGTAATCGACCAGTTGCCGGCGCAGGTTCGGCGCCAGCCCGCCTTTCAGGCGCAGGCCCTGGCGCAGGCCGACCTGGCTGAGCAGCGCATGGTCGACGATTTCGTGGGCCAGGCTGCTGGCCAGCAAGCGCTCGCCGGGTTCGTCCCATTTAAGGGTTATCAGTTGGCGAAAGCGCACGGCCTGTTGCGGGTCGTCGAGAAAGGTCGCTTCCTGTAACTGCAGCTCTCGCGGTTCGCGGTCGAGCAGGCGCACGCAACCCAAGCCGAACTGCGCTTCGCTGACATACAGGTGCGCCAGGCGTATCGCGCCATTGACCACCCAGTTCGACTCCTGCCCGGCCGGCATCACGCACAACTTGCCTGGCGCGCCCTTGTCGGCCGGCCGTTGGCGGCGGAAGGTGCCGGTGCCGTCGGCGATGTAGCACGACAGGGTGTGGTGGGTCGGCGCCTGATAGTCGCGGGCATCGTCGCGGTTGCTCCACAACGCCGCCGCCAGCCCGTCGCCCAGCTGCGCGCTCAGCTCCAGCCGCGCGTGGGGCGAGGCGTGCATGGCGTTGAACACTTGCAGTTGGGTGAGTGGCGTCATCAGCAGTTCCTCTGTAGCCCATCCTACTGCGCCTTGGGCGGGGTTACAGCCATTGGCGGGACAAATGCGCAAGTTTGTGCAAGCGCGCAGGTGTTGGACAGGAGAACACTGGAATGGCCGGCGAGGGCTGCGCCCTCGATCGCAGGCAAGCCAGCTCCTACAGGGACCGCGTCAACCTGTGGGAGCGGGCATGCCCGCGAAAAGTCGGGCACCGATCTTGAAAGGCCCAAGGAACCATCGCCATGAACCTGTCACTCTACCTGCTCACTGTCCTGATATGGGGCACCACCTGGATTGCCCTGAAGCTCCAGCTGGGCGTGGTCGCCATCCCGGTCTCGATTGTCTATCGCTTCGCCCTGGCCGGCCTCATCCTGTTCGCCATCCTGCTGCTCACCCGTCGCCTGCAACCCATGAACCGCCGTGGCCACCAGATCTGCCTGGCCCAGGGCTTGTGCCTGTTCTGCGTCAATTTCATGTGTTTCCTCACGGCCAGCCAGTGGATTGCCAGTGGCCTGATCGCTGTGGTGTTCTCCACTGCGACCCTGTGGAACGCACTTAACGCGCGGGTGTTCTTCGGGCAGAAGATCGCCGCCAACGTACTGGGCGGAGGTGCACTGGGCCTGCTTGGTCTCGGGCTGCTGTTCTGGCCAGAGCTGTCGCACCACGCGGCCAGCCGTGAAACCTTGTACGGCCTCGGCCTGGCGCTGCTCGGTACGCTGTGTTTCTCGGCGGGCAACATGCTGTCGAGCATGCAGCAAAAGGCCGGGCTCAAGCCCATGACCACCAATGCCTGGGGCATGGTCTACGGGGCTAGCATGCTGATGGTGTATTGCCTGTTCAGCGGCATTCCTTTCACCATGGAGTGGAACACCCGCTACATCGGTTCGCTGATGTATCTGGTGATCCCGGGTTCGGTGATCGGCTTCACGGCCTACCTGACCCTGGTCGGGCGCATGGGGCCAGAGCGGGCAGCCTATTGCACGGTGCTGTTCCCGTTGGTGGCGCTGAATGTGTCGGCGGTGGCCGAGGGGTATCAGTGGACGGCGCCGGCCCTGATGGGGTTGGTGGCGGTGATGGCGGGGAATGTGCTGGTGTTTCGCAAGCCCAAGGCCAAGGTGGCTGAGGGTGTTTTGGTGGCCAAATAGATAATCTGTTGCCCGCACCGGCCTCTTCGCGGGCTTGCCCGCTCCCACAGGTAAATCACAGCCCTCAAGACCTGTGCAGTACCTGTGGGAGCGGGCAAGCCCGCGAAGAGGCCGGTGCGGGCAGTAGAGAGCTATCAGCCTTTCCACACCTGTGGGTTCACCAGATCCTGCGGCCGCTCACCCAGCAGCGCCGCGCGCAGGTTGTCCATCGCGCGGTTGGCCATGGCCCCACGGGTTTCGGCAGTGGCCGAACCAATGTGCGGCAAGGTCAACGCATTGGGCAGTTTGAACAGCGGCGAATCGCTCAGCGGTTCTTTCTCGTACACATCCAGGCCTGCTCCGCGAATGGTGCCGTTCTGCAGCGCTTCGATCAGTGCGGCTTCATCGACCACCGGCCCACGGGCAATGTTGATCAGGAACCCGCTCGGCTTCATCAGTTTCAGCTCGCGGGTGCTGATCAGCTTGCGGGTGGCGTCGGACAACGGCACGACGATGACCACGAAATCCGCTTCGGCCAGCAGCTGCTCCAGGCTGCGGAACTGCGCGCCCAGCTCCTGTTCCAGCGCGGTCTTGCGGCTGTTGCCGCTGTACAGGATCGGCATGTTGAAACCGAAGCGGCCACGGCGAGCCACGGCGGCGCCAATGTTGCCCATGCCGACGATGCCCAGTGTCTTGCCATGCACATCGCTGCCGAAGTGGGCCGGGCCCACGGTGGCCTGCCAGTTGCCGGCCTTGGTCCAGGCATCCAGCTCGGCGGTGCGGCGCGCGCAGCCCATGATCAGCGAGAAACCCAGGTCGGCGGTGCTTTCGGTGAGCACGTCGGGGGTGTTGGTCAGGGCAATGCCGCGTTCGTTGAAGTAGTCCAGGTCGTAGTTGTCGTAGCCAACTGACACGCTGGACACCACTTCCAGCTTGGCCGCGCCTTCGAGCTGGGCGCGGCCAAGTTTGCGGCCCACACCGATCAGGCCGTGGGCCTCGGGCAGGGCTTCGTTGAACTGGGCGTTGATGTCACCCAGCTTGGGGTTGGGCAGGATCACGTTGAAGTCTTGCTGCAGGCGCTCGGCCATGGCCGGGGTGATACGGCTGAAGGCCAGGACGGTCTTTTTCATCGGGCAACTTCTCTGCAAGGCGGTGGTGGTCAATGGTTAGCAACCTACCATTGTCCACCCCCGCAATGCAGCAGCTTTTTAGTTGGCTATCAGCACCTGATGGGTTCTCAGGTCCGCTTCATGGGCTGCAAGAATCTCCGGCAGCGAATTGCGCAGGTACTCGACCCAGGTCTTGATCTTGGCATCCAGGTACTGCCGTGACGGGTAGATGGCATACAGGTTCAGCTCTTGCAGCCGGTATTCGGGCAGCACCCGCACCAGGCTGCCGTCACGCAGGCCGTCGATGGCCGAATAAATCGGCAGCACGCCCACGCCCATGCCACTGCGGATTGCGGTCTTCATGGCATCGGCGGTGTTGACCATGAACGGCGAGCTGGTGATGTTGACCATCTCCTGGCCTTCCGGGCCGTCGAACAGCCACTTCTCCAGCGGGATCACCGGGCTGACCATGCGCAGGCAGGCGTGCTTGAGCAGGTCGACGGGCTTGTGCGCGTTGCCGTGGCGGGCGATGTAGGCGGGCGACGCGCAGACGATGCTGTAGGTGATGCCCAGGCGCTGAGAGACGAACCCCGAGTCGGGCAACTCGGTGGCCAGCACGATGGACACGTCATAGCCCTCGTCGAGCAGGTCGGGCACGCGGTTGGCCATGGTCAGGTCGAAGGTCACGTCCGGGTGCGATTCGCGGTAGCGGGCGATGGCATCGACCACAAAGTGCTGACCCACCCCGGTCATCGAGTGCACCTTCAACTGCCCGGCCGGGCGGGCATGGGCATCGCTGGCCTCGGCCTCGGCTTCTTCAACGTAGGTAAGAATCTGTTCGCAGCGCATCAGGTAGCGCTTGCCGGCTTCGGTCAGCGCAATGCGGCGGGTGGTACGGTTGAGCAGCCTTGTTTGCAGATGGGCTTCCAGGTTGGAGACCGCCCGCGACACGTTCGCGGTGGTTGTATCCAGTTGCGCCGCAGCAGCGGTAAAGCTGCCGAGCTGGGCTACGCAACTGAAAGCACGCATGTTTTGCAGGGTGTCCATGGGTCACTCTCAAGCTAGAGGACAAAATTGTGTCACGAAGTAACGATGAACAGATGAAAAGTTGTCTTCGACCAAAGGCGGATTATCGCTGTTTTGGTAACAAAGATTCGCAGGAATCTGCGCTTATCGCCAGTGCTGCAGCCCCCTAGAATTGCTCGGCCCCCTTACCTCTTCCTCGGGAAATCGCAGCTGTGCCGCGTCGCATCATCAGAACGCTCAATGCGTTCAGTGCCTGTGCCCTTGCCCTCACCTTGAGCGGCTGTATCGGAACCTGGGGCATTGCCCCGCAAAGCAAGACGCTGCAAGCCAATAGCCTGAGCACCGACGCGGCCATACGCGAAGCCGCGACCGACGCCCACTGGCCAGACCAGCAGTGGTGGCGTGCCTATGGCGACCCGCAGCTTGACCGCTGGATTACCCTGGCCGTGGCCGGTAGCCCAAGCCTGGCCATGGCCGCCGCGCGGGTGCGCGAAGCCAAGGCCATGGCCGGCGTGGTCGAGTCGGCAGAAAAGCTCCAGGTCAATGGCCAGGCCACGCTCAAGCGCCACAACTGGCCCGAAGACCAATTCTACGGCCCAGGTGCGTTGTCCGGCGCCAACACGTGGGACAACAATGCCGCGTTCGGCTTCAGCTACGCCCTCGACCTTTGGGGCCGCGAGCGCAATGCCAGCGAACAGGCCGTGGACCAGGCGCACATGCGCGTGGCCGAAGCCCGCCAGGCGCAGCTGGAGCTGCAGAACAACGTGGTACGTGCCTACATTCAGCTGAGCCTGCACTTTACCCAGCGCGATATCGTCAAGGCCGAGCTGGAGCAACAAACGCAGATCCTGGCCTTGGCCAAGCGCCGCCTGGATGCCGGCATCGGCACCCATTTCGAAGTCAGCCAGGCCGAGGCGCCACTGCCGGAAACCCACCGCCAGCTCGACAGCTTGGACGAAGACATTGCCCTGACCCGCAACCAACTGGCTGCACTGGCCGGCAAGGGCCCGGGGGAAGGCGCGCAATTGCAGCGCCCGGCCCTGGCCTTGGCCGCACCGCTGAAACTGCCATCGAACCTGCCCGCCGAACTGGTCGGCCAGCGCCCCGACGTGGTCGCCAGCCGCTGGCAGGTGGCTGCACAGGCGCGTGGCATCGACGTCGCCCATGCCGGCTTCTTCCCCAACGTCGACCTGGTCGGCAGCCTGGGCTTCATGGCCACCGGTGGCGGCCCGCTGGAGTTCCTGACCGGGCGCAAGTTCAACTACAACGTCGGCCCGGCCATCAGCTTGCCGATTTTCGACGGTGGCCGCCTGCGCTCGCAGCTGGGCGAGGCTTCGGCTGGCTACGATGTGGCCGTGGCCCGCTACAACCAGACCGTTGTAGGCGCGCTGAAGAACATCTCCGACCAGTTGATCCGCCGCGCGTCGATGAAAGAACAGTCGCACTTCGCCGCCGAGTCGGTGGCTGCGGCGCAGAAAACCTACGACATCGCCAGGGTCGCCTTCCAGCGCGGCCTTACCGACTACCTGAACGTGCTCAACGCGCAGACCTTGCTGTTCCGCCAGCAGCGGGTGCAGCAACAGGTGCAGGCCGCCCGCCTGATCGCCCATGCCGAGCTGGTCACTGCCTTGGGTGGCGGCCTGCAGGCCGGTCAGGATGTGCCAGAAGAGCAACGCCAGGCAGCGCCGAAAACCCCGGCCACCCTGGCCATTTTCGACAAGAAGCCGGACAACGCCGAATGAGCACTTCCAGTTTGCCCGTGCGCTGGCTGCAAAGCCTGGAATGGCGCCGGGGCTTCTTTGCCTGGGCGCGCACCGACGGGGTGACGTGGGTGTACATCTTCAAGGTGCTGGCCGCCGCGTTCATCACGCTATGGCTGGCCATGCGCCTGGAGCTGCCACAGCCGCGCACTGCGATGATCACTGTGTTCATCGTCATGCAGCCGCAAAGCGGGCATGTGTTCGCCAAGAGCTTCTACCGGGTGCTCGGCACCCTGGCCGGCTCGGCGATGATGGTGGCGCTGATTGCCATCTTCCCGCAGAACACTGAACTGTTCCTGCCCAGCCTGGCGCTGTGGGTCGGCCTGTGCTCGGCCGGTGCCATGCGCTATCGCACCTTCCGCGCCTACGGCTTTGTGCTGGCCGGCTACACCGCTGCGATGATCGGCCTGCCAGTACTGCAGCACCCCGACCAGGCGTTCATGGCGGCGGTATGGCGGGTGTTGGAGATTGCCCTGGGGATTCTGGTGTCGACTTTTGTCAGTGCCGCAATCCTGCCGCAGTCGGCCAGTGCTGCCATGCGCAACGCCTTGTACCAGCGCTTTGGCGTGTTCGCCGGGGTGGTGGTCGAGGCCCTGCGTGGTGACAGCCAGAAGGACCGTTTCGAGAGCAGCAACGTGCGCTTCGTTGCCGAGGCCGTGGGGCTGGAGAGCCTGCGTAACGTCACCGCCTTCGAAGACCCGCACATGCGCCGGCGCAGTGGCCGGCTGGTGCGGATGAACAGCGAGTTCATGGCCATCACCACGCGCTTCAATGCCTTGCACCGCTTGCTCGAACGGCTGCGTGCCCGTGGCCCGCTGCAGATCGTCAGTGCCATCGAGCCTGGCCTGAATACCCTGGTGGAGCTGCTGCAGCCTTACGTGGGCCGTGCGTTGACCGACGCCGATGCACTGCGCCTGACCCTGGAGCTGGCCGCCTACAAGGAAGGCCTGCAAGCCCAGGTGCGTGGACTGCGCGCCGAGTATCAGGCAACCGAGCCCAGCGAGTCTGATCTGCTCGATTTCCACACCGCATTCGAACTGCTGTACCGCTTCGTTGACGAGATGTATAGCTACGCCGAAACCCACGCCTCGCTGGCTGCGCACAAGCACGAACGCGAGCAGTGGGACGAGCCTTACGTGGCGCAGACCAGCTGGCTGGTGTCACTGGCGGCGGGTGTGCGCGCTTCGGCAGTACTGTTGCTGCTGGGCAGCTACTGGCTGCTGAGCGACTGGCCCAGCGGCGCCATGATGACCCTGATCGCCACCGTCACCGTGGGCCTTTCTGCAGCTTCGCCGAACCCCAAACGTATGGCGTTCCAGATGGCTTGCGGCACGGCCATCGGCGCCTTTGTCGGCTTCTTCGAAACCTTCTTCGTGTTCCCCTGGATCGACGGTTTCCCGCTGCTGTGCATGGTGCTGGCGCCGGTATTCGTGCTCGGCGCGTTTCTTTCGTCACGCCCGGCCTATGCCGGTTATGGGATCGGCCTGCTGGTGTTCTTCGCGATTGGCTCGGTGCCGAACAACCTCACCGTGTATGACCCGTATACCTTCATCAACGACTACATCGGCATGGTCATCGGCATGTTTGTCTGCGCCGCTGCCGGGGCGATTATCCTGCCGCCCAACAGCCGCTGGTTGTGGAGCCGCCTGGAGCAGGAGTTGCGCGAGCAGGTGCTGTTTGCCATCAGCGGCCGCCTGCGTGGCATCGGTACCGCCTTCGAAAGCCGCACCCGCGATCTGCTGCACCAGGCCTATGGCCTGGCGGCCGGCAAGCCACAGGTGCAAAGCCAGTTGATGGGCTGGATGTTCACCGTGCTGGAAATCGGCCATGCGGTCATCGAGTTGCGCAAGGAGCAGGCCCGCGCACCGGTGCACCCGGCCTATGCCGAGTCTCAGCCATGGCGCCAGGCCATCCGCGTAATGGGCCGTGCCCTTGCGCGGCTGTTCCTGCAGCCCAGCGCCAGCAATCACGAACGCGCGCTGGTGGCGGTGGACCACGCCATCGCCCGCGTACAGGCCACCGACGAGCCCTTCGCGCGGCACTTCGACACCTCGGTGCTACGCCGTTCGCAAAGTTACCTGCATTTCATCCGTTCTTCCCTGCTGGACCCACTGTCGCCGCTGGTACCGGCGAAAGGACTGCACGATGCTCCGTGAAAGCATGCCCCGTGAAATCGCCTTCCATGGCGTGTACATGCCCACCATGACCTTGATGTTCCTGTTCGCCCTGGGCCTGGCCTGGGGCCTGGACCGGTTCATCGCCAGCCATGATGGCTACCGCTTCTTCTGGCACCCGGCGCTGCTGCGCCTGAGCCTGTTCGTCTGCCTGTTCGGCGCCATGGCGCTTACTGTCTACTGGTGAGAAACCTTCGATGAAAAAGTTCTTCAGCCTGATCGCCACCCTGTTGGTGCTGGTCGCTGCCGTGGCCATCGGCCGCCAGTTGTGGCTGCACTACATGACCACCCCGTGGACCCGCGACGGCCGCGTGCGTGCCGACATCATCAACGTCGCCGCCGACGTGCCTGGCTACGTGGTGGGCGTGCCGGTCAAGGACAACCAGCGGGTGAAGAAGGGCGACCTGCTGATCCAGATCGACCCCGAGCACTACCAGTTGGCGGTCGACCAGGCCAAGGCGCTGGTTGCTTCGCGCAAGGCTACCTGGGAGATGCGCAAGGTCAACGCCAAGCGCCGTGCCGACATGGACAACCTGGTCATCTCCAGGGAAAACCGCGACGACGCCAGCAACATCGCCAACTCTGCCCAGGCTGACTACCAGCAAGCCCTTGCCGAACTGGCGGCCGCCGAGTTGAACCTCACACGCACCCACATCGTGGCCACGGTGGACGGCTACGTGACCAACCTGAACATTCACAAGGGCGATTATGCGCGGACTGGTGAAGCAGTGATGGCCGTGGTCGACGAGAACTCGTTTTGGGTGTACGGGTTCTTCGAAGAGACCAAGCTGCCGCATGTGAAGGTAGGTGACCAGGCCGAGCTGCAGATGATGAGCGGCGAGCGCATCAAAGGGCATGTGGAGAGCATTGCCCGCGGCATCTACGACCGCGACAACCCACAGAGCCGCGAGCTGATTGCCGATGTGAACCCGACGTTCAACTGGGTGCGCCTGGCGCAGCGGGTGCCGGTGCGGATTCACATCGATGAGGTGCCGGACGGGTTTTTGCTGGCGGCGGGGACGACTTGTACGGTGGTGGTGAAGCCGGGTAAGCCTTGAGATGAGTATCGCAAGTGCAATCGAGCGCCGCCCGCGCGGCGCATCGCGAGCTACGCTCGCTCCCACGTTTGTTTCGGGCCAGTAACTCCTGTGACAGGCGTGCGCGACCGCCTGGTTGGTACGACTCGATATCGAGCCGAGCACCAAAGGGTTCGCGCGAAAACTCCCCAGGAATAATTGGCCCGAAACAAACGTGGGAGCGAGCGCAGCTCGCGATGCGCCGCGCGGGCGGCGCTCGATTACCCAGGCGATACACTTCTAAAGTCAAGCCTTCGCCGCCCCCACCAACACCGGCACCTCAACCCGATCAATCACCTTCGCGCTAATCGACGGATCCAGCAACCGCCCCAATCTCGACAGGTGGCGGTGGCCCATGATGATCAGCTCGCAGTTCAGCTCATGCGCCTTGGCCACGATAGCCTCGACCGGCTGCCCGGCCACCATGCAGCCCTGGCTGGCGAAGCCGGCTTGCTGCAACGCGCGCACCGCCTCGGCTACGGCGTGGTCGGCATGTTGTTGTTCCTCGCAGGCTGCGGGGTATTCGTCCAGTTCCTCGGCGGTGTAGGGCGCGGGTTGCTCGTGCACGGCGAAGGTGGAATCGATGGCCAGCAGCACGTGCAGTTCGTGTTCGCCAGGGCGGCAGTAGCGGCGGGCGAGGGTGAGCAGGGCGGTGGAGCCGGGGGAGGCGTCGATGGCGATCAGGACGGGGCTGGGCATGCGGGATCCTTTATGAATTGGGGTTGTCTGGCCCGGCCTCTTCGCGGGTGAACCCGCTCCCACAGGGTTGGCACAGTCTCCAGAAGCTGCCCAGTACCTGTGGGAGCGGGTTCACCCGCGAAGAGGCCAGACCTGCCATGTACCATTCTTGGCCCAGACTACCCCTCGAATAAATGCCCCACCACGCACGAGCGCATTGCGTCTGATGCAATCCTTCAACCTGCTACCATCGCCATTCCCCACCGCTGTAACGGAAAACGGCCATGCAACTCCCGGACATGAACCTGCTCATTGCCCTCGATGTCTTGCTCGATGAAGGCAGTGTGGTGGGCGCAGCGCAGCGCATGAACCTGAGCCCGGCAGCCATGAGCCGCACCTTGGGGCGTATCCGCGACGCATTGGGCGACCCGATCCTGGTGCGCGCCGGCCGTGGCCTGGTGCCCACGCCACGGGCATTGGCCCTGCGCGAGCAGGTGCACGGCCTGGTGGAGCAGGCCGGGCAGGTGTTCCGTAGCCGGGATGATGTGGACCTGGTGAACCTGACCCGCGCGTTCAATATTCGCACCAACGATTTGTTCATCGCCCTGTACGGTGCCCAGCTGCTGCGCATGATGCTGGCCCAGGCGCCGCGCACGGTGCTGCGTTTTGTGCCGGAGGGCAGTGGCGACGATGATGCTGTGCTGCGCAACGGGCAAATCGACCTGATCATCAGTTCAGCCGTTGAGCTGGGCCCGGAGATAAAGGTCCAGAGTCTGTTTAATACCTACTTCGTAGGACTGGCCCGGGAAGGGCACCCGATCTTCGATGCACCTATTACCCCACAGCGCTTCGCCAACTACCCGCAGATCAGTGTGTCCCGGCGCGGCCGTGCCAATGGGCCGATCGATGTGGCGCTGGCCGCTCACAAGGTGGAGCGGCGGGTCGCACTGATCACCACGAGCTTCCATTCCGCCATGTTCTCGTTGCCCGATTCGGACCTGATCCTGCCGATTCCGGCCAATATCCTTAACAGTGTGAACCGGCTGAAACTGCCATTGCGGTCGTTCGAAATCCCCGTGCCACTTGAAAAAGTGAACGTCAAACAGGCGTGGCACCCGCGTTTTGACAACGACCCGGCACACCGCTGGCTGCGTCAGACACTTAAAGCTTGCGGCAGCATGGACCCGTGATACCGGGTTGGCTTCTTCGCGGGCATGCCCGTTCCCACAGGAATGACACAGGTCTTGCGAGCAGTGGTGTACCTGTGGGAGCGGGCGTGCCCGCGAGGCAGGCGACTCGATTTTGAAGTGGATTGCGTCTGACGCAACATAACACTACCGAGAATTCAGTTTTCGTCAGCATTCGACCTTCTTAGACTTGCTCCAGTCGTAATTTTGTTGCTGGAGATGTCTACCCATGAGTTCCCTGACCGCCCCCTCTGCCGCAATTGCCGCCGCCCCCGCGCCGGCTGCCCCTGCGCAGACGGCGTTTGGCCTGCAGGTGGTAGTGGGGTTGTTCGGTGTGTTGTTGGCCGTGCTCTGTGCGGGCCTGAACGAGTCGGTGACCAAGATTTCCCTGGCCGATATTCGTGGGGCCATGGGCATCGGTGCCGACGAAGGTGCCTGGCTGCTGGCGGTGTACAGCGCTGCTTCGGTGTCGGCCATGGCCTTTGCGCCGTGGCTGGCCACTACCTTCTCGCTACGGCGCTTCACCATGAGCGCCATTGGCCTGTTCGCTGTGCTCGGCTTGCTGCAACCGTTCGCCCCCAACCTGCACAGTCTGATGCTGCTGCGCGTGCTGCAAGGTTTCGCCTCTGGCGCTTTGCCACCGATGCTGATGAGCGTGGCCCTGCGCTTCCTGCCCCCGGGCATCAAGGTTTACGGCCTGGCCTGCTATGCCCTGACCGCCACCTTCGGCCCCAACCTGGGCACGCCACTGGCCGGGCTGTGGACCGAATACGTCGGTTGGCAATGGGCGTTCTGGCAGATCATTCTGCCGTCGGCGCTGGCTATCTTCTGCGTGGGCTGGGGCCTGCCGCAAGATCCGCTGCGCCTGGAGCGTTTCAAACAGTTCGACTGGCGCGGTGTATTGCTTGGCCTGCCCGCCATCAGCTGCATCGTTCTGGGCCTCTCGCTGGGTGACCGCTGGGGCTGGTTCGATTCGCCGCTGATCTGCTGGCTGCTTGGTGGTGGCCTGCTGTTGCTGGTGCTGTTCATGTACAACGAGTGGTCCGAGCCGTTGCCGTTCTTCCAGTTGCGTATGCTGTCGCGGCGCAACCTGAGTTTCGCCCTGGTGACCCTGGCCGGCGTGCTCATCGTGTTGTCCGGCGTGGGCAGCATTCCCTCGGCCTACCTGGCGCAGATCCAGGGCTACCGCCCGGCACAGACCAGCCCGCTGATGATGCTGGTGGCCATGCCGCAGTTGATCGCCCTGCCGCTGACGGCAGCACTGTGCAACATCCGCGCGGTGGACTGCCGCTGGGTGCTGGGCATTGGCCTGGCGATGCTGGCGGTGTCCTGTGTCGGCAGCAGCTTGCTGACCAGCGAGTGGATCCGTGGCGACTTCTACCCGTTCTACCTGCTGCAGGTGTTCGGCCAGCCGATGGCGGTGCTGCCGCTGCTGATGCTTTCTACCAACGGCATGACGCCGCAGGAAGGCCCGTTCGCCTCCAGCTGGTTCAACACCGTGAAAGGCCTGGCCGCAGTGATCGCTGGTGGTCTGCTGGATGCCCTTGGCACCCTGCGCCGGCATTTTCATTCCAACCACCTGGTGGACAGCCTGGGCAACGCCCCGCTGATCGACGGCAACAGCGCAGGCCTTGCCAAGCGCATTCACGACCAGGCGCTGGTACTGACCTCCGCCGACCTCTACCTGGTCCTGGCCTGCATCGCCGTGGCCCTGATCTGCCTGATTCCTTTCGTGCCGACCCGGGTCTATCCGCCGCGTGCGGTGGCCTGAACCCTGGATGAATTCGAGACCCCCTGAAATGACCAACAACCGCAAAACCCTGTTCATCGGCTCGGTGCTGGCCGTGGCCGTTCTGGCTGCCATCGTCGGCCCCTGGATGTTCGGCAGCGACCACCGCCAGAGCACCAATGACGCCTACGTGAATGCCGACTACACCGTGGTCGCGCCCAAGGTGGCCGGCTTTATCAAGGAAGTGCTGGTGGAGGACAACCAGCAGGTCACTGCCGGCCAGTTGTTGGCGACCATTGATGCCCGGGATTACCAGGCCGCCCTGGATGCCGCGCAGGCGCAGTTGCTGGTGGCCCAGGCGCAAAGCGCCGATGCCCGCGCCACCCTCGAACGCCAGGGCGCATTGATTGCCCAGGCCGAGGCGGCCGTAAAAGCAGCCCAGGCTGAAACTGCATTTGCCGACCACGAGGTCAACCGCTACAGCCGCCTGGCCGAGCAAGGCGCCGGCACCGTGCAGAACGCCCAGCAGGCGCGCAGCGGGGTCGACCAGGCCCGCGCGCGACTGGCCAACACTCAGGCGGCGCTGCTGGCGACGCGTAAACAGGTGGATATCCTCACCGCCCAGGTAGCCAGCGCGGATGGCCAGTTGAAACGCGCTGAAGCGGGGCTGGAAAAGGCCCAGCTCGACTTGTCCTACACGCGCATCACCGCGCCGGTGGACGGCATGGTCGGCGAGCGTGCGCTGCGGGTCGGGGCCTACGTCAACCCTGGCGCTCGTCTGTTGTCGGTGGTGCCCTTGCAGCAGGCCTATGTGGTCGGCAACTTCCAGGAAACCCAGCTGACCCACGTACAACCGGGGCAGCCGGTGAGCATCAGCGTCGACACCTTCTCTGGCGAAAAGCTGCAAGGCCATGTGGAAAGCATTGCTCCGGCCACCGGCGTCACCTTCGCGGCAGTCAAACCAGACAACGCCACCGGCAACTTCACCAAGGTGGTGCAGCGCATTCCGGTGAAGATCGTCTTCGACGATGGCCAGGCGCTGCTCACCCGCTTGCGTGTCGGCATGTCGGTGGAGGCGACCATCGATACCCGTGGCGACAAGCTGGACGGCAAAGAGGTAAGCGCACGATGAAACCGGCATTACGCTTGAGCCCACTGGTGCTGACCGTGTTGCTGACCGGCTGCACCATGGGCCCGGACTTCCTGCGCCCAGGCAGCCAGGCACCGCAGCAGTGGGCGCCGTTGCAAGGCGAGGCGGCGGCCAGCCAGCCGCAGGCCGAACCGCTGGAACTGCGCTGGTGGGAAACCTTTCATGACGCACAGCTCAGTGCCTTGATCCAGCGCGTTGCCGAGCGCAACCTCGACCTGCAGATGGCCAGCGCCCGTTTGCTGCAAAGCCGCGCCCTGCGCAGTACCGTGGCCGCCGATGAAATGCCGTCGGTGGATGTAAACGCCGGTTACAGCCGCGCCCGCAATAGCGCCGAAGGCCTGAGCGACCCGTCTGGCAAAGCGGGCAAAGAGGCGTACAACCTCTGGCAAGGCGACCTTGTCGCCGGTTGGGAGCTGGACCTGTGGGGCCGCGTACGGCGCCAGGTCGAAGCGGCCGACGCCACTGTCGAAGTGGCCGAGAACGACCGCCGCGGGGTGCTGTTGGCGCTGCTTTCGGAAACCGCCGGCAACTATATCCAGCTGCGCGCGGTGCAGCACACGATCGAGGTGACGCAGGACAACCTGAAGGTCGCGAGGCACAGCCTGAAGCTGTCTGAAAATCGCCAGGCCGAAGGCGTTGCCACCCGCCTGGATGTAGCCCAGGCCAGCGCCCAGGTCGCTTCGATCGAATCGCGCCTGCCAAGCCTGGAAGCCCGACGCGATGACCTGATCAACGCCCTCAGCCTGCTCGCTGCCGAGCCACCGCGCAGCCTGCAAGCCCAATTGCTGCAAGGCGGCGAGCTGCCAGCGCCGCAGCAGAAATTCGCCATCGGCCTGCCGTCCGAACTGGCCGAGCGCCGCCCGGACATCCGCCAGGCCGAGGCCCGCCTGCATGCCGCCACCGCCAGCATTGGCGTGGCCAAGGCCGACTTCTACCCAAGCATCCGGCTGTCGGGAAGTATGGGGTTTCAGGCCATGCAACTGTCCGATTTTGGCGGCTGGGATTCGCGCCGCTTCGCCTTTGGGCCGCAGCTGTCGCTGCCGATCTTCGAGGGTGGCCGGCTCAAGGGCACCCTGGATCTGCGCGAGGCGCAACAACAGGAGGCGGCGCTGAACTACCGCAAAGTGGTGCTGGGGGCCTGGCATGAAATTGACGATGTGCTACGCCTGTACAACGCCAGCCAGTTGCGGCGTGACCACCTGGCCGAGGCGGTGCGGCAGAACCGCATCGCCCTGGAGACCGCCCAGCGCCAGTATGTGGAAGGGGCGGTGGACTTTCTCAATGTGCTGACGGTGCAAAGTGCCTTGCTGGCTAGCGAGGAGCAGTGGATCGACAGCTCGGCCGCTGTGTCGCAGGCGCTGGTGGGGCTGTACAAGGCCCTGGGTGGTGGCTGGCAGGCATTCGATGAGCAGCCGCAGAATTCTCACAGCTAAGAGGGAGCACAGATGCATATTTCCTTGAACGGCAAGCGCGCCATCGTCAGCGGCTCTACCGCCGGCATTGGCCTGGCCATCGCCATCGGCCTGGCCGAGGCGGGCGCCGAAGTGGTTCTCAACGGTCGCACCCAGGCCCGCGTCGACGAAGCTCTCAAGGCCGTGCGCGAACGCCTGCCCCAGGCGCGCATCATCGGCATTGCCGCCGACCTCGGCAGCAAGGACGGTGCGCAGAAACTCTTCGATCAAGTGCCGCACGCCGACATCCTGGTCAACAACCTGGGCATCTTCGAGCCCAAGCCGTTCTTCGAGATCGAGGATGAGGACTGGCAACGGTTCTTCGACGTCAACGTACTCAGCGCTGTGCGCCTGTCGCGTCATTACGCTCAGGGTATGGCCGAGCGCAACTGGGGGCGGGTGGTGTTCCTGTCCAGCGAGTCGGCGTTGCAGATCCCGACCGAAATGGTTCACTACGGCATGACCAAGACTGCATTGCTGGCGGTGTCGCGTGGGCTGGCTGAAACCCTGGCGGGAACCGGGGTGACGGTTAATGCCGTGTTGCCGGGGCCTACGCGCTCGGAGGGTGTGGGCGACTTCTTTGCCAAGCTGGCGCAGGAGCAGGGGGTGTCGACTGATGAACTGGAAGCCAATTTCCTGGCTGAGCACCGGCCGACATCGCTGATCAAGCGGCTGGCGACGGTGGAAGAAGTGGCCAACATGGTGGTGTACCTGGCTTCGATGCAGGCCAGCGCCACTACCGGGGCTGCTTTGCGGGTGGATGGCGGGGTACTGCGCTCCATTGCTTGATTCTGTGTTGCCTGTACTGGCCTCTTCGCGGGCATGCCCGCTCCCACAGGAGTAGTGTGCTCCCGAAGAGGGTGCAATACCTGTGGGAGCGGGCGAGCCCGCGAAGAGGCCAGTACAGGCAGCCGAAAATTCAGAGAGGGCGCAGGAGCCCAAAGCGTTTGCGCAGCGCCCAATCCAGTAACCGTCGCGGCAGCAAGCGGGCCATCAGTGGCAACGTAGTACTGCCATTACCCAACCGCACCACCGCCGGCATCGGTGTCTTGCCGACAGCCCCCAGCACCCCACGGGCAAACACCGCCGCGGAAGTCGGCCTGTCCTGCGAAGCCCGTGCACGTGCCTGCACATGCTCGCGCAACGGCCACCACGCCGAATCCGCCGCCAGTACCTGCTCAGCCTGGCGCTGGGCGTTGTTGGCGAACTGGGTGTCAATCGCCCCCGGCTGCACTTCCATCACCTGCACACCAAATGGCGCCAGTTCCAGGCGCAAGGCATCGCTCAGCGCATGCACGGCGGCTTTGGAGGCGCAGTAGGCGCCGGCGAATGGCGTGACCAGTACGCCGGAAACGCTGCCGATGTTCACCACCGTTCCTCGTGAACGGCGCAACAGCGGGAACAGCGCGCGGGTAACGCCGACCACGGCGAACACGTTGGTTTCGAACTGCTGGCGCAACGCATCCACACCACCATCAAGCAGCGGCCCCATGGCGCCGTAACCGGCGTTGTTGATGAGGATATCGAGGGTTTGCAGCTCATCGGCCAGGCGGGTCAGGGCTTCGCTGTCATTCACATCCAGCTGCCGGGCGGTGTAGCCGGCGGCAGTCAGTTGCTCGACATCTTCAGGCTTGCGGGCGGTGGCCCAGACATGGTGCCCGGCATCGCGGAAGGCGTCGGCCAAGGCGCGGCCGATGCCGCTGGAGCAACCGGTGATCAGAACGGTGGGCATGTGGGTGGCCTTCGATTAATTGGCGAATGTGCCTTGCAGGTGCTCGGCACGAAATTCCAGGGTTTGCGGGCGGTAGCCGGAGCGCAGCGGCGGCAATGGCAGGCAGTCCTTCCACTCAACCCCCGGCTGCAAGTCGCCCGGCCCTCGGTAGCGTGGTGCGTTGTAGGTGCTCTCGGCCAGGTTCACGGTGTCGCCCGGCGCATAGGCCGCAACGCGCCAGCGCAGTTCGGTCAGCGGGGCCTTGTTGCCGTTTTTCATGCGCACCTGCAGGGTGCGGTCGGCAGGGCATTGGTCGGGGTTGTAGCTCAGGCGCAGATCCAGGCGCGCCAGTTGCGTGGCTTCGCGGGTGTCTTGCCAGGCCACGAACAGGGCAACCAGGCCCAGGCCGCCTACCGCCGCCAGCGAGATTGGCAGGGCCTTGGCCGGGTACCGCAACAGCAGCACCAGCCAGGTGAGGATGAGGAAGGCACCGATGATCATGGCGCTTGCAGACCTTGGTTGCGCGAGGTCTGACCATCGTAGCCGGAAATGCCTGAAAGCGGGGAGGGCTTTGCCCTCCATTCGCGGGACAAGCCCGCTCCCACAGGGATCTTCAATGCACAAGGCTACGCGATCACTGTGGGAGCGGGCTTGTCCCGCGAATGGGCCGCAAAGCGGCCCCCGGGTCTCACTTACTGCGCGATTGTCTTGACTGAAACACCACGCTCCACCGGCGTGGAACTGCGCCCATACACATCTTCGAAACGCTCGATGTCATCTTCGCCCAGGTAGCTGCCGGACTGCACCTCGATGATCTCCAGCGGGATCTTGCCCGGGTTGCGCAAGCGGTGGATGGAGGCAATCGGGATGTAGGTCGACTGGTTTTCGGTCAGCAGGAACACGTTCTCGTCGCAGGTGACCTCGGCCGTGCCGGACACCACGATCCAGTGCTCGGCGCGGTGGTGGTGCATCTGCAGCGACAGGCTGGCACCCGGTTTGACGGTGATGTGCTTGACCTGGAAGCGGCCGCCCATGTCCACCGAGTCGTACGAGCCCCACGGGCGATACACTTCCAGGTGGTTCTGGGTTTCAGTACGGCCCTGCTCGTCGAGCGTCTTGACCATCTGCTTGACGCCCTGGACCTTGTCCTTGTGGGCAATCATCATGGCGTCCTTGGTCTCGACCACCACGATGTTTTCCAGGCCGATCACCGACACCAGTTTGCCGTTGCCGTGGATCATGCAGTTGCGGCTGTCCTGCACCACCACGTCGCCCTTGGTGACGTTGCCGTTGTCGTCCTTCTCGTGCACTTCCCACAGCGACGACCAGCAGCCCACGTCGCTCCAGCCGGCCGACATCGGCACCACGCAGGCGCGCTGGGTCTTTTCCATCACCGCGTAGTCGATGGAGTTGTCCGGGCAGCAGGCGAAGGTGGCTTCGTCGATGTTCAGCACATCGCCCTCTTCCTCGCTGCGCTCCAGGGCCAGCACGCAGGTGTCGTAGATGTCGCCGTCGTGCTTTTTCAGCTCTTCGAGGAAGCGGCTGGCGCGGAACAGGAACATGCCGCTGTTCCAGAAGTAGCCACCGGCCTGGACGAATTCGGCAGCACGCTTTTCATCGGGCTTTTCGACGAACTGCGCAACCCGCGCCACGCCTTCAGGCAGCAGGGCGTCCTGGCTGGAACGGATGTAGCCGTAGCCGGTTTCCGGCTTGGTCGCCGGCACGCCGAACAGCACCATTTCGCCACGCTCGGCGGCGATGGTGGCCAGGGCCAGGGCACGTTGCAGGGCCTTCTGGTCGTCGATCACGTGGTCGGCGGGCAGCACCAGCATCAGCTCGTCGCGGCCCTCGTTGACCAGTTTCATGGCCGTCATGGCTACGGCTGGGGCGGTGTTGCGGCCGAAGGGCTCCATCAGGATGCCTTGGGTTTCCAGCTTGAGTGCGGACAACTGCTCCTGGACGATGAATTTGTGGTCCTTGTTGCAGACCACGATCGGCGCGTCCATGCCATCAAACGCCAGGCGCTCGATGGTTTGCTGGAACAGGGTGTGTTCGCCGGTCAGGGCCAGGAACTGTTTAGGGAACTGCTTGCGCGACAGAGGCCACAGACGGGAACCGCTACCACCAGAAAGAATTACCGGGATCATTGTGTTTCTCCAATAAGGTTCGAAAGAGGCAGAGGGGATCAGTTGCTAGTCACGGGGCGAGTTACCCACACCGGCGACAAGGCGTTGCCGGAACCGGTTACGTACAACACGGCGGCTTCGCCGCGCTCCAGCGCGACGGGTTTCACGTCGCCGACTTTCTTGTCGCCTTGATACAGCGCCAGGTTGACCTTGACCGGGTTGATTTCACGTTCGCCACGGCCGTTGGCGGCCACCGGCTTGATCACTTCGGTCTTGCCGTCGGCTGTTTTCAGGGTGAGCGCCTGGTCGCTCAGGTTCTGCACGCGCACCAAGGCTTTCTGCTTGTTCTTGAACGGTGGTTCTTCGATCAGCTGTGGGTTGCCGCTGCTGCTGTTGACCAGGGTGTAGTACTTGTCCGAGGCCAGCTTCACCGGCACGCTCTTGCCGCCGACCTGGGCGGTGTAGTCGCCACCTGGCAGGAAGCTGAAGTCGCTGCTGGCCTGAGCGCCAACCTGTTTGATCTGGGTGTTGCCGACGCTGGCGGCGGCCGGTGCGCTGCCGGCGTTGAACAAGCGCACGAAAGTCGAGCCTTTAGGTGCGCTCGGGCCATACAGCGCGGCGTCGGCGCCGGCAAAGGCCTGCATTGAAGCAAGGGAAAGGCCGGCCGCGAGGGTGAGGGCTTTGGCAATGGAAGTCTTGGTAGTCATGTGCGTGTTCCTCTCTATCAGTGGCTCGTCCGGGCGGACGACAAGGCCAGGTTTTCTTCGGATTTACGGGTGTTTTTCAGCTGTGCGATCCACTGCGGATCGAAGCTGCTCAGGTCGTTTTTCATGGGCAGATAACGTTCAGGGAATTCCCACACCACCACTTGCGGTGCGGCGCTCTTGAAGGCATCGCTTTGCAGGTACTTGAGCATTGGCAGCAGCGGGCCATGGCCGTCTTCGGCGTAGTTGGCGACGTCGCTGCGCAGGGCTTGCTGCAGCGCGCCGAGGAAATTCCAGTGCGGGTTGGCGCTGTAGCTGGTACCCACCAGCGCGACCGGGATCTGGTTGTTGGCGAACAGTGCGTCGTCGCCTTCACCCTCGGCTTGCGCCGGGCGGGTGCTGCGTTGTTGCAGGTTGTCCGGGGCCGGCAGCAGGTTGCTGAACAGTGGGTCGAGTGGCAGGAAGTTGGTCAGGTCGCCTTTGTAGGGCGCCGTGCTGCCGGCTTCGGTGACGAAGGTTTGCGGGTCACCGTTAAGCAGGTTCTGCCGGCTGACCGCCTCGGCCAGTGCCTGGGCGGCGACTTCGGCGCCCATCGGTGTCCAGTGGGTGTCGGTGCGTAGGAATACCTGGCCGCGAGCCTTGGCTTGTTCCATGGCCGCTTGCAGGTCGGGGGCGAACACGTTGGCCTGGCGCACCTGGGCATGGAACTGGTTGTACAGGTCGTCATGCAGGCTGGCCGGCTGCTCCTTGCCCAGGTACTCCGAGTACAGGCGTGCCTTGGCCGGGATGATCGCCAGTACCAGCTGGCTGCCGTGCTGCTGCAGGGTGTCGCGTACGCCTCGGATCAGCGCCAGGTTTTCCTGCATCAACTGCTCGGCGTCAGCAGTGGGTTTGAATTCTTCGTCGCTGAACAGCCATTGGTCACGGCCCAGCACCACGCCGGGGCGGCCTTCGTTGAACAGCTTGAAGTCCATTGCCGCCCAGAGGTTGGTGCCCAGGCGCTTGATCGGGAACTCGGCGTCGTAGTGGGTCTCGGCGGCCTTCGCCAGCTTGCCATTGAGCAGGGTCATCTGCTCGGTGCGCTGAAAGCTTTGCAGGCCACCGGTGGACCACACGCCCATGCCCACCAGCAAGCCGAGGAACGACAGTGAATACGTGATGCGTAAGGTACGGTTCATGTCATCGGCCTCAGAACTGGAAGTACAGGAACGGCGAGTAGCTCTGCGCCGAAAGCTTGAGGATCGAGGCCACGAACAGCAGCAGCACCAGGGCGCGGGTCATCACCCGGGCCCAGCCCAGGCCGATCGAACCGTCGTTGTTGACCTGTACCGGCATGGCCTTGGGCGTTGGCTTTGCATTGCGGTAGAAGTCGCGCAGGCCGAAGAACGCCAGGGTGATGTAGGCGACTACCAGGGTGGCCACTTGCAGGCCGGTGAGCTGGGTGCTGTTGAGTTCCGACAGCTGCCAGTCGCCGAAGCTGAACATGGCGCCGTACATACGGCCGGCCACGTGCAGGTTTTCGGCGCGGAAGATCACCCAGCCGACCACCACCAGCAGGAAGGTGAAGGCCCACTTCACCGGGTTGAAGCGTTGCGGGTTGGTGTCGATGCCCAGGGCACGTTCGATGGCCAGCCACATGCCGTGCCAGGCGCCCCAGATGATGTAGGTGAAGTTGGCGCCGTGCCAAAGGCCGCCCAGCAGCATGGTCAGGAACAGGTTGCGGTAGGTGTTGAAGGTGCCTTTGCGGTTACCGCCCAGGGTGATGTACAGGTAGTCGCGCAGCCAGGTCGACAGGCTGATGTGCCAGCGCCGCCAGAACTCGGTGATCGACTGGCTGATGTACGGCTGCTTGAAGTTCTCCATGAAGCGGAAGCCCATCATCAGGCCCAGGCCGATGGCCATGTCGCTGTAACCGGAAAAGTCGAAGTACAGCTGCGCGGTGTAGGCCAGTGCGCCGAGCCAGGCATCGCCAGTGGTCGGGTTCTGGAGGGCGAAGCAGTGGTCGGCCACCACCGCCAGGGTGTCGGCGATGAAGACTTTCTTGATGAAGCCCTGCATGAAGCGGGTGCAGCCTTCGGAGAACTTGTCCAGGGTATGGGTGCGGTTGTTGAACTGGTCGACCAGGTCCTTGAAGCGCAACACGGGGCCGGCGATCAGGTGCGGGAAGATCGCCACGAACGCCGCGAAGTCGATCAGGTTGCGGGTAGCCGGGGTGTCGCCGCGGTACACATCGATGATGTAACTGATCGACTCGAAGATGTAGAACGAGATACCGATTGGCAGCAGCACATGGGTGAGGATGAACGGCTCCAGGCCGAACGAACTGACGATGGCGTTGAGGCTGTCGACGCCGAAGTTGGCGTACTTGAAGTAGCCGAGGATTGCCAGGTCGACGCCCACGCCCAGCAGCAGCCAGCGCTGCGCCGGCTTGGTGCGCACACCGGCGGCGCCGACTTTAAGGCCGATCCAGTAGTTCCACAGGGTGACGCCGGCGAACAGGGCGAGGAAGTCCACCCGCCACCAGGCGTAGAAGATGTAGCTGGCGACCAGCAGCAGCAGGTTGCGATAACGTTGCCCGCTCAGGTAGTACAGGCCGAGAAATATCGGCAAGAACAGGAACAGGAACACGTTGGACGAGAAGACCATCCCGGTTCTCCTAATTTGTTCACAGCATCCAGGGCACAGCGCCCCCCAAACCCCCCACAAAAATGTGGCGGGCTACCTAGATCCCTGTAGGAGCGGGCTTGTCCCGCGAAGGCGTCAGTGCGGACATCGCCTTTACCCTTTCGGGCCCATTCGCGGGGCAAGCCCGCTCCTACAAGGGTTTTGCGTTACTTTTTCGGTTCTGCGCTCGGGTCGTAGACCCGGGTCAGGTTGCCGCCGAGGCGGAAGCTGTCGAACGGCTGCATGCCATGCTTGCGCTCCAGCGTGTCGCCGACGCACTGGTACAGCGCGCACCACGGCTCAAGCCAGGCGTACTTGCTGTCGACCTTGAGGTCTTTCATGTCCTGCTTTTCACCCGCACGTTCAGCGAAGTGACGTGGATCGCGAGCGCCGGCCAGCACGCCTTCGCCCAGGCGCTGCAGGGCGAAGTTGTTTTCGCTGCGCAGGTCGACATTGTTGGCCTTGGCAAAACTGGCAATCATCGCCAGCGGCGGCAGGGCGTAGTTGTGATAGGCCAGCGCGCGTTGCTTGCGTTTGATTTCGTTAGGCAGGAAGCCCTGGTCGTCGATCTGGTTGGCGCCGACCTTGAATTCCTTGACCGCCCAGTCGAACAGGTCGTGGCGGTCGGTGGCCACGGCAGTGGCCATTACTGACCAGGCCGCCCAGTAGCTGTGGTTGTTTATTTTCGCCAGCGGCAGGTTGCTCCAGTCGCGCACGGTTTGCTCGGCCAGGCGGGCGAACCATTTTTCGATCAGCTCGGCCTCGGCCTGGTGCGCGGCCAGCGGCTGCGAGTTGGAAAACTTCAAGCGCAGCCACGAGCCGCTCATGCTGCCCAGCGCCCATTTGCGCATCGACTTGCCGGTGTGGTTGTAGTTGGTGGACAGCAGTGCATCGGCGCGCGCCCAGGTGCCCAGCCAGGCGAGGGTGCAGTCGAGCTGCGCCGGGCGGCCGTCACGCATGTACTGGTTGACCATCTTGGCCACACCACGCTCAAGGGTGGTGATGTCCTTGGTGGAGTCGCGGAAGGCCTGTTCGGAGTCCAGGTTCAGGGTTGCGCGAGCCTGGTCCGAGCCTTCGTACTTGCTGCGAAACTGCAGCGCGCCGGTATACGGTTTGGGCGCCGACTCGCAGCGGAAATTGCCGTCGCTGGTCTTTAGCTTTTCGATCCCTTCGTAATAACCCTGGGGGGGTACCAGCGCAGCTTGCGCGGCACCCCCGAACAGGGCCAGTGCGAGCAGGGCAGGGCGGAAGATTCGCTTGAACGTGGTCATGATCGCCTCACTGGCCGGCCTGCGCGGTTTGCGCAGGCACGGCGAAGTTGTTGCGTTTGCAGAGTTTGGCCTCAACCTTCTGGGTGCCTTTTTCCGGCCCCTGAATCTCGAATGCCAGCAGGCTCTGGCTGGCCCAGTCCTCGTCTTCGCGCATCTGGAAGACAAAGCGGCCGTCGGTGTCGGAGGTTTCCGGTTTTTCCAGCTTGATGTCCTCGTGGCGGCCATTGAGGTACCACAGGGTGGCTTGTAACACCTTCACCGACGGGTCCTCGAACTTGACGTCCATCTGCAGGTTGCGGTTGATCAGGTCTTTGATCACGCCGCCCTTGCCGTTGACCATCAGCTCGTTCTTGCCGGGCTTGAGGGTGGTGTTGGCGCTCATCAGGGCCGGGCGGTCGTCGCAGCCGTCGTCGAGCAGGCCAAGGATTTGCCGCCAGATGGTTTCCTGGTCCAGGCGGTACAGCGGGGAGAATTCCCACACCAGGATCTTCGGCGGGTGCTTCTGGAATTCTTCGCTGCCCAGGTACTGGATCATCGAACCTTCCAGGCCACCGCCAGGGAAGGCGACGTTGAGCACGTCGGCGCCGATGTACTGTTCGAGGAAGCCCGAGAAGTTGTAGTTCTTGCCGCTGTGGCTGGTGCCGACCAGGGTGATCTGCGCGTTGCCGCCGTCACCGAACAGGTCGTCGCCGCCGCTTGAGCCTTTCGGTTCGGTGGCGAACTGGTCCATGTACTGGACCGCGTAGCTGGTGCCGCACAGTTGACCGGCAACGTTATGCAGGGTGCCGGTCTTGCCCATACGCCCGGATTTCTTCGTCTCGAATTCCTTGCGCGGGATGCCTTCGAAGGCCGGCATCTTGTGCACGGTGTCGGCCACGATTTTTGCTGCGCGCTCGGCACCATACGGCGTCCAGTGCTGGTCGCCACGGAAGTAGAAGTCCTTGCCCTGGTCGGCGGCGGCCAGTTGCTCGTTGGTCAGCGGCGACAGGTCGGGCACGTTGTAGCCCATGCCGGCGAAACGCTTGAGCATGGCCTGGTAGTTGCCCAAGGCTTTCTGGTAGTCGAAGGCGGCTTTCTCGGCCGGGTTGAGCATGTTGCGGTTCACCAGGCCACGGGTCGGCTGGTACACCACCACCAGCTCCACGCCGCGCTTCTTGAACGCGTCATGCACCTGCTGCAGGCGCTTGTAGCCGGCCGGGGTGGTGTTGAACTCGGTGCGCAGGTCTTCGCGGGTACGGAACAGCCAGTCACCGTGGGCCTGCACCAGCGTGGTGAAGTTCTGCTGGTAACGGGTGGTGTAGCGGCTGGCGTCGTGCGCCTCGGGGCACAGCTGGCAGCAAGGTTCGGCGCTGAAGACAGGGGCCTTCACTTCGTCGGCGCGCACGCCTTGGCTGATCGCCAGAAGGGCAGCGGACAGGCCCAGCAGTTTCATCAGGTGTGGGGTCATGGTCTGGGCTTCCTTAATCGATCATTTCGGTCTGGCGTTCGACCGGGTCGATCAGCACAGCCTTTTGCTGGCGCACCAGCAGGTCGAGGATTTCGTCCTGGCGCTCACCGAGGATGCCGTTCAGGCTGATGCCGCTGGCCTTGCGCGGGGCGAGCATCGACACCTTGTACAGCTCGACCGACAGCGGGGAGTCGATCGACAGCGGGCCGGAGCCGTTGGCCGCCAGCTCGCCACCGACCACGATCAGCGACACCTTGGTGTCGAACGGATCGAGGGCGATGTCGCGGTCTGTGTCGGACAGGTCTTTGATGTGGCCGTACACGCCGACCAGGCCGTTGGCCATGGCGACGTTTTCGTACAGCCGGATGTTCACGCTGTTACGCACACGGATGCCGTGGCGGCGGTTGTTGATCAGCTTGTTGCCCCAGATCAGGTTGTCGCCGCTTTCGTACAGGGTGATGCCGTCGGTGTGGTTGCGGTAGATCTGGTTGTAGGCGATCAGGTTGTTGACGCTGTTGCGGTCGATCACCACGCCCGAGAGCTTGTTGTCGTAGCTCTTGTTGTTGATGATCCAGCTGTCGTTGACCTCGCGTGAAACGATGATCCCGTGCTTCTTCTTGGTGCCGTACACCGTGTTGCCGGCGATGATCAGGCGGTGCGAACGGTCGTGCGGGTCGATGCCGTAGACGATGTTGTCGCGGTAGGTACTGTCCTTGACCACGAAGTCCTGGGTTTCGTAGCAGTAGAAGCCGTACCACATGTCACTGAATTCTGAGCCGATGATCCAGCCGGTGGGTTCTGCACGGCCCATGCGCTTGGCCATGTTCGGCGTGTACTGCGAAATGCTCACGCCATACGACTTGGACTTGGCATAGCCGAAGCTGGCCATCTTCGTGTTGACGATGTAGGTCTCGGTCCCGCCCCATGAAAGCAGGAACGGGCGGAACTCCTTGGGCGAGCGGAAGGTTGCCGGGCCGTTGTCTTTTTCGCGCCAGCCGGTCACCTGGGTATCGGTGACGAACAGCTTGCCGTCGTTGACCAGGAACGAACCGCCTTCCTGGGACAGGCGCAGTTGTTTGACCTTGCCGTCGATCTCAAGAATGCCCTTTTGCCCGACCACGATCGGCAGACGTGCCAGGTACACGCCGGGTTCGACTTCGCTGAAGTACTGCTTGGGTACCTTTTTGCTCAGTTCTACCAGGTCGACATGGCCGTCATCGACGAAGATCGCCTGCGGGATGCCGTGCTGGCGCTGCACCCACTCGGCGGCCTTGTTGTCGCCGCCGACGAATTCCTTGAGGGTGTCCTCCTGGAACATGCGGCGCAGGCTGACCTTGCCTTTGTGGCGGCGGTCGATCTTCTTCTGCACCGCTTCTGCGGTGAAACCGGTCAGGTCGGGCAGTTTTGGCGGGTCCATCTGCAGCGGCTCGATCGGTGCGCTGGCCACGGTGTAGGTCTTGGCCTGCTGCAGCCCCTTGGCGATCACCTGGGGTTCTGCGGCAGCGACCAGGCCGCTGGCCAGCAGCAAGGCGCTGGCCAACAGGCTGTGACGCAAATGCGGGTGAAGGTTCATAACGGTCATTCCCCTAGCGGCCTCAGAAGCGCCAGATCACATCGACAAAGGCACGGTGCATGTACGAGTCCGCTTCCTTGCCGTAGGCGTCGCCCGGCTTGAACACACCGGCACGCAGGCGCACCAGGGCAGACGGTTCGTCGATGGCCTGGCTCATCGAAGCCGGCAGCAGGCCTTGCTTGAAGTATTTGGTCACGACCACGTCCATTTCCTGGCCAAGGTCTTTTTCGCCGTCGACCAGCTGGCGGCTGATGCCGTTGTCGTTCACGGCGGCATTGATGCCGCTGGAGCCGATGTTCTGGTTGCCATCGACGCGCCAGAACTTGTGGTAGATCAGGCTGGCGTCGTAGTCGTCGCGCAGCTGCCAGGAGGCGAACAGGGTGGCGGCCTGCAGGTTGCCCAGCTCGCCACGGAACGCTTCACCGAAGCGGTGCACGCGTGAGCGGGTGCCGGTGAAGTTGGAGCGGTTACTCTCAAGGCCGGTCTGCTCGAAGTTGTTCGAACCGTCGTCGCCACCGCCGCCGCTGCCACGGGCGTAGGCCGCACCGACTTGCCATTGCGGGTCCAGGCGCAGGCGGATGCCAAGGTCGGTGGCCCAGGCGTTGACGTCGCCGCTCTGCTTGCCGGTGGCAACCTGTTCGTCGCCTACAGCCTGGCTGCTGAGGGTGTCGCGGTCTCCGGTCAGCCAGGTGACGCTGCCCCAGTAGTTGACGGTGTGATCGTTGCGCCAGTTGTAGGCGTCGCTGTTGGCTTCAAGGCCCAGCCAGGTCAGGTCGCCGGTGCGGGTCTTGTCCAGTGCGTCGACAGTTTCGCCGGGGTTTTTCAGGCCGCCGCTGTCATGGGTGTGGTGGGCGCGCACGCCGACCCAGTGGCCCGGGGTCCACTGCGTGGCAATGTTGCCGTAGAGGTGGGTACGGTCCTTGTCTTCCGGGGCCAGCTCGGTGAGGTCGGTGCGGTATTCGCTGAAGCGCTGGGCCACGCCCAGGTCCGCCTTGAGCAGAGTGGTGTCGAAGGTCCAGTTCAGCGCCTCGATGTTGGTGTCGCGCCACATGCCGTCGTCGTTGCGCAGGCGTTGGCGACCCAGGCGCAGTTCCTCGCCCGGGTAGGCGGTGAGGCCGCTGTAGCCGACCCAGAACTCGCGCATGGCCAGGTAGTTTTTCTCGGGCGTGCGGCCGTGCTCGCTGGTGTCGGTGCTGGTGCCGTCGTCGTTCTGGCGCAGGGTGTCGGTTTCGATGGTGTCAGTGGCCCCGACTGCCTGGCCCATGGCGTAGGCGCTCCAGTCGCCACGCTTACCGTACACCCAGGGGCGCAGGTCCAGGCCCAGGCCGTTGACGTCGCCGCCGGGGCGGGTACCCAGGTCACGGTCGTCTTCCGACTGGCCGGTGATTTTCACGTCCAGGCCGAAGTTTTTCTCGGCGGTCATTTCCGCCAGGGTCGGGCAGGACCACAGCAGGGCGAAGCTCAGGCCGATGCCGGCTTTCACGAAGGGATTGAGCGTCATAGCGAGTCCTCACCGTCTACTTCTTTTTCGTCGTCCTGCAGGGCTTCGATGGCCAGGGTGCTGTTCGCGCCCTGGGCCATACTGCCGCGTGCACGCTTCTCCTGGCCCAGCAGCTGCTGGGCCTGGCTGCGCTGGTCAGGTGCCAGTTGCTGATCGAGTTGCTGCAGCAGTTCAGCCGACTGCGGCGTCGGGTTGGCCTGCGACAGCTGGGCGAACACCCAGGCGTTGCCGGGTTGCGGGCGAATGCCGTGGCCTTCGCTGAACAGCTGGGCCAGGGCATAGTCGGCGCTGTTCTGCCCGCCACGGGCGGCGACCAGCAGGTGGTCGACGGCCTTTTGCGGCTCGACATTGCCCAGATAGCCGCGGCGGTACAGCTGGCCCAGGTAGTAATGGGCGCTGATCTCACCGGCGTCGGCGGCGGCTTGCAGGTGCTGCTCGGCTTTTCTGGCGTCGGCCGGCAGGGTTTTGCCTTCGTAGTACAGGCGGCCCAGCAGCAGTTCGGCACGAGGCTGTTCGGCTTCACGGCCCTTGTCGATGTAGGCCAGCAACTGGTCGGTGTCGCCCAGTTCAGGGAAGTCGTACAGCAGTTGTGCCAGGCTGACCCAGGATGCAGGGTTGGCCGGGGCTACCTGTTCCAGCAGGTCTTTGGCGGTTTTCTCGTCGGTCTGGCCGAGGCTGCGATCGGCCAGTACCCGGGCAACGCTGTCGACCCGGGTAGCTGGTACTGCGCCACGGGCGTAGGCGGATTTCAGCTGGGCGAGCAGAGCAGCTTGCTGGTCGGCCTGGCCGCGCTTCTGGTACACGGTGGCCAGTTCGACGTAGCAGATGTCGGTGCTGTTCAGCGCGGCCTTACAGATTTTTTCCACATCGTCCAGGTGCTGATCATAGGTGCCTTGGGTGCGGTACAGCAGCACCTGAGCCAGGCTGGCTTCAGGGTTGCCGGCCGCACGCCACTGGTCGATCTGCTGCTGCGCGTTGACCTTGGGGAAGCTCTGCGGATAGCTGAGATAGAGCATTGCCAACGGGATAAGGGTGTTGCTTTCGCCCTGTTTCGCGGCCTGCTTTAGCAGGGCTTCGGCTTCCTCACGTTCAGCCTGGGTGCTGTCGGGCTTGGCCACCAGCAGGCGGCCAAGGCGGGCCTGAGCACGCGGCGAGGTGGCGGCTGCGGCGCGGTAGGTGGCCTCGGCTTCCCTGATTTGCGACGGGTCGCGGGTCGCCACCTTGATGTCCGCCAGGCCCACTTGGGCCTCGCTGTAGCCCAGGTCGGCCAAGGCCTTGTAGTTGCGCTCGGCCAGTGCCGTGTCGCCGCGCTTCATGGCTTCGTTGGCCAGGCGCTGGTCAGGCAGGCCTGCACAGCCGGCCAAGGTGATGGCAGCCGCCAGGGCACACAGGCCCAGGCTTGCGCTCTTCTTGTAGGGAATCATGCTGTGATCCTCTTACAGCCCACGGGCCACGGCTTTGTCGATCAGCCAGTTGAACGAAGGGCCACGGTCGCTGTTGACTGCTGCCGGGCGGCCGGCGAGTTCGGCGGGCATGCCACTGTCGGGCTTGATCTGCACGCGAATGTCGGAGGACAGATCTTCGCTGTTGAGGCTGGTGCTGCTGACGATCTGGCCGGTGCGCACTTCGTCTTCGCCGGCCACCTGGAAGTTGACCTGGGTACCTGGCTTGACCTCGTCGAACTGGCGGTAGCTGAAACGCGCTTCGACCATCGGTGTGGTGGTGCGCGGGATCAGCTGGAAGATCGCCTGGCCCTTGGCCGCGTACTGGCCGTCGTCCACCAACTGGCGGGCGACCACGCAATCGCAGGGGCTGGTGAGGGTGCCGGACAGCTGCTTGCCGAACAGCTCCTCGATCTTCGCCGGCTCCAGCTGCGCGTCGTCAAGGTTGCCCTTGAGCATGTCCAGCATGCTGGTGGTGAAGCTCGCCAGGGGTGCGCCCTTGGCGATCTGCCCACCGCTTTCGACCAGGCTGCTGACGGTGCCGTCGCGCGGCATGGTCACAGTGGTGGTGGGTACCGCGACCACACCGGCTTCGGCGTGGCTGACGAAGTACATGCCGTACAGCGACTTGGCGATAAAGCCGAAAGCGGCGACGCCGACCACAAATACGCCGAGGGTGACGGTGACCGCCTTGAGTCGGCCAAACGCGCTTAGCCCCGAACCCCCGTCCTTCTGCTTGCGTGCCTTGGTGAAGTTGTCGCGCTGCAAGGTGCTGAGCACATCGCCGATGCTGATCAACTCACCGGACAGGTGGCTGGTGATGATGTGCCGCAGCGTGGCGATGTCGCGGGGTTCAAGGTTCTGGAACTGCGCGCCGGTGCGGCCGTTGCCCGGGTTGTAGGAGCGCACCTGGAACTCGATGTCGATCGACAGGCCCAGGTTGTCGACCACGAACTGCAAGCGCCCGCGCAGTACATCCCCAACAGACAGTGGCTGCTTGGTGTGGAAGCTCAGGCCACCGGCGGAAAGGTCGTCGACCTTCACTTCGTGGGTTTGGCGCTGGGCGTCCAGGAAACGCAGCTTGGCGGGAATGCGCACCCGGGCGTGTTGGCGCTGGGCTTCGGACTCATGCACGACATTGACGTTCACGGCGGTATTCATGGTGGTTTGTTCCTGTTAGATCCGATCCGGGTTGGGCTCACACGACCATGAACAGCACAGCAACGAAGATGCTGGCAGCCGAGAAGGTCATGGTCCGCGAGGACCAGGTGTTGAACCATTGTTGAAAGCTGGCGAGGTCACGCTTGAGGGCAGTGGGCTGACGCGTCCACGACTGCTTGTCGAGGCGGAAGAACACGTAGATCTTCATCAGCGCGCCGATGATCTGGTTGTAATAGAGAATCAGCGGGTAGGCCGGGCCTACGTTGTGGCCGGAGCACAGCAGCATGATGGTGAGGATCAGGCGGGTGATGCCGATCCACAGCAGGTACACCAGCAGGAATGCGAGGCCGAACTTGAGGCTGGCGATCACCGCCACGGTCAGCCCCAGCAGGCTGGTCCACATCGACACGCGCTGGTCGAACAGGACGATGCTGGTGAACAGGCCCAGGCGGCCCAGGCCAAGGCCCAGCGCACGGGAGTTCTGCCGCAGGTTGTTGCCGTACCAGCGGTACATCAGCTTGCGGCTGGCCTTGAAGAAGCTCTTCTCCGGTGGGTGTTCGACCGTGTTGATGGCAGCGTCCGGCACGTAGAAGGTGTCGTAGCCCAGGCGCATCAGGCTGAACCAGCTGGACTTGTCGTCACCGGTAAGGAACTTGAAGCGGCCCAGGCGCCAGTGCATCAGCGAGTCACTTTCGACGTCGGCGATGAACTCGGGGTTGGTCACTACGCTGGCGCGGAACATCGACATGCGCCCGGTCATGGTCAGCACGCGCTTGGACAGGGCCATCGAGCACATGTTGATGTGGCGCTGGGCGAAGCGCAGCTTGTGCCACTCGCTCATGATGTAGCCGCCGCGCACTTCGCAGAACTCGTTGGTGGTCAGGCCACCCACGTTGGGGAACAGCTTGAACCACGGCACGGTCTTGCGTACCACGCCATCGGCCAGCACGGTGTCGCCGTCAATCACGGCCACCACGGCATTTTCGTC
This sequence comes from Candidatus Pseudomonas phytovorans, assembly GCA_029202525.1. Taxonomy (NCBI): domain Bacteria; kingdom Pseudomonadati; phylum Pseudomonadota; class Gammaproteobacteria; order Pseudomonadales; family Pseudomonadaceae; genus Pseudomonas; species Candidatus Pseudomonas phytovorans. Next base: position 1,543,543 of record CP119325.1, read on the forward strand.
CGGCAGCATGCGCGAGATGGCGCGGAAACCGTAGGCCAGGCCATCGCGTTTGCCGGTGCCGGCGATACGCACGATGTCCAGCTTCACATGGGCTGGCGGGTTGTACTTGGCCCACAGGCTCTTCACCAGCAGTTCATCGGACATTTCCACCAGCGAGCAGACCACGGTGGTGGGGAAGCCGCAGGTGATCGCCTCGCGGATCACCGAGCTGTACACCTGGGCGGTGGTCAGGGCTTCGATACGGAAGCTGGTGACCATCAGGTAGACATGCGACGGGTCGGTCGCGTCGCCCATTTTTTGCACCTTGCGGCGCAGATACGGGTACACGCCGTAGAGGAAGATCATGCCGCGGATGAAATGGGTGGCGCCCATGGAGTAGCGCCAGATGCCGACTGCGCCGACCAGGAAGATGAAGTGCTTCGATTGCGAGTCGAAGATATCGGCTGGCAGGGCCAGGGCGATCAACATGAGCAGGCTCATGTAGAGCAGCCACCCGGCGCCCTGCAACAGCACGGTCTGGAGCCTTTGCATGTTCAGCATCCGTCGAGAATTCGGGAAAGGGTGGGCAGCGACAGGGGAGGCTGTGGCTGCCCGGCCGGGCACTTACCAGCAGATGCCTTCGGTGCGGCTGGTGGAGCTGGTCGGTTTGCTCATGAAGCCGACCAGGTCGATGACCTGCTTGCCGGCTGGCGCATGCTGGGCCAGCGCGCGGAACTGCTCGTCACGGTTGCCAAGGACGATGATGTCGGCGTTGTCGATCACCTGCTGGAAGTTGGCGTTGAGCAGCGACGACACGTGCGGGATCTTCGACTCGATGTAGTCCTTGTTGGCCCCGTGCACACGGGCGTACTGAACGTTCTCGTCGTAGATGTCCAGCTGGTAGCCCTTGCCGATAAGGCGCTCGGCCAGCTCCACCAGTGGGCTTTCGCGCAGGTCGTCGGTACCGGCCTTGAAGCTCAGGCCCAGCAGGGCGACCTTGCGCTTGTCGTGGGCTTCGATCAGCTCGAAGGCGTTCTGCACCTGCGATTCGTTGCTGCGCATCAGCGAGTCGAGCAGCGGTGCGCGCACGTCGAGGCTGGCGGCACGGTAGGTGAGGGCGCGCACGTCCTTGGGCAGGCACGAGCCGCCGAAGGCAAAGCCTGGGCGCATGTAGTACTGCGACAGGTTCAGTACCGTGTCCTGGCAGACCACGTCCATCACTTCGCGGCCATCAACGCCTACCGCTTTGGCAATGTTGCCGATTTCGTTGGCGAAGGTGACCTTGGTGGCGTGCCACACGTTGCAGGTGTACTTGATCATCTCGGCCACTTCGATCGGCTTGCGGATGACCGGGGCGTCGAGCTCTTCGTACAGGGCTTGCAGGATGTCGCCGCTGGCGCTGTCCAGTTCGCCGATGACGGTCATCGGTGGCTGGTCGTAGTCTTTGATCGCGGTGCTTTCACGCAGGAATTCCGGGTTGACCGCAACACCGAAGTCGACGCCGGCCTTTTTGCCCGAGCAGTCTTCGAGAATCGGGATGACCACGTTCTTGACGGTGCCTGGCAGCACGGTGCTGCGTACCACGATGGTGTGGCGGCGGGTGGTGTCACGCAGCACGTAGCCGATTTCGCGGCACACCGACTCAATGTACTCCAGGCCCAGGTCGCCGTTTTTCTTGCTGGGCGTACCCACGCAGATCATCGACACATCGCTGGCCCGGATGGCTTCGGCAAAGTCGGTAGTACCGCGCAGGCGGCCATTGGCGATGCCCTGTTGCAGCAGTGCTTCCAGGCCAGGTTCAACGATGGGCGATTTGCCCTGGTTGATCAGGTCGATCTTGGTGCTGGACACGTCCACACCAATCACTTCATGGCCACGCGCCGTCAGGCAGCCTGCACAGACTGCACCCACATAACCCAAACCGAAAATACTGATACGCATCGCTGTCACCTCATGTGTGTTGATCACGCCGGCTCCTCCGGGAAGAGCACGGCCGGGTTGATTAACAACAGTTTTAGGGCGCACGGATCCATGGCGAATGCACACTTCGCCGAGCGCAGGCAAAATAAGTTCGGAGCGCAAAAAGTTATGCGCTCAAAGTTGGCAGTAAAAAGCCATCTATTAAAAAACGTGCCCTGAAATGCAGCCGTCTTTATTGCAAAGCGCTACTTGGCGCGTTGCTGTGCTTGTTCTTTCAAGTGTAAAAATCCTTTGAAATCAACCACTAGGACGAATTGTAAGGGCGCGTCTCTCCTGCGTGGACAGGGTTTACGGGGGGGGCCGCCATACCTGTCGAAGTTATCAAGGGGGTGATAGATATCTGCCCTTGTCATCTGTAAGTCATCTCTCACAGCCCGTGGGCAGGAAAATCGTTACGGCACTATGAGCGGTTGCTCGCAGTAGAAGTTCCTGAGCGGGTTTTGCCCGGATGAAAGATTTCTAAATATTTATTCAGTTGTAGACAGTTTCAATTTGATAGCACGCGGGGGTTTTACCCCTGTGTATCAAGGGTGAAACTGTTGCGAGATATTTTTATGCCAGTATCGGAAAATATTTTTCAAAAATCGTCAAAAAAGGTATGAGCGGTCTTATGGCGTTTGGGGAGAAACAGGTGAGTGATGGTTTTTTGGCGTCGGAATAATGACTTGGTGGCGCTTTGAATCTTGCCCCGTTGCAGGGCAGAAGGTAAGGAGGGACTGCTTTTTTGTGGGAGCGGCCTTGTGTCGCGAAAGGGCCGCAAAGCGGCCCCAGGATGTCAGCGCAGATGCACAGATTGAATGGGGCCGCTGCGCGGCCCTTTCGCGACACAAGGCCGCTCCCACAGGGCCTTGCAGGTTTACTCGGCGGGTTGGTCGCGCAGGAACACCAGGTGATCTGGCTTGGACTGCTCTGCACTGTAGTAGTAGCCCTGCACATCGAACTGCTTGAGCTGCTCCGGGTCGCTGATGCGTTGCTCGATGACGAAGCGGCTCATCATGCCGCGGGCTTTCTTGGCGTAGAAGCTGATGATCTTGTACTGGCCGTTTTTCCAGTCCTTGAAGTCGACGTTGATCACCCGAGCCTTCAGGGCGCTGCGTTTCACCGCACTGAAGTACTCGTTGCTGGCCAGGTTCAGCAGCACGTCATCGCCCTGTTCGGCCAGGGCCTGGTTCAGCCATTCGCTGATGCGGGTGCCCCAGAAGGCGTACAGGTCCTTGCCGCGGGCGTTGGCCAGCTTGGTGCCCATTTCGAGGCGGTAGGGTTGCATCAGGTCGAGCGGGCGCAGCAGGCCGTAAAGGCCCGAGAGCATGCGCAGATGGTCTTGCGCGTAGCTGAAGTCGTCTTCGCCCAGGCTCTCGGCGTCAAGGCCGGTGTACACGTCACCCTTGAACGCCAGCAGTGCCTGCTTGGCATTCGCCGGGGTGAAATCCGGGGTCCAGCTGCCGAAGCGCGCAGCATTCAGGCCGGCGAGCTTGTCGGACAGGTGCATCAGTTCGCTGATCTGCGCCGGCGACAGTTCGCGCAGCTGCTGGATCAGTGCCTGGGAGTCGTCCAGGTACTGGGGCAGGGTGAAACGCTCGGTCACAGGCGGGGTGTCGTAGTCGAGGGTCTTGGCGGGGGAAATCACCGTCAGCATCGGGTCGGCTCCTGGCATCGTTGGTCGGAGATTCTACGGGCTGGGCGGTGCAACGCCAAACTATGCCGACGATAGTCACAGACCATGGCCGAAGCAGGCGCTATAGTTCGCGTTTTGCCGTTGCGGAGCCTTCAACCGTGCGCATTGCCTTTACCTTGCTGGCCGTTTTGTTGAGCCTGGCCGTGCAAGCAGCCCCGTCACCCCCGGTCAGCCTCGACCGCAGCCTCTGGCCCGAGCAGTTGAACAGCCCGGCGCTGTTCGATGTGGCCTCGCGGGCAGAAATCCTCTCGTTCGCCCAAGTGCTGCACGAAAGCGAGCTACTCGATGATGCGGCGCTGGCGGCGCGGCTGGGCCTGCGACAGATCAACCTGCAGAAGGTGCGCCAGCTGCGGGCACGTATGTGGCAGCGGTTGTGGGAAGGTTATCAACAGGCGCAGCGCAGTTGCGAGCAGGATGCATCGTTCTGCTATCCAGTTACATCGATGGCGAATTTACGTACACAAGCGGTGACGTTCGCTACTGATGTCGGCACGTTTTATACCGGCTGGATCGAGCCGAGCCACCAGTTCCATGTGCGCTACCTGGATGAACAACTGCGCAAGGCCGCCTTGCTGCCACAGACCAGCAGCGAGGTCGAACGGCTGTCTTCGCGCGAGCGCAATGGTGACGAATTGAACGACCGCATGTTCCTGCTGACGTTCGTGGGCGGACCGGGGGCCGATGGCGCAAGCACCGATCAGTTGACCGATTATCTGCGCCGGCAAAAGCTCGAAGGCACATTCTTCGTGCTTGGCAACCGCCTGCAGCAACGCCGTGATGGCGGGGCATCGAATGCCTTGCGTGATTTATACGACGGGCAGTGCGTGGGTATCCAGGGCTGGGAATATCGCTCCCACGCGCAGTGGATCGACTGGCAGGACTCGTTGCGCCGCAGCCAGGCGCGGGTGCAGGCCGACCTGCCGCAGCAATATGTGCCGTTGTTCCGGCCACCCTATGGCCAGCGTCGGGCCGATGGCGAGGCATTCATGGCCAGCCAGCAGTTGCGGGTTTCGTTGTGGGATATCGATGCTGAGGATGATGGCGCGCTGAGTCCGGAGGCTTCTGCGCAGCGCGTGCTGACCCTGATGCTGCTGTGGCGCAAGGGGGTGATCCAGTTCCACGACAGCCTGCCCAAGGCGCAGCCAGCAGTGGAATGGTTGCTGCAAAATACCGCCCAGAGCGGCATTGGCTGGGAGGATTGTCGGGAATATGGATATAGCGAATAGAGGGTATGACTTCTGACTGTAGTCCCGTCTGGGGCCGCCGCCAAGGCCTCTTGGTCAATCGGAAAAATAAACTTCAAAAATGCGTAAAAATGCTTTTTCCGGTCATGGTTTTTGCGGTATGAAGAAACCAGACAGCCGATTCCTGCAGCACAGGTGGCGTCATCCAGCCCACCTTGCAAGGTTCGCTTCCCGCCCGTAGCAACGCGGATACGGGGAGAACGGCAGTCACTCTGCGGCGCACTAGAGAGCGTGCCGTGTGGCTTCGACATAAGGTGACCGAGTATGGATGACCAAGGACGCAACCCTTCCTCCAGCAAGCCAATCCTGTATGTGCTCGATACCAACGTCCTGATTCACGACCCCAACGCGTTACTGAACTTCGAGGAGCACCATGTCGCCATCCCGATGACGGTGCTGGAGGAACTCGACAAGCTCAAGACCGGCAAACAGACCATCGCCGCCGAATGCCGCCAGGCCATCCGCCTGATCGACCAGACCCTGGGTGACGCATCGCCCAGTGATGTCGAGCAGGGCGTACCGATCCAGCGTGGCAAGAGCGGGCCCAAGGGCTTCCTGTCCATCCTGATGACCCCGCGCAACGAGCCGAACAAGCTGCTGCCGGAAACCCTCAACGACAACATCATCATCAACCAGCTGTTCGAAGTCCGGGCACGGCGCACCGACCTGGACGTAGTGCTGGTTACCAAAGACATCAACATGCGCCTGAAAGCGCGTGCCTGTGGCATTGCCGCCGAAGACTACAGCACCGACCAGTTGGTCGATGACGTGTCGTTGCTGTCCAAAGGTTACCACTCGGTAACGGGTTCGTTCTGGGACCGCGTCAGCAAGGTCGATACCCGCCAGGAGCGCGGCCGCACCTGGCATCGGGTGCAGATGATCGACAACCTGCCGGCTGTTCACGTCAACGAGTTCATAATCGATGAGCAAGGCTTCGTCGGCTGGATCAAAGGTATCCGCAACGATGAGCTGCTATTGCTCGATTTGCACCAGGAGCCCCTTTTGCACCAGGAGGCATGGGGGCTGAAACCGCGCGACATCCATCAGAGCCTGGCCCTGTTTGCCCTGCTCGACCCGGATATCCACCTGGTCAACCTGACCGGCCCAGCGGGTTCGGGCAAGACCATCCTGGCACTGGCTGCGGCCATCGAGCAGACCATGGTCAGCAAGCGCTACCGGCGCATCATCGCCACCCGCAGCGTGCAGGGGCTGGACCAGGAGATCGGCTTCCTGCCGGGTACCGAAGCGGAGAAGATGGAGCCCTGGCTGGGTGCGATTACCGACAACCTTGAAGCCTTGCACATGGATGATGAAAGCACTCATGGCAGCGTCGAGTACATCCTTGAGCGCGTGCCGTTGCAGTTCAAGTCGCTCAACTACATTCGCGGTCGCAGCTTCCAGCAAAGCCTGATCCTGATTGACGAGTGCCAGAACCTGACCCCGCACCAGATCAAAACCATCATCACCCGGGCCGGTTCAGGCTCCAAGGTGGTCTGCCTGGGTAACCTGGCGCAGATCGACACCCCCTACCTGTCCGCGACCAGCTCGGGCCTGACCTACCTGACCGAGCGCTTCAAGGACTTCCCTCACGGTGTGCACCTGACGCTGCAAGGTGTGCCACGGTCGGTGCTGGCCGAGTACGCCGAGTCGCACTTGTAAAGCCATACAGCCGGGCAGGCCACTGCCCGGCCTCTTCGCTGGCACATACCCCTGCTCAAACCTGACCCACAGGTTTACACTGCGAACTCCCTTCACAGGAGCAGAGCAGTGCTGACACATCTTGATTCCCAGGGGCGGGCCAACATGGTCGACGTCACTGAAAAGGCCGTGACCGAGCGCGAGGCCACCGCCGAGGCGCGGGTGCGGATGTTGCCGCAGACCTTGCAGATGATCGTCGACGGCGAGCATCCCAAGGGCGATGTGTTCGCCGTGGCGCGCATTGCCGGGATCCAGGCGGCGAAGAAGACCAGCGACCTGATCCCGCTGTGCCACCCGCTGATGCTGACCAGCGTCAAAGTCGAGCTCAGCGCTGAGGGCGAGGACGCCGTGCGTATCGTCGCCCGCTGCAAACTGGCCGGGCAGACCGGTGTTGAGATGGAAGCGCTGACCGCTGCCAGCGTTGCTGCGCTGACGATCTACGACATGTGCAAGGCTGTGGATAAAGGCATGGTGATTGAACAGGTGCGCCTGTTGGAGAAAGTCGGCGGCAAGAGTGGCCACTACAAGGTGCAGGCGTGATGAAGATCAAGGTGATGTACTTCGCCCGTTACCGCGAGCGGCTGGGCGTGGATGCCGAGCGTGTGGAGGGTGAGTTCAAGGTTGTCGAGGATGTGCGCCAGGCATTGCTGGGCAAGGGCGGGCAGTATGAACTGCTGGCCGAGCAGAACCTGATGTGCGCGCGCAACGAAGAGTTGTGCAAGCTCGATGAGCCGTTGGAAGAGGGTGATGAAGTGGCGTTCTTCCCTCCGGTGACCGGAGGCTGAACATGGCAGTGCGAGTGCAGGAAGGCGCGTTCGACCCGGGGGCCGAGGTCAACGCCATGCATGCGGCCAATGTTGGCGTGGGCGCGGTGGTCGGGTTTGTCGGCTATGTGCGTGACTTCAACGATGGCCGGGAGGTGGCGGGGATGTTCCTTGAGCACTACCCCGGCATGACCGAAAAGGCCTTGGCCAAGATCGTGGTCGAGGCTGAGCAGCGTTGGCCGTTGCTGAAAGTGGAAGTGTTACACCGCATCGGTGCGCTGGAGCCGGGCGAGCCGATCGTGTTTGTCGGTGTGGCCAGTGCCCATCGGCAGGCGGCGTTCGATGCCTGCAACTTCATCATGGACTACCTGAAGACCCGGGCGCCGTTCTGGAAGAAGGAGAATACCCAGGAAGGGCCTAGGTGGGTGGAAGGGAAGCAGAGTGACCAGGATGCGGCGGGGCGCTGGTAGGCTTTTTGTGAATGGCCGGGGCGTTGCCCCGGTTCGCGGATGAATCCGCTCCTACAGGTTCAGCGCGGTTCCTGTAGGAGCGGATTCATCCGCGATGAAGGCACCACCGATCAATGATGCTTGCGCGGCACCGGCTTGAGCAGCTCTTCTGGCGGCATTTCGCACTTGATCTTGCGCCCCAACAACGCTTCGATACCTGGCAGCTGGTAGGAGTCATCCTCACCGGCAAAGCTGATCGAAACACCTTCAGCGCCCGCCCGGCCGGTGCGGCCGATACGGTGCACGTAGTCGTCGGGGTCTTCTGGCAGGGTGAAGTTGATCACGTGGCTGATGCCATCGATATGAATGCCACGCCCTGCCACGTCAGTCGCCACCAGTACCGTGACTTTGCCTTCGCGGAAGTTTTCCAGGGTACGGATGCGCTTGTGCTGCGGCACGTCGCCCGACAGCTGGGCGGCATTGATGCCGTCTCGTACCAGTTTTTCCTCGATGCGCCGCACTTCGTCCTTGCGGTTGGCAAACACCATCACCCGTTCCCACTTGTTCTGGGTCACCAGGTTGTACAGCAGCTTGTACTTGTCGCTGCCGGCCACCGCATACACGTGTTGCTCGACCGTCTCGCTGGCCACGTTTTCCGGCTCGATCTCGACGATCGCCGGGTTGGTGGTCCACTGCTTGGCCAGGTTCATCACGTCTTCGGTGAAGGTGGCGGAGAACAGCAGGGTCTGGCGTTCGCTTTTCGGCGGCGTCTGGCGAATGATCTGGCGCACCTGCGGGATGAAACCCATGTCGAGCATGCGGTCGGCTTCGTCCAGCACCATCACCTCGACCATGTCCAGGTGCACTTCGCCGCGCTGGTTGAAGTCCAGCAGGCGGCCCGGGGTGGCTACCAGGATGTCGCAGTAGCGTGCTTCCAGGCCTTTGAGCTGCTTGTCGAAGTCCATGCCGCCGACGAAGCTCATCACGTTCAGGCCGGTGTACTTGGTCAGGGCGATGGCGTCATTGGCGATCTGCACCACGAGCTCGCGGGTGGGCGCGATGATCAGCGCGCGCGGTTCGCCCATGTAGCGTTCCTTGGGCGGTGGCGTCTGCTGCAGCTGGGAAATGATCGAAACCAGGAACGCTGCAGTCTTGCCAGTGCCGGTCTGAGCCCGGCCGATGGCGTCCTGGCCACGCAGGGTGTAACCCAGCACCTGCGCCTGGATCGGCGTGCAGTACGGGAAGCCCAGGTCGTGGATGGCGTGCATCAGCTCGTTGGACAGCTTGAAGTCATGGAAGCGGGTTTTGCCTTCCTGCGGCTCGACCACGAAGTCTTCCGGCTTCCACAGGCTGGCCTGTGGCTTGGGCTTGCGCTCGCGACGAGGTTTGTCCTTGGCTGCTTTGTCGGCAGGTGGCGTAGCAGCAGCGGGTTGTTCAGCCTTGGGGGCGGGGTTGGCGCGCGGTACGGCCGGTTGTGCAGCGGGCTGAGCCTCGCTGGAGGGTGCGGGCGCTGGCGGCGTCACGCTGGCAGCAGGAGCGACGGCTGTTGGCGCGGCGTCTCCCTTGCCGAATATTTTCTTGAGTGCTTTGAGCACGATCGTCTCATCAACTGATTAAGGAATGTACGCCGGGCAGTGTAATGCAAGATCCGGGCTCGGCGTAGCGGAATACGCCCACAACTACAGCAGAGCCAGCCTATTGCAGCTGCTTGCTCAACCAGTCGTGGACGTCGTTCAGTTCTGCGACCACCACTTCGTGCTCCATCGGGTATTCGTGCCAGCGGGCGGCGACACCCCAGGTGTTCAGGTACTCGAAGGCGGTGCGGCCCATGGACGGGATCACCACCGGGTCGTGCACGCCATGAAGGCACAGGGCCGGGGTGCGTTGCTGGCAGGCGCTCAACTGGTGCTGGTCGTTGAAGGTGGGGGCGTAGGTGGACAGGGCGATCACCCCGCCCAGGGCTTCTTGCCACTTTATATAGGCCGTGTGCAGCACCACCGCACCACCCTGGGAGAAACCGGCCAGGAAAATTCGCGACAGGTTGATGCCTTTGGCCTGCTCGGCCTTGATCAGGGCCACCACTTGCTCGGCCGACTCTTCCAGCTGCGCTTCGTCAATGGCGCGGGCCGGGGTCATGGCCTTGATGTCATACCAGCTGGGCATGGCATAGCCGCCATTTATGGTGACGGGGCGGGTCGGGGCCTGCGGCATGATGAACCGGGTGCTGAGCAGGCGTTCCTGCATGAATTCGGCGACCGGTAGGAAGTCGTAACGGTCGGCACCCAAACCGTGCAACCAGATCACACAAGCGTCTGCGGTTTTCTGGGGTTCGAGGATCAGTGGGTTGGTCATGACTGCTCCGAAAGTGTGCGGGTCTTGTTATGGCATGCGTGAAAAGAAGGCGCTGGAAATGATTGTCGGAAAAAGAATGTCGCAACGATACAACTTTCCCTACTTGACGAGCGCTTAAACGCTACAGCCAGCAAATCTGGTACGCGCTTTGCAGTTCAACCTGTGATGCAAAGGGCAGGCCGCGACGGTAACACCCTTTGTAAGCGAAGGCTGTCATAGAACAGTCCATTGCGCCAATTGACCCAATAACAAGCCAACATGGGTCGGATGCGCCTCAAAAGGGTGCGGTGCAATTCCGGCTCGTACAACAAGAGCGATTTGGAGGTTGTGAATGAATGTGTTGAAAACCACCCTGGCAGTCCTGACCGCTGCCGCCGCACTGGGCGCCGTGAGCAATGCCCAGGCCGGCGCCACTCTCGATGCGGTAAAGAAGAAGGGCTTCGTCCAGTGTGGCGTGAGCGACGGTCTTCCGGGCTTCTCGGTACCTGATGCGCAAGGCAAGATCGTCGGTATCGACGCCGATGTCTGCCGCGCCGTGGCCGCCGCCGTGTTCGGCGACGCGACCAAGGTCAAGTTCAGCCAGCTCAACGCCAAGGAACGCTTCACCGCCCTGCAGTCGGGCGAGGTCGACGTGCTCTCGCGCAACACCACCTGGACCAGCTCGCGCGATGCCGGCATGGGCCTGGTGTTCGCAGGCGTCACCTACTACGACGGCGTTGGCTTCCTGGTCAACAACAAGTTAGGGGTAAAAAGTGCCAAGGAGCTTGATGGCGCGACCATCTGCATTCAGGCCGGTACCACCACCGAGCTGAACGTGTCGGACTACTTCCGCGCCAATAACCTGAAGTACACCCCGATCACCTTCGACACCTCTGACGAGAGCGCCAAGTCGCTGGAGTCGGGCCGTTGCGACGTGCTGACCTCGGACAAGTCGCAGCTGTTCGCCCAGCGTTCCAAACTGGCTGCGCCGACCGACTACGTGGTATTGCCGGAAACCATCTCCAAGGAGCCGCTGGGCCCGGTGGTGCGTAAAGGCGACGAAGAGTGGTTCAGCATCGTCAAGTGGACCCTGTTCGCCATGCTCAACGCCGAAGAGGCGGGCGTCACCTCGAAAAATGTCGAGGCCGAAGCCAAAGGCACCAAGAACCCGGACGTCGCCCGCCTGCTGGGTGCGGATGGTGAGTACGGCAAGGACCTCAAGCTGCCCAAAGACTGGGTAGTGCAAATCGTGAAGCAAGTCGGCAACTACGGCGAAGTGTTCGAGAAGAACCTGGGCCAGAGCACCGACCTGAAGATCGACCGTGGCATGAACGCCCTGTGGAACAACGGCGGCATCCAGTACGCGCCACCTGTGCGCTGATGGCTGCACCCTGCGGCGGCATTCCGCCGCCGCAGGCTGTTCGAATCCCTACTGTCCGGGGCACTTCATGCAAAATCAAATCGGCGCACCCAAGGGCTTGTCCCTTAACGATCCGCGTGTGCGCGCGTGGCTGTTCCAGGTCCTCACGATCGTCTTCGTGGTAGGCGTGGGCTGGTACCTGTTCCACAACACGCAAACCAACCTGCAGCACCGGGGTATCACTTCGGGCTTCGACTTCCTCGACCGCAGTGCCGGCTTCGGCATCGCCCAGCACCTGATCCCGTATGTAGAGTCAGACAGCTATGCGCGGGTGTTCGTCATCGGCCTGCTCAATACTCTGCTGGTCACCTTCATCGGCGTCATTCTGGCGACGATTCTGGGCTTCATCATTGGTGTGGCTCGCCTGTCACCGAACTGGATGATCAACAAACTGGCGACCGTGTATGTGGAAACCTTCCGCAACATTCCGCCGTTGCTGCAGATCCTGTTCTGGTACTTCGCCGTGTTCCTGACCCTGCCGGGGCCGCGGGGCAGCATCAACATCGACGATATGTTCTTCATCAGCAACCGTGGCCTGAACATGCCTGGCGCGTCCATGGCCGATGGTTTCTGGCCGTTCGTGGTTGCCTTGGCAGTGGCCATTGCCGCCATTGTCGTGATGGTGCGCTTTGCCAACAAGCGCTTCAACGAGACTGGCGTGCCGTTTCACAAGTTCTGGGTGGGGCTGGCGCTGTTAGTTGCCATCCCGGGCCTGAGCGTGCTGTTGTTCGGTAGCCCGGTGACATGGGAAGTGCCGCAGCTGAAGGGCTTCAACTTTGTCGGTGGCTGGGTGCTGATCCCCGAACTGCTGGCGTTGACCCTTGCGCTGACGATCTATACGGCAGCCTTCATCGCTGAAATCGTGCGCTCCGGCATTCGTTCGGTCAGCCATGGCCAAACCGAAGCTGCGCGCTCGCTGGGCCTGCGCGAGGGCCCGACCCTGCGCAAGGTGATCATCCCCCAGGCACTGCGGGTGATCATTCCGCCGCTGACCAGCCAGTACCTGAACCTGGCGAAGAACTCGTCGCTGGCGGCCGGTATCGGCTACCCGGAGATGGTCTCGCTGTTCGCCGGCACCGTGCTCAATCAGACCGGCCAGGCCATCGAGGTGATTGCGATCACCATGAGTGTCTATCTCGCCATCAGCATCAGCATTTCGCTGCTGATGAACTGGTACAACAAGCGCATTGCGCTGATCGAGCGGTGAGGATACGCCCGTGAATGCCCATGTTTTCAAACCCGATATGCCGCCACCGGTAAAAACCGTCGGCGTGCTCGCATGGATGCGTGCCAATCTGTTCTCCAGCTGGCTCAACACCTTGTTGACCCTTTTCGCCATCTACCTGGTTTGGCTGATCGTGCCACCGCTGCTGCAGTGGGCGTTGATCGATGCCAACTGGGTCGGCACCACCCGCGCCGACTGCACCAAAGAGGGCGCCTGCTGGGTGTTCGTGCAGCAGCGCTTTGGCCAGTTCATGTATGGCTACTACCCGGCCGAGCTGCGCTGGCGGGTAGACCTTACGGTATGGCTTGCGGTCATCGGTGCTGCGCCGCTGTTCATCAAGCGCTTCCCGCGCAAGGCCCTCTACGGCCTGGGCTTCCTGGTGCTGTACCCGGTGTTGGCCTACACCCTGCTGCATGGGGGATACCTGGGCCTGGAAAACGTCCAGACCAGCCAGTGGGGCGGGCTGATGCTGACCCTGGTGATCGCGACCGTGGGTATCGTCGGTGCCTTGCCGCTGGGCATCCTGCTGGCACTGGGCCGGCGCTCGAGGATGCCGGCCGTGAAGGTGGTGTGCGTGACCTTCATCGAGTTCTGGCGCGGCGTGCCATTGATCACCGTGCTGTTCATGTCCTCGGTGATGCTGCCGTTGTTCCTGCCCGAAGGCATGAGCTTCGACAAGCTGCTGCGGGCGATGATCGGCGTGATCCTGTTCCAGTCGGCGTACATCGCCGAGGTGGTGCGTGGCGGCCTGCAGGCCATTCCCAAGGGCCAGTACGAAGCCGCCGCGGCCATGGGCCTGGGCTACTGGCGCTCGATGGGCCTGGTGATTCTGCCGCAGGCGCTCAAGCTGGTGATCCCCGGCATCGTCAATACCTTCATTGCCCTGTTCAAGGACACCAGCCTGGTGATCATCATCGGCCTGTTCGACCTGCTGAACAGCGTCAAGCAAGCCGCCGCCGACCCGGCCTGGCTGGGCATGGCTACCGAGGGCTATGTATTCGCCGCTCTGGTGTTCTGGATTTTCTGTTTCGGTATGTCCCGCTACTCCATGCACCTGGAGCGCAAGCTGGACACTGGCCACAAGCGTTAGGAGTTTCGAAATGAGTGAAGCGATCAAGCAGCCTGCCGGCCCCGAAGGCATCATCCAGATGCAGGGTGTGAACAAGTGGTACGGCCAGTTTCATGTGCTCAAGGACATCAACCTGAACGTGCGTCAGGGTGAGCGTATCGTGTTGTGCGGGCCGTCCGGTTCGGGCAAGTCCACCACCATCCGTTGCCTCAATCGCCTCGAAGAGCACCAGCAGGGGCGTATCGTGGTCGATGGCGTGGAACTGACCAACGACCTCAAGCAGATCGAGGCCATCCGCCGTGAAGTGGGCATGGTGTTCCAGCACTTCAACCTGTTCCCGCACCTGAGCATTCTGGAAAACTGCACCCTGGCGCCGATGTGGGTGCGCAAGATGCCGCGGCGCAAGGCTGAGGAAATCGCCATGCACTACCTGGAGCGTGTGCGTATTCCCGAGCAGGCGCACAAGTATCCAGGGCAGTTGTCCGGTGGCCAGCAGCAGCGTGTGGCGATTGCCCGCGCACTCTGCATGAAGCCGAAGATCATGCTGTTCGACGAGCCGACCTCGGCGCTGGACCCGGAAATGGTCAAGGAAGTGCTCGATACCATGGTAGGCCTGGCCGAAGATGGCATGACCATGCTCTGCGTGACCCACGAAATGGGCTTTGCCCGCACCGTGGCGAACCGGGTGATCTTCATGGACAAGGGCGAGATTGTGGAACAGGCGGCGCCGGATGACTTCTTCGACCGGCCGCGCAGTGACCGGACCCGGTTGTTCTTGAGCCAGATCCTGCACTGATGCAGTTGGGGCTGCGCTGCAGCCCTTCGCGGGCTTGCCCGCTCCCACAGGAATAGCGCAGGTTCTGAAACCACCGTAGTACCTGTGGGAGCGGGCAAGCCCGCGCAGGGCCGCCACGCGGCCCCAGATTTACTTCTCTTCCGGGTTGGCCGCTGGCGCAGGCGGCGGCCGCAGCCCCACCTCGGCAATCAGCTTCAGCTGCTGCCCATTGCGCATCACCTCGATAGTGATCTTGTCGGTGGGCTTGATCCGCGCCACCTGGTTCATCGACTTGCGCCCGTCACCGGCCGGTTCACCGTTGATGCTCAGGATCACGTCACCCAGTTGCAACCCGGCCTTGGCTGCCGGCCCTTCGCGGAAGATACCTGCCACCACGATGCCCGGGCGGTCTTTCATGCCGAACGATTCGGCCAGCTCCTGGCTCAGCGGCTGCACTTCGATGCCCAGCCAGCCACGGATCACCTGGCCGTGCTCGACGATCGACTTCATCACCTCCAGTGCCAGTTTGACCGGGATGGCGAAGCCGATGCCCTGCGAACCGCCAGACTTGGAGAAGATGGCGGTATTGATGCCGACCAGGTTGCCATTTGCATCGACCAGCGCGCCGCCGGAGTTGCCCGGGTTGATCGCGGCATCGGTCTGGATGAAGTCTTCGTAGTTGTTCAGGCCCAACTGGTTGCGGCCGGTGGCACTGATGATGCCCATGGTCACGGTCTGGCCGACGCCGAACGGGTTGCCGATGGCCAGCGACACATCGCCGATGTGGATGGTGTCGGAGCGGCCGATGGTGATCGCCGGCAGGTTCTTCAGGTCGATTTTCAGCACCGCCAGGTCGGTTTCCGGGTCGCTGCCGATCACTCGGGCCAAGGTTTCACGGCCATCTTTCAGGGCCACGACGATCTGGTCGGCACCGCTGGTGACATGGTTGTTGGTCAGCAGATAGCCTTCGGGGCTCATGATTACCGCCGAGCCCAGGCTCGACTCCCAACGGCGCTGCTTGGGCAGGTTGTCGCCGAAGAAGCGGCGGAACTGCGGGTCTTCGAACAGCGGGTGGGCGCTCTTGTTCACCACCTTGGTGGTGTACAGGTTGACCACTGCAGGTGCAGCCAGCGTCACGGCGTCGGCGTACGACACCGGGCCTTGCATGATCCGTGTGGTCTGCGGTGCCTGTTGAAGGTTGACGTCCTGGCTGGGCAGGCCGACCCATTCCGGGTAGCGCTGGATAATCAGTATGGCGATCAGTACGCCGGTAAGCAGGGGCCAGCCAAAGTAACGCAACGCCTTGAACATGAACGAATCCTGGAAAGAGCGAGGGCCGGTGGCCGCGCGGTGGGGCATGAGCGCGTGATCATGCACCGGTTCCCCCAGTGCCGGCGACGGCCCATAATGGCCGGCATTATACGGGCGTTCCATTGGCGTTGTGCCCGAGAAAAGCGCAGTTTTCGAGGAGATTTTCATGGCCGTCGCTCTAAATACCCTGGTCGAGGAAGCCGAGCGTTACCTGGGCAGCGCGAAGATCCAGGATTATTGCCCCAATGGCCTGCAAGTGGAGGGCCGGCCGCAGGTCAGCCGTATCGTCAGTGGCGTTACCGCCAGCCAGGCCCTGTTGGATGCTGCTGTCGAGGCCCAGGCCGACCTGGTGCTGGTGCACCATGGCTACTTCTGGAAAGGCGAGAACCCTTGCATTACCGGTATTCGCCAGCGTCGGCTGAAGACTTTGCTGAACAACGATATCAGCCTGCTGGCGTTTCACCTGCCGCTGGATGTGCACCCGGAGGTGGGCAACAACGTGCAGCTGGCGCGGCAACTGGACATCACTGTCGAAGGGCCGCTGGACCCGGAGAACCCCAAGGTGGTCGGGCTGGTCGGTTCGCTGGTGGAGCCTGTGACCGCGCGTGATTTTGCCCGGCGCGTGCAGGAAGTGCTGGGGCGTGAGCCGTTGCTGGTGGAAGGGGACGAGATGATCCGCCGCGTTGGCTGGTGCACAGGTGGCGGGCAGGGTTACATCGACACCGCTATTGCGGCCGGAGTGGACCTGTACCTGACCGGCGAGGCGTCTGAGCAGACCTACCACAGTGCGCGCGAGAATGGCGTCAGCTTCATTGCGGCCGGGCACCATGCTACCGAGCGTTACGGGGTGCAGGCACTGGGTGATTACCTGGCGCGGCGCTTTGCCGTGGAGCACCTGTTCATCGATTGCCCGAACCCGATCTGATATCGGCGTTGCCTTCTTCGCGGGTAAACCCGCTCCCACAGTTACTGCACTGCATCAGGCTTGGCGCGATCCCTGTGGGAGCGGGTTTACCCGCGAAGAGGTCGCCCCTGCCAAGCCAAACCCGCAGTCATATCGTTAGACCTTTTCGATCTAGCCCGCCTCCTAAATAGAAGCGACCGCTGTGATAAAGTGGCTCGCTCGAACACGGCCCGCAGGCCGTCCATAAGATCGTTTTTCGTGAGTAGCCATGGTCGACAAACTGACGCACTTGAAACAGCTGGAGGCGGAAAGCATCCACATTATCCGCGAGGTGGCCGCCGAGTTCGACAACCCGGTGATGCTGTACTCGATCGGCAAGGATTCCGCCGTGATGCTGCACCTGGCGCGCAAGGCCTTCTTCCCGGGCAAGCTGCCGTTCCCGGTGATGCACGTCGACACCCAGTGGAAATTCCAGGAGATGTACAGCTTCCGCGACAAGATGGTCGAGGAAATGGGCCTGGAACTGATCACCCACGTCAACCCAGAGGGTGTGGCGCAGGGCATCAACCCGTTCACCCATGGCAGCTCCAAGCACACCGACATCATGAAGACCCAGGGCCTGAAACAGGCACTGGACAAGCATGGTTTCGACGCCGCCTTCGGTGGCGCGCGCCGTGACGAAGAGAAGTCGCGGGCCAAGGAACGTGTGTACTCGTTCCGCGACAGCAAGCACCGCTGGGACCCGAAAAACCAGCGCCCCGAGCTGTGGAACGTGTACAACGGCAAGGTCAACAAGGGCGAGTCGATCCGCGTTTTCCCGCTGTCGAACTGGACCGAGTTGGACATCTGGCAGTACATCTACCTTGAAGGCATCCCGATTGTGCCGCTGTACTTCGCCGCCGAGCGTGAAGTCATCGAGAAGAATGGCACCCTGATCATGATCGACGACGAGCGCATCCTCGAGCACCTCTCCGAGGAAGAGAAAGCCCGCATCGTCAAGAAGAAGGTGCGTTTCCGTACCCTCGGCTGCTACCCGCTCACGGGCGCTGTCGAGTCTGAAGCCGAGACCCTGACGGACATCATTCAGGAAATGCTCCTGACCCGAACGTCCGAACGCCAGGGCCGTGTCATCGACCACGATGGCGCCGGTTCCATGGAAGACAAGAAACGCCAAGGCTACTTCTAATTTCAGGGTTACTCCATGTCGCACCAATCTGATCTGATCAGCGAGGACATCCTCGCCTACCTGGCCCAGCACGAGCGCAAGGAACTGCTGCGCTTTCTGACCTGCGGCAACGTTGACGACGGCAAGAGCACCCTGATCGGGCGCCTGCTGCACGACTCCAAGATGATCTACGAGGACCACCTCGAAGCCATCACCCGTGATTCGAAGAAAGTCGGCACCACCGGCGAAGAAATCGACCTGGCGTTGCTGGTAGACGGCCTGCAGGCCGAGCGCGAGCAAGGCATCACCATTGATGTTGCCTACCGCTACTTCTCCACCGCCAAGCGCAAGTTCATCATCGCCGACACCCCGGGCCACGAGCAGTACACCCGTAACATGGCCACCGGTGCGTCCACCTGTGACCTGGCGATCATCCTGGTCGATGCCCGCTACGGTGTGCAGACCCAGACTCGCCGCCATAGCTACATTGCCTCGCTGCTGGGTATCAAGCACATCGTGGTCGCGGTCAACAAGATGGACCTGAAGGGCTTCGATGAAGGCGTCTTCGAGTCGATCAAGGCCGACTACCTGCAGTTCGCCGAAGCCATCAACCTGAACCCGAGCAGCCTGCACTTCGTGCCGATGTCGGCGCTCAAGGGTGACAACGTGGTCAACCACAGCGAGCAGTCGCCGTGGTACACCGGCCCGACGCTGATGGAAATCCTCGAAACCGTCGAGGTTGCGGCCGACCGCAATTTCACCGACCTGCGTTTCCCGGTGCAGTACGTCAACCGCCCGAACCTGAACTTCCGCGGCTTTGCCGGCACCCTCGCCAGCGGCGTGGTGCACAAGGGCGACGAAATCGTCGTGCTGCCGTCGGGCAAGAGCAGCCGCGTCAAGTCGATCGTCACCTACGAAGGTGAGTTGGAAAACGCCGGCCCAGGCCAGGCCGTGACCCTGACCATGGAAGACGAGATCGACATCTCCCGTGGCGACCTGCTGGTACATGCCGACAACGTGCCGCCAGTGACCGACCAGTTCGACGCCATGCTGGTATGGATGGCCGAAGAGCCGATGCTGCCAGGCAAGAAGTACGACATCAAACGCGCCACCAGCTACGTGCCGGGCTCGATTGCCAGCATCACCCACAAGGTTGATGTGAACACCCTCGAGAAGGACGCTGCCAGCGCCTTGCAGTTGAACGAGATTGGCCGCGTCAAGGTATCCCTGGACAGCGCCATTGCCCTGGACGGTTACGACAGCAACCGCACCACCGGTGCGTTCATCGTCATCGACCGCCTGACCAACGGCACCGTCGGCGCCGGCATGATCATCGCCCAGCCAGTCCTGCCGCACGGCAGCACCGGCCAGCATGGCAAGCAGGCCCACGTGTCCACCGAAGAGCGCGCCCTGCGCTTCGGTCAGCAGCCAGCCACCGTGCTGTTCAGCGGCCTGTCCGGCGCTGGCAAGAGCACCCTGGCCTACGCCGTGGAGCGCAAGCTGTTCGACATGGGCCGTGCAGTGTACGTGCTCGATGGCCAGAACCTGCGCCACGACCTGAACAAGGGCCTGCCGCAAGACCGCGCCGGCCGCACCGAGAACTGGCGCCGCGCCGCCCATGTGGCGCGCCAGTTCAACGAAGCCGGCATGCTGACCCTGGCCGCGTTCGTGGCCCCGGATGCCGAAGGCCGCGAACAGGCCAAGGCGCTCATCGGCAAAGAGCGCCTGGTGACCGTTTACGTCCAGGCCTCGCCGCTGGCCTGCCGTGAGCGTGACCCGCAAGGCCTGTACGCTGCAGGTGGCGACAACATCCCGGGCGAAAGCTTCCCGTTCGATGTGCCGCTGGATGCAGACTTGGTGATCGACACCCAGTCCACCCGTGTGGACGAAGGTGTGAAGCTGGTGCTGGATGTGCTGCGTCAGCGTGGTGCGATCTAAGCGCTGGGCTGCCTGTAAGAAAAACCCCGCTTCGGCGGGGTTTTTTATTTGTGTTTTCCACAGGCTGACGCGATCCGTGTAGGAGCGGCCTTGTGTCGCGATGGGCTGCGCAGCAGCCCCGAGTCAGTTGAGGTATTTTACAAATTGACTTGTTGACAAGTTGACGATGAAAAATCGAGACCCTATCTTATTTACCAAGAGCATCTAAAGTACTAAAGGATTCCCCATGGCCACTGCTACTCGCGAAGCGCTCCACCCGGCATTCGCCTGCATCGAAGCTGCCAAAGCTGCCCTGCGGCAGCGTTTCGAGGAGCACCTTGCACGTGCATCTGAAACGGTGTTGCTGGAAGCGGTGGCCCAGGCTGACGAAAAAGCGTTTGTTGCGCTAGCCAAAGTCGATGTTGAAACGAAGCGCAGTGTTGCAACCCGCGACCAGGAAGCCATCGCCAGGATGAAGGCGCGCGCATTCGACCGTGTCGCCAGCCGTTGCGAGTTGCTGGATGCCAAGGCAGTCAGTGAAATACTGGGTATCAGCAAACAAGCGCTGAGTCAGAAGACAAAGGCAGGAAAGCTGCTCGCTTACACCAATACTGGCAATCGCAGAAAATTCTATCCGTCGTTTCAGTTTGAGGAAAACCGGCCGAGAGTAGTTGTTGAGGCGCTGATTACGTCGCTCGATGTAAATCCTGCGGACATCGAGGGCATGAATTGTCTGGTTCAGCATTTGGTCGGTAGGATGGACTTCTCCGATCCTGGAGAGCCGGACAACGAGTTGCCGCGTTTCGAATTGCTGGATGACAGTGCAGCCTTGGAAATCATCCAGCGTGACTTCAAGAATGCTTTTGTAGCAGGGCAGTAATACCTGGCTTACCCAGGAGATTCGGCTTGTGCCTCTACTCCAGTGTTACACCCAGGGTATCTAGAAATTCTATTACCGTTTCTCCGTTCGCAGTGCTTCCTGCACCTGATCAGCTATTTGGCTCACATTTCTGATCCCTGAACAGTGGTAGCCCCTTCGACTTTCTCCACTTAACGATGAGTGCCATTACTGTTTCGGCATTGCCATCCTCTTCGTTGCCTGGGTAGTAGATCAGGTCCGAGCCGGCGGGATGTGCTACCAACTCGATAAACAGCTCCAGTAGCCGGTCCTGCGAGGCTGGAGAACCCTCCGCCTGTATCAACGCTTCAACAATCGACTGAAATTCAGCGTGTGTATAGTCCGCAAGGCAGTGCTTCCCGCTGGTCACCATGGCGCCTCCGAGGACAGTGCATACTGCATGGTGCTCATGATTCGTAGGTTCGCGGCGTCGTTCATCAACCCACCCCATTCGGGCAGGTGCAGGTGGATAATCTGGTAGGAGCGCAAGCCTTTCGCGGTGTCACAAAAGGGCGCACGGGGTGGCCAGCCGTTCTTGAGGCGGTTGAGCTGTGCGGGGATGAATTGCTGGCTGGAAATCGGGTCATCTGCAATTGCTAGCCAGAAGGAACGGTAGAACTGGTCGAAACTGTCGAATGTTCGACCTGCGAGTTTTTGGATAATGAACTCTGGAAGAAAGCTGGCCATGGAGTAGTCCCTTGGGTGAAAGGCTTGGGAAGTGTGCCCAGGGATACGCTTTCTGTATGTCAGAGGCGGGCTGTCTGTCAGTAGGAACGTTCCTACTGATTGGAACGATGTGTCTTAGATGTGTTTTTCCGACACAGGTATTACCCGTTTCTCCTTCACCGCCTTGTACGAAAAACTCGAATAGATCTCCTTCACCCCCGGCAACCGTTGCAGCACTTCCCGGGTAAATTCGCCAAACGATTCCAGATCCCGCGCCAGAATCTCCAGTAGAAAGTCATAACGCCCGGAGATGTTGTGACAGGCGACAATCTCGGGAATTTCCATCAGCCGCTGCTCGAAGGCCAAGGCCATGTCCTTGGTGTGCGAGTCCATCATGATGCTGACGAACGCGGTCACGCCAAAACCCAGCGACTTGGGCGAGAGGATGGCCTGATAGCCGGTGATGTAGCCGTTGTCTTCCAGCAGTTTGACCCGTCGCCAACAGGGCGAGGTGGTCAGTGCCACCTGGTCGGCGAGTTCGGCGACGGTGAGGCGGGCGTTGTCCTGCAGGGCGGCGAGCAGGGCGCGGTCGGTGCGGTCGAGGCTTGAAGGCATATTTTGCCCTCCTGATTCGTTAATTATTGTTTTTGTTCCAGCAACCACGCAGATACGTGGGCTATTTTGGAAAAAATCGGGCGGCTCGGTGGCATAAGCTTATAACAAACCACAAGAGGCTGTTGCCATGCGCGACTCCCATAACAACACCGGTTTTTCCACACGGGCCATTCACCATGGCTACGACCCGCTTTCGCATGGTGGGGCCCTGGTGCCGCCGGTGTACCAGACCGCTACCTACGCCTTTCCTACCGTTGAATACGGCGCTGCGTGTTTCGCCGGTGAAGAGGCGGGGCACTTCTACAGCCGCATTTCCAACCCCACCCTGGCCTTGCTGGAGCAACGCATGGCCTCGCTTGAGGGTGGTGAAGCGGGATTGGCGCTGGCGTCGGGGATGGGGGCAATAACCTCGACTATCTGGACGCTGCTGCGGCCGGGTGATGAGTTGATCGTCGGGCGTACCTTGTATGGCTGCACTTTCGCGTTTCTGCATCATGGCATTGGCGAGTTCGGGGTCAAGATTCACCATGTAGACCTCAACGATGCCGAGGCCATTAAAGCGGCGATCAACAGTAAAACGCGGATGATCTACTTCGAAACACCGGCCAACCCCAACATGCAACTGGTGGACATAGCGGCGGTCGTCGAAGGCGTGAGAGGGCATGATGTGCTTGTGGTGGTCGACAACACCTACTGCACGCCGTACCTGCAGCGGCCACTGGAACTTGGGGCAGATCTGGTGGTGCATTCGGCGACCAAGTACCTCAGCGGCCATGGCGATATCACTGCCGGACTGGTGGTGGGCCGCAAGGCGTTGATTGATCGTATTCGTCTTGAAGGGTTGAAGGATATGACCGGGGCGGTGCTGTCCCCGCATGACGCTGCGTTATTGATGCGCGGTATCAAGACCCTGGCATTGCGCATGGATCGCCACTGCTCGAATGCACAGCGGGTGGCGGAGTTTCTGGCCCGTCAGCCGCAGGTTGAGCTGATTCATTATCCGGGGTTGCCATCGTTCGCCCAGTACGCGCTGGCGCAGCGGCAGATGCGGTTGCCGGGCGGGATGATTGCCTTTGAGCTGAAGGGTGGCATTGAGGCCGGGCGGCGCTTCATGAATGCCCTGCAGCTGTTTGCACGGGCGGTGAGCCTGGGGGATGCCGAGTCGCTGGCGCAGCATCCGGCGAGCATGACCCACTCCAGCTACACGCCCCAGGAGCGGGCGCATCACGGGATCTCGGAGGGGCTGGTGAGGTTGTCTGTGGGGCTGGAGGATGTGGAAGATCTGCTTGAGGATGTCGAGCAGGCATTGCAGGCGTGTAAATAGGCAGCCTGTACCGGCCTCTTCGCGGGCGTGCCCGCGAAGAGGCCGGTAAATCCAGCGCACAAAAAAAGGCCTCTCGCGAGGCCTTCTTCATGTGTGGCAGATTAGCGCTTGAGGCCGTAGCTCTCGTCGAGCATGCCCGGCGAGTTGGGTGCTTTCGGCGCGTAATCGCGCGGCACTTCGGCGGTGTCTTTCGGCGGGGTCAGGCGGTCACGCGGGCCTTGCGCTTCGGAATGCAGCGCAGCCAGCAGGCGCTGGCGGGTGACGTCATCGAGGGCCAGGCTGTTGGCGCCTTCGGCCAGGTGATCCTGTACGTCCTGATAGCTCTGGGTCAGTTTCTTGACCAGCATGGCGGTGCTGTTGAAGTGGGTGACCACTTCGTTCTGGTAGCTGTCGAAGCGCTTCTGCATTTCATCCAGCTGACGCTGGGTGCTGCTTGGCGCCGCATTGGGCAGCAGGCGGGCCACGACGAAACCAACGACCACACCAATGACCAGGGCCAAGGTCGGCAACAACCAAACAAGGAGCGAGAGTTCCACGAGTCCTTCCTCTATAAACGGCTTTGCTTTACGTTAACGGCTCAGACCTGCGCTGTATACCGCGAGCGATCGCAAATCAGAACAGAATTCCCTACCTAGACGAAACGACCCTTCCCGAGGTCACGGAGTAGTGCCTTGCTTGTCCGCGAAACCCCCTTGTTCATCGATGGCCCCGGCGGCCAGCTGGAAGCCTTGTACCTGGACGTGGCCGACGCCCGTGGCGCGGTGCTGATCTGCCACCCCAACCCGGTCCAGGGCGGCACCATGCTCAACAAGGTGGTCTCGACGCTGCAACGCACCGCCCGTGATGCCGGCTATGTGACCTTGCGTTTCAACTACCGTGGCGTGGGCCAGAGCGCCGGCAGCCACGACATGGGGGCTGGTGAAGTGGCTGATGCTGAAGCTGCTGCGGCTTGGTTGCGTGCCAGCCACCCCGAGTTGCCATTGGTGCTGATGGGCTTTTCCTTCGGCGGCTTCGTTGCCACCAGCCTGGCTGGCCGCCTGGAGGCCGCCGGGGTATCGCTGCAACACTTGTTCATGATTGCCCCGGCAGTCATGCGCCTGACCGCCGAATTCCCGTTGCCACAGCACTGCCCGATCACGGTGGTGCAGCCGGATGCCGACGAAGTGGTCGCGCCGCAGCTGGTTTACGAATGGTCCGACAGCCTGTCGCGCCCCCATGAGCTGCTGAAAGTGGCAGAATGCGGACACTTCTTCCATGGCAAGCTGACCGATCTGAAGGATCTGCTGCTGCCGCGCCTTTCGAACTGAGCCAAGCCTGAATAAGCGAACACCCATGACCACGCGCATTCTTACCGGTATCACCACCACCGGCACTCCGCACCTGGGCAACTACGCCGGCGCCATCCGCCCTGCGATCCGTGCCAGCCAGCAGCCCGGTGCCGACTCGTTCTACTTCCTGGCCGATTACCACGCCCTGATCAAGTGCGACGACCCGCTGCGCATCCAGCGTTCGCGCCTGGAAATCGCCGCCACCTGGCTGGCCGGTGGCCTGGACCCGGACAAGGTGACCTTCTACCGCCAGTCGGACATCCCGGAAATTCCCGAGCTGACCTGGCTGCTGACCTGTGTTGCCGCCAAGGGCCTGCTGAACCGCGCGCATGCCTACAAGGCCTCGGTGGACAAGAACGTCGAGAACGGCGAAGACCCGGACGCCGGCGTGACCATGGGCCTGTTCAGCTACCCGGTGCTGATGGCCGCAGACATCCTGATGTTCAACGCCAACAAGGTGCCGGTCGGCCGTGACCAGATCCAGCACGTGGAAATGGCCCGCGACATCGGTCAGCGCTTCAACCACCTGTTCGGCCAGGGCAAGGACTTCTTCGCCCTGCCGGAGGCGGTGATCGAGGAAAGCGTGGCGACGCTGCCGGGCCTGGACGGGCGCAAGATGTCCAAGAGCTACGACAACACCATCCCGTTGTTCACCAGCGCCAAAGACATGAAAGACGCCATCTCGCGCATCGTCACCGACTCGCGCGCGCCAGGCGAAGCTAAAGACCCGGACGACTCGCACCTGTTCACCCTGTATCAGGCGTTCTCCACGCCAGAACAGTGTGCCGAGTTCCGCGAAGCACTGTTGCAGGGCCTGGGCTGGGGCGATGCCAAGCAGCGCCTGTTCCAGCTGCTGGATGGCCAATTGGCCGAGAAGCGCGAGTACTACCATCAGCTGATCGCCCGCGCGGCGGACCTGGAGGACATCCTGCTGGCTGGCGCCGCCAAGGCCCGCAAGACTGCCACTCCGTTCCTTGAACAGTTGCGCGAAGCCGTTGGCCTGCGTTCGTTCCGCAGCAGCGTGCAGGCCAGCACCGAAGTGAAAAAGAAGACCGCCAAGAGCGCGCGTTTCGTCAGCTTCCGTGATGAAGATGGCAGCTTCCGTTTCCGCCTGTTGGCCGCCGACGGCGAGCAGTTGCTGCTGTCGCGCAGCTTCGCCGACGGCAAGAGCGCCGGCGCGGTGAGCAAGCAGTTGCAGCAGGGTGGCGAAGCCGATGTGCGCATCGAAGGCCTGGGCTTCGGCCTGTGGCTGAACGGCGAGCAGGTGGCCGACGGGCCGCAGTTCGACAGCGCCGAAGCCCGTGACACGGCCATTCAAAACCTGCACGAAGCCCTGGCACCACAGCAGGACTGAGGCATATTGACGCAAGTCTGATTGCCATTAAGCGGGCCTGTCGCTACAGTGACGGCCCGTTTTTTGTTGCCTCGCTAACGAAATCATGACGCCCCTAGAACGATATCAAGCAGATCTGAAACGTCCCGACTTCTTCCATGACGCGGCGCAGGAAACTGCGGTGCGTCACCTGCAACGCCTGTACGACGACCTGGTCCAGGCGCAGAACAACAAGCCGGGTGTGTTCGGCAAGCTGTTCGGCAAGAAAGAGCAGACCCCGGTCAAGGGCCTGTACTTCTGGGGTGGGGTAGGGCGAGGCAAGACTTACCTGGTCGATACCTTCTACGAAGCGCTGCCGTTCAAGCAGAAGATGCGTACGCACTTCCACCGCTTCATGAAGCGTGTGCACGAGGAAATGAGAACCCTCAAGGGCGAGAAGAACCCGCTGACCATCATCGCCAAGCGCTTCAGTGACGAAGCCCGGGTGATCTGTTTCGACGAATTCTTCGTGTCGGACATTACCGACGCCATGATCCTCGGCACCCTGATGGAAGAGCTGTTCAGGAACGGCGTGTCGCTGGTGGCCACCTCCAACATCGTGCCGGACGGCCTGTACAAGGACGGCCTGCAGCGTGCGCGCTTCCTGCCGGCCATCGCCATGATCAAGCAGTACACCGACGTGGTGAACGTTGACAGCGGGGTCGACTACCGCCTGCGTCACCTGGAACAGGCCGAACTGTTCCACTACCCGCTCAACGATGCGGCGCACGAGAGCATGCGCGCCAGCTTCAAGGCGCTGACGCCCGAGTGCACCCAGGCAGTCGAAAACGACGTGCTGATGATCGAGAACCGCCCGATCAACGCCTTGCGTACCTGCGACGACGTTGCCTGGTTCGACTTCCGCGCCCTGTGCGACGGGCCGCGCAGCCAGAACGACTACATCGAACTGGGCAAGATTTTCCACGCCGTGCTGCTGAGCAATGTGGAGCAGATGGGTGTCGCCACCGACGACATCGCCCGCCGCTTCATAAACATGGTGGACGAGTTCTACGACCGTAACGTCAAGTTGATCATCTCGGCCGAAGTGGAGCTGAAGGACCTGTATACCGGTGGTCGCCTGAGCTTCGAGTTCCAGCGTACCCTCAGCCGGTTGCTGGAGATGCAGTCGCACGAATTCCTGTCCCGCGCGCACAAGCCATAAAATTTTGGGGCCGCTTCGCGCCCCATCGCGACACAAGGCCGCTCCTACAGGATTACGCGATTCCCTGTAGGAGCGGCCTTGTGTCGCGATGGGGCGCGAAGCGGCCCCAAAAGGCCTCAAGCCTCTTGCATGAACTGCTGTCGATACTGGTTTGGCGACAGCTCGGTGTGCTGGCGAAACAACCGCGCAAAGAAACTGGCATCGTCATAGCCGACCTCATAACTGATGGTCTTGATGCTCTTGCGCGTGCTCGACAACAACCCCTTCGCGGTTTCGATCCGTAGCCGTTGCAGGTAGTGCAGCGGCTTGTCCCCCGTAGCACCCTGGAAGCGGCGCATGAAGTTGCGAATGCTCATGCCGTGGTTGCGGGCGACGTCCTCGAAGCGGAACTTGTCGGCGAAGTGTTCCTCCAGCCAATGCTGGATCTGCAGGATGATCAGGTCCTGGTGCAGCTTCTGCCCGCCAAAGCCCATGCGCCCCGGGGTGTAGTTGCGCTGCACCTCGTAGAGGATGTCGCGGGCCACGGCGCGGGCCACGTTGGCGCCGCAGAAGCGCTCGATCAGGTAGATGTACAGGTCGCAGGCCGAAGTGGCGCCGCCAGCGCAATAGATATTGTCGGCGTCGGTCAGGTGCTTGTCCTGGTTCAGCCGGATCTTCGGGAAGCGCTCGGCAAAGCTGGTGAAGAAGCGCCAGTAGGTGGTCGCTTCCTTGCCATCGAGCAGGCCCGATTCGGCCAGCCAGAACACACCACTGGCCTCGGCACACAGCACCGCGCCGCGGGCATGCTGTTCACGCAGCCACGGCAGCACCTGTGGATAACGTTGCAGCAGGTTGTCGAAGTCGTCCCAGTAGGCCGGGAGGATGATCACATCGGCGTCGTCCAGGCCACCGTCGACCGGTAGCTGCACATTGCTGAAGCTGTCGACGGGCTGGCCGTCGGGGCTCACCAGACAGATCTCGAACATGGGCTGCACGCCCAGGCCCAGCTGCTTGCTGTAGCGCAAGCTGGCGAGGTGGAAGAAGTCTTTGGCCTGCATCAAGGTCGAAGCAAACACCTTGTCAATGGCCAGGATGCTGACGCGCCGCAGCGACGCGGAGGGTTGGGTAAACATCATTGTCATTGTTCTTATAGGGTAGAGTGGTCAATCACCGGCTGGATCGTCTTATTTTTTGGCGATGGTGTCTACCCCATGTAACAGAGGGGCCGCGAAGCAGCCCCTTTCAGCTCAAGGCGCTGGGTTGGGCTGCTCTTGGTGAATCGCCTCGATCGCTGCCAGCAACTCGTCACTCAGGTTCAACTCAAGGCTGGCCAGGTTGCTGTCCAATTGCGCCAGGCTGGTCGCGCCAATGATGTTGCTGGTCACGAACGGCTGCCGGGTGACGAACGCCAGGGCCATCTGCGCCGGGTCCAGGCCGTGCTCGCGGGCCAGTTGCACATAACGGCTGCAGGCCGCCACGGTCTGCGGGTTGGAGTAGCGGGCAAAGCGGCTGAACAGGGTCAGGCGCGCGTTGTCGGGCTGTGCGCCGTTCTCGTACTTGCCCGAGAGCATGCCGAAAGCCAGCGGCGAATAGGCCAGCAGGCCGCACTGCTCACGGATGGCCACTTCCGCCAGGCCCACCTCGAAGCTGCGGTTGAGCAGGTTGTACGGGTTCTGGATCGACACTGCCCGCGGCCAGCCTCGGCTCTCGGCCAGTTGCAGGAACTTCATGGTGCCCCACGGCGTTTCGTTGGACAGGCCGATATGGCGGATCTTGCCAGCGCGCACCTGCTCATCGAGTACTTCGAGGGTTTCTTCCAGCGGGGTGAAGTGGTCTTGCGGCAGGTGCTGGTAGCCCAGCTTGCCGAAGAAGTTGGTGCTGCGCTCTGGCCAGTGCAGTTGATACAGGTCGATGCGGTCGGTCTGCAGGCGCTTGAGGCTTTCTTCCAGTGCCGCGACGATGTGCTGGCGGTTGTGCTTGAGCTGGCCGTCGCGAATGTGGCTGATGCCGTTGCCAGGGCCTGCGACCTTGCTGGCCAGCACCCAGTCGTCGCGGTCACGGTTTTCGCGGAACCAGTTGCCGATGATGCGCTCGGTGGCCGCGTAGGTCTCAGGGCGGGGTGGCACCGGGTACATCTCTGCGGTGTCGATGAAGTTGACCCCGGCGCCCTTGGCCCGGGCAATCTGTTCGAAGGCCTCGGCCTGAACGTTCTGCTCGCCCCAGGTCATGGTGCCCAGGCACAGGGCGCTGACATTGAGGTCGGTACGGCCGAGCTGGCGGTATTCCATCAGGTAAACACTCCTTGGCAATAGACGCCCATCAAATCAGGTTGAAATTTTTCGCGCAATCTGGATAATTCACCGCCTCTCCGTGTGGAGGGAGTGATGCACCACCACGCAGGAAGAACCCCGTCGAATATTGGCGTGCCCGACCCGAGCCCCCAAAAGCGTCAGTGTTCGGCTGCGCGCTTGCCCTTGGCAAGCTGTGCACTATCCAGTAAGATTCGCCGTCTATTTTTCGCTGGGCGGCCTCTGAGGCTTTAGAGAATGAAAACTTTTACTGCTAAACCGGAAACAGTAAAGCGCGAGTGGTTCGTAGTCGACGCCGCTGGCCAGACCCTGGGTCGTCTGGCTACCGAAATCGCTAGCCGTCTGCGTGGCAAACACAAACCAGAATACACCCCTCACGTTGACACCGGCGACTACATCGTCGTTATCAACGCCGAGCAAATCCGTGTGACTGGTGCCAAGTCTTCCGACAAAATGTACTACTCCCACTCCGGTTTCCCAGGTGGCATCAAGGAAATCAACTTCGAGAAGTTGATCGCCAAAGCCCCTGAGCGTGTTATCGAAACCGCGGTCAAAGGCATGCTGCCTAAGAACCCGCTGGGTCGCGACATGTACCGTAAGCTGAAAGTGTACGCGGGTGCTGCTCACCCACACACTGCTCAGCAGCCTCAAGAACTGAAGATCTAAGGGGATAGTTCATTATGTCGGCGACTCAAAATTACGGCACTGGCCGTCGCAAGACCGCAACCGCTCGCGTATTCCTGCGTCCGGGTACTGGTAACATCTCCATCAACAACCGTTCTCTGGACGTGTTCTTCGGTCGCGAAACCGCTCGCATGGTTGTTCGTCAGCCGCTCGAGCTGACCGAAACCGTTGAGAAGTTCGACATCTACGTCACCGTTTCCGGTGGTGGTGTCAGCGGTCAAGCCGGTGCGATCCGTCACGGTATCACCCGCGCTCTGATGGAATACGACGAAACCCTGCGTGGCGCTCTGCGTCGTGCTGGCTTCGTTACCCGCGACGCTCGTGAAGTTGAGCGTAAGAAAGTGGGTCTGCGTAAAGCGCGTAAGCGTCCTCAGTACTCCAAGCGTTAATACCGCTTCGGCAGTCGAAAAAAGCCCGGTTCCTTGGAACCGGGCTTTTTTTTTGCCTTGAACTAACCTGTCAGCATGTCAGTGGCCGCTTGTCGCATAGACACAGATCAAGCAAACCGCGGGTAGAGGGCCCTTGCCGGGGTAATCACCTTGTCAGTGTGTGGATTTGTTTCTTACCATGGCGACCAAATTTTAGTGCCACTGACACAACCTAAATACAGGTCTGGTTCAACAGGCCAAAGCAAGCTGATGGGAGAGGACTGAATGAGCAATGACGGCGTCAACGCAGGCCGGCGCCGCTTCCTCGTAGCCGCGACATCCGTGGTCGGGGCAGCGGGAGCAGTAGGGGCTGCGGTACCGTTCGTGGGGTCATGGTTTCCCAGTGCCAAGGCGAAAGCCGCGGGTGCACCGGTGAAGGTCAATATCGCCAAGGTCGAGGCCGGGCAGCAGATGGTGGCCGAGTGGCGTGGCCAGCCGGTATTCATCGTGCGGCGAACGCAGGAAATCCTCGGCAACCTGAAAAAAATCACGGGTGAGCTGTCCGATCCAGAGTCCAAGGCGTCGGTGCAGCCGACCTACGTCGACCCTGAGGTTCGCTCGATCAAGCCGGAAGTCCTCATTCTCGTCGGCCTGTGCACGCACCTGGGTTGTTCGCCCACCTTCCGCCCGGAAGTTGCACCTGCTGACCTTGGTCCGAAATGGGTAGGTGGCTATTTCTGCCCGTGCCACGGCTCCCACTACGACCTGGCTGGCCGTGTCTACAAGTCGCAGCCGGCACCTCTTAACCTGCCAGTGCCGCCGCACTCTTATGAGTCGGACGACATCGTCGTCATCGGCGTCGACCAGGAGAAAGCATGATGAGCAAGTTCATGGACTGGGTTGACGCTCGCTTCCCCGCCACCAAGATGTGGGAAGACCACCTGAGCAAGTATTACGCGCCCAAGAACTTCAACTTCCTGTACTTCTTCGGCTCCCTGGCATTGCTGGTGCTGGTCAATCAGATCGTTACCGGTGTGTGGCTGACCATGAGCTTCACACCCTCGGCGGAAGAGGCGTTCGCCTCGGTCGAGTACATCATGCGTGATGTGGAATACGGCTGGATCCTGCGCTACCTGCACTCCACCGGTGCGTCGGCGTTCTTCATCGTGGTCTACCTGCACATGTTCCGCGGGCTGCTCTACGGCTCCTACCAGAAGCCACGTGAGCTGGTCTGGCTGTTCGGCATGCTGATCTACCTGGCGCTGATGGCAGAAGCGTTCATGGGCTACCTGCTGCCGTGGGGCCAGATGTCTTACTGGGGTGCCCAGGTGATCATCTCGCTGTTCGGTGCCATCCCGGTGATCGGTGACGACCTCACCCAGTGGATCCGTGGTGACTACCTGATCTCGGGTATCACCCTGAACAGATTCTTTGCCCTGCATGTGGTTGCCCTGCCAATCGTGATTCTCGGCCTGGTGGTGCTGCACATTCTTGCTCTGCACGAAGTGGGTTCGAACAACCCCGATGGTGTCGACATCAAGAAGAAAAAAGACGAAAACGGCATTCCGCTGGACGGTATTCCGTTCCACCCGTACTACACCGTCAAGGATATCGTCGGCGTGGTGGTGTTCCTCTTTGTGTTCTGCGCTGTGGTGTTCTTCTTCCCGGAAATGGGCGGTTACTTCCTGGAAAAACCGAACTTCGAGCAGGCCAACGCCTTCAAGACGCCTGAGCACATTGCGCCGGTGTGGTACTTCACACCGTTCTACGCAATCTTGCGTGCGGTGCCTGACAAACTGATGGGCGTAATAGCCATGGGCGCGGCCATTGCCGTGCTGTTCGTACTGCCATGGCTCGACCGTAGCCCGGTGAAGTCGATGCGTTACAAGGGCTGGATCAGCAAGGTCTTCCTGCTGGTGTTCTGCGTGGCCTTCGTCATCCTCGGCGTGCTGGGCGTACTGGCGCCGACACCTGGGCGTACCTTGCTGTCGCAGGTGTGCACGGTGTTGTACTTCGCCTACTTCCTGCTGATGCCGTTCTACACAAGGCTCGAGAAGACCAAACCGGTTCCGGAAAGGGTGACTGGCTGATGAAAAAGTTGATTGCAGTATTTTTGCTGGCAGTGATGCCTGCCTTTTCCTTCGCTGCCGAACACAGCCTGGAGCTGGACAAGGCCGATATCGACCTGAGTGACAAGGCCGCCATGCAGGATGGTGCGCGCACTTTTGCCAACTATTGCATGGGTTGCCACAGTGCCAAGTTCCAGCGTTACGAGCGGGTAGCCGATGACCTGGGTATCCCGCACGAGCTGATGCTCGAAAAGCTGGTATTCACCGGTGCCAAGATCGGTGACCACATGCAGATCGGCATGAAGCCCAATGATGCCAAGACATGGTTCGGCGCCGCACCGCCCGACCTCACCCTGGTGGCTCGCGTGCGTGGTACCGACTGGCTGTACACCTACCTGCGCAGCTTCTACGAGGACCCGTCACGGCCTTACGGGGTGAACAACAAGGTGTTCCCGAACGTCGGCATGCCTAACGTGCTGGTCGGCCTGCAGGGTAACCAGGTGATTGGCTGCAAACAGGTGCAGACGGTGACCGATGGCAAGAAGCAATTCGACCCATTGACCGGCAGCCCGATTACTCACGAAGCCTGTGACCAGCTGACCATTACGCCGAAATCCGGTACCCTGACCACCGAGCAGTTCGACGAGAAGGTCAAGAACCTGGTGACCTTCCTGGCCTATTCGGCCAACCCGGTCAAACTGGAAAGCCAGCGCATCGGTACCTATGTGTTGCTGTACCTGGCTTTCTTCTTCATATTCGCCTACTTGCTCAAGCGTGAATACTGGAAGGACGTGCATTGATCACGCAGTAGTTTCTGGTTGTTGAACGCGCCCGTGGCGCCCTGGCAAAACTGCTGGGGGGCCCCGGGCGCGTTTTCATTTACAGTTGCACAAGCATCCCGTGCGAGGAGCCGCTACATGGGCGCAACCAACAGGTTAGCCTGCTATTCCGATCCCGCTGATCATTACTCTCATCGGGTACGCCTGGTGCTGGCCGAGAAGGGTGTCAGTGTGCAGGTCATCGATGTCGACCCGGCCCGCCTGCCGCCCAAGCTGGCTGAGGTCAACCCTTACGGCAGCGTGCCGACCCTGGTCGACCGTGACCTGGCGTTGTATGAATCGACCGTGGTGATGGAATACCTCGAGGAGCGTTACCCGCACCCACCGCTGATGCCGGTATACCCGGTTGCGCGCGGTAACAGCCGTTTGCTGATACACCGCATCCAGCGTGACTGGTGTGCCCTGGCCGATACCGTACTCGACTCGCGCAGCAGCGAAGCTGCCCGTACCGAAGCACGCAAGGCCCTGCGCGAAAGCCTGACCGGCGTTTCGCCATTGTTCAATGAATTCGCCTGTTTCATGAGCGATGAGCAAAGCCTGGTCGATTGCTGTCTATTGCCCATACTCTGGCGTTTGCCGGTGTTGGGTATCGAATTGCCGCGGCAAGCCAAGCCGCTGCTGGATTACATGGAGCGGCAGTTCGCCCGCGAGCCTTTCCTGGCGAGCCTGTCCTCCGTAGAACGTGAAATGCGCAAGCTTTAAGGAGCTGTTGATGAACTCCAGTCGCCCCTATCTGGTTCGAGCACTGTATGAGTGGATCGTCGACAACGATTGCACGCCCCACATGCTGGTCAATGCCGAATACCCGAAAGTCCAGGTGCCGGATGGTTTCGCCAGTGATGGCCAGATCGTCTTGAATATCTCGCCAAGTGCCGTGCGCAGCCTGCACATGGATAACGACGCGGTCAGCTTCGAGGGCCGCTTCAGTGGCGTTGCCCATTCGCTGTTCGTGCCGGTTGGTGCCATCCTGGGTATCTATGCCCGTGAAAATGGCCAAGGCATGGTCTTTGAGCTGGATTCGCCTATGGAGGGCGATGAGCTGGAAGACGATGATGTGCAGCCCGACGACGATGGCCCGCCGGAAGGGGGTGGTCAGCCGCCGCGCCCAAGTGGTCGGCCAAGCCTGAAAGTGGTCAAGTAACAAAAAAGGCGATCCAACCGGATCGCCTTTTTATTTGCCGCCAGTTTCAGGTTACAGGTCGCTGATGGTGCGGACCTGATCCTTGTTGATGCGGGTGCGTTTGCCGTCGAGTTGCTGGAACTCGTAGAAGCCGGCGTCGCGGTCGTACTTGGGGGCGTCGACAGCCTGGATTTCACGGCCATCGTTGAGGGTGATGAGGCTTGGGGTGGAGCAGCCGGCCAGAGTGGCGAAGGTGCCGATCAGCAGGGCAGGCAGCAGAAGCTTTTTCATGCGGTGTTTCCTGGGATTCTGAAAGGTGGGGCATTGTGGTCGCTTGTCAGGCCTCTTCGCGGGTGAACCTGCGAAGAGGCCCTGACAGGCAATCAGTGAATCAGTCGATGTACTCGAACAGCTTGACGATCTTCTGCACGCCCGACACGCCCTGCACCACTGCGGTGGCCGAGTTGGCCTCCTGCTGGGTGACCAGGCCGAGCAGGTAGACGATACCGTTCTCGGTGATCACCTTGATGCGCGAGCTGGGCACGGCGTTGTCGCCCAGCATCTGAGTCTTGATCTTGGTGGTCAGCCAGGCATCGTTGTTACGTGCCAGGATGGAGGAGGGCTGCATCACCTGCAGTTCGTTGTGCACTTTCTTGACGCGCTGCACCTGGCCAGCGGTCTGCTCGGCGAGGCTCTTGAGGTCGGCGCGTGGGGTTTGGCCGGCCAGCAGGACGATGCCGTTGTAGCTGCTGACAACAATGTGCGAGCCCTTGTCCAGGTCAGGGCTGGCCTTGGAAATGTTCACCGAGGCCTTGGTCTCGATCAGCGAGTCGTCGATCTTGCTGCCAATGGTGCGCGTACCGCGATCATCCTCGATCGGCGAGTTGCGGGTAGAGGTGAGTACCGAGCTGCAACCGGTGACGCTCAGGCACAGGGTCAGGGCCATCAGGCCGAGGCGCATAGGGGTCATTCTTCACTCCCGAACAGTTGGCTGTCGATCAGATCACACAGGCAGTGGATCGCCAGCAGGTGGACTTCCTGGATGCGTGCGGTAACCGTCGAAGGTACGCGGATTTCCACGTCTTCGGGCAGCAGCAGCGAAGCCATGCCGCCGCCGTCGCGGCCCGTCAATGCTACGACAATCATTTCGCGGTCATGTGCGGCCTGGATCGCCTGGATCACGTTGGCCGAGTTGCCGCTGGTGGAGATCGCCAGCAGAACGTCGCCGGGTTGGCCCAGGGCGCGAATCTGCTTGGAAAACACTTCGTTGTAGCTGTAGTCGTTGGCGATCGAGGTCAGGGTCGAGCTGTCGGTGGTCAGCGCGATGGCTGGCAGGCTCGGGCGTTCGCGCTCGAAACGGTTAAGCAGTTCTGACGAAAAATGCTGGGCATCACCGGCCGAGCCGCCGTTGCCACAGGCGAGCATCTTGCCCTCGTTGAGCATCGCATTGACCATGACCAGGCTGGCCTGCTCGATGTGCGGTGCCAGGATGTCCATTGCCTGTTGCTTGGTGTCGATGCTGGCCTGGAACAGCCGGCGGATTCGGGATTGCATGTCCATCTGGTGACCTTAAGTGGGGCGGTGGCCTTTGCTACGCGCAACAACGACCAGCCCGCGAAACATAGAGCAAAGAAAACGAAGTGGGTTCAGCATTCGAAGGCGTTCTTCAGCCATTGAAGCGGTCTGCCTGCATGGTGGCTGCCCTGCAGGGCGACTACGTCGAAGCGGCACGGGTGGTTGCCCCAGTGGGGCTCCTTCTGCAGATACAGGCTGGCGGCAAGCACCAGCCGTTTCTGCTTGCGCCCGTCGATACTGCCGAGGGCGCCACCGAAGCAAGCGTGCAGCCGGTAGCGGACTTCGACGAATACTACTGTATCGGCGTCAAGCATGACCAGATCAAGCTCACCGCCTTTGCATCGCCAGTTGCGCGCCAGCAACTGCAGACCCTGCCCTTGAAGGTACTCAAGGGCTTGGGTTTCTGCTGCCTGCCCGGCGCTGGTGGGCGACGCTGCTACCATCAGCGTGCGGTGTCAGGCAGGCGCTTGACCTGGCCGCCAGCGAACTCGGCCCATGGCAGCTGGCGTTCTACGCGCTGGTTGGCGTTGATGCTCAGGCTGCCCGAAAGGCCCAGGACGCGGTTGTCCGGCAGCGCTTTCAGCTGGCCCAGGCGCGGTGCCAGGCTGTAGGCATCGACGCCCATGGCGTACAGGCGGCCAAGGCTGCCTGCGGCCTGCGGCCATTGCTGTACCACCTGCTGGCGCAGGCTGTTGCTGGTGTCGAGCAGCCACGGCGTTTCACAGAAGCGGATGCCGTTCATGTCGTTGTACTGGTTGACATCGCCGCTGGCACTGTACAGGTTCGAGGTGGCGTAGACCGGCACGTCCCCTGCGTACTGGAAGTTCAGGGTCGGCTTGATCTGCTGGGCCTGTTGCGGGGTCGAGGCCAGGAAGATGAAATCGATATCCTGGCGGCGCGACGGTTGAGCGGCGATGCTGCCACCTACCGTGCTTTGCAGGCTCTTGGCGCGGCCTTCACTCTGGCGCAGCTGGAACAGGTCGGCGATCTGCTGGGCCAGGGCAACCGGCTGGGCGATGCGCTCGGCGGCGAGCAGCGTGCCGCCATTGCCTTCCCAGTCCTGACGGAAGGCCGCCAGCACGCGGTCACCCCATTCGCCGCTTGGCACCAGGGCCACAGCGCGGACCATGCCGTCGGCACGTGCGCGGCGGGCTACTTCGCGGGCTTCGTCTTCGGCAGCCAGGCCGAACTGGAACAGTTGCGGCGGGGCTTTCTGGCCTGCGTCGGCATAGTTCAGGGCCAGCGTAGTGATTGGCAGCTGTGGTTTGGCGGCCAGTTGTTTGACCAAAGGCTTTTCAAGCGGGCCGATGACCAGTTGCACGCCAGCGGCCTGGGCCTGGCGATAGAAGTCGTCGAGCGAGCCGATGCGCGAGCTGTCGAACACCTGCACCGCAGGCGCCGGCTGGCCGGCTTGCTGGGCCTGGAAGTGCGCAGCCATGAAGCCGTCACGCAGGGCGCGGGCAACACCGGCCAACGGGCCTTCCTGAGGCAGCAGCAGGGCGATCTTGGTCAATGGCTGGCTGGCCAGCTCTTTGAGTTTGGTCAAGGCCAGCGGCAGTTGCTGGGCGGCTGGGTGGTCCGGATGCTGTTTGACCCAGGTCTCGATGGCCGCTTGCTGCTGTTCCAGGGTGCCGGCGCTTTTCACGGCGAAGGCCAGGCTGGCCCAGCCGTTCAGGGTCTGGTCGTTGCCGGGTTGCTGCAACTGCTCTGCCGGCAGCGAGGCGACCAAGGCCCAGATGGCGTCATTGTTGGTACTCGCGGCCTGGCCGCTGAGCAGCGGTGCCAGCAGTACGCGCTGCTGAGCGGCAGCCAGGGCCTGGCCATCGGCCTCAAGCGCGGCGGCGTGCACGCTGTAGGTGCGCGCTTGCTGTTCTGCAGGCAGTTCGGCAACACGCTGCAGGCTGGGGTGAGCCAGGGCGGTCAGGGCCGCCTTGGGCTGGTTGCGGCTCATGGCCAGCTCGGCAGCGAGGGTGCTGGCGAACACTTGCTGGGCCGGCTTGAGCGTGTCCAGCGGGACTTGCTCGAGAATGCGTGCGGCGCGGGGGAAGTCCTTCTGCTTGTAGGCCAGGTCGGCCGCACTCAGGCGCAGCAGGGCGGCGTCTTCTGCAGACTTGCTGGAAGCGGCCTTTTCGAGCAGTTGCTCGATGCTGGCGTCCGGGGTGCGTGGCAGTTCGCCCAGGCTGGATGAGGGCGAGCTGGCGCAAGCGGCCAGCAGGGCAGCGAGGCAGAGGGCTGTGAGCAGCCGCAGGCAAGCGATCATGTAATGGTCCTGTTACTCGATCAAGTTGGCCGGCAATTGTACCCAAGCACTGGCCGGGGCGCGATGTTGCTGTGCTGATCCTTCACTATAGGTGGCCTGCCGCCGGTCGCGGGTGAAGTTCTTTGCGCCCTGTTGCAGGCGCTCGGGCTACAATGGCGCCTTTGATCCGAATGACAGGTGTGCGCAGTGACTGATGTGGCAGGGGCTTCGAAATCCACGGTGGGGACGCTGTATGTGGTGGCAACCCCCATCGGCAACCTCGACGACATGAGCGCCCGGGCGCTGAAGGTGCTGGCGGACGTGGCGTTGATCGCCGCCGAAGACACCCGCCATTCGATCCGCCTGCTGCAACACTTTGGCATCGACACACCGCTGGCGGCCTGCCATGAACACAACGAACGTGATGAGGGTGGGCGTTTTCTCACCAAGCTGCTGGCTGGCGAGAATGTGGCGCTGGTTTCCGATGCTGGCACGCCGCTGATTTCCGATCCGGGCTACCACCTGGTGCGCCAGGCGCGGGCAGCGGGGGTGAACGTGGTGCCGGTGCCTGGCGCCTGTGCCCTGATCGCCGCGCTGTCGGCGGCCGGCCTGCCGTCGGACCGCTTCATCTTCGAAGGCTTCCTGCCGGCCAAGCAGGCGGGGCGCCGGGCGCGCCTTGAGCAGGTGAAGGAAGAGCCGCGTACGCTGATCTTCTATGAAGCCCCGCACCGTATCCTCGAATGCCTTGAAGACATGGAGCTGGTATTTGGTGGCGAGCGGCCGGCGTTGCTGGCGCGCGAGCTGACCAAGACCTTCGAGACCCTCAAGGGCCTGCCGCTGGCTGAGCTGCGTGCGTTCGTTGCCGGCGACAGCAACCAGCAGCGCGGTGAATGCGTGGTACTGGTCGGAGGCTGGAGCGGGCCAGAGGGCGAGCAGGCCATCAGTGCCGAGGCCCAGCGCGTACTCGACCTGCTGCTGGCCGAGTTGCCACTGAAGCGGGCGGCGGCGCTGGCGGCGGAAATTACGGGTGTGCGCAAGAACCTGTTGTACCAACTTGCCCTGGAAAAGCAGAAAACCGAATAGTGGCAGTTTGATATAAGTGTCGGTATTGCTTGTTCTTGTGAGCGTGTGTCGGTAACCTTGGCGGCGGAGAGTCGATCGGACAGTCGCTGCCTGTTTTTGTTCCGCAACTTTTAGTTGTGCGAGCAGCAGGGGGAGGAAAGTCCGGGCTCCATAGGGCAGAGTGCCAGGTAACGCCTGGGAGGCGCGAGCCTACGGAAAGTGCCACAGAAAATAACCGCCTAAGCACTTCGGTGCCGGTAAGGGTGAAAAGGTGCGGTAAGAGCGCACCGCACGGCTGGCAACAGTTCGTGGCTAGGTAAACCCCACTCGGAGCAAGACCAAATAGGGTTCCATCAGGCGTGGCCCGCGTCGGAACCGGGTAGGTTGCTAGAGGCGTCCAGTGATGGCCGTCGTAGAGGAATGACTGTCCTCGACAAAACCCGGCTTACAGATCGACTCTCCACCTTTTCCTCTCCTGCTTGATTCGATAGCAGATCCTCGCTGGTAATACCGAAAAAATCTTACTCTTGATAAATCACTTTAACTTCTAACTCCATTCGCCTGAGTGGGTTTGATTTTTATCGTGTTTTCTTCTCGTTGGTAGTCCTTCCACATTCCTTTATCGCGCTAAATCTCGGTCCCGTAAGGCTTTTCCTTCCGAACGTGCCTTGACGGTGCTGCGGGCGGATTCCTATAGTGTGCGCAAGTGGCAGAAAGTGGGATGAAGTGGGTTTTCTGGCACAAAAACGATACCATTGTGGGGAATCGCAGCCGTGTTCCGCGGAGCCAACGCCGTCAGCCTCGATGCCAAGGGCCGTCTCGCCATGCCGAGCCGGTACCGTGACGAGCTCGATTCGCGTTGC
Organism: Candidatus Pseudomonas phytovorans; assembly: GCA_029202525.1. Classification (NCBI taxonomy): domain Bacteria; kingdom Pseudomonadati; phylum Pseudomonadota; class Gammaproteobacteria; order Pseudomonadales; family Pseudomonadaceae; genus Pseudomonas; species Candidatus Pseudomonas phytovorans. Next base: position 1,583,921 of record CP119325.1, read on the forward strand.
AATGGTCAGCTGATCGTGACCATCGACGCCGTAGATCCCTGCTTGTGTGTTTATCCCCTCGATGAGTGGGAACAGATAGAAGCCAAGTTGCGTGCCTTGCCATCGTTGCGTGAGGAAAACCGCCGCCTGCAGCGCTTGCTGATCGGTAATGCGGTTGACCTGGAGCTCGATGGCAGTGGGCGTTTCCTGGTACCGCCCCGCCTGCGGGAGTACGCCAAGCTCGACAAGAAGGCGATGCTGGTGGGGCAGCTGAACAAATTCCAGCTGTGGGATGAAGATGCCTGGAACACGGTTTCGGCAGCCGACCTTGCAGCTATTCAACAACCGGGCGCCATGCCCGACGAATTGCGTGACCTGATCCTGTGACCATAGATAGCGGCTTCAACCACATTACCGTCCTGCTCGACGAAGCTGTCGAGGCATTGGCCCTGCGCGCCGACGGTTGCTATCTGGACGGCACCTTTGGCCGTGGCGGACACAGTCGGCTGATTCTCAGCAAGCTCGGTCCGCAAGGGCGGCTGCTGGGCTTCGACAAAGATCCACAGGCGATTGCCACAGGGCAAGCGCTGGCGGCCGAAGACGGCCGCTTTGTCATTGTGCAGCGCAGCTTTGCCGAGCTGGGTACAGAAGTGGCCGAGCGCGGCCTGGACGGGAAGGTCAGCGGTGTGCTGCTGGACCTGGGCGTGTCCTCGCCGCAGCTGGACGACCCCGAGCGTGGCTTCAGCTTCCTCAACGATGGCCCGCTGGACATGCGCATGAACCCGGACCAGGGCATCAGTGCCGCCGAGTTCATCGCCACCGCGCCTGTGGAAGAAATCGCCCGCGTCTTCAAAGAGTACGGTGAAGAGCGCTTCTCCGGCCGCATGGCCCGTGCCGTGGTCGAGCGCCGCGAAAAAGAGCCGTTCACCCGTACTGCCGACCTGGCGGAAGTGCTCAAGGTGGCCAATCCTGCCTGGGAAAAAGGCAAGAACCCGGCTACCCGTGCCTTCCAGGGCCTGCGGATTCATGTCAACAACGAGCTGGGTGATCTGGAGGCTGGCCTGGAGGCTGCACTGGATGCGCTTGAGGTCGGTGGCCGCCTGGCAGTGATCAGTTTCCACTCGCTTGAGGACCGGATCGTCAAGCTGTTCATGCGCAAGCTGGTCAAGGGCGAGGCCGACAACCTGCCTCGCAACCTGCCGGTGCAGCACAAGGTCTTCGAGCCGAAAATCAAGCTCATCGGCAAGGCCCAGTTCGCCTCCGAAGCCGAGCTCAAGGCCAACCCACGGTCGCGTAGCGCCGTGATGCGTGTGGCGGAGAAGCTGCGGTGAGCAGGCTTTTTGCCAAGCCTTTGCCAGGCGGAAGCTTCCTGATGCTTCTGCTGTTTGTCGCTGTGCTGGTTTCGGCGGTTGCCGTGTCTTACAGCGCGCACTGGAATCGCCAGCTGCTTAATACCCTGTACGGCGAGTTGAGCGAGCGTGACAAGGCCCAGGCTGAGTGGGGCCGGCTGATTCTTGAACAGAGCACATGGACCGCCGCCAGCCGTATCGAAAACCTGGCTTCCGAGCAGCTGAAGATGCGCGTGCCTGCGGCTGACGAAGTGCGGATGGTGGCGCCATGATGAAGCTCGAAGGCGCACTCTACCCGTGGCGTTTCCGCGTGGTGATCGGCTTGCTGGCAATCATGGTCGGCGCCATTTGCTGGCGCATCATCGACCTGCAGGTGGTCGACCGTGATTTCCTCAAGGGGCAGGGCGATGCACGCAGCTTGCGTCATATCCCTATCCCGGCGCACCGCGGCCTGATTACCGACCGCAACGGTGAGCCATTGGCCGTGAGTACCCCGGTCACCACCTTGTGGGCCAACCCCAAGGAAATGCAGGCGTCCAAAGAGCGCTGGCCACAGCTGGCTGCGGCGCTGGGGCAGAACCCGCAGCAATTGGTCGAGCGCCTGACCCAGCAGGCCGGCAAAGAGTTCATCTACCTGGTTCGCGGCCTGACCCCGGAGCAGGGCCAGCACGTGCTCGACCTGAAAGTGCCAGGTGTGTACGGCCTGGAAGAATTCCGCCGCTTCTATCCAGCCGGTGATGTGACCGCGCATATGGTTGGTTTCACCGACCTCGACGACCATGGTCGCGAAGGGGTGGAGCTGGCCTACGACGAGTGGCTGGCCGGCGTGCCCGGCAAGCGCCAGGTGATCAAGGACCGGCGTGGCCGGCTGATCAAGGACATTCAGGTAACCAAGAACGCCAAGGCCGGCAAGACCTTGGCGTTGTCGATAGACCTGCGCCTGCAGTACCTGGCCACCCGCGAGCTGCGCAACGCCATTGCCGAACAGGACGCCAAGGCCGGGAGCCTGGTGATCATGGACGTCAAGACCGGTGAAGTCCTGGCCATGGTCAACCAGCCAACCTACAACCCGAACAACCGCCGCAGCATGTTCCCGGCAGCAATGCGCAACCGGGCGATCATCGACGTGTTCGAGCCCGGCTCCACGGTCAAGCCGATTTCCATGAGTGCGGCACTGCAGAGTGGTCGCTGGAAACCGACCGACAAGGTCGAGGTGTACCCGGGCAGCCTGCAGATCGGCCGCTACACCATCAAGGACGTGTCGCGCAGCGAAGGCCCGATCCTCGACCTGACCGGCATCCTGATCAATTCCAGTAACGTCGGCATGAGCAAGATCGCCTTCGATATCGGCGGCGAGGCCATCTACCGGGTCATGTCGCAGGTCGGCCTGGGCCAGTACACCGGCCTTGGCTTCCCGGGCGAGCGTGTTGGCAACCTGCCCAACCACCGCGAGTGGCGCAAGGCTGAAACCGCGACCCTTTCGTATGGCTATGGCTTGTCGGTAACCGCCTTGCAGCTGGTGCATGCCTACGCGGCACTGGCCAACGACGGCAAGATGGTGCCGCTGTCGATCATCAAGGTCGACAAGGCGCCGGATGCCGTGCAGGCCATTCCGAAGGAAACCGCCGAAACCGTTCAGGGCATGCTGCAACAGGTGATCGAAGCCCCGCGTGGCGTGTTCCGTGCCCAGGTGCCGTTCTATCACGTGGCCGGCAAGTCCGGCACCGCGCGTAAAGCCACCGTGGGTTCCAAGGGTTATACCGAAAACGCCTACCGTTCGCTGTTCGCCGGCTTCGGGCCGATGAGCGACCCGCGTTACGCCATCGTCGTGGTCATCGACGAGCCGGGCAAGGGTGGTTACTTCGGTGGCCTGGTTTCGGCCCCGGTGTTCAGCAAGGTCATGTCCGGCACCCTGCGCCTGATGAACGTACCGCCAGATAACCTGCCGCCACCGGCACCCGCCGAACAGTCGCAAGTCAATGCAGCAGCCGCCAAGGGAGGGCGTGGATGATGACAATGCCATTAAGCAAACTTTTCGCTCACGCCCGCCGTGATCCGCTGATTCGTGAACTGACCCTGGACAGCCGCAACATACGCCCGGGCGATCTGTTCCTGGCCGTGCCGGGCGCCAAGGTCGATGGCCGCGAGCATATCGCCGATGCTTTGGCCCGTGGCGCTGCCGCCGTGGCCTATGAAGAGCAGGGCGCCAATGTGCTGCCGCTGACCGATGTGCCGCTGATTCCGGTCAAAGGCCTAATCGCCCAGCTGTCGGACATTGCCGGGCGCTTTTATGGCGAACCTAGCCGCCAACTCAACCTGGTGGGCGTGACCGGTACCAACGGCAAGACCAGCGTTACCCAATTGGTGGCCCAGGCGCTTGATGTGCTCGGCCAGCGCTGCGGTCTTATCGGCACGTTGGGTACCGGCTTCTACGGGGACCTGCAAAGTGGCCGGCTGACCACGCCAGACCCGATTGCCGTGCAGTCGACCCTTTATGACCTGAAAAAGCAGGGCGCCAAGGCCGTGGCCATGGAGGTCTCCTCCCACGCCCTGGAGCAAGGGCGTGTCGCCGCACTGGCATTCGACATCGCGGTCATGACCAACCTGTCCCGTGATCATCTGGACTACCACGGCAGCATGCAGGCCTACGAAGCGGCCAAGGCCAAGCTGTTCGCCTGGCCAAACCTGCGTTGTCAGGTGGTCAACCTGGATGATGACTTCGGGCGCCGGCTGGCTGAGGATTTCGCCCGCAAGCCGATTGCCGATCGTATCGAGACCCGGCTGATCAGCTATAGCCTGGAAAACCCGGATGCGTCGCTGTTCTGCCCTGAGGCCCGGTTCGATGACGATGGCGTGCGCGCCACGCTGGTTACCGCCCAAGGTGAGCGCACACTGCGCAGCCAGCTGCTGGGGCGGTTCAACCTGAGCAACATGCTCGCCGCCGTAGCTACGCTGCTGGCGCTTGATTATTCGCTGGACGAAATCCTCAAGGTCACCCCGAAACTGCAAGGCCCGGTTGGTCGCATGCAGCGCCTGGGTGGCGGCGACAAGCCGCTGGTGGTGGTCGACTATGCACACACACCAGACGCCCTGCAAAAAGTACTCGAAGCCCTGCGCCCGCACGCCCATGGCAAGCTGTTGTGCCTGTTCGGCTGCGGTGGTGACCGTGACCGTGGCAAACGCCCGCTGATGGCAGAGGTGGCCGAGCGGTTGGCTGATCGCGTTCTGGTCACTGACGACAACCCACGTACCGAAGACCCGCTGCGCATCTTTGACGACATTCGCCCCGGTTTCGCCAAGCCTGCCGGTGTCGAGTTCGTTGCCGGCCGCGGCGAGGCCATTGCGCACCTGATTGCTACTGCTGCTGCCGACGACGTGATCGTGCTGGCCGGCAAGGGGCATGAGGATTACCAGGAGATCAATGGCGAGCGCCATGATTTCTCCGACCTTATCGAAGCCGAGAAGGCCCTTGCAGCCTGGGAGGCTCCACATGCTTAAGCCGATGACGCTCAGCCAGCTGACTACAGCACTGAGTGGTCAGCAAATCGGTGCCGACGCCACATTCACCGGTGTCAGCATCGACAGCCGCAGCGTCAGTAGCGGGCAACTGTTCGTCGCCTTGGCCGGCCCGCGTTTCGATGGCCATGACTACCTGGCTGATGTCAAAGCCAAGGGCGCAGTAGTCGCTTTGGTCGAGCGTGAAGTGGCCGGTGTCGACCTGCCGCAATTGCTGGTCAAGGATTGCCGGGTAGCGCTGGGTCAGCTCGGCGCCCTGAACCGCGCCGCTTTCGACAAGCCCGTGGTGGCCATCACCGGTTCCAGTGGCAAGACCACGGTCAAAGAGATGCTTGCCAGCATCCTGCGCACCCGAGGCCTGGTGCACGCCACCCGCGGCAACCTGAACAATGACCTCGGAGCGCCGCTGACCTTGCTGGAGATCGCCCCGGAGCACAGCGCCGCAGTCATCGAGCTGGGCGCTTCGCGCATCGGTGAAATCCGCTACACCGTCGGCCTGGCCAAACCTCAGGTGGTCATCATCAATAACGCCGGCACCGCCCACGTTGGCGAATTCGGTGGCCCCGAGAAAATCGTCGAAGCCAAGGGCGAGATTCTCGAAGGCCTGGGCGAGGGCGGTGTCGCCATCCTCAACCTGGCCGACAAGGCGTTCGATATCTGGCGCAAGCGTGCCGGCAACCACCGCATCTTTACGTTCGCGCTGGATAACCCGCAGGCTGATTTCCACGCCAGCGACATCGGCCGCGACGCCCGGGGCTGCCCGTCGTTCACCCTGCACGGCCCTGATGGCAGTGTGCAGGTGCAACTGAACCTTCTGGGTATCCACAACGTCAGCAATGCCCTGGCCGCTGCCGCCGCTGCCCATGCCGTTGGTCTGAGCCTCAGTGGCATTGCTGCCGGCCTGGCTGCGGTGCAACCGGTCAAGGGCCGCACCGTGGCGCAGGTCGCGCCGAACGGTGTGCGGGTGATCGACGATAGTTACAACGCAAATCCCACCTCCATGTGCGCCGCCATTGATATACTCGCCGGCTTTTCCGGACGCACCGTCCTGGTGCTTGGGGATATCGGCGAATTGGGGCAATGGGCGGAGGAAGGCCACCGTCAGGTGGGTGACTACGCGCGCGGCAAGGTCGATGCCCTGTACGCAGTGGGTTCCAACATGACACATGCGGTCCAGGCGTTTGGCGCCAATGGCCGCCATTTCGCTACTCAAGCTGAGCTGATCGACGCGGTTAGCGCCGAAAATGCCAGCGACACCACTATCTTGATCAAGGGCTCGCGCAGCGCTGCGATGGAAAACGTCGTGGCGGCATTGTGCGGTGCCAGCGGGGAGAAACATTAATGCTGCTGCTGTTGGCCGAGTATCTGCAACAGTTCCACAAAGGCTTCGCGGTCTTCCAGTACCTGTCCCTGCGCGGGATTCTTGGCGTACTGACCGCGTTGTCCCTGGCGCTGTGGCTGGGGCCGTGGATGATCCGTACCCTGCAAATTCGCCAGATCGGCCAGGCCGTGCGTAACGACGGCCCGCAATCGCACCTGTCCAAGTCCGGCACCCCGACCATGGGTGGCGCACTGATCCTGTCGGCCATCGCCATCAGCACGCTGTTGTGGGCTGATCTGTCCAACCGCTACGTGTGGGTGGTGCTGATCGTCACCCTGGCATTCGGCGCGATCGGCTGGGTTGATGACTACCGCAAGGTGATTGAAAAGAACTCCCGCGGCCTGCCAAGCCGCTGGAAGTATTTCTGGCAGTCGGTGTTCGGCCTGGCTGCTGCCGTGTTCCTGTACAAGACTGCGCCGACCAGCGTCGAAACCACGCTGATCCTGCCGTTCATCAAGGATGTCACCATCCCGCTGGGTGTTGGCTTCGTGGTGCTGACCTACTTCGTCATCGTCGGCTCCAGCAACGCGGTCAACCTTACCGATGGCCTCGACGGCCTGGCAATCATGCCAACGGTGATGGTCGGCGGTGCCCTGGGCATCTTCTGCTACCTGTCGGGTAACGTGAAATTCGCCGAATACCTGCTGATCCCCTATGTGCCGGGCTCGGGTGAGCTGATCGTGTTCTGCGGCGCGCTGATCGGCGCTGGCCTGGGCTTCCTGTGGTTCAACACTTACCCGGCGCAAGTCTTCATGGGTGACGTCGGCGCGCTGGCGCTGGGCGCCGCGCTGGGCACCATCGCCGTGATCGTCCGCCAGGAAATCGTGCTGTTCATCATGGGCGGCATCTTCGTGGTGGAAACCCTGTCGGTGGTGATCCAGGTTGCCTCTTTCAAGTTGACCGGCAAGCGCGTGTTCCGCATGGCGCCGATCCACCACCACTTTGAACTCAAAGGCTGGCCAGAGCCACGGGTGATTGTCCGCTTCTGGATCATCACCGTGATCCTGGTCCTGATTGGCCTTGCATCCCTGAAATTGAGGTAGAAGAGCGTGTCATTGATCGCTTCCGACCAATTCCGCATCGTTGTCGGCCTCGGCAAGAGCGGCATGTCCCTGGTTCGCTTCCTGGCGAGCCGGGGCATTGCCTTTGCGGTCGCCGACACCCGTGAGCAACCGCCGGAACTGGATACCCTGCGCCGTGATTACCCGCAGGTGGAAGTGCGCTGTGGAGAGCTGGACGTCGACTTCCTGTGCCGCGCCAACGAGCTGTACGTCAGCCCTGGCCTGGCGCTGGCCACCCCAGCCCTGCAGCAGGCAGCGGCGCGCGGCGTGAAGCTGTCGGGTGATATCGAGTTGTTCGCCCGCTTCGCCAAGGCACCGATCATTGCCATCAGCGGTTCCAACGCCAAAAGCACCGTCACTACCCTGGTCGGAGACATGGCCGCCAAGGCCGGTAAACGCGTGGCGGTGGGTGGCAACCTCGGGACCCCGGCGCTGGACCTGCTGGCTGATGATGTCGAGCTGTACGTGCTTGAGCTGTCCAGCTTCCAACTGGAAACCACCGACCAGCTCAACGCCGAAGTAGCCACCGTGCTGAACATCAGCGAAGACCACATGGACCGCTACAGCGGCCTGCCGGCCTACCACCTGGCCAAGCACCGGATCTTCCGCGGCGCCAAGCAGGTGGTGGTCAACCGCCAGGACGCCCTGAGCCGGCCACTGCCGGTGGAAGGCATCCCTTGCTGGACCTTCGGCCTCAACCAACCAGACTTCAAGGCCTTCGGCCTGCGCGAAGTGGACGGCGAAAAATACCTGGCGTTCGAGTTCCAGGCGCTGATGCCGGCGCGCGAGCTGAAGGTGCGTGGTGCTCACAACCAGAGCAATGCCCTGGCGGCATTGGCCCTGGGGCATGCCGCAGGCCTGCCGTTCGAGCCCATGCTCGAAGCCCTGCGTGAGTTCGGTGGCTTGGCCCACCGTTGCCAGTGGGTGCGCGAGCGTAATGGCGTGAACTGGTACGACGATTCCAAGGCGACCAACGTCGGTGCGGCCCTGGCTGCCATCGAGGGCCTGGGGGCCGATATCGAAGGCAAGCTGGTGCTGATCGCCGGTGGCGATGGTAAAGGTGCCGAGTTCACAGCGCTGCGCGAGCCAGTCAGACGTTTCTGCCGCGCCGTGGTATTGCTTGGTCGTGATGCCGAGCGCCTGGCCGAAGCGCTGGGTGATGACGTGCCGCTGGTGCGGGTCAAGACCCTGGATGACGCCGTGCAGCAGTGTGCCGAACTGGCCCAGGCCGGCGATGCCGTGCTGCTTTCGCCAGCGTGCGCCAGCCTCGACATGTTCAAGAACTTTGAAGAGCGCGGCCGCCTGTTTGCCCAGGCAGCAGGAGGCCTTGCATGATTTTCGGCATCTTCAAGCCCTACCCGTCGCCGCTGATCAGCGGCCGTGGCATCGACCTGGACTTCCCGATGCTGGCCGGCTGCCTGGCCTTGCTCGGCCTGGGGCTGGTGATGATCACTTCTGCCTCCTCGGAAGTGGCCGCGGTGCAGTCAGGCAATCCGCTTTACCACATGTTCCGCCACCTGGTGTACGTGTCCCTTGGCCTGGTTGCCTGTGGCGCGACCATGCTGGTACCGATCGCCACCTGGCAGCGCATGGGCTTCATGATGCTGCTGGGTGCCTTCGGCCTGCTGGTGCTGGTGCTGGTGCCGGGTATCGGCCGTGAAGTGAACGGCTCGATGCGCTGGATCGGCTTCAGCTTCTTCAACGTCCAGCCTTCGGAAATTGCCAAAGTGTTCGTGGTCGTCTACCTGGCAGGTTACCTGGTACGCAGGCAGACCGAGGTGCGCGAAACCTGGATGGGCTTCTTCAAACCGTTCATCGTGCTGCTGCCCATGGCTGCCCTGCTGCTGATGGAGCCGGACTTCGGTGCCACCGTGGTGATGATGGGCGCGGCTGCGGCCATGCTGTTCCTCGGCGGGGTGGGGCTGTTCCGCTTCAGCCTCATGGTGGTGCTGGCGGTGCTGGCGGTGTTTGTGCTGGTGCAGGCGCAGCCCTACCGGATGGCGCGGCTTATTACCTTCACCGACCCGTGGTCCGATCAGTTCGGCTCGGGCTACCAGCTGACCCAGGCACTGATCGCCTTCGGCCGTGGCGAGTGGCTGGGCGTTGGCCTGGGCAACAGTGTGCAGAAGCAGTTCTACTTGCCTGAAGCGCACACCGACTTCGTGTTCTCGGTACTGGCCGAAGAACTGGGCGTGGTTGGCTCGCTGCTGACCATTGCACTGTTCGTGTTCGTGACCGTGCGTGCCCTGTACATCGGCCTGTGGGCCGAGAAGGCCAAGCAGTTCTTTGCCGCCTATGTCGCCTTCGGCCTGGCATTCCTGTGGATCGGCCAGTTCCTGATCAACATCGGCGTAAACGTCGGCTTGCTGCCAACCAAGGGTCTGACCCTGCCGTTCCTCAGCTACGGGGGCAGTTCGCTGGTGATCTGCTGCGCCTGCGTGGGCCTGTTGCTGCGTATCGAGTGGGAGAGCCGAACACACTTGGGCAGCGAAGAACACGAGTTCAGCGAAAGCGATTTTGCCGAGGAGACCAGTCATGGCCGCTGACGGCAAGAACATACTGATCATGGCGGGCGGCACCGGGGGGCACGTATTCCCGGCGCTGGCCTGTGCCCGTGAGTTCCAGGCGCGTGGTTTCACCGTGCACTGGCTGGGCACGCCACGTGGCATCGAGAACGAACTGGTGCCCCAGGCCGGCCTGCCACTGCATCTGATCCAGGTCAGCGGCCTGCGCGGCAAGAGCAAGCTGTCGCTGCTCAAGGCGCCGTTCACCCTGGTCAAGGCCGTGCTGCAGGCGCGGCGCATCATTCGCCAGCTCAAACCTGTCTGCGTACTGGGCTTTGGCGGTTACGTGACCGGCCCCGGTGGTGTGGCCGCGCGGCTGTGCGGCGTGCCACTGGTGATCCACGAACAGAACGCACGCGCCGGTACCGCCAATCGGTTGCTGGTGCCACTCTCTGCGCGGGTCTGCGAAGCTTTCCCGAACACCTTCGAGGCTAGCGACAAGCGTCGTACCACCGGCAACCCGGTGCGCCCGGAGCTGTTCATGGATGCACAACGCACGCCCCTGGCCGAGCGCCGTGCGCGCCTGCTGGTGCTCGGCGGCAGCCTGGGTGCGGAACCATTGAACAAATTGTTGCCTAAGGCCCTGTCCGAAGTACCTGCCGCGCTGCGGCCAGAGGTGTTCCACCAGGCCGGCAAGCAACACGCGCCAATCACCGCCGAGCGTTATCACGAGGCGGGCGTCGAAGCTCAGGTAGAGCCCTTCATCAAGGACATGGCCCAAGCCTATGGCTGGGCCGACATGGTGGTATGCCGGGCCGGTGCCCTGACCGTCAGCGAGCTGGCGGCAGCAGGCCTGCCTTCGATGCTGGTGCCTTTGCCCCACGCCATCGATGACCACCAGACCCACAACGCCCAATATCTGGCCCGCGAAGGCGCTGCCTTCCTGATGCCACAAGCGACAACTGGCGCAGCGCAGCTCGCTGAACGCCTGAACGAGGTGCTGATGCAACCCGAGAAACTCAACGTCATGGCAGGCACCGCGCGGCGCCTGGCCAAACCTGCTGCAACCGGCACCGTGGTCGATATTTGCCTGGAGGTGGCCCATGGTTGAGAACCAGAAAGCCATGCCCCATCCCAAGATGGGCCGTATCCGCCGTATTCACTTCGTGGGCATTGGCGGCGTGGGCATGTGCGGCATTGCCGAAGTGTTGCTGAACCTGGGCTATGAAGTGTCCGGTTCGGACCTGAAAGCGTCGCCGGTGACCGAGCGCCTGGAGTCGTTCGGCGCCGAAATCTTCGTCGGCCACCGCGCCGAGAACGCCGCCAGCGCTGACGTGCTGGTCGTGTCCAGTGCCATCAACCCCGCCAACCCGGAAGTGGCTACCGCCCTTGAGCGACGCATTCCGGTGGTGCCGCGTGCCGAGATGCTCGCCGAACTGATGCGCTACCGTCATGGTGTGGCGGTTGCCGGTACCCACGGCAAGACCACCACCACCAGCCTGCTGGCGTCGGTGTTCGCCGCCGGTGGCCTGGACCCGACCTTCGTCATCGGTGGTCGTCTGACTGCTGCCGGCACCAATGCCCAGCTGGGCACCAGCCGCTACCTGATCGCCGAAGCGGACGAGAGCGACGCCAGCTTCCTGCACCTGCAGCCAATGGTGGCCGTGGTCACCAACATCGACGCCGACCACATGGCGACCTACGAAGGTGACTTCAACAAGCTGAAGAAAACCTTTGTCGAGTTCCTGCATAACCTGCCTTTCTACGGCCTGGCCGTGATGTGCCTGGACGACCCGGTCGTGCGCGAAATCCTGCCGCAGGTGAAACGCCCGACGGTAACCTACGGCTTCAGCGAAGAGGCCGACATCCGCGCCATCAACGTGCGTCAGCAGGGCATGCAGACCCACTTCACCGTGCTGCGCCGTGACTGCGAGCCGCTGGAGGTGTCGGTGAACATGCCCGGCAACCACAACGTGCTCAACGCCCTGGCCACCATTGCCATCGCCACTGACGAAGGCATCACTGACGAAGCCATCGTCCAGGGTCTGTCCGGCTTCCAGGGTGTAGGCCGACGCTTCCAGGTGTACGGCGAACTGCCGGTCGAAGGCGGCAGCGTGATGCTGGTGGACGACTACGGCCACCACCCGACCGAAGTGGCTGCGGTGATCAAGGCCGTGCGCGGTGGCTGGCCAAGCCGTCGCCTGGTGATCGTTTACCAGCCACATCGCTATAGCCGTACCCGCGACCTGTACGACGATTTCGTTCAGGTGCTGGGTGATGCCAACGTGCTGTTGCTGATGGAGGTCTACCCGGCCGGCGAGGAGCCTATCCCCGGTGCTGACAGCCGCCAGCTGTGCCACAGCATCCGCCAGCGCGGCAAGCTGGACCCGATCTACATCGAGCGTGGCGCCGAGCTGGCACCGCTGGTCAAGCCACTGCTGCGCGCTGGCGACATCCTGATCTGCCAGGGTGCCGGTGATGTCGGCGGCCTGGCCCCGCAACTGATGAAAAGCCCGCTGTTCGCTGGCGCCAAGCAGGAGAAGTCGAAATGACCAGCGCCTACGAAAAGCTGCACTCGACCCTGGACGTCAAGGCGTTCGGCCGCGTTGCCGTGTTGTACGGCGGCAAGAGCGCCGAGCGAGAAGTGTCGCTCAAATCCGGCGCCGCAGTGATCGACGCGCTGACCACTGCCGGTGTCGACGTGGTCGCCATCGACGTCGGTGACGACCTGCTCGACCGCCTGCAAAGCGAAAAGATTGACCGCGCCTTCATCATCCTCCACGGCCGTGGCGGTGAAGACGGCAGCATGCAAGGCCTGCTGGAGTGCCTGGGCATCCCTTACACCGGCAGCGGCATCCTTGCCTCGGCGCTGGCCATGGACAAGCTGCGCACCAAGCAGGTGTGGCAAAGCCTCGGTATTCCGACCCCGCGTCACGCCGTGCTGGCGAGCGAAAGCGATTGTTTGTTGGCCAGTACGGAACTGGGCTTCCCGCTTATCGTCAAACCCGCCCATGAAGGCTCTAGCATCGGCATGGCCAAGGTGAACAGCGCCCAGGAACTGGTCGCCGCCTGGCAGGACGCCGCCCAATACGATTCCCAGGTACTGGTGGAACAGTGGATCCACGGCCCGGAGTTCACCATCGCGGTCTTGCGCGGCCAGGTGCTGCCGCCGATCGCCCTGGGTACGCCGCACGTGTTCTACGACTACGACGCCAAGTACATCGCCAACGATACCCAGTACCGCATCCCGTGCGGCCTGGATAGCGTCAAGGAACAGGAACTGATCGACCTTACCGCTCGCGCCTGTGATGCCATTGGCATCGAAGGCTGGGGGCGGCTGGACGTGATGCAGGACGAGCAGGGCCGGTTCTGGCTGCTCGAAGTCAACACCGCACCGGGCATGACTGATCATAGCCTGGTGCCCATGGCGGCCCGCGCGGCCGGCCTGGACTTCCAGCAACTGGTGCTGGCAATCCTGGCTGAAAGCGTGACGACGCGAGGTTAAGAACCATGCAAGGCGCGATGATACGTCAGCAGCAACCCGTTCCCGGCCGTAGCAAGCCGGCGGCGCGTGGTGCCAGCCGGCTGGTGGCCGACGAGCCCGTATCGGCGCGCCTGCCGCGGCCAAGCCTGGGCGGCTTGAAGCGCCTGCTGTGGCCGGTGCTTTTGGTGGCGGCCGGTTTTGGTGCCTACGAGGGCGCCATTCGCCTGATGCCGTATGCCGACCGGCCGATCACCAAGATCGACGTGCAGGGCGACCTCAGCTACATCAGCCAGCAGTCGGTGCAGCAGCGTATCGCTCCGTATGTGGCGGCGAGCTTCTTCAGCGTCGACCTGCCGGCGATGCGTGCGGAGCTGGAACAGATGCCCTGGATCGCCCACGCCGAAGTGCGCCGGGTGTGGCCCGACGAGGTGGTGATCCGCCTGGAAGAACAGCTGCCGGTGGCGCGCTGGGGTGACGCAGCCTTGCTCAACAATCAGGGCCAGGCGTTTACCCCGCGTGAACTGGCCAACTACGAGCACCTGCCGCAGCTGGCCGGGCCGCAGCGTGCTCAGCAACAAGTCATGCAGCAGTATCAGGTACTGAGCCAGATGTTGCGCCCCATGGGCTTTTCCATCGCTCGCCTGGAGCTGCGCGAGCGAGGCAGCTGGTTCCTGACCACCGGTGCGAGCAGCGCCGGGCCAGGCATCGAGCTGCTGCTGGGGCGCGACCATCTGGTGGAGAAGATGCGCCGTTTCATTGCCATTTACGACAAGACACTCAAAGACCAGATCACCACTATCGCCCGCATTGATCTGCGTTATTCCAACGGACTTGCCGTTGGTTGGCGGGAACCGATTGCACCGACGACGGCCCAACCCGCCGTTGCGAAGAATTAGAGAGAGGCAGGACCATGGCAAACGCGCATAGCGGCAAAATGATCGTCGGGCTGGACATTGGCACCTCCAAGGTGGTGGCGCTGGTGGGCGAAGTGGGCGAAGACGGCACCCTGGAAATCGTCGGCATCGGCACTCATCCGTCCCGCGGCCTGAAGAAAGGCGTGGTGGTGAACATCGAGTCCACCGTGCAGTCGATCCAGCGCGCCGTGGAAGAAGCGCAGCTGATGGCCGGCTGCCGTATCCACTCGGCCTTCGTTGGGGTGGCCGGCAACCACATCCGCAGCCTGAACTCCCATGGCATCGTCGCCATCCGCGACCGCGAGGTCAGCCTGGCGGACCTGGAGCGCGTACTCGACGCTGCCCAGGCCGTGGCGATTCCGGCTGACCAGCGCGTGCTGCACACCCTGCCGCAGGACTACGTGATCGACAACCAGGAAGGCGTCCGCGAGCCGCTGGGCATGTCCGGCGTGCGCCTGGAAGCCAAGGTCCATGTGGTCACTTGCGCAGTCAACGCGGCGCAGAACATCGAGAAGTGCGTACGCCGCTGCGGCCTGGAAATCGACGACATCATCCTCGAGCAACTGGCCTCGGCCTACTCGGTGCTGACCGACGATGAGAAAGAGCTCGGCGTGTGCCTGGTCGACATCGGTGGCGGCACCACCGACATCGCCATCTTCACCGAGGGCGCCATCCGCCACACCGCGGTGATCCCGATCGCCGGCGACCAGGTGACCAACGACATCGCCATGGCCCTGCGTACCCCTACCCAGTACGCCGAAGAAATCAAGATCCGCTACGCCTGCGCCCTGGCCAAACTGGCCGGCGCCGGTGAGACCATCAAGGTGCCGAGTGTGGGCGACCGCCCACCGCGTGAGCTGTCGCGCCAGGCCCTGGCTGAAGTGGTAGAGCCACGTTACGACGAGCTCTTCACCCTGATCCAGGCCGAGCTGCGCCGCAGCGGCTACGAGGACCTGGTGCCTGCCGGCATCGTCCTCACCGGCGGCACCGCGAAGATGGAAGGCGCCGTGGAACTGGCCGAGGAAATCTTCCACATGCCGGTACGCCTGGGTGTACCGCACAGCGTTCGGGGGCTGAGCGACGTGGTTCGCAACCCGATCTATTCCACCGGCGTGGGCTTGCTCACCTACGGTCTGCTGAAGCAGTCCGAAGACCTGATCCTGACCGGTAACACCAACAGCAGCAACAACAGCTATGGCGATGAACCGAAGGCCCCAGTACTTGAGCGCTTCAAGAAGTGGGTCCAGGGCAACTTCTAAGTTTCAAAGCAGTAGTGGTAGGCGCAACAACTAGAGAACTGTAAGGAGAGGGAAAATGTTCGAGCTCGTAGACAACGTCCCGCAAAGCCCGGTCATCAAGGTGATCGGCGTTGGTGGTGGTGGCGGCAACGCCGTCAACCACATGGTCAAGAGCAGCATCGAAGGCGTGGAATTCATCTGCGCCAACACTGATGCCCAGGCGCTGAAAAGCATTGGCGCGCGTACCATCCTGCAATTGGGCACTGGTGTGACCAAGGGCCTGGGTGCAGGTGCCAATCCGGAAGTCGGCCGTCAGGCTGCGCTGGAAGACCGTGAGCGCATCGCCGAAGTGCTGCAGGGCACCAACATGGTGTTCATCACCACTGGCATGGGTGGCGGTACCGGTACCGGTGCAGCGCCGATCATTGCCGAAGTGGCCAAGGAAATGGGCATTCTCACCGTAGCCGTGGTGACCCGTCCGTTCCCGTTCGAAGGCCGCAAGCGTATGCAGATCGCCGATGAAGGCATCCGCATGCTGGCTGAAAGCGTCGACTCGTTGATCACCATCCCCAACGAGAAGCTGCTGACCATCCTGGGCAAGGATGCCAGCCTGCTGTCCGCCTTCGCCAAGGCCGACGATGTACTGGCCGGTGCCGTTCGCGGTATCTCCGACATCATCAAACGCCCGGGCATGATCAACGTCGACTTCGCCGACGTGCGTACCGTAATGGGTGAAATGGGCATGGCGATGATGGGTACTGGCTGTGCCAGCGGCCCGAACCGTGCGCGTGAAGCCACTGAAGCGGCGATCCGCAACCCGTTGCTGGAAGACGTCAACCTGCAGGGCGCCCGTGGCATCCTGGTGAACATCACCGCAGGCCCGGACCTGTCGCTGGGTGAATACTCCGATGTGGGTAGCATCATCGAAGCCTTCGCCTCGGACCACGCCATGGTCAAGGTCGGCACCGTGATCGACCCGGACATGCGTGACGAACTGCACGTGACCGTTGTGGCCACTGGCCTGGGCGCGCGTATCGAGAAGCCTGTGAAGGTGGTCGACAACACCCTGCAAACCGCTCAGCAGGCGTACGAAGCGTCCAACCCTGCACCGGTTCGCCAGGAGCAGCCTGCGGTCAACTACCGTGACCTGGAGCGCCCGACCGTAATGCGCAACCAGGCCCATGCAGGTGCTGCTGCGGCCGCTAAACTGAACCCTCAGGATGACCTGGACTACCTCGATATCCCGGCTTTCCTGCGTCGTCAGGCTGATTAATGGAATTTATCAGGGGTATAAAGGTGATTGGTATTCATCAAAGGTTGGGTCTGTTATCATCCCCAGCCTTTGTTGATACCTGTTCGCAATTTGCGCTGAAGCGGCCAATGCCATGATTAAACAACGCACCCTGAAGAATACCATCCGTGCCACAGGTATCGGTCTGCACTCTGGGGAGAAGGTTTACCTGACCCTCAAGCCTGCACCTGTAGACACCGGCATCGTCTTCCGCCGCGCCGATCTCGACCCTGTGGTCGAAATCGCAGCGCGTGCGGCCAACGTTGGCGAGACAACCATGTCGACGACGCTGGTCAACGGTGACGTCAAGGTCGATACGGTCGAGCACCTGCTCTCCGCCATGGCGGGCCTGGGCATCGATAACGCCTACGTCGAGCTCTCCGCCTCGGAAGTGCCGATCATGGATGGCAGCGCCGGTCCTTTTGTATTCCTGATTCAGTCTGCCGGCCTGGAAGAGCAGGACGCAGCCAAGAAGTTCATCCGCATCCTGCGTGAGGTAACCGTGGAAGAGGGCGACAAGCGCGCCACGTTCCTGCCTTTCGAAGGGTTCAAGGTGAGCTTCGAGATCGACTTCGATCACCCGGTCCTCAAGGGCCAGACCCAGAGTGCGGTCGTCGACTTCTCCAGCACCTCGTTTGTGAAGGAAGTCAGCCGCGCGCGTACCTTCGGCTTCATGCGTGACATCGAGTACCTGCGCAAGCACAACCTTGCGCTGGGCGGCAGTGTCGAGAACGCTATCGTGGTCGACGAGACCGGTGTGCTTAACGCAGACGGCCTTCGTTCCGATGACGAATTCGTCAAGCACAAGATCCTCGACGCCATTGGCGACCTGTATCTGCTGGGCAACAGCCTGATCGGCGAGTTCAAGGGCTACAAGTCCGGCCACGCGCTGAACAACCAGCTGCTGCGCAAGCTGATTGCTGAAACCGATGCCTGGGAAGTGGTTACTTTCGAAGATGCCAGCACGGCACCGATCTCCTACATGCGCCCTGTAGCGGCCGTGTAAGTTCGAACACTCTCTCTAGTGTTATCAAGGCCACCTTCGGGTGGCCTTTTTTATAGCTTGTCCTTGGCGTGGGCCGCCAGCCGTTCAAGCGCTGCGCGCAGCTTGGGGTCGGTGATGCCCTCGGCGGTGTCACGCAGGCTCTCGGCGGCGCTGTTCGACAGCTCTGCAACATGCCCGCCACGCTTGGCCGGCACCAGCGGTGGCTGCACCTTGTACAGGATGCGCCTGAGGTTGCCGAACGCTTCCATGGCCTGTAATGCCGCCAGCAGGCGCTTCTGCTGGTAGCGCAGGCGTGTTGCCCAATGCCCGTCGGTGACCACCAGCAACAAGGTGCCATCGCGCCACGATGCCACGTGGCAGTGCTCGCGGGCAGCCGGTTGCAGCTGGCTTTCCAGCAGGCGTTGCAGGTGTTCCAGGCGCTCGGCCTGGTTCAACAGCAGGCGCAGCGGGCGAACCTGGCGCAGCAATGCGGAGGGCGGCTGGGCAGGGGAGGGTTTGTAGGCCATGGGCTTCGCAAGAGGTTGCAAGAGCAGCAGTTTAACACCTCTGCTGCCTGTGCCGGCCTCTTCGCGGGCGCGCCCGCTCCCACAGGTACTGCGCAACCTTCAGGCCTGTGGTGATCCTGTGGGAGCGGGCATGCCCGCGAAGAGGCCGGTGCAGGCAAAACAAGATAAGACTAATTCTCGATACCTTTCATGTTGCCAAACCTTGAACTCAGGGAAAATGCCCTTATCTAACACAGGCCCCTGCCAAAACGCTGTAATAGCATCGTGGAAATCCACCACTTTCCTCACCATCGTTTCCGGGTAGAATGCTCGTTCGCATGCGGCCTCAGGGCTGCACGGGCGACTCATGGGGCCGCCCTCCATCCCTACGTGTGGAAGATCCTGCCGATATGTTTGCGCCTTTGTTAAAAAAACTTTTTGGAAGCAAGAACGAGCGTGAAGTCAAACGCATGCTCAAGACGGTGAGTATCGTCAATGCCTTCGAAGAGAAGATGGTGGCCCTCTCCGACGAGCAACTGCGGGGAAAGACCGCAGAGTTCAAGGAGCGTTTGGCCAAAGGCGAAACACTGGACCAATTGCTGCCTGAAGCCTTCGCCGTGGCCCGAGAGGCCGGCAAGCGCGTGATGGGTATGCGCCACTTCGATGTGCAGCTGATCGGTGGCATGACCCTGCACGAGGGTATGATCGCAGAAATGCGCACCGGTGAAGGCAAGACCTTGGTCGGTACCCTGGCCGTGTACCTCAACGCACTGTCCGGCAAGGGCGTGCACGTGGTCACCGTCAACGACTACCTCGCCCGCCGTGACGCCAACTGGATGCGCCCGCTGTACGAGTTCCTCGGCCTGTCGGTCGGAATCGTCTCGGCCTTCCAGCCGCCGGAAGAAAAGCGCGCCGCCTATGCGTCCGACATTACCTACGGCACCAACAACGAATTCGGTTTCGACTACCTGCGCGACAACATGGCGTTCAGCCAGGAAGAGAAGTTCCAGCGTGAACTTAACTTCTCCGTCATCGACGAAGTCGACTCCATCCTCATCGACGAAGCGCGTACCCCACTGATCATCTCTGGTCAGGCCGAGGACAGCTCCAAGCTGTACATCGAGATCAACCGCCTGATCCCGCGCCTGACCCAGCACATCGAAGAAGTCGAAGGCCAGGTCACCCAGGAAGGCCACTACACCATCGACGAGAAGAGCCGTCAGGTCGAGCTGAACGAAGCCGGCCACCAGTTCATCGAAGAGATGCTGACCCAGGCCGGTTTGCTGGCCGAGGGCGAGAGCCTGTACTCCGCGCACAACCTGGGCCTGCTGACCCACGTTTACGCTGGCCTGCGCGCGCACAAGCTGTTCCACCGCAACATTGAATACATCGTTCAGGACGGCCAGGTCCTGCTGATCGACGAGCATACCGGCCGGACCATGCCGGGCCGTCGCTTGTCTGAAGGCCTGCACCAGGCCATCGAGGCAAAAGAGAACCTGAATATCCAGGCCGAGAGCCAGACCCTGGCTTCGACCACCTTCCAGAACTACTTCCGCTTGTACGCCAAGCTGTCCGGCATGACCGGTACCGCCGACACCGAAGCGTTCGAGTTCCAGTCGATCTACGCCCTCAACGTGATGGTCATTCCGCCGAACAAGCCATTGGCGCGTAAAGACTTCAACGACCTGGTGTACCTGACCGCTGACGAGAAATACGCCGCGATCATCGCCGACATCAAGGAAAGCATGACCCAGGGCCGGCCGATCCTGGTGGGTACTGCGACCATCGAAACTTCCGAGCACATGTCGAACCTGCTGAAGCAGGAAGGTATCGAGCACAAGGTACTGAACGCCAAGTACCACGAGAAGGAAGCCGAGATCATCGCGCAAGCCGGTGCCCCGGGTGCGCTGACCATCGCCACCAACATGGCTGGCCGTGGTACCGACATCCTGTTGGGTGGTAACTGGGAATCCGAAGTGGCCGCGCTGGAAAGCCCGACCGCCGAGCAGATCGCCCAGATCAAGGCCGATTGGCAGAAGCGTCACCAGCAGGTGATCGAAGCCGGTGGCCTGCACGTGATCGCTTCCGAGCGCCACGAATCGCGCCGTATCGACAACCAGCTGCGTGGCCGTTCCGGCCGCCAGGGTGACCCGGGCTCCAGCCGCTTCTACCTGTCGCTGGAAGACAGCCTGATGCGCATCTTCGCCTCTGACCGGGTGAAGAACTTCATGAAGGCACTGGGCATGCAGTCGGGCGAGGCCATCGAGCACCGCATGGTCACCAACGCCATCGAGAAGGCCCAGCGCAAGGTCGAAGGCCGCAACTTCGACATCCGTAAGCAATTGCTCGAATACGACGACGTGGCCAACGAGCAGCGCAAGGTGATCTACCACATGCGCAACAGCCTGCTGGCCGCCGAGAACATCGGCGACACCATCGCCGAATTCCGCAAGGAAGTACTGGACGCTACCATCAGCCAGCACATCCCGCCGCAGTCGCTGCCCGAGCAGTGGGATGTGGTCGGCCTGGAAGCGGCACTGGCCAGCGATTTCGCCATGAAACTGCCGATCCAGCAGTGGCTCGACGAGGACGATCACCTCTACGAAGAGACCCTGCGCGAGAAGCTGCTGAACGAGATCACCACCGCCTACACCGAGAAGGAAGACCAGGCCGGCATCGACGCCCTGCGCACCTTCGAGAAGCAGATCTTGCTGCGCGTGCTGGACGACCTGTGGAAAGACCACCTGTCGACCATGGACCACCTGCGTCACGGTATTCACCTGCGTGGCTATGCGCAGAAGAACCCCAAGCAGGAGTACAAGCGCGAGTCGTTCAGCCTGTTCCAGGAACTGCTGGAGTCGATCAAGCGCGACACCATTCGCGTGCTGTCGCACGTTCAGGTTCGCCGCGAAGACCCGATCGAAGAAGAAGCTCGCCTGCGCCGCGAGGCCGAGGAGCTGGCCAGCCGCATGCAGTTCCAGCACGCCGCTGCGCCGGGCCTGGAAAGCGAGCAACTGAGCGAGGAGGGTGCCGAAGTGGCGGTAGCCATGGCGCCGGTGCGTAACGACCAGAAGCTGGGCCGCAACGAGCCGTGCTACTGTGGTTCGGGCAAGAAGTTCAAGCATTGCCACGGGCAGATCGAGTGATCTGACAAGGCTGTTGTAACCTGACACATCCCGGGGCCGCTTTGCGGCCCCGCTTTTTGACATCAACCGTATTTTCTAGGAGCGCTCTAATGGCTGTTGGTCTTGGTCCTTTGCCCACCCTGCACCCGGTTCCGGGTTTTGAACTCGGCATCGCTTCTGCCGGTATCAAGCGCCCGGGGCGCAAGGATGTGGTGGTCATGCGCTGTGCCGAAGGCTCCAGCGTGGCTGGCGTGTTCACCCTCAATGCCTTCTGCGCAGCGCCGGTGATCCTGTCCAAGCAGCGTGTACAGGGCACTGTGCGCTACCTGCTGACCAACACCGGTAACGCCAACGCCGGCACCGGCGCGCCAGGCCTGGCCGCAGCCGAACGTACCTGCGCCAAGCTGGCCGAGCTGACCGGCGTACCCGCCGAGTCGGTACTGCCGTTCTCCACTGGCGTCATCGGCGAGCCACTGCCGGTCGAGAAGATCGAAGGTGCACTGCAGATGGCTCTCGACAACCTGTCGGAAAACCACTGGGCTGAAGCCGCCACCGGCATCATGACCACCGATACCCTGCCCAAGGGTGCCAGCCGCCAGTTCCAGCACGATGGCGTGACCGTTACCGTCACCGGCATCAGCAAGGGTGCAGGCATGATCCGCCCGAACATGGCCACCATGCTCGGCTACATCGCCACCGACGCCAAGGTTGCCCCGGCGGTGCTCAAGGACCTGATGCTGGACGGCGCCAACAAGTCGTTCAACCGCATCACTATCGACGGCGACACCTCGACCAACGACTGCTGCATGCTGATCGCGACCGGCAAGGCCAACCTGCCGGAAGTGACCGAAGCCAGCGGCGCGCTGTTCGAAGCGCTAAAAAAGGCCGTGTTCGAAGTGTGCATGGAAGTGGCCCAGGCCATCGTCCGTGACGGCGAAGGCGCCACCAAGTTCGTGACCGTGCAGGTCAACGGTGGTGGCAACCACCAGGAATGCCTGGACGTCGGCTATGCCGTGGCCCATTCGCCCCTGATCAAGACCGCACTGTTCGCCTCCGACCCGAACTGGGGCCGCATTCTGGCCGCCGTTGGCCGCGCTGGCGTGCCGGAGCTGGATGTGAGCCTGATCGACGTGTATCTGGACAGCGTGTGCATCGCCAGCAAAGGCGGCCGCAACCCGAGCTACACCGAAGCCCAAGGCTCGGCAGTGATGGCCCAGGAAGAGATCACCATCCGTATCGAGCTGGGCCGTGGCCAGTGCAGCGAAACCATCTGGACCACCGACCTGTCCCACGAGTACGTGAAGATCAACGCCGAGTACCGTACCTGATTTAATGCTGCGGCCGCTTGGCGCGGCTTGCCCGGTCCCACAGGTACAGCACAAGGCCTGAATGTTGTGCGGTACCTGTGGGAGCGGGCAAGCCCGCGAAGGGCTGCAAAGCAGCCCCGAAATCCCAGATACATGGAGCCGAAACATGAGCTATCAACTGATCATCGGCGACAAGCTGTACTCCTCCTGGTCACTGCGTGGCGCCCTGGCCCTCGAGTTGGCCGGCGTGCCCTACGAAGAAACCCGGATCAAGCTCGACCAGCCTGACACCCGTCAGCGCATCCTCGCTTTCTCCTCTACCGGCAAGGTGCCGTTGCTGAAGACAGAGCACGGTGTGATCGCCGACTCCCTGGCCATCGCCGAATACCTCAACGAACAGCACCCCGACGCCCAGCTGTGGCCTGCCGACGTTGCCGCCCGTGCCCAGGCCCGTTCGGCTTGCGCGCAGATGCACAGCGGTTTCTTGGCCCTGCGTGGTGCCATGCCGTTCGACCTGTCGCGTGACCAGGCCCTGGACGATGTGCCGCTGGACGTGCAGGTCGACATCGACCGTATCGTCGCGCTGTGGTCCGAATGCCGCGTGGTGGCCAAGGACAGCGGCCCGTTCCTGTTCGGCATACCGAGCCTGGCCGACGCCTTCTTCGCCCCGGTGGCTGTGCGCCTGCGCACCTACCGGGTGGAAGTGCCGGCAGAGGCGGCAGCCTACATCGAAACCATTTATCAGTGGCCAGCCTTCAAGGCTTGGCAGCAGGCCGGCCTGGCGGAGCGTGAAGGGTGAAACGGATACATGTTGTAGCTGCGGTCATTCGCGGGGCTGACGGCCGCATTCTGATTGCACGCAGGGCCGATACCCAGCACCAGGGCGGCCTCTGGGAGTTTCCAGGCGGCAAGGTAGAAGCCGGCGAAACCGTGGAAGTAGCGCTGGCGCGTGAACTGCGCGAGGAACTGGGCATCGAGGTGGCCCGTTCACGTGCGCTGATCAAGGTCAGCCATGACTACCCCGACAAACAGGTGCTGCTGGACGTGCGCGAGGTCGAAGCGTTTACGGGCGAACCTCATGGCGCAGAAGGGCAGCCGCTGGAATGGGTGAACCCGCGTGATCTGTCGCAATACGAATTCCCGGAAGCCAACAAACCCATCGTCGCTGCAGCGCGGCTTCCGGACCAGTACCTGATTACCCCGGATGGCCTGGAAGTGCCACAGATGCTCAAGGGCATCCAGAAGGCAGTGGCCAACGGTATTCGCCTGATCCAGCTGCGAGCGCCGGACATGTACGACCCCAAGTACCGTGATGTGGCGGTGGATGCGGTCGGGTTGTGTGGGAGCAAGGCGCAACTGATGCTCAAAGGGCCGCTGGAGTGGCTGGGTGATTTCCCTTCGGCCGGTTGGCACCTGACGGCGGCGCAATTGCGCAAGTACGCTGCCAAGGGCCGGCCGTTCCCCAAGGAGCGCTGGCTGGCGGCGTCTTGCCACAATGCCGAGGAGCTGGCGCTGGCTGAGCAGATGGGGGTGGACTTCGTTACCTTGTCGCCGGTCCAGGCCACCCAGACTCACCCAGAGGCGGTGCCGCTGGGGTGGGATGAGGCGCAGCGGTTGATTGCCGGGTTCAGCAAGCCGGTTTATTTGCTGGGCGGGGTAGGGCCTGATCAGCGCGAGCAAGCCTGGGACGCCGGGGCACAAGGTGTTGCCGGGATCCGGGCCTTCTGGCCTGAGGCCTGAGTCGCCTGTAACAGGGGCCGCTTTGCGGCCCATTCGCGGGCATGCCCGCTCCCACAGGTAGTGCGCCGGACCTGAGGGCAGTGAGGTATCTGTGGGAGCGGGCTTGTCCCGCGAATGGGCTGCAAAGCAGCCCCAGAGATATCAGCCTTTCGGTTTCTCGGCAGGCTGCCACAAAACCTCAGCCACCCCCTGCCGCCGCCCAATGATCCGAGCCGCCACAAAAAGCAGATCGGAAAGCCGGTTGATATACGCCAACCCAACCCCTTCCAGTGGTTCCACCGCATTCAACTGCTGGCACCGCCGCTCCGCACTGCGCGCCAGGCTGCGGCACACATGGGCCTGCGCCACCAGCGCCGAACCACTGGGCAGAATGAAGTTCTTCAGCGGCCCCAGCTCTTCGTTCCACACATCGATGGCGGCTTCCAGGCGCTCCACTTCTGCCAAGGTCAACGCCTGATAGCTCGGCATCGCCAGCTCACCGCCCAGGTCGAACAAGCGATGCTGGCACGGCACCAGCACGGCGCTCACCTCATCCATACCTTGCTTGTCCAGCCCCGCCAGCAGCAGGCCCAACTGGCTGTTCAGGCTGTCCACCTCGCCAATCGCTTCTATCCGCGGGTGGTCCTTGGGCACACGGCGCCCGTCGCCCAGGCCGGTTTCGCCCTTGTCGCCGGTGCGTGTGTAGATCTTCGACAGGCGATAGCCCATGTCACTTCTCCGTGTTGGCCGGCGTCGCCGGCTGGCCGAGGGGCAGGCGCAGGGTAAAGCAGGTGCCCTGGCCGGGCGTGGACTGCACTTCCATCTGCCCCTTGTGGTTGTTGGTGATGATGAAATACGAAACCGACAGGCCCAGACCAGTGCCTTGGCCGATTTCCTTGGTGGTGAAGAACGGCTCGAAGGTGCGTTTGCGCACCGCCTCGGGCATACCCACGCCATTGTCCTCGACCTGGATTTCTGCCCATGGCGGGTTCAGCCGGGTGCGCAGGGTGATGCGCCCGGGCTCGCTGGGCTGGGGCCGCATGTGGATGGCCTGAGCCGCGTTTTTCAGCAGGTTTAGTAGTACCTGTTCCAGTTCGTTGGCGGTGCAGGGTACCGGGCCCAGTTCAGGGTCGAACTGGCGCACAATGGCCTGGCCCTTGAAGTCGAAGCCGATGGTCAGGTCGAAGTCATTGCTGGCAATTTCCACCGCCTGGTCGATCAGTGCCGGCAGGTCGCATGGCGCCAACTGGCGGTTGCTGCGCCGGCTGAAGCTGAGCATGTGGGTGACGATCTTGGCTGCCCTGGCACCGGCCTGCTGAATGCCATCAAGCAGCTGTGGCACCTCGCGGTTGTCCAGATAGCGGTTGACCGTGGCCAGGTCGATGCCTATCTCATCGGCTTGTTCCTGATTGCGCGGCAGCTCGGGCGACAGGCGCCGACGGATGTTCTGCACGTTATGCAGGATGGCGCCCAGCGGGTTGTTGATCTCGTGGGCCATGCCCGCCGCGAGGCCACCGACCGAGAGCATCTTCTCGGATTGCACCATCATCTCTTCAAGTGAAAGGCGCTGGGTAATGTCGTCGATGCGGATGACCACGCCGCGCCCGCCACCGCCTGTCAGCGGGTAGAAGGTCAGGGCGTAGTGGCGCAGGTCATCGCCTTTGGCCCAGGTGACCCGCTCGATCTTGGCTACCCGGTGCTTTTCCACGGTTTCCTTCAACTGCGGCAAGAACGGCTTGAGCGGCTCGAAGGCGATGAACACCGGCTGGTTCAGCGCTTCGTCCAGTGGCGTACCTGAAAGTACCGTGGCTTCGTGGTTCCACTGGGTCACATACAGCTGCTCGTCGAGGGCGATCAGCGCCGAGGGCATGGAGTCGATGATGCTGTTGAGGTAGTTCTGGAAGCCCGTGAGTTTTTTCTCGATCTTGCTGCGTACCTGCACTTCCAGCTCAAGCTTGCGGTTTGTGTGGCGGGTTTCCTCGGCCAGGCCCTGGGCTTGATCGTAGGCGCTCTGGAATTCGTCTCGCGCGCGCTTGAGCTGCTGCTCGCGGCCCTCGATGCGCGAGAGCATGGTGTTGAAGGCTTCAGCCAGGCTACCGATTTCGTCATCGTTGCCGCGCCTGGCGCGCAGGGCATAGCTCTCTTCACGGGTGACCTGGCGGCTGAGTTCTTCGAGCTGATTGATCGGCTGGGTAATCAGGCGTTTTATCTGCCGGGCGACCACAATCCACAGCAGGATGCTGAACACCAGGATGCCCAGGCTGGCGCTGAGGGTGCCGGTATAGAAGGCTGTGGGCAGCTCGCTGCTGGCCACCAGCAGCAGGTGTGCAGGCGGGTTGGCGTCGCGCGGGATGCGGATCAGCTGGGTGCTGCGAAACTCCATCAGGCGCCAGCCGTCGATGTTACGAAAACGCTTGGGCAGCGCCAGTGGCTCGCCATGCTGCAACTGCGCGAGCATGCGCCCATCGCCGCCGTAGACAGCGGCGGCGCGCAGCGGCGTGTAGCTGTGTAGTTCATTGAGCAGGGCGTTGGCGGTTTCCGGGTTATCGCCGGCGCGGGCTGCAAGCTGAGGGTTGGCCACCAGCCGGCCGATGGTCTGCAGAGCTTGGGGTGCCATGCTTTCCTGAGTGATCCAGTAGGCGGCGCTGATGAAGGTGAGGTTGGCCACCAGCAGGATGGTCACCAGCAATACCAGCAGGGCCGCCAGCAGCTTCTGCCCGACCGGGAGGTTTTCCAGGCGTTGGCGCAAGGTCATGGGCTAGGCAATGTCCGTATCCGGTTGAAAGGGCGCGTCAGTCGCAGGGCAAGCCACGCAGGCGCAAGTTATCGACCAGGCGCTGGTGCAGGCGTTCCAGTCGGGGCAGCTGCAGGCCGTGGCGCCCGGCCGCACGGCAAGTATGGCCAAGCAGGTAGTGGACCTCGGTACGTCGGCCTGCGCGCACATCCTGGTACATGGAAGAGTAGTTGGCCGCGGTGGCAAGGATCACTCGCTGCACTTCTTCGTTCAGCTCGTCTGCCGCTTGCGGCTGCCCGCAACGCTGCAGCAACTGGACCAGTTCGACGCACAGCGCATCGACTTCACCCAGGTGCCCCAGCAACCCGCCATTCTGGCATTCGTGCAGCACGGTCAGCGGGTTGATGGCGCAGTTGAGCGCCAGCTTGCGCCATAGGCGGGTGAGGATGTCTACCGTCCATTCGGCAGGGATACCGGCTTCGTGCAGGTCATCGAACCACGTGGGGATTGCCGGGTTGCGAGGGTCGCCCAGCCAGTTGAAACCGTGGCCGGCAAAGCGCACCTGCCAGTCCCCCTCGCGAAAGGCGCCTTCGGTGCTGGAGGCGAAAATGCAGCGTGCGTGGGGCACCAGCTCGGCCACTTCGTCCTGGCTGCCCAGGCCGTTCTGCAGCAACAGCACTTCGGCGCCCTCGGCCAGCCGCGGCGCCAAGCCGGCAATGGCCGGGGCCGCGTCGTAGGCCTTGCACGCCACCAGCAGGCGGTGGATCGGGCCCTGCGCCTGTGCGGTTTCGGCAGGGATGGCATAGTGGCGAGACTGGTCCTGTTCGACCAGGGTCAGGCCGCCGGCCTGCTGATATGCCTGGAGGCGTTGCCCGTCACGCAGGATCAGGCGCACGGCCTTGCCTGCGCGCGCCAGGCGGCAGGCCCACAGGCTGCCCAGGCTACCGGCGCCGAGAATATGCCAGGTGCTGCTCATATGCGTTTCGCAACCCGTTATAATGAGTCCGCATTTTAACCGTCTAACCCTGACGCGCTCCATCTTCAGACTGAGCGCGCTTTCTTTTTTTGGAGAATCCCCATGCCGTCGTTCGACGTGGTTTCGGAACTGGACAAGCACGAAGTGCAAAACGCGGTCGACAACGCTATCAAGGAACTGGACCGCCGCTATGACCTGAAAGGCAAAGGCAGCTTCGAGTTCAAGGACAAAGACCAGACCGTGCTGATGACCGCCGAGGCTGAGTTCCAGCTTGAGGCGATGCTTGAAATCCTGCGCGGTGCGCTGGTCAAACGCAAGATCGACGTCAAGTGCCTGGAAACCGAGGACGCTTATGCCTCCGGCAAGGAAATGAAGCAGGAAGCCAAGTTCCGCGAAGGTATCGACAAAGAGCTGGCGAAGAAGATTGTCGCCCACATCAAGGACGCCAAACTCAAGGTTCAGGCCGCCATCCAGGGTGAGCAGGTACGTGTGACAGGCAAGAAGCGCGACGACCTGCAAGAGGCCATTGCAGCCTTGCGTGCCAAGGAATTCGACATGCCGCTGCAGTTCAACAACTTCCGCGACTGATGCAGGCGCCGCCCGGAACCCCAATGGCGTAATGATGTCCATGGGGGCCATGGCCGCTGAAATGCCTGCGGCCAGTTTTACCGAGTACATGCCGTTCGGCATCAGGAGATGAACATGGATTTGAACGCTGAAGTCGATCAGCTGGTCCGCCAATCGCAAACCTGGATCCCCTTGATCATGGAATACGGCAGCCGTGTGCTGCTGGCGCTGCTGACCCTGGCGGTCGGCTGGTGGATCATCAACAGGGTCAGCGCCCGCCTTGGCAAGCTGGTTGGCATGCGCAACGCTGATCTGGCACTGCAGGGCTTCATCAGCACGTTGGCGAACATCGTGCTGAAGGTGCTGCTGATGGTCAGCGTGGCTTCGATGATCGGTATCGAGACCACCTCGTTCGTTGCCGCCATTGGTGCCGCAGGCCTGGCCATCGGCCTGGCCTTGCAGGGCAGCCTGGCGAACTTCGCCGGCGGTGTACTGATTCTGATGTTCCGCCCGTTTCGTATCGGTGACTGGATCGAAGCTCAGGGCGTTTCCGGCACTGTCGACAGCATCCAGATCTTCCACACCGTGTTGCGTACCGGCGACAACAAGACTGTGATCATGCCTAACGGCAGCCTGTCCAACGGCATCATCACCAACACCAATCGCCAGCCAACGCGCAAGGTAGTGTTTGACGTTGGGGTGGACTACGAGGCCGACCTGCAGAAAGCGCGCAATGTATTGCTGGAGCTGGCGCAGGACCCGCGTGTGCTGGCTGAACCGGCACCGCAGGCGGTGATTTCGACGCTGGGTGACAGCTCGATCACGGTGTCGCTGCGCATCTGGACCAAGACTTCGGACTATTGGGATGTGATGTTCATGCTCAATGAGCATGCGCGTGACCGGTTGAAAGCTGAAGGGATCGACATTCCTTTTCCGCAGCGGGTGATTCGCGTGGTGCAGGAGACGGCCGCGCAGTAATACCGCATTGAGACCGGGGCGCAAGGCCCCGGTTTTACACTTGTTCACAGCAATTGCCGGTCATTTCTGGCATATAGCCTGACCCCACCTGCCACACCTGATATGCCATCATGAAACCACTGCTCTACATTACCCCGCTGCGCGCCTTGCTGTTCGGTCTGACCCTGGCCCTGTTCGAGTTGCTGACCTACCTGGCCAGCGACGCCGTCATGCCGGCCATGCCGGTGGTGGTGGGTGACCTGAACGCCAGCCCCGAATACATCCCCCATGCGCTGAACCTGTACCTGCTGGGCGGAGTGGTGCTGCAGTGGCTGATCGGCCCGCTGGCCGACCGCTATGGCCGGCGTCCGTTGCTGCTGGTTGGCTGTGCGTTCTTCGGCCTGGCTTGCCTGGCCAGCTTCTGGGCCCACGACATCGGCTTGTTCAACCTGCTGCGCCTGTTGCAGGGCATTGGCCTGGGGTTCGTGGTCACGGTCAGCTACCCAGCCCTGAACGAAGCCTTCAGCGAGGCGGATGCCGTGCGCATGATGGCCTTGCTGGCCAACATCGCCTTGCTGTCACCGTTGCTCGGGCCATTGGTGGGCACCTTGCTGCTGCAGTGGCTGAACTGGCGCTGGCTGTTCGTGGCCTTTGCCATCGGCGCCGTGCTGGTGTGGGGGCTGTTGTACCGTTTGATGCCGGAAACCCTCGGCGTGGAACGCCGTGACGGCACGCGCCTGGCGTTCACGCCGATTCATTTGCTGCCACTGCTGGCCGGCTATGGTCAGTTACTGGCCAACCGTCGCTTTGTCGCTGGCAGCGCTGCTCTGGGGCTGGTCGGTTTGCCGTTGATTGGCTGGATCGGCCTGTCGCCGGTGCTGCTCATCCACGATGAGGGGTTGAGCACGATGGAGTACGCCTTGTGGCAGCTGCCGGTGTTTGGCGGGCTGATCCTCGGTAACCTGATCATCAACCGCATCGCCGACCGCTACCCGCTGCCGGCCCTGGTCCGGGGCGCGCTGTGGCCATACCTCGCAGGCCTGTGCCTGATGGTGCTGGCGACCTGGTACTGGCCGAGCGTGACCAGCGTGGTGGCGGGCATGTCGCTGTACGCGCTGGGCCTGGGCGTGGCCAACGCGGTGCTTTACCGCATGACGCTGTTCTCCAGCGAGCAGAGCAAGGGCCTGGTTTCGGCCATGCTGGGGATGATCACAATTGCCTTGCTGGGGTTGGGTGGGGCGCTGCTGGCGATGATCGGTGCGGGTGCGAGCCTGCTGCACTTTGCCCTGGCGGCGGGTGTGGCGGGGGCATTGGCGTTGTGGCCGCTGTGGTTTGTGGTGGGTGGGCGGCCTGGGGAAGGGGCTGTTACTCAGTAATCGTCTTTGCCTGCACCGGCCTCTTCGCGGGCTCGCCCGCTCCCACAGGTGCAGCACAGCCCTTGAGATCTGTGCGATTCCTGTGAGAGCGGGCAAGCCCGCGAAGAGGCCTGCACAGGCGCTAAAAATCTGTCAGGGCCGCTCGGCCGCCGAGCCTTCTTCTGCCACTGGCGTACCCCGACCAGCCTCCTGCCGCCACTGCAGGGCAATCAGTATCAGCGTAGGCACGCCCAGCAGTGCGGTGATCAGGAAGAAGTCGTGATACCCGAACTTCTCCACCATCACCCCCGAATACCCGCCGATCAGCCGCGGCAACAGCAGCATGATCGAGCTGAGCAGCGCGTACTGGGTCGCCGAGAACTTCAGGTTGGTCAGGCTCGACAGGTAGGCCACGAACGCCGAGGTGGCCATGCCGGAGCTGAAGTTGTCCAGCGAGATGGTCACCACCAGCATTTCCAGGTTCGGCCCCATGTCGGCCAGCATCAGGAACAGGATGTTGGTGCCGGCCGAGGCGACACCGCCGATGAACAGGATGGGCATGATGCCGAAGCGCACGATCAGCAGGCCGCCGACCCCGGCGCCGACCAGGGTCATGATCAGGCCGAAGATCTTGCTGACACTGGCGATCTGGTCCTTGGTGAAGCCCATGTCGATGTAGAACACGTTGGCCATCACGCCCATCACGGTGTCCGACATGCGATACGTAGCGATCAGACCAAGCAGCAGCAGCGCCTGCCAGCGGTAGCGGGTGATGAAGTCGTTGACCGGGGTCAGCACCGGGGCCAGGCCGCGGCGGCCCAGGCTGGACAGGCACGCCCAGCTCAGCAGCACGTAGAGGATCAGTCGCAGGAATGCGCGGTCTTCCAGCAGCAGGTCGAGCGGCGTGGCATCACCGGAAATGACGGTGGACCAGCCGGTATTGAACATCTGGGTGAAGCTGGCCGGTACCGACACCAGCAGGATGATCAGTACGAACACAGACGCCAGCTGGTGCACCAGCCCATAGCGCGCTGCCGACAATTGGGTACGCAGGGGCACTGGCGGTTCGCGCATGACCAGCGTGGTGAACAGGGCGGGCACCATCATCACCCCGAACATCACATAGGTGCCGGCCCAGGCCTTGTGCAGGTAGCTGAAACCTGTGGAGCCGAACCACTCCGCGAAGAACAAGGCACCGGCCGTGGCGAGCAATGCAGCAACCCGGTAACCGGCCATGTAGCTGGCGGCGAGCGCGGCCTGGCGCTGGTCGTCAGCGATTTCCAGGCGATAGGCGTCGACGGCGATATCCTGTGTGGCAGAGGCAAACGCGACCAGTACCGCCATGGCGATCAGCCATGACAGGTGCTGTTGCGGGTCGCACAGGCTCATGCCAACCAGCCCGATCACCACCAGCGCTTGTGACAGCAGCAACCACGAACGCCGGCGCCCCAGGCCGCCGAGCAGCGGCAGGCGCCATTGGTCGAGCAGCGGCGACCACACCCACTTGAAGGCGTAGGCCAGGCCGATCAGGCTGGCGTAACCAATGGTTTCGCGGGCAACGCCGGCTTCGCGCAACCACACGGACAGGGTCGAGAACACCAGCATGTAGGGCAGGCCGGCGGCGAAACCGAGTAGCAAAAG
Source organism: Candidatus Pseudomonas phytovorans (assembly GCA_029202525.1). NCBI lineage: Bacteria > Pseudomonadati > Pseudomonadota > Gammaproteobacteria > Pseudomonadales > Pseudomonadaceae > Pseudomonas > Candidatus Pseudomonas phytovorans. The sequence continues at coordinate 1,616,510 of CP119325.1, forward strand.
TACCAAGGTTGACGGGCTGGCATAGGCAGCAAGCGCAGCGCGCCAGGTTTTACGGGGCATGGGCCAACATCTGCCTCAAGTTTGCGAAAACAAAGCGCGCACTCTAACCGCTGTGCTCCATTGGGCGCCAGCCATGGCGCGTCATATCCACACGATTGTTGGTTACATTCACACCCTCCGCACGTAATCGCGCCCGTTGTTCATCCCCCGACGGGGTGCCCAGTGCAAGGCTCAGTCGGCCACCTGCGCCGAGCACCCGATGCCAGGGCAGGCGGGTGTCTGCCGGCAGCTGCCCAAGCGTGCGTCCGACCCAGCGTGCTGCGCGGCCAAGCCCCGCCAGCTCGGCCAGTTGACCGTAGCTCACCACCTTGCCGGGCGGCACTTGGCCAAGCACCGAATACAGCGCCGTTCGTCGGCCCTCGGCGCTGTCCAGGGCGTGTTCATATCCGTCTGACATCACGCCCCCCTTGGGCTGCAGATGAAACTGGACCAGTGGTCCGGCAAATGAGAGTTGAACTCAACGCCATGTGCCCGGTCTGTCCTTGCTCTGGTCGTCGGTATCTGGATAATGCCCGGCTTTTTTGTCAAATCGAAACCGTAGTCTGCCTATGTATTCTAGATCCTTGTTGTGCCTGCTAGCTGCTTCCTTGTGCGCCTCCCCGGCGTTGGCCGATACCGTGTGGATGAAGAACGGTGACCGGCTCAGTGGCAAGATCAAAGTCTTCGACGGCGGCAAGCTGTTGCTGGAGACCCCCTACGGTGGGTCCATCGCGCTGGACTGGAAAGAAGTCCAGACCCTGGAAAGCGATCAGGAGATGCTGGTCAAGCAAGATGCCTACACCGGTGAAAAAGCCAAGTCGTTGAAAGCTGCCGAGCCTGGCAAGGTGACCTTGGCCAACGGCGAGGCGCCGAAAACTGTGGATCTGGCGAGCATCGAGCAGATCATGAAGCCCAGGCCGCTGGTCGAGGACTTCGTGTGGAAGGGCAACGTCGATGTGGCGCTGGACTACAAGCGTGCCGAGAACGACACCGACGATTACGACATCGGCTTCAAGACCACCGCCCGCCACGGCCGGTGGCGCCACAACGCTGAAGGTGAGTACAACCGCGAGACCAAGGACGACGTCACCACCACCGACAACTGGAGCGCCGAGTACGCACTGGACCGCTTCATCACCGAGAAGTGGTTCTGGCAGGGGCGTGCGGAATACAAGCGTGACCGCATCGAAGACCTGGCCCGCCAGCGCACTGTCGGTACTGGTCCGGGTTACCAGTTCTGGGACGATGAGCTGGGGGCGTTTTCGCTGGGTTCGCTGATCAACCGTACCGACTTCGAGTACCAGGACGGCGGTAAGGACAACTTCTATTCCGCCGCTGTGAAGTGGGACTACACCCGTTACCTGATCGGTAAGAACGTGCAGTTGTTCACCAATGGCGAGTTCGCCAAACCGCTGGGTGGCGTGGCCGATTACTCGCTGGATGCCGAGGTGGGCTTGCGCTACAAGGTCACCGAGTGGGCCTCGCTCAACCTCAAGGCGGAGAAGGACATCATCACCGGTACGCGTGAGAGTGATCTGGACAAGACCCGCTATACCGCAGGCTTCGGCGTAACCTGGTAAGTCTTGGGGCCGCTATGCGCCCCATCGCCGGCAAGCCAGCTCCCACAGGGTCACCACAGGCCTGAGTCTTGTGCAGTACCTGTGGGAGCTGGCTTGCCGGCGATGGGCTGCAAAGCAGCCCCATTGGCACTGGAACTGATAATGCTTATCTTGTCTGCATTCAGTCCCCCCATCAGGAGCCGCCCCAAGTGAGTACCAACGCCATCCGCCCCGCCCGGGAACTGCTGCTCAAGGAGTACCGCGGCGTGCTCTCGACCCATTCCAAGTCGATGCCCGGTTTTCCGTTCGGTTCGGTCGTGCCGTATTGCCTCGATGCCGACGGTAACCCGCTGATCCTCATCAGCCGCATCGCCCAGCACACCCACAACCTGCAGAAAGACCCCAAGTGCTCACTGCTGGTGGGTGAGCGTGAGGCCGAGGATGTGCAGGCCGTAGGGCGCCTGACCGTGATGGCCGAGGCGCACAAGCTGGTCGACGAGGGCGCGGTCGAGGCTGCCGCCGAACGCTACTATCGCTACTTCCCGGACGCCGCCAACTACCACAAGGCCCACGACTTCGACTTCTGGGTGCTGCAGCCAGTGCGTCACCGCTACATTGGCGGCTTCGGCGCGATCCACTGGCTGGACCAGGTGACCTTGGCCAACCCGTTCGCCGGCAAGGCCGAGGCGAGCATGGTCGAGCACATGAACAGTGATCACGCCAACGCCATCGCCCACTATGTAGCGCTGACCGACCTGCCACAGCATGTGCCGGCGCAGATGGCGGGTGTGGACAGCGAGGGCATGCACCTGCGCATTGGCCAGGCAGTGTACTGGTTGCCTTTCCCAAGCATTTGCAACACGCCGACACAAGTCCGCGAAGCCCTGGTTTTGCTGGCGCGTGCCGACCAGTGGCCAGTTGCGACTGAAATCGAGGGTTGAAATCCTGAGCGCGTGCATCCATCTGAGGTCTTACTGGAAGGTTCACTTCCGCGAGGAATCCTTGATGCGTGCTTTTCTATTGCTGTTTTTGATTTTTCCCGTGCTGGAGCTGTTCGTCTTCGTGAAGGTCAGCGCCGCCATCGGGTTCTTCCCGGCGCTGCTGCTGATCATCGCCGGTTCCGCCCTGGGTGTGCTGGTAATGCGCGTGGCCGGGCTGGCCACCGCACTGCGTGCCCGTGAAAGCCTGCAGCGCGGCGAACTGCCCGCTGAGGACATGTTCCAGGGCATGATGCTGGCCGTTGGTGGTGGCCTGCTGTTGCTGCCGGGCTTCATCAGCGACGTGCTGGGCCTGCTGTGCCTCCTGCCGTTCACCCGCCGCCTGGCCGCGCGCAAGATGCGTGAACGTGGCGAGGCCCAGGCCATGCGCCAGCGCGCGTTTCAGGATGCGCCGTTCCAGGCGCAGCCGCGTGATGGCGGCCACCGCCCGAACGTGATCGAAGGCGAGTACGAACGCCGCGACAAGTAATACCCGAGGGCCGTTTTGCGGCCCTCTGCTTTTTCTGGCTAATGAAAAATTTTCTGAAACAAACCTTGTAATTGAATATGGCGGCCTCATGTATGTGGTCACCGCAAGGTTACTGGTGGCAACGCCAGACATGACACAGGTGGTTCGCCCTTTGCGGGCCACTCCCCGGCAACGCCGGACAGCATCAACCTGCCGGTGTCGATACCGGCCGATGAAAACCACAATTTGGGAGAGATCGACAATGAAGCTTCGTCCTCTGCATGACCGCGTCGTTATCCGTCGCAGCGAAGAAGAATCGAAAACCGCTGGCGGTATCGTCCTGCCGGGTTCGGCCGCTGAAAAACCAAACCGCGGCGAAGTTGTTGCCGTCGGCACCGGTCGCATCCTGGACAACGGCGAAGTTCGCGCGCTGGCCGTGAAAGTGGGTGACAAAGTGGTTTTCGGCCCTTACTCGGGCAGCAACACCGTGAAAGTCGATGGCGAAGACCTGCTGGTCATGGCCGAGAACGAAATCCTCGCCGTTGTCGAAGGCTGATTTCCCCGACTTCCCGTTACTCCAAAGAATTCCAAGGATTAAACGATCATGGCTGCTAAAGACGTAAAATTCGGCGATTCCGCTCGCAAGAAGATGCTGGTTGGTGTCAACGTTCTGGCTGACGCGGTAAAAGCGACCCTGGGCCCGAAAGGCCGCAACGTTGTAATCGCCAAGAGCTTCGGCGCACCGACCATCACCAAAGACGGTGTTTCGGTTGCCAAAGAAATCGAACTGAAAGACGCCTTCGAAAACATGGGCGCCCAGCTGGTCAAGGAAGTTGCTTCCAAGGCCAACGATGCTGCCGGTGACGGCACCACCACCGCTACCGTTCTGGCTCAGGCCATCGTCAACGAAGGCCTGAAAGCCGTCGCTGCCGGCATGAACCCGATGGACCTGAAGCGCGGTATCGACAAGGCCACCATTGCCGTTGTTGCCGAGCTGAAGAACCTGTCCAAGCCATGCGCTGACTCCAAGGCCATCGCCCAGGTAGGTACCATCTCTGCCAACTCCGACAGCTCCATCGGTGAGATCATCGCCGAAGCCATGGAAAAAGTCGGTAAAGAAGGCGTGATCACCGTTGAAGAAGGCTCGGGCCTGGAAAACGAACTGTCTGTCGTAGAAGGCATGCAGTTCGACCGTGGCTACCTGTCGCCGTACTTCGTCAACAAGCCGGACACCATGGTTGCCGAGCTGGAAGGCCCGCTGCTGCTGCTGGTCGACAAGAAGATCTCCAACATCCGTGAGCTGCTGCCAGTTCTGGAAGCCGTTGCCAAGGCCGGCCGCCCACTGCTGATCGTTGCCGAAGACGTTGAAGGCGAAGCGCTGGCTACCCTGGTAGTCAACAACATGCGCGGCATCGTCAAGGTTGCTGCGGTCAAGGCTCCGGGCTTCGGCGACCGCCGCAAGGCCATGCTGCAGGACATCGCCGTCCTGACTGGCGGCCAGGTCATCTCCGAAGAAATCGGCCTGTCCCTGGAAACCGCTACCATTGAGCACCTGGGCAACGCCAAGCGCGTCACCCTGTCCAAGGAAAACACCATCATCATCGACGGCGCTGGCGCTGAAGATGACATCCAGGCACGCGTCAAGCAGATCCGCGCCCAGATCGAAGATACTTCCTCGGACTACGACCGTGAGAAGCTGCAAGAGCGTCTGGCCAAGCTGGCTGGCGGTGTTGCCGTGATCAAGGTCGGTGCCGGTACCGAAGTTGAAATGAAAGAGAAGAAAGCCCGCGTTGAAGACGCCCTGCACGCTACCCGTGCAGCCGTTGAAGAAGGCGTGGTACCTGGCGGCGGCGTTGCCCTGGTACGTGCTCTGTCGGCCATCGTTGACCTGAAAGGCGACAACGAAGACCAGAACGTCGGTATCGCCCTGCTGCGTCGCGCTGTTGAAGCTCCGCTGCGCCAGATCACTGCCAACGCCGGCGACGAGCCAAGCGTTGTCGCTGACAAGGTCAAGCAAGGTTCGGGCAACTACGGCTACAACGCTGCTACCGGCGAATACGGCGACATGATCGAGATGGGCATCCTGGACCCAGCCAAGGTCACCCGTTCGGCCCTGCAAGCTGCTGCTTCGATCGGCGGTCTGATGATCACCACCGAAGCCATGATTGCTGACGCTCCGAGCGAAGGTCCTGCTGGCGGCGGCATGCCAGACATGGGCGGCATGGGTGGCATGGGCGGCATGATGTAAGCCAGCCTTACCCCCAGTAGTATGAAAAAGCCCCGGTTCGTGAGAACCGGGGCTTTTTCGTTTTACCTGTTAGAGCCATTAGGGCTGCAAAGCGGCCCCTCTTTCAGGCGACGCTGCGTTCGGCGACGGGCACCTCAGCCTGCCCTCGGCGATACAGAACCAGGTAATACGACCCTAACCCGATCAACCAGCAGAACACTGCCGTCCAGATGTTGTGCGACAGGAAGTGCGCGCCTTGCATCATCCTGCCCACCGACAGCACTGAACCTGCTATCAAGGCCACGACAAACGCCACCCGAGCCAACCGCGGCTTGCGATCACGCAACATGAAGAACAGCCCGAACAGGCAGAACCCGGTCGCCGCATGGCCGCCCGGCCAGCACAGCCCAGGCTTGTCGGTCGCCGGCCTTGGCTCCAGCAGCTTGCTGTAGGTTTCGGTGCCACCAAACTGGGTCAGGCTCCACGGGCATTGCACCTGGGTCACCTCCTTCAGTGGCGTGACAAACGCGGTGGACAGGCCCAGTGCCAGCACCATGCAGCCTAGCTCGCGGCGCCAGCCGAACAGGCGCTTCCAGAAGAAACTGGCGGCAAAGGTCAGCAGCGATAACACACCCAACAAGATCACCACCTGCTTGACCCGGTCGTGCAGGATGTTTTCCAGCAGGTAACTGTGGCGTCCAATGAACTGCCCGGCAGCGGGGTCGAAGAACAGCTGGGCCACCTGCATGTCGACCGAGGTCAGTTCCAGCAGAATCAATGCCAGCGCGGTCGCCAAGGGTATTCCCAGATACAGCCAGTAGTTGATCGGGCGAGGGTGGGTGGGGTGCTGCATGACGACTCCAGAACACGAAAAAGATCGGGCATTGTCAGCCGCCCGCTATCCTGTGTCCGTGAAGGATCAGTGAAAAAACCGTCAAGTGCAGTGAATTTTTCTGGGGGCTGGCACCGTGCAGGCATAGGCCTTAAGCTGCGCCTGCCGCGCACCACAGCGAGGAGCGCCGCACAGGAGAAACCGATGCGCATTCTTTTGGTTGAAGACAACCGCGATATCCTGGCCAACCTGGCCGATTACCTGGGCATGAAGGGTTACACCGTCGACTGCGCCCAGGATGGCCTGTCCGGGCTGCACCTGGCTGCCACCGAACACTACGACCTGATCGTGCTGGACATCATGCTGCCCGGCATCGATGGCTACACCCTGTGCAAGCGGCTGCGCGAAGACGCCCGCCGCGACACACCGGTGATCATGCTGACCGCCCGCGACCAGTTGGACGACCGCCTGCAAGGCTTCCGCTCCGGGGCCGACGATTACCTGCTCAAGCCGTTCGCCCTGTCAGAGCTGGCGGCACGCATCGAAGCGGTGCTGCGCCGTGCCCAAGGGGGCGGGCGCCGCACGTTGCAGGTGTCCGACCTCAGCTACGACCTCGACACCCTGGAGGTCACTCGTCAGGGGCGCCTGCTCAAGCTCAACCCGGTCGGCCTCAAGCTGCTGGCAGTGCTGATGCAGAAAAGCCCGCACGTTCTGCGCCGCGAGGTGTTGGAAGAGGCTTTGTGGGGCGACGATTGCCCGGACAGTGACAGCCTGCGCAGCCATGTTCACCAGTTGCGTCAGGTGATCGACAAACCGTTTGAAAAACCGTTGCTGCATACCGTCCATGGCGTCGGCTATCGCCTCGCCGAGGGCCGCGATGGAGTTTAAGCAAAGCCTTGCCCAGCGCATCATCATTGCCTTTGCGTTGATGAGCGCGCTGGTGGCCGGGGCTTTCGCCTTCGGCATCGTTGCCACTGTGCATCTGGTCGAAGAGCGGTTGATTTCCTCGGTATTGGGCGGTGACTTGCAGCGCCTGCTGCGCATGGACAGCGTCGGCGACTGGAGCCACCGGCCACGCCCGGATCAGCTGTTCTACTTCAGCGGTGGGCGTGACGACTTCGAGCTGCCCAAAGACCTGCGTCACCTCGATCGCGGTTTCCACGAGGTGTTTCGCGACCAGCTGTCGTACCACGCCATGGTCGAGATCGTCGATGGCCGCCGTTATGTACTGCTGCAGGATCAGAGCGACTTCGAAGAACGCGAGCGCGTACTGTTCGCGGTGGTGGTGGTGGGCTTCGTGCTCAGCCTGGTGCTGGCCGTCATTCTGGGCTGGCTGGTGGCGCGCCGGGTGATGGCGCCGGTGATACGCCTGGCACGCCAGGTACGCCACCGCGACCAGTTGCTGGGCCTGGCCCCGCCGCTGGCACCGGACTATGCCGCAGACGAAGTCGGCCAGTTGGCCGTAGCCTTCGACGACACCCTGGGCCGCCTGCGCGACGCGCTGACCCGCGAACGGCTGTTCACCAGTGACGTCAGCCATGAGCTGCGCACGCCGTTGATGGTGCTGGCCACCTCCTGCGAGTTGCTGATAGAAAACCCCAACCTCGACACCCGCGCGCGTAGCCAGGTGGAGCGCGTAGCGCGGGCCACTGAAGAAATGCGTGAACTGGTCAAGACCTTCCTGATGCTGGCTCGCGCGCAGCGCGATGAGGGCGCGGTGGCGTCGCGGGCGACCCTGCGCGAAGTGGCCGACGAGCTTATCGGGGTGTGGCGCGACACCATCGAGCAGAAGGGCCTCACCCTGTATTTCGATGGTCGTGTCAGTGCAAGCCCGGTCCTGTACAACGCCACCTTCTTGCAGTCGGTAATGGGTAACTTGCTGCGCAATGCTGCGCATTACACCGACGGCGGCTACATTCGCCTGAGCCTGGAAGCCAACGGCTTCAGCGTGGAGGACAGCGGCGTAGGCATCCCCGAAGAGCAGCGGGAGGCGATGTTCAAGCCGTTCGTGCGTGGCGATGAGCGGCGTGGTGAGGGTCTGGGCCTTGGGCTGTCGCTGGTGCAGCGTATCTGTGACGACCAGGGCTGGCAGGTCACCCTGACGTCAACCTTGCCGCACGGCTGCCGTTTCCGGGTGGACCTGAGTAACACCGCAGCGAAGGGTGATTCAGAGGCATTGGTTGGGTAATTTCTTGTAACAGGTGTATTGGGGCGCAACATATTTTTCACATTGGCATGACCTGATTCCGACGCTCGCCTCCCTAATGTGGGCGCAATGAGTCTGGAGATGCCCAATGCGTAGCCCCATCAAGCTTGAATTTTCCGAGAAGTACGACAAAGACCATGCGCGCGAGTACTTTCTCAAGCACCAGGATGGCCTTGCGCGACGCCTTTCCCACAAGCGAGATGAGCAGTTGGCGCGTCGCGCGCTGGCAATGGCCGGCGAGCCCGGGCTGGTCCTGGACTTGCCATGCGGTGCTGGCCGTTTCTGGCCACTGTTGGCCGAAAAGCCCAACCGGGTAATCATCGGTGCCGACAACTCCGAAGCGATGATCGAGACAGCGTGCGCCGCGCAACCGCCAGAAGTGGTGGCGCGGGTACGCCCTTTGCAGACTTCTGCGTTTGCAATTGACCTGCCGGACAACTCGGTGGACAGCATTTTCTGTATGCGTCTGTTCCACCACATTGGCGAAGCTGCCCACAGAAAGACCATTCTTTCGGAATTTCAGCGAGTTAGCCGTGATAGTGTGATCCTGTCACTGTGGGTGGATGGCAATTTCAAGGCTTGGCGGCGTAAGAAACTGGAACAGCGCCGCAGCGCCAAGACCGAGCAGGACAATTACCAGAACCGTTTTGTGTTACCGGCCGAAACGGTCGAAGAAGAATTCATGGCCGCCGGCTTCAGAATCCAGGAACGCCTCGACTTCCTGCCGTTCTATGCCATGTGGCGGGTCTACGTATTGCGTAAGGGGTAGTGTTTGATGGCTGTAGCCCAGAAAGGGGAGTCGCGGTTCGATTTTTACTGGCGCCAGCAAGGCGAGTGGGTCGAGGAGCCTAACCAGCGCCGCGGCGGCGAGAGTGGTGTACAACGCCTCAACGATGCCAGCGGCAAGCTGCTGTATGCCAAGCGCCAGGTCGGGCACATCTACCGCAGCCTGCTGCACCCTTTTGGCCGGCCGACCGTATTGCGTGAACTCGATGCGCTGAACAGCTTCGAGCAACTGGGCGTGCGCGTACCGCGCATTGTCTTCTGTGGTGCCGAACGCGATGCCGACCACCAGTGGCGTGCGCTGCTGGTGAGCGAAGCGCTGGACGGCTTTGTCGAACTCGACACCTGGCATGCCGAAGGTGCCCGCGAGCGCTACCCGCAGGTGGTGCATGAGCGCATGTTCAAAGACCTGGCGGACAACCTGGCGCGTATGCACCTGGGGCACTGGCAGCATGGCTGCCTGTACGGCAAGCACGTATTCATCAAGGTGATTGGCGAGGGCGAGCAGGCTCGCGTCGAGGTGGCGCTGCTGGACCTGGAAAAGTGCCGCCGACGTATCAGTTGCCAGCGTGCTGCAGGTAACGACCTGCGCCAACTGCGCCGCCATTCGTCGATCAATGACGCGGAATGGCAAACGCTGCTCTACTTTTACAAGATGGCGTTTGGCAGCGCTGTCAAAGGGTTAGGGTAATGAAACTAGAATTAGCTCGAGCTTTGTTCCTGGTGGCTGGCCTGGCGGTGACCACCGTGGCGGTGGCTGCCTGGGAAGAGCCGAGGCCAACTGTGTTCAGCAAGGCTGAGATGGCCGACCAGTGTGCGTTGCCGCGGGATGTGAAACCGCAGCAACAGGCACAGGCCGCGCCGGATCAGGACCTGTTGCTGTTCCTGTTTGGCCTGCGTCAGGGGTTGCGGCCGTTCGGTTGAGCCCGGTGTGAGCTAGAAATGCCAGAGGCCCCGCAATTGCGGGGCCTCTGGCATTTTTGCATGTGCCTCACCGGCCTCTTCGCGGGCTTGCCCGCTCCCACAGGTACAGCGCCGGTTCTGAAGCTGGCGCCGTATCTGTGGGAGCGGGCAAGCCCGCGAAGAGGCCGGATCAGGCCACAACAGGCCCTTTGACCACCGATTTGTGCGCCAGCAAGGTGTAGATACAAGGCAGTACAAACAAGGTAAACAGCGTACCAATCGACATGCCGGTAGCAATCACCGTCCCGATGTCAAAGCGGCTGACCGCTCCGGCGCCGGTCGCCAGAATCAGCGGCACCATGCCGAACACCATCGCCGCCGTTGTCATCAGCACCGGCCGCAGGCGGATTGCCGCTGCTTCCTCGATCGCTTCGCGCACGCTCAGGCCGCGTTCCTCACGCAGCTGGTTGGCGAATTCGACGATGAGAATGCCGTGTTTGCTGATCAGCCCGATCAAGGTCACCAGCCCGACCTGGGTGTAGATGTTCATGCTCGAGATGCCCAGAAACAGCGGCAGCAGCGCCCCGCAGATCGACAACGGCACCGTCACCAGAATCACCAGCGGGTCGCGGAAACTTTCGAATTGCGCTGCCAGCACCAGGAAGATGATCGCCAGTGCCAGGCCAAAGGTAACCCACAGCGCGCTGCCTTCCTGAACGTACTGGCGGGCCACCCCGGCGTAGTCGAAGGCGTAGCCTTCCGGGGCTTCTTCGCGGGCGATGTCCTGCACCGTCTTCAGCGCTTCGCCCAGGCTGACCATGGGCACGCCCTGGATGATCGCCGCGTTCAGCTGCTGGAACTGGTTGAGCTGGCGCGGGCGGGCGCGGTCAGTGAGGGTGATCAGGGTCGACAGCGGCAGCAGTTGGCCCTGGTCGTTCTTCACATAGTAGTTGTTCAGCCAGCCGGGGTTGTCGCGGTAGGGCCGCTCGACTTGGGCAATCACCTTGTAGCTGCGGCCTTCAAGCGTGAATCGATTGATTTCCGCTTCGCCCAGCAAGGTTGCCAACGTGCCGCCCAAGGTGTCCATCGACACCCCCATCTGCGCCGCCTTGGCCCGGTCGATATCGACCACCACTTCAGGCTTGTCGAACGCCAGGTCGATGTCGAGGAAGGCGAATTTGCCAGATTCCTGGGCGCGCGTCTTGATGCGCTGGGCCACCTCCAGCAGTGCCGGGTAGTCGCCTGCGGTATTGATCACGAACTGGAACGGCAGGCCCTCGCCAGTGCCGGGCAGCGAGGGCAGGTTGAAGCCGAAGATCTGCAGGCCGCCGATTTCTTCAAGTTTGGCCTGTACCAGCGGCAACAGCTCCATCTGCGTGCGCTCGCGCTCGTTCCAGGGCTTGAGCAAAAAGCCACCAATGCCGGTCTGCACACCATTGAAACCATTGATCTGGAACGACGAGTAGTATTCCGGGAAGGCCTTGAACAGTGGCGTGAACTCGTCGGTATAGGCGTTGAGGTAATCAAGGTTGGCCGGCTGCGGCGAGCTGCTCATCATGAAAATCACCCCTTGGTCCTCGTTCGGCGCCAGTTCGTTCTGGGTGAACTTGAGCAGCACCGGGATCAGGCACAGGATGATCACGGCAAACACCAGTACCACCGGCCGACTGTCGAGGGTGGCGTGCAGCAGGCGCTGGTAGCGCACCTTCAGGCGCTCGAAGATCTGGTCCAGGCGATGGGCCAGGCCGCTGGGGTTCTGCTCCTGGCGCAGCAGCAGGGCGCACATCATCGGCGACAGGGTCAGGGCAACGATGCCAGAGATGACCACTGCCCCGGCCAAGGTCAGGGCGAACTCCTTGAACAAGGCCCCTGTGAGCCCGGTGAGGAAGCCGATCGGTGCATAGACGGCGGCCAAGGTGATGGTCATCGATACCACCGGCATGGCGATTTCACGGGCGCCCTCAAGGGCCGCGTCGAACGGCGACTTGCCTTCCTCCATGTGCCGGTGGATGTTTTCCACCACGACAATGGCATCGTCCACCACCAGGCCGATGGCCAGCACCATGGCCAGCAGGGTCAGCAGGTTGAGCGAGTAGCCCATCATCTGCATGAAGAACAGCACGCCGATCATCGACAGGGGAATGGTCACCACCGGGATCAGCACCGAGCGCAGGGCGCCGAGGAACAGGAACACCACCACGATGACAATCAGCACGGCTTCGCCGAGGGTCTTGATCACTTCGTCGATGGAAGCCTGGATGAACAGCGTGGCGTCGTAGGCGATCGACACTTTGAGCGCCGAGGGCAACTGGCTTTGCAGCTCGGGCATGATGCGCCGCACTTCCTTGATTACATCCAGCGGGTTGGCGGCCGGGGTGGCCTTGATGCCGATATACACCGACGGGGTACCGTCGAACGAGCTGACCGTGTCGTAGTTTTCTGCGCCCATCTCGACCCGCGCCACATCGCCCAGCAGTACGCGGCTGTCACCGCTGGTCTTGACCGGCAAGGCGGCGAATGCCTCGGCTGATTTCAGCTCGGTACTGGCGTTGATACTGGTGACCACGTACTCGCCCTTCACCTCGCCGGCAGCCGAGAGGAAGTTGTAGCGGCGTACCGCATTGGTCACGTCAGTGGCCGACAGGCCGAAGCCGGCCAGCTTCACCGGGTCTATCCAGATACGCATGGCAAACACCTGGTTGCCGAGGATCTCTGCCTCGGCCATGCCTGGCAAGGTGGCCAGCTTGGGCTGAATGACCCGTGACAAGTAGTCGGTGATCTGCGGGTTGCTCATTTCCTTGCTGTAGAAGCTGACATACATCAGCGCCGAGGCGTCGGCAGCCTCCTTGCTGAGCACTGGGTCTTCGGCGTCCTGCGGCAGTTGGTTGCGCACTTCGTTGGCCTTGGCCAGCAGCTCGGTGAACAGCCGGTCGCTGTCGGCACCGATGCGCGCGTAGATGGAGATGATCGAAAAGTTCTGCCGGCTCACCGAGGTCATGTAGTCGATGCCTTCGGCACTGGCCAGGCTTTGCTGCAGCGGCTGGGTGATGTAGCCCTGGATGGTCTCGGCGTTGGCCCCGGGGTAGGCGGTGGTCACCGTGATCAGGGCGTTTTCCATTTGCGGGTACTGGCGGATCTGCAGTTTGTTCCAGGCCTGAAAGCCCAGCAGCAGGATCAGCAGGCTGACCACGCTGGCCAGCACCGGGCGACGGATGAACGGGTCGGTAAACGCCATGCCAGCCTCCTGTCAGTCCTTGCCCGGTGCGCCCTGCTCGGGCTTGAGGGCCTTGCCCTGGCCGATGCGGATCGCGGCGCCCGGGGTGAGTTTCAGTTGCCCGGCGGTGACCACCTGTTCACCGGCCTGCAAACCCTTGCTGACCACCACCACGCCATCGCGGCGCTCGCCGGTTTGCACCGTGCGTTGTTCGGCAACCAGCTGGGGTTGGTCCTTGTCGTCGGTTTCCGGTTTGCCATCCTTGTCCTTTTTCGGGGTGGCGATGTACACCGAGTTGCCATACAGGGTGTAGGTAATGGCGCTTTCAGGCACTACCACTTGCGGTTGAGGGTTGGGCAGCAGGATCAGCAGGCTGGTGAACATGCCTGGCAGCAGCTTGCCGTCGGGGTTGGCCATGGTTGCGCGCACCAGCAGGTTACGCGTGGTTTCCTCAACCTTCGGGTTGATGGCGCTGAGGCTGGCGGGAAAGGTCTGGCCCGGGTAGGCGGCCACTTGTACCAGGACCTGCTGGCCCAGGTTCAACTGTGGCAGGGCCTGTTCCGGCACGTTGAAGTCGACGTACAGGCTGGACGTGTCCTGCAGGGTGGCGATCACTGTGCCGGCGGCAAGGTAACCGCCGACATCCACCTGGCGGATGCCGATGGTGCCGCTGAAGGGGGCACTGATGCTCTTCTTGGTTTTCGACGCCCTGAGTTGCTCGACCACCGCCTTGTTGCGCAGATACTGGGCGTTGAGGCGATCGAACTCGCCGCGGGAAATGGCCGAATCGCCCACCAGCTGGCTACCGCGGCCGAAGTCGACCTTGGCCAAGCCCAGGTCGGCCTCGGCGGTGCCGAGCAGGGCGGTTTCCTGGTCGTCATTGAGGCGCAGCAGCAGTTGCCCGGCTTTTACCTTCTGCCCAGAGTCGAAATACAGGGTTTTGACGATGCCCTCCACCTCAAGGCTCAGCTCAACGCCTTGCAGCGCCTTGAGGCTGCCGACGGCGGGCAGGCGCTGTTGCCACTGGCGCTGTTCGGCCAAGGCTGCCGCTACGGTGATGGGCGGCTTGGGGGCAGTGAACATCTGGATCTGCTGGTAGATCGAGAAGGCCTTGTAGCCCCCCAGGGCCAGCACGATCAGCAGAACCACGGCCAACATGATGAGCATGCGGCGGGGCAGCATAGGTCCGGTTCCTTGGATTCGGTTGTTATTCGCTTGGACACGACAACGGGCGATCCTGCCCACGTGCGGATGGGGGAAGTATTGACCTTTTTTTGTGGGAAGGGTGTGAAATGCCTGTGAGGGCCTCTTCGCGGGCAAGCCCGCTCCCACAGAAACCGCGTAGTCAGCGGATTGTACGGTCCCTGTGGGAGCGGGCTTGCCCGCGAAGAGGCCAGTGAAGGCAGTAGAAGAATCAGACGAGATGCAGGTGGTTGTCCCAGAACCCCGACGGGAGGTTCATCGGCTGCCCGACCAGTTCTGCCTTGGTGCAATCATAAAACCGGCAACGGCCCTGCCCGGAAGTAACCACAAACCCGTCGTTCACCGCGCCAACCCCCGCGCAATCGGGCATGGGCGCATCCAGCCGCACCGCGCCGCTGTCCAGGTCCCAGACAAACAACCGGTTGGCCCGTGGCGCAGTCAGCGCCACCAGCCGCAGCTCGCTATGGATGGCGACGCTGGCGGTGTACTGGGCCATGGCCTGCAATTGCCGCTCCGGCACCGGGAAGGCCTTGAACGGCTCACCCGGGCGCTTGATCGCCAGCAACTCGGCAGTTTCGTCGGCATCGCCCATGAACTGCTGGCAGGCGGCGATGGTGCCATCGCTGCCCACCGCCAGATGGCGCACGCTGTTCATCTGCTGGGCCAGGGTTTCCTTGCTCAGCAGGGTGCCGTCGCGCTGCATCAGCACCAGGCTCGGCTGCATGGCGTTGAGGTTCATCTCCACCCGGCTCTCGGCTTCGGTACGAATACCGCCATTGGCCACGATCAGCGTTTCGCCGTCCGGCAGCCAGGCGACCTCGTGCGGGCCGATGCCGTGGGTCGGGATTTCGCCGGTGTGCACCAGGCGCTCACCTTCGAAGCGGTATACACCAAGCACGCCGCGCCCCGGGTCTGTGGTGTCGTTCTCGGTGGCATACAGCCATTCGCCGCCTTTGTGCACCACGGCGTGGCCGTAGAAGTGCCGGTTCGGCTGCGACGTTACCGTTTGCAGCAGGCGCCCGTCGCGCAGGTCGACCAGGTAGCTTTCGGTACCGGGGCGGCGGGCGACGAACAGGGCGATCGGCTGCTCGGGGTGCTGGATGATGGCATGGCAACGCTGGGCGACCTGGGTGCTGAACACCTGGGTGCCGTCCAGGCGAAAACCGACGGCATAGTGCTTGCCGTCGCCGTCGTCGCGCGCCGAAAGCAGCAAGGGTTCGCTGCCTTTGTTGCGGGACAGGCTCCAGCCGCCCAAGGTGAGGGCGCTGAGCAATACGCTACCGAGTTTGAGGGCCTGGCGTCGCAGCATGATCAGTCACCGTCGTTGGCATTGAAGCCCAGCTGGATGTTCAGCGCCTTGGCCAGCTCGCCTTCGTGCAGGCGATGGACGGCGTTCAGGCTGTCGTAGATCTGGTTGAGGGTTTGCTGGCCAGCGTCGTCGGCCAGCAGCTCGCCAAGGGTTTTCTGGTTGTCGGCCAGCAGTTTGAGCGAAGTAGCGTAAGCGGCGTCGATCTTGTCCGCCAGCGCTTTCTGATCGCTGGGCAGCAAGCCGCGCAGGCCCTGGTTGTCGACCCCGACCCAAACGGTTTCGGCCGCCTTGAGGGTGGCTTCCAGGCTCTTCAGCGAGTTGTGGCTGCGCCAGGCTTCAGCCTGCAGCGGCTGCGGGATGCCCTTGCTCTGGCGACCCATTGGCGCACCCAGCTTCTTCTTCAGGGTATCCAGGGCGGTGACCTGAGAACGCAACAGGTCGGCGATGGCTTCGTGGGAATCGGCGTAGCGCTGGTTAGGGAACTTGGTCATCTGCGAGAGCATGCCATCGGTGCTGTTCCAGCCCTTGAGGATCTCCTCGGCCAGGACCTTCTGGTGCTCACCAATGGCCACCAGCAGCGGGCAGTAACGGGCTTTCTGCTCGGCAGTGGCGATGTCCGGCTTGCTGTCGAACAGGATGTATTCGTAGGCCGAGAGGCCGCGTACCACCACGCTGGCCTTGCCCAGGGTGGCGGCATCGACCGGCTTGTCGCCGTTGACCAGCTGTTCGACCTGGCGGCCGACCAGGTTCTTCTTGTCGGGCCAGAACTGTACCTGCCAGGCGCGGTTGCCTTCGGCGAGCGGGCCAACCAGCAGCGGCTGCAGTTCAGCCCAGGCCTTTTGCGCGGTAAGGAAGTCGGCGCGGGCGGTGTCCAGGCTTGCCTTGCCTTCACAGTAGGCCAAGGCACTGACTGCCAGTTGGCGGTCGGCTTCGACCCAGCGGCTGTACGTCGGCAGGATCACCTGCTTGGCAATGGCAGCGGAAGTAACGGCTTGCGGGTCCTGCGGCGAGCAGGCACCGAGGGCGAGTGCGGCGAGGCTGGTGAACAACAGTTTGGGTCGGAACATGCCCGGCTCCTTTGCGCGTTTTAAAGTGAGTTCAGGAACGCCAGCAACGCAGTGCGCTGCTCGGCATTGAAAGTAAGTACGAAGTTGCGTGCCGCCTCGGCTTCACCACCATGCCAGAGCACGGCTTCAAGCAGGTTGCGGGCGCGGCCGTCGTGCAGGAACTGGCTGTGGCCGTTGACCGTTTCATTCAGGCCCACGCCCCACAGTGGCGGGGTGCGCCAGTCCTGGCCGTTGGCGGCGAATTCGGTGCGCTCGTCAGCCAGGCCCGGGCCCATGTCATGCAGCAGCAGGTCGCTGTAGGGGCGGATGACCTGGTTGGCCAGCTCCGGCTCGGCGGCATCGGCGGCCGTGGTGAACTGCGGGGTGTGACAGCCCTGGCAGCCGGCCTGGTAGAACAGGTTCTTGCCCGCCAACACCTGCGGCGCGCCCACATCGCGACGGGCCGGTACGGCCAGGTTGCGGGTGTAGAAGGTCACCAGGCGCAAGATATTGTCGCTGACTTCCTTTTCGCCATCGGCGCCGTCGCCGTTGGGCGCTGCCAGGCAGTCGGCCTGGGCCGGGGTGCAATCGTCCTTGGGCAGCAGGGTACTGGTCAGGCCCATGTCACCGGCGAAGGCGTGCACGTTCTGCTGGTTGACGTTGGGTTGCCCGGCTTTCCAGCCGAAGCGGCCGATCACGGTCTTGCCCTGGGCGTCGTCCCACACGCGGTTGGCCCGCCCGCGGATGCCGTCGCGGTTGCGGTCGTCCGGGTCTTCGTTGGCCAGCAGGTCGGCTTCGGGGATGGCTTCAAGCAGGCCCAGGCCGATCATCGGGGGGGCCACCCGCGCCGAAAAACGGGTGTCGGGGTGCATCACGCCATAGCCGAGCTGGGTGATCTGCAGGCTTGGCTTGCGCAACTCGACCTGATGGCCGTCGTTGAACGTTACCGTTTCGCTGCTGTAACTCACCCGTACCTTGCCTTCCGGGGCCACGCCTGGGATGGCCATGTCTTGCAGCTGGGTGCCATACACCGGCTCTGGCACTACGCCGAGGCGCTCGATCACCTTGGCCAGGTAGGGCTGGTCGGGGATCGACAGCCTTACCAGCATGCCCACTGCGTTGCTATCGCCTGGCTCTGGCGGGTGGCCACGGCCATCGCGCACGTGGCAACTCTGGCAAGCATTGGTGTTGAACAGTGGGCCCAGGCCATCACGTGCAGTGGTGGTGGACGGTGCGATCACCCAGGGGTTGCGGAAGAAGCTGTTGCCCACGGCGAAGTCCAGACGCCGCTCGGGCGACAGGTTGGCCGAGGGCAGGGAATAGGCGTTGCGGTCGCTGCGCTGCACGGTCGCCTTGCCACCCGACAACGCTTCGCCGGGCTCGGCCTGGGTGAAACGCGGGGCGTCGTCACAGGCGGCGAGGGCAAGGGTCAGGAGCAGGGGGGAGAGTCGGGACAGCGACGAGGACATGCAAAATCCTGGGCGTGGGCGAAAAACCAGCGTGCAAGCTTAGCAGGCCAGTGTTTTTTGAATAAGAGCAATTTGCAGTTACCTGGGTGAAAAGGATGTGAAACCCCAGCATTTTCATGTGCAGCACCGGCCCTATCGCCGGCAAGCCAGCTCCCACAGGTACACCACTGGCTTCACGGCCTGAGTTGTACCTGTGGGAGCTGGCTTGCCGGCGATAGGGCCAGAAGCAAAAAAGGCGACCCGAAGGCCGCCTCTTTCAAAACACCTATACAGCAGAATCAGAATTCGTGATCTGCAGTATCCGGGTTCAGGTTGGCAATACCCAGCTTGCCCGCAGCCTGCTCGATCGAACCGGTCTGTTTGACCAGGGCGGCGATAGCATCGCGAACGATCTGGTTGCCGGCAGCGTTGTCGGCGGCGATCAGTTGGTCGTAGTGCTCGCCTTTCTGCGCGTGGTCGACCATCACCTGGATCTTGGCTTCGGTGGCTTCCAGGTCGGCCTTGAGGGCGGCGTCGGCAGCCGGGTCAGCCTTGGCTACCAGCGACGAGAGGCTCGGGCCGCTCACTTTGGTACCGTCCGGGCGGGTGTACTCGCCCAGGTAGACGTTGCGGATGCCCTTGGCGTCGTAGAAGTGCGAGTAGTGGGTGTTGTCGCTGAAGCAGTCCTGCTCGTCTTCCGGCGAGTTGGCTTCCAGCGAAACCTTCATGCGCTCGCCAGCCAGTTCGCCCAGCGACAGGCTACCCATGCCGAACAGCATCTTGCGCAGGCCGTCGTTGACAGGCTCCGCTTCCAGCTTGGCGCGGTAGTTGTCGGCGACGTTCGGCGCCCAGTTGCCGACCATCTCTTCAAGGTCGGTAACCAGCAGCTGGGTAACCGCTTTCAGATAGGCGCGGCGGCGCTCGTTGTGGCCACCGGTGGCGCCCTGGCCTTCCAGGTAGTCGGAAACCGGGCGGGCGCCAGCGCCTGGGCCGGTGCCGTTGAGGTCCTGGCCCCAGAGCAGGAATTCGATGGCGTGGTAGCCGGTGGCCACGTTGGCCTCGGAACCTGCCAGTTCGTTCAGGCTGGCCAGTTTCTCAGGGGTGATGTCCTTGACGTCGACCTTCTCTTCGCCCACCTGGATCTCGGTGTTGGCGATGATGTTGGCGCTGGCGGCCGGGTTGCCCAAGGCGTGCTCGTAGCTCTTGTCGACGTAGTCGATCAGGCCTTCGTCCAGCGGCCAGGCGTTCACCTGGCCTTCCCAGTCGTCGATGATGGTGTTGCCGAAGCGGAAGGCTTCGCTCTGCAGGTAAGGTACGCGCGCGGCGAACCAGGCGTCCTTGGCGGCCTTCAGGGTTTCGTCGCTGGGCTTGGCCAGGAACGCGTCGACGGCGGTCTGCAGGGTCTTGGCGGTGCTCAGCGAGTCGCTGTACACGGCGTAGACCATTTCGGCGTAGTGCTTGACCACGGCTTTGCCGGCAGCTTCGTCGACAGCCCCTGGTGCAGCAGCGGTGGTGCTGGCGGCAGCAGGTGCCTGGGCTTGCGGCGCGGCGGCTTTGTCGTCCTTGCCTTCACCGCAACCGGCGAGAGCGATGGCGATGGCCAGCAGACTGGCGGAGGCCAGAGGCATTCGAATCATTATTGGTTTTCCTGCGTCGTGTGGTTGGACCAAGGGGTGGACCGTGCGCCGTGGCACGCGAAACCGCAACATCATGCGAAAGATTTGCATTTGCTGTAAAGGGGCGGGCGCGCAATTCATGTAATTGCCGGTCACAGCCTGTCACCAGGCCGGCCGGCTCAGAGCATCGAAACCTGGTTGCGCTGCGCCTGCTTGAGGAAGTTGGTCAGTTCACGGGCTGACAGTGGCTTGCTGTAGTGATAGCCCTGGCCCTCGTGGCAGCCCTGGGCAACGATGTAGGTTTCCTGTTCGGCGGTTTCCACGCCTTCGGCGATCACCTGCATGCCCAGGCTCTTGCCCAGCTGGATGATGGCGCGAACGATGGTGGCGTCGTCATCGTCGTCGAGCAAGTCCTGGACGAAGCTCTTGTCGATCTTGATCTTGTCCAGCGGCAGCGATTTCAGGTAGCTGAGTGACGAATAGCCGGTACCGAAATCGTCGATGGCGATCAGCGCCCCGGAGCGGCGCAGGCTCAGCAGGTGCTGGGCGGCCGTGCTGATGTCTTCCATCAGGCCGGTTTCGGTCACTTCCAGCTCCAGGCTGCGTGGCGGCAGGCGGTAGGCCTGCAGCAGGTTGTTGACCACCCGTGGCAGCTCACTGTGGTGCAGTTGCACGGTGGACAGGTTGACCGCCATGCGCAACTCGCTGAAGCCTTGGTCGTGCCATTCGCGCAGTTGCCGGCAAGCCTGGTCCAGTACCCATTCGCCGATACTGATAATGCTGCCGTTCTGTTCGGCCAGCGGAATGAACTGGTCCGGCGGCACCATGCCCAGCTCTGGGTGCTGCCAGCGCAGCAGTGCTTCGACGCCGACCACGCGGTGGTCGCGGTAGCTGATCTGTGGTTGGTACACCAGGTACAGCTGGTTGCGCGGCAGGGCTTCGCGCAGGTCTTTTTCCAGCTCGCGGCGGCGGCGCATCTCGCTGTCGACACTGGCGATGTAGAACTGGTAGCGGTTGCGCGAACGGGCCTTGGCCAGGGTCATGGTCTGTTCGGCTTTCTGCAGCAACTTCTCGGTGCTGTCGCCGTCTTCGGGGAACAGGGTGATGCCGATGGTGGCGCGCAGGCGGATCTGCTGGTGGTGGTCGAGGTCGAACGGCACTTCCAGGTCATCGAGGATGCTCTGCGCCAGTTCGGCCGCCTCGTAGGGCTGCTCGATATTGGCCTGCACGAGGGCAAACTGGTCACCGCCCAGCCGCGCCAGGGCGCCCAGCCTGCCGCTGTGGGCGCGCAGGCGGTCGGCCAGGGCCAGCAGCAGCTGGTCACCCACCTGGTAGCTGAACTGCTCATTGATGCCCTTGAAGTCGTCCAGGCCAACGCATAACACCGCCACACGGTGTTGCAGGCGGCCGCCATCGACGAGGATCTTGTCCAGTTGCTGCTGCAGTTGCTGGCGGTTGGGCAGGCCGGTGAGGAAGTCGTACTGGGCCATGCGCTGCAGGCTGTTTTCAGCTTCATGGCGCAGGTGGGTGTTGCGCTCGATCGACGCCAGCAGCTGGTTGGCAGTATTGACCCAGAGGCCCAGTTCGTTCTTCTCGTGGCCTTTGAGCAGCGGTATCTGGTGCTGGCTGGGGCGGTCGGGGTTGATCTGGGTGAGGTGCTCGATGATCTTGGACAGCGGCTTGGTCAACAGCCAGTGGTAGACCAGGTACAGCACCAGGCCCATGGCCAGGGCCCGCAGGACGCCGGAAATGAAGATGATCACCGCGTTGATCAGGAAGTCTTCGCCGTAGGACGAGGTGTCGAGGGTGATGCTGAGGTCGCCGTAGTATTCGCTGTAGGGGCCGCGGCCGACCAGTTGCGTGGTGTAGGTGCGTTCCTGGCCGAGGATCGGGTCGGTCAGCCAGCGCATGGACATGTCCTGCAGCGGGCGGGATTTTTCTGCCAGCATGGTTTCGTTGGGGTGGCCGATGGACGCCATGCGCACCGATTCGTCCTGGAACAGGCCTTCCATCACCTGCATGCCCATTTCCCGGTCGAGGCTGTACACCGCCTGGGTGGAGGGGTCGCGGAACATGTCGAGGATGCGCTGGGCATCGTTGTTCACGGCCTGGCGGGTCTTGTAGGTGTCGTAGACAATTTGCGCACAGCTGAGCACGACGCCAACCGCCAACGCCGACAGCAGCACGACCCTGAGCAACTTGACCGACAAGCTGTTCCGCAATTCCAGCTTCAATGGGGTTTCCTTAATCCATGCGCATGGCATCATTTTGCCATCAACGATGACGATACACTATCGGCCGATCATGAGCAGTGTATCGGTTGCCTGACCCCGCAACTTGAGTGCGCTGTGTCAATCTTCCAGAGGTTTGATGTTAGCGCGGTATGCGGGCTGAGCAAGCAAAACCGTGCCGGCCTTTTCGCGGGCACAGGCACAAAAAAACCCGGCACATGGCCGGGTTTCTGTTCAAGGCTGAAGGAATCAGGCCTTGAAGGTATTGCCTTCGAACTGCTCGGCAACGAACTTCCAGTTGACCAGGTTCCAGAACGCCTCGACGTACTTCGGACGGACGTTCCGGTAGTCGATGTAGTAGGCGTGTTCCCAGACGTCGCAGGTCAGCAGCGGGGTGTCGCCGCTGGTCAGCGGGCAGCCGGCGCCGATGGTGCTGGCCAGGGCCAGGGAACCGTCAGCTTTCTTCACCAGCCAGCCCCAGCCGGAACCGAAGGTGCCAACCGAAGTCTTGGTGAACTCTTCCTTGAACTTGTCGAAGGAACCGAAAGCGGCGTTGATGGCATCAGCCAGGGCACCGGTCGGTTGACCGCCGGCGTTTGGAGCCAGGCAGTTCCAGTAGAAGGTGTGGTTCCAGACCTGAGCGGCGTTGTTGAAGATGCCGCCCGAAGAGGTCTTGACGATCTCTTCCAGGGTCTTGCCTTCGAATTCGGTGCCTGGGACCAGGTTGTTCAGGTTCACGACATAGGTGTTGTGGTGCTTGTCGTGGTGAAACTCCAGGGTTTCCTTGGAGATGTGCGGCTGCAGGGCATCGTGGGCGTACGGCAGCGGCGGCAATTCAAAAGCCATGGTGGATCTCCTGATTCAGGTCTAGTTCGCGGTTTGCGCAGGGCCGATCACGGGCGGCCCTATGAGCGTCGGCGAGTTTGTACTCTTTGCGACGCAAGGGGTCGATCATAGCACCAGCCCCCGCGCATAACCACGCAACAAACATAGGGAATAGAGGTTCCAGAGCGGTTCACGATACCGACCGGTGGTGTTTGTCGTTGCGCATGTGTTGGGTTTGAGATTGAGCGCCGCCCGCGCGGCGCTTCGCGGGGCAAGCCCGCTCCCACATTTGTTGCAACGTGCCAAACCTGTCAGGCCATGGTTGCCAGCTTGGTAGGGCTGACTGGATTTCCGAGTTGGCACCAATACCGCCCCGCATGACTCAAGCCTTACTCCAAGGCTGACAACGCCTCTCCCACAGGCATGGCCACGTTGCAACAAATGTGGGAGCGGGCTTGCCCCGCGAAGCGCCGCGCGGGCGGCGCTCGATCTCACAGGCGACAAAGATGCTGCGTCAAACCCTGAGGTCAGTTGAAGATCAGCTGCGCCGCCACCGCGAACATCATCACCGCCACCATGAGGTCGAGCATGCGCCATGTCGCCGGCCGTGCCAGCCATGGTGCCAGCCAGGCCGCGCCAATCGCCAGGGTCGAGAACCACAGCAGCGAGGCGCTGGCCGCCCCGGCCACATAAGCACCAGGCTCGGTCTGCTGGGCGCCCAGCGAGCCGATCAGCAGCACCGTATCAAGGTAAACGTGGGGGTTGAGCAGCGTCACCGCCAGAGCACTGAGCAGCACCGCACGCCGCGAGCGCGTGCCTTGGCCTTGCTGGTGCTGCAGGCTTTGTTTGGAGCAGGCACTGCGTAGGGCTTTGGCGCCGTACCAGATGAGGAAGACTGCGCCGCCCCAGCGGGCCACCGCCAGCAAGGTCGGATTATGTGCCAGCACGTTGGCCAGGCCGAATACCCCGGCCGCAACGAGGATGGCGTCACAGATGATGCACAGCGCCGCCACCGGCAAGTGATGCTCACGGCGCAGGCTTTGCGCGAGGACGAAGGCGTTCTGGGTGCCGATGGCCATGATCAGGCCAAACGCTACCAGCATGCCGTTGAGATAGCTTTGCCACATGGCAGGGCGCTCCAAAAAAGGCTCATGAAAGATGCTGGCTATTGTGATGTTCGGCGCTGTATAAGAAAAACAAATAAAGCTGATCAGGCATTAGGAAAATCGATGTTCGACTACAAGTTGCTGGCCGCCTTGGCGGCGGTGATCGAACAGGGGGGGTTCGAGCGTGCGGCCCAGGTGCTGGGTTTGTCGCAGTCGGCTATCTCCCAGCGCATCAAGCTGCTTGAGGCGCGGGTCGGGCAACCGGTGCTGGTGCGTGCCACGCCGCCCAGCCCGACCGAAGTCGGCCGCCAATTGCTCAACCATGTGCAGCAGGTGCGCCTGCTTGAACGCGACCTGCAACGCCAGGTGCCGGCGCTGGACGAAGAGGGCATGCCGGAGCGCCTGCGCATTGCCCTTAACGCCGACAGCCTGGCCACTTGGTGGGCCGGCGCGGTGGGCAACTTTTGCGCGCAGCAGAACGTGCTGACCGATTTGGTGGTGGAAGACCAGGAAGTGGGCCTGAAACGCATGCGTGCTGGCGAGGTTGCGGCCTGCCTTTGTGGCAGTGAGCGCCCGGTGGCCGGGGCCCGCAGCCTGCCATTGGGCGCCATGCGCTACCGGGCACTGGCCAGCCCTGGGTTCATGGCGCGGCATTTTCCCCAAGGCTTTGTCGCCAGCCGGCTGGCCCGCACACCGGCGATCGTGTACGGCCCGGATGATTTCCTGCAGCATCGCTACCTGGCATCGCTGGGCATCGAGGACGGTTTCCTGCACCATCTGTGCCCGTCATCCGAAGGCTTCCTGCGCATGACCGAGGCCGGGCTGGGCTGGGGGCTGGTGCCCGAATTACAGGCCACAGAGCAACTGACCAGCGGGCAGTTGGTGGAAATCTGCAGCGATACCCCCATCGACGTGCCGCTGTACTGGCATCATTGGCGCAATGGCGGGCAATTGCTCGCGCAACTGACCGACCACCTGCGGCACACCGCACGGCAATGGCTGGTGCCCTTGTAGCCACGGCTGGCGTCAGTTGCATCTGAAATCTGGCAAGACGGAGTCTTACATGCGAATTCTGGTCACCGGCGCGAGTGGCTTCATTGGCGGGCGCTTTGCGCGCTTCGCTCTGGAGCAGGGCCTGGACGTGCGGGTCAGCGGCCGCCGCGCCGAAGGGGTCGAGCACCTGATCAAGCGCGGCGCCCAGTTCATCCCCGGCGACCTGGGCGACCCAGAGCTGGCCCGGCGCCTGTGCCAAGGCATCGAGGCTGTGGTGCACTGCGCCGGCGCAGTGGGCAACTGGGGGCGCTACCAGGACTTCTACCAAGGCAATGTGGTGGTTACCGAAAACGTGGTCGAGGGCTGCCTTAAGGAGCATGTGCGGCGCCTGGTGCACCTGTCATCGCCATCGATCTATTTCAATGGCCGTTCGCGCCTGGACATTCGCGAAGAGCAGGTGCCGCGCCGTTTTCACGATCATTACGGGCAGACCAAGCACCTCGCCGAGCAAAAAGTGTTTGGTGCCCAGGAGTTCGGCCTTGAAGTGCTGGCGCTGCGCCCGCGCTTTGTCACGGGCGCTGGCGATGCCAGCATTTTCCCTCGGCTGATGCAGATGCAGCGCAAAGGCCGCGTGGCGATCATCGGCAACGGCCTGAACAAAGTCGATTTCACCAGCGTGCACAACCTCAACGAAGCCCTGCTCAGTGCGTTGTTCGCCGACGACCGTGCGCTGGGACAGGCCTACAACATCAGTAACGGCCAGCCGCTGCCGCTGTGGGACGTTGTCAACTACGTGATGCGCCAGATGCAGCTGCCGCAGGTTACCCGCTACCGTTCCTACGGCCTGGCCTACAGCCTGGCCGCGTTGAACGAGGCGGCTTGTATGCTGTGGCCGGGGCGCCCACAACCAACCTTGTCGCGCTTGGGAATGCAGGTGATGAGCCGTGATTTCACCCTGGATATCAGCCGCGCCCGCCAATACCTGGACTACCAGCCCAAGGTCAGTTTGTGGACAGCATTGGATGAATTCTGCGGCTGGTGGAAGCATTTGCCGCCTGGGCAGTGAAGCTGCTGCAGTGACGATGGTCATCAACGCGCCGCGCTTGCGGTTTATACTCGTGCCTCTTTGCGACTACCGCGGTTGAATGTATCCATGCGTAACCATGCTCACGATGACTACGATGACGTGCCTACCTTGCGGGCGGGCACCGTTGATGATGACGAACTGATGCCGGCGCACGTGGTGCGCAGCCGCCAGAAAGCCGCCCGTGGGGCCAGCACTGCGCCGCTGTGGGCACTGCTGTGCGCCTCGTTCATCGCGTTGGCGGGCCTGGGCTGGTGGAGCTTTCAGCAGATCTCGCTGATGGAGCAGCAACTGGTGGCGACCCAGGAAAGCTTTGCCCGCATCAGTGAAGAAGCCGCCGGGCGTTTGCAGGCGATCAGTGGCAAGGTGGAGGCCAGCGAGTCCGGTGTGACTACCAGCAGCGAGGCGCTGAAGCTGCAGTTGCGCCAGTTGCAGAAGGGTGTAGCCGGGCAGACCGGCGACCTGGGCAAGCGCCTGGAGCAGGTGTTGGCCGATACCCGTGAACAGCAGAAGGCTGTGACCGAGCTGCAAGGCCAGTTGCAGGCGCAGTTGAAACTGGTGAATGGCGAGCTGGCCGCGTTGCGGTCGGGTCAGGTTGATGGTGGCAAGCTGGACACCCAGTTCAAGGGCCTGAACGAGCAGGTTGCTGCGTTGAAGGCCGCGCAGGTGGATGGCGGCAAGCTGGACGTGCAGCTCAAGAGCCTGGGCAGTGATGTGGCAGCGCTGAAGAAGCAGGGCAACCCGAGCTCCGCTATCCAGAGCCTGGAGCAGGACATGGTCGTGCTCAAAAGCCAGATAGATAACCGCCCGGCTGCGGCAGCGTCCGGTGGTGCGTCGGTGCAGGAGTTCGATGCGTTCCGGGCGCAGATGACCCGCAACCTGAATACTTTGCAGAGCCAGGTGCAGAACCTGCAGCAGCAGATCAACGCCCGGCCCTGAGATCACCTAGGCCTTCTTCGCGGGCACGCCCGCTCCCACAGGTACAGTGACAAGCTTGAATGTTGTGCTGTCCCTGTGGGAGCGGCGGTGCGGCGGTCCGATTTACCCGCGAATGGCCCTCAATCAAAGCCGCGGGTAATCGATGTACCCCACTGGCCCCTTTCCGTAGAAAGTCTCCGGCCGCGCCTCGTTCAACGGCGCATCCGCCGCCAGCCGCGCTGGCAGGTCAGGGTTTGCGATAAACGGCACACCAAACGCCACCGCATCCGCCTTGCCACTGGCCAGGGCCGCATTGGCACTGGCCTTGTCGAAACGCTCATTGACAATGTACGGGCCACCGAATGCCTCTTTGATCAGCGGGCCGATGCTGTCATCGGCTTCCCGCTCCCGCGAGCAGATGAAGGCAATGCCCCGTTTGCCCAGCTCACGAGCCACGTAGGTAAAGGTTTCGGCGCGGTTGGCATCCCCCATGTCATGCGCATCGGCACGCGGCGCCAGGTGCACACCAACGCGATTCGCACCCCACACTTCGATGGCCGCATCGGTCACTTCCAGCAGCAAGCGTGCACGGTTTTCCAGCGACCCGCCGTAGCGGTCGGTGCGTTGGTTGGTGCTGCTTTGCAGGAACTGGTCAAGCAGATAGCCGTTGGCGCCGTGGATCTCTACCCCGTCGAAACCGGCAGCCTTGGCATTCTCGGCGCCGCTGCGGTAGGCCTCGACGATATCGATGATCTCTTCGGTTTCCAGCGCGCGTGGGGTGGGGAAGTCACTCAGCGGGCGCACCAGGCTAACATGGCCTTTGGGTTGGATCGCGCTGGGGGCAACCGGCAGTTCGCCGTTCAGGTAGCTGGGGTGGGAGATGCGGCCAACGTGCCACAGTTGCAGGAAGATTCGCCCGCCGGCGGCATGCACGGCCTTGGTGACGTTGTTCCAGCCACGCACCTGCTCATCGTTCCAGATACCGGGGGTGTCCGGGTAGCCGACGCCCATGGCACTGACCGAAGTCGCCTCGCTGAGGATCAGCCCGGCGCTGGCGCGTTGCACATAGTATTCGGCCATCAGCGCATTGGGCACGCGGCCTTCGTCGGCACGGCAACGGGTGAGCGGGGCCATGATGATGCGGTTGGGCAGTTGCAGGTCGCCCAGGGTGATCGGATCGAAAAGCGTGGTCATAGCGGTTACCTGCCTTGTCAAAGTGCTTGGCGCAGTTGTTCGAGGAACGCCTCAATGGTGGCTTCGTCGCGTTTGAAGAAGTGCCACTGGCCAATCTTCTGGCTGCTGATCAGCCCGGCGCGCTGCAAGGTGGCCAGGTGGGCGGAGACGGTCGACTGCGACAGGCCGCAGCGTTGGTCGATCTGCCCGGCACACACACCGTTTTCGGTGCTGTGATACTGGTCGGGGAATTGCGTTGCCGGGTCTTTCAGCCAGCTGAGGATTTCTCGCCTGACCGGATGGGCCAGCGCTTTTATGATTTCGTCGAGATCGAGAGGCATGGGTCAAGGCTCGTTGTAGCGGCATATCGCGATAGGACGAAATGTAAATCGCCCGTTCCCGATATACAAATATGAAGAGGTTCTGAGCTGAGCACGAATCGCTATATCGCGTTATAACGATATATGGCCGGGCAGTGCTAGACTGCGCTCATGAACTACCTCGCACACCTGCACCTGGGCGGCCCGGCGCCGCAACAACTGCTGGGCAGCCTGTATGGCGATTTCGTCAAAGGCTCGCTGGAAGGGCGCTTCCCACCGGCGCTGGAGGCGGCTATCCGGCTGCACCGGCATATCGACAGCTACACCGATCGGCACCCGGTGGTGCTGGCGGCACTGGCGCGCTTTCCGCGCGAAAGGCGACGCTTCGCCGGTATCGTGCTGGATGTGTTCTTTGACCATTGCCTGGCGCGGCATTGGGGTAACTATGCCGAGCAGCCGCTGGAGCAGTTCACAGGGGAGTTCTATCGGGTGTTGCTGGCAGAACCGGAGTTGCCGGGGCGGCTGGCGCGGATTGCACCGTTCATGGCTGCCGACGACTGGTTGGGGGCGTATGGCGACTTTGCCATGCTGGAGCAGGTGTTCAACGGCATTGCCCGAAGGTTGTCGCGGCCGGAGGGAATGGCAGGGGTGATGGGTGAGCTGGAGCGGCTGTATGAGCCGCTGATGGCGGATTTCCGCGAGTTCTACCCGCAGTTGCAGGCGTTTGCGGCGGCCGGGCGGATGCCTGACAGTTAGTTCTGTGCTGGCTTCTTCGCGGGCTTGCCCGCTCCCACAGGTACTGCACATGGCTGGAGGGCTGTGCGGTCGAGGTGGGAGCGGGCAAGCCCGCGAATAGGCCAGATCAGAAAGCGCGAGAGTCTCAGGCCGCCCGCGCATGTCGCCGTGGCGCCAGCTCAACTTCTTCAGTGCCGAACAACGCCAGGTGAATCGCCTGCTGCGCCTGCAGCGCCAGCACCGCGCGCTCCTTGCCCACGCTGCCAATCGGAGGCAGCAGGTGAATGCGCACCTCGCCCCGCGGCTGGGCAAACAGGCGCATCAGGTGCGACACCAGATCATCATCGCCAATGAACGGCGCCACCGGGTCGATCTGGCCATCACGCAGATACTGGATAGCCACCGGCTGCACTGCCACACCCCGGTCGATGGCACCAGCCAGCAGGCGACCATGGAAGGTGCGCAAGGTGTGACCGCTGGTGGTGGTGCCTTCGGGGAAGATGAGCAGCGGGCGTGCCAGGCCCAGTTGCCCTGCGATCTGCTCGCGCAGGCGCTGGCTGTCGCCGCCGCCACGGCGGATGAACAGGGTGCCGGCTTTTTCCGCCAGCCAGCCGGCTACAGGCCAGTGGCGCACTTCGGCCTTGGACAGGAACGACAGCGGCAGCAGCATGCCGAGCAGGGGGATATCGGTCCACGACACATGGTTGCTGACCCACAGCATCGGCCGCTGCGGCAGCTCGCCTACGACCTTCACGTCGAAGGGCAGGGCGGCGACCAGGCGTTTCATGAACAGACAGGCCCAGCGCTGGCGGCGTTCGAGGGGGGCCTTGAAGCCCAGGCGTTCGCCGAGGGCGATCAGGCTGGCCATCAACATGCCCAGCAACAGCACCAGCAGCAAGCGAGTCAGGCGGGCTACAACCCGCAGCTTCGGCATCAGACCGCTGCCTTGAAGTGGCGGGCGTAGCGCGGGCACAGGTCGTCGCGCTTGAGCAGAATGAACACGTCGGCCACCTGGAAGTCCTCGTCCCAGCACGGCTCGCCGCAAATCTTTGCGCCCAGGCGCATGTAGGCCTTGAGCAGCGGAGGCATTTCGGCGATGACGTTGCCCGGCAGGGCCAGGCTTGGCAGCGGGTTCTTCGGCTCGGCACGCAGGTGCTCGGTGCACAGATAACGGTCACGCAGGCGCTGCATCACGGCATGGGCCTGCACGCCGCCGTCCTGCATGGGGATGCTGGCGCAGCCCATCAGGTAGCTGTAGCGGCCCTCGTTGAGCACTTCGGCCAGTTCACCCCACAGCACGGCGATGGTGCCGCCGTTGCGGTAGTCGGGGGCTACG
The DNA here is from genome assembly GCA_029202525.1 of Candidatus Pseudomonas phytovorans. Classification (NCBI taxonomy): domain Bacteria; kingdom Pseudomonadati; phylum Pseudomonadota; class Gammaproteobacteria; order Pseudomonadales; family Pseudomonadaceae; genus Pseudomonas; species Candidatus Pseudomonas phytovorans. The sequence goes on from CP119325.1 coordinate 1,647,062, forward strand.
CAGGTGCGGCCCAGTTCGAGGATCGGGCCCTGCAGCTGCAACAGGCCGTGCAGGCGGAATTCTTCTTCGCTGTAGAAGCGGCCCAGGCTGCTGGCAGCCTGGTGGTCGAGCAGGCGGGTGGTGGCCACCAGCTCGCCGGTGCTCAGATCACGTACACCAATGTGGCGGCAGTGCACGTCGTAGTCGTCCATGTCCAGGCCCTGCTCGGCACCCTTGAGCTTGGCTTTGAATTCTGCGCTGAACACTTTGAAACGCAGGGCCTGGGCCTCTTGCAGCGCCGCGGCGCCAACCAGGCGTTCGGCTTGCAGACGGCGTTCAGTGCTGTTGTCGCCAGAATGAGCGATCCGAGTCATTACGAGTCTCCATAAGCCAGCCATGAAGGGTTGCGGCCGGTCGGCTTTGTTGTGCAAAGTCAGCCTAGGTAGACGCGGTGTCACCCCTGTGAATCTTTGGTGATGCTTGCGTGACACCCCCCGGAACTTGACCAGAAAGCCCCAGCAAGGAGCCGTCCCATGGCCTGGTTGCAACGATTGAATGACCCGTTTCGTCATGCGCTGGCGGGTACCCTGGGCGAAACCTATGGCGCACTGCTTGAGCGCCTCGGCCCGGTGGCCCCCTTCGAACTGGCGGTACTGGGCGCGCGCGCGATGGCGACGCCGGGCCTGGCGTTCCTGGTGGGCTACCAGGCTGCCTTGCGGGTGCTGTGGCCCAGTGCGCCGGCTAGCCTCGGGGCCTTGTGCGCAACCGAACGGCGCAGTGTGCGGCCGGCGGACATGCACACGCGCCTTGATGACTTGCGACTGACGGGAAGCAAGGATTTCGTCACGGCTGGGTTGGAAGCGGAGTGGCTACTGGTGGCGGCGCGTAGCGAAGCGGCTGGCGAGGCACCACGGTTGAACCTGGCGGTGGTCTACCCCGGGGAACCAGGGGTGACCCTGGAACCATTGCCGACCCTGCCGCTTATGCCGGAAGTAGGCCATGGGCGCTTGCTGCTGGAGCAGGCGGCGTGCGAGTTGCTGGCCGGTGACGGATGGGATGCTTATGTGAAGCCGTTTCGCTCGCTGGAGGACTTGTATGTGCTTACGGCGCTGACGGCCTGGTTGTATGGCGTGGGGCAGGAGTGTGCGTGGCCACAGGGGTTGCGCCTGCAATTGCTTGGGTTGCTGGCAGGCTGCGCCGAGGGCAGCCGGCACTGTGCCGACAGCACCGGTGGCCATTTGCTGCTGGGTGGTTTGTTCGCACAGTTTCAGGCGTTGCGGGGGGAGATTGATGCGGCATTGGCGGCAGGGCCGGCGCATTGGGCGCAAATCTGGCAGCGTGACCAGGGGGTGATGGCGTTGGCTGCGGCGGCTCGGGAGAAGCGGCTGAACAAGGCTTGGGCTGCTGCGGGATTGTCATGAATGCCTGATAGGTTATCGTGAACTATTGAATCCTGGGGCCGCTTTGCGGCCCATCGCCGGCAAGCCAGCTCCCACATCGATCGCACAATGCCCAAGGTTTGAGCAGTACCTGCAGTACCTGCAGTACCTGCAGTACCTGTGGGAGCTGGCTTGCCGGCGATGGGCTGCACAGCAGCCCCAAAAAAGGCGAGCACGAATGAATGAAGGCACTCCTGCTTACACTGGCGATGGTTACGTGTTGCGCCTGGGCAGAAGATTGGCCTCAGCCTGACTGGCCGATCGATAATGCTACCCTCGACTGGCACGCCGTCGACGCCTACGCCTTCCCCGCACGTTCCCCCTCCGGGCGCAGCGGCATCCGCACCGACGCCCTGCTGATCATCCGCGATGGCCGCATCCTTCATGAGCGCTACGCAGCCCCCACCACCGCCGCCACCGCACACCTGACCTGGTCGGTCAGCAAGAGCGTCCTCGCCACGCTGCTGGGCGTGGCCCAAGGCGAAGGACGCTTCCAGTTGCAAGACCCTGTCTCCCGTTTCTATTCGGGCATGCGCGGCCATCCCGGCATACGCATGGCTGATCTGTTGCACTGGGCCAGCGGCCTGGACTGGCAGGAAGACTACGAATACGCCCCGCTCAAGTCTTCGGTGGTGGCCATGCTGTATACCCGTGGCCGCGAGGACATGGCGGCCTATACGGCGGCGCGGGGCATGGCGGCCAGTCCCGGTCAGCGATTCCTCTACTCCAGTGGCGACAGCAATTTGCTGGCCGCTGCGCTGCGCGGCATGCTCGATGCCGCGCAGTACGCCGATTACCCCTGGCACGCGCTGTTCACCCCGTTGGGTATCGAAAGCGCGGTGTGGGAGCGTGACCGGGCGGGCACCTACGTGGGCTCTTCCTATCTGTATCTCAGCGCCCGAGACTTGGCGCGTATCGGCTTGTTGATGCAGCGCGACGGGCAGTGGCAAGGCCGGCAACTGCTGCCCAAGGCCTGGGTGGCCTTCAACCGCACAGCGTTTGACCGTGCCCAGCCTGTACCCGGTGAAGCCAACCCTGGCGGCCACTGGTGGCTCAACCAGCCGCTGGCCGGCACCGAGCGGCCTTGGCCGAGTGCGCCCGAAAGCACCTACGCTGCCCTTGGTCACTGGGGCCAGGCGCTGTACGTGCTGCCTGCGCAAAAGCTGGTGATCGTGCGCTACGCCGATGACCGCGACGGCAGTTACCAGCACAACGAACTGCTCAGGCGGGTGCTGGCCGCATTGGCCCGGGAGGGCGCATGAAGCGGGCCTTGTTGCTGGTGCTGCTGGTGCTGCTGTTCTGGACCTGGCAGGAGCGTCAGGCCCTGGCGGATTTCCCCGGCATCCTCTCGGCCTACTCGGCCAAGGAATACTGCTCGTGCCGCTTTGTCATGGGCTTCGAGCAGGCCTACTGCCAGGGCTATGTAAAGCAATGGCTGCCGCTGAGCCTGCTGGAGGAAAACAGCCAGCAGCGGCTGGTTACTGCCGAGGGGCTGGGGCGGCGCAATCAGGCTGCGTGGCAGGGCCCGCGCGAGGGCTGCCGCTTGCTGCCATGAAGGCGTGCGGGTAAGGTTGGCGGCCTGGTTTCACGAGATCTGTCATGTTCAAGCTGCCCCGCCTGCTGCCCGCCTTGTTGCTGGCTTTGTGCCTGCCCGCCCACGCCAACTGGCACCTCGATGGCGAATCGTCGCGCCTGTCGTTTATCACCGGCAAGAACGGTGACACCGCCGAGGTGCACCGTTTTCTGGTGCTGCATGGCACAGTCGACCGCAAAGGCGTGGCGGGGCTGAGCATCGAGATGGACTCGGTGAGCAGTGGCATTGCACTGCGTGACGAACGCATGCGTGACGACCTGTTCGAGGTCGAGCGCTTTGCCGAAGCCCAGGTGCGGGCGCAACTGGACCTGCGGCCGATCAACGACTTGGCCAACGGTGCCCAGATCGAACTGCGCCTGCCGCTCACCGTCACCCTGCATGGCCAGTCGCACAGCTATAACGCCCTGTTGCTGGCCACCCGCCTGGACGAGCGGCGCTTTCAGGTGGTGACCCTCGAACCCCTGGTGCTGCGTGCCGAGGATTTCGGCCTGCTGCCAGGGCTGCAGACCTTGCGCAAGTTTGCCGGGCTCAAATCCATCAACCCGTCGGTGCCGGTTAGCGCGGTGCTGATTTTCACCGCCCGCTGACATGCCGGGGCCGGTCTTCCCTTGGCGGGATGGCAACCAGTTCGAACTGCTGATCGACGGCCCCGAGTTTTTTCCGCGCATGCTGGCGGCCATCGTGCGGGCCGAGTTTCAGGTCGACCTGGAGCTGTACCTGGTGGAGGCCGGTGCCTGTGCCGAGGCGGTGGTCGAAGCCCTGGAACAGGCCGCCCGGCGTGGTGTGCGGGTGCGTTGCCTGTTCGATGACTATGGCTCGCTGGCCTTCAACAGCGCCCTGCGCCAGCGCCTGCTGGAGGCCGGTGTATACCTGCGCTGGTACAACCGCCTGCGCTGGAAGCGTGGCCTGCGCAATCTGTACCGCGACCATCGCAAGCTGCTGCTGGTGGACGAACGCTGGGCGGTGGTGGGCGGCACGGGCGTTACCGACGAGTTCTGGACACCGGGCGACGCGACCAGCGAATGGCATGAGGTGATGGTGCAGATTCAGGGGCCGGTGGTTAATGACTGGCAGCTGCTGTTCGATCGCCAGTGGTATGCGAACAACCGCCGTACCGCCTGGCGCCCTGCCGAAGGCTTTGGCCTGCCACGCTTGCCCAAGGTGCCTGCCCACGGGCAGGGCATGGGCCGGGTGGCCTATGCCGACGCCCGCCAACACCAGGACATCCTGCATTCGCTGGTGCGGGCGCTGAACAGTGGCAAGCAACGGGTATGGCTGGCCACGCCGTACTTTCTGCCGACCTGGAGCGTGCGCCGTTCGTTGCGCCGTGCCGCCAGCAAGGGGCTTGATGTGCGCCTGTTGCTGACCGGGCCACGCACTGATCACCCGTCGGTCCGCTACGCCGGGCACCGCTACTACCCACGTCTGCTGCGCGCCGGGGTGCGGATTTACGAGTACCAACCGTGCTTCTTGCACCTGAAGATGGCCGTGGTAGACGACTGGGTCAGTGTGGGCTCGTGCAACTTCGACCACTGGAACCTGCGCTTCAACCTTGAGGCCAACATCGAAGCGCTGGACCCGCCGTTGACCGCGGCGGTGGTGGCGAGCTTCGAGCGTGACTTTGCCCAGAGTGAGGAAGTTGACCTCGACCACTGGCATGCCCGGCCGCTGTGGCGCAGGGTGAAACAGCGGATCTGGGGCTGGCTCGACCGACTGGTGGTCAACGTGCTCGACCGCCGTGACTGACAGCAGCTATCGTGCATTGACTGTTCACGGTTAACCGAAGGAGTGGCTGCGATGACGGCGAAGAAGATACTGATGCTGGTGGGCGACTACGTCGAGGATTACGAGGCGATGGTGCCGTTCCAGGCCTTGAGCATGGTGGGCCATACGGTGCATGCGGTATGCCCGGAGAAACTGGCGGGGCAGACCGTGCGCACTGCCATCCATGATTTTGAGGGTGAGCAGACCTACAGCGAAAAGCCGGGGCACAACTTTGCGCTGAATTATGACTTCGTGCGGGTGCGGCCCGAGGGGTATGACGCGCTGCTGATCCCGGGTGGCCGTGCGCCGGAATATTTGCGCCTGAATGAAAAGGTGCTGGAGCTGGTGCGGGCGTTCGACCAGGCAGGCAAGCCGATTGCGGCAGTGTGCCACGGTGCCCAACTGCTGGCGGCGGCGGGCGTGCTGGAAGGGCGTGAATGTAGCGCGTACCCGGCATGTGCGCCGGAGGTGCGTTTGGCGGGCGGCACGTTCATCGATATTGCGGTGGACCAGGCCCATGTGGACGGCAACCTGGTGACCGCTCCGGCCTGGCCAGCGCACCCGGCGTGGCTGGCTGCTTTCCTCAAGGCTCTGGGCACTCGTATCGCCTGATAGGGCCCCTTCGCGGGCACGCCCGCTCCCACAGGATTACCACTCACCCCAAGAGCAGTGGGATCCCTGTGGGAGCGGGCATGCCCGCGAATAGGCCAATACAGGCAACACCCCTCGAACAGGCTTAAGCCACCTGCTCAACCCAGTCATTGAGGTTGTAGTAGTTGGTCACCCGGGCAATCTTGCCGCAGTGGATATAGAAGAAAGCCCCCGCCGCCAGCACATAGGTCTGCCCGTTCGCTGCCGGCAGCCCTTCGTCATCGGCCAGATACTCCCCATGTACGGTGAATTCTGCGGCCACGCGGCTGCCGTCGGCGTTCTGCATCACCACGATATCGGCCAGGCGTTCGCGGTAGCAGCGGTTCATCTTGTCCATGAACGCAGCAAACCGGGCCTTGCCCATCTGCCGCTCGCCTTGGTTGATGTCGTGGATCACATCCTCGTTGAGCAGCGCCAGTAAGCCCGGCATGTCACCGGCGTTGAAGGCGGCGTAGTAAGCATTTACCAGCTCGGTAGCGGTCATGGAACAATACCTGTCGTGTAGGGAAAAGGCGGCTCATTGCCTCGGATGATAGGGTTTCCCCTCAAGCCCGGCTTAGCCGAGCGCGTCATCCACATCGACAAAACGACCGCCAAGCATGGAAATACGCCTGTTGCACGGCGCCGCTATCGCGCCATACATCGATGACCTCGTTCGCCTGCGCCTGACAGTGTTCCGCGAGTATCCCTTCCTTTACGATGGCACCCCTGAGTACGAGGCCAGTTACCTTGCCACCTATGCCCGCTCCGGGCGCAGCCTGGTAGTGCTGGCACTGGACGATGGCAAGCTGGTGGGGGCCTCCACGGGCCTGCCGCTGGTGGATGTTGCAGCCGAATTCCAGCAGCCGTTTCTGGCCCATGGGCGTGACCCGGCCGGGGTGTATTACTTCGGTGAGTCGCTGGTGCTGCCGGAATATCGCGGTCAGGGCCTGGGGGTGCGCTTTTTCATCGAGCGCGAGTCCTACGCGCACAAACTGGCCGAGTTCGATTACTGCGCCTTCTGCGCCGTGGAGCGCCCCGGCGTGCATCCGCTGCGGCCTGCGGACTACAAACCGCTGCAGGGCTTCTGGCGCAACCGCGGGTTCCTGCATGACCCATCCCTGCGCACCCGTTACGCCTGGCGTGACCTGGACGCGCAGGAAAGCTCGGAAAAGATCATGTCGTTCTGGACCAAGGAACTGCCAACTTGACCCTGTGAAAACAACAACGGCCCCTGTTGGGGCCGCTGTTGTTACATCAGGTTTACTTCACTTCGACTGCCAGGCTCTCGGCAATCTTGCTCTGCCACAGGGCAGGGCCGGTGATGTGAACCGACTCACCGTTGCTGTCTACGGCAACAGTCACCGGCATGTCCTTGACGTCGAACTCGTAGATCGCTTCCATGCCCAGCTCGGCGAAGGCCAGGACCTTCGACTTGCGGATGGCCTGGGCCACCAGGTAGGCAGCGCCGCCGACGGCCATCAGGTACACGGCCTTGTTGTCCTTGATCGCTTCGATGGCGGTCGGGCCACGCTCGGACTTGCCGATCATGCCCAGCAGGCCGGTCTGCTCAAGGATCTGGCGGGTGAACTTGTCCATGCGGGTTGCGGTGGTCGGGCCGGCAGGGCCTACCACTTCGTCACCGACCGGGTCGACCGGGCCTACGTAGTAGATGAAGCGGCCTTTCAGGTCTACCGGCAGCTCTTCGCCACGGTTGAGCATTTCGACCATGCGCTTGTGCGCGGCATCGCGGCCGGTCAGCATCTTGCCGTTGAGCAGGATGGTTTCGCCCGGCTTCCAGCTGGCGACTTCTTCCGGAGTGATGTCGTCGAGGTTGACGCGACGGGCACTCGGGCCAGCTTCCCAGACGATTTCCGGGTAGGCGTCCAGCGACGGTGCTTCCAGCTCGGCCGGGCCTGTGCCATCGAGCACGAAGTGGGCGTGACGGGTGGCGGCGCAGTTGGGGATCATGCACACCGGCAGCGACGCGGCGTGGGTCGGGTAGTCCATGATCTTGACATCGAGCACGGTGGTCAGACCACCCAGGCCCTGGGCGCCAATGCCCAGCTGGTTGACCTTCTCGAACAGCTCCAGGCGGATTTCTTCGAGGCGGTTCTGCGGGCCACGGGCTTTCAGCTCGTGGATGTCGATGGACTCCATCAACACTTCCTTGGCCATGACGGCGGCCTTCTCGGCGGTACCGCCGATGCCGATGCCGAGCATGCCAGGCGGGCACCAGCCAGCGCCCATGGTCGGGACGGTCTTCAGCACCCAGTCGACGATCGAGTCGGACGGGTTGAGCATGGCCATCTTCGACTTGTTCTCCGAGCCGCCGCCTTTGGCTGCGACATCGACCTCGACCTTGTCGCCGGGCACGATGGAGTAGTGGATCACTGCCGGGGTGTTGTCCTTGGTGTTCTTGCGGGCACCGGCCGGGTCGGCCAGGATCGAAGCGCGCAGCACGTTTTCAGGCAGGTTGTAGGCGCGACGCACACCTTCGTTGATCATGTCGTCGACGCTCAGGGTGGCGCCGTCCCAGCGCACGTCCATGCCCACGCGCACGAACACGGTGACGATACCGGTGTCCTGGCAGATCGGGCGGTGGCCGGTGGCGCACATGCGCGAGTTGATCAGGATCTGGGCGATGGAATCGCGCGCAGCAGGCGACTCTTCACGCAGATAGGCCTCGTGCATGGCCTGGATGAAATCGACGGGGTGGTAGTACGAGATGAATTGCAGGGCGTCGGCGACGCTCTGAATCAGGTCGTCTTGCTTGATCACGGTCATGCAGCGCGCTCCTCTTAAAGACGGGAACATTCATAAAGACGCTCGACGGTGCCGACCAGCATGTCGAAACGCCTTGCAAGGCGCCGGCAGGTCAGGCCGGCGGAAAAAGGCGCGGCAGTATAGCGCGCATCCGTGCCCGGCACACCTTCGGCCGGTCTGGACGATGGTCGGCTGTGGGCAGGCATCCTTTTTGCTGACGTGCTGCGCTTGGCTTACAGTGAGCCTCGAATACCTGGAGAAACACCGAACATGCCCGAACTATGCGTGGGCGAGCGCCGCTGGGCGGTGCCGACCGGCAGCAACCTGCTCGATGCCTTGAACGAGGCCGGCCTAAACGTGCCCTACAGCTGCCGCGCCGGCAGCTGCCACGCCTGCCTGGTGCATTGCCTGGACGGGCTGCCAGCGGATGCCTTGCCCGAGGCACTGGCGCTGGAAAAACACGCCCAGGGCTGGCGACTGGCTTGCCAGTGTCGGGTAGTGGGTGACTTGCGTGTGGCGGTGTTCGACCCGCAGCAGGATGGTATTCCCGCACAAGTTTGTGCACTGGACTGGTTGGGTGACGTGTTACGCCTGCGCCTGCGCCCGGAGCGAGCACTTCGGTACCAGGCGGGCCAGCATGTGGTGCTGTGGAGCGGGGCGGTAGCGCGGCCCTACTCTCTGGCAAGCCTGCCGGGTGAAGACGATTTTCTGGAGTTTCATATCGACTGCCAACGGCCAGGTGCTTTTTGCGACAAGGCGCGAGAGCTCAAGGTTGGCGACTCGATACGCTTGGGGGAGCTCAGGGGCGGAGCGTTGCATTATGACCCGGACTGGCAGGGGCGACCGCTCTGGTTGCTGGCCGCGGGTACCGGGCTTGGGCCCTTGTGGGGCATTTTACGCGAGGCGATGCGGCAGGGGCATCACGGGGAGATCAGGATGGTGCATGTGGCGCATGGCCACGTTCAGCATTACCTGGCTGAGCCGTTGCAGGCGATGGAGGGCGTGAGTGTCGAACTGGTGCTGACGGAGCAGTTGGACGAAGCGCTCGCGACATTGCGGCCGTCATCACGGCAAACGGTTGCACTGGTCTGTGGCTCGCCGGCGAGTGTGGAGCAGTTTGCGCGGCGGCTGTTTATTGCAGGGGTACCAAGGAACCAGGTGTTTGCCGATGTGTTTGTCGAACATGCCTGAATGAAAGGGGGCCGCAAAGCGGCCCCTTTTTTTGTAGCAGCAGATCAGCCGACCAGCGGATCACCAACGTGCAGGATTTTCATGCCGTTGGTGCCACCGATGGTGTGGTAGCTGTCACCTTTGGTCAGGATCACCCAGTCACCCTGTTCTACCAGGCCGCGCTTGAGCAGCTCGTCGACCGCTGCCTGGCTTACCTTGTCGGCCGGCAGCGAGGCCGGGTCGAAGGCGATCGGGTAGACGCCGCGGAACATCGAGGCACGGGCCTGGGTGGCGCGGTGTGGCGTCAGGGCGTAGATCGGCACGTGCGAACGCAGGCGCGACATGATCAGCGGGGTGTAGCCACTTTCGGTGAGGGCGATGATCGCCTTGACGCCGGGGAAGTGGTTGGCCGTGTACATGGCTGCCAGAGCGATACTTTCATCGCAACGCTCGAAGGTGGTGTGCAGACGGTGGCTGGACTTCAGGTTGGTAGGGTGCTTCTCGGCCCCCTGACAGATCCGCGCCATGGCCTGGACGGCTTCGATCGGGTAGGCACCGGCGGCGCTTTCGGCCGACAGCATCACCGCATCGGTGTTGTCGAGTACGGCGTTGGCCACGTCGGACACTTCGGCGCGTGTCGGCATCGGGTTCTGGATCATCGACTCCATCATCTGGGTCGCAACGATCACTGCCTTGTTGTTGCGGCGGGCGTGCTGGATGATCTTTTTCTGGATGCCGATCAGTTCGGCGTCGCCGATTTCTACACCCAGGTCGCCACGGGCAACCATGACGGCATCCGACGCGGCGATCAAGCCGTCGAGGGTTTCGTCGTCGGCCACGGCTTCGGCGCGTTCGATCTTGGCCACCAGCCAGGCGCTGCCGCCGGACTCGTCACGCAGCTTGCGCGCGTATTCCATGTCCTTGGCGTCACGCGGGAAGGAGACGGCCAGGTAGTCCAGGTCCATTTCCGCAGCCAGCTTGATGTCGGCCTTGTCTTTTTCGGTCAGGGCCGGGGCAGTCAGGCCGCCACCTTTGCGGTTGATGCCTTTGTGGTCCGACAGCGGGCCACCGACGATCACCACGCAGTGCAGGGCATCAGCGGTGGCGGTCTCGACACGCATGACCACGCGGCCATCGTCGAGCAGCAGTTCGTCGTTTACGCCGCAGTCCTTGACCAGGTCGGGATAGTCGATCCCGACGATGTCCTGGTTGCCTTCGGTCAGCGGGTGGACGGTGGAGAAGGTGAACTTGTCACCGACTTTCAGTTCGATGCGCTTGTTGCTGAACTTGGCGATGCGGATCTTCGGACCCTGCAGGTCGCCCAGCAGCGCGACATGGCGGCCGTTCTTGGCGGCGATGTCACGGATCAGGCGAGCGCGGGCCTTGTGCTCGTCCGGGGTGCCGTGGGAGAAGTTCAGGCGTGCCACGTCCAGGCCGGCAAGGATCAGTTGCTCGATCACTTCCGGCGAGTTGCTGGCGGGGCCAAGGGTGGCGACGATTTTGGTACGGCGGATGGTCATGCACAGACTCCTATAGTGAAGCGCAGCGAAAGGCTACTCCTGAATCTCGCTGTAGTCATTGTTCCGTTGCACTACCTGCGACCAAGGCAGGGTGGCATTTGAACGGCCGGAGTATGCTTGCAAAAGCGTGTGAAGATTTGTTGGCGTTGGCCGATACACAGGCATTAAAGGAGATCCCCATGCGAGCCCTGATCGTTTTAGCCCTGGCGGCCAGCGCCGTCGGCTGCACCCGCTGGTCCATGGACCACCACCTGAACAATGCCTATCGCGCCTACGACCGTGGCGACTGTGCACGGGTCATGCTGGAGCTGTCGCAGGTCGACCGTACCAGCCGTTCGCGGCCGTTCATCCACCCTGAGGTGTCGCTGCTGCGTGGCCAGTGCCTGGAGCGCCAGGCGCTGTACGTGGATGCCGCACAGACCTACCAGTACCTGATCCAGAAATACCCGGGCAACGAATACGCCTACCGTGCCCGGGCACGCCTGCAGACGCTTGAAAAACTCGGCCACGCCCGTAGCGGCGAAGCGGCTGTGGCCAGCCCGGTGACGATTGCACCTTGGCGATAACACCAAGGTGTGGTTTATTTCACGAGATTTGCTGCGCGCCCTGCGCTAATCTGTAACTCAGCTGTTACAACAACCGCCAGTACCTTGTATTCCTGGCATCAGGTACGGAATACACTCGCGATCATGTTCAACAAGCGCCACATCGAACGTCACCAGCTGCCTTGTGTCCTCAAGGTATTCAACCGTTTTACCGACCAGGAGATCGGCCAGCTGGGCAATGCCTCCGAAGATGGCCTGATGGTCATCAGCCAGCTGCCTGTACTGGTGGGTCCCGATTACGAACTGCAATTGCGCTTGCCGCTGGTCGGCGGCGGGTATCAGTTCGTCAACCTGACCGCCAGTTGTCTGTGGTGCCGCGAGGACCAGACGCCTGGGCACTACGATTCGGGCTTCATGCTGTTGCAGGCGCCGCGCGAATTCGACGAGTTCGTGCGCTCATTGCGCGATTATTTCAGCTTCCTTCCTGCCAACGCTTCTGTCTGAGGCTGCGCTAGAATCGGGTCGACCTTGATACAGGACGACCCCGTGACCTCAAGCATTTTCTGGCACGACTACGAAACCACCGGCATCAACCCGCGCTGCGACCGGCCGCTGCAGGTGGCCGGTGTGCGTACCGATTTCGACCTTAACGAAATCGACGAGCCGATCAGCCTTTATTGCCGGCCCTCCGACGACATCCTGCCGCACCCGGCGGCTTGCCTGGTGACTGGCATCACCCCGCAATTGCTGGCCGAGAGAGGCTTGTGCGAGGCCGATTTCATGACCCGGGTGCATGCGCAACTGGCGCAGCCGGGTACTTGTGGCGCGGGCTACAACACCCTGCGCTTCGACGATGAAGTGACCCGGTACAGCTTGTACCGTAACTTTTTCGACCCGTATGCCCGGGAGTGGCAAGGTGGCAACAGCCGCTGGGACCTGATCGACATCGTGCGAACTGCCTACGCCTTGCGCCCTGATGGTATTCAATGGCCGCAACAGGACGGGCGCACCAGCCTGCGCCTTGAACTGTTGAGCAAGGCCAATGGCATTGACCATGGGCATGCTCACGAAGCGCTTTCCGACGTGCGGGCAACCATTGCCCTGGCTCGTCTGATTCGGCAGAAACAGCCCAAGTTGTATGACTGGCTGTTCCAGTTGCGCAGCAAGCATAAAGTGATGGAGCAGATCCGTATGTTGCAGCCAATGGTGCATATATCCGGGCGCTTTTCGGCCGCGCGTAATTACCTGGGGGTCGTATTGCCATTGGCATGGCACCCACGTAATCGCAATGCACTGATTGTGTGCGACCTGCATCAGGAAACCCTACCGTTACTGAGGGAAAGTGCTGAAGTTCTGCGCCAGCGTTTGTACACCCGCCACGAAGCGTTGGCAGAAGGTGAATTACCAGTGCCGCTCAAACTGGTGCAAATCAATCGTTGCCCGGTACTGGCGCCACTCTCGGTATTGCGCCCGGCCGATCAACAACGCCTGGGGCTGGACTTGACGTTGTTACAATTGCGCGGCGAACAGTTGGCGAATCAACAGGCGCAATGGCAAGACAAGCTGGAGCACATCTACGGCAAGGAAGACTTTGCCCCGAGTGAAGACCCGGAACAACAACTGTATGACGGTTTTGTGGGGGACCGGGACCGCCGCTTATGTGAGCAAGTGCGTACACTGGAACCCGCGCAGTTGGGCCGTGGGCAATGGATGTTTGATGACCCTCGCTTACCGGAACTGCTGTTCCGCTATCGGGCGCGCAACTTCCCCGAGACGTTGACCCAGGAAGAGCGCCAGCGCTGGTATGGCTTCTGTCAGCAGCGCCTGGTTGACCCGCAGTGGGGAGCGCCCAATACGCTGGGCGACTTCGAACAGGCGCGTCAACAGGCCTGGGAAGGCGCTGACGAGGCTGGACGGCGTGTGCTGGAGGCTTGGCAAATCCATGCCCGGCAATTGCAGGCACAATTTGCAATTGGCTGACAGCGAGGCAAACAAAAACGCCGGCAATAGGCCGGCGTTTTTGTTGCGATAAGCAAGAGGCGAATGCGGACAATCAGTCCAGCAGGGTTGCCCAGCTTTCAACCACATCGCCACCCCAAGTAGCTTTCCACTCTTTCAGGGTTTTGTGGTTGCCGCCTTTGGTTTCGATCACTTCACCGTTGTGCGGGTTTTTGTACTGCTTGACCTTGCGCGCACGTTTGGTGGCAGTCGGCTTGACCGCACCGCGTGGTGCCTTGCTCAGTTTCGACTCTGGGTCGAGCAGGGCAATCACGTCGCGCAGCGACTTGGAGTACTCGCCCATCAGTGCGCGCAGTTTGCCTTCGAACTCCAGTTCTTGCTTCAGCTTGTCATCCTGCGACAGGTTGGCCAGGCGGGCCTGAAGTTCCTTGATGGCTTCTTCGGTAGCGCGGTACTCGTTGATCAGGGACATGGAGTGTTCCTTTAATGCGTGTTCAGAAATGTGTGGGCCAATAATAGACAGGCGATACTCGCAAGTAAACATGATATTCCGCGATTAACTGTTAATTAAGCTGTGACAACATGTCTCTACGTGAACAAAAATTTACTTACTAACCCGGCATTTTGTCCTGTCTGTCAGACAATGCCTGCGCCCTGCAGGCACCGGTATGCGCCACTGCGGCTGCGATCAATACTGCGTTTTTTCTGGCGGGCCGCTAGAATGGGCGCCTTTGCGAAGTTCTGGAGTCTCATTCATGCGCACCTATCGTCTGGTGATCGCCTGCCCCGACCGTGTAGGCATCGTGGCGAAAGTCAGTAATTTCCTGGCCTTGTACAACGGCTGGATCAACGAAGCCAGCCACCACTCCGATGAGCAGAGCGGTTGGTTCTTCATGCGCCATGAGATCCGCGCCGAATCGCTGCCGTTCGGTATCGACGCTTTCCGCGAGGCGTTTGCGCCAATCGCCGAAGAGTTCTCCATGACCTGGCGCGTGACCGACTCGGCGCAGAAAAAGCGCGTGGTACTGATGGCCAGCCGCGAGTCGCACTGCCTGGCCGACCTGCTGCACCGCTGGCACACCGATGAGCTGGATTGCGAGATCCCTTGCGTGATTTCCAACCACGACGACCTGCGCAGCATGGTCGAGTGGCACGGCATTCCGTTCTTCCACGTACCGGTCGACCCCAAGGACAAGGCACCGGCCTTTGCCGAGGTGTCGCGCCTGGTGCAGGAGCACGCCGCTGATGTGGTGGTGCTGGCCCGTTACATGCAAATCCTGCCGCCACAACTGTGCCGGGACTTTGCTGAAAAGGTGATCAACATCCACCACAGCTTCCTGCCGTCGTTTGTTGGCGCCAAACCGTATCACCAGGCCTCCCTGCGTGGGGTGAAGCTGATTGGTGCGACCTGCCACTACGTCACCGAAGAGCTGGACGCTGGCCCGATCATCGAGCAGGACGTAGTGCGCGTAAACCATGCCGACAGCATCGAGGACATGGTCCGCTTTGGCCGCGATGTCGAGAAGATGGTGCTGGCCCGTGGCCTGCGTTATCACCTGGAAGACCGGGTGCTGGTGCATGGCAACAAGACTGTAGTTTTCGATTGATGATGCAGGGGCTGCTTTGCAGCCCAGGCAACCTTGATGGACAAACCGATGGCCAAGCAACGCAATACTCCCACCGCCTCACCGCCACCCACCCTGGGCGAAGGCTGCCTGGCCCGCTACGACCCCGAAGCCCTGGATGACTCTGACGGCACCGACTTCCCCGGCGCTGCCGAACTTTGGCAACAGCTCAACCCGTCTGACGCCGCCAGCGCTCCAGCAACGGACGCGCCAGCAGGCCCACGAATACCCGCCGCCGAGTAGTGCCTGGCCCAGCCAGGCGGTTCATGCGTTGACCTTGCGCTCCAGCCAGGCCGACTTGGTCAGTGGCTCGCGGCCTTCAGCCAGCAAGCTGCGCAAGGTGTTCAGCCAGTAGTCCCGCGAGGTGCGGTGGCGCATGTCTACAGGGTGCAGGCCCAGGCGCAGGGTCTCGGCGTCGCGCCAGCGGCGGCATTGCCAGTCGCACAGCACCCTGGAAAGCCCTCGGCGCCAGGCGCTGCGGGCACTCCATACCAGCCCCGGGGCTTGGATCGCGGTGAACTCCGGCAAGCGGTACAAGTGCTGCGGCGTGCTGGTGTACCGCAGGGGTAGGCGGCGCAGGGCCTGGCGGGTGCCTTCGCTCATCAGCCAGGCCGGCGCGACAAAGCCTGCTACGGGCCATCCCTGCTGATCGAACAGCGCCAGGCCACGCTCCAGCCGTTGCAGTGCCTGCTGCTGGTCGAGGCCGTAGAACTCACCTTCGTGGGTGTAGATGCGGCGCATGAAGTACTCGCTGGGCGTGCGTGGCGGCGGGCCGTTGTCGGCATGGTAGTAGCCGTGCAGGGCAAGTTCGTCCCCTTGGGCCAGGCGCCGGTCAAGCAAGCGGCAGAAGGTGGGTGAGCGCAGCAGCAGGTTGCGCCGGTGAAAGTCCGGCACCACAAGCCAGGTCATGGGGATGCCGCCAAGCGTGTCGATGGCCTCGACGAAGGGTTGGTAATCTGGCCAGGTTTCGGGCGCGACATCGTGCAGCACCAGCATCAGGCTGCGGGTTGTCGGCCGTGCCTCAGCCATGGGCACGGGCCTGTGGCGTTTGGCCGAGCACGGCCTGATAGTGCTGCAGCAGGCCGCAGACCACGTTGTCCCATGAATAGTGCTGCTCTACGTGGCGGCGGGCCTGGGCCCCGAGTTTGCGTACGCCGGCCTCGAATGCCTCGTGTACAGCCACCGCCATGGCCTGGCCATCGTTGGGGCGGCACAGGCGCCCGCACTGTTCGTTGACGATTTCGCCGAAGGCACCGGCGCGCACGGCCACCACGGGGGTGGCGCTGGCCATTGCTTCGAGTATGACCAGGCCGAAGGTTTCCTGGTCTCCGGCGTGCACCAGCAAGTCGGCACTGGCCAGCAGCCTGGCAACTTCCGGTATGGGGCAGAAGCGGTCGATCACGCTGACGTTGCGCGGCACGTTGGCCGGCATGTTCGAGCCCACCAGCAGCAGGTGGTAAGGGGAACGCAGCTGCTGCATGCAGTCGAGCAGCACGGGCAGGTTCTTTTCCCGCGAGCCGCGGCCGGCATAGATGAGCAGGCGGCTGGTGTCGGCAATGCCCAGCTGCGCGCGCAGGTGCGGGTCGCGTTGCTCGGGGTTGAAGGTGGCCAGGTCCACGCCCAGGCGCTGTACATGCACATCGCGTATACCCAGGCGGCGCAATTTGTCGGCCATAACCTGGCTGGGCGCCAGCACCCGGTCGAAATTGCCGTACAGCTTGCTGACGTAGGCCTCGACATTGGGCGTGAACCAGTTGCCCATGCGGTTGCTGACCAACAACGGCAGGTCGGAATGGTAGAAGCCGATCACCGGCACATCCAGTTGACGCCGTGCCTCCAGCGCTGCCCAGGCGGTCAGGTAGGGATCGCCGACTTCGATCAGGTCGGGCTTGAGCCGTCGCAGTTCACTGCACCAGGGGGCCAAGCGTAGCGGGAAGCGGTAACCCTTGCCGAATGGCAGCGGTGGGGCGGGTACCTGGTAGATACCATCGGCGTGCTTTGCGCTGGCGCCGGGGATCAGCAGGCTGTGGCGTACGCCGTGAATGGCGTCGAGGCGGTGGTGTTTGGCATCAAGATAGGTACGTACGCCGCCGCTGGCCGGGGCGTAGAACATGGTGATGTCGGCGATGTGCACGATCAGCATCCCTCCGGGATCATCTTCGGGTCTGTCAGCCGGCTGTAACTGCCGGTGATGACGCGCCTAAAGGTGGACCTTTTTGAAGGATAGTTTGTTCGATCGGGGTTGGGCGGGGGTAGGGCTGGAGAGCGGTGTTTGCTTCTTCGCGGGCGCGCCCGCTCCCACAAGGGCCGCACAGCGGCTGAGGCTGGCGTTATTCCTGTGGGAGCGAGCGTGCCCGCGAAGCAGGCGGCGCGGTCTAAGGTTAAATGCGGAAACTGCCCACCAGCTGCTTCAGGCGGCCGGCCTGCTGCTCAAGGTCCGAGCAGGCGCGCAGGGTGGCTTGCAGGTTCTCCACGCCTTCCTGGTTGAGCATGTTGATCTCGTTGATGTCCATGTTGATCGCTTCGACCACGGCGGTCTGCTCTTCGGTGGCGGTGGCCACAGACTGGTTCATACCGTCGATCTCGCCGATGCGCACGGTAACGCTGTCCAGCCGCTCACCGGCCTGGTTGGCGATCTGCACGCTGTCCTGGCTGTGGCGCTGGCTCTGGTCCATGGTCTCGACCGACGCGCGGGCGCCAACCTGCAATTCTTCGATCATGGTCTGCACTTGCTGCGCCGATTCCTGGGTGCGGTGTGCCAGGTTGCGCACTTCATCGGCCACCACGGCAAAGCCACGGCCAGCTTCACCGGCCCGGGCCGCTTCAATCGCGGCGTTCAGCGCCAGCAGGTTGGTCTGCTGGGAAATGCTGGTGATCACTTCGAGGATCTGGCCAATGTTGACGGTCTTGTTGTTCAGCGTCTCGATGTGCCCGCTGGAGGTGACGATCAGGTCAGACAGGCGGTTCATGGCCGCAATGTTGCGCTCGACCACCTGTTGCCCCTCTTCGGCCAGCAGGCGAGCCGAGCTGGCATGCTGCGATGCCTGTGCGGCGTTGCCGGCGATTTCCTGGGCAGCGGCGCCAAGCTCGTTGATGGCGGCGGCTACGCTGTTGGTACGGTTGGACTGTTCATCAGAGTTGGTCATCGACGAGTTCGAGGCGCTGATGACACGCAGGGCCACTTCGTTGACCTGCGCGGTGGCCGAAGACACTTCGCTGATCGAACTGTGGATGCGCTCGACGAAACGGTTGAAGGCGGTGCCCAGGATGCCGAACTCGTCGTGGTTGTGAATGCGCAGGCGTTTGGTCAGGTCGCCTTCCCCCTCGGCGATGTCTTCCATGGCGCGGGTCATGGTGTGCAGCGGCTGCATCAGTACGCTGATCAGCAGACCGAGCAGGCCGATGATGATCACTACCGCCACCACCGTGGCGATCACCGCCGAGGTGCGGAAGGTGCTGAGCATCGAGAAGGCCTTGTCCTTGTCTACCGACAGGCCGATGTACCAGTTGGCCGAAGGCAGGCCGGTGATGGGGGTGAAGGTCAGCAGGCGAGCCTGGCCTTCGCTCTGCACTTCGGTCAGCTCACCGGTTAGCTTCGGCGTGTGCTGCGGGAACAGGTCCGACAGCGACTTCATTACCAGATCTTTGTCTGGGTGCACCAGGATCTTGCCCTGGTCGTTGACCAGGAAGGCGTAGCCCATGCCGCCGAAGTTCAGCGAGTTGATGATCTGCACCAGGCCGTCCAGGGCCAGGTCGCCACCGACCACGCCAACACCGTTGGAAACCTTGCTGAGGATGCCGATGACCATCTTGTTGGTGGTCATGTCGATGTACGGTTCGGTCAGTGTCGCGCCAGTGGCGTTCATGCCGTCCTTGTACCAGGGGCGGGTGCGCGGATCGTAGCCATCCGGCATTTTGGCGTCCGGGCGCACGCTGAACCCGCCGTCCACCTTGCCCAGGTAAACGGTGAGGAAGCTGGAAATCAGCGCATTCTGGCCCATCAGGGTTTCGGCGTTGGTTGGCTCCTGGGCAATGTTCTGTGCCAGGTTTTCCACCAGCTTGATACGGCCGTCGAACAGGTTGCGGATGTTGGTAGAAGTGGAGGCGCCCATTTCAGCCAGATAGTTTTCCAGGTCCTCGCGGATCGCATTACGCTGGAGGTAATCGTTGTAGAGCGTGAACAGGCTGAAGGCGAGTATCACGATCAATGATGCTGCCAAAAGAATCTTGTGGCTGAAACGAAGGCTTTTGTTCATGGCGTAATCGGTTCCGCTAAGGTGTTATATCAGGCGTTCGCACGGGTGGAGCCGCAAAGCTGTGCAACATCCCGAAAAGTCCCTTTTCGGTTGTTCCTCTCTAATTAAGGCGAATATCACCCAAAGGTATCGGCCGAATTAAGGTAAAGCTTGAGCAGAGGATTACAGAGATGTCGGAAACTTCGACCATAGTTGTAGGCGCTGGCCCGGATGGCCAGCCAGTCGGGCAAGCGATGCGGCTGGCCAACCGCCACGGCCTGGTGGCAGGCGCGACCGGTACCGGCAAGACGGTGACTTTGCAGCACCTGGCGGAGGCGTTCAGCGACGCAGGGGTGGCTGTGTTCGCGGCCGATGTCAAAGGTGACTTGTGTGGCCTGGGTGCTGCCGGCACGCCGCAGGGCAAGGTGGCCGAGCGCATCGCCGGCATGCCCTGGCTGGGGCACACGCCCCGGGCTTACCCGGTAAGCCTGTGGGACATCGCCGGGCAGTCCGGCCACCCGCTGCGCACCACCCTCAGCGAAATGGGGCCGTTGCTGCTGGGCAACCTGCTGGAGCTGACCGACAGTCAGCTGGCGGCGCTGTATGCGGCCTTCAAGGTGGCCGACCGTGAGGGCCTGTTGCTGCTCGACCTCAAGGACCTCAAGGCCCTGCTCGCGCACTTGAAGGACAACCCGCAACTGCTGGGTGAAGACAGCGCATTGATGACCACGGCCTCTACCCAGGCGTTGTTACGACGGCTGGCGACCCTGGAGCAGCAGGGCGCCGAGGCACTGTTCGGCGAGCCAGCGCTGCAGCTCGAAGACTTGCTGCGGCCAGACCTGGATGGCCGTGGCCGCATCCACCTGCTGGACGCCAGTCGGTTGGTGCATGAGGCGCCCAAGGTGTACGCGACCTTCCTGCTGTGGCTGTTGGCCGAGCTGTTCGAGCAGCTGCCCGAACGGGGCGATGCCGACAAGCCGGTACTGGCGCTGTTCTTCGATGAAGCGCACTTGCTGTTCAACGGTACGCCCAAAGCGCTGCAGGACCGCCTTGAGCAGGTGGTGCGGCTGATCCGCTCCAAGGGTGTCGGCGTGTACTTCGTTACCCAGTCGCCGGGAGACCTGCCCGATGCAGTGCTGGCCCAGTTGGGGTTGCGCATTCAGCATGGCTTGCGGGCGTTTACCGCCAAGGAGCAGAAGTCACTGCGGGCGGTGGCCGATGGTTTTCGCCCCAACCCGGCGTTCGACACCCTGGCGGTGCTGACCGAGTTGGGGATTGGCGAAGCATTGGTGGGTACGCTGGAAGAGAAGGGCACGCCTGCCATGGTGCAGCGGGTGCTGATTGCACCGCCGCAGTCGCGCATCGGGCCTTTGAGTGCGGCCGAGCGCAGTGCGCTGATTGCCGCTTCGCCGCTGGTAGGGCGCTATGACAAGCCGGTGGACCGTGAATCGGCCTATGAAATGCTGACCCAGCGCAAGGGCGAGGCGGTGGAGCCGGCTCCGCAGCCGAAAGCTGGCGAAGAAAGCTTTGCCGACAAGGCCGGTGACTTCTTGCAGAGTGCAGCGGGGCAGGCGATCAAGTCGGCGGTGCGCCAGGCGGCCAACCAGTTGGGGCGGCAGCTGGTGCGCGGGTTGATGGGGTCGTTGTTGGGGGGCAAGAAAAAGTAGTACAGGCTTGCGCTGTACCTGTGGGAGCGGGCATGCCCGCGAAGCAGGCGACGCCGTGGATGGCACCAGCTTTGCCGGTGTTCGCGGGCTCGCCCGCTCCCACAAGAAAATGAGTCCGGCTGGAGATATGAAAAAGGCGCCCGAAGGCGCCTTTTCTAGGGTGGTGTCACTCAGCCAATGGCTTTGGACGCCAGCCAGAACAGGCCGGCCGCCAAGCCCATCGAGCACGGCAGGGTCAGTACCCAGGCCAGCAGGATGGTCTTCACGGTGCCGCCCTGCAGGCCGCTTTTGTTGGCGACCATGGTGCCGGCCACGCCGGACGACAGTACGTGGGTCGTCGATACAGGCAGTGCGAACACGTTGGCCATGCCGATGGCGCAGGCTGCGGTGATCTGTGCCGACATGCCCTGTGCGTAGGTCATGCCTTGCTTGCCGATCTTCTCGCCAACGGTCAGTACCACACGCTTCCAGCCAACCATGGTGCCCAGGCCCAAGGCCAGCGCGACGGCCACGATCACCCAGAACGGCGCGTACTCGGTGGTGGCGGTAAGGTCTTTGCGCAGTTTTTCCAGGTCGGCCTTTTCACGGGCATCGAGGCCTGGCAGCTTGCCAACCTTCTTCGCGGTGTCATCCAGGCACAGCAGGTAGCGGCGCACTTCAACGCGCTTGTCGGCATCCAGGCTGTGATAGTCGGTCACGCCTTGAAGCGAAGACTGCAGAGCGGCGATGGTAGGTTCGGTCTGCTGCGGGTTGCAGCTGAACTGCTCAGGCAGGTCGCTGGACTTGGCCTTGCCCAGTGCCAGGAAGTCGCCCAGGGTGGCGGCGTTGCGCTGGTAGAACTGGCTCATGTGCAGGGTGGCGTCGCGGGTACGCTCGATCTGATAGGTGGTGCTGTTCAGGTCGAGGACGAACTTGGCCGGGACAATACCGATCAGCACCAGCATGATCAGGCCGATGCCTTTCTGGCCGTCGTTGGAGCCGTGCACGAAGCTCACGCCCATGGCCGAAACCACCAGCACCATGCGGTTCCAGAATGGCGGGTGCTTCTTGTCGTCAAGCTTGCGGCGCTGGTCGGGGGTCTTGTGCATCTTCGACAGCGGGCGCCACCACTTCAGGCCGATCAGCACCAGCGCTGCAACGGCAAAGCCGGCCATTGGCGAAACCACCAGCGACATGGCGATGTCGATCGCCTTCTGCCAGTTGACGCCATCGCCCAGCGGGATGTCGTTGATCAGCGCATTGGCCAGGCCAACCCCGAGAATGGAGCCGATCAGCGTGTGCGAGCTGGAGGCGGGGATGCCGAAGTACCAGGTGCCCAGGTTCCAGGTGATGGCCGCAGCCAGCAGCGAGAAGACCATGGCCAGGCCGTGTCCGGTGTTCACATTGATCAGCAGCTCTACCGGCAGCAGGTGCACGATGGCATAGGCCACCCCGACACCGCCGAGCAGAACGCCAAGGAAGTTGAACACGCCGGAGAAGAACACGGCGAGGTGCGGCGGCATGGCTTTGGTATAGATGACGGTAGCTACCGCGTTGGCGGTGTCATGAAAGCCATTGATGAACTCGAAGGCGAGTACGAAGGTCAAGGCGAGCAGCAGGCTCACCAACACCCAGGCATCCAGTCCGCTGAATAAATCGATCATGAAGGTTGTCTGGCGGTCATAGGGGGGCGGGATTATGCCAGAAAACCTTGGCAATCGATGCACCTGCTACAGACCGATGGCAATCTTCATGGCCTGAGCGCGGGGTGCACGTTGGGGCATTCAGGCAGGTAAATATCGGCTAAAAAGCGCAAAGCCTGGCTAAATCAGGCAAAAAAGCAAAGAAATGGCCGTTTCGTCACCATTCAAACGATTGTATGAAATTTGTGTAATTCCATTTCATCTTCGGTCAGGCGGTAAAGATCGACCGCGCCCGGGCTGGCCGGGCGGCGACGCGCTGGCGTGGTCCCGGGTCAGGGATTGTCGCTGCGCAGTTCCTTTTCAATGCGTTCCAGTTCCTGGTTGAACGCCTGGTCGCGCACGCTGGCACGTTTGCGCCAAGGTTTGCGTTCCGGATCCGGTTGTGCGGCGTAAGTGGTGACTTCACCACCGTAAACATCCTTGTAACGTTCAGCCTGGCGCTCGAGTTCAGCGCGCAGTTCATCTTTCGTCACATGCAGTACCTGAATAAGTGTAATGACTGTTGTTATGCGTTGTGCAGCATGCACATGCCTTGCTGGCCGCAACGGCTAGAGTCAGCGGAAGGTTCCATTACCAAGCTAGCGTCGGGGCCTGCGCAGTCGATTATAGCAACCGATAAATCGCCGAACATCGTTATTTACTGAACGCTGACATCATCTGACGTAAGTAGTAGCAGGTGCCGGCGAACAGTTTGGACCTTTCGTACAAGTTTGAAAGGCATGGCGGATAAAAGTTCGCGGCAATACCGGCGCCTGCGCCTGAATGAAAAACGGCCTCGCCAAAAGGCGAGGCCGTTGCCTGGGACTTCTACGGTGGGTACCTGACCAGTCTCTCCAAAGAAGCCACAAGTGGCAGGGGAAAGGTATAAGCAAAAGTGTCAGCGGTCAATTGCGATTATCGGCCGTTTGTTCGATAATCGCACGAACGGGCGTTTTTTTTGAGGTGTGCGATGAACGACGAAACCCTGGCCAACGATTCGGTCAATCCAGAGCCGGCGCGACCCGCTTCGGCCGCCATGGCGCCGCCGATCGTGGCTTCCCCGGCCAAACGCATCCAGGCGTTTACCGGCGATCCCGACTTCATGACCTCCCTGGCCCGTGGCCTGGCCGTGATTCAGGCCTTTCAGGAGCGCAAGCGCCACCTGACCATCGCCCAGATCAGCCACCGCACCGAAATCCCCCGGGCAGCGGTGCGCCGCTGCCTGCACACGCTGATCAAGCTGGGGTACGCCACTTCCGACGGGCGTACCTATTCGCTGTTGCCCAAAGTGCTGACGCTGGGGCACGCCTACCTGTCGTCGACGCCACTGGCGATTTCTGCCCAGCCTTATCTGGACCGTATCAGTGACCAACTGCACGAAGCCGCCAACATGGCGACCCTTGAAGGCGACGACATTCTTTATATAGCCCGTTCGGCCACGGTAGAGCGGCTGATATCGGTCGACCTGTCGGTGGGCGGGCGCCTGCCGGCCTATTGCACATCGATGGGGCGCATTCTGCTGGCGGCCATGGACGACACCAGCCTGCGTGAATACCTGGAACGTGCCGACCTGAAGGCGCGCACCAGCCGTACCCTGCATGATCCTGAGTCACTGTTCGCCTGTATCCAGCAGGTGCGCGCCCAGGGCTGGTGCGTGGTGGACCAGGAGCTGGAGCAGGGGCTGCGTTCGATTGCCGTGCCGATCTATGACGCTTCGGGGCAGGTGCTGGCGGCGCTGAACGTGAGCACCCATGTGGGGCGGGTGACGCGCAGCGAGCTGGAGCAGCGTTTCCTGCCGATCTTGCTGGCGGCCAGCCGGGACCTTTGCCATCAGTTGTTCGGCTGAGATTGCAGGGGTCGTAAAGCGGCCCCGAATTAGAACAGGCAAAACCGTTTCTTGTGCGATAAACGCACAGTGTCGTTCCGGGCGAATTGCTTCACTTGCGCCCGCTGATTAATGTCTCTCGCAAAGGTCGGCCCTGCCGACCGAACAAGAAAAACATAAGAGGCACTTACCCATGAATACTGTCACTTCGCTGCTGCGGCCGCACCCGCACGCAGTACCGTTGTATCCAGGCTGACGCAGGCCCTGTTCCCCAATCATCGTCTTCTGTGCCGGTTGCCCGCGTGCAGTGGTCTGGCTGTGCCCTACATTCTGGATAACAACAATGAACCAAGCGCAAAACAGCGTCGGCAAAAGCCTCGACGTCCAGTCGTTCATCAATCAGCAGCCGCTGTCCCGCTATCAGTGGCGGGTCGTGTTGCTGTGCTTCCTGATCGTCTTCCTTGATGGCCTGGACACTGCCGCCATGGGCTTCATCGCCCCGGCGCTGTCGCAGGAGTGGGGCATCGACCGGGCCAGCCTCGGCCCGGTGATGAGCGCCGCGTTGATCGGCATGGTGTTCGGTGCCCTGGGCTCCGGGCCGTTGGCTGACCGCTTCGGCCGTAAAGGCGTGCTGGTGGGGGCGGTGCTGGTGTTTGGTGGTTTCAGTCTGGCCTCGGCCTATGCCACCAACGTCGACCAGTTGCTGGTGCTGCGCTTTCTGACCGGCCTGGGCCTGGGTGCCGGCATGCCCAATGCCACCACGCTGCTGTCCGAATACACCCCCGAGCGCCTGAAGTCGCTGCTGGTGACCAGCATGTTCTGCGGCTTCAACCTGGGCATGGCCGGTGGTGGCTTCATTTCGGCGAAGATGATCCCGGCTTATGGCTGGCACAGCCTGTTGGTAATCGGCGGCGTGTTGCCACTGCTGCTGGCGGTGGTGTTGATGGTCTGGCTGCCGGAGTCGGCGCGGTTCCTGGTGGTGCGCAACCGTGGCACCGACAAGATACGCAAAACCCTGGCGCCCATCGCACCGCAGGTGGTGGCCGAGGCGGGCAGCTTCAGTGTGCCAGAGCAAAAGGCCGTCGCCGCGCGCAGCGTGTTTGCGGTGATCTTCTCCGGCACCTATGGCGTGGGCACCATGCTGCTGTGGCTGACCTACTTCATGGGCCTGGTGATCGTGTACCTGCTGACCAGCTGGCTGCCAACCCTGATGCGTGACAGCGGCGCGAGCATGGAGCAGGCCGCGTTTATCGGTGCGCTGTTCCAGTTCGGCGGCGTGCTGAGTGCCGTGGGTGTGGGCTGGGCCATGGACCGCTACAACCCGCACAAGGTGATCGGTATTTTCTACCTGCTGGCCGGGGTGTTCGCCTACGCCGTGGGGCAGAGCCTGGGCAACATTACCGTGTTGGCCACGCTGGTGCTGATTGCTGGTATGTGTGTAAACGGTGCGCAGTCGGCGATGCCGTCGCTGGCGGCCCGTTTCTACCCGACCCAAGGCCGTGCCACCGGTGTATCGTGGATGCTTGGTATCGGCCGTTTCGGTGCGATTCTCGGGGCCTGGAGCGGCGCTACGCTGCTGGGGCTGGGGTGGAACTTCGAGCAGGTGCTGACGGCGTTGCTGGTGCCTGCGGGACTTGCTGCGGTTGCTGTGATCGTGAAGGGCTTTGTGAGCCACGCCGACGCTACCTGATAAGGCGGGGGCCGCTTTGCGGCCCCGCAATGGAGATGGATAGCAGCGCAACAAATTGTTCGCTAATCGCACAAATAGTCGATTATCGGATTGTAAGTCTACCGCCAGTCTCCTTAATCTGAGCTCATCGAAGCACCCTGACCAGTAGCCTCCACACGTACCGCCGCGGCCAATCGCCAGTGGCAGGAGAAGCCTAATGCGCGACGTATTTATCTGTGACGCCATCCGCACCCCGATCGGCCGCTTCGGCGGCGCCCTGGCTGGCGTGCGTGCCGACGACCTGGCGGCCGTGCCGCTGAAAGCGCTGATCGAGCGCAACCCTGCCGTGCAGTGGGACCAGGTTGATGAAGTGTTCTTCGGCTGCGCCAACCAGGCCGGTGAAGACAACCGCAACGTGGCGCGCATGGCGCTGCTGCTGGCCGGCCTGCCGGAGAGCATCCCGGGCGTCACCCTGAACCGCCTGTGCGCGTCGGGCATGGATGCCATTGGCACCGCCTTCCGCGCCATCGCCAGTGGCGAAATGGAGCTGGCGATTGCTGGCGGCGTCGAGTCGATGTCGCGCGCACCGTTCGTCATGGGCAAGGCTGAAAGCGGCTACTCGCGCAACATGAAGCTTGAAGACACCACCATCGGCTGGCGTTTCATCAATCCGCTGATGAAGAGCCAGTATGGTGTGGACTCTATGCCGGAAACCGCCGACAACGTGGCCGACGATTACCAGGTTTCGCGCGCTGACCAGGATGCTTTCGCCCTGCGCAGCCAGCAAAAAGCTGCAGCCGCCCAGGCTGCGGGCTTCTTCGCCGAAGAGATCGTGCCGGTGCGCATTGCGCACAAGAAGGGCGAAACCATTGTCGAGCGTGACGAGCACCTGCGTCCGGAGACCACGCTTGAGGCACTGACCAGGCTCAAGCCGGTCAACGGCCCGGACAAGACAGTCACCGCCGGCAACGCCTCGGGCGTGAACGACGGTGCCGCGGCGCTGATCCTGGCGTCGGCGGAAGCGGTGAAGAAGCACGGCCTGACCCCGCGTGCCCGGGTATTGGGCATGGCCAGTGGCGGTGTTGCGCCACGGGTAATGGGCATTGGCCCGGTGCCGGCGGTGCGCAAGCTGACCGAGCGCCTGGGTGTGGCGATGAGTGATTTCGACGTGATCGAGCTTAACGAAGCCTTTGCCAGCCAAGGCCTGGCGGTTCTGCGTGCGCTGGGCGTGGCCGACGATGCGCCGCAGGTGAACCCTAATGGCGGTGCAATCGCCTTGGGCCATCCGCTGGGCATGAGCGGTGCGCGCTTGGTGCTGACTGCTCTGCACCAGCTGGAGAAGAGTGGTGGGCGTAAAGGCTTGGCGACCATGTGTGTGGGCGTTGGCCAAGGTTTGGCACTGGCCATCGAACGGGTTTGACCTGTACCGGCCCTATCGCGGGCAAGCCCGCTCCTACAAGGAACCACGCTCTCCCTGTAGGAGCGGGCTTGCCCGCGATAGGGCCGGTAGCTTCGACATAAGGCTAATGGCCAGCTTGATAGCGGAACGAGTGTGTTACCAGGTATGTCTAGACTTACCTGTGACCCTCCTGGAGTAAACCCGTCATGACCTCAACCTATTACACCGGCGAAGAACGCAGCAAGCGCATCTTCGCCATCGTCGGTGCCTCATCAGGCAACCTGGTGGAATGGTTCGACTTTTACGTCTACGCCTTCTGCGCCATCTACTTCGCCCCGGCCTTCTTCCCCTCCGACGACCCTACCGTGCAACTGTTGAACACGGCAGGGGTGTTCGCCGCAGGCTTTTTGATGCGCCCCATCGGTGGCTGGATTTTCGGCCGCCTCGCTGACCGCCATGGTCGCAAGAATTCCCTGATGATCTCGGTGCTGATGATGTGCTTCGGCTCGCTGATGATCGCCTGCCTGCCCACCTATGCAAGCATCGGCACCTGGGCCCCGGCGCTGTTGTTGCTGGCCCGCCTGATCCAGGGCTTGTCGGTGGGTGGCGAATACGGCACCACCGCCACCTACATGAGTGAAGTGGCGCTGCGCGGCCAGCGCGGCTTCTTCGCTTCGTTCCAGTACGTCACCCTGATCGGCGGCCAGTTGCTGGCAGTGCTGGTGGTGGTGATTCTTCAGCAGTTGCTCACCGAGGACGAACTGCGCGCCTGGGGCTGGCGGATTCCGTTCGTGGTTGGCGCCATCGCCGCGTTGATTTCGTTGATGCTGCGCCGCTCGTTGCACGAGACCAGCAGTGCCGAAGCCCGCAACGACAAGGATGCAGGCAGCATCAAGGGCCTGTTCCGCAACCATGCGGCGGCCTTCATCACCGTGCTTGGCTACACCGCTGGCGGCTCGCTGATTTTCTATACCTTCACCACCTACATGCAGAAGTACCTGGTCAACACCGCCGGCATGACGGCGAAAAACGCCAGCTACGTGATGACCGGCGCGCTGTTTTTGTTCATGGTGGTGCAGCCGTTCTTCGGCATGCTGTCCGATCGTATCGGTCGGCGCAATTCGATGCTGTTGTTCGGTGCGCTCGGTACCTTGTGCACGGTGCCGCTGCTGATGGCGCTGAAAACCGTGACCAGTCCGTTCATGGCCTTTGTGCTGATCAGCCTGGCGTTGTGTATTGTCAGTTTTTACACCTCGATCAGCGGCCTGGTGAAGGCCGAGATGTTCCCGCCACAGGTGCGTGCACTGGGGGTGGGCCTGGCCTATGCAGTGGCCAACGCGGCATTCGGTGGCTCCGCCGAGTACGTGGCCCTGGGCCTGAAGACCCTGGGCATGGAAAACACTTTCTACTGGTACGTGACGGCCATGATGGCGATTGCCTTCCTGTTCAGCCTGCGCCTGCCGAAGCAGGCCGCGTACCTGCACCACGATGACTAAGGACGTGGCATGACCAACCAACTGTTCGACGCCTACTTCACCGCGCCGGCCATGCGCGAGATTTTCTCCGACCGTGGCCGCTTGCAGGGCATGCTCGATTTCGAAGCCGCGCTGGCCCGTGCCGAAGCCGCTGCGGGGCTGGTGCCGCACAGCGCCGTGGCCGCCATCGAGGCGGCATGCCAGGCCGAGCGCTATGACGTGGGGGCACTGGCCAATGCCATCGCCACCGCTGGCAACTCGGCCATCCCGCTGGTGAAGGCGTTGGGCAAGGTGATTGCCAGTGGCGTGCCCGAGGCCGAGCGCTATGTGCATTTGGGTGCCACCAGCCAGGACGCGATGGACACCGGGCTGGTGCTGCAGTTGCGCGATGCTCTGGACCTGATCGAAACCGACCTGGCCAAGCTGGCCGATACCCTGTCGCAGCAGGCCTTGAAGCATGCCGATACGCCCTTGGTGGGCCGCACCTGGCTGCAGCACGCTACCCCGGTGACCTTGGGCATGAAACTGGCTGGCGTGCTGGGGGCTTTGACCCGTCACCGCCAGCGCCTGCAGGAACTGCGCCCGCGCCTGTTGGTGCTGCAGTTCGGCGGTGCCTCGGGCAGCCTGGCCGCGCTGGGCAGCAAGGCGATGCCGGTGGCCGAGGCCTTGGCCGAGCAGTTGAAGCTGACCCTGCCCGAGCAACCCTGGCACACCCAGCGTGATCGCCTGGTGGAGTTTGCCTCGGTACTGGGCCTGGTGGCCGGCAGCCTGGGCAAGTTCGGCCGCGATGTCAGCCTGCTGATGCAGACCGAGGCGGGGGAGGTGTTCGAGCCTTCTGCGCCGGGCAAGGGCGGCTCTTCGACCATGCCGCACAAGCGTAACCCGGTGGGCGCTGCGGTGCTGATCGGCGCCGCGACCCGAGTACCGGGGCTGGTGTCGACGCTGTTCGCCGCCATGCCCCAGGAGCACGAGCGCAGCCTGGGCCTGTGGCATGCAGAATGGGAAACCCTGCCGGATATCTGCTGCCTGGTGTCCGGCGCGCTGCGCCAGGCCCAGGTGATTGCCGAGGGCATGGAAGTGGACGTAGCGCGCATGCGCCGTAACCTCGACCTGACTCAAGGGCTGGTGCTGGCAGAGGCGGTGAGTATTGTCCTGGCCCAGCGCCTGGGCCGCGATCGTGCCCATCACCTGCTCGAACAGTGCTGCCAGCGCGCCGTGGCCGAGCAGCGCCACCTGCGTGCGGTGCTGGGTGACGAACCGCAGGTCAGTGCCGAGCTGTCTGCCGAAGAACTTGATCGCCTGCTCGACCCTGCCCATTACCTGGGCCAGGCCCGCGTCTGGGTGGCGCGCGCCGTATCCGAACATCAACATTTCACTGCCTGAAGGAGACTGCTGTGGCGCATTTGCAACTGGCCGATGGCGTTTTGAACTACCAGATCGATGGCCCGGAAAACGCCCCGGTGCTGGTCCTGTCCAACTCGCTGGGTACTGACCTTGGCATGTGGGACACCCAGATTCCGCTGTGGAGCCAGCACTTGCGTGTGCTGCGCTACGATACCCGTGGCCATGGCGCATCGTTGGTCACCGAAGGGCCTTACAGCATCGAACAGCTGGGCCGTGACTTGCTGGCCCTGCTCGATGGCCTGGACATCCAGAAGGCGCACTTCGTCGGCCTGTCGATGGGTGGCCTGATCGGCCAGTGGCTGGGCATCAACGCAGGCCCGCGCCTGCACAGCCTGACCCTGTGCAACACCGCCGCCAAGATCGCCAATGACGAGGTGTGGAACACCCGTATCGACACCGTGCTCAAGGGTGGCCAGCAGGCCATGGTCGACCTGCGCGATGGCTCCATCGCCCGCTGGTTCACCCCGGGCTTTGCCCAGGCCCAGCCCGAGCAAGCCCAGCGCATTTGCCAGATGCTGGCGCAAACCAGCCCGCAAGGTTATGCCGGTAACTGTGCAGCGGTGCGTGATGCCGATTACCGTGAGCAACTGGGCCGTATTCAGGTGCCTGCGCTGATCGTGGCCGGTACCGAAGACGTGGTCACCACCCCCGAGCATGGCCGCTTCATGCAGGCCGGTATCAACGGTGCCGAGTATGTCGACTTCCCGGCAGCGCACCTGTCCAACGTCGAAATCGGTGAGGCATTCAGCCGCCGCGTGCTCGACTTCCTGCTGGCTCACTGAGGAAAACGCCATGGATGAGAAACAACGTTACGACGCCGGCATGCAAGTGCGCCGTGCGGTGCTTGGCGATGCCCACGTGGACCGTAGCCTGGAAAAGCTGACTGATTTCAACGGCGAGTTCCAGGAGATGATCACCCGCCACGCCTGGGGTGATATCTGGACCCGCCCGGGCCTGCCGCGCCATACCCGCAGCCTGATTACCATCGCCATGCTGATCGGCATGAACCGCAACGACGAGCTGAAACTGCACCTGCGCGCGGCTGCCAACAACGGCGTGACCCGTGACGAGATCAAGGAAGTGCTGATGCAGAGTGCGATCTATTGCGGCATCCCGGCGGCCAACGCCACGTTCCACATGGCCGAGTCGGTGTGGGATGAACTGGGCGTCGAATCGCGCAGCTGACAGCTACGCGCTCTTCTACAGAGCGCGCATGGCTACCGGCCCTGCATTGGTTTCCACGGCCGATTTCAGGGTCGGGCACAGGCCCAGCATGAATGCCGCTTCTGCGACCACGAACAGCGGCCCGATGATCAGGCCGCTGACATCGTCGACAAATGCAGGTTTGCGGCCTTCGTAGTAATGGCCGACGAACTGGATCACCCAGCCCACCACGAATGCCCCCAGCCCGGCGCTGAGCCATAGCGTTGTCGTCTGTACTGCCAGCACCTGGCCTACCCACAGGCACAGGCCAAGCAACAGCCCCATCACCAGCCCGAAGCGCAGGTCCAGGCGCAGGTAGAACCACACCGAGGCAGCCGCTGCCAGCAGGGCAGGGGACAGCCACATGCCAGCCACTTCCCCGCCAGGGCGCGACAGCAGGATGGTGACCGCCAGCACGATCATGGGGATGCCGACGAAATGGGTGGCGATGTTGCGTGGGTCGCGGTGGTAGCTGGCGTATTGGCTCAGGTGGTCGACGAGGGTTTTCATTGTTGTGCCTCCCTGTTCAGCTTTGTTTTGCCTATACCGGCCTCTTCGCGGGCTTGCCCGCTCCCACAGGATTGGACTGCCCCCCAAAAGTTGGACAGTTCTATGCTGCCGCCTGGGTCCTGTACTCGACAGGGCTCAGGCCATTGAGCCTTAGCTTGATGCGGTCATGGTTGTAGTAGTGAATGTACTCATCCAGGCCCGCTTTCAATTCATCAATACTCTCGAAACGCTTGAGGTAGAAAAATTCTGACTTGAGCGTGCCGAAGAAGCTTTCCATAGCTGCATTGTCTAGGCAATTGCCTTTACGAGACATGCTCTGTTTCACCCCACGACTGCGCAGCTGGTGGCGATACTGACCCTGCTGGTACTGCCAGCCCTGGTCGGTGTGGAGCACCAGCTTCGGCTTTTCTCCCAAGGTTTTGAGTGCCTTGTCGAGCATGTTCCCAACCAGGCTGTACTGAGGGCGACTCGCCGTCTCGTAAGCGATGATTTCTCCGTTGTACAAATCCATCACAGGCGAAAGATAGAGCTTCTGTTCAGCCACTTTGAACTCAGTTACGTCACTCACCCATTTCTGATTAGGACGCTGGGCAACGAAATTTCGCTCCAGCAGATTCGGCGCTATCTTGCCAACAACACCTCGGTACGACTGATACTTCTTAGGTCGCACCAGTGACTGCAGACCCAGGGCAGCCATCAGCCTCTCGATGACCTTCTTGTTGACCAGTACCCCACCTTTTCTGATCACGAGTGCAACGCGTCGATAGCCGTAACGCCCTTTCTCTTTGCGATAGACCTGCTGAATCTGCTCTTTAAGCTCGGCATATTTGTCCGGCTTCTGCTGAGCTTGCACCTGATAGTAAAAGGTACTGCGAGCCAGCCCGACCAGACGCAGCAGGTCAGGCAAAGGGAATCTAGGCTTGAGCCTCGAAACGATCAGGACTTTTTCCCCGACATTCGTTCCTTTTCCTCTCGCAAAGCCTTGAGCTCCTTTAAGACAGCGTTCTCCATGCGCAGATATTCGAGCTCCGCCATCAGCTGGTCTCGGGGCTTTTGCGAATCGTCAGTATTTGTGGGTTTTGCTGGTTTGATCTTCTTCGGCACTTTGATCGGCTTTTTCTGGCGGTCGACAGGGGCTATAGGGTCACCACTGTAGTACTGCCGCTGCCAGCTGCCTATCTGCGATGATTGACCGAGGCCAAAATGTGCTGCGGTTTGCCGCATGGAAAGGCGATGTTCGTGCATGTAGCTCAGCACCTGTCGCTTGAAATCGTCGTCATAACGCCGCCCATGTGAGCGTGAAGAAAGGCTGGATTCGCTCTGATGGCTGGAAACCCACCGGCGGAGCAGGCTGAAATCAACATCGAAATGCTGGGCTACCTTTCGGAAGCCATTATTGCCATCCAGGTAGGCTGAGACGGCTGTGAGCTTGAACTGCTCTGTGTATTTGCCCATAGGTCCCCCAAGGGTTGGATTTTTTGTCCAACTTCTTGGGGGCAGTCCAGGATCACCACAGTTTTCAAACTTGGTGGATTACCTGTGGGAGCGGGCAAGCCCGCGAAGAGGCCGGTACAAGCAACCAGTGACCTGATAGTGATCAGGATAGCCCGCAGCCACCACCATCATCAGTTCAGCGAATGGCCGCAGCCTTCATTGGTGCATCCAGGCCCACCAGTGTCTCGATCATCGCCCGCGCTGCAGGCGACAACCGGTAACCGCTACGGCTGACCACTCCGCAGCGCACGCTCAGTACCTCCAGCGCCGGCGGCAGGTTGCGCCAGTGCAGGCGCACCAGTGTGCCGGCAGCCAGGTCTTCGGCCACGGCCTCTTCGCTGGCCGTGCCGATGGCGTCGCTGGCCTGCACCACGCTGCGCAGTATGGCCAGGTGCTCGGTTTGCAGGTGCGGGATGAAGTCGCTGCGCCCGCTCAGGTTGGCCAGGCGCTTGCGCACGCCAGGGGCGAGCAGGGCGCTGGCCAGTGGAAAGCTGAACAGGTCGTTGGTCGAGAGGCTGTCCTTGGCCAGCAAGGGGTGGCCCGGCCGGCAGAAGAACAGGCCGGGGCGTGGCGACAGGGGCTCGGTGTGGAAGTTGGGGTCGGCTTCGAACGGGCGAATGTCGTCGACAAAAAACTCGATCTGTTCACGGCGCAGGGCCTGGCCCAGGCGTTCGGCATTGTCCACCAGCAGCGAGGTGCGGATGCCCGGATGGCGCTCGATGAAGTGGCGCAAGGCGTCGGGCACCAGGCGTACGGCCAGCGCCGGGCCACTGCCGAAATGCAGCTCGCCGGCGTCGAGCTTGGTCATTTGCAGCACCTCGTTGCTCAGTTGCGCGGCGCCCTGTACCAGGCGGCGGGCGTGTTGCAATACCACCAGGCCCTCGGGGGTTGGCAGCAGGGCTTTGCTGGCGCGGTCCACCAGCGGGCAGCCGAAGGTGTGCTCCAGGCCCTGGATGGCGCGGCTGAAGGCGGGTTGGGTGATGCCCATGGCCTCGGCGGCACGGACGAAACTGCGGTATTCGGTGAGGGCGATGAAGTAGCGCAGCTGGCGGAGGTCCATGTCACGGCTCTGGGGCGGGGATCGGGGGCCTATTCAAGCTGTTACCGCATATGTCGTAAAGGAATGTTTTTAGATTTGTTTATATCTTAAGGTTATTACACGGGGCGTCTGGCCTCTTCGCGGGCACGCCCGCTCCCACAGAGTGCGCACATGTCTCAATGCTAGTGCGGTCCCTGTGGGAGCGGGCGTGCCCGCGAAGAACTCAGAGGAGATTCAGCGGGTAGCTCACGATCAGCCGGTTCTCATCGAACGCGTTGGTGCTGAAGTCCCGGCGCATGGTGGAGTTACGCCATTTCACCGACAGGTCCTTGAAGCTCCCCGACTGCACCACATAGGCCAGCTCGGTCTCGCGTGCCCATTCCTTGCCATCATCCACGCTACTGGTGGTGACGTTGTCACCCTTGATGTAGCGGTTCATCAGGGTCAGCCCCGGTACGCCAACGGTGGCAAAGTTGAAGTCGTGCCGCACCTGCCAGGAACGCTCCTTGGCATTGTCGAAGCTGGAGTTGTAGCTGTCGTTGGCCAGGGTGCCGCCACTGGTACCGTTGACGCGCATCCAGGCGTCGTCGCCGCTGACCTTCTGCAAGCCTACGTAGAAGGTGTGGCCCTGGTAGCGCGCCGAAAGCATGGCGGAGGCGGTGCGGTTGTCCAGCTTGCCGGCGCGCTCTGCGCCGTCTTCCTTGCCGATGAAGTAGCCCAGGTTTGCGCCCAGGGTCCAGTCGCCCAGCGGCTGGCTGTGCGTCAGGTTGAGGTATTGCTGGCGGTAGATGTCTTTGAGCTGGGCATCCCACAGGCCGATCATGGTGCGCTTGTCATTGAAGGTGTACTCGCCGCCGCCGAAGTTGAAGCGATCGGAGGTGAACGCGCCTTTGCCGTTCATCGACATGTCTTCCATGCTGGCGTCGTTGCGCGGGCTGTTGCCGCGGAACTGGCCGGCGTACAGGGTCAGGCCGGCAATCTCCTTGGAAGTCAGCTGGCCACCGCGGAAGGTCTGTGGCAGCGAGCGGCCATCGTCCGAGCGCAGGATGGGTAGCACCGGCATCCATTCACCGACTTTCAGCTCGGTTTCGGACAGCTTGGCTTTCAGCGCTACACCCAGACGACCAAAGTCATCAGCCGGGCGGCCGTCGTCATGCACGGGCAGCAGGTGCGTGTTGGTGGTGCCTTTGCCGCCGTCGAGCTTGACTGAGTACATGCCTAACACGTCCACCCCGAAACCGACGGTGCCTTGGGTGAAGCCGGAGCGGGCGTCGAGAATGAAGCTTTGCGTCCATTCTTCGGCCTTGGCCTGTGGGTGAGCCGGGTCGACGAAGTTGCGGTTGATGTAGAAGTTACGCAGGTTAAGCGTGGCCTTGGCGTCCTCCATGAAACCGCCCTCTGCGGCGAACAGGGGGAAGGCGCAGGACATGGCCAACAGGCCGGGCAGCAGCTGGCGTGCGGTGTGCGAAGTGCTCATCTGTCGTGGATCTCTTGTTTTTATGGGTGAGCCCGTGCGCTGCAGGATGCGGCCTGCAGGTGCGGGGCTTTTTTGATGAACTTGGGCAACGTTGCGTAAGGGGATGTTGCGGGGTAGTGCGGGGGTGAGGCAATTCGCCGCAAACGGAACGGGGCGATAATCGAACGGAATGTTCCAGTTGGTTAATTGTCCTTCTGCGGCGACCTGAAACAAAAAAGCCCACCGCGAGGGTGGGCTTGGAGCAGCTACAAAAACCAATCAGCCTTTCGGTGCTTGCACCGATGCCTGCTGGTTGGCCTGCCCGGTCTGCTCGTACCAGCCACCGCCGAGCGCCTTGTACAGGTTGACCTCGCTGGTCAGCTGCGACAGGCGGTCGGTAATCAGCGATTGCTGGGCGCTGAACAGATTGCGCTGGGCGTCGAGGAAGGTCAGGTTGCTGTCGATACCGATGCGGTAGCGGCGTTCGGCCAGGCGGTAGTAGTCCTGGTTCGCCTGCACCAGGTCGCGCTGCGCCTGCAACTGCTCTTCGAAGGTTTTACGCGCGGCCAGGCCATCGGAGACTTCCTGGAAGGCGGTCTGGATGGTTTTTTCGTACTTGGCGACGTTGATGTCCTTCTGGATCTTCGAGTAGTCCAGGCTGGCCTTCAGGCTGCCGGCGTTGAAGATCGGCAGATTGATCTGCGGCTGGAACAGCCAGGTGCCCTGGCCACCCGCGAACAGGTGCCCCATGTCGGGGCTCAGGCTGCCGGCGTTGGCTGTCAGGCTGATGCTCGGGAAGAACGCTGCACGTGCGGCGCCAATGTTGGCATTGGCGCCCTTGAGCAGGTGCTCGGCTTCCTGGATGTCCGGGCGACGCTGGAGGATGTCGGACGGCAGGCCGGCCGGAACCTTGGCCAGCTGGTCGGCGTTGAGCTCCAGCGGCTTGGCCAGGTCGGCAGGAATGCCGGTGCCCAGCAGCACGGTCAGGCTGTTGACGTCCTGGGCGACCAGGCGCTGGTACTGCGAGTACTTGACCCGGGCGCCTTCGACGGCAGTGCGCGCCTGGCTAAGGTCCAGCGCAGATGCCACACCGACTTCGTTGCTGCGACGGGTCAGGTTGTAGCTTTCCTGATAAGTCTTCAGCGTTTCT
The DNA here is from genome assembly GCA_029202525.1 of Candidatus Pseudomonas phytovorans. Taxonomy (NCBI): domain Bacteria; kingdom Pseudomonadati; phylum Pseudomonadota; class Gammaproteobacteria; order Pseudomonadales; family Pseudomonadaceae; genus Pseudomonas; species Candidatus Pseudomonas phytovorans. The sequence continues at coordinate 1,684,240 of CP119325.1, forward strand.
TCGGTCAGCTTGAACAGGGCCTGGTCGGCCTGCCAGGTGTAGTAGGCGTTGGCCACGCTGGACACCAGGGCGATCTGCGTGGAGCGGCGCGCCTGCTCGCTGGACAGGTAGGTTTCCAGGGCCTGTTCGGTCAGGCTGCGTACACGCCCGAACAAGTCCAGCTCATAGGCGCTAACGCCCAAAGTGGCCGAGTACTGGCTGGTGATGCCTGATTCACCGGTTTGCGACATGTTCCCCGGCACGCGCTGACGGCTGCCGCTGCCGGTGGCTGAAACCGCCGGGAACAGGTCGGCACGCTGAATGCGGTACTGCGCGCGGTAGGCGTCGATGTTCAGCGCTGCAACGCGCAGGTCACGGTTGTTGACCAGCGAAGTCTGGATCAGCTGTTGCAGTGCCGGGTCGTGGAAGAACTGGCGCCAGCCCTGTTCGGCGGCAGCAACGTCTGCCGATTGCGTCGGCGAGTAGGCAGGGCCTTGCGGCCACTGCGCTGCCACCGGCGCTTCCGGGGTCTGGTAGTCAGGGATCAGCGAGCAGCCGCCGAGAATGAAAGCGGTTACCGCCAGGGACAACAAAGACTTGGTCATTGCCCAGCCTCATAACGTGGAGTTTCAGGGGTGGCGTCTTTTTTCGGCTCTTTGCTGCCGAACAGCGACGACACTGCTACGAAGAACAGGGGTACCCAGAAGATGGCCAGCACGGTCGCACTGATCATGCCGCCGATCACACCGGTACCGATGGCGTGCTGGCTGCCAGCACCGGCGCCACTGGCGATGGTCAACGGTACCACGCCGAGAATGAACGCCAGCGAGGTCATGATGATCGGGCGCAAGCGCATGCGGCACGCTTCGATGGTTGCGTCGAACAGGCTGCGGCCTTGTTCATGCAGTTCCTTGGCGAATTCGACGATGAGGATCGCGTTCTTCGCCGCCAGGCCGATCGTAGTCAACAGGCCGACCAGGAAGTACACGTCGTTGGACAACCCGCGCAGGCTGGTCGCAATCAACGCACCGATGATACCCAGTGGGACTACCAGCACGACGGCGATCGGGATCGACCAGCTTTCGTACAGGGCTGCCAGGCACAGGAACACGAACAGGATCGAGAGGGCGAACAGCGCAGGCATCTGCGAGCCGGAGAGTTTTTCCTCGTAGGACATGCCGGTCCAGGAGTAGCCGATGCCGGTAGGCAATTCGCCAACAATGCGCTCGACTTCAGCCATGGCTTCACCGGTACTGTAGCCAGGCGCCGGGGCACCCAGGACTTCGACCGCTTCTACACCGTTGTAACGCGACAGCTTCGGCGAACCGAAGGTCCACTCGCCCTTGGCGAAGGAGGAGAACGGCACCATCTCGCCGGCGCCGTTGCGCACGTACCATTTTTGCAGGTCTTCAGGGCTCATCCGTGAGTTCGGTTCACCCTGGATGTACACCTTCTTGACCCGGCCACGGTCGATGAAGTCGTTCACGTAGCTGGCACCCAGCGCAATCGACAGGGTGTTGTTGATGTCGGCAATGGTCACGCCCAGGGCGCTGGCACGTTCGTCATCAATGGTCAGCTGGTACTGCGGCTCATCGTTCAGGCCGTTCGGGCGCACTGCCATGAGGATCTTGCTTTGTGCGGCCTTGGCCAGGAACTGGTTGCGGGCTTCCATCAGCTTGGCGTGGCCGACACCGGCGCGGTCCTGCAGGAACACATCGAAGCCGGTGGCGTTACCCAGTTCCAGTACTGCCGGCGGGGCAAAGGCGAACACCATTGCATCGCGGAAGCCGAAGAAGTGTTGCTGCGCCCGTTGCGACAGGTTGAACACGCTGTTCTCGGCTGAACGCTCGCCCCACGGCTTGAGCATGATGAACGCCATACCCGAACTCTGGCCACGGCCAGCGAAGTTGAAGCCGTTGACGGTGAACACCGAAGCTACGGTGTCGGCTTCTTCCTTCAGCAGGTACTCACGCATCTGATCCACCACCACCTGGGTGCGCTCGGCACTGGATCCGGCCGGGGTCTGCACCTGGGCGAACAGTACGCCTTGGTCTTCTTCCGGCAGGAAGGCGGTGGGAATGCGGGCGAACAGCCAGATCATGCCGACCACGATCAGTGCGTAAGCCAGCAGGAACGGCACCTTGTTGCGCAGGATGGTGCCCACGCTGCGCTCGTAACCCAGCACGCCGCGGTCGAAGTTGCGGTTGAACCAGCCGAAGAAGCCGCCCTTGGCCGTGTGATGCTCACCCTTTTTCAACGGTTTGAGCATGGTGGCGCACAGCGCCGGGGTGAAGATAAGCGCTACCAGCACCGAGAGGCCCATGGCCGACACGATGGTGATGGAGAACTGCCGGTAGATCACACCTGTGGACCCACCGAAGAACGCCATGGGCAGCAGTACCGCCGACAGTACCAGGGCAATACCTACCAGGGCGCCCTGGATCTGCTCCATCGAGCGTTTGGTCGCCTCCTTGGGTGGTAATCCTTCCTCGGACATGACCCGTTCGACGTTCTCCACCACGACGATGGCATCGTCCACCAGCAAGCCGATGGCCAAAACCATGGCGAACATGGTCAGGGTGTTGATGCTGAAGCCCGCGGCGGCCAGGATACCGAACGTACCCAGCAATACCACCGGAACGGTCATGGTGGTGATGATGGTGGCGCGGAAGTTCTGCAGGAACAGGTACATCACCAGGAACACCAGGACCACGGCTTCGATCAGGGTGTGGATTACCCCGCTGATCGATTCGGTGACCACCGGGGTGGTGTCATACGGGAACACGGCCTTCACGCCTGGCGGGAAGAACGGCTCCAGTTCACTGATGGTGCTGCGCAGGGCCTTGGCGGTGTCCAGGGCGTTGGCGCCGGTGGCCAGTTTGACCGCAAGGCCGGAGGCCGGCTTGCCGTTGAACTGGGCGCTGACCGCATAGTTTTCACCGCCCAGGCCGACCTGCGCTACGTCTCTCAGGCGTACCTGCGAACCATCGCTGTTGACCTTGAGCAGGATCTTTTCGAACTGCTCGGCAGTCTGCAGGCGGGTCTTGCCGATGATGGTGGCGTTGAGCTGGGTGCCTGGCAGGGCGGGCAGACCGCCCAGTTGGCCGGAGGACACCTGCACGTTCTGCGCGGCTACTGCGGTCTTGACGTCGACCGGGGTCAGCTGGAACTTGTTCAGTTTGGCCGGATCGAGCCAGATACGCATGGCGTACTGCGCCCCGAACACCTGGAAGTCACCTACACCGGCAGTCCGCGAAATCGGGTCCTGCATGTTGGAAACGATGTAGTTGGCCAGGTCGTCCTTGGTCATGCTGCCATCTTCGGACACCAGGCCGATCACCAGCAGGAAGTTTTTCACGGCTTTGGTAACGCGGATACCTTGCTGCTGCACTTCTTGCGGCAGCAGCGGGGTGGCCAGGTTCAGCTTGTTCTGTACCTGCACCTGCGCGGTATCGGAGTTAGTGCCTTGCTCGAAGGTAGCGGTAATGGTCATGCTGCCGTCGGAGTTACTTTCCGACGATACATAACGCAGGTTGTCGATACCGTTGAGCTGCTGCTCGATGACCTGCACCACGGTGTCCTGCACGGTCTGCGCCGAGGCGCCCGGGTAGGTCACGGAGATGGCGATCGCCGGTGGCGCGATGCTGGGGTACTGGTTGATTGGCAACTTCAGGATCGACAAGGCGCCGACCAGCATGATCACCAAGGCGATCACCCAGGCGAAGATCGGGCGATCGATAAAGAACTTCGACATGGTTTACTCCGCTTTGGCGTCTGCTTTCGCCGCGTTGGCCTGATCAGGGCTGCCCGGCTTCTGGACGTTGGTGGCTTCGCTGACCTTTACTTCAACGCCCGGGCGCACGTACTGCAGCCCTTCGGTAATCAGGCGGTCGCCGGGGTTCAGGCCTTCCTCGATCAGCCAATCGCTGCCCAAGGTACGGCTAGCCTTGAGCTGGCGCAGTTCGACCTTGTTCTCCTGGTTGACCACCAGCGCGGTCGGTGCGCCTTTCAGGTCACGGGTCACGCCCTGTTGCGGGGCCAGGATGGCATTGGCGTTGACCCCGGCCTTCAGCCGCGCATGCACGAACATGCCTGGGAGCAGGGTGTGATCGGGGTTGGGGAACACTGCACGCAGGGTGACCGAGCCTGTGGTTTCGTCGACCGAGACTTCGGAGAACTCCAGGCGGCCGTCCTGCTTGAACAGGCTACCGTCTTCAAGCACCAGCTGCACCGAGGCCGCGTTTTCGCCAGCCTTCTGCAACTGGCCGCTTTCCAGGTCACGGCGCAGCTTGAGCAGTTCGGCAGTGGACTGGGTCACATCGACGTACATCGTGTCCAGCTGCTGGATGGTGGCCATGGCATTGGTCTGGCCATTGCTGACCAGGGCACCTTCAGTGAATGCCGAACGGCCGATACGGCCGCTGATCGGTGCCAGCACCTTGGTATAGCGCAGGTCGATCTGGGCTGTTTTCAGCGCGGCGTCGGCCTGCAATCGTTTGGCATTGGCGTCGTCGTATTCCTGCTTCGACACCGCTTGCTCGTCGATCAGCTGCTTGTAGCGCTCGGCCAGCGATCGGGTAGCCTGCAGGTTGGCCTGGGCATTGGCCAATGTGGCTTCATAGACGGCAGGGTCGATTTGATAGAGCTGCTGGCCTTCCTTGACGTCGCTACCTTCCTTGAACAGGCGCTTGAGGATGATGCCATTGACCTGTGGGCGCACTTCGGCGACGCGGTAGGCACTGGTGCGCCCCGGCAATTCCGAGGTCAGGGTGAAGGCTTGCGGCTGGAGGGTAACCACGCCGACCTGAGGAGCCTGCGCCGCAGGCGCTGCTTCTTCTTTCTTACAGCCACTGAGCAGGGTTGCCAGGGCGACGGCGGAAACCAGAGCGGTAACGGCTGGCTTGAATTGCATGAGGATCCTCGGGGCGCTGGAGCAGGAGACGCTCAAGAGTAGTGGAAGAGTCTTGATCTGGAAAAATTGCTATCGAGTGGATAAATAGCTTGCTAAGGAATATACTTACATTCATGGTTGTTTGTAAATACCGCTGGGTTGTACTTGGGTACTGCCACAGCTCTTTATTAGCTCATCCGCGAGGCACCCTGCAGAGGTGACCCCGGAGCGTTCCCCGTCCGCGCCGTGCGTTCGGGCCAGATGAGGTTGTACTGCCATGGTCCGTCGAACCAAAGAAGAAGCCCAGGAAACCCGCGCCCAGATCATCGAAGCCGCGGAAAAGGCCTTCTACAAGCGCGGGGTTGCGCGAACCACCCTGGCCGACATCGCCGAACTGGCGGGTGTTACGCGCGGGGCGATCTACTGGCACTTCAACAACAAGGCCGAGCTGGTGCAGGCACTGCTCGACAGCCTGCACGAAACCCATGACCACTTGGCGCGGGCGAGTGAAAGCGAGGACGAAGTCGACCCGCTTGGCTGCATGCGCAAGCTGCTGTTGCAAGTGTTCAACGAGTTGGTGCTCGATGCCCGAACCCGGCGTATCAATGAAATTCTGCATCACAAGTGCGAGTTCACCGATGACATGTGTGAAATTCGCCAGCAGCGCCAGGGCGCAGTGCTGGATTGCCACAAAGGCATTGCCCTGGCGTTGGCCAATGCCGTTCGCCGGGGCCAGCTGCCTGACGCGCTGGATGTCGAGCGCGCAGCGGTGGCCATGTTTGCCTATGTCGATGGCCTGATCGGGCGCTGGCTGTTGCTGCCTGACAGTGTAGATTTGTTGGGTGATGTCGAAAAATGGGTCGACACCGGGCTGGATATGCTGCGCTTGAGCCCGGCTCTGCGCAAATGACACTTTGTTAAGGATTGTGAGGGAGTTTTTGCCCTTTGTATTAAGAGGGGATTAAAGGCGGGGCTACCGGGCGGCCCCAGCCCTCAGCGTCCACGCAGTTGCCGGTCGGGCAATGCGATTGCCGCCACAAGCCCGAGCAGCGCAATCAGCGCACTCCCCGTCAGCAAGTGCCGGAATGTCTCAATCAGGCGGCCCTGCGTCGCCAGGTCCACTTCACCGGCCTTCAGGCTCCCCAGCAATGGATTCCCCAGTATTTCGAACCCACCCTGGTGCAGCAACGCCAGCAACAGGCTGGACATGCAAGCCACGCCCATGGCCCCGCCCAGCGAGCGGAACAGGTTGGTGGTGCTGGTGGCCACGCCAATGTCCTTGCTGTCCACCGCGCTTTGCGTGCCCACCAGCGATGTCGGGAACTGCAACCCGCAGGCAACGCCGGTCAGCAACATGAACAATGCACTGAGCCACCCAGACTGCGGCGGGGTCAACGCCATGGCAAAAATGGCCACTGGCATCAGCAGTGCACCGGCCAGGATTTGCGGTTTGTAACGCCCGGTGCGGCTGGTCATGCGCCCGCCGGTGAAGGCCCCCAGGGGCAGCCCCATCGCCAGTGGCAGCAAGTGCAGGGCGGCGCTGTCGGCACCTGCGCCGGTGATACCCTGGTAGCGCAACGGCATGAGCATGGTCAGGGAAATTGACTGGAAGCTGGCGAAAAAGATCACGCCCCAGCACAGCACTGCGACCCGGTTGCCGAACAGGCCCAAGGGCAGTAGCGGCTCCGGGCAGCGGCGCTCATGAACGATGAACAGCCCCAGGCCCAGCACGGCGCAGGCGAACAGGGCCAGTACGGCCGGGTCGCCCCAGGTGTGGCCCTGGCCAACCAGGGTGATGCCCAGTAACAGGCTGCCCAGGCCGAGGGTGAGCAGCACGGCACCGAGGTAGTCCACCTGCGCCTCACGGCGCTGCGCCGGCATGCCACTGAGGGCGCGGTGGATCGCCCACAAGGCTACCAGCCCCAGCGGCAGGTTGATCCAGAACACCCAGCGCCACGACAGGTACTCGGTCAACCATCCACCCAGCACGGGCCCGGCGACACTCGCCACCGCATACATGCTGCTGAAGTAGCCCTGATAGCGGCCGCGTTCGCGGGGGGGCACGAAGTCGCCGATAATTGCCTGGCTGACCGAAACCATGCCGCCCGCGCCAATGCCCTGCAGCACGCGGGCCAGCACCAGCTGCTGCATGTCCTGGGCCAGTGCGCAGGCGATCGAGGCCAGGGTAAACAGGCTGATCCCGGTCAGGATCATCCGCCGCCGCCCGTACAGGTCACCCAGCTTGCCGTAGATCGGCACGGCCACGGTCATTGCCACCATGTAGCCAGAGATGACCCACGCCAGCAGGCCGACGTCGTTGAACTGGGCCGAGATGGCCGGCAGTGAGACAGCGACGATGGTCTGGTCCAGTGCGCCGAGGAAGATCGCCAGCATCAGGGCGGTGAGCACGTTGCGCAGGGTGGTGGGGGGCAGGGCGGCGGTCACGGGAATACCTTGTTTGTGTGTGGCGGCCTCTTCGCGGGCAAGTCGGATTGTAACCTGAGTTAGGTAGCTTCCTATGTACTATCTGCATCCCCTATGCCGAATCGGCATTGGCGCATTCATTCAGTGATGCATGGCTGCGTGATATCGTTGGTATGCCACAGGGGCTGAAATCCGGGGCTTGCACCAGCTTGGTGCAACAAGATGCCGCAGGTTTTTCAGGCCGCTGTCTCCCACACCTTTTATTCCTCTGCCTGCATGTCGAGCATGACCGCCTAGATGGCGACGGTTGGATCAGGTCAGGTAGACCCGATTACAGGGGTCGGTAGTTACCGTTCAAATTTCAACTTATTTGCGGAGTGATCATGCCCAAGGCTTCCCATCAAGATCTGCGTTTTGCCTTCCGCGAACTGCTCGCTTCAGGTTCCTGTTACCACACTGCATCGGTGTTTGACCCGATGTCGGCCCGCATTGCCGCAGACCTGGGCTTCGAGGTCGGCATCCTCGGCGGCTCCGTCGCTTCGTTGCAGGTACTGGCCGCGCCAGACTTCGCCCTGATTACCCTCAGCGAGTTCGTCGAGCAAGCCACCCGCATTGGCCGGGTAGCGCAACTGCCAGTACTGGCTGACGCCGACCACGGCTATGGCAACGCACTCAACGTGATGCGCACGGTCACCGAACTGGAGCGCGCCGGTGTGGCTGCGTTGACCATCGAGGACACCTTGCTGCCTGCCCAGTTCGGGCGCAAATCCACCGACCTGATTCCTGTCGATGAGGGCGTCGGCAAGATTCGTGCGGCCCTGGAGGCGCGGGTCGATTCGTCGCTGTCGATCATTGCCCGCACCAACGCTGGCGTGCTCACCACCGAAGAAATCATCGTGCGCACCCAGAGCTACCAGAAGGCCGGTGCCGATGGTATCTGCATGGTGGGCGTGAAAGACTTCGAACAGCTCGAACGGATTTCCGAGCACCTGACCGTGCCGTTGATGCTGGTCACCTATGGCAACCCCAACCTGCATGACGATGAACGCCTGGCGCGACTGGGCGTGCGGATTGCGGTCGATGGCCATGGTGCCTACTTTGCTTCGATCAAGGCCACCTACGATTGCCTGCGCTTGCAGCGCGGCAAGCAGAACAAGTCGGAGAACCTGAGCGCCACCGAACTCTCGCACACCTACACCCAGCCCGAGGACTACATCCGCTGGGCCAAGGAATACATGAGCGTCGAAGAGTGACCGGCAGGGCGCCGTCAACTCAACGGACGGCGCTCAAGGTTGCAGTGTGAGGCACGCAATGTGCCTGCTCGCAGCTGGCTGCGGCGCTGGGCTGACTGCGAAGCAGCTCGGCGCGCCAGCAAGCAGAACCATACAGCCCTGCGACGGCGGTCAGGGCCATGACAAGGGCGACTCTTCTGGATTTGATGCCCACGGTACTCACCTCCTGTTACAGCAATAGGTGATACCTTCCAGCTTAGGCCAGTTTCAGCGTCACAGGTCCCGATCCCATTCCGGTTCGTCCTTGAACCGCTGCACCAGAAAATCCAGCATGCTGCGCAAGGTCGCCGGCATGTGTTTGCGCGATGTGTACACCGCGTTCAGGTTAAGTTCACGCGGCTGCGCCTCCGGCAGCAGGCGTACCAGCTCACCCCGCCGCAGGGCATCGGCGGCCTGGTAGGTCGGCAGCATGGCGATGCCTGCACCGGCCAGCGTTGCCTTCTGCAGCGTCATCGCCTCGTTGGCACTGATGTTACCTTCCACCGGCACCGCGACCTGCTGCCCAGCTACTTCGAAATGCCACAGGCTGCGACCGAAATAGGCATGGGTGAGGCAGTTGTGCCGGCTCAGATCCTCGACCCGTTGCGGCGTGCCGTGCTCACGCAGGTAGGCCGGGGCCGCGCATACCACCGAGCGGCACACGCTCAGGCGTCGGGCGATCAGGTTGGGGTCTAGGTCGTTGCTGGTGCGGATGGCCAGGTCGATGCGCTCATCCACCAGATTGACGGTGCGATCGAGCATCTGCAATTCCACCTTCACCCCAGGATAGCGGCGCACATAGGCAGCCACCGCATCCACCAGCTGTGCCTGGCCGAAAGAGGTGCTGACGCTGATGCGCAATGCACCTTTGGGTGCATCGTCCGGTTGCTGTACGGCGGCCTGCAGGTCGCCGGCCATTTCCAGCAGTTGACGGCAGCGGGGCAGGGTTTCCTGGCCGGCGGCGGTGAGGCTGAGCTTGCGTGTGGTGCGCTGCATCAGCCGTGCGCCAACCCAGTCTTCCAACTCGGCCAGGTAGCGTGACACGACCGGCCGCGACAGTTGCAGATGATCCGCCGCCGCCGACTGGCTCCCCAGATCGACGACGGTGACGAAAACGCGCATGGCGTTGAGACGGTCCATGATTTGTCCGCTTTTAGAAACAAACTATGTTCAAGCATGGCATTTTTTGTCATGGATCGGGCAACTAAGCTGTTGGGCATCGTTCAATTGAAGGCCTAGGCCATGTCCCTGTTTACCCCTTTGCGAGGCCTGCTACTGGCCTGCGTCACCCTGGCAGGCCCGGCGCTGGCCGCCGAACCGTTGCAACTGGACGTCTACAACCCCGGGCACGAGGCCATTTTCCCCGTCAGCTCGGTGATTGTCAGTGGCGAGCACGATGCCGTGCTGGTCGATGCCCAGTTCGGCAAGGCCCAGGCCCAGCAGCTGGTGCAACGCCTGCGCGATGGCGGCAAGCACTTGACCACCATCTACATCAGCCACGGCGACCCGGACTACTACTTTGGCCTGGACACGCTGACCCAGGCCTTCCCCGATGCCAAGGTGCTGGCTTCTGCCGCCACGGTAGCTCATATCCGCCAGACCATGGACGCCAAGCTGGCGTACTGGGGGCCGCAGATGGGGGCAGACAAACCGGCGCGGCTGGTGCTGCCGCAGGTACTTGAAGGCAACCACCTGACCTTGGAAGGGCAGGCCCTCGATGTCGTTGGCCTGGACGGCCCGCAGCCAGGCCGCAGTTTCGTGTGGATCCCGTCTATAAAGGCGGTGGTCGGTGGCGTGGTGGTGTCCGAGAACATCCATGTGTGGATGGCTGATACTCAGTCGGCCAAGTCCCATGCCGACTGGCTTGGCACCTTGGCGCACATCGAAGCGCTGGGGCCGCGCACGGTGATCCCGGGGCACTTCCTCGGAGACAGCAGCCGTTCACTGCAGGCTGTGCGCTTCACGGCCGACTACATTCGTGGGTTCGATGCTGAAGCGGCCAAGGCGAAAGACGCCAACGCGCTGATCGATGCCATGAAGCAGCGTTACCCGGGCCTGGCCGACGAAAGCTCGCTGGAGCTCGGGGCCAAGGTCGCCAAGGGTGAGATGAAGTGGTAATTCCGTTCAATTGAGAGAGAGTATTCCCATGAGCAAGATCGCAATCATCGGTGCTACTGGTCGCGCTGGTAGCCAGTTGCTGGAAGAGGCGCTGCGTCGCGGCCACAGTGTACTGGCCATCGCCCGCGACCCCTCGCAGTTGCAGGGCCGTGAAGGGGTGACCGTCAAGGCGCTGGATGCCAAGGACAGTGCAGCCCTGCAAGCGGCGGTAACGGGTGTTGATGCGGTGCTGAGCGCGGCGCATTTCGCCACGATCGAGCCGCAGGCAATCATTGAGCCGGTCAAGCGAGCCGGGGTAAAGCGCCTGCTGGTGGTGGGTGGTGCCGGCAGCCTGTTGCTACCGTCGGGGCAGCGAGTGATCGACAGCCCGGACTTCCCGGAAGCCTACAAGGCCGAGGCCACTGCCGGGGGGCGTTTTCTGGAGGCGTTGCAGCGCGAGCCAAGCCTGGACTGGACCTTCCTCTCGCCGTCGGCAGAGTTTGTTGAAGGGGAACGCAGTGGGCGGTATACGTTGGGCAAGGATCATTTGCTGATTGGTGCGGATGGCAAGAGCTGGATCACCTTTGCCGATTATGCGATTGCGATGCTCGACGAGCTGGAGAAACCGCAGCATTCACGTCAGCGGTTCACAGTCGGCTACTGAGTCGCCTGCTTCGCGGGCGCGCCCGCTCCCACAGTTACTGCACAGCTTTCAAATCCTGTGCTGTACCTGTGGGAGCGGGCATGCCCGCGAAGAGGCCTTCACAGGCTGGCCTGGCCCTCCAGCCAATCCAGTAACTCCAGCAACCCCGGCGGCAAGCTTCTGGGCTGGCTCACCAGGTAATACCCCTTACCAGTCACCACCTTGAGCGCAAACGGCATGCACAGCCGCCCCCCGCGCAAGTCATCGCCAATCAGCGACCAGTCGCCAATGGCCACGCCCGTCCCCTGCGAAGCCATGGCCATCGCCATGTCCAGCGTCTCGAAATGCTGCTTGGGCCCATGAGTGGCCAGCGTCACCCCGGTTGCCTGTAACCACAACTGCCAGTCATGTTCATCCCGCGAGGGGTGCAGCAGCATGTGCCGCGCCAGGTCTTCCACTTGCTGCAACGGTATCGGTCCCTCACGCAGCGAGGGTGCGCACACTGGCGTCAGTTGCTCATCGAACAGCTTGCGCACATGCAGCCCGTGATTCGGAGCATCGCCATAGACCACCGCTGCATCAAAGCCCTCGCGACGAAAATCCACCCCATGCTGCACCGTGGTGGTCAGCTCCACAGGCACATCCGGGCGCAGTGCCTGCCATTCCATCAGCCGTGGCAACAGCCAGCGCATCACGCAGGTGGGTGCCTTGAGCTGCAAGGTGGCGCTGCGCCCACCCACTTCGTGCACCCCTTGCTCGACCAGCGCAAACACCTGCTGCACCCGCGGTAGCCAGTCCTGGCCTTCGCGCGTGAGGCTCAATCCGCGAGCCTCACGCTGGAACAGGGCATAACCCAGGTGCTGTTCGAGGGCTGCGATCTGCCGGCTGACCGCCCCCTGAGTGATGTGCAACTGCTGCCCGGCGCGGGTGAAGTTGCAGTGCTGGGCGGTGACCAGAAAAGTGTGCAGTGCAGACAAGGGCGGAAGCCGTTTCATTGCGATAAGCCATGATCACAGAACATGGCTAGTATGTGTTTTTTTGCATTGTGGCGATAGCCGTAGCTGGGTCCAATACGGGTAATTTCCAACAAGATCCATGGTGAAACCTGATGGCAACCTGCGGCGAAGTATTGGTCAAACTCCTTGAAGGCTATGGCGTGGACCATGTCTTCGGCATTCCCGGTGTACATACTGTGGAGCTCTACCGTGGCCTGGCCGGCTCGTCCATTCGCCACATCACCCCACGCCACGAGCAGGGTGCCGGGTTCATGGCTGACGGCTATGCGCGCACCCGGGGCAAACCCGGGGTGTGCTTCATCATCACTGGCCCGGGCATGACCAATATCACCACCGCGATGGGCCAGGCCTATGCCGACTCGATTCCGATGCTGGTGATTTCCAGCGTGCAGTCGCGTGACCAGTTGGGCGGTGGCCGCGGCAAGCTGCACGAGTTGCCCAACCAGTCAGCGTTGGTGGCGGGCGTGGCGGCGTTTTCCCACACCTTGATGAGTGCTGCGGACCTGCCGCAGGTGCTGGCCCGGGCATTCGCGGTGTTCGACAGCGCCCGGCCGCGCCCGGTGCATATCGAGATCCCGCTCGACGTGCTGGTTGAACCGGCCGACCAACTGCTGCCAGGCCGCCCGGTACGTGGCAGCCGGGCAGGGGCTGCACCTCTGGCCGTGGCGCAGATGGCTGAACGCCTGGCCAATGCTCGCCGGCCTTTGATCCTGGCCGGTGGCGGTGCGCTGGCTGCTGGTGCAGCGCTGGCGCGCCTGGCCGAACACCTGCAGGCCCCGGTGGCGTTGACCATCAATGCCAAGGGTTTGCTGCCGGCCAGCCACCCGTTGCAGATCGGTTCGACCCAGTCGCTGCCGGCCACGCGGGCACTGGTGGCAGAAGCCGATGTGGTGCTGGCGATCGGTACCGAATTGGCCGAGACCGACTATGACGTGACCTTCAAGGGTGGTTTCGAGATCCCGGCCAGCCTGTTGCGCATTGACATCGACCCTGACCAGACCGTGCGCAATTATTTGCCGGAGCTTGCCCTGGTGGCCGATGCCGAGCTGGCCGCCGAAGCGCTGCTCGGCGCCTTGCAGGCTCAGCCGCAACCTGTGCACGAAAGCACGTGGGGTGTGGCCCGTGTAGCAGGTCTGCGCCAGGCACTGGCAGCGGGCTGGGACCAACCCACCTTGAGCCAGACGCGTTTGCTGAGTGCGATCCTCGAACGCTTGCCCAATGCCATTCTGGTGGGTGACTCGACCCAGCCGGTGTACACCGGCAACCTGACCCTGGACATGGACCAGCCACGTCGCTGGTTCAATGCTTCGACGGGCTATGGCACCCTGGGTTATGCGCTGCCAGCGGCCATGGGCGCCTGGTTGGGCAGTGCCGAGCAGCTCGACGGGCGTGCGCCTGCCGTGTGCCTGATTGGCGATGGGGGGTTGCAGTTCACCCTGCCTGAATTGGCCAGTGCCGTAGAGGCGCAGGTGCCGCTGATCGTGCTGCTGTGGAACAACCAGGGGTACGAGGAAATCAAGAAGTACATGGTCAACCGGGCAATCGAGCCAGTTGGCGTGGATATCCATACCCCGGACTTCATCGGTGTGGCGCGGGCCTTGGGCGCGGCTGCGGAGAACGTAGCGGATGTGGCGCAATTGCAGGCGGCGCTGGGGCAGGCGGTGGAGCGCAAGGGGCCGACCTTGATTCAGGTGGATCAGAATCAGTGGCAAGGGACAGTTTCAGGTTGAAGTGAAGCTGTTGTCTGTACCGGCCTCTTCGCGGGTAAACCCGCTCCCACAGGTTTTGCACTAAGGTTGAAATCTGCGCGGTCTCTGTGGGAGCGGGCAAGCCCGCGAAGAGGCCGGTACAGCCACCAAGAGGTTCTAGCCAGCGGTGGCTCTCAATCTGGCCACATCCCGAATCGGCGGTGCACCATACAGCCGGCTGTATTCCCGGCTGAACTGCGACGGGCTTTCATACCCCACCCGATAGGCCGCAACGGCCGCCTCCAGCCCCTCGTTGAGCATCAACCGCCGCGCCTCTTGCAGGCGCAATTGCTTTTGGTACTGCAACGGGCTCATCGACGTCACGGCCTTGAAGCGGTGGTGCAAGGTCGAGGTGCTCAGGTTGACCTCACGCGCCAGGTCCTCGATGCGCAGTGGCTGTTGGTAGTTGTTGTTGAGCCAGGTAATGGCCTGGCACACGCGGTGGGTCTGGCTGTTGGCCAAAGCAATCTCATACAACCGGTAACCCTGCGGCCCACGCAGCATGCGGTACAGAATCTCCCTGCGGATCAATGGCGCCAGCATCGCGATGTCGCGCGGGGTATCCAACAGGCGGATCAGCCTCAGCAGGGCGTCGAGCAACGCGGCGTCGGTTTTCTCTACATACAGGCCACGCCCCGAAGGCAGGTTGGGTACCAGCATCGGCCCGCTCTCGGCGATCAGCTGGCTGATCTCTGCCGGGTCCAGGTCCATGCGCAGGCCCAGGCTGGGGTTCTCCGGGCTGGCGTCGAGCTTCACGCCGCTCAGCGGCAAGGTCACCGAGACCACCATGTAATGCAGTGGGTCGTAGGCGTACTGCTCGTCTCCGAGGAACAGGCTTTTGCTCCCCTGGGCAAGGACGCACAGCGCAGGTTGCGCGAAGGTTGGCACCGAGCGCACGCTTTCGGTGTAGCGCACCAGATACAGGTCATCAATGGCCGATGCCGGGCCGTGCGGCGCGCCGGCGTGGCGGGTAATCAGCTCGGCCAGCTCCAGGCGCTGCAATTCCAGGGTCGGGTCGGTGGACGTGGCGGTGGTCATGATGGGTTTCCTCTACTGACCGACGCAGCATAGGTTTGGGCAAAGACGGGCGCTAGTCGAAAGCTGCACATCGATTGCCTGATCCTGCCGCGCTGCAGGATCAGGCAATCGGCGAGCAGTAATGGCCTAGCACGCCGCGCGGGTGAGCCCCTAACCTTGGCAGCCTGGCTTTTCCGTCCGCCTGCTTCAAGGAGATTGCGCAATGACCCTAAAACAACCGGTCACCCATCTTGCTTTCATTCGTGCCAGCTGCGGGCGCTCGGCAGAGCTGGGCGCGCGCCTGCGCGACCTGCTCGAACCTTCGCGGCGTGCGCCAGGTTGCCTGAGTTTCACGGTGCAGCGTTCACAGGCTGATGCGGACCTGTGGTTGCTCAGTGGCAGCTGGCAGGATCAGCAGGCGATGAGTGGCTACTTTGCCTCGCCGACCCTGGATGTGTTTGGCGAGCTGGTGCAGGCGCGGGTGGTCAGCAGCCTGGACTTGCATACCTTCGATTGAGCGTGGATGAGGTAAAGTGACGGCCTTGTTCAACCAAGCGGATAGCGACATGGCACGTAGGGAATTCACTCATTTCGAAGCGGTCTCGGCGATGGTGCCGGTGGACGGTGGCGGCTACAACGCGGCCATTGCGGTCAAGGCCCTGAACATGGGCGGTGCGCCGCGCTTCCACAAGGTTCTCGACGGGCAGTTGTTCAAGGGCGCCGTGGCTGCCGACGAAGCTGCCACGGCCGAGCTACAACGCCTGCAAGGCGTCAGCGAAGAGGGTGAGCTGGTCTGGTGATCAGGCCGGCGGGCGGGCCATCTTGAACAGGTTGCCCAGTTCGAAATAGTCCGCCGGGCCACCACCACGCAGGATCGGTTCGGCGGCGGCGGTATCGTAGATACCGTTTTTCAGCAGGTGCTCGGCAATGTGCACCGCCACCACTTCACCGAGGATCAGCCAGCTGGGTACCAGTTCCTGGTCGGCCCGCTTGAGCTGGACGATCTGGGTGACCTTGCACTCGAACGCCACCGGGGTTTCGCCTACGCGGGGCACGCCGACGATGCTCGATGGCGTAGCGGTCAGGCCGCTCAATTCGAACTCGCTCACCCCGGCAGCAACCGGCGCGCAGCTCTGGTTCATCTGCTCGGCCAGTGGGCGGGTGGCCAGGTTCCAGACGAATTCGCCGGTCTGCTCGATGTTGTTCAGGCTGTCTTTGCGCCCGACGCTGCAGAAACCGATGATCGGTGGGATGTAGTTGAATGCGTTGAAGAAGCTGTAGGGCGCCAGGTTCAGGCGGCCTTCGCGGTCGTGCGAGGAAATCCAGCCGATCGGGCGGGGGCCGACGATGGCGTTGAACGGGTCGTGGGGCAGGCCGTGGCCTTTGGCAGGTTCGTAGTAATACATCTGTGCTGGGCTTGTTGGCCCTACCTCCTGGTGGACAAGGTGCCTAGTGTGCCAAGCCTGTGCTCGCCTGCAAATGATCAAGCCCGGCCAAAGCCGGGCTGGTTGCTCGCATCAGGTTTCAGCTGATGCGGTGGGCGTTGGTGCGGTCGAAGCCGTCTTCGGCGAAGCGTTGGCCGCCAGTGCGGTCGAAACCGTCTTCGGCGAAGCGTTGGCCGCCAGTGCGGTCGAAGCCGTCTTCAGCGAAGCGTTGACCACCGGTACGGTCGAAGCCGTCTTCAGCGTAGCTGGCGGACTGGGTTTGAGCCGCGGCAAAGGTGTGTGCGTTGGTGCGATCGAAGCCATCTTCGGCAAATGCGCCAGCAGCGAAAACCGAGAGGGCCAGGGTGAGGATCAGTTTGTTTTTCATGGTCGTTGCTCCAGGGGTGGGAGGTTGTTTGTTTCTATGGGTTTAATGCTACGCCGATTAATTTGATTAAAAAGCGCAAAAAATAGCATCTAAAAATCGAATTAATAGATGTATTTAGGCGCGCTTCGCATGAGTCAGGCAGTGGTGTCATGCATTGGCCGCATGCCCTCGCGTCGTCGTTTCGTCAGCCATTGCAGCTTGAGGGGCGTGAATTAATGGGGCGTTAAGAACGAATTATCTTGTTTCAAAGTCCGATCAACGCTTTTTTCATACATCACCAACCGATTTTTCAGACGCTGCTCAGCACCATCGCCGCACCTCAAACTGGAGCGGCACAACAATGAACAAACTCCCGCAAATCACCTTGGCCTTCTGGGTCATGAAGATCTGCGCTACCACCCTGGGCGAAACGGCAGGCGACTTGCTGTCGATGACGTTGAACATCGGCTATGCACTCAGCTCGTTGATGCTGATCAGCGTGTTCCTGCTGACCTTGGTCGGCCAGCTCTACTCGCGCCGCTACCACCCGATGCTGTACTGGCTGGTGATTCTGTCCACCAGTACCGCTGGCACCACCATGTCCGACTTCATGGACCGCACCCTGGGCCTGGGCTATGCCACAGGTTCGGTCCTGCTCATCGGTATCCTGCTGCTGACCTTCCTGGTCTGGCGCCTGAGCGGTAACCCACTGGATGTCACCCGCATCAAGAACCGGTCGGGCGAGCTGTTTTACTGGGTAGCGATCCTGTTTTCCAACACGCTTGGCACCGCCCTGGGGGATTACCTGGCCGATGATTCGGGGCTTGGCTTTGCCGGCGGCGCGCTGTTTATCGGCAGCGCCATTGCATTGGTGGTTGTGGCCCGCTACTGGACGCGCATCCCGGGCGTGGTGTTGTTCTGGGTGGCATTTGTACTCACTCGCCCGTTTGGCGCCACTTTGGGCGATTTCCTTACCAAGCCTCATGAAAAGGGCGGCCTGGACTTCGGCACCATCGGGTCGTCGGCTGTGTTGGGCGGGGTGCTGCTGGTGCTGGTGCTGATGGCCAGCTGGTACCAGCGCCGTGAGCCGCGTCAGGCGCTGGAGATGTCCTGAGTGTTGATGCGGTAGCGGGTACTGCGGCCCCCGCCTGGCAGGCGCACCAGGCAAGCCTTGTCGAGCAGGTCGGTAAGGTGGCGGGTCGCAGTGGCCTTGGAAACCTTTGCCACTGCCTGGTACTGCGTGGCGTTGATGCCGTCCTCGAAACCGCGGGGGCCGCCATCAAGCAACCTGTTCAGCACCTTGACCTGCTCGGGCAGCAGGCCATCTGCGCGATGAGCCTGCCAGAACCTGGCCTTGGCCAGTATCCGGTCAATGTTTGCCAGTGCCTGTTCTAGGCTGCGCAGCAATGTGGCAAGGAACCAGGACATCCAGCGGGTGATATCCAGGCCATCTTTCTGGCTGCTTTCCAGGATCTGGTAGTAGCCGGCCCTGTCTTCGAGGATGCTGGCGGACATCGCATAGAAGCGAATGGCCTGGCGCTCACCCTGGGCTAGCGCCAGGTCGGTGATCGCCCGGGTCAGTCGACCATTGCCATCGTCGAACGGGTGCAGCGTGACGAACCAGAAGTGGGCAATACCGGCGCGTAGCAACGGATCCAGGCCGGCGTTATCGAGGCTGTTGGCAAACCAGTCGAGAAACTCCGCGAGCTGTGTTTCAAGGCCATCTCGCGGCGGTGCCTGGAAATGTACGGTGGGCTTGTCAAGGCGACCAGAAATCACCTGCATGGGCGCTTCATCACGTAGCTGTCCGACCAGCACAGCCTTGCTCAAGGTGCCTTGCGCCACCGGGAATAGCCATTGGTGCCAAGTGAAAAGCCGCTGCAGGGTCAGTGGTCGGTCATAGCCTTGTGTTGCATCCAGTATCAGTTCCGCCAGCCCTTCGCTGCGGGCACTGGTAGCTCCCTGTTCTTCCATGCCCAACCGGCGGGCGAGAGAAGACCGCACCGAGCCCACATTCAGCTGCTCACCTTCGATCGCCGAGGAAGTAACAATGTTCTGCAGCAGCGTATCCAGAATGTTCTGGCACTCACTGAGCTCATCGACGCTGCCGATCTTGCCCAGCAAACGCCCCTGCATGTCGATGCAGCTGCGCAGAAGCGGGGCGATCGCTTCGTTTTGCCAGGTGAACTGGGGCCACGCAGGTTGCTGCCAGATCCACAAAGGGCTGTTCATGCGTGTGCCGATCCATCCTGTGAGCCGAATAAGCCGGCTATTCGGCTCACTCAATGAGCCGAATGATAGCGCTATTCGGCTCAAGCTGTGAGCCGAATAGCGCCGTTAATCGGCTCACAGGATTTCGTGCGTCATGAAAAAGGGGCGCTCCATACAATGGAGCGCCCCGTTCAGTGTTGCCAGACCAGCGTCAGTCAGTGGTAATCCGCGAGTGCTGCTTGGTGTCTTTCATGGTCGCGTAGACCAGCAGCGAGCAGGCGATGCAGGCGGTGACGTACCAGTAGTAGCCGCTCTCCATGCCGGCGCTCTTGAACCACAGGGCCACGTACTCGGCGGTGCCACCGAAGATCGACACGGTCAGGGCGTACGGCAGGCCCACGCCCAAGGCGCGAATTTCAGTCGGGAACAGCTCTGCCTTGACCACGGCATTGATCGAGGTATAGCCGCTGACGATGATCAGCGCCGCCATGATCAGGAAGAACGCGCCCCACCAGGTCTGGATGGTGTGCAGGGTGGTGAGGATCGGTACGGTGAACAGGGTACCGAGCACACCGAAGGCGATCAGGATCGGGCGCCGGCCGATCTTGTCGGACAGGCCACCGATCACCGGCTGCAGGCACATGAACAGGAACAGCGTGGCTGCAGAGATGGTGGTCGAGTCGCTGATGCTCATGCCCACGGTGTTGACCAGGTACTTCTGCATGTAGGTGGTGTAGGTGTAGAAGGCCAGGGTGCCGCCCATGGTCAGGCCGACCACGGTCATCAGCTCCTTGGGGTGGCGCAGCAGGGTGCGCATCAGGCTTTCCTTGGCCTTTTCCTTCTTGGTGAACGAGGCGGTTTCTTCCATGCCGCGACGCAGGTACAGGGCAACCACGGCGCACAGTGCACCGATCACGAACGGCACGCGCCAGCCCCAGGCATACAGCTGCTCTGTGGTCAGGGTCTGCTGCAGAACGATCAGCACTGCCAGGGCGATGAGCTGCCCGGAGATCAGGGTCACATACTGGAAGCTGGAGAAGAAACCACGGCGTTCCTTGCTGGCCATTTCGCTGAGGTAGGTGGCCGAGGTGCCGTATTCGCCACCCACCGACAGGCCTTGTAGCAGGCGCGCGATGACCAGCAGGATCGGCGCGGCGACGCCGATGGTTTCATAGCCCGGGGTCAGGGCGATGACCAGCGAGCCTGCGCACATCAGCAGTACCGAAGCCATCAGTGCAGCCTTGCGGCCTTTGCGGTCGGCGTACAGGCCCATCAGCCAGCCACCGATCGGGCGCATCAGGAAGCCCACGGCGAAGATCGCAGCGGTGTTGAGCAATTGTGCAGTGGAGTCACCGGCCGGGAAGAAGGCCTTGGCGAAGTACAGCGAGAATGCAGCGTAGACGTACCAGTCGTACCATTCGACCATATTGCCGATGGACCCGCTGAAGATCGACTTCAGGCGGCTGGCGGTGGTTTTTTCTGCGGCGGGCACAGTGGCCGCCCCGGCGGGCAGGGAGGTGGCGTTATCCATCAGGGATACCTTCTCGTTGTTTTTGTGGAGCGCGCCGTGGCGCAGCTTGCCAAGGCAATTGCAGAAGGTGTGCCAAATGGGTGCGTGATGATCCAGATGGGGGCGCTGTGCGCCCTTCGCGGGCATGCCCGTTCCCGCAGGGACCGCGCAATCCCTGTTGTTCAACATTTCGGTGTGGGAGCGGGCGTGCCCGCGAAGGGCTGCAACGCAGCCCCAAAAAACCTGGTTATGAGCGGTTTTTTGCTCGTTGGCTTTGGGTGATAGGCGGATTTCCGCTCATTCCCGCGAAACAAAATCCTCGCGTACCAATCCATGCCGCTGCATCTTTTCGTTCAGCGTCCGCCGCGGCAGCTGCAATGCCTCCATCACCGCACTGATCGCTCCCCCATGCTGACGCAGCGCCGCGCGCAAGCACTGCGCCTCGAACGCTTCCATCTGCTCGCCCAGCGACTGCCCTGCAGGTGCCACTTCGATGTTCGGCGAACTCAGCCCCAATGCGTGCCGCTCCGCCGCATTGGCCAGCTCACGCACATTGCCCGGCCAGTCATGTGACAGCAGCTGCGCCAGTTGTACACCCGACAGCAGCGGGGCCGCGCGGCCAAGTTTTTCGCCAGCGGCACGGGCAAAGTGCTCAAACAGCAGAGGAATGTCCTCACGCCGCTCACGCAGCGGTGCCAGGTGCAACTCGGCCACGTTCAGGCGGTAGGCAAGGTCTTCACGAAAGCGCCCGGCCCGCGCCTCTTCGAGCAGGTCGGGCTTGGTTGCGGCAATGATGCGCAGGTCGACGCTGATGCTTTGGTTTGCGCCCAGGCGCTCCAGCTTCTGCTCCTGTACCACGCGCAATAACTTGGCCTGCTGCGCCAACGGCATACTCTCGATTTCGTCGAGAAACACCGTGCCACCGTTGGCGTACTCCAGCTTGCCGATGCGCTTGCCCTGGGCGCCGGTGAAGGCGCCGCTTTCATGGCCGAACAGCTCGGCCTCGAACAGCGCCTCGGGGATGGCCGCACAGTTGAGTGCGACGAAGGGTTTGCCCGCGCGCGGCCCAAAATCGTGCAGGCAGCGGGCCACGCGCTCCTTGCCGCTGCCGGTTTCGCCACGGATCAGCACATTGACCGGCAGGCCGGCCAGTTCCAGCACTTGTCGGCGCAGCTGTTGCAGGCCGTGTGACATGCCCAGCAGGGTGCCTTCCAGGCGTGACTTGAGGTCTGCCTGTTCGTGCAGCCGGCGGTTTTCCAACACCAGCTGGCGCTTTTCCAGGGCCCGGCGCAGGCTGCCCAGCAGGTGCTGCGGGGTGAAAGGCTTTTCGAGGAAGTCGTAGGCGCCACTGCGCATGGCATCCACTGCCATGGGCACGTCACCGTGGCCGGTCAGCAAGATCACTGGCAGGTCGGGGTCATCTGCCTGCAAGCGTTCAAGCAATTGCAGGCCATCCATGCCCGGCATGCGCACATCGCTGATGATGACCCCAGCGAAGTGCCGTGGCAGGTGTGCCAGGCACTCTTCAGCGCGGGCGAACAGTTGCACGCTGAAGCCGGACAGGCTCAGCCATTGTTCGACTGCAGTGCGGATACTGGCTTCATCATCGACGACGATCACTGAATTCAACATACAGGCTCCAGGTCACGGGGCAGGGTAAGGCTCAGGCGTGCACCACCGGGCAGGTTTTCGGCCTGCAGCTGGCCACCGGCTTCGTGGACGATGCCATAGGAAATGGCCAGCCCCAGGCCCAGGCCTTCGCCCACCGGTTTGGTGGTGAAGAACGGGTCGAAAACCTTGGCCAGGTCGGCCTCGGCAATGCCGCCACCCGAGTCCTGCACGCTCAGGCGCCACCGCTCGCCGTCGAGTTCGATGCGGACCTCCAGGCGTTTGTAGCGTTTGTCGGCCATGGCGTCGAGGGCATTGTGCAGCAGGTTGATCAGCACTTGCTCCAGGCGAATGGCATCGCCGCGTACCCAGGCGGGGCGCGCCAGGTACAGGGCAACCTCTACCGCTTCGCTGCGAATGCGGGTCTCCAGCAGGTGCAGGGCCTGATCGACCACGGTGGCCAGGTCGAGGCGCTCGCGCAGGCCGACCGGGCTGTTGCGGGCAAAGGTTTTCAGGTGGCTGGTGAGCGCAGCCATGCGTGTGAGCATCTGCTCCAGTGGCTCCAGGGCCTGGCGCGCTTCGTCATGGCGGCCATGGTCAAGCAGCAGCCGCAGGGTTTCCAGTTGCATGCGCTGGGTGGTCAGCGGCTGATTGATTTCGTGGGCCATGGCGGCCGACATCTGCCCCAGCGCGGCCAGCTTGGCGGATTGCACCAGGCCCTCTTGAGCCGTGCGCAGTTCACGGGTGCGCTCCTCGACCTGGCGTTTGAGCTCTTCGCGGCTGCGCTGGCGCAGGCGGGCCAGGCGCAGCCGCTGGCTGACGAACAGCGCGGCGAACACCAGGCTCAGCCACACGGCGGCGGCGCCCAAGGCAGCATTGCGGCCGTCGGCAGTGACTTGTGGCTTGCGTAGCAGGTGCAAGGTCCAGTCTTCGCCCTCCAGTGGCAGGCTTTCCCACAAATACTCGGCACTGCCTTCCGGGCCCTGTACGCGGCTGAGGGTGCTGTTGGCGGCAAACCGGGTCAGCGCCTGGTGCTGCAGCGGGACCAGTGGCTGCTTGTCGTACTGGCGGGTTTCTGCGAGCTCGGCACGGTCGGCACCACTGAGCGGCTGCAGCTCGCGGTAGCGCCAGCCGTCCTGGTTGGCGATGAAGGTGATGCCGCGGGCGTCGCTCACCAGCAGGATGTCGCTACCTTGGCGCCACTCGCGTTCCAGTTCAGGGAACTCCAGCTTCACCACCATGGCACCGAGGAAGCGGCCATGCTCGTCGTTCACCGCGCTGGCAAGGAAGTAGCCCGGCACACCACTGGTCACGCCTACGGCATAGAAGCGGCCACTGCCCTGGCTGCGGGTTTGCTTGAAGTAGGGGCGGAAGCCGTAATTGGAACCGACGTAGCTGCTGGGCAGCCGCCAGTTGCTGGCAGCAATGGCCAGGCCGGTGCGGTCGAGCAGTTCGAGGGTGGAGGAGTTTGCGGCGCCGTTGATGCGTTCAAGCTTGCGGTTCAGGGCGTCCTGCACCTGTTGGCTGACCGGGTCGCGCAGGGCAGCGATCAGTTCCGGGTCCAGCGCCAGTACGGCGGGCAGGGCACGGTAGCGGTCGATCAGGGTGTGCAGGGTGTTGGCGTACAGGCCCAGCTGCTGGCTGGCACGCTGGGCGTCGTCTTCCATGGCCTGGCGCTTGGCCTGGTGCATGGCCCAACCGGCGCTGAGGGCGGTGCCCAGCAGAATGAGCAGGGTGATCAGCCCCAGACGCAGGGCGCGAAAGGAAAAGGGCATCGGGGCGGATCCAGATGATTGGGATATCGGGGCCGGCCTCTTCGCGGGCTTGCCCGCTCCCACAGGATACTCACAGCCCGATGGATCTGTGCAGTACCTGTGGGAGCGGGCAAGCCCGCGAAAGGGCCGGTACAGGCCACCTTTCAGTTACAGCAGTTCGAAGCTCTGCTGCTGCACTGCCTGGGAATCCAGCCCGACCTGGACATTGAACTCCCCTGGCTCGGCAACCCGCTGCAGCTGGCCATTGTAGAACTTCAGGTCGTCTTCGCTGATGCGGAAGGTCAAGGTGCGCGACTCGCCCGGCTTGAGCATCAGCTTTTGGAAGTTCTTCAATTCCTTGACCGGGCGGCTCATCGACGCCGACACATCCTGCAGGTACAACTGCACTACGGTCTCACCTGCTACCTTGCCGGTGTTCGCCACCGTCACTTTGGCCTCAAGGGTGTCGCCGCGCTTCAGGTCTTTGTTCGACAGCTTCAGGCCCGACAGCTCGAAGCTGCTGTAGCTCAGGCCATAGCCGAACGGGTACAGCGGGCCGTTGGGTTCCTCGAAGTATTGCGAGGTGTAGTTGCCGGGCTTGCCAGGGGTGAACGGCCGGCCGATGCGGGTGTGGTTGTAGTACATCGGGATCTGCCCGACCGAACGGGGGAAGGTAATGGCCAGCTTGCCGGACGGGTTGTAGTCACCGAACAGCACGTCGGCGATGGCATTGCCGCCTTCGGTACCGGCGAACCAGGTCTCGAGGATGGCGTCAGCCTGTTCACGCTCCCAGTCGATCGACAGCGGCCTGCCGTTCATCAGCACCAGCACCAGTGGCTTGCCGGTGGCCTTCAGGGCTTTGATCAGCTCGCGCTGGCTGGCCGGGATTTCCAGGGTGGTGCGGCTGGAAGATTCGTGGGACATGCCACGGGACTCGCCTACCACTGCCACGACCACGTCGGATTGTTTCGCTGCCTTGACCGCTTCGTCGATCAGCACGGCCGCCGGACGCGGGTCGTCGACGATTTCCGGGGCATCGAAGTTGAGGAAGTTCAGGTAGTCGAGGATTGCCTTGTCGCCAGTGACGTTGGAGCCTTTGGCGTAGACCAGCTTGGCCTTGCCTTCCACGGCGCGGCGCAGGCCTTCGCGCACGGTCACCGAATGCATCGGCTTACCGTCGGCGGCCCAACTGCCCATCATGTCGATCGGTGCGTCGGCCAGTGGGCCGACCAGGGCGATGGTACCGGCCTTTTTCAGCGGCAAGGTCTGGCGGTTGTTTTCCAGCAGTACCAGGCTGCGGCGTGCCACATCACGCGCGGCCTCGCGGTGCAGGCGGTCGTTGCTGTAATAGTCTTTCAGGTCGGTTTCAGCCTTGCCGATGCGCACGTACGGGTCCTTGAAAAGGCCCATCTCGTACTTGGCACCCAGCACTTCGCGCACCGCCTGGTCCAGCTCGGCCTGAGTCACTTCGCCGGACTTCAGCAGGCCTGGCAGCTCTTCGCCGTACAGGGTGTCGTTCATGCTCATGTCGATGCCGGCCTTGATCGCCAGCTTGGCGGCTTCACGGCCGTCGCGGGCGACGCCGTGGCGGATCAGTTCCTGAATGGCGCCGTGGTCGCTGATGGTCACGCCCTTGAAGCCCCACTCCTTGCGCAGCAGGTCGTTCATCAGCCAGGTGTTGGAGGTAGCCGGCACACCGTTGATCGAGTTCAGCGCCACCATCACGCCGCCAGCACCGGCGTCGAGCGCAGCGCGGTAGGGCGGCAGGTAATCGTTGTACATTTTCGGCAGGCTCATATCGACCGTGTTGTAGTCGCGCCCGCCTTCCACTGCACCATACAGTGCGAAGTGCTTGACGATGGCCATGATGCTGTCGGGGTTGGCGGGGCTGCTGCCCTGGAACGAGCGCACCATCACCTGGCCGATCTTCGAAGTCAGGTAGGTGTCCTCGCCGAAACCTTCACTGGTACGGCCCCAGCGCGGATCGCGGGCGATATCGACCATCGGTGCGAAGGTCATGTCCAGGGCGTCGGCCGAGGCTTCGATGGCTGAGGTACGGCCGACTTTGGCGACGGCGTCCATGTCCCAGGTGGCGGCCATGCCAAGCCCGATCGGGAAAATGGTGCGTTCGCCGTGAATGGTGTCGTAGGCAAAGAACATCGGGATCTTCAGGCGGCTGCGCATGGCCGCATCCTGCATCGGGCGGTTTTCGGGCGCGGTGCGCGAGTTGAAGGTGCCCCCGATGCGGCCGGCGGCGATTTCTTCGCGGATCTTTTCGTGGGGCATTTCCGGGCCGATGCTGATCAGGCGCAGCTGGCCGATTTTCTCGGCTTCGGTCATCTGGCTGATCAGGTGCTCGATGAACGCCTGCTTGTCCTGCAGGGGCGGGGCGTAGGGGGCGGCAAGGGCCGCCTGACTGGCAAGGCCCATGGCCAGGCCCAGCAAAGACAGTTTCATCATCAATTCCGTTGTGGGGCCTCTGCCGTATCCAGGGGTGATACGCGCGCGGCCGAAGTTTTCAGGCGGCTATTGTTGTACGATTCGCAGGCTTACTTTCCAGCAGCGGATTATGCCTGAATATGTCGCCTGCGGATGAAGCCCCGAATGCCGGGACAACAACAATAAGAACGCTCAAGAGACCGACGGCATGACCCCCTTCGACGAGTACCATCAACGGCAGATTGCCGAAGCCATTGCGCGTGCCGAACGGCGCACTGATGCCGAACTGGTGACGGTGCTGGCCCGCCGTGCCGATGACTACGCCTATTGGCCACTGTTGTGGGCCGCCGTGCTGGCGCTGGCAGTGCCAGGCCTGTTGCATTGGCTGCTGGGTTGGCCCAGCGTGCGTGGCTTGCTGGTGGCCAACGTGCTGCTGTTCGTCGGCTTGTGCCTGCTGCTGCGCAACCCGCGCCTGGCCGGCTGGCTGATTCCCCGTGCCCTGCGTCGCTGGCGTGCTTCACGGCTGGCCCGCCAGCAGTTTCGTGAGCAGAACCTGCAGCGCACCGCAGGCGCAACCGGTGTGCTGATTTTCGTCAGCGAGGCGGAGCGGCATGTGGAGATACTGGTCGACAGCGGCATCGAGCATTACCTGAATGCCACAGCCCGCGCGTCTATCGTCGCGCGCTTTGCCGAGCAGGTACGTCAAGGCCGGACTTTGCAGGGCTTCGTCGAGTGCGTCGATGCCTGCGGCGAACTGCTCAGCGAGCATGTGCCGCCTACTCATGCGCGTAACGAGCTGCCTAACCGCCTGGTTATCCTCGATTGATTCGTAGTCCGATGGCTTAACGCAATTCCGGTGGGAGCGGGCGTGCCCGCGAAACAGGCGACACGGTGTCTGGCACCGGCTGTGCCGGTGTTCGCGGGCACGCCCGCTCCCACAGGGTGCCGGGCACACGGTAGAATATGCATTCCGCTACCCAAGGCCTCTTTTTCATGTCCGCCAGTAATACTGCCCCGTCCGCGCCGGATGCCCGCGCTCAGTTTCTCGACCTGCTGAACGCCGCCCTGCACGGCAACACCTTGGTCAAACTGGTGCTGGCGCGCCATGTCGGTGCCGATCAGACCTTGCAACGGATCATTGCCAAGCCGCTGCAGGTCAAGGGCCAGCCGTGCCTGTCGCTGGTCTACCGCCACCAGACCCGCGACATCACCCGTAACCTGCCGCTGGACCAGGCCCAGGCGCTGGTCGCCGAGCTGCTGCCTGACAGCTTCCGCAACGCCCACCTGTTCGATAATGACGGCGAAGTACAGCTGACCTTCAGCAAAAAGGGCAAGCCGATGCTGCAGCGTCACGGCGCGCAGGCACCGCGTGAAGTCACTGCCAGCAGCGGCCACGACCGCGAAAAGAAGCGTTATCTGGAGCTGTCGCGCCCGTTTTTGCGTGACCTGGGCGTAACCGATGCACAGGGTGCGTTGATCCCGTCGATGTCGCGCAAATGGAAGCAGATCAACAAGTTCATCGAGGTCTTCGACCACGCCCTGGCCAGCGCCCCGGTGCCGGCCGGGCAAGCCCTGCGGGTGGCGGACTTTGGCTCGGGCAAGGGCTACCTGACCTTCGCCATGCACGACTACCTGAGCAACAGCCTGGGCCGCGAGGCACAGGTCACCGGTGTAGAACTGCGCCAGGACATGGTCGACTTGTGCAACGCTGCTGCTTCGCGCCTGGAGCACCCAGGCCTGGAATTCCAGTGCGGTGATGTACGCAGCGTGGTGCCCGAGGCCATCGAAGTAATGATCGCCTTGCATGCCTGTGACATCGCCACCGACTACGCCATCCATACCGGCATCCGCTGCAACGCCGCGATCATCATGTGTTCGCCGTGCTGCCACAAGCAGATCCGTCCGCAACTGCACAGCCCAGGGTTGCTGCAACCCATGCTGCAGTACGGGCTGCACCTGGGCCAACAGGCCGAAATGCTGACCGACAGCCTGCGTGCGCTCTATCTGGAAGCCTGCGGTTACGAAACCAAGGTGTTCGAGTTCATCTCCCTGGAGCACACCAACAAGAACAAGATGATTCTTGCTGTGAAGCGGCAGAAGGCAGGAGACAACGGGGCTTTGCTGGAGAAGATAGGCCAGCTCAAGGGCTTCTACGGGGTGCAGGAGCATTGCCTGGAGACGTTATTGCGGGCGGATGGGTTGCTCTGATGGCAACCACCGGCAAGCCTGCGGGCGCGCTCCTGCGGGGCGCGTACTAGCGTCGGGCGGCGGGTGGCGCGATTGCCAGATCTGCCAGCCCCAACGGATGCGTACTGGCATCAAAGAAATGCACCTGCGTCCCCGCTAGATCCCCGAATCGATCAATGTAATGTTGCTTCTGATTGATCACCGAGGCCTCGCTCAACGGCCTGATGGCGATCGACAGATACTGTGGCCGGGCCTGGCGGATGGCTTCGAGCAGGTGCTGGTCGCTGCTGTCCAGGTGCTGCCCGAACAGGCATAGCCCTTTGCTCTCTTGGGCCAATTGCCCAAGGCACCAGCTCAGATAATCGGAGTGGCGGATGGCCCGCAGTTTTTCATCGCTGCGGTCTTCGTTGACGAACAGCGGCACCTCTCCCGGAATGTTCACCGCAAAGCCACCGAGCAGTTCGGCGTTGTCGGCGCTGCGTTGGCGGGTGGTGCCGTCGGGTAGCTTGAGCAAGTGCAGGCCGCCATGCAGGTGCAGCACCCGAGTGCCTTCGCTTTGGGTGCGGCGTACATCGAAGAAGCCTTGCTCGTCGAACAGCTTGGCGAAGCCGTGCGGGGCGTGTTGCACGGCCCATGGCAGCAGCAGGTCGTAGTTGCTGGTGTAGACGCTGCGGTAGCCGCGCAGGGCCTGGTTGAGGGCTGCCAGGGTGGTTGGCGGCATCAGTGGCCAAGGCAGGTGCACGGTGCGCACGGCGTGGATCAACGCTTCCTTGATCGAGTAGTAGCGGTTCAGCGGCGCGGTGGAGTTGATGGCCAGCGCGGCGTTGGCGCGCACGGTGGTGTTGAGAGCGCTGAGCACGGGCTCGAACAGCTCCGTGCCCAAGGATTTGAACAGCGCCTGGTCACTGATTGCCAAGCCTTTCTTGCGCCCGGCGCGTTGCGCTTCCTCATATAGCGAGAAGTAACTGAACGGCTTCCACACTGCCCGACTGGCGCCGTTGCCCAGTAGCAGGGCGTCGCAGGGATGGCGGGCGGCGAGTTCTGGCCAGGGGGTGAGAGTGGCGTCAAGTGCGGGCATGCTTAAGTCCGTTGGGCGGAGCGGGGAACGGGGGCGACTTTAGCATGTGATGCAAGGCGTGCGAGGGTTGGTGTCGAGGCAAGGGCATTGTGTTGCCTGGATTGGCCCATCGCCGGAAACTTTAGGCTATTGAACGCTGCACGGTTTTGTCAGTGAGCCAAGGCCTTCAATACATGGTCAGGATCGTTGCGTATTGCACGCAGTAACGCCTTGGCAGGTCCAGTGGGTTCTCGCCGCCCCTGTTCCCAATTTCTCAAAGTTGCTACCTGAACATCGATGATCTCGGCGAAGCGTGCTTGCGTGAGCCCTGTCGCCTTACGAATACTACGGACCTGGAGTGCATCGATCTCGAATTCACGAGAGGGTGCACGCTTACCCTGGACGATGTCGTCCATCTGTTGAACGCTTTCCATCAACTCGTCAAAAAAACGGTTCATGCAGGCCTCCAGTGTTCGATGATCGACCTCAGTGCCTGGCGTTGTTCACTGGACAGGTCGGGCTGATCATTTTTGCAGTAGATATAGAGCATGGCTATCTGTGATCTGGATATGAAGTGGTAGTAGATAACTCTGGCGCCGCCTCGTTTTCCGTGGCCGTTTGCGGCCACACGTATTTTGCGCAGGCCGCCCGTCCCCTCAATCACATCCCCTGCCTCAGGCGAAACCATTAGCCTGACTTGCAGTAGGCGGTAGGCATCGTCATCGAGGAGTTCTTTGACTCGCTTGGTAAACAAGGTTGTTTCGGTGAAAAGCATAGCAGATTGGTACGCCAATGGCGTAGCTTCCGGTTGCCCAGTGCTACAGAAAAGGACTGCCTGGCCTTACTTCAGGCGGGATAGCGAGGCTAGCGAATCTGGTCGCAACTAGCCGATCATCCCTTTCTGAGAGCCGGGTAGTCCTTTTCTCTACAGCAGTTGAACCGGTAGCAAGAGCGCCAGGTTCAGCCCTGCTCTGCAACCGGCACACTGCGGCTCCGGTTGCGCCAAACCCGATACGCCCGAATCCCCGCCCGTACCGAGCCGAACAGCAGTTTGTCTTCCATCTCTCGCGCCATCCCCGAGCGCACCAGCATGCGCAGGAACGTGCCGCGGGCGCGTGCGATGGCGAAGAAGATGCCCTGTGCTGCCAGGGTGTCGCGCACTTCGCGCAGGGCAGCGATGCCGCTGACGTCGATGTTGGTGACCGCTTCGGCATCGAACAGCACGGCTTTGGGCTGGTCCTGGCTTTGCACGGCTTCGAGCAGGCGCATTTTGAAGTAGTCGGCGTTGAAGAACAGGATCGCATCGTCGAAGCGGTACACCACCAGGCCCGGCACGGTACGCGCGTCCTTGAATTTGCGGATGTCGACCTGACCTTCGGTGCCCGGCAGCCAGCCCAGCACGGCATCGGTGGGCTGGTAGATGCTGTACAGCAGGCGCAGGATCGCCAGGGTTACGGCAAACACGATACCGGGCAGCACGCCCAGGCCCAGCACGCCGACCGTGGTCAGCAGGCACAGCCAGAACTCGAAGCGGCTCAGGCGGCGGATACGCCCCAGCGATTTGATGTCGATCAGCCCCCAGCCGGCCATCAACAATACCGCGCCCAATGCAGCCTGCGGGATCCACGCCATGGGCGCTGTAAAGAACAGCAGGATCAGGGCAATGACCAGCGCAGCGATGATGCCCACCAGCTGACTTTTGCCACCCACCATGTCATTTACGGCAGTACGTGAGTCGGCGCCGCTGATGGCAAAACCCTGAGAAACCCCAGCTGCCAGGTTGCTGACGCCCAAGGCGACAAATTCGTGGTTGGCGTTGATCGCGTAGCCGTGCCGGGCGGCAAAGCTGCGTGCCGTAAGCATGGCGCTGCAGAAACTGACGGTGGCGATACCCAGGGCGTCGCGTAACAGGCTCTTCATTTCCGCCAGGTTGCTGTGTGGCCAGGCCAGTTGTGGAATGCCGGCAGGTACCGGGCCGAGGATGGCGACGCCAAAGCGGTCGAGGCCAAACAGGCCGACAAGCAGCATGAACAGCGCCACCACCATCAGTGCTGCCGGCAGGCGCGGGTAGCGCCGCGGCAGCCAGATAAGCAGGCCCAGCGCGGCGAGGCCGATGAGCAACGTGACCACGTGAATTTCGCCCAGGCGCTGGAAGAAGTTGATCAGGCTGAGAATGAAACCGTCGCCTTCGATCTTGAACCCCACCACCTTGGATAGTTGCCCGGCGATCAGGCTCAGGCCGATGCCGTTGAGGTAGCCGATCAGGATTGGCCGTGAGAAAAAACTGGCGATGAAGCCGGCCCGGGCAAGGCCGGCGGCAATCAGCATTACGCCGACCAGCACCGTGACGATCACCGACAGTTCGACGATGCGCTGGGGGTCGCCCATGGCCAGTGGTGCCACGGCCCCGGCGATCATCGCGCAGGTGGCCGCGTCGGGGCCGACCATGAGTTGGCGCGAGCTACCAACAAGGGCATAGACCATCATCGGCAGGACGCAGGCATACAGGCCGTATTGGGGCGGCAGGCCGACGATTTGCGCGTAGGCGATGGCGATGGGGATCTGGATTGCCGCTACCGAGAGCCCGGCCTGCACGTCGGCATGCAGCCACTCGCGTCGGTAGTGCAGCAGGTTGGCAAGGCCCGGTAGCCAGCGGGAGAGAAACATGCGTCTTCCTTTCGAAATGTTTCACGAAACCATCTACGCATTGAAGCGGATCGTTAGGGAAATGGCCATGGGGCAGATCAAAGGGAGGGGGGCAGAAACGAAAAAAGGAGCCAAGGCTCCTTTTGACTGCGATGACGTTGCTGGAACGTCATGCTGGAATGCGATGTGGAGCGGGTAGAGGGAATCGAACCCTCAACTAAAGCTTGGGAAGCTTTCGTTTTGCCACTAAACTATACCCGCGTCTGCGCAGCACTTTTTACCAGAACCTTCCACGAATTAGAAGCCCAAGTTATAAAAAAGCTTGTCGGCACCCTGTAGTCTGCGGGTATCTGCCAGAGGGCGCCGAGCTGCTCAGATGGCCAATGCATGCTGCCCCTGTTGTACGTGATGATAGCGTTGACGAGGTTCACGCACGGTCGGCTTGAGGAAACCAAGCAAGACGCTGCGGGTGTTTTCGCAGGCGGTCTTGTTTTCCATGTCGAGGAAATGGCCCGCGTCGCGGATCACGCTGAACTGGCTTCTGCCCACATGCTTGCCGAAGTGCCGGGCATCTTCGGCCGTGGTGTATTCGTCGCGGTCGCCGTTGACGAACAGCACGGGTATGTCGATATTACGCGCCCCATCCAGCGCTCGTTCCAGGTCGTGGTGCAGCACCTGGTTGATGTGGAAGTGCATCTGCGCGTACTCGTGGCTATCAAGGCCGCTGACGTGCCGGTAGTTGAAGCGCTTGAACAGTGATGGCAGGTGCTTGCCAATGGTGTCGTTGACCAGGTTGCCGACCTGATACCGGTCACAGGCGGCCAGGTACTGGCAGCCACGGTCCAGGTAGTCACGCATCGGCTCGTTGATCACTGGCGAGAACGAACTCACCACCGCCTTTTTCACGTTCCGTGGCTGGTGCGCCAGCGCCAGCAGCGTGCTTGCGCCACCCCACGAGAAAGACATCACGTGGTCTGCCTGGAAGTGCTCGATCAGCTCAAGGAGGATATGCGCCTCGGTCTCCTTGCTGATAAGACGTTCCTGGCGGTTGTGCGGTTTGGACTTGCCGGCATACGGCTGGTCGAACAGTACTATGTTGAACTGCGGGTGCAGGTTACGTACCGTTTGGGCGAACGAGGCGGTGGTAGCCAGCGAGCCATTGATCAGGATGATCGTATTCTCGGCCGCTTCCGCGCGATAGAACTCCGTGTAAACCCGGTACTGACCTTGGATATCAAGTACAGCAATTTCTGGCCTCATGTCATCGACTCCTGGCGCAAAAAGGGTATTCGCGTCACCTAGGGTGCACGTTCTTTATGACAGGTAGGCATTTGCCTGAAGAGTATCCGGGGGGCCCTGTGTCGATCCTTGGCACTTGCGTCGACGGTATTGTTTTTGGCGGGCAATTTGCCGTGCCCCAAGGCATCGAGGCCTTGGGTAGCCGGCAAAAGGCGTCTCGACTGCGATCGTGACTTGGTAGTCACATGCAGACTGACGATTTGGATTCAAGCAGTGGGTCAGCGATCGCGCAAGTGCCGTTCGGGGATAAATGTGACTTTTGTCGCTGAGCGGTCGTATGACGACCTTGTGCTGTCTGTTCCGGCCCTTTCGCGGGCGCGCCCGCTCCCACAGGGATAACACATGTCCTGAACAGTGTGGGGTACCTGTGGGAGCGGGCGTGCCCGCGAAGAGGCCCGAGCAGGCGACTTAGACAGTGGCTACTTCTTCAGCCGTCAGCTCACGAAACTCCCCAGGCGCCAGCCCCGGGTCCAGGCGGATCGCCCCCATGCTCTCCCGATGCAACCCCACCACCTTGTTGTCGAAGAACCCGAACATGCGCTTGACCTGGTGATAACGCCCTTCGACGATCGCCAGTCGCGCCTGACGCGGGCCAAGGATGTCCAGCTGGGCGGGCAGGGTGGTGAGGTCTTCAAAGGCGAAGTAGAAACCCTCTCGGAACTTGGCCTCGTAATGGTCGCCAATCTCGTCCTCGGTTTCCACCAGGTAGTGCTTGGGCAGCTTGGTAGCAGGCTGGGTAAGGCGCCGTGACCACTGGCCATCGTTGGTCAGAATCATCAACCCGGTGGTGTTGAAATCCAGGCGCCCGGCAATGTGCAGGTCATCGCGTAATGTTGTGGGCAGCAGGTCGAGCACGGTGGGGTGTTGCGGATCCTGGGTGGCACTGACGCAACCAGCGGGCTTGTGCAGCATCAGGTAACGCGCGGGGCGGCCGGCCTGGAGCAATTGGTCGTCCAGCTCGACACGGCTGAATTCGCGTACCTCGGTCAGCGGGTCACTGACTACTTGGCCATCCACCCGCACACGGCGTTGCGCCAGCATCAGGCGGACTTGCTGGCGGTTGTGGCTGGGAAGGTTGGCAAGAAAACGGTCGAGGCGCATCGCAACAGGTCAGTGAGCAGTGGTGGATCGGAGTTGTTCTTCAACGGCAGCGCAGCGCGGGCACAGGCAGGCTTTGTTCCGCAACTCGGCGGGCAGCGCCTGCAGCACGGCGGGATCGATACTCACGCCGTAGCACCAGCAGGCCTGGGTGGCGCGGCGCGGGTCGGCCAGGCTGCATTGGTTGAGTGCGCCGCAAGCGGGGCAGTGTTGGCTGTCATTCATGGTGGGTTTCACTGCAGACGCGGTTACGGCCGGCCTGCTTGGCACGATAGAGCGCACGGTCGGCGCGGGTCAGCAGGGCGTGCAGGGTATCCCCTGGTTGCAGGCTGCTCATGCCGATGCTGGTGGTCAGGCGCAGCGGTTTTTCTTCGTAGCTGAAGGTCAACTGTTCGGTGCGGCGGCGGATCTTTTCGGCCACTTCAATGGCCTGGCGGCCCTCGGTTTCACGCAGCAGCACGATGAATTCCTCGCCGCCCCAGCGGCACAGTATATCCGACTGGCGCAGGCTGCCTTGCAGTACATTGGCGAATTGGCGCAGCACTTCGTCGCCTGCCAGGTGGCCGTGGGTGTCGTTCAGTGCCTTGAAGTGGTCCAGGTCGATCAGCAATGCCACCAGCGGCCCACTGTCGCGCTGGGCTTCGTGCAGGGCCTGGGCCGCCAGCAGGTCGAAGCTGCGCCGGTTGGGCAGGCCGGTGAGGCTGTCGAGGGTGGCCAGGGCTTCGGTGCTGGCCTGGTGACGGCGGACCATGGCATGCACCAGTGCCAGCACCACCAGGGTGATCATCGCGCAGATGGCCAGGTTCAGGTACAGGGAGTGGCGGATGCGGTCGAGCGCGCCGGTTTCGCGCTTGTCGACCAACAGGTACCAGTCGAGTTCGGGCAGGTGGCGCACGTTGAGGAAATGGCTGTGGTTGTCACTGTCGCGGTATTCGTGGCTGCCTTCGCCGGGCACCAACTGCTCTGCCAGTAAGTCATTCAGTTCGGGGTTGTCGCTGAGCGGCTGGCCGACCCGCAAACCATGCGGGCCACCTTCGGAACCTGTCATCAGTACCTTGCCCTTGGCGTCGGTGAACAGCACCGAACGCTGGTAGCGGCGTTGATACTGGTCGATCAGTTTGACCACCGACGATACGCTCAGCCCGACGCCGGCGGCACCGATGAAGCGGTTCTGGTAGTCGTGTACCTGGTAGTTGATGAAGACGGTCAGGCTGTCCTGGTTGGCCATGTCCAGGTCGACGTTGATTTCATAGGGGGCCTTGAGGTCGCGCAGGCGGAAATACCAGGCATCGCGCCAGGTGTCGGGTTCGACCTTCTTGAGCACCCCTTTGGCCTGGTAATAGGTGAGGGTGCGATCAGACACGAAAAAGGACGTGAAGATCTCCTGCTTGCCCATGACTTCACCAAGGTAGCGTGTCATGCGCTCGGTATCCTGCTCGCCGGACAACACCCAGTCGCGCAGGAAAGTGTCCTGGGCCATCATCGAGGCGATCAACACCGGGCGGATCAGGTCCTTCTGGATTTCCGAATAGACAGTGTCGGATGTCAGCGGCAACTCGGTATTGATGATGCCGTCGCGGATAGCGCTGCGCGAGGCGAAGTAGCTGAGCAGTGAAGTGGCGAGGAAGCCGCAGGCCAGCAGCACCAGCAGGGTAAAGATCAGCGAGCGCTGCGAAAACAGAGCGGAACGTAGCGGCATGATCTTCCCGTGATGTGTGCCTGGGCGCCCATTCTAGTGAGATGACCGGCAAATGACTGCAAGTTTTTCAGGGTTATCGCACGTGTATCAAATTATTGCAGAAATGGCACTGCACCTCGGCTTCGCTGTCTGAATCAGTGTCGATGAACGCATTACGCATCGACGCTCGCCAGCGCCGCTGTTCGGGCACTCCAGCGGTCCAGGAGGCCGCCATGTCCTACCGAATCCTGTTGATCGCCCTGCTAGGGCTGATGACTTCTGCCTGCGCCCCGTATTACGAGAGCGGGGGCTATTACCGCTCGGATTACTACTCCACCGACCGCTATGTCGCGCCGGGTTATTACCGCTACGACCGTTACTACGTGACACCGCAGCCGCGTTATTACTACCAGCCAGCGCCGCGCTACTACCGTTCGGCACCGCCGCCTTATTATCGCCCGCAACCGCAGCCGGGGATGAACCAGTGGCACGGCAACCCTCGCAATGACTACGGCAACCGCCAGCGGCAGGACTACGGGCAGGATCGGGACCGGCACGATTATCGTGATGGCAGCCAGCGCTACCAGCAGCGTGACTGGCATTCCAACGGGCAGCGCAATGACGGCGGGCGCGGCGATGACCAGCGCGGACAGGGGCGAGGGGGCAACTGGCAGCGCTAGGTGAATGAAGCGCCCCAGATTGCAGATCTCAACCAAGATCTGCCAAAGGGTGCCTCCCCTCCCACACCTTGGAAAAGTGCGCCTCGACCACCGCCGCTGGCACCTGGGCCACATCCGGCCAGTGCCAGCGGGGGTGGTTGTCCTTGTCCAGCAAGCGGGCGCGAACGCCCTCGCTGAACTCAGGGTGGCGGCAGCAATTCAGGCTCATGCTGTATTCCATCTGGAACACCTGCGCCAACGACAGGTGCCGTGCCCGGCGAATCTGCTCCCACACCAGGTGCGCGGTCAGCGGGCAGCCCTCGTGCAGCCGCTGGCCTGCGTCTGCAAGCAGTGGGTCGTCATGCTGCTTGAGCCCCTCCAGCGCCCGCCAGGCCGCAGCAGCATCGGCCACGTCGAGCAACGCATCGATGACCCGCCGCCGTGGTAACCATTGGGCTGCGGGCAGCTCGGCGCAGGCGCGGTGCTGTTCGGCCTTGAGCAGGCTGTTCAGTTGCAGGGCGGTCTGCTCCTGCCAGTTCAGTTGCAGCAGCTCTTCGATCAGGGCCTCTTGCTGGTGTTCGCCGAAAAAACGGTCGGCCAGGCCCAGATCAAGGGCGTCGCGCGCATTGATTGGCGCACCCGTCAGGCCCAGGAACAACCCCAGCTTGCCCGGCAGCCGGGCCAGGAACCAACTGGCCCCCACATCGGGGTACAGGCCGATACTGATTTCCGGCATGGCCAATCGGCTGCTGGGCGTGACGATGCGTACATTGGCGCCCTGCAGCAGCCCCATACCGCCGCCCAGCACATGCCCGTGGCCCCAGCACAGCAGCGGCTTGGGGTAGGTGTGCAGGGCATGATCCAGCCGATACTCGGCGGCGAAGAAGGTGGCCGCCAGGGGCGGTACGCTGCCGGGGTGGTCACGGCAGGCCTGCGCCAGCGCACGCACATCACCCCCGGCGCAGAAGGCTTTGGCGCCGTTACCGCGCAGCAGCACGCAGACGACCCCAGGGTCGCGCGCCCAGTCGTGGAGTTGGTCGCCCAGCACCTCGATCATCGGCAGGTTCAGGGCATTGAGTGCTTTGGGCGCATCCAGGGTGGCGATGCCGATGCGGGCGCCGTCGGCGCCGGTGAGTACCTCACAATGAATGGCCATGGACTACCTCGCTCAGTCATCGCACAAGTATGGCCTGCCTGACCGAACATGCCGGTCGTCGGTCGGATCGTTTGACAAGCGGGGAGGGCTTACCTAGTGTCGCGCCATTGTTTACGGATGGCCCCATGACTGACGACGATCGCATCAAACTCGAACCCGGCTGGAAGGCCGCATTGCGCGGTGAATTCGAGCAACCCTACATGCACCAGCTGCGCGAGTTCCTGCGTGGCGAGTACGCAGCCGGCAAGGAGATCTACCCGCCAGGGCCGTTGATTTTCAACGCGCTCAACTCGACACCGCTGAACCAGGTCAAGGTGGTGATCCTCGGGCAGGACCCTTACCACGGCCCGGGCCAGGCACACGGCCTGTGCTTCTCGGTGCAGCCTGGCGTGGCCACGCCGCCGTCGCTGGTCAATATCTACAAGGAAATGCAGCGCGACCTGAACATCCCGATCGCCAGCCACGGCTACCTCCAAAGCTGGGCCGAGCAGGGCGTGCTGCTGCTCAACACCACCATGACCGTGGAGCGTGCCAATGCGGCGTCGCATGCCAAGAAGGGGTGGGAGTTCTTTACCGATCGGGTGATCCAGGTGGTCAGCGAGCAGTGCCCGAACGTGGTGTTCCTGCTGTGGGGCGCGCATGCGCAAAGCAAGCAGAAGCTGATCGACGGGACCAGGCACCTGGTGCTGAAGTCGGTGCATCCGTCGCCGTTGTCGGCTTACCGCGGGTTCTTGGGCTGTGGGCATTTCAGCCGGACCAACAGCTTCCTCGAACAGCGCGGGCTGGCGCCGA
Source organism: Candidatus Pseudomonas phytovorans (assembly GCA_029202525.1). Lineage (NCBI taxonomy): Bacteria > Pseudomonadati > Pseudomonadota > Gammaproteobacteria > Pseudomonadales > Pseudomonadaceae > Pseudomonas > Candidatus Pseudomonas phytovorans. The sequence goes on from CP119325.1 coordinate 1,723,211, forward strand.
TCAATTGGGCATTGCCGCCGCTGTGATCACTTGAAATACCGCGTCGCCTGCTTCGCGGGCTTGCCCGCTCCCACAGGTACTGCTCCGCCATCAGGCCCGGTGCGGTCCCTGGACTGCCCCCAAGAAGTTGGACAAAAAATCCAACCCTTGGGGGACCTATGGGCAAATACACAGAGCAGTTCAAGCTCACAGCCGTCTCAGCCTACCTGGATGGCAATAATGGCTTCCGAAAGGTAGCCCAGCATTTCGATGTTGATTTCAGCCTGCTCCGCCGGTGGGTTTCCAGCCATCAGAGCGAATCCAGCCTTTCTTCACGCTCACATGGGCGGCGTTATGACGACGATTTCAAGCGACAGGTGCTGAGCTACATGCACGAACATCGCCTTTCCATGCGGCAAACCGCAGCACATTTTGGCCTCGGTCAATCATCGCAGATAGGCAGCTGGCAGCGGCAGTACTACAGTGGTGACCCTATAGCCCCTGTCGACCGCCAGAAAAAGCCGATCAAAGTGCCGAAGAAGATCAAACCAGCAAAACCCACAAATACTGACGATTCGCAAAAGCCCCGAGACCAGCTGATGGCGGAGCTCGAATATCTGCGCATGGAGAACGCTGTCTTAAAGGAGCTCAAGGCTTTGCGAGAGGAAAAGGAACGAATGTCGGGGAAAAAGTCCTGATCGTTTCGAGGCTCAAGCCTAGATTCCCTTTGCCTGACCTGCTGCGTCTGGTCGGGCTGGCTCGCAGTACCTTTTACTATCAGGTGCAAGCTCAGCAGAAGCCGGACAAATATGCCGAGCTTAAAGAGCAGATTCAGCAGGTCTATCGCAAAGAGAAAGGGCGTTACGGCTATCGACGCGTTGCACTCGTGATCAGAAAAGGTGGGGTACTGGTCAACAAGAAGGTCATCGAGAGGCTGATGGCTGCCCTGGGTCTGCAGTCACTGGTGCGACCTAAGAAGTATCAGTCGTACCGAGGTGTTGTTGGCAAGATAGCGCCGAATCTGCTGGAGCGAAATTTCGTTGCCCAGCGTCCTAATCAGAAATGGGTGAGTGACGTAACTGAGTTCAAAGTGGCTGAACAGAAGCTCTATCTTTCGCCTGTGATGGATTTGTACAACGGAGAAATCATCGCTTACGAGACGGCGAGTCGCCCTCAGTACAGCCTGGTTGGGAACATGCTCGACAAGGCACTCAAAACCTTGGGAGAAAAGCCGAAGCTGGTGCTCCACACCGACCAGGGCTGGCAGTACCAGCAGGGTCAGTATCGCCACCAGCTGCGCAGTCGTGGGGTGAAACAGAGCATGTCTCGTAAAGGCAATTGCCTAGACAATGCAGCTATGGAAAGCTTCTTCGGCACGCTCAAGTCAGAATTTTTCTACCTCAAGCGTTTCGAGAGTATTGATGAATTGAAAGCGGGCCTGGATGAGTACATTCACTACTACAACCATGACCGCATCAAGCTAAGGCTCAATGGCCTGAGCCCTGTCGAGTACAGGACCCAGGCGGCAGCATAGAACTGTCCAACTTTTGGGGGGCAGTCCACCCTGTGGGAGCGGGCGACGCGGTTATTCCTGGTTTGCGTTCCACACTCGGAACAACGGTTCCGCCAGAAACAGCACTAACAGCAGCCGCATCACCTGCAGCGCTGTCACCAACGGCACCGACAATTGTAGGGTCTCCGCCGTCAGGCTCATCTCGGCAATCCCGCCCGGCATCATCCCCAGCGTAAGCGAGCGCAAGTCCAGCGCTGTCATCACGCTCAATACCCATGCGGCACTGCCGGCAATGGCCATGCACAGAGCCGTGGCCAGCAGCGTGCGCCCGAGGAACGATGGCGCGCGGCGGAAGAACGCCCGGTTGAAGTGACAAGCCAGGCCACTGCCGATCAACCACTGGCCAATCTGGCTGGCGCCGTTGGGCAAGGCGATCTGCAGGTTGCCTGCAAGGCTCACCGTGGCCGCCACCAGCAGCGGCCCGAACAACCACGGGTTAGGCTGGCGCAAGCGCTGCCACAGCAACGCCACGGCAACACCCAGCGGGGCAACCAGTGCCAGCCAGCCCCAGCTCACGCTGCCTGCGTGGTTGAGCGGTACCCCGTCACCCAGCAGAAACTTGAACAGTGCCGGCACGCACAGCACTACCGCCAGCACCCGCAGGCTCTGCGCTGCGGCTACCTGGCTGAGCACTGCACCGTTGCGGGCGCCCAGGTTGACCATCTCCCCCGAGCCCCCCGGCATGCTGGCAAAAAACGCCGTGGCGCGGTCTTCGCCGGTGCGCCGTAGCAGCCACACGCTGATCACGCTGGACAGGGTAGTGAACAAAGCACCGAAGAAGATCAGCGCAAAATGGCTGCCCACCTGCTCGATCACCGCTGGGGTAAAGTGCAGGCCAATGCCGATACCGATGATGCACTGGCCACATTTGCGACCGTTGGGAATCTCCGACAACTGCCAGGGCGTCAGGCAGCGCACCAGAATGATGGCCAGCAGCGAACCTACCATCCATGGCAAAGGCCAGCCGACCTGGCTGGCGAGGTAACCGCCAGCAAGGCCAACCAGCCCGGTTGCTACAAACAGCGGCAACGGTCGATCAGGCATCGGCCAACGCCCGACGCTGCTGGCTGCGTTTGCGCCAGATGCGCAGCAGCGGCAGGGTGAGCATCAGCGCCACCAGCGCCCAGACGCCCATGCTGATCGGGCTCGACCAGAGGATGCCCAGTTCACCGTTGGAGATCGACAGTGCGCGGCGCAGGTTTTGCTCCATCAGCCCACCCAGGATGAAACCGAGCAGGATCGGCGACAGCGGGAAGTCCAGCTTGCGCAGGATGTAACCCATGATGCCGATGCCGACCATCAGGAACAGGTCGAATGTGGTGGCATGCACGGCGTAGACGCCAATCGCCGTGATGATGGCGATCACTGGCACCAGCGCCCAGTTCGGCACGGCGAGGATGCGGGTGAAGATGCGGATCATCGGGATGTTGAGGATGACCAGCATGATGTTGGCAATGAACAGCGAAGCGATCAGGCCCCAGACGATGTCCGGCTGCTGTTCGAACAGCATCGGGCCGGGGGTGATGTTGTACAGGGTCAGCGCGCCGATCATTACGGCGGTGGTGCCGGAGCCCGGTACCCCCAGGGTCAGCATCGGGACCAGGGCGCCACAGCAGGACGCGCCGATGGCGGTTTCCGGCGCGGCCAGGCCACGGGCATCGCCCTTGCCGAACTTGCCGCTTTCCCCGGCCAGGCGTTTCTCGGTCATGTAGGCCACGGCACTGGCCAGCGTCGCGCCGGCGCCGGGCAGCACGCCCATGATGAAGCCGAGCAGGCCGCAACGGATGTTGACCACGAACACCGAGGCTGCTTCCTTGAAGTTGAACAGCATGCGCCCGGTGGCTTTTACCGCCTGGTGGCCATGGTGGGTCTTTTCCAGCAGCAGCAGGATTTCACTGATGGAGAACAGGCCCAGCACCAGCACCACGAACTGGATGCCGTCGGCCAGGTGCACGCTGTCGCCGGTGAAGCGGTACACGCCACTGTTGGCGTCGATGCCAACCGCCGACAGGAACAGGCCGATCAGTGCGGCAATGAACGTTTTCAACGGTTTGTCACCCGCCATGCCGCCCAGGGCGACAATGGCGAACACCATAAGCACGAAGTATTCCGCCGGGCCGAAGGCGATGGCCCATTTCGCCAGCAGCGGGGCGAACAGCACCATGCCGCAGGTGGCGATGAAGGCGCCGATGAACGAGCTCCACGCCGACAGCGACAGCGCCACGCCCGCCAGGCCTTGGCGAGCCATCGGGTAGCCGTCCAGGGTGGTCATCACGGTCGAGGCTTCGCCCGGGATGTTCAGCAGGATCGAGCTGATTCGCCCGCCGTACTCGCAGCCCAGGTACACCGCAGCCAGCAGGATCAGCGCCGACTCTGGCGGCAGGCCCAAGGCGAAGGCGATGGGGATCAGCAGGGCCACGCCGTTGATCGGGCCCAGGCCCGGCAGCAGGCCGACCACGGTGCCGATCAAGGTGCCACAGAGGGCAGTGACCAGGTTGTAAGGGGACAGTGCAACGCCGAAGCCCTGGCCCAGGTAGCTCAAGGTATCCATGTGTCAGTTCTCCAGTACGCTCAGCAGGCCAAGGGGCAGGGGCACATCCATCACACGGTCGAACAGCCAGTAGAGCAGCAGGCTCATGCCAACCACCACGATGGCGCTGTGCAGCCAGCGGCCGCCGTACAGCCGAGCCATGGGCAGGCCGACCAGGATGGCGCTGAGGATGAAACCCAGGGGCTCGAAGGTAGCGGCGAAAACGATCAGCAGGCCGACGCAGGCAGCGATCTTGATCAGGGTTTCGCGGTCCAGTGCTGGCTCGTCGTCCTTGTGCACGATCGGGGTAGGGCGGATGGCCAGGTAAAGCAGGCCCAGGCCCATCAGGCCGAGCATCAGCAGCGGGTAGGCGCGCGGGCCGACCGGTTCATAGGAAAACGCCGCCTGGTAGGGCCAGGCCATCACGGCCAAGGCGGCGCACACCGCCAGCAGGGCCAGGGCGAAGATGCGTTGCAGGATCATGAAGGAATCCTCGAAGGAAGCAGCTTTGATACTTCCCTGTGGGAGCGGGCGTGCCCGCGAATGCGATTGATCACACAACAATGCTGTTGCGACTGGCGCATTCGCGGGCACGCCCGCTCCCACAGGGACCGAGTGGGTGCTCGATTTACTGAATCAGGCCAAATTCCTTGGCCAGTGCCTTGTAGTCAGCCACTTGCTTCTTCACATAGCCGTCCAGCTCTTCGCCGGTCATGGCAAAGGGGAACAGCTCGCGCTGGTCACGCAGTTGGGCGAAGTCTTCAGAGGCCAGCATCTTGTCGAACGAGGCTTTCCACCAGGCGTAGTCCTCGTCGCTCACCTTTGGCCCCAGGTAGAAGCCGCGCACTACCGGCCAGACGATGTCGTAGCCTTGCTCCTTGGCGGTGGGGATGTCTTTCATTTCGGGCTCGTCCAGGCGGTTTTCCGAGAACACCGCAAGGATGCGCATGTTGCCGCTCTGGATGTGCGGCATGGAGTCGGAGATGTCGGTAGAACCGACCTGGATGTGACCGCCCAGCAGTGCCGTGGCAATTTCGCCACCGCCTTCCAGGGCCACGTAGCGCAGGTCGCGCGGGTTGATGCCGGCGGCCTTGGCGATCAGCGCGGTCTGCATCCAGTCCTGGCTGCCGACGGTGCCGCCGGAGCCGATCACCACCTTGCTCGGGTCTTTCTTCAGGGCCGCGACCAGGTCGTCGAGGGTTTTATAGGGCGAGTCGCTTTTCACTGCGATGGCGCCGTAGCTGGTGCCGACAGCAGCCAGCCACTTCACTGCGTTTTCGTCGAAGCGGCCGAACTTGCCTTGGGCCAGGTTCAGCAGCGAGCCGCTGGACCAGGCCACCAGGGTACCGGCATCGCCTGGGCGTTGAGCGACCACAGCGTTGTAGGCCACCGCGCCGACACCGCCGGGCATGTAGGTGACGCGCATTGGCTTGCTGAGGATCTTTTCCTGCACCAGGGCGCTTTGCACCAGCTTGCAGGTCAGGTCGAAGCCCCCGCCGGGCGAGGCGGGGGCGATGCATTCGGGGCGTTTGGGTTCGGCGGCCAGGGCGTTGCCGGCCAACAGCAGGCAGCCGGTAGCGAGGACGAGGCGGCGCAGTGAAAAGGTCATCGTCTATCTCCGTGAGCGTTGTTGTTTTTGGATTACCGCTATGGGGTTACCACAGCGCTACGCTGTAGCTGACCAACAGCCTCACTTCGTCCGCGTCGCGGGCGAAGTTGGAGCGGAAGGTAGCGTTGCGCAGGCGCACGGCGACGTTTTTCAACGGGCCGCTTTGTACCACGTACTTCAGTTCGGTGTTGCGTTCCCACTCTTTGCCTTCGCCACCGGCAGCACGGCTGACATTGTCGCCGCTGATGTAGCGGGTCATGAAGGTCAGGCCAGGTACGCCGAGCGCGGCAAAGTTGTAGTCGTAACGCGCCTGCCAGGAGCGTTCGTCGGCCCCAGCGAAGTCGTTGATCTGGACGAAGTTGACCAGATACGGGTCGGCGCCATCGACATACGGGAAGGCGCTGTCGCCGGACAGTTGCTGCCAGGCGGCGCTGACTTTGTGCCCGCCCAGGGCATAGCTGAGCATGCCGTTGACGGTGGTGTTGTCGATGTTGCCGGCCTTGGCGGCACCGGCGTCGTCACTGACTGCCAGGCGCAGGTCGGCGCCGAAGGTACCCGGGCCCCATGGCTGGGTGGCGACCATGCCGATGAAGTGCTGGCGGTAGATGTCGTCGAGCTGGGCGAAGTGGTAGCTGCCGGTGATGCGGTCGGTGAACTGGTAGTCGAGGCCGCCCAGGGTCAGGTTGTCAGCGCTGAACGAGCCACCGAAGCGGCCGTTCTTGTTGTTCAGGGCCAGGTCTTCCCAGTTGGTGTCGTTGCGGTCCTTGGCTTTGTCCAGGCGCCCGCCGGTGAAGGTCAGGCCTTTGATTTCCTTCGAGGTGAGCAGGCCTCCTTCGAAGGTTTGCGGCAGGATGCGCCCGTCGTTGGGCTGCAGGGTCGGCAGCTCCGGGATCAGCGTGCCGATCTTCAGTTCGGTCTGCGAGATCTTCACCTTGCCGGTCAGGCCGAGCTTTGAGTATTCGTCGGCAGCCTTGCCATCATCGTGGGTCGGCAGCAGGCCGGTGTCGGTGCGATCGGGGCTGGAGTCAAGCTTGATGCCGAGCATGCCCAGTGCGTCCAGGCCGAACCCTACGGTGCCATCGGTGTAGCCGGACTCGAAGTTGAGGATGAAGCCCTGGGCCCACTCGTCGCGCTTGGACTGCTGCGCGCTGGTGCCGTCGCGAAAGTCGCGGTTGAAGTACATGTTGCGGGTTTCGAAGGTGGCCGTGCTGTCTTCGAAGAAGGCGGCCTGGCTCATCGGGGCGACACCGGCAAGCGCGAGGGCGCTGGCGATGGCAGAGGGGCGTGCGGCAAAGGAACGGGTAGGCGCGAACGCCTGCGGCTGCGATGACAGCATCGTCGATGACTCCGTTTATTGTTCTTATTCGTTGCACCTTGCTGGTGCTTTTTTCGGCGCGAAGAGCGACCGTGGTGCGATGCTAGGCAACGAACCTTTCGCTAACCTTTCAGTGAGAAAGGTTTGTTACAAGGGGCTTCACAGGCCCGAGGACAGCGGTACACTCCGCGCCACCGCCCCACCCGAGCAGGGAGAAACCGATGCGTGTGCTGCTGGTCGAAGACCATCTGCAACTGGCCGAAAGCGTGGCCCAGGCCTTGAAAAGCCACGGCCTGACCGTGGATGTGCTGCATGACGGCGTGGCTGCCGACCTGGCCCTGGCCAGCGAGGAGTACGCTGTGGTCGTGCTGGATGTCGGCTTGCCGCGCATGGACGGCTTCGAGGTACTGGCGCGCCTGCGCGGCCGTGGCAAGACCGTGCCGGTGCTGATGCTGACTGCACGCAGTGACGTCAAGGACCGGGTCCACGGCCTGAACCTGGGCGCCGACGACTACCTGGCCAAACCGTTCGAATTGACCGAGCTGGAAGCGCGGGTCAAGGCCCTGCTGCGCCGCAGTGTGCTCGGTGGCGAGCGCCAGCAACGCTGCGGGCCGCTGGTTTACGACCTGGATACCCGGCGCTTCAGCCTCGGCGACGACAACCTGACCCTGACCTCGCGCGAACAAAGCGTGCTGGAAGCGCTGATCGCTCGCCCGGGGCGGGTGATGAGCAAGGAGCAGTTGGCTGCCCAGGTATTCGGCCTGGATGAAGAAGCCAGCCCCGACGCCATCGAAATCTACATCCATCGCCTGCGCAAGAAGCTCGACGGCCACCCGGTGGCGATTGTCACCTTCCGCGGCCTGGGCTACCTGTTAGAGCACCGCGATGCGTGACAACGGCAGCCTGCGCGGGCGCCTGCTGGGCAACCTGGCCTTGTTGCTGGTGGTGCTGATGCTGGCCAGCGGCCTGAGTGCCTACTGGAACGGCCGCGAAGCCGCCGACACGGCTTACGACCGCACCCTGCTGGCCTCGGCACGGACCATCGCCGCCGGCCTGTCGCAGCGTGACGGTTCGCTGAGCGCAGATGTGCCCTACGTGGCGCTGGACACCTTCGCCTACGACAGTGCCGGGCGTATCTACTACCAGGTGCTGGACATCAAGCAGCGGCTGATTTCCGGCTACGAAAACCTGCCACCACCGCCGCCCGGCACGCCGCGTACCGATGACTACCCGGCCTTGGCGCGGTTCTACAACGCTACCTACCTTGGCCAGGATGTGCGCGTGGTCAGCCTGCTGAAGGCCGTCACCGAGCCGAACATGAACGGCATGGCGGAAATCCGCGTGGCCGAGACCGAGGAGGCGCGGGTGCGCATGGCCCGTGGGCTGATGGCCGACACCCTGCTGCGCCTGGGCATGCTGGCGCTGGGCGCGCTGGTGATGGTGTGGTTTGCCGTGAGTGCGGCGTTGCGGCCGCTGGAGCGCCTGCGCACGGCGGTAGAGGAGCGCCAGCCGGATGATTTGCGGGCGTTGCCGGTGGTGCAGGTGCAACGTGAGCTTGGCCCGCTGGTGCGGGCCTTGAATCACTTTACCGAGCGCTTACGTGGCCAGTTCGAGCGCCAGGCGCAGTTTATTGCCGATGCTGCTCACGAACTGCGCACGCCGCTGGCTGCCTTGAAGGCGCGGGTGGAACTTGGCTTGCGCTCATCCGAGCCACAGGAGTGGCGGCAGACGCTGGAATCTGCGGTTCAGGGCACTGACCGCCTGACCCATCTGGCCAACCAGTTACTGTCGCTGGCGCGGGTCGAGAATGGTGCCCGGGCGATTGCCGAAGGTGGCGCACAGCGCCTCGACCTGAGCCAACTGGCCCGTGAGCTGGGCATGGCCATGGCGCCTTTGGCGCACAAGCGTGGTGTTGCTCTGGCCTTGGAGGCCGAGGCCCCGGTATGGCTCAAGGGTGAGCCGACGCTGCTCAACGAGCTGTTGAGCAACCTGGTGGACAACGCCTTGGCGCATACCCCGGCTGGCGGCAACGTGATTTTGCGGGTGGTGGCGCCAGCGGTACTGGAAGTGGAAGACGACGGGCCGGGTATTCCCGAGGCCGAGCGCGAACGGGTATTCGAGCGGTTCTACCGCCGCAGTGCGCAGGGCAGCGGGCTTGGCCTGGCGATTGTCGGCGAGATCTGCCGGGCGCATCTGGCTCAGGTGAGCCTGCATGATGGCGAGAAGGGCGGGCTGCGGGTGCGGGTGAGTTTTATTGCCGACTGATGGATTACCTGTGCTGACCTCTTCGCGGGCGCGCCCGCTCCCACAGATACGGCGCAGCCCGTTAAAGCGGTGATGTCCCTGTGGGAGCGGGCATGCCCGCGAAGAGGCCTGCAAGGCTGATACCCTTTAGCGCAACATGCTCCGCGCCTCTAGCAGCTCATCCACCTCCAGCTCGGTACCAAACGGCAACCCCAGGTGGCGGTACGCCGGCAGTGCTGCCAACGGCCGGTTGCGGCCTCGCTGGCTGATACAGCGGGCGATCTGCACGATGTCGATGTAGTCGACCTTGTCGGTCTGCCGGTCCAGGTCCTGAACCTGACTTGGCAGGTTGACCAGTTGCTCCGGGAATTCCCAGGCCTTGAGGATCTTGTCCCCCAGCACCGGCTGGATCTGCTCGATCACGTAGTGCAGGCAAACCGGATCGGACAACAGTTCGTTGTGCTCTTCGGCATAGATCAGTACCGGCAGCGCGCCAATCTGGTGGACCAGCCCGCCCAACGTGGCCTGGTCGGGTTTGAGAGGCGTAAAGCGACGGCAGATTTCGTAGCTGATACCTGCCACTTCCAGGCTGTTGGCCCAGATATCACGCAGTTTCTGCTCAACTGCCGACGAGCGTGCGTGGAAAATCTGCTCGATCACCAAACCAATGGCCAGGTTGCAGCTGTAGTTGATACCCAGCCGCGTAATGGCAGTATGCAGGTCGGTGACCTCGACCGCTGCGCGCAGCAGCGGGCTGTTGACCACCTTGATCAGGCGCGCTGAAAGGGCCGCGTCGCGACCGATCACTTTGCTCAGGGCCGCTACGCTGATCTCGCTGTCTTCCGCTGCCTCGCGGATGCTCAAGGCAACCTCGGGCAGGGTTGGCAGGACCAGGTCATCCTTTTCGATGGCATCGAGCAACTGTGCTTGAACCATCTCGGCCAGCTTGTTCATGGGCGTGTCTACCGCAGTGGTGGGGCAGCCCCGCCATAGGGCGGGGCAGGCTGGTCAGCGCTGGATTTCCCGGTCGCGGTCCAGTTCGTAGGGCAGGGTCAGTACCTGCAGGCGCGGGCCTTCGAGGCTGCCCAGGTGCAGGTTGTCGTCTGCCACCGCGTCGGCGCTGAGCACCGCGAGCAGTTCGCAACCCGCACCGTTGCCAGCGGCTATGACCACTTCACCGACTGACGACCCGTGGGTGGGCGAGAAGATCTCGGCACCCGGGGCCGGAATGGCCTGCTGGTCCAGTGCCAGGCGGTACTGGCGGCGCTTGAGCTTGCCCAGATACTGCATGCGGGCGACGATTTCCTGGCCGGTGTAGCAGCCTTTCTTGAAGCTGACGCCGTCCACGGCCTGCAGGTTGATCATCTGCGGGATGAACTGCTCACGGGTCGGCCCCATGACCTGGCCGATACCAGCTCGAACCTGGCCTAGCAGCCAGTCGTTGAGGCTGCCTTCAGCCAGAGTGCTGGCAAGGGTCTGGCGTACCGTGTCGGCGTTGTCCACCGGCACCCACAGCTCCACACGTCCAGGGGACACGGCAATGGCGATCAGGCCTTCATGGCGCACGGTGCTGCCGGCGCCTGCGGGTACATCGAGCCCCAGCGCCTGCAGCGCAGCGTCGCCGCCTTGCAGCCCAAAGCGTGCCCAGGCGGCGCTTTCATCGGTCAGCGTGGCCTTGGAGAACACAGCGTACTTCTTCAGGTCGGCCAGTTGGGCCTCAAGCAGTTCGCTGGCCATGGCCAGCAGGTAGCCGTTGCCTTCGGGCAGTATGCGGAAGCTCGACTGCATGCGGCCCTTGACCATGCAGCGGGCGCCGAGGCTGGCGTGTTCCTGGCTGAGGTAGTTGATGTTGCAGGTCAGCTGGCCTTGCAGGAACTTGCCTGCATCGGAGCCGCGGACGGCGAGGATGCCCTCGTGGGACAGGGGGCAGAAGAAAGCGGAATCGGCCATGGGTCATCGCGGTGGCTAAAGACTGGCGGCCATCATAGAACGCCGGTAACAAAATAGGTAGGTGAGTAGACCAACGCCCGGTGTCGCTACGCTCGCCGGGCTGTATACTGGCCGGCCATTCGAGGAGGGCCCCATGGTCGAACAAACTGAACTCAACCGGCTTTTCTGGCATAGCCGCCGTGGCATGCTGGAACTGGACGTACTGCTGGTGCCTTTCACCCAGGAAGTCTACTCCACCCTCAACCAGGCCGATCGTGAGCTGTATGTGCGTCTGTTGAGCTGCGAGGATCAGGACATGTTCGGCTGGTTCATGGAGCGTACCGAGTCCGAAGACCCGGAGCTGCAGCGCATGGTCCGCATCATTCTGGACCGTGTCCAACCCAAGTGAGTGTTTCGAGTGCCGTTGGCAAGGCTCGCGCCTGCTGCTAGCGGCCTACCTGGCTTGCCAGGTGCTGGCGTGGCTTGCCGTGTGGGCGAGCCCTTTGCCAGGGTGGTTGGCCCTTTCTGTTGTCGCTGCCTGTATCGCCCACGCTGCCTGGGCCATTCCCCGTCGTATCCTGTTGACCCATGAGCATGCCGTTGTCGGCCTGCGCCGTGATATGCGCGGCTGGCAGGTGTTCAGCCGTGCCCGTGGCTGGCAGCCGGTGCGTTTGTGTCGGGACAGCGTGGCATTGCCGCGGTTGGTGGTGTTGCGCTTTGAGCGGGCGGGGCGATGGGTGGGGGAGAGCCAGTGCATACCGCAGGATGCGCTAGGGGCGGATGAGCATCGGCGCTTGCGGGTGCGCTTGAAGTTCAGCCGGCGCAGGTGGGTAGGCGTAGGTGCGAGTGAGGGCTAACAGGTGCTCGCCTTGGCAGGTTCGGCGCCTGTGAGATCGAGCGCCGCCCGCGCGGCGCTTCGCGGGGCAAGCCCGCTCCCACATTTGTTGCAACGTGCCAAACTTGTCAGGCCATGGTTGCCAGCCTTGTTGCCTTGACGCAATTTCTTGGCTGGCGTTACTGGCGCCTCATCCGTCTTCAGTCTTGTATCAAGGCTGACAACGCCTCCTTCACAGGCAGGGTCACGTTGCAACAAATGTGGGAGCGGGCTTGTCCCGCGAAGCGCCGCGCGGGCGGCGCTCGATCTCACAGGCGCTGCAAATTTCAGAGCGGACTAAGAATGGTGTCCTTGGCCTCGTCGAGCATTCCCGGGTAATCCAGTGTGTAGTGCAACCCACGGCTTTCCTTGCGCTGCATCGCCGACAGGATCATCAACTCGGCCACCTGCGCCAGATTGCGCAGTTCGATCAGGTCGCGGCTGACCTTGTAGTTACTGTAGAACTCGTCGATTTCGTCCAGCAGCAGACGAATGCGATGCTGGGCCCGCTGCAGGCGCTTGCTGGTACGCACGATGCCCACGTAGTCCCACATGAAGCGCCGCAGTTCATCCCAGTTGTGCGCGATGATCACGTCCTCGTCCGAGTCCGTGACCTGGCTGGCATCCCAGCCGGGCAGGGCCTTGGGCATGGCCACTTGTTCCAGGTGCGCCTCGATGTCGGCAGCAGCGGCACGGCCATAGACGAAACATTCCAGCAGCGAGTTGCTGGCCATGCGGTTTGCACCGTGCAAGCCAGTGAAGCTGGTTTCGCCGATGGCATACAAACCGGGCACGTCGGTGTGGCCGCGATCATCCACCATCACGCCGCCGCAGGTGTAATGCGCCGCCGGTACTACCGGGATCGGCTGGCGGGTAATGTCAATCCCAAAGGCCAGGCAGCGCTCGTACACGGTGGGGAAGTGGCCCATGATGAACTCGGCCGGCTTGTGGGTGATGTCCAGGTACACGCAGTCCACGCCCAGGCGCTTCATCTCGTGGTCGATGGCGCGCGCCACGATGTCGCGCGGGGCGAGTTCTTCGCGCGGATCGAAGCGGGGCATGAAACGCTCGCCATTGGGCAGGCGCAGCAGCGCGCCTTCACCGCGCAGGGCTTCGGTAATCAGGAAACTCTTGGCCTGCGGGTGGTACAGGCAGGTCGGGTGGAACTGGTTGAATTCCAGGTTCGCCACCCGGCAGCCGGCTCGCCAGGCCATGGCGATGCCGTCACCGCAGGCGCCATCGGGATTACTGGTGTACAGGTAGACCTTGGCTGCACCGCCCGTGGCCAACACGGTGAATCGCGCGCCGAAGGTGTCCACCTCACCGGTGTTGCGGTCGAGCACGTAGGCGCCCAGGCAGCGCTCGCCGGGCAGGCCCAGGCGGCGTTCGGTGATCAGGTCGACCGCCACGCGCTGCTCCAGCAACTGGATGTTCGGGCGCCGGCGCGCCTGTTCCAGTAGCGTGGTGAAAATGGCTGCGCCGGTAGCGTCGGCGGCGTGGATGATGCGCCGGTGACTGTGGCCGCCCTCACGGGTGAGGTGGAATTCGAAGCCTCCGTCGTCAACGCTGGAGTGCTCGTCGCGGGTAAAGGGTACGCCTTGCTCGATCAGCCACTGGATGGCTTCGCGGCTGTGTTCGACGGTGAAACGCACCGCTTCTTCATGGCACAGGCCGCCGCCGGCATTGAGGGTGTCCTCGACATGCGACTGCACGGTATCGGTGTTGTCCAGCACTGCAGCGACCCCGCCCTGGGCCCAGAAGGTCGAGCCGTTGGCCAGGTCTCCCTTGCTGAGCACGGCAACACGCAGGTGGCTGGGGAGGTTCAGTGCCAGGCTGAGACCGGCGGCACCGCTGCCGATCACCAGGACATCATGTTGGAATTGTTGGCTCATGTCGGGACACTAGTAATCTGCGGAAGGGGCACGGCACAATAGTCACGCGCCGATGGCAATGTGAAACTATCGTTAAACTTGGCCGGGTTGTCTTTATAGCAGCCCCGGGTGGCCAATTTCCATGCCACTTGCCAGGTTGCGGCAACCTTTGTGGGAACTTTCCGACATCAGTGGAAATCCTATGAAGGCTGTCCGCACGCCAATTTTTGCCGCGGCGACGCAGGGTGGCAGGCCTTTTCGGGCTGTACCTGCGTATTCGAAACCTGATTATCGACGTAGCCGGCCGTGACCGCGCCGCGTCTTCCGTGCAGGCCGACCAAGGGCTGCAGGAAACTTGCTTGGAGGGGAGAACTTTTGCGTAAAGCCCGAGTCTATGGTTGCAAGCCTGATCGATGGGTGTTGCAACGCTCCTTCGAGTTCACTGAGGAGTGTTCATGCTAACCCAGGAAGAGGATCAGCAGCTTGTCGAGCGCGTTCAGCGCGGAGACAGGCGAGCGTTCGATCTGTTGGTGCTGAAGTATCAGCACAAGATTCTCGGGTTGATCGTGCGGTTCGTTCACGACACCCACGAGGCCCAGGATGTAGCACAGGAAGCCTTTATCAAGGCCTACCGTGCGCTAGGCAATTTCCGCGGTGACAGTGCGTTTTATACCTGGCTGTACCGCATCGCCATCAACACGGCGAAGAACTACCTGGTGTCCCGTGGAAGACGGCCGCCAGACAGTGATGTGAGCTCCGAGGATGCGGAGTTTTACGACGGCGATCATGGTCTCAAGGATCTCGAGTCACCAGAGCGCGCGTTGTTGCGGGATGAAATCGAAGGCACTGTCCATCGCACCATCCAGCAACTCCCCGAAGACCTGCGTACGGCTTTGACCCTGCGCGAGTTCGACGGGCTGAGTTACGAAGACATTGCCAGTGTCATGCAATGTCCGGTGGGTACCGTGCGCTCTCGAATTTTTCGCGCTCGGGAGGCCATAGATAAAGCCCTGCAGCCGTTGTTGCAGGAAACCTGAGACAGCGGCGACAGCCAAGAGAGGAACCGCCATGAGTCGTGAAGCGTTGCAGGAATCGCTGTCCGCGGTGATGGATAACGAAGCGGACGAACTGGAACTGCGTCGGGTGCTGAGCGCCGTCGACGATGCAGAAACCCGTGCCACCTGGTCGCGTTACCAGGTAGCCCGTGCAGCCATGCACAAGGAGCTGCTGCTGCCCAACCTGGATATCGCTTCGGCGGTGTCTGCGGCGCTGGCTGACGAAGCCGTGCCGGCCAAGGTCAACAAGGGCCCATGGCGCAGCGTTGCTCGCCTGGCGGTTGCCGCCTCGGTCACCGTTGCGGTGCTGGCAGGCGTGCGCATGTACAACCAGGACGAAATAACCGGCGCCGAGCTGGCTTCGCAGCAGCCTGCGCAACAAGGCCTGAGCATGCCACAAACTCAGGGTCCGGCTGTTTTGGCAGGCTATAGTGAAAGCAGTGAGCAACCGACCGGGCCAATGGCTAACGGCGTGCTGCAAAATCAGGCCGGCTGGGATCAGCGCCTGCCGGGCTATCTGCGCCAGCACGCTCAGGAGTCCGCGCTCCAAGGCACTGAAACTGCCCTGCCGTACGCCCGTGCCGCCAGCATGGGAAACCCCGCTAAGTAAGGAGGATCATGCGCGCGCTACCTCTTCTGTCGCTGCTTATTGGCAGCTGCATGACCGTGCCGGCATTGGCAGCCAATTCCTCGCCCCAGGCGAGTGAGTGGCTTAACAAGCTGGCACAAGCCGAGCAAAAGCAGAGTTATCAGGGTTCGTTCGTCTACGAACGCAACGGTAGCTTCTCTTCCCACGATATCTGGCACAGGGTTCAGGACGGCAAGGTCAGCGAGCGGCTGTTACAGCTCGATGGCGCCGCCCAGGAAATCCTGCGCGTGGATGGCAAGGTGGAGTGTGTCAGTGGGGCCTTGGTCAGCGGTGTGACCAGCCCTGCGGACGCTGCACAGCGTGTGCTGGATCCCCTGAAACTGATGGGCTGGTACGACTTGAGCGTGGCGGGCAAGTCACGGGTCGCCGGGCGCGATGCCGTAATCGTCACACTTACCCCCCGCGACCAGCACCGCTATGCCTTCGAATTGCACCTGGACCGCAGTACTGGCCTGCCGCTGCGCTCATTGATGCTCAACGACAAAGGGCAGCTGCTCGAACGCTTCCAGATGACGCGCCTCGAAACCGACAAGCCGCCTGCCGACGATGACCTGCGCCCCAGTGCTGCATGCAAGCCCGTGCAGCGTGTCGCCTCTGCCAGTAATGACAGCGTCGCGGGTTGGCGCTCGGACTGGCTCCCGCCAGGGTTCGAGCTGGTCAACAGTTCGGTGCGGCGCGACCCCAAACGGGACAGCACGGTCAGTAGCCTGATGTACGATGATGGGCTGGCGCGCTTCTCGGTGTTCCTTGAACCCGTGAAGGACGATGCCGGCACCGACGTGCGTACCCAGCTTGGCCCGACCTCGGCAGTTTCGCGTCGCCTTAACACGCCCAAAGGCAAGGTGATGGTCACCGTGGTTGGCGAAATACCGTTAGGTACGGCAGAACGCGTCGCATTGTCGATGCGCCCCCAGGATGCTCAGGCGCGCCAGTAATGGTGCGCCTTTGCGGCCCATGCCAAGGCGAAAGGATATGCGCCTGAAATGAAATTAAAGCATTGTCATTTGCAATCCACTGGCAAATTTTCTATAGGTCAGGCTTCTTGGAGCCTGGCCTTTCCTGCTTTGTGCAGGGGCCTTTCTAAACTACCGCTCGTTGTGACGGGAGCCGTATGTCAACACCACGCTTGAAATCCTACCTATCGATGTTCGCCGCAGTGCTCATGCTCGGCCAGGTGCTCACCGCCCAAGCCGAGGAAGCCCTGCCGGACTTCACCACGCTGGTCGAGCAGGCCTCGCCGGCCGTGGTCAACATCAGTACCAAGCAGAAGCTGCCGGACCGCCGCGTCGCCCAGGGCCAGATGCCGGACCTGGAAGGCCTGCCGCCGATGTTCCGCGAGTTCTTCGAGCGCAACATGCCGCAGCAGCCGCGTTCCCCGCGTGGCGACCGCCAGCGTGAAGCCATGTCGCTGGGCTCGGGCTTCATCATTTCCAGCGACGGCTACGTGCTGACCAACAACCACGTGGTGGCCGATGCCGATGAGATCATCGTCCGCCTGTCGGACCGCAGCGAACTGCAGGCCAAGCTGATCGGTACCGATCAGCGTACCGACGTGGCCCTGCTCAAGGTCGAAGGCAAGAACCTGCCGACTGTGAAGCTGGGTGATTCCGAGAAGCTGAAAGTGGGCGAGTGGGTGCTGGCCATCGGTTCGCCGTTCGGCTTCGACCATTCGGTGACCAAAGGTATCGTCAGTGCCAAGGGCCGGACCCTGCCTAACGAGACCTACGTCCCGTTCATCCAGACCGACGTGGCCATCAACCCGGGCAACTCGGGCGGCCCGCTGTTCAACATGAAGGGCGAAGTAGTGGGTATCAACTCGCAGATCTTCACCCGTTCTGGCGGTTTCATGGGCCTGTCGTTCGCCATCCCGATCGATGTGGCGATCGATGTATCCAACCAGTTGAAGAAAGACGGCAAGGTCAGCCGCGGCTGGCTGGGTGTGGTGATTCAGGAGGTCAACAAGGACCTGGCTGAATCCTTCGGCCTGGACAAACCGGCTGGTGCGCTGGTGGCCCAGGTGCTGGAAAACGGCCCGGCAGCCAAAGGCGGCCTGCAGGTGGGTGACGTGATCCTGAGCATGAACGGCCAGCCGATTGTCATGTCGGCTGACTTGCCGCACCTGGTCGGTAGCCTCAAGGATGGCGAAAAGGCCAAGCTGGAGATCATCCGCAACGGCAAGCGCCAGACCCTGGATGTGGGTGTGGGCGCCATGCCGGATGACGATGCCGACATCGGTACCGGTGCCGAAGGCAGCGCCGAGCGCAGCAGCAACCGCCTGGGCGTTTCGGTAGCCGACCTGACCGCCGAGCAGAAAAAGTCCCTCGAACTCAAGGGCGGCGTGGTGATCAAGGAAGTACAGGATGGCCCGGCAGCGATGATCGGCCTGCGTCCGGGTGATGTCATCAGCCACCTGAACAACCAGGCCATCGGTTCGGCCAAGGAATTCACCGAAATCGCCAAGGAACTGCCGAAGAACCGCTCGGTGTCCATGCGCGTTCTGCGTCAGGGGCGTGCGAGCTTCATCACCTTCAAGCTCGCTGAATAAGCGGTTTTGCAGGTAGGAAAGGGCAGCTACGGCTGCCCTTTTTCATGAAAATTCACAATTGCAGGCGCCAAAGCGCTGTACAGCCCGATAGAGGAATCTCCCATATCCCTGCTGCTTGAGGTACAATTCCCGGCTATTTTTCGGCGGGCGTACCGGCTCGCAGCCTTTTCGAGTGTTGACCCGTGAGTGATTTGAGTCATATCCGCAATTTCTCCATCATCGCCCACATCGACCATGGCAAGTCGACGCTGGCCGACCGTTTCATCCAGATGTGCGGTGGCCTGTCGGCGCGCGAAATGGAAGCCCAGGTACTTGATTCGATGGACCTGGAGCGCGAACGCGGGATTACCATCAAAGCCCACAGCGTCACGCTTCACTACAAGGCGCAAGACGGCAAGACCTACCAGCTGAACTTCATCGATACCCCCGGCCACGTCGACTTCACCTACGAAGTCTCCCGCTCGCTGGCGGCCTGTGAAGGCGCACTGCTGGTGGTGGACGCCGGCCAGGGTGTAGAAGCCCAATCCGTGGCCAACTGCTACACCGCCATCGAGCAGGGCCTGGAAGTCATGCCGGTCCTGAACAAGATGGACCTGCCCCAGGCTGACCCGGACCGCGTCAAGGACGAGATCGAAAAGATCATCGGCATCGACGCTACCGACGCCGTGGCCTGTAGCGCCAAAAGCGGCATGGGCGTTGACGAAGTACTCGAGCGCCTGGTGCACACCATCCCTGCACCGACAGGCGACATCGAAGCACCGTTGCAGGCCTTGATCATCGACTCCTGGTTTGACAACTACCTGGGCGTCGTCTCGCTGGTGCGTGTGCGCCAGGGCCGCGTCAAGAAGGGCGACAAGATTCTGGTCAAGTCCACCGGCAAGGTGCACCTGGTCGACAGCGTGGGCGTGTTCACCCCGAAACACACCCAGACCGCTGATCTGAAAGCCGGCGAAGTAGGCTTCATCATCGCCAGCATCAAAGACATTCACGGTGCGCCGGTAGGTGACACCCTGACCTTGTCCACGACCCCCGATGTCGAAGTACTGCCAGGCTTCAAGAAGATCCAGCCCCAGGTCTATGCCGGCCTGTTCCCGGTCAGCTCCGAAGATTTCGAAGACTTCCGCGATGCGCTGCAAAAGCTGACGCTCAACGACTCCTCGTTGCAGTACATGCCGGAAAGCTCCGATGCCCTGGGCTTCGGTTTCCGCTGCGGTTTCCTCGGCATGCTGCACATGGAGATCATCCAGGAGCGCCTGGAGCGCGAATACGACCTGGATCTGATCACCACAGCGCCAAGCGTGATCTACGAGCTCGAGCTCAAGACCGGCGAAACCATCATCGTCGACAACCCCTCGAAGCTGCCTGACGTTTCGTCCGTCACTGACTTCCGCGAGCCGATTGTCAGCGCGACGATCCTGGTGCCGCAGGAACACCTGGGCAATGTCATCACCCTGTGCATCGAGAAGCGTGGCGTGCAGCGCGACATGCAGTTCCTTGGCAGCCAGGTGCAGGTGCGCTACGAGCTGCCGATGAACGAGGTGGTACTGGACTTCTTCGACAAGCTCAAGTCCACCAGCCGCGGCTATGCTTCGCTGGATTATCATTTCGATCGCTACCAGTCGGCCAACCTGGTCAAGCTGGACGTACTGATCAACGGCGACAAGGTCGATGCCCTGGCATTGATCGTGCACCGCGACAACGCGGCCTACAAAGGCCGTGCGTTGACCGAGAAGATGAAGGAACTGATCCCTCGGCAGATGTTCGATGTGGCGATCCAGGCAGCCATTGGCGGCCAGATCATTGCGCGGACAACCGTCAAGGCGCTCAGAAAGAACGTACTGGCCAAGTGCTACGGTGGTGACGTCAGCCGTAAGAAGAAACTGCTGGAGAAGCAGAAGGCCGGTAAGAAACGCATGAAACAGGTAGGCAACGTGGAAATTCCACAGGAAGCCTTCCTCGCCGTGCTCAGGTTGGATAGCTAGGTCCTATGTCGCTAAATTTCCCGCTGTTGCTAGTCATCGCCGTCTTCGTCTGCGGTCTGCTGGGCTTGATCGACTTGCTGTTCCTGGCCCCGCGCCGGCGTTCGGCAATCGCCAACTATCAGGGCAGCGTCAGCCAGCCCGAGATGGCCGTGGTCGAGCGCCTGAACAAGGAACCGTTGCTGGTCGAGTACGGCAAATCGTTCTTTCCGGTGCTGTTCATCGTGCTGGTGCTGCGTTCATTCCTGGTCGAGCCGTTCCAGATCCCTTCGGGGTCGATGAAACCGACCCTGGAAGTGGGCGACTTCATCCTGGTGAACAAGTTCTCGTACGGTATTCGCCTGCCGGTGATCGACAAGAAAGTCATAGAGGTGGGTGACCCGCAACGCGGTGATGTAATGGTGTTCCGCTACCCGAGCGACCCGAACGTCAACTACATCAAGCGTGTGGTCGGCCTGCCAGGTGACCAGATCCGCTACACCAACGACAAGCGTCTGTTCGTTAACGGCCAGCCGATTGCCGAACAACTGGTGGGCGCCGAGCCGGGTACCTTGGGCAGCGCCGAGCTGTACAAGGAAAAGCTTGGCGAGGCCGAACACCTGATCCGCAAGGAAATGAGCCGTTATCGCATGCCGCCGGACCAGCAGTGGACCGTGCCGGCAGGCCATTACTTCATGATGGGCGACAACCGCGACAACTCCAACGACAGCCGTTACTGGGATGACCCGAACATCCCGAAGGAATTGCATGGCATGGTTCCGGACCGGAACATCGTCGGCAAGGCCTTTGCGGTGTGGATGAGCTGGCCAGAGCCCAAGCTCAGCCACTTGCCCAACCTGTCGCGGGTCGGCCTGATCCATTGATACCCTTCGGCGCTGTCCAGCAGACAGCGCCGAATGCATTTCTGACATAGGCTGTGTTCTCAGGGATCGGGACATTCGTCGCATACGGCGGCGGACCACAGCCAAACAGTCTTTCAGGATGTTGATTTGAACAACGCGTTGAACAACAAACGGGTGGTTGCATGACTGCTTCCCTTGCCCATCTGGAGCGAAAGCTCGGTTATACCTTCAAGAACCAGGACCAGATGCTCCTGGCGCTGACCCATCGCAGTTACGCCGGGCGCAATAACGAGCGCCTGGAGTTCCTCGGTGACGCCATTCTCAACTTTGTCGCCGGCGAAGCGCTGTTCGAGCGCTTCCCGCAGGCCCGCGAAGGCCAGCTGTCGCGCCTGCGCGCGCGCTTGGTCAAGGGCGAGACCCTGGCCCGTCTGGCCCGTGGTTTTGACCTGGGCGAATACTTGCGCCTGGGTTCGGGAGAACTCAAAAGTGGCGGTTTTCGTCGCGAGTCGATCCTGGCCGACGCCCTGGAGGCACTGATTGGTGCCATCTACCTGGACGCCGACATGGACACGGCCCGGGAGCGCGTGCTGGCCTGGCTGGCCGACGAGTTTGAAGGCCTGACCCTGGTCGACACCAACAAGGACCCGAAAACCCGCCTGCAAGAATTCCTGCAATCGCGTAGCTGTGAGCTGCCGCGTTACGAAGTAGTGGATATCCAGGGTGAACCGCACTGCCGCACGTTCTTCGTCGAATGCGAAGTCGTGCTGCTGAACAACAAGAGCCGTGGTCAGGGCGTTAGCCGGCGTATTGCCGAGCAAGTCGCTGCCGCGTCTGCACTGATCGCCCTGGGCGTGGAGAATGGCAATGACTGATAACAACCCGACCCGCTGTGGCTACGTAGCCATTGTCGGCCGCCCCAACGTCGGCAAGTCGACCCTGCTCAACCACATCCTCGGCCAGAAGCTGGCGATTACCTCGCGCAAGCCGCAGACCACCCGCCACAACATGCTCGGGATCAAGACCGAAGGTGATGTGCAGGCGATCTACGTCGATACCCCCGGTATGCACAAGGCCAACGACAAGGCCCTGAACCGCTACATGAACCGCACTGCATCGGCCGCCCTGAAGGACGTCGATGTGGTGATCTTCGTTGTCGACCGCACCAAGTGGACCGACGAAGACCAGTTGGTGCTGGAGCGCGTGCAGTATGTGACCGGCCCGCTGATCATCGCGGTCAACAAGACCGACCGCATGGAAGAGAAGGCCGAGCTGATCCCGCACCTGCAGTGGCTGCAAGAGCAACTGCCGAATGCCGAGGTCATGCCGATTTCCGCGCAGCAGGGGCACAACCTCGAAGCGCTGGAAGCGCAGATTGCCAAGCACCTGCCAGAGAACGATCACTTCTTCCCGGAAGACCAGATCACCGACCGGAGCAGCCGCTTCCTGGCCGCTGAACTGGTTCGCGAGAAGATCATGCGTCAGTTGGGTGCGGAGCTGCCGTACCAGATCACCGTAGAGATCGAAGAGTTCAAGCAGCAGGGCCATGTGCTGCACATCCACGCGCTGATCCTGGTTGAGCGCGACGGTCAGAAGAAAATCATCATTGGCGACAAGGGCGAGCGCATCAAGCGCATCGGCTCCGAGGCGCGCAAGGACATGGAAGTGCTGTTTGATTCCAAGGTCATGCTCAACCTGTGGGTCAAGGTGAAAGGCGGCTGGTCCGACGACGAGCGCGCCCTGCGCTCGCTGGGCTACGGCGACCTCTAAGTAATGCTCTTGGGGCCGCTATGCGGCCCATCGCAGGCAAGCCAGCTCCCACACCGACAGCATCGACTTCAAGTCATGTGCAGTACCTGTGGGAGCTGGCTTGCCTGCGATGGGCTGCACAGCAGCCCCAATTAGCAGTATTGCCGGGGCGCAGGTAACGAGTGATCTTTTATGGAACAGCCAGTCGGCCAACCGGCCTACGTCCTGCATAGCCGTGCCTACAAGGAAACCAGCGCGCTGGTGGACTTCTTCACGCCGCAGGGCCGCATGCGCGCGGTGCTGCGCCGTGCGCGTGGCAAGGGCGGCAGCCTGGTGCGGCCGTTCGTGCCACTTGAGGTAGAGCTGCGTGGGCGTGGCGAGCTGAAAAACGTCGGGCGCATGGACGGCGCCGGCATCGCCACCTGGCTGCACGGTGACGCCCTGTTCAGCGGGTTGTACCTCAATGAACTGCTCATGCGCCTGTTGCCCGCCGAAGCGCCATTCCCGGCCCTGTTCGCGCACTACGCCCTGACCTTGCAAGCCCTGGCCGAGGGGCGACCGCTGGAGCCGCTGCTGCGCTCGTTCGAATGGCGGCTGCTGGACGAACTCGGTTATGCGTTCTCCTTGAACCATGACGTCAACGACCAACCCATCGTGGCCGACGGCCTGTACCGCTTGCGTGTGGATGCCGGCCTGGAGCGGGTCGAACTGGTGCAGCCCGGCCTGTTCCGTGGCATCGAGCTAATGGCTCTGGCCGACGCCGACTGGGACACCCCAGGCGCTTTGCTCGCGGCCAAGCGCCTGATGCGCCAGGCCTTGGCGGTTCACCTTGGCGCAAAACCGCTGGTCAGCCGGGAACTGTTTCGCAAGCGCTGATCACGACGTATGCTGTGGGGCTAAACCTTCAGGAGAGCCTTTCGTGACTCACAGCAACCGCATGCTTCTCGGCGTAAACATCGACCACGTGGCGACCCTGCGCCAGGCTCGGGGCACGCGTTACCCTGATCCGGTCAAGGCTGCCCTGGACGCCGAAGAGGCCGGCGCCGATGGCATCACCGTGCACCTGCGCGAAGACCGTCGACACATCCAGGAGCGCGACGTTGTGCTGCTCAAGGATGTGCTGCAGACGCGCATGAACTTCGAAATGGGCGTCACCGAAGAGATGATGGCCTTTGCCGAGAAGATCCGCCCGGCGCATATCTGCCTGGTGCCTGAAACCCGCCAGGAACTGACCACTGAAGGTGGCCTGGACGTAGCGGGGCAGGAGGCGCGGATCAAGGCGGCAGTGGAGCGGCTGGCACGTACCGGTGCCGAGGTGTCCTTGTTCATTGATGCCGACGAACGGCAGATCGAGGCTTCGCGCCGTGTGGGTGCGCCGGCCATAGAGCTGCACACCGGGCGTTACGCCGATGCCCAAACCCCGACCGAAGTGGCCGAGGAGTTGCAACGTATTGTTGATGGCGTGGCATTTGGTGTGGGGCAGGGGCTGATCGTGAATGCTGGCCACGGGCTGCATTACCACAACGTCGAGGCGGTGGCGGCTATCAAGGGTATCAATGAGCTGAACATTGGCCATGCGCTGGTGGCGCATGCCCTGTTTGTCGGTTTCAAGGCTGCTGTGGCTGAGATGAAGGCACTGATCGTGGCAGCTTCGCGCTGATTGATCGCCTGTACCGGCCTCTTCGCGGGCTTGCCCGCTCCCACATGTACCCCACAGTTTTCAGGAGTTGTGGGATCCTGTGGGAGCGGGCAAGCCCGCGAAAGGGCCAGGTCAGACAGCCGACTACTCGGCAGGAAACACCAGAGTGAAGCGAGTAGGTCCCAAAGGGCTGCTGTTCACTTCGACCCGCCCGCCATGCAGTTGCATGATCGACTTCACTATCGCCAACCCCAACCCGGTCCCGCCCTCCAGCCGCGAGCGCCCCGAGCCCACCCGGTAAAACCGCTCGAACAAGCGCGACTGATGTTCGGCAGCAATTCCAGGCCCTTGGTTCTCTACCGATAGTCGAACGCCGCTGCCTTGGCGCTCGATACGCAACTCGACCGGCTCGCCCTCAGGGCTGTGCCGAATGGCATTGCTCAACAGGTTCGATACTGCCCGTTGAAACATCAGTCGGTCCCCCAGCGCCGTCCCCCAGCCCTGTACCCGCACCTCAACCATTTTTAGCTCGGCACTGAAGGCAAACAGCTCGACAACCCGTGTTGCTTCCTCTGCCAGTGCCAAGGGTTTCAATGCAACCTGCGTTTGCGGCTGGCTGACCTGGGCGAGAAACAGCATGTCGTTGATGATGCGGTTGAGTCGGGTCAGCTCCTCGATACTGTCTTCCAGCACTTCCCGGTAGTTGGCGTTGTCCCGCTCACGGGCCAGGGTCACCTGCGCCTTGCCCATCAGGTTGCTCAACGGGGTGCGCAGCTCGTGGGCCAGATCGTCGGAAAACTGCGACAACTGGCTCACGCCCTGATCGAGGCGGTCGAGCATCACGTTGATACCGTTGGCCAGTTCCGCCAGCTCTTGCGGCAGGCCGTTAGCCGGTAGTCGGTGTTGCAGGTCCTGAGCCGAGACTTGCCCGGCAATGCGCCGGAAGCGCCGCAGCGGTTTCAGGCCACGCTGCATCAGCCACCAGGCACCCGCGCCAATCAATACCAGCAGCAATGGCAGGGCCAGCAGGGTCGAATGCAGGTAGGCCTGCAGCAAGGCGTTGTCGTCGGCGCGGTTGAGCGACATCATCACTTTGACCGGCGTGTTGTCACGCAGGCGCATCAGCCGGGTCACTGTGAGGATCTGGTTACCGCTGCTGTCGCGCCATGCGTGAAAGGCCAGACGGGCCTCGGTGCGCAACCCGCTCACCCGTGACTCCATGGCCGGGCCGAGGCTGAGCAGGTGCGGGTGGCGCCCCTCCAGGGCCAGTACGCTGAGGCTGAGGTTGTCATGCCCCATTACCAGATCAAGCAATGGATGGGCGCGACTGCCCAGGTCCTCACTGCGCAGATCGACGCGCAGGTTGTGCTCGACCTGCAGCATCTTGCGCGTCAGGTCCTTGCGTGCGCGGCTGTCCAGTTCGTGATCCAGCGCAAACACCGCCAGGCAGGCCAGCAGCAGCACCAGTGCGGCGCCCATCAGTGTCACGCTCAGGCCCAGGCGCAGCGACAGGCTGGCGTTTTTCAAACCCGGGCCTCAAGTACATAGCCTACGCCACGCAGGGTATGGATCAGCTTGTTGTCGAACGGGTCGTCAATCTTCGCCCTCAAGCGGCGGATCGAAACCTCGACGACGTTGGTGTCACAGTCGAAATTCATGTCCCATACCAACGAGATGATCTGCGTGCGCGAAAGCACTTCGCCCGTCTGGCGCATCAGCAGGTGCAGCAGGGCGAACTCTTTGGCGGTCAGGTCGATGCGCCGCCCGGCGCGGTAGGCGCGGTGGCGGCCGGGATCCAGCTCCAGGTCGGCGACACGCAGGGTGCTGGGTTGCAGTTGCTGGTCGTTGCGGCGCAGCAGGCTGCGGATGCGGGCCAGCAGCTCAGGGAACTCGAAGGGTTTGAGCAGGTAGTCATCGGCGCCGAGGTCCAGGCCCTTGACCCGGTCGGCCAGACGACCGTGGGCGGTGAGCATCATGATGCGCGTGGCCGATTCGGCGCGCAGCCGCTGCAACACGGTCCAGCCATCGAGCTCTGGCAGGTTGACGTCGAGGATGACCAGGTCGTAAGGCTGCTGACGGGCCAGGTGCAGGCCGTCGGTGCCAGTGTGGGCGCAGTCGACCACGTAGCCGTTTTCGCGCAGGCCTTGTTGCAGGTAATCGGCGGTACGCAGTTCGTCCTCGATGATCAGTAGGCGCATGGGGGGCTCGGTGTAATGAAAGGAGGCGATTCTCGACCCTGTAGTGACATCAGGGTCAAGGGGCTGGATGTTACGGCATGAGAATGGGGCTGCGGTGCAGATAACGGATTTGTAATCCTGGTGTTATCTGGTTGCCTGTTCCGGCCCTTTCGCGGGCACGCCCGCTCCCACACGATCATCACAGGTCTGAGAACCGTGCAGTACCTGTGGGAGCGGGCGTGCCCGCGAAGAGGCCGGAACAGACGAAACACGCCCACATTGCAGGACTGTAATCCCCGCCTCACCTTGCTGTTAGCCGGCACTCGCCAGAATGGCGCTGTCTGATCGGTTATCACGAGGCAACCACGATGAACCTGACCAAATACCTGCTGTTGGCCGCCCTCGCCCTGGGCAGTGCCAGTGTTTATGCGGAGGGCGGTGCGGAGCGCTCGAAGCAGTTCTGGCAAGCCTTCCGCGAAGACCAGCAGCGGCTGCACGGCGACAAGCAACAGGCCGTTGCCGAACGCGAGCGCAAGGCGCAAGAGAAGGCCCGTGAGGTGGCCAAGGACTGAGGTAACAACACCTGCGCTGCGACAGCTCCTCGGCGCAGGTGCATTCAGGCGCCCACTCGGGCGCCTTTTTATTTGCGCGCCAGCAGGGTGGCGCGGCGTGGCGCAGGCAGGCCTTCGATGGTCTTGCTGTGGTCGTTCGGATCGAGGAAGTCGCCCAGCGACTGGTAGCGCATCCAGTCAGTGCTGCGCTGTTCCTCGACGCTGGTCACGCTGACATCGACGCAACGCACATCGCTGAAACCGGCACGGCGCAACCAGCGCGCCAGCGCGGGTACCGACGGCAGGTACCAGACGTTGCGCATCTGTGCGTAGCGGTCTTCAGGCACCAGCACCTGGTTTTCGTCGCCCTCGATCACCAGCGTTTCCAGCACCAGTTCACCCCCTTTGACCAGGCAGTCCTTGAGTGCCAGCAGGTGCTCGATCGGGGAGCGGCGATGGTAGAAAACGCCCATGGAAAAGACCGTGTCGAAGCCTTCCAGGTTGGCAGGCAACTCTTCCAGGGCGAACGGCAGGTGCCAGGCAGGCAGCTCAGGCAGGTACTGCTGCACAGCCTGGAACTGGCAGAAGAACAGCCAGTTGGGGTCGACACCTATCACCATGTCGGCGCCGGCACCGAGCATGCGCCACTGGTAGTAGCCGTTGCCGCAGCCGACGTCGAGCACGCGCTTGCCCTTGAGGTCCAGGTGCGGGCCTACCCGCGACCATTTCCAGTCCGAGTGCCATTCGGTGTCTACATGCACCCCAAACAGATCGAATGGCCCTTTGCGCCATGGCGACAGGCCCATGAGTGCCTGGCGCATTTGCGCGCGGGTAGCGTCGTCGCAATCGCAGTCCAGGCTTAGCCCGTTGACCAGGTCGATTTCGGTGGGTTTCAGGGCAGGCAGGGCATCGATTGCACCGCGCCAGCGTTCGAGGTCGCCGTGGCCTTTCTCCAGCTTGGCTTCCAGTTGCGCTTGCAGGCCTTGCGACCAGGAAGCCAGGGGCGTGCCCGCCAGGCGGCGGACGAGGGGGGACAGATCGATCATGGCAGGGCTATCAACGAGGCAAAGTTAAGGCATTGGAACCAGGGCACCACTTTGGAAAAGCCGGCGGCGCGCAGGCGCTCCTGATGGGCTTCTAGCGTATCGGGGCGCATCACGTTCTCGATGGCGCTGCGCTTCTGGGCGATTTCCAGTTCGCTGTAGCCATTGGCCCGCTTGAAGTCCAGGTGCAGTTCATTGAGCAGGTCCTGCTCTTGTTCATCGGCGAAGCGCAGCTTCTCCGACAGGATCAATGCGCCACCGGGCAACAGCGCCTGGCGGATACGGCCGAGCAGCTCAAGGCGCTGGTCGGGGGCGATGAATTGCAGAGTGAAGTTCATCGCCACGACTGAAGCGGGCTCAAAGGGCAGGGCAAGGATATCGGCTTCCAGCACTTGCACCGGCAGCAGCTCCTGGAACATCGAGTCCTGGGCGGTCAGGTACTGCCGGCAGCGTTCGACCATGGCGGCGGAATTGTCCACCGCGATCACCCTGCATCCGTCGCTGCGAACATGACGACGCAGTGACTGGGTGACTGCACCCAGCGATGCGCCCAGGTCGTACAGTGCGGTGCCTGGCTGGGCGAAACGCGCCGCCAGTACGCCGAGGTTTTCGACGATGGTGGGGTAACCGGGCACCGAGCGCTTGATCATGTCCGGAAACACGCGCACCACGTCTTCGTTGAAGACGAAGTCAGGCACCTGCTCCAGGGGTTGGGAGAAAAGGCGGTCGGGTTGTTTGCTCACGGTGGGCTCGATACAGGGTGAAACGGGGGCGCATTTTATCCAATGGCCACGCATCTTGCCATGGCCAAGCTTCAGGGGCGGAACGTTCATGCGGATAGCAGCGAACTTTCCCACGGCATTCAGTTATTCAGACCCATGTATTCAGTGTGAGGCAAGTGGAAACTTGAACGGCCTTTAATTTATTGGATTCATGGTTGAAAGATGAATATCACAACTGGGCAGGAAGAACTACCGGTAGAGGAACTGGACCTGGTGTCCAAAGTGAAAATGTTGCCGGAACGGTATTTTTCATTCATTGAAAGCCGGCTGGACGGGGGGCAGCAAATTGGCAGTTTGCTGACGGCTGATAATTTGAAAGTCATCAAGCGGTACGTCAATACCGTCAATCAGTTACCCCGGACACAGCTGGAAATCGAGAGGGAAGTTGATTACGCAGCCCTGGGGATCGAGGCATCGATGGTCAATGACCTTTATGTGGCACTGCACCGGCATGCCTGTGAGTGGGACATACTGGAGCGCAGCATAAAACAGTTGGGGCCAGAAGTTGAATTGTTTGCTGAAAGCCTGGTGCTGCGTGGCAGTAGCCTGTTGGAGAACCTTGAAAGCAGCGACGTCTTCATGGCGATCAGCAAGCGCAAGGCCGAGCAGGGCGATGATGTTTACACCGTGCAGTTGAGTGAGGAAGAGCAAGCGCAGATCGCCAGTGTGCTGACCCCCGGCATTTCCGAACTGGTCAGGGAAATTGAAGGCACTCGGCGGCGTATCGATGACGTCGATGCCCGCGCGAACTGGTTTAACAATGAAATCAAGCGGGAGCTGAAACCGCGCATGGGGCGCTTGTTGAAGCACTTCGATGAGAGGGTGTCCCATGAGGAAACGCTGCAAAAGCGCAGGCAGCTAGATCAGTGGGACGAGCAGATCGAGCAGTTGAAGTCCGAGTACGATGCCAATGTGGGTTACGCGTTCACCGGTATCTTGCTTGGGCCGGTTGGCCTGGTGATTACCGGCGGCGTGTTTGGCCACAAGGCAGAAAATATCAGGGCCACGAAGAATGTGCTGATTGAAAGGCGTGACGAATTGGCGCGTGCGTTGGGCAAGGTGGAGCCAGCCCTGAACGACTTCGAACGGGTGACTACCTTGGTCAGAGACTTGCAGTTCAGGTGCAAGGACCTCTCGGCGGCAACCAGGCGGTTGGCCGATGTGTGGTTATTCCTCGCCTCGTACGCCAATAACTCTGTCAATGAAGCCAAAGAGCTGAGCACCGTTTCCCAGCTTGAATCCTTTGTGCATGATTTTTCAGAGGTAATCAAACCGTGGACAAAGATAGGCGGTATCTGCCACGTGCTGTCCGAGTTGTTCAATGAGTTGAT
This sequence comes from Candidatus Pseudomonas phytovorans, assembly GCA_029202525.1. NCBI lineage: Bacteria > Pseudomonadati > Pseudomonadota > Gammaproteobacteria > Pseudomonadales > Pseudomonadaceae > Pseudomonas > Candidatus Pseudomonas phytovorans. Next base: position 1,753,474 of record CP119325.1, read on the forward strand.
TGAAGAGTATGAGGAAGTCTGATATGGAAGTTGCTAATATTCAATCCGTCACACCGGATTTTGTGCAGATGCAGAAAGTGCAGGAACACATGTTCCAGCTCATGGAAAGCTGGGAGATGAACGTGCTTCCAGCCGCGCGCGAGCAACTGGATGAACTGCGCTCCCTGATGCTGGCTGTCGAGCGCGCGTTCAAGGAGAGCCTGATAGGCGGTATCACGTTGCTGGACGAGCGGGACTTCGTAACGGGGAATGAGGGCGCCGTTGCGCACCAAAGGCTTGCCAGTGTGCTGGAACGCTTGAGCCAGCATCATGCGCATCTGGTCAGGAAAAATTTGCGGTTGGAGCTGTTCTCTCTATCAGCCCTTGTCGACTCACTGGCAGCGTTGGCGGAACGAACGGCTGGCCTTCAGGGGCAGGCGGTCGCCTTCGATCAACGGTTGGAGCAGCTGCAACAACAGCGGGCAGATATCGTCCAGGCGATCGAGGTTTTTGAAAAACCTTCGGTTGCCAGCGCACTGAAGGGCCTCATCCCGAGTGATGACGAAATTGATCAGATAATGGGATTGATCACTGACCCTAAATTCGACGCCGGCCTGCTTAAGGTCGTGACGCAAAAACTTGCCAGCCACGCTGATGCGCTGGAGGGGGCCAAGACATTCAGCGACCTGGGTAAAGCCCGTGCCCGGCTTGATGCAAAAATCGAGGAAGCGCTGGGCGACCAACAGCAGGTACAGCGAACTTTGAAGGCGGCGCAGGATGAGGTGGAGGCGGTCAAGGCTTTGTCAGCGGTTGAGTCTTTGAAGAACGACTGGCTGCGCGAGCTTCGCCTGACGGAGCTGGAGTGGCAGGCGCAGGCCACAAAACTCAACGCGGCAATGGATCTGGAAGCTGCCACGGTCGCGCTGAAAGACCTGTGCGATTACCTGAAGGTTGTACAGTTGATGTACGACCGCAGTTGATCGTCTTCAGCGGACGATAACCTTGCAGTCGAAGGTTTGCACCGGGGCGACGTCTGCGGCCCATGGCTGCTGGTAGACCAGTACCAGTCGCCCATCCCCGGTGCTGCTGGCCTGGAAGCGCCAGGTGGAGACGCCGGCGCTACCGACTACGTCCTCCTCTTCGGGGGCGCTATAGACCTCCGGGCCGAGGCTGCGGAGCACGCTTGACGCGGCATTTTCGACACGCCAGCGGTAGCCCGTGGACGGGTTGCCAGGCAAGCTCAGGGTCAGTGCCTGGCCTACCTGCAGCCGCGTCGGGCATTCACTTTCGGCGTCCAGTTCGACGGGCTGCGTGGGTTGTTGTGCGCAGGCAGAAAGCAGGGCGAAGCTCAGGGGAACGAGCAGACGAGGGGCGGTCATGTTGGCTCCAGAGGCTGGCGATGCCTGAGGATAACCGATGCTGCCGGGTTTTTGTGTTGCCTGTGCTGGCCTCTTCGCGGGCTTGCCCGCTCCCACAGGTACTGCACAGTATTCGGAAACTGTGATTTCCCTGTGGGAGCGGGCGAGCCCGCGAAAGGGCCGGTACAGGCTAGAACAGGACTTTGGCCACGTCGGCAAAGCGCTTGGCGAAATGCACTGTCAGGCCTTCGCGCAGGTACTCCGGCAGTTCTTCGAAGTCGCCGCGGTTAGGCTCCGGCAAGATTAGTTCGAAGATCTTCTGCCGCCGCGCCGCAATCACTTTCTCGCGCACACCGCCAATCGGCAGCACCTGGCCGGTGAGGGTCAACTCGCCAGTCATCGCTACGCCTTTCTTGGGTATCTGATCGCGGGCGAGCGACAACAGGGCGCTGGCCATGGTGACGCCAGCGCTTGGGCCGTCCTTGGGGGTGGCGCCTTCAGGCACATGCAGATGGATGAAGGCTTCATTGAAGAAACCCGGGTCACCGCCAAATTGCTTGAGGTTGGCGCTGACGTAGCTGTAGGCAATTTCGGCCGACTCCTTCATCACGTCCCCCAGCTTGCCGGTCAGCTTGAACCCCCGGTTGAGGGTATGGATGCGGGTTGCCTCGATCGGCAGCGTGGCACCGCCCATGCTGGTCCAGGCCAGGCCGGTGATCACACCTTTGCCAGCCAGTACCTGCTCACTGCGGAACACCGGCATGCCCAGTGCGGCTTCCAGGTCTTTGGTGCCGATCTTCAGCTTGGCCTCTGGGTTTTCCAGCAGCTTGACCACGGCCTTGCGCACCAGCTTGCCCAGTTGCTTCTCCAACTGGCGCACGCCCGCCTCGCGGGCATAGCCATCGATCACCAGGCGCAGGGCGCTGTCGCTGATGCTGAGGCTGGTCTTGGCAACACCCGCTTTTTCCAGCTGCTTGGGCCACAGGTGACGCTTGGCGATGGCCAGTTTTTCCTCGGTGATATAGCCGGACAGGCGGATCACTTCCATGCGGTCAAGCAACGGCCCGGGGATCGAGTCGAGGGTATTGGCGGTGCACACGAACAGCACCTTGGAGAGGTCCAGGCGCAGGTCAAGGTAGTGGTCGAGGAAGTCGACGTTCTGCTCCGGGTCGAGGGTTTCCAGCAATGCCGAGGCCGGGTCGCCCTGGTAGCTCTGGCCCATCTTGTCGATTTCGTCGAGCATGATGACCGGGTTCATCACTTCGACCTCTTTCAGGGCCTGTACCAGCTTGCCGGGCTGGGCGCCGATGTAGGTACGGCGGTGGCCTTTGATTTCCGCCTCGTCACGCATGCCGCCGACGCTGAAACGATAGAACGGCCGGCCAAGCGATTCGGCGATGGATTTGCCGATGCTGGTCTTGCCCACCCCGGGCGGGCCTACCAGCAGCACGATCGAGCCGCTGATCTCGCCTTTCCAGGCACCCACGGCGAGGAATTCGAGGATACGTTCCTTTATGTCGTCGAGGCCGGCATGATACTGGTCGAGGACTTTGCGGGCATGCTGCAGGTCGAGCTTGTCCTTGCCGTATACGCCCCATGGCAGGGCGGTTGCCCATTCGAGGTAGTTGCGGGTGACGGCGTACTCGGGCGAACCGGTTTCGAGAATGGCCAGTTTGCCCATCTCTTCATCGAGGCGCTTGCGCGCCTGGGGCGGCAGGGTCTTGCCTTGCAGGCGCTGTTCGAACTGTTCGAGGTCGGCGCTGCGGTCGTCCTTGGTCAGGCCCAGCTCCTGCTGGATGACCTTGAGTTGCTCCTTGAGGAAGAACTCACGCTGGTGCTCGCCGATCTGGCGGTTGACCTCGGCAGAGATCTCGTTCTGCAGGCGCGCGACTTCCACCTCTTTGCGCAGCATCGGCAGCACCTTTTCCATGCGCTTGAGCATGGGCACGCAGTCGAGCACTTCCTGCAACTGGTTGCCGGTGGCCGAGGTCAGCGCAGCGGCGAAGTCGGTGAGCGGTGACGGGTCGTTGGGGCTGAAGCGGTTGAGGTAGTTCTTCAGCTCTTCGCTGTACAGCGGGTTGAGCGGCAGCAGTTCCTTGATCGCGTTGATCAGGGCCATGCCGTAGGCCTTGACCTCGTCGGTCGGCTCGGCGGACTGGCGCGGGTATTCGACTTCGACCAGGTAGGGCGGGCGGTGGTGCTTGAGCCAGTTGCGGATGCGTACCCGGCTCAGGCCCTGGGCGACGAACTGCAGTTTGCCGTTTTCACGGCTGGCATGGTGCACCTTGACCAGCGTGCCGTACTGCGGCAGGGCCGAGGTGTCGAAATGGCGGTGGTCTTCTGGCGGAGTGTCCATGAAGAACAGCGCCAGGCAGTGGTCCGGGGACTTGGCCACCAGGTCAAGTGTTTCGGCCCAAGGTTCTTCATTGACGATGACTGGCAGGACCTGGGCCGGGAAGAACGGGCGGTTGTGGATCGGGATCACGTAGACCTTGTCCGGCAGTTGCTGGCCGGGCAGGGCGAGGGCGTGGCCGGGTTCGGCCTGGGTGGTGTGCTCGACTTCGCTGTGTTCGTCGGGGTGTTCCGGGAAATCCTGCTGGTCGCTCATGGGGCACCTGCGTGAATGGCTATGGTGCTTAGATGGGGCGGGGGTGGTTCGGTTTCAATGGTAGACCAAGGCAGCAGGGGAGAGGCTTCATCTTTGGGTGCCTGTACTGGCCTCATCGCCGGCACAGGTGAATGAGCCCCTGAGGAGGGGCTCGGTAGCTTTACTCAGCCAGTTTGTAAGCGATGATGTAATCGCCCATCTTCGTGCCCAGCGAGCCATGGCCGCCGGCGGTCACCAGCACATACTGCTTGCCATCCTTGCCGGTGTAGGTCATCGGCGTGGCTTGGCCACCTGCCGGCAGGCGGGCACTCCACAGTTCCTTGCCGTTGTTCACGTCATAGGCGCGCAGGTACTGGTCGAGGGTGCCGCTGAGGAAGCCGACGCCACCGGCGGTGACGATCGATCCGCCCATGCTCGGCACGCCAACCGGCAGGCCGATCGGTACCGGGGTGCTGTCACGGGTGGTGCCGTTCTTGTGCTTCCACACCACCTTGTTGGTGAACAGGTCGATGGCGGCAACATAGCCCCAGGCCGGGGCCTGGCACGGTACGCCCAGCGGCGACATGAACGGGTGCATGGTCACCGCGTACGGCGCGCCGGTATTCGGCTGCACGCCGCTGGTTTCGCTTTCGCGCTTGCTGCCTTCGGCCACCTGCTCGCGCGGCACCATCTTCGACACGAAGGCCATGTAGTTGGGCGAGGTGAACAGCAGTTGGCGCACCGGGTCGACCGACACGCTGCCCCAGTTGAACACCCCCACGTTGCCTGGGTAGATCAGCGAACCCTGCTCGGACGGTGGGGTGTACTGGCCTTCGTAGCGCAGCTCGCGGAACTGGATGCGGCACAGCAGCTGGTCGAACGGCGTCGCGCCCCACATGGCCTGCTCAGTCAGCTCGGGGCCGAGCAGGTTGAGGTCGGAGCGGGCCTGGGTCGGCGAGGTGTGATCGCCCTTTACCGCGCCTTGCGGAGTAGGGATTTCGCGGATCGGCACAATCGGCGTACCGTCGCGGCGGTCGAGCACGTACAGGCTGCCTTGCTTGGTCGGCACGATGACCGCAGGTTTTACGCCGTCGTCAGTCTTCAGGTGGACCAGAGTCGGCTGGCTGCCCACGTCCATGTCCCACAGGTCGTGGTGGGTGAACTGGTAGTTCCAGCGGGCCTTGCCGGTGGCCAGGTCAAGGGCTACCACGCCGGCGCTGTATTTCTCGGCGCCGGGGGTGCGGTCTGCCCCCCACTGGTCCGGGGTCTGGTTGCCCAGCGGCAGGTAGATCATGCCAAGGTCTTCGTCGACGCTGGCGATCGACCACATGTTGGCCGAGTTGCGGCTGTACAGCTTGCCGGCAGCCAGTGGCTTGGTGTCGTCCGGGTTGTTGCTGTCCCAGTTCCACACCAGGTGGCCATCGTGCACGTCGTAGGCGCGGATCACGCCGGACGGCTCGTTGGTCGACTCGTTGTCGGTGACGTGGCCACCGATGATCACCAGGTCACGGGTGACTGCAGCGGGCGAGGTGGAGTAGTAGCCGCCGGCAGTGAATGGGCCGATGCCGGTGGTCAGGTCGATCACGCCTTGGTTGGCGAAACCTTCGCACACCTTGCCGTTATCGGCGTTGATGGCAATTAGGCGGGCATCTGCGGTGGGCAGGTAGAGGCGGCGCGGGCAGGCCTGTGCCACGGCCTGGCCGGCGTCGGTAATTTTCGGCGCCGGGCTGCCGTCGCGGCTGACGTAGCGGTTTTCGTCATAGTACGAAACACCGCGGCAGGTCATGTGGGCAAAGCCCTTGAAGGTGCCGGTCGGGCTCTTGACCTGCGGGTCATAGCGCCAGATCTCTGCGCCGGTGTCCGGGTCCAGGGCCAGTACGCGGCTGTGTGCGGTGCAGGCGTAGAGCATGCCGTTGACCTTCAACGGGGTGTTCTGGTTGGTCAGCTCCACCGGGTCGTTTTCAGTCGGCAGGTCACCGGTGCGGATACGCCAGGCTTCTTCCAGGCGGTAGGCATTCTGCGGGGTGATCTGGCGCAGCGGCGAATAGCGGTCGCCATGCTCGGTGCGGCCATAGGCCTGCCATTCGCCATCGGGCATGGCCGGGGCGGCGCTGGCCATTTCGCTGCTTTCGCGACCCACTTCACCGAACACTTCGCCGGGGTGGGTGAACTGACTGGCGATTGCGCAAGCACCCGAAGCGACCACTGCAACGCTGAGCAAAGCGGTATTGGCTTTGACGGCAGGGCCGATCAGCGGGCGACGTGCCCATGGCAGCAACAGCACTACGCCGATGGCAAACCAGATGGCCAGGCGTGGCACCAGTTGCCACCAGTCCAGGCCCACTTCAAGCAAGGCCCACGCGGTGCTGCCCAGCAGCACCAGGCCGTACAGGCCAAGGGCAATGCGGCGCTGGGCCAGCAGCAGAATGCCCGAGACGGCAAAGCCGATGCCGGCGATCAGGTAATACAGCGATCCGCCCAGTTGGCTCAGCTTGATACCGCCGGCCAACAGGGCCAGGCCCATCAGTAGCAGCAACGCGCCGATCAGGCGAGGTAGCCAGCGGCTTCCTTGGTTGGCACCTTCAGTGCTCATCGTAGGTTCTCCGTCAGGTCGATAAAGGGGTTAGAAACTGCTCTGGATCTTCAGGCCACCGACCAGGGCGCCATCGACCTGCGACACCCCGCCCGGGTGGCGGATGTACTGCAGGTTGGGGCGTACCGTGAGCCAGTCGGCCAGATGGATGCCGTAGTACAGCTCGGCGCTGTACTCGGTGTCCTGCACGGGCAGGAAGCCGGGGTTGTCGTAGTCGTAGAGGCCGGCGGCCTGGTTGGCCAGGCGGGCGTTCTTGCGGTAGGCAGGGTTGACGTGCACGCGGGCCAGGGCGAACCCGATGTCGTCCTTGGCGCGGGCGTCGAAAGGCCCTTTGTATACCAGTCCTGCCTGCACATAGTTGTCGATGGCATTGGTCTTCTTGTCGTGCACCGTGGCGTTGGCGAACAGGCTCAGGCCACGCGACTGGTCGGATGCCAGCGAAGTTACCTGCTGCTGGGCGCCGAGCCACATGCCGTGCTTGCTCGAACTGCTGCGGTAGGCGGCGCCGCTGAGGGCGGCCGGCTGGCCGTTGCTGTCCTTGAGAACATCCTGTGCCTTGGCATTACTGTAGTAGTAGCCGGCGCGATATTCCCCTTTCAGGCCTTGGATACGTGGGGTCCATACCAGTTCGACCGGCATCACCGCGCCCTGGGTGCCGCTGCCGCTGAGCTTGAAGCCGTTGCCAGATTCGAGGTTGGAGGGGTTCTGCTCGAACACCCCGACCTGGGTGTAAAGCTCGTCGCTGAGGTTGTAGCGTACGCGCAGCGCCCACTGGCTGACCGGCCAGTTGTACCAGATGCCACCCACCCAGTTGCCCACCTGCGAGCCACAGAAGGCCAGGTTCTGGAAGTCGCAAGGGAAGCTGTTGAAGTCCTCGCCTTCGCCGAAGCGGCCGAATTTCACGTCAAGCGCGCCGTCGAAGTATTTCTGCTTGATCCACATCTGCGTCAGCCGCCAGGTTTCGCCACGGCCCCAGACTTCCTGGGCCGAGGTGAAGCCGCCCACGCGCGGGTCGTTGATGCGGTCGTTGCTGATGTTGTCGCCGTGGCGCTCGGTGATGGTCAGCTGCAATTCGGTGTCTTGCCAGCCGAGGATCTTCTCCAGATCCAGATGGCTGCCAAAGGTGAACTGGTCACTGTAGCGTGCGGCACGGTCGTGGTCGTAGCCGCCGTGCAGGTTGCTGCCCATCTCGCCGGTGTAGCCGAGGGTGAAGTCGTAGCCTTTTTCCAGCAATTCGCTGCGAGTGCCGCCCCAGTCTCCCAGCATCCACGGGGAATCACTGGCGAACATTTCGCTGGCGCTGACGGGTGTCGCCAAGGCGCTGAGGGCGAGGCCGATGTAACAGGTTTTGGGCAGTCGGAGCATGAGATAGCGCTATCTTTTGATTATTGAAAAAAACGGCAAGCGCATCGAAGGGCGGGGCCTTCAATGGATATGGCGACTAGATGGTCAAGGTGAAGCGATTCAGCTTCAGGCGGGGAGGATATAGCGGAAGTTGTAAGAAAAAAAGACAATTTGTCGCAGTTGATTGTTGCTCACCGGGTAACAGTCAATACCGGCGCTCAAAATCTGAAAGCTTGCCAGAACTCTGTGGGAGCGGGCATGCCCGCGAACACCGGCGGAGCCGGTGCCATCCACCTCGTTGGATTCTTCGCGGGCATGCCCGCTCCCACAGATGCTCGTTCGCAATTAGAAGGTGGTACGCAGTCCCACTTCCACGCTACGCCCGGGTGCTGGCGCGATATCGCGCAGGATCGAGCTGGCATAACGCACGGTCTGGTCGGTCAGGTTTTCGCCGCGCACAAACGCCAGCCACTGGCTCTGGCCAACTTCGAAGCGATAGCCAACGCTCGCCCCCAGCGTGGTGTAGCCATCTGTGCTGGTTTCGTTGGCCGGTTTGCGCTGCTGCGACGCGGCATGCTGCAGATCAACCCGCGCCTGCCAGCGGTCCAGCTCCCAGACCAACCCGCTGTTAAGGCGCAGTGGAGCGATGCGTGGCAGCGGTTCGCCGCTGTCGAGGTTCTTGGCCCGGGTGTAGTCACCGGACAACTCCAGCGCGAAGCTGCCGTAACGGTTCTCGACCAGTTGCCAGCGGTCCTGGGCTTCGATGCCATAGAAGCGCGCCCGCACGCCTTGGTACTGGTATTCCGGGAAGCCATCGTGGTCATGATCGTGGTCGTGGTCATCCTCGCCGTGGTCGTGGTCATGCCCGCCCTCGCGCAGGTTGCCGGTGCCGATCAGCCCGATGTAGTTGCGGAAGTGGCTGTAGAACACGCCGACACTGCCCTTGTGGGTGCCGTTGTCGAAGCGCAGCGCAAGGTCGGCGGAAATGGCCTTTTCCTTGTTCAGGCTGGCATCGCCGACTTCATAGGCACCGGTGGCCACGTGCGCGCCATTGGCGTACAGCTCGTAAAACGTCGGGGCGCGCTCGGTGTAGCCGAGGTTGGCGGCCAGCGACCAGATCGGATCAAGCTGGTACACCGCACCTGAGGAAAGGCTGAAGGCATTGAAGCTGCTGGCGCTGTCGGCATCGACGAAGTTTTCATTGCCTTTGGCATCCGGGTCTACCCGGGTGTGCTCCAGGCGAGCGCCCAGGCTCAGGTTCAGCCGCTCTGTGGCCTGCCATTGCTCCAGCATGAACAGCGCCACGCTGTCGGTATTGGTGTGTGGGACGAAAGCCTCTTCACCCAAGGCGGAGAATTCGTTGCGGCTGACCTGGGCACCAATCACACCCTCCACCGGGCCGAGCGGTTGGTGGCGGGCTTCGATACGTGCTTCGTAGCCTTTGTTCTTGAAGGTGGTGTGCACCTCGCCTTCTTCGATCTCACTGTGTTCGTAGTCGGTATAGCCAGCATCGACCTTGACCGAACTGAACGGGCCGTCCAGGTCACGCAGCTCGGAGGCGAAGGCGTAGTGGTCCTGTTTCATGTCCAGGCGCACACCGGATTCGGCCACCGAGCCGTAATTGCTGTCGTAGCGGCTGTACGACAGGCCGGCGTAACCGTGATCCCAGTGATAGGCACCACCGACTGCACCGCCGTCCTGGCGGCCGTCACTGTTTTCCAGCCGGTGTTTGCTGCCAGGCTCATCGGCATCACGCACCTTGGCACTGCGGGCATACCCGGGGATGCGCAGGTCGTTGAACTGACGGCTGTTGGCATCCAGGTGCAGGGCGAAGGTACCGTTGCCCGCCTCCAGCTTGCCGGCGCTGCTGCGGGTGGTGTCGGCGCCACCGTAGCGCAGTTCACCAGCGCCGTGGATGCCGTCGATGGGCGCGTCCGGGATGCGGTTGTCGAAGGTGTTGACCACGCCACCGATGGCGTTGCCGCCATAAAGCAGGGCGGCCGGGCCACGGACGATCTCGACGCGGTCGACGGTGACCGGGTCCAGCGGCACGGCATGGTCGTAAGACAGCGACGAGGCATCCAGCGCGCCGACGCCATTGCGCAGGATGCGGATGCGGTCGCCATCCAGGCCACGGATCACCGGGCGGCTGGCGCCAGGGCCAAACCAGGTAGAGGCGACACCGGGCTGCTTGTTCAGGGTTTCACCCAGGCTACCGTGCTGTTGTTGCAGCAGGTTGTCGCCTTCGAGCACGGTGCTGGGGGCGGCCAGCTGGCGGTTGCCCAGCGGATTGGCGGTAATGACCTGAGGTTCGAGTTCCACGGCCTGGCTGGGCGATGCAGCCAGCCAGAGCGCGACAGCAAGAGGGGAGAGGCGGAGCGGTGAGTACAGCATGGGGATGGGGCGTTCCTTGGCAGATGCTTTATAGTGTTACAACATAACATAACTATTTCAGCACAGAGGTTTTGCCCTTGGCCAGCATTTTTTCTGTCGACTTGACGCATCCCACCCGCCACTACACTCGTGTAAGGTGCGCATCTTTCCTACGGAGCACAGCATGAGCACGGCCCAACACAACGCGCTGCACGGCAAGACCCTTGAACAGATCCTTACCGAGCTGGTGGCGCACTACCAATGGCAGGGCCTGGCCGAGCGCATCGATGTGCGTTGCTTCAAGAGCAACCCCAGCATCAAGTCCAGCCTGGCTTTTTTGCGCAAAACGCCGTGGGCGCGGGAAAAGGTCGAGCAGCTGTATGTGAAGCTGCAGCGCAAGGCCTGACATGCCACGCCGCCCCTGGCTGACCGGCATGGCTGTGCTGGGCTGGTTCGGCCTGACCGTGCAGCTGTACCTGGTGTTGCTGGCACGCTGGCAGGAACAGGCCAGCCTGATTGGCGGCCTGATCAATGTGTTCGGCTACTTCACCGTGTTGACCAACACCTTGGTGGCGACGGTGCTCAGTTATGCGGCGTTCGGTCGTGAAGGCCGAGCCAAGCGCTTTTTTCTGTCACCGTCGGTGAGTGCTGCCGTGGCAGCCAGCATCGTGCTGGTGGCGCTGGCCTACAGCGTGTTGCTCCGCCACTTGTGGCAACCGCAGGGCTGGCAGTGGCTGGCGGACGAGTTGCTGCACGACGTGATGCCGGTGCTGTATGCCCTGTATTGGTGGCACGAAGTGCCCAAGGGTAGGCTGCGGCTATGGCACTTGCTGGTCTGGGCGTTGTACCCGGCGGTGTACTTCGCCTATGCGCTGTGGCGGGGGAGCGAGATTGGCGTGTATGCCTATCCGTTCATCGACGTGGCGAGCCTGGGGTATGGGCAGGTGATGCTCAATGCCCTGGGCGTGCTGGCGGGGTTCTGGGGGATCGGGCTGGTGTTGCTGGGGCTGGATCGGTGGCGGGGAACGCAGAGGTTTGCCTAGCCTTGTGCCGGCCTCTTCGCGGGCGCGCCCGCTCCCACATGTTGACCACAGCCCTCACCAGCGCTGCAGTACCTGTGGGAGCGGGCATGCCCGCGAAGAGGCCGGAACAGGCGATATCAATCACTCGTCGTCCGCAGTCCCATCGGCCCGCCAGTAGGCTGCAGCCTTCAGCGCATCCTCGGGTACGCCTTTCTCCTGCAACAACGTCTTGGCCTGGCGGGTGAGGGATTTTTCCAGCGCCACCCAGGCATACAACCGGCCTTGCGGCAAGGTCAGGTTCTTCACCAGCGCCAGCAAATCTTCCTGCTGGCGCCGTACCCAGATCACTTCCACCTGTGCCTTGCTCGGCAGCGGCTGGCGCTCCTGCTCATCTTCAATCTGGATCACCGCCAGCACCTGGCGGCCAGCCGGCAGTTCGTCCAACCGGCGACCAATCGCCGGAATGGCGGTTTCATCACCGATCAGCAGGTAGCTGTCGAAAATATCCGGCACCACCAGCGACGCCCGTGGCCCGGCGATGTCCAGGGTTTGCCCCGGTGTGGCCTGGGCCGCCCAGGTGGAGGCAGGGCCATCACCGTGCAGCACGAAGTCGATGTCCATTTCATTGGCCACCAGGTCGATGCGCCGTGGCGTGTATTCGCGCATGGTGGGTCGCGCGCCACCGTCCCGGCCCAGGTTACGGGCCTCGATGGCCTGTTGTTGCTCCGGCGTTTCGGCGAACAGCAACTTGATGTGGTCGTCACTGCCGACGCTGGTGAAACCTTGCAGTTCGGCCCCGCCGAGGGTGATGCGGCGCATGCGTGGGGTGAGTTCAGTGACCCGCAGTACTTGCAGGCGGCGTTGACGGATCTCGTGGTTGACGCGGTGGATGGTGTCACTCATGGGAAGTCTCCCTGACAGGTTCGGCCGGCCCGGTGGCGATGGCCTTGGCGGTATGGTTGAGCAAGTCGCGGACCCGTTGGATTTCTTCCGGTGTCCAGCGGCCGCTGTGCATGTGCAGTGCATGGCGCAGGTTGCCGACCGCTTCATGGATCTCTGGCGGGCGGTCGTGGCCGCGCAGGGCGCGCTTGCTGACTTCGATGCGCATGCGCACGCCGTCCAGCGCGACAGCCTGCTCGGCCAGGGCGCTGCGGCCGGCGTCGGTGATGGCATACAAGCGCTTGCTGCCCTGCACCTGGCCGCTGATCAGCTCGGCCTCCTCAAGAAAGTTCAGTGTGGGGTAGATCACCCCAGGGCTAGGGCTGTAGCTGCCGTCGAACAGGTTTTCGATCTGGCGGATCAGGTCGTAGCCGTGGCCGGGCTGCTCGCCGAGCAGGTCCAGCATCAGCAGCTTGAGGTCACCGGGGGCAAACACGCGGGGGCCGCGCTCGCCACGGCCGGGGCGCCGCTCAAAAGGGTCATGGGGGGTATGTTCACGCATGGGGATAGGGCTCCTTCTTTGCGATATATCGTAAGATATTACTCAAGATATATCTAAAGACAAGCCCTTAATTGCAGATGATTATCATCTAGTTGTTCGATGCGTCCCCTTTAGCCGTGGATGTGTTTACTGCGACTTGAGGCGATTTGCACTCGTTTGGATTGCCTGGCTGCAGGTACGGCATAAGGATCGGGGCCATGCCCTTGAGCACCTGCACCGGTAGCGCCGAGGTGAATTTGAACGCTTCCGCCGAACGCCCTGGGACAAAGGCGGTAAGGGTGCCGAAGTGGTTGTCGCCCAGGAAGAACACGAAGGTGGCGGTGCGGTTTAGCGAGCGCGAGCCAATCAGCCGCCCGCCAGCGCCGAAGCTTTCGATGCGGTTGTCACCGGTACCGGTCTTGCCACCCATCACCAATGGCGTGCCGTCTTGCAGCTTGAAGCTGCCGGAAATACGCCGCGCAGTGCCTGCATCTACCACTTGCGACATGGCGCCTTTAAGCGCACGCGCCACCTCCACCGGCAGAATCCGCACCCCCCGGTCCGGGTCGGTAATCAACTTGGTCTCATAAGGTGTGTTGGCTGCAAAGTGCAGGGTGTCGATGCGCAGGGTGGGCAGGCGAATACCGTCGTTCTGGATGATGCCGACCAGTTCCGAGAGGGCGGCAGGGCGGTCGCCCGAGCTGCCGATGGCGGTGGCCAGCGAAGGCACCAGGTGGTCGAACGGATAGCCTACGCGTTTCCAGCGCTGGTGAATGTCGAGGAAGGCTTCGATCTCGACCATGGTACGGATGCGGCTGTCGCGGGCGCCCTGGTGGCGGCTCTTGAACAGCCAGCTGTACACCTCCTGGCGCTCGAAGTGGCTGGCGTTGACCATTTCGGTCAGGGTCGAGTTCGGGTTCTTCAGCAGGTAGCCCAGCAACCAAAGGTCCAGCGGGTGAACCTTGGCAATGTAGCCCTGATCGGGCAGGTCGTACTTGCCTGGGCCATAGGAATCGTACATCTCAGACAGACGACCGTCGGTCAGCTTGCCCAAGGCAACCTTGTCGCCCTTGAGGTGGGCACGTACGAAGGCATTGAAGGTTTCCTGCCCTGCTTCGGGGAACAGGTAGCGGTGTACCGCCGCCAGCCGCTGCGGGGTCACGCGCATGCTGTCGAGGAAGGTATCCAGGCGCTGCTGCGAAGTCTTGCGCTGGTATTTCTTCCAGAAACGCATCAGGTAGTTGGTGCCTTCCTTGTCGGCGAAGCGGGCCAGGTATTCCTGGCGGCGAGGGTCGGCGTCATCCTTGAGCAACGGCACGCGGTTGAATGGCTGCTGGTAGGTCACGTAGCGCACCAGGTCGCGCATCAGGCGGATGAACGGCAGGTTGATCGATTCGCGCAGCGCATCCTTGAGCGTCGGGTTGCGGTTGTTGTCTTCCTTGCGGAAGTTGTTGAACACGTGCATGCCACCGCCTGTGAAGAAGGCTTCACCGGTATTGGCGGAGTATTTGCGCTCCAGCGCGGCGTCGAGCATGGCGTCCAGGCTCTGGTTCTTGCTGTTCTGCGTCAGCCACTCCAGCGACCACTGGGTGATGCGGTCGAGTTCGGCGACATCGACCTTCTTCAGCTCGGCAGCGGGCTTGCCGGCGTACTTGTCGTGCAGTTCGGCGATGATTTCCAGGTACGTGGTAAGCACCCGCAGCTTGGCGGTGGAGCCCAGTTCGAGCTTGCTGCCTTCGTTGATGTCGAAAGGTTGGTTGGTGCTGTCGGTTTGCACCCGTACCCGCGAGCCGTCGGCGGTGCGCTCGAACAGGGTGAAGCTGTAGCTCACCTGATCGGTGGTCTTGGAGGTGAGCAGGCGCTCGCCGATCAGGCCCATCTGCGCGGCAAACGCCGGGTCGGCAAGGTTTTTCAGGTACTGGCTGACTTGCAGCTGCAGGTCGGCCTGCAGGGTACTGGTGGCCGAAACATCAAGGCGGTCGAGGTCGTAAAGTGGGCGGTTGAGCATGGCCGCCAGGCGGTTGCGCGCCAGGCTGATGCCTTTGTTGGTGACAATCGGCACGATGGTCGGCTGAGCGACCCAGTCGCGGTATACCGCCTTGCTGGCCAGCGCGGCATCGGCCAGTGGCTGCTCGATCACATTGTTGGCGGCAAGTACCCGGATGTGCGAATCGGTGAGTTCGGCCAACTCGACCCGGCCCTTGGACAAGTAGTGTGATGGGCGGCGCTGGGCGATCATCAGCGACATCACCTGGCGCAGGGCGAGGCCGCGTGCGGCCATGCTTTCGGCGTCACTGGCAGTGGAATTCAGGGCTTGGTTGACCTGGTCGAAATCGGCGCCGTACCACACCCGCAAGCCTTCGGCCATGCCGTGCACTTCGCCGTGCCCGGGCACCGCCGACAGCGGCACACTGTTGAGGTAGTCGCGCACGATGCGCTGGCGTGCCTCGGTGGTATCAGGCCCGCCCTGGTAGGCGCGCACGCTGGCTGAAATCATCTGGCGGATTTTTTCGGCACCCGACACGGTCAGGCCGTCCGGTGAGTGACGGTACTTTTCCAGTTGCGTGGCCAGGGTGCTACCGCCTGCGGACTGGCCAGGCAACGCAAGGTACTTGGCAATCTGGCTGTAGGCGGCCTTGGCGAAGCGTGGCCAGTCCACGGCCGGGTTGTTGCGCGGGTCCTGGGTATCGAGCAGGTCGCGGTTTTCGATGAACAACAGGCTGTTGACCATCACTGGCGGGATGGCGGCAAAGTCTGGGTACAGGTGCTGTGGATAGTTGTACTGGTACAGCGTGTCGCCGCGGCAGTCGGTGATCGACAGGCCGGCCTGAATTTTCTCGATATAGGGTGCGAACAGCCCATGATCGACGTAGTTCATCAGCGCGGGTGAGAATTTCACCTGCTCCGTGATCAGGTAGTCGCGCTTGAGCAGGCGTGGCAGGAATTCGCCCAGCGCGCTATAGCCCAGGCGCCTGTCGAATGGCCCTTCACCGGGGTAGACGATTGCATCACTGGGGCCGGGCTCCAGCGAGTAGGTCAGCGTACCGGCCAGTTTGCTGAACTCGCGCGATTGCAGTTCGGAGGTGCGGAATTCGTCATACGCAGCGAAACCAATGGCGACCAGCGCCACCAGCAGGATGAGGATGATCAGCCGCCACCATAGCCGACGCTGACGGGGGGACTTGGGTTGTGGCGTCTCGGCCGGAGGTATCTCGGGTGCTTCCGTTCTGCTTGGTTCCGATTGCCACAGTGCGCCCATAGTCTTCAATCCGGCCAGGTGTTTTCGTCTTGCTTGTCTGAAGCTTAGACGTTGAGCGGATGAGGTGAAAAATTTGTAGGAAGTGGAGAAAAGTCGCGTAGGGCTATGCGGCTTTGGTGTGGGTTTCTTCACGCGGCGATGTTGCTAAGGTGCAGCGGCTCCAGAAAACTCGCTGATTATTCCTGTATATACAGCGAAAATCCCTACATCGGTCTTCCTATACTGCTCGCCCCCTTCGCCCTGCCGGGCGCTCTATCCCGGCACACGGGCCGGCCCACGAGGCCAGCCTGGCAAGCCAACGTCACGCCTATCGGCATGACCGGTGCTGCACGAAGGTCAAATCCAATAACAAAATGAGGTTGTATTGCTATGCCAGTCGGCAACCACTCTGCCCATGGCCAGGCCAATGAAGGCGGCCCGCTCAAGCGTGAACTGGGCGAACGGCACATTCGCCTGATGGCGCTGGGCGCCTGTATCGGTGTCGGTCTTTTCCTGGGTTCGGCCAAAGCCATCGAAATGGCCGGCCCTGCCATCATGCTGTCCTACATCATCGGTGGCCTGGCCATCCTGGTGATCATGCGCGCCCTTGGCGAAATGGCTGTGCACAACCCGGTCGCCGGTTCGTTCAGCCGCTATGCCCAGGACTACCTCGGCCCGCTGGCGGGCTTCCTCACCGGCTGGAACTACTGGTTCCTGTGGCTGGTGACCTGTGTCGCCGAAATTACTGCAGTGGCCATCTACATGGGTATCTGGTTCCCCGACGTGCCCCGCTGGATCTGGGCCCTGGCGGCCTTGGGCAGCATGGGTGCGGTCAACCTGGTGGCGGTAAAGGCGTTCGGTGAATTTGAGTTCTGGTTTGCGCTGATCAAGATCGTCACCATCATCGCCATGGTCCTTGGCGGCATCGGCGTCATTGCCTTCGGCTTCGGCAATGACGGTGTGGCCCTGGGTGTTGCCAACCTGTGGAGCAACGGCGGTTTCATGCCCAATGGCGTGACCGGGGTGCTGATGTCGCTGCAGATGGTGATGTTCGCCTACCTGGGTGTGGAAATGATCGGTTTGACCGCCGGCGAAGCACGCAACCCGCAAAAGACCATCCCGCAGGCCATTGGCTCGGTGTTCTGGCGCATCCTGCTGTTCTACGTCGGGGCGTTGTTCGTGATCCTGTCGATCTACCCGTGGAACGAAATCGGCAGCCAGGGCAGCCCGTTCGTCATGACCTTCGAGCGCCTCGGCATCAAGACCGCCGCCGGCATCATCAACTTCGTGGTCATCACTGCAGCGCTTTCGTCGTGCAACGGCGGCATCTTCAGCACCGGGCGCATGCTCTACAGCCTGGCGCAGAACGGCCAGGCCCCGGCGGCCTTCGCCCGCACCTCGAAGAACGGCGTACCGCGCAATGCGCTGCTGCTGTCGATCGGTGCGTTGTTGCTGGGCGTGCTGGCCAACTACCTGGTGCCGGAGAAGGTGTTTGTCTGGGTGACTTCGATCGCCACTTTTGGTGCAATCTGGACCTGGGTGATGATCCTGCTGGCGCAGCTCAAGTTCCGCGCGGGCCTGACTACCGCTGAGCGCAAGGCATTGAAGTACCGCATGTGGCTGTGGCCGCTGAGTTCTTACCTGGCACTGGGCTTCCTGGTACTGGTGGTCGGCCTGATGGCGTACTTCGAGGATACCCGCGTGGCGTTGTACATCGGCCCGGCGTTCCTGGTGCTGTTGACGGTGCTTTATTACGCGTTCCGGTTGGCGCCCAAAGAGTCGCAGTGTGTGGCTTCTACCGCTTCCTGATCTGAAATCCCTGGGGCTGTAAAGCAGCCCCGGGGCTCTGTCAGGCTGCCACCTCACTGTGCGGCTCAAAGCTGTCGGCCCGCGCCAGTTGCCACATGCGCGAATAGAACTGCCCGTTCACTTCGCCGGTCAGCAACTCGCCAGGCTTCAAGAACACATGCATCTGCGAGAACAGCTTGATCTCGGTGGCCGAGATGCGCCGCACCAGGTGCTTGGCCTCCAGTTGCGCCGGATGTTCCAGGCCCGCTGCCGCGAGCATTTCGGCCAGGGCACGCAAGGTGTTGTGGTGGAAGTTCAGCACCCGTTGGGCTTTATCCGGCACCACCAGGGCGCGTTGGCGTAGCGGGTCTTGCGTGGCCACGCCGGTCGGGCATTTGTTGGTGTGGCAGCTCTGCGACTGAATGCAGCCGATGGCGAACATGAAGCCGCGCGCCGAGTTTGCCCAGTCAGCCCCAATGGCCAGCACGCTGGCGATGTCGAAGGCGCTGACGATCTTGCCGCTGGCCCCTAGCTTGATCTTGTCGCGCAGGTTCAGGCCAACCAGCGTGTTGTGCACGAACAGCAGGCCTTCGCGCAGCGGTACACCGATATGGTCGGTAAACTCCACCGGTGCCGCGCCGGTACCGCCTTCCTTGCCATCGACAACAATGAAGTCGGGCAGAATGCCGGTTTCAAGCATGGCCTTGGCAATGCCCATGAACTCCCACGGGTGGCCCAGGCAGAATTTGAAACCGACCGGTTTGCCGCCGGACAGCTCACGCAGTTGGGCGATGAACTGCATCATTTCGATCGGCGTCGAGAAAGCGCTATGGCGCGAAGGCGAAATGCAGTCTTCGCCCATCAGTACGCCCCGGGTCTCGGCGATCTCCTGAGTCACCTTGTGTTTTGGCAGGATGCCGCCGTGGCCGGGCTTGGCGCCCTGGCTCATCTTGATTTCGATCATCCGCACCTGCGGGGTTCGCGCCTGGGCGGCGAAGCGTTCGGGGTCAAAGCGCCCGTCCGGCGTGCGGCAACCGAAGTAGCCGCTGCCCAGCTCCCAGACCAGGTCGCCACCATGCTCGCGGTGATAGGGGCTGATACTGCCTTCGCCGGTGTCATGGTGGAAGTTGCCCAGCTTGGCGCCCTGGTTCAGCGCGCGGATGGCATTGGCGCTGAGCGAGCCGAAGCTCATTGCTGAAATATTGAAGATCGATGCCGAGTATGGCTGGCTGCACTGCGGCCCGC
This sequence comes from Candidatus Pseudomonas phytovorans, assembly GCA_029202525.1. Classification (NCBI taxonomy): domain Bacteria; kingdom Pseudomonadati; phylum Pseudomonadota; class Gammaproteobacteria; order Pseudomonadales; family Pseudomonadaceae; genus Pseudomonas; species Candidatus Pseudomonas phytovorans. Next base: position 1,772,421 of record CP119325.1, read on the forward strand.
CGACGATGATGCGGAAGCTGGACGGGTCGGTCAGCGGTGCCGGACGCATGGAATGGCCGATGAATTCGAAGCCCGACTGGTACACATCGATCAGCGTGCCGAACGGTTTGTCGGATGCCTCGTTCTTGGCGCGGGCATACACCAGCGAACGCTGGGCGCGGGAGAACGGCAAGGCGTCGCTGTCGGACTCCAGCAGGTACTGGCGGATTTCCGGGCGGATGGCCTCGACCAGATAGCGGATGTTGCCCAGGATCGGGTAGTTGCGACGTACTGCATGGCGTTGCTGCAGCAGGTCGAACAGGCCGATCAGGCTGAGGACTCCAGTGGTCAGGGTGAACGGCCACAACCACTCATGGTGGGTAAAGGGCAGGCTCGCCAGGGTGAACAGCACGCAGGCGGCGAAGAAGGCATAGCGACTGAGAAGTGACAGGCTCATACAGGGTCCTTGCGATGGCGCGGTCAGGCTCAGGGCCTGGGGGCAAACCCCGACCATAGCCAAGTTGCAGGGCGCTGCAAATTAAAATCGGGGTAGCGAAAATCATTCTCGAATCGGGCAAGGTCCCAGGCTGGCCTTGTCAGGCCAATGAGCCCATGGGATCCTCCCCAGCCATTGTTTCCAGCGAGCCCAGCTCATGCCCAACACCATCCGCATCGCCGCCGCCCTGCTGATCGACGCTCAGGGCCGCACCCTGCTGGTGCGCAAGCGCGGTACTGAGGCCTTCATGCAGCCAGGCGGCAAGATCGATGCCGGTGAAACGCCGGTGCAGGCACTGGTGCGCGAGTTGCACGAGGAACTCGGCCTGCGCATCGACCCTGCCCACGCCGTGTATCTGGGCCAGTTCAGTGCCCCGGCCGCCAACGAACCGGGCTTTGAAGTGCAGGCCGAACTGTTTCGTGTCGACAGCGCCGCAGCCGTGCTGCCGGCTGCTGAAATCGAAGAGGTGGTGTGGCTGGCCGCAGATCAGGTGCCCGTCATGCAACTGGCACCGCTGACCCGCGACCTGATCCTGCCGCTGTACCGCCAGGTACTCAACGCACCGCGCTGACACCATCGAGGGTGGCAAACGAGGTGTCTTTGGCCGTCAGCAAAAAGTCGCGCATGTAAGGCGCATCGAGCATGTCGGTGCGCACGGCGGCATAAAGGGTGGCGAACAGGCCTTTCTCGCCCAGGCGCTTGCCCTTCACATAGCCGCGCGAGCTGTATTCGTGCAGCGCCCAATGTGGCATGCCGCACACCCCACGGCCGCTGGCCACCAGCTGCATCATCATTACCGTCAGCTCCGAGGTGCGCACAGCGGCCGGCTCAATGTCGGCCGGCTCCAGAAAGCGGGTGAAGATGTCCAGGCGGTCGCGCTCTACCGGGTAGGTGATCAGCGTCTGGTCGAGCAGGTCTTGTGGCACGATGTAGGGCTTGCTGGCCAGCGCATGCTGGTTGGCCACCGCCAGCATCGCCTCGTAGGTGAACAGTGGCACGTAGGTGATGCCCGACAGGTCCAGCGGGTCGGAGGTCACCACCAGGTCCAGATCGCCGCGCGCCAGGGCCGGCAACGGGGCGAAGGCAAAGCCGGAGGCCAGGTCCAGCTCCACTTCCGGCCAGGCGTCGCGGAACTGGTCGATGGTTGGCATCAGCCACTGGAAGCAGCTGTGGCATTCGATGGCCATGTGCAGGCGCCCGGCAGTGCCGCCGGCCAGGCGCGCGATGTCACGCTCGGCGCCGCGCAGCAGGGGCAGGGTGGCATCGGCCAGTTGCAGCAAGCGTAACCCGGCGCTGGTGAAGCGGATCGGCTTGGTCTTGCGCACGAACAGCGGCAGGCCCAGGCGTTCTTCCAGTTCCTTGAACTGGTGCGACAGCGCCGACTGGGTCAGGTGCAGGCGTTCGGCGGCCTCCACCAGGCTGTCAGACTCGCGCAGGGCATGAAGGGTTTTCAGGTGACGGATCTCCAGCACTGCTGACTCCGGGGTGTAGGTTTGAATAAACAGGGAATGAGTTGAGTTTCCCTCATGTTGGCACGGCTGTCGACTGCGCGTTCGGTCGCACCGCCTGGCGGGAGTCATGAAACTGTCACTGAACTGTGGCAGCGCGCTCGAACAGAATTCATCAGACTCGCGCTCTACTGGGGATCTGCATTCTGGTGTTTTTTCATGCGGGCTTTTTGGCTTTTTATTTTCTTCATATTCAGCGTACCTGCGAGTTTCGCCGAACAGCGTTGTGACGCCCATGTGCCGGTGCAGCGTGCCGATGTGGGCGCGGTCAGCCTGGTGTACCAGAGCGTCGGGGCGCCACGCGACCCGGCCTTGCTGCTGGTCATGGGCCTGGGCGGGCAATTGATCCACTGGCCGGACGATGTGGTCGAGGCGTTGTGCCGGCAGGGCTTTCGTGTGATCCGCTACGACAACCGCGATGTCGGCCTGTCACGCTGGAACCAGATGCCACCGTCGGCCAACCTGACGGTCGAACTGTTGCGCTACAAGCTGGGTCTGCCGGTAGCGGCGCCCTACACGCTGACGGACATGGCCGATGACGGCCTGCGCCTGATGGACACGCTGGGTGTGCGCCAGTTCCACGTACTGGGCGTGAGCATGGGCGGCATGATTGCCCAGCATCTGGCGGCCATGGCACCCGAGCGCGTGCGCAGCCTGACGTTGGTCATGTCCAGTTCAGGGGCGGCGGGGCTGCCGGCGCCGGATCCGGCGCTGGTGCAACTGCTGGCCCGGCGTAGTGCGCCGAACCGCGAAGTGGCCATCGAGCAGCAGGCCGACCTGTTGGCGGCGTTGGGCAGCCCCGAGGTACGGGATGAGCGTGCGGTGTTGCTGCACCAGGCGGCGCTTGCCTATGACCGGGCGTTCAACCCTGATGGGGCCAAGCGCCAGATCATGGCAATACTGGCCGAGCCCAGCCGGGTCGAGTTACTTAATCAACTGAGGGTGCCGACGTTGGTGGTGCATGGCACGGCCGACCCGTTGCTTCCGGTGATGCATGGGGTGCATCTGGCGGCGCATATTCAGGGCAGCAAGTTGCGTTTGATCCCGGGGCTGGCGCACCGCTTTCAGGAACAGTTCAAGGCACCGCTGCTGGGGGCAGTGCTGCCCTACCTGCAGGCGCATCGGCAGGATGTCACACATATCGCAGGGCTCTGAATCGGCACAGAGCTGAGGCAATGGGGGAACCTGTGGGAGCGGGCAAGCCCGCGAAGAAGCCAGCGCCGATTTTGGTCAATGCATCCGCACCCACAAGGTCACCAGCACGGTCGCGGCCATCAACCAGGCCACCGTGGCCAGTGCCAGCGACGTCTCCAGGCGCAAGCGGTCGACCAGTACATACAGGGTCGCCAAGTACACGAAGTACGGAATGATCGACCACATGCCGAACAGGATGGTGGTTTTCAAGTCGGCAACGCTGCGTCCCTTGCCCACGATGTAGTGGGCAATCAGGGCAAAAGTGGGAAACAGCGGCACCAGCCCGGCGATGTAGTAGTTGCGCGTCTTCGACAGCACCGCCAGCAGCAGCACCACGCCAGCGCCCAAGGCAGCTTTGAATACCAGATCCACGATGTCTTTCCAGTTTGGGTTGAGGTCAGCCGAGGCCGTACTTTTTCACTTTGTCGAACAGCGTGGTCTTGGCCATGCCCAGCTCCTGGCTGGCCTGGCTCAGGTTGCCCCCCGTGCGTTGCAGGGCATCGCCGAGCAGGTTGCGTTCGAACGCTTCCACCGCTTCTGCAAAGCCCAGGCCCTGGCTGGCGCCGCCGCTGGGGCCTTTCTTGAATGCCGGCAGGCCGAGGGCATAGCGTTCGGCCACGTTGCGCAATTCGCGCACGTTACCCGGCCAGTCGTGGGTCATCAGGCGCGACAGGGTCTGGCTGTCGAGCGTCGGGGTTTCCCGGTCGAAACGCAGGGCCGATTGCTGCAGGAAGTGTTCGAACAACTGCAGGATATCTTCACGGCGCTCGCGCAGCGGCGGCAACTCCAGGGTCACCACATTCAGCCGGTAGTACAGGTCGCTGCGAAACTGGCCTGTCTGGCCCAGGCTATCGAGGTCGGCCTTGGTCGCAGCGATCACCCGGCAGTCCACGGCAATGCTCTGGTTCGAGCCCAACCGTTCCAGGGTGCGCTCCTGCAGCACGCGCAGTAGCTTGATCTGCAGGTTGATCGGCATGCTCTCGACTTCATCGAGGAACAGCGTGCCGCCGTTGGCGTGTTCAATCTTGCCGATGCGGCGTTTGCCAGCACCGGTGAAGGCGTTGGCCTCGTGGCCGAAAATCTCGCTTTCGAACAGGTTTTCGGGCAAGCCGCCACAATTCAGTGCCACAAAGGGTTGGCCCTGGCGGCGGCTGAAATCGTGCAGGCAGCGGGCCACCAGTTCTTTGCCAGTACCGGTCTCGCCTTCGATCAGCACGTTGGCCGAGGTGTCGGCGACGTTGGCAATCAGTTCGCGCAAGTGTTCCATGGCCGGTGAACGACCGATGATGCGGCCCTCCAGGCTGCTCTGCCCGGCCAGTTGGCGGCGCAGGGCCACCACCTCGCGTGAAAGCCCGCGATGCTCCAGGGCGCGGCGCACCACGTCGACCAGGCGCTCCGGGGAAAATGGTTTTTCCATGAAATCGTAGGCGCCATTGCGCATGGCGCCGACTGCCATGTCGATATCACCATGGCCGGTGATCAACACCACCGGCAGACTGCGGTCACGGGCCTTAAGGCGGTTGAGCAGCTCCAGGCCATCGATGCCCGGCAGGCGAATGTCGCTGACGACGATGCCGGCGAAATCGTCGCCGATGCGTTCCAGCGCTTGTTCAGCGCTGCCCACGCCCTCGCAGGCGATGTCTTCCAGGGCCAGTGCCTGCTGGCAGCCGAGCAGCACATGCGGGTCGTCTTCGACGATCAGTACGGTAAGAGGCGCTTGGTTCATGGGTGCTCTGCCGATTCGCTAGGGGGGGAGACCAGGGGCAGGGCGAGGACGAAGGCCGTGCCGCCAGTGGCGGGGTGCTCGACGTTGAGGCTGCCCTTGGCGGCGGCAGCAAGGCTCGCCGACAGGGTGAGGCCCAGGCCCAGGCCATGTTCGCCCGGTTTGGTGGTAAAGAAAGGTTCGAACAGGTGCTTGCGCGCCTCGGCGTCGATGCCGTGACCGTTGTCGCGCACCTGCAGGCGGTACTTGTCGCCTTGCAGTTCGCCTTCCAGCCATAGCTCGGGCAACGGTTGCACGGCCATGGCATCGAGGGCGTTGCCGATCAGGTTGACCAGAATCTGCTCCAGGCGGGTCTGGTCGATCGCCAGTTGCTGATCCTCGAACTGGTGGTGCAACTGCAAATGGCAGGCGCTGATGCGGTTGGCCAACACCTGCAAGGTGGCCTCCACGGCCTTGCCCAGCGAGGCCTGCCCGCTGTCGTCACCACGCCGGGCGAACGAGCGCAGGCTGGCGGTGATGCGCCCCATGCGGTCGATCAGGTCGTTCATGGTGCGCAGGTTGGCGCTGGCGGTTTCCAGTGCCCCGCGTTCGAGGAAACGCACGGTGTTGCCAGACAACGTGCGCAGCGCGGCCAGCGGCTGGTTAAGCTCATGGGCAATGCTGGTGGACATCTGCCCGATGGCGGCCAGCTTGCCCGCCTGCACCAGCTCGTCCTGGGCGTGGCGCAAGGTCTGCTCGGCATGCCGGCGTTCGCGAATCTGGCCCTTCAGGCGTTCGTTGCTGGCGCGCAGGTCTGCCGTGCGTTCGGCAATGCGCCGCTCCAGCTGGCTGTTGGCTTCTTCAAGGGCTTCGCGGGCCGCCAGGCGGGTGGCGATCACCTTGCGCCGCTCGTTCCAGGCGATGCCGAGGATCGCCAGCAAGGCAAAGGCCACGCCCACCAGAATGCCCTGCACCATTGACTCGCGGCGCAGGTCCTGCAGCGGGGTCAGCAGGGTGAAGTGCCAGGGCGTGTCGGCCAGGCGCCGGGTCTGGGCGAGGTAGGCGACTTCGTGCTGCTTGCCCTGTGCGGTTTCACTGTTTGCCGGAAAGGTCAGCTTTTCCACGCCATCGGCCAGGGTTTCCCGGGCCAGTGGCTGCAGTTCGTTGAGCGGCCACCAGTAATATTGCAGGCTGCGCGCCAGGCGCTCCTTGATTTGCGGTGTCAGCGGGCGCACCGACTTCAGGCGCCGGGCCGGGTCACTGGAGAGAATGATGATGCCGTTCTCGTCGCTGACGAACGCCTCCAGCCGGGCACGCTGCCAGCGCTCCTCAAGAGTGTCCAGGCGCACCTTGATCACCGCCACGCCAATGATCTTGCCGTGCTCTTCAAGCCCATGGGCCAGGTAATAGCCGGCCTCGCCCGTGGTGCTGCCGATGCCGTAGAAACGCCCGGGCTCGCCGCGCACGGCGGTCTGGAAGTAGGCGCGGAACGACAGGTCTTCACCGAGGAACGAATCGGCATCGCGCCAGTTGCTGGTGGCCTGTACCCGGCCATTGGTATCGAGGACGAAGATTGCGCGGCTACGGCTGCGCCGGTTCAGGCCCTCCAGGTATTCGTTGACCGCTTGGCGCGAGCCGCCGTCCGGGTCGGTGAGCAGGTGCGAGACGCTGTCTTCCAGCTCCAGCAGGCTCGGCAGGTAGGTGTACTTGCTGATTTCGCTTTCTACCGTGCGCGCGTGCAGCTCCAGCTGGCGCTCGCCGTTTTCGCTGAGGGTGCGGATGCCGTTGTTCTCGCTGATCAGGTAGCCAGCCAGCCCTAAGCCGATCATCAGCAGGATGATCAGGGGCGGTAACAGCAATTGGCGGATCAGACGGGAATTCACGGCAGGCTTGGCAGGGAGCAGTAGCGAGGGGTCGCATTTCATCACAGTGGCCTTGTCACGACCAGCATCCGCTGCCCGGTGGGTCCCGTGGCAGCGGTTGCTGTGGCCGGCTTAGTGCTGCAGGATCTTGCTGAGGAAATGCTGGGTACGCTGGTCGCGGGCGCTCTGATCACCAAAGAACTCTTCCTTGGTGCAGTCTTCGATAATGCTGCCCTTGTCCATGAAGATGACCCGGTTGGCGACCTTGCGGGCAAAGCCCATCTCGTGGGTCACGCACATCATGGTCATGCCTTCGTGAGCCAGTTGCACCATCACGTCCAGCACCTCGCTGACCATTTCCGGGTCCAGTGCCGACGTGGGCTCGTCGAACAGCATGACGATCGGGTCCATGGCCAGGGCACGGGCAATCGCCACACGCTGCTGCTGGCCGCCGGAGAGCTGGCCGGGGTGCTTCTTGGCATGGGCACTGAGCCCTACGCGCTCAAGCAGGGCCAGGCCCTTCTTGGAGGCTTCTGCCTCGCTCCGGCCCAATACCTTGCGCTGGGCAATGGTCAGGTTTTCGGTGATGCTCAGGTGCGGGAACAGCTCGAAATGCTGGAACACCATGCCCACTCGCGAACGCAGTTTGGGCAGGTTGGTCTTGGGGTCGGCAATCGAGGTGCCATCGACCACAATGTCGCCCTTCTGGAACGGCTCCAGCGCGTTGACGCATTTGATCAGCGTGGACTTGCCCGAGCCCGATGGGCCGCAGACCACCACCACCTCACCTTTCTTGACCTCGGTGCTGCAGTCGGTCAGTACCTGGAAGTCGCCGTACCACTTGTTGACGTTCTTGATGGAAATCATACGGTGATCCTTTTTTGCAGGCGCTTGACCAGCCACGAAGCGCAGAAGCTGATGAGGAAGTAGACGATGCCGGCGAAGATCAGGAACTCATGGGAGCGCCCGATGATGTCGCCGTTGGAACGTGCCGAGTTGAGGAAGTCCACCAGGCCCACGGTGTACACCAGCGAGGTGTCCTGGAACAGGATGATGCTCTGCTGCAGCAGCAGCGGGGTCATCTTGCGGAAGGCCTGGGGCAGGATGATCAGGCGCATGGTCTGCGCGTAGTTCATGCCCAGCGCTTGCGCGGCGCCCATCTGGCCTTTGGAAATCGACTGCACGCCGGCGCGCACGATCTCGCAGAAGTATGCGGCCTCGAACATCATGAAGGCCACTACGCAGGAGGTGAACGCACCGACTGGTGTGTCTTCGCCGGTAATCCAGCGCAGTACGAACGGCACCGCCAGGTAGAACCAGGTGATCACCAGCAGCAACGGGATCGAGCGGAAGTAGTTGACGTAGGCGCCTGCCACCCGTGACAGCAACTTGCTCGACGACAGGCGCATCAGTGCCAGGACGGTGCCCAGCGCAATACCGCCGACAACGCCCATGACCATCAGCTGCAGGGTCATGACCATACCGCCCCAGAGGGCAGGCAGGGCGGGGATGATTTCGCTGAAATCCATGTCCATTTATTTGCCCCCCACGGAAATCAGGCCAGGCACGGCAACTTTTTTCTCGACCAGACGCATCAGCAGCATCAGGCCCATGTTCAGGGTGAAGTAGATCAGTGTGGCCAGGGTGAACGCTTCGAACAGGTTGGCGGAAAATTCCGCGGTCTGCTTGGTCTGCGCCAGCAGCTCCATCAGGCCGATCAGCGACGCCACCGAGGAGTTTTTGAACACGTTCAAAAATTCCGAAGTAAGCGGCGGAATGATGATTCGATACGCTTGCGGCAGTAGCACGTTGGTATAAATTTGCGGCAGGCTGAAGCCCATGGCGCGGGCGGCGGCTTCCTGGCCTTTGGGTAGCGCCTGGATACCGGTACGCACCTGTTCGCAGACGCGCGCGGCGGTGAACAGGCCAAGGCAGATGACCACGCTGATCAGCGCCGAGGTGGTCGGGTTGAGGTCTTGCTTGAACCATTCCTGCAAGCTTTCAGGCAGCAGGTCCGGTACCAGGAAGTACCAGACGAACAGCTGCACCAGCAGTGGAACGTTGCGGAACAGCTCCACATAGGCGGTAGCGATACCCGACACCACGCGGTTCGGCACGGTACGCATGACACCGAGCAGTGACCCCAGCAGCAGCGCGATGATCCAGGCGGTGATAGCGATGGTGATAGTCCAGCCCAGACCGGTGACGTACCAGTCCAGATAGATTTCACTGCCCACGCCGGTGGACTTGAAGAACACGCCCCAGTCCCAGTTGTAATTCATCGGGATTTCCCCTCAGACGGTTGTTTCACGGGCACCTTCGAGCATCCAAGGGCGCCGCGCGCCCTCGGATGAAAGGTTAGACACTAATGAGTGGCCTGCAGAATTGATTCGTGCTCGTGAGCACCAGGCCACTATTTGCTGAGGATCAGGACTTCTTCTCGTCCGCCGCCTTGTCGGTCGGCTCGGCGATCAGTTTTTTCAGCTCATCGCTCATCGGGAACTGCAGGTTCAGGCCTTTTGGCGGGATCGGCTGGTTGAACCACTTGTCGAAGCTCTTGTTGACTTCGCCCGACTTGAAGTAACCGACGATGGCGTCATCGACCGCTTTCTTGAAGGCCGCGTCATCCTTGCGCACCATACAGCCGTAGATTTCGTACGACTGTGGGGTACCGGTGATGACCCAGTCCGATGGCGTGCGGGCCTTGGCCATTTCGCCGGCGAGCAGGGCATCGTCCATCATGAAGGCCACGGCGCGGCCGCTTTCGAGCATGTTGAAGGCTTCACCGTGGTCCTTGGCGGAAATCACGTTCATCTTCATCTGCTTGTCGGCGTTCATCGCTTTCAGCAAGCGTTCGGAGGTGGTGCCGGCGGTGGTCACCACGTTCTTGCCGGCCAGGTCCGGGAAGTCCTTGTAAGAAGGCTGACCGTCCTTGACCTTGGTCAGCAGGCGCGTGCCGACTTCGAAGATGCCCACGGTGAAACCGACCTGCTGCTGGCGCTCGACGTTATTGGTGGTGGAACCGCATTCAAGGTCGACGGTGCCGTTCTGCACCAGCGGAATGCGGGTCTGGGAGGTAACGAGGTTGTACTTGACCTTGATGTCGGTGCCCAGTTGCTTCTTCAGGGCTTCGACCACGGCCAGCTGGATGTCGTGGGAGTAACCCACGGGCTCCGGCTTGCCTGCCAGGTAGGAAAACGGGATGGAGGAGTCGCGGTGCCCCAAGGTGATGGTGCCCGAGTCCTTGATCTTCTTCAGGGTACCAGTCAGTTCTTCGGCCATGGCCGGCGAAGCGATCACAGCGGCCGCGATGGCGGCGCCCAGCAATTGACGAACGATACGCATCAAATTTTCCTCGACGTGTTTGTTTTTTTTATGGAGCCGTTGGCGGACTCTTTCGTTCAACGAATACCGCAAGAAGCGAGTGCATTCGGCTACCAAGTGTAGAGCATGACTCGTGCCAAGCCATGGTGTCGACCTTAAAGGCGCATGGTGACGCGGGTTTGACAGTTTCAGGTTGTGTCGCCAGCGTTCGTAAAGCCGAATGAATTGCGCAATACGCACTCGGCAATCCGAACGGTTGGCTCTTGTCGCGTGGCTGCGGCAGGACAGGTGGCAGCTATGCAGTGCGTCCGGGGTTCCGGAGGGTGTTGTGCTGACGTCTCTATCCACAGAGATGCCGACATGACAGATGCTCAAGCCAACCCCGACTCCGTCGACAGCCTGATCGCCCAGCGTGTGCCAGGCTGGCTGGTCAACCATGCCACTCCAGACCGGCTTCGGGCATTGCGTCGGGCACTACGCCGGCAGGTGAACCATACGCGCAGTCTGGAGCGGGTGCTGGGCGCTATACCACCCTTGGATACCTTCGTCGCAGGCTTGCTTGAAGACGCACTGCGCAGGGCGGGCATAGCCCACCCGGATGTGCGCGGGAGTAAAGTGCGGATCTCCCAACGCGTGGTGCTGCCGACCGGTTCGCCTGCGCTGCCGCAACCCATGTTCACACGACGCTCCAAGTGCTCATTGCTGGAAGCTGCGCTGCACAACTTTCACCGCAGCGAAACGCGGCCTGCGCTGCACCGCAAGGGCGATCTGGTGGATCGTCACGGTCGTGGCCTGCCGCTGGGCCTGGAGGCTTTTGCCGGAATGTGCCGGGAAGTGGATGCTGGCCGCCGTTACCAGGAAGCGTTAAAACAACACCTCGAGCCGCCGAGTGCGTCAGGTGAGGCGCAGGGGGAAGCAGTCACGCGGCTGAATACGCTGATTCAGGAAGGTTTTCGTAACAATTTCGAGGTCGCCGTGCGGATGGCGGTGCTGAAACGTGACCTTGATGAGCGCGCCTACCTGCTGACGCTGCCGATCATGGCCGAGCAGCCGGTGGTGCCCGCACTTGAAGCCTGCGTGGTGCCGCGTCAGCTGTATCTGATGGGGCGGCGCATCTTCGGGGTTTTGACCCTGGAGGTGCGGCCCGCGCCTGACCAGCCTGTGGAGGCGGTGATCCTCTGGATACCAGGCGATCCACAAACCCCCGTGTCCTGCCATGCCAGTTGGGCTGCGCTGAACCGCTGCCTGGGTCTGCGTTTTCTCGACCCGGCCTACCGCAGGTTCTTTACGCGCTTCATCGCCGAGCGCGACCGTATCAACTTCTACCGGGTGCTGGCAGCGCGCGTCCATCAGGCTCCGGCCTCCGGCGTGGAGCTTGATGTCAGGGACGCACCCATCGCCATGCCAATCTTCGAGTACCTGCGCAAGCAATACGTGGACAAGCGTATCGACGATGCCAAGGTGCTCGCAGTGCCCACCGGCGTCGAAGACGAAGAAGACCGCAATGCACGGCTGCAGGGCTACCTCGAACTGGGCCTGAACGCGCTGAACCTGGCGGGCTTTTTTGTGCCGGGCCTTGGCGAGGTGATGATCGTGGCCAATGTGCTGCAGATTGCCGACGAGGTTTACGAAGGCTATCAGGATTGGCGTATCGGCGATCGTGAAGGGGCAATGGATCACCTTTTCAACGTTGCCGAGAACGTGGTGGTCGGGGCTTTGATCACCAAGGGCAGTCAGCTTGGCCTGGGGGCACTGAAGCGCGTTGCCTTCGTCGATGAACTGGTGCCGGTGCAGGCATCGGCTGGCCACACCCGGTTGATGGCAGCGGACCTGCCCGGTTACCACGCTGAGCCCAGGCGTGGTTCGGGGGGAAGTGAATGGTTGTGGCATGTGGATGAGCGCCACTATCGGGTCATCGATGTGCCGAAAGAGGGGGCGTCCAGAATTCAGCATCCTGGACGCTCCAGCGCTTATCAGCCGTTGATCGAGGCCAATGGCAGTGGCGGGTGGCGGCATGAGCTGGAAGCGCCTCAGCGCTGGAGCGGGCCAGCGAACCTGGTGCGCCGCTTCAGTGCGCGGCTGGCTGATCTCCCGGATGCTACCTGTGAGTATCTGCTTGAGGTGACCGGGCTCAGCGAGGCGCAGCTGCGCCGCCTGCATGTGGAAAGCGTGGCAGCCCCCGCGCGTTTGCTGGATGCCCTGGAACTCAAGCAGGTGCACGACCTGCATCCCGACCTGGGCGCGCCAGCCGTGGCGCAGCATGTAGCGGCGCGGCAAACGCAACCCAATGCCAGCGAACGGTTGTTGCAGCGTGCGTTTCCAGGTTTGTCGACGCGGGCCACGCAGGAAGTGCTGCAGCAAAGTACGGGCGCGCAGCTCGACATGATGGGCGAGCAGCGGCGCATACCTTTGGCCGTGGCGGAGCGTGCGCGCTGGATTTTGCACGAGAGCCGGCTGGACAAGGCTTGCGCTGGGTTGCGACTGCCGCGTTGTGTCAACGCCGATACCGAGCGCTTGGCGCTGGGTTTGCTTGCGCGCCTGAATACCTGGCCTGACAGCCTGCGGGTCGAGCTGCGCGAAACCAGCTCCAACGGGCGAGTGCTGGCCAGTGCAGGCGGTGACAGCGCCGGGCATGTGCGCTGCATCCTGCGCACCGGCAGTGAATACAGGGTTGTCGAGCCACCGGTATCGGGGTCATTCATGCAAGCCCTGCTGGCCACCTTGAGCGATGAGCAGAAGTCGGCACTGGGTGATGCGATAGTCACGCCCGCCGCCTTGGGCGAACGTTTGGCCGAGGCTGCATCGCAGAACCGTACGCAGGCAGCCGAGCTCTGCGGCATGGTGCGCCAGGGCGAAGGGCTGCGCCCACCGCGCCGGCTAGGTGACGGGCGCCTCGGCTACACCCTGAGCGGTGGCCAAGGCAGTAGCCGAAGGGCTATCGCCCAAGGTATTCATCAAATTTTCCCCGCCTTGGAAGAGGGCGAGCTGGACGCCTATCTGCTGGAGCTGATGAGCCGGAGGGTGGGCTTGTGGGAGCATTACAGCCAACTCAGGGACCAACTGGCGGCTTTACGTGGCAGCCTTCAGCAGTGGCGCCGTGACACGGGAAACCCGCTGGAGGCAATGCGTCGCCGAAGGGTTGCCACTGCATTGCGACGCTGCTGGCGGCGCAAGATCACCGATCTGGCAGGTGACTATGTGCTGGTGATCGACGGTGAGCGTGTCGGCAGCCTGCCTGACTTGCCACCGGGTGTACGCTATGACCATGTACGGCGCCTGGTGCTGCGTGACCTGGGGCTGCGGGAAATCTCCTCTGACTTTCTCCAGCGCTTTCCCAACCTTGTGGAGCTGGACCTCTCCGGCAACCGGTTGACCACGGTCCCCCAGGGGATCGAACAGATGCAGCAGCTGCGCCGGTTGCACCTGCAAGGTAACAGGGTGGTGCTGGACGACCCTGGAGAACTGCGCTTGACCCGGCTTGATTCACTGCAGCAACTGGACCTGAGCCATAATCCGCTGGGCCGTGCCCCGGTTCTGACCCGCCTTGCCAACCTGCGTGAAGTCAACTTGCGGTGGGTCGGCCTTTCGGATTTTCCTGATCGGGTTTCATTTCGCGCCACTGTCGATCTGCGCAACAACCGCATCCGTGAACTGCGCCATGAGCTGCGTCAGTTGCGCCTGCAGATAGGCCAGATGTCGTTGCATGACAACCCGTTGGGCGAAGCCGATGAGGCCTTGCTGGACGAAGCCCGTGGCGTAACGGCAGGGCAGCGTGGTTCGTCTGCTGTGCGGCATCAGCCGCTTACGGACGAGCTGTTCGATACCTGGGCTGGCATGGTGACGGGTGCCGAGCGCGATCGCCAACTGGATATCTGGCAGGACCTGCGGCAGGAACCTCAGTCCATCGGCCTGTTCCGCTTTCTTGCCGACTTCGCCAGCGCGGATGATTTCGAGCGTCACCCCGGGCATTACCGAACCCGGATCTGGCGGATAATGGAGGCCTGCCGGCACCACGAGCAGTTGCGCCAGCGGCTTTTCCTGGAGGTGTCTGGCCCACGCACGTGTGAAGACAGGATGCTGTTCCTGCTTGAGCAGCTGGAACTGGGTGTGACGGTGGAGCGTGCGCTGGAGGACGCGCTGCCTGCGCAGCGGGAAGCCCGCCTGCTCGGCCTGGCGCGTGGCTTGTACCGTCTGGATGAGGTCGACCGGCTTGCCATGTTGCACATTCAGCGCATGCATGCCGAGCACCTTGTGCTGGTCGACGAAATTGAGGTACGGCTGTTCTATCGCCTGCGGCTGTCACGTTCACTCGGCTTGCCAGTCGAGAGTGATGACATGCACTACCCAGGCTTCGCCAATGTTACGTCACGTGACCTGTTACAGGTTCAGGATCAGGTGCTGGAGGCAGAGAATGCCGATACGTTGATTGCCTCGCTGGCACAACGTCCATTCTGGGAGCACCATGCCCGTGAGGCCTACGCGCAGCGCTTTGAAGAAACGCTGCAGCCATTGCAGACGCGTCTGGATTCGCTGCAGGCTCAGGCGGACGAAAACGTGATCGATGAGTGGCAGTACCTGCAGCGCTGCCAGGCGTTGAAGGTCGATTACGAGCAGGCTGAACGTGCATTGATTGCACGTTTGGCACGGGAAGCCTGGCAGCGGTGGTTGCCCAACAACCTCTGAGGCTTCCCGGTCGCGGGGGCAGTCAGGCGGCGCGGCTGTCTGCGCGCGCCTTGCTGGCGCGTTGCAGGTAGTCCAGCAGTACCTGTTGCTCCTGTGCAGTCATCGACAAGCCGAGTTTGCCACGACGCCAAAGAATGTCATCGGCGTGTTCGGCCCATTCTTCCTGCATCAGATAATCGACCTCACGGGCGAAGAGCCCCGCGCCGATCGCCTGGCCCAGGTCCTCGGGGCCGTGGACGCCGTCGAGCAGGCGCCACACGCGGCTACCGTAAGCCAGTACCCAACGTTTGGCGATATCCACTGGAAGCCAGCCACAGCGTGCCTGTACCGCATCGGTCAATGCCTGCACAGTGGTCATGTTCTCGCCACCTGGCAGGGGCGCTGTGGCCGTCCAGCTTCCGCGCATCTGCGGGAAGAACGGCTTCAGTTCAGCCATCGCCGACTCAGCCAGCTTGCGGTAGGTGGTCAGCTTGCCACCGAACACCGACAGCAACGGCGCCTGGCTGTCGCCAGCAGACAGCGCCAGGGTGTAGTCACGGGTAACGGCGGATGGGTTATCCGACTCATCGTTACACAGAGGGCGAACACCGGAGTACGTGTGCAGGATGTCGCTACGGCTCAGCGGTTGATTGAAATGCGCGTTGACTACGTTTAGCAGGTAGTCGGTTTCTTGCTCGGTGATTGCAACCTTGGCCGGGTCGCCGCTGTATTCGCGGTCGGTAGTGCCGATCAGGGTAAAACGCTCCAGGTAGGGGATGCAGAAGACGATGCGCTGGTCCTCGTTCTGCAGGATATAGGCGTGGTCGCCTTCATACAGGCGCGGCACGATCAAGTGACTGCCCTGGATCAGGCGGATGCCATACGGGGCGTCGAGCTTGAGGTCGTCCTTGATGAAACTGGCGACCCAGGGACCGGCAGCATTAACCAGTGCGCGGGCCTGAATGGTCTGCAAAGTGCCATCGGCATGTTGCAGTTCGACCCGCCACAGGCCGTCGATACGCTCGGCGCGCAAGCAGCGGGTGCGGGTGTGGAGGTGCGCGCCGTGCTCACGGGCGGTCATGGCGTTGAGCACCACCAGGCGGGCGTCGTCGACGGCGCAGTCAGCGTACTCAAAGCCACGGGTGATCGAAGGTTTGAGCGGGTACCCCGGGCCAAAGCGCAGGCTTCGCGAGGCACCCAGGCGCTTGCGCTTGCCCAGGTGGTCGTACAGGAACAGGCCGGCGCGAATCATCCAGGCCGGGCGCAGGTGCGGGCGGTGTGGCAGCACGAAGCGCATCGGTTTGACGATGTGCGGGGCCTTGGCCAGCAACACTTCTCGCTCGGCCAGGGCTTCACGGACCAGACGGAACTCGTAATGCTCCAGGTAGCGCAGGCCACCGTGGATCAGCTTGCTGCTGGCCGACGAAGTGTGTTGGGCCAGATCGTCCTTTTCGCAAAGGAAAACCTTCAGGCCACGACCCGCGGCGTCGGCAGCGATGCCCACGCCATTGATGCCGCCGCCGATCACGGCGAGGTCATAGCAGTCGGCGAGTGGTGGCTGGGACGAAACGGGCTGGGACACGGGCAAGGCCTCCTGAGGCTGTTCGCATCGAATATGAACATCGATGTTCGTTTCCGAAAATATTAGCGCAACAGAAGGCGGGTAGCCAGTCAGTCTTTATAGAAAAAACTGATCGGATGACAATAAAGTGAACATTATCGAAAATCACGGGCCGCCGGACGGCCCATTTGCTGCTCAAACCACGTCAAGGCGTATCTTGTACTGATTGAGCAACTCGGTGAGGGTGGGGGTGGGCGCCTGGTCGGTCACCAGGCAGTCGACCAGGCTGATGGAGCCCAGGCGTACCATGGCATTGCGCCCGAACTTGCTGGAGTCGGCGGCGAGAATCACTTGCCGGGCATTGGCGATGATCGCCTGGGATACCCGCACTTCCTGGTAGTCGAAATCGAGCAGGCTGCCGTCCTCGTCGATACCGCTGATCCCCACCAGGGCGAAATCGACCTTGAACTGGTTGATGAAGTCGACGCTGGCCTGGCCCACTACACCACCGTCGCGGCGCACCGTGCCACCCGCTACCAGCACTTCGAAATCGTCCTTGGCGGCCAGGATCGCAGCCACGTGCAAGTTGTTGGTGATGACCTTCAGGTGGCTGTGGTTGAGCAGTGCACGGGCGATGGATTCGGTGGTGGTACCAATGTTGATGAACACCGAAGCATGGTCGGGAATCTGCTGCGCCACGGCGTCGGCGATGCGTTGCTTTTCATCGCGCATCTGGTCGGCACGCATGGCGTAGGCAGTGTTCTCGATGCTCGAGTCATACGCTGCGCCACCGTGGTAACGGCGAAGCAGGTTGAGCTCGGCAAGCTGGTTGATATCTCGACGGATAGTCTGCGGAGTCACGACGAACAGCTGCGCCATTTCTTCGATACTGACGTAACCGCGCTCGCGCACCAGTTCGAGGATTTGTTGTTGGCGGGGGGGCAGATTCATGGGCGGTCCTTTGGGGCAGCCGGACAAATTCTGCAATGATGCCGTAGGAAGGGGATGACGGCCAGTGGACGATTGGGGCCGCGTTGCGGCCCCGATGTGCTTTACGCCTCGTGATCTTCCCAGTCACGGGTACGTTCGACGGCTTTCTTCCAGCCGGCATACAGCTTCTCTTTTTGCGTTTCATCCAGTTGTGGGCTGAACTCGCGCTCGATGATTGCCTTGTCGCGCAGTTCGTCCAGCCCGCTCCAGAAACCGCAGGCCAGGCCGGCCAGGTAAGCAGCGCCCAGGGCTGTGGTTTCGCGCATTTGCGGGCGCTCTACGCACGTACCGAGGATATCGGCCTGGAACTGCATGAGGAAGTTGTTGGCCACCGCGCCACCGTCCACACGCAGTTCGGACAGGCGCTGGCCGCAGTCCTGCTGCATGGCATCGAGCACGTCGCGGGTCTGGTAGGCGATCGACTCCAGTGCGGCGCGGATGATGTGGTCCACCTTCACACCCCGGGTCAGGCCAAACAGCGCCCCACGGGCATAGGGGTCCCAGTACGGTGCACCCAGGCCGGTGAACGCCGGCACCAGGTAGACGCCGTTGCTGTCCTTGACCTTGCTGGCGAAGTATTCGGTATCCAGGGCGTCATTGACGATCTTCAGTTCGTCACGCAGCCACTGCACAGTGGAACCACCGTTGAACACCGCGCCTTCCAGCGCATAGGCCACTTCACCACGCGGGCCGCAAGCGATGGTAGTGAGCAGGCCGTGGGACGACTTCACTGCCTGTTCGCCGGTGTTCATCAGCAGGAAGCAGCCGGTGCCGTAGGTGTTCTTGGCCTGGCCCGGCTCCACGCACATCTGGCCGAACAATGCCGACTGTTGGTCACCTGCGATACCGGCGATGTCGATGCCGCTTTTGGTCTGGCCATATACTTCGGAAGAAGAACGAACCTCAGGCAGCATCTGCCGCGGGATGCCGAGGATTTCCAGCAGCTTGTCGTCCCACTCCAGGCTATGGATGTTGAACATCAGCGTGCGCGAGGCATTGGTGTAGTCGGTGACATGCACCTTGCCGCCCGAGAACTTCCAGATCAGCCAGGTATCGATGGTGCCGAACAACAGTTCGCCACGCTCGGCGCGTTCACGGGCGCCCTCGACGTTGTCGAGGATCCACTTCAGCTTGGTGCCCGAGAAGTAAGGGTCGGTGACCAGGCCGGTGGTTTCGCGAATATAGTCTTCATGGCCGTCACGCTTGAGCTGGGCGCAGATCTCGGTGCTACGGCGGCACTGCCAGACGATGGCGTTGTAAACCGGGCGGCCGGTTTCCTTGTCCCACACCACGGTGGTTTCGCGTTGGTTGGTGATCCCGATTGCGGCTACCTGGGCATGACTGATGCCGGCCTGGGCCAAGGCCTCGACCATGGTCGCGCTCTGCGTGGCGAAGATTTCCATCGGGTCGTGCTCGACCCAGCCCGCCTGCGGATAGTGCTGGGCGAACTCGCGCTGGGAGGTGCCCACCACATTGGCGTCGCGGTCGAAAATGATGGCACGCGAACTGGTGGTGCCCTGGTCCAGGGCGATGATGTAGTGCTTGTCCTGGGTGTCTGTCATGGTCGTAGGCCTTGCAAGAATAGGAGGTCAGGGCTGGGCGGGTTGCCGGCATCAATTGGCTTGAGTATCGCCCTGGCGATTGTCATTTGTCTCAGGGTTCGCGGCAGCTGCTACTGGCAGGTTGCGGGCAATCAGGCCGCGATAGGTCGCCGCACCCAGGCAGGCGCCAAGGATCGGTGCAAACACCGGAACCAGGAAATACGGTATGTCTCGGCCGCCCGTGAAGGCGATTTCACCCCAGCCGGCCAGGAAGGTCATGAGTTTTGGCCCGAAATCGCGGGCAGGGTTCATGGCAAAGCCGGTCAGTGGGCCCATGGCGCTGCCGATCACCGCGATCAGCAGGCCGATCAGCAGCGGGGCCATGGCGCCGCGTGGCAGGCCGTTGTTGTCGTCGGTCAGGGCCATGATCACGGCCATCAGGATAGCAGTGATGACGACCTCGACCAGAAACGCCTGGCCGGTGGACAGTGACGGGTGTGGGTAGGTTGAGAACACCGAGGCCAGCTCCAGGCTGGCTTCGCTACCGCGCAACATGGCATGGGCCTGTTCGAAATCGAAGAACAGGTTGCTGTACAGGGTGTAGACCAGCGCCGCACCGCAGAATGCGCCGCAGACCTGGGCGAGCATGTAGAACGGCAGCTTGCGCTTGTCGAAACCGGCGAACAGGGTGAGGGCGATGCTCACCGCCGGGTTCAGGTGCGCGCCGGAAATGCCGGCGGTGAGGTAGATCGCCATGCTCACGCCGACGCCCCAGATGATGCTGATCTCCCACAGGCCGAAGCTGGCGCCGGCAACCTTGAGCGCGGCGACACAACCGGTGCCGAAGAAGATGAGCAGGGCAGTGCCGATAAATTCGGCCAGGCATTGGCTGGATAGCGTGGGTTGGCGTAGAGCAGTCGTCATGTATGACCTCGTTGTTTTTGTTGTGAGGCGCGTGGCGCTCGACAGCAAAGCCCGGTGTCGATCCCCATTGACCCCAGGCAAGTACAGGAAACGCACCTTAAAAGTGCGCCATTTGTTCAGAAGCGAAAAAATATAGACAAGAAACGCTGATGTCAAAGGTCGAAAGTGAACGACCAGTCACGAAATGGTCGCTGAAATCAGCGGCGGATCCCCGTACTAGAGGTGCGCGATTGCGGTGCGCTGGCTGCGCTGTGGGAATTGTCCTAAAGTAGCCGCCGAGCCGTCCCAGACCGGAGCACTTGCATGACCCCCGCCCTAGACCTGTTGAAGAAGCATCGCGCCGAGCACCGTGTGCACAGTTATGAGCATGACCCCAAGTCGGCGTCCTACGGTCTGGAGGCGGCGGAAAAGCTCGGGCTCGACCCGCAGCAGGTGTTCAAGACCTTGCTGGCGAGCAGCGAGAAGGGCGAGTTGCTGGTGGCAGTGGTGCCTGTGGTGGGCACTCTCGACCTCAAGGCCCTGGCTCATGCTGCCGGGGTAAAGAAATGCGAGATGGCGGACCCGGCGGCGGCGCAGCGGGCTACAGGTTATCTGGTGGGTGGGATCAGCCCGCTGGGGCAGAAGAAGCGGCTGCGTACGTTCATTGACGAGTCAGCGCAGAACTTTGCAACCATTCATGTCAGTGCCGGACGGCGTGGGCTGGAAGTGGAGCTGGCGGCGGCGGTGCTGGCCGAGCACACCCAAGGCAAATTTGCCGGGATCGGCCGGGGCTGAGATTGCTGGGGCCGCAAAGCGGCCCCATGGATGCAGAATCAGGTCGCCGAACTGTACCGGCGAACACCATTCTCCTGCCGCGGCAATTGCGCCGCCACACTGCCCGGCACCGGGAACAGCACCAGGTGATCGGCCTTCACCGCAATCCCCACATCTTCACCGACCTGATGGTCGTTATGGCTCGGGAAGATCGCCTCCAGCTGGCTGCCGGTCGGCAGTTGCAGGCGGTACAGGGTCGATGCCCCCAGGAAGCTCTTGCCGACGATGTTCGCCTGCAGCGCGCTGCCTGGTGCATGCACGATATCGTCGGGGCGCAGCAGCACGTCTACCGAACTGCCGGGCGCCATGATGTAGGCACGGTTACCGCGCAGTTCGCCCAGCTCGGTATTGACCGCCTCGTGGCTGCTCATCTGCCCCCGGATGAAGTACCCCTGGCCAATGAAGCTGGCCACGAAGGGCGTTTGCGGTTCGTGGTAAAGGTTGTAGGGCGTGTCCCACTGCTCCAGCCGGCCTTCCTTGAACACACCGACCTGATCGCTGACGGCAAAGGCTTCTTCCTGGTCATGGGTCACCAGGATGGCGCTGGTGCCACGGCTCTTGAGGATATCGCGAACCTCATGGCTCAGGCGCCGGCGCAGCTCTACGTCAAGGTTGGAGAACGGCTCGTCGAGCAGCAGCAGCTGCGGTTCAGGCGCCAGTGCGCGGGCCAGGGCGACCCGTTGCTGCTGGCCGCCAGACAGCTCGTGCGGGTAACGCCCGCCCAGGCCGCCCAGCTTGACCAGTTCGAGCATCTCTTCGATGACGGCGGCCTGGCGTGGATGCTTGGCGATACCGAAGGCAATGTTCTGCGCCACGGTCAGGTGCGGGAACAGCGCGTAGTCCTGGAATACCATGCCGATGCGGCGCTTTTCCGGGGCCAGGGTGAAGCCGGCGCGGGAAATGACCTCGCCGGCCAGCTGGATCTCGCCTTCGTGCACCGGTTCGAAACCGGCAATCGCGCGCAGGGTGGTGGTTTTCCCGCAACCGGATGAGCCCAGCAGGCAACCGATGTCGCCTGCGTTCAGGTGCAGGTTGAGGTTCTGGACGATGCGCTGGTCGCCGTAGCCGCAGGCGAGGTTGCGCAGGTTGAGCAGTAGGGGTTGACTCATGCGTGGTGGTAAGCCGGTTCTACAAGGAATTCGAGAAGCGCCTTCTGTGCATGCAGGCGGTTTTCAGCCTCGTCCCAGGCGACCGACCGTGGGTCGTCGAGCAGGTCCTGGCTGATTTCCTCGCCACGGTGGGCGGGCAGGCAGTGCATGAAGAGGACATCGGGTGCCGCCAGGTCGAGCAGTTCGCGGGTAACCTGGTAAGGCGCGAAATGCGCCAGGCGCCGTGCAGTTTCCTCCTCTTGGCCCATGGAAGTCCAGACATCGGTGACCACAAGGTGTGCGTCACGCACCGCTTCCTTGGCATCGCGGATGATCTGCACGCGGTCACCGCCCAGCGCCATGAAGCGCTGATCCGGCTCGTAGCCTTCGGGGCAGGCGATGCGCAGCTGGAAATCGAACTGCCTGGCGGCCTCGATATAGGAGTTGCACATGTTGAAGCCATCGCCGATCCAGGTCACGGTTTTGCCCTGGATCGAGCCGCGGTGCTCGAGGAAGGTCTGCATGTCGGCCAGCAGTTGGCACGGGTGCGACTCGTCGGACAGGCCGTTGATCACCGGCACGCGCGATTTGGCGGCGAACTCGGTCAGGGTGCTGTGGGCGTGGGTACGAATCATCACCACATCGAGCATGCTCGACAGCACGATCGCGCTGTCACCGATCGGCTCGCCACGCCCCAGTTGGGTGTCGCGCGGCGACAGGAAGATGGCCTGGCCGCCAAGCTGGATCATACCGGCCTCGAACGACACGCGGGTACGGGTCGAGGATTTCTCGAAGATCATGCCCAGCACGCGGCTCTTCAGGGGCTCGAACAGCACGCCTCGTTTGCGCAGGTCCTTCAGCTCGATGCCGCGGCGGATCACCCCGAGCAATTCGTCGGTGGTGAAGTCCAGCAGGGAGAGAAAGTGCCTAGCGCTCATGATTGACTACCTTATCTGCAACGGTATGCAGGTCGACCGTATGGTTTTTTTTGACAACGGGAGTGACCTGCGGCGTAAGCCGCACGGGGCGGACGAAAATAGGGAAAGGCGCAATACTATAAGTAAATGTCGCCTGAAGCCAAGGGGGGAAACAGCGGCCTGATTGCAAAGGGTGTTGCAAAGGGTGTCTTCACCCAGTGGCCTGTGCTGTTTTTTATTTGCTACAGGAGGTTGTACACGGCTTGCTGGCAATTTGGCAAATGGCTGTCGCAAATCGTGGGCCTGATGTCGGTGGATTCACGCGGCGAAGCGCGCTGGCCTGGGGCAGGGGCCGGGCGCATAGTCAGTGTTCGACAACAACAAGGCAGAGGCGGCCATGACCAAGACCCTGCATCACCGTGCCTGTCACCTGTGCGAAGCGATCTGCGGGCTTAATATCGAAGTCAGCCATGAGGACGACGTGCGGCCGCTGATCAGCTCGATCAAAGGCGACCCCCAGGACCCGTTCAGCCGTGGCCATGTCTGCCCCAAGGCCGTGGCCCTGCAAGATATCCAGAACGACCCGGACCGCCTGCGCCAGCCACACAAGCGCGTAGGCGAGGATTGGCAGGCCATCGGCTGGGACGAGGCCTTTGCCTTTGCCGCCGACAAATTGTGGGCGGTCCAGCAAACTCATGGGCGTAATGCTGTGGCGGTCTATCAAGGCAACCCCAGCGTGCACAACTACGGCTTGATGACCCACAGCAACTACTTTCTGGGATTGCTCAAGACCCGCAACCGCTTCTCTGCCACTTCTGTGGACCAGTTGCCGCAACATCTGGTCAGCCACCTGATGTATGGCCATGGCCTGCTAATGCCGATCCCTGACATCGACCAAACCGACTTCATGCTGATTCTTGGCGGTAACCCTCTGGCTTCCAACGGCAGCATCATGACCGTGCCAGATGTGGAAAAGCGCCTGAAGGCCCTGCGTGGGCGGGGCGGGCGCCTGGTGGTGGTGGACCCTCGGCGCAGCGAAACGGCAGCCATCGCCGATAGCCATCTGTTTATCCGCCCTGGTGGCGATGCCGCCTTGTTGTGCGGCTTGCTCAGCACCCTGTTCGAGGAGGGCCTGGCGCAAGGTTCGCACTTGCCGATCAATGGCCTGCAGCAGGTGCGCGAAGCCCTTGCACCGCTCAGTGCCGAAGCCATGAGCCGCCACTGCGGCATTGCCCCAACGCACATCCGCCAGTTGGCACGGGACTTCGCCGCAGCAGGCAAGGCAGTGTGCTATGGCCGCATGGGCGTCTCCACCCAAGCCTTCGGTACCCTCTGCCACTGGCTGGTGCAACTGATCAACCTGGTAACCGGCAACCTCGACCGTGAAGGCGGCGCGTTGTGCACCGAGCCTGCAGTCGACTTGGTGGCCACCACCTCCGGCGGCCATTTCAACGCCTGGCAGAGCCGGGTGTCGGGCTTGCCCGAGTACGGCGGCGAGCTGCCCGTGGCGGCCTTGGCCGAGGAGATGCTGACCCCTGGCGAAGGGCAGGTGCGCGCCTTGGTGACCGTGGCCGGCAACCCGGTGCTGTCCACGCCTAACGGGCGCCAGCTGGATGCGGCACTGGAAGGCCTGGAGTTCATGCTCAGCATCGACCTCTATATCAACGAAACCACCCGGCATGCCGACCTGATCCTGCCGTCCACCTGGGCGCTGGAAAACGACCATTACGACAGCACCTTCAACTTGCTGGCGGTGCGCAACGTCACGCGTTTCAACCGGTCGATCCTGCCCAGGCCGGACGGGGCACTGCATGACTGGGAAATCTTCGTCGGTCTGGCCCAGGCTTTTGCCAGGCGTGCCGAGCTTGAATTGAAACCCACCTTGGCACCTGCGCAGATGATCGACCTGGCCTTGCGCAAGGGGCGCTATGGCGAAACAACGCCTTGGCGGCTTTCATTGGCAACACTCGATGACCATCCGCACGGCCTCGACCTCGGGCCATTGCGCAGCAACCTCGCTGCGCGCCTGGCGACTGCCAGCAAGACGGTGGAGGCGGCACCCCAGGTGTTGCTGGACGACCTGCACCGCGTGGCGCAACTGGTACCTCCGGCACCGGGCGAATTGCTGCTGATCGGTCGTCGCCATGTGCGCAGCAACAACTCGTGGATGCACAATTCCCATCGGCTGGTGAAAGGCAAGCCACGGCATCAGTTGTTGATGCACCCGCAAGACTTGCAACAGCGGCAGTTGCAGGACGGCCAGCGGGTGCGTATCCGCTCGCGCACGGGGGCTCTGGAAGTCGAGGTGCAAGCCTGTGAGGACATGATGCCCGGTGTGGTCAGCCTGCCCCATGGCTTCGGCCATGGTCGCCCGGGCGTGCACCTGCAGATCGCCCAGGCGCAACCTGGCGTGAGCGCCAACGACTTGACCGACGAATGCTTGCGGGACTCGGTGTCCGGCAACGCTGCGCTCAATGGCGTGCCCGTGCAGGTGGAGGCCGCGTAAGGAATAGTAAGGCCGAGCACGCTGCTCGGCTTTCCGTTACAATGCGCCACCGTGCCGACGACAGCGTCGCAAAGTTCAGCCGAGGTGCTACATGGATATCATCGAAACGATCAAAGAGCAGATTGCCAACAACACCATTCTGCTTTACATGAAAGGCTCGCCGAATGCCCCGCAATGCGGGTTCTCGGCCAAGGCATCGCAAGCTGTGATGGGTTGTGGCGAGAAGTTCGCCTACGTCGACATCCTGCAGAACCCGGAAATCCGCGCCAACCTGCCAAAGTATGCCAACTGGCCGACCTTCCCGCAGCTGTGGGTAGCCGGTGAGCTGGTTGGCGGTAGCGATATCATGCTGGAAATGTTCCAGAACGGCGAGCTGCAGACCCTGATCAAGGACGCTGCTGCCAAAGCCAAGGCTTCCGAAGCCTGATCTTTCGGCAAGCATAAAAAAACCCGCTGATCGCGGGTTTTTTTATGCGGCGAATAATTACTCTTCGCCCATCTGCGACTGCAGGTAATTCTCGATAGTGATCTTGTCGATCAGCCCCAGTTGGGTTTCCAGCCAGTCGATGTGCTCTTCCTCGGACTCGAGAATATCTTCAAGCATGTCACGCGAGCCGAAGTCGCCAGCCGTTTCGCAATGCGCAATGGCCGCCTTGAGGTCTGCCAGGGCTTTCTTCTCGAGCTTCAGATCACACTCGAGCATTTCCTTGGTGTGCTCGCCGATCATCAGCTTGCCCAGCTCCTGAACGTTCGGAATGCCTTCGAGGAAGAGAATACGCTTGATCAGTTTGTCAGCGTCTTTCATCGCGTGGATGGATTCCTTGTACTCGAGCTTGCCGAGTTTGTTCAGGCCCCAATCTTCGTACATACGTGCGTGCAGGAAGTACTGGTTGATCGCGACCAGCTCGTTTCCGAGGATCTTGTTGAGATGCTGGATGACGCTTACGTCGCCTTTCATTGCGGGTTCCTGCCCTGTAGAAGTGTGCCAATACAGTGAAGTTTGAGCCCGATACTTAGGAGTGTCAAACCTAAGTTGTTGAATAATAAGTGAAAATTAATAGGAATAAGAATGTTTGTGAACCGCGTTGCGGGGCTAACTTATTGAATTTAAGGCATAAAAAAACCGGACACAGGGTCCGGTTCTTCAAAATAGGGGTGTTCAGGCCGCAGTAAATTCTACGGGATAGGGCAGGGCTGCCTGGCTGACCTGAAGCTCGGTCAGGGTCTCCCGGACCACTTGCTTGGCCAGGCAGGCACATTTGCCACACTGGCTGGCGACATTCGTCGCGGCTCGCACTTCCTTGTAACTGCAGCATCCTTCATAGATCGCATCGCGGATCTGTCCGTCGGTGACGCCGACACAAAGACACACATACATAAGGGCTGACCATCGCTGGTTGAGTCGATGGATTGGAGCTTAATGTTAATGAGAATGCTTGTCAAAATACTTTCTGGAAGGGCTGTGTTTGAGCGACCGGTGGTTGCTTTGTCGAGGGATTCGGCCTGTCATCAGAAGCCGTGTATGATGGGCGGCCTTTGTTGGATGTCGGGCTAGCCGTCTGGCCCGGCAAACGGTTTTTCACCCTCATCAGGAGATTACAATGAGCGTACTCGTTGGTAAGAAAGCCCCCGATTTCACCGTTCCGGCCGTGCTGGGCAATGGCGAGATCGTCGACAGCTTCAACCTGGCTTCGGCCATCAAGGGCAAGTACGGCCTGGTGTTCTTCTACCCGCTGGACTTCACCTTCGTCTGCCCGTCCGAGCTGATCGCCCTGGACAACCGCATTCCGGACTTCCAGGCGCGCAACGTCGAAGTGATCGGCGTTTCGATCGACTCGCACTTCACCCACAACGCCTGGCGTAACACCCCGGTGAACAACGGTGGCATCGGTCAGGTCAAGTACACCCTGGCTGCCGACATGACCCATGAAATCTGCAAAGCCTACGACGTCGAGTCCGAAGGCGGCGTGGCCTTCCGTGGCGCCTTCCTGATCGACACCAACGGTGTTGTCCGTTCGCAGATCATCAACGACCTGCCACTGGGCCGTAACATGGACGAACTGCTGCGCCTGGTCGACGCCCTGCAATTCCACGAAGAGCACGGCGAAGTCTGCCCTGCCAACTGGAAAAAAGGCGACAAAGGCATGAACGCTTCGCCAGAAGGCGTTGCTGCCTACCTGAGCGAGAACGCCGGCAAGCTGTAATTGCTGCGTGCATGAAAAAACCGGCCCTGGTGGCCGGTTTTTTTGTGCCTGGGGTCTGGGAGTGTGGAGCACTCCCAGGATCCGGACTCAGTCGTTGAAGTCGCGCCAGCCGCCCATCTCTTTCCAGCGGTTGACGATGCCGCAGAACAGTTCAGCTGTCTTCTCGGTGTCGTAACGCGCCGAATGCGCCTCACGCCCGTCGAAGTCGATGTCGGCGCTCTGGCAGGCCCGCGCCAACACGGTCTGGCCATACGCCAGGCCCGCCAAGGTAGCGGTGTCGAAGCTGGAGAACGGGTGGAACGGGTTGCGCTTCAGGTCGTTGCGCGCCACCGCCGCATTGAGGAACCCCAGGTCGAAGCTGCTGTTGTGGCCGACCAGGATCGCCCGTTTGCAGCCATTGGCCTTCAATGCCTTGCGGATGCCACGGAAAATGTCGGTCAGCGCGCTTTCCTCGCTGACGGCCATGCGCAGCGGGTGGTCCAGCTTGATGCCGGTGAACTCCAGTGCCGCCTGTTCGATATTGGCACCCTCGAACGGCTCCACGCGATGGAAGTAAGTGTGTTCGGGGAACAGGAAGCCTTTGTCGTCCATGCCAATGGTGACTGCGGCAATTTCCAGCAGGGCATCGGTGGCGCTGTTGAAACCGCCAGTTTCCACATCCACCACTACCGGCAGGTAGCCGCGAAAGCGCTCGGCCATCGGGTGGCGCGAACCGCTGCTGCCCTGGGTGTCCATGTCGTCTTCGTAAAGGTCTTCGCTCACGCGTTTTCCTCCAGCAAGCGCCAGCGCAGTTTTTCACCGGCGCGCAGCGGGATTACGGTCTGCTCGCCAAACGGCAGGCTGTCTGGAGCGGTCCACTCTTCACGCACCAGGGTGATGGTGTCGGTGTTCACCGGCAGGCCGTAGAACGCCGGGCCGTGCAGGCTGGCAAAGCCTTCCAGCTTGTCCAGCGCGTTACGTTGCTCGAACGCTTCGGCGTACATCTCGATGGCCGCATAGGCGGTGTAGCAACCGGCGCAACCGCAGGCGGCTTCCTTGGCGTGACGGGCGTGCGGTGCCGAGTCGGTGCCCAGGAAGAACTTCGGGTTGCCACTGGTGGCAGCGTCCAGCAGCGCCACCTGGTGGGTGTTGCGCTTGAGGATCGGCAGGCAGTAGAAGTGCGGGCGAATGCCGCCAACCAGCATGTGGTTGCGGTTGTACAGCAGGTGCTGCGCGGTGATGGTCGCGCCGACGTTGGCCGGGGCCTCGGTGACGAACTGCGCGGCATCGCTGGTGG
Source organism: Candidatus Pseudomonas phytovorans (assembly GCA_029202525.1). Classification (NCBI taxonomy): domain Bacteria; kingdom Pseudomonadati; phylum Pseudomonadota; class Gammaproteobacteria; order Pseudomonadales; family Pseudomonadaceae; genus Pseudomonas; species Candidatus Pseudomonas phytovorans. The sequence goes on from CP119325.1 coordinate 1,800,968, forward strand.
TGATGTGCTCGAACACCACTTTCAGCGTCGGGAAACGCTCGACCACACGGCGCATATGCTCGTCGATGAAACGCTTTTCGCGGTCGAACACGTCGATATCGCTGCGGGTCACTTCGCCATGTACCAACAGTGGCATGCCAACTTCTGCCAACGCCTCGATGGCCGGGAAGATGTTGTCGATGCTGGTCACGCCCGAATCGGAGTTGGTGGTGGCGCCAGCCGGGTACAGTTTGGCGGCGTACACGATGCCGCTGGCCTTGGCCGCGCGGATGTCTTCGGGGCTGGTGCGGTCGGTGAGGTACAGCACCATCAAAGGCTCGAAGCGGCTGCCGGCAGGGCGGGCGGCCAGGATGCGCTCACGGTAGGCGCCAGCCTCGCCGGCATTACGCACCGGAGGAACCAGGTTAGGCATGATGATGGCACGGGCAAAAGTGCGCGCCACGTCGCCAACGGTGTGGGGCAGGACGGCACCATCGCGCAGATGGATGTGCCAGTCGTCGGGGCGCAGGAGGGTCAGGCGATCGGACATTGGGGATTCCAGGCGGGTCGAACTCAAGCCCCAATGCTACCGGAAAACCCTGGGGCGAGCACGGCTATCAAGTTTTCCGGACGGCGTCCGATAGCCTGCAGGTAAGCCGTCAGAATTGTGGAGCCGCCCGTGCGCCAGCGTTACCTAACCCTGTTGACCCTGTTCGCCAGCCTGCCGGCCGGCGCACTGACTTTCCAGACGCGCATGGAGAACATCGCCTGGAAGGTCGAGGGCGACCAGTTCGAATGCCGACTGATCCAGCCGATAGAAGGTTTCGGCAGCGGTGAGTTCGTGCGCCGGGCGGGTGAGCAGCCCGTGTTCCAGCTGCGTTCGGACAGCAACGTACTGGGTGCAGGTACCGCGAGCCTGCTTGCGGCGGCGGCGCCGTGGCAGCCTGGGCGGGGTGATATCAACCTGGGCAGCGTGCGCATGGCCCGCACCGGCGTGCTGTTCAGTTCTTCCCAAGGCCAGGCCAGCCGCCTGATCAACGGCTTGCTCGACGGGCGCAGCACGGTGGTGCGCAACTACACCGGTGAGGCCGGCAGGCCGATGGAAGTGCGCGTGCTACCGGTCAGCTTCGCCAAGGCTTACAGCGACTACCAGGCCTGTGCCGGCAAGCTGCTGCCGATGAATTACGACCAGGTGCGCCAGATCCAGGTCGGGTTCCCGGGGGGCGGCACCGAGCTCGATGCTTCAGCGCGTGCACGGCTGGATGTGATCCTGGATTACATGAAAGCCGACCCGACGGTGAACCACATCGAACTCGACGGCCACTCCGACAACAGCGGCAACCGCCTGACCAATCGCGACCTGTCGCGCCGTCGCGCGCTGGCAGTGGCCGATTACTTCAAGGCCCATGGCGTCGCTGAGGAACAGATTGTCGTGCGCTTCCATGGCGAGCAGTACCCGTTGGTGAAGAACAACAGTGCTGCCAACCGTGCGCGCAATCGCCGGGTGAACATTGAGCTGGACCAGATTACCGTGGTTGTGAAACCCGTGGAGAAACCGGTTGAGCCAGCGGCGCCTGTTGCTCCGGCCACAGCCCCCGCCAGCCCGGCTGCTGCCGCGCCGGGGGCGAAGGCGCCCTGAGACATCCTTTAACCATCCATCCACACCGACCGTCGCCCTTCCGACAGTTCCTGTCGCTTTGTCGTCAGAAGCTGTCGCCCCACTGTAAATTTATCCGCAAGGCCGTTAGAATCGATCCCTTTCCGTACAACCCCGTGGAGTGATGGCATGGCGGACGTAAATAAGGTCGTACTGGCGTATTCCGGCGGCCTTGATACTTCGGTGATTCTCAAGTGGCTGCAGGATACCTACAACTGCGAAGTGGTGACCTTCACCGCTGACCTGGGTCAGGGCGAAGAGGTCGAGCCGGCCCGTGCCAAGGCACAGGCAATGGGTGTGAAAGAGATCTACATCGACGACCTGCGCGAAGAGTTCGTGCGTGATTTCGTGTTCCCGATGTTCCGCGCCAACACCGTCTACGAAGGCGAGTACCTGCTGGGTACTTCCATTGCCCGCCCGCTGATCGCCAAGCGCCTGATCGAAATCGCCAACGAAACCGGCGCTGACGCCATTTCCCATGGCGCTACCGGCAAAGGCAACGACCAGGTTCGTTTCGAACTGGGTGCCTACGCCCTGAAACCAGGCGTCAAGGTCATCGCCCCATGGCGCGAGTGGGACCTGCTGTCCCGCGAGAAGCTGATGGACTACGCCGAGAAGCATGGCATCCCGATCGAGCGCCACGGCAAGAAGAAGTCGCCGTACTCGATGGACGCCAACCTGCTGCACATCTCCTATGAAGGCGGTGTCCTGGAAGATACCTGGACCGAGCACGAAGAAGACATGTGGAAATGGAGCGTCTCCCCTGAGAACGCCCCGGACCAGGCCACCTACATCGAGCTGACCTACCGCAATGGTGACATCGTTGCCATCGACGGCGTCGAGAAGTCCCCGGCCACCGTGCTGGCCGACCTCAACCGTATCGGCGGCGCCAACGGCATCGGCCGTCTCGACATCGTCGAGAACCGCTACGTCGGCATGAAGTCCCGGGGCTGCTACGAGACCCCTGGCGGCACCATCATGCTCAAGGCCCACCGTGCCATCGAGTCGATCACCCTGGACCGAGAAGTCGCTCACCTGAAAGATGAGCTGATGCCGAAATACGCCAGCCTGATCTACACCGGCTACTGGTGGAGCCCGGAGCGTCTGATGCTGCAGCAGATGATCGACGCCTCGCAGGTGAACGTGAATGGCGTGGTGCGCCTGAAGCTGTACAAGGGCAACGTCACCGTGGTCGGTCGCCAGTCGGACGACTCGCTGTTCGATGCCAACATCGCGACCTTCGAGGAAGATGGCGGCGCCTACAACCAGGCGGACGCTGCCGGCTTTATCAAGCTGAACGCACTGCGCATGCGCATCGCTGCCAACAAGGGCCGTTCGCTTCTCTGATTGCTGGCGTGTGTTGTAAAAACCCCGGCTCAGGCCGGGGTTTTTTATTGGTGTAAACAAACCTTGGTGTTCAGTGCTCGTCGTGCATGGCGTTGTCTTCAAGTGCACTGATCGACAGTTGTGCACATTGCCGTCTGTCCAGATTGCAAAAGCGCCAGGTACGCGCTGGCACGGGGTGCTGGGCAAGTGCAGACAGCAGTTGCTGCTCCATCATGCGGTTGGCGTCGGGGCCGGAAAACATGAACGTGACAGGTTCGCCTTGAACCGCTTTGCGGGCATCGTTTGCCATGGCAGCAGTGGCCACGCTGTTCGCAGCCAACGCGTTGTCGTTCGCCGTTTTGCCAGGTGATGGGCTGTAGAACGACTTGTAGTTGAAGTTGAGCGTCAGGAAGAACAGTGCAGTCAGAAAGAATGGGAAGCCCACCAGAAACCAGGTTTAGAGCTTTTGGCTGGACTCACTGAGAAACGGCAATGTAGCAAGGGCGGAGGCTTCGATAATCCCCGCGAAGATGGCAATGATCGTCAGCGGGGCGACAGGTTGTGCTTGGGTCATTTGGGCCGTCTCCAGCGGTTTTGCCCATCTTTACCCTACTGTTGGGCTCAACTAAAGACTGGATTGATTTCCAGATGAGGACTAATCGGCAGATAGCCGGCCCGCTGTGAATTTTCACCTTGTTTGAATGGGATCTTTCCTCAAGCGAGCGCCCGTTTTCAACTGGTACATACTTGCAGCCAACTGATACCGTCAATTTGGTAATAAGCAGTTCAATTGTTACAACTGTTGCCATAACTTGTAGGAAATTTCTGTAAGTGATGTAGGTTTTATCTGCTCATGAGTTTCGCCGGGAATTCGTCGCGCCATCGGGCGCCCTGTCGGTTATCGTGGCGTGCCAAAGCAAAAATAATGAATCAATGGATATCGCATGAATAAAGTGCTTATCGTGGATGATCATCCGGTCATACGCCTGGCCGTGCGCATGCTGATGGAGCGGCATGGGTATGACGTCGTGGCGGAGACCGACAACGGGGTGGCTGCATTGCAACTCACACGGCAACACCTGCCGGACATCGTGGTGCTCGATATTGGCATCCCCAGGCTGGATGGTCTGGAGGTGATCGCGCGCATGGCAACTTTCAGCCCGGGCAGCAAGGTGCTGGTGCTGACATCACAGGCCCCCGGCAACTTCTCGATGCGCTGCATGCAGGCGGGGGCATCGGGTTACGTGTGCAAGCAGCAGGAACTCACCGAACTGCTAAGCGCCATCAAGGCTGTGTTGTCGGGTTACAGTTACTTCCCCAACCAGGCCTTGCATGCGTCGCGCGCCAGGGGAGGGGGGAGCGAGGCAGATATGGTCAACCGCCTTTCCGCGCGCGAGATGACCGTGTTGCAGCAGTTGGCGCGCGGGCGCTCCAACAAGGAAATTGCCGAAAGCATGTTCCTCAGCAACAAGACGGTCAGTACCTACAAGTCCCGGCTATTACTCAAGCTTAATGCGCGGTCGCTGGTTGACCTGATCGAACTGGCGCAGCGGCAAGGTCTTAACTGACCGCCAGGCCGCAAAGCCTCCCGCCGGGGGGCTTTGCCAAGGCTCCAGAGCAGCGCTACAGATCGTAGTCGAAATCGGCCAGCTGTTTTTGCAAGCGCCGTTCTTCCAGCATGTTGTCGATGGTGCGGCGTTTGCTCAGGTTGGTCTTTGCGGTTTCCACCTGGGGTTGCGCTTCATCTTCTGTGGCAACAAAATCATCTTCGATCGACAGGTCGTCTTTATCGGTGCTCATGAGTCGCTCCAAGCCAAGGGGCCATTGGCCGTCCTTATAACCAGAAAGCAGGCGCCGGTAAAAAAGATTTTTTCAATCGCTGGGAGTGGTTTTGTGCTATCGGCTCAATCGTCGCTGGTCTTGTGCTTGTATTCGCACAAGTCTTCGATCCGGCAACTGCCACACCTTGGCTTGCGTGCCTGGCATACATAGCGCCCATGAAGGATCAACCAGTGATGGGCGTCGAGCAGGTAGTCCTTCGGCACGAACTTGACCAGTTTCTTCTCCACCTCCAGCACCGTCTTGCCTGGCGCGATGCCTGTGCGGTTGCTGACCCTGAAGATATGGGTATCTACCGCCATGGTCGGCTGGCGGAATGCAGTGTTAAGCACCACGTTGGCGGTTTTGCGGCCGACGCCGGGCAGCGCTTCCAGGGCTTCGCGCGTTTGCGGCACCTGGCTGCCGTGCTGCTCTATCAGCATCCGGCAGGCTTCGATGACGTTCTTGGCCTTGCTGTTGTAGAGCCCGATGGTCTTGATGTACCCGCTCAGGCCTTCAACGCCCAGGGCATGGATGGCCTCGGGGGTATTGGCGACGGGGAACAGACGGGCGGTGGCCTTGTTGACGCCGACGTCGGTGGATTGCGCAGACAGCGTCACGGCGACCAGCAGTTCGAACGGGGTGGTGTAGGCCAGTTCGGTCTTAGGGTCGGGGTTGTCTTCGTGCAGCCTGCGAAAGATCTCCAGGCGTTTGGCGGCATTCATGAAATCAGAGCTTTCCTTGACGACGTGAGTGGGCGGAGCCCGGGCGCAGGCGATTGTACAAGGCCAGCAGCAGTCCGAGCAGTAGCAACGCGCCGGGGGCCAGGCTGGCCAGGTGCAGGCCGGCGAACTCGGCCAGCCCTTGGCGGCTGGCGCCGAGCAGCAGGCAGATGGCGAGCACAGCGCCAAGGTGCCGGGCGAGCAGGCGCCAGCGACCCTGGCTGGGAAGCAGGTGGTCGTAGGCCAGGCATGGCAGGCAAAGCAGCGCGGGATAGTGGCCAAGGGCAATGGCCAGTGGCAGCAGCCACGCACGCAGGGCCAGCTGCAGGCAGCTGGCCAGGGCGGCCAGCAACAGCAGGCTGGCTAACACGTATGCCCAGCTGGCCAGTCGCTGGCGCAAGGGGGCCAGCAACAGCTGGTGCAGGCTGCTCATCACGATCGCGCACAAGCTGATGGCGGCGCCCTCGCGTAGCGTGCCGGTGGCGCCCAGTAAGGGGACAAGGCTTGCCGCCAGCCAGTAGACGCTATTCATGCGAGGTGCCCTCTAACAGCATGCTGCGCTGCTCATCGAAATAGCTCAGGGCTTCCTGTAAGGCTGTGATCACTGCCCGTGAGGTCACGGTTGCGCCGGCCAGTTGGTCAAAGTCACCCTGGTCCCGCTTCAGCGCCCAGTGGTCGCCCAACTGACGGTTGGCAAACTGCCCCAGCCAGTGCACCTGCGGGTCTCCCAAGCGTGCACCCAGCCCCGGGCTTTCCTGTTGCTCAACCACTTGGCTGCCGATCAGCCTGCCGTCGGTGGCGATGGCAATGCTCAGCACGATAGGCCCGGCGTAGCCTTGGGCCTGGGTGATCAGGATGACTGCGGTTGGCTCACCTGCCCGCGTGGCCCGGTAGGCTGCCAGGATACGACTGTTTGGCCGCTGTGCGGCGGGCCTTGGCAGGGGCGTGTCCAGTGGTTGGTTGTCGTAACTGCCTTCAGGCAGCACTGCCAGTCGCTGGCGGCTTTGCAGTTGCTTCTCGGCGCTGGCGATGGCGGTACTGGTCCATTGTCGCCACGTCAGCGTGGCAGACACAGCCAGTGCCCCAGTCAGCAGCAGCAGGCCTGCATCACGCGCCAGGCGGCTCATCGGGCGGCCTGCTGACGCTGCAAGGCCAGGCGCTCAAGGCAGGGAACCATGAGGTTCATCAGCAGGATCGCGAATGCCGTGCCATCGGGGTAATTGCCCCAGGTGCGGATCAGGTAGATCAGCAGCCCTGCTCCCAAGCCGAAGCACAGCCTGGCCCACTCGTTTCTGGGGCCGGAGACGGGCTCGGTGGCAATGAAGAACGCCGCTAGCATGGTCGACCCGGAGAACAGGTGCAGCAAGGGTGAGCCGTTGGAGTCCGACCCCGAACCGTTCCAGCCCAACAGGCTGAACACGAACAACCCTGCCAGCAAGCCCGCAGGCGCATGCCAGCTGATCACCTTACGCTGCAGCAGGAACAGGCCGCCGACCAGGAACGCCAGGTTGGCCCATTCACTGCCCCTCCCGCCGATACTGCCGAAGCCGGGGTGACTGGCGAACAGCTCGTCAATGGTGAGGCTGCGGTTGTGCCGCAGGCCGTCGAGCAGCGTAGGCCGGGCCCAGGCATCAATGTGTTCGCCACCCGCAAACACCTGCTGCAGGCTTTCCAGCAGGCCGGGTGCAGGCCCTGGCCAATGGTTCATCTGCAACGGAAAACTCAGCAACACGAAGGCATAACCGACCATGGCCGGGTTGAACAGGTTGCGTCCGACACCGCCAAAGGCCTGCTTGCCGATGCCGATGGCAACGCTCGTGGCGACCACCGGCAACCACCACGGGGCCAGGGTGGGTAGGGCGCACGCCAGCAAGACGGCGGTTACCAGTGCGCTGCCGTCGTTAAGCGCAGGCTTCAGCGGTTGCGCACGCATTGCCAGCAGCAGGCCTTCGCACAGCAAGGCGCCACTGGTGCAGAGCAACAGGTTCAGCAGAAAACCCCAGCCGTGCAGCCAAAGCAGTGCCAGCAGGCCAGGTGTACAGGCCAGCAAGACCAGGCCCATGCTGGTGCGTAGTCGCGGGTCGGGGGCAGTACTCATTGGGCAAACAATCCATTGAAGCCGGAAAACGCCATGGCCATTACCCCAGCACCGATCAATTCGATGGGCAGGCCGCGCAGTACGCCGGGGATGTCGGCATGGGCAGTGCGCTGGCGCAGGTCGGTGAGCAAGACCAGCGCCAGCCAGAAGCCGCCACCTGCCAGCAGGGCTTGCAGCAGTATGGCTGGCCAGCTGCTGTCATCGTTGGCCTGTTGCAGCGCCAGCCCCAGCGCTGCGGCATTGCTCAAGAGCAGGGCTGGCAACCCCGTAACGGGCCAGGCCGGGCGCCATTTGGCCAGCAGCCACGGCACGCCCCATGCGAGCAATGCCAGCCATGGCAATAACACGAACAGTGCAAGGTCGTGAATGTGCAGCGGAGCAAGCACCCCTCGCACCAGCAACTGAGCCCCGATCACGCCCAGCGCAATGCATAGCGCGCAGGCCAGGCCGTGCACATGCAGCTGCAGCCTGGGGGCTGACGGTTGTAGCAGGCACAGGTGATTGACCAGCGCGGCGCTGATCAGGACCAGGATGTAGTCGCTCATGAGAAGACGATAGCCGGGAATGGGGGTGATTGTCCGGCAATCAAGGCGCAGAAGGAACTGCCCCGGCACGAGGGCCGGGGCAGGGGCGTTACTTGATGCGCTGGCCTGGCTTGGCGCCGCTGTCCGGGCTCAGCAGGTAGATTTCTTCACCGCCGGGGCCTGCGGCCATGACCATGCCCTCGGACACACCAAAGCGCATCTTCCGTGGCTTGAGGTTGGCAACCATCATGGTCAGGCGGCCCTCCAGCTTGGACGGGTCGGGGTAAGCCGACTTGATGCCGGAGAACACGTTGCGGCGCTCGTCACCGATGTCCAGGGTCAGTTGCAGCAGCTTGTCGGCACCTGCTACGGCTTCGGCCTTGACGATCAGTGCCACGCGCAGGTCAACGGCAGCAAAGGTGTCGAACTCGATTTCTGCCGACAGCGGGTCCTTGGTGAGCTCGCCATTGCCCGCGGGGGCCTTGGCTTCGGCGGCCAGCAGGTCTTCCTTGCTGGCGGCGACCATGGCTTCGACCTTGGCCAGTTCGATGCGGCTCATCAGTGCCTTGAACGGGTTCAGCTGGTGGTTTTCCAGACGCGACTGGTGGTCGGTCCAGGCCAGCGGGGCAACATTGAGGAAGGTCTCCGCATCGACGGCCAGCACCGGAAGCACTGGCTTGAGGAAGATAACCAGCTGGCGGAACAGGTTGATGCCCTGGGCGCAGATCGCCTGCACTTCGTCCTGCTTGCCTTCCTGCTTGGCCAGCGACCACGGTGCCTTGTCGGCAATCCAGGCGTTGGCGCGGTCGGCCAGCGCCATGATCTCGCGCATGGCACGGCCGAAGTCGCGGCCCTCGTAGGCTTCGGCGATCGACGGGGCTGCGGCCAGGAAGGCCTCGGTCAGCTCCGGTGCGGCATCGCCAGTCACCATCACGCCTTCATTGCCTTTGTGGATGAACCCGGCGCAGCGGCTGGCGATGTTGACCACCTTGCCAACCAGGTCGGAATTGACCTTCTGCACGAAGTCTTCCAGGTTCAGGTCCAGGTCGTCGACGCCACGGCCCAGCTTGGCCGCGTAGTAGTAACGCAGGTATTCCGGCTGCAGGTGGTCAAGGTAGGTGCGGGCCTTGATGAAGGTGCCGCGCGACTTGGACATCTTGGCGCCGTTGACGGTCAGGTAGCCGTGCACGTTGACTGCGGTCGGCTTGCGGAAGCCGGCGCCTTCGAGCATGGCGGGCCAGAACAGGGCGTGGAAGTTGACGATGTCCTTGCCGATGAAGTGGTACAGCTCGGCTTTGGAGTCTTCCTTCCAGAAGGCATCAAAGTCCAGCTCGGGGCGGCGTGCGCACAGGTTCTTGAAACTGGCCATGTAGCCGATGGGCGCGTCCAGCCACACGTAGAAGTACTTGCCCGGTTCGCCCGGGATTTCAAAGCCGAAGTACGGCGCATCACGGGAGATATCCCACTCCTGCAGGCCGGAATCCAGCCACTCGGCCAGCTTGTTGGCCACTGCGTCCTGCAGGGTGCCGCTGCGGGTCCACTGCTGCAGCATGGCCTGAAAGTCTGGCAGCTTGAAGAAGAAGTGCTGGGAATCACGCAGTACCGGGGTGGCACCGGAAATCGCCGACTTGGGGTTCTTCAGCTCGGTCGGCGCGTAAGTGGCGCCGCATTTCTCACAGTTGTCGCCGTACTGGTCTTCGGCCGCGCACTTGGGGCAGGTGCCCTTGATGAAACGGTCGGCCAGGAACATGCCCTTTTCCGGGTCGAAGTACTGGGTAACCGAACGGGTGGCGATGTGCCCGGCTTCACGCAGGCGCGTGTAGATCAGGCTCGACAGTTCGCGGTTTTCTTCGCTGTGGGTGGAGTGGAAATTGTCGAAGTCCACCAGGAAGTCGGCGAAGTCGCCGCTGTGCTCGGCCTGAACGTTGGCGATCAGCTGCTCCGGGGTGATGCCTTCCTTTTCGGCGCGCAGCATGATGGCCGAGCCGTGGGCGTCGTCGGCGCAGACGTAGATGCACTGGTTGCCGCGCATTTTCTGGAAGCGGACCCACATGTCTGTCTGGATGTACTCGAGCATATGGCCTAGATGGATTGATCCATTGGCATAGGGCAGGGCGCTGGTGACGAGAATCTGACGTGGCTCGGACATGGTGGCTCGGCTACTTATCTGGCTACGGGGTAAAAATGAGGGTGATCGGCCACTATAAAGGGCTGGCGAAGATATTTCACCCAGCAGAAGCATATGCTGACGATTGACGGGTTAGGATAGGCGCCTGTTTTACATTAAGTTTGCCAATGGGAGTCTCCATGAGTGCCGTCACCCGTGCCGCCGTCGAAGGCGTGCTTCGCCAGTACACCGACCCCTACCTGAACCAGGACCCGGTCAGCGCCGGTTGCGTGCGCGCCATCGATATCCAGGGCGGGCAGGTCAGCGTGCAATTGCAGTTGGGGTATGCCGCCGGGCTGTTCAAGAACGGCTGGGCCCAGGTGCTGCAGACCGCCATCGGCAACGTTGAGGGTGTCAGCAGCGCCCTGGTGTCAATCGATTGCCAGGTGGCCGCGCACAAGGCCCAGGCCCAGGTGCCGGCCTTGGCCGGTGTCAGGAACATCATCGCCGTAGCCTCGGGCAAAGGTGGTGTTGGCAAGTCGACCACTGCCGCCAACCTGGCCTTGGCGCTGGCACGCGAAGGCGCGCGGGTGGGTATTCTCGATGCCGACATCTACGGCCCAAGCCAGGGCGTGATGTTCGGTATCGCCGAAGGCACCCGCCCGCAGATCCGTGAGCAGAAGTGGTTTGTGCCGATCAAGGCCCATGGTGTGGAAGTCATGTCCATGGCGTTCCTCACCGACGACAACACGCCGATGGTCTGGCGTGGCCCGATGGTCTCCGGCGCGCTGTTGCAACTGGTGACCCAGACCGCCTGGGACGACCTGGACTACCTGGTGATCGACATGCCCCCGGGCACCGGCGATATTCAGTTGACCCTGGCGCAGAAGGTACCGGTGGCCGGTTCGGTGATCGTGACCACTCCGCAGGACCTGGCGTTGCTGGATGCCAAGAAAGGCGTGGAGATGTTCCGCAAGGTCAACATCCCGGTGCTGGGTGTGGTCGAAAACATGGCCGTGCATATCTGTTCGAACTGCGGTCATGCCGAGCACCTGTTCGGCGAAGGCGGCGGCGAGAAGCTGGCTAGCCAGTATGGTGTCGACCTGCTGGCATCGCTGCCGTTGTCGATGCTGATCCGCGAGCAGGCCGACAGCGGCAAGCCCACGGCGATTGCCGAGCCGGAAAGCCAGATTGCCATGGTCTATCAGGAGCTGGCCCGCCAGGTGGGCGCGCGGATCGTGCTGCAGGAAGCGGCGGCGCCAGCGATGCCGAGCATTACCATCAGCGAAGACTGACCTGCCGGACCGAGTCGCCTGCTTCGCGGGCTTGCCCGCTCCCACAGGGACTGCACAGCACTTGAGGCTTGCGCAGCCCTTGTGGGAGCGGGCAAGCCCGCGAAGAAGCCAGCGCCGATTTTCAGTCAGGCATAAAAAAACCCGCCAGAAGGCGGGTTTTTTTGAAAGCGAGGAAGCTAAATCGACTTAGGCGATTTGAACTTCTTCAGCCTGCATGCCTTTCTGGCCGCGGGTAGCGACGAAAGTAACAGCCTGGCCTTCTTTCAGGGTTTTGAAGCCGTCAGCTTGGATGGCTTTGAAGTGCACGAACAGGTCGTCGCCCGACTGAGGGGTGATGAAGCCGTAGCCTTTCTCATCGTTGAACCACTTAACGGTACCGTTTTGACGGTTGGACATTTTTCTGTCTCCTTGGACAATTTGATTACGGTCAGGAAAAACCCTTCCCGGGACTGAGCGCAAAGAGAGCAGAAAATTCAGCGATGGTTCGATCTTGATCGTGCATCAAACTAGAGATTCTCGGTGTCACGTGCAGCACAGTGGCGCCACCTTACCCCACTTTCCGCAACCTGCCAATGGTCTGAAGGTGCATTACGCAAATTCGGATCGACGGCGGCTGCAGCCTCCGCCCGGCGCGGGATGCGGCATAGAACTTTAACCTGGGCGCAGGGACCGGTAAGATGCGGATCACGATTTTTACCACGCAACTCTTCAGGAAACTTCCGCCATGAGCATCAAATCGGACAAGTGGATTCGCCGCATGGCGCAGGAACACGGCATGATCGAACCGTTCGTCGAGCGCCAGGTGCGCGGCGAGCAGGACAGCCGGGTCATTTCCTTCGGTGTCTCCAGCTACGGCTACGACGTGCGCTGCGCCGACGAATTCAAGGTTTTCACCAATATCAACTCGGCCACCGTCGACCCCAAGAACTTTGATGCCGGCAGCTTCGTCGACATCAAGAGCGACGTGTGCATCATCCCGCCGAACTCCTTCGCCCTGGCCCGCACCGTCGAGTACTTCCGCATTCCACGTGACGTGCTGACCATCTGCCTGGGCAAGAGCACCTACGCCCGTTGCGGCATCATCGTCAACGTCACCCCGCTCGAGCCTGAGTGGGAAGGCCATGTGACGCTGGAGTTCTCCAACACCACAACGCTGCCGGCGAAAATCTACGCCAACGAAGGCGTGGCACAGATGCTGTTCCTGCAGTCGGACGAAGAGTGCGAAGTGTCCTACAAGGACCGTGGCGGCAAATACCAGGGCCAGCGCGGCGTTACCCTGCCACGCACCTGAGCCGACAAACGCGGGGAATTCCCCGTGCCTTTGGTACTCCAACGCAGTAATGCCGGTGCGCATGATGTGCACCGGCCTTCGTCAGGAGCAGCCAATGAAACTCCATCCCGCAATCAGTGCCAAGCTGGCAGGCCTGCAGCCCAACCACGTCGGGTTGTTGCCCTGGTCACTGCTGGCGCACCCGCTGCCGATGCAGGCGGGGGGCGTGCCCCACCAGCCTGGTCCCGATACGCCCCAGCCACCGGAACCGGGTGAAACGCAACCCATGGAACCTGGTGAGCCAACCTTGCCGGACGAGCCGCCTCCAGCGCCTGTAGCGTGAACGCTGTCACAGCGGCCAGACGCGCCCTGCGCCAGCCAGGTATATCTGGCCTGAACCGCTTGGCGCGATGGTCCAGCCGCCGGTGAACTCACCGAATGCCGGTAGCAGGCTGACACCCTTGTCGATCACGAAGCATGGCAGGCGCAGGCGTTGACGGGCCTTGCCGCGCAGGACGAAAACCGGGTGCACATGGCCCGCCAGCACCGGCTGCGTCGCGTGCGGCACAGGTTCGTGCTGTAGCGCAAACGGCTCCAGCAGCCAAGGTTCGTCCTGCACCTCGATGCGCAGCGTCGCGGGTGGATCGCCAGCGTGGCGGTCATGATTGCCGCGTATCAGCACGATGTTGAGTTCTTCATGGCGCTCCCGCCATTGATGCACATTGGCCAGCGTTGCGGGTGCACGGGCCGTTCGGGCATGAAGAAAATCGCCCAGAATGACCAGTAGCTCACAGTCATAAGCGGCCAGCAAGGTATCAAGCCGGGCGAGGGTGGCCTCGGTAGTGCCACGTGGCACCGGTTGATGCAGGGCCCGATAGCTGGCGGCTTTGCCGATGTGCACATCGGCCACCAGCAGGGCGCGGCGAGCGGGCCAGTAGATGGCCTTTTCGGCGAGTAGCCAGAGTACTTCGCCGCAGTGCTGGATGGGCTGATGATTCATTCAGGCCTAGTCCATTGCCGTCCTCTTAAACCACTCCATTTATCGACCATCTGCAGCACTCTCCAATTCAGCCACCATCCGTGCAATACGGTCCGCCAGTTTTTCGGTGCTCAGCGTCTCGCGCATGCCCTCTACCAACAAGGCAAACGCCAACGGTCCCGGCCGCTTCAAGGTGCGCAGGTCCAGCCGCAGGCCGCCCATTTTCAGCAATTGCCGACGCAGCCGTTCAATTTCAAGTTCCTCGCTCAGCACCTCATCCCGCGCCTGGCCAAGCAACAGGTTCTCGGCGTCATGCTTGCGGAACACTTCGTAGAACAGCCCGCTGGATGCCTGGATCTGCCGGGTGCTTTTCTGCGCTGCCGGATACCCGCCAAACACCAGCCCGGCAATCTGGGCGATCTCGCGAAAGCGGCGCAATGCCATTTCTCCCGCATTCAGGCTGGCCAGCACATCCTCCAGCAGCTGCCCGGTAGTCAGCGCCTGGGGCAAGTGCGCCGCCCAGTCCACGTTGCCGGGGCTAAGCAGTTCGAACCCGTAATCGTTGACGGCAATCGACACCGACAGCGGCTGCACGCGGCTGACCCGCCAGGCAATCAGGCTGGCCAGGCCCATGTTGGCCATGCGCCCGGCAAATGGGTACAGGAACAAGTGCCAGCCCTGGCGGGATTTGAAGGTCTCGGCCAGCAACGTGCCTGTGGTGGGCAAGGCCGACCATTTGGCCTGTAGCGCCAGCAACGGGCGCACCGCACGCATCTCCGGGCCGTCGAAGCGTTCGTGGGCTGCGGCATCCAATTGTTCGACCAACGCGTCGGCCAGTTCGCTCGAAAGCGGCATGCGCCCGCCATTCCAGCGCGCCACCGCGGCCTTGCGCGCAGTGCTGCGACGTACGTAGGCCGTCATGTTTTCCACGCGTACCAGTTCCAGTACCCGTCCGGCAAACACAAGCGTATCACCGGGTCTCAGGCGCGAGATGAATGCCTCTTCGACACTGCCCAGCGTTTTGCCGCCGCTGCCCTTGGTCCAGTATTTCAGTTGCAGGTTGGCATCGCTGACAATGGTGCCGATGCTCATGCGATGGCGCCGCGCAAGGCGCTCGCTGGCCACACGGTATTGCCCGTCGGCCTGGCGTTCCACGCGCTGGTAGTCCGGGTAGGCGCTGAGTGAGCCACCGCCGTGGCAGACGAAGTCCAGGGCCCATTGCCACTGGCTGTCGCGCAACTCGGCAAACGCCCAGGTGCTGCGTACTTCGGCCAGCAGCTTTTCGGCGCTAAAGCCACTGCCCAGGGCCATGCTGACCAGATGCTGCACCAGCACGTCCATGCACAGCCGTGGCGAGAAGCGCGCTTCGATGTGCCCGGCTGCCAGTGCCTGTCGCGCCGCCGCCGCTTCCACCAGTTCCAGGCTGTGGGTAGGCACCAGGGTTATCCGCGAGCGCCGCCCCGGTGCATGGCCGGAGCGACCGGCCCGCTGCATCAGGCGGGCAATGCCCTTGGCCGAGCCGATTTGCAGCACCCGCTCCACCGGCAGAAAATCCACGCCCAGGTCCAGGCTGGACGTGCAGACCACTGCCTTCAGGCTGCCTTGCTTGAGGCTGCGCTCGACCCAGTCACGGGTGTCTCGCGCCAGCGAGGCATGGTGCAAGGCAATCAGCCCGGCCCAGTCGGGGCGGGCTTCAAGCAGCGCCTGGTACCACAGTTCGGCCTGGGCGCGCGTGTTGGTGAACACCAGGCAACTGGCACTGGCATCAATTTCCTGGCAGACCTGCTCGAGCATCTTGAGGCCCATGTGCGCCGCCCAGGGGAAGCGCTCGATCGCCACCGGCAGCAGGGTATCGACTTGCAGCGCCTTGTCCTGGCGCCCTTCTACCAGCAAGCCACCTTGCGGCAGCAGTACCTCCAGCGCGTGTTGAAGGTTGCCGAGCGTGGCAGAGAGGCCCCAGGTAGGCAGGGCCGGGTGCCACTGACGCAGGTGGGCCAGGGCCAGTTGCAGTTGTACCCCACGCTTGTTGCCCAGCAGTTCGTGCCATTCATCCACCACCACCAGGCGCAGCGTGGCGAAATCTTCGCGCGCCTGTGCCCGGGTCAGCAGCAAGGTCAGGCTTTCGGGGGTGGTGACCAGCACGCTGGGCAGGCGCCGTGCTTGCCGGGCGCGTTCGGCGCTGCCGGTGTCTCCGCTGCGCACCCCCACGCGCCAAGGCAGTTCAAGTTCATCCAGCGGCGCCTGCAAGGCGCGCGCGGTGTCTGTGGCCAAGGCCCGCATGGGCGTGACCCACAGCACCTGCAGGGGTACAGGTTGGCTGCCCTGGGGCTGGGTGTTGAAAGCGCGAAGCGCTGCGAGCCACACGGCGTAGGTCTTGCCGGCGCCGGTGCTGGCATGCAACAGGCCAGACTCGCCGCGCTCGACGGCTGCCCAGACGCGTCGCTGGAAAGCGAACGGCTTCCAGCCGCGTTTGGCGAACCAGGTATTGGCAAGGTCGGTGGCGGCGGGCATGAGGCAGCGGTCCGTCGAAGGTTGTGCTTCTACAGACCACCCACCATGGGTAATGGTTTTACCGAATCAGTTGCCCAGCAGATAGCCACTGCGGCACACCTGCTCGCCTGCCACATGGGCGATGACCATGCCCGCTGTTGCCATGCGGCGCACGCTGCGGGCATACAACAGGCCTGGCTGGCTGTTGCGCACAGCGGTTACCCGGTCGTTGAGCGGGTCGATGATTTCTGCGATCAACTGGCCGGCTTCCAGGTGCTGCCCAGGTTTTGCGTGATACACCAGCAAGCCGCCCAGTGGCGTCGACACAGGTTCCACAGCGGCAAGTGGCGTGGCGGGGCTCAGCAAGGGGGGCAGGGCGCTGCTGACACCCTCGATAACCCCTGCGTGGGTCAGGAAGTCGATTATCGCCTGGCAATCCTTGCTGGCCAGGTCATGGCTGACATCGGCCTGGCCGCGCAGTTCGACAGTCACCGAGCAGCAGCCCAGCGGGATGGGGAAGCGCTTGCCGAAACGTTGCTGCAACTGCCACCACACCAGGCTGAAGCATTCGTCGAACGACTGCCCGCCCGAGTCGGTGGCCAGCAGGCTGGCCTGGGCGCCCAGGTAGCGGGCCAGCGGTTCGATTTGCGGCCAGGCGTCTGGTGTGGTGTACAGGTGCTCGACTGCCTCGAAATCGCAGTGCAGGTCCAGCACCAGGTCGGCGTCGCAGGCCAGGCGTTGCAAGATCAGGCGCTGGGCCTGCAGAGGCGTGCGGGCCGGGTGTGCGTCCAGCCCTCGGCGCAGGTATTCGCGGATCAGCGCAATGTTGTGCGCCGGGTCCTGGGTCAGGTGTTTTTCGATCTGGTCACCGATGGTGTCCGACAGGTCGACGAAGTTGCGGTTGAAGTTCTCGCCGCTTTGCAGTTCGAAGCGCCCCAGTGGCGCATCCAGCAGCACTTGCTCCAGGCCGACCGGGTTGGCCACCGGCACCAGGATGATTTCACGCTGCAGGCGGCCTTGTTGTTCCAGTTCCGCCAGGCGGCGCTTGAGGTGCCAGGCCACCAGCATGCCCGGCAGCTCGTCGGCATGCAGCGAAGCCTGGATATAAACCTTGGCGCCACCGCGGGGGCCGAAGTGAAAGCTGTGCAATTGGCGGGTGATGCCCGGAACGGGTGAGAGCAGGTCGTGGGTTGAATGGTGCATGGTGGTCCTGAGTGCGTGGCGAATACGGTCTGCGACACGGGTCGGCTCAAAGATAGAAGCATAGTTTTTGGCCTTGCGCCTCCATCGGTGTTTTCTGGCCAGCGCTTTGTCAGGCCAGCAATGCCTGCAAGGTTGCCAGGTCATCCGCCTCTTCCACCGGTTTGTCCAGCCGCCAGCGCAGCATGCGCGGAAAGCGCACGGCTATGCCGCTTTTGTGGCGTTTTGATAATGCGATGCCTTCAAAGCCCAGCTCGAACACCAGTGTCGGCGTCACACTGCGTACCGGGCCGAAGGTTTCTATCGTGGTCTTGCGAATAATGGCGTCGACTTTGCGCATTTCTTCGTCACTGAGTCCGGAGTAGGCCTTGGCAAAGGGCACCAGTGCACGCCCCGGGGTGCCGGCCGGTGCGTCCCACACGGCAAAGGTATAGTCGCTGTACAGGCTGGCCCGCCGGCCATGGCCGCGCTGGGCGTAGATCAGCACGGCATCGACGCTGAAGGGGTCGATCTTCCACTTCCACCAGGTGCCCATGTCCTTGGTGCGGCCCACGCCGTACAGGGCTTCACGCTGCTTGAGCATCAGGCCCTCGACGCCCAGGCTGCGTGATTGCTCACGCTGGTGGGCGAGGTCGGCCCAGTCCGGGCCTTCGAGCAGGGGCGAAAGCAGCACCGGGGCCAGTGGGTGGCCCTCCACCAACCGTTCCAGCTGCCGGCGGCGTTCGTGCTGCGGCCGGTTGCGCCAGTCTTCGCCTTGCCACTCCAGCAGGTCGTAGGCTTGCAGTACCACCGGGGCATCGTTCAGCAATTTTTTGCCCAGCGTCTTGCGGCCGATGCGCTGCTGTAATACGGCAAATGGCTGTACGGCCAGTTCAGCGGAGCTACCGCCTGGCTTCCAGACCAGGATTTCGCCGTCCAGCACGACGCCATCGGGTAACGTCTGCGCCAGGCTGTGCAGCTCGGGGAAGCGATCGGTAACCAGCTCCTCGCCACGCGACCAGACCCACAGTTGGCCTTCGCGCTTGACCACCTGGGCGCGGATACCGTCCCATTTCCACTCGATCTGCCAGGCGCTTGGTGGGCCTAGCAGTGTGTCGAACTGTTCGGTTGGCACTTGCAGCGGGTGCGCCAGGAAGAACGGGTAGGGCTGGCCGCCGCGCTGGCGGTGTTCGTCGGCCGACTCGGCGGCAATCAGCATCTGGTAGCTGGCCGCTGTGGGGCGGTGGCTGATATCGGTGTAGCCGACCAGCCGCTGGGCTACGCGTTTGGCATCCAGCCCGGCCAGTTGCGCCAAGGCGCGGGTGACCAGCAGCTTGGACACGCCCACGCGAAAACTGCCCGTGATCAGCTTCAGGCACAGCATCAGGCTGGGGCGGTCCAGTTGCGCCCAGAGCGGCTGCAGGCGCTGCTGAACCTGCTCAGGCGGTAGCCCGCGCAGGGGCAGCAGATGCTGTTCCACCCAAGTGGCAAGGCCTTCATCGCTGCCATCGGCGTGTACGGGCAACAGCAGCGAAATGGTTTCGGCCAGGTCACCCACTGCCTGGTAGCTTTCGTCGAACAGCCAATCTGGCAACCCGGCCTGGGCCGTTGCCTGTTCGCGCAATACGCGCGTGGGCACCAGTTGGCGCGGACGTCCGCCGGCCAGAAAGTACACGGCCCAGGCCGCATCTGCTGCGGGGGCATTGGCGAAGTAGTCGCGCAGGGCCTCAAGCTTGGCGTTGCTGGACGTGGTCGCATCCAGGCGCAGGTACAGCGTGGCGAAGGCTTTCATGACGCGGGCTCGGTGGTGACGACGTCGTCCTCGTCGCCGTATTCGGTGGCGAAGGCGCGTGCATCAAGGCCTTGTTCGCTGAGGTAGCGCACCAGCACGTTGACCGAGCCGTGGGTAACCATCACCCGTTCAGCGCCAGTCTGGCCGATTGCCCACAACAGGCCGGGCCAGTCGGCATGGTCCGAAAGCACAAAGCCCCGGTCCACGCCGCGCCGGCGACGGGTGCCGCGCAGCAGCATCCAGCCACTGGCGAAGGCATCGCTGTACTCGCCGAAGCGGCGCATCCAGCTGCTGCCACCGGCCGAGGGCGGCGCCAGGACCAGCGCGTGGCGCAGCAAAGGGTCGTTGCGCGGGATATCGCCGGCATAGCGGGTTTCTGGCAGATGTATGCCGGCCTCCCGGTACACCCGGTTCAGGGGCTCGACGGCGCCATGCACGAGGATCGGGCCGATGCTGGCGTCCAGCCCGTGCAGAATCCGCTGGGCTTTGCCGAAGGCATAGCAGAACAGCACGCTGACCTTGCCCTGCTCACTGTTGGCCCGCCACCAGGCATTGATGCCTGCGAAGATCTCGCCTTGGCTTGGCCAGCGGTAGATCGGCAGGCCGAAGGTCGATTCGGTGATGAAGGTGTGGCACGGCACCGGTTCGAAGGGGGCACAGGTACCATCGGGCTCGACCTTGTAGTCGCCAGAGGCGACCCAGATTTCACCCTGATACTCAAGGCGCACCTGCGCCGAGCCCAATACATGCCCGGCCGGGTGCAGGCTCAGGGTCACCCCGTGGTGCAGCAGGCATTCGCCGTAGGGCAGGGTCTGCAAGTTGATGCCTTGGCCCAGGCGGCTGCGCAGAATGCCGGCGCCTGGGGCGGCGGTCAGGTAGTGGGCATTGCCGGTCCGTGCGTGGTCACCGTGGCCATGGGTGATCACGGCGCGGTCCACGGGTCGCCACGGGTCTATGTAGAAATCACCGGGGGGGCAGTACAGGCCTTCGGGGCGGGCGATGACGAGGTCCATGGCATGGGCGCTGGTTTGGAGTTACCAGTTAGGAGCCATGCAGGAGAAAGGAAGTTCGACTGGAAATGGTTGGGGCCGCTTCGCGCCCCATCGCCGGCAAGCCAGCTCCCACAGGGACCTACAGACGGGCATAGGTTTGAGACCAACGCGGTCAGTGTGGGAGCTGGCTTGCCGGCGATGGGCTGCCAGGCAGCCCCAAAACAGGCGATGCCGTTTACTTGCCGGGCACCAAGGTCAGTCGCTGGCTGCCATACGCCCGCCCGAAGTTCTGCGGTTGCAGCGGCAGGCTCATGAAGCGCCCTTTGAACCAGGCATCCAGCCCATCGCTGTAGTGCGCGCTGGCCGGGTTGCCGGATTGGCCGCTGCTGGTCAGTACCTGCAACGGCTCGGCCTGGCCGAAGTCGACGATCATCCGCGCCGAGGCCGGCAGGCGGGTGTCGAAGTCGCTGCCCCAGGCGTACGGGGTGAGGGCCAGGGTCGTGAAGTCGCCCCCCGCCGCCAGCGGTGACCTGCGGGTGGCGTCGCCCAGGCCGTGGTAGGCCGGTGCCGGCCAGCGGTACTGGTGCAGCTTGCCCCACTGCCAGGCGCGGCGGTCGGCACCCAGTTGCGCGGTGCCGGCATCCACTGCGCCAGCCAGGCTGCGCGCGAGGATGGCGGGTTTGTCTTCTTTCTGCGGGGTGCTGCGGTCATCCCAGAACGGGCTGTCGTCGCGGCCCAGCAGGTGATCGGCCTGCGCCGAGAACGACAACCGTGCATTGTTGACGAAGGCCTGCCAAGCCGGGCCAGACTCCGGGCCAAGGTCGTCGAGGAAGGTCTGCCGGGCAACTTCCTGGAGGAACAGTTCGTACAGCGCTGCATCTGCCGAAACCGGGCTCAGGCGGCCGTCGAAAGCCTTGAGCCGGGCCAGTGCGTCATTGGCCTTGTCACGCTGTACGGCGGGCAGGGCAGCGATCGCCTGCTTCAGGGGCTGGGCCATGCCGGGGGCATCGAACATTTGCTTGAGCTTGCCCGCCAGCAGGGTCACCTGGTCGTTCTGCAGGGCCATCAGGCTGCGGCTGTCGTGGCGGCCATTGCCGGCCAGCTGGCCCAGGCGCTCTGCGCGTTCCGGGTAATACCAGGTGCTGGACAGCTGCATGCCATAGCCACGCGGCAGGCTGCGCTGGTTGGCGTGGCCGATCCAGCCGGCGGGTGGGTCCTGGTCATAAGGGTGCAGCATCGGGTCGGCATAGCCGTCCCAGTCATAGCGCCCGTCCCAGCCCGGCGAGGGCAGCAGGCCCTGGCCTTCCCGGCGGTTGGGGTAGCGGCCGCTGACCTGCCAGCCGATATGGTCGGGCTCGGCAAAGACGAAGTTGAGCGCGGCGGCGGTCACTTCACGGGTGCTGTCGAAGGCGCGCTCCACGGTCTTGGCCCGGGTCAGGTCAAACAGTGCATCCAGGCTGCGGTCGCCTTTGAACTGCGGCAGGTTCAGCGCCAGGCCCAGGCTGGCGTTGTCGGGTTGGGCCAGCAGGGTGCCGTGGCGGGTGTCGTACATTACCTCGCGCAGCGGGCGCTGGCCGCGGACGAAGAAGGTTTCGCTGCGGGCACGGGCCGGCTGCCATTTGCCATCGGCCAGGTAGCTCAGCTGGCTGCCCTGGCGTCGCAGTTGCTCAAGGTACAGGTCCTGGTTGTCGGCCATCACTGCGCTGCTGCTCCAGGCCAGCTTGCCATTGTAGCCAGCCAGCACGATCGGCAAACCGGGCAACGACAGGCCGGCGGCCTGGTACTTGCCCGTGTGGATCTGTACCGGGCTCAGGGCCCAGGCGGCGCGGCTGTCGCTGGCCAGCAGGCTCTTGCCACTGCGGCTGCGCTGCGGGCCCAGGGCAAGGTTGGCCGAGCCCGGGCTGCCGAGCAGGTCAAGGTCGGCCAGTTTCTGGCTGGCGGCTGCCAGGGCTGGCAGGCCCGGCAACTGGCTGGCCAGGTTCAGGCCCTTGAGCTTGTCCACTTCTGATTCGGCCAATGGCTCGTCCGGGGCGCCGGGCAGCAGCCAGGCCAGTTTGTCGCTGCCGGCCTTCTGCGCCAGGGTCAGGGCGCTCAGTTCTTCCTGCAGGTTCACCGACTGGCTGAATGCGTACAGGCAGAAGATCAGCGCCGAGTCCTCGGGCTTCCAGTATTCGGGGCGATAGCCACTGTTGGCCAGTTCGGCTGGCAGCTTGTCGCGGTAGCGGAACAGGTAGGCGTTGACCCCGCGTGCATACACTTCGAAGAAGCGCTTGAGCCGTGGCGAAGCGTCGGCGTATTGCTGGGCTGCGCTCTGCTTGAGGTTGGCAGCGCGCATCATTCGGTCGATGTCCAGCGCTTCGCTGCCGGCCAGTTCGGCCAAACGGCCCTGGGCGAGCAGGCGCATGGCGACCATCTGTTCGATACGGTCGCCAGCGTGCACGTAGCCCAGGCTGAACAGCGCATCATGGAAGCTGCTGCTTTCGATCAACGGCGCGCCCATGGCGTTACGGCGTACCGAGACGTTCTGTGCCAGGCCTTTGAGCGGCTGCACGCCGCTGGTCGGTGGCACGCTGTCCTGGTGGCCGCCCGTCTGGCAGCCGGCCAGCCCGAGCATGCCGAGCAGTGTGGCGGCGGTTGCAAACCGCAGGCGGAAGGGAGGAAAGGCGGGGGCGGCCATGACAAGGGCTCCTGCAAGGCGAGGCGGGTTTCGAAAGGCGCTAAGGTAGTAAGCGCGCAGCCGCCGTGCAAGGTCCCAGGTCGGAATATTTACCCGCGCAGGCTCAAACGTTGAAGTGGTCTGCCAGCGCGTCGGAAAAGTGCGTGCAATTAATACGCGCATAGCGTCGATAGTCACGGGTGACCGCGAACGCAGAGCCGGGCATCAGCAGGATCTTGTGCTGCTCCAGTTTGCGTACCAGAGGCTGCAGGTCTGGCAGGTCTGGGTGATAGACCCACAGGAACATGCCCCCTTGCGGCGCGATCTCGAACTGCCAGCCGCGGTCGAGCAATAAACGTTGGGTCTGGACTTGCTGCCTGATCAGGCGCTGCTGCACATCCTTCATGTGCCGGGCATAGGTGCCGTCCGACAATATGGTGTTGACGAAACGCTCGCAAAACGCTGGCACGGCAACGCAGGTCAGCAGTTTCAGGCGGGTCAGCGGCTCTATCAGGTCTTGCGAGCAAGCGATGAAGCCCACGCGCAATGAGGCCGACAGGCATTTGGAGAAACTGCCGATGTAGATGACCCGGTCCAGGTTGTCCAGCTCGGCGAACGTCTGGCGCACGGCGGGGCTGAAGTCGCCATACACGTCATCTTCGACCACAAAGAACTCGTGCTCCACCGCCAGGCGCAGCACGCTGAACGCGTTGTGCGGGCTGATGTTGCTGCCGGTCGGGTTGTGAAAGGTGCTGTTGCAGAAGAACGCCTTGACCTTGTGGCTGGCCAGGTAGCTGCGCATTTCTTCCACGTCCGGCCCGTCCTGGGTCCGGCGAATGCCGACGACGTGTCCACCCGCCAGCTGGATCAGCTTGATCAGGTTGCCGTTGCCCGGTTCGTCGACGAAAACGTGATCGCCTGGCTTGATCAGCAGCCGGGCAACCAGGTCCAGGCCTTGCGTGGCGCCCAGTGTGGTCAGCAACTGGTTGGGGCGGGCTTCGACACGTGTCAGCCGTTTCATGTGGACACACAGCTGTTTGCGCATGGGCAGGTAACCCTGGATGTCGCCGTACTCTGCCAGCGAACTTTGCTCCAGCCGCGCCGTGCGCCTGATCGCCTTGGCCAGCAGCTCGGTGTCGCGCCATGCCGGGGGCAGCCAGCCGCTGCCCAGTTTGGTGTAGTGCTGGCCGCCCTGCAGCAGGCGGAACAGTGGGTCGCCGGCCATGCACTCGGGTTCGTGAATCACGCTGGTCTGCCGGGTGCGGTTTGCGACGAAGTAGCCCCGGCCGGGTGAGGCCGTCAGCACACCTTCGCTGACCAGCTGGGCATAGGCCGATACAACGTCGTGGTAGCTGAAGTCGACGGCGGCCGTCAGTTTGCGAATGGAGGGCATGCGCTGCCCTGGCAACCACTCGCCTGCATCCAGGCGCTGTTTCAACAAGTGATGAAGGCTGCAGGGGTTCATGGCAGGTCCGAAACTGTTAGAAAAAAAAGCCTAACAGTTAACGGAAATGCTTGTCGACTGTTCGTTTGCAAATGGCCAGTACCTGCCACTATCCCCTTGTCGGAACTTTCGGCTGCCAGCCAAGGCGGCACTTTTAGCGTCTGTGCACACCAGACAACTGGATATCAAGCCCATGCAAACTATGGACATGCAATCAGCCGTGATTGCCAGGCTCCCTTTGCCTGATGAACCGGCATCATTCAAAGTTGTAAAGAATCTTGTGACCTCGGCGTTGTTGGAGTGCTGCTCAATCGACGAGTTCGAAGCGCTGCAAGAAACACGGATTATTGAAAGTGTTTCAGAGCAGGCCCATGCCGACTTGCAGGCCTTCGCCCGGAAAGATCCAGCGGCCGGTTGCGATCTGGTATTCATTGCAAAGACCTACACTTCTTATTCTGCAGTTTTGCATTATCGACTTGCCCATTGGATCTACAGCAATACGGCTTCTAGCTATGGCGCCGGCGGCCAATGCCTGGCCGCCATGATCTCCCGGCGCGGAAAAATGCTTTCGGGGGCGGAGATCCATTTCCGCAGCCGTATCGGTGCGCGCTTCATCATCGACCATGGTATGGGCACCGTCATTGGCGAAACATCGACCATTGGTGACGATTGCTACGTGCTTGGCGGCGTAACGCTGGGCGCTCGCGGCATCAGTGACAACCCTTCGAGCGCCAGGCACCCGACTTTGGGCAATCGGGTACAGATCGGCGCATTCGCCAGTGTGCTGGGCGCCATCCACGTCGGCGACGGCGCATTTATCGGGCCGGGCTGCATTATTACCAAAGACGTGCCTGCCGCCGCCCGGGTACAGGTAAAAACATCATTGCAGGTGGTACTTGAATCATGAACGCTCTGAACTATGAAGTATTACGCAATACCGAGAAACTGTATTACAAGGACCAACACCTGGCGGGTGCGAATACTCAAGTAACGCGGGTGCACAGTGACGGTATCGAATTGCAAAGTACTGTGGCCTACCCCGAAGGCGGCGGCCAGGAGGCGGACTTCGGCACGATTGAACTCCCGATAGGCACTGTGCGCTTTGTCTGGGTTAAAAAACTTTACGGCAGCCCTATTCGGCTGGAGGGTTTCAAAGGCGGAAAACTGGGCGGCATCATTATTCACAGCCTGCACCCTGATGACCTGCACCTGCTGGATGAGGTCACCGTTGGCATGCCGGCGCGCGTCAGCATTGATATTGAACGGCGCGAACGGTTGACCCTGTCTCACAGTGCCAGCCACTTCCTGTACGCCGCCGCCATCAGCCTGCGTGAAGAATTGCAACAGTGGACCATCGGCTGCCATATCAAGGAAGACTCGGCGCGTTTCGATTTTCTGGTCGAAGACGCCTTCACTGCCGAGGACGTGGTTGAGATAGAACGGCGTGCAAACGAGCTGATCGCCTGCGATGCGCCCATCGAACACTACGCGGTGCAGGGCCTGGAAGACGCGCGCTTGTGGACCTACAACGGCATCGAAATCCCGTGTGGCGGCACACACCTTGAGTCGCCTCGGCGCATCGGGCATGTGTCCGTGCGCCGCAAACGCCTGGGCAAAGGCAAAGAGCGGCTGATCTGCATATTCCCCGATGCCGAAATCGATGTGTCCACCTATCACGAGCCTGCGCTATGAACAGCACACTCCCGCGGCGTACCTACCTGTACTTCACCGCCCAGTCGATCAACCTGACGACCGCTGTCATGTCCGTGACCATGGCCGCCATCGTCGGTGCGGCATTGGCGCCGGCTGCTGCGTGGTCCACCGTGCCATACGGGTTCCAGTTTCTCTGCCTGATGCTGGCTACGTACCCGGTCTCCAGGTTGATGAGCCGTATCGGTCGCAAGAAGGCCTTCATGCTGGGGTCGATCCCCTTGGCGGCTTCTGGTATCAGCGGTTATCTGGCGGTGGAGTACCAGCATTTCCAGCTACTGGTACTGAGCCATTCGGCGTTGGGCGTTTACATCGCATTCGCCAACTTCAACCGCTTCGCGGCAACTGACAACCTGGCCCAGAGCCTCAAGCCCAAAGCCCTTTCACTGGTTGTGGCCGGGGGCGTGATTGCCGCCGTGGTGGGGCCGACACTGACCGAATGGCTCAGGGACGTTGGCGGCTACCCGCTGTTTTCGCTGTGTTATGCCTCGTTTGTTGGCCTGGCGGTGTTGTCGCTGTTGATTGCTGTTTGCCTGCCCAACGATACCGGCATCGCCAGCGCCAGCCAGCAAGCGGAAAAATCCGCCACGCTGCGCGCCGAGCCGTTCAGCCCGTCCGTGAAAGTGGCCATGGCTGTTGCGGCGCTGAGCTACGGGATCATGAACCTGCTCATGATTCAGGCATCGATGCACATGAAGCACATGCATGAGGACTTTTCGGACGTTCGCCTGGCAATCCAGTGGCATGTGGTTGCCATGTTTGCACCGTCATTTTTCACCGGCGCAATCATCCAGAAGCTGGGCATCAAGACCACCATCTGTGCCGGGCTGGCCCTGTTGATCGGTTGCTCGGCGCTGAATATCTGGTCGCACAGCTACGCCATGATGACCCTGGCGCTGATTGCCCTCGGGCTGGGCTGGAACCTGACGTATGTCGGCGGCGGAGCATTGCTGGCCCAGGCGCTGCAGAACAGCCCGGCAGCGATGCAGATGCAGGGCAAGAACGACCTGGCCATTGCCATTCTGGCAACCGTCGGTGCGTTCAGCCCATCGCTGTTGCTGAGTACGGTTGGCTGGGATGGCACCAATGCCATCTGCATGGCCCTGTGCATCGGTTTGCTCTTCGCCACGGCTGGCCTGCTGCAGAACAAGGCCTGCCTGCATACTTCAATGGAAGGTAGCCGCAAATGAGCGAGCTCATCAGCGTCAGCGAGCGCATCTATACCAAACTGGAAATGAACAACCCAGGCGGCAGCCACAAGTACCGGGCGGCCCGGCGCATCGTCGAACATGCCCTGCGCAATGGCGACATCATCCCGGGTGTGACCACGGTCATTGAAAAAACCGGTGGCAGTTTCGGTTTCGGTTTGCTGGCGGCCTGTCACAAGTACCAGGTTGCCGTCGAACTGGCGGTAGGGCTTGGCTTCAGCCAGACCAAACGGGATTTGCTGGAGTGTTTTGGTGCCAGGCTGATCGGCAAGGAGATGCTGGTTGCCGGTGCCACGCCCAAGGATGTCGTGATGCATCACCTGGAAAACCAGGCCGCGCTGGGCAAGTCCTACTTCTACACCGATCAATTCAATAACCCGGTGGGCATTGAAGCCCATCGTTACCAGACGGCCAGCGAACTTGCCGTGCAATTGACCAACGTCGGGGCGGGGCGGGAAATCCTGTTTGTCGGCTGCGCCGGCACGGGTGCAAGCTTCACCGGTATCACCCTGGGGTTGAAGGATCACGGTTTCGAGGTGTCGACGGTGTTGGTCGACCCCAGCGGTTGTGATTCAAGGGCGGGCGTGTTCACGGACCATCGTTTTGAGGGCATGGCCGTGGGTGTTTGCCCGCCCTTCCTGGACTGGTCGCTGGTGGGCGAGCGGGCTCAGGTGCAGCATGCAGAAATGCTGGCGGCACAGCGCTGGTTCTACATGCAAAGCGGCATTTTCGTGGGGAATACCGCCGCAGCCTGCCTCGCCGTTGCCCAGCGCATGGCCCAGCACCCGCGCTATGCGGCGACCACCCTGGTCACCATCGCCTATGACGCCGGCCTTTGGTACCAGGACTTGCTGGGGGCGACCCGGCGAAAGGCCGCCTAGGCGAGCGCCCACAGCAGGTGCCTGATCAGGTCAGGCGCCGTGGCACTTCTTGAATTTCTTCTCGCTGCCGCAAGGGCAAGGGTCGTTACGGCCAACGTCCTTCAGGGCGTTGCGTACCGGCTCCTGGTGGCCGTGGTTGCAGTGCGGGCCGTGGACATGGCCATGATCGTGGTGGTGGTCATGATCATGGTCGTGGTTGCAGTCAGGGCCATGAACGTGGGGTTGTTGGGACATTGCAGGGTTACTCCGGGATGTGATCGCCGGGGATTATCTCACCACTGCGCGATAAGTGCAGGTCCCGATGGATGAGCAACCCGGTGGCCAGTTCGCCCTGCAGGGTGTAATGCAGTGGCTGCTTGCTTCTAAGCAGTTTGGCCAGTGGCTTGAGGTGCTGCCACAGGTTGGTTCGTGCAGTGATCTTGAAGGTGCGCCCGGCGTGCCCGCCCACGCTGCGCCATACACTGGCTTCATCCTGCACCAGCAGCAGGTCGTTGAGGCGTATTGCATACGACAGGTTGCGGATGAACAGGCGGCTGTCATTGGGGTTGTCCACCCGCAGGTGCAGCACGAACTCCTGCTCCAGCAACCTGGCCTTGACCGTTTCGACCTCGACCAGGTGCACTTGGGGTTCGCGCCAGTCGTCACCCCCCCAACTGGCACAGCCCGCCAGCAACGCCAGGCATGCCAGCAGTGTGCAGGGCAGCAGCAGACGGGCGCGGGCTATCATGCTCAGCTACCCACGTAGCTGGCGCAGCATTTCTTGAACTTCTGCCCGCTGGCGCAGGGGCAGGGGTCATTGCGCCCTGCCTTGAGCCCGACCGTAGGGTCGATGAAGTACCAGCGCCCGGCATGCTGGACGAACGCCGACCGTTCACGGTGCTGGTGGTCGCCACCCTGGTCGTGCCAGCGCGCGGTGAAGGTGACAAACCCGTGCTCTGGCTGGCCGCCCAGCACTTCGGCGCCTTCCACCTCCAGGCCCAGCCAGGTGCTTTGGGCGCTCCAGGCCGCCATGGCGGTCTGGTCCAGGTCGGCTTGCTGGGCCGGCAGGGTAGTGGCCACCAGGTAGTCGACCAGGCCCAGCACGTAGGCACTGTAGCGTGAGCGCATCAGCGCCTGGGCATCAGGTGCCGGGGTACCGGCATGGTAGTGCCCGCAGCAGGCGTCGAGCAGGTTGCCACTGCCGCAAGGGCAGACCGAGACACTCATCATCACCACCAGTACTTGCCAAAGTTTTCAGGGTTGGCCCAGAACCTGGCGTTGAGCCAGTCCGGGACCTGCTTGTAGTCATGTAGATCATAGGTGAACAGGCTCAATACCTGCTGGTCACGGCGGAATTTCTCGCTGGCCGACAGGGCCAGGGCAAAAAAATCGGTGTCTTGCCAGCCGCAGGCGGCCAGGTCGGCCAACACCGCTACCCGGCTGGCATTGAGGTTGCGAATGCCGCCGAGCAGTTCGAGGCCGGTGCGCTTGGGCAGGTGTTCCAGGCAGTCCACCAGCACCGCCAGGTCAAAACGCTGGGCCGCCATTTCCGCGGGGAGCGGGCCCGGGGCAGCAGTGGCGATAGTCACCTGAGGGTGGGCCTGGGCGAAGGCGTCCAGCGCCGGAAAACGCGTGCCGACCAGCAGCAGGCGTTGCGGGGTGAAGCGTTCGAGCAGGGCCGCCAGAGCCTGCTGCGGGGTGCGTTGGGAAAAACCGTCGGTCATTGCCAGTCCTCGTTCAAGTCGTCCAAGACTAGCGGGCCGCAGCGTGCGGGCAAAGAGGCATGTGATCACGTCGTGGCTTATTGCTGGCAGGGTTGGAATGCGCGGTCTTTACTCCCAGAGATCGGCCTTATGCCGATTCCCCCTAGGAGAAGCAATGAAATGAGCATAGTACGCACAGCGTTACCCCTGGTACTGCTCACCAGTGTGTTGACTGGTTGTGCAGGTTTGCAAAAAACCGACTGGCCGAAGTGTGCTGCCGTCGGGGGTGTAGGCGGCGCCGCGTTGGGCGCTATAGAAAGCTCCAGTTGGGCTGGCTGGGGTGCTTTGCTGGGCGGTGGCCTGGCGGCGGGCTATTGCTGGGCCCATGGCGATGGCGACGAGGATGGCGACGGCGTGCCAGACAGCCGTGACAAGTGCCCGGGTACCCCGCGTGGGGTGCAGGTCGATGCCAACGGATGCCCGCCTGAGCCGGTTGCCGTGGTCGAGGAAGTGGTGGTGCAGAAGGAAGAAGTCATCGTTATCCGCGACGTGCACTTCGAGTTCGATTCTGCCCGCCTGACTGCCCGTGACAAAGAGCGCCTCAATACCATTTCCACGCGCCTGAAGCAGGAAGCGCCATCCGCCCGCCTGAGCGTCAGCGGCCATACCGACAGCGTTGGCTCCGACAGCTACAACCAGAAACTGTCCGAGCGCCGCGCCCACTCGGTGACCGACTACCTGATCGAGAGCGGTGTACCACGCAGCAGCTTTGTGTCGGTGGTAGGTGCTGGTGAAACCCAGCCGGTGGCTGACAATGCCACGGCCGAAGGGCGTGCCATGAACCGTCGTACCGAAATCAAGATCCAGCGGTAGACGGTGTGCGCCCGTGCCTTGAGCAGTGGCGCGGGCGCGTCTTCATGCCGGTCAGCCGTTCGTGGCCAATGACACAGGAGCATTCAGCATGAGTGTGACGTCGAAGGCGGCATTGCCGCTGTTGGTGGCTGCCAGCCTGCTTGCGGGTTGTGCAACCCACAGCGATGGTAGCGCGCCGCTCAACCAAAGGACCTGGCCCATCTGCAGCCTGCTGGGCGGCCTGGCCGGTGGCGGCCTGGGCGCTATTGAAAATTCTGCCTGGGCCGCAGGTGGCGGCGCCCTGGGCGCCATCGCCGGTGGGCTGATCTGCTACGCCCAGGATGGTGACGAAGATGGCGACGGTATTTTCGACCGCCGCGATCACTGTCCCGATACTCCCGCCAACACTGCAGTCGACCACATGGGTTGCCCGCTGAAGGAGTATCCGGCCGCTGCGCCCGCCACCGCACCTGAGCCCTCGCCAGAGGTGATCATCCTCGACGACAACGGTGCGGTGATGTTTGCTTTCGACTCCGCCGACCTGACCCCGGCGGCGCAGCAACGGCTGCAAGGCCTGGTGGCGAAGCTCGACTCACCGACAATAGCCAAGGTGAGCGTGATCGGGCACACCGACAGCGTGGGTTCCGACAGCTACAACCAGGGGCTTTCCGAGCGCCGTGCCAGCAGCGTTGCCGAGTACCTGATCAGCCAGGGCCTGGAGCCGGGCAAGGTCACCAGCCAGGGCCGTGGCGAAAGCCAGCCCGTCACCGACAACGAAACAGAGGAGGGCCGCGCGCGCAACCGACGGGTGGAGCTGCACCTCAACTGAGCGGTGCTGGCGCCTGCCTTGGCATTGCAGTTAATGTGGGGCGCACGGCCCGCTCGAACGGGTCGTCTCGACATAACAACAACCTGTAGGGGCGGGGGTATGAAGTTCATTCTGGGCCTGGGCAAGATCCTGACGGTCGCTTTCTGGGGCGTGGTGTTGTTCAATCAGCTGATGCCGCAGCCCTTGCCCTTGAATTTGTTGATCAATGCCGCTGGCATCGTCCTGTTTGGCTTGCACCTGCTCGAAGTGCTGTTCTTCAATGGCAGCTTGCGTGGGCGTAGCCACCGTTGGTTCGATCGTTTGCAGATCCTGCTGACAGGTATCTTCCATGTCATGTCCATTCCCCGTGCGCAGGAGGCGCCGCGAAATGCGTAATCTGATGTTGCTGGCCATGTTGGCCGCGCCCTTGGCCCAGGCTGAAAGCCTGGAAGTTGCTGCCAACTCCATGCTGCGCCTGCCCGACAAGTCGGCCAGCGTGCACTTCACGCACCTGCGCGTCGCAGATGCGGCAACCCTGCTGCTGCCTGCCTCGCTTGCGCAATTGAAAGTCGACCAGCTGGAACTGGGGCGTGATGCGCGTATTGCCATTGCCCCCTCCGATAGCCCCCTGCTGATCGAGGCGCGCAGCGCGAGGTTGGGTGAGGGCAGTGAATTCACTGCGACCGGGGCAGCGGGCAGTTACCAACGGGCAGCCCGTTCCGGCCGTAGTCTGGACCTGAAGCTGACTGAAGTGGATGCCGAGCGGGTGGTGATCGATGCCCGTGGCGGTGCAGGTGCACCCGGTTACGTGGGGCTTGATGGTGGCAACGGCCAGGCGGGTGGCTGCACCTGGGGCCAGGCCAGCCGTGGTGCCAATGGCGATGACGGCGGCAATGGGCACGATGGTGCACCGGGAGGACGCATTCGCCTGAGCGTGCCGCAGGGCTTCGCGCAAGAGCGCGTTGTCGTGCGCCTGGATGGCGGCGCCCCGGGCAAGCCTGGGGCGGCAGGCAAGGCGGGTAAAGGTGGGGCTAGCAAGGGGTGCCTGGTATACAGCACCGATGCTGGCGCCAATGGCCGGCCAGGGCAGCCGGGGCAACCAGGCTTGGCGGGTGCCGCAGGTGAGCTGATTCTGCAGCACCTCTGAGGCGCCCCGGCAGGAACCGGGCAGCGCCTGTCAGAACATCAGGCGCGAACTGGCCACCGCTACCACCGCCAGGCCCAGCAGCAGGTTAACCCCTACCATCCGCCGGATGCGCCCGAGTACCGCCGCCCCTGTCGGCCAGTCCTCGGCCTGCACCGCCGTTTTCAATTCCGGCAGCAGCAACGCCTGAATGCGCATGAACAAGGCAAACATGGCGATGCCTCCGCCAATCATCACCTGCACATACTTTGGCGCAGTCTCGAATCCGCTGAAACGCATGTGCAACATGCCGATACCACTTATCGCCAATATCGCCACCGCCAGCCAGACCCAGCCGAAGAAGCGTCGGAAAACTTCCACCCACAGGCGCAGCCGCGCAGGCCCTTCAAGGGCCGCAACCGTTGCCGGGCGCAGCACCAGCCAGGCGAAGAACATGCCGCCGACCCATACCAGGGCAGCCAGAACATGCAGTGTGTAGGGCAGGGCAAAGGCCAGCATCCGGATCTCCATGCGGCATAAAGGGCAATAGCGGGGTATGATAGCCGCCCATGCGAAACACTGAAAATATATCCAGCCCTACGGGCGCCTGCAGACCATGATCAGCACCGAACTCAAAGCCACCATCCAGGGCGCCTACTCGCGTTTTCTCGAAGCCAAAAGCCTCAAGCCGCGCTATGGCCAGCGCCTGATGATCGCCGAAGTGGCCAAGGTACTTGGCGACATCGCCTGCGACGATGAAGGCCGCCGCGCGGGCGAGCCTGCCGTGGTTGCCGTCGAGGCGGGCACCGGTACCGGCAAGACGGTGGCCTACGCGCTGGCTGCGATCCCGGCTGCCAAGGCAGCCGGCAAGCGCCTGGTGATCGCCACTGCGACCGTGGCCCTGCAAGAGCAGATCGTCATCAAGGACCTGCCCGACCTGATGCGTAACAGTGGCCTGAATTTCAGCTTCGCGCTGGCCAAAGGCCGTGGCCGCTACCTGTGCCTGTCCAAGCTCGACATCCTCCTGCAGGAGGGCCACGCCCAGTCGGCCACTGCCCAGTTGTTCGAGGAAGAAGGCTTCCGCATCGAAGTCGACGAGCGCAGCCAGAAGCTGTTCAACAGCATGATCGAGAAGCTTGCCGGCAACCGCTGGGACGGTGACCGTGACAGTTGGTCAGAAGCCCTGGAAGATCAGGACTGGGCCCGCCTGACCACCGACCATAGCCAGTGCACCGGGCGGCACTGCCCGAATTTCCAGCAGTGCGTGTTCTACAAGGCCCGTGAAGGCATGGGCAAGGTCGATGTGATCGTTACCAACCACGACATGGTGCTGGCCGACTTGGCCCTGGGCGGCGGTGCGGTGTTGCCCGACCCGCGCGACACCATGTACGTGTTCGACGAAGGCCACCACCTGCCAGACAAGGCCATCGGCCACTTCGCCCACTATTCGCGCCTGCGCTCAACCGCAGACTGGCTGGAACAGACCGCCAAGAACCTGACCAAGTTGCTGGCCCAGCACCCGCTGCCCGGCGACCTGGGCAAGTACATCGAGCAGGTGCCGGAGTTGGCGCGGGAAGTGCGCACCCAGCAGCAGTTCATGTTCACCCTTTGCGAACAGGTTGCCGACTTCCGCCCCAGTGAAGACACCGAGGGCCGTGAGCGCCCGCGCTATCGCTTCGAAGGCGGCGTCGTGCCGGAACAGATACGCGAAGTGGGCATCGAGCTGAAGAAGGGCTTTGCCCGCCTCAACGATCTGTTCACCCGCCTGGCCGACCTGCTCAAGGAAGGCATGGACGGCGAGGTCAACATTGGCATCGCCAGCCATCAGGCCGAGGAGTGGTACCCGTTGTTCGGTAGCCTGGTCACCCGTGCCCAGGGCAACTGGGAACTGTGGACGGCCTTTACCGCCGAAGATCCGGAAGACAGCCCGCCCATGGCGCGCTGGCTGACGCTGGCCGAGAGCGGTGCGATGTTCGACATCGAGGTCAACGCCAGCCCCATCCTTGCCGCCGAAATGCTTCGCCGCAGCCTGTGGAGCGTTGCCCACGGTGCGCTGGTGACGTCGGCGACGTTGACCGCGCTGGGCAAGTTCGACCGCTTCCGCATGCGCTCGGGTTTACCGCGTGATGCGGTGACCTGTGTGGTGCCCAGCCCGTTCGTGCACGGCGACGCCGGCCTGTTGCGGGTACCCGACCTCAAGGCCGACCCACGCGACGCGGCGGCACACACCGCGGCAATTATCCGCGAGCTGCCGAACATCGTCGAAGGTGCCCGCGGCGCTCTGGTGCTGTTCTCCTCGCGCAAACAAATGCAGGACGTGTTCGATGGCCTGGACCGTGACTGGCGCAAGCTGGTACTGATTCAGGGCAACCTGTCCAAGCAGGAAACCCTGAACAAGCACAAGGCGCGGGTCGACGATGGCCAGCACAGCGTGCTGTTCGGCCTGGCAAGCTTTGCCGAGGGTGTCGACTTGCCTGGCGCCTATTGCGAGCATGTGGTGATTGCCAAGATTCCATTTTCCGTGCCCGATGACCCGGTCGAAGCCGCGCTGGCGGAGTGGATCGAGGCCCGGGGCGGCAACCCGTTCATGGAAATTGCAGTGCCCGACGCCTCATTGAAGCTGATCCAGGCTTGCGGTCGCCTGCTGCGTACCGAGCAGGATCGTGGTGTCATTACCTTGCTGGATCGGCGCCTGGTCACCCAGCGCTACGGCAAGGCTATTCTCAATGCGCTGCCGCCGTTCCGGCGGGAGATTTGCTGACGCGCCGGAGCACTTGCTCCGGCGCGTTGTCCATTACTCAGTCCTGGGCCATGCCGGCCCTGAAGGAGAGCCCCAGCCTTATGGTCCGCCGTACCCTGCCCGCTGTTTTCGCCCTGTTGTTCAGCTCGCCCTTGCTGGCCGGGCAGCAGACGCTGTTCAGCTTCGTACGCCCGGCCTCGGTGGTCAACGTGGCGACCGAGGATGCCGGCATGCCGCAGTACAACGCGGAGCAGACGGCGCAGGGCGAGGTGTTGCGGCGTGTGGTGTTCAACCCGGCCCAGCGGCCGACTCTGCGCCTGAGCCCCCAAGATGGAGTGTGGGACTGGTCCGCCGGGCAGTTCCTCACCTTGCGCCTGCAAAGTGCCATGGACTGGGCGTTGACGGTGGATGTCACGGTGCAGGGCAGCGATGGCCGCACGTTGACCAGCCGGATCGACCTGCCGGCCGGCCCCGCGCAAACCGTGATGGTGCCGCTGACGGCCAGCTCGCCGCTGAGCCAGGGCATGCGCGCCGGCCCGCCCATGCCGTGGAACCATGACGGCCAGCGCTTGCTGCTGACCAGCAGCGCCGGCGCGGTAGACCTCAAGCAGGTGGCCTCGGTCAGCCTGAGCATCCCCAACCCCAAGGTCGCGCAGAACCTGCTGATCGAGCGGGTGGGCATCCAGGATGACGACCAGGCCTACAAGGCGGCGTATCTGGACCTGATCGATGCCTATGGTCAGTCCACTCGCGGCAACTGGCCCGAGAAGGTCGCCAATGACGAGCAGCTCAAGGCGGCCGATACGCGTGAACAGCAACAGCTCAAAGGCTGGCTGGCTGAGCGTGACAAACAGCAACTGGACGGTTACGGCGGGCTGCTGGCCGGGCCTGCGTTCGAGGCGAAGGGCTTCTTTCGCACCGAAAAGCGTGATGGCCGCTGGTACCTGGTAACGCCGGAGGGGCACCCGTTCTATTCCCTGGGGGTGAATGCCGTTGCTGCAGACGGTGGGCGTACTTACGTTGCCGGCCGTGAAAGCATGTTCAAGGCGTTGCCGGGCGAGGGCGATGCACTGGCCGCATTCTATGGCGACGGCAACAACGACGATGGCAATGCCTCGTCGCAAGGGCGCAACTTCAAGCAAGGGCGCTGGTTCGACTTCTATGCCGCCAATGTGCAGCGTACCTACGGCAAACCCTGCCCGCCTGCCGCACAAGGGCAGCCGGCCAACTGCCCGCCACTGGCACTGGACGCTAGCCGCTGGCAAGCGCACGCGCTCGACCGGCTGCAAGCCTGGGGTTTCAACACGGTTGGTAACTGGAGCGAACCCGCCCTGGGCCAGGCCAAACGTATGCCCTACACCTTGCCGCTGTCGATCGTGGGTGATTACGCCAGCATCAGCACCGGCATGGACTGGTGGGGCAGCATGCCCGACCCGTTCGACCCGCGTTTTGCCATGGCCACCGAGCGCGCCGTGGCCATCGCCGCCCGTGATCACCGTGACGACCCTTGGCTGATCGGCTACTTTGCCGACAACGAGCTGGCCTGGGCTGCCCCGGGCAGCGACCCCAAGGCCCGGTATGGTCTGGCCTACGGCACCTTGCGCCTGACCACCGATGTACCGGCCAAGCGCGCCTTCCTCAAGCAGCTGCGCGACAAGTACCGTAACCAGGAAGGGCTGTCCAAGGCGTGGGGCATCGAACTGACCGCCTGGGAGCTGATGGAAGACCCGGGCTTCGAGGCGCCGTTGCCTGACCCGCAACACCCGGAAATCGAGCGCGACTACCAGTACTTCCAGCAGGTGTTCGCCGAGACCTACTTCAAGACCATTGCCGACTCCTTGAGGTGGCATGCCCCCAATCACCTGCTGCTCGGTGGCCGCTATGCGGTCAGCACGCCAGAGGCGGTCAAGGCCTGTGCCGAGTTCTGCGATGTGCTCAGCTTCAACTTCTATACCCTCAAGCCGCAGGACGGCTACGACTTCGCTCGGCTGGCCGAGCTGGACAAACCGGTGCTGGTGTCCGAGTTCCAGTTTGGTTCGCGCGATCGCGGGCCGTTCTGGCCGGGGCCGTTGGAGTTGGCGCGAGAAGAAGACCGTGGCCCGGCCTATGGCAACTTCCTCAAGGCGGCCCTGGCGCAGCCGATGATCGTTGGCGCGCACTGGTTCCAGTACCTCGACCAGCCAGCCAGTGGTCGCCTGCTTGACGGCGAGAACGGCCACCTTGGCCTGGTGGCGATTACCGATGTGTCGTACACGGGGTTTGTCGATGCCGTGCGCAAGAGCAATTTGCAGGCGATGGGCCAGTTACGCACCCAGCTGGAAAAACCGGCACCCTGAGCACGAAGCTACCGTTCGTCGCGACCATTTGGCCCAAGCCAGTTTGCAAAACCCCCAACTACTGAAACAATGCACACCTTTTTTGGACATGGTCGTACGGGGTACAGCGGGTGCAGATCCAGGGTCACTATGAGCTGAAGTTCGAAGCCGTGCGCGAAGCCTTTGCCGCGCTGTTCGAAGATCCCCAGGAGCGTGGCGCTGCGCTGTGCATTCAGGTCGGTGGCGAAACCGTCGTCGACTTGTGGGCCGGCAGTGCCGACAAAGATGGCCAGCAGGCCTGGCACAGCGACACCATTGCCAACCTGTTCTCCTGTACCAAAACGTTCACTGCCGTCACCGCCCTGCAACTGGTGGGTGAGGGCAAGTTGGCCCTCGATGCCCCGGTGGCCAACTACTGGCCTGAGTTCGCCCAGGCCGGTAAGCAGTCGATCACCTTGCGCCAGCTGCTCAGCCACCGCGCCGGCCTGCCGGCCATCCGCGAGCTGCTGCCAGCTGAAGCCCTGTATGACTGGCAGGCCATGGTCAATGCCCTGGCGGCTGAAACACCGTGGTGGACCCCCGGTAGCGAACACGGGTATGCCGCCATCACCTATGGTTGGCTGATCGGCGAGTTGATTCGCCGCGCCGATGGCCGAGGCCCTGGCGACTCGATCGTGGCACGCACCGCCCGGCCGTTGGGGTTGGACTTCCATGTTGGCCTGGCCGAGGAGGAGTTCTACCGCGTGGCGCACATCGCCCGTGGCAAAGGCAACCCCGGGGATGCTGCCGCGCAGCGCTTGCTGCAGGTGACCATGCGCGAGCCCGAGGCGCTGTCGACCCGTGCCTTCACCAACCCGCCGGCGATCCTCACCAGCACCAACAAGCCGGAATGGCGGCGCATGCAACAGCCAGCAGCCAATGGCCATGGCAATGCCCGCAGCCTGGCGGGTTTCTATGCCGGGTTGCTGGACGGCAGCCTGCTCGAATCCGAACTGCTTGACGAACTGACCCGCGAGCACAGCCTCGGCCAGGACCGTACCTTGCTTACCCAGACTCGCTTTGGCCTGGGCTGCATGCTCGACCAGCCCGATGTGGCCAATGCCACCTTTGGCCTCGGCGCCCGTGCCTTCGGCCACCCAGGTGCAGGTGGCTCGGTCGGCTTTGCCGACCCGGAGCACGATGTGGCCTTCGGTTTCGTGGTCAATACCCTCGGCCCGTACGTGCTCATGGACCCACGCGCCCAGAAACTGGTACGTGTCCTTGCCGATTGCCTTTGATCGGGTAATGCGGGTATTGCCCCACCCCTTTGACTATCCTCAATGCCAACGCGCTAGTTGTGTTGGCAAAATCTCTTTCTATTTCATGGTGTATCGCTGATGTCTTCACATAAAACCTTAGCACTCGCCCTGTGCCTGACCGCCGTTACCGGCTGCGCCAGTCATTCTCCGGACGGCTCCAAGGAAGGTGGCTCCAGCTGGTGGCCTTTCGGTTCGGACAAGGTCGCCGAGCAGGAAGTGAAGGCAGCCGTCACTGAAAATGTGGCCAAGGCCGATGCCAAATCCGAAAGCGCAAGCCGCTGGTGGTGGCCGTTCGGCGGTGATGACAAGCAGGCCAAAGGGCCGGTCGTGCCGAAGATCGACCAGAAGGCCACCCAGGCCTGGCTGGACAAGTACGAACCCAAGCTGCGCGAAGCCATCAAGGACAGCAAGCTGGAGCTGGAGCGCCGCGACAATGTGCTGGCGGTAACGCTGCCGGTGGACAGCTCGTACAACCCTGATCGCCCGAACATGTTGCTGCCAATGACCCTTGGCCCGATCACCCGCGTGGCCAAGACCGTCGAAGGTGACACCAAGACTGCCGTGCTGGTATTGGGCCATGCCGACAGCAGCGGTGTTGCCGCTGCCAACCAGAAACTCAGCCTGGAGCGCGCCGCTTCGGTGTCGGCCATCTTCCGCCTCAGCGGCCTGCAGCGTGACCGCCTGACTCTGAAGGGCATGGGCTCGGTGATGCCACGCGCGGCCAACGACAGTGCTGAGGGCCGTTCCCTGAACCGCCGCGTGGAAATGCTGCTGACCCCGCAGAACACCATGGTCGCGCTGTTGGCCAAGTACCAGCAGGCCACTCCGGCAGCTGCACCTGCTTCGATGGTTGCGGTGCAGGATGCCAAGGCACCTGCCGCCAAAGCTGTCGACAGCAAGCCAGCAGCGAAGAAGCCTGCGGCCAAAAAACCAGTTGCCAAGGCCAAGGCTCCTGCCAAGACCGCGGCCAAGAAAACAGCCGCGCCGGCCAAGGCAGCTGCCAAGCCAGCCGCCAAGAAAGCTACCGCTGACAAGAAAGTAGCTGCCAACAGCCCTGCGAAGACCAACTGATCGTCAAGGAACGCAGCAATGACCCAATCCCTGGCCGATATGCGCCGCGACTACACCCGTGATGGCCTGGCAGAAGCCCAGGCGCCGGGGGAGCCGTTCGCTTTGTTTCACCAGTGGTTTGCCGATGCGGTGAAAACCGAACAGGCGCCGGTGGAAGCCAACGCCATGACCCTGGCGACTGTTGATGGTGAAGGCCGCCCGCATTGCCGTGTATTGCTGCTGAAGGGGCTCGACGAGCAGGGCTTCACCTTTTTCACCAATTACGACAGCGCCAAGGGCCAGCAACTGCAAGCCAAACCCTTTGCCGCCATGACGTTCTTCTGGCCGGCGCTGGAGCGCCAGGTCCGCATCGAAGGGCGGGTGGAAAAGGTGTCGGCTCAGGAGTCGGATGCCTACTACCAGGTACGCCCGTTGGGCAGCCGCCTGGGGGCCTGGGCTTCGCCGCAGAGCCGGGTGATTGCCGGGCGTGAAGAGCTGGAGGGTCTGGTCAAGGCCACCGAAGCCCGCTTCTCCGACACCCAGCCGCATTGTCCGGAGCATTGGGGCGGTTACCGCCTGCTGCCCGAACGCGTTGAGTTCTGGCAGGGGCGGACGAGCCGCCTGCATGACCGGTTGAACTACCGTTTTGTCGATGGACAATGGCTTCGGGAACGGTTGGCACCCTGAGATTTTTGGGGCCGTGAAGCGGCCCCAAAAACTCCTCCAGGCTAATCCGTATACCCCGCCGCCTCCCGCTCCAACCACCCCGCCAGCTCCCTGCGCTTCACCTTCTCCACCCGCGCCTGTTCCAGCCTTTTCAGCATAAAGTCCCGCTTCCCCTGGTCCGCCCCCGCCAGCGACAACGCCAGGTCACGGTCCATCCAGCGGCGCATGCGCACATACAACCACCCGTGGAAATACAGCCCCGCAACGGTGGTGACCACGACGATGAAGTAATCCATGGCTATCCTTGGTCTCAATTGCATGGCCAATGGCACAACCGCACCGGCTGTACCCCGGCTGAATGAAAACAATTTTATTACGTTTGTACCGTGACAGCCGTCAACGTGCAGCGTCTAATGAGCACCTGACTTATGGAGACTTTACCCATGCGTAAATCCGCTTTGCTGGTGGCGACCTTTACCACCATGTCGCTGCTGCTGGGGGGCTGTGCCTCAAGCCTGACCGGTGACAGCTACTCCCGTGACGAAGCCCGCCGCGTGCAGACCGTGCGCATGGGCACCATCGAATCCCTGCGCCCGGTCAAGATCGAAGGTACCAAGACCCCGATCGGCGGCGGCGCTGGCGCCATCGTCGGTGGTGTGGCCGGCAGCGCCGTCGGCGGTGGCCGCGGCAGTATCGTTGCCGCCGTGATCGGCGCCGTGGCTGGTGGTCTGGCAGGTTCCGCAGCAGAAGAAGGCCTGACCCGTACCCAAGGCGTCGAAGTCACCGTGCGTGAGGACGACGGCAGCATGCGTGCCTATGTTCAGGCCGTGCAGGAGAATGAAATCTTCCGTGTGGGCGATCGCGTGCGCATCATGACGGTTGACGGTACCAGCCGCGTTTCGCACTGACCGAAGCGCAGTAAGAAAAAACCCCGACATGGCTGCTGCCAGTCGGGGTTTTTTCATGCTTCAGCCAAGTCAACCAACACGGGTTTTGCGGCTGGCCATGGCGGTGACGATGTAGCCGATCACTGCGGCGAAGAACGAGCCGGTGAGAATACCTATGCGGTCCATGCCGGCGTAATCACTGCTACCCGGCGCGAAGGCAAGTGAGCCAACGAACAGGCTCATGGTGAAGCCAATGCCGCAGAGTATCGCCACCCCCAGTATTTGCCCCCAGCCAGCACCCTCAGGCAATGCAGCCAGGCGCAGTTTGATCGCCAGCCAGGTCAGGCCGAAAACGCCCACCGTCTTGCCCAGCAGCAGGCCAACCGCGATGCCCATCGGCACCGGGTGGGTGAAGCTTTCTACGGTCATGCCTGCCAGCGAGACGCCAGCGTTGGCGAAGGCAAACAGTGGCAAAATGGCGTAGGCGACCCAAGGGTGCAGGGCATGCTCAAGGGCCAGCAGTGGCGAAGTCTCGGCGTTACGCGTACGCAGCGGAATGCACAAGGCCAGGGCGACACCCGCCAGGGTGGCATGCACGCCGCTCTTGAGTACGCAGACCCACAGGATCAGGCCCACGATCATGTACGGCCCAAGCTTGACAACGCCAAGCCGGTTCATCGCGATCAGCACCACCAGGCAGGCTGCGGCCAATAGCAGCGACACGCTCGACAGGGTACCGGAGTAAAACAGGGCGATGACAATGATCGCACCCAGGTCGTCGATGATGGCCAAGGTCATCAGGAACAGCTTCAGCGACACCGGCACGCGCTTGCCCAGCAGGGCCAGTACGCCGAGGGCAAAGGCGATGTCGGTGGCGGTGGGGATCGCCCAGCCGGCAACGGCTGCCGGGTTGTCTCGGTTGATGAACCAGTAGATCAATGCCGGCACCACCATGCCGCCCACGGCAGCAGTGGCAGGCAGGATTACCTGGGACGGCTTTGAAAGGTGGCCGTCGACCACCTCACGCTTGACCTCCAGGCCGATTAGCAGGAAAAACAGGGCCATGAGGCCGTCGTTGATCCACAGCAGCAAGGGTTTGGCGATGTTCAGCGCGCCTACTTGCACGGCGACGGGGACATCGAGCAGTCCGCTGTACAGGTAGGACAGTGGCGAGTTGTTGATGACCAGTGCCAGAACGGCGGCGGCGATCAGCAGCAGGCCGCTGGCGGCTTCAAGCTGGAAGAAACGGGTGAACAGGCTACGCACGGGCTTTAGGCTCTCCATGAGCAGTTTACGAATGGTACGGGCGTACACCCTAGCCTGTGGCGATATGCTTTAAAACAAAAACTATATTCGTTTTTGTTATATGGTGTTGCCGGCTGGGCTGTGTGAAGCCTAGATGCAGAAGGGAGAGGAAGGGGGGAGGGAAAGTCTGATGTGTGGGTCGGATAATTCTGATTCCTGCCAGGGCCTCTTCGCGGGTAAACCCGCTCCCACAGGTACTGCACAGAATCTGAAAGCTGTGCAATACCTGTGGGAGCGGGTTTACCCGCGAAGAGGCCCTGGCAGGCAATAACGGATCAGAGGCCGAGCATATCCCGTGCCACGGCTTCGGCAATACGAATCCCATCGACACCTGCCGACAAGATCCCGCCGGCATACCCCGCGCCTTCACCTGCGGGGAACAGTCCCTTCACGTTCAAGCTCTGGTAATCCTCACCCCGGGTAATGCGCAGTGGCGACGAGGTCCGCGTCTCGATCCCGGTCAACACGGCATCATGCAGGTTGTAGCCTTTGATCTGCCGGTCGAATGCCGGCAGTGCCTCACGGATTGCTTCGATGGCGAAGTCCGGCAGGCTCGGCGCCAGATCACCCAGGGTTACGCCTGGTTTGTAGGACGGCTCGACACTGCCCAGCGCGGTCGACGGCCGGCCGGCGACAAAGTCACCCACCAGCTGCGCCGGGGCCTGGTAGTTGCTGCCGCCCATCACGTAGGCATGCGCTTCCAGGCGCTCCTGCAGTTCGATGCCGGCCAGCGGGCCGCCCGGGTAGTCGCGCTCGGGGTCGATGCCGACGACGATGCCGGAGTTGGCGTTGCGCTCGTTACGCGAGTACTGGCTCATGCCGTTGGTGACCACCCGGCCCGGTTCGCTGGTGGCGGCGACCACGGTGCCACCCGGGCACATGCAGAAGCTGTACACCGACCGGCCGTTCTTGGCGTGGTACACCAGCTTGTAGTCGGCGGCGCCGAGTTTCGGGTGGCCGGCGTACTTGCCCAGGCGCGCCTTGTCGATCAGCGTCTGCGGGTGCTCGATACGGAAGCCCACCGAGAACGGCTTGGCTTCCATGTACACGCCCTTGGCGTGCAGCATACGGAAGGTATCGCGGGCACTGTGGCCAAGGGCCAGAACCACATGGCGCGAGTGCAGCTGTTCGCCACTCTCCAGCACCACGCCGGTCAGCTGCCCGTCCTCGACCAGCAGGTCGGTGACCTTTTCCTGGAAGCGCACCTCGGCACCCAGGGCAATCATGTCCTGGCGCATCTGCTCGACCATGCCGGTGAGGCGGAAGGTGCCGATGTGCGGTTTGTTGATGTACAGGATCTCGTCCGGCGCACCGGCCTTGACGAACTCTTCCAGCACTTTACGGCCGTGATGCTGCGGGTCCTTGATCTGGCTGTACAGCTTGCCGTCGGAGAACGTGCCGGCGCCGCCTTCACCGAACTGCACGTTGGACTCGGGGTTGAGCACGCTCTTGCGCCACAGGCCCCAGGTGTCCTTGGTGCGCTGGCGCACTTCCTTGCCACGTTCAAGGATGATCGGCTTGAAGCCCATCTGCGCCAACAACAGGCCGGCGAAGATGCCGCACGGGCCGAAGCCGACCACGATCGGGCGTTCCTGCACGTCGGCCGGGGCATGGCCGACGTACTTGTAGGTCACGTCCGGTGCCACGACGACGTTGTAATCGTCGGCGAACTTGCTGAGCAGCTCGGCTTCGTTGCTGGCTTCGAGGTCGATGGTGTAGATGAACAGCAACTCGCTGTTCTTTTTGCGTGCATCGTAGCTGCGCTTGAACAGGTTAAAGCTGAGCAGTTGCTCGTCGCGGATGCCCAGGCGCTGGACGATGGCTTCACGCAGCGCTTCGTCGGGATGGTCCAGGGGCAGCTTGAGTTCGGTGATTCGTAGCATGGCAGGGTCCAGTATCCCGGCCATGGGCGGCCGGCGGCGTTACACAAACCGCCAAGTATAAGCTGTTAGCCGCCCCGACTGGCAGGATAAAAGCACCCGGCGATCAGTTGTCGCGTGCACCGCCGTAGTAACCGCAGCCCTGCAGGGTTTTGCCGTCGATCCGCAGTTCGGCACGCAGGTGGTGGATGGCGCCAGTGGCGGTGTCTACGCAGCGCTGCGGGGCAACCCACAGTTCCACGTGCTGGCCGTTGGCTTCGCTGGTG
This sequence comes from Candidatus Pseudomonas phytovorans, assembly GCA_029202525.1. Taxonomy (NCBI): domain Bacteria; kingdom Pseudomonadati; phylum Pseudomonadota; class Gammaproteobacteria; order Pseudomonadales; family Pseudomonadaceae; genus Pseudomonas; species Candidatus Pseudomonas phytovorans. Next base: position 1,845,967 of record CP119325.1, read on the forward strand.
AGGGTCAGGCCGCCGCCGGGCACTTCTTCTTCCAGAAATGGCAGGGGCAGGGGCTGCTGGCCCACGCGATTGAGCACCATGCCCTTGCCGCTGGCCTTGATGTCCCACTCGGGTTCATGGCCGTTGGCGCGCAGGGTCAGCTGCTTGAAGTTCGGGTCTTCGCAGGCACGCGTGGAGGGTTCCAGGCGGTACAGGCGGCGCACTTCCAGCTGGCCGTCGTTGTTGGCCTGCTTGCTACCGGTGAGGCGGCCACGGACGTCGGCGAACAGCTTGTCATTGGCGTCTTTGGCGAGGTTGGCAGCTTCTTGCAAGATGCCGGTTGCGCCGACGTCGTTGATCACGAAGGTGCGGTTTTCACTGCACGGCTTGAACAGCAGCTGGCCACCGGCGGCCCGCAGTTCGCCCTGCATGCGCGTGGTGCCGATGTTCGGGTCGCTTGGGGCCTCAGCCATAAGCTGGCAGCCGGCGAACAGGGGCAGCAGGGGCAGCAGGGCAGTGAGCAGCAGGGTGTGGGTGAGGCGCATGGGGCGGGCTCCGGGGGATCTTTGCCGTGAAAGCTGGCCACGTTACGCAGGGTGTGCGGGGATCACAAGTCATACACATTCAGCAGGCATGAAAAAGGGCCCGAAGGCCCTTTCCCGATCAACCGCCCAGGTACGCGTCGCGCACCTTCGGGTCAGTCAACAATGCTTCACCCGTCCCTTGCATCACCACCCGGCCGTTCTCCAGCACATACGCCCGGTCAGCGACCTTCAGCGCCTGGTTGGCGTTCTGCTCCACCAGGAACACTGTCACGCCATCGCGGCGCAACTGTTCGATGATGTCGAAAATCTGCTGGATGATGATCGGCGCCAGGCCCAGCGAAGGTTCGTCGAGCAGCAGCAGCTTGGGTTTGCTCATCAGCGCCCGGCCAATAGCAAGCATTTGCTGCTCGCCACCGGACATGGTACCGCCTCGCTGGATGTAACGTTCCTTCAGGCGCGGGAACAGCTGCAGCACCTTGTCCAGCTGCTCCTGGTAATCGCCCTTGTCGGTGAAGAAACCGCCCATGGCCAGGTTTTCCTCGACGGTCAGGCGGGCGAACACGCGGCGGCCTTCCGGCACCACGGCGATGCTCTTGCGCATGATGTGCGAGGACGGCTGGCCGACCAGTTCTTCACCCAGGTACTTGATGCTGCCACTATGCGCCTGCGGCGAGCCGCAGAGGGTCATCAGCAAGGTCGACTTGCCGGCACCGTTGGCGCCGATCAGGGTGACGATCTCGCCCTGGTTGATCTCCACGTTGACGCTGTGCAACGCCTGGATCTTGCCGTAGAAGGTGGAAACGTTTTCGAACTTCAGCATTTACGCTTCCCCCAGGTAGGCTTTGATCACATCAGGGTTGTCGCGGATCTCTTCCGGCGTGCCGTGGGCCAGGGGGGTGCCCTGGTTGATCACCACGATATGGTCGGAAATGCTCATCACCAGCTTCATGTCGTGCTCGATCAGCAGCACGGTGACGTTGTGCGACTCACGCAGGTAGGCGATCAGTGCCTTGAGGTCTTCGGTTTCTTTCGGGTTCAGGCCCGCTGCCGGTTCGTCGAGCATGATGATGCGCGGCTGGGTCATCATGCAGCGGGCGATTTCCAGCCGGCGTTGCTGGCCGTAGGCGAGGGTGCCGGCGGTACGGTTGGCGAACTCGGTCAGGTTGACCTTCTCCAGCCAATACTGCGCGCGTTCCATGGCCTCCTTCTCGCTGCGGCGGAAGCTCGGGGTCTTGAACAGGCCGGCGAAGAAGTTGGTGTTCAGGTGGCGGTGCTGGGCAATCAGCAGGTTTTCCAGTGCAGTCATTTCCTTGAACAGGCGCACGTTCTGGAAAGTCCGCACCACGCCCTTGCGGGCGATCTGGTGGCCGGCCAGGCCCTGGATCGGCTGGCCATCGAGCAGGATGGTGCCGCCGCTGGGCTTGTAGAAGCCGGTCAGGCAGTTGAATACGGTGGTTTTGCCGGCGCCGTTCGGGCCGATCAGCGCCACCACTTGTTTTTCCTTGACGGTCAGGGCCACGCCGTTGACCGCCAACAAGCCACCGAAGCGCATGCTCAGGCCGCTGACTTGCAGAATTTCACGGCTCATCGATGCAGCTCCATGTGGGGACGTTGCATAGGCAGCAGGCCTTGCGGACGCCAGATCATCATCAACACCATCAGCGCACCGAACATCAGCATCCGGTATTCGCTGAACTCACGCATCAGCTCCGGTAGCAGGATCATCACGATGGCCGCGAGGATCACGCCCAGTTGTGAGCCCATGCCGCCGAGCACGACGATGGCGAGGATGATTGCCGACTCGATGAAGGTGAACGACTCCGGCGTCACCAGCCCTTGGCGGGCAGCGAAGAAGCTGCCGGCGAAACCGGCGAAGCAGGCACCGAGGGTGAAGGCCGAAAGCTTGATGATGGTCGGGTTCAGGCCCAGCGCACGGCAGGCGATCTCGTCCTCACGCAGGGCTTCCCAGGCACGGCCGATCGGCATGCGCAGCAGGCGGTTGATCACGAACAGCGCCAGCAGGGCCAGCAGCAGGGCCACCAGGTAAAGGAAGATGACCTTGTTGATCGAGTTGTATTCCAGCCCGAAGAACTCGTGGAAGGTCTGCATACCCTCGGCAGCACGGCGTTCGAAGGTCAGGCCGAAGAACTCCGGCTTGGGGATGTTGCTGATGCCGTTGGGGCCGCCGGTCCAGTCGGTGAGGTTGCGCAGGAACAGGCGGATGATCTCGCCGAAGCCGAGGGTCACGATCGCCAGATAGTCACCGCGCAGGCGCAGCACCGGGAAGCCAAGCAGGAAGCCGAAGGTGGCGGCCATCAGGCCGGCGATCGGCAGGCACACCCAGAAGCTCCAGCCCAGGTAGTGCGAGAGCATGGCGTAGCTGTAGGCACCGACGGCGTAGAAGCCCACGTAACCGAGGTCGAGCAGGCCCGCCAGGCCGACCACGATGTTCAGGCCCAGGCCCAGCAACACGTAGATCAGGATCAGCGTGGCAATGTCGACCGCACCGCGCGAGCCGAAGAACGGCCACACCAGTGCCGCAACGATCAGACCAATGATCACATAGCGCTGGGTCTTGGGCAGGGTCAGGTAGTTGCTGACGGCCGGTGGGATCAGCTTGCGATCCGAACGGCGGCCCATTACCGAACTCCACTGCTTGTCGAACAGCACACGCAGGAACATCAGTACCGAGCACACGGCAATGATGCTGATGGTGAACGAACCCTGGCTGTGCACGACCAGGCTGATGCCGTCGATGCTCAGTTTCAGGCCCAGTACCGGAAAGGCCACGGCCCAGACCAGCAAGGCGCTGAAGAACGCCTGTTTGAGATTTTTGTTCATACTTTTTCAACCTCCGGGCGGCCCAGAATGCCGGTCGGCCGGAACAGCAAGACAAGAACCAACAGGCCGAATGCCACAACGTCCTTGTACTGGTCGCCGAAGATGTCGGCGCCAAAGGCTTCGGCCACGCCCAGCACCAGCCCGCCGAGCATGGCGCCCGGGATGCTGCCGATGCCACCCAGCACCGCCGCGGTAAAGGCCTTCAGGCCCACCAGGAAACCGGCGTTAGGGTTGATCACCCCGTACTGCATGCTCAGCAGCACGGCCGCCACGGCTGCCAGGGCGGCACCGATGACGAAGGTGAGGGCGATGATGTTGTTGGTGTTGATGCCCAGCAGGTTGGCCATCTTGATGTCCTCGGCGCAGGCGCGGCAGGCGCGGCCCAGGCGGGAACGGGAGATGAACAGGGTGAGCAGGGTCATGGCTACCAGGGTGACCACGAACACCAGGATCTGCATGTAGCTGATCAGGACTTCTTCAGCACCGCCCGGCCCGAACGAGAAGCTGCCGGGGATCAGGTTGGGGATGGATTTATCCTTGGAGTCTTGCGACAGCAAAACCGTGTTCTGCAGGAAAATCGACATGCCGATGGCGGAAATCAGCGGGATCAGGCGATTGCTGTTACGCAAGGGGCGGTAGGCAACCCGTTCGATGCTGTAGCCATAGGCACTGGTGACGAATATCGTCGCGACGAAGGCAACGGTCATCAGGATCGGCAGCGAATGGATACCCATCATGGCCAGGCCCGCCAGGGCGATGAAGGCCACATAGGAACCGATCATGTACACCTCGCCGTGGGCGAAGTTGATCATGCCAATGATGCCGTACACCATCGTGTAACCGATGGCGATCAAGGCATAGGTGCTGCCGATGGTCAATCCATTAACCAGTTGTTGGAAGAAATGGTAGATCTCAGGCATTACAGCGCTCCTAAAAACCTGATTTGCATTTCGCTGGCGGGGGTAAGGCCAGGAAACCGCGGGTGACGGTTTTAAGATTTTCAGGTGGGCCTGCCCCCGGATCGCGGGGATCTGGCCCATGAACCTCGTAAAACAAAGCCCACTGCTCGCACAGTGGGCTTTTTACGGTCAGCTATTTAGTCACGCAGTTACTGAGGGGAGACTTCGGTCTTCGGCTTGCCGAAGTGCCATTCGTAGACAACGAACTTGAAGTCTTTCAGGTCGCCTTTGGCGTCGTAGGACAGGTCGCCGGTCGGCGTCTTGAAAGTACCGTCATGGATGGCTTCGGCCACCTTGGCAGTGTCTTCGGACTTGGCGGCCTTGATGCCCTGGGCGATCAGTTCGACAGCCGAGTAGGCAGGGAACACGAACGGGCCACTTGGATCCTTGCCGTCAGCCTTGATGGCGTCAGCGATCTTCTTGTTCGCCGGGTCGGCATCGAACGACTTCGGCAGGGTAACCAGCAGGCCTTCAGAAGCGCCCTGGGCGATCTGCGAGATCGAGTCGTTACCCACGCCCTCTGGGCCCATGAACTTGGCTTTGAGGCCCTTTTCCTGTGCCTGGCGCAGGATCAGGCCCAGCTCCGGGTGGTAGCCGCCGTAGTAGACGAAGTCGACGTTGTTCTGCTTGAGCTTCTGGATGATCGAGGAGAAGTCTTTGTCGCCAGCGTTCAGGCCTTCAAACACGGCAACCTTGGTGCCTTTCTTCTCGAGGGTTTGCTTGACTGCGGTGGCGATGCCTTCACCGTATTGCTGCTTGTCATGCAGCACGGCAACCACCTTCGGTTTGACGTGGTCGGCGATGTAGTTGCCGGCGGCCGGGCCCTGGGCGCTGTCCAGGCCGATAGTGCGGAAGATCAGCTTGTAGCCACGGGCGGTGATTTCCGGCGAGGTGGCGGCCGGGGTGATCATGATCACGCCTTCGTCTTCGTAGATGTCGGACGCAGGCTGGGTGGAGCTGGAGCACAGGTGGCCGATGACGAACTTGACGCCGTCGTTGACCACTTTGTTGGCGACTGCCACGGCCTGTTTAGGGTCGCACGCGTCGTCGTATTCCTTGGCTTCGAGCATCTTGCCATCGACGCCGCCCGCGGCGTTGATATCCTTGATGGCTTGCTTGGCGCCGATGAACTGCATGTCGCCGTACTGGGTCACAGGACCCGTCTTCGGACCGGCGATGCCGATCTTGATGGTATCGGCGGCAAACGAATGGCTGGCTACCCCGGCCAGTACCATTGCGGCGAACAGCTTGGAAATCTTGATCATAGTGCTCCACTCATTCTGTTGTAATTCTTATAGTCCTGGCGGCCAGGGCTACAGACCGGGCGGGATTTGCGGCGTGGCCATGCCAACGCGCAAGCCCACCTTCCCCCGGAACATGTCCCGGAACTGTACCGGTACAGTGTAGAGCGCTGTTCGAGCGCTTGAAAAGCGGTCAAAAAGTGCCTGTTTCCTGGGTTGTCGCTTGTTCGACAGAAAGATACAAAAAGGCGCCATCAAATTGCCTGTATCTGCGACCCCGCCCCACAAGTTCGGGGTCAATCGACCAAATTACATATTTGAAACCGGGTTTTTCTGCAAAAATGCCGGCCTTTTTTATTGGCCGATTTTTGCGGATACCACCCATGACTGATCAAACAAGCACCCTCTATGCCAAATTGCTTGGCGAGACGGCAATCATCGAGTGGAAAGCGCTGGAGCGTTTCTGGGCCAAGGGTGACCTGATTTGGGTCGACCCCAGCCTGGACCTGATCACCGTTGCCGAGGCGATGGCCGAGAATCGCGGCGAGATCTTCGCCAAGTGGCGTAGTGATGGCACTGTTGGGCCGGTGTCGGCCGAGCAGGCACTGGACCTGCAAAGCCGCGATCCAGAGATCTGGGCGGTGGTGGTTTCGCCGTTCATCGTTATTCAGGTGAAGCCTGCGGCTCAGGTGTGATCGTTTTTGGTGCGCAAAAATGCACAGCAGCCCCGTTTTGGTGCTTGAAGGCGTTCAAGGCGGGTAGAGGTAAGTAACAATTCGGCGTGGCGGTAACAGTTTACGGGATGCGTAATGTATTCACCGTTCTTGCCAGCCTGGAAAACAATTCGAATAGTCAGGAGTCATCAATGAGCACTGCACTACCTTCGCTTGGATTCGCCGGGATCGGCCTGATGGGCCTGCCCATGTGCCGACGCCTGTTGGCTGCGGGGTACCCGCTGACCGTGTGGAACCGCAGCCCGGACAAGTGCGCCGCGCTGGTCGCAGCCGGCGCGCGCCTTGCCAACAGCCCCGCCGAACTGAGCCAGAGCAGCGACATGGTCCTGCTGTGCCTGGCCGACACGGCTGTGGTGCGTGAGGTGGTGTTTGGCGAGAAAGGCATTGCCCAAGGTGGGCGCAGTGGCCAGTTGCTGATCGATTTCTCCAGCCTGGAACCCACCGCCACCCGTGAAATGGCCGCCGAGCTTGCGGTGCTGTGCGGCATGGCCTGGCTCGATGCCCCAGTGTCCGGCGGCACGCCAGGTGCCGAGGCCGGAACCCTGGCGATCATGGTGGGCGGTGAAGCGGCCGACCTGGAACGCGCACGTCCAGTGCTGCGGGTGCTGGGCCAGCGCGTGACACACATGGGGGCAGTGGGCGCGGGGCAGGTGACAAAGGCCTGCAACCAGATGATCGTGGCGTGCAATGCCCTGGTGATCGCCGAAGTGGTGGCGCTGGCCGAACAGTCCGGCGTGGACGCAACGCTGATCGCCGAAGCGCTGGCCGGTGGTTTTGCCGATTCCAGGCCGCTGCAGATCCTTGCGCCACAAATGGCTGAAAGCCGTTTCGAGCCGATCAAGTGGCACGTGCGTACGCTGCTCAAGGACCTCGATGGCGCGGTCAGGTTTTCCCGCGAGCAAGGTTCGGCGACACCGCTCAGTGGCCTCGCCGCGCAGCTGATGCGCCTGCACGGTAGCCAGGGTTACCTGCAAAAAGATCCGGCGACCCTTGTAGAACTGTACCGCAACAAGGTCTGAGTACATCGCTTTGGCTCTGCAGCCGCTCCAGTAGCGGCCGCAGGTCGGCCAGCGGTACCGGGCGCCCCAGCAGGTACCCCTGCAGGTAGTCACAGCCATGGGTTTCAAGGAATGCCTGCTGTTCGACGGTTTCCACGCCTTCGCTGACTACCTGTAGGTGCAGGGTGTGCGCCATGACGATGATCGCCTGGACGATCTCGCGGTCTTTCTGACTGCCCGGCACGTCCTGCAGAAAGGTGCGGTCGATCTTCAGTACGTCCAGCGGCAGGCGCTTGAGGTAGGCCAGTGAAGAGTAGCCAGTGCCGAAGTCGTCGATCGACAACGCCACGCCCAGCGCACGAACGCGCTTGAGCAGGTTGACGGTACGCTGGATATCACCCATCAGGGCGTTTTCGGTCACCTCCAGCTCCAGGTACCGGGGCGCGAGGCCGGTGTGAACTAGCGCCTTCTCCACCTCAATGGGCAGTTCGTCGTGGCTAAGGGTTACTGCCGAGCAATTGACCGTCACCTTGATGTCGCCATAACCGTGGCGCTGCAGATGTTTCAGGTCGGCACAGGCGTGGCGCATCACCCACAGATCAAGGTCGATGATCAGGCCGTTGGCTTCAGCAATGCCGATGAAGCGGTCGGGCCCCAGCAGGCCGTGCTGCGGGTGATGCCAGCGCACCAGGGCTTCAAGCTTGGCGACCTGCCCGCTGCGCATGTCGAAGATGGGCTGGTAATGCACGCACAAGCCACGCTCTTCGAGCAGGGCCAGGCGCAGTTCTTCTTCCAGTTGCAAGGCGAGGGAGGCCCGGGTTTTCAGGTTTTCGTTGAAAAAGTGCAGGCTGTTACGTCCACTGTCCTTGGACTGGTAAAGGGCCAGGTCTGCATGCTTGAGCAATTCTTCGGCGTTGGTGCCGTCGTCGGGGAAGATGCTCACGCCAATGCTGGTGGTCATGACCATGCGCCGACCACCCAGGTCGATGGGCTCTTTCATCCGTTGCATGATGCGCTGTGCCAGGTGGCGGGCTTCGTCACAGTTGCCGAGGCTGGTGACCACGCAGAACTCGTCGCCGCCCAGGCGTGCGACCAGGTCCTGATGGCGGGTGGCGGCCTTGATGTGATTGGCGATCACTTTGAGCAGTTCGTCGCCAGCGTCGTGGCCAAGGCTGTCGTTGATGCGCTTGAAATGGTCGATGTCGAGGAACATCACCGCCAGGCGGTTTTCAGTGGCCTGGTGGTCGGCCAGGCGCTCGGCGAACACCTGATTGAAACCACGGCGGTTGATCAGGTTGGTCAGGGCATCGTAGTGCGCCGCCTGCTGCAGTGAGGCGCGGGCCTGGTCCAGTTGGCTGAGCAGTACGCTGACCCGGCGCAGGTCGTGTTCCTTGCTTTGCAGTTTCTTGTCGGCCAGTGCGGCGCTGATACTGGCGCCACTGATCAACAGGGTAATGAAACCGATGCCCAGCCCCAGTTGCAGGCTGTTATCGCCAGAGGGCAGGCGCAGTGCCGTATCGGCCGGGATCACCAGGGTCATGGCCGTCATGGCGGTGAAATGGGTGGCGACGATACCCCCGGCGATCAGCAGGCTGGCGCCGTACTTCATGGCCTGTTGCAGGGTGCCGCTGCCATGGCGCAAGTACCGGGCCAGGCACAACGCAGCCAGGCTGGTGAGCAGGGCGATGGCGGCAGAGGCCAGCAGCAGGCCAGTCTGGTAATACTGATGGGCGCCGGTTTCCATCGCGGCCATGCCGACAAAGTGCATGAGGATAATGCCCAGGCCGATCAGTAGTGCGCTTAGCAGGTAATGATGCGCGCGCATGTGGCGGCGGTCGAGACTGTGCATGGTCGCCCAGCCGACGGCCAAGGCTATGAGCAGCGAAATAATGGTCAGGGAAACGTCGTAGTGCACCTCCACCGGGGCCTGGAAGGCCAGCATGCTGATGAAGTGCATGGCCCAGATGCCACCGGCCAGGCAGCAGGCGCCAAGCATGTGCCATTGTCGGTGGGCCGTGGGGTCTTCGCTTTGGGCGTGGCGCTCGGCCATGTCCAGGGTCGCGAAGCAAGCCGCGCAGGCAACGAAGTAGGCGAGTAGAACCAGAAACGGTTCATGGCGGCAATCGATAACGATGCGCCCGGTTGCCGGAACATCGGCGAACAGTTGCAGCCCCAGCCATTCCATTGAGTGCCCCATGATCGAGTTTTCACTCGTCTGCGCTACAACCCTGTGCAGACTGTCCAGAGGCAGTATAGGAAGAGGTGTTTAAGCCTTCCTGAATAATGGCACATTGATTTCTACGATTTGGTTATCAACCTAATCGCAGTCAGGAATATGGATTTGGGCCGTTGTGCGATCCCTGTGGGAGCGGGCGTGCCCGCGAAGAATCCAACGCGGTGGATGACACCGGCTTCGCCGGTGTTTGCGGCGGTTCGACGCCTTGACACGCCCGCTCCCACAAGGGGAGCGGTTCCTGATTGCTTAGCCAGCCACCAGTACGCGAATGGCCTCCAGGCGCAAGGCAGCCTTGTCCAGCATCGCCAGGCCATCTTCACGCTGCTTGCGCAGGGCGTCGATTTCGCTGTCGCGCACGCTCGGGTTCACCGCTTGCAGTGCCACCAGGCGGGCCAGTTCCTCGTCGGCCTCAGCCGCCAGGCGGCGCTGGGCTTCGGCGACGCGCTCGACGTGAGTCGGCATGATCTTCTCTTCACCGCCGCTGATGCGCTTGGCCAGCACATCTCGCTGGGCCTGGACGAACTTGTTGGCGCTGGCGCGCGGCACGCTTTCAAGCTGCTCGTTGAGGGTTTCGAAGGCCACGCGGGAAGCCAGGTCGTTGCCGTTGGCGTCGAGCAGGCAGCGCAGTGCCGCAGGCGGCAGGTAGCGGCCCAGTTGCAGGCTGCGTGGTGCTACCACTTCGCTGACGAACAGCAATTCAAGCAGTACGGTGCCCGGCTTGAGCGCTTTGTTCTTGATCAGCGCCACCGCGGTGTTGCCCATCGAACCGGACAACACCAGGTCCATGCCGCCCTGCACCATCGGGTGCTCCCAGGTGAGGAACTGCATGTCCTCACGCGACAGCGCCTGGGCACGGTCGTAGGTGATGGTCACGCCTTCGTCATCGCCCAGCGGGAAGCTGGCATCGAGCATCTTTTCGCTCGGCTTGAGGATCAGGGCGTTCTCGGAATGGTCTTCGCTGTCGATGCCGAAGGCGTCAAACAGGGTTTCCATGTAGATCGGCAGGGCAAACTGGTCATCCTGTTCGAGAATGTCCTCGACCAGCGCCTGGCCTTCGCCGGCACCGCCGGAGTTGAGCTCCAGCAGGCGGTCACGGCCAGTGTGCAGTTCGGCTTCCAGGCGTTCGCGCTCGCTGCGGGCGTCAGCCACCAGGGTATCCCAGGCCTTGCTGTCGCTACCTTCAAGCAACGGCAGCAGGCGCGGGCCGAACCGGTGCTGAAGGGCGTTGCCGGTAGGGCAGGTATTGAGGAAGGCGTTGAGGCCTTCGTGGTACCACTGGAACAGGCGCTCTTGCGGGCTGTCCTGCAGGTACGGGATGTGCAACTGGATGGTGTGCTTCTGGCCGATCCGGTCCAGGCGGCCGATGCGCTGTTCGAGCAGGTCCGGGTGCGCTGGCAGGTCGAACATCACCAGGTGGTGGGCGAACTGGAAGTTACGGCCTTCGCTGCCGATCTCGGAGCAGATCAGCACTTGCGCACCGAACTCTTCATCGGCGAAGTAGGCGGCGGCGCGGTCGCGCTCAAGGATGTTCATGCCTTCATGGAACACCGAGGCCGGAATGCCGGAGCGCACACGCAGGGCGTCTTCCAGGTCCATGGCGGTTTCGGCGTGGGCGCAGATCACCAGTACCTTGGTGCGCTTGAGCATCTTCAGGGTGTCGATCAGCCAGTCGACGCGAGGGTCGAAACGCCACCAGCGCTCGTCGTCAGCCACATCACCCTGGGCCTGGAAGGCAACTTCCGGGTACAGCTCGGCGTGCTCGCCGGCTGGCAGGTCGCGGTACTGCTCGGGTGTGGCCAACGGGTAAGGGTGCAGCTGGCGCTCAGGGAAGCCCTGGATCGCCGCGCGGGTGTTACGGAACAGGACGCGGCCGGTGCCGTGGCGGTCCAGCAGTTCGCGGATCAGGCGAGCGCTGGCCTGGCTGTCGCCGTCGTTGACCGCGGCCAGCAGGGCTTCGCCTTCGGCACCCAGGAAGCCCTGGATGGTGGCGTGGGCCTTGGGCGACAGGCGGCCTTCTTCAAGCAGTTCCTGAACGGCTTCGGCTACCGGGCGATAGTGTTCGCTTTCGGCACGGAAGGCTGCCAGGTCGTGGAAGCGGTTGGGGTCGAGCAGGCGCAGGCGGGCGAAGTGGCTGTCCTGGCCAAGTTGCTCGGGGGTGGCGGTGAGCAGCAGCACGCCCGGGATCACTTGGGCCAGTTGCTCGACCAGGCCGTATTCGGCGCTGACCTGGTCTTCGTGCCAGACCAGGTGGTGGGCCTCGTCGACGACCATCAGGTCCCAGCCAGCGGCAAACAGTGCGTCCTGGGCCTTTTCGTCGTCGACCAGCCACTCCAGGGCAACCAGCGCCAGCTGGGCATCCTCGAACGGGTTGCTGGCGTCGCTTTCGATAAAGCGCTCGGCATCGAACAGGGCGACCTGCAGGTTGAAGCGGCGGCGCATTTCCACCAGCCACTGGTGCTGGAGGTTTTCCGGCACCAGGATCAGCACGCGGCTGGCGCGGCCCGACAGCAGCTGGCGGTGGATCACCAGGCCGGCCTCGATGGTTTTACCCAGGCCCACTTCGTCGGCCAGCAGTACCCGCGGGGCGCTGCGGTCGGCGACTTCGCGAGCGATGTGCAACTGGTGGGCGATGGGTTGCGCGCGGCAGCCGCCCAGGCCCCACAGCGCCGACTGCATCTGCTTGCTGTTGTGCTGCAGGGTGTTGTAGCGCAGGCTGAACCACGACAGCGTGTCGATCTGCCCGGCGAACAACCGGTCACTGGCCAGGCGGAACTGGATGAAGTTCGACAGCTGGGTTTCTGGCAGGGTACGCGGCTGGTTCTGCCCGTCCAGGCCGTGGTAGACCATCAGCCCGTCGATGTCATCGACCTCGCGCACGGTCAGCTTCCAGCCCTCGAAGTGGGTGATCTGGTCACCTGGCGAGAAGCGCACGCGGGTCAGCGGCGCGTTGCGCAGGGAATACTGGCGGGTTTCGCCAGTGGCCGGGTAGAGCACGGTCAACAGGCGGCCATCCTGCGCCAGGATGGTACCCAGGCCGAGCTCTGCTTCGCTGTCGCTGATCCAGCGTTGCCCCGGTTGATACTGCTGCGCCATACTGCCTGAACTCCCGCGATGAAAAAGCCGATTATGTTAACGGATCGGCCGGTCAGACCAAAGTGCGAACGCACCGAAAGGTGCCGAACGACAACAGGAAGTTAGTCAGTCTAGCCGTTTCATCGCCTCGTACCGTGCAGCTGACGAGGGCCCCGGATCAAGATGTCTGCCAAGCACCGCTGGATCAGCGCCTCCATGGCCGTGGGCAGCCTGTTGCTGCTGGCCGCCTGCGAGCAGAAAAACTTCGAGACCTTGTCTGCTATCCCGACGGAGCAGCTTGAGGTACTGGGCGTGCAGACGCCGATCAAGAGCGTGCACTTTCGTGACCGCGACGGTGAAGGCCTGTTGGTACTGAGCCGCAGCGATGGCCAGGCCAGCGATCCGGAAAGCGAGCAGGAGGTGGACAAGGTGGTACTCAAGGCCACCTTGTACGGGCGCACTGGCGCAAGCGATGCCTTCAAGGCGCGCTGGCAGATCGAGCAGGAAACCACCTGCCCGGGGCTGGACCTGGATGTGGACTTCTACAACGACGTCAGTGATGTCAGCGACCTTAACAAGGACGGAGTAGCCGAGGTGACGGTGGCCAGCCATGCCTTCTGTGGCGGTGGCATCGACCCGCACGACATCGCCATCGAAATGCGCGAAGGCCAGGCCAGTTACACCATCACTGGTCAGTCGCTGATCAGCCCGGCGGGTGAAGAGCCGATCGGCGGCGATCGTGATGATAGCGCCTCGCTCAAAACCGCGCCGCAGGTGTTGCGCGATCATATGGATGCAGTCTGGCAGCAGGTTTACAAGCGGCCCTGGAGCGAAGCCAGCCCGCCAAGCGACGACGACCCTGACGAAGAAACCGAGTAATTGTTGTCCATGACATCAAGGTAAACCCGCGCCTGCCGATACAGGGGGCATAGGAGAACGCCCATGCTGCCGCCCATCATACCGCTCAGCGCCGCCCCGGTGACTTCGCAACAGGACCCGGTCAAGCCAACCCCCGACATCAAGCCGGTGGTGCCGACACAGCCTGCGTCCGGCGAAAGTGCCATCGACCTCAAGCAGCAGCGCGACCCGCAGGAGCAGGCGCTGTTGCTGCGCGATGAGCAGCGACGCCAGCAGCAACGTCGCAAGCAGGGCAACCAGGGCCGCTACAGTGCGGTGCCAGGTGACGAGGTCAACGCCGACAACACCGTGCCGGTGGCGCCGCTTATGGACGAGCACGTACGCCAGGGGCTGCTGGTGGACATCGAAGTCTGACGCGGGGCTGGTCAGCGCCTGCGCCTGGCTTCATCATGCAAGCCTCAGTTGATCGTCGAGCCCGCCCATGAGCCAAGACAACCTCATCGATTTCGATGCCGAACGCGCCAAGCGTGTTCACGACCTCAAGGAAAAGCGCCTGAACGATATGCGCAACGCGTTCGAGCAGGCCCTTCCATTGAGCACCAGCAAGAAAAAGAAGCCCAAGGGCAAACCGAAGAAGCGCTGAAACTTGACGCAGGTCAACCCTGCACCCGCCTCGCGTGCCCGGCCCCGGGCACCATTGACCCCGATCAATTTTCTCCATCCCCACATTGGTTAACGTGCACCCATCGGACAACGGCAAACGAATGGGGAGGCCGACATGTTCTTCGACAACGTGGTTATCGCCGGTGTGGTAACGGTCGGGTTGATGGTCGCTTTCTTTGCCGGTCTGGGCATATTCATCTGGAAGGACTCGAACAAGCGCAAGCCGCGCTGACCTTTCAGGTACACGAGCACGCAAGGCATTTAGGGCGACTTCGGTCGCCCATTTTTTTTGCCTGGCGTTTGTGTTTGTCTGTACTCGGTGCTTGAGGCCTGTGCAGTACCTGTGGGAGCGGGCGAGCCCGCGAAGAGGCCAGCACATGAAAAGATGATTAGCTAGCTAATTATTCATTTCTACCTTATCCTGCCCACCATTGTCTATCGTTTTACCAAGACCATCCCCGCAAGGTCCGCCTCGTGCCCATCACTCTTCAGGCCCTGTTTGCCCCCAGCAGCCTCGCCCTCAAGTTCGCTTTCAAGACCTTGCTCGGTGGCGGACTGGCGCTGTGGCTGGCGATGCGCTGGGGCCTGGAGCAACCGTCCTGGGCACTGATGACCGCGTTCATCGTTGCCCAGCCACTGTCAGGGATGGTGGTGCAAAAAGGCCTGGCGCGGCTGGCGGGTACCTTGGTCGGCACAGTGATGTCGGTGCTGTTCATCGGCCTGTTCGCCCAGACCCCTGGCCTGTTCCTGATTACCTTGGCGCTGTGGCTGGCGCTGTGCACCGCAGCCTCGACCCAACTGCGCAGCGCCTGGGCCTACGCTTTTGTACTGGCGGGCTACACCGCCGCGATCATTGCCTTGCCAGCCATCGACCACCCGCTGCAAGTGTTCGACCAGGCCGTGGCGCGCTGTACCGAGATCTGTCTGGGCATTGTGTGCGCCACCGCCAGCAGCGCCTTGCTCTGGCCAATGCGGGTGGAGCAGCAATTGGGCGGGCAGGCCCGGCAGGCCTGGCACAACGGCCTGCAGGCGGCCAGTGCCATGCTGGGCGGCGCAGACGAGGCGCGCAAAGGCTTGCTGGACAGCCTTGGGCGTATCGTTGCCATCGACAGCCAGCGTGAGCATGCCTGGTTCGAGGGCAACCGCGGCCGCCAGCGAGCCCGCGCCATTCGTGGCCTGAGCCAGAAGCTGATGGTGCTTTTGCGCATCTCGCGCTCAGTACGCCGGCAGTGGCGACAACTCGATGAGCAGGAGGCCGCGCACCTCGCACACTGGCTGGAAGAGGTTCGTGCGCTACTGGCCAAACCCGACCAGCCCAGCCTGTTGCTGCTGCGCCAACGCATCTGGGATGCCGCCCATGATGAGCAGATCAGTTCGGCGGAGCACTTCTGCCTGGCGCGCATGACCTTGCTGCTGGATTACGCCATGGCCGCCAGCCTGGCGCTGGAGGATGTGGAGGCGGGCAGGGCGCCCAAGGACGTGTCCCAGGGCTTGGCCGCGCACCGCGACTGGTCCCTGGCTTTGTTGTTCGGTTCACGCAGTGCACTGGCCTTTCTGGTGATGAGCGGCTTCTGGCTGGCGACCGCATGGCCTTCGGCGCCGGGTGGCCTGGTGCTGACCTGCGTGGTCTGTAGCCTGTTCGCCAGCCGCGAGAACGGTGCGCAGATCGGCTTGAGCTTTCTGCGTGGGATCTTCCTGGCGATACCGGCGGCGTTTCTGGTCGGGCAGATCCTGCTGCCGCAGTGGAGCAGCTTCGCCATGCTTTGCCTGGCGATGGGCGTGCCGCTGTTTCTCGGCGCGTTGGGCATGGCCCACCCGCGTACCGGGGCCACCGCCACATCCTACTGCCTGCATTTCATTGTGCTGGTGTCCCCGCTCAACGCCATGCAGTTTGGCGTGGCGACCATGCTCAACAGTGCGCTGGCGATGCTGGTAGGGGTATCTGCGGCGGTGATGGCTTTCCGTTTACTGGTGTTCCGTCACCCGGCCTGGCTGGGCAGGCGACTGCGTGCGGCCACCCAGAGCGACCTGGTGCGCCTGACCCGGCGCGACCTGCGCGGTGCCGACAGCTGGTTTGGCGGGCGCATGGCCGACCGCCTGATGCAGCTGGCGCGGCATGCTGGCGAGTTGCCCGAAAGCGAGCGCAAGCGCTGGGATGACGGCCTGCATGGGCTGGATATCGGCGATGAACTGGTGCACCTGCGTATGTGCCTGGCGGTCGCCCAGGCCCCCTTGGGGCGGGCCGAGCGCGAGTACCTGCAGCAGGTAGAGGCGGTGCTGGCCAAAGGGCCGGCCGCCGGGCGTGGGCAGCGCCTGGACGCCGCCAGTGAACAATTCATTGCCGCCGTGCGCCAACTGCCTGCGAGTGACCCGCTGCGGCTGGCCGAAGGTGCGGTGCTGCAATTGCAGAAAAGCTGGAGCAAATGGTGCCGCTGGCAGGAGGACGCCCATGGGGTTGCGTGAATGGGAGGTGGGCGGCGTGCTGCTCAGCCCGTTTCTGCTTTATGTGTTGCTGGCGCTGGTGATCACCGGCGTGTTGCGCCTGGTGGTACAGGCGACGCCGTTAGGGCGCTGGATCTGGCATGAAGCGTTGTTCGACACAGCGCTGTTCGTTTGTGTGTTGTTCCTGGTGGTGAGGCTGCTGGGAGCCTTATAAAGGAGTGTTTCGATGCGTGCGGCCGTACGTACCCTGGTGACGCTGTGTGTGGTGGCTCTGGCCGTGTTGGCCGGCTACCAGCTGTGGCAGTACTACATGCTTACACCCTGGACCCGCGACGCCCGTGTGCGTGCCGATGTGGTGGTGATCGCCCCGGACGTGTCCGGCTGGGTGCGTGAGCTCAAGGCCCGTGATAACCAGCAGGTCAAGGCTGGCGACTTGTTGATGAGCATCGACCGCGAGCGCTTTCAGGCGGCCTTCGACCAGGCCAGCGCGGTGACTGATACCCGCGCCCAGCAACTGCGCTTGCGCGAGCGCGAAGCAGCCCGGCGTACTGCCCTGGGGCCAGAGGCGATCAGTGCCGAGTTGCGTGAAAACGCCCAGATCAATGCCGCCATCGCGCGCGGCGAACTGCATGAGGCCGAAGCGCAGTTGCAGGTTGCCAAGATCAACCTCGCGCGCAGTGAAGTGCGGGCACCGCGCAGCGGGCATATCACCAACTTGCGTCTGGCCGAGGGCAACTATGTGAACACCGGGCAATCGGTAATGGCCCTGGTGGATGATTCAACCTTCTATATCCAGGCCTACTTCGAGGAAACCAAGCTGCCGAGTATTCGCGTCGGGGACACGGTGAAAGTCTGGTTGATGGGCGCGGGTGAGCCGATGCAAGGGCATGTGGAGAGCATCAGCCGCGGCATCACCGACCGCAACAGCAACCCGGACAGCCAGTTGCTGCCGGAGGTGGAGCCGACCTTCAACTGGGTGCGGCTGGCCCAGCGCATACCGGTGAGGATTCGTCTGGATCAGGTGCCGGAAGGAGTGACCCTGAGCGCCGGGATGACCGCCAGCGTGCAGGTGCATGAGCAGTGATGCCGGGGCCACAACGTGGCCCCAAAATCTTGGATCTAGAGGAACATCCCGCCAGAAACCTCCAGCCGCTGCCCGGTGATCCAGCCATTGCCGTCTTCCAGCAACAGCGCAATCGCCGCCCCGATATCATCCGGCAAGCCCACTCGCCCCAGCGCCGTGTTGCCGGCAATGTACTCATTCACCTGCTGGTTATCCCGCACCACACCGCCCCCAAAGTCGGTCTCGATCGCCCCTGGCGCCAGAATGTTCACGCGAATGCCACGCGCGCCCAGTTCCTTGGCCTGGTAGCGGGTGAGCACCTCCATGGCACCCTTCATCGCGGCATAGGCGGCATACCCCGGCAGCGCAAAGCGCGCCAGGCCGGTGGAAATGTTGACGATGCGGCCATTGTCGACCAACAGCGGCAGCAGGCGCTGGGTGAGGAAAAACGGCCCTTTCAGCTGGATGTTCAGCAACTGGTCGAACTGCGCCTCGCTGGTTTCTGTATACGGCACGTTCAGCCCGATCCCGGCATTGTTCACCAGAAAGTCAAAACGTTCGCGGCCAAAGTGCTGCTGCAGGGTGGTGCCCAGGCGCTCGGCGAAGCTGGCAAAACTGCTGCTGTCGCTGACGTCCAGTTGCAGCATGGCCGCTTTGACCCCGGCCTGTTCCAGTCGGGCGACTACGGCTTGGGCCTCGTCCGCCTTGCTGTGGTAAGTACCGACTACATCAATACCGCGTGCGGCCAGGTGTTCGGCAGCATTACGGCCGAGGCCGCGGCTGGCGCCAGTGATCAGGGCAATTTTGCGGGTCATGGTGAAAACCTCTGGGTGGGTTGATGAAGGCAGGTTATTGGTCGTTCCGAGGCTGTTAAATCCTGCAAAAATGGAAATACTGTTCGCTAAAACCGGACAGTCGAGGCCTGAGTGAACAAATTGGAGTTGTTGCGCACCTTCGTGCGGGTCAGTGAAGTCAGCAGTTTTACCCTGGCTGCCGAGAGCCTGGGGCTGCCACGGTCGACCGTGTCAGAGCAGGTAAAGGCGCTGGAGCGCCTGCTGGGCACGCAGTTGTTCAACCGGACTACCCGCCGGGTCCAGGCGACCCAGGATGGCGCCTTGCTTTACGAGCGTAGCAAGGACCTGCTGTCCGGCATGGACGAGATCGAGAGCCTGTTCAGCGCCGACGATGCCGAACTGGCCGGTCGCCTGCGTATCGACCTGCCGACCATGATGGCCCGGCGGGTCATCATCCCGGCGTTGCCGCAGTTTCTGCAGCGTTTCCCACAGCTGGAAGTAGAGCTCAGTTGCACCGACCGCCAGGTCGATCTGCTGCGTGAAGGGTTTGACTGCGTGATGCGCATTGGTGCCCTGCAGGACCTGGATGTAGTAGCGCGACCCGTCGGGCAACTGAGCATGCGCAACTGTGCCAGCCCCGCCTACCTGGCCCGCTACGGCGTGCCGCAGACGCCGCAGGCATTGGCCGGGCACCAGCTGGTGCACTACGTGCGTACCCTGGGTGCGCGCAGCGCCGGGTTCGAATACCTGCAAGGAGGTGAGCTGCACTCTCAGGCCATGGCGGGTGTGGTCACGGTCAACAACGCCGAGGCCTACTCGGCGGCCTGCCTGGCCGGGCTGGGGTTGATCCAGGTACCGGCGGTGGGTGTGGCCGAGCACCTGCAGCGAGGCGAGCTGGTTTCACTGCTGGAAAGCTGGCAGGCCCCGGCGATGCCGGTGTCACTGCTGTATGCCCGGCAACGGCACGTGCCACGCCGGGTTCAGGCATTCATGCAGTGGCTGGCGGCGGTGCTGGCGTCGCAGGTCGACCCCGCGGCAAGTGAACCCTGAACAGGATGTCGGCCGCAGGTGCAGAGGTGTCGGGCACGCACGAAAAACCTTGGCGAACGGCCTGCCACTTGCGTTAGGCTGCCCCTTGCGAGTTGCCCGACAGAGGCGACCGACCCCCGCCAGGCGTGCGTATCTTCCGATTTCATTGCGAGGTTACGTCATGGCCATCACTTCACAGGACATTTGCAACGCCGCCGACCAGCTCAAGGGCTTTGTCGGTTTTCATGGCAAGCGCGGCGTGCATATCGTGCGCTTTTCCGAGGACGCGTTCGGTATGGACGTGGCCGACGACAGCATTATCCCCTGTAACGAATTTGTCTGGCGCCCCGAGCAAGGGCAGCGCATGGCGCTGTGCCGTGAGCGGCTCGCGTTGCTGCTGGATCAGCATGTGGATGACCGCCTGAATATTGCTGAGCCACTGCGCGCCTACCTGCGCCGCCAAGACCTGCCAGAGATCGTGGCAGAGCGCAGCGTGCAGCAGCCTTGTTAACGTTTCACATACCCAAGCGGTCCCTGTGGGAGCGGGTTTACCCGCGAAGAATCCAACTCGTTTATGGCACCGGCTTCGCCGGTGTTCGCGGGTGAACCCGCTCCCACAGGGGCCGTGACGCTTTACTGGGATTGTACGGTGCCTTGAGAGGGGCGCTGCAACAACGCCGCCAGCCCTGCACTGTCCAGCGGACGGCTCATGTAATAGCCCTGCACCTCATGGCAGCGGTCGTTCTCCAGCGCCTTGAGCTGCTGTTCGCTTTCTACCCCCTCGGCCGTCACCGTCAACCCCATCGCCTCCCCCAGGTTGATGATGGCCTGAACCACGGCGCGGTCGCTGCCGCCGTTGCTGTTCAGGCCACTTATGAAGCGCTTGTCGATCTTGATACTGTCGAACGGGTAAGTACGCAGGTAGCCCAGCGACGAGTAGCCGGTGCCGAAATCGTCCATGTTCAGGCGCACCCCTAGCTCTTTGAGCGACAGCATGGTGCCTAGCGCGCCCTCGATGTCGTTGAGCATCACGTTCTCGGTAATTTCCAGCTCCAGGCGCTGGGCCGGGAAGGCGGTTTCCAGCAGGATCTCGCGCACGTCGGCGACTACGTCGCTACGCAGGAACTGGGCAGGCGACAGGTTCACCGAAACCAGAATGTCTGCGGGCCAGTCTTGGGCAGTGCGGCAGGCTTCGCGCAGCACCCAGCGGCCCAGTGCGACGATGATGTCGCTCTGCTCGGCGAGCGGAATGAAGATGTCCGGCCCCAGCAACCCTTCCTGTGGGTGCTGCCAGCGCAGCAAGGCTTCGACCGCGACGATGCGCAGGTCGCCAAGGCGGTAGCGCGGCTGGTAATGCAGTTCGAACTCCTGGTTGCGCAGGGCCCGGCGCAAGTCGTTTTCCAACTGGCGGCGGTACTGGATCTGCTGGTTCATTTCGGCGGCAAAGTAGCGCCAGGTGTTCTTGCCATCGGCCTTGGCCTGGTACAGGGCGATGTCTGCGCAGCGGATCAGCTCGCCGGCATCGAACCCTTGGGTTCGGGTCTGGGCGACGCCGATACTGACGCCGATGTGCAGCGGTTGGCTGTCGAAGGCGATGGGTTGCTGCAACAGGCCGATCAGCCGTGCGCAGAAGCGGTCGACTTCGCTGCGGTTGTCCATGCCGCTGAGGACCAGAATGAACTCGTCGCCGCCCAGACGTGCAACCAGGTCGCCATCGCGGGTTGTGTCGCGCAGGCGCGTCGCCACTTCTTGCAGCACGGCATCCCCGGCCGCATGGCCGAGGGAGTCATTGATTGGTTTGAAGTTGTCAAGGTCCAGCAGCAGCAGGGTCAGTGGCGGCGAGTCACTGCCACGCAGCAGGGCCTGCTCCAGGTGCCTGGCGAGCTTGTTGCGGTTTGCCAGCCCGGTGAGTGGGTCGTGCAGCGACAGGTGCTGGATGCGCGCGTGGGCGTCGACTTCGTCGGTGATGTCGCTGGCGGTGCCACGAAAGCCGATAGGCTGGTCGTCATGCCAGATGGCGCGGGCCGAGATCCTGCAGTAGCGGTTCTGGCCATTCTGGTCGCGGTAAGTGCAACGCAGGTTGGCCAATTGTTGCGGGTCGGCGTTGGCGAGGGCGTCCAGCCAGGGCGAGAGCGGCGTGGTATCGCAGGCCAGCAACTGGTTGAGCGGGTGACCCAGCCAGTCGTCGACCGGGTAGCCGGTGACATTGGCAAAGCGCTGGGACAGGTACGTCAGGCGTTGTTGCCGGTCGGTTTCCCAGATCCAGTCGGAGGCTGACTCGGCCACCGCGCGAAAACGCTGCTCGCTGGCCTCCAGGGCCTGGTTGCTCTGCTGCAGGTGCGAAAGCGTAAGGCCGATCGCCCGCGAACTGCGCAAGGTGAGGCGGAACAGGTACAGCATGATCAGGCCAAGTATCAGCAGCGCGCTCAACAGGGCTGGCATTACTGCCCACAACAGTTGGTGCCCTGGCAGCGGGCTGCTCCAGGACAGGTGGTAGCCGGTATTGCCCAGGTCGATACGCAGGTGGTCATGCTGCTGCCTGTCCTCCTTTTCCACGTGCATGCCGGTCAGACCTGCACCGTTGCCCAGCTGCGCCAGTTTCTCTTCGGTAAGCTGGTCGACGAACAGCATCACTGGCGCCTGGCTTACCTCGCTGTCGGTGACGTCGCGGTCCGGGCGTATCGCAGCGGCGCTGAGAACGGCCGGCCAGCCATTGAAGAGCACGAAACGGGTAATCTGCTCGCGGGGAATTGCCGCCGCGCGGGCCTGGTCTATGATCGGCTGGAGTGTTGCGTCTATATATGTGTTGGCGCCTGCCTGGCTGGGCTGGCCTTTGAACAAGGCATAGGTGGTGCGATCGTTTTCCACCACGAACACCCCTTCGTAGCCGCTGGCGCTGTAAAGCGACTCGCCTACGTTCTTTTCCTCATAGGCCCATTGCCAGTCGGTGTGGCCCACCAGGTGCTCGAAGGCCGCATCCCATACGGCATAGCTGGACAGGAACTGGCGCGAGGCCAGCACCCGCTGTTCCAGCGCCTGGTTCGCATGAAAGGCGCTACGCTGGCGCTCTTGCTGGTCGAGCGTGGTCGCGATATTGAACAGCGCTCCGAGGGTGACCAGGCAGGCCAGCCCGAAAACAGCGCTGAAACCGGCAATCAGGTGGCGCACCTGAAAACGCGGCGTGGGGTTTGCGGGTGGAAGGTTGGCGGTCCTGGCCATGCGCGAGCGGCTCCTTCAAGCAGCCTTCCGCCGGAAAGTCAGGCAGGAGGTTCAATCAGGATAGGCCAGCCTGAGCGTCGTAGCCTCGCCGCGGGCAAAATTGACCTGGTCACGGCCTGCGTGCTTGGCGGTGTACAGCGCCTTGTCCGCTTGTTCCAGCCAGTGCTCCGGGGAATCCAGCCCAGCCTCGAACGCTGACAGGCCAATGCTGAGGCTGATGCGCAGGTGCGGTAACTGCGGGTTGCGGTAATTGGCAACCCGTTCGCGCAGGCGCTCCATGGCTTGGCAGGCGTTAGCTTCAGTGGTGTCCGGCAGAATGACGCAGAACTCGTCGCCGCCATAGCGCCCGGCCTGGTCGCCTTCGCGCAGGTTGCGCCGTAGCTCGGCACTGAGCTGGCGCAGTACACAATCGCCGACCACGTGGCCGAAGGTGTCGTTGATGGTCTTGAAATGGTCGATGTCGATCAGGGCGATGACCGCGTCTCCCTGTTGCTGCTTACAGGCCTGGAACTTCAGCAACAGCAGGTCTTTCCAGGCACCATGGTTGAGCAGCCCGGTCAGGCTGTCGGTGAGGCTCAGGGCGCTCAGCCGGCGCTTGTGGTCTGCCAGCTTGATCGCCAGCTGGTAGCACACCCAGCCCAGGGCCAGCGGGTACAGCGTCAGCATCGGCAGGCAGGCATAAATTTGCAGGGGGGTGGCATTCAGCTGCAGGCCGGGGCCCAGCACCAAGACGGCGATCAGCATGCCGGCCAGCTGGGCCAGTGCCCCGCGCACGACCAGCCGCCTGCCGCCGGCAGAAACGTTGTTCATGGCCATCATCGACAGCACCGTCACGCTGGGCAACGGGTTGAAGTGCATAGCGGCGGTCCAGAACCCGCCCATCATTGAATCTAGCAGCAAATTGCGCTGTTCTGCCTGGTACGGGGTTGCCGAGCGGGCAGCCCAGAAGTAGGCCACGTGCGGCCACAGCAGCCCGTTGAACAGCAGCAGCCCCCATACCCAGGCAGGTGGCGTCAGCGGAGCCACGCCAGCCATGACGCTGAGCAGACCGATGCCCAGGCCGATAATGCGCGGCAAATAGATGCGCTTGACGAATGAAAGGCCTTTGCCGCTGCGGTTGTCCATCATGCTCATCGTTCTTCTACCGGGGTGCCGTTTATCGCATAACTCACATGAATATTGTTGAACACTGTTTCATCGGCGAAAAATGACCTTACAAGCCAATTCACGGTTGATGCGATCACTGTGGGGTAACATGAAGCCTTTCCTGTTGCTTGGAGTATTGCTGATGGTCCCCTTGGCCAACCATGCCGGCGAGCCGGCACCACAGCAGGATGGGCGTTTCCACAATCAGGCGTTGCTGCCCCACGATGGCGTGTTGAAAAAGCTGCGTATCGGGCTCAAGTACCTGTTCCTGCGCAAACCGCCACAAACCCGGCCGGCCGCACCGATCAGCCTCCAGCCCATGACCCGCCAGCAGGTGCTCGATGCTCCGGACCACAGCTTGTGGCGCCTGGGCCATTCCACGGTATTGCTGAAGTTGCGTGGGCGCTTCTTCATTACCGACCCGGTCTTCGCCGAGCGCGCCTCACCCGTGCAGTGGGCCGGCCCGTTGCGCTTCCATGCGCCGCCGCTGGCACTGGACCAGTTGCCGCCCCTGGCTGCGGTAGTGCTGTCGCACGATCACTTCGACCACCTGGACGAGCAGGCGATTCGTCAGTTGGCACCGCGCACCGGGGTGTTCCTGACGCCACTGGGCGTGGGTGACCTGCTGCTGAGCTGGGGTGTGGCCCCGGCGAAGGTGCGGCAACTGGACTGGTGGCAGGAAAGCGTCGTTGACGGCGTGCGCTTTGTAGCCACACCGGCCCAGCACTTCTCCGGGCGTGGGCTGCTGGACAGCAATAGGACGTTATGGGCGTCCTGGGTGATCGTCGATGAGGATGTGCGGGTGTTCTTCAGTGGCGATACCGGGTACTTCGACGGTTTCAGGGAGATAGGCGAGCGTTTCGGGCCGTTCGATCTGACCCTGATTGAAACCGGCGCATACAACGTCGCCTGGCCCGATGTGCACATGCAGCCGGAACAGAGCCTGCAGGCCCATCTGGATTTGCGCGGGCGCTGGATGCTGCCGATACACAACGGCACTTTCGACCTGTCCACACACGGCTGGCAGGAGCCCTTCGAACGCATCCTGGCGCTGGCCAACCAGGCTCAGGTGCGCCTGAGCACGCCGCAGATGGGCGAGCGGGTCAGCCTTGATTCTCCGCATGCCGGGCAGAACTGGTGGCAGCCGCGGCCTGTGCGTCCGCGGGGCCAGGCGAACGAACGCACCATGGCGGCACGCTGAGCATCAATGTTTGTCGTCCCTGTTGGGCGGGGGCCGGACAGGATCGTCTTTCAACAATTGCGAGGGCGGCTTGCCGCTGTCACTGCGTACCTGAGCATGGCTGATCAGGGCGAAGATGAAGCTGCCGCCAATGATGTTGCCCGCCAAGGTCGGCAAGGCGAACTCCAGCCAGAAGCTGCGCCAGGTCTCATCACCTGCCCAGACCAGATAAGACACCTCGACTGACCCCACTACTATATGAGTAAAGTCGCCCAGGGCCATCAGGTAGGTGATCATAAGGATGATCCAGACCTTGGCGTGCTCCATGGACGGAATCATCCAGACCATGGTGGCAATCATCCAGCCCGAGACGATGCCCTTGGCGAACATCTGGCTGACGTCGTTCTTCATCACCTTGCGGCCGATCTCCAGAAAGGCAACATCCGTTTTGCTGTCGAAGATCGGCAGCTCCAGCATGACCCAGGCCACCAGCAAGGTACCGGCCAGGTTGCCGAGCAATACCACGCCCCACAGGCGCAACAGGCGACCGAAGTTGGCCAGGGTGGGGGAGGTCATGACTGGCAGCACGGCGGTGAGGGTGTTCTCGGTGAACAACTGCTGACGTGCCAGGATTACGGCGAGAAAACCGGCACTGTAGCCGATGCTGGCAACCACTTGGGCACTGTCACCGTCCGGCAGGCGCGCGTAGAACAGCCCCATGGCCATCAGCGAGAGCCCCATGGACAAGCCCGCGGCCAGTGCCGACCACCACAGTGCGGCCAGCGTTCGCTCCAGCTCCTGGTCGCCCTGAGAGCGAATGATCTCGTGCAGCACTGCCGCCCGCGGCGGCTGGTTGTGGCTGACTTCCTGCTCTTCATCTGCAGACAGGCCCGGGGTTTTCTCGCTTTGCGCATCGCTCATGGCCGCTACGCTCTGTGGGGGTGATTCATTACAGATCCGCTGCGCTTTCATTAGTTGCCTGATGGCAGCCGACACATTCGGAAAGTTTTTTAGATCAAGGTGTTGACTCTAATTTCAAAGCGCGTATTATTCGCCTCCTCGCAGCGACAAACGCTTCGGGGCAAGCGGTAAGTGTTTGAAGTTGTTAGCTTTCGAAAGGAAGCGGTGGTAAAAAACTTCAAAATAAACGCTTGACAGCAAATGAGGAAAGCGTAGTATGCGCACCTCGGTTGAGACGAAAGGATCTTAACCAAACGCTCTTTAACAAATTGAATCAAGCAATTCGTGTGGGTGCTTGTGAGTATGGACTGATAGTCAAAAAGATTATCAGCATCACAAGTGACCATGCGAGAAATCACATAGTCATTTGAGATTGCTGAGCCAAGTTTAGGGTTTCTTAAAAACCCAAGCAGTATTGAACTGAAGAGTTTGATCATGGCTCAGATTGAACGCTGGCGGCAGGCCTAACACATGCAAGTCGAGCGGATGAGAAGAGCTTGCTCTTCGATTCAGCGGCGGACGGGTGAGTAATGCCTAGGAATCTGCCTGATAGTGGGGGACAACGTTTCGAAAGGAACGCTAATACCGCATACGTCCTACGGGAGAAAGCAGGGGACCTTCGGGCCTTGCGCTATCAGATGAGCCTAGGTCGGATTAGCTAGTTGGTGAGGTAATGGCTCACCAAGGCGACGATCCGTAACTGGTCTGAGAGGATGATCAGTCACACTGGAACTGAGACACGGTCCAGACTCCTACGGGAGGCAGCAGTGGGGAATATTGGACAATGGGCGAAAGCCTGATCCAGCCATGCCGCGTGTGTGAAGAAGGTCTTCGGATTGTAAAGCACTTTAAGTTGGGAGGAAGGGCATTAACCTAATACGTTAGTGTTTTGACGTTACCGACAGAATAAGCACCGGCTAACTCTGTGCCAGCAGCCGCGGTAATACAGAGGGTGCAAGCGTTAATCGGAATTACTGGGCGTAAAGCGCGCGTAGGTGGTTTGTTAAGTTGAATGTGAAAGCCCCGGGCTCAACCTGGGAACTGCATCCAAAACTGGCAAGCTAGAGTACGGTAGAGGGTGGTGGAATTTCCTGTGTAGCGGTGAAATGCGTAGATATAGGAAGGAACACCAGTGGCGAAGGCGACCACCTGGACTGATACTGACACTGAGGTGCGAAAGCGTGGGGAGCAAACAGGATTAGATACCCTGGTAGTCCACGCCGTAAACGATGTCAACTAGCCGTTGGAATCCTTGAGATTTTAGTGGCGCAGCTAACGCATTAAGTTGACCGCCTGGGGAGTACGGCCGCAAGGTTAAAACTCAAATGAATTGACGGGGGCCCGCACAAGCGGTGGAGCATGTGGTTTAATTCGAAGCAACGCGAAGAACCTTACCAGGCCTTGACATGCAGAGAACTTTCCAGAGATGGATTGGTGCCTTCGGGAACTCTGACACAGGTGCTGCATGGCTGTCGTCAGCTCGTGTCGTGAGATGTTGGGTTAAGTCCCGTAACGAGCGCAACCCTTGTCCTTAGTTACCAGCACGTTATGGTGGGCACTCTAAGGAGACTGCCGGTGACAAACCGGAGGAAGGTGGGGATGACGTCAAGTCATCATGGCCCTTACGGCCTGGGCTACACACGTGCTACAATGGTCGGTACAGAGGGTTGCCAAGCCGCGAGGTGGAGCTAATCTCACAAAACCGATCGTAGTCCGGATCGCAGTCTGCAACTCGACTGCGTGAAGTCGGAATCGCTAGTAATCGCGAATCAGAATGTCGCGGTGAATACGTTCCCGGGCCTTGTACACACCGCCCGTCACACCATGGGAGTGGGTTGCACCAGAAGTAGCTAGTCTAACCTTCGGGAGGACGGTTACCACGGTGTGATTCATGACTGGGGTGAAGTCGTAACAAGGTAGCCGTAGGGGAACCTGCGGCTGGATCACCTCCTTAATCGACGACATCAGCCTGCTGATGAGCACCCACACGAATTGCTTGATTCAAGAAGTTGAAGACGATCAAGACCCTATATAGGTCTGTAGCTCAGTTGGTTAGAGCGCACCCCTGATAAGGGTGAGGTCGGCAGTTCAAATCTGCCCAGACCTACCAATATGCGGGGCCATAGCTCAGCTGGGAGAGCGCCTGCCTTGCACGCAGGAGGTCAGCGGTTCGATCCCGCTTGGCTCCACCACTTTCTGCGGTAACACGTTTAGCTTGATCAAACTCAGAAATGAGCATTCGCTTCGAATGTTGATTTCTGACTTTTGTCAGATCGTTCTTTAAAAATTCGGATATGTGATAGAAATAGACTGACATGCACTTTCACTGGTGTGTGATCAGGCTAAGGTAAAATTTGTGAGTTCTGCTCGAAAGAGCAACGTGCGAATTTTCGGCGAATGTCGTCTTCACAGTATAACCAGATTGCTTGGGGTTATATGGTCAAGTGAAGAAGCGCATACGGTGGATGCCTTGGCAGTCAGAGGCGATGAAAGACGTGGTAGCCTGCGATAAGCTTTGGGGAGTCGGCAAACAGACTGTGATCCAGAGATCTCTGAATGGGGGAACCCAGCCAGCATAAGCTGGTTATCTTGTACTGAATACATAGGTGCAAGAGGCGAACCAGGGGAACTGAAACATCTAAGTACCCTGAGGAAAAGAAATCAACCGAGATTCCCTTAGTAGTGGCGAGCGAACGGGGACCAGCCCTTAAGTTGGTTTGAGATTAGTGGAAGGCTCTGGAAAGTGCCGCCATAGTGGGTGATAGCCCCGTACACGAAAATCTCTTGTCAATGAAATCGAGTAGGACGGAGCACGAGAAACTTTGTCTGAATATGGGGGGACCATCCTCCAAGGCTAAATACTACTGACTGACCGATAGTGAACTAGTACCGTGAGGGAAAGGCGAAAAGAACCCCGGAGAGGGGAGTGAAATAGATCCTGAAACCGTATGCGTACAAGCAGTGGGAGCCTACTTTGTTAGGTGACTGCGTACCTTTTGTATAATGGGTCAGCGACTTATATTCAGTGGCGAGCTTAACCGAATAGGGGAGGCGTAGCGAAAGCGAGTGTTAATAGCGCGTTTAGTCGCTGGGTATAGACCCGAAACCGGGCGATCTATCCATGGGCAGGTTGAAGGTTGGGTAACACTAACTGGAGGACCGAACCGACTACCGTTGAAAAGTTAGCGGATGACCTGTGGATCGGAGTGAAAGGCTAATCAAGCTCGGAGATAGCTGGTTCTCCTCGAAAGCTATTTAGGTAGCGCCTCATGTATCACTGTAGGGGGTAGAGCACTGTTTCGGCTAGGGGGTCATCCCGACTTACCAAACCGATGCAAACTCCGAATACCTACAAGTGCCGAGCATGGGAGACACACGGCGGGTGCTAACGTCCGTCGTGAAAAGGGAAACAACCCAGACCGTCAGCTAAGGTCCCAAAGTCATGGTTAAGTGGGAAACGATGTGGGAAGGCTTAGACAGCTAGGAGGTTGGCTTAGAAGCAGCCACCCTTTAAAGAAAGCGTAATAGCTCACTAGTCGAGTCGGCCTGCGCGGAAGATGTAACGGGGCTCAAACCATGCACCGAAGCTACGGGTATCATCTTATGATGATGCGGTAGAGGAGCGTTCTGTAAGCCTGTGAAGGTGAGTTGAGAAGCTTGCTGGAGGTATCAGAAGTGCGAATGCTGACATGAGTAACGACAATGGGAGTGAAAAACTCCCACGCCGAAAGACCAAGGTTTCCTGCGCAACGTTAATCGACGCAGGGTTAGTCGGTCCCTAAGGCGAGGCTGAAAAGCGTAGTCGATGGAAAACAGGTTAATATTCCTGTACTTCCAGTTATTGCGATGGAGGGACGGAGAAGGTTAGGCCAGCCTGGCGTTGGTTGTCCAGGTTTAAGGTGGTAGGCTGGAATCTTAGGCAAATCCGGGATTTCAAGGCCGAGAGCTGATGACGAGTTGCCATTAGGCGACGAAGTGGTTGATACCATGCTTCCAAGAAAAGCTCCTAAGCTTCAGATAACTGGGAACCGTACCCCAAACCGACACAGGTGGTTAGGTAGAGAATACCAAGGCGCTTGAGAGAACTCGGGTGAAGGAACTAGGCAAAATGGCACCGTAACTTCGGGAGAAGGTGCGCCGGCGAAGGTGAAGGACTTGCTCCGTAAGCTTATGCCGGTCGAAGATACCAGGCCGCTGCGACTGTTTATTAAAAACACAGCACTCTGCAAACACGAAAGTGGACGTATAGGGTGTGACGCCTGCCCGGTGCCGGAAGGTTAATTGATGGGGTTAGCGCAAGCGAAGCTCTTGATCGAAGCCCCGGTAAACGGCGGCCGTAACTATAACGGTCCTAAGGTAGCGAAATTCCTTGTCGGGTAAGTTCCGACCTGCACGAATGGCGTAACGATGGCGGCGCTGTCTCCACCCGAGACTCAGTGAAATTGAAATCGCTGTGAAGATGCAGTGTATCCGCGGCTAGACGGAAAGACCCCGTGAACCTTTACTATAGCTTTGCACTGGACTTTGAATTTGCTTGTGTAGGATAGGTGGGAGGCTTTGAAGTGGGGACGCCAGTTCTCATGGAGCCATCCTTGAAATACCACCCTGGCAACTTTGAGGTTCTAACTCAGGTCCGTTATCCGGATCGAGGACAGTGTATGGTGGGTAGTTTGACTGGGGCGGTCTCCTCCCAAAGAGTAACGGAGGAGTACGAAGGTGCGCTCAGACCGGTCGGAAATCGGTCGTAGAGTATAAAGGCAAAAGCGCGCTTGACTGCGAGACACACACGTCGAGCAGGTACGAAAGTAGGTCTTAGTGATCCGGTGGTTCTGTATGGAAGGGCCATCGCTCAACGGATAAAAGGTACTCCGGGGATAACAGGCTGATACCGCCCAAGAGTTCATATCGACGGCGGTGTTTGGCACCTCGATGTCGGCTCATCACATCCTGGGGCTGAAGCCGGTCCCAAGGGTATGGCTGTTCGCCATTTAAAGTGGTACGCGAGCTGGGTTTAGAACGTCGTGAGACAGTTCGGTCCCTATCTGCCGTGGACGTTTGAGATTTGAGAGGGGCTGCTCCTAGTACGAGAGGACCGGAGTGGACGAACCTCTGGTGTTCCGGTTGTCACGCCAGTGGCATTGCCGGGTAGCTATGTTCGGAAGAGATAACCGCTGAAAGCATCTAAGCGGGAAACTTGCCTCAAGATGAGATCTCACTGGGATCTAGAATCCCCTGAAGGGCCGTCGAAGACTACGACGTTGATAGGTTGGGTGTGTAAGCGCTGTGAGGCGTTGAGCTAACCAATACTAATTGCCCGTGAGGCTTGACCATATAACACCCAAGCAATTTGTGCAGGCCTCTGAACAAGAAGCGCCAAATTGTGGTGGTGAAGACGAAAGAACCGAAAGTTCGAACGTACCCACAAATATCACATATCCGGATTCGCTGGGCTGTCCATCTGGACATTCTGGCTACAGAATTTCTTGACGACCATAGAGCATTGGAACCACCTGATCCCATCCCGAACTCAGTAGTGAAACGATGCATCGCCGATGGTAGTGTGGGGTTTCCCCATGTGAGAGTAGGTCATCGTCAAGATTCATTTCGCAAAACCCCTATCTGCGCATGCAGGTAGGGGTTTTGTCTTTCTCGCGCCTTTGTCCCCTGACTACGACAATATTCCCGTCACATTAACGTGACTTTACCGCATCCCCCCTACGTCAAGACTTAGGTTCAGGGCATTCCTGCCCCTGGACCTGGCGATGCCAGCGTACCGTGCTGCGCATTTCCGGACTTCCACCGTCCCATCACTTGAGGTAGCAAGCAAGATGGCCAAGGCCGCCGATGTCGTTGTGCAATGCCTGGAAAACGAAGGTGTCGAGTATGTATTCGGCATTCCCGGTGAAGAAAACCTCGACCTGCTCGAATCCCTGCGCAAGTCGAAGATCAAGCTGGTACTGACCCGTCACGAGCAGTCTGCAGGTTTCATGGCTGCCACCTACGGCCGCCTGACCGGCAAGACCGGCGTGAGCCTGTCGACCCTCGGCCCTGGCGCCACCAACCTGGTCACCGCCAGCGCCTACGCCTACCTGGGCGGCATGCCGATGATGATGATCACCGGCCAGAAGCCGATCAAGAAGTCCAAGCAGGGCCGCTTCCAGATCATCGACGTGTGCGGCATGATGGCCCCCATCACCAAGTACACCCACCAGTTTGCCTCGGCCGACAACATCCCGGCGCGAATGCGCGAAGCCTTCCGCCTGGCTGAAGAAGAAAAGCCGGGTGCGGTCCACCTGGAGCTGCCGGAAGACATCGCCGCCGAGCAGACCGACGCACTGCCGATTCCACGCAGCCTGCACCGCCGCCCATTGGCCGAGCATGTGGCCATCGAAGCCGCCCTGGAAAAACTGCAGAAGGCGCGCAGCCCGATCCTGGTGATCGGTGCCGGTGCCAACCGCAAGATGACCGCCAAGGTCCTCAAGCAGCTGATCGACAAGACGGGCATCCCGTTCATCACCACCCAGATGGGTAAAGGTGTGGTCGACGAGCGCCACCCACGCTTCCTGGGTAACGCAGCACTGTCGTCCGGTGACTTCGTCCACCGCGCCGTCGAAGCCGCTGACCTGATCATCAACATCGGCCACGACGTGATCGAGAAGCCGCCGTTCTTCATGGTCCGTGGCGGTACCGAAGTCATCCACATCAGCTTCCGCTCCGCCGAAGTCGATGCCGTGTACTTCCCGCAGGTCGAAGTGATCGGCGACATCGCCAACGCCGTGTGGCAGATCAGCGAAGCCCTGAACGACACCGCGCACTGGGACTTCACCCGCCTGCTGGCCATCCGTGAAGCCAACGAAGCGCAAATTGCCGAAGGCGCCGACGACAACCGCTTCCCGGTCTACCCGCAGCGCCTGGTGGCCGACATCCGTCGGGTACTGCCGTCCGAAGGCATCGTCGCTCTGGACAACGGCATCTACAAGATCTGGTTTGCCCGTAACTACAAGGCACACAAGCCGAACACCGTGCTGCTGGACAACGCCTTGGCGACCATGGGCGCCGGCCTGCCATCGGCCATGGCTGCGCACTTGGTACACCCGGACCGCCCGGTAATTTCGGTATGCGGTGACGGCGGCTTCATGATGAACAGCCAGGAGCTGGAAACGGCAGTGCGTCTGGGTATGCACATCACCGTGGTGATCCTGCGTGACGACGGCTACGGCATGATCCGCTGGAAGCAGGCCAACATGGGCTTCACCGATTTCGGCCTGGACTACGGCAACCCGGACTTCGTCAAGTACGCCGAAGCCTACGGTGCCAATGGTCACCGCGTTGAAAGCGCCGAAGGCCTGCTGCCGCTGCTGGAACACTGCATCAAGACCCCGGGCGTGCACGTGATCGACTGCCCGGTCGATTACAGCGAGAACGACCGCATCCTCAACAGCGAACTGCGTGAGCGCGCGCTGGCGGTGTAAGCCCCAAGGTACTGAGCCAGCCCCAAGGCTGGCTCCATTCCTCCAACGCCATCCCGGGTTGCCGCAACCCAGGGTGGCCCGTTGTGCTACGGTGCACCCACTTTTGCTTCCCAGGATTCTCACCCCATGCTCCCTGCACTCAGCCAGAAAGAACTCGACCGTCTCGAAGACCTGCTGATCACCTACGGTAATGACTACTCGGTGCTCAACCTGGCCGAGCTCAACGGCTTTTTCACTGCACTGGCCAGCTCGCCATCCACCGTCACGCCGGAGCATTGGTTGCCTGCCGTGGCCGGTGGCAAGGTGCCGAAGTTCAAGAAGCCAGAGCATGAAGAAGCCTATGTGGCACTGATGCTGCGCTATGCCAGCCAGGTAGCAGAAACGCTGGCCCACGATGTCGAACAGTTCGAGCCGCTGTTTGAGGAGAGCGAAGGCGAGCAGGGCCCCGTAATCGTGATGGAAGAGTGGTGCTTCGGCTACATGCGCGGTACCCAGATCGCCGGCTGGAGCGAGTTGCCGCCCGAGAAGGACCAACTGCTCAAGAGCATTTCGTTACACGGGCTTGAGGATAATTTCGAGCTGTTGGATCAGATGAGCGATGAAGACATTCAGGCTTGTGTACCGCAGGTAATCGATGCCGCGCGCGGGCTGTTCCGGTATTTCAAAAAGCTGCACTGATCGGACATGTGCAGGATGCTGCAGGTTCTTCGCTGGCAAGCCTGCAGCACCGGCCCCCCCCGCTCAGAACCCCAGGCTGACCGTCGCCACCAGCGATGCCGGCCCCCCCCGCATAATTCCCCGCACTGGAAATGGTCTCGATGTCGTCCTTGTCCACCACATTGCGCGTGTTCAGTGATAACCGCAGGGTGTGGTCGCTGCACAGCCGTATTATTACGCCCCGCGAAATTATGGTTTCCCCTGCGCACTGATTCTGCTGCCAGCCGATCCAGTGCAGCATGTGCTCCACCAGCCCATCCCGGTGCTGACCAGGAGCCAAACCCATGTCGAACCCGATCAAGCTCTATAACTTCCCCAAGTCTGGCCACGCTCATCGCATCGAGCTGATGCTTTCGCTGCTGAACCTGCCCACCGAGCTGGTGTTCGTCGATTTGGCCAAAGGCGCGCACAAGCAGCCGGACTTTCTGGCCATCAACCCGTTCGGTCAGGTGCCGGTGATTGATGACAACGGTACGGTGATTGCCGATTCCAACGCCATCCTCGTCTACCTCGCCAAAAAATATGACAACGGCAGCTGGTTGCCCGAAGAACCTGCTGCCGCTGCCCGCGTGCAACGCTGGTTGTCGGTGGCCGCCGGCCCGCTGGCCTTTGGCCCCGCTGCCGCGCGCCTGGTGACCGTGTTCGGCGCTGCGTTCAACACCGACGAAGTGATTGGCCGTGCCCACTCCCTGCTCAAGGTAATCGACGCCGAGCTGGCCAACACGCCATTCCTGGCGGGTAGCACACCTACCATCGCCGACGTCGCCAACTACTCGTACATCGCCCACGCCCCGGAAGGCAACGTGTCGCTGGAGCCTTACGCCAACGTGCGCAGCTGGCTGGCACGGGTCGAGTCGCTGCCGGGCTTCGTGCCCATGCCGCGCACAGTGATCGGGCTGCAGACCAGCGCCTGACACCCCACCATCGGGAGGATCGCCGCCATGCAACAGACTCCGGACCAACGCCCCTCGCCCTGGCATGCGGGCGAAAAAACCCTGCAGGAAAAGGTCGGTGTAGCAGAGCGCATGGAGGCGTTCGGGCAAAAGGTCATTCGTGATCACATGCCCGAGCAGCACCGCATTTTCTATCACCAGCTGCCGTTCATGGTCGCTGCCAGTGTGGACGTCCAGGGCCGGCCTTGGGCGACGCTGCTGGAGGGCCCGGAAGGGTTCGTCGGCTCGCCTGATCCTCGGCAGTTGGTGATCGACACCACGCTGGCTGCTGACGACCCCGCCACCCCGGGGCTGACAGCCGGGAAAGCGATTGGCCTGTTGGGCATCGAGTTGCACACCCGGCGGCGTAACCGTATCAACGGGCAGCTCCAGCAAGCAGCACAAGGGCAGTTGCAGGTGGTTGTGGAGCAATCGTTCGGCAACTGCCCGCAATACATCCAGCTGAGGGACTATACCCGCGTCGATCAACCTAGCCTTGGGCGTTTCGATGCTCAAACACTGGATGCCACGGCCATCAGCATGATCGAGGCCGCCGATACCTTCTTCGTCGCCAGCTATGTCGACCACGATAACGGTCAGCGTTCGGTTGATGTCTCGCACCGTGGAGGGCGGCCCGGGTTCGTCAAGGTCCAGGGCAATCAGCTGACCATTCCCGACTATGCCGGCAACCTGCACTTCAACACCTTGGGCAACCTGTTGGTGAACCCGCAGGCAGGCTTGCTGTTCATCGATTTCAGTAACGGCAACGTACTGCAACTGTGCGGGCGTGCCGAGGTGCTGCTGGATAGCCCGGCCATCCAGGCCTTTGAAGGTGCCGAGCGGCTGTGGACGCTGGAGGTTGAGCAGGTCGTGTGGCGTCCTGCTGCGGTTTCCCTGCGCTGGGCCTTCAAGGAGTACGCACCGACCAGCCTGATGACCGGCACCTGGGCAGAAGCCGACGCACGCCTGCAGCAACGCCAGCGACAGCGCCAATGGCAGGCCTGGCGTGTGCTGCGGGTAGAGCAGGAGAGCCGCGACATTAGCTCGTTCTACCTTGAGCCGCCCGGCGACAGCAGTGTGGTCTTTGCCCCGGGGCAGCACATTCCGGTGCAAGTTCAGGTCGGCGATCAGGCTGCAATGATCCGTACCTACAGCTTGTCCAGTGCACCCTCCGATGGTTATCTGCGTATCAGCGTAAAAGCCCAGGGGCCCGCCTCACGGCACCTGCATGAGCACATCGCGCCAGGTGATGTGCTTCACGTGCGGCCGCCCATGGGCAGTTTCACACTGGATGAGCAGAGTACGCGCCCGCTCGTGTTGATTGGTGCGGGCGTGGGTATCACACCGTTGCTGGCCATGCTGCGTGAACAGCTGAGCAAAGGGCCGGTACGGCGTATCCATTTGTTCCATGGCGCTCGCAGCCTGGCCGACCTGCCATTCGGGCAGGAACTGGCGAGTTTGCGGCAACAGGCTGGCGGTTTGCTGAGCGTTCATCGCGCCCTGAGTCAGCCAGAAGACCAAGCTGTAGCGGGTCACGATTATGAGTTTGCCGGCCGGTTGGGCATCGAGCAGGTCAAGGCGACGCTCGCACTGGACGACTACGATTTCTACCTGTGCGGCCCGGGCAGCTTTACCCAGGACCTGTACGAAGGCCTGCGCAAGGTGCATGTGCCAGATGCACGGATTCATGCCGAAGCCTTTGGCCCCTCGACGCTGCGGCGGCACACCGACGGGGACCTGCCCACCTTGCAACAACCGCCCGCTGCCACTGAGCCGGTGCCGGTCTATTTTGCGGCTTCGGCCAAGGAGGCGCGTTGGGTACCGGGTAGCGGCACCCTGCTGGAACTGGCCGAAGCGCGTGGACTGGCGCCGGAGTTCAGTTGCCGAGGTGGGTCGTGCGGTACCTGCAAGACCAGGCTGGTGAGCGGCCAGGTGCATTACCCGAACCCACCGGCAGAGCTGCCGGAGGCGGGGTCGGTGCTAATTTGTTGCGCGGTGCCGGCGAAAGTGGAGGAGGGGGTACAGGCGCTGGTGCTGGATATCTGAAATTGCCTGTACTACACCGCCCTCAAGACCTGCGGGGGCCCCTGTGGGAGCGGGCGTGCCCGCGAAGAGGCCGGGACAGGCAACACAAACCAATTAAATGAAAGATAATCCCGGCACTTCATAACCCCCAGGAGCCCGCATGGACCAGATCCACCTGATGAAGGTGTTCGTCGCTGTCGGCGAGCTGGAAAGCTTCGCCGCTGCGGCCCGCCGTCTGGACATCTCCCCGGCCGCTGTCACCCGCGCCGTCAGCGCTCTGGAAGACCAGCTTGGGGTCAGGCTACTGCTGCGCACCACCCGCAGCGTGCGCCTGACCGAAGCGGGTGGCCGCTACCTGGAAGACACCCGGCATATCCTCGCCAGCATTCAAGAGGCCAACAAAGCGGCCGCTGGCATCAACGCCACCCCAAAAGGTGACCTGGCCGTCACCGCCCCGATCCTGTTCGGCAAGAAGTTCGTCATGCCATGTATCGTCCGCTACCTGAAGCAGTACCCGGAAGTGGATGTTTCCGCCTACTTCCTGGACCGCGTGGTGAACATGGTCGAGGAGGGCATGGATGTGGCCGTGCGTATCGGCCCGTTGCCCGACTCCGGCTTGAAAGCGTTGCGGGTCGGCAGGGTGAGACGCATGTTGTGTGCCTCCCCCGACTACCTGGCACACCATGGCGTGCCGAAGCATCCTTCGGACCTGGCCGGGCATGCGGTGATCGGCACTACCAACCTGTCGCCTCGTGCAGGATGGCGCTTTGGCGTGACCGAAGAGCCAACCCTGGTGCGCATGAAGCCGCGCCTGACGGTGACCAGCAATGACGGGGCGATCGCTGCCGCCTGTGGCGGGCTGGGGATTGCCCGCCTGTTGTCGTACCAAGTGGCAGATGAGCTGGCCAGTGGGCAGTTGCAGGTGATCCTGGCCGAATATGAAGAAGCGCCCTGGCCGATTCATGTGTTGCACCGCGAGAGCAAGTACGGCTCGGCCAAGGTCAGGGCCTTCATCGACATGCTGGCGCAGGCGCTACGGGCGCAGCAGCTGGATTGAGATCGTACAACGCAAGGTAAAACATCCAGAAATAATAAATGTTGTACGACGACCTATGACATGGCACTCTTTCGCCTGAAACAATTTGTCGCAAATAGCCCTGCCGGCATTTGCGTCAGTTGCTCGCCATTCTAAAAACAAGAAATTCAGGTGAACCATGAAGATGAAAGGCATCCGTTGGTGGATGGTCAGCCTTGTCACGGCTGGGCTCGTCGTCAACTACCTCGCCCGTAACACCCTCTCGGTGGCCGCCCCCACCTTGATGACCGACCTCTCCATCAGCACCGAGCAATACGCCAAGATCGTTGCCAGTTGGCAGGTGTGCTACGCACTCATGCAGCCGGTTGCCGGCTGGTTCATCGACTTTATTGGTACCAAGCTTGGCTTTGCCGTGTTCGCCATGGCCTGGTCGGTGGCTTGTGCCGGCGCGGCCCTGGCCACCGGCTGGCAGAGCATGGCCTTCATGCGGGGGCTGCTGGGCATGACCGAAGCTGCCGGATTGCCGGCCGGGGTCAAGGCCACCACCGAGTGGTTCCCGGCCAAGGAGCGCTCGGTGGCGATCGGCTGGTTCAACATCGGCTCGTCGCTTGGCGCCTTGCTGGCGCCGCCGCTGGTGGTGTGGGCCATTCTGCACAGTGGTTGGCAGCTGGCATTCGTGATCGTTGGCGTCTCGGGCATTGTCTGGACCCTGCTGTGGATGCTGTTGTACAAGCACCCGCGCGACCAGAAGCGCCTGAGTGATGAAGAACGCGACTACATCCTCGCCGGGCAGGAAGCGCACTTCAAACAGGACAGCCGCGAGAAAGGCGCGTGGAAACGCATTTTCAAGACCCGCAACTTCTACGCCATCGCTTCGGCGCGGATACTCTCCGAACCGGCCTGGCAAACCTTCAACGCCTGGATTCCGTTGTACCTGATGACCGAGCGGCACATGAACATCAAGGAAGTCGCAATGTTCGCCTGGCTGCCGTTTCTGGCTGCCGACATCGGCTGTGTACTGGGCGGCTATTTGAGCCCGTTGTTCCACCGCTACTTCAGGGTGTCGCTGTTCACCTCGCGCAAGATGGTGCTGGTGTTCGGTGCCAGCTGCATGATCGGACCGGCCTGCATCGGCCTGGTTGAAAGCCCTTATACGGCGATCCTGCTGCTGTGCATTGGCGGGTTTGCCCACCAGACGCTATCGGGGGCCCTGTACTCCATAACCTCGGACTCGTTCAGCAAGGACCAGGTGGCAACGGCAACGGGTATGGGGGGCATGTGCGGGTACCTGGGGGCGGCGGTGTTTACCTTGGTGTTCGGCATCCTGGTCACGCAGATTGGTTACAGCCCGCTGTTCGTGGTGCTGGCGGCGTTCGATATCGTCGCGGCGGTGCTGGTGTGGAGGGTGGCGCGGGAGGTGCGTGGTAGCTCGGCTGAAAAGCCGATGGCCACACCGGCTGAGGCACTTGCGTAGGGCTTGAGATTTAGGGGCTGCAAAGCAGCCCCAATTCCAGGCGACACGATTACAGTGCTTGATATTGCATCCTGAACTTCAGGCTCATCGTCTCCCCGCGCTGCAACAGCCTCAGCCCCGGTCGCCCGGGCAGGTGATGCGCATTGATCGGGTGACTTACCGGCTCAAAGCAGAAAAAGTCTTGCCCCTGCGGGCAGAACAGCAGGAAGTGCTCAGCTCCGTTGGCGCTGCACGCCAACCGATACCCGGCACCCGGCTGCTCAATCACGCATTCACCCGGCCAGCCACTGAACGCGTGATCGACCACCGTCTCCGGCAGGTTGCCAAACGTCTCGAATCGCCACTGCTCCGGCACTTCGGCCTCATACGACGGCAAGCGCCCATCCTCGGCCAGCCACACCTTGCGGGCCGCTGCATACAGCCTGGTATCGGGGTAGCGCGGAAAGTAAGGATGCAGCCCCAACCCGTACCAGTTGGCCGACTCATCAAGGTGCGTCACATGCAGGTCCAGGTTCAGGCACCCCTCATGCAAGTGCACATCAAGGGTTGCCTGGTAGGCAAACGGCACTTCGCTGTTCAACGTCAGCCGTGCACGCCGTTTACTGTGATGTTCCACCTGCCAGGCCTGTTGCCAGGCGCTGCCATGAATCGGGTAGGGATCGTGCCCGGTATTGGGCGTCAGCGCCTGCCAGCCTTCCGGCCGGGCAAAGCCGCCTTGGGCAATGCGGTTGGACCATGGCGCCAGCGGGTAACAGGCCAGGCGTCGTGGGGTACCACTGGTCAGCGCGGCCGGGTCAGAGTGGCGCAGCAACGGCTGCCCGCTCGCTTTCACTTCCCAGTTGACCAGGCTGGCGCCCAGTTCAGGCGCCAGGCTCAGGCGGGTCAGGCGGTCCTGCAGGTGGAGTTCGGTCACAGCCATTCAAGGCTCCTTTGAAAATTCAGCTGGCCCGGCGGTAAGTGAGCAGCACGATGCCGCACACCACTACGCCGCCGCCAAGCAATTGCAGGGGGCTCAGCTGCTGTCCGAGCAAGGCCCAGCCCAGCAGGAGGGTGGCGATGGGTTCGACGTTCATCACCGGTGCGTTCTGCGCCATGTTCAGCCGTGGCACGCACACAAACAGCAAGGTGAAGGCCAGGCCATAGAGCACCACCAGGCTGGCCAAGGCCACCCAGCCATTGCTGCTTCCGGGCAGTGACAAACCGGATGGCATCACGCCGCTGGCGCCTGCAACCAGCATGCTGGAGAACACGATCAGCAAGGTCA
Organism: Candidatus Pseudomonas phytovorans; assembly: GCA_029202525.1. Taxonomy (NCBI): domain Bacteria; kingdom Pseudomonadati; phylum Pseudomonadota; class Gammaproteobacteria; order Pseudomonadales; family Pseudomonadaceae; genus Pseudomonas; species Candidatus Pseudomonas phytovorans. Next base: position 1,886,846 of record CP119325.1, read on the forward strand.
GCAGGCTGCGCACCGGCCCGCGTACGCCTGCCAGTTTGTGGTCGGTGATCCACAAGGCACAGGCGAAGGCGCAAGCGGCGCCGAAGGCCAGGCTGATCCCTGGCACCCAGTGGGGGTTGGCCGCGCCGCTGTCGGACAGGCGTGCCGGCACATCCAGCGCCAGTACCAGTCCGCACAGGATCAGGCCCATAAACAGCACGGTGCGGCCAGTGGGGCGTGCGCCACCCAGCGCCCAAGTCAGCAGCGCCAGCAGCATCGGGAAGGTGTTGCCCACCAGCAGCGCCAAGGCCACCGGAATGCGCGCCACCGCCGAGTACAGGCACAGGCTTTGGGTAGCGATCAGCAGGCCAAGCAGCAGCTGCCAATGTCGGGTGCCAGCGGGCATGCCCAACGCCTGGCGTTGCCATAGCAGCAGGCAGGCCAGCACCAGCAAGGTGATGCCCGAACGACAGAGAATCGCCAGCAACACGCCGGTGCCGTCATCGAAGGCGATGCGGGCAGCGATGTGGTTGCCTGCGAATGAGCAGGCCAGCAGAGCCAGCAGGGCAATGGCCAGCTTGCGTGGGAACAGGGGGAGAGCAGAGGAGGGGACAGCCATGTGCAGGATCCGTTTGCAGGGAGGGCCAAGGGGGCTGCTTCACAGCCCATCGCCGGCAAGCCAGCTCCCACAGGGACCGCACCGCTTTCAAAGCTTGCGCAATACCTGTGGGAGCTGGCTTGCCGGCGATGGGCCGCAAAGCGGCCCCGCTTTTTTTACAACACTACGCTAGGCAGCCACAGCGAGATCGCCGGAATATAAGTCACCGCCATCAGCACCATGAACAACGCCAGGTAGAACGGCAGCAGCGCCTTCACCGTCGATTCGATGCTCACCTTGCCAATCGCCGAGCCCACGAACAGCACAGCCCCCACCGGCGGCGTGATCAGCCCGATCCCCAGGTTCACCAGCATGATCATGCCGAAGTGCACCGGGTCCACGCCGATACCGTTGATCACCGGCAGCAGAATCGGCGTGAGAATCAGGATCAGCGGCGCCATGTCCATCACCGTGCCCAGCAGCAACAGCATGAAGTTGATGCACATCAGGATCACGTAGCGGTTGTCCGACAGGGTCAGGAACGCCGTGGTGATCTTCGACGGGATCTGCATCAGCGTCATCACGTAGCCGAAGCTGGCGGCAAAGCCGATCAGGATCATCACGATGGAGATGGTCCGTACCGTGCGGTGCATCAGCTTGGGCAGGTCGCGCCACTTGTAGTCGCGGTAGATGAACATGGTCACGAAGAATGACCACACCACCGCCACGGCTGCCGACTCGGTTGCGGTGAACACGCCCGACAGGATACCGCCGAGGATGATGACCATCGCCATCAGGCCCCACAGCGCCTCACCGGCAATTTTCAACGCCTGGCGCAGCGGGATCACTTCACCCTTGGGGTAGTTGCGCTTCCGGGCGAAGATCAGGCACAGGCCCATCATCACCGCGCTCAGCAGCAAACCGGGCATGACACCCGCCATGAACAGCGAGGCAATCGACACCGTGCCGCCTGCCGCCAGCGAGTACAGCACCGAGTTGTGGCTGGGCGGGGTCAGCAGTGCCTGCACCGAGCCGCTCACGGTCACGGCAGTGGAAAACTCACGCGGGTAGCCTTTGCGCTCCATCTCCGGGATCAGCACCGAGCCCACCGACGCGGTGTCGGCAACAGACGAACCGGAGATCGCTCCGAAGAAGGTCGAGGCCATGATGTTGACCAACGACAGGCCGCCACGCACGAAGCCCACCAGCACCCCGGCAAAGGCCACCAGCCGCCGTGACATACCGCCTTCGGCCATTATCGCACCGGCCAGTACGAAGAACGGAATGGCCAGCAGCGAGAACTTGTTAACCCCACTGGCCACCTGGATCATCATCGCCTGCAGCGGAATGTCGATCCACCAGGCACCGATCAACGCTGACAGGCCCAAGGCATAGGCCACGGGCATGCCCAGCAGGATAAGTGCGATGAAACTGCCCAACAGAATGAACGCATCCATTTATGCCGCTCCTTCGCTTTCTTCTACGTGGTCGAAACGCACCACCTTGCGGTGGCTCTGGTCGCCCAGCAGGAGTTTTTCCAGCACAAAGACCAGGGTCAGCACGCCACCCACCGGGATCGGCGCATAGGTCATGCCCACCCGCACACCCGGCAACGACGCCAGAAACTGGTTCCAGGTGGTGATGCACAGCTTGGTGCCGTACCAGGTCATGAACACGCACACCACAATCATCAGCACCTGCACCAGCAGCGCGACCAGCCGGCGCTGCAGTGGGGGCAGGCGGTCGGTGACCATTGCCACGGCCATGTGCGCCCCGGCCCGGTAGCTGGCGGCGGCACCGACAAAGCTGAACACCACCATCAGCAGGATGGCCACCGGCTCTGGCCAGCTGGAGCCGGTACCGAGCACGTAACGGGCAAAGATGCCCCAAGGGATGATCAGCGACATGGTCAGGATCGACAGGCCGGCGATCCAGATGCAGCCGCGATACAGCGTGTCGTTCGCACGCAGAAAAAGGTTTTTCATGGGCATCACCAAAGCGGCAGGGCGGCGGGCGCCGCACTGCCGAGGTCGTTCAGGAAGGGGCCGGCGTTACTGGACGGCGTCGATGCGCTTCATCAGGTCGGCGTACTGCGCGCCGTATTTTTCGCGTACCGAAGCGGTGGCGTCGTAGAACGGTTTTTTGTCGACAGTGATGAACTCGACTCCAGCCGCCTTCAGCTTCTCTTCGCTGGCGGCAGACTTGGCGTCCCACAACGCGCGTTCTTCCATCTGCGCTTCACGCGCGACCTTCTTCACCAGTGCCTGCTGCTCGGGGCTGAGCTTGTTCCAGGTGGTCTTGGACATCACCACGGGCTCCGGCAGGATCAGGTGGCCGGTCAGGGTGTAGTACTTGGCGCTCTGGAAGTGGTTGTGCTCAAGCAGGGTGGGCGGGTTGTTCTCGGCACCATCGATCACGCCGGTTTGCAGGGCACTGAAGATTTCCCCGGTGTCCATGGCGATGCCGTTGCCGCCCATGGCGTTCATCATCTCGATGAACAGCGGGTTGCCTTGCACGCGAATCTTCATGCCTTTGAGGTCTTCCAGGCTGCGTACCGGCTTCTTGGTGTAGATGCTGCGCGAGCCGCCGTCCATCCAGGCCAGCGCCACCAGGTTGAAATCGGAGTTGGTGATCTTGTCGAGGATTTCCTGGCCGATGTCGCCGTCAATGATCTTGCGCATATGATCATGGTCGCGGAACACGAACGGCATGTTGAACACGTTCACATCCGGCACCACCGGGCCGACGATCCCCAGGCTGACGCGGGTCATCTGCACGGCACCGATCTGCGCCTGCTCGATCACTTCCTTCTCCGAGCCCAGCACGCCACCAGCGAACATTTTGAAAGTGATGTCGCCGTTGCTGGCCTGTTCCAGCTTTTTACCCATGTTCTGCTCGGCGACCACGGTCGGGTAGCCGGCCGGGTGGATTTCGGCGAACTTGATGTCCAGTGCCGAGGCGGGCATGGCCAGGCTGCAGGCGAAGGGGAATACGGCAAGAAGCAGCTTGCGTTTGAACGTCATGATGAAACTCCGTGGTTTTTATTATCTGGTTTCGTGCGTGCAAGTGTGGGTACGGCAAGGGGCGTCAGCCCCGGTAGGCAGGTTCCTCCAGGCCCTTGGTGCCAGGGTTCAGGGCAAATACCCCGCCAGCCAGTGGCTGGTCGCTAAGGTCTGTGCCCGCGGGGCGGATCGAGGTGACGTACAGAATGTCGAGGTTGGCGCCACCGAAGGCGCACATCGCCGGCTTTTTCACCGGCACGCTGAGCGAGCGGTCGAGACGGCCGTCAGGGGTGAAGCGGTGGATCTGCCCGGCATCGTTGCCGCAGATCCAGTAGCAGCCCTCTTGGTCGATTGCCGCGCCATCTGGGCGACCAGGGTAGGCGCGCATGTCGACAAACAGCCGCTTGTTGTGCGGCGTGCCGCTGTCGATGTCGTAATCGAAAGCCCAGACCTTTTGCACGTTGGGGTGCGAGTCGGACAGGTACATGCGTGTGCCGTCGGGGCTGAAGGCGAGGCCGTTGGGCACGATCATGCCGTCTTGCTGCAGGTGCAGCTGGCTTTCTCCATCATGCCGGTACAGCGCACCCACGTGGGCACCTTGCTGCATGTCCAGCAGCATGGTGCCGGCCCAGAAGCGGCCCTGGCGGTCGCAGCGGCCATCGTTGAAGCGCATGCCGCCTTGGGCGTGCGGCACGCTGCTGAGCAGGCGGCTATCAAGGCTGCCATCGGCCCTGGCCTGTAGCTGGAAGATGCCGCTTTCCATACCCGCAACCCAGCCCTGGCCGCTGCGGGCGATGCAGGCCAGCATCTCGTCGCCTTGCCAGACCTGATGGCTACCATCGGCCGCCTGCCAGCGGTGCAACTGGCGGGCGGGAATATCGACCCAGTACAGGGCCTGTTCGCTGGGGTGCCACACGGGGCTTTCGCCGGTGCCGTTGCGGGCGTCGACGATCAGTTCGCAATTCATGGCGTGCCTCCTGGCGTGCGTGAGTCAGTTGAACGGCCCGGCCACGGCGAAGGCGCCGCCCTGGTAGACCATGCTTGGGTCATCGGCGGCGGGCGCCGGCTGGGCTTCCACGGCTTCGCGGAAGGGCTCCGAGCTGTCCTTGGGTGCATAGCCAAGGTGCTCGGCATGGCGGTTGTCCCACCATACGGTGCGGTTGTCGGAGGCGCCGTAGACAATGGTGTGGCCAACGTCGGGCGTGAACAGCCCGCGCTCAATCAGCTGTACCAGGTCTTCATAGCTCAGCCAGGTACAGAGCATGCGCGGGTTTTGCGGTTGGGCGAACGACGAGCCAATACGGATGCTGACGGTCTCGATGCCATAGCGGTCGAAGTAGAAGCTGGCGACATCCTCGCCATAGCACTTGGACAGCCCGTAGTAGCTGTCGGGGCGGCGCGGGGAGTGGGCGTCGATGCGCTCGTCCTGGCGGTAGAAGCCGATGGTGTGGTTGGAGCTGGCGAAGATGATGCGCTTCACCCCATGCTTGCGCGCCGCCTCGTAGACATGGAACACGCCGCAGATGTTGGGGCCGAGGATGTCTTCGAATGAGTGCTCGGTGGACACGCCGCCGAAGTGGATGATGGCATCGACGCCTTCGACCAGGGCATGTACCGCAGCTTTGTCGGCCAGGTCGCAGGTGATGACCTCTTCATGCGGGCCTGCAGCAGGTGCCATGGGGCTGATGTCGGAAAGGCGCAGGACCTCGGCGTAGCCTTGCAGGCGTTCGCGAAGGACCTTGCCCAGGCCGCCTGCGGCTCCGGTGAGCAGCAGGCGATTGAGGGGGGTAGTGGTCATGGCCGGCTCTTGTTGTTAATTGTTGTAGGTTGTCGTATGACTGCGGTGATTATTGGCGGTGCGTCTGGTGGTTGTCAATGAGGCTTGTGTGGCTTTTGCCGGCCTCTTCGCGGGTAAACCCGCTCCCACAGGGACAGCAACAACCTCGCGGGTAGCGTCGCACCTGTGGGAGCGGGTTCATCGAGGCGTCGAACCGCCGCGAACACGGGCGAAGCCCGTGCCATCCAGCCGCAGGTCTTGATCAGAACAACGAGAGCGGATAGTTGAAAATCAACCGGTTCTCATCAAACTCGTTATTGCTGTAATCCCGCCGAATCGACGAATTACGCCACTTCACACTCAAATCCTTGAACGCCCCGCTCTGGATCACATAGGCAAGCTCCGTCTCACGCACCCACTCCTTGCCATCAGTCACCACCCCGCTGTGCACGTCGCGCCCGCTGATATAGCGGTTCATCAGGGTCAGCCCCGGCACCCCGACGGTGACGAAGTTGAAGTCATGGCGTACCTGCCACGAGCGCTCATTGGCGTTGTCGAAACTGGAGTTGTAGCTGTCGTTCGCCAGAGTGCCGCCACTGGTGCCGTTAACACGCATCCAGGTATCGCCATCAACTTTCTGTAGCCCGACCCAGAATGTGCTGCCCCCGTACTTGGCCGAAAACATCCCCGAGTAGGTTTTGTTGTCCAGTTCGCCAGCGCGTCTGGAGCCGTCGTCATCGCCATGGAAGTAGCCCAGGTTGGCGCCCAGGGTCCAGTCACCCACTGGCTGGCTGTGGCTCAGTTGCAGATACTGCTGCTGATATACGTCCTTCAACACCGCATTCCAAAGCCCGACCAAGGTGCGGTCTTTGTTGAACTTGTACTCGCCACCGACAAAGTTGAAACGGTCTGACACACCACCGCCGTAGCTCATGTCTTCCATGCTGGCGTCGTTGCGCGGGCTGTTACCGCGGAACTGCCCACCATACACAGTCAGCCCGGCTATCTCGTTGGAGGTGACCTGCCCGCCACGGAACGTCTGCGGCAGCGAACGCCCGTCGTCCGAACGCAGAATCGGCAGCACCGGCATCCACTCGCCGATTTTCAGCTCGGTCTTCGAGATACGCGCCTTGCCCGCCACCGCCAGGCGCCCATAGTCATCTGCCGGCTTGCCATCGTCATGGCGCGGTAGCAACGCCGTGCCGTAGGTGCCGCCACCGCCATCAAGCTTGACCGACCACAGCCCCAGCACATCTACGCCGAAGCCGACCGGCCCCTCGGTGAACCCCGAACGGGCATCGAGGATGAAGCTTTGCGTCCACTCTTCAGCCTTGCTTTGCGGGTTGCTGGGGTTAGTGAAGTTGCGGTTGATGTAGAAGTTGCGCAGCCCGAGCGTGGCCTTGCTGTCCTCGACAAAACCCGCAGCCAGGCTGGTACCCGGCAGGCCGGCGATAACCCCGGCGCCAAGCAGGGCGAAGGGCAGGGTGTGGCAGATTTTCATTATTGTTGTGCTCCCGAAGGGTATGGCAGCCCGTCCACCGGGCACGCACAAGCGGCCTGCGGCAGGGGCGGGTAGTTAACGGGCCAGTAAGGGCCTGGGGTGAATGCGCGGTAACCGGGCGCTACGTGCTGGAAGGTGTACGCCAGCAAGCCGGGGGAAGAGGGGTGTGCAAAAGACGTGGGTGCAGCGAGATGGGTGTCGACATGAGTTCGTCCACTGATTGTTGTTTTTGTTATGTGTTGTCGTACAACTGTGGGCGATTATTAGCAAGGGGGATGTGGGCTGTCAACGCATAATGGCCTATTGATTACAGCTGAAGCACCCGAAAATCAACGCGTAGCAGCTCTATCGCGCACTCTGTAAAGACATACGATGACAACGTCAGCGTTTGCTTTTCGAGCAAACCGGAGACATGGTTTACAAATCAATCCGGGCTGGTAGTGGACCCTGCCGCTTCCCTGCGCTACCTTCAAATCAGGCCTCGCCCTCGACCACGTAGACTGGCATGTCCAGTCCCGGCATCCTCGTTGGTGCCGTACCCCCCTTGTCGGCGTGGGCGGGGCCCCTCCATTTGCGCAGCGACTGACCGGATGAGATCGAGCGCTCCCTGGCCCAGCATCAAGTTTCCTGCTTAGCTCGAACTTTGTGGGTTCACCCGCGATGTGGCCAGCACAGTCAAAACTGCCCGCTAAACCCCGCGCATCCACAATACAGCAACATGTTCTGCCACTTCCCAGCCAATAAAAAAGGCTGCCATTCGGCAGCCTTCTCGATGTTAAGCCCGGACAATCAGTCCCAGCTCAGCGCACCACCAGTCTGATACTCGATCACCCGCGTCTCAAAGAAGTTCTTCTCTTTCTTCAAGTCCATGATCTCGCTCATCCAAGGGAACGGGTTGGTAGTCCCCGGGTACTCTTCCTTCAAACCGATCTGGGTCAAACGACGGTTGGCAATGAACTTGAGGTAGTCCTCCATCATCGCGGCGTTCATGCCCAGCACGCCGCGTGGCATGGTGTCACGGGCGTATTCGATCTCCAGCTGGGTCCCTTGCAGGATCATCTGGGTCGCTTCTTCCTTCATCGATGCGTCCCACAGGTGCGGGTTCTCGATCTTGATCTGGTTGATCACGTCGATACCGAAGTTCAGGTGCATCGACTCGTCACGCAGGATGTACTGGAACTGCTCGGCCACGCCGGTCATCTTGTTGCGGCGGCCCATCGACAGGATCTGGGTGAAGCCGCAGTAGAAGAAGATGCCTTCCAGTACGCAGTAGTAGGCGATCAGGTTGCGCAGCAGCTCTTTGTCGGTTTCGACGGTGCCGGTGTTGAATTCCGGGTCGGAGATGGCGCGGGTGTACTTCAGGCCCCAGGCGGCTTTTTTAGCGACCGACGGGATCTCGTGGTACATGTTGAAGATCTCGCCTTCATCCATGCCCAGCGATTCGATGCAGTACTGGTAGGCGTGGGTGTGGATCGCCTCTTCGAAGGCCTGGCGCAGGATGTACTGGCGGCACTCCGGGTTGGTGATCAGGCGGTACACGGCCAGGGCCAGGTTGTTGGCAACCAGCGAGTCGGCGGTGGAGAAGAAGCCGAGGTTGCGCATGACGATGCGGCGCTCGTCTTCGGTCAGGCCGTCCTGGCTCTTCCACAGGGCGATGTCGGCGGTCATGTTGACCTCTTGCGGCATCCAGTGGTTGGCGCAGCCGTCCAGGTACTTCTGCCAGGCCCAGTCGTACTTGAACGGTACCAGCTGGTTCAGGTCGGCGCGGCAGTTGATCATGCGCTTTTCGTCTACCGCGACGCGGGCAGAAGAACCTTCCAGCTCGGCCAGGCCTTCGGCGATGTCGAGGTCGTTCAGCGAGGCTTTGGCACGCTTGACGGCTTCGGAGTCAGAAGCGGTGGCAGCACGGGCTTCCAGGGCGGCGGCACCACCGGCGCTGTCGAGCTTGTCGAGGGTGGCGGCGGCAGCGGCCTGCGCAGGGGTGTGGCCTTTGGCGGCTACTTCGCCGTCTTCTTTGTCGAATTCGTCCCAGCTCAGCATGGTTTGGCTCCTGCTTGAGGGTTGCGTGTGGCAACCGGTTGGATTTTGAAGTGATGCCTGTACTGCGTAAGGCCAATCAGGCGTTACGGCAGGCGGTGAGAGCGGGCTCTCGTCACGTTTGAAAGTTTCTGGATCAGCGCCTGGCCGTTGCTCGAGTGAGCGGGCTGGGTGCCTGAAAGCTGTATGGCAACGATGAAACCTGCGGTTTGGCCCGGTAGGGCCTGCTTCACGCAGTCACTCATTACTCAACCCATTTTTCGGGGGGCAAAGTATACCGGAATTCACTTTGAATCGGGGTGGCAAAGGGCACGGGCGGCGTAATTTTTCGACCTGCATCACGTGCTCTTGTTCACCGTTTGCTACGGGGTGTGAGTCTAGCTCTAAATGAGAGTTGATCCTATATCTTGTGTGATTATTTTTTTTCCCCACTGTATATAGTGTTTTGATCTTGGTCATGGCCTAGGGCTTGTGTTGCCTGCACGGGCCCTTTCGCGGCGGTTCGACGCCCCGATAAACCCGCACAGTTGCACGGGTAACCCGGCGTTTTGCGGGCAAAAAAATACCGCCCCAATCACCCGAAGGCGGTTGAGGCGGCATGTTCACTTCAGCGGTGCTGAAACCTTATTGGCAGGCTTCGCAATCCGGCTCGTCGATCGCGCAGGCCTTCGGCACTGGCGCTGGGCCGGCTGCCTGGACCGGGGCGCTGTCGCCACCGCTGGAAACGGCGTTGAGCTTGCCGGTATTGATGGTCGACTTCTCGGTGCTGGTCGCAGCCAGGGCACGGAGGTAGTAGGTGGTTTTCAGACCACGGTACCAGGCCATGCGGTAGGTCACGTCCAGCTTCTTGCCCGAGGCGCCGGCGATGTACAGGTTCAGCGACTGAGCCTGGTCGATCCACTTCTGGCGACGCGAGGCAGCATCGACGATCCACTTGGTGTCGACTTCGAACGCGGTGGCGTACAGGTCTTTCAGCTCTTGCGGGATACGCTCGATCTGCTGCACGGAACCGTCGTAGTACTTCAGGTCGTTGATCATGACCGAGTCCCACAGGCCGCGGGCCTTCAGGTCGCGGACCAGGTACGGGTTGATCACGGTGAATTCGCCCGACAGGTTCGATTTCACGTACAGGTTCTGGTAGGTCGGCTCGATCGACTGCGACACGCCGGTGATGTTGGCGATGGTCGCGGTTGGCGCGATGGCCATGATGTTCGAGTTACGAATACCTTTCTGTACGCGGGCACGCACCGGTGCCCAGTCCAGGGTCTCGTTCAGGTCGACGTCGATGTACTTCTGGCCACGGGCTTCGATCAGGATCTGTTGCGAATCCAGCGGCAGGATGCCTTTGGACCACAGCGAACCCTGGAAGGTCTCGTAGGCGCCACGCTCATCGGCCAGGTCGCACGATGCCTGGATGGCGAAGTAGCTGACCGCTTCCATCGACTTGTCGGCGAACTCGACGGCAGCGTCGGAGCCGTAGGCGATGTGCTGCAGGTACAGTGCATCCTGGAAGCCCATGATGCCCAGGCCAACCGGGCGGTGCTTCATGTTCGAGTTGCGCGCTTGCGGCACCGAGTAGTAGTTGATGTCGATCACGTTGTCGAGCATGCGCACGGCGGTGTTCACGGTGCGTTGCAGCTTGGCGGTGTCCAGCTTGCCATCGACGATGTGGTTCGGCAGGTTGATCGAGCCCAGGTTGCAGACCGCGATCTCGTCCTTGTTGGTGTTCAGGGTGATCTCGGTGCACAGGTTCGAGCTGTGGACCACGCCCACGTGCTGCTGCGGCGAACGCAGGTTGCACGGGTCCTTGAAGGTCAGCCACGGGTGGCCGGTCTCGAACAGCATCGACAGCATCTTGCGCCACAGGTCTTTGGCCTGGATGGTCTTGAACACCTTGATCTTGTTGTACTCGGTCAGGGCTTCGTAGTACTCGTAACGCTCTTCGAAGGCCTTGCCGGTCAGGTCGTGCAGGTCTGGCACTTCCGAAGGCGAGAACAGGGTCCACTTGCCGTCATCGAAGACACGCTTCATGAACAGGTCAGGGATCCAGTTGGCAGTGTTCATGTCGTGGGTACGACGGCGGTCATCACCGGTGTTCTTGCGCAGCTCGATGAACTCTTCGATGTCCAGGTGCCAGGTTTCCAGGTAAGCACACACGGCGCCTTTGCGCTTGCCACCCTGGTTCACGGCAACGGCGGTGTCGTTGACCACTTTCAGGAACGGTACAACGCCCTGGGACTTGCCGTTGGTGCCCTTGATGTAGGAACCCAGTGCACGCACAGGCGTCCAGTCGTTGCCCAGGCCACCGGCGAATTTCGACAGCATGGCGTTGTCGTGGATCGCGTGGTAGATGCCCGACAGGTCGTCCGGCACAGTGGTCAGGTAGCAGCTGGACAGCTGCGGGCGCAGGGTGCCGGCGTTGAACAGGGTCGGGGTCGAGGCCATGTAGTCGAAGGACGACAACAGGTTGTAGAACTCGATCGCGCGGGCTTCCTTGTCTTTCTCTTCCAGCGCCAGGCCCATGGCCACACGCATGAAGAACACCTGCGGCAGCTCGAAGCGCACGCCATCCTTGTGGATGAAGTAGCGGTCGTACAGGGTCTGCAGGCCCAGGTAGGTGAACTGCTGGTCGCGCTCGTGGTTGATCGCCTTGCCCATGCGCTCCAGGTCGAAGTCGGCCAGGGCAGGGTTCAGCAGTTCGAACTCGATACCTTTGGCCACATAGGCCGGCAGGGCCTTGGCGTACAGGTCGGCCATCTCGTGGTGAGTGGCGCTTTCGGCAACCTCAAGGAAGCCCAGGCCTTCGGCACGCAGGGTGTCCAGCAGCAGGCGGGCGGTCACGAACGAGTAGTTCGGCTCGCGCTCTACCAGGGTACGGGCGGTCATCACCAGGGCGGTGTTGACGTCCTTGATGGCCACGCCGTCGTACAGGTTCTTCAGGGTTTCGCGCTGGATCAGCTCGCCATCCACTTCGGCCAGGCCTTCGCAGGCTTCGCTGATGATGGTGTTCATGCGGGCCATGTCGAGCGGCGCCAGGCTGCCGTTGGCCAGGGTGATGCGAATGCTTGGGTGCGGCTCGACCACGGCGTCGGTGTGGGCGCGGGTGGCACGCTCTTTCGCGCGCTGGTCGCGGTAGATCACGTAGTCGCGGGCAACTTTCTGCTCGCCAGCGCGCATCAGGGCCAGCTCTACCTGGTCCTGGATTTCTTCGATGTGGATGGTGCCACCCGATGGCATGCGACGCTTGAACGTGGCGGTGACCTGCTCGGTCAGACGCGCTACGGTGTCGTGGATGCGCGACGAAGCGGCGGCGGTGCCGCCTTCAACTGCGAGAAACGCCTTGGTGATGGCCACGGTAATCTTGTCGTCGGTGTAGGCGACAACAGTGCCGTTACGCTTGATCACGCGCAGTTGGCCGGGGGCGGTGGCAGCCAGATCCTGATTGGAATCGTTGGTCTGCGGCACCTGGGCCTGCGGGTTCTCGCGAGTTGTGTCGGTTTGCATGGGTGGGTGTCTCCACAGTTTCTATATTGTTCAGGCGCCTTTTGGGCGCCCACCGTTCCGTCCACTTGCTCGATGACCCTCGCGGGGACGCGTAATGCACACGCATCCGCCAACTCGGGCGTACCGACTTCGGGACAGACTCAGGAATAAGGGGCAATAGCTTGCCGCTCCCTGGCCGAAGTCAAAGGTTTTGGGACGTGCCCAAAAACTGCTGTTCAGTTTGCCGCTGGAGCGGTTTGGCTGTTGAAATCGCGCCAAGTTCAGCCAGAAAAAGCGCTTGAATTTCCGCGCTGACTTGTGTTTGCGATTTGGGGCTAAACCCAACATATAGTGGTTTGCCGCGTTCGGCATACAAGATAATGCGGTCTTGGCGTCTTTGCAAGGCGAGCGCCTGTGGATAACATGTGGGTAGATTGTGGGTGAAAGGTGAGTATTCGCTGTAGGCCTTGTGCCAAGTGGTTTGCAGTATTTTTCTGCGCCTTGCCGGCCTTGGGCAGTTTTTTTCGGGGGCGGACCCTATCACAAAAAACGGTTCAGTCCAGGGCGCTACGAGTGGGTTGGCAGTGCCGGGGGCGGGGCTTAGTATCCGGCTGTAATGTTGCTTTCAGGTTAAAAGGGTAGTTGCCTGTACCGGCCTCTTCGCGGGCACGACCGCTCCCACAGGTACTGCACAGGCTTTGGAAACGGTGCGGTCCCTGTGGGAGCGGGCGTGCCCGCGAAGAGGCCGGTACAGCCACCAGAAAAATAACAAGTAAAGGCCAGAGCCATGGACCACCCCGCACCCCGCATCCTCATCGTCGAAGACGACCAGCGCCTGGCCGAGCTCACCGCCGAGTACCTGCAGGCCAACGGCTTCGAGGTCGCGGTGGAGGGCGATGGTGCCCGCGCCGCGCGCCGCATCGTCGACAGCCAGCCCGATCTGGTCATCCTCGACCTCATGCTGCCCGGCGAAGACGGCCTGAGCATTTGCCGCCGGGTACGCAACCAGTACCCCGGGCCGATTCTCATGCTTACCGCACGCAGCGACGAACTTGACCAGGTCCAGGGCCTGGACCTTGGGGCCGACGACTACGTCTGCAAACCGGTGCGCCCACGCTTGCTGTTGGCGCGCATCCAGGCCCTGCTGCGCCGCAGCGACGGCGTTGACAACAAGCGCCAGGACCTGGCCTTCGGCGCGCTGCGCATCGACAACCGCTTGCGTGAGGCGCGCCTGGGTGAACAGCTGATCGAGCTGACCGGCGCCGAGTTCGACCTGCTCTGGCTGCTGGCCAGCAACGCCGGCCGGGTACTGACCCGCGAACAGATCTTTACTGCACTGCGTGGCGTCGGCTACGACGGCCAAGACCGCTCCATCGACATACGCATCTCGAAAATCCGCCCCAAGATCGGCGATGACCCGCTTCAGCCTCGGCTGATCAAGACCCTGCGCAGCAAGGGCTACCTGTTTGTCGGCGAAGCACCATGAACAACTCGATTTTTCTACGCATCTACGGCGGCATGCTGGCTGTGCTGGTACTGGTGGCCCTGCTCGGCGTACTCAGCCTGCACCTGGTCAACGAAGTACGCGCCGCCCAGCACCGCGAGGGCCTGGCCCAGGGCACCTTCAGCCTGATGGCTGACAACCTGGCACAGCAGAATACAACTGAGCGCAAGCGCTCGCTGCTGATGTGGGAGCGACTGCTGGGTGTGCCGCTGACGCTGCAGCCAATGACGGCGCGCAGCCTTGACGGCGGCCAGCGGGCACGCCTGTATCGCGGCTTGGTAGTGGTGGAGAAGACCGGCCCGCATGCGGCGCAAGTACTGCGCAAGGTCGGCCAGGAAGACCTGATGCTGGTGGCGCAGATCAAACAGATCAGTGAGCAGCTGGCGCGGGCCACGCTGTATCTGTTGGCCGATGAACTGGTGCGCTACCCGATCACCGAGCAGCAACAGCGGCTGGCGCAGATCAAGCAGGAAAAGGGCTTCGGCTTTGGCGTCGCCCTGCAACGCATCGAGCGGGTGAGCCTGGACGATGACCAGCGGCGCCGGGTCGAGGAGGGTGACACGGTCATGGCGCTCGGCAGGGACGGCGACTCGATCCGTGTGTTTGCCGGGCTGGCAGGCTCGCCCTGGGTGCTGGAAATCGGCCCGTTGCACCAGCTCAACCCGTACCCGCCACAGTTGCTGATCCTGATTACCTTCCTCGGCCTGTGCCTGATCGGCCTGGTGGTCTACCTGCTGGTGCGCCAACTGGAGCGCCGCGTGTCGGGCCTGGAGATGGCAGCCACACGCATCGCTCAGGGCAGCCTGGACACCCGCGTGCCCGCTGGTGACGCCGACTCGGTGGGGCGCCTGGCCGCTGCCTTCAATGGCATGGCCGAGCACCTGCAACGCTCGCTGACCATGCAGCGCGAGCTGGTGCGGGCGGTGTCCCATGAGTTGCGCACGCCGGTGGCGCGCCTGCGCTTTGGCCTGGAGATGATCGAAAGTGCTACCACCGAACAGGCGCGGGCCAAGCACCTGGCGGGCATGGACGGGGATATCCAGGACCTGGATAAGCTGGTCGACGAAATGCTGACCTACGCTCGCCTGGAGCAAGGTGCGCCGGCCTTGAAGTTCCAGCGGGTCGACCTGGATGCCTTGCTCGCGCGGGTGATCGAAGAGTTGGCACCGTTGCGTGCCGAGGTGCGGGTGGTGCGCGGCGACTGCCAGGGCGCGGATGCCGAAGGGGCCTGGGTCGAAGCCGAGCCGCGTTACCTGCACCGGGCGCTGCAGAACCTGGTCAGCAACGCCATGCGCCACGCCGGCGCCGAGGTGCGTGTGAGCTACCAGTTGGGCCAGCAGCGGTGCCGCATCGATGTGGAGGATGACGGCCCGGGGATCCCGGAGGGTTTCTGGGACCGCATCTTCACCCCGTTCACTCGCCTGGATGACAGCCGCACCCGTGCGTCAGGTGGGCATGGCCTGGGCCTGTCTATCGTGCGGCGAATCATTTACTGGCACACGGGCCGGGCGACGGTGGGGCGCAGCGAAGCGCTGGGTGGTGCCTGCTTCAGCCTGAATTGGCCACGGCAGCAGGCGCCACTGTAAAGGTCAGACGCTGACCAGGCTGAGCAGGTGGCCGTCCTGCAGGCAGAACTGGCCTTGCAACTCGGCGCCGTGGCGCCACTGCGGCGACAGGTCGGTGAGCAGGCGCAGGTGCGCCAGGCCTTCGGTGGACCAGTCGAGCACTTCGGCGTGTTCGAAATAGAAGCGCTGGCGGGTCAGCGGGTAGAGGGTCTTGAACAGGCTTTCCTTCAGCGAGAAGGTCAGGGTGACCGTCAGGCCGAGCTGGCGGCGGTCCAGGCGTTCGAGCTCGGGCGGGGTGAGGATTTCGGCCATCAGCCGCTCGGCGCGTTCGTCATCCAGCAGGGCTTCCTGGTCCAGCCCAAGGCCTTGGCAACTGCCTTCGGCGGCGACCACGGCGGCGGCCCAGCCTTTGCCGTGGGTGATCGAGCCGTGGATGCCCGCCGGCCAGACCGGTGAACGGTCCTCATGGGTACCCGGCACGTAGTCACGGCTGTCCAGGCGCTGCAGCGCGTCGCGGGCGCATACTCGACCGGCCAGGTACTCGGCCTGGCGCTTGGCCACCGAGCGCTGCAGGCTGGCGCTGGGCACCACGCCGGCGCGCTGGAAATCGTCGGGTGCCAGGCGGGCAGGGTCGAAGGTACAGCTGACCAGCACCGCGCCGGGCAGCGGGCGGGGTAAGGGCCAGTGGTGCTGGAGTGGGGCGCAGCAGGCGGGGAGAGTGTTCATGGGGCTATTGTGCCAGCCGCAGCGGCGGTGTGGGAGGTGGGATTGCCGGGGCCGCAAGGCGGCCCCTGGCAATCCTTATTTGAACACCTTCTTGAAGAACGCCTGCATATCCGCCCAAGAGCTCTCGTCTGCCGCCTTGTTATAGCCAATGTCCGGTCCACCATGGTCGCCATGGCTCAGGCGGTCAGCATCGGGGTTGGTAAACCCGTGCTTGGCCCCTTCAATGCTGACGAACTGGTAGTTGACCTTGGCCGCATCCATTTCCGCCTTGAACGCGTCCACTTGCTGCTGGGTGACCATGCTGTCCGCCGCGCCATGTTCAACCAGGATGTCCGCACGCACCACACCAGGCTTGGCCGGCGTCTGAGTGGCCAGCGCGCCATGGAAGCTCACCACACCGTCCAGTTTCACTCCCCGGCGTGCGGCGTCCAGCACCACCTTGCCGCCAAAGCAGTAGCCCACAGCGCCCAGCTCATGCTTGTTGACGTTCGGCTGTTTTTTCAGCAAATCCAGGCCCGCGTCAAAGCGCGCTGCCGCCGCGGCCGGGTCTTTCATCGCTTCGGCCATGAATGCCTGGGCATCCTGCGGATGCTCGGTGTGCTTGCCATCGCCGTACATGTCGATGGCCAGCGCTTTATAGCCCAGGGCCGCAAGGTCTCTTGCACGGCGCTTGGCATAGTCATTCAGGCCCCACCATTCATGCACCACGACGATACCTGGACGTTTGTCGTCCAGCGCGTCGTCGTAGGCGTAGTAGCCGACCAGGCGGTTGCCGTCGGCGTCCTGGTAGGGGATCTCGCGGGTCACCACTGCCGCTTGGGCGAGGGCGGCGCTGCACATCAGGGTCAGGGCCAGCAGGGCACGCATCTTTACTACTCCTTGTCTTGCAGACAGTTCGTTCAGCCGGGGTTCAGCCAGGGTTCAGTCGCGGTTCAGGGTGCCTTCCTTACTCTAGCTTCCAGACCGAAACAGCGCACCCAACTGGAGTATCCAGCCATGAAAACCTTCAATACCCTGCTTGCCGCCATGGCCGTCTGCGCCGCTGGCATCACCTCCGCCCAGGCCGCCGACGACAACTTCGCCAGCCTGACCTACGGCCAGACCAGCGACAAGGTTCGCAAATCGGGCCTGCTGCAGCGCAATACCGACAGCCTCAATGCCGACGGTATCATCGGCAAGGACGACACCTGGGGTGTACGTGTGGGCAAGATCAATGATCAGGGCCGCTACTACATGACCTATGACAACGTCTCGGGTGACCACAGCGGCCTCAAGCTGCGCCAGGAAAACCTGCTGGGCAGTTACGACCTGTTCCTGCCGGTGGGTGATACTACCAAGCTGTTCGGCGGTGGCAGCCTGGGCATGACCAAGCTCACCCAGGACTCGCCAGGCGCCAGCCGGGATACCGACTACGGTTATGCCTACGGCCTGCAGGCCGGCGTGATCCAGGACATCACCGACAGGGCCTCGGTGGAGCTGGGCTACCGTTACCTGCGCACCAATGCTGCGACCGAAGTGGGTGAGCATGGCGGGCCGAAGGACGGCACCCTGCGTCTGACCAGCAGTGCCCAGACTTACCTGGCAGCCAGCTACAAGTTCTGACGGGCGAGCCGCGCTATCCTGTACCGGCCTCTTCGCGGGCACGCCCGCTCCCACAGGTACTGCACAAGCTTCAGAAACTGTGCGATTCCTGTGGGAGCGGGCGTGCCCGCGAAAGGGCCGGTACAGGCAATACACATAAGGAGCTGCACATGAAACTGCTGGTGGTCGAGGACGAAGCGCTGCTTCGCCATCACCTCTACACCCGCCTGGGCGAAAGCGGCCATGTGGTCGAGGCGGTCGCCGATGCCGAGGAGGCGCTGTACCAGGCCGGGCAGTACCACTTCGACCTGGCCATCATCGACCTGGGCCTGCCCGGTATCAGTGGCCTGGAGCTGATCACGCGCTTGCGCAGCCAGGACAAGACCTTCCCCATTCTCATCCTCACCGCCCGCGGCAACTGGCAGGACAAGGTCGAGGGCCTGGCCGCCGGTGCCGACGACTACCTGGTCAAACCGTTCCAGTTCGAAGAGCTGGAAGCACGGCTCAACGCCCTGTTGCGCCGCTCCAGCGGCTTCACCCAGTCGACCATCGCCGCAGGCCCATTGGTACTCGACCTCAACCGCAAGCAGGCCACCCTCGACGAACAGCCGCTGGCGCTGACCGCCTACGAATACCGCATTCTCGAATACCTCATGCGCCATCATCAGCAGGTGGTGGCCAAGGACCGCCTGATGGAGCAGCTGTACCCGGGAGACGAAGAGCGCGACCCCAATGTCATCGAAGTTCTGGTCGGCCGCCTGCGCCGCAAGCTTGAAGGCGAGCGCGGCTTCAAACCTATCGACACGGTTCGCGGCCTGGGCTATCTGTTCACCGAGCGCTGCCGATGATCCGCTCGCTGCGGGTGCGCCTGATGCTGGCCGCCGCAGTACTGGCTCTGCTGTTCATGCTGGCGCTGCTGCCTGCTTTGCAGAAGGCCTTCAGCCTGGCCCTGCAGGAATCGATCGAGCAGCGCCTGGCTTCGGATGTGACCACGCTGATTTCCGCAGCACGCATCGAGCATGGCCAGTTGCAGATGCCGACGCTGCTGCCGGACGAGCGTTACAACCTGCCGTATACCGGCCTGCTCGGCTACATCTTCGACCGCGACGGCAACCTGGTCTGGCAGTCGCGGGCCACCGCTGACCGGCATATCAACTACCGCCCACGCTACGACGGGCGCGGCAACGAATTTGCCCGTATCCATCAGGCCGATGGCGAAGAGTTCTTCGTCTACGACGTCGAGATCAAGTTGTTGGGTGGCCAGAGCGCCGCCTACAGCATTGTTGCCCTGCAGCCGGTGAGCGAATACAAGGCCACCCTCAATGGCCTGCGGGAAAAACTCTACCTTGGCTTCGGTGCGGCCTTGCTGGCACTGATGGGGCTGCTTTGGGCAGGCCTGACCTGGGGGCTGCGCTCGTTGCGCCGGCTCAGCCACGAGCTGGATGAGGTGGAGTCCGGGGCACGCGATGGCTTGAGCGGCGAGCACCCTCGCGAGCTACTGCGCCTGACCCGCTCGCTCAACCGCCTGTTGCGCAGTGAGCGTGAGCAGCGCACGCGCTACCGCGATTCGCTGGATGACCTGGCGCACAGCCTGAAGACGCCACTGGCGGTGTTGCAAGGTGTGGGCGAAAGCCTGCAGCAGCGCAGCGGTGAGCGCGAGCAGGCACGGGTGCTGCAAAGCCAGATCGAGCGCATGAGCCAGCAGATCGACTACCAGTTGCAACGCGCCAGCCTGCGCAAGAGCGGCCTGGTGCGCCACAGCGTGAGGCTGCGGCCGTTGCTCGACAGCCTGTGCAGCACGTTGGCCAAGGTGTACCGGGACAAGCAGGTGAACGTGGCCCTGGAGTTGCCTGATGCGGCACAGGTGCCGATGGAGAAGGGCGCCTTGCTGGAAATGCTCGGCAACCTGCTGGAAAACGCCTACCGCCTGAGCCTGGGCCAGGTGCGGGTGAGCCTGGAGCAGGCGCCCGGGCAGTTGATCTTGTGTATCGAAGACGATGGGCCTGGGGTGCCGGCCGACCAGCGCGAGCGCATTCTGGAGCGTGGCGAAAGGCTGGACAGCCAGCACCCGGGGCAGGGCATCGGGCTGGCGGTGGTCAAGGATATCGTCGACAGCTATGACGCTGTGCTGAGCCTGGGGGATTCGCCTTTGGGTGGGGCGGCGTTCAGGATTACCTTCAACCTGGAGTGATTCTTAGCCAGTACCGGCCCTTTCGCGGGCTCGCCCGCTCCCACAGGGACCGCGCTGCATTCAGGTACTGCGCAATACCTGTGGGAGCAGGTTCACCCGCGAAGAGGCCGGCACAGGCAAACCACAAAGGGCGGATTCCCGCCAACACCCCTGTACAAATCCCGCCACCGGGCGGAAATCCGCCAGCTTTCTCAGGCAAATCGCCCCGTCGTTGGGCATTTATCCCTAGCAAATACGGCCGTTGCACCCTTCATGGGCGTTTTGGCACCACCCTTGCTATGGATCATGTCAGAGGCCTGCCCAGGCAGCTCGAACACAACGACAAATCCCTCCAGGTGCAGGAGGGTTAGCGATTCAGGTGCCCCATCACCCTGGGAAGGGTGAACCGGCACACTTGAGGAAAATGAGCCATGACGACACGTCAGCCGCTGTACAAATCCCTGTATGTCCAGGTGATCGTTGCCATCACCATCGGTATCCTGCTCGGCCACTACTATCCGGAAACGGGCGTTGCCCTCAAACCCTTGGGTGACGGCTTCGTCAAACTGATCAAGATGGTCATCGCCCCGATCATCTTCTGTACCGTGGTCAGCGGCATCGCCGGCATGCAGAGCATGAAGTCGGTCGGCAAGACCGGCGGCTACGCGTTGCTGTACTTTGAAGTCGTCTCCACCATCGCCCTGATCATCGGCCTCGTCGTCGTCAACGTGGTCAAGCCAGGCGCTGGCATGCACATCGACGTCACCACCCTGAACGCCAGCAGTGTGGCTGCCTACGCCGCTGCCGGCGCGCAGCAGACCACCGTCGGTTTCCTGCTCAACGTCATCCCCAACACGGTGGTCGGCGCCTTCGCCAACGGCGATATCCTGCAGGTGCTGATGTTCTCGGTGCTGTTCGGCTTCGCCCTGCACCGCCTGGGCAGCTACGGCAAGCCGTTGCTGGACATGATCGACCGCTTCGCCCACGTCATGTTCAACATCATCAACATGATCATGAAGCTGGCCCCGATCGGTGCTTTCGGCGCCATGGCCTTCACCATCGGCCAGTACGGCGTGGGTTCGCTGGTGCAACTGGGCTACCTGATGGCCTGCTTCTACATCACCTGCCTGCTGTTCGTGCTGGTGGTGCTGGGCGGTATCTGCCGCGCCCACGGTTTCAGCGTGCTCAAGCTGATCCGCTACATCCGTGAAGAGCTGCTGATCGTGCTGGGTACGTCCTCCTCGGAGTCGGCCCTGCCACGCATGCTGGCCAAGATGGAGCGCCTGGGCGCGAAGAAGTCGGTGGTTGGTCTGGTCATCCCGACCGGTTACTCGTTCAACCTGGACGGCACCTCGATCTACCTGACCATGGCTGCGGTGTTCATCGCTCAGGCCACTGATACCACCATGGACATCACCCACCAGATCACCCTGCTGCTGGTGCTGCTGGTGGCTTCCAAAGGTGCTGCCGGCGTGACCGGTTCGGGCTTCATCGTGCTGGCCGCCACCCTGTCGGCTGTTGGCCACCTGCCGGTAGCCGGCCTGGCACTGATCCTCGGCATCGACCGCTTCATGTCCGAAGCCCGTGCACTGACCAACCTGGTGGGTAATGCCGTTGCCACTGTGGTGGTGGCCAAGTGGGTCAATGAAATGGACAACGACAAGCTGGCCTCGGAACTGGCTTCTGGTGGTGCGCCGCTGGTCGATACCCGTCCGACCGATGACCTGGGCGTCGCCGAAGGCCCAGCCCGCTGATCGCGGGGCAGTAGAACGCAAAAGGCGACCTTCGGGTCGCCTTTTTCATGCGCGTGACAGGCTTGATTAGAGCTCAGGCCAACACTACCTCCAACACCCGGATCACCTCCGGCTGAGGGTAATGCCAGCGCACCTGGACATCCCAGAACTTCACCCCGTACACGCGCTCCGGGGGTGGCAGCTGGTAGGCGGGCCGTGGGTCTTGCGCCAGGCATTGCTCGATCAGTTCCACCAGCGGCTCGCCCAGCCGCAGTGCATGCTCGCGGGCCTGGGGCAGGGCGTTGTCGCCCCATTGCACGGCAATCGCGACGGGCGCTGCGCTGGCCATCTGGTTGCTGGCGTCTGCAATGCTGTCGGCATACGGCACATAGGGCTTGATGTCCAGTACAGGCGTGCCGTCCAGTAGGTCGATCCCGGACAGCAACAGGCGCCCAGGCTCCACACCTTCCAGGCGCACCACCGACTGGCCGATGCCGTTTGGCCGGTGGGTGGCGCGGGTAGCGAACACGCCCATGCTCTTGTTGCCGCCCAGACGCGGAGGCCGCACTTTCAGGCGCGGCTTGTCTTCCAGGGCCTGGTGGAACAGGAACAGCAGCCAGACATGGCTGACCTGCTCCAGGCCTTCGACCGCATCACCCTGGTCGAACGGCGGCAGCAGTTCAAGCACGCCACGCGCCGCAGGCGCCAGCCGGGGCTGGCGCGGGATGGCGAATTTTTCCTTGAAGCAGGAGCGGACAATACCGACGGGGGCAACCGTATGCTGCATGGCCACTCAGCCGCGCACGCGCTGGGTCAGGCCTTTGAGGAAGTTGCGCAGCAACTGGTCGCCGCATGGGCGGTAGTTTTCGTGGCCGGCCTTGCGGAACAACGCGCTGAGTTCAGGCTTGCTGACCGGGAAGTTGACCGACTTGAGGATCACATGCAGGTCGTCTTCCTTGAGTTCGAAGGCCACCCGCAGCTTTTTGAGGATGAGGTTGTTGGTCACGGGCAGTTCGACCGGCTGCGGCGGGCGGCTGTCGTCCTTGCCGCGGCGGTGGATCACCAGGCCATCGAGGAAATGTGCCATTACCCGATCAGGGCAACGTACAAAGCCTTCCTCTTCTTCCTTCTTCAGGTAGGTGGCCAATACCAGTGGCTGCACTTCGAGGCCGGAAAGCCCGATGATCTCGGCCATCTTGGCGTCGTTCACCTTGAGCATGTAGCGCAGGCTGCGCAGGACGTCATTGTGGTTCATTGCTGCAGAATCCTGTTCAGGTGCCACGCGGGTGCGTGGCGTATTGCTTAGAAACGTTCGGTGGTCGCCACGTAGCGCCATTGGCCCAGGGGCAGCTTGCCCATCGACACGCCACCCAGGCGAATGCGGCGCATGCTGACCAGTTCCAGGCGCAGGTAGGCGCACAGTTCGCCGATCTGCCCGGGCTGGGGGTTTTTCACGACCATGCGCAGGTGGGTCTCGTTCTGCCAGCTGGCCTTGGCCTTGGGCAACTCGCGGTCGTTGCGTGTGGCGCCGCGCGCCAGGCGTTCCAGCGCCTGAGGTGTGGTCTCGCCGCGCACTTCGACAATGAACTCCTGCTCCAGTTTACGCAGATCGGCCTCTATCTTGCGGGCCACCCGCCAGTCCTGGGTGAATACCTGCAGGCCGCTGGCGCCGCGTTCCAGCGGTGCCACGCAGGCCTGGCGGGTAAAATGCCCGTGCAGGGCACGTACGCCTTCGCTGTGCGCTTCACTGAGGTTGCCCATGTTCATGCTGGCGCGGGCAGTTTCGCTGTCCACGCCGGCCGCTTGGTTGAGCAGCAGGGTTACCGGCTCCAGTGCTTCGACGCGGGCACCCGGGAGCAGTTCGACGCGCTGGTCTTCGACCTTGAACTGCGGCTGCTCGACCACCACGCCATCGACCGTGACCCAGCCACCTTCGATATAGAGCTCGGCATCGCGGCGAGAGCAGCCAAGTTGCTCGATAAGGCGTTTGGACAGGCGGACGGGTTCGGACATGACGGCAATTCGCAAAGGCAGGGAAAGGCCAGCATTGTACCTGCCTGAGTGGCAGAGGGGCTGGGAATCTGTGTCATTTACGCCGTTTTGCTCAGGCGCATGTGCAGAAGGGGGTAGGGCTGGCCCAGCCCGTCGGTTTCCGATCGGCCAGTGACCTCGAAGCCTTCATGCAGATAGAAGCCCAAGGCCTGAGGGTTTTGCTCGTTGACGTCCAGGCGCTCGGCATTCAGTTCGTCGATTGCATAGCGCAGCAGGCGCTTGCCCACCCCTTTGCCAAAGTAGTCAGGTGCAACAAACAGCATGTCCACGCGCCCGTTGGCGACCCCGGCGAAGCCACAGATGCGTTGCCGGTCCTTGCAGCAGATCAGCATCACCGCGTCGAGATAGCGGCGCAGCACCTGTTCCCGCAGTAAAACGATGTAGCCGTCTGGCAAAAAATCGTGAGTAGCGCGTACCGAGTCCTCCCAGACCTGTACCAGCTCGCCGTAGTCGCGCAAGTGCGGGGTTTGCAGCGTCAGTAGCGATTGCATGCCGGTGGTCCTCCATGGCGATAAGGAAAACATAGCAGGCCAACCACCGGTCGGCTTGTGCGCGCTGCGCTTGAACCGAGGGGGGCAGGGGTCTATTAATTAAGCGTGGGAAAAAATCCCACATAAAGAAAAGAACAACCGAAAACAAGATTCCTGACTGATTTGGCGTTCTCGTGGCGACGATCTGGAGACGGACTATGCAAATCCACCTGCTGTTCAAGAAGGCTTTACTAGCGGTTGCTGTAGCTGGCGTGCTGTCGACGTCGATTGTTCTGATCCCTGACTCGGTTTCTCATGGCTCCAGCGCCTACGCCAAAGATGGCGGTGGCGGTGGCGGTGGCGGCCACGGTGGTGGCGGTGGTGGCCACGGTGGTGGTGGCGGAAGCGGCGGTGGCGGTGGTGGCCACGGTGGTGGCGGCGGAAGCGGCGGTGGCGGTGGAAGCGGTGGAAGCGGTGGTGGTAGTGGCGGCGGTGGCGGCCACGGCAGTGGAGGAGAAGGCGGCGGCCATGCCGGCAACAGTGGCAGCGGCCATGGCAACTCCGGCCAGGGCCAAGCCGGTGACTCAAACTCCGGACGCAGCGGCAACCATGCTGAAGCGGGTGATGATCATGGCAATCACGTGGGTGGTGAGCCCGGTGACGATCACGGCAATCACGTTGGCGGTGAGCCCGGTGACGATCATGGCAACCATGTTGGCGGTGAGCCCGGGGATGATCATGGTAATCATGTCGGCGGCGAGCCTGGCGATGATCACGGCAATCACGTTGGTGGTGAACCTGGTGACGATCACGGCAACCATGTGGGTGGCGAACCGGGTGATGACAACAGCAGGAGCTGACAGGCGTTGATCAGCCCAACCTTACCCCCTTCGATGTTAAGCGCACTGCGGCGCGTCATGCGCCCGCTGGTGCGCTTGATGTTGCGCAAGGGGGTGACCTACACGGTGTTCGCCGATCTTCTGAAGGAGGTGTTCGTCGACGTAGCCCATCGCGAGTTTCGCCTGGATGGCACCGCGCCCACCGACAGCCGCGTCAGCCTGCTTACCGGTGTGCACCGCAAGGATGTCCGGCGGCTGCGCAGCGAAGGTGGCACGGCACTCGAGGCCTTGCCGGCGAACATCACCCTGGGCGCACAGTTGGTGACTGCATGGACCACCCGCCCGCCGTTCTGCTCGGCACCTGGCCAGGCACTGGCATTGCCGCGTTTGGCGAGTGTGGGTGGCGAGTGCTCATTCGATGCCCTGGTGGCCACGGTCAGCACCGATATCCGTGGCCGGGTGGTGCTGGATGAGTGGTTACGCCTTGGCATCGTCCGGCTTGATGAACAGGATTGCGTGCACCTGGAAGCCCAGGCATTCGTGCCGCAGCAAGGCTTCGATGAAAAAGCCGCATATTTCGGCCACAACCTGCATGACCATGCCTGCGCTGCGGTGCACAACCTCAGCGGCGAAGGCCTGCCGTTCTTTGAACGCAGCACGCACTACGATGCCCTGAGCCCGGCCAGCGTCGAGCAATTGCGTGACGTGGTTGCCAAAGACGGCATGCAGGCGCTGCTTGCCTTCAGCCGGCTCGCAGCAGATCTGGAAAGCGTTGATGAACCCAGCATCGAGCAACGTCAACGCATCACTGTCGGGCTTTATTTCTACACTGAAGCTACCGATCCCGATATATCCAAGACGCCAGGACCATGACCCCCCTCAAGCGCTGCCTCAGTGTGGTTGCCTTTGCCCTGGTCTTGGGGTTGAACCTGGTGGCGCCTGCCGAGGTAGTCGCAGCCCCGGTTTGTGTCAGCCGCGACGAAGTGGGCATGGCCGGTGCCGCAGCCCTGCAGATGCCGGGGGGCACGGGCGGTACCGGTGTACGCCGTGAAAATGGTGGCGTCGGCGGCACGGGTGCGCCCCTTCCGCAACGCCCCGGCGGAACCGGCGGTACCGGCGCGGTGGCCGAGGGTGTGGACGGCACCTACTTCGATCACGGTAACGGCGGGGTGGGCGGTACCGGCGCGCCGATCCTGCGCCCAGGCGGTACGGGTGGTACCGGCATTGTCGGCACCATCACCGGGTTTGCTTCGATCTGCGTCAATGGCATGGAAGTCCACTACGGCAAAGACGTACCAGTAAGTGAAAACGGTGCACCCGCCAGCAGTGCCCACCTGGCAATCGGGCAGGTTATTGCAGTGGAGGCAATTGCCACACAGCGCGGTCTTCAGGCAGGGCGTATCTCGATTCTCAACGTCTACGAAGGGCCGCTGACAGCGCTCCCCAATGCTTCGGCCCCGTTGCGGGTGATGGGCCAGCCCGTGCGGCTCGCAGCCGGTGCGCGGGTCGCTGAGGGGCTGCGTGCTGGCGAACCGGTCCGGGTCAGCGGCCTGCGCGACGCCAAGGGCGAGGTGGTGGCAACCCGTATCGAACGGGCGCCGGACCTTAGAGAGGCGAGTGCCATAGGTGCAATCGACCGCCCAGGTAACCTGCAGGGGTTGCAATTGGGGACCCGCGTAGCCCCCATGCGGGAAGTGCTGGTGCGCGGCCAGTGGACCGGGCGCCAGCTGGAAGTGGCACAAACCCGGCCAGACCCGAGCCTGCCGTTTGCTGGCCGTGTCCAGCAGGCGGTGGTCGAAGGGCTGGTACAGCGCGTGCAGGCACGGCAACTGGTGGTCGGCGGCATCAATGTGACGTTGGGGCAGGGCACCGTGATTGTGGGCAGACAGCCCGCGGTATTGGCGCTTGATCAACGCGTTCGGGTGAGTGGGGTGCTTAACGGCAGCCACGAACTGCGGGCAACCCGCGTGGAGTTCCAGGATGACCGTGCCGACAATCCGGACAGAGGTCATTCGGGGCATGGCAGCGGGCATGACAGTGGTAGTAACGATGGCTCCAGTAGCAGCGGCCATGGCGCGAGCGATGCCACCAGCGATCGTAGTGAAAGCAATGACGACCACAATGGACAGAGCGCCGTTGAGGATTCGAGTGGGCGCGGCAGTTCCGAAAGCGTGGACAAGTCGGGCAAGTCCGAACGTGCCGAAACCGTGGAGCAGCCCGAGAACAGCAACAGCGGCCGCTCTGAGCGGGTAGAAAAGGTCGAAGTCGAAAAGGTGGAAAAAGCCGAGAAGGTCGAAAAGGTTGAAAAAATAGAGAAAGTCGAAAAACCGGAGAAAGTCGAGAAGGCAGAAAAGGTCGAGAAACCTGAAAAGATCGAGAAGGTAGAGAAAGTCGAGAAGGTAGAGAAAGTCGAGAAGGTAGAGAAAGTCGAGAAGGTAGAGAAAGTCGAGAAAGTCGAGAAAGTCGAGAAAGTCGAGAAAGTCGAGAAAGTCGAGAAAGTAGAAAAAGTCGAAAAGGTGGAGAAGATAGAACTGCCTGAAAAGGTAGAAAAGGTCGAGAAAATCGAGAAGGTCGAAAAGCCGGAAAAGGTAGAGACCCCGGAAAAAGTGGAGCATCCGGAGCGATCGGGGCGTTAGCCAACTAGGCTGGGGTAATTCCTACCCAACTTGCCCAACGGGTACTGAGATGCCGACGAGACCCGCGCTTCCTCTTATCGCCTGCGTGCTGTCATGTACCAGTGTTTGCGCCTTGGCCGATAGCTTCAGCATCGCTACGGGTATGGACTATTCAAGTGGCGACTACGGCACCGGTACCACGTCGGAGATCTGGTACATCCCGGTGGTCGGCAAATATGAGACCGGCCCCATGACCTACAAGGTCACCGTGCCCTGGTTGCGCATTACCAACCCTGAAGTAGGCCCCAATGGTGACCCCTTGCCTGGTGGTTGCCATGATGTGGAAAGCGGGCTGGGCGATACGGTTGCCAGCGCCGGCTATGCGTTGCTCGATGGCAGTGACGGCGGCCTTATGCTCGACCTGATCGGCAAGGTCAAATTCCCCACCGCTGATGAAGACCAGTGCCTGGGCACCGGCGAGTACGACTACACCGCCCAGGTCGACATCACCAAAGGCTTTGGCCCGGTCACCGGCTTCGCCACATTGGGCTGGAAAAAGTTTGGCGACCCGCCCGACAGCAACTTCGACGACCCGATCTTCGCCAGCCTCGGTTTCGCCATACCGGTGGCGGTCGGCACATCGGCAGGCGCTTCCTACGATTGGCGGCAGAAAGTGGTCTCGACCGGCTCGCAGATCCAGGAGCTGACCCTGTTCCTCACCCACAAGCTCAACCAGCAATGGAAAGTACAGCTCTACGCGGTCAAAGGCTTTTCCGATGCCAGCCCGGATGCCGAAGGCGGGTTGATGCTGTTTCACACGTTCTGACGAAAAAAGCCCCTGCGCCGGTCATTCCCTGTGGGGAGTGCCGGGGCAGGGGCTTTTCAGGCTTAAACCGCTTTACACAGGCTCAGCCCACATGTCGTATTCGTCGGCATCCACTACACGGCAACGTACTTTGTCGCCTGGCTTGAAGCCATGGTCGCCATCGATGAACACGCTGCCGTCGATTTCCGGGGCATCGAAGAAGCTGCGGCCTACCGAGCCTTGCTCTTCCACTTCATCGATCAGCACTTCGATTTCCTTGCCGATGCGCAGTTGCAGGCGGGCAGTGCTGATGGCCTGCTGGTGAGCCATGAAGCGGTCCCAGCGCGCTTGCTTGACGTCGTCCGGCACGTCTTCCAGGCCCAGGTCGTTGGCCGGGGCCCCTTCTACCGGCGAGTACTGGAAGCAGCCCACGCGGTCCAGTTGGGCCTCGGTCAGCCAGTCCAGCAGGTACTGGAAGTCTTCCTCGGTCTCGCCCGGGAAGCCGACGATGAAGGTGGAGCGGATCACCAGCTCAGGGCACTGCTCGCGCCAGTTCTTGATGCGCGCCAGGGTACGGTCTTCGAAGGCCGGGCGCTTCATCGACTTGAGCACTTTCGGGCTGGCGTGCTGGAACGGGATGTCCAGGTACGGCAGGATCTTGCCGGCGGCCATCAGCGGGATCACGTCGTCGACGTTCGGGTATGGGTACACATAGTGCAGGCGGACCCAGGCGCCCAGGCTGCTCAGGGCCTCACACAGCTCCAGCATGCGGGTCTTGACCGGGCGGCCGTTCCAGAAGTCGGTCTTGTACTTGACGTCGACGCCGTAGGCGCTGGTGTCCTGGGAAATCACCAGGATTTCCTTTACGCCAGCCTTGACCAGGCGCTCGGCCTCGCTCAGCACTTCACCCACCGGGCGGCTGACCAGCTTGCCACGCATCGACGGGATGATGCAGAAGCTGCAGCTGTGGTTGCAGCCCTCGGAAATCTTCAGGTAGGCGTAGTGGCGCGGGGTCAACTTGACGCCCTGTGGCGGCACCAGGTCGATCAGCGGGTTGTGGTCCTGGCGTGGCGGCACGACTTCGTGCACGGCGTTGACCACCTGCTCGTACTGCTGTGGGCCGGTCACCGACAGCACGCTTGGGTGCACATCGCGGATACTGCCTTCCTCGACACCCATGCAGCCGGTGACGATGACCTTGCCGTTTTCCTTGATCGCTTCGCCGATCACTTCCAGCGACTCGGCCTTGGCACTGTCGATGAAGCCGCAGGTGTTGACCACCACCACGTCGGCGTCCTCGTAGGTGGGCACGACTTCATAGCCTTCCATGCGCAACTGAGTAAGGATGCGCTCGGAATCGACCAGGGCTTTTGGGCAACCCAGGCTTACGAAACCTACCTTGGGGGTGGCGGGCGTGGTGGACATGACTAACCTCGGTATTGAATGCAGGTCGCCCGGCCGGAATCGCGGGCGATCTTGACGGGCGCTTTTTAGCGCCTCTGATCAAAAAGTGCGCAATTCTAGCGAGCGCAAGGTCGCTTGACCAGCAGAAATACGACGAACGCTGCGCTATGCTTCGCGCCGTTGCGTGAAGGTGCCTTTGGAGGCCTGGTGCGCGAGTGAATACTAAAGGCCGAGATGGCCGTCTGCGGGAGTGGTCGATGGTTCAGGCAAGCAGTCACGCCGAGGGCGGGCACGCGGGGAAGCAGGGGGCGGCGCGGTCGGTGGGCCTGCTCGTGGCGGCGGTCGGGGTGGTTTATGGCGATATCGGCACCAGCCCGCTGTATACCCTCAAGGAAGTCTTCACCGGCGGTTACGGGGTGCCGGTCAACCATGATGGCGTGTTGGGAATCCTGTCGCTGATCCTGTGGTCGCTGTTGTGGGTGGTGTCGTTCAAGTACGTGATGTTCATCCTGCGCGCCGACAACCAGGGCGAGGGCGGCACCATGGCGCTGACCGCGCTGGCGCGGCGAGCCACGGCCGCCTACCCACTGTTGCGTACGTTGATGGTGATCTGCGGCTTGATCGGCGCTTCGCTGTTCTACGGCGACAGTATGATCACCCCGGCGGTATCGGTGCTGTCGGCCGTGGAAGGCATGGGCCTGGCGTTTGACGGTATTGACCACTGGGTGGTGCCGATTTCGCTGGTGGTGCTGGTGGCGCTGTTCCTGGTGCAAAAGCACGGGACCGAGAAAATCGGCAAGCTGTTCGGCCCGATCATGGTCACCTGGTTCGTGGTGCTGGGCGCATTGGGCGTGCACGGCATCTCGCAGAGCCCGGAAGTGCTCAAGGCCTTCAACCCGGGCTGGGCGGTCAACTTCTTCGTGGTTCACCCGGGCATGGGCGTGGCCATCCTCGGCGCCGTGGTGCTGGCGCTGACCGGCGCCGAGGCCCTGTACGCTGACATGGGGCATTTTGGCCGCAAGCCGATCGCCCGGGCCTGGTTCATCCTGGTGCTGCCTGCGTTGGTGCTCAACTATTTTGGCCAGGGTGCACTGTTGCTGCAAAACCCGGAGGCGGCACGCAATCCCTTCTACCTGCTGGCGCCGAGCTGGGCGCTGCTGCCGTTGGTCGGGTTGGCGACAATGGCCACGGTGATCGCCTCGCAGGCGGTCATTTCCGGGGCCTTCTCCCTGACCCGTCAGGCCATCCAGCTGGGCTACATTCCGCGTATGCAGATCCAGCACACCTCCAGCGACGAGCAGGGGCAGATCTATATTGGTGCGGTGAACTGGACGCTGATGGTGGGCGTGGTGCTGCTGGTGATCGGCTTCGAGTCGTCCGGCGCACTGGCTGCGGCCTACGGCGTGGCGGTGACCGGCACCATGCTGATGACCACCATTCTGGTGTCGGCGGTGATGCTGCTGCTGTGGAAGTGGCCACCGGTGCTGGCCGTGCCGATCCTGGTGGGCTTCCTGTTTGTCGATGGACTGTTCTTCGCCGCCAACGTGCCGAAAATCGTCCAGGGCGGTGCCTTCCCGGTGTTGGCAGGTGGCGTGCTGTTCCTGCTGATGAGCACCTGGAAGCGCGGCAAGCAGATCCTGGTCGAACGCATCGACGAAGGTGCGCTGCCGTTACCGCTGTTCATCAGCAGTATCCGCATACAGCCGCCGCACCGGGTCGAAGGCACGGCGGTGTTCCTCACTGCCCGGTCCGATGCCGTGCCCCACGCGCTGTTGCACAACATGCTGCATAACCAGGTGCTGCACAACCAGGTGGTGTTGCTGACCGTGGTCAGCGAAGACCGGCCGCGGGTGCCGGAGCAGGAGCGCTTCGAGGTGGAGGCTTATGGCGACGGGTTCTTCCGCGTGCTGTTGCACTTTGGCTTCATGGACGAGCCGGACGTGCCGGCGGCATTGAAGCTGTGCCACCTGGACGATCTGGATTTCACCCCGATGCGTACCACCTACTTCCTCAGCCGTGAGACGGTGATCGCTTCACGGCTGGAAGGGATGTCGCGCTGGCGGGGTAACCTGTTCGCGTTCTTGCTGAAGAATGCCAACGGCAACCTGCGCTTCTTCAACCTGCCGCTGAACCGGGTAATCGAGCTGGGAACCCAGGTCGAGATCTGATTTCAAGGGGCTGCGGTGCAGCCCATTCGCGGGTGAACCCGCTCCCACAGGGACTGCGCAGGGCTTGAAGTCCGTGTTGTACCTGTGGGAGCGGGTTTACCCGCGAATGGGCCTCATGGGCTATCAGTTCTGTTCGGCTACGCTCGACTTGCCTTGGCGCGTCTCGATCTCGCCGATCAAGCGCTTGGCCAGCGCCGGGTAGTTCTCATCAAAGTGGTGGCCCCCAGGCAGCTTCAGGCGTTCGCCCACGGCAGTCTGCTCCGTGCAACCGCTTTCATCGGTTTCCTCGATGCCATACACGCACACCACCTTGGACGCTGGCAGCTTGGCCATTTCCGGCCCGGTTGGCGCTTCCTGGCCTTCCTTGCCCAGCCAGCCTTCGACTTCGATCTCAAAGCTGCCGCTGCGGGCAAAGGCCAGCAGCATCACCGCGTCGATGCGCTGCTGGTCCTCGGCAGGCAGGCGGTTATAGATCGCCGGCAGTACGTCGGCACCGAAGGAGTAACCTGCGAGCACAAAGCGTTTGGTGCCCCACTTCTGCCGGTAATGCTGCATCAGCTCGGACAGGTCTGCAGCGCTTTGCTCCGGGGTTTTGTGTTGCCAGTAGTAGCGCAGCGTGTCGATGCCCACCACCGGATAGCCCAGCTTGGCCATTTCCCCGGCGACATCGCGGTCCAGGTCGCGCCAGCCGCCATCACCGGAGAGAAACAAGGTAATCGTGTCGGTGGTTTGCCCAGCGGGTACCTCTACCACCGGGATGGCCAGGGCATTGCCGTCGTGGCCGACCAGGGCCTGTGTCAATTGCGCCTTGAGCACTTGTGGCAGGTGGATGTCGTAGTCGCTGATGCTGGTTTCAGCGTTCGCCTGGTCACGCACGAAGGCGGCGCTGGCGTCATCCGGGTTGTCGTTCCAGGCGACGTTCCAGTGGCCGTGGGCAGCCGATTTTGGCAGCGGCGCCTGGCAGCCAAGTTGCTCGACGGTGAAGTCCACGGAAATTGCCCGAGCCTTGTCGTCGTTTTGGCTAGCCAGCCAGCGCCAGGCCTGGGCCGCACCCGGACCGATACCAGCGACCAGAGTCGGCTTTTCCGCCAGCTGGGTCAGGGCTTGGTCCATGGCCTGTTGCTGCTTGCTGCAGTCATTGGGCGGCAGAATCACCTGCACCAGCTGCGCCTCGCCGGCCTGGGCAAGGTCCAGCAGTTGCTTGTCGGTCAGCGCCTGGTCCTGAGGCACGCCGATGGCTACCCGGACCTTGGGGTGCACGCCAGGGGTAACCCGGGTAATGCTGGTGTCATTAATGCTCAATTGCTCCAGGTGCGCCTCGGGGGCCGGGCGCGTCCACAGCCAGAACGCCAGCGCACCCCCCAGGGCGGCCAGCAACAGGGGAACCAGCAGGTACAGCCAAAAGCGTCGGGTCATCAACGTTTCACCAATCCAGTCAGGCCGCCTGCAATCAGGGCGGCAGTATCGGCCAGAGCCACCAGCGGGTCGAGCCCGGCCGGCACGGCCATGTAGCGGGGTTCCCAATCCGGTTGGAATTTGTCCTTGAAGCGTCGAAGCCCCTGGAAGTTGTAAAGCTGTTCGCCACGGCGGAACACCATCGAGCCCAGGCGCTGGGTCAAGGGCGCGCCACGCCGCGGCTGAAGGCCGGAAAGCGGCACCATGCCCAGGCTGAAGCGCGAATAGTCATGGCCTTTGTAGTGCAGGATCAAACCGATCATCATGAACTCCATGGTCAGCTTCGGCGCTTCGGGGTGCGCACGCATCAGGTCGAGGCTGGCCAGTTCGTTGCTGTGGGTTTCCAGCAGGTTGGCAAAGGCCACTGGCCGGCCCTGGAAGCGAATCAGGGCAATGCGGAAGTGCTGCAGGTATTCCGGGCTGAAGCGCCCCAGCGAGAATCCTTTCTCGCGCACGTTCTTGACCCCTAGCCAGGCATCGGAAATTTCCTTCAGCTCTGCCAGCGGTGCGTGGCCGGGTTCGTGGATTTCCAGGCTAAGGCCGTCGCGGCCACCGCGGTTCCAGGTGTAGCGCAGGTCTTTCATTTCCTTGCCCTTGGCTTCGAGGTCGAAACGGCGCAAGTCGACACGGGCTTCTTCGCCCAGCTTGAGTGCGGTCAGGCCAATGTCCATATAGAACGGCAGGTTTTCGGCGCGCACCTGGTAGAACACCGGTCGGGCGTGGTGCAGGTCGCACAGGTCACGGAACTGCCAGATCATTTCGGCGCGCTCCTGGGC
Source organism: Candidatus Pseudomonas phytovorans (assembly GCA_029202525.1). Taxonomy (NCBI): domain Bacteria; kingdom Pseudomonadati; phylum Pseudomonadota; class Gammaproteobacteria; order Pseudomonadales; family Pseudomonadaceae; genus Pseudomonas; species Candidatus Pseudomonas phytovorans. Next base: position 1,921,086 of record CP119325.1, read on the forward strand.
CGGGCCGATCGGGTCGTACAGGGCCACCAGGCTGCGGCCGCGACGGGCGTACATAAGGAAGGCATTGTCGCGCGGGTGGAACAGCAGCGCCTTGTCGCCGGTCAGGGCCAGGCCGCCGTCAGGCTGGTCGGAAGCCAGCAGAATACGGTTGGCGCGCTGCAGTTCTGCCTCGTCGGGCAGGTGGATAACCGGCGGCGCGGTGCGCAGCAACCAGGTCAGCGCCAAGGCAGCCAGCAGCAAGGCGCTGCCCATGGCGGCGCGCAGGCCGCGTGGGGCATCGGCATCGAGGGTGAACTGCCACCACAACTGATGGCTGTAGGGCACATCCTGGTAGGCGAACAGCAGCAGCCACACCGATGCGCCGACTGTGCAGGCGCTTGCCACCAGGAATACCGGCGAAAACGGCAGCTCCAGCAGGCGGCTGGGGCGGTAGAACGAGCGACGGAACAGCGCCAGCAGGGCGGCAGTGGACGTCAGCAGGCAAGCCTCTTCCCAGTCAAAGCCCTTGAGTAGCGACAGCACGGCGCCCACCAGCAACAGCACGGTGGTCAGCAGCCAGGCGGCGGACAGGCGTCGGCGCAGGCCCTGGGCCAGCAGCAGGCACAGCACGCCGATCAGGCTGGCGCCAAAGTGCGAGGCGTCGATCAACCGGTGCGGCACCAGAAAACCCATGTGCTCCAGACGCGTGTCGATCTCGGGGGTTACACCCGAAAACAGCAGCACCACCCCAGACAGGAATACCAGTATCGACAGCACTGGTGCGGCCATCCCGGAGGCGGCCTTGATGGCCTGCTGTGCGAACAGCAGGCGCCGGGCTTCATTGGCCAGCAGCAACACGCAGGCCAGCAGCAGTGGCAGCACCACGTAGATCAGCCGGTACAGCAGCAGGGCGGCTGCCAGCGGCGCGGCACCGAGCTGGTCGGCAAAGGCCGCCAGCAGGATGGCTTCGAACACACCGACGCCGCCCGGCACGTGGCTGAGCACGCCTGCGGCCAGGGCCAGCAGGTAAACCAGCACAAAGGCGCCGAAGGGTGGTGCTTCGGGCAGCAGCAGGTACAGCACGGTGGCGGCTGCTGCCACATCCAGCGCGGTAATCAGCAATTGCAGGGCGGCCAGCCGCGCGCCCGGCAGGCGCAGTGTGCGGCGGCCCAGTTGCACCAGCAGGTTGTTGGCCAGCGGCTGTTCGGCCAGGCGCCGACGGTACAAGCCGAACACCAGCAGGGCGGATGCCACCAGCACGGCGGCGGCAATACCTGCCAGCAGGCCAGGTGCCAACCCCAGTGCGGTCGAGGCTGCCGGCAGATCGCTCAAGGTTGCCAAGGCGGCCAGGGGCGGCAGCGCGCAGCCCAGCGACAGGCTGGCAAACACTGTCATCCGTGCCACTTCACCAGCACCCAGCCCCTGACGTGCATACAGGCGGTAGCGTACCGAGCCGCCCGAAAGCATCGACAGGCCGATGGCGTTGCCGATGGCAAAAGCGCTGAAACCACCCAGCACCAGGCTACGTGCCGGCAGTTTCACGCCGGCATAGCGGCTGGCCGACCACTCGTAACCCAGCAGGATCACGAAACCGATCACAGTCGCCAGCAAAGCGCCCAGCACCGACTGGGCCGGCACGCTGAGCATGGCATCGTGCAAGGCATAGATGTCCAGCTCGCTCAGCAGGTGGCGGCAGGCAATCAAGGCCATGGTGAACAACACCAGGGTCACCGCCAGGCCGATGGGCTGGCGGTAGCGGCTCAGGCGTTCGAGCAAAGGCAGACGCTGCACGGCACCAGGTAGCGCCGAAGCCAATGGCACCGGAGGTTCGGGGTTGTGTGCAGTCATGGATTGCCTCGGGCATAGAGCGCGAGGTAGGGGGAAGGTACGGCCAAGTGAAAGTCCCTTAGGAAAACGTATCCAATGTTACTCCGGGCTCAGGCGCTTGCAGCGGCCTGGCAGGGTTAAAGATAGTTCATCCTGGGCACGATGCCTCAAGCCAGCGGATTGGCGGGAAGGCGGGGGAAATCGAAGCGACGAAAAGCAGGAGGGCAGAAACAACAAACCCCGCGCTGCTGTTACACAGGCGGGGTTTGTTCTGACGAATATGGTTGCGGGAGCCGGATTTGAACCGACGACCTTCGGGTTATGAGCCCGACGAGCTACCAGACTGCTCCATCCCGCGTCAGTGGGGCGGATTCTACAGCTTATAGAGCCTATGTAAAGCTTTAACTATTGATTTATAAGCATTTTTGTTTTTGATTTTTTCAATGCAAAGAAAAAGGCCACTGCGTTAACAGTGGCCTTTTCTTGAACTTGGTTGCGGGAGCCGGATTTGAACCGACGACCTTCGGGTTATGAGCCCGACGAGCTACCAGACTGCTCCATCCCGCGTCTGTGGGGCGCATTCTACAGTTTATTGAGAAGGGGTCAAGCGTTAGTGTTTGATTTCATGCCTGTTTCTTGCCAGGCATTTTCTGGGCGCAAAGAAAAAGGCCACTGCGTTAACAGTGGCCTTTTCTTGAACTTGGTTGCGGGAGCCGGATTTGAACCGACGACCTTCGGGTTATGAGCCCGACGAGCTACCAGACTGCTCCATCCCGCGTCTGTGGGGCGCATTCTACAGTTTGCTGACAAGGTGTCAAGCGCTAAGCCTTGATTTATCGGAGGTTTTTTCTTCGACACTTTTTTCAAGGCAAAGAAAAAGGCCACTGCATGAACAGTGGCCTTTTCTTTAATCTGGTTGCGGGAGCCGGATTTGAACCGACGACCTTCGGGTTATGAGCCCGACGAGCTACCAGGCTGCTCCATCCCGCGCCTGTGAGATCGAATTCTACGGATTTCCGCACCAGTGTCAAGCAGTTTTGTTGGAAAACCCTTTTTTGTTCAAACCCTTAGCGCTTGCTTGCAGCAAGCGGCTCAGGCGCGACGGGGCTTTCAGGCAGTTTGTCGCGTGACGCAGCGGCTGAGGTGTTTCAGTTAAGTCGCATGCGATACTATCTGTATGAATTTACAGTACTGACGGTCATCCATGTCCTTGCGCAAGATCATCCATGTCGACTGCGATTGCTTCTACGCCGCGATCGAGATGCGTGACGACCCGCGCCTGGCCGGGCGGCCCATGGCGGTTGGGGGCTCGCCCGAGCACCGTGGGGTGATCGCCACCTGCAACTATGAAGCGCGTGCCTATGGTGTGCGCTCGGCCATGTCGTCACGCCATGCGCTGAAGCTGTGCCCTGACCTGTTGATCGTCAAACCGCGCTTCGAGGCCTACCGTGAGGCCTCGCGGGAAATCCATGCGATCTTCCGCGACTACACCGAGCTGATCGAGCCTTTGTCGCTGGATGAAGCCTATCTGGATGTGAGCGACAGCCAGTGGTATTCGGGCAGTGCCACGCGCATCGCTGAAGATATCCGCCGGCGTGTCGCCCGCACTTTGCATATCACCGTGTCGGCAGGCGTGGCGCCGAACAAGTTTCTGGCCAAGATCGCCAGTGACTGGCGCAAGCCCAATGGGCTGTTCGTGATTACCCCGGGCGAGGTGGAGGCCTTTGTCTCGGCCTTGCCAGTGGCCAGGTTGCATGGGGTGGGCAAGGTAACTGCAGATAAACTGACGCGGCTGGGTATTGAAACCTGCCTTGACCTGCGTGAATGGCAGCGCCTGGCCTTGGTGCGGGAGTTCGGCAGCTTTGGCGAGCGTTTGTGGGGGCTGGCGCGGGGTATTGATGAGCGCGCAGTACATAATGACAGCCGCAGGCAATCGGTCAGCGTGGAAAACACCTACGACACCGACCTGCCAGACCTGGCCAGCTGCCTGGCGCGGTTGCCCGAGCTGCTGGATAGCCTGAACGAGCGCATCGCGCGCATGGACAGCAGTTATCGGCCGGACAAGCCGTTCGTCAAGGTCAAGTTCCATGACTTCAGCCAGACCACTATGGAGCAGGCAGGGGCCGGGCGGGACCTTGAAAGTTATCGACAGCTACTGGGCCAGGCGTTCGCCCGCGGTGGCAAGCCGGTGCGCTTGCTGGGGGTAGGGGTAAGGTTGCGCGATTTGCGCGGGGCGCATGAGCAGCTGGAGCTGTTTCCACCGAAATGAAAGGGGCCGCATAGCGGCCCTTTCTGTTACTGCGCGCCGGGGTCTGCCACCAACCGGCCAGTGGCCTTGGTCAGCGACTGCAGAAACTCCTGCTGCAGCTCCGGATCGTTGCGGGTCAGCTCGATCAGGCTTTGTTCCATTTCACTGGCTTCTTCTTCTAGGCCCAGCTCCGACAGGCGCTTGACCCGATGGACCCATTGGCCGACATCGTCATCTTCAAGGTCGTCGAAGATCAGCTCATGGGCTTCAAGCAGTTTGTTGCGCAGGGTGGCGCTGACCAGCAGGCTGGCATCGCCACGTACTGCGTTGTCCTCGTCGAGTACCTGAAGGTGCAGGGTGCCGACGTGGTTGAGGTTTTGCTCGGAAAACGGGCTGTCGAGCAGGTTCAGGCGCAGCACGCCGTTCCTGTCGGTGGTCAGTTCGTGGGTCATCTTGCCAGCCTTGACCTCGACCAGACGTTCGCTCCAGGGCACGCTGGTGGATTCCTCGCGCTTGCCTTTTTGCACTTCGCTGATGCCGGCCAGGTTCTGCTGGGCACGCCCGTTGGACGGCACGTTCATGAACGGGTTGAGGCCGTCCACGCCGTAGCTCAGCCAGTCGTGGGTGATGCTTTCTGGCAGGTTGCCCAAGGCGAAGACATTGACCACGTTGGCGCCGACGCCCGCCACCACAGCCACTGCACCCAGCGGGATCTCGTAGACCTCCCGCCAGGGCTGGTACGGCGTATAGCGGTCATAGCGACGGGTGACTTCGAACTCGGTGACTTCGAAGCGCTTCTGCTCATGCACGCGCACACGTCGTTGCGGAAGCTCCATCACCTTCGGCTCGCCGACATCGATCTGCAGGGTGTGCTCGAGCAATTTGCGCTCGACGCGCTCCTCATGGTCGCTGCGCTGGGACATCTGGTTGGCGCAACCGCTGACGAGCAGGGCGCCGCACAGTGCGGCGCCCCCCAGGGGAAAAGTACTTCGCTTGAACATGGTCACTCGTGCATTGGTTATCAGCGGCGAACGCGGGCCTGCAGGAAGGTCAGCACGTCATTGACGGGCATTGGCTGAGCGTCCTGCTCGGTGCGGTGTTTGTACTCAATGTTGCCATCGGCCAGGCCGCGATCGCTTACAACGATGCGGTGCGGGATGCCGATCAGCTCCATGTCGGCAAACTTGATGCCTGGGCTGGTCTTCTTGTCGCGGTCGTCCAGCAGCACCTCGAAGCCGGCGGCGGTCAGTTCGGCGTACAGCTTGTCAGTTGCCTCGCGGACCACCTCGGTTTCGTAGCGCAGCGGTACCAGGGCGATCTGGAACGGGGCCAGGGCGTCGTTCCAGATGATGCCCTTGTCGTCATAGCTCTGCTCGATGGCAGCTGCGACCACGCGGGACACACCGATGCCGTAGCAGCCCATCGACAGCACGACCGGCTTGCCATTCTCGCCCAGTACCTGGCACTTCAGCGCCTCGCTGTACTTGGTGCCCAACTGGAAGATGTGGCCCACTTCGATACCGCGCTTGATCACCAGGGTGCCCTGGCCGTCCGGGCTTGGGTCGCCTTCGACCACGTTACGCAGGTCGGCAACCTGTGGAACCGGCAGGTCACGCTCCCAGTTCACGCCAAAGTAGTGCTTGTCGTCGATGTTGGCGCCGATGCCGAAATCGCTCATCAGGGCGACCGAGCGGTCGATGATGATTTCCAGCGGCAGGTTGAGCGGGCCGAGCGAGCCGGCGCCAGCGCCGATGGCGTCGCGCAGTTCGGCTTCAGTGGCCATGACCAGTGGATCGGCAACCTGCTCCAGCTTGGTGGCCTTGATTTCGTTCAGCTCGTGGTCGCCGCGAACGATCAGGGCAATCAGCTTGCCTTCTTCGGCGCCGCGCACGATCAGGGTCTTGACGGTCTTCTCGATCGCCAGGCCATGGTTTTCGACCAGTTGCGCAATGGTCTTGGCCTCTGGTGTGTCGACCAGGCGCAGCTGCTCAGTAGGGGCAGGGCGCACGGTTTCACGCGGGATAGCCTCGGCCTTCTCGATGTTGGCGGCGTAGTCGGAGCTGTCGCTGAAGATCACGTCGTCTTCGCCGGACGACGCCAGTACGTGGAATTCGTGCGAGTAGCTGCCACCGATCGAGCCGGTGTCGGCCTGCACTGGGCGGAAGTCCAGGCCCAGGCGGGTGAAGACGTTGCTGTACGCCTGGTGCATGCGGTCGTAGGTTTCCTGCAGGGAAGCCTGGTCGGCATGGAACGAGTAGGCGTCCTTCATGATGAATTCGCGGCCGCGCATCAGGCCGAAGCGTGGGCGGATCTCGTCACGGAACTTGGTCTGGATCTGGTACATGTTGAGCGGCAGCTGTTTATAGCTGGACAGCTCGTTGCGGGCCAGGTCAGTGATGACTTCTTCGTGGGTCGGGCCAACGCAGAAGTCGCGCTGGTGGCGATCCTTCAGGCGCAGCAGTTCTGGGCCGTATTGTTCCCAGCGGCCGGATTCCTGCCACAGCTCGGCAGGCTGGATGCTTGGCATCAGCACTTCCAGAGCGCCGGCGGCGTTCATTTCCTCACGCACCACGGCCTCGACCTTGCGCATTACCCGCAGGCCCATCGGCAGCCAGGTGTACAGGCCGGAGGCCAGTTTGCGGATCATGCCGGCACGCAGCATGAGCTGATGGCTGATGACCACTGCGTCGGCAGGGGTTTCTTTCTGGGTGGCGAGCAAATATTGACTGGTGCGCATGGTTAGCCGTGTCGATTGCCTAAGACGTTGAAATAGCCCCGCATTGTACGGGGGCGAAACGAAGGCGTACAGGATGCCCCAGGGCGTGACGCTTGTCAGCCAAGAAAAAGCCCGGCGAGATCGCCGGGCTTTTCAGGTGCGGGGCACTGCAAGCCAGGCTTACAGGATGCTCAGCGGGTACTCCACGATCAGACGCAGTTCGTCGATCGATGGGGAACCGTAGTAAACGCCATCGCCCGAACGGTAGGTGGCCTGACGTACGCGCAAGCTCAGGTCCTTGGCCGGGCCGCTTTGCAGCACGTACTTGACGTCGATGTCGCGTTCCCATTCCTTGCCGCTGTCGGTGGTGCGGGTGGTTGCACCGCTACCGCGCACGTAACGGGTCATGAAGGTCAGGCCTGGTACGCCGAACTCGGCGAAGTTCAGGTCGTAGCGTGCCTGCCAGGACTTCTCGTCTTCGGCGTTGAAGTCGGAGCGGGCAACGGAGTTGGCCAGGAAGATGGTGCCGCCACCGTCGACGCCGTAGGCATAGTCGCCGTCGCCGCTGACTTTCTGGTACGCCAGGGTGAAGGTGTGGGCGCCAATGTTGTAGGCGGCCGAAAGGCTGGCTGCAATGTTGTCGAGTTCGTCGCTGCCGTCGGCCTTGCTGACGAATGCGCCGGTCAGGTTATTGCCGACAGACTTGGTGTCATAGATGTTGAAGTCGAACACCAGGCCTTGCTTGTCGCTGATCGGCAGCGCCCAGTTGATGTTGCCGTACCACTTGCGGAAGTGATCTTCGATGCGCGAGTAGTAAACGCTGGTGCTGAGGTTGTCATTGATGGCGTAGGTGCCACCGAAGACGTTGGCCTCGGTCAGGCGCAGGCTGTCGTGGTAAGTCTGGGCCTGGGCGTTCAGCGCGGTGAAGTGACCGGCATGCAGGGTCAGACCATCGATTTCGTTGCTGGTGATCAGGCCACCTTCGGCAACTTCAGGCAGCAGTCGGCTGTCGTCGGTAGCCAATACTGGCAGCGCGGTGAACTGGTCGCCGAACTTGAGCACGGTGTTGGAAATGCGCATTTTGACTGCGCCGCCGCCTTCGGAGTAGTCATCTTGCGAGCGACCGTCGGAGCCCTCCGGGAACAGACCGGTACCGGCGCGGCCTTTGCCGCTGTCCAGCTTGATGCCCAGCATGCCGATGGCGTCGACACCGAAGCCTACGGTGCCTTGGGTGAAGCCGGATTCGAAGGTGCCGAGGAAGCCAAGGCCGGTTTCTTCAACGCGGCTCTGGGAACCAGACGGGACGTTGCGGAAGTCTCGGCTGAAATACAGCATGCGGGTCTTGACGTTCAGCTTGCTGTCTTCAATGAAACCTTTGGACTCGTCTTGTGCCGAGGCCATTGCCAACTGCGAGGTCCCTGCCGCAACGGCCAGGGCGATCATGCTCCACTTCATCACGCGCATCGTGATTTGCTCCTTTGGTTTTTAGGAAGAGTACCGCTGCGCCCAAGTGTTTTAGTTATAGGGTGCAGCTCTTTCTTGTTATGTCGGCGAAAATGTATAGCACGCTGACTGTTGTTGGCGATATGGCTATATAAACTCTTTTCGGAACTTTTTTACCATGTCGCTTTTAGGTATTTCCATGTCGCAAATCACGCCCCGTTTTTCGGGGTCGAGTAACGCCAGCGTTGTTCCTGTGGCCGTAACGAATCTGTAACTACCGATTCTGGCTAAGGAAACTCCCTGGTAACCAATGCCGCTGTTGTTATTTGTCGCGTACAGCTGCCATTGCAGATGTCGTGCCGACTTGGCGTGAAGGGAATGCAACAAGCGTGCTCAACATTCGCAACACTTCATGAAATTTTCACAAAACCAGCTACCGAAGGTCGGAAAGTCCCGTAAACACGGGGTGAGGGCTGTCCGGCGCCATGTTGGAGTCGAGAATCATTAAAATTTAGAGAGCTGTCATGAAAGTCAATGTGTTACCGCAACTTGTTCATCCAGAGTCATTTGTGGGGTGGCAAGTGTGGTGATGGCGCGCAGGTGGCCTCATTTTGGTGCGAAAAGTAGCGCTGTGTTACCGGGAGTGTGCAAGGTATCCTTGCAGGCCTGTTTTCCGCATGCAGCGGGTTGTTTTTGCCTGAAGGAGATATGCCGTGTTCGTCCTGGATTCGCGTTTGCAGCAGGATTCCCTGGTGCTGGGGGAGTTTGCGTTGTGCCAGCTTCTGCTGAGCAAGGATGCCAACTACCCCTGGTTCATCCTGGTGCCCAAGCGTACCGGCATCAGTGAGTTGTTCGAGCTCGAGGCGGCCGAGCAACAGCAGTTGTGGCAGGAGACCACCCTGTTGGCCGAAGCGCTGAAGGCCAGCTACGGCGCCGACAAGATGAATGTGGCTACCCTGGGTAATGTGGTCAGCCAGTTGCACATGCATGTGATCGTCCGCCAGCGTGACGACGCCGCCTGGCCGGCACCGGTGTGGGGCAAGTGCCCGGCCGTGGCCTACAGCGACGACCAGTTGCAGGCCATTCGCCAGCGCGTGCGTGGGCTGCAACTTGCCGGTTACCAGGAGGCCTGACATGTCGCTGGAAATGCGTATCGTCGAACTGGAAACACGTCAGGCATTCCAGGATGACACCCTTCAGGCGCTGAATGATGTGGTTTTCGAACAGGCGCAGGTGATCGAGCGGCTGAAACTACAGGTGGCCGAGCTGATCAAGCGCCATGAAGAGATGGTCGGCCAGTACGGCAGCGAGGGGGAAGAGGCGCCGCCGCCCCATTACTGATGCCTTGGTGCCACTGAAACCCTTGCAGGAGCGGCGCCAAGGCCGCTCCCGCACAGGTTAGCGGCGGGTTACCGCAACCACGTCTTCGGCCTGCAGGCCCTTGTCGCGGTGCATCACCGAAAACTCCACGCGCTGGCCTTCGACCAGAATGCGATGGCCTTCGCCGCGAATGGCGCGAAAGTGCACGAAGATGTCATCACCCGAGTCGCGGGAGATGAAACCAAAGCCTTTCGACGTGTTGAACCACTTCACGGTGCCTGTATCACGGTTGCCGGCATCCTGGGTGGCATGCTGGCTGCTGCGTACCTTGCGCGGGCTGCGGGCAAAGCCCACCGCCAGGTGCAAGGCCACGGCCAGTACCGCGCAGACCAGCGCAGCGAGGTTGCCCATTTCCGGGCGGGCCAGCAGCGTCAGGGTTTGCAGCACCACGGCTACCACCAGCAGGGCGCAGGCAAGGTGCTGCAATTGCTGGCGGGCGCCGCGGTAATACAATGGCACGACCGGGGCCAGGACCAGGTTGAGCAGGCCGAGCAGGGCAAGGTAAACCGCGTCGGGTTGTTGCAGGAAGGGTGTCGCATCGGTTTTCAGGCTGGGTATGAGCGATAGCAGCAAGGCTGCCACGCCCGTCACCAGATGGACGATCTTGAACATGGGGTTGGCTCACAGTTGATAAGGCTGATCACAGGAAGAGCTGGCGGCACGGTGCGCATGAGGTGTAGAGCGCGAACACGTGACAAGCCAGCCTATGCACCCGGCAATGACAATCCGCACGGGTGGCACGCTGCCTATTTAACAGCAAAGCCGAAGGCTACTCAAACCGCAGGCCTCGGTAGGCGATGTGTTGCGCCATGTCACAGGCGGTGTGCGTCAAGTATTGCTACAGTGGTCGGCGTCCGCTTGAGTCTCAAGCCTTATGGAAAGGGGAACTTCAATGGCAATCGATATCGGTATCAGTGAAGAAGATCGCAAGTCCATCGTCGATGGGCTGTCCCGTCTGTTGTCGGATACCTATGTGCTGTATCTGAAAACCCATAACTTCCACTGGAACGTCACCGGCCCGTCGTTCCGCACCCTGCACCTGATGTTCGAAGAGCAGTACAACGAACTGGCGCTGGCGGTCGACTCGATCGCCGAGCGCATCCGTGCCCTGGGCTTCCCGGCGCCGGGGTCGTATGCATTCTATGCACGGCACTCCTCGATCAAGGAGGAGGAAGGCGTACCCCCGGCGGACGAGATGATCCGCCAGCTGGTCCAGGGCCAAGAGGCCGTGGTGCGCACCGCGCGCAGCATTTTCCCGGTAGTGGACAAGGTCAGTGACGAGCCGACTGCCGACTTGCTGACCCAGCGCATGCAGGTTCACGAAAAAACCGCGTGGATGCTGCGGGTGCTGCTCGACGGCAAGTAAAAGGCTGTCATGTAACCCTGTGGGAGCGGGCGCGCCCGCGAAGAATCCAGCGCGGTGGTTGGCACCGGCTGCGCCGGTGTTCGCGGGCGCGCCCGCTCCCACAGGGGCCGCGTAGTGCGTGACGATCAGAGTTTGTGCAGGAACATTTTGCCGCTGCTTTAAACCTGCTGCCCAGCGCTTCATTGGTCACCTGTTACCCGTGACGAGGAAGTAGGGCGCATGATGCAAGCGAGCAAGCGTGTGGCTGGCCAGGGGAGCTGGCCAGGAAAACAGTGCATTGATCCGTTCAAGGCGGATTTCGACATGTTGCAGACACAGCCGGTGTCGCGTTCGGTGCGACTCAACGGTTTCTCCACCTGTCTGCGCCTGGAGGCCGTGTACTGGAGTATTCTGGAGCGCATCGCCGCCGCCAACCGCTGTTCGGTCAGTGCGGTGTTGTCCTACGTGGACCGCGAAGTGCACTTGCGCCAGGGTGGGGTGCGCAACTTCAGTGGGCTGATTCGGGTAATCTGCGTCGCCTGGCTGCAGGACCCGCCAAGTGTGCGCTGATCGCCTGGCGGGCTGCGCAGTGCTTGCTAACCATATATAATCCCGCTTTTTGCTGCCCCGGCAGCCAGCGTTGTGGTTGACGAGAGACCCCCATGCCCCTTTATGACTATCAATGTGCGTCCTGCGAGCACCGCATGGAAGCGCTGCAAAAAATCAGCGCCGCGCCGCTGACCGATTGCCCGGCCTGCCAGGCGCCGGCGCTGAAGAAGCTGCTGTCGGTGCCGGGCTTTCGCCTGAGCGGTAATGGTTGGTACGAAACCGACTTCAAGACCGGGGCAAAAAAGAATCTGGCAGGCGGCGACAAGGCCGACTGAGTTGAATGCTGTGACCGGGTCTTGCAGTATTAGCCCTCCGGGCGGCCAAGGCCTCCACCGAATACACGAATCACGAGAAGCGAAACCACCATCATGATGCGCAGCCATTATTGCGGCCAACTGAACGAGAGCCTGGACGGCCAGGAAGTCACCCTTTGCGGCTGGGTCCATCGTCGCCGCGACCACGGCGGGGTGATCTTCCTCGACATCCGTGACCGCGAAGGCATGGCCCAGGTCGTGTTCGACCCGGACCGCGCCGAAACCTTCGCCGCCGCCGACCGCGTGCGCAGCGAATACGTCGTGCAGGTCACCGGCAAGGTGCGCAAGCGCCCTGACGGTGCGGTGAACGCCAACATGGCTTCCGGTGCCATCGAGATCCTCGGCTACCAGTTGACCGTGCTCAACGAAGCAGAAACCCCGCCGTTCCCGCTGAACGAGTACTCCGACGTCGGCGAGGAAACCCGCCTGCGTTACCGCTTCATCGACCTGCGTCGCCCAGAGATGGCCGAAAAGCTGCGCCTGCGTTCGCGCATCACCAGCAGCATTCGTCGCTTCATGGATGACAACGGCTTCCTCGACGTGGAAACGCCGATCCTGACCCGTGCCACCCCGGAAGGCGCGCGTGACTACCTGGTGCCAAGCCGTACCCACGCCGGTAGCTTCTTCGCCCTGCCGCAATCGCCCCAGCTGTTCAAGCAACTGCTGATGGTCGCCGGCTTCGACCGCTACTACCAGATCGCCAAGTGCTTCCGCGACGAAGACCTGCGTGCCGATCGCCAGCCGGAATTCACCCAGATCGACATCGAGACCAGCTTCCTCGATGAAAGCGAGATCATGGGCCTGACCGAGAGCATGATCCGCAAGCTGTTCAAGGAAGTGCTGGACCTGGAGTTCGGTGAATTCCCGCACATGACCTTCGAAGAAGCCATGCGCCGCTACGGCTCCGACAAGCCAGACCTGCGTAACCCGCTGGAACTGGTCGACGTTGCCGACCAGCTGAAAGATGTCGACTTCAAGGTGTTCGCAGGCCCGGCCAACGATCCGAAGTGCCGCGTGACCGCCCTGCGTCTGCCAGGCGGCGCCAGCATGCCGCGCAGCAAGATCGACGAGTACACCAAGTTCGTTGGCATCTATGGTGCCAAGGGCCTGGCTTACATCAAGGTCAACGAGCGTGCCAAGGGCGTTGAAGGCCTGCAGTCGCCGATCGTCAAGAACATCCCTGAGGCCAACCTCAACAACATCCTCGACCGCGTGGGTGCCGTAGACGGCGACATCGTGTTCTTCGGTGCCGACAAGTTCAAGATCGTCAGCGAGGCCCTGGGCGCACTGCGCATCAAGGTCGGCAACGACTTCAACCTGCACACCTGCGAGTGGGCGCCGATGTGGGTCGTCGACTTCCCGATGTTCGAAGAGAACGAAGACGGCAGCTTCACTGCACTGCACCACCCGTTCACCGCGCCGAAGTGCTCGCCGGAAGAGCTCGAGGCCAACCCGGCCACAGCCCTTTCCCGTGCCTACGACATGGTGCTGAACGGTACCGAGCTGGGTGGCGGTTCGATCCGTATCCACCGCAAAGAGATGCAACAGGCGGTATTCCGCCTGCTGGGTATCGAGGCAGAGGAACAGGAAGAGAAGTTCGGCTTCCTGCTCGACGCCCTGAAATTCGGTGCACCGCCGCACGGCGGCCTGGCCTTTGGCCTGGACCGTCTGGTCATGCTGATGACTGGCGCCCAGTCGATCCGTGAAGTGATCGCCTTCCCGAAAACCCAGAGCGCTGCGTGCGTCATGACCCAGGCCCCTGGCCTGGTCGACGCCAAGGCCCTGCGCGAGCTGCACATCCGACTGCGCGAACAGACCAAGGTCGAGTAAGCGATCCCCGGGCGCATCCATATGGATGCGCCTTTGCGTTTCGGCGCAGGTATTTTTCCGTCCCGCCCCGTACAGGGGCGGGGCTGTTTGTGATTCAAAGGATTCGGAGTCGTTATGGCTGGTCATTCCAAGTGGGCGAACATCAAGCACCGCAAAGAGCGCCAGGATGCCAAGAGAGGCAAGGTCTTCACCAAGTGGATCCGCGAACTGACGGTGGCTGCCAAGCAGGGTGGTGCTGACCCGGCGTCCAACCCGCGCCTGCGCCTGGCGCTGGACAAGGCCCTGGGCGCCAACATGAGCCGCGACATCATTGATCGCGCCGTGGCCCGTGGTGCCGGCACCAACGAAAGCGACAACGTCGAAGAGCTCAGCTACGAAGGTTACGGCCCGGGTGGCGTTGCGATCATGGTCGAGGCCATGACCGACAACCGCAACCGCACCGCCGCCGCCGTACGCCATGCCTTCACCAAGTGTGGCGGCAACCTCGGTACCGACGGCTCGGTGGCCTACCTGTTCGAGCGCAAAGGGCAGATCAGCTTTGCCCCGGGCGTGAACGAAGACGCGTTGATGGAAGCGGCGATGGAAGCCGATGCCGACGACGTGGTGGCCAATGAGGACGGTTCGTTCGAGGTGTTTACCTCGTTCAACAGCTTCTATGCCGTGCGTAATGCCCTGGAGGAGGCGGGCTTCAAGGCCGCTGATGCGGAAATCGTCATGCAGCCGACCACCAGCGCCGAACTCGACCAGGAGGGTGCTGAAAAGGTGCTCAAGCTGATCGACATGCTCGAAGACCTGGATGATGTGCAGAACGTCTATTCCAATGCCCAGATTTCCGACGAGATCATGGAAAACCTCGGCTAAGGTGTTCTGAGCTTTCGGGATAGGCAGATCGCTTTATTGGGGCTGCTGTGCAGCCCATCGCCGGCAAGCCAGCTCCCACAGGTACAGTGCAGGCCTAAAGCCTTACGCTGAACCTGTGGGAGCTGGCTTGCCGGCGATGGGCCGCGCAGCGGCCCCAGTGGTGTTAAAAAAATGAGCGTTGTACGACAGGCACTATGACTCTGATTCTAGGTATCGACCCCGGTTCGCGCATTACCGGCTATGGCGTGGTCCGCCAGACCGCCCGTGGTTGTGAATACGTGGCGTCGGGCTGCATCCGCACCGGCAGCGGCGAGCTGCACGAGCGGCTGCAGATCGTTTTTCGTGGTGTCACAGAAGTTATCGCCCAGCACGGCCCGGTAACCATGGGCATCGAGCGGGTGTTCATGGCCCGCAATGCCGACTCGGCGCTCAAGCTCGGCCAGGCCCGTGGCGCGGCCATCGTCGCCGCCGCCGAAGCCGGCCTGGAGATCGCTGAGTACAGCGCTACTCAGGTCAAGCAAGCGGTAGCTGGCAGCGGTGGGGCCAACAAGGAGCAGGTGATGATGATGGTCATGCACCTGCTGAAGTTGACACAAAAGCCGCAGATCGACGCCTCTGACGCCCTGGCCATCGCCTTGTGCCATGCCCATACCCGTTCCAGCCTGGTGCCGCACGGCCTGGCCACGGCGCGACGACGCGGAGGGCGCTTGCGTCTGTAGCCGCTTCATGCGCTGATACATATTTTGTCCGGGTGAAGCATTCACCCGCTGCATTTGCTGATAGGGTTGAGCGGTCTTTGACCGGCTCCCCGAGAGGAAGGATCGGAACGTGATTGGACGTTTGCGTGGCACCCTGGCGGAGAAACAGCCGCCGCACCTGATTATCGACGTCAACGGCGTGGGCTACGAACTGGAAGTTCCCATGACCACGCTGTACCGCCTGCCCAAAGTGGGCGAGCCCGTTACCGTGCACACCCATCTGGTGGTGCGCGAAGACGCCCACTTGCTCTATGGTTTTGCTGAGAAGCGCGAGCGCGAACTGTTCCGCGAGCTGATCCGCCTGAACGGCGTGGGGCCGAAGCTGGCCCTGGCGCTGATGTCCGGTCTGGAAGTCGACGAACTGGTGCGCTGCGTGCAGGCCCAGGACACTTCGGTCCTGGTGCGTGTCCCCGGCGTCGGCAAGAAAACCGCCGAACGCCTGCTGGTCGAGCTTAAGGACCGTTTCAAGGCCTGGGAAACCTCCCCGGCCATGTTCGCCCTGGTGTCCGATGGCCCGTTGCCGGTCGCCAGCGAGTCCAGCGCCGAGGCTGATGCCGTCAGCGCCCTTGTCTCGCTGGGCTACAAGCCGCAGGAAGCGAGCAAGGCGATCGCTGCGATCAAGGACAAGGCCGGCCTGAGCAGTGAAGAACTGATCCGCCGCAGCCTGAAAGGGATGATTACCAAGTGATCGAAGCCGACCGCCTGATCGCCGCCAGTGGCCGCGACCGCGAAGAGGTCCAGGACCGCGCGATCCGCCCACTTAGCCTGGACGATTACATCGGCCAGCCGGTGGTGCGCGAGCAGATGTCGCTGTTCATCCAGGCTGCCCGTGGCCGCAGCGAGTCGCTCGACCACACGCTTATCTTCGGCCCGCCGGGGTTGGGCAAGACCACCTTGGCCAACATTATCGCCCACGAAATGGGTGTGTCGGTAAAAAGCACCTCGGGGCCGATTCTCGAGCGCCCCGGCGACCTGGCGGCCATGCTGACCAACCTGGAACCGCACGACGTGCTGTTCATCGACGAAATCCACCGCCTGTCACCGGTCGTCGAAGAGGTGCTGTACCCGGCCATGGAAGACTTCCAGCTCGACATCATGATCGGCGAAGGCCCGGCGGCCCGTTCGATCAAGCTCGACCTGCCACCGTTTACCCTGGTAGGGGCTACCACCCGTGCCGGCATGCTCACCAACCCGTTGCGCGACCGCTTCGGTATCGTCCAGCGCCTGGAGTTCTACAGCGACAAGGACCTGGCCACCATCGTCAGCCGTTCGGCCAATATTCTTGGCTTGGTCATCGAAGACCAGGGTGCCTACGAGATTGCCCGCCGTGCCCGTGGCACGCCGCGTATTGCCAACCGCCTGCTGCGCCGCGTGCGCGACTACGCCGAAGTGCGCGGCAAGGGCCAGATCACCAAAGCCGTGGCCGACTTGGCGCTGAACCTGCTGGATGTCGACGAGCGCGGTTTCGACCATTCCGACCGCCGGCTGCTGTTGACCATGATCGAAAAATTCGATGGCGGCCCGGTGGGCGTGGACAATCTGGCGGCAGCCATCAGCGAAGAGCGTCATACCATCGAAGATGTGCTGGAGCCGTACCTGATCCAGCAGGGCTATATCATGCGCACACCGCGCGGCCGTGTAGTCACCCGGCATGCCTACCTGCACTTTGGCCTGAATATTCCCGGGCGCCTGGGGGAGGGCGGTGATTTTTCCGAGCCAGGCGATGAATGACAGATCAAAAGCGACTTTTTGTGGTCCTACTGCCGGCATGCCAAGGGTGCGCTGGCAATAAGACATTAATGAAGAAAAAACAGTTGCCACAGCGGATTGGCAAGCTGAGGAGTAAGCACTAGAGTATGCGCGCGCAAAATCAGCTCGAACCGTTCGCACACCGTTGTCGCGTCTATTACGAAGATACCGATGCGGGCGGCGTGGTGTATTACGTCAACTACCTGAAATTCATGGAGCGCGCGCGCACCGAACGCCTGCGGAACCTGGGCTTTTCCCAGTCGCTGCTGGCCGAAGACAACCTGCTGTTCGTGGTCCATTCCAGCGAAGCGCGCTATCACGCGCCGGCGCGGCTGGATGACGAGCTGCGGGTAACCGCGCAAGTACTTGAACTCAATCGCGCCAGCCTGCGTTTTGTGCAGCAGGTCTGGCGGGAAAAGGATGAAACGCTGCTCTGCGAAGGGCAGTTCCTGGTGGCCGCCGTACGCGCTGACACTTTCAAACCCCGAGCCATACCCCCCCAGCTGCGCGACGCTTTTGCGGCGGACGGCTCGGGTAACCAATCGAATGCAGGAGAATAAGCGTGGAAGCTAACGTCGTCGACCATACCTCCATGTGGAGTCTGGTCAGCAATGCCAGCGTGGTGGTACAGCTGGTAATGCTGATTCTGGTGGCCGCTTCGGTCACCTCATGGATCATGATCTTTCAGCGCAGCACCATGCTGCGCGCCGGTCGTCGTGCACTGGACGCCTTCGAGGAGCGCTTCTGGTCGGGCATTGACCTGTCCAAGCTGTACCGTCAGGCAGGTAGCAACCCAGACCCGGATTCCGGCGTCGAGCAAGTGTTCCGTGCCGGCTTCAAGGAATTCTCCCGCCTGCGTCAGCAGCCGGGCGTTGACCCGGACGCCGTAATGGAAGGCGTTGGCCGTGCCATGCGCGTAGCCATTTCGCGCGAGGAAGAAAAACTCGAGCAGAGCCTGCCGTTCCTTGCCACCGTTGGTTCCACCAGCCCGTACATCGGCCTGTTCGGTACCGTATGGGGGATCATGAACTCCTTCCGCGGCCTGGCCAGCGCCCAGCAGGCCACCCTGGCCACTGTTGCCCCGGGTATCGCCGAAGCGCTGATCGCCACCGCCATCGGCCTGTTCGCAGCAATCCCGGCGGTCATCGCCTACAACCGTTTTGCCGCGCGCAGCGAAGTGCTGATCGGTCGTTACTACACCTTCGCCGACGAGTTCCAGGCGATCCTGCACCGCAAAGTGCACACCAGCGAAGAGTAATCAGGTAGAAGCCCATGGCCCGAGTTCGCCACAAACGCAAGCCCGTCGCCGAGATGAACGTGGTGCCCTACATCGACGTGATGCTGGTGCTGCTGGTCATCTTCATGGTGACTGCGCCCATGCTCAACCAGGGCGTGAAGGTCGACCTGCCCAAGGTTTCCAGTGAAGCCTTGCCGCAGGACAACAACGTCCAGATCCTCACCATCTCCATCAAGGCCGACAAGACCTACTACTGGAACCTTGGCAGCGAAGTTGATACTGACAAGCAGATGGACAAGGCCATGACCTTGCCTGACATGACCAATGCGGTGACCAAGATCATTGCTGCCGGTCGTGACCAGGGCAAGCAGACCCAGGTGTTCATTCGTGGCGACAAGGCTGTCGACTACGGCGCCGTCATGGGCGCCATGGGCGGGTTGCAGAAGGCCGGTGTCGGTAACGTTGGCCTGATTACCGAGGCGCCCTGATGCAACAGCGAGAGCCATCCGCCTCGGAAAGCTACTTCTGGCCCAGTGTCTGGGCCATTGGCCTGCATGTGCTGGTGTTCGCCATGCTGTTCGTCAGTTTTGCCATGACGCCTGAGCTGCCGCCGTCCAAGCCGATTGTTCAGGCTACCCTTTACCAGCTCAAGTCCAAGAGCCAGGCGACTACCCAGACTAATCAGAAGATTGCGGGTGAGGCGAAGAAAACCGCTTCGCGCCAGACCGAGGTCGAGCAGCTGGAGCAGAAGAAGGTCGAGCAGGAAGCTGTGAAGGCCGCGGAACAAAAGAAAGCCGACACTGCTCAAAAGGCCGAAGAGGCGCGCGAAGCCGCCGAAGCGAAAAAAGCCGAAGATGCAGCCAAGGCCGCTGACGCTGCGAAGGCTACCGAAGCGAAGAAAGCCGCAGAAGCCAAGAAGGCCGATGAGGCGAAGAAGGCCGCCGAGAAACAACAGGCCGACATCGCCAAGAAGAAGGCCGAGGACGAAGCCAAGAAAAAAGCCGACGAAGAGGCCAAGAAAGAGGCCGCTGAAGAGGCGAAGAAACAAGCCGCCGAGGACGCCAAGAAAAAGGCAGCCGAAGAGGCCAAGAAGAAAGCAGCCGAGGACGCGAAGAAGAAAGCGGCGGCCGAGGACGCGAAGAAGAAGGCAGCTGAAGAGGCCAAGAAAAAGGCCGCTGCAGACGCCCAGAAGAAAAAGGCACAGGAAGCGGCCCGCAAATCGGCGGAAGACAAGAAAGCCCAGGCCTTGGCCGAGCTGTTGTCTGACACCACCGAGCGGCAGCAGGCGCTGGCTGACGAGCAAGGTGACCAGGTAGCCGGCGACTTCGACGACCTGATCCGCATGCGCGCAGCCGAGGGCTGGGCACGTCCGCCTTCCGCGCGCAAGGGCATGACGGTGACCCTGCAGGTCAATATGCTGCCAGACGGCACCATCACCAGTGTCAGCGTGTTGCGCGCCAGTGGCGACGGCCCGTTCGACAGTTCGGCGGTGGCAGCAGTGAAGAACATCGGTCGACTGACCGAGATGCAGGGTATGAAGCCGAGCGATTTCAACCGTTATCGTTCGTTCAAGATGACATTTACACCTGAGGATCTAGCGTTGTGATTAAACGTCTGAGAGGGCTGCTGGTCATGCTGTGCTGCATTGCAGGCATGGCCGTGGCAGATGAAAAGAACATCCTGGTCACCAGTGGCAGCGACCGGGCAACCCCCATTGCGGTAGTGCCGTTCGGTCTGCAGGGCGGCAGCGTGCTGCCCGAAGACATTGCCGACATCATCAGCAACGACCTGCGTAACTCTGGCTACTACTCGCCGATTCCGCGGCAGAACATGATCAGCCAGCCGTCGCAGGCCAGCGAAGTCATCTTCCGTGACTGGAAAGCGCTGGGTGCCCAGTACGTGATGGTTGGCAGCATCGTACCGTCGGGCGGTCGCTTGCAGGTGCAATACACGCTGTTCAACGTTGCCACCGAGCAGCAAGTGCTGACCGGCAGCGTTGCCGGCACCACCGACCAGCTGCGCGACATGGCGCACTACATCGCCGACCAGTCGTTTGAGAAGCTCACTGGCATCAAGGGTGCGTTCTCTACCCGTATGCTGTACGTGACGGCTGAACGTTTCTCGGTAAACAACACCCGCTACACCCTGCAGCGTTCGGATTACGACGGTGCGCGTGCGGTCACCCTGCTGCAATCGCGTGAGCCGATCCTGTCGCCGCGCTTTGCGCCGGATGGCAAGCGTATCGCCTACGTCTCGTTCGAGCAGAAGCGCCCGCGCATCTTTGTGCAAAATATCGATACCGGCCGCCGCGAGCAGGTGACCAACTTCGAAGGCCTGAACGGCGCGCCAGCCTGGTCGCCGGATGGTTCGCGCCTGGCGTTCGTGCTGTCCAAGGACGGCAACCCGGACATCTACGTGATGAACGTGGCGTCGCGCCAGATCAGCCGGGTTACCGCAGGCCCAGGTATCAACACCGAGCCGTTCTGGGGTAAAGATGGCAATACCCTTTACTTCACCTCCGACCGTGGCGGCAAACCACAGATCTACAAGCAGTCGGTCAGTGGTGGTAGTGCCGAGCGGGTAACCTTCGTGGGTAACTACAACGCCAACCCGAAACTGTCGGCGGACGAAAAGACCCTGGTGATGATCCATCGCCAACAGGGCTTTACCAACTTCAAAGTGGCGGCACAGGACTTGCAACGCGGAAGTGTAAAGATTCTCTCGGAAACAAGTCTTGATGAGTCTCCCACTGTTGCGCCAAACGGCACCATGCTAATCTACGCCACCCGCCAGCAGGGCCGGGGAGTCTTGATGCTCGTGTCGCTTAATGGCCGCGTGAGGCTCCCACTTCCTACCGCTCAAGGCGAAGTCAGAGAACCGTCCTGGTCCCCTTACCTGAACTGATTGCGGCGTAATACGTTTTGCTTAACACACTGGGGTTTCATTAGGAGTTTCACGATGGAAATGCTGAAGTTTGGTAAATTCGCTGCGCTGGCTCTGGCCATGGCTGTAGCTGTAGGTTGCTCCTCCAAGGGCGGCGACAACGCTGGTGAAGGCGCTGCTGTCGATCCGAACGCTGGCTACGGTGCAAACACCGGCGCCGTTGACGGTTCCCTGAGCGAAGAAGCCGCCCTGCGCGCAATCACCACCTTCTACTTCGAATACGACAGCTCGGACCTGAAGCCAGAAGCCATGCGCGCTCTGGACGTTCACGCCAAGGACCTGAAGTCCAACGGCAACCGCGTTGTCCTGGAAGGCAACACCGACGAGCGCGGCACCCGCGAGTACAACATGGCTCTGGGTGAGCGTCGTGCCAAGGCCGTTCAGCGTTACCTGGTTCTGCAGGGCGTTTCCCCTGCTCAGCTGGAACTGGTCTCCTACGGTGAAGAGCGTCCTGTTGCCACTGGCAACGACGAGCAATCCTGGGCTCAGAACCGTCGCGTAGAACTGCGTAAGTAAGTTCTTATGCGTATGTGCCGCCGTGTAGTAACCGTCCTCGCACTCAGCCTGCCGCTCGCGGCCTGGGCTGAGGTCCCTGTAGTAGATGACAACGCAGGCGGTTATCCGCCTGTGGGTTATGGCACGAGCGGCGCCTATGCCGGGTCAGGGGCTTCGGCCCCTGCCTCTGCACAGGGTCAGCTGTTCATGCAGCTGCAACAGATGCAGGACCAGCTTTCCCGCCAGCAAGGCATCATCGAAGAGCTGCAGAACGATGTGTCGCGCATGAAGCAGGAAAACCTGGAGCGATACCAGGACCTGGACCGTCGTATCAACAGTGGCGCTGCGCCTGCCGCAACCCCTGACAATTCCTCCGGTGGTGGTGCTTCCAATGCCGCCCCCGATGCCGCAGCAGGTGCTGCTGCACAACCGGCCGCCAGTAGCGAACCCGGTGATCCGGCGAAAGAGAAGCTCTACTACGATGCTGCTTTCGACCTGATCAAACAGAAAGACTTCGACAAGGCCAGCCAGGCGTTCAATGCCTTCCTGCGCAAATACCCGAACAGCCAGTACGCCGGCAACGCGCAGTACTGGTTGGGTGAGGTGAACCTGGCCAAGGGCGACCTGCCGGGTGCCAGCCAGGCCTTTGCCCAGGTCAGTCAGAAGTATCCGAAGCACAGCAAAGTGCCGGATTCGCTGTACAAGCTGGCCGATGTCGAGCGTCGCATGGGCCACACCGACAAGGTCAAGGGCATCCTGCAACAGGTCATCACCCAGTATCCCGGCACTTCTGCCGCGCAACTGGCCCAGCGTGACCTGCAGAAGCTCTGAGCCTTGTAGCTGTACCGCTCGAAAGAAACCCGCGCCAGTCGCGGGTTTTTTCGTTAGAATCACTGCCCTTTTTTCGTAAACACGCTGCTGCGGATAACGCCATGTCGAGTCCGCGACAGTGCCTGAGGAGGCGGACAGCCTGTTTAGCTGTCACGCCCGTGGCGAGCATGCAAGACACATTACGCATTACTGAAGTTTTTTACTCTTTGCAGGGTGAAACGCGAACGGCTGGGCTGCCCACCGTATTCGTGCGTCTCACCGGTTGCCCCCTGCGCTGCCAATACTGCGACAGTGCCTATGCCTTCACAGGCGGCACCATCCGTACCCTCGATTCGATTGTTGAGCAAGTTGCCGGCTTCAAGCCGCGCTACGTCTGCGTCACCGGTGGCGAGCCATTGGCCCAGCCTAACGCCTTGCCATTGCTGCAGCGCCTGTGTGATGCCGGTTACGACGTATCGCTGGAGACCAGCGGCGCGTTGGATATATCCGCCACCGACACCCGCGTCAGCCGCGTGGTCGACCTGAAGACCCCGGGTTCGCAAGAGTCGCACCGTAACCTCTACACGAACATCGAGCAGCTGACCCGCAACGACCAGGTCAAGTTCGTCATCTGTTCCCGTGAGGACTACGACTGGGCGGTTTCCAAACTGATCCAGTACAACCTGGCCGAACGTGCGGGAGAGGTGTTGTTCTCGCCAAGCCACCATCAGGTAAGTGCCAGTGACCTTGCAGACTGGGTAGTCGCCGACAACCTGCCTGTACGTTTCCAGCTGCAGCTGCACAAGCTGCTGTGGAACGACGAACCCGGACGTTGATTGAGGAGCAAGCACACATGACAGACAAGCGCGCAGTAATCCTGTTGTCCGGCGGCCTGGACTCGGCCACCGTGGTTGCCATGGCCCAGGCCGAAGGCTACAGCTGCTACACCATGAGTTTCGACTACGGCCAGCGCCACCGCGCCGAGCTGAATGCTGCTGCCCGCGTAGCCCGCGACATGGGTGTCGTCGAGCACAAGGTGATCGGCCTGAACCTCGACGGTATCGGTGGTTCGGCGTTGACCGACAGCAGTATTGACGTGCCGGAAGCCCCGAGTGAAGGTATCCCGGTCACCTATGTGCCAGCGCGCAACACCGTGTTCCTGTCGCTCGCACTAGGCTGGGCAGAAGTGCTGGAAGCGCGTGACATCTTCATTGGCGTCAATGCCGTGGATTACTCCGGTTACCCCGATTGCCGCCCCGAGTTCGTCGAAGCTTTCGAGCGCATGGCCAACCTGGCGACCAAGGCCGGTGTC
The DNA here is from genome assembly GCA_029202525.1 of Candidatus Pseudomonas phytovorans. Taxonomy (NCBI): domain Bacteria; kingdom Pseudomonadati; phylum Pseudomonadota; class Gammaproteobacteria; order Pseudomonadales; family Pseudomonadaceae; genus Pseudomonas; species Candidatus Pseudomonas phytovorans. The sequence continues at coordinate 1,944,942 of CP119325.1, forward strand.
GAAGGGCAGGGCTTCCGTATTCAGGCACCGCTGCAGAACATGAGCAAGGCGCAGATCGTGCAGGCCGGTATGGCCCAAGGCGTGGATTACAGCCTGACCGTTTCGTGCTACCAGGCTGACGATGATGGCCGTGCCTGCGGCAAATGCGACAGCTGCCGCCTGCGCGCCGACGGTTTCAAGGCAGCCGGCGTAGCAGACCCGACGCGGTATGCGTGAAAAAAACCTGAGGTAGTGTTGATTTTTCGTTAAAAATCAGTATTATACGCGCCATCAATCGGGTCGTTAGCTCAGTTGGTAGAGCAGTTGGCTTTTAACCAATTGGTCGTAGGTTCGAATCCTACACGACCCACCATACGCAGTACGTCAAAGCCCGCTACCAGCAATGGTCGCGGGCTTTTTCGCTTTCAGGCTTATTCAGCCCACTCAGGATCCCCGGTAAACACCACTGTCAACCAGCGGTCCGGCCCTTCGCCGCCTACCGCATCACCAATCTCGTTGCGCCACGTATCCCATTCATCAATGGTCTTCGCAGGCATGGTCTTTGGCACGATGAAATACAACTCGATCTCCCGTGAGCGTCCTACCTTAGCCACGTACGCCCGATACGACTGCAAACCGTGCTTGCTGACAAACGCCTTTGCCACGTCATCTACGTGCTCCTTGAGGTCGCCAGGGGTGACCAGGAAGATCTCAGACAGTGCCTGGCGCACCACCGACATTGGCAGCGGCACAATCACCAAACACACCAGTGCGAGCACCGCCGGGTCGATGTACGGCGACACCCACTCCAGCGACGTGCCCTGCACCGCATAACCAAAGCAGAAGGCAATCAACAGCGCGGCGGTAATGCTGGCCGACATCACCCAGCCCTTGACGTCCATGTGCACGAAGTCCGACTTCAGCGTGCGGTTGGCGCGGGCTTCGACGACGGCGATGGTCACGCAGGTGATCACGGTCAGCACGGCATAGACCATGGCAATGCCGAACTCCAGGTGGCGCCCGCCTTGCAGCAGGCTGCTGACGGCGTTGATCAGCGCGTAGATGGCCACACCGCTGAGCAGGATGCCGTTGAGTGCCAGCACCATCGGCTCCAGGTGCCAGAAGCCCATGGTGAAGCGCTCGCGCAGCTTGCGTGACATCTGCACGCTGGTGGTGTGCGAGGTGATCAGTTTGACCACTACAAGGGACAGGCCGCTCATGCTGGCGTCGACCAGCGAGTACACGCCGTCGAAGACAATGGAGAACGAGCCGGAGGCCAGGCCGAAGGCGATGCCGATGGTGGCGATGAACAGGGTGACGGCAATCGAGGTCCGTAACAGGCCCTGTTCGCTGGTGATGTCGAAGAAGGGGGGGCGGGTTGGGGTTTGCATAAGATGTGCTCAAAAATAACAATGATGCGGTGCCATGAGGGCCTCTTCGCGGGCTTGCCCGCTCCCCAGGTATGGCACTACCCGGAAGGGCTGTGCATTTCCTGTGGGAGCGGGCATGCCCGCGAAGAAGGCGCATTGGCCTCTACAGGCTAGACGCGGAATTGCTCCATCAACGCCTGTTGCTGGTTGGCTAGCCTGTTCAGAGCTTGGCTGATACGTGCCGATTCATCAGCCTGGCCGGCCAGCGATTCTGTCACATCCCGAATCCCGGCCACGTTGCGGTTCACTTCCTCGGCCACCGCGCTCTGCTCTTCGGCCGCCGATGCAATCTGCAGGTTCATGTCGCTGATCACCGTCACCGCCTCGCCAATGCGATGCAGCGCAGGCAGCGCCTGTTCCATGCGGGCCACACTGGCTTGGGCCTGACGCTGGCCTTCGTGCATGGCGCCCACTACATCCTGGGTGCCTTGCTGCAGGCCTTCGATGACCTGGCGAATTTCCTCCACCGACACCTGGGTGCGCTGGGCCAGGCCGCGCACCTCATCGGCGACCACGGCAAAACCACGCCCGGCCTCGCCCGCACGGGCGGCTTCGATCGCAGCATTGAGTGCCAGCAGGTTGGTCTGCTCGGCGATGGTGCGAATCACTTCCAGCACCGAGCCGATCTGGCCGCTGCGGCCTTCCAGTGCTCGCGCTTCGTCCATGGCGGTGTTCATGCCAGCGGCCAGGCTATCAATGCCCTGGCGGGTGCTGTCGATCAGTTGCAGGCCCTCGCGGCTGGCCTGGTCGGCGGCACGTGCGGCCTGGGCTGCCTGTGAGGCGTTATGAGCAACGTCCAGGGCAGTGGCGCTCATCTCGTTGGCTGCCGTGGCCACTTGCTCGATCTCGCGGTGTTGCTGCTGCATGCCATTGCTGGTCTGGCTGGCGATGGCGGCCGATTGGTCGGCAGTGCTTCGGGCCTCCTGCAGCGAGCCTTTGACCTGGGCGATGACGGGTTGCAGCTTGTCGAGGAAGCGGTTGAACCAGTGGGCGAGCTGGCCCAGTTCATCCTGGCGGGCGTAGTCCAGACGGCGGGTCAGGTCACCTTCGCCGCTGGCGATGTCCTCCAGGCGTGCAGCAACGGCCAGGATGGGCCGGGTAACACCGCGTGCAGTCAGCCACACCAGTAGCAAGCCGATGATTGCGGCGCCAAGGCCGATCAGCAGGCTGGTGAGGTTGGCAGCCTGGTTATGGGCATCCAGGCGCTGGTTGAGGGCCGCGGCAGGTGCCTGCAGCACGCTTTCCGGCAGCTCCAGCAGTACCTGCCAGGGGGCTGCGTCAGGAATCGGGGCGAAGGGGTGGGTAACGCGCAGCAGGCCGTCGGTCACCGCCTTTTCCATGGGCTTGCCAAGCACGCTGGCGTCGCGGCTGTTGCCTGCCAACAGGCCGGCTGCGCTGGCGATGCTTACCTGGCCCTGGCCATCGAACAGCTCGCGGCGGCCGTCCAGGCTCAGTTGCTGCAGGTTGTCCAGGCCAATGTCCAGGCCAACCACGCCGACCACCTTGCCATGCTCAAGCAGCGGCAGGGCGATGCTGGTCATCAGCACCTGGCGGCCATTGACCTCGTCCAGGTACGGTTCGAGCATGCAGGTACGGGCGGTTTCCTGCGGGCATGTCAGCCAGCGGTTCTTTGCGGCGCCGTTGCTGCCGATGCTGGCATCGTTGAGCATTGCTTCCGGCATGGCCTCAAGCTCCAGGGTGCCGGGGTGCGGCTGCGACCAGTACAACGAGAAACGCCCGCTTTCATTGCTGCCCTGCGCGTCCTGGCCGCGGTACTGGCTGTCCTGTTGGTCCAGCGCGTTGGGTTGAAACACCAGGTACAGGCCAATCACATCCGGGTTGCCGGCCAGGCTGGCATGGGCCTGGCGGGTCAGCTCGGCGCGCAGGTCACTACCGCCTCGGGCCTTCAGCGCCTGTACCAGGCGGGCAAAGCCATTGCCGTACTGGTAGGCGTCCATGAAGTAGCGCTGCACCCGCAGGGCCTGGGTTTCGGCGTGGGCCTGCAGGCGCAGGCGCGCGCTGCTGTCGAGCATGGCGGTGTTGGCCTGGTTGACCAGGGCGGCACTACGCTGCGCCTGGGTCAGTGACGTGGCCACCAGCAGGGCGACGATGGCCAGCAGGCACAGGCCGGCGAGCAGGGTGATCTTCCACTGGATGGAGAGGCGACGCAGCGGCATGAGGGCTTTCCTTTTCGAACAAGTACAACGCCCGCGATCAGGCGCGGGCGTTGTTGGCAGCATGGGTCATTCGGCAACGTAGTTGGGCGGTGCAGCCCGGAAGGCTTTGGTCAGCCAGGCCAGATACAACAAGCCGACCAGTGCCCAGATACCGCCGAACATCAGCGAATTCGCGTTCAGGTCCAGCCACAGCGACACGATGATGCAGAAGCCTATGGTTGGCAGCACCAGGTACTTCAGCTGGTTGGCCAGGCCCCGGCGATTACCTTCGCGCAGGTAACAATGGTTGATCACTGACAGGTTGACGAAGCTGAACGCAACCAGCGCACCGAAGTTGATGATCGAGGTGGCGGTCACCAGGTCGAAGAAGATCGCCGACAGCGAAACCAGCGCCACCACAGCGATGTTCAGTACGGGCGTTTTGTAGCGCGAGTGCAGGCGCGCAAAGAGGCTGGCCGGGATCACGTTGTCGCGGCCCATCACGTACAGCAGGCGCGACACGCTGGTTTGCGAGGCCAGGCCGGACGCGATGGTGTTGATCACGGTGCAGGCAATGAAGATCGACTGGAACAGCTTGCCACCGACGTACAGGGCGATTTCCGGCAGCGCTGCTTCCTGGTCGTGGAAGCGCGCCATGGTCGGGAAGTAGGCCTGGATGAAGTACGACACGGTGATGAACACCACGCCACCGATCAGTGCGGTCAGGAAGATCGCCCGGGGGATCGTCTTGGCCGGATCGCGGGTTTCTTCGGACAGGCAGGTGACCGCGTCGAAGCCCAGGAACGAGAAGCACAGAATGGTCGCACCGGCGGCCAGTGCGCTCAGGTGGGTCTGGTTGTCGGCGAACGGCAGCAGGCTCCAGGTGGTGCCCAGCCCTTCACCCTGGCCCAGGCCGCGCACGCACAGGTAGATGAACACGCCGATGATTGCCACCTGCACGCCCACGAACAACAGGTTGAAGTGCGCCACCAGGTTTACGCTGCGCATGTTGATCAGGCTGATCAGGGTGACGAAGCCGACTACCCAGATCCACTCCGGCACTTCGGGGAACATGGCCGATAGGTATAGCTTGGCCAGCAGCGCGTTGACCATCGGCAGCAGCAGGTAATCCAGCAGCGAAGACCAGCCGACCAGGAAACCTACATGCGGGTTGATCGCGCGTTGGGTGTAGGTGTATGCCGAACCCGATTGCGGGAAGCGTTTTACCAGGGTGCCGTAGCTGACAGCGGTGAACAGGATACCGGCCAGCGCCAGGATATAGGCGCTGGGCACATGGCCGGCGGTGATCCCGCTGACGATGCCGAAGGTGTCGAACACGGTCATCGGGGTCAGATAGGCCAGGCCGATGATGATCACGTGCCAGAGGCGCAGGGTTTTGCGGAGTTGCCCGTTGCCGGAAGCGCTGTGGTCAGGCTGCATGCTGGCATGGCTCCTGAGCGTAAACGGCGGGCACGGTGTTTTGCGCATGCGGCAAGGGCGAGCGGGTGGGCTCCATGTTGTTCACCTTTTTTGTAGGAGCGGCGGAAGGCGCGGGGGGAAACGCGCTAAGTGGTGAAAATAAAAAACGATGGGTAGGTTGGTGTCAAGTTAAACATGACAAGATGTTACTGAATTGAAATATTTATCGATTTAAAGGGGGTTTTGTTCGCTTTTTGCGCGGTTTTTTGCGGTTTTGATCAATTTGAATGTCCGTAAAAATTAACGAATCTGACGCTCCCATGTGAGATGTCAGACGCGTCCGAAAAATTGTTATTTCTCGCTTCCGACCGGCCCTCGACTTATGTCGCAGTGGTACCCTTCGCTTCCTGCGTGGCCTTCGGTCGCCCAAGAAGCCCTTACGGACAATCGGTTCTATTCATGAAGAAATCAGTTGGCATCCTTTCCGGCCTGGCGATCGCCATTGCCGTCGCATCCACCGCTGGCGCCTGGTACACCGGCAAGCAGCTGCCTGCCGAGCTGGACAACGCCGTTGCCCGCAGCAACGCCGAACTCAAAAAGGCCCTGGTGACCACCGGTGGCAGCATGAGCGTCGAGCGGGTGTCGCTGGAGCAGCACTTCTTCAGCAGTACCGCCCAGTACCGGCTCAAGGCCCGCGACATCAACGTGGGTGAAGGCAAGGTGGTGAGCTTCGACGTGGGCGTGACCGACCAGATCGAGCACGGCCCGTTTCCCTGGTCGAGGGTCAAGGCGTTCAAGCTGATGCCGGTGATGGCGGTCAGCAACAGCACCCTGCAGAAGGACGATGCCACCGCGCCGTGGTTTGCCGCCGCAGGCGAGCAGGCCCCAGTCAGCGCACAGACCAGCCTGGGTTACGGCGGCAGTGTGGTCAGCCAGGTCCGGCTGGCGCCGGTCAAGCTGGACGAGGCGGACGGCAACAGCATCGATTTCTCTGGCATGCAGCTGGAGGTCAGTGGCGACAAGGAAGGCAAGGCTTCGAAATTCCACGGCCAGGCCGACCGTTTCGTGATGAAACTTGTGCGCGATGACCAGCCACCTGCCACGTTTGAACTCAAAGGCCTCAAGGTTGGCGGCAACCTTGCGGCCACGCAGCACGACGCCATTTACGTGGGTAACGCCGAGGTGCTGCTCGCGGAAACCAAGGTCACCCTTGGGCCCAAGCAGCAGGTGCTGCTGATCAAAGGCATTGAGCAGAACGCCCTGCAAACCCTCGACGGCCCGGATACCGTTGGTGGTCGCGTCGAGTACAAGCTTGGCGATATCACCTGGGATGGGCGTGCGGTGGGCAAGGCCCAGATGGCAGTGAGCATCACCTCGGTCAATGCCCCGGCCCTGCAAGCTTTGTCGCAGTGGTACAAGGCACACCTGCCGGAATTCGAGGCCGCCGCTGCCGCTGGCCAGCCTGTGCCGCACATTGAGATGGACGAGGCCGAGAAGGCCAGGTTCCAGGGCGACCTTCAGCAACTGCTGGCCGCCAAGCCCAAGGTGGCGATGGAAAACCTGTCGTTCAAGACGGCTAATGGCGAAAGCCGTTTCAACCTGTCGATGGACTTCGCCGCCCCGGCCAGCTTCGACCTGCCACCGGACCAGTTGAGCAAGCAGCTGATCACCGGGGTGAAGAGCAAACTGTCGCTGTCCAAGCCAATGATGGGTGACCTGGCGACCCTGCAGGCCCTGCTGGATGGTCAGACCGACGCACAGGCGATTGCTGCACAGTCCAGCCAGGCGGGGGAGATGGTCGGCATGATGGCGCTGCAGAGTGGCCTGGCCACCGTCGAAGGCAACGATGTGGTGAGCAGCCTGCACTATGCCGATGGCATGGTTGATTTCAACGGCAAGAAGATGACCGTGGAAGAGTTTGCCATGCTCATGGCTGCACACCTGGCAGCCCTGTCGCCGCAGGGTTGATTGATTGAACCTGGACTGGCCTCTTGATTGAACCTGGACTGGCCTCTTCGCGGGCACGCCCGCTCCCACAGGTTACTCATTGCTCCTGAGGGCAGCGCCGTACCTGTGGGAGCGGACATGCCCGCGAAGAGGCCAGTGCTGGCAACACAAAAACCACTTTAGTAATCGCTGGATTGTCTGTAGCCTTCGGCCTCCGATAATAATCCGCGCCCGCAGAGGGCCGTGGCGGCCTGCGTGCCGTCCGGCACCCTTAGCCGATCTGTCAGGGCCGGGTGATACACTCGATTTGACGCGCACACGCGCCTGCAGGTCCAGCGATCATGACCCAGATTTCCGAACGCCTGTTGGTTCAGGCTCACCTCGACGCCAAGCAGCCCAACCCGCTGACAGCTGAGCAGGAGGCCGAATACCGTGCGGCCATCGCTGCCGAGCTCAAGGCCCAGAACGCTGTGCTGGTTGCCCACTATTACTGCGACCCGGTCATCCAGGCCCTGGCGGAAGAAACCGGCGGCTGCGTGTCCGACTCGCTGGAAATGGCCCGCTTCGGCAAGAATCACCCGGCCGAAACGGTGATTGTGGCCGGTGTGCGCTTCATGGGCGAGACCGCGAAGATCCTCACCCCGGAAAAGCGCGTGCTGATGCCGACCCTGGAGGCCACCTGCTCGCTCGACCTGGGCTGCCCGGTGGAAGAGTTCTCCGCCTTCTGCGACCAGCACCCCGAGCGCACCGTTGTGGTGTACGCCAACACGTCCGCTGCCGTCAAGGCCCGTGCCGACTGGGTCGTGACTTCAAGCTGCGCGCTGGAAATCGTCGAAAGCCTGATGGACAACGGCGAAACCATCATCTGGGGCCCGGACCAGCACCTGGGTCGTTACATCCAGAAGCAAACCGGTGCCGACATGCTGCTGTGGGACGGTGCCTGCATCGTTCACGAAGAGTTCAAGTCGCGCCAGCTGGCCGACATGAAGGCGCTGTACCCGGACGCCGCGATTCTGGTGCACCCCGAGTCGCCGGAGTCGGTGATCGAGCTGGCCGACGCGGTGGGTTCCACCAGTCAGCTGATCAAGGCGGCGCAGACTCTGCCGAACAAGACCTTCATCGTCGCCACCGACCGCGGCATCTTCTACAAGATGCAGCAGTTGTGCCCGGACAAGGAGTTCGTTGCAGCTCCCACCGCCGGCAACGGCGCGGCATGCCGCAGCTGCGCGCACTGCCCGTGGATGGCGATGAACACCCTGGAGCGGGTGTTGCATTGCCTGCGCAATGGTGGCGATGAGATCTTTGTTGACCCGGCGCTGGTGCCCAAGGCGATCAAGCCGCTGAACCGCATGCTGGACTTTACCCAGGCAGCGCGCCTGAAGCTGTCCGGTAACGCCTGACACCAGACCGCGTCGCCTTCTTCGCGGGTAAACCCGCTCCCACAGGTACAGCGCAACGCTTGCGAGCGTGCGGTCCCTGTGGGAGCGGGCGTGCCCGCGAAAGGGCCCTTAGCGCCCCATCATTTCCCGAACCATACGCTGTTGTTCGAGGATCTCTCGCTGGCGCTGGTCAATCTGCGACGCCAGTGGGAAGTTGCCGCCCGCCCGGCGCTTGGCGTAGTCCAACTGCTGGATCGCCTGGTCAAAGTCTCCCACCAACGTGAAAAATTCGGCCCGCGCCCGGTGCAAGCCGATGGTATTGCCCGACAAGCCCCGCACCTCTGCCATGTCGTACCACACGTCCGGGTCATCAGGCCGGCTCTTGATCAACTCGTTCAACACCTTTTCGGCCTCGGCTGGCTTGTTCTGCTTCACCAGCAAGTCTGCCCGCACCTGTTTCAGCGGATAATTGCCCGGGTACAGCCCCTGCATCCGCTCGGCCCGCTGCTGCGCGTCTGCCAGGCGATTGTTGGTGATGTCCAGGTCGATCTGCGCCAGGTTGTAGGTGATGTCGTTGGGCGCCTTGGCCAGCAGCGGCTTGAGCATTTCACGCGCTTCGTTCAACTGGCCGCCCTTGATCTGCGCCAGGGCCAGACCATAGCGTGCCGGGTCAAGTTTCGGGTCTTCGTCGAGCTGGGTGCGAAAGCGCTTGGCCGCCAAGCCTGGCGTTTCTTCATAGGTAAGGGCTACGCGAGCGCGAATCAGCTGGTAGCGCTGGCTGTCCTCGACACCGCCCTTGGGCGCCTGTTCGGCACGGTTGCGGGTGTCGGCAATTCGCGATTCGGTCACCGGGTGAGTCAGCAGAAATTCCGGCGGCTTGGCGCCGTAGCGGTACTGCCGCGCCAGCCGCTCGAACATGGACGGCATGTTGCGCGGGTCGTAGCCGGCTTTTTCCAGGTTCTGGATACCGATGCGGTCAGCTTCCTGCTCGTTCTGCCGCGAGAAGCGCCGCTGCTCCTGGATTGCCGCCGCCTGGGTGCCGGCAATCATGCCGATACCCGCATCGCCAGCGCCACCTGCCGCCAGCACGATACCGGCCAGCAGCGCGGCCATCATCGGCAGTTGCATGCGCTGCTGGGCCTCGACGCCGCGTGCGAAGTGGCGCTGTGACAAGTGGGCCAGTTCGTGTGCCAGTACCGAGGCGTACTCGCCCTCGGTCTGGGCGTTGAGGAACAGCCCGCCGTTGACCCCGACGATGCCGCCCGGCGCAGCAAAGGCGTTGAGCTCGCGGCTGTCGATAAGGATGAACTCCAGGCGCCGGTCCTGCAGTTGGCTGGTTTCGGCCAGCTTGTACACGCTGGTTTCGACATAGTCCTTGAGCTGCGGGTCGTTCAACTGCCTGACCTGGCCGCGCAGCAGGCTCAGCCAGGCACGGCCCAGTTGGTGCTCCTGTTGCGGCGAGACGATCGCGGAACTGGCGTCACCCAGTGATGGCAGGTCGTCAGCATGGCCGGGAAGGGCCATCAGGCAGGCCAGCGTCAGCAGGGTAGGGCGCAGTAGATTCATGCATGAAGCTCGCGTCGGTCAAAGATACCTACTGTAGCGGGCTCACACGTTGGCGACCAGTGGCGCTATCCTAGCTGACCCTGTCATGCAGCAACCCGGCAATGCCTTTGGAGAGCCCCGCGATGAGTGACACCCTGACCTGCGACGCCGAACTGGACGCCAGCGGGCTGAATTGCCCTTTGCCGCTGCTCAAGGCCAAGATGGAGCTGAATCGCCTGGCCAGTGGCGCGGTGCTGAAGGTGATTGCCACGGACGCCGGTTCCCAGCGCGACTTCCGCACTTTCGCCAGGCTGGCCGGTCATACCCTGCTACAGGAAACGGCTGAGGCCGGCACCTATACCTACTGGCTGCGCAAGGCCTGAGTCTTTTCCAAGGATCGTCAATGTTCAAAGTGCTTCGCGACTGGATGCAGCGCTACTTCTCCGATGAGGAGGCGGTGGTGCTGGCTGTCCTGTTGTTCCTGGCTTTTACCGCCGTGCTGACCTTGGGCGGCATGCTCGCGCCGGTGCTGGCGGGCATGGTGCTGGCGTTCCTCATGCAGGGGCTGGTCAATGCCCTGGAACGGCTGCGGGTACCGAGCCGGCTGGCGGTGATGCTGGTCTTTGCCCTGTTCATGGGCGCGTTGGCAGTGTTCATGCTGGTGTTGGTACCGCTGTTGTGGCACCAGCTGATTACCCTGTTCAATGAGCTGCCGGGCATGCTTGGCAAGTGGCAGTCGTTATTGTTGCTGCTGCCCGAGCGCTACCCGCACCTGGTGTCGGACGAGCAGGTGCTGCACGCTATCGAGTCGGTGCGTGGTGAAATCGGCAAGTTCGGCCAGTGGGCGTTGACCTTTTCGCTGTCGAGCCTGCCGTTGCTGGTCAATGCCATGATCTACCTGGTGCTGGTGCCGATTCTGGTGTTCTTTTTCCTCAAGGACCGCGAATTGATCGGCCGTTGGGTCAGTGGCTACCTGCCCAGCCAGCGTGCCTTGCTGAACCGGGTGGGCAGCGAGATGAACCGGCAGATTGCCAACTACATACGTGGCAAGGGCATCGAGATCCTGATTTGCGGCATTGCCACCTACATTGCGTTCATCAGCCTGGGGCTCAACTACGCAGCGTTGCTGGCGCTACTGGTGGGGTTGTCGGTGGTGGTGCCATACGTGGGCGCGGTGGTGGTCACTGTACCGGTGACCTTGATTGCGCTGTTCCAGTGGGGCTGGGGCGACCAGTTCATCTACCTGATGACGGTGTATGCGATCATCCAGGCGCTGGATGGCAATGTGCTGGTACCGCTGCTGTTCTCCGAGGCGGTGAGCCTGCACCCGGTGGCGATCATTTGCGCGGTACTGCTGTTTGGCGGGTTGTGGGGGTTCTGGGGGATCTTCTTTGCCATCCCGCTGGCGACCTTGATCAAGGCCGTGCTGGACGCCTGGCCGCGGCAGGAGCCTAGCGTTTCGCCAATGCTGTGAATGCAATTGGGGCTGCAAAGCAGCCCCAATCAATCTCAGGCCTTGTTCAGGCTCTGGGCAGCCGCCAACACGGCATCCACATGCCCGGGTACTTTCACACCGCGCCATTCCTGGCGCAGCACACCGTCCTTGTCGATCAGGAAGGTGCTGCGGTCAACGCCCATGTATTCCTTGCCATACAGCTTCTTCAGCTTGATCACGTCGAACAGCTGGCACAGGGCCTCGTCCTTGTCACTGATCAGCTCGAACGGGAAGCCTTGCTTGGCCTTGAAGTTCTCGTGCGACTTGATGCCATCGCGCGATACCCCGAACACCACGGTGTTGGCTGCGGCAAAAGCATCATGCTGGTCGCGGAACCCTTGGCCTTCGGTGGTGCAGCCCGGGGTGCTGTCCTTCGGGTAGAAGTACACCACCACTTGCTGGCCCTTGAGCCCGGCCAGGCTGACGGTGTGCCCACCGGTGGCCTGGGCCTGGAAATCGGCAACGGGTTGGTCGAGTGCTACAGCCATGGTCGGTTTCCTTACATTGGGTTCTGTGGACGCCATGGCTCGATCAGTGCATCGAGGTTCAGGGCGTCGGCAAAGTCCAGGAACTGGTCACGTAGCCAGCTGATCTGGGTACCGGCTGGCAAGATCACGGTGAACTGGGCGTTGAGCATGCTGCTGCCAGTCTGCGGTGCCAGGTAAGTGTCGCAGGTCATGGCTTCCAGCTCGACGCGGTGATCGAGGAAGAACTGGCACAGCTCGTTGATGATGTCCGGGCGGTAGGCGGCGCTGACATAAGCCACGTAGGGCAGGGCCTGCGGGCGCACTTCCTGGTCGGCGCTGCGCACCACGTCCAGGGTCAGGCCGTGCTTCTTGCCCAGGCCTGGCAGGGTGGATTCGAGGCGCGCCAGGGCGTCCCAGCTGCCGCCCACCTGCAGCACCAGGGCACTGGTCTCGCCGTGGCGGCTCAGGCGCGAGGTGACCACCGCGCAGCGGTTTTCGAAGGCAGCGCGGCTGAGGACGTTGGCCAGTTCCATGGGATTCGGGCCCAAGGCACTGATGACAAGAAATTGTTCGCGGACGGAGGTGGGGGTGGACATGCAGCATTCCTAAAGCGATGAGCGGTCGGTGCAGGACGGTCTGAAGCCTCCTGTCGGCAGGGCCCGGGGCTCGCATGCGAGGTATTGGACGCTGGCGGGGAGCAAGGTCGACGGCCCGGCGGGCCGCGCTGCACCGATCAAAGGGTCAAGGGTAGCGAAATAAGGCGCCGAGGGGAATGCTCCGCCCGCCTGCTTCGCTTGTGCAAGGTCGATGCCCCCAGTACCATTACCGCTCTCTTTTTCCGGCAGGAGCAGTTACATGATTGCGGGCAGTATGGTGGCACTGGTCACACCCATGGATGCACAAGGGCGTGTTGACTGGGGCAGCCTCGACAAACTTGTAGACTTCCACCTGGAAAACGGCACCCATGCGATCGTCGCTGTCGGCACCACCGGTGAGTCCGCCACGCTGGATGTCGAAGAGCACATCCTGGTCATCAAGCACGTGGTCGAGCGCGTCAAGCGCAGCAACCGCCGCGTTCCGGTCATCGCCGGTACCGGTGCCAACTCCACTGCCGAAGCCGTGCACCTGACCCAGAACGCCAAGAGCGCCGGTGCCGACGCCTGCCTGCTGGTAGTGCCGTACTACAACAAGCCGACCCAGGAAGGCTTGTACTTGCACTTCAAGCACATTGCCGAAGCCGTCGACATTCCACAGATCCTGTACAACGTACCCGGCCGCACCTCTTGCGACATGCAGGCCGAGACCGTGATCCGCCTGTCGACCGTGCCGAACATCATCGGCATCAAGGAAGCCACCGGCGACCTGGTTCGCGCCAAGGCCATCCTCGATGGCGTCAGCAAGGACTTCATCGTCCTGTCTGGCGATGATCCGACTGCCGTCGAGCTGATCCTGATGGGCGGCAAGGGCAACATCTCCGTCACGGCCAACGTCGCCCCGCGCGAAATGGCCGACCTGTGCGAGGCCGCCCTTGAGGGCGATGCCGAGAAGGCCCGCGCAATCAACGAAAAACTCATGCCGCTGCATAAAGACCTGTTCTGCGAAGCCAACCCGATTCCTGTGAAATGGGCACTGGTGGAAATGGGCCTGATGCACAAAGGCATTCGCCTGCCACTGACCTGGCTGAGCGAAGGCTGCCACGAAAAAGTCCGTACTGCCTTGCGCCAGTCCGGCGTACTGGTTTAAGAGGAAGTACACCGCATGAAGCGACTGGCTGGTCTTTCCGCCCTTGCCCTGATTATCTCCAGCACCAGTGGGTGTGGCTGGCTGTGGGGCGAGGATGGCTATTTCCGCGACCGCGGCAGCGATTACCTGCAGGCGCACCCCACTGCGCAGATGCAACTGCCGCCGGACGCCAGCAACGTCAAACGACTTGACCCGTTGCTGCCCATTCCGCGTAACGTCGCCGACGATAACGCCACGGGCGAGTTCGAAGTGCCGCGCCCGCAACCGTTGACCGGTGGCGCCGCTCAGGTCACCGACTACAGCCTGCAACGCAGCGGCAGCAGCCGTTGGGTGCTGGCCCAGCATTCGCCTGCCGAGGTGTGGCCAGTGGCCCGCCAGTTCTTCGAGGACAACGGCTTCCGCATTGCTGAAGAGCGCCCGCAGACCGGTGAATTCAACACCACCTGGCAGCGTTTCGACGAGCTGTCGGCATCGCTCGGTCAGCGCCTGGCCAGTACTGCAAGCAGCGGCGACAGCGAAGTGCGCGTACGTGTGCGCATGGAGCCTGGCGTGCAGCGCAACACCTCCGAGGTGTACGTGGTCAGCGTCGAGCGCCCGGCCGGCAGCACTGCCGAGCCAGGTTTCCCGTCAACCTCCAGCAATACCGGTGCCGATGCCCTGCTGGTCGACGAAATGCTTGCCAGCATGAACCGCAGCGCCGAGAAGGGCGGTTCGGTTTCGCTGCTGGCCGCGCGCGATTTCGACGCGCCAAGCCGCGTCAGCCTGAGCGAAGACGGCAGCGGCAACCCTGTGCTGTACCTGGGTTCTGACCTGGACCGCGCCTGGTCGGGTGTGGGCCGTGCGCTGGAGCAGGGCGGGGAGTGGCGTGTCGAAGACATCAACCGCAGCCTGGGCCTGTACTACATCAACCTGTCTGAAAAACCTGACGACAAGCAGAACCAGCCGGGCTTCTTCAGCCGCATGTTCGGCAGCGCGCCGACCAAGGAAGAGCTTGAAGCCCGTGCCGAACGCTACCAGGTGCGCCTGAGCAAGGTGGGTGAGAGCGTGCAGGTCACGGTCGAGAAAAACATCAACACCGTGGCTCCGGCCGATGTCGCCCGCCGTGTGCTGAGCGCCATTCAGGACCACCTGGGTTAAGTGCGCTTCGCGGTACTCGGAAGCGGCAGCCAAGGGAACGGCACGCTGATCGCCAGTGGTGACACGTTCATCCTGGTCGATTGCGGCTTTTCCCTGCGTGAAACCGAGCGGCGCCTGGCGCTGCTCGGTGTCTCGGCGGCCCAGCTCAGCGCGGTACTGGTCACCCACGAACATGCCGACCACGTGCATGGGGTCGGCTTGCTGTCGCGGCGCTACGATGTACCGGTCTACCTCAGCCAAGGGACCTTGCGCGGCATGCGCAAGCCGGTGGAGGTGGCCGGTTTTCTCGCTTGTGGCCAAAGCCTGCGTATCGGCCGCCTGGAAGTGACCGCAGCGCGGGTCGAGCACGACGCCTACGAGCCGCTGCAATACGTGATCAGCGACGGCCAGCGGCGCTTCGGCATGCTGACCGACCTGGGCTCGTACGACGCGCTGTTGCTGGAACGTTACCAAGGCCTGGATGCACTGCTGATCGAGGCCAACCACTGTCGCGACCTGCTGGCACGCGGTCACTACCCGGTCTTCCTGAAGCAGCGGGTAGGTGGCATGCAAGGGCATTTGAACAATCACCAGGCCGCGCGCCTGGTGCACGAGTTGGGCTGGAGCAACCTGCAACACCTGGTGCTGGCCCACCTCAGCAGCAAGAACAACCTGCCACACTTGGCTCGCCAGTGCTTCGTCGACACCCTAGGGTGCGACCCGGACTGGCTCCAGGTGGCGAATCAGGAACACGGGCTCGACTGGCGCGAAATCGCCTAGCCCAACACCTCAAGCAAGCGGAGCCCAATCATGGAAAAACGCGACGAACTCTACCGCGGCAAGGCCAAATCGGTTTACAAGACCGACGACGCTGACCGCTTGATCCTGCTGTTCCGTAACGACACTTCGGCGTTCGACGGCAAGCGTATCGAACAGCTCGACCGCAAAGGCACGGTGAACAACAAGTTCAACGCCTTCATCATGCAGAAACTGGAAGAAGCCGGTGTGCCGACCCAGTTCGACAAGCTGCTGGGCGACAACGAGTGCCTGGTGAAGAAGCTGGACATGATCCCGGTCGAGTGCGTAGTGCGTAACTACGCTGCCGGCAGCCTGGTCAAGCGCCTGGGCGTGGAGGAGGGCATCAAGCTGGAGCCGTCCACCTTCGAGCTGTTCCTGAAGAACGACGAGAAGGGCGACCCGTTCATCAACGAATCCCACGTTGTCGCGTTCGGCTGGGGCACCGCCGAGCAGCTGGTCGAAATGAAAAAGCTGTCGCTGAAAGTCAACGAAGTGCTGACCAAGCTGTTCGATGACGCCGGCCTGCTGCTGGTCGACTTCAAGCTGGAGTTCGGCGTATTCCACGGCCAGATCGTGCTGGGCGACGAGTTCAGCCCGGACGGCTGCCGCCTGTGGGACAAAGAAACCCGCAAGAAGATGGACAAGGACCGCTTCCGCCAGGGCCTGGGCGACGTGATCGAAGCCTACGAAGAAGTTGCCAAGCGCCTGGGCGTGCCGCTGTAAGCGGCGCGTTCACGCAAGCGCCTGATACCACGCGATTTTTTTGAAAAAAAGATTTGCGTTTTAAAAGAACGCTGGTATGATGCGCGGCATTGGAGAGATGCCGGAGTGGTCGAACGGGACGGATTCGAAATCCGTTGTACTGGCAACAGTACCTAGGGTTCAAATCCCTATCTCTCCGCCATACAAGATGAAGCCCCTGAAAGCAAAAGCTTTCAGGGGCTTTTTCGTTACAGGGCTTTTTGGCATCTCGCGTACATGTTGGGTGGACGATCCTATGACGAGGCAGGGAGCTTCTTGAGCGGCCTCACGGTTAACTCAACTCCCAAGGCCAGCATCAGCTTCTGAATAGTGGAGAAACGCGTCTTATCGCCGCCCTTCAGGGTTTTATAAAGAGATTCCCGATTGACGCCTGCGTCTTGCGCAAACTGATTCACGCCTTTGGATTTCGCCACTTCACCCAGAGCATGCATCAAGGTGAGAGCGTCGTTAGCCTTCATTGCCTCTGCCAAGAAAGCCGCGATGGTTTCTGGGCTGTCGAGAAACCGGGAAGCCTCGAAGCGCTTGGTATTGCGCAAGTCCAGTTCAAGAATGGGCATGTCTTCGGGGGTGAATTTGTCGCTCATCGTCGTTTGCCTCGTAAAACATCAAGAATTTCCTTGGCGGGCTTGATGGCTCTGTGCTGATCCGTTTTATCGCTACCGTACAACATCAGGTAGCGGGCCGAGCCCGTTCGTACGAAGTAGATCCGATACCCGGGGCTAACAAACACGCGCATCTCACTGACGCCATCGCCAACTGGTTCTACATCGCCAAAGCTGCCATTTTCCGCTCGGGCGAGTCTTGAGGTGACTGCACCTCTACCAATTGGGTCTTTTACGCCGTCCAGCCAGTCGTCAAATTCAGATGTAGTGTCGATCTGATTCGGCATGCATTAAATGTAGCCTAGTGGCTACTCCTTGTCGATGAGTGAGCGACCGAGTGGCGCTGCAGTCCTGTTTAGACGTGATGACGCCTCGAAAAGGGGCGCATGTACCTAGGGTGATGGCCGCCTATCACCGTCAGCCCTGGAATTGGCGATGACCTAATGAGGCTAAGTCGCAAGCTGAGGACTGGCAACGGTTGGAGCGGGATTGGTATGAGTTTGGGAAATGGACTACATGGCGGGAAAGTGGTCGCACCCCGTCGTCAGTCGAGAGCGCTTTTGAGTCTTTCTGCGGCGAGCCGCGATCAATGAAACCCCTGGGTGTTTTCCAGGGGGCGTTTTCGATGTGCCTTACTTCTTCATCATCCCCAACTCAGCATCATCCAGAAGCGCCTTGGCCATCGCGCTGAGGTAGTGCGAGGCCCAGATCAGTTTCTGGTCGCCTTCCATCAGGCCGGTGATGATCAGGTCGCGGACGTAGCCCATGAGTTCTGATGCTTGTTCGCGGGCGTCCTGGCAGGGGATGCCGGGCTCGATGCGGAACAGTGGGTGGGTGTTGTTTTCGCCTTGGTAAAAACAGGTCTTGCCGGCTGTGGTGGGCTCTTTTGAGTCGTCTGTTGGCATTGTTTTCATCTCCCTGGAATCTTGGTTGTCTGGGCTGGCCTCTTCGCGGGTGAACCCGCTCCCACAAGGACTGTGCAGTGCCTGAGTGCGGTGATATCCCTGTGGGAGCGGCTTCAGCCGCGAAGAGGCCGGACCTGCTAATGCAAGGTGTAGGGCTCAGCAGGTAAATGCGGCCAGATCTGCAATTGCATCAATGCCGACTCGATGAGGCTCTGCACCGCCTCCATTTCATGAATCACGGCCTGCATCACAATCGAGCTGTGGGCGATCGGTTTGAGTTGCACGGATTGGCGGGCCACGGACAGGGCGCAGAGTACGTACTCTGAGGACTGGACCAGGGTGTCTTGCAGGGTCTGGGTGGAATCGAGGTAGTAGGGTGGATCGGGGACTATCTTGCGCATGTAAGCTCCTTGGGTAGTGGAGCCGCCTGGCAACGCTGTCAAACGAATGGAGGCAGCTATACATGGGTTGACAGACCGGTACCCAAGGACCCGGCGCACACGAATGTGCCCCATGCACAGCTGCCATTAAGCGCTGCAACGGAAACTTGAGTAGTCAGCCTGTCAAAGCCGGTCGCTGATTACACAACGACAAGCTGAGACTAGAGCGCGACCGAATCCGTCGCAACAGTTTGAGCGGGTTGGCAGTATGTTTGGGAAACGCCCTACACGGAAGGGGATGATTCTGAGTTCTTGAGGTGAGAGGGGCCGTTTGGCAGCCCCCTGAGCGGACAAAAACAGCCTCTGGATTAGCGCATCGCCGCCAACTTGATACCAAATCCCACCAGGCAAGCCCCCGCCAGCCGCTCGAAGAGGTTGGTCATTCGCGGGTTGGCGCGCATGCGCTCGGCCAGCTTGTGTGTCAGCACCACGGCAATCAGCCCGTACAGAAAGGTTATCACCGCCACGGTCGCCGCCAGGAAGCCGAACGTCACCAGCCCCTGGTGATTCACCGGGTCGACGAACAGCGGGAAAAACGCCATGTAGAACATGATCGCCTTGGGGTTGAGCAGGGTGATCATCATGGTCTGGCGCAGGTACTGGCCGTTATCCATGCGGCAGGTGCGTGCGGCACCACCGGGTTTGCTCAGCAGCATGCGCAGCCCCAGGTAAGCCAGGTACGCAGCACCGGCCCATTGCACCATGTGGAAGGCCGTGGGGTAGGTGGCCAGCAGCGTGGCGACGCCAGCTACTGCCAGCCACAACAGCACCTGGTCGCCCACGATCACCCCACAGGTCGCGGCCAGCCCTGCCTTGATACCGCCTTTGCCGGTGGCGGTGATCAGGGCGAAATTGCCCGGGCCGGGGATGGCCAGAAGAATGATGAAGGCGATGACGAACGCGCCGTAGTCTGTGACGCCGAGCATGGGAACTCCGGAGGGGAATGCAAAAGGCAGAGTCCAAAACTATCGTCGTCGGCGGCCCGCATTTCAACCGTGTATAGCAAAATCGCAAATAACTGCTGAATTTTCAGAAAAGCGCGGGATTTCTTGCGCAGCAACTTGTTCTGTTGCGCGGCTGCAACAAACTTATGCTCAACGCGGCTTGGATCCAATGCCCGGGTTCTGTATCATCCCGCCGCCATCAGAAAGATGGGCGAAGATGATTTATTTAAAGGATTTAGTATGAAAAAGCTGTTCAAAGCCACTGTCGCCGTAGCCGTAGTTTCTGGCGTAGCCCTGCTGTCCGGCTGCACTGGCCAGGTCTACAACCAGCAGAAGAACTGCTCGTACGACTACCTGTTCCACCCTTCGGTTTCCATCTCCAAGGTCATCGGTGGCTGCGGCCCGATCGATAAACTGCCTCAGCCGCAGTAATCTTGGCGGTACTGATCGCGACGCTTGCGGCGTGATCCAAGGCCCCCGGTCATGTAGATGGCCGGGGGTTTTTGTTTGTAACGGGGGCAATGATTACCAGCGCAGCGAAACGGTACCTAGCAAGGTGCGCTCTTCACCCCAGTAGCAGCGCCCGGCATTGTTGCAGCCAGCCACATACTCCTTGTCGAACAGGTTGCGGGCATTGACCTCGACCGACCAGTTGTCGTCGATCTCATAGCCGACCTTGGCATCCACCAGCGTCACATCACCGCTGTCCAGCTTGCCGTACAGGGTCGCCGGGGTATAGGCGAAGGTGCTGTCGAAGTGACGCACGCCGCCACCGATCTGCAGGCCTTTGAGCAACCCGTCACGGAAGCGATAGGTGCTCCACACCGAGGCCTGGTTACGCGGCACGCCGGTCATCTGGTGGTCTTCAAACAGCGACCCGGCTACGTCCTTGGTGATGCGCGAATCGGTGTAGGTGTACGCGGCAGTCACGTTGAGGTTTTCGCTCAGGTCGCTGTTCAGCTCAAGCTCCACACCCTTGGCCCGGCTGGCGCCGACCTGGCGGTAGTCACCCACTGCGGAATCGAACAACACATCGTCTTTCTTGCGCAGGTCGTACACCGACGCGGTGAAGGCGGTATTCCAGCCTTTGGGTTCGTACTTGATACCCACTTCGTACTGTTCGCTGGTGGTGGGGTCCAGCGGGCCGGTTTTGCTTTCGGTCTGCTGGGTCGGGGCAAAGGCAGTGGAGTAGCTGAAGTACGGCGACAGGCCGTTTTCGAACTGGTACATGACCCCGGTCTGCCAGGTGAACTTGCTGTCCCAGTTGTCCATGTCGGCCGGCAGGTTGAGGGTGCCGGCCTTGTTACGGTACTGGCTGTTGACCCGGTCCAGGCGCCCGCCCAGCAGCAGCACCCAGTTGTCGACCTTGGTCTGCAACTGGCTGTAGAGGCCATACATGGTCTGTTCCAGCAGGGCGTTCTGCACATGGGCCAGGAAGGTCGGCTTGCTCCAGACCGGGTCAAACACATTGACGGCGCCGCCGTTAAGCACGTCCCAGTCCTGGTTGAATGAAGTACGGTCCAGGCTGGCGCCTATCAAGAAGGTGTGGTCGAACACGCCACTGGTAAAGTGGCCTTCGAACTGGTTGTCCAGCGAGTAAGCGATGGACTTGTTGTAGCGGTCGTAGGCCTGGTTGCTCAAGGTTGTACCGAAGCCGCCGTTGTTCAGGCTGCCTGGCCACATTTCCTGGCGGTCGATGCGCGATTGCATGTAGCGCGAGTTCTGGCGGAACTGCCAGGTGTCGTTGAACTGGTGGCTGAACTCGTAGCCCAGGCTCCAGGTTTCGCGCTCGAAGTTGTCCCAGTCCGGGTTGCCGGACAACTGGTCCTTGTCGATCTTGCCGTTGGGGTTGTGCAGCAAGGTGCCGGCCGCAGGGAAGCCCAGTTCCATCAGGGTGCGGTCGCGCTGGTAGGTGGCCAGCACGGTCAGGCTGTTGAAGTCATCGAAGTTCAGGGTCAGCGAGGGCGCGATGTACAGGCGGTCATCGGGCTGGTGCTCAACCTGGGTATCGGACTTGCGGCCCATCATCACCAAGCGGCCAAGTACATCGCTTTCAGCGTTCAGCGGGCCGGAAACGTCGACGCCAAGCTGGCGGCGGTTGTGCGAGCCGTAGCTCAGTTGCACCTCACCGCGTGCCTCGGCGGTAGGCCGCTTGCTGACCAGGTTGACCACGCCACCGGGGGCGTTCTCGCCATACAGGATCGAGGTCGGGCCGCGGAACACTTCCACCCGCTCCAGGCCGTAGGGCTCGCTGCTGGTGTCGTAGCGGTTGCCTTGCACTCGCAGGCCATCGCGCAACAGGCCATAGCCGTAGTCGGTGGCATTGAAACCACGGATGAAGAACAGGTCACCGGCCTGGCCATCACCGCCGGCAAACGGCGGGGAGAAAATGCCTGGGACATAGCCCAGCACCTCGGTGAGGGTTTGCGATTGCTGGTCATCCATGCGCTGACGGGTTACCACCGAAACCGAACGCGGGGTGTCGGCCAGGGCGCTGCTGGTTTTACTGGCGGTGGCACTGGCCACGGCGCGGTAGCCGCTGTCGCTCTGGCCATTGCTGGCGAGCAGGGCGGCGGCGTTGATCGAAGTGGCATCCAGTTGCAACGCTGTGCCATCGGCCAGCGGCTGCAGCACATAACCTGCACTGCCTTGCGGTACCGCTTGCAGGCCGCTGCCCTGCAGCAGGCGCGCCAGGCCCTGGGCGACGCTGTAGCGGCCTTGCAGCCCGGGGCTGGTCTTGCCGGCGGCCAGTTCGTTGCTGCCGGCCAGGTAAATGCCGGCCTGGCTGCTGAACTGGTTGAGGGCGCTGGTGAGCGAGCCGGGTGCGATGTTGAAGCTGGTTTCGGCGTTGGCTGCCTGGGCGGCGTGGGCGAAGGTTGCTGGCAGCATCAGTGGCGCGGCGGCGCAAAGTGAAAGTGGCGCGGCAAGTGCCAGGCGGAGCGCGGGGTGGAAGGGCGTCGGCATGCTGGTCTCTGGAGTCGAAAGGGTGAGTTGGGAGGGCTATGCCGGGTTAACCGAATGAGATTTGAAAAAGGGAACTGGTTTGGCAGATTTTTTTGCCGGCGCCAACGAATTTGCCAACACCGCCACAGCTGGATCCAAACACCGCGTCGCCTGCTTCGCGGGCTTGCCCGCTCCCACAGGTACTGCGCAGGCTGCGGCTTCACACTGCACCTGTGGGAGCGGGCATGCCCGCGAAGAATCCAGCGCGGTGTACCGGTATCAAACGGGCTCGACCGTCACCCACCAAGGCGTCAACCGCTGCACCCGCACTGGCAATGCCGCTTGCAGCAACTCCAGCGCCCGGTCGGTATCGTTCAGCGGGAAGGCGCCCATCACCGACAGCGTGGCGACATCCGGGTGCCAGCCCAGATGCCCATGACGATAACGCCCGAGCGTTTGCAGCAAATGCGCCAATGGCATGGCTTCGGCATTCAGGCGGTGATGAATCCACGACTCGCCCGCGCTTTGCGCCGGGCGGGCGTTGCTGATGCCCTGGGCACTGAAATCCACCTGCTGCCCCGCCTGCACGATGCAGCGCTCGCCATTGGCCGCTGTGCACACCTCCACGGCGCCGGCATACACGTCGAGCCGGGTGTTCCCGCCCTGCTGGCACACAGCAAAGCGCGTGCCCAAGGCCTGCATGCGCCCTTGCGCCGTTTCGACGAAGAAGGGGCGGCGCGGGTCGTGGGCGGTCTCCACAAGCAGCTCGCCAAAGCGCAGCTTGAGCACCCGGCTGAACGTCGAGAAGTCCATGTCCACAGCACTTTGTGCCCCCAGCCACAACTGGCTGCCATCGGCCAGACGCGTTTCGCGAATTTCACCAATGCCAGTGGCAAGGTCGGCATTCCAGCCCGACAACGGCGCGCCGTGCCAGGCGCGCAAGCCGAGCAACGAGCTGGCGCCCAGCACCAGCAGCGACTTGATCCCGCTGCGCCGGCTGAAGCGCCGGGCATCATGCTCGCGCAGTGCCCGGCCCGCGGCTGCGCCTTCGGCCTGCAGCGGGGCAAAGCGCTGGCCCACACGTTGCACATAGTGCCAGGCGGCCTGATGGTCGCCGTGCTGCTCCAGCCAGTGCTGCCACTGCTGGCGCAACTGCGGGGCGACGTTTTCGTCCTGCAGTTGCACGTACCAGTGCGCGGCTTGCTCCAGGCTGGCGTGGCTGAGTCTTTGCACGGGCGAGGTCATGGCGTCACTCCACCAGCAAACCGTCGAGTTCTGCTTCAAGGATGGCGCAATGCAGAAACGCCTGGGCCAGGTACTTCTTGATCATGCGTTCGCTCACCCCGACATGTGCGGCAATATCGCGGTAGGCCAGGCCATCGATCTGCGCCAGCAGGAATGCCTGGCGCACCTTGCCTGGCAAGCGCAGCAACATGGCGTCCACCTCGTGCAGGGTCTCGACAATGATCGCGCGCTGTTCAGGGGAGGGCTGCAGTGGCTCGGGCTGCAAGGCCAACTGTTGCAACCAGGCGTGTTCAAGCTTCTGCCGGCGCCAGTGGTCCACGCACAGGCCGCGGGCGATGGTGGCCAGGTACGAGCGCTCGCCGCGTTCGCCGTCGAACTGCCTTGGGCGGTTGAGGATGCGCACGAAGGTGTCCTGCACCAGGTCGGCGGCATCGCAGCGGCTGCCAAGCCGGCGGTACAAAAAGCCGAGCAGCCAGCGCGAATGGCTGTGGTACAGGGTATGGAGCGAGGTGTTCAACTCTGGGATCGAAACCACGGCGGCATCCGGCGCGAGCGCATACTGGTGCGAATGAGAAATGATCGCGATAGTAGAGGCCGCTGAAAAATACTGCAATCATTGTCGGCCGCGCCGGTGCCGAGCCTGGGACAACCTGTCGCCTTGACGCGACGGCGCGCAATTTGTTTGTGCTGGCAATTCGGATACAATCAGAAAAACGATTCAGCCTTGTCGGTCAATTCGACAAAAGGCCGAGTCGTTTTCTGGTTCTCTGGCTGCTGAACAATGATCAACAAGAAGCCTGCGCTGAAGAACACGTTTTACCTGGGCCAGCCACAGGCCCGCCCTCTGTTCTCCTGACTGGAATTGATCAATGTTCAAGAAAGCTGGCAAGACCTTGCTGGGTCTGGCTGTCGCTGCAAGCTTCATGCAAGCGCACGCCGCAGAAACCAAAAAAGTAGACGTGCTGCTGGTCGGCGGCGGCATCATGAGCTCCACCCTGGCTGTGTGGCTGCACGAGCTGGAGCCAAGCTGGTCGATGGAAATGGTCGAACGCCTGGACGGTGTGGCTGAAGAAAGCTCCAACGGCTGGAACAATGCCGGTACGGGCCACTCTGCGCTGGCCGAGCTGAACTACACCCCGGAAGACAAAGACGGCAACGTCAACATCTCCAAGGCCATCGAAATCAACGAAGCCTTCCAGATTTCCCGTCAGTTCTGGGCCTGGCAGGTCCGCCAGGGCGTGCTGAAGAACCCGCATTCGTTCATCAACACCACCCCGCACATGAGCTTCGTGTGGGGCGATGACAACATCAAATTCCTGAAAAAGCGCTACGACGCGCTGCAGGCCAGCCCGCTGTTCCGCCCGATGCAGTACTCCGAGGACCACGCGCAGATCGCCAAGTGGGTCCCGCTGATGATGGAAGGGCGCGACCCGAACCAGAAGCTGGCCGTTACCTGGACGCCAATCGGCACCGACGTCAACTTCGGCGAAATCACCCGCCAGATGGTCGGCCACCTGAAGACCCAGGACAAGTTCGACCTGAAGCTGTCCAGCGAAGTGCAGGACATCACCCGCAACAAGGACGGCTCCTGGCACGTCGAGTACAAGAACCTGAAGGACGGTACCGAGTCGGCTACCGACGCCAAGTTCCTGTTCATCGGTGCCGGCGGCGGCGCACTGAAACTGCTGCAGAAGTCGGGCATTCCTGAAGCCAAGGAATACGCAGGCTTCCCGGTGGGCGGCTCGTTCCTGGTGACCGAGAACCCGACCGTGGCCATGCAGCACATGGCCAAGGCCTACGGCATTGCTTCGACCGGCGCGCCACCCATGTCGGTGCCGCACCTGGACACCCGCGTGCTGGACGGCAAGCGCGTAATCCTGTTTGGCCCGTTCGCCACCTTCTCGACCAAGTTCCTGAAGAACGGTTCGTACCTGGACCTGCTGAGCAGCACCACCACCCACAACGTGTGGCCGATGACCAAGGTCGGCATCGAGCAGTACCCGCTGGTCGAGTACCTTGCTGGCCAGCTGATGCTGTCTGACGATGACCGTTTCGAAGCGCTGCGCACCTACTTCCCGAATGCCAAGAAGGAAGACTGGCGCCTGTGGCAGGCCGGCCAGCGTGTGCAGATCATCAAGCGTGATGCCGAGAAGGGCGGCGTGCTGAAGCTGGGTACCGAAGTGGTTGCGTCCGAAGACCGCACCATTGCCGGCCTGCTGGGCGCATCGCCAGGTGCCTCGACTGCTGCACCGATCATGCTGACCGTGCTTGAAACCGTGTTCAAGGAGAAGGTCGCTACCCCTGAGTGGCAGGCCAAGATCAAGGAAATCGTGCCGAGCTACGGCACCAAGCTGAACGATTCGGCAGCGGCCACCCAGAAAGAGTGGAACTACACCGCTGAAGTGCTGCAGCTGGAGAAACCTCCGGTGATCGACGCCAGCGTTGATTTCGGTGGCGCGGTGAGCGAGCCGGTTGAGAGCAAGCCTGCGAACGACATGGCGCTGTAAGCTGCCATTGTCGTGAAAGAAGCCACGGGGGAAACCTCGTGGCTTTTTTGTTGCCTGTTCGGGCCTCTTCGCGGGCTCGCCCGCTCCCACAGGTAATGTGTTGCCTGCAGGTTGGTGCGGTTCCTGTGGGAGCGGGCAAGCTCGCGAAGAGGCCGGCACAGAAAACCACTGATCGGAAACCTACACAGCAACCGATAAAAACATATTTTGATGCTTAAATTAATCTTGTCAGTCGATCCCCTCCAGGAGGGTGCCGTCATGAACACCAAGATTGTCGCCTTACTGCTGCTCGCCCTGTGCGCCCAGCCGGCATGGAGCCAGAACTACTCCTCCCCGACCCCCGCCGCCAAACCCGTAGAATCCGCTGCATTGACCACCCGCATGGCCCTGCGTGACCTATGGGTCGAGCATATCTTCTGGGTGCGCAACTACGCTGTCGCCAACCAGGCCGGCAACGCCAGACAGGCGCAAGTCGCCGCGAATGAAGTGGTCAGTGACGCCACCCGGATCGCCAATAGTATCGCGCCGTTGTATGGCCAACCCGCCGCCGACCAGTTGCTCAAATTACTGGCTGGCCACTGGGGCGCAATCAAACATTACAGCGACGCCACTGTGGCCAAGGACAAGAAAGGCCAGCAGGCGGCCGTTGATGAGCTGACCAGCAATGCCAAAGCTATCGCGGCGTTTCTGGCCAAGGCCAACCCGAACCTGCCCGAGCCTACCCTGCTGACCCTGCTCAGCGCCCATGGCGGCCACCATGTGGCGCAGATCGACCAGTTGGCGGCGGGTGACTACGCGGGTGAAGCGCGCACCTGGGGGATGATGCGTGAGCATATCCTGACCCTGTCCGACGCCCTGGCCGCGGCGCTGGTCAAACAGTTCCCGGACAAGTTCTGATGCTCGAAGGCCTGGGCCGTACCCAACAGGACCTGCTCCACGCGTTGTTGCACCAGCCGGCCGGCATGAGCATCGACGACCTGGCGCAGGCCCTGGCCATTACCCGCACGGCCGTGCGCCAGCACTTGGCCGCGCTGGAACGTGATGGCCTGGTCAAACGCGGCGCTACCCGACCTACCGGGCGGCGCCCGGAGCAGTTGCACGAGCTGACGGAGCTTGCCCGCGAACAGTTCCCCCGCCAGTACCCCCTACTGGCCAATCTGCTGATTGGCGAAGTGGCAGGTTTGCTGGGCCAGGACGCACTGCTGGCGCTGATGCGCCAACTTGGGCGCAAGCTGGCCGCAGACCTTGAGCACAACGTAGTGGATGAAGCACGTATCGTCGAGCATATGAACCATGCCGGCTATGAAGCGCAGGTGTTCTTCCACTCGGCGGGGGAGCCACAGATCGTGGCGCACAACTGCGTGTTCCATCACTTGGCCAAGGCGCACCCGGTTGTGTGCGAGCTTGATCTGGCCCTGATCGGTGCCTTGGCTGGAGCTGAAGTGAGCCATGAGGAATGCATGCTCAGGGGCGGGCAGGTGTGCCGGTTTGCCCTGGGCAAAAAGGAAGATTGATCCGGTGTAGGCATCACTGCTGGCGCAGGATGCACTCCAGCAACCCGGGAAACCGCTCGCCCAGCATCTCGCTGCGCAGCGAATTCATATGGGTCGTCCCCACATTGCGGGTGTGCACTAACCCCGCGTCACGCAGCACGCGGAAATGGTGGGACATGCTCGACTTCGGCCGCCCTCCGTCCAGCTCGCCGCAGCTGGCTTCGGCCACGCCGGCCAGATGGCGGACGATTTCCAGGCGTACGGGGTCGCTGAGCGCGTAAAGCAGGCGTTCAAGGATCAGGTCTTCAGCGTTGGGATGTTTGTAGGCTCGCATGAGCGACATGATAACGGGGGTTTCACTTATTGCCATAGTTCGATTATGATCGAACAACAGTATTCAGATGAACCCGGAGTTTCCCATGTCCGCACTGTTCGAACCCTACACCCTCAAAGACGTCACCCTGCGCAACCGCATCGCCATTCCGCCGATGTGCCAGTACATGGCCGAGGACGGCATGATCAACGACTGGCACCACGTGCATTACGCCGGCCTGGCCCGTGGTGGTGCCGGCCTGCTGGTGGTCGAAGCCACGGCGGTGGCACCGGAAGGGCGCATCAGCCCCGGTTGTGCCGGTATCTGGAGCGATGCCCACGCCCAGGCGTTCGTGCCGGTGGTGCAAGCCATCAAGGCCGCAGGTTCGGTGCCGGGCATCCAGATCGCCCACGCCGGGCGCAAGGCCAGCGCTAACCGACCGTGGGAGGGTGACGATCACATTGCCGCCGACGACGCGCGGGGCTGGGAAACCATCGCCCCGTCTGCCATTGCCTTTGGCGCGCACCTGCCGAAAGTGCCACGCGAAATGACCTTGGACGACATCGCCCGGGTCAAACAGGACTTCGTCGACGCCGCCCGCCGTGCGCGTGATGCCGGCTTCGAATGGATCGAGCTGCACTTCGCCCACGGCTATCTGGGCCAGAGCTTCTTCTCCGAGCACTCCAACAAGCGCACTGACGCCTACGGTGGCAGCTTCGACAACCGCAGCCGCTTCCTGCTGGAAACCCTGGCCGCGGTGCGTGAAGTTTGGCCAGAAAACCTTCCGCTGACCGCGCGTTTTGGTGTGCTGGAATACGATGGCCGCGACGAGCAAACCCTGGAAGAGTCGATTGAACTGGCGCGCCGTTTCAAGGCGGGCGGCCTTGACCTGCTTAGCGTCAGTGTCGGCTTCACCATCCCCGACACCAATATCCCGTGGGGCCCGGCGTTCATGGGGCCGATTGCCGAGCGCGTGCGCCGCGAGGCGAAGTTGCCGGTGACGTCGGCGTGGGGCTTTGGCACACCGCAACTGGCAGAAGCGGCGCTGCAGGCCAACCAGCTGGACCTGGTGTCGGTAGGGCGTGCGCATTTGGCCGACCCGCACTGGGCTTACTTTGCGGCCAAGGAGCTGGGGGTAGAGAACGCTTCCTGGACCTTGCCGGCGCCGTATGCGCACTGGCTTGAGCGTTATCGCTGAGAGATGCCGGGGGCCGCACAGCGGCCCCGAATCTAGAACCGATCCAACCGGTAGGCACCTATCTCTGGCCCACCGGCCGGCTCAGCCAACTGCCCCACCCATTCCGCCGTCACCGCCGCCTGGGTCAACCCCAGGTGCTGATGCCCGAATGCCAACAGCACCCGCCCATCACACACCCTGTCAATCACCGGCAACGAGTCCGGCAACGAAGGCCGAAAGCCCATCCAGGGTGTCGCCCCTTCAACACTCAAGTCCCGCTGGAACAAGCCCTTGCTCAACCGATGCAACTGCCAGGCCCGCTGCATGCTCGGCGGTGCCTCCAGCCCGGCGAACTCCACCGTGCCGGCCAGGCGCAAGCCTTCGGCCATGGGCGTCATGATGAACTTGCGCTCCAGCGAGGTGACGGCAAACGGCAGGCGCTGATGTTCACCCGGCAACATCAGGTGGTAACCGCGTTCTGTGTCCAGCGGCACCCGCTTGCCTGTCAGTGCGGCGGTCAGTTTCGCAGAGTGGGCGCCACAGCTGATAAGTACTTGTCGGGCGTTAAGCGCGCCTTGGTCGCTGGCCAGGCTAACCCCGGCACTGTGCAAATGCCCGCCATCGACCTGCGCCTGGACAAAGCGCACGCCGCTGGCCTTGGCCGCTTCAAACAATTCGCAGACCACCCGGTAAGGGTCGATGAAGTGCCCGGTGCGTGGAAAGAACAGCCCGCCCAGCAGGGACGGGCTCAGTTGTGGCGCCGCGTCGCGCACGGTTTGCGCCGACCAGAAGTCCACCGGCACCGCCTGCTGCTGCATGCGTGTACGCAACGCCTCCAGTGCCTGGCGTGACTCAGGCTTCTCGAACACCAGCAACGAGCCATCCTCGCGGAACAGTTCGCTGCGCCCGATCGAACCCAGCAGCCGCTGCCAGGCACCCAGGCTGCCTTCGTTCAACGTACGAATGCCGGCCACACTGCGCTGAAACGGGGCCGGGCGCAGGTTGAGCAGCAGGCGGGTGAACCAGGGCATGGCTTTGGGCAGGTACTTCCAGTCCAGGCGCAGCGGGCCCATCGGGTCCAGCAGCATGCGCGGCAGGCGCTTGAGGATCGACAGGTCGGCAATCGGGAACACCTGCTCAGTGGCCAGGTGCCCAGCGTTGCCATAAGACGCGCCCTGGCCCGGTGCCTGGCGGTCGACCAGCATTACTCTGCGGCCTTGGCGGGCCAGTTGCAGGGCACAGGCAACGCCGACAATGCCGGCGCCAACCACGGCGATATCGGCTTCAGGGGTTTCGACCATGTTCAGCCTTCCCGTTTGCCGTCGAGCAGGCGCCGCAGCTGTAGCGGGTTGCCGTGTTTCAATGCCTGTGGCAGCAGCGCATCAGGGAAGTCCTGATAGCACACCGGCCGCAGGAAACGCAGGATCGCCGCCGTGCCCACCGAGGTGGTGCGGGCATCGGAGGTGGCCGGGAACGGCCCGCCGTGGACCATTGCATCGCATACTTCGACGCCGGTCGGCCAGCCATTGACCAGAATGCGCCCGGCTTTGCGTTCAAGGGTCGGCAACAGCGCACGGGCGCTGTCGATGTCGGCATCGTCCAGTTGCAAGGTCGCGGTCAACTGGCCTTCCAGATGCTCGGCCACCTGGCGTACCTGATCATCGCTTGCGCAGGCCACGACCAGCGACGCCGCGCCGAACACCTCGGCCTGCAGCGCAGGGTCGGCCAGGAAGGCTTCGGCCTGGGTCACGAACAACTGCGCCTGGCATTGGTTGGGGCCTTGCCCGGCCTGGCCGCTGGCCGCAGCCTGGGCATTGGCGTTATCCGCCAAGGCACCGACACCGGCCTGGTAAGCACTGAAGATGCCCGGGGTGAGCATGGTCTGCGCAGCGGCTTGGCGCACGTGCTCGCTGGCAGCGTCGATAAACCGCTGCAACGCCGGCCCTTGGCGGGCAATCACCAGACCGGGGTTGGTGCAGAACTGGCCAGCACCTTGGGTCAGCGAGGCGACGAAGCCTTGTGCCAGCGCTTCGGCGCGGGCCTGCAGGGCTGCCTCGAACAGGAACACCGGATTGATCGAACTCATTTCGGCGTACACCGGGATCGGCTCCGGACGTGCCTGGGCCGCCTGGCACAGCGCGATACCGCCGCTGCGTGAGCCGGTAAAGCCAACGGCCTTGATGCGCGGGTCGCTGACCAGCGCGATGCCGACTTCACGGCCGGAGCCGTACAACAACGAGAACACGCCGGCCGGCAGGCCGCACAGCTTCACCGCGTGCGCCACCGCCTGGCCGACCAGTTCGCTGGTGCCTGGGTGGGCGCTGTGGGCCTTGACCACCACCGGGCAGCCGGCCGCCAGTGCCGAGGCGGTATCGCCACCGGCCACCGAGAAGGCCAAAGGGAAATTGCTGGCGCCGAATACGGCTATCGGCCCCAAGGCAACCTGGCGCTGGCGCAGGTCGCCACGGGGCAAGGGTTGGCGTTCTGGCTGGGCGTTGTCGACCCGTACATCCAGCCATTCACCGGCCCGCACCACGCGCGCGAAGGTGCGCAGCTGGGTGCAGGTGCGGCCACGTTCGCCTTGAATGCGCGCCTTGGGCAGGCCGCTTTCGGCCACGGCGCGGTCGATCAGGGCATCGCCCAGCGCTTCGATCTGCGCGGCGATGGTTTCGAGGAACTGTGCCCGTTGTTCCAGCGTGGTTTCGCGGTAGGCATCGAACGCAGTCCAGGCCAGGGCGCAGGCCTGGGCGACGTGTTCGCCGGTGCCGCCGAGGTAGGCCGGTTCCAGCGTCTGGCCGGTGGCCGGGTTGACGGCGCGAATGGCTTCGCGGCTGCCGGTTACGGGGGTTTGGCCGATCAGCAGGTTGCCTGTGAGGGTCATGTAGCCTCCTTGGAAATCAGATTCGGGTATCAAGGACGTTGTGGGAGCAACTGTCTTGCTCAATATCTGAAAGCTTGCGCGATCATTGTGGGAGCGGGCTTGTCCCGCGAACACCGGCAAAGCCGGTGCCAGGC
Source organism: Candidatus Pseudomonas phytovorans (assembly GCA_029202525.1). Lineage (NCBI taxonomy): Bacteria > Pseudomonadati > Pseudomonadota > Gammaproteobacteria > Pseudomonadales > Pseudomonadaceae > Pseudomonas > Candidatus Pseudomonas phytovorans. The sequence goes on from CP119325.1 coordinate 1,976,762, forward strand.
ACCGCGTTGCTTGCTTCGCGGGACAAGCCCGCTCCCACAGAGAACGCGGCGCGGCCTTGGTAATCAGGCGATGTTGTGCTCGGCCGACCAGCTGGCGTACCAGTTGCGGAACAACGCGTACTGCTGCTCGGCATAGTTGCGTTGGGCATCGCTCAGCACGTCGGTCTCGTTGAAGTGCAGGCTGTATTCGCTGTCGCCGTTCAGCACCATCAGGTGCTTGTAGTACAGCACCAGGTCGCAGCCCTCATCGAACGACGACAGCACCGCCAGTGCCGCTTCCAGCTCACGGGCGAGGCGACGGGCCTTGGCATCGCCCTTGGCCGCCTGCTTGCTCAGGCTTACCAGGTGCAGCACCTCACGCGGCAGGGCGTTGCCGATGCCGGTGATGGCACCGGTGGCGTTGCAGTTGACGAAGCCATGCACCACCTGGGTATCCACGCCGACCATCAGGGTCACGTCGTCATCCTTGGAGGTGATGTGCTCGGCGGCGTAACGCAGGTCGGCACCACCGCCAAACTCCTTGAAGCCGATCAGGTTGGGGAATTCGCGGCGCAGCTCGAAGAACAGGTCGGCGCGGGTGGCAAAGCCGTAGTAGGGACTGTTGTAGATCACCGCTGGCAGTTTGGGGGCGGCGGCGAGGATGGCCGAGAAGTGGTGCTTCTGAGCGATCAGCGAAGCGCCACGGCTGAGCACGCGGGGGATGACCATCAGGCCTGCAGCGCCGATTTTGGCGGCGTGGGCGGCATGAGCGACCGCTTCACGGGTGTTCACCGCGCCGGTGCCGACAATGGTCGGGATGCCGGCGGCCACCAGGCGCGCCACGCCTTCCTGGCGCTCGGCCTCGGTCAGCAGCGGCCAGTCGCCCATCGAGCCGCAGTAGACCACGGCGCTCATACCTGCCTCGATCAGCTCGCGGCCCTTGCGCACCAGGGCGTCGAAGTCCGGTTTGCGCTCGGCGGTGCACGGGGTCATCAGGGCGGGCATGGTGCCGCTGAAGATGTTGTCGGTCATTGTTGTCACTCCTGGCAATATTCAGTCGGAAAAAGGTCGGGGTCAGATGCCCCAGGCGAACGGGTCCTGTTCGTCGATCAGCAGGGTGCTGTCGGCGGTCATGTAGGCGCGGCCGGTGATGAACGGGCGAATGTGCTCGCCGTCGCGCTCGTAGCGGCCATGGAACTGGCTGCCGGTGATGCTGGCCTGTACCCAGGTCTGGCCTTCGGCAAGCTTGCCGTCGGCGGCCAGGCAAGCGAGTTTGGCGCTGGTGCCGGTGCCGCACGGTGAGCGGTCGTAGGCTTTACCGGGGCACATCACAAAGTTGCGGCTGTCGGCGTTGGCGTCGTCGGCAAACAGCTCGACGTGGTCGATAGGTGCGCCGTTTTCACCGGTGATGCCCTGGGCTTCGAGGGCCTTGAGCATGGCCCAGGTGTACTCGGTCAGCGCCTCGCGGTTGTCCAGCTCGATACGCTGGCCGTGTTCGGAAACCAGGAAGAACCAGTTGCCGCCCCAGGCAATGTCGCCACGCACCACGCCATGGCCGGGCACGTCCACCGCTACTTGCTGGCGGTAGCGGTAGGAGGGCACATTACCGACGGTGATGGCACCGTCTTCATGCAAGGTGGCGCTGACCTGGCCGACCGGGGTGTCGATTTTGTGCACCCCCGGTGCGATCAGGCCCAGGTGCTGCAATGAGGCGACCAGGCCGATGGTGCCGTGGCCGCACATGTTCAGGTAGCCGGCGTTGTTGAAGAAGATCACCCCGCAGGTGGCGTCGGCCGACACCGGTGGGCAGTACAGCGCGCCCACCAGCACATCGTTGCCGCGTGGCTCCAGCAGGCAGGCGCGGCGCCAAGGGTCGTGCAGTTCGCGCACTTCGTCGCGCTGCTCCGCCATGCTGCGGCCGTGCAGTTGCGGGAAGCCCTTCATCACCAGGCGGGTCGGTTCGCCGCCAGTGTGGGAGTCGATGACGTGAATCTGTTTCATGGGCTTGTCCCTTGCGTAAAAAATCAGGAAGCGACGGCGGCAGGGCGGCCGGTATAGGTTTCAGCGGCGGCCTCGCTTTCGTCTTCACCTTCCAGGCGCACCAGGTGGGCAGGCACACCCGTTGCGGCGCCCCAGTAGTAGATGCCCAGCGCACAGGCGGCCACGACCACGGTGTCGAACGGGTGGCCTAGCACTCCCAGGCCGCCGAAGCTGCCCAGCCACGACAACAGGATGGTTACCGCGTAGAAGCCGATCAGCCATGCCGACGAGCGCACTTGCTGGGCCAGTGAAAGGTGCTGAGTGGGGACGAAACAACCGCACAGCAGGTACAGCACGAACATCACGATCTGCAGGGCCAGCAGCCACGACACGGTGTTCCAGCCGGACCAGTACACGATCAGCGCGGCGATGATGAACGACAGTGGGCCGAGCACGCCCATGCCCTTGACCCGGAACGGGCGCGGCATGTCTGGCGCATTGCGGCGCAGGGCGGCGACGCTGACCGGGGCCACGGCGTAGCTCAGTACCAGGGCGGCGGATACCACATTGATCAGCGCTTCCCACGAGGGGAACGGCAGGGTCCAGAACACCGACAGGCCGAACGTCAGCCACAGCGCCGGGCGCGGGATACCGGATTCGGCGTCGATGCGGGTGAAGTACTTGAAGAAGGTGCCGGTCTGCGCCCAGCCATAGATCACGCGCGGGGTGGCGTTCATGTAGATGTTGCCGCAGCCGCTGGGCGAGATCACCGCGTCGGCCACCACCAGGTAGGCCAGCCAGCCCACACCCAGGGCCAGGGCGATGTCACGGTAGGGCAGGGCCAGCTCCTTGGTCACGTTGGCCCAGCCGTTGGCCAGCATTTCGGTCGGCACGCTGCCGAGGAAGGCCAGTTGCAACAGGGCGTAGATCGCGGTGGACAGCAACACCGAAAGAATCAGCGCAATCGGGATGGTGCGCTGCGGGTTCTTCACCTCGCTGGCCACCGAAATGATCGGCGTCAGGCCCAGGTAGGCGAAGATGATGCCACCGGCCGACACGGCCATTTCCACCCCGGACAGGCCGAAGGGGGCAAAGCCCTGGACGGTGAAGTTTTCCGGTTTGAAGAAGGTGAACAGCACGCCGATCACCAGCAGCGGCACGATGAACTTGAACACGCTGACCAGGTTGTTGGCCTTGGCGAAGGTTTTCACGCTGCGGTAGTTGAGGAAGAAGAACAGCCCCAGCAGGGCGAACTGCACCAGCCAGCCGAGCACGGTCGGGTCGCTGGAGCCGGCCTTGGTCAGTTCGGGGAACCAGGCGGCGGCGTATTGGCGCGAGGCGACCACTTCGATGGCAATCAGGCTGGAAAAGGCGATCAGGGTGATGAAGCCCATCAGGTAACCCAGCAGCGGGCCGTGCGAGTACACCGGGTAGCGCACCACGCCACCGGCACGGGGCAGGGCGGCGCCCAGCTCGCAGTAGACGATGCCCAGCAGCAGTACGGCGAAGCCGCCGAGAAACCAGGAAAGGATGCCGGCCGGGCCGGCGATGGCCGAGACGTGGCTGGCGGCGAACAGCCAGCCCGAGCCGAAGATGGCCCCTAGGCCGATGAAGGTGAGGTCCAGCAGTGATAGCTGTTTCTTGAACTTGCCTGACATGGGTTCGCCTTTTTGTTGGTTATTGGATAGGCAGGTCTGATGTCACGAGATGCGGCTTTTTGGGCCGCGCTCTTGTTGAACTTGGGCGGCTTGCGTGGGGCATAGAGTGAACCGGCCAGGGCGGCGGTTCTTGATTGTTTTCTGCAAGGGGGATGACGAAATCGGCACAGTTGCAGAAAAAACTGGCGGCGATGGTGGGCTGATGGATAGGCTGTAGGCCATACCGCACAGGGCCTGTAGGGGTATGTTGATAGTCCCGGCCTCTTCGCGGGCATGCCCGCTCCCACAGGTACGGCGCAAAATTCGAAATGTGTGGAGGACCTGTGGGAGCGGGCGCGCCCGCGAAAGGGCCGGCACAGCCAGCAGAGAACTGACAGATGACCGACGTACCCCTGGCAACCCTCTACCAGTCCCTCGACCAGCACCGCCCCGCCAGCCTGGAGGCCCTGCTCGCCGGCGTATCGCTGTTGCTGCCGATCCTCGACGCCATCCCCAACGCGGCGATCTTCATCAAGGACCCGGCCGCCCGCTATGTGCTGGCCAACAACACCCTGGTCCAGCGTTGCGGCCTCAAACGCCTGCAGCCGCTGCTGGGCAAGACCAGCGCCGAAGTGTTTCCGGCCCAGTTGGGCCCCGGCTACACCGAGCAGGACCGCCGTGTGCTCAAGGAGGGCCTGGTGCTGGCAGACCAGCTGGAGCTGCACCTGTACGGCAGCCGAGAGCCCGGCTGGTGCCTGACCCACAAGCGCCCGCTGCACAACCAGGCGGGCGAGATCATCGGGTTGGTCGGCATTTCGGTCGACCTGCAATCAGCCGCCGACAGCCACCCCGCGTACCAACGCCTGGCCGCAGTGGACGAGCACATTCGCCAGCACTTTCACCAGCCGATCAGCATGCGCGAGCTGACCCGCATTGCCGGTATTTCCGTGGCCCAGCTGGAGCGCTACTGCAAGCGGGTGTTCCACCTCACGCCACGGCAGATGATCCACAAGGCGCGCCTGGAGCACGCCCATCGCCTGCTGCATTCGGCGCTGCCGATCACTGAAGTGGCGATGTGCTGCGGCTACACCGACCACAGTGCCTTCAGCCGTCAGTTCAAGCAGCTGACCGGCTTTACCCCGCGCCAGTACCGCCAGGCAACCAGCGATCAGGTGGCCTGAAACAGCACCCGCGCCTCGGCAAAACACTGTTCGGCAATTGCCGAGCGCGGCTCGCTGCGGCGTAGCAGCAGGCCGACCTGGCTGTGGATGGCGGCGTCAACCACCGGCACGATGCGCAGGTGCTCGCTGAGGTCTCCCAGGCCGCAATCCAGCGGCATGATCGCGCAGCACATGCCGGTGTTGATGGCCTGGATCAGCTGGAAGGTCGAGTCGCTTTCCAGCACTGCATTCGGCTCCAGGCCGCGGCTGCGGAAGCTCAGGTCCAGCGATTGGCGGTAGTGCATGCCTTTGCTCAGCAGGCCCAGAGGTATGTCGCTAAGTGCATCCCAGCGCAGCGGGTCGCTGGCGAACTGGAAGTGCCGGGTGTCGTGCAGCAGGCCCATGGTGGTGGTACCCAGTTCGATCACTTCGAAGAAGCTGGTGTTGACCTGGTCCAGGTAGCAGATGCCCAGGTCGAGCTGGTTGCGGCTGAGCCCGTCGATGACCTGTTCCGAGCTTAGCGAGCTGAGCTGAAAGTGCAGTTCGGGGTACTTTTCGCGCAGTGGCAGCAGCAGGTGCATGGGGTTGAAGCTGGCCAGCGGCACAGTGCCCAGGCGCAGGCTGCCGACCACCTGGCCGCGGCAGCTGGCGGCCTCGGCCTGCAGGCCGTCGTGGGCGGCGAGCAGGGTGCGGGCCCAGGCCAGGATGCGCTCGCCGGCCTCGGTAAAACCTTCGAAGCGCTGGCCGCGCTTGACCAGCACCAGCTCCAGTTCGTCCTCCAGATTGCGCAGGCGCATGGACAGCGTCGGCTGGGTGATATGGCACAGCGCCGCCGCCTGGCCAAAGTGGCGGGTCTGGTCGAGGGCGATGAGGAACTTGAGCTGCTTGATGTCCATGGAAATGCCTGGCGTCTGGATGTGCAGACCTTAACCTACGTCTGCGATAGATGTCATTGATCGCCCGGTACGCCTTATTGATTGGACGCCCTCGGGCCATGGCTCTAGCGTGGCGACAATGCCATTCAAGGAGCTTCACCGTGCGCGTCCAACCCGATGCGGTCTTCGTACCGCTGAACATCGCCGTGCTGACCGTCAGCGACACCCGTACCTACGACAACGACACCTCCGGCGAGCTGCTGGCCAGCCGGTCGGTAGAGATCGGCCACCGCCTGGTGGCGCGGGCGTTGCTCAAAGACGACCTGTACAAGATCCGCGCCCAGGTCGCCACCTGGATTGCCGACGAGCAGGTGCAGGTGGTGCTGATCACCGGGGGTACCGGCTTTACCGAGCGTGACAGCACACCGGAGGCGGTCGAGTGCCTGCTGGACAAGCGCATCGATGGTTTTGGCGAGCTGTTCCGAGCGTTGTCGATTCTGGATATCGGCACCTCGACCGTGCAGAGTCGGGCGTTGGCCGGGTTGTCCAATAGAACGCTGGTGTGCTGCCTGCCGGGGTCGACTGGCGCCTGCCGCACGGCTTGGGAAGGGATTCTGGCCGAGCAGTTGGATGCCCGGCACCGGCCTTGTAACTTCGTCAAACACCTGCTGCCGATCGAGGCCTGTGCGAGCCGGGGTTGAGGGTTCTCCTGTGCTGGCCCTTTCGCGGGTGAACCCGCTCCCACAGGGACCGCGCAAATCTTGAGGCTTGCGCTGTACCTGTGGGAGCGGGTTTACCCGCGAAGAGGCCAGCACAGGCACCCACAAAAAATCAGCTCAATACATACCCCACCGGCAACAACGCCGGCGGCAGCTGCTGTTCACCCAACCCCGCCAGCACATCACGCTCCACGGTCCGCACCATGGCGTCGGTCGGCAGGTCGTTCTCATCCCGCCCGAACGGGTCCTCCAGCTCGTTGCCAATCGCATCCAGCCCGAAGAACGTGTACCCCACGATGGTGGTGAACAGCGGCGCCAGCCAGCCCAGCGGCTCGGCCAGGGCAAACGGCAGCAGCAGGCAGAAAATGTAGATGGTGCGGTGCAGCAGCAGCGTGTAGGGGAACGGCAAGGGTGTGAACTTGATCCGCTCGCAGGTGGCCTGTACCTCGGTCAGGCCTACCAGTCGCTGCTCCAGCAGGCTGTAGCGCCAATCGCTGATCTGCTGCTGGGCGGCCAACCGTGAACAGTGCTCGCCAATCTCGCGCAGGATGCCATCGCACACATTGTGCGGGCTGATGCCTTCAGGGCGGGCCAGCCAAGGCCGGGCAGCAGCAAGATCATCCTCGCTACGCAGCCGTGCATTCAGTGCATGGGCAAAGCCGCACAGGCTGCGCAGCAGTTCGTTACGCAGTTTGTCATCGGTAATCACCACGCTTTCACGCACGAACGAGCGGGTTTCGATGATCAGCTTGCCCCAGGCCTTGCGCCCCTCCCACCAACGGTCGTAGCAGGCGTTGTTGCGAAAGCTCATGAAAATCGACAGCGACAGGCCCAGCAATGTGAACGGTGTGGCGCTGACCGGGTAGAAAAATGAGGGAAAGTGGCGCTCGACCAACACGATCAACGCGGCCAGCAGGGTCACCATCAGGCAGCGTAAAGCGATGCGCTTGACGATCGATCCCTTGAGGGTGAACAGCACACGGAAAACATCGGGGTTTGGGTGGACAATCATGGAAATCCAGAGACGGCCGCTTAGCCGCCGGTCATGTTCATGAAGCGCAGGATCTGCACGTGGCCACCGACTTCGAAGTGATGGCGGTAGGGCTTGAGGTGCAGCGAGTCGCGGATGGCCTTTTCAAGGCGTTCGGCGTTACCGGGGTGAGCGCGCAGCACCTGCTTCAGGTCCACCGAGTGTTCGTTGCCCAGGCACAGTAACAGGCGGCCTTCGACCGTCAGGCGCACGCGGTTGCAGGTGGCGCAGAAGTTGTGGCTGTGTGGCGAGATGAAGCCGACCCGGGTGTTTGCGGCTTCGGCCAGGCGCCAGTATCGGGCGGGGCCCTGTGACGACTCGGTCGACTCGACCAAGGTGAATTGTTCGGCCAGCAAGTCGCGGACTTCATCGCTGGAGCAGAACGACTCGCCACGCTCATGCTCGCTGATCACCCCCAGCGGCATTTCTTCGATGAACGTGATGTCGAGTTCGCGATCGATGGCAAAGCGCACCAGGTCGACCAGCTCATGGTCGTTGCGGCCCTTGAGCACCACGCAGTTGAGCTTGGTGCGCGTGAAGCCCGCCTGGCGGGCGGCATCGATACCGGCGATGACCTGGTGCAGGTCGCCTGTGCGGGTCAGTTGCTTGAAACGCTCGGCATCCAGGCTGTCGAGGCTGATATTCAGGCGTGTTACGCCAGCGTCGAACAATGGCTGGGCCAGGCGCCCCAATTGCGAGCCGTTGCTGGTCAGGCACAGTTCGCGCAGGCCGGGCAGGGCGGCGATGCGCCCGCACAGGTCAACGATGCCATGGCGTACCAGCGGCTCGCCGCCGGTCAGGCGGATCTTGCGGGTGCCGAGGGCGACGAAGCGCTCGGCCACCTGGAACAGTTCTTCGAGGCTGAGAATTTGCTGGCGCGGCAGGAACTGCATGTCTTCGGCCATGCAGTACACGCAGCGAAAGTCACAGCGATCCGTGACCGACATCCTGAGGTAGTCGATTTTCCGGTTGAAGCCGTCGATCAGGGCCCGGCTGTTCTGTTCCACGTTCGCGCTCGAATCTGGATGGGGTTGGGACACAACTCCAAGCTATAACCTGGGCGCAGGGCCGTCAAATTGCTTTGTCCGACTGCTTGATCGACGGCCTCTATCACCGCTGCAGGCCCGATGATTCAAAGCTTCCAGCCCATGATCGAAACCGCTTATCACACCGTAAGATCTTTCGATTGGACGCTCAACCCCGCGCTCCATAGGCTGCACAAAAGCATCGCAGCGTGAGGATTCATTGCATGAGCCAGGACGAACACATCAGGGACTACAAAGGCGCCGCCGCCGGCTGGGGTGCGCTGAAAAGCGTGACCAAGAGCTGGCTAGGCAGCGAAAACGCCTTCAAGAACCTGCGGGCCATGCTCAAGACCAACCAGAACGGCGGCTTCGACTGCCCCGGCTGTGCCTGGGGCGAGTCGCCGGAAAGCGACATGGTCAAGTTCTGCGAAAACGGCGCCAAGGCGGTCAACTGGGAAGCGACCGGCCGCTCGGTCGACCCGGCTTTCTTCGCCCGTTACAGCGTCAGTGCGCTGAAGGACCAGACCGACTATTGGCTCGAATACCAAGGCCGCCTCACGCACCCGATGCGCTATGACGCCGCCACCGATCACTATGTCGAAACCACCTGGCAGGAGGCTTTCGAGCTGGTCGCCACGCACCTGCGTGCGCTGCAATCGCCGGATGAAGCCGAGTTCTACACCTCGGGCCGGGCCAGCAACGAGGCGGCGTTCCTCTATCAGCTGTTCGTGCGCGCTTATGGCACCAATAATTTCCCCGATTGCTCGAACATGTGCCACGAAGCCAGCGGCGCGGGCATGTCGGAAACCCTCGGGGTGGGCAAAGGCACTGTCGTTTTCCACGACCTGGAGCTGGCCGACGCGATCTTCGTCATCGGCCAGAACCCTGGCACCAACCACCCGCGCATGCTCGAACCGCTGCGTGAGGCCGTCAAACGTGGTGCCCAGGTGGTCTGCTTCAACCCGCTGAAAGAGCGTGGCCTGGAGCGCTTCCAGCACCCGCAGCACCCGTTCGAAATGCTCAGCAACGGCTCCGAGCCGACTTCCAGCGCCTACTTCCGCCCGGCCCTGGGCGGTGACATGGCAGCCATGCGTGGCATTGCCAAATTCCTGTTGCAGTGGGAGCGCGAAGCCCAGGCCAAAGGCGAGCCGGCGGTGTTCGACCATGCCTTCATCGCCGAGCACACCAGCGGTGTCGATGACTACCTGAAGGCGGTAGATGCCACATCCTGGGAGCACATCGTCAAGCAGTCGGGCCTGACCCTGGCCGAGATCGAGCTGGCCGCGCGCATGTACCGCAAGGCCGAGCGGGTCATCATGTGCTGGGCCATGGGCGTCACCCAGCATCGCCATTCGGTGCCGACCGTACAGGAAATCGTCAACCTGCAATTGCTGCGCGGCAACGTCGGCAAGCCCGGCGCCGGCCTGTCGCCGGTGCGCGGCCACAGCAACGTGCAAGGCGACCGCACCATGGGTATCGACGAAAAGCCCAAGCCGGCGCTGCTCGATGCCATCGAAAAACGCTTCCAGTTCCGAGTGCCTCGCGCCCATGGGCACAACGCGGTGCTGGCGATCAAGGCCATGGAGGAGAGGCGCGCCAAGGTGTTCATCGCCCTGGGCGGCAACTTTGCCCAAGCCACCCCAGACACCCCGCGCACCCACGCAGCACTGCAGAACTGCGCGCTGACCGTGCAGATTTCGACCAAGCTGAACCGCTCGCACCTGGTCACCGGCCGCGATGCGTTGATCCTGCCGTGCCTGGGCCGGACTGAAATCGACCTGCAGGCCGAAGGGCCGCAAGGCGTGACCGTGGAGGACACCTTCAGCATGGTGCATATCTCCAACGGCCAGTTGCGCCCACGCTCGCCACACATGCGTTCGGAGCCGTGGATTGTCGCCGGCATGGCCAAGGCCACGCTGGGCAACCAGCCGATCGACTGGGAATATGCGGTGGCTGATTACGACCGCATTCGCGACATGATCGCCGACGTCATTCCCGGTTTCGCCGGTTTCAACGAGCGCCTGAATAGCCCGGGCGGGTTCCACCTGGGCAACAACGCCGCCGATCGCAACTTCCGCACAGCCACGGGCAAGGCCCGGTTCATGCCCCACGCACTGCCGGAGGAACTGATCAACGCCAAGGTGCTGGCCCGTGGTGACAAGCCCGACCTGATCCTGCAGACCCTGCGTTCGCATGACCAGTACAACACCACCCTGTATGGCCTGGATGACCGTTACCGCGGGGTGTTCGGCCTGCGTGAAGTGGTGTTCGTCAACGAGGCCGACATCCGCCGCCTGGGCTTTGAGCCGGGCGAGAACGTGGACTTGGTGTCGTTGTGGGAGGATGGCGTGGAACGGCGGGTTTCAGGGTTCCGACTGGTGGCGTATGACGTGCCCGAGGGGCAGGCGGCGGCGTACTACCCAGAGACCAACCCGCTGGTGCCGCTGGAGAGTTATGGTGTGGGGACGTATACGCCGACGTCGAAGTTTGTGGCGATCAAGGTCGAGAAAGCCAAGGCAGGGAACCGAATCGCGGCGGTGTTGGCCGCGGATTGACGGGTTGACTGTACTGGCCTCTTCGCGGGTGAACCCGCTCCCACAGGGTCCCCACAGCTCTTGAGGTTCAGGTGATCCTGTGGGAGCGGGTTCACCCGCGAAGAATCCAGCAGCGATCAGGAACGGTTCACCGGATAAGCCGTGGTGTATTTCATCTGCTCCATGGCAAAACTGGAAGTGATGTTCGACAGCCCGTCAGTACTGGTAATCAGTTTTTTGTAGAACCGGTCGTACGCCGCGATATCCCCCACCACTACCCGCAACATGTAGTCCCAGTCCCCCGACATGCGGTAGAACTCCATCACTTCCTCGAACCCTGTCACCGTCACGGCAAACTGTTCCAGCCATGCACTGTCGTGGCGCTGGGTCTTTAGCTGGACGAACACGGTAAGCCCCAGCCCCAGCCGTTCAGGGTCCAGCAGGGCGACGCGACCGAGAATGTAGCCGTCCTCCTCCAGGCGCTTGACCCGCTTCCAGCACGGTGTGGTGGACAGGTTGACGGCCTCGGCCAGGTCCTTGAGCGAGATCGACGCATCGCGCTGAAGCAGGGTAAGAATGTGCTGGTCGAAACTGTCCATATCGCGCGCGGGCCGTGTAGAAAAATTTTTCACAGATTACCCCAAGGCCAGAAGAATTGGGTTGTGCGATAGTGGCAACTTTCACTCTGCCAATGGGCCCGACCATGTCCGACAAGCCGCGCAATTTCGCCACCCGTACCATTCACGCCGGCGAGCAGTTCAGCGTCGCCGAAAACGCCATTTTCCCGGCCATCGTCACCGCCAGCTCGTTCACCAAGCGCAGCCTGGACGACAAGCCGGAGTACTCCTACAGCCGCGTCGGCAACCCCACCCGGCATGCCTACGAAACCTGTGTCGCCGCGCTGGAAGAGGGCGTGGGTGCCGTAGCTTGCGCCTCGGGGGTAAATGCCACCGCCACGGTACTGGAGCTGCTGCCCAAAGATGCCCACGTCGTCGTGATGAACGGCGTGTACGGCGGCACCTTCCGGATTCTGGAGGACTACCGCAGCCGCACCTCGGGCCTGACCACCACCTATGTCGACCTTAACGACCTTGAGGCCGTGGCAGCGGCTATCAAGCCGGAAACCCAGCTGATCTGGATCGAATCGCCGACCAACCCGCTGCTACACCTGGTCGACATCAAGGCGGTGTGCGATCTGGCCAAGGCGCGGGGTATTCTCACCTGCATCGACAACACTTTCTGCTCACCGTGGAACCAGCGCCCGATCACCCTGGGCGTAGACCTGGTGATGCACTCGGCCAGCAAGTACATCGGAGGCCACTCCGACCTGACCGGTGGTGTGGTAGTGGCGGCCAATGATGCGCTGCTGGCACGCCTGCGCCGCATCAGCATGGCGATTGGCGCGGTGCAGGGGCCATTTGACTGCTACCTTGCCCTGCGCGGCCTGAAGACCCTGGATGTGCGCATGGAGCGCCAGTGCGCCAATGCCCTGCAGGTGGCTCGCTTCCTTGAAGGGCATGCGCAGATCGAGCAGGTGTATTACCCAGGCCTGGAAAGCCACCCTCAGCACGAACTGTGCAAACGCCAGATGCGCAGCGGCGGGGCGGTGGTGGCGATGAAGGTCAAGGGCGACCGCGCCGCGCTCAACCGCCTGGTGGAGGCGTTGCAGATTTTTGTGCTGGCCGACTCGTTGGGCGGGGTGGAGAGCATGATCAACCACTCGTGGACCATGTCGCACTGCTCGCTGAGCCCGGAGCAGAAAGGGGTGATGGGTATCAGCGAGAACCTGCTGCGGTTGTCGATGGGGATCGAGGATTACCGCGATCTGGTCGAGGATCTGGATGGGGCGCTGAAAGCGCTGGTTTCTGGCGCGTAATGATGAGGCTATAGCAGTCCCTGTAGGAGCGGCCTTGTGTCGCGATGGGCTGCGTAGCAGCCCCAAAATCTATGTCTGTGCCGAGATTTCTGGGGCTGCTACGCAGCCCATCGCGACACAAGGCCGCTCCTACAAGGAGCCGTGCAGGCTTGTGGCGCCAGTCAGGATTTCGTCGGATGGATGATCCCTTCGATCTTGTCCTTGATCAGCAGCCGCTCCTTGCGCAGGCCGGTGACGGTCTCGTCACTTTTACCGTTACCTTCGGCGGCGACCACCTCCTTGTCCTTGGCGTTGTATTCCTTGTGCAGCGAGTGCAGCGTCTGGTCCTTGTCAATGAGCGCCTGGAATGCATCAGCGGTAATGTGCAGGTCAGCGAGCAGATCATGCGGAACTGGCATTTCTTCACCTCTGTCAGGGTTGTCGGTAAGGTCATGACCACTGAGGATAGCCGCGTTTGCGCAGGCTTGTGACCGCCGCGAGCCTGAATGGCAGCTGAATGCTTTTCACGTATTTGATAAAAGTCGCTGCTTCACGAAATTGTTACCGTCTTTTTCACAAAAAATTGATGACGCACTTTCTAGAGTTCGCCCAACTTTCCCACGTGCCCTCCGGCCTTGGGGCTGATAATCACTCTTGATTGCGAACTCCGATGCTCAACTTCAAATCCCTGCGGACTGAATGGGTCACGCTGCTGGCCAGCCTTTACCTGCTGATTGGCTTGAACATGTTCCTCTGGGAGCACTTGCAAGCGGTGGTGCCCGCCGGCCTGTCGGGGCTTTGGCTGAGCCTGGCGTTTGCCGTGCTGATGTTGTTTGCCTTCAACCTCATCCTCACATTGGTTGCCTTCCGATATGTATTGAAGCCAGTACTTATCGTGTTGTTCATGAGTGGCGCGGGTGTGGCTTACTTCATGAACCAGTACGGTGTACTTATTGATGCCGGCATGTTCCGCAATATGGCAGAGACCAATGTTGCCGAAGTGCGCGATCTGATGTCGCTGAAGTTTGCCGCCTACTTGCTGCTGTTGGGTGTATTGCCGTCGGTGCTGCTGTGGAAGGCGCGGATTGCCTATCGCCCCTGGCACCGCGAGCTGTTGGGCAAGCTGGTGGTCAGTGGTGCCTGCGTAGTGGCCCTGGGCTCTGTAGCGCTGGTCAATTATCAAGGCTTGTCGTCGCTGTTTCGCAACCACCACGAACTGCGCCTGATGCTGACCCCGAGCAATATCGTCGGGGCCTCCATTGGTTATGTCAGCGAGCGTGTCGGTACGGCCTCGCGCCCGTTCCAGAGTTACGGCGAAGATGCCAGGCGTGATGCCGCCTGGCAAAAACATGAGCGCAAGTCGCTGACGGTGCTGGTAGTGGGTGAAAGTGCCCGTGCAGACCATTTCGGCGTGCTGGGCTATGACCGCGATACCACCCCGAACCTGGCCAAGGAGCAGGGCCTGCTGGCGTTTTCCGATGTGCATTCTTGCGGTACGGAAACGGCGGTGTCGGTGCCGTGCATGTTCTCGGGCATGAAGCGCAAGGACTACGATGCTCGCGTGGCGAAGAACCGCGAAGGGCTGCTGGACATCCTGCAGCGTGCCGGCCTGGCCGTGCAGTGGCGTGACAACCAGTCGGGCTGCAAAGGTACCTGCGACCGCGTGCAGTTTATTGATGTCAGCAACCTCAAGGACCCCCAGCTGTGCGCCAATGGCGAATGCCATGACCAGATCCTGCTGCAAGGGCTGGACGAGCTGATCGACAACCTCGACAAGGATACCGTGCTGGTGCTGCACCAGATGGGCAGCCATGGCCCGGAATACTTCAAGCGCTACCCCAGTGGCGGCGAGCGCTTCACGCCGGTGTGCCAGAGCAACGCGCTGAACCAGTGCAACGAACAGGAGATCATCAACGGTTATGACAACACTCTGGTCTATACCGACAAGGTGCTGGCTTCGCTGATCGACACCTTGCGCAGCAAGCAGGACAAGGTCGATACGGCCATGATTTATCTGTCCGACCATGGCGAGTCGCTGGGCGAGTACAACCTGTTCCTGCACGGCACGCCTTACGCCATCGCCCCAGAGCAGCAGAAACACGTGCCGTTGCTGACCTGGTTCTCCGACAGCTACAAGGAGGACTTCGGCATCGACTCCGACTGCCTGGCCAAGCTCAGCGATGCCCCCTTGTCGCAGGACAACCTGTTCCATTCCATGCTCGGCCTGTTACAGGTGCACACCGAGCTCTACCAGCAGTCGCTGGACATGTTCGCCAGCTGCCGGCCCTGGCTGGCCGCCAAGCGCTGAAGCCAGTCGCGTGTCATGCAACCTTGCCCGCTCCCACAGGGGCCGCACGCGCGTGCAAAACTGCACCACTGATCGATATCAAGGATGGCCCGGGTTTCACCAGCAGTGCCCGCGCCGTATATACTGCGCGCCAATGTTAGTGGGAGAGCCTCGTGGCCATTGAAATACACTGGATCCGTGACGACCAGAGCCTGGCCGAACACTGCCGCGACTGGCGCCAACTGCCCTACGTCGCCGTTGACACCGAATTCATGCGGGTCGACACCTTCTACCCGAAAGCCGGGCTGATCCAGATCGGTGACGGCCAGCGGGCCTTCCTGATCGACCCGCTGCTGGTCGGCAACTGGCAACCCTTGGCCGACCTGCTGGAAGACAGCGGTGTGGTCAAGGTGCTGCATGCCTGCAGCGAAGACCTTGAGGTGCTGCTGCGCCTGACCGGCAAGCTGCCGCAGCCGTTGTTCGACACCCAGCTGGCTGCCGGCTACCTGAACCTGGGCTTCTCCATGGGTTATTCGCGTCTGGTGCAGGAAGTGCTGGGCATCGAACTGCCCAAGGGTGAGACCCGTTCCGATTGGCTGCAGCGCCCGCTCTCGGAAACCCAGGTCAGCTATGCCGCCGAGGATGCCGTGCACCTGGCCGAGCTGTTCACCGCGCTGCGCCCGCGTTTGTCTGACGACAAGTACGCCTGGGTGCTGGAAGACGGCGCCGAGCTGGTGGCGGCATTGCGCCGTGAGGTCGAACCCGAAAGCCTGTACCGCGACGTCAAGCTCGCCTGGAAGCTGGCCCCCCAGCAACTGGCGGTGCTGCGCGAACTGTGCGCATGGCGCGAACGCGAAGCGCGCAGCCGCGATGTGCCGCGTAACCGCATCCTCAAGGAGCACTCGTTGTGGCCAATAGCCAAGAGCCAGCCGAACAACCTGTCGGCGCTGGCCAAGATCGACGAGATGCACCCGCGCACCATTCGCCAGGACGGTGAGTTCCTGATCCAGCTGATCAAGCGCGCCGGCAGCCTGCCTGCCGAGCAGTGGCCCGCGCCCTTGCCCGAGCCATTGCCGATCGAGGCTGCCGGTGTACTCAAGCAGCTGCGTGCCATCGGCCAGGCCGAAGGCGAGCGCCTGGGGATTACCCCCGAGCTGATGCTGCGCAAGAAAGCCCTGGAGGCGCTGCTCAAGAGCGGTTACCCCAATGGCCCATATCAACTGCCCGATTCGCTGCGCGGCTGGCGCCGTGAGCGCATGGGCCAGGCCCTGCTCGACAACCTGGCAGGCGCCGGAGAGACCCGATGAAACGCATTTGCTCGATCTACAAGAGCCCCCGCAAGAACGAAATGTACCTGTACGTGCTCAAGGCTGACGGCCTGGAGCGCGTGCCCGAAGGCCTGCTGCCAGCGTTTGGCACCCCCATGCATGCCTTCGATCTGGTACTGAGCCCCGAGCGCAAGCTGGCCCGCGAGGACATCACCAAGGTACTGGAGAACCTCGACAACCAAGGCTACCACCTGCAGATGCCGCCGCTGGAAGATGAGTACATCGAGCACCTGCCCGAAGAGCTGCTGCGCCGTAACGACCCGGTCTGACCATGCGTGTACTGATTGCTGAGCAGGACCATGCTCGTTACGCCGGGCTTCTAAGCGAAGCCGCGCCAGACCTGGATATCTTCACCAGCGCCGACTCCGCCGAACTGGCCCGGCAGGCGCAGCAGTGCCCGGTGTGGCTGGGCCAGCCGGACCTGCTGGCGACCTTGCTGCGCCAGGGCCACAAGCCGGCCTGGATGCAGTCGACGTGGGCCGGTATCACGCCGTTGCTGGCCGATGGCCTGCCGCGTGACTATCGCCTGACCCGTGCGGTGGGCATCTTCGGCCAGGTGATGGCCGAATACATGCTGACCTACATGCTTGGCCATGAACGCGAGGTGCTGTCGCGCCTGGTCAGCCAGGTTGAGCGGCGCTGGGATGACCGCCCGGGGCGCACGCTGGAGGGGCGCAAGGTGCTGATTGTCGGCACCGGCGACATTGGCCAGCGGGTGGCCGAGTTCCTGCAACCGTTTGGTGTGGTGCTTTACGGTGTAGCCAGTAGCGCCCGGGAGCAGGCACCGTTTGTCGAGGTGGCGGCCCTGGCCGACCTGCCGCGCATGGTTGGCCAGGCCGACTACGTGCTCAACCTGCTGCCGGATACCCCGGCCACGCATGATCTGTATGACGCTGCGCTGTTCAAATGCTTCCAGCCGACCACGCTGTTCATCAATGCCGGGCGTGGCGTGGCGGTGGTCGATGCTGATCTGGTCGAGGCCCTGAAGGAAGGGCATCTGGCGGGGGCGGTGATCGATGTCTGCCGGCAGGAGCCGCTGCCCAGGCAGCATCCGTTCTGGACTGCATGGGGATTGCTGCTGACCGGGCACAGTTCCGCGCCCACCTCGCCGGTGGCGATGGTGCGGTTGTTTGTCGAGAATGTGCGGGCTTATGAAGCAGGGCAGGGGTTGCGGGGTGAAGTGGATTTTGCGAAGGGCTACTGATTTGTAGTGCCTGCACTGGCCCAATCGCCGGCAAGCCAGCTCCCACAGGTACTGCACAGAATCTGAAAACTGTGGGGTACTTGTGGGAGCTGGCTTGCCGGCGATTGGGCCGGTACAGGCTACACAAGGCTTACAGGCTGAAATCACCCTCGGCAGCCAGTTCGCTCAATGGCTTGCGCGGGCTCGGTACTTCACGCGATTGCAGCGCTTCATCCAGGCTGGCCTTGTCACCCAGCTTGCCGATGGCCACCATGGCATGCAGCACATAGCCCTCCGGAATCTTCAGTTCCTGACGCGCCAGGTCCTGGTCGAAACCGGCCATGCCATGGGTATGCCAGCCGCTGATGCTGGCTTGCAGCGCCAGGTGGCCCCAGGCGGAGCCGGTGTCGAAGGTGTGCCACAGTGCCGGTTTTTCTTCGGTGGCGCCCGGGGCGGCGAAGGTGGTCTTGGAAATCACCAGCACCAGCGCCGATGCCTGTTGCGCCCAGCTGCGGTTGAAGGGCACCAGCAAGCTCAGGAAACGCTCCCAGTTTGGCGTGTCACGCCGGGCATACAGGAAGCGCCAAGGCTGCGAGTTGTACGCCGACGGTGCCCAGCGTGCGGCTTCCAGGAAGCTCAGCAGGGTCTCTTCGCTGATCGGCTCGGCAGTGAAGGCGCGTGGCGACCAGCGGTTGATGAACTGTTCGTTGATGGCGTAATCGGCAATGCGGGGGTTGGCGCTCATTACAGCTCCTGCAAACGGACGGGAAACCCGCACGCTACTGCGTCCCGTCGCGACTGACAAGCGGTCTGGCTTTGCCGAAGGCCAGGCTCTAGACTGGCGCCGCCGCGCGCCGTGGCCACAAGATGAATGCAGGAAACCGTGTGATGATCGCTGAAAACGCGCCGTTCTGGCGGCGCAAGACCCTCGAACAACTCAGCCCGCAAGAGTGGGAGTCGCTGTGCGACGGCTGCGGCCTGTGCTGCCTGCAAAAGCTTGAGGACGAGGACGACAACAGCGTTTATTACACGCGCATCGCCTGCAAGCTGCTGGACCTGGATACCTGCCAGTGCAGCGACTACCCAAACCGCTTTGCCCACGTGCCGGACTGCATCCAGCTTACCCCGGGCAAGGCTGACCAGTTCACGTGGCTGCCGAGTACCTGCGGCTACCGCCTGGTCAGCGAGGGCAAGGACCTGCCGGCCTGGCATCATCTGGTCTGCGGCGATCGCCAGCAGGTCCATGAACAGCGCATTTCCCAGTCGGGGCGTATGCTCAGGGAGCAGGATGTGCACGAAGACGACTGGGAAGACCACCTGATCTTCCGCGCCAGCTGACCGGTGCGGCCCGCTGCCACGGGGAAACAAGGAGTTTCTGTATGCGTTGCCAGCTGTTTTTGCTGTTGGGCCTGATGGCCAGTTCGCCAGCCTGGGCGAAAAAGGTCGACCTTGACTACCAGGTGCGCCTGCTGCCAGCCACTGGCCAGGCCGAAGTCCGCCTCACCTTGGCTGAAGGCAGTGCTGTGCGCAGCCTCGACTTTGACCTGGGCAAGGCCGGGGTTTTCAGCGGCTTCCAGGCCGATGGCCAATGGCAATTGCAGGGGCAGCGCGGCGTGTGGCGGCCCGCAGCCGGCAAAACCAGCCTCAGCTACCGTGTGCAGCTGGACCAGAAGCTTGCCAGCGGTGCCTACTCGTCGCGAATCACCCCGCACTGGGCGCTGTTCCTCGGCGACCAGCTGGTACCGCCTGCGCGGCTCGATCAGCAAGATGGCACCGAGCTGGTGGCGCGCCTGGCCTTCGACCTGCCCGAGGGCTGGAAGAGCATCGAGACGTCCTGGCCGCGCATTGGCAAGGACAAGTTCCGCATCGACAACGTTTCGCGCCTGTTCGACCGCCCGACGGGCTGGATGCTGGCCGGCGACCTTGGCAGCCGCCGTGCCCGCCTGGGCGATACCGAGGTAACTGTGGCTGCACCGGTCGGGCAGGGCATGCGGCGCATGGACAGCCTGACCTTGCTGACCTATGTGTGGCCGCAGTTGCAGGCGGTGTTCCCGCGTAACCCGCCAAAGCTGCTGCTGGTTGGTGCCCGTGACGGCATGTGGCGCGGGGCGATGGCCGCGCAGGGGTCGCTGTACCTGCACAGCGCCCGGCCGATGGTCAGCGAGAATGGCAGCAGCCCGTTGTTGCGGGAAGTGGTGCAGTTGTTTGCGCAAATTCGTGGGCGTGATGGCAGTGACTGGCTGGTGGAAAGCCTGACCGACTACTACGCCAGCGAGTTGCTGCGCCGTTCCGGCGGGGTGAGCGATGACCGCTACCAGGCGTGGCAGGCCCGCCTGAGCAAGCAGGGCGCCAAGGTCACCCACCTCAAGGGCGAGCGCGCAAGCCCCGCTCAGGTGGCCCGCGGGGTGATCCTGCTGCAGGCACTGGACAAGGAAATCCGCATTCACACTCAGGCCAAGCGCTCGCTCGATGACGTAGTGCGTGGGCTGATGCGCCTGCCCAGCGTGAGCACCGAAGACTTCGTGCAAATCAGCGAGAACGTGCTGGGGCGGCGCTCCGAAGTGCTGCAAAGCAAGGCACTGCGCTAGCGGTCTCTATCACCTGTACTGGCCTCTTCGCGGGTGAACCCGCTCCCACAGGGTTCTCACTGCCATTAACAACCCAAGGCTCTGCCATGGGCCTCTCAGAAGTGCCAATGTCATTTATGGTCAAGTGCGTGGCGGATCCAGTCAACTTGACCGCCCCCTAGCTGGCGTACCGTGAGCGGGCGCGAAGCTCATCCACGCTGGGTTTCGATCCAGGAGCTTCACGTCCCCCCACAAAGAAAACAAAAGCAGGGATCAGGATGACAATGACAAGCGCGAGTGGCGCCGGCAATCAGCTGGCGCAAGGCTTCAAGCAACGCCATGTGACCATGCTCTCCATCGCCGGGGTGATCGGTGCCGGGTTGTTCATCGGCTCCGGGCACGCCATCGCGGCGGCCGGCCCTTCGGCCATCGTCGCTTACGCCCTGGCCGGTGCGCTGGTGGTACTGGTGATGCGTATGCTCGGGGAAATGGCCGTCGCCAGCCCCGATACCGGTTCGTTCTCCACTTACGCCGACCGCGCCATCGGCCGCTGGGCCGGTTTTACCATCGGTTGGTTGTACTGGTGGTTCTGGGTGCTGGTAATTCCCATCGAAGCCATCGCCGCGGGCGTGGTCCTCAACAACTGGTTCCCGCACATTGATGCCTGGTTCTTCGCGCTGAGCATGACTGTGCTGTTGACCGCGACCAACCTGTTCAGCGTGGCCAAATATGGCGAGTTCGAGTTCTGGTTCGCCATGCTCAAGGTCATCGCCATCGTTGCCTTCATCGCCCTGGGTGCGGCAGCGCTGGCCGGCGTATTGCCTGGTCGTGAAGTCAGTGGCCTGCCGCTGCTGCTGACGCAAGAGGGTGGCTTCATGCCCAATGGCTGGACAGCGATCATTGGCGCCTTGCTGACCACCATGTTCAGCTACCTGGGCACGGAAGCTGTGACCATTGCCGCCTCTGAATCGAAAGACCCGGCGCGCAACATCGCCAAGGCCACGCGTTCGGTAATCTGGCGTATCAGTGTGTTCTACCTGCTGTCGATCTTCGTGATCATCTCGGTGGTGCCGTGGAACGACCCGCTGCTGCCGGTGCAGGGCTCCTATCAGCGGGCGCTGGAAATCATGCACATTCCCTACGCCAAGCTGCTGGTTGACATGGTGGTGCTGGTGGCAGTGGCCAGTTGCCTGAACTCGTCCATCTATATTTCCTCACGCATGCTCTACTCGCTGAGCAAGCGTGGCGATGCGCCGGGCTTCATCCAGCGCACCTCGAAGGTGGGCGTGCCGCGTGCGGCGGTGATTGGCAGTACGCTGATCGGCATGCTGGCGACCATCGTCAACTACTTTGCCCCGGCCGAGGTGTTTGCCTTCCTGCTGGCCAGCTCCGGGTCGATTGCCTTGCTGGTGTACCTGGCGATTGCCTTCTCGCAACTGCGCATGCGCGCCATTCTGCAACGGCAGAACGTCGAGATTGCCTTCAAGATGTGGCTGTACCCGTGGCTGACCTATGCCGTGATCGGCTTCATCATCTTTGCCCTGGGCACCATGTTCGTCATGCCCAAGCACCGCATGGAAGTGTCGCTGACCTTTGCCTTGGCGTTGGTCATCCTGGTGTTGGGGGTGGTTACCAGCAGACGGCATGCTCGACAGGAGGCGCTGGCGACTGCTTGATTGCAATAGCTGAGTGATAGAAAGCCATCTGCCTGCAGGTGGCTTTTTTATTTGTGCTGCGGGCGATAGAGCCCCGGCAGGTGGTGAAATGTTGGGCATTTGTCTTGTCTGGTGAATTTTCTGTCCGGTTTGGCAATGCAGCTGCAAGGGTGTTTAATCCCACCCTGGGAGCCCGCTGAAACCCCTAAAAACAAAGGCCCAGACAGATTTCACCGTTCATCTAAAATGCTGTAGACATATTGTCTAACAGTGCCATATAGTCGTTATACAAATAGTAGACATAGCTCTATGACAACAAAGAAGGCCGCCATGAAAGCCAGTGTTCAACCACTCACCGCTGAAGTGCCGCAGGACCGCAAGGCCGTCCTTGCCGAAGCACTGCGCCGCCGGATCCTCAGCATGGAACTGGCCCCGGGCGCCGTGGTGGACGAACTGGCTCTGTGCGACGAATTCGGTTTGTCGCGCCCCCCGGTCCGTGAGCTGCTGCGCCAGATTGCCGCTGAAGGCTACATCGAGCTGGAACCCAACCGCGCGCCCCGCGTCGCCGCGATGAACCACGAGTCGTTGCACAGCTTCTACGTCGCCGCCCCGCTTATCTACGTGGCTACCACCCAGCTGGCTGCCACCTATGCCAGAGCTGACGAAATTGAAGTGCTCAAGGCTATCCAGGCCCAGTTCCGTCAGGCCATCGAAGAGCGGGACGTGGAAAACCGCGTGCTCTACAACGACGCCTTCCACCTGGAAATCGGCAAGATGGCGCACAACGACTATCTGATGCCGAGCCTGCGCCGCCTGCTGATCGACCACACCCGGCTGGGCAAGATTTTCTACCGCCACCCGACCACCGACGACATGCAGCGCGACCTTGAGATCGCCTGTCAGCAGCACGATCAGATTATCGAGGCCATTGAGCGCCGTGACGCCCAGACCGCCGGCCAGCTGGCCCGCGAGCATATGGAGCTGTCACGTCGGCGCATGGCCGAATATGCCGCTCCGCAAGGGTTGGATGTACCTATCCAGATATGAAATACCCGGTCAGGCCGTCGGTGCTGACCACACGACAACGACAAGAACCAGGTTAGTGATATGACAAGAATAAGTTCGTTACCTGCCGATGATGCCACCTGTGGTTGGTATCACCTGAGCAAGCCCCGCACGCCAAGGCCGGCCCACAGTGGCCACAGCCAGGCGCGCTGGGTGGTGGTCGGCGCCGGCTTCACTGGCCTGGCTGCTGCGCGGCAGCTGGCGACGAACTTTCCGCATGACGAGATCGTGCTGGTCGAAGCCCAGGAGGTTGGCTTCGGCACGTCCGGGCGCAACGCAGGCTTCGCTATCGACTTGCCTCACGATATCGGCGCCGAGGACTACATCGGCGACATCGACATCGCCAAAAGCTCAACCTGGGTGGCCAGCAATACCTCAAGGACCTGGTCGAGCGCTACGACATCGAGTGCCAGTTCCGCCACTGCGGCAAGTACCAGGCTGCCATCGAAGACCGCGGCATCGCCGTGCTGGATGCCTACCGCCGGGGCCTGGACAAGCTTGGCCAGCCCTACGAAGTGGTCGAAGGCCGCGACCTGCCAGAGCACATCGGCATCGACTTTTACCGCAAGGGCCTGTTCACCCCGGGCACCGCCTTGCTGCAGCCCTCGGCGCTGGTCAAAGGCCTGGCCGACAACCTGCCGAGCAATGTCTCGCTGTACGAGAACACGCCGATCACCGACGTGGAGTATGGCGACAAGGTCGTGCTGCGCCACGCCAACGGTTCGATCACCGCCGACAAGTTGGTGCTAACCACCAACGGCTTCGGCATGAGCTTCGGCTTCCTCAAGGGCCGCATGCTGCCAGTGTTCACTTACGGCAGCATTACTCGCCCACTGACCGAGCAAGAGCAGGCGCGCCTGGGTGGTAAACCCTATTGGGGCGTGATCCCTGCCGACCCGTTCGGCACCACCATACGCCGCACCGTCGACAACCGCCTGCTGATCCGCAACAGCTTCAGCTACAACCCCGACGGCCGTAGCAACCGTAAATACCTGGAGCGCTTTGTTCAGCGCCACCGCGACTCGTTCGCCCGGCGTTTCCCGATGTTGCCCGACGTTAACTTTGAATATACCTGGGGCGGCGCATTGGCACTGTCGCGCAACCACATGGGCTTCTTTGGTCAGTTGGCCCCCAATGTGGTCGGCGCACTGTGTTGCAACGGCCTGGGTGTTACCCGTGGCACGGTCACCGGCAAGTTGCTGGCCGACTGGCTGGCCGGGGACAAAAACGAACTGATCGAGTTTTTGCTCAAAGCCCCCGGGCCGTGTGCAAACCCACCGCAGCCCCTGGTTTCCCTGGGCTTGAACGCCAACCTGATGTGGGGGCAGTTCCGCGCTGGCAAAGAAAGCTGATCGCTACCTGAGTTAGACCAAAGAGCATTTTACGTCGGCGTTACTTTGCCGGCACGGGCACGGCTTGCCCGAATTTGACGATCGAGATGCGTCGTCCGATCTCCCGGGGCTGAAGGTGGTTTTCAGTTTCGCGGACACGCTCGCCTTGAAAATGTGCATGTAGCAGACGTGGCAGGAATAACAATGACAAATCCGAATGTTTCGATTGAAGATGTACCGATCAACAACTTCCACCAATTGCTGACCCTGCGTTCCGGCGGCGGTTCGTTTGTCGATGGCTATGTACTGAGCATTATCGGCGTGGCCATGGTGCAGATGTCTGCAGGCCTGAGCCTGAACAGTTTCTGGCAGGGCATGATTGCCGCTTCGGCGCTGATCGGCATTTTCTTCGGTGGCTTTTTCGGCGGTTGGCTGACCGACCACTTCGGCCGTAAACGCGTGTTTTTCGTTGGTCCGATCCTGTTCATCCTGGCCTCGGTCGCGCAGTTCTGGGTTGAGTCGGCGCTGGCCTTGTTCCTGCTGAGGTTCGCCATCGGCATCGCCGTAGGCATCGAATACCCGGTCGCTACCTCGCTGCTGGTGGAGTTCCTGCCCAAGAAAAACCGCGGCCCGCGCTTGGCAACCCTGACGGTATTGTGGTTTGCCGGTGCCGCTACCGCCTACCTGGCCGGTGAGGCGATCCTGCGTCACGGCGGCGACGATGCATGGCGTCTGGTGCTGGCCAGTGCTGCCGTGATTGGTGCGTTGCTGTTTGCCATCCGCCTGGGTACCCCTGAATCGCCACGCTGGCTGATCAGCAAAGGCCGCCTGGCTGAGGCCGAGCAGGTGATCAAGCGTGTCTACGGCAACGGTTTTTCGCTGAAGAACCTGCCGGAAGAGCCCAAGTCCCGCAAGCTGTCGTTCCTCAGCCTGCTGCACTCCGGCTACGGCAAGCGCATGCTGTTCGTCACCATGTTCTGGACCTGCTCGGTGATCCCGGTGTTCGCCGTGTACGCGTTCGCCCCGAAAGTGCTGGGCGCGTTGAACCTGAAAGGTGACTGGGCATCGATCGGCTCCATCGCCATCACCTTCCTGTTCGTGGTCGGCTGCATCGTTGGCACCCGCCTGCTCAACACCATCGGCCGGCGCACCACACTGTTGCACAGCTTCTTCTGGTCGGGGCTGGCGCTGCTGGGCCTGGGCGCTTTCAGCAACGGCAACGAGATGCTCATTCTGGTGCTGTTCGGGGCCTATGCTTTGTTCATTGGTGGCGCCCAGGTGCTGCAACTGGTGTACCCCAACGAATTGTTCCCCACCGAAATCCGCGCTGGCGCCGTGGGCGTGGGCACCTCGATGTCGCGGGTCGGCGCCGCAGTCGGCACCTGGCTGGTGCCCATCGCCCTCGACAGCTATGGCATCGGCGCCACCATGTACGCCGCTGCTGCCGTGACCTTCGTCGGCCTGGCCTTCTCGGTCGCTTTGGCCCCGGAAACCCGTTCGCTGAACCTGCAACAAGCAGCGTCGTTGAGCTGAAACCCTACAACCCGCCGCCGCGTGGTTGCGTGGCGGCCTTCAACACTGAGCAACGCACTGGAGAACCTACCGTGAAATTCGAAGGCATCTACACCCCGGCAATCACTCCGCTGGCTGCGGACGGCTCGATCGACAAGGCGGCGTTCGCCGAGGTCCTCGAATACCTGGTCGAATCGAAAATCCATGGCGTCATCATTGGTGGCTCAACCGGCGAGTACTACGCCCACACCACTCAGGAGCGCATCGAGCTGGCCGCCCAGGCCAAGGACGTACTCAACGGCCGCCTGCCGCTGATCGTCGGCACCGGCGGCATCCGCACCGAAGACGCCGTGGCTTTCGCCCAGCACGCCAAGGAAATCAAGGCTGACGCGCTGCTGGTCGGCACCCCGCCATACGCGCTGCCAACCCAGCAGGAAATCGCCCTGCACGTCAAAGCGGTCGACGCCGCTGCCGGCCTGCCGATCATGCTCTACAACTACCCAGGGCGCATGAGCGTGAGCATGGGCGAAGAGTTTTTCGATGCCGTGGCTGATGTGAAGAACATCGTCGCCATCAAGGAAAGCTCCGGCGACATGGCCCAACTGCACCGCCTGGCCATCCATCGCCCGAACATCCAGCTGTCGTGCGGCTGGGACGATCAGGCTCTGGAGTTCTTCGCCTGGGGCGCCCAGAGCTGGGTCTGCGCCGGCTCCAACTTCATCCCGCGTGAGCATGTGGCCCTGTACGAGGCTTGCGTGATCGAGAAGGACTTCGCCAAAGGCCGCAAGATCATGGCTGCCATGATGCCGCTGATGGACTTCCTTGAAGGTGGCAAGTTCGTCCAGGCCATCAAGAACGGCGTGGCCCTGAACGGCCTGAAGACCGGCGGCGTGCGCAAGCCGCTGTACGACCTGGACGACGCCGAGAAGCAAGAGCTCAAGCGCGTGGTCACCGAACTGAAAGCCACCATCGCCCAGATCAAATAAGGAGGCCGGAAAAATGGCTGAATTGCTGAGCAAGGAACAATACGCGGCCATCGCCGCCGAACTGCAACCGCGCACCCAGGCGTTCATCGACGGTGAATTCCGCGATGCCATCTCCGGCCGCACCTTCGTCACCACCAACCCGGCCACCGGCAAGCAGCTGGCAGAAGTCGCCGCTTGCGACGTCAACGACGTGAACGTCGCCGTGGCCGCTGCCAAGCGCGTGTTCGAAGAAGGCACCTGGTCGAAGATGCAGCCGAACGACCGCAAGCATGTGCTGCAGAAGTTCGCCCAGTTGCTGGAAGACAACGCCCATGAGCTGGCGGTGCTGGAAGCGCTGGACAGCGGCAAACCGGTCAGCGAGTGCCAGAACGTCGACGTGCCGGAAACCATCCACACCATCCGCTGGCATGCCGAGCTGATCGACAAGATCTACGACGCCACTGCCCCGACCGGCAATGCTGCCGTGACCATGGTGGTGCGTGAAGCCATTGGCGTGGTCGGCCTGGTGCTGCCGTGGAACTTCCCGCTGCTGATGCTGGCCTGGAAGATTGCTCCTTCGCTGGCCGCCGGTTGCTCGATCGTGGTCAAGCCGGCCAAGGAAACCACCCTCAGCGCCCTGCGCGTGGCCGAACTGGCCCACGAGGCAGGCATTCCAGCTGGTGTGTTCAACCTGGTGCCGGGTGGTGGCCGTGAAGTGGGCGAGGCCATTGGCCGCCACATGGACATCCCGATGGTCAGCTTCACCGGTTCTACCGATACCGGCCGCCTGTTCCTGAAATACGCCGCCGAGTCCAACCTCAAGCGCATCGTGCTGGAGCTGGGTGGCAAGAACCCGGCCGTGGTCATGAACGACTGCGAAGACTTGAACGAAGTGGCCGAGTTCGTCACTGCCGGTGCGTTCTGGAACATGGGTGAAAACTGCTCTGCTTCCTCGCGCCTGATCGTTCACAAAGACGTCAAAGACGAGCTGTTGAGCTTGATCGGCAAGCACCTGAAAGACTGGAAACTGGGCGACCCGCTCGACCCGGAAAACCGCCTGGGCGCCATGGTCAGCAAGTCGCACTTCGAGAAGGTCAAGTCGTACCTGGAATACGCAGCCGAGCAGAAGCTCGACGTCGTCCAGGGTGGCGAGGCCGAACAAGGTGTGTTCATTCAGCCGACTATCGTCGACAACGTTGGCCGCGACAACAAGCTGTTCATCGAAGAGATTTTTGGCCCGGTGCTGAGCGTGACCAGCTTCGAAACCATCGATGAAGCCATCGAGCTGGCCAACGACACCATCTACGGCCTGGCGGCTTCGGCCTACACCGGCAGCCTGCGCAATGCGCTGCGCCTGTCGCGTGAAATCCGCGCGGGCGTGGTCACGGTCAACTGCTTCGGCGAAGGTGATGTCACCACGCCGTTCGGTGGCTACAAAGAGTCTGGCTTTGGTGGGCGCGACAAGTCCATCTGGGCCCATGACCAATACACGGAGCTGAAGACCATCTGGATCAACGCTTCGTGATCTGAGCAAGACCGGTGCTGTTCTGACGGAGTTCGGCACCTGGCCGCCTTGTGTAAGCAGGGCGGCCTTTTAGTTACTTGAATTTCGGCCCGGAGCGGGTGTTCAGCCCTTTGGCCAAACGGTCATACAGCACCACATTCACCGTCGCCGCCAGGTTCATGCAACCCACGGTGGGGATGTAGATGGTCTCTTCGCACCAAGCCCGCACCTCTTCGCTCAACGAGCCATCCTCGGGCCCAAAGATGTAGATGGCCCGATCCGGGTGGGTATATTCCGGTAGCGGCCGCGCCCCTTCCACCAGTTCCACTGCCACCGGGGTACAGCCTAGCGGGATGATGCGCTGCAGATCATCGATGCCGATCAGCGGAATGTCGTAGTGCACGCGCTTGGTGTCGGTGACAAAGTCACGCGCGCGTTCGTAGCGTTTGCCGGTGTAGAACACCGAATTGACGCCATAGCAGCCCGCGGCGCGCATCACCGAGCCGACGTTTTCTGCCGACTTGGGGTTGAACAGGCCGATGCAGCTGTATCGTTTGTTTGCCACGTACCGGGGCCCTTCGCGAAAAAAGCGCGATTATACGGGCTGCCCGGCAGCAGCGGGGGCCGAATCGATGGTCAGTCTTTCTTCAGCATGCCGGCCAGCGCGGCGAACGGGTTGTGCGTGGCCTTGGCGATGCTCGGGGTGCTCAGGGAACCCTCGGTGAAGTACTGCTGGTCGGTGTAGCGCGAGTGCTCGTTGTCGTGGCAATACAGGCACAGCAGCTCCCAGTTGGAGCCGTCCTGCGGGTTGTTGTCGTGGTTGTGGTCACGGTGGTGCACGGTCAGCTCGCTCAGGCGCTTGCCAGCGAATTCGCGGGCACAACGGCCGCAGACGTGCGGGTACATTCTCAGGGCCTTGTCGCGGTAGCCCATTTCCTTGTCACGCTTGGCATCGGCCAGGATGCGGTCGAGGCGCGCGGTGGCGGCGGCGGAAGACGTGGAGCTCATGGTGTTTCCTTTGTTCTGATCAGGCAAATGACGGTTATGTCATTGAGTCTAGCGCGCTTGCAGGGCAGGCGGACAGGCGAAAGCTTTGATTTAGGCGTAGCCTGTAGGGAGGTTCCCGACAGGAGGTTGCAGATGTTTCACGCGATCCTCACCGCGCTGCTGATGGCTGGCCTGCCCATGGCCGAAGCTGCCAGCACGCCACCCCGTCTCACTACACCGGTGCCGGGTGCACCGGGTACGCCCACGCCCACGCCATACCCGCAGATTACCCCCAGCTCGCCGCCCAAGGCCTACGACAGCCAGCCAGGGGCGCCGCTGCTGCCACCGATGCCGTTGCCCGGGCCGCCTAAGGATCAACCATTGCCGGGGTTGCGGCCGGAGCCTGCGAAGCCGGCAGTGGTTGACGATTGAGTACTGGCGGCCTGCACCAATCCTGTGGGAGCGGGCTTGCCCCGCGAACACCGGCGAAGCCGGTGCCATGCACCGCGTAGCCCCATTCGCGGGACAAGCCCGCTCCCACAGAGATCGCGTGGATGCTCGACTCGGGTCTTACGCTACACCCAACTCACCAAACACGAACGCATACTCCAGGGCCACATCCTTCAACCCCTGATACCGCCCGCTCATCCCGCCATGCCCAGCGCCCATCTCGGTCTTGAGCAGCAGCAGGTTGCTGTCGGTCTTGTGCGTACGTAACCGCGCCACCCACTTCGCCGCTTCCCAGTACTGCACGCGGCTGTCGTTGTAGCCCGCCACCACCAGCATCGCCGGGTAGGCCTGGGCTTTCACGTTCTCGTACGGTGCATACGCCTTGATCCGCTCATACACCTCTGGCGCCTCAGGGTTGCCCCATTCGTCGTACTCGGTCACGGTCAGCGGCAGCTCGGGGTCGAGCATGGTGTTGAGCACGTCGACGAACGGCACTTCCGCAATCGCACAGCGGAACAGCTCGGGGCGCAGGTTGAGTACCGCCCCTATCAGCAGGCCGCCGGCGCTGCCGCCGCTGATGGCCAGCCGCTCGGCAGCGGTCACGCCCTCGGCGATCAGGTGCTCGGCGCAGGCGATGAAGTCGCTGAAGGTGTTGGGTTTGTGTTCCTGCTTGCCGGCGCGGTACCAGGCTTCGCCCAGTTCGCCGCCGCCACGCACATGGGCGATGGCAAAACCTACGCCGCGTTCCAGCAGGCTGAGGCGCGCATGCGAGAACCACGGGTCGAGGCTTTCGCCGTAGGCGCCGTAACCGTACAGGTACAGCGGCACGGGTTTGCCCAGGTCCTGGCGACGACGCACCAGGCTGATAGGCACTTGGGTCCCGTCCGCTGCAGTTGCCCACAGGCGCTCGCTCACATAGTCATCGGCATCGAACGCACCTAGTACCGGGGTTTGCTTGAGCACGGCCTGGGCACCGGTGGCCAGCTCCAGCTGGCGCACCTGGGCTGGGCGGTTGAGCGCTTCATAGCGCAGGCGTACGCGCGTGCTGGCGAATTCCAGGCTGTCCTGCACGTACAGGCTGTAGGCGGCGTCGGGGAGCTCCACGCGGTAGGCCGGCAGGCCTTGCGGGCGCACCTCGATGATCGGCAGGCCGCCTTCGCGCAGGCTCAGGGTCAAGGCGCCGGCATTCAGGCTGAGGCCTTCGAGCATGATCGCATCGCGGTGTGCCGCCAGCACCTGCCATTGTTCACGGCTGGGCACGGGAGTGACCGGAGCGTGGTACAGGGCGAAGTTGATACCGTCCTGGTTGGTGCGGATGAACCAGCGCCACTCGCCATCGAGCTGGCCATGGTCGGGGAAGTATTCATGGCCTTCGACACGCGGCGCCAGGCAGGTGAACGGCGCCTGCGGGGTTTCGGCGTCCAGTACCCAGGCCTCGCTGGTGGTCTTGCTGTTCAGCAGCAGCACCAGCTGGCGCTCGGAGCTGGTGCGGTAGCAGTGCAGGAAGAAGCGCCCGTCGGGCTCTTCGAACACGCTCTGCGCAGCGTCGCTGCCCAGGGTGTGGCGGCGCAGGCGCCAAGGCCGGTGGGTATCGTCCAGCTCTGCGAAGAACAGTGTCTGGCTGTCGTTGGCCCAGGTCAGGCTGCCGTCGCAGTCGTCGAAGGGCAAGGCGGTGATGTTGCCAGTGGCCAGGTCCTTGACGTAAAGCGCGTAGATTTCATCGCCGCTGGTGTCGAGGCTGTAGGCCAGCAGGCGGTGGTCAGGGCTGACGTTGAACGCCCCCAGCGACAGGAAGCCGCCATTGGCCAAGGCGTTGGGATCGAGCAGCAGCTGCTCCTGGCTCTCATCGACGATGTTGCTGTCATCGGCCGGGCGCGGGCAACGGTAGTGGCGTGGGTACTCATCGCCAGCGGTGGTGCGGGTGTAGTAGAGGTAAGGGCCCCAGGGAGACGGCAGCGACAGGTCGGTTTCCTGGATGCGGCCCTTGATCTCTTCGAACAACTGCTCGCGCAACGGTGCCTGGTCGGCCAGGCAGGCTTCCTGGTAGGCGTTCTCGGCTTGCAGGTAGGCGAGCACCTCGGGGGTGTCGCGCTGTTGCAGCCAGGCGTACGGGTCGGCAGCATTGTCGGCGTGGGCGATGGGCGGCTGAGGCTTGTTGGGCATTGGTGATCTCTTGGCTAGGGACAGGCAAACACTGTCTGCGCCCGGAAAAGTGTTTATCATAGGCATCTCTTTGCCTGGCTTGCACGAACACCATGACCGAGAACGACTACACCTTCGCCTGGGGCCTGTACGCCGTGGCCGCCTTGGGCTGCCTGCTGGTGGGCTTCAAGCTCACCGGCTGGATGTGGCGCTGGCTGCGCGAACCGCTGCGGGTGGTGCTGGCCGTGCTGCTGCTGACCCCTACCGTGGTCGACCCGGTCAAGGACAGCTTCGCCCCGGCCATCGCCATCACCGCCCTGGATGTCGCCTTCAAGGTCGGCAATAACGCCTGGCGTGCGGTGTCCGACTTTGCTATGTACGGCATGATTGCCTTTGGCCTGTATTTCCTCTTCGTGCTGCTGCGCTGGCCGCTGGAAAAGCGCGCCCTTGAACGCCGTGCGCAAGCCGAGGCCGCCGCCAAGCGCCAGGCGGACGAAGATAACCAGATTGCCGGGCAAGCCCCCTTGGCCGCCGAGCGCGGCGACCGTTACCGCGACGACCCACGCCCTGCCGCCCCGCGCGGCAATGGCCGGGTCGAGCCCCGTCTGTAAGCGCAGGAGACCCGCCTGTGTGCGAACTGCTAGGCATGAGTGCCAACGTCCCCACCGACATCGTTTTCAGCTTCACCGGCCTGATGCAGCGCGGTGGCCGCACCGGCCCGCACCGTGATGGCTGGGGCATCGGCTTCTACGAAGGCCGCGGCCTGCGTCTGTTCCAGGACCCGGCTGCAAGCAGCGAGTCGGAAGTGGCCAACCTGGTGCAGCGCTACCCGATCAAGAGCGAAGTGGTGATCGGCCATATCCGCCAGGCCAACGTCGGCCGGGTGTGCCTGTCCAACACCCACCCGTTCGTGCGGGAGATGTGGGGCCGCAACTGGTGCTTCGCGCACAACGGCCAACTGGGCGATTTCAAGGGGCAGACCAGCTTCTACCGGCCGGTGGGCGACACCGACAGCGAAGCGGCGTTCTGCGACTTGCTCAACCGCATCCGCAGTGCCTTCCCCGAGCCGGTGCCGGTGGAGCAGCTGCTGCCGGTGCTGGTCGAAGCCTGTGCCGGCTACCGTGGCCAGGGCGTGTTCAACTGCATGCTCAGCGATGGCGACTGGCTGTTCTGCTTCTGCTCGACCAAGCTGGTGCACATTACCCGCCGGGCGCCGTTTGGTGCCGCGCGCTTGAAGGATGTCGACCTGATCGTCGATTTTCATACCGAAACCACCCCCAACGACGTGGTCACGGTGATCGCCACCGAGGCCTTGACCGAGAACGAGACCTGGCACCGTTACGAGCCGGGTCAATGGGCCCTGTGGCGGCACGGCGAGTGCGTGGCCCACGGCCAGAGCTAAGGACGCTGCATGTTCAGAAGTTACCTGCGGTTGCTGCTGTTCACCTTCGGCCTGCTGGCCGGTATCCAGGTTCCGGGGCTGGTCAAGGACTATAGCCAGCGGGTCGAGGCGCACCTGTTCGAGTCGCGCGAGGCGCTTGATGGGTTCCGGCAAACGGCCGAGCGCTTTTTCAAGGGCGACTTGCAGGCGCTGCTGCAGCACTACCGCAGCAGCGATGACCCGGTGTTCAACAGTGATGCCAACAGCATCGAAAGCATGATGATCCGCAACGAACTGCTGGAAAACGAATGGCAGGCACTGCAAGGGCCATGGGCCCAGCGTACCTGGCATGTGCTGGTACAGGCTGACCCGCAGTTGCGCGAAGAAACCCTCAACAGCTACAGCTACCAGATACTGCTGGTGCCCGAGGCCATTGGCTGGGGTGTTGGCGCAGGGTTTGTTCTGGCGTTTGTTGTCGAAAGCCTGTTGTTGGGCGTTGGCTGGGTGATCCTGGGTGGGCGTCGCCGTGTTGTGAAAGAGAGCTGGCGATAGACTGAGCGGCCCCGTCAATCTGTGCATCGCGCAAAGGTATGCCTATGACCGACAACAACGGAGACCGCGAGGTGGAACGCCTGCTACTCAATTGCGACATGGGCGAGAGTTTCGGCAGCTGGCGCATGGGCCTGGACGCCGAGGTGATGCCCTATATCGATTGCGCCAACATCGCCTGTGGCTACCATGCTGGCGACCCCGGCATCATGCGCCGCACCGTAGCCCTGGCGCTGGAGCACGGGGTGACCATCGGCGCGCACCCTGCCTACCCGGACCTGGTCGGCTTCGGCCGCCGCTCCATGGCCTGCAGCCCTGAAGAAATCCGCGACTTGCTGCACTACCAGATCGGCGCGCTGGAGGGCATCTGCAAGGTGCTGGGGGGTCGCGTGGCCTATGTGAAACCTCATGGCGCGCTGTACAACGACATGATGGCCGACCCGCTCAAGCTACGCACGGTGCTGGAGGCCGTGGCGGCCTACGACAGCAACCTGCCGCTGATGCTCATGGCCACTGCCGACAACCTTGCTGCCCAGGCGCTGGGCGATGAAGTCGGTGTGCCGCTGTGGTTCGAGGCGTTTGCCGACCGGGCTTACACTGCCAGCGGCCACCTGGTGTCGCGCCGACTGCCTGGCGCGGTGCATCACGACCCGGCTCTGGTGGTGGAGCAGGCCGTGCGCCTGGCCCGTGGCGACACCCTGGTAGCGGACGATGGCAGCGCCCTGCGCCTGCAGGCCAGCACGCTCTGCGTGCATGGCGACAACGACAGTTCGGTAGCCGCGGTGCGGCAGATACGCCAGGCGCTCGACGCGCTGGAGGCACGATGAAGGCCCGTATCGAAGTGGTCGCCATCGACAGCCTGATGGTGCGCCTGTTCGACCGTATCGACGAGGCCAACATGGCATGGATGCTCGCCGCCAGCCAACGCTTGAGCGCTGCGTTTGGCCAGCATCTGCTTGACCTGGTGCCGTCTTACACCACGCTGATGCTGCAGTTCGATCTGCCGCCAGGCGAGGCGAGGGTGCTGATCACCCAGGCGCTGGACGGTTTGCAGCCAGACGCCGGCAGCGGTGGTCGGCGTCATGAGATTCCAGTCTGGTATGACGCCAGCGTCGGCCCGGAGCTGCCCGTTCTGGCGGCCCGCAGCGGCTTGAGTGAAGCCGATGTCATCCGCTTGCACAGCGAGCGCGACTACCCGGTATTCGCTTTGGGCTTCGCCCCCGGTTTCGGCTTTATGGGCCTGGTGGACGAACGCCTGGCCAGCCCGCGCCTGAGCACCCCGCGCAAGCGGGTGGCGGCGGGTAGCGTGGGCATCGCTGAGCGCCAGACGGCAGCTTATCCGGCGGTATCGCCGGGTGGCTGGAACTTGATCGGGCGCACGCCGGTGCGTTTGTTCGACCGCGAACGTGACGGCTACAGCCTGTTGCAACCTGGCGACCGGGTGCGCTTCGTGGCGGTTTCGCGCAGCGAATTCCTGGCCCTGGGCGGTGATGCGGAGGCGCAAGGATGAAGCAATTGAAGATCGAGGCCAGTACGCCGCTGTGCCAGTTACAGGATGCTGGCCGCTTTGGCGTGCGTCACCTGGGCGTGACCCAGGGCGGGGCACTGGACTGGTTGGCAATGCACTGGGCCAACTGGCTGCTGGGCAACCCGTTGGGGGCGCCGGTGGTCGAGGTGGCGCTGGGTGGCTTTACCGTGGTGGCCGAGCAGGATTGTGTGCTTGCGCTGGCGGGTGCCGACCTGGATGCGCGGATTGATGATAAGCCGATGGCGCCTTGGCGCAGCTTTGCCTTGGGTAAAGGGCAGCGGTTCACCCTGAAACAGCAAAGGCAGGGTGTGCGGGCCTATCTGGCAGCAGCCGGCGGGTTCCAGGCCGAAGATGTGCTGGGCAGTAGTGCCACGGTCGTTCGCGAAGCGCTGGGCGGGATCGATGGCCGTGGCGCTGCGCTTGCCAAGGGCCAGCTACTGGCTTTCGCGGGTGCAGCACTCAGTTTGCGTGAGGTGCCGGAAACGTTGCGGCCTACGTACGCACAAAAGCCCGTTCTCGACCTGGTGATGGGCGCGCAGATTGGTGATTTCAGCGGTCTCAGCCTGTTTGAAGCATTCAACAGTGACTGGACGCTGGATAGCCGGGCCGACCGCATGGGCATCCGCTTGCTGGGGCCGCAGTTGGTTTACCAAGGCGCGCCGATGATTTCTGAAGGGATACCACTGGGGGCGGTGCAGGTGCCACCGGACGGGCAGCCGATTGTGTTGCTCAATGACCGGCAGACCATTGGCGGGTATCCGCGGCTGGGGGCGTTGACACCGCTGGCGCTGGCGCAACTGGCGCAGTGCATGCCGGGGGCAGCGGTGCGGTTCAGGGCGGTGGTGCAGGATGAGGCCTGGCGGGAGCAGCAGCTTTACCTGGGCCGTTGGGTGTAAGGCCGCTGGCCCTTTCGCGGGCTCGCCCGCTCCCACAGGTACACCACAAACTTCAAGGACTGTGGGGTACCTGTGGGAGCGGGCGAGCCCGCGAAGAGGCCAGCACAGGCAACATCACTTGGACAGGTAGCGCATGCCTTCCTCCAACCCCTGCAAGGTCAGCGGATACATCTTGTCCTCGATCAAATCCCGCACCAAATGGGTCGACGCGGTGTAGTCCCAGGCCTGCTTGGGGTACGGGTTGATCCAGATGATCTTCCTGAATTTCTCCATGAAGCGCTGTATCCACACATACCCGGCCTCTTCGTTCCAGTGCTCCACGCTGCCACCCGGCTGGGTGATTTCGTAGGGCGCCATGGCCGCATCGCCGACGAAGATCACCTTGTAGTCGTCGCCGTACTTGTGCAGCAAATCGAACGTGGAGTAGCGCTCAGACGTGCGCCGCAGGTTGTTCTTCCACACCGACTCGTAGACGCAATTGTGGAAGTAGTAGTACTCCAGGTGCTTGAATTCGGTTTTGCAGGCCGAGAACAGCTCCTCGCAGACCTTTACGTGGGCGTCCATCGAGCCGCCGATGTCGAACAGCAACAGCAGTTTCACCGTGTTGCGCCGCTCGGGGCGCATCTGGATATTCAGCAAGCCGGCGTCGCGCGCGGTGTGGTCGATGGTGCCGTCGATATCCAGCTCTTCGGCGGCGCCTTCACGGGCGAACTTGCGCAGCCGGCGCAGGGCCAGCTTGATGTTGCGCGTGCCCAGTTCCACCTGGTCGTCGAGGTTCTTGTACTCGCGCTGGTCCCACACCTTCACCGCCTTGCCCTGGCGCTTGCCAGCCTCGCCCACGCGGATGCCTTCGGGGTTGAACCCACCCGAGCCGAACGGGCTGGTACCGCCGGTGCCAATCCACTTGTTGCCGCCGGCGTGGCGTTCTTTCTGCTCTTCAAGGCGCTGCTTGAATGCCTCGATCAGCTTGTCCAGGCCACCCAGGGACTGGATCTGCGCACGTTCTTCATCCGTGAGCGAGCGCTCGAACTCCTTGCGCAGCCAGTCTTCG
This sequence comes from Candidatus Pseudomonas phytovorans, assembly GCA_029202525.1. Classification (NCBI taxonomy): domain Bacteria; kingdom Pseudomonadati; phylum Pseudomonadota; class Gammaproteobacteria; order Pseudomonadales; family Pseudomonadaceae; genus Pseudomonas; species Candidatus Pseudomonas phytovorans. The sequence goes on from CP119325.1 coordinate 2,013,937, forward strand.
GGGATCAGCGCCTCGATGTGCCGGTCGAGGTTTTCCAGGCCCTTGAAGTAGGCGGCGAAGGCCCGGTCGAACTTGTCGAAATGGCGTTCGTCCTTCACCAGGATGGCGCGGGCCAGGTAGTAGAATTCGTCCATGTCGGCGAACACCACATGCTTTTGCAGGGCCTGGTGCAGGTCCAGCAACTCACGAACCGACACCGGCACCTTGGCCGCGCGCATTTCATTGAACAGGTTGAGCAGCATGGCCGGCTCCTGTCAGCGGTTGCCGCGCCGGCTCATGAAGGCCAGGCGCTCCAGCAGCTGCACGTCTTGCTCGTTCTTCACCAGCGCGCCGGCCAGCGGCGGGATGGCCTTGGTCGGGTCGCGTTCACGGAGCACGGCTTCACCAATGTTGTCGGCCATCAGCAGCTTGAGCCAGTCGACCAGCTCGGAGGTGGAGGGCTTTTTCTTCAGGCCCGGCACCTTGCGCACGTCGAAGAACACATCCAGCGCCTCGCTGACCAGCGACTGGCTGATGTTCGGGTAATGCACGTCGACAATCTGCTGCAGCGTGCTGCGGTCGGGGAAGGCGATGTAGTGGAAGAAGCAGCGGCGCAGGAAGGCGTCCGGCAGCTCTTTTTCGTTGTTGGAGGTAATGATGATGATCGGGCGTTGTTTGGCCTTGATGGTCTCGTCGATTTCGTAGACGTAGAACTCCATCTTGTCCAACTCTTGCAACAGGTCGTTGGGGAACTCGATATCGGCCTTGTCGATTTCGTCGATCAGCAGGATGACCCGCTCGTCCGCCTCGAAGGCTTCCCAGAGCTTGCCCTTCTTCAAGTAGTTGCGTATGTCGTGAACTTTCTCAGTGCCCAGTTGCGAGTCGCGCAGGCGGCTGACCGCGTCGTACTCGTACAAACCCTGGTGGGCCTTGGTGGTCGACTTGATGTGCCAGGTGATCAGGCGCGCACCGAACGAGGCCGCCAGTTGCTCGGCGAGCATGGTCTTGCCAGTGCCGGGCTCGCCCTTGACCAGCAGCGGGCGTTCGAGGGTGATGGCCGCGTTTACCGCCAGTTTCAGGTCGTCTGTGGCGACGTAGTCGCGGGTGCCTTCGAACTTCATGGGTCTGTCCTCTGCTGTATGCCTGTCAGGGCCTCTTCGCGGGCACGCCCGCTCCCACAGGTATTGCACACATCTCTGGATCTGTGGGTTACCTGTGGGAGCGGGCGTGCCCGCGAAAGGCCCAACACCTGTATTCGATTCTGTACCGACTATAACGCGGGGTTGAGTGGCTGCAAACGCAGACCGGGCATTCAGTCCATGAATGCCGCGTCACGCGGTCTCAGTCGGAATCCGGCGTTCCTCGTTCATACCGCGCATTGAACGCCTGGATAAACCCGTTGCGCAGGATCTGCAAGAGCGCCTCGAAGGCGCTGATATCCTGCTTGCGCACACTGCCACTGAGTTCCACACGGGTGGCGAACTGGTTTTTTGGCTGGTTCTTCAGCACCGTCTCGGTAGCCCCTACGACTGCCTCCCATACCGAACGGAAGAAACCCTTGTCCTTTTCCTTTACGTCCTGCTGCCAGTCGAAGACATCCACATCACGCAGCAGCGGTTTTATGTACCCATTCAGCCGGCCGTTTTCCGCCTGCGCTTCGATAACCACATCCCCGTGCCCGGCGTTGAAGTCGAACTTGCCATAGGCGCTGGCGAAATCGTTCAGTTTGCGCAGCTCGATGCCGGTGGCACGAAGCCTGAATTCGAAGTCATCGAAATCACTGAACGGGTCGAAGGTGGCGCGGCTTTCTACCTTCGCATCGCCTGCGATCAGTGCAGTACCTTCGAAGCTGGCGTCGCGACGGCCTTTCTTGTCGCGAACGTTGGTCAGGTTGCGGATGCTGGCGTTCAGCCGGGTGGCCTTGAGGTCGACCGGTGGTTTGGAGTTGAAGTTGCGGAAGGTCAGCACGCCGTTGTCGATACGCACTTCGTTGAGGGTGATGGGCAGCAGCTTTTCCAATTGTTGGCGCCAGTCGGTGCCCCGGCCTGTCTGCGATGCCTGTTTGCTGCCACCGTCGACGAAATTAAGCTGCGGGCGCACGAATGCCACCTCGGCCACCACGGCCCTGTCGGACCACAGCGAATGCCAGCTTACCGAAAGGTCGATCAGCGGTGCGTCGAGAAACGGTACTGGCACCTTGCCGCTGGTCTTGACGATCTTCAGCCCGTTGATCTGGTACGCGCCGCGCCACCAGGCCAGGTCCACGTCGGCCACCTGGCCACGATAATCGCCCATGTCGGCCAGTTTGTCGTTCAGGTAGTCGCGTACCAGGTAGGGCAGGGCGAGGTGCAGGGCTACCAGCAGCACGATCAGGCTGCCCAGGCCGATCAGCGGCCAACGGTAACGGGCTCTCATCGGGGCGTCTCCAAGGCGGGATGTGCGGTTGACCGCAACGCGCCCAGCCGAGTTCGAACAGGCTTTACGGGCCACCGGCCGGGGCTTACCCTTGAGGTCTTTCCCTGCTGTTTATCATGCCAAGGACCCCTGCCATGAGCCGTATCTTTGCAGACAACGCCCATTCCATCGGTAACACGCCGCTGGTGCAGATCAACCGCATCGCCCCGCGTGGCGTCACCATCCTGGCCAAGATCGAAGGGCGCAACCCGGGCTACTCGGTCAAATGCCGCATTGGCGCGAACATGGTCTGGGACGCAGAAAGCAGCGGCAAACTCAAGCCTGGCATGACCATTGTCGAGCCGACCTCGGGCAACACCGGTATCGGCCTGGCCTTCGTCGCCGCCGCCCGTGGCTACAAGCTGATGCTGACCATGCCCGCCTCCATGAGCCTGGAGCGGCGCAAGGTGTTGAAGGCACTGGGCGCCGAACTGGTGCTGACCGAACCGGCCAAAGGCATGAAGGGCGCCATCGAGAAGGCCAACGAAATTGTCGCTTCCGACCCGGCCCAGTACTTCCTGCCGGGCCAGTTCGAAAACCCGGCCAACCCGGCCATCCACGAAAAAACCACCGGGCCGGAAATCTGGAACGACACTGACGGCGCAGTCGATGTGCTGGTGGCGGGCGTGGGCACCGGCGGCACCATCACCGGGGTGTCGCGCTACATCAAGCACACCCAGGGCAAGGCAATTTTGTCGGTGGCTGTGGAGCCCGTGGCATCGCCGCTGATCACCCAGACCCTGGCCGGCGAGGAGCTCAAGCCCAGCCCGCACAAGATTCAAGGCATCGGCGCCGGCTTCGTGCCGAAAAACCTCGACCTGTCGATTGTCGACCAAGTAGAAACGGTGACCGACGAAGAGTCCAAGGCCATGGCCATTCGCCTGATGCAGGAAGAGGGCATCCTTTGCGGTATTTCGTGTGGTGCGGCAATGGCCGCCGCGGTGCGCCTGGCCGAAAAACCCGAAATGCAGGGTAAGACCATCGTCGTAATTTTGCCCGATTCGGGCGAGCGCTATCTGTCGAGCATGCTGTTCAGCGACCTGTTCAGCGAGCAGGAAAACCAGCAGTAATCGGCCTTGCCGCTGACCCGGCTCAACGTTTGCCGGCGTGGATTATTGCAAAATCTTCATGAATACGGTCCTGCCTAGGTTGTTTTTACTGCGGCGGGATCGGTTTATGATGGCAGGATGATTTTCAGGAGCCAGGCTGCGCAGCCCTGTCTCCTTTCCAAGGAGTGAAGCATGACCTTTTCCTTTGCAGCCAAGGCGGGTGTCCTGCTGGTGTTTTTCGGCAGTGTGCTTTTCGTGCATCTGCGCGGCAAGGCTCGCCTGCCGGTGTTGCGCCAGTTCGTCAACCATTCGGCGCTGTTCGCCCCCTACAACGCCCTGATGTACCTGTTTTCCGGCGTGCCGTCCAAGCCCTACCTGGACCGCCAGCGCTTTCCTGAACTGGACGTACTGAAGGACAACTGGCAAGACATTCGTGAAGAGGCCATGCGCCTGTTCGACGAGGGTTACATTCGCGCAGCCGAAAAGGACAACGACGCCGGGTTCGGTTCGTTCTTCAAGAAGGGCTGGAAGCGTTTTTACCTGAAGTGGTACGACAAACCGCTGCCATCGGCTGAAGCCCTGTGCCCGCGCACCGTCGAGCTGGTCAGCAGCATCCCCAACGTCAAGGGCGCGATGTTCGCCCTGTTGCCCGGCGGCAGCCACCTGAACCCGCACCGTGACCCGTTCGCCGGGTCGCTGCGCTACCACCTGGGCCTTTCCACGCCGAACTCCGATGCTTGCCGCATCTACGTCGATGGCGAGGAATACGCCTGGCGTGACGGCGAAGATGTGATGTTCGACGAAACCTACGTGCACTGGGTCAAGAACGAGACCGACGTTACCCGTGTCATCCTGTTCTGCGACATCGAGCGCCCGCTGAGCAGCCCGCTGATGACCCGCATCAACCGCAAGGTCAGCGCCTTCCTCGGCCGTGCTACCGCGCCGCAGAACACCGATGACGAGCGTGTGGGCGGTATCAACCAGGCGTATGCGTGGAGCAAGCGCTTCAGCAACAAGATTAGCGGCCATGTGAAGAAGTTCAAGCGCGCCAACCCCAAGGCTTACCGCGTGCTGCGGCCGGTGCTGGCTGTGGTGGTGGCGTTTTTGCTTTACCGCTGGCTGTTCTGAGAGCAGGACTGGCCTCTTCGCGGGCGTGCCCGCGAAGAGGCCGGGCCTGCTATTGCCCAACTCAGAATTCACCGCTATATTCCGAAACACTTATCTTCCCTGAAGACTCGATCATGCCCGCCACCCCTTCCACCACAAGCTTTGCCATCGCGCCAGTCGCGGGCACGGTCGTGCGTGGCAGCCAGCAGCCGGCCATGATCAGTCATTACCCACCACCTGTCAGTGGCGTTGTAGGCGGCGTAGCTCCGCCTCCTTGCGTGGTCGTGCTGGGCTGATCGGCTTTTGGCCGCACCCCTTCGCACACGCAACCTACTGAATACGGTCGGCCACTTCCCTTACTGAAGTCTACGCCCACCGTTCGGCTTTTTTGCCCGAATACAGGTGCATCCATGTCTGTCTTTTCCAAATCTTCCGTGGCCTCGGCGGCTACTACCAGCCTGTTCGTCCTGCTCTGGAGCAGCGGCGCCATCGTTTCCAAGCTGGGCCTGGCCCATGCCAGTCCGTTCGCTTTCCTGCTGTTACGCTCGGCGCTGGCACTCACAGGCCTGCTGCTGATCGGCCCGCTGCTGGGGCTGCGCTGGCCGCGCAGCCGAGGGGCCATTCTGCGTGCCCTGGGTACTGGCTGTGTGCTGCTCGGCGCCTATCAGATCTTCTACTTGCTGGCGCTCAACACGCACGTGACGCCTGGCGTCATGGCCACGGTGATGGGGGTGCAACCCATCCTGACTGTGGTGCTGATGGAGCGCCAACGGTCGTGGAGCCGTCTTTTCGGCCTGGGGCTGGGATTGGCTGGCTTGATCATGGTGGTCTACCAAGGCATCAACCTGGGCGGGGTCTCGCTGGCGGGGATGCTGTTTGCCCTGCTGGCGCTGGCCAGCATGACGCTGGGTTCGATCCTGCAGAAACGCATCACCGATAACCCCATGGGTACGCTGCCGTTGCAGTACCTGGCAGGTTTTGCCATGTGCGCGCTGTTTGCCCCCTTGCAACCGCTTCATGTCGAGTGGACCGGCGGTTTTGTCGGCGCGTTGCTGTGGATGGGCCTGGTGGTCTCGTTGCTGGCGACCTTGCTGCTGTATCGGCTGATCGCCAAGGGTAACCTGGTCAATGTCACCAGCCTGTTCTACCTGGTGCCGGCAGTGACTGCGGTGATGGACTTCCTGATCTTCGGCAACCGCCTGGCAGCGCTCAGCCTGTTGGGCATGGGGTTGATCGTGGTGGGCTTATTGTTCGTGTTTCGCAAGCCCGCCGCGCGCTTGGCGCAGGCGTAGGCGTTAGCGGAACTCTTCGGGGATGGCGTGGCGCAGTATGCCTTCCTCGAAGTCCAGCAGGCCAGCCTCGCGCTGGGTGAGCAGGTAGTAGAGCAGGGTGTCGAGCGAACGGTGCGGCGGCACCTCGACAGCCAGCATTTTCACGGCCTGCTCGGTTTCGCAGTTACAGCCGAAGTCCTGCAGGGCCGCGCGTACCTGGTCCAGGGTTTCCGGGGGCTTTACCAGCACCCGGAACACCGAGCTGCCGGCGCTGCTGCGCAGGGCATCGAACCAGGCTTCGCCGTTTTCTTCACGGGTGGTTATCACATCACCCGGGGCAATGCCGTAGACATGGAAGGGAATGTTGTCGACAGCATAGCCGCCTTCCACGGCCTTGGCCCACAGGCCCTCGACCGAGGCCGGCGGGTAACCGTTTTCGTCCTGTTCCAGGCGGAACAGGACCTTCTTGTACGCGCTGTTCATCGTGTGCCCCGCTTCAACTGCGCGCCGGGCGCAGTACCAGCCACAGTGCCATGCCAATCAGCAAACCGCCGTACAGGTGAGCCATCGACAGCGGTTCGTCGAGCAACCACGCCCCCCACAATACGCCGAATACCGGGATCAGGAAGGTGACGGTGCTGGCTTTGACCGGGCCGATTTCTTCCAGCAGGCGGAAGTACAGGATGTAGGCGAATGCGGTGCACAACAGGCCCAGGCCCAGCAGCGACAGCCACACCTGCCAGCCGCCCCAGCTGGCGGGCGGCTGGCTCAGCGCGCTCCAGGCGAACAGGGGGCTCAGCAGCAAGGTAGCGCCGAGCATGCTGCCCAGCGCCGACAGGCGGCTGTCCAGGCCGCTGATCCAGCGGCGGGCAAGAAAGCCGGCAAAACCGTAGCAAGTGGTGGCCGCCAGGCAGGCGAGGGCGCCTTGCACCAAGGCCATGTCCAGCGCTACCGGGCCGGCGCCGCTAAGGATGCCGACGCCAAACAGGCCCAGGAAGATGCCGCACAGCTTGGGCAAGGTCATGGGCTCACGGAAGAACAGCACGCCGATCAGCACGCCCATCAGTGGCGTGGTGGCGTTGAAGATGGCCGAGTAGCCGGCTGGCAGTACCTGTGCGGCAACGGAATAGAAGGTGGCAGGGATACCGGAGTTGATCATGCCCAGCACCAGGCAGGCGCCGAGTTTGCCCTGGAAGTCCCAACGCACGCGGGCGACGGCGACGATGGCAATCAGGCCCAGGCAGGCAATGGACACGCGAAAGAACGCGGTGGGCACTGTGCCTAGCTCGGGGGCGATGATGCGCATGAACAGGAAGCTCGCCCCCCAGACGGCAGCAAGGGTCAGCAGGCGGGCTAGGGCGATGGGGCTCACGGCGGTCTCCGGGTACAGGGCAGGGCGCGAGTGTACGTTACCGGGGCGGGGTGGTTCTTGTGCTTTCTTGCGGTGTAATCCTGTACCGGCCTCTTCGCGGGCGCGCCCGCTCCCACAGGTTCTCTACAATGCCTGGCCCTGCAGTACTCCTGTGGGAGCGGGCGTGCCCGCGAAGACGCCGGCACAGGCTCCACAGCCCCGAGAGTGCGGCTAAGCTGTCTATCTCACCCCGCACCGAGGCGTCCCGCATGACCCAGCACTGGCCTGCCGGCGAGATCGCCCGGATGATCCTCGATGGCTTCGACGACTATCGCGAGCATTTTCGCCGCATCACCCTCGGCGCCCGCGAGCGTTTCGAACAGGCGCGCTGGCAAGACAGCCAGCGGGCAGCAGCTGCACGGATCAACCTTTATGAACAGAAGGTTGGCGAGGTCAACGGCTGGTTGCGTGACGCGTTCGATCACGAGGTGCTGCTGGAAGTCGAGCAGTGGCCTTTGGTGAAAAGTGCCTATATCCACCTGATCGACCCGCGCCTGGACGATGAGCTGTCAGAGACCTGGTACAACTCATTGTTCTGCAGCCTGTTCAGCCATGACCAGATCAGCGACGGCTGCATGTTCATCCACACCACCCGGCCATCGATCCGCAACCACCAGCGCGCTGCACAAACCTCTACCTATTGCCCCAATGGCAACCTCAAGGGCCTGTTGCGGGCGATCCTCGCCGACCATGCATTCGCCTATGGCGACCTTGAAAGCGATGTGTCACGCCTTGAGGCACAACTGCGCGAAAGCTTGCCCGACTGGGTGTGCAAAGACCCGACGCTGGCGGTGGAGCTGTTTTCCCCAGTGCTGTACCGCAACAAGGGGGCCTACCTGGTCGGCCGGCTGCACAACAGCGATGAGCAGTGGCCGTTGGTGATCCCGCTGTTGCACCGCGAAGGGCATGGTATCGAGGCCGATGCGCTGATCACCGACGAGGCCGAGGTATCGATCATCTTTTCCTTCACCCGCTCGTATTTCATGGTCGATGTGCCGGTGCCGGCAGAGTTCGTCAACTTCCTCAAGCGCATCTTGCCGGGCAAGCACATTGCCGAGCTGTACACCTCCATCGGTTTTTACAAGCATGGCAAGTCGGAGTTTTACCGGGCACTGATCAATCACCTGGCCGGCAGCGACGACTGCTTCGTCATGGCGCCCGGTGTGCGGGGCATGGTGATGAGCGTGTTCACCCTGCCGGGCTTCAACACCGTGTTCAAGATCATCAAGGACCGCTTCTCGCCGTCAAAAACCGTCGACCGCGCCACGGTAATCGACAAGTACCGCCTGGTGAAAAGCGTCGACCGCGTTGGCCGCCTGGCCGATACCCAGGAGTTTGCCGATTTTCGCTTCCCGCGTGGCAAGTTCGAGCCGCAGTGCCTTGCCGAACTGCTGGAGGTGGCGCCGTCGACGGTGGTCGTGGAGGGTGACACGGTATTGATCCGCCACTGCTGGACCGAGCGGCGCATGACGCCGCTGAACCTGTACCTGGAACATGCCAGTGAAGGCCAGGTGCTGGAGGCGCTGGAGGATTACGGCCTGGCCATCAAGCAGCTGGCGGCGGCGAACATTTTCCCCGGCGACATGTTGCTGAAGAACTTTGGCGTTACCCGCCATGGCCGGGTCGTGTTCTATGACTATGACGAAATCAGCTTTTTGACTGAAGTGAACTTCCGCCATATCCCGCCACCGCGTTATCCCGAAGACGAGATGTCGGGCGAGCCGTGGTACTCCATCGGGCCGCATGATGTGTTCCCCGAAGAGTTTCCACCGTTCCTGTTTGCCGATATGGGCCAGCGGCGGTTATTCAGTCGCCTGCATGGGGAGTTATATGACGCGGATTACTGGAAGGGGCTGCAGGCGGCGATTCGCGAAGGGAAGGTGATTGATGTGTTTCCCTACCGGCGCAGGGCCCGGTGACCGTGTTTTAACAGGCCCGGCCTCTTCGCGGGTTTACCCGCGAAGAGGCCAGCCCTGCTGTGCACAACTACCCCTTCAAACACTTCAACTCACTGAAGTCGGTGCGTACCTTGCTCAACTTGTCCTGTAAAAACCGCCGCTGTTGCGGGGTACTCTGCTGCACCAGGTCCACCAGCAAACTGCGCGCCTGCTGCTCGGTATTTTGAAACGCTGAGCGGTATTGCGGCGTCCACAAGCTCTCCTTGCGCTGCAACAGGGTCGCCAGGCGTGGTTCGAAGCTGGCGTCGTTGCGCTGGTTCATCGCCAGCAACAACTGCTGCTGCCAGTGGGCACGGTTGCTGATCCATTCGCGGTTCTGGTCGCCCAGCGCCTGCGACCAGACCTGCACCCGCTGCTTCTGCCCTGACGTCAGCTCGCCCAGCCAGGGCGTCAGGCGTTTCTCCATGCGCTCGGTTCGGCGGGCGACCTGTTTGGGCAGTGGCGTATCCACATACTGCTTCTGGCGCTCGCTGATGTCCTCGCGAAAGGCGTCGCGCATTTCCGCCACCTGGCTGTCGCTCATGCCGCGCAGCAGTTCGGTGGCCGACGGGGTGATTTCCTCCGCCACCCGGCCAATCGCCTCACGGGCCTCGCGGGTACGTTGCTGCAGGGCCTGGTCGGTCACCTGGTCATCGGCGACCATGCCGCGTACCCGGTCCAGCCAGTCGAGGTAGCCGGGCAGTTGGGTCTTGCAGTGCCAGGCCAGGTGCTCGCGCAAGCGGTCGTCGAGCAAAGCCTTCTGTTCGCTGTTCATGTCCAGGTAATCGCCCAGCGACCACGGCACCAGGCGGTCGAGGTTACGGTAGGCCAGGTCGATACGGCTGCAGGCGGCCAAGGCCAGGGCGAAGCCGATGGCGATGAGCAGGGCTTTGGGCAGGCGTAGCGGCATGTGCTGTTCCTTCCTCAGTCTGGCCAGAGGGTAGACGCAAGGGCGGGCTGGCAGTTCCACTGTATCAGTGGTCGGGTCATGTGGTGGCTTCAGGTGTAGAATAGCCGCCTTGTCTTGAGGATCATCAGAAATGGCTCTGCTTGGGCGTTACAACAGTTTGCAAATTGTGAAACACGTAGAATTCGGCCTGTACCTGGACGGCGGCGCCGACGGCGAGATTCTGCTGCCCGGGCGCTACATCCCGAAAAACGCCGAGACCGAAGTGGATGACTGGCTGAACGTCTTCATCTACCTGGACAGCGAAGACCAGCTGATCGCCACCACCGAGAAGCCCAAGGTGCAGGTGGGTGAGTTTGCCAGCCTCAAGGTCAAGGACATCAACGGTGCCGGTATTTTCCTGGACTGGGGCCTGTCCAAGGACCTGATGATGCCGTACTCGGAAGAGGCCCGGCAGCTGAAGATCGGCGATTATTGCGTGGTGCACGTCTACTTGGACAAACGCACCCGCCGCATCACCGCCACGTCGCGCCTGGACCGTTACCTCGACGTCACCCCGGCCGACTACAAGGTCGGCCAGCCGGTCGAGCTGCTGGTGGCCGGCGAAACGCCGATGGGCTTCAAGGCCATCATCAACAACCGCCATTGGGGCCTGATCCACAAGAACGAGGTGTTCAAGTTCCTGCGTTCGGGCATGCACGAGAAAGGTTTCATCAAGGAAGTGCGCCACGACGGCAAGATTGCCCTGAGCCTGCAACCGGTAGGTGCGGCCCTGGCCGACAGCCTGCAAGAGCAGATCATGGCGCGCCTGGAGGCTGAAGGCGGGGTGTTGGGCGTGTGCGACAAAAGCGACCCGGAGCTGATCAGCAAGCTGTTCAACGTCAGCAAGGGCAATTTCAAGAAGGCCATTGGCGCATTGTTCAAGCAGGGCCTGATCGTCATCCATGACGATCGTATTGAAAAGGCCTGACCGCCTTACGCCTGCACGAAGTTGCGGAAGTCCAGCTGCTCGCCGCCCGGACGGGTGTCGCGCAGCAGCGAGTCGCGGTCGGCGCTGAGGGCCAGGCTGATGGTCGAGCGGCGCTTGCCGGGCTTGCGCACTTCCATTTGCTCCAGGTGAGCCTTGAGGAAGTTGGTGGGCACCTTCAGGTGCTGCAGTTCGTCGCTTTCCGGCGTGTGCAGCAGCAGGTTGACCCAGTCGGCCTGGCCCTTGCCCAGCAGTGCCACGGGCACTTCGAACCACCACAGGTTGCGTTTGTTGTCCAGGATGGCGAACAGCGTGTTGCTGCTGGTCAGCACCGGCTTGGCCAGTGCTTCGTTGCGCCGGGCGATGGCGGCGGGTTTGTCGAGTTTCATGCAGGTTCCTGCGGGTTGACGCTATGAAGGCCTGCATTGTGAGGGGTGGCACCGGGCGGGGCAAGGTTTGTGAGTTACAGCGCCTGTGCCGGCCCTTTCGCGGTATCCGCTTCCACAGGGGCACAATCCAGCCCGAGGAATCGAGGGGGTTGATTCAATCAAGCAGTCAGTTTAGTCAGACCTCTACAGCGCTTACGGGGATCGCATAGGCTGCCTAAAGTTGCTGGGGCGATGGGGTGAAGTATCCGCCCGTGTTTTTTACCGCTGGGCTTCTGCCTGCAAAATCCAGTGAAACTCCGGGCGAGGGTGGTGAGTCCACCTTCTGTCGACACGGTTCACGTGTCTCCATTTGCAGGAGTTTTGCCATGAGCGGTACTAAAGACAAAGCGAAAGGTCTGGCCAACGAAGCAATCGGCAACGTGAAACAGGGTGTTGGCAAGGTGACCGACAACGACAAGCTGCGGGCAGAGGGCAAGGCCCAGGAGCTTAAAGGCGAGGCGCAGCAGATCAAGGGCAATGTGAAGGATGCAGTGAAGAAGCCTTGATTTGAGGTGGCCTGTGTCGGCCTCTTCGCGGGTGAACCCGCTCCCACAGGTACTGCGCAGCATTCGAAGCTTGCGCGGTCTCTGTGGGAGCGGGTTCACCCGCGAAGGGGCCGGCACTGTTGTAAGCAAATTCTCCGAATATGGCCGGGAGCAGCACAGCAACGGCGCGGTCTATTAGACTTGTCTGTTGAATCGATCGAGCGGCGAAAGGAGACGCTATGATTTTTCCCGCCCTGCAGGGCCTGCCCTTGCACCGCGTACTGGTGCGCACCATCAAGGAATTTCTTGATGACGAGATGTCCACCTATGCCTCCGCGCTGGCTTACCAGGCGCTGTTCTCGTTGTTCCCTTTCCTGCTGTTCCTCATTGCCCTGATTGGTTTCCTGCATTTGCCCGACTTCTTTTCGTGGCTGCGCCTGCAATCGGAACTGGTATTGCCACCCCAGGCCCTGGAACAGGTCAACCCGGTGATCGACCAGTTACAGCAGTCCAAAGGCGGGCTGTTGTCGGTGGGTATCGTGATCGCCCTATGGACCGCCTCGGCCGGCGTGCGCCTGATGATGAGCGCGATGAACGCCGCTTACGATGTGCCCGAAGGCCGTCCGGTATGGAAGCGCGTTCCGCTTTCCATTTTCTACACCGTCGGCCTGGCCGGCATGCTGCTGGCCGCCGCAGCACTGATGGTACTGGGCCCGCAAGTGATGGAATGGATCGCCGCCCAGATCGGCATGCAGGAGTTCATCGTCACACTTTGGACCATCCTGCGTTGGCCGGTGATCATCATGCTGCTGATGGTGGCGGTGGCCCTGATCTACTACGTGATGCCGGACGTGAAACAGAAGTTTCGATTCATCACGCCCGGCTCGGTGCTGGCGGTGGTGGTGTGGATCGTGGCTTCACTGGGCTTTGCCTACTACGTGAAAACCTTTGCCGACTACAACGCCATGTACGGCAGCATTGGTGCAATCATCGTGCTCTTGCTGTATTTCTATATTTCCGCTGCCGTGTTGCTGCTGGGCGCGGAGATGAACGCGGTGATCGAGCACATGTCGAGCGAGGGCAAGAACCCGGGTGAGAAGGATTTCGAAGGGCACAAGGCCCCGGAAACCATCACCGTGCTGGGCCATGAACACCCGCAACCTAGCCAGCCCCAACCTTCTGAGCCAAACCCCAGATGATCCGTGACATCCTGAAGATGGGCGACGAACGCCTTCTGCGCATCGCCCCGCCAGTGCCCGAGCACATGCTTGGCACCGTCGAACTGCAGCAGCTGATCGATGACATGTTCGAAACCATGCGCCATGTAGGCGGCGTAGGTCTTGCTGCCCCACAGATTGGTATCGACCTGCAGTTGGTGATTTTCGGTTTCGAGCGCAGCGAGCGCTACCCGGATGCCGAAGCGGTGCCGCAAACCATTTTGATCAACCCGGTCATCACGCCGACGTCCACCGAAGTGGAGGACGGCTGGGAAGGTTGCCTGTCGGTGCCGGGCCTGCGGGGTGTGGTGCCACGCTTCAAGCATATCTGCTACGAAGGGGTCGACCCCCAAGGCAACCCGATCAACCGTTTTGCCGACGGTTTCCATGCCCGGGTGGTGCAGCACGAGTGCGACCACTTGATCGGCCGGCTGTATCCGTCACGTATCCAGGACTTTGCCAGGTTCGGCTACACCGACGTGCTGTTCCCCGGGCTTGAGGTCAGCGACGACTGACCCCGCTGCAGGGCTACCAGGCATTTGCTGCGCTGGTAGCGCTGCAGCCGGCTGGCCAGGGTTTCGGGCAGTCGCCCGGCCAGGTGAAACCCCAGGCGCTGATAGAACGGCGCCAGGTCCGGGTGGCAGAACAGCCATGTCGGCCCGCGTGCCTGCTCCAGTGCCGCTTCGATCAACCGCCCGGCCACCCCTTGGCCGCGCTGTTGCGGGTCGACGAACAGCCCCGTCAGCCATAAGCCTTGGCCCACCGCACTCAGGCTCAAACCTGCAACGATGCCTGGCGCGCGCGCCACCCACAGTTCAGCGTCGCTTGCAGCACGCATGCGCGAGGCGTGTTGGCGGTAAAAGTGGTCCAGCAGCCGGCGCTCTGTGGCCGAGAGTGTCAAGCAGTGAATATTTTTTAATGAAATGGCAGGTGCTTCCCTGAAAGCTGGCCAAAGGCTCTGGCCTGAGAGGTTGCGGCCAATTTGACGCAGATTGTTGCAAATTCGGCAAGTGTGAATATCCGAGCAAAGGGTTCAACTATTGCCAGCCGGGAGTAGACTTTTACACATCCCCCCTGGCAGTAAGAAGCGGGATCGGTACTTCGTGCCATCTTCACCGTAGATGGCAACTTCTCCGCGCCGGTTACGGCAATAGAAGTCAATCGATCAGCTTGAATGCTCAAAAGGCAAACCCACATGAAACCATTACTGATTCTTGCATTGGTCGGTATGTCCTCGTTCGCCCTCGCCGACGAGGCCAAACCTGTCTCCAACGAGCCTGTGGCCCAGCAGTACGACTACACCATGAACCTGGACATCAAACGGGTGATCAACCTGTCGACCATCCCCAATGTCTGCGAAGTGGTACCTGCGACCATGACCTATGAAGACCACCAGGGCCAGGTGCACACCATCCAGTACCGGGCCATGGGTGAGGGTTGCCAGCAGGGTTGATCGATAGAAAGCGCGGGCTTTCTAGTGCCTGCCACGGCACTTTCATGGGCTGTAAGATCGAGCGCCGCCCGCGCGGCGCTCGGTGTCACAGGCGCCAAAGTACCGAAGGCGTGCACTTGGTAGCCCTGATGCAATCTCTCAAGAGCACCATCAACTCAAAATAACTTCCAACACCTGTCGATTCCTCCGATTCCCGTTCGACCATAGATGAAGGCACGCTGCACGCCGTGCCAAAACCCTATGTCCTGTCGGAGGAACCCCCGATGAGTAGCACCGCCGAAACCGAGATCCGCCAACTGATCGAGCGCTGGATGCAGGCCGTGCGCGATCGCGACATCCCCAACATCACCGCCCCGTATGCCGAAGATATCGTGGCCTTCGATGCCATCCAGGCCCTGCAATTCAAAGGCAAAGCCGCCTACACGGCGCACTGGGAAATGTGCATGGGCATGTGTACCGGGCCCATGGTCTTTGAACTGGCCGAACTCACCGTGCACACCACTGGCGATCTGGCCTTGGCGCACTGGCTGAACCGTTGCGGGCCGGGCGACGACGAAAGCCAGTGTGGCTTCATGCGCGCCACCGTGGGCTATCGTCGTCAAGGTGGCCAGTGGCAGGTCGTCCACGAACACTGGTCGGCACCCTTCGACATGGAAACGCAAAAAGCCCTGTTCGATCTCAAGCCCTGAGCCGTTATCGCCAAACGCACTTTGCCGATGCCCTGGAGGCGACCATGAAATACCTGTGCCTGGTCTATTGTGACGAGGGGCTGTTGCACAGCCTGCCCGACAGCCCGGAAGACGCCGAGTGCATGGCCTACGCCGAAGCCGTGCATGGCACGGGGCGAATGCTGGCGGCCGAGGCGCTCAAGCCTGTTCAGACCGCCACCACGGTGCGCGTGCGAAACGGGCACATGAGCCTGACCGACGGCCCGTTTGCCGAAACCAAGGAGCAACTCGCCGGCTTTTACCTGGTGGAGGCACGCGACCTGAACGAAGCGCTGAACATCGCCAAGGGCATCCCGGCGGCACGGGTCGGCAGTGTCGAGGTGCGACCGGTACGCGAACTGCAACCCTGACAGCTACGGAGAACCCTCAGCATGAGCCTTGCACACCCCGCGCAAGCGCAACACGAGTTGGCTATCAGCCGGCTGATCGACGCACCACCAGCGAGAGTGTTTCGTGCCTGGACCGAGCCCCAGTGGCTGATGCAGTGGTGGGGGCCGCACGGCATGACCACCCCGGAGTGCGAGATGCAGTTGTGGACCGGCGGTGTCTTTCGCACCCTGATGCGGGCTCCGGACGGCAGCGAATACCCGACCCAGGGCGTATTTCTGGAAATTGCCGCGCCGCGCCGCCTGGTATTCACCGATGCCTTTGGCCCCGGTTGGGTACCGTCGGACAAGGCTTTTATGACCGCCGTGATCAGCTTTGACGACGAGCAGGGCAAAACCCGCTACACCGCCCGCGCCTGGCACTGGAATGCCGCTGACTGCCGCGCCCATGAAGAAATGGGCTTCTACCAAGGCTG
This sequence comes from Candidatus Pseudomonas phytovorans, assembly GCA_029202525.1. NCBI lineage: Bacteria > Pseudomonadati > Pseudomonadota > Gammaproteobacteria > Pseudomonadales > Pseudomonadaceae > Pseudomonas > Candidatus Pseudomonas phytovorans. Next base: position 2,030,132 of record CP119325.1, read on the forward strand.
GGGAGAAAGCCTGGACCGCCTGGTGGAGGTGGTGACCCAGCGGATGCCCGACTGATGACGGCACTGGCGCAAGTGCGCGCCGAAGTCGAGGCGGTGTACCGGCGGGAGTCGCGACGTATATTGGCGACGTTGATCCGCCTGCTGGGTGACTTCGACCTGGCCGAGGAGGCCATGCATGATGCCTTCTTCATCGCCGTCGAGCGCTGGCAGCGCGACGGCATCCCCGATAACCCACGGGCGTGGCTGGTTTCCACCGGGCGCTTCAAGGCCATCGATGCGCTGCGCCGACGCGCCCGTTTCGACCGTTCCCAGGCAGACCTGAGTATGCTGCTCGACAGCCAGGCACAGGACCCCAGCGAAGAAGAGCTGCTGGCGGATGACCGCTTGAGGCTGATTTTTACCTGCTGCCACCCGGCACTCTCGGCCGATGCCCAGGTGCCGCTAACGCTGCGCGAAGTCTGCGACCTGACCACCGAGCAAATCGCTCGCGCCTTCCTGCAAAGCCCCGCCACCATCGCCCAGCGTATCGTCCGCGCCAAAGCCAAGATCCGCGATGCCGGCATCCCGTACCAGGTACCGGAACTGAACGAACTGCCCGAGCGCCTGGAAAGTGTGTTGCGGGTGATCTATCTGGTGTTCAACGAAGGCTATTCGGCGTCATCGGGCGAGGCGCTGCTGCAGCAAGCGCTGAGCGATGAAGCCATCCGCCTGGCGCGGTTGCTGGTGCAGCTGCTGCCTGACCCGGAAGCGGTCGGCCTGCTGGCGCTGATGCTGCTGCAGGCGTCCCGACAGCAAGCGCGCACCGATGCCCAAGGCAACCTTGTGGTGTTGGAACAGCAAGACCGCCGCCAGTGGGACCGGCAACGGATTGACGAAGGCTGCGTGCTGGTGCGCCAGGCCCTGCAAAGCCGGGCGTTTGGAGCCTATACCGTGCAGGCGGCGATAGCCGCGGTGCACGCTGAAGCAGCAACGGCTGAAGAAACGGACTGGGCGCAGATTGTCGGGCTGTATGACGTGTTGCAGCGGCATTGGCCGTCAGCGGTGGTGGAGCTGAACCGGGCGGTGGCGCTTGCGAAGCGGGACGGGCCGGAGGCTGGCTTGCGGGCCGTCGAGGGGATTCTGGCGCGCGGTGAACTGCTGGATTATCACTTGGCGCACGCGGCGCGGGGCGAGTTGCATTATCAGCTGGGGCAGGTGGAGGAGGCGCGTGCGGCCTGGCAACAGGCGTTGGCGCTGACCCGACAGGCGCCGGAGCGCAGGCATATCGAGCGGCGGTTACAGGTCACCGAATGATGTTTGCAGTGCCGGCCTCTTCGCGGGCACGCCCGCTCCCACAGGATTGCTTCAGGGCTGAATCCTGTGAGGTCCCTGTGGGAGCGGGCATGCCCGCGAAGAGGCCGGCACTGGCTACATCAATCTTCAGCTAGCCACAAAATTCGGCGGCGACACCAGTTCGACGGTCTGCTGCTTGCGCGGCGCCAGGATCTCGGCTTCACCCTGAACGACCAGCTCATCGTTCTGGTTGTACACATTGGTGGCGATCCGCACCTTGAACTTGGGCAGCTTCTCGAGGATTTCCAGGCGCACGGTCAGGGTGTCGCCAATTTTTACCGGCTTCTGGAAGCTCATCTGCTGGCCCAGGTAAATGGTGCCTGGGCCTGGCAGGGTGCAGGCCACGGCTGCACTGATCAGCGCGCCGCTGAACATGCCATGGGCAATACGCTCGCGGAACATGCTCTTGGCGGCGAACTCGGCATCCAGGTGAACCGGGTTGTGGTCACCGGACATCGCAGCGAACAGCTGGATGTCGCGTTCTTCAACGGACTTCTTGTACTCGGCCGTCTGGCCAACTTCGAGGGCTTCGTAAGGCGTGTTGGTGACCTGGGACATCGGTGCTTCCTTAAGCGTCGGGCGAGGGCGGCTATCATTCACTGCGCACAGGGCGGCCAAGGGCCAGCGCCTGTTCAAGCCAGCCGAGAATATCGGCGGTGACCTCGTCACGGTTGGTTTCGTTGAGTACTTCATGCCGCGCCTCAGGATAGACGCGCAGCTGTACATGTCTATTGCCGGTCGCGCGCAGGGCGTCGGCCAGATGGGTGAGACGCTTGCCGGCACTGACCGGATCACATTCACCGCCGATCACCAGCATGGGCAGGTTCGGATCGATCTGCGCGAGGTTACTCGGCTGGCTGATCTGCGCCAAGCCTTGCAGCAGGTCGAGCCACAGTTGGTTGCTGCAGCGAAAGCCGCACAAGGGGTCGTTGACGTACAGGTCGACCTCGGTGGGGTCGCGGCTGAGCCAGTCGAACGCCGTGCGGTTGGGCTTGAAGGCTTTGTTGAATGACCCGAACGACAACCATTCGATCAGCGCACTCTTGCCCTGCGGCCCCTGGCGCCAGCTCTCCAGCCGGGCAATCAGCCGCGCCACGCGGTACAGCGCCGCCGGTTGGTAGTTGGAACCACTGAGAATCGCCCCGTGCAGGCTGGCGCTGTGGTGCAGCAGGTAGGCCTGGGCGATATAGCTGCCCATGCTGTGGCCGAACAGAAACAGCGGTGTGCACGGGTACTGCTGGCCGATGTGCTGGGCCAGCAGACCGAGGTCGTTGACTACGGCATTCCAGCCATGATGGCGGGCGAACAGGCCGAGGCTGCCCCGTTCGGCGGTGCGGCCGTGGCCGCGCTGGTCGGCAGCGAACAGGGCAAAGCCGGCCTCGCTCAGTGCGTGCCCCAGGCGCTGGTAGCGCCCGGCATGCTCGGCCATGCCATGGGCCAGCAACACCACGGCTTTTACCGGTGTGGCCGGCAGCCATTGGTGCACGTGCAGGCTGCAGTGCTCGCTGGCGGGCAGCCAAAAGGCGTCGTGGGGCATGGCGGGTCCTTGTGCGCACAGTTACCCGAACAGTGTATGCACAACCGGGCGGATTGCAGGAAGGGCACAAATAAGATTCACAATGTTAATGGCGGCACTTGGCGTATATGCCGCCTCGGGCTTACCTGCTAACGTCGGATCAACGCCTTTTTGCCAGCAGGCGATCAGGTAAAGGACTAAAGGACGCAGTGCAGGTCCAGGCAGAGGAACAATAATAAATGCAAGCCGACTTCTGGAATGACAAGCGCCCGGCGGGCGTGCCTTCCATCATCGACATCAATGCCTACGCCTCGGTCGTCGAGGTGTTCGAGCGCTCCTGCAAGCGCTTTGCCGACCGCCCGGCGTTCAGCAACCTTGGCGTAACCCTCACTTACGCAGAGCTGGAGCGCCACTCGGCAGCCTTCGCTGCCTGGTTACAGCAGCACACCGACCTCAAACCCGGCGACCGCATCGCCGTGCAGATGCCCAACGTGCTGCAATACCCGATCGCCGTGTTCGGTGCCATGCGTGCCGGCCTGATCGTGGTCAACACCAACCCGCTGTACACCGAGCGGGAAATGCGCCATCAGTTCAAGGACAGTGGCGCACGTGCGCTGGTGTACCTGAACATGTTCGGCAAGCGTGTACAGGAGGTGCTGCCCGATACCGGCATCGAGTACCTGATCGAGGCGAAGATGGGCGACCTGTTGCCCGCCGCCAAGGGCTGGCTGATCAACACGGTGGTCGACAAGCTCAAGAAGATGGTGCCGGCTTATCAGCTGCCCCAGGCGATATCGTTCAAGCAGGTGCTGCGCCAGGGCCGCGAGCAGTCGCCCAAGCCGGTGCCGTTGAGCCTGGACGACATTGCCGTGCTGCAGTACACCGGCGGTACCACCGGCCTGGCCAAGGGCGCCATGCTCACCCATGGCAACCTGGTCGCCAACATGTTGCAGGTGCTGGCCTGTTTTTCGCAGCATGGCCCCGACGGGCAGAAGCTGCTCAAGGACGGCCAGGAGGTGATGATCGCGCCCCTGCCGCTGTACCACATCTATGCCTTTACCGCGAACTGCATGTGCATGATGGTCACCGGCAACCACAACGTCCTGATCACCAACCCACGGGACATCTCCGGTTTCATCAAGGAGCTGGGCAAGTGGCGTTTCTCCGCGCTACTGGGGCTGAACACCCTGTTTGTTGCGTTGATGGACCATCCGGGTTTCCGCCAACTGGATTTCTCGGCCCTGAAGGTGACCAACTCGGGTGGCACGGCGCTGGTCAAGGCCACCGCCGAACGCTGGGAAGCCCTTACCGGGTGCCGCATTGTCGAAGGCTATGGCTTGACTGAAACCTCGCCGGTGGCCAGCACCAATCCCTATGGCCATCTGGCGCGCCTGGGTACGGTGGGCATCCCGGTGGCGGGTACCGCATTCAAGGTGATCGACGATGACGGCAACGAATTGCCGTTGGGCGAGCGGGGCGAGCTGTGCATCAAGGGGCCGCAGGTGATGAAGGGTTACTGGCAGCAGCCCGAGGCCACGACCCAGGCCCTGGATGCAGACGGTTGGTTCAAGACCGGTGATATCGCCATCATCGACCCGGACGGCTTCACCCGGATCGTCGATCGCAAGAAGGACATGATCATCGTCTCGGGTTTCAATGTGTACCCCAACGAGATCGAGGACGTGGTGATGGGCCACCCCAAGGTCGCCAACTGTGCAGCCATCGGCGTGCCGGACGAGCGCTCCGGCGAGGCGGTGAAGCTGTTTGTGGTGCCGCGCGACGGGCTGAGTGTTGAAGAACTCAAGGCTTACTGCAAGGCCAACTTCACCGGCTACAAGGTGCCCAAGCACATCGTGCTGCGCGAGTCGTTGCCGATGACGCCGGTGGGCAAGATCCTGCGGCGGGAGCTGCGTGATATAGCCTGATACCGGATTGGTTTCTTCGCGGGTGAACCCGCTCCCACAGGATCACCACAACATCGGACATTGTGGTGATCCTGTCGGAGCGGGTTCACCCGCGAATGCCTCTGAACCGGTCTGGCAGGCCAATTACAGCCCAATCTGCGACATTTTGGATAATTACTCTAAAAATGACTTGTATTGTTCATTGAGTCATTTTTGTGACCGCCAAGCCTGTTCTGGCCTCTAGGCGACCCCATTCAAAGCTGTTACGCTCGGCCCGCATTCAGATGATCCGGTTTGCAACGAACCGGCATCGCATATCAATAATAAGCGCATCGACGCGCCAATCGAACTTCGCTGTTGCTGAAGGAGTGGGCTTCCATGATCGAAAATTTTTGGAAGGATAAGTACCCAGCCGGGGTCACGGCGGAAATCAATCCTGACGAATTCCCCAATATCCAGGCGGTACTCAAGCAATCCTGCCAACGCTTTGCCGACAAACCGGCCTTTAGCAACCTGGGCAAGACTATCACTTATGGCGAGCTGTATGCGCTGTCCGGGGCATTTGCCGCCTGGCTGCAGCAGCATACCGACCTCAAGCCCGGTGACCGCATTGCCGTGCAATTGCCCAACGTCATGCAATACCCGGTCGCGGTTTTCGGTGCCATGCGTGCCGGGCTGATTGTGGTCAACACCAACCCGCTGTACACCGTGCGGGAGATGGAACACCAGTTCAACGACTCCGGGGCCAAGGCCCTGGTGTGCCTGGCCAACATGGCCCACCTGGCCGAGAAGGTGGTGCCCAAGACCCAGGTCAAGCACGTTATCGTCACCGAAGTGGCCGACCTGCTGCCGCCGCTCAAGCGCCTGCTGATCAACAGTGTGATCAAGTATGTGAAAAAGATGGTGCCGGCCTACAACCTGCCGCGCGCCGTGCGCTTCAATGACGCCCTGGCCCTGGGCAAGGGCCAGCCGGTGACCGAGGCCAACCCGCAGGCCAACGACGTGGCCGTGCTGCAGTACACCGGCGGCACCACCGGCGTGGCCAAAGGCGCGATGCTGACCCACCGCAACCTGGTGGCCAACATGCTGCAGTGCCGGGCGCTGATGGGCTCGAACCTGCACGAAGGCTGCGAAATCCTGATTACTCCGCTGCCGCTGTACCACATCTATGCCTTTACCTTCCATTGCATGGCCATGATGCTGATCGGCAACCACAACGTACTGATCAGCAACCCCCGTGACCTGCCGGCCATGGTCAAGGAACTGGGCAAGTGGAAGTTCAGCGGCTTCGTCGGCCTCAATACCCTGTTTGTTGCCCTGTGCAACAACGAGGCGTTCCGTGCCCTGGACTTCTCGGCGCTGAAAATCACCCTGTCGGGCGGCATGGCCCTGCAACTGAGCGTGGCCGAGCGCTGGAAGGCCGTTACCGGCTGCGCCATCTGCGAAGGCTATGGCATGACCGAGACCAGTCCTGTGGCGGCGGTCAACCCGGCAGAAGCGAACCAGGTGGGCACCATCGGCATTCCGGTGCCATCGACCCTGTGCAAGATCATCGATGATGCCGGCAACGAGCTACCGCTTGGCGAAGTGGGCGAGCTGTGCGTCAAGGGCCCGCAAGTGATGAAGGGCTACTGGCAGCGCGAAGACGCCACCGCCGAGATCCTCGACAGCGAAGGCTGGCTGAAGACCGGCGATATCGCGCTGATCCAGGCGGACGGTTACATGCGCATTGTCGACCGCAAGAAGGACATGATCCTGGTCTCGGGCTTCAACGTGTACCCCAACGAGCTGGAAGACGTGCTGGCGGCCTTGCCGGGCGTGTTGCAGTGCGCGGCCATCGGCGTACCGGACGAGAAGTCGGGTGAAGTGATCAAGGTGTTCATCGTGGTCAAGCCCGGCATGACCGTGACCAAAGAGCAGGTGATGGAGCACATGCGTGCCAACGTTACCGGCTACAAGGTCCCGCGCCTGATCGAGTTCCGTGACGTGCTGCCGACCACCAATGTGGGCAAGATCCTGCGTCGCGAACTGCGTGATGAAGAGCTGAAAAAGCAGGGCCTGAAGAAGATCGCCTGACCTTCTGAATCTCGGCTGGCTTTACTGGCCTCTTCGCGGGTAAACCCGCTCCCACAGGTTCTGTGCAACTCTCAAAGGTTGTGCAAATCCTGTGGGAGCGGGTTTACCCGCGAAAAGGCCAGTGAAATCAGCGCAGTTTCTCAAGCATCTGGTAATACCACATCCCCGCCGCCAGCAGCGGGTTCCCCAGCAAGTCGCCCATCGGCACCCGCACATGCTTGCACTGGGCAAAGGTGTCGAACTTCTCCAGCGTCCCGGTCAGCGCCTCGGCCATGATCTCGCCCATGATGTGGCTGGTGGCAATGCCGTGCCCCGAATAACCCTGGCAGTACCAGACGTTGTCCGACAGCTTGCCCAGCTGCGGAATGCGGTTGACCACGATGCCCATGGCGCAGCTCCACTGGAACTCGATCGGCACGCCTTTCAATGCCGGGAAGGTGCGTTCGATGCACGGGCGCAGCTCACTTTCGATATCCCGTGAGTCACGGCCGGAATAGTTGGCGCCGCCGCCGAACAGCAGGCGCTTGTCGGCAGTGAGGCGGTAATAGTCGAGCACGAACCGGCAGTCGTATACCGCCAGGTCCTGCGGGTTGATCTGCTCGGCCAGGTCACCCAGCGGCGCGGTGGTGACAATGCCACCCATGGCCGGGAAGATCTTGCCCTTGAGCTGGCGTTTTTCCAGTTTGTGATACACATCGCCGGCCAGCATCACCTGGCGTGCCTCGACCCGGCCGTGGGCAGTGACCACTGCCGGGCGTGGGCCGTGGACGATGTCCAGCACCTCGGAGTTCTCGAAAATCAGTGCGCCCAGGCTATGGGCAGCGCGGGCCTCACCCAGGCACAGGTTGAGCGGGTGCAGGTGCAGGTTGCGCAGGTTCTTCAACGCGCCTAGATACAGCGGGCTTTGCAGGTGCTCGGCCACTGCAGCGCGGTCGAGCAACTGCACCTGCTCGCCCATGCCCCGGCGGCGGGCCTCGGCCTCGAATGCGCGCAGCTCGTTCATGTGCGAGGGTTTCATTGCCGCATGCAGGTGGCCGTGCTTGAGGTCACAGTCGATGCCATAGCGCGCCACGCGCTGTTCGATCACCTGGTGCCCGCGCCAGCGCAGGTGCCAGATGAAGTCGTCGACCTCGGCGCCCAGGTGGTTGCGCATCTGCGTGCGCATGGCCTCGTCGCCCGACAGGCTGCCGGTGACCTGGCCACCATTACGGCCGCTGGCGCCCCAGCCGATGCGGTTGGTTTCGACGATGGCGACCTTCAGGCCGCGTTCGGCCAGTTCCACTGCCGTGGCCACGCCGGTGAAGCCCCCGCCGATGATCGCCACATCCACCTGCACCGTGCCTCTGAGCTGCGGGTACTCGGTGTGGTCGTTGAGGGTGGCGCTGTAGTAGGACGGCGCACGCTGCGCCGGGCCTTTGTTCAATGCTGCGTTCATGGGTGTTCCTTGTTATGTAGGGGCTCAGGCCTGGTGCAGGTACCAGCGCCAGTCCTGCTCGCTGACTTCGGCCATGAACTGGCGGTACTCGGCGCGTTTGACCTTCAGGTACACGCCTAGGAAGTCCTCGCCCAATGCTTCGCGGGCCCAATGCGAATGCTGCAGGGCGTCGAGGGCGGTCAGCCAGTCGGTGGGCAGGTGTTCGGTGGCCTGGGCATAGCCGTTGCCTTCCACCGGTGCACCTGGATCCAGTTGTTCGCGGATGCCACGGTGGCTGGCGGCAAGTATTGCCGCCGCAGCCAGGTAGGGGTTGGCGTCGGCGCCGCAAATGCGGTGTTCCACATGCCGGCTGTTGGCCGGGCCGCCTGGCACGCGCAGGCTCACGGTGCGGTTGTCGACGCCCCAGGTGGGCGCCAGGGGTGCATAGCTGTTGGCCTGGAAGCGGCGGAACGAGTTGGCGTTGGGACAGAACAGCAACAGCGATTCGCGCAGGTGGCGCAGCATGCCAGCCACCGCTTGGCGCAGCAGCGGGGTGCCGGCTTTGTCTTCACTGGCGAACAGGTTGTTGCCAGCGCTGTCGGCCAGGCTCAGGTGCATGTGCATGCCCGTTCCGGCCTGTTGCGCGAACGGCTTGGCCATGAAGCAGGCTTGCATGCCGTGGGCGTGGGCCACGCCTTTCACCAGGCGTTTGTAGCGCACGGCCTGATCCATCGCCTGCAGGGCATCGCCGTGTTCGAGGGTGATTTCAACCTGGCCGGGAGCGTATTCGGAAATTGCCGTACGCGCCGGAATACCTTGGGCCTTGCAGGCGGCGTACAGGTCGGCCAGGAATGGCTCGATCTGCTCCAGTTCACGCAGGCCATAGACCTGGGTGCTACGCGGGCGGCCACCATCATTGTCCAGTGCCGGTTGCGGGCGGCCCTGGGCGTCACGCTTCTGGTCGAGCAGGTAGAACTCCAGTTCGCAGGCCATCACCGGGTGGTAGCCGTCGGCCTTCAGTGCCTCGATAGTGCGCAGCAGAACGTGGCGCGGGTCGGCGATGCTGGCTGGCAGGCCTTCGCTCGGGTGCATGCTGACCTGCACGGCGGCGGTTGGCACCCGGCGCCACGGCAGGCGTACCAGGCTGCCTTCAAGCGGGTAGGCGCGGCAGTCGATATCGCCCACGTCCCACACCAGGCCGGAGTTTTCCACGTCGTCGCCGTTCATGGTCAGGCCGAGGATGGTGCTGGGCAACGGCCGGCCGCTCTGGTACACGGCCAGCAGTTCCTCGCGATGCAACAGCTTGCCGCGCGGTACGCCATTGGCGTCGAGGATGAACAGTTCGAACAGCTCGATATCGGGGTTTTCAGCCAGGAAACGGGAAGCCTGCTCTACAGGTGCAAAGTGCATGATGATTTCGCTCACGGGCGCACAGGACTTTCGCGCAAATAGCGCGGTCCAGTTGAGTCAAACGGCCAGACGCAGGCCGGGTTTGGTCAAAATGGCGTGGGCGAAGTGTCTGGTGGGCGCGCGTGGCGGCAGTGCCACAAAGCCCAGAAGGCGAGGATGATGTGCACCAGCGGGTTTTCCCCGGCACGGCTCCGGGCCTTCGGAAGCGAAGGGCGGGAAGACGGTGGGGCAATGGGCTGGGCGGGAGTCATGCCTTTGATACTCACATGCGGCATAAGGTTGATTAAAGCAGTGAATGGCAACCTTTACATCGTACTTGGCTAAACATTTGTGCCGTTGCAGATGACCTCTTCGCGGGTAAACCCGCTCCCACAGAATTGCATCAGGGCTGAATCCTATGAGGTCTCTGTGGGAGCGGATTTACCCGCGAAGAGGCCGGCACAGGCAGCAGAGAATCCGCAAATCTGCGACAATCGCCCGACTTTCCGAATGCCGATCATGAAAAAGCAGGCTCACCTGCATCACTAAAAAGCCCCATGACTGACCACGCCATCGACAAACTGCTGCAAAACCTCGACCACGCCATGATCGCCGACCGCCATCGCCTGCGCCGGCAATTGCACGAACTGCGCAAGCGCCCCGACGAGGCGAAGCTGGCGCAGTGGGTGGAAAAGGTCCAGGCCTCTTGTGCCAAAGTCACCGCGCGCCAGCAGAGCGTGCCGACCGTGCGCTACGACGACAACCTGCCGATCGCCGCCAAGCGTGATGAAATCAAGAAGGCCCTGGCCGAACACCAAGTGCTGGTGATCGCCGGTGAAACCGGTTCAGGCAAGACCACCCAGTTGCCGAAAATCTGCCTGGAGCTGGGCCGTGGCAGCCATGGCCTGATCGCCCATACCCAGCCGCGCCGGATCGCCGCGCGCAGCGTGGCGGCGCGGGTTGCCGAAGAGCTGGGCACGCCGCTGGGCGGGCTGGTCGGCTACCAGGTGCGTTTCGAAGACCAGAGCGATGCGAACACCCTGGTCAAGCTGATGACCGATGGCATCCTGCTGGCCGAAACCCAGCACGACCGCTTCCTCGAGCGCTACGACACGATCATCGTCGACGAAGCCCACGAACGCAGCCTGAACATCGACTTCCTGCTCGGCTACCTGAAGACCCTGCTGCACCGCCGGCCAGAGCTGAAGCTGATCATCACGTCGGCGACCATCGACCTGGAGCGCTTCTCCAAACACTTCGACGGCGCGCCGATCATCGAGGTATCCGGGCGTACCTTCCCGGTGGAAACCTGGTATCGCCCGCTGACCAGCGAGCAGGACGAGGAAGGCAACCAGATCGAGGACGACCTCACCGTCGACCAGGCCATTCTCGCGACCCTGGATGAGCTGGCGCAGCATGAACGCAGTGAGGGCAAGGGGCCAGGCGATGTACTGATCTTCCTGCCGGGCGAGCGGGAAATCCGCGATGCCGCCGAGATCCTGCGCAAGGCGCAATTGCGCCATACCGAGATCCTGCCACTGTATGCACGCCTGTCACCGGCCGAGCAGCAGCGCATCTTCCAGTCGCACACTGGGCGCCGGGTAATCCTGGCCACCAACGTCGCGGAAACCTCGCTGACTGTGCCTGGCATTCGCTATGTGATCGATACCGGCACCGCGCGTATCAGCCGCTACAGCTACCGCGCCAAGGTCCAACGCCTGCCGATCGAGGCTGTGTCGCAGGCCAGCGCCAACCAGCGTAAGGGCCGTTGCGGCCGGGTCGAACCGGGCATCTGCGTGCGCCTGTACAGCGAAGAGGATTTCAACGGCCGACCAGCGTTTACTGATCCAGAGATCCTGCGCACCAACCTGGCGGCAGTGATCCTGCAGATGCTGCACCTGCGCCTGGGCGCGATCGATGCTTTCCCGTTCATCGAGCCGCCAGATGGCAAGGCCATCAGCGACGGCTTCAACTTGCTACAGGAGCTTTCAGCGGTCAACCGCGAGAACCAGCTGACCCCGCTTGGCCGGCAGCTGGCGCGTTTGCCGATCGACCCGCGGCTGGGCCGCATGTTGCTGGAGGGCGCCCGCCAGGGCAGCCTGCAGGAAGTGCTGATCGTTACCAGTGCGCTGTCGGTGCAGGACCCGCGGGAACGCCCGCCGGAGCGCCAGCAGGCAGCCGACCAAGCGCACGCGCAGTGGAAGGATGTGGACTCCGATTTCGCTGCGCTGGTCAACCTGTGGCGCGGCTTTGAAGAGCAGCGCCAGGCACTGACCGCCAACCCGCTGCGCAGCTGGTGCCGGAAGAACTTCCTCAACTACCTGCGCCTGCGCGAGTGGCGCGATGCCCATCGCCAGCTGGCACTGATCTGCCGTGAACTGCAGCTGACGGTGAACAAGGAACCGTCCGACTACCAGAAGATGCACAAGGCCATCCTCAGCGGCCTGCTCAGCCAGATCGGCCAGAAGACCGAAGAGGGCGACTACCAAGGTGCCCGTCAGCGGCGCTTCTGGGTGCACCCGTCGTCAGGCCTGGGGCGCAAGCGCCCGCAGTGGGTGATGGCTGCCGAGCTGGTCGAAACCACCAAGCTATACGCGCGCATGGTCGCCAAGATCGAACCTGACTGGATCGAGCCGCTGGCTGGCCACCTGGTCAAGAAGAACCACTTCGAACCGCACTGGGAGAAGAAGCGCGGGCAGGTGGTGGCCTTTGAACAGATCACCCTGTACGGCCTGATTCTGGTCGGTCGCCGGCCGGTGCACTTCGGCCCGATCGACCCGGTCACCTCACGCGAGCTGTTCATCCGTGAAGGCCTGGTGGGCGGCGAAATCCAGTCCCGGGCCAAGTGCCTGGCGGCCAACAAGCGCCTGCTGGAGCAGCTCGATGAGCTGGAGGCCAAAGCGCGTCGGCGCGATATCCTGGCCGATGAAGAGACGCTGTATGCGTTTTACGAAGCGCGCCTGCCCGAAGAGGTTCACCAGACCGCGACCTTCGATGCCTGGTACCGCATGGGTAGCCAGAAGGACGCCAACCTGCTGATCATGCGTGAAGAGGACGTGCTGGCCCGCGAGGCCAGCGAAGTCACTGCGGCGCAATACCCCGACACCCTGCAGGTGGGCGAGCTGCGCCTGTCACTGACTTACCACTTCGAACCGGGCCACCCCCGTGATGGCGTGACCGTGCGCGTTCCTGCACCGCTGTTGCCAAACCTGCCGGGCGAACGACTGGAATGGCTGGTGCCGGGCTTGCTCGAAGCCAAGTGCGTGGCGCTGGTGCGTAACCTGCCCAAGGCCCTGCGCAAGAACTTTGTGCCGGTGCCCGACTTCGTCAAGGCGTCGCTGGCGCGCATGACCTTTGGCCAGGGCGCATTGCCACAGGCCCTGGGCCAGGAGCTGTTGCGCATGACCGGTGTGCGCGTGTCTGATGAGGCGTGGGCCGAGTCCGTCAATCTGGTCGAAGGCCACTTGCGCATGAACATCGAGGTGGTCGATGGCCAAGGCAAATTCCTGGGTGAAGGCCGAGACCTGGCAGAGCTGACTGCCCGCTTTGTCGCCGCCAGCCAGGCGGCGCTGGCCGTACCACGCAGTGCGGACACCGAAAAGCCGGTACAAGCCAAAGCCTTCAGCGAAGTGGCACAGAGTACTCAGCAGAAAATCGCCGGCCTCTCGATGACGGTTTATCCGGCCTTGGTGGACGAGAACGGTACCGTGCGCGAAGGGCGATTCTCGACCCAGGCCGAGGCCGAGTTCCAGCACCGCCGCGCCTTGCAGCGCCTGCTGTTGCAACAGTTGGCCGAACCGGCCAAGTTCCTGCGTGGCAAGCTGCCAGGGCTGACCGAGTTGGGCCTGCTGTACCGCGAACTTGGGCGGGTCGAAGCGCTGGTCGAGGACATTCTGCTGGCCAGCCTGGACAGCTGCATCCTTGAAGGCGAACAGCCGCTGCCACGCGATGGCGCGGCGCTGGCCGGGTTGGCCGAACGCAAGCGTGGCGGCTGGGCCGAGCATGCCGAGCGCCTGGCAAGGCAGACCCTGGAAGTGCTGAAGCTGTGGCATGGGCTGCAGAAGCGCTTCAAGGGCAAGATCGACCTGAGCCAGGCGGTGGCGCTGAACGATATCAAGCAGCAGTTGGCCAACCTGGTGTATCCAGGCTTTGTGCGCGAAACGCCTGGGGCCTGGTTCAAGGAGCTGCCACGCTACCTCAAGGCGGTGGAGCTGCGCCTGGAGAAGCTGGGTTCGCAGGTGCAGAAGGACCGGGTATGGAGCGGCGAGCTGAGCAACCTCTGGGCGCAGTACAAGGCCCGTGCCGACAAGCATGCCCAAGAGGGCAAGCGTGATGAGCAACTGACGTTGTACCGTTGGTGGCTGGAAGAATACCGGGTGTCGCTGTTTGCCCAGCAACTGGGGACCAAGGTGCCGATTTCCGACAAAAGATTGAGCAAACAGTGGAGCCAGGTGGAAGGCTAACTTCCTTGATTTGTGGCACACTTCAGTGAGTTTGGGGCCGCTTTGCGGCCCTTCGCGGGCACGCCCGTTCCCACAGGTGATGAGCAAGGTTCGCTGCCTGCGCTGTACCTGTGGGAGCGGGCGTGCCCGCGAACGAGGGCGCAGCCCTCGCCCTGGAATTGGTACTAAAGTGCCATTAGCCTGTCATATTCCCAGCCAGCGCCCCGTGGCGATGGCCTTTGACCAGAGGAACGACCGTGCATAACGTCGTGATCAGCGGCACCGGCCTGTACACCCCGACCCAGAGCATTTCCAACGAAGAACTGGTGGAATCCTTCAACGAGTGGTCGGAGCAGTTCAACCAGGATAACGCCGCCGCCATCGAGCGCGGTGAAGTCGAAGCGGCGCCGGTGTCCGACGCGGCGTTCATCGAAAAGGCTTCGGGCATCAAGAGCCGCTTCGTCATGGACAAGGCCGGCATCCTCGATCCGCAGCGCATGAAACCACGCCTGCCGGAGCGTTCCAACGACGAGCCGTCGGTGCTCTGCGAAATGGCCGTGGCCGCCGCCCGCCAGGCCCTGGAGCGTGCCGGTCGCACGGCGGCCGATGTCGATGGGGTGATCGTTGCCTGTTCCAACCTGCAGCGCCCGTACCCGGCGATTGCCATCGAAGTGCAGCAGGCGTTGGGCATCCAGGGGTTTGCCTTCGATATGAACGTGGCCTGCTCGTCGGCCACCTTCGGCATTCAGACCGCCGCCAACAGCGTGGCCCTGGGCCAGGCGCGCGCGGTGCTGATGGTTAACCCAGAGGTGTGCACCGGCCACCTGAACTTCCGTGACCGTGACAGCCACTTCATTTTTGGTGACGCCGCTACGGCGGTGTTGCTCGAACGAGCCGATCAGGCCACCTCGGCACATCAGTTCGACATCGTCAGCAGCAAGCTGTGGACCGAATTCTCCAACAATATCCGCAACAACTTCGGCTTCCTCAACCGCGCGGCGGAAGAGGGCGAAGGCGCGTCGGACAAGCTGTTCATCCAGGAAGGTCGCAAAGTATTCCGCGAAGTCTGCCCCAAGGTGGCCGAGCTGATCGGTGAGCACCTGCAGGAGAATGGCCTGCAACCGAGTGATGTGAAGCGTTTCTGGCTGCACCAGGCCAACCTCAGCATGAACCACCTGATCGTCAAGAAGCTGCTTGGGCGTGAAGTGGCCGAGGAAGATGCGCCGGTGATTCTCGACCGTTATGCCAACACCAGTTCGGCGGGGTCGGTGATTGCCTTCCATCTGTATCAGGATGACTTGGCCAAGGGCTCGCTGGGCGTGTTGAGCTCGTTTGGTGCGGGGTATTCGATTGGTAGCGTGATTCTGCGCAAGCGTTGAGTTTTTTGGCGCCTGTACCGGCCCCTTCGCGGGCTTGCCCGCGAAGGGGCCGGCGCATTTCTGCAAGGCAAAAAAAAGCGGAAAATGCCGGATGGGGTCGGCATTTCCCGCTGCAGAATGAAGCAGAGGAGGGTGTCGCTTAGAACTTGGCTTCCAGGTCCACCTGCAGGGTGTCTACGTCAGCATCGCTGTTCGGCAGGTTGGAGTAGTCGGTCTTGGCCATCAGGTAGGCCGCGCCGAGGGCGAAGTTCTTGTCGATTTCGTAACCCACTTTGAACTTGTGGCCACGGGAACCGGTGAAGCCGTTACCGAAGTCAGAGTCGGTGAACAGGCTGACTACACCGTTACGCTGTACGTCGCGGTAGTTGTAGTCCAGGCTCCAGGCACCGATCTTGCTCTTCACACCAGCCAGCCAGGCCTTGTCCTTGCCGTCGGTGCTTTCGGTGTTCTTGACGAACTGGCCGTAAGCCGACAATGGGATGGCGAAGCCGGTGAAGTCGACCTGACCGAAGCCTTCAACCAGGTTGAACTCGTCAGTGGTGTTGCCCAGCGAACGCAGGGCGGCCGAGGCCTTGTCGTTGTCGTAGCCGTAGATGCTGCCGCCAACGGTGATCTTGACGGTGTCAGCCGCGTTGAACTTGGTACCCAACTGGGCCGCATACAGCTGCGCGTCGTGCTTGAACTGTACGCCGTCGCCGTCGACGTTGTCCTTCAGGTTGTAGTGGCCGATGCTGCCGAACACTTCGGCCGGGCCGAGGTTGGTCTTGTAGGTAGCCGCCACGCCTTCCGGGTTGATGTCGCTGTCCCAGATGATGTCGCCCATGCTCACCCATGGCTGGTTCATCTTGCCGCCGATCAGGTGCAGGTTAGGCACTGCAGTCGGGTGCCAGTCGAGGTAGGCCAGGTCGACCCACAGCGACTTCTTCTCGAAGTAGTTGTCCAGGCTCTGGTTGGTCGAGCGGGCATCGGCGCTGCTACCGGTGGCCACACGCACACCGGCGTCGACCTGCGGGTTGATCTCGCTGTAGAAGCCGACACGGGCACGCACGCGCTCACGGTCCTGGTTGCCACTGCGGGAGATCGGGTTGTCGACGTTGACGTCTTCGTAACGCAGGCGCACATCACCCTTGATCTGGGTCTTGGCGGCCCATGCCACTTTTTGTTCAAAGGAGCTCATACGTTCGGACTGAGCTTTCTGGTCGGCCTTTTCCTTGGTTTCTTTTGCCAGGTCGCCTTGCAGTTCGCTGTACTGCGCCTGGTTGATCGAGCCGTTGGCGCGGAGCATTTCGAGCAGCTTGGCGTCGACAGCAGCACTGGCCGGGGCACTCAGGGCCAGCATCATGCCGGTGAGGCTTACTCCGGTAAGTGTAGAAACAAGACGCATAAGGTTCTCCCTACTGAATAAAATGGGGGAGGCTTAGCGCCTGCCCCTGCGTTGGCATGTCTTCGGAAAGGGCCTGACTAGACAGGTTCTGGGGTTCCGGAAAACAGGCGCAAGTATTGCGGGGGCCAATGACAGATTAATGTCTAATTAGTGGCACTGTTGTTAAGTAATTGAGAATGAAAGGATCTGCCCGACATTCGTCGTTTGAGTGGCGAGCCTTCCTTGGGGATACTGAATGCCTTCAGACAGCGAGTCGAAACCGTGACCAGCCTGCACAGCCTTGCCCATTTGCGTGATCTTCCGGCGGCCACCTGGGATGCCTTGGTACCGGCTGGCCAACCGTTTCTGCGCCATGGATTTTTAAGTGCCATGGAGGACAGTGGCAGTGTCACGCGCAGCACCGGTTGGGCCGCCGAGCACCTGGTGCTGGAGCGTGACGGGCAGGTACGGGCACTGTTGCCGGCGTACCGCAAGTGGCACTCGTTTGGCGAGTATGTGTTCGATCATGGCTGGGCCGATGCGTGTGAGCGGGCGGGTATCGCCTATTACCCGAAGCTGCTCGGCGCTGTGCCGTTCAGCCCGGTCAGCGGCCCACGCCTGCTGGCGGCTGATCCGGCTGACGGTTTGTTGATGCTGCAGGCCCTGCCGGAGTATCTGGGCAAGGGCGGGCTTTCCGGTGCGCATATCAACTTTACCGACCCGGCGCTGGACGCGCAGTTGGCGGGCCTGCCAGGGTGGATGGAACGCCTGGGTTGCCAGTTTCACTGGCAAAACCGTGGGTATCGCGACTTCCAGGATTTTCTCGACAGCCTGAGTTCGCGCAAGCGTAAGCAGATGCGCAAAGAGCGTGAGCAGGTGGCCGGGCAGGGCATCGAGTTCCGTTGGTACCGCGGTGGGGAACTGGACCAGGCGCAGTGGGATTTCGTCTACCGCTGCTATGCCAATACCTATGCGGTGCGCCGCCGCGCGCCCTACCTGACCCGTGAGTTTTTCAGCCTGCTGGCCGAGCGCATGCCCGAGGCGCTGCGTGTGGTAATGGCCCGGCAGGGTGGGCGTGATGTGGCGATGGCCTTGAGCCTGGTCGGGGGCGACAGCCTGTTTGGCCGTTACTGGGGTTGCCTGGATGAATTCGACCGGCTGCATTTCGAAACGTGTTTCTACCAAGGTATGGACTTTGCCATTGCCGAGGGTTACCAGCGTTTCGATGCCGGGGCGCAGGGCGAGCACAAGTTGATACGTGGGTTTGAGCCAGTGATTACACGGTCGTGGCATTACCTGCTGCACCCGGGGTTGCGGCGGGCGGTGGAGGACTTCCTGGTGCAGGAGCGGGAAGGGGTGAGGGGGTATGCCGAGGAGGCGCGAGGGATGTTGCCGTATCGTCGGGACTGAGGGATTTGTGTTGCCTGTACTGGCCCTATCGCCGGCAAGCCAGCTCCCACAGGATTACCACCGGCCTTGAAGTCTGTGGGGGCCTTGTGGGAGCTGGCTTGCCGGCGATAGGGCCAGTACAGGACTCAGTCGACTCCGACAAAACCCCCGGTCTGGTGGTGCCACAACCGGGCATACAGCCCTTGCTGTTCCAGCAACTCGGCATGGCTGCCGCTCTCGACAATGCGCCCCTTGTCCAGCACCACCAGCCGGTCCATCCGGGCAATGGTGGAAAGCCGGTGGGCGATGGCGATCACCGTCTTGCCCTGCATCAGCGTCTCCAGGCTTTCCTGGATGGCTGCCTCCACCTCCGAATCCAGCGCCGAAGTGGCTTCGTCCATGATCAGGATCGGCGCATTCTTCAACAGTACCCGGGCAATGGCGATGCGCTGGCGCTGACCCCCCGACAACTTGACCCCGCGCTCTCCTACATGGGCATCGAAGCCGGTGCGCCCCTGGGCGTCTGAAAGCTGCGGAATGAACTCGTCGGCGCGGGCGCGACGAACCGCCTCGTGCAACTCCGCCTCGCTGGCGTCGGGGCGGCCATACAGCAGGTTGTCGCGGATCGAGCGGTGCAGCAGGGAGGTGTCCTGGGTGATCATGCCAATTTGTGCGCGCAGGCTGGCCTGGCTGACTTCGGCAATGTTCTGGCCATCGATGAGGATGCGCCCGCCCTGCACGTCATACAGGCGCAGCAGCAGGTTGACCAAGGTCGACTTGCCCGCCCCGGACGGGCCGATCAAGCCGATTTTTTCGCCTGGGCGTATGTTCAGGTCGAGCCCTTCGATCACATTGGCAGCCTTGCCATAGTGGAAGTCGACATCATCGAAATGCACCGCACCGCGGCTGACCTTGAGCGGCGGCGCGTTGGGCTGGTCGGTCACGGTAACCGGCTGGGCGATGGTCTGCAGGCCATCCTGGACCATGCCGATGTTCTCGAAGATGCCATTGACCACCCACATGATCCAGCCCGACATGTTGACGATGCGGATCACCAGGCCGGTGGCCAGGGCGATGGCGCCAACAGTAATCAGCGACTGGCTCCACAACCACAGCGCCAGGCCCGTGGTGGCGACCACCAGCAAGCCGTTGAGTGTGGTGATGACCACGTCCATGCTGGTGATTACCCGCGAGGCCAACTGGGTTTTCTCGGTTTGCTCGCGGATCGCTTCACGCGCGTACTGCTGCTCGTAGTCGGTATGGGCGAACAGCTTCAACGTCGCGATGTTGGTGTAGCCGTCGACGATACGCCCCATCAGCTTGGAGCGGGCGTCCGAGGAAATCACCGAGCGTTCCTTGACCCGTGGCACGAAGTAGAGCAGCGCGGCGATGTAGCTGGCGATCCAGGCCAGCAGCGGCAGCATCAGGCGCCAGTCGGCCTCGGCGAACAGCACCAGTGAAGTGACGGCGTAGATCAGCACGTGCCACAGCGCGTCCACCGCCTGCACGGCGGAGTCACGCAGCGAGTTGCCGGTCTGCATGATGCGCTGGGCAATACGCCCGGCAAAGTCGCTCTGGAAGAAGTTCAGGCTCTGCTTGAGCACGTAAGTGTGGTTTTGCCAGCGGATCATGCTGGTCATGCCAGGATTGATGGTCTGGTGCACCAGCAGGTCGTGCAGGCCGAAGAACAACGGCCGCAGCAGCAGGATCACCACCAGCATCCAGATCAGTTCGCCGCTGTGCTCACTGAAGAAGTTGGCATTCGGCGTGCCTTGGGCCAGGTCGATGATGCGGCTGAGGTAGCTGAACATCGCCACTTCGATCAGCGAGGCGAACAGGCCGACCACCAGCAGCGCTAAAAAGCTTGGCCACACCTGGCGCAGGTAATACAGGTAAAAGGGCCATACCTGGCTGGGGGGCGACTCGCTAGGCGCGTCGCGGAAAATGTCGATCAGTTGCTCGAAACGGCGGTACAGCATGGGTAGCGACACTCCTGTTCCATCCGACCCTCAGGCGGTTTCACGTCCCTGTGAAGCCTGCGGTCAGTCGATGCGTTTGGCTGACTTGATGTAGACCGGGTCGGCCGGTACATCGCGCATGCCTTTTTTGACGGTAGTCGGTGAATTGACGATCTGATCGACCACTTCCATGCCCTTGGTCACCTTGCCGAATACGGCGTAGCCACGGTCACGCCCCGGGTTGAGGAAGTCGTTGTCGGCCACGTTGATGAAGAACTGGCTGGTGGCCGAGTTCGGGTCCGAGGTACGCGCCATCGACAGGGTGCCGCGAGTATTCAGCAGGCCGTTGCTGGCTTCGTTCCTGATCGGATCCTTAGTGTCTTTTTGCGCCATCTGGTCGGTAAAGCCACCGCCCTGGACCATGAAGCCCGGGATCACGCGGTGGAAGATGGTGTTGTTATAGAAGCCGCTGTCGACGTACTGCAGGAAGTTCTTGGTACTGATCGGTGCCTTCTCGGCGTTCAGTTCGATTTCGACCTGGCCGAAGCTGGTGTCCAGCATAACGTGCGGGGTCTTGTCGGAGGCCATGACGCTGGTGGCTAAGGCCATCGAGCAGGCGGTGAGAAGAAGTTTTTTCAGCATGGGCTCAAAGATCCTTGAGAGGTGGAAGCGGCTGCGAGGAACTGCAGCAGGGTCTGGTTGAAGACCTCGGGTTGATCGAGGGGCGTAGCGTGCCGGGAATCTTCGACGACGACCAGCCTGGCGTTGGGCATCAGGGCTACGTAGTGCTGTTTCAGTTGTATCGGCGTGTAATCGTGGTCGGCGGCGATCACCAGGGTGGGACAGTGGATCTGCCCGATGCGTTCCTGCACGCCCCAGTCGACGATGGCGTCGAAGCTTTTGAGGTAGGCGCGTTTGTCGTTGCGCGCCCAGCGCTGGGCCATCTTCTGCCGCAGGTCAGCTTGCTGGGGTTTGGGGAACAGCCGTTGCGCCAAGCCCTTGCCGACGGTTTCGACACTGAGGATGCGTGCCAGGCCCCAGCGCTTGAGCCACCACAGCCAGTCGCTGCGGGTGCGGCGCTTGACCTCGGGGGCACTGTTGACGATGCACAGGCTACGCAGCCATTGCGGGTGGTCGACGGCAAACTGGAAGCCCACCATGCCGCCCATGGACAGGCCGACGAAGTGCACGGGGCCTGTGTGCAGGTGTTCGAGCAGGGCCAGCAGGTCGGCACTGAAGGTGGCGATCTGGTACCCGTCACGCGGCTTGTCTGAGCGGCCGTGGCCGCGGATGTCCATGAGGATCACCCGATAGTGGCGGCTAAGCTCCGGGACCTGCAGCTCCCAGTCCTGGCAGCTGGAACCCAGCCCGTGCAGCAACACCAGGGGTTCGCCCTGGCCATATTCCTCGTAATGCAGTGCGCATCCTTCGTGTTCGAAATAGGCCATGGGCGCGGTCCTCTCAGGCTTGCGGGGGGGCTGCGAAGGGCACGTCCAGTGGCGCGGTGTCGAAGTTGCGCAGCAGGTCGATGAGAATCTGCGTGGCCGGGCCCAAGGTCTTCTCTTTGCTCGAATAAAGGTAGAACAGTGGGTGACGGCTGCCACCCTGATCCAGCAGCAGCGGTTTGAGCACGCCTTCACTCAGCTCGCGCTCGATCATGTGCCGGGGCAGCCAGGCAAAGCCCAGGCCACTGCTCACAAAGGTGGCGGCGGTGCCCAGGCTGCCGACGGTCCAGCGTTGTTCGGCACCCAGCCAGCCGACATCGCGCGGCTGTGCGCGGCCCGAGTCGCGAATGACCACCTGCAACTGGCTTTCCAGGTCCTGGAAGGTGAGTTCCCGGCCCAGGCGGTGCAGGCTGTGCTCGGGGTGGGCGACGGCGACGAACTCCACCGCGCTCAGTTCGGCCCCCAGGTAGCCGCCAATGCTGTAGCTGCTGATGGCCAGGTCGGCGATGCCTTCGTGCATCACTTCTTCTACGCCAGACAACACTTCTTCACGCAGGCGCACCCGGCAGCCGCGGCTTTGCGGCATGAACGCCGCCAGGGCACGTACCAGGCGGGCACTGGGGTAGGCGGCATCGACCACCAGGCGCACCTCGGCTTCCCAGCCTTGTTCCATGTGGTGGGCGAGGTCTTCGAGCTGGCTGGCCTGCTTGACCAGGTGGCGCGAGCGGCGCAGCAGCACGTTGCCCGCCTCGGTGAGCACCGCCTTGCGGCCGTCGATGCGCAGCAGTGGCACGCCCAGTTGTTCCTGCATGCGGGCCACGGTGTAGCTGACCGAGGACTGCGAGCGGTGCAGTGCCTCGGCGGCCTGGGCAAACCCGCCGTGATCGACCACTGCTTGCAGGGTTCGCCACTGGTCAAGGGTTACGCGCGGCGCTTTCATCTTTCGCTCCTGTTGTCCTAAGCTGCGCTCTTTGCAAGGAGAGCGGCCCATGAAGAAATGTTGTGCGGCAATACTGATGTGCCTGCCCCTCGGGGCCATGGCCTATCCCATCGATGTGGAGAAGGAACTGACCGGGGTCAAGCTCGACTACACCGCCTATGACACGGCCTACGACATTGGGGCCATTACCCTCAACAACTATGGGCAAGTACCGGCAGCGTGCAAAGTGACCTTTCGCAATGGCCCGGAAGCACCGCGGGTACGCCGGGTGAACGTTCCTGCCGGTAAAAGCGTCGATGTCACGGCCAAATTCAATCGGCAGATCATCAAACTGCGGATCGCCTTGAACTGCAGTGCGGAATAAACTGATTAATCGATTGATTGAACCCACTTTTTACGCTTTTTTATCGATAGGTCAAGCCTTAATCTCACCTCCATCGAATCGCACCCTTTTTGCCGATGGAGGCATCCCATGTCCCGCGTACTGATCATCGAAAGCAGCGCCCGCCAGCAGGATTCCGTTTCACGTCAGTTGACCAAGGATTTCATCCAGCAATGGCAGGCTGCCCACCCAGCCGATCAGATCACCGTGCGCGACCTGGCGGTAAGCCCGGTGCCACACCTGGATGCCAACCTGCTCGGTGGCTGGATGAAGCCCGAAGAGCAGCGCAGTGCCGCGGAACTGGAGGCCTTGGCCCGTTCCAACGAATTGACTGATGAATTGCTGGCTGCCGACGTGCTGGTGATGGCTGCGCCGATGTACAACTTCACTATTCCCAGCACCCTCAAGGCCTGGCTAGACCACGTGCTGCGTGCCGGCATCACTTTCAAGTACACCCCGACCGGCCCGCAAGGCCTGCTGACCGGCAAGCGCGCCGTGGTCCTGACGGCTCGCGGCGGTATTCACGCCGGTGCCAGCAGCGACCATCAGGAACCCTACCTGCGCCAGGTAATGGCCTTCATCGGCATTCACGATGTCGACTTCATCCATGCCGAAGGCTTGAACATGAGCGGCGAGTTCCACGAGAAGGGCGTCAACCAGGCCAAGGCCAAGCTGGCGGCGGTGGCCTGAGGCTTACTGAATTCCCAAACCTGACACCTGTTTTTGCTCCTTTGGGTGTACCTGCCCGGCCCTTATGGCCGGGCTTTTTTATGCCTGGGATTTTGTGGGTGCCAGTGCCGGCCTCTTCGCGGGCTTGCCCGCTCCCACAGGAATATTGCAGCATTCAGGCCTGCGGTGACCTGTGGGAGCGGGCAAGCCCGCGAAGAGGCCGGCACAGCCCCTACATTCCTCATGGTTGAACTCATTCGCCGCAACCCGCTAAGGTCGCGGCCTTGATTTACGAGAGGCAACCATGGGCTACCTGATAATCGTCGCGCTGATCCAGGCGTTTTCCTTCAGCCTGATCGGCGAGTACCTGGCCGGGCACGTCGACAGCTACTTCGCCGTGCTCGCACGGGTACTGCTGGCTGGCCTTGTGTTCCTGCCATTGACCCGCTGGCGCCAGGTCGAACCGCGCTTCATGCGCTCGATGCTGTTGATCGGTGCCCTGCAGTACGGCATTACCTACGTCTGCCTGTACTTGAGCTTCCGCGTACTCACCGTGCCGGAAGTGCTGCTGTTCACCATCCTCACGCCGCTGCATGTGACGCTGATCGAAGACGCCATGAACCGGCGTTTCAACCCATGGGCGCTGCTGGCTGCGCTGGTGGCTGTGGCCGGTGCTGCGGTGATCCGCTTCGACAGCATCAGTGGCGAATTCTTTATCGGCTTCCTGCTGCTGCAACTGGCCAACTTCACCTATGCCGCCGGCCAGGTGCTGTACCGCCATCTGGTCGCACGCCACCCCAGTGACCTGCCGCACTACGCCCGCTTTGGCTACTTCTATCTGGGTGCCTTGCTGGTCGTGCTGCCGGCCTTCCTGCTGTTCGGGAACGCCCAGCATTTGCCGAGTACCGATGTGCAATGGTTGGTGCTGCTGTTCCTGGGCCTTTGTCCGACCGCCTTGGGCCTTTACTGGTGGAACAAGGGCGCCTGCCTGGTTTCTGGCGGCACGCTGGCGGTGATGAACAACCTGCATGTACCGGTGGGGCTGCTGCTGAACCTGCTGATCTGGAATCAGCACGAGCCGCTGGGCCGGCTGTTCATCGGCGGTGCGATCATCCTCGCGTCGGTGTGGCTGAGCCGGTTGGGCGCACGCGCGCAGACGCCGCTGGCCGGCAAGGCCTGACATGCACACCATCTTCGTCATTGTTGCGCCGATCTTCGCCCTGATCCTGGTTGGCTATCTGTGCCGCAAAACCAACAAGCTGGGCGACAAGGCCGCCGCCGAAATCAACAAGATGGTGGTGTGGCTGTGCCTGCCGGCGTTGCTGTTCAAGGTGACGGCCACCGCCACCTGGAGCGAAATCTGGCACCCCGGCTTCATCGTGGCCTTTGGTACGGGCGCCCTGGCCATGTTCGTGGTCACCTTGCTGTGGCGCCTGAACACTGGCCATGGCCTGGTGGCGTCGAGCATCGACGGGCTCAGTGCGGGGTATGCCAATACCGGCTATATAGGCATTCCGTTGTGTCTGCTGCTGTTCGGCCAGGCGGGTTTGCAGCCAGCATTGATCTCATCGTTGATCGTGGTGTGCCTGGTGTTTGCCATTTCCCTGACGCTGATCGAAGTCGGGCTACAAGAGGAGCGGCACATTGGCCGCGCCATATTGCTGGTGAGCAAGGCGCTGGCGAAGAACCCGTTGGTGATTTCACCACTGGCAGGCGCTGCCTGGGCGGTGTCCGGGTTGGGCCTGGCGGAACCGATGATGCACTTTCTCGACATGCTGGCGCTGGCGACCACGCCTTGTGCGCTGATATCGCTGGGTGCATTTCTGGCTGAAAAACGTACAGGGTCGCAGGCCAGCCCGTGGCCGTTGGTGGCCATGAAGTTGGTAGGGCAGCCAGCGCTGACCTGGGTGCTGGCGTTTAAGGTGTTCAGCTTGCCGACCATGTGGGCGGCGTCGGCGGTGCTGCTGGCGGCGCTGCCGACCGGGACCGGGCCGTTCATGCTGGCAGAGTATTACAACCGCGAGGCGGGGCTGATTTCGCGGACCATTCTGTTGTCGACCGTGGCCTCATTGGTGACCTTGACCGGGTTGTTGTACCTGCTGGGTTACGCGGGGTAGCTGAGGGCCTCTTCGCGGGGCAAGCCCGCTCCCACAATGACCGCGCAGACGCTGAACCTGTGGGAGCGGGCTTGCCCCGCGAAGAGGCTGCAAAGCAGCCCCGGCAATCTCAAGCCTCACTCAGCTCTTCAAGCCGCCGCGATACCGGCTCCACAACCCGCCCCGCCAACCCCACCCGCATGTCATTGCCACTCGGCTGCTGATACAGGCTCAACCCGAACTCCGGCAACACCGCCAGCAGGTAGTCGAAAATATCCCCCTGAATCCGCTCATACTCCGCCCATACCGTGGTGGTGGTGAAGCAGTAGATCTCCAGCGGCACACCCTCGGCCGTGGTCTGCATCTGCCGCACCATGCAGGTCATGTTGGGGTGCACGTTGGGGTGGTTCTTCAGGTAGGCCAGGGCAAACGCGCGGAAAGTGCCGATATTGGTCAGCTTGCGGCGGTTGGCCGACAGCTCGGCCACCGGGCCCAGCGCTTCGTTCCAGTTCTGCAGCTCCTGGCGCTTGCTGGCCAGGTAGTCGCCCAGCAGGCTCACCTGGGTCAGGCGCTGTTCTTCATCGCGGGTGAGGAAACGTACCCCGGCTGCATCGATGAACAGGCTGCGCTTGATCCGCCGGCCACCGGACTGCTGCATGCCGCGGTAGTTGCGGAACGACTCGCTCATCAGGCGCCAGGTGGGGATCGAGACAATGGTCTTGTCGAAATTCTGTACCTTCACCGTGTGCAGGGTGATGTCCACCACGTCGCCATCGGCACCCACCTGCGGCATTTCGATCCAGTCACCCACATGCAGCATGTCGTTGCTGGTGAGCTGCACGCTGGCAACGAACGACAGCAGGGTGTCTTTGTACACCAACAGCAGCACCGCCGACATGGCACCCAGGCCCGACAGCAGCAGCAACGGCGAGCGGTCGATCAGGGTGGCGACGATGACGATGGAGGCGAAGATCCACAGCATCATCTTGGCCAGTTGCACATAGCCCTTGATGGAGCGGGTGCGGGCGTGTTCGGTGCGGGCGTAGATGTCGAGCAGGGCATCCAGCAGGCATGACAGCGCCATGGTCATGAACAGCAGGGTAAAGGCCAGGGCAACGTTGCCGAGGAAGTGCTGGGCCGTGTCGGACAGCTCCGGTACCAGTTTCAGGCCGAACTGGAGCACCAGCGATGGCGTGGTCTGCGCCAGGCGGTGGAACACCTTGTTGTGGCGCAGGTCGTCCAGCCACTTCAGTGCCGGTTGGCGAGCCAGCAGGCGCGCGCCATGCAGCATCAGGAAGCGCGCCAGGCGGCCGAGTACCAGGGAAATCAGTAGCAGCACCGCCAGGCCAATGGCGGCGTGCAGCATCGGGTGTTGGTCGAGGGTGCCCCACAGGTCGAGGGAGTCACGCCAGATTCTTTGTATATCCATGGGGTTGCGTACAGTCTTGTTGCGAAACGAAGTGCCATTAGAGCGCGGATGGCGACAAAGTTGCCAAAAGAAATTCGGCTACGGCGGCAGAAACCGTTTCCCGATGCGACTGAACTTCTTGCGCTGGCGTGATATATCCGTGCCATCACTTTTTACGTACACTCCGGCCACTTAGCTTGCAAGGGAGTGTGGGATATGTGTCGCGGAATCCGACTGGCGCTGGTCTTGACTGTGCTGCATCTGCCGCTGGCGTGGGGCAGTGAGGTGCCTGGCGACCCTTTGCTTGATACGCCAAGCCTGGGCAATGCAGGCAACGGCAACAATGCCCGTGGCGTGCTGCGCGCCCGCGATCAGGCGATGCTGGCCAGTGAGCTGGCGGGGCGCATCGTCGAGATGCCTTACACCGACGGCGAAGACTTCAAGAAAGGCAGCACCCTGGCGCGCTTCGACTGCTCGGCCTATCAGGCCCAGCTCAATGCTGCCCAGGCCTCGGTGCGCGCTGCCCGCGAGGAACTCAACCACAATCGCCAACTGGCTGCGCTCAAGTCGGTGGGGCAGTTCGAGGTGTCGTTGGCCGATGCCAAGCAGGCCCAGGCCCAGGCTGAAGCCCAGGTGTACCAGGTGCAAGTCAAACGCTGCGTGGTCACCGCGCCCTTCGATGGCCGGGTTGTGCAACGCCGTGCCCAACCCCACGAAAGCGTCGCCAACGGCGCGCCCCTGCTGGAAGTGGTGGACAACCGTTCGCTGGAAATCCAGCTGCTGGTGCCATCGCGCTGGCTCGCCCGGCTCAAACCGGGGCAAACCTTCCAGTTCACCCCCGATGAGACCGGCCAGCCGCTGGGTGCCAAGGTCAAGCGGGTGGGCGCGCGCATCGATGAAGGTAGCCAGACGCTGCTGCTGATCGGCGAGCTGCCGAGTGACGCCCGCGGCCTGTTGGCCGGCATGAGCGGCACGGCCACCTTCCCGGAACAGCCATGACCGCTGCCATTAACGGTGTCGCGGAGCGTGCCTTTGCGCTGTTTCTTGGGCTGGAGCGCCAGGCTCGGCAGGCTGGCAGCACCGAGCAACTGGCGTATTCCATGGTCAATGATGGCCAGGCGCTGTTCGGCTTTCGCCATGCCGCCTTGCTGATAACCGGCAAGGTGCAGGCGTTGACCGGTATCAGCGTGGTCGAGGCCAACGCGCCGTTCGTGGCATTCGTCGAGCGCGCCGCAAGCAAGCTGCAGGCGGCGGGTGTCGCCGGCCAGGCTGCGCCGGTCGAGCCGAGCCTGCTGGACGCCCAGGCGCTCGCTGATTGGCAGGAACTGTCGGCAGGGCAGGCGTTCTGGCTGCCCCTGCACAATCGCCAGGGCGAGGCCTTTGGTGGCTTGTGGCTGGCCCGTGAGCATGCCTTCAACCCGGCCGAGCAGGCCCTGCTGGCTCAACTGGGCGAAACCTACGCACATGCCTGGCAGGCCCTGAACCCTGTCCGCCCCTGGCGCTTGCGCTGGCCACGGCGGCGGTTGTTTGCAGTGCTCGCCGCGGCGCTGCTGTTGCTGTTGATTCCCGTACGCCAGTCGGCACTGGCGCCCGCCGAAGTAGTGCCACGTGGCGGTTGGGTGGTGGCGGCTCCGCTGGATGGTGTCATCGCCGAGTTTCTGGTCAAGCCCAACCAGACAGTGGCGGCGGGTGACCTACTGGTGCGCTTCGACGCCACCACACTCAAGGCCCAGGCCGATGTAGCCGAGCGCACGCTGGGGGTGGCCGAGGCAGAGCTCAAGGCCAGCACCCAGCGCGCCTTTTCTGATGCCGACTCCGGCGCGCGCCTTGATTTGCTGGCCGCGCGGGTCGAACAGAAACGCGCCGAACTCGACTATGCCCGCCAGTTGCTGGCCCGCAGCGAAATCCACGCCGAACGCGCCGGCATTGCGGTGTTCGCCGACGCCGAGCGCTGGACCGGCAAGCCTGTGCAGACCGGCGAGCGCCTGATGCAGCTGGCTGACCCAACCAAGGCCGACCTGCGCATGGAGCTGCCGGTCGGCGATGCCGTTGCCCTGCAACCGGGGGCCGAAGTGGCATTGTTCCTGGACAGCGACCCGCTGCATCGGCACGACGCCAAGCTCGAGCGTGCTGCATACGAAGCTCAAGCCACCGCCGCTGGGCAGTTGGCCTATCGGCTGGATGCGGCCTTCGTTGACGAGCCGCCGCGCATCGGCTTGCGCGGCACTGCCAAGCTCTATGGCGAGCGTGCGCCGCTGGCCTATTACCTGTTGCGCCGGCCACTGGCGGCCATGCGCCAAGGGCTGGGCTTCTGATGTTGCCGGCGCTGCGTGAAGACTTGCAGCTGTCGCCGGCGGCGGCGGCCCTCGATGGGACTGCACAATGGACCTTGGCCGACCCGTTGCGTGGCCGCTATTTCAAGCTGGGGGCCGCCGCCGTGCGCTTGCTGCGCCACTGGCAACTGGGCGAGCCGCAGCAGGTGCTGGATGCCGCCAATGCCGAACCGGGCCTGGCGCTGGATGCCGAGGCACTGGACGAGCTGCTGGCCTTTTTGGGCCACCATGACTTGCTGAGCGCCCAGGACCCTCTCCAGCGCCAGAGCTATGCCAGCAAGGCCGCCGCCACGCGGCAGGGCATCTGGAAGAAGGCCCTGCACCAGTATTTGTTCTTTCGCATTCCGTTGTGGCGCCCGGACGCCTTTCTCAACCGTACCTGGCCGGTGCTGGAGCGCCACGGTGGCTGGCTGCTGCGTATCGGTTTGCCAGTATTGTTGGTGCTTGGGCTGTTTCTGGTCATGCGCGACTGGTCGCGCTTCATTGCCACCTTTCCGCACCTGTTCAGCTTTGGCGGCATGCTTGCCTTCGGTCTGGCACTGGCCTTTGCCAAGCTTTTTCATGAGTTTGGCCATGCCTACATGGCCAAACGCGCCGGCTGCCGGGTGCAGAGCATGGGCCTGGCATTCATGGTGATGTTGCCGATGTTCTACACCGATGTCAGTGATGCCTGGCGCGTCAGCGACCGGCGTTCGCGGCTGTTGATCGATGCGGGGGGGGTATTCGCCGAACTTGTGTTGGCGGTGCTGGCGCTGCTGGCCTGGTCGCTGCTGCCCGATGGGCCATTGCGCACAGCGGCGTTCATGCTGGCCAGCGCCACCTGGATCACTACCTTGCTGGTCAACCTCAACCCGTTCATGCGCTTTGACGGCTACTTCCTGATCAGCGACCTGTGGAGTGTCGAAAACCTGCAGCAGCGCGCCTTCGCCTTATGCCGCTGGCGCCTGCGCGAGGCGCTGTTCGGTTATGGTGAGCCGGTGCCCGAGGCCTGGTCGCCGCCGATGCGCCGGCGCCTGTTGCTGTGGGGGTACGGCGCGTGGATCTGGCGCGCGGTATTGTTTTTCGGCATCGCCCTGGCGGTGTACCACTTGTTCTTCAAAGTGCTCGGCATTTTCCTGATGGTGGTTGAGCTGGTGTGGTTCATCGGTTTGCCCGTGTGGAAGGAACTGCAACATTGGTGGCAGCGACGCGCTCAGGCACAACCTCTCAAGGCCATGCGCCTGGGCATCGGCCTGCTGTTGTTGCTGATGCTGCTGGTGGTGCCGTGGCGCGGCGCAGTGGAGGTGCCGGCGATGCTCGAGGCGTCGCGGGTGAGTGCCTTGCATGCCCCCGTGGCGGCGCGCTTGAAAAGCCTGCAGGTGCAGGATGGCCAGCCCGTCAGTCAAGGCCAGCTGCTGCTGGAGCTGGAGTCGCCGGACCTGGATTCACGTCAGGCCATCGTCCGGCGTGAAATCGAAATACTGCAGTTGCTGTTGCGTCGCCAGTCCGGACGAAGCGCCACCGCCAGCGATGCCGGGGTGATCGAACAGCAATTGGCCGAGGCGGTGGCCGAGTACCGCGGGCTCGCCGCACGGCGTGAGCGCCTGCTGCTGCGTGCACCACGGACAGGCGTGCTTCGCGATCTGCCCCCTGGGCTCGCGGCGGGGCAGTGGCTGAATCCGGCGCAGACACTGGGGCGTATCGTGGAGCCTGGGCTGCGCTTGCGCGGCTACTTGGCCGAGGCTGATTTGTGGCGGGTCGCGGCAGGCAGCGAGGGCCGCTTCATTGCCGATGACCCGGCCCGGTCGGCGCTGGCGGTGCGTGTGCAGCAGGTGGATGCCACCGGTGTGGCTTACCTGGAGCAGGAGGCACTGGCCTCTGATCGCCATGGCCCGATTGCCGTGCGCCGTGATGGCCAGCAGCGCGCCGAACCGCTCCAGGCCCAGTACGGTGTGCACCTGGTACCACTGACTGGATCAGCTGATGTGCCGCAGCCGGTGCGCGGGGTGGTGGTGCTCGAGGGTGACCGTGAGTCACTGCTGGGCGCGGCCTGGCGTCGACTGGCCGCGCTGGGCATTCGTGAGAGTGGATTCTAGAACCCGCACCAGAAGGAGTGGACATGTCCGATGTGAAGCTGCCGCGCTGTGCCCGGTTACCGCTGGCCATCGACTTGGAGGGCTTGCTGCAGGCATTGCAGCGGGTGACTGCAGAAAGCTGGCTGGCCCATTTCAACAGCAGCAATCACCAGGGCGAATGGAGTGGCGTAGCCCTGGTTACCAGCGAGGATGCGCTGTTGCCGCTGGCGCCGGGCCAAGGGGCGGCAGTCCACTTGAGCTGGTGGCAGCAAGAGGCGGCGTGGCAAGCCGTGCTGGCGCCCTTCCTGGCATCGCTGCAGGCGGCGCGCTTGCTGCGCCTGGGTGCGGGCGCGCAGATTCACGAGCACCGCGACCCCGACCTGGGCCGGCCCGGTGGTTGCCTGCGCCTGCATGTACCGTTGCTGAGCCCGCCCGGTGTGGAATTTCTGGTCGACGGCCTGCAGGTGCCCATGGGCCCGGGGGAGTGTTGGTTCATCGACCTGTCGCGCCCACACCGGGTAAGTAACCCCGGGCCTGGCGAGCGCGTGCATCTGGTGCTCGATTGCATTGCCGATGCCTGGTTGCTTGGCCTGATCGAGCAAGGGCGTGGGCAAACCCCGGCATTGCGCCTGGGCAAGGCGGGGCAGGCGTTCGAGCAGTTTCGCTTGCTGGTGGCGCAAGACCCTGCACTGGCCGCACGCCTGCAACGGCTTGAGGCACCGAGTGCATTCGTGGCCGAGGCCATCGGCCTTGGCGTGGCCCAGGGTCTGGTATTTACCGAGGCAGAAGTCCTGAGCGCCATGCGCCAGGGCAAGCGAGCGTGGAGCGATCAATGGCGAGCCTGAATGCCCCAGCCGACTTCCAGGGTTGGCTACCCATTCGCCTCTGGCAGCGTGAAGGCGAGTGGCGTGTGGACTGGTGCTGGTTCGGCCAGCAGCGTCTGACCCTGCCGTTTCTGCGCGACGATGTCGACCGGGCCCTGCGCCTGCCATTCAACCAGGCGCTGCGGCGTGACACCGATATCCAGGCGCTGCTCGACTGGCAGGCACGCAGCCCGGGCCTTGCGCCATCGGCGCTGGTGTTTCATGCCTCACGATGTGGCTCGACCCTGATCGCGCAGTTGCTCGCCAGCCAGGCGCACAACATCGTGCTGTCGGAGCCGCCCCCGCTGGACAACCTGCTGCGCGCCCCCTTGCAAGACCCAGGTGCTACGGCCTGGCAGGCCGATGCAGTAAGCGCGTTGATGTCGGCTTATGGCCAGCGGCGGCAGGGCGATGAGCGGCAACTGGTGATCAAGCTCGATGCCTGGAGCGTTTTTGAGGCGCCCTTGCTGGCCGAGCTGTATCCCCAGGTGCCGAAGCTGTTCCTGTACCGCGACCCGCTGGAAATCGTCGTCTCGCAATTGCGCCAGGCGGGTATGCATCGGGTGCCGGGCCTGCTTGGCCCGTCCCGGCTCGATACCTTGTTGCCCGACGCCCAGGCAATGGGCGTGGTGGAGTACAGCTGCCGGATGATAGGCGAGATCCTCAAGGCGGGCCTGGTGCTGTGCCAGCAACATGGCGGCATTGCCGTCAACTACACCGAATTGCCCGATGCCATCTGGGGCCGGCTCGCGCCTGAGTTTGGCGTGCAACCCGGTGATGAGCCCAAGTTGCGCGAAGTGGCGGCCTTCGATGCCAAGCAGCCGGGGATGAACTTCACTGGCGACAGCCAGCGAAAGCGCGAGCAGGCCAGCGATGAAGCACGCGATGGCGTGCGGCAGTGGGCCTCGGAGGCGTACAACGCCTTGGAATCCATACGCTTGCAAACTGCATAGAAACGGGTGTCAAAAAGCCTCGAACACCCGTTTGAAAAAAAGCCGAAGATTGTCCTACAAGGTGGTGGCGATTTGCCTTGTTCTTCGGCTAGGCTGCACGCCATCTGGCAGGAATATTCGCATGGATGTGCGCCCCTCACCATGGGGTAACTTATGCAGGGAAGCGTAATCCGATGGCGAGCCCCGAGGTGCTTCTTCGTCCCATGGTGGACGCTGACCTGGCGTTCTTGCGTGCCTTGTATGGCACTAGCCGGGCTGCTGAAATGGCCATGGCGCCTTGGGATCAGGCCACGATCGAAACCTTCCTCGATCAGCAGTTCCGCGCTCAGCACATGCACTACCAGGCGCACTTCCCCGACGCCTGCTTCTCCATCATCGAAACCGCCAGCGAACGCATCGGCCGTGCCTACCTGCACTGGTCCGACAGCCACCTGCAAATCGTCGACATCACCTTGCTGCCCGCCTGGCAAGGCCAGGGCATTGGCGCTCGGCTGATTGGCCAGTGGCTGTCGCGTGCCGACCAGCAGGGCCTCAGCGCCGGCTTGCAAGTGACCGCTTACAACCCAGCCCTGCGCCTTTATCAGCGCAGCGGCTTCCAGGTCATCGTCGATGATGGCCTGTACCTGACAATGCGCCGCCCGGCGCTTGCTACTGCAATGCCAACAAAGTCCGTGGGCCACCGGCCCACCCTGTCTGTCCTCATGGGAGAGTAGTAAATGGCTGAAGGTTTCCTGGGTGAAATTCGGATGTTCGCGGGCAACTTCGCACCGCGTGGCTGGATGTTGTGTCAGGGGCAGATCTTGAACCTGAGGACTTACACCGCGCTGTTCTCGATTCTGGGTACGACTTACGGTGGCGATGGGCAGAATACTTTCGCCTTGCCTGATTTGCGTGGTCGCTTGCCGCTTGGGACCGGCCTTGGCCCTGGGTTGGGGCAAACTCCTGTGGATCCGGGGGATAAGGACGGCGCCTACACCCAGCAATTGAATGCCTTGAACCTGCCTTCACATGCTGTGCAAATCCCTGGTCAGACCTTCCCGGTCGCCATTCCTGCAGTAGAGGGCATTGGCAACGCCAGTGCGCCGTCTACTGGCGCGGTACTTGCCAAGACCAACGACTCGGGGGGCGTGGGCTCCGTTATTGACGTTTACTCCAGCGATCCGTCCACCACCACGCTAAAGCCTTTCAACGTCACCACTGCCGCGGTCAACGCGAACGTTGTGGGTGCCTCGCAACCGTTCTCGGTGCAAAACCCTTACCTGGGTCTGAACTTCATCATTTGCGTTGAGGGCTATTACCCAAGCCGCAACTGAAAAACAGCGGGCGCTACAAACCATCGCGGGGAGCCGGCAGGCGCCCCGCAATGCGTTCAGCACTCACAACAAGGACGCGCCGCTAGTCATTGGCGCAGTTGCAGGATCAACCAGCCCCAAGGCTGAACGAGGTCGACATGGCATTCTGGAAACGAACCCCGCAGAACGAAAAACCCACCGTTTCCGTGAGCCGGCCGAGCCTTATCCAGGCCTTGGAGCCGCGTATGATGTTCGACGCCTCGGTGGCCATCGTGGCCGACCAGGGCGCCCAGGCCGCAGAAGCGGCAGCCGCCACCAGCAAAGACACCAGCACGGCCAACGATGCGGCCAACACGCAAGACACTGCGACCCATGAAGCGGCGCAGGAGGCAGCCCCCGGCACCGCACCGGCCACCACGGCGGCCGGCAGCCACGAGGTGGTGTTCATCGACTCTGCCGTCAGCGACTACCAGAAGCTCATCGCCGGCCTCCCCGAAGGGGTCGAGGTGGTGGTGCTGGAAAGTGGCAAGGACGGCTTCAAGCAGATTGCCGATTACCTTGATGGCCGCAGCGATGTGGCCTCTATCGATATCATCAGCCACGGCGACAGTGGCTACGTGTACCTGGCGGGCAACGCCATCTGGGCCGATCAACTGGCCAGCCATAGCGCGGACCTTGCGCGCATTGGCGCCAGCCTGGTGGACGGTGGCGACATTCGCTTTTTCGCCTGTAATACGGGGGCCGGCAGCGAGGGTGCGCTGTTCGTCAGCGAAGTGGCGCGGCTCAGCGGTGCCGATGTAGGCGCTTCTTCGGATTCCACCGGCAATCGCGCGGGCGAGGACTGGGAACTGGAAACCGTATCCGGTGTGGTGGCCAGTGGCGTGGGCGTGCAGCGCGGCGACTTGTCGGCCTTCGATACCTCGCTGGCGACCATTACCGTCACCGACACCGATGCCTCCTCACTGGCGGTCAATGGCAAGGTTTCGCTGGCCGAGGCCATCCAGGCGGCCAATACCAACGCGTCGGTGGACGGCTCCGCTGCGGGCAGCGGCAGCGATATCATCGTCTTCCATGAGTCGCTCAAAGGGCAGACCATTCGCTGGTCCAGCGCCTCCGCACTGCTGGTCACCAGCGACATTACCATCAATGGCGATGTCGACGGGGACGGCCAGGGCGACATCATCCTCAGCGGCGACGTCAACAACAACGGTACGCGCGATGCGGCAGAGTCTGCCGGCCTGCAAAGCAACGCCGGTGGTGTGCTGACCTTGCGCAACCTGGACTTCCGCTATTTCTCTGGCAACCTCGCCAATGGTGCTGTTCGCGCCAACTCGGGCTCGGTCACCATCGAGGACTCGAACTTCCAGAACAATGCCGGCACGGCGATCAACTCGGCGACGACTTCAGGTTCCACGCTGATCGTGCGTAACACCACGATCCATGACAACAGCACCACTGTGGTCGGCACCTCGGCCATGTCTTCGCTGGTTCGCCTGGGTGGTCCCAACAACCACGTGCTGGAGAACGTGGCGATCTACAACAACAGCGGTACGTTGAGTGCGGGTACCACGGTAGCGGCTGGCTCGGTGATCGTGGTGACCAACTCCGGTGGCACGGTGCGCATCATCAACAGCACCATCGCCAACAACACCTTCACCGCCGCGAGCGGCACCATCAACTCGGCTGGCCTGGGTTGGGCCGTAGGCGCTGCTGGCACGGTGACGGTGCAAAACAGCATTCTTACTGGCAATACCGTCAACGGTGCGGCCGCCGATGCAGCCACCAACAGTGGCGCCGGTACCGGCTACGCCAGTATCACCAACGTGATCGGCTCCACGGTCAACTTCGTCAATGCGGCTGGGGGCGATTATCGCCTGGCCGCCAGCGCCACCAACGCTATCGACCAAGGCACCCTTGGCGGGGCGCCCACCACTGACCTGCGCGGTTTCGAGCGGCCACGGGGCGGCGCCGTGGACATTGGTGCCTACGAGGTGCTGTATTCGGCGCCCCCGGTGGTCGACCTGGACACCGGCACGGGCGGCAACAACAGCAGCGTCGACTTCACCGGTACGCCGGTGGCGATCATGCCCAACATCAGCATTACCCAGACCGATGGCGATACCCAAGTGAGCGGCGCCACGTTGAACCTTACGGGCATCGCGGATGGCGCCAACGAAACGCTGTCGCTGAGCACTGCGCAGATCGCCCTGGCGGCCAGCTACGGCATCACCGTGAGCGGGTCGGGTACTGCTGTGCTCACGCTGAGCGGCGTCTCCACCCTGGGGAACTACAACACCGTGCTCGCCTCGGTGGCGTACGCCAACTCCACTGGTAGCTATACCGCAGGTGCGCGAAGCGTGGCGGTCAGTGTCAATGACGACATGGGCAGCACTAACCGCACCGCCTCGGTGGTGGTAGTGCCTCCCAATAGCGCGCCGGTGATCGGCAACCTCAACGGTGACAGCCTGACCTTCACCCAGGGCGGCGGTGCCGTGTTGATCGATGCGGGTGGCAATGCCACGGTCAGCGACATCGACTCCGTCGATTTTGCCGGTGGCAACCTGACGGTCGAGATCAGCAGCAATGGCGTGACCGGAGAAGACATACTGGGCATCCGCAGTGCCGGCCAGATCAGCGTGTCTGGCACCGACGTGACCTACGCTGGCGTGACCATCGGTACGGTTGCCGGCGGTACTGGCGGGGCCAACCTGGTCGTCACCTTCAACGCCAATGCCACCGTTACCGCCGTACAGGCGCTGGTGCGCAGCGTCACTTACGACAACAGCAACGCCAGCAATGGCATCGGCCAGGTCAGCCGTGGGCTGACGATTACCGTCAACGATGGCGACGGGGGCACTTCCAGCGCCGCCTCGGTGGTGGTCGCCGTGCGCGAAACCGTGCCGCCAACCGCCACCATCAGCATTAGCGATACGACGTTGAAAATTGGCGATACCGCCACGGTGACCATTACCTTCAGTGAGGCCGTGACCGGCTTCGACAATGCTGATCTGACCATTGAAAACGGCACCTTGAGCGCCGTGAGCAGTGCCGATGGTGGCATTACCTGGACCGCGACCTTCACCCCGACCAGCGGCATCAGCGACACCACCAACCTGATTACCCTGGACAACAGTGGGGTGTTCGATGCAGCAGGTAATGCCGGCAGCGGCACTACCGACTCGAACAACTACGCCATCGATACCCAGCGCCCAACCGCGACTATCGTGGTGGCCGACAGTGTCTTGGCCGTTGGTGAGACTTCGCAGGTAACCATCACCTTCAGCGAGCCGGTGAGCGGCTTCACCACCTTCGACCTGAACGTGGAAAACGGCGTGGTGAGCGGGTTGAGCAGTTCGGACGGTGGTATCACCTGGACCGGGACCTTTACCCCGACCAACGGTATCAGCGATACCAGCAACGTGATCACCCTGGACAGCTCTGGCGTGATCGACTTGGCAGGCAACGCCGGCTCGGGCACCACCGACTCCAACAACTACGTCATCGACACCCAGCGCCCAACCGCCACTATCGTGGTGGCCGACAGTACTTTGATCGTGGGTGAGACTTCGCTGGTCACCATTACTTTCAGCGAGGCGGTCAGCGGCTTTGACCTTGCCGACCTGAGCGTGCAGAACGGTACCTTGAGTGGCCTGAGCACTTCCGACCAGATCGTCTGGACCGCGACTCTGACACCGGACAGCAGCATCAGTGACACCAGCAACCTCATCACGTTGAACAATACGGGTGTGGTGGATCAGGCGGGTAACACCGGCACCGGCACCACCGATTCCAACAACTTCGCCATCGACACGCTGCGCCCGACCGCCACCATTGTAGTTGCCAACAGCAGCCTGAGCATCGGCCAGACCAGCCAGGTGACCATCACCTTCAGCGAAGCGGTGACCGGCTTCACCACCCTCGACCTGAACGTGGCCAACGGCGTGGTCAGCGGGTTGAGCAGCGCCGACGGCGGCGTTACCTGGACCGCGACCCTGACGCCGAGCGGGGACATCAGCGACACCAGCAACGTCATCACCTTGAACAATGCTGGCGTGAGCGACCAGGCCGGCAACGCTGGCACCGGCATCACCGAGTCCAACAACTACGCCATCGATACCCAGCGCCCAACGGCGACCGTCGTTGTCAGCGATACCGACCTGACGGCCGGCGAAACCACCACGGTCACCATCACCTTCAGCGAGGCGGTGACGGGCTTCACCCTGACTGACCTGTCGGCGATCAGCGGTGCCTTGAGCAACCTCAGCAGCGCCGATGGCGGCGTCACCTGGACTGCCACCCTGACCCCGGACGTGAACGTTCAGGCCAATGGCAACATCGTGATGTTGAACAACACCGGTGTGGTCGATCAGGTGGGCAATACCGGCAGTGGCCTGTCCCTGTCGAACGTCTATTCCGTCAATACCCGGCAGCCTACCGCCACCCTCTTCGTTGCCGACACGGCGCTGCGCGCAGGCGAAACCAGCCTGGTGACCATCACCTTCAGCGAGGCGGTGAGCGGTTTTACCCTCCTTGATCTAAACGTCGCCAACGGCGTGGTGAGCGGGTTGAGCAGCGGGGACGGTGGCATTACCTGGACCGCCACCTTCACCCCCGACAGCGATGTGCAGGACCTGACCAACGTCATCACCCTGGACAACAGCGGCGTGGTAGGGGCGAGCTCCGGCAACCCAGGTACGGGCACCACCGATTCCAACAATTACGCGATCGACACGTTGCGCCCGACCGCTACCATCGTGGTCGCCAACAACAGCCTGAGCATCGGCCAGACCAGCCTGGTGACCATCACCTTCAGCGAAGCGGTGACCGGCTTCTCCACCCTCGACCTGAACGTGGCCAATGGCGTGCTCAGCGGGTTGAGCAGCTTGGACGGTGGCCTCACCTGGACCGCGACCTTGACGCCAAGCGGCAACACCAGCGATACCAGCAATGTCATCACCTTTAACAATGCTGGCGTGAGCGACCAGGCCGGCAACACTGGCACCGGCATCACCGAGTCCAACAACTACGCCATCGATACCCAGCGCCCAACGGCGACCATCAGCGTCAGCGACACCGACCTTACCGTGGGCGAAACCGCCACGGTCACCATCACTTTCAACGAAGCGGTGAGCGGTTTTGGCCTGGAGGACCTGAGCGTAACCAACGGTACCTTGAGCAACCTCAGCAGTGTCGACGGCATCGTCTGGATCGCGACCCTGACCCCAGCTGCCAACGTGCGGGCCACCAACAACCTGGTGACGCTGGCCAACTACGGTGTTGCCGATCAGATTGGCAACGTCGGCGTCGGCACCACCGACTCGGCCAACTTCTCGGTCAACACCGTGGTGCCAACCGCCACCATCATCGTTGCCGACCCGTCGCTGCGCGCGGGTGAAAGCAGCCAGGTGACCATCACCTTCAGCGAGGCGGTAAGTGGCTTCAGCAATGCCGACCTCACCCTTGCCAACGGTACCTTGAGCGCGGTCAGCAGCGCGGATGGCGGCGTCACCTGGACCGCTACCTTTACCCCCGACAGCGATGTTCAGGATGTGACCAACGTCATCACCCTGGACAACAGCGGCGTGGTAGGGGCGAGCTCCGGCAACCCAGGTACGGGCACCACCGATTCCAACAATTACGCGATCGACACGTTGCGCCCGACCGCTACCATCGTGGTCGCCAACAACAGCCTGAGCATCGGCCAGACCAGCCTGGTGACCATCACCTTCAGCGAAGCGGTGACCGGCTTCTCCACCCTCGACCTGAACGTGGCCAATGGCGTGCTCAGCGGGTTGAGCAGCTTGGACGGTGGCCTCACCTGGACCGCGACCTTGACGCCAAGCGGCAACACCAGCGATACCAGCAATGTCATCACCTTTAACAATGCTGGCGTGAGCGACCAGGCCGGCAACACTGGCACCGGCATCACCGAGTCCAACAACTACGCCATCGATACCCAGCGCCCAACGGCGACCATCAGCGTCAGCGACACCGACCTTACCGTGGGCGAAACCGCCACGGTCACCATCACTTTCAACGAAGCGGTGAGCGGTTTTGGCCTGGAGGACCTGAGCGTAACCAACGGTACCTTGAGCAACCTCAGCAGTGTCGACGGCATCGTCTGGATCGCGACCCTGACCCCAGCTGCCAACGTGCGGGCCACCAACAACCTGGTGACGCTGGCCAACTACGGTGTTGCCGATCAGATTGGCAACGTCGGCGTCGGCACCACCGACTCGGCCAACTTCTCGGTCAACACCGTGGTGCCAACCGCCACCATCATCGTTGCAGACCCGTCGCTGCGCGCGGGTGAAAGCAGCCAGGTGACCATCACCTTCAGCGAGGCGGTAAGTGGCTTCAGCAATGCCGACCTCACCCTTGCCAACGGTACCTTGAGCGCGGTCAGCAGCGCGGATGGCGGCGTCACCTGGACCGCTACCTTTACCCCCGACAGCGATGTTCAGGATGTGACCAACGTCATCACCCTGGACAACAGCGGCGTGGTAGGGGCGAGCTCCGGCAACCCAGGTACGGGTACCACCGACTCCAACAATTACGCCATCGACACGCTGCGCCCGACCGCCACTATCGTGGTCGCCAACAATAGCCTGAGCATCGGCCAGACCAGCCTGGTGACCATCACCTTCAGTGAAGCAGTGAGCGGCTTCACCACCCTCGACCTGAACGTGGCCAATGGCGTGGTGAGCGGCTTGAGCAGCGCCGACGGTGGCGTTACCTGGACCGCGACCCTGACGCCGGGCGGGGACATCAGCGATACCAGCAACGTCATCACCTTGAACAACGCGGGCGTGAGCGACCAGGCCGGCAATACCGGCACCGGCATCACCGAGTCCAACAACTACGCCGTCGATACCCAGCGCCCAACGGCGACCATCAGCCTCAGCGACACCGCCCTGACCGTCGGTGAAACCGCCACGGTCACCATCACCTTCAGCGAGGCGGTAAGCGATTTTGGCCTGGAAGACCTGAGCGTAACCAACGGTACCCTGAGCAACCTCAGCAGTGCTGACGGTATCGTCTGGACTGCGACCTTCACCCCAGCGAGCGATGTTCAGGATGTGGCCAACGTCATCACCTTGAACAACGCCGGTGTGAGCGACCAGGCGGGCAATAGCGGTAGCGGCACTACCGACTCGAACACCTTCGCCATCGATACTCACCGCCCAACGGCGACCATCGTGGTCGCCAACAGCAGCCTGAGCATTGGCCAGACCAGTCTGGTGACCATTACCTTCAGCGAGGCGGTGAGCGGTTTCGGCCTGGAAGACCTGAGCGTGGCCAATGGCGTAATCAGCGGGTTGAGCAGCGCCGACGGCGGCATCACCTGGACCGCGACACTGACGCCGAGCGGGAATATCAGCGATACCAGCAACGTCATCACGTTGAACAACACCGGTGTGACGGACCAGGCCGGCAATGCCGGCGTCGGCACTACCGATTCCAACAACTTCGCCATCGACACGCTGCGCCCGACCGCCACCATCGTGGTTGCCAACAGCAGCCTGAGCATCGGCCAGACCAGCCAGGTGACCATCACCTTCAGCGAAGCGGTGACGGGCTTCACCACCCTCGACCTGAACGTGGCCAACGGCGTGGTCAGCGGGTTGAGCAGCGCCGACGGCGGCGTCACCTGGACGGCCACGCTGACACCGAGCGGCAACATCAGCGATACCAGCAACGTCATCACCTTGAACAACGCGGGCGTGAGCGACCAGGCCGGCAACACCGGCACCGGCATCACCGAGTCCAACAACTACGCCATCGATACCCAGCGCCCAACGGCGACCATCAGCCTCAGCGACACCGCCCTGACCGTCGGTGAAACCGCCACGGTGACCATCACCTTCAGCGAGGCGGTGAGCGATTTTGGCCTGGAAGACCTGAGCGTAACCAACGGTACCCTGAGCAACCTCAGCAGTGCTGACGGTATCGTCTGGACTGCGACCTTCACCCCAGCGAGCGATGTTCAGGATGTGGCCAACGTCATCACCTTGAACAACAGCGGTGTGACCGACCAGGCGGGCAACAGCGGTAGCGGCACTACCGACTCGTACACTTACGCCATCGACACGCTGCGCCCGACTGCCACTATCGTGGTTGCGAACAATAGCCTGAGCATTGGCCAGACCAGTCTGGTGACCATTACCTTCAGCGAGGCGGTGAGCGGTTTCGGCCTGGAAGACCTGAGCGTGGCCAACGGCGTCGTCAGCGGGTTGAGCAGCGCCGACGGCGGCATCACCTGGACCGCGACACTGACGCCGAGCGGGAATATCAGCGATACCAGCAACGTCATCACGTTGAACAACACCGGTGTGACGGACCAGGCCGGCAACGCCGGCACCGGCACTACCGACTCCAACAACTATGCCATCGACACTCAGCGCCCGTCCGCCACCATCGTGGTTGCGAGCAACAGCCTGAGCATCGGTCAGACCAGCCAGGTGATCATCACCTTCAGCGAGGCGGTGAGCGGCTTCACCACCCTCGACCTGAACGTGGCCAACGGCGTGGTGAGCGGCTTGAGCAGTGCCGATGGCGGCGTCACCTGGACGGCCACGCTGACGCCGAGCGGCAACATCAGCGATACCAGCAACGTCATCACCTTGAACAACGCGGGCGTAAGCGACCAGGCCGGCAACACCGGCACCGGCATCACCGAGTCCAACAACTACGCCGTCGATACCCAGCGCCCAACGGCGACCATCAGCCTCAGCGACACCGACCTCACGGTGGGCGAAACCGCCACGGTCACCATCACCTTCAGCGAGGCGGTGAGCGATTTTGGCCTGGAAGACCTGAGCGTAACCAACGGCACTCTGAGCAACCTCAGCAGTGTCGACGGCATCGTCTGGATCGCGACCCTGACCCCGGCTGCCAACGTGCGGGCCACCAGCAACCTGGTCACACTGGCTAACAGCGGTGTTGCCGATCAGGTTGGCAACGTCGGCGTCGGCACTACCGACTCGGCCAACTTCACGGTCAACACCATGGTGCCGACGGCTACCATCATCGTTGCCGACCCGGCGCTGCGCGCGGGTGAAAGCAGCCAGGTGACCATCACCTTCAGCGAGGCGGTAGGTGGCTTCAGCAATGCTGACCTGAGCATTGCCAACGGTACGTTGAGCACGGTCAGCAGCGTGGACGGTGGCATTACCTGGACCGCCACCTTCACCCCTGCCAGCGATGTTCAGGATGTGACCAACGTCATCACCTTGGACAACACCGGTGTCGTAGGGGCGCTGTCTGGCAACGCCGGGGTCGGCACTACCGATTCCAACAACTTCGCCATCGACACGTTGCGTCCGACCGCCACCATCGTGGTTGCGAACAACAGCCTGAACATTGGCCAGACCAGCCTGGTGACCATAACCTTCAGCGAAGTGGTGAGCGGCTTCACCACCCTCGACCTGAACGTGGCCAATGGCGTGGTCAGCGGGTTGAGCAGCGCCGACGGCGGCATCACCTGGACCGCGACCCTGACGCCGAGCGAGGAGATCAGCGACACCAGCAACGTCATCACCTTGAACAACGCGGGCGTGAGCGACCAGGCTGGCAACGCCGGGACCGGCACCACCGAGTCCAACAACTACGCCATTGATACCCAGCGCCCAACGGCGACCATCAGCGTCAGCGACACCGACCTTACGGTGGGCGAAACCGCCACGGTGACCATCACCTTCAGCGAAACGGTGAGCGGTTTTGGCCTG
The DNA here is from genome assembly GCA_029202525.1 of Candidatus Pseudomonas phytovorans. NCBI lineage: Bacteria > Pseudomonadati > Pseudomonadota > Gammaproteobacteria > Pseudomonadales > Pseudomonadaceae > Pseudomonas > Candidatus Pseudomonas phytovorans. The sequence goes on from CP119325.1 coordinate 2,074,457, forward strand.
GAAGACCTGAACGTAACCAACGGTACCCTGAGCAACCTCAGCAGTGTCGACGGCATCGTCTGGACTGCGACCTTCACGCCAGCGAGCGATGTTCAGGATGTGGCCAACGTCATCACCTTGAACAACGCCGGTGTGACCGATCAGGCGGGCAATAGCGGTAGCGCCACTACCGACTCGAACACCTTCGCCATCGATACTCAACGCCCAACGGCGACCATCGTGGTCGCCAACAGCAGCCTGAGCATCGGCCAGACCAGTCTGGTGACCATTACCTTCAGCGAGGCGGTGAGCGGTTTCGGCCTGGAAGACCTGAGCGTAACCAACGGTACGCTGAGTAACCTCAGCAGTGCCGACGGCATCGTCTGGACTGCGACTTTCACCCCAGCGAACGATGTTCAGGATGCGGCGAGCGTCATCACCTTGAACAACACCGGGGTGACCGATCACGCGGGCAACAGCGGTAGCGGCACTACCAGCTCGAACACCTACACCATCGACACGCAGCGCCCAACCGCGACGGTCGTGGTTGCGAACAGCAGCCTGGGCATCGGCCAGACCAGCCTGGTGACCATTACCTTCAGCGAGGCGGTGAGCGGTTTCGGCCTGGAAGACCTGAGCGTGGCCAACGGTGTCGTCAGCGGGTTGAGCAGCGCCGACGGTGGCATCACCTGGACCGCAATCCTGACGCCGAGCGGCAGCATCAGCGATACCAGCAACGTCATCACGCTGAACAACGCGGGCGTGAGCGACCAGGCTGGCAACGCCGGCACCGGTACCACCGACTCCAACAACTACGCCATCGACACCCAGCGCCCAACGGCGACCATCAGCGTCAGCGACACCAACCTTACGGTGGGCGAAACCGCCACGGTGACCATCACCTTCAGCGAGGCAGTGAGCGGCTTTGGCCTGGAAGACCTGAGCGTAGCCAGCGGCACCCTGAGCAACCTCAGCAGTGCCGACGGTGTCGTCTGGACTGCGACTTTCACCCCGGCGAACGATGTTCAGGATGTGGCCAACGTCATCACCTTGAACAACGCCGGTGTGACCGATCAGGCGGGCAACAGCGGTAGCGCCACTACCGACTCGAACACCTTCGCCATCGATACTCAACGCCCAACGGCGACCATCGTGGTCGCCAACAGCAGCCTGAGCATCGGCCAGACCAGCCTGGTGACCATTACCTTCAGCGAGGCGGTGACCGGCTTCACCACCCTCGACCTGAACGTGGCCAATGGCGTAATCAGCGGGTTGAGCAGCGCCGACGGCGGCATCACCTGGACCGCGACCCTGAAGCCGAGCGGCAACATCAGCGATACCGGCAACGTCATCACCTTGAACAACGCGGGCGTGAGCGACCAGGCCGGCAACGCCGGCACCGGCACCACCGAGTCCAACAACTACGCCATCGACACCCAGCGCCCAACGGCGACCATCAGCGTCAGCGACACCGACCTTACGGTGGGCGAAACCGCCACGGTGACCATCACCTTCAGCGAAGCGGTGAGCGGTTTTGGCCTGGAAGACCTGAGCGTAACCAACGGTACCTTGAGCAACCTCAGCAGTGTCGACGGCATCGTCTGGATCGCGACCCTGACCCCAGCTGCCAACGTGCGGGCCACCAACAACCTGGTCACGCTGGCCAACAGCGGTGTTGCCGATCAGGTTGGCAACGTCGGCGTCGGCACCACCGACTCGGCCAACTTCTCGGTCAACACCGTGGTGCCAACCGCCACCATCATCGTTGCCGACCCGGCGCTGCGCGCGGGTGAAAGCAGCCAGGTGACCATCACCTTCAGCGAGGCGGTAAGTGGCTTCAGCAATGCCGACCTCACCCTTGCCAACGGTACCTTGAGCGCGGTCAGCAGCGCGGATGGCGGCGTCACCTGGACCGCCACCTTTACCCCGGCGAGCGATGTTCAAGATGGGACCAACATCATCACCTTGGACAACACCGGTATAGTAGGCGCGCAGTCTGGCAACGCCGGCGTCGGCACCACCGACTCCAACAACTTTGCTATCGACACTCAGCGCCCCACCGCGCAGATTACTGTCACTGGCAACCTCATTGCCGGCCAGACGGGCACTGCAACCATCACGTTCAGCGAAGCCGTCAGCAACCTGTCAGTGAGCGACCTGATCGTCAGCAACGCAAGCCTCAGCGGGCTGCAAACCGCCGATGGTGGTGTGACCTGGACGGCAGTGCTGACCCCGGTGGCCGGCAACCAAAGCAGCGGTAACCGGATTACCCTCGACACCCGCACGCTTACCGACGCCGCGGGCAACCATGGCGACAGTACCGTGCAGTCCAACGACTACCTGATTGATACCCGTGCGCCAAGCGTGACCAGCGTGGGTGTGCCTGTCGCCGGAGTGACTTACAACGCCGGCGATGCCCTGGTGTTCGTGGTCAACGCCAGCGAGGCCGTCGAGGTCAACGGTACGCCCCGACTGGTACTGGACGTAGGCGGGCGCACGGTGTTCGCGGAGCTCACGGCGGGGGCCGGCACGCCTACCCTGGTGTTCCAGTACATCATCCAGGCCGGCGACAACGACAGCAAAGGCATCAGCGTGACCGGGTTGCAGGCCAATGGCGCGACCTTGCGCGACGCCCAGGGCAACGCCATGGACCTGACCTTGAACGGCATTGCCGATACCGGCCATGTGCTGATCGACACTCAGGTACCGACGGCCATTGGCATCGTCACCCTCGATCCGTCGCCAAGCAACGCTCAGAGCGTGCGCTTCACCGTTACTTTCAGCGAGCGCGTCAATGGCGTGGACCTGTCCGACTTCAGCCTGGCCCTCAGCGGTACCGCCAGCGGCGTGCTGAGTGGTGTGCGTCTGGTCAGCGATGGCGTGTATGAAATTACCGTCAATAACGTAAGCGGTACCGGTACGTTGGGCCTGAATCTCAACGCCAGTGGCACGGGCATCAGCGATGTGGGCGGCAACTTGCTTGGCGGTGGCCTGACGGGGCCGGTGTACAGCATCGATCGCGACGTGCCGACGGTCAGCAGCGTCAGTGTGCCGGTCGGGGTACCGTACAACGCGGGCGACACCCTGACCTTCGTGGTCAACACCAGCGAGGCCGTTATTGTCGATGGCGCCCCGCGTCTGGCGCTGGATATCGGCGGGCGTACCGTCTTCGCCGATTTCGTGGCAGGGTCTGGCACACCCACACTGGTGTTCCAGTACCGCATCCAGGCGGGCGACAACGATGCCGATGGTATTCAGGTGGTAGGCCTTGCCGCCAACGGTGCCGCCTTGCGCGACGCCACGGGCAATGCCCTGAACCCTGGGCTCAACGCCGTCGGCGACAGCCGAGGGGTGGTTGTTGACACCCGCCTGCCGAGTGTCGAGTCGATCGTGCCGGCACCGGTTGCCGGCTCCGCCAGCCAATCGTTCACCGTCACCTTCAGTGAAAATGTGCGCGGCGTCGACTTGGGCGATTTCGAACTGGTCGCCACCGGCAATGCCGTCGGCAGCCTGCAGTCTCTGGTACAGATCGATGGCCGAACCTGGCAGGTCAATGTCGCCGGTGTGGCCGGCACCGGCAGCCTGGCACTGGCCTTGAAGGCCAGTGGCACGGGCATCAGCGATGTTGCCGGCAATGTGCTGCAAGGCGGGTTCGTTGGCCAGGGCAGGGCGTTGCAGTCCACCGATGGCGACCCCTTGTTCCGCGCATACACGAGTGCCCAGCCAGGCTTTGCCGCCCAGGGTGTGCCGGTTGTGGCGGTACCTGGGCCTGCACTGGCGCCGTTCCAGTCGCCGCTGCTGCCCGCACCGCTGTTCGACGTACCAAGCGTCGGTGGCAACCTGCCGCCGCTCGGCAGCATTTTCATTCGAAGTGGCGGCTTGGCGCCCAGCTACCTGGCCCAGGTATTCGCCGGGCAGCAAGGCGGCATCGACAACGACTCCGGTGCGAGCCACTTCGGTTTCGGTGGCGGCGAGGCCAATGTGTTCGGCGGCAGTACCCTGGCCAATATTTTCGTCAAGACGATACCGGGCGATGGCGGCCCGAATGAGCTGACCGGTGGTAAACCGCCGCAAACGAGCATTGACGGCGCTGCCGGCAGGGCGCTGTCTGGGGCACCAACCCTGGGCCAGCAATTGCAGGCCTTCAAGGACAGTGAGCAGCGCCACGCCAGGAATCTGGAATTGGCGCTGGGGCAGATCGAAGCAGCCAGGACCGAGGCGTGAGCCCTCGGCAAGCATGACAACAGGACAGTAGAAATCAATAGGCCGTACCAGGGGGCGGCAGGGATGAATAAAGCATCAAGGATATTTGCGATAAGCATGCTGGCACTGGCTGTGACGGGGTGTGCAGTCAAGACCCAACCGATCGAACGCAGCGTCAGCGAGCAGCGCGCGCGGGACGATCTGTCGAGCATGTTCAAAGGCCAGGAGGCACTACAAGGGCCGTTGACCCTGCATCAGGCGATGGCCCGGGCGGTGAAGTACAACCTGGAAGCACGCCTGAAGGTGATGGAAGAAGCGCTGGCGCAGCGCCAGGTCGACCTGGCCACCTTCGATATGTTGCCACGCATGGCAATGTCCGCAGGCTACGCAGGGCGCAGCAACACCAACGCCGCCAGCAGCCGCAGCGTGCTGACCAACACCCAGTCGTTGGAACCCTCCACCTCTCAGGACCGCGACCGTGACGTCGCTGACCTGACCATGGTCTGGAACGTGCTGGACTTTGGTGTCAGCTATGTCAGCGCCAAGCAGCAGGGTGACCAGCGCCTGATCGTGCAGGAGCGCCGGCGCAAGGTGGTGCAGACCATCATTCAGGACGTCCGCTCGGCCTACTGGCGCGCAGTCGCCGCCGAACGCCTGCTCAAGCAGATCGATACCCTGATGGTGCGGGTCGAACAGGCCCGTGACAACAGCCAGCGTATGGGCGAACAGCGCATCGGTGACCAGATCCAGGCGTTGAACTACCAGCGATCGCTGATCGAAGCCACCCGCCAGCTGGAAGAGCAACGCCGCGCATTGTCGCTGGCCAAGACCGAGCTGGGCGCACTGATCAACCTGCCGCCAGGCACCGAGCTGACGCTGGCCAGCAACGACGACTACAGCGTGCCGGAGCTCAAGGTTGGCCTGGACACACTGGAGCAACAAGCCTTGGCCGCCCGCCCGGAACTGCGCGAGCAGGATTACCAGGCGCGCATTAGCGCGGCCGAGGTGCGCAAGTCGATGCTGCGCATGCTGCCGGGCCTTGAGTTTTCCGCCGGTGGCCACTACGACAGCAACAGCTTCCTGACCAACCAGCACTGGGCCGATTACGGCGTGAAGGTCACCTGGAACCTGTTCAACGTGTTGTCCGGCCCGGCCTCCATCGATGTGGCCAAGGCCGGAGAGCAGGTGGTCGAAGCGCGTCGTCAGGCGATGTCGATGGCAATCCTGGCGCAACTGTACGTGGCCAATGCCAACTACAGTGAAGCCCGCCGCCAGTTTGCCACCAGCCAGCAAATGGTTGCGCTCGACCAGCAGATTGTCGAGCAGTTGCGCAACCGCCATCAGGCTCAAGGCATTGGCGAGCTGGAGCTGATCCAGGGCGAGCTGAACGCCTTGCAAGCCGACCTGCGCCGCGACCTGGCATACGCCGAACTGCGTAACAGCTACGGCCAGGTGTTCGCCAGCGCCGGCCTCGACCCGCTGCCGGAAACCCTGCCGTCTGGCGAGCTGACTGACATTGCCCAGGCGCTGAGCAGCAGCGAAGCCCGCTGGCAGCGCGGTGAGATCGCGCCGGGCTCCTGACCGCACGGCTCAAGCGTGCTGGGGCAGTACCTGCTCCAGCACGTAGCCCAGCAGCTGCGCCAGCGACGCTTGAAGGCTGATACGGCCGGTGTCCACTACCAGGTCAGGCTGTTCTGGCACCTCATAGGGCGCATCGATCCCGGTGAACGCCTTGATCTCTCCTGCGCGTGCCCTTCGGTACAGCCCTTTGGGGTCGCGTGCCTCGCAGGTGGCCAGGTCGGCTTTGACGTAAACCTCGTGGAACCCGGTCTTGCACGCCCGACGTGCGGTTGCGCGGTCGGCGCGGTAGGGCGAGATCAGCGCGGCGATGCAGATAAGCCCGGCATCGGCGAACAGGGCGGCCACTTCGCCGGTACGGCGAATGTTTTCGTGGCGGTCGGTGGGAGAGAAGCCCAGGTCGGCATTCAGGCCGTTGCGCAGGATATCGCCGTCCAGGATGTAGCAGGGGTGGCCCAGGGCTTCGAGGCGCAATGCCAGCGCAGTGGCCAGGGAGGACTTGCCAGAGCCGGACAGGCCAGTTAACCATATTACGTTGCCGGGCATTTTCTTTGTGGGCATACCTGCACCTTTTTCGTCATGTTATGCCCGAACACAAAATTTAGGACAGTCCCGCCAAAAGAAATTCGGCTCCGGCGGCAGAAAACGTTACCCTATGCAACTGAATTTCCCGCACTTGCCTGAGGTTACCTCCGTGTTCTCCCAATTCGCCCTGCATGAACGCCTGCTTAAAGCCGTGGCCGAGCTTAAATTCGTCGAGCCGACCCCGGTGCAGGCCGCGGCCATCCCCCTGGCCCTGCAAGGGCGCGACCTGCGTGTGACCGCGCAGACCGGCAGTGGCAAAACGGCGGCCTTCGTGCTGCCGCTGCTCAACCGCCTGGTTGACCTCAAAGGCGGGCGCGTCGAGATCCGTGCGCTGATCCTGCTGCCGACCCGCGAGCTGGCCCAGCAGACCTTGAAGCAGGTGGAGCTGTTCTCGCAGTTCACCTACATCAAGGCAGGCCTGGTCACCGGCGGCGAAGACTTCAAGGAACAGGCCGCCATGCTGCGCAAGGTACCGGACGTGCTGATCGGCACCCCGGGCCGCCTGCTTGAGCAGCTCAACGCTGGCAACCTGGACCTGTCCCACGTGCAAGTGCTGATTCTCGACGAAGCCGACCGCATGCTCGACATGGGCTTTGCCGAAGACATGGAGCGCCTGTGCAAGGAGTGCGAGAACCGCGAACAGACCCTGCTGTTCTCTGCCACCACCGGTGGCGCGGCCCTGCGCGACATCATCGGCAAGGTGCTGAAAGACCCTGAGCACCTGATGCTCAACAGCGTCTCGCAGCTGGCCGAAGGCACCCGCCAGCAGATCATCACTGCCGACCACGACCAGCACAAAGAGCACATCGCGCAGTGGTTGCTGGCCAATGAAACCTTCGACAAGGCGATCATCTTCACCAACACCCGCGCCATGGCCGACCGCATCTACGGTCACCTGGTGGCCAAGGACGTGAAGGCTTTCGTGCTGCACGGCGAGAAGGACCAGAAGGACCGCAAGCTGGCCATCGAGCGCTTCAAGCAGGGCAGCTCCAAGGTGCTGGTGGCTACCGACGTGGCGGCTCGCGGCCTGGACATCGACGGCCTGGACCTGGTGATCAACTTCGACATGCCCCGTAGCGGTGACGAGTACGTGCACCGTGTGGGCCGCACTGGCCGTGCCGGTGGCGAAGGCCTGGCGATCTCGCTGATCACCCACAACGACTGGAACCTGATGTCGAGCATCGAACGCTACCTCAAGCAGCAGTTCGAGCGCCGTGTGATCAAGGAAGTGAAAGGTACTTACAACGGGCCTAAGAAGGTGAAAGCGTCGGGCAAGGCTGTCGGCGCCAAAAAGAAGAAGGTCGACAAGAAGACCGGCGATAAGAAAACCGCCGCCAAGCGCAAGCCGACTGCCAAACCGAGAGCCAATGCACCACTGGCCAGCGCCGACGGCCTGGCGCCGCTGAAAAAGCGCAAGCCTGCTGCTGAATAAGTAGTTATCAAGGCCCTATCGCTGGCTTGCCGGCGATAGGGCCATTACAGACAACCCATCACTCAGCCTTCTTCTCCGCTGTTTTCAGCTCCTTGATCCGCTGGTCAATCAACTGGCACTTATCGGGCAGGTCCTTGCTCGCTGTCTCCAGATCCATCCCCTGAAGCTCGTCATTGATCTCCTTGGCCTTCTGCGGGTTCTGTTCGGTCAACTGGGTTACCAGTGCGGCCAGTTCTTCACGTTTCTGCGTGGCTTCTTCCGGTGTGCAGGCCCAAGCGGGCAGGGCGCAGGTCAGCGCAATGGCGCAAGTAATGGGCAGTAGCGGTTTCATCCTTTCTACCTCCAGCGGTTGCTATGCGCTGTGGATGGCCGAAAGTTCGGGGGAGTTCAGCGCGCGCGACCGATGGACGAAACCGATGATCAGCCAGCGAGATGCGGCCGCGCCGTCATGTCTATCCCCAGTGCTTTCATCACGGTCAAGAACGATTTCAGGGTCGGATTGCCGTGCTCGCTGAAAGACCTGTAGAGCTGTTCACGGGACAGGCCCGTTTCCTTTGCCAACTCGCTCATTCCTTTGGCGCGTGCGACCACGCCGACGGCTTTGGCTACGTAGCTGGCATCCCCGGTCTCGAGGGCGTCGGTCATGAACAGCGCGATCGCTTCTGGGGTTGTGAGGTATTCAGCGGGATCGAATTCAGAGAAAGTTTCAGTCATTTTGCATCCTCCACGAACGCAGAATCTGGTGGGCTGCCTTGATGTCTCGCTGTTGGCCGCTTTTGTCGCCGCCGCAAAGCAGAATGACGAATGTGCTGCCTGCCTGATGGAAATACACCGGGTAACCAGGCCCATAGTGAACCCTGAGCTCACTGATGCCGTGGCCAACCGGGGACACGTCGCCAGGTAGGCCCTCCATCAACCGGTTGATACGAGAAATGATTCGGGCTCTGGCGGTAACGTCCCGGAGGCCGGTCACCCAATGTCTGAAACTGCTGGATTCGATTTTCTTCATCGAGTGAATGTAGTTTATAAACTACAGCTGGCGTGCCAGCAACTGGTTTCTGCCTATTGCCGTTTCATTGGCTTCAGGCCCGCTGACTTCACCCACCAATATCTTTCGGAACATCACCCTTCATCAGCGGGTCCCAACCTGTGTACCCCTTCCGTCCACAGCTGGAGCCCATCACCATGAGCATCGCCTACGACTGGGACCTGATCGAACGCTTGCTGCACGAGGTGCAGAACGGCGCCGGTCATAGTTTTACGCCACGCCCCTATGCCGAACAGCACGCCGCGGCGCAGGCCGCCAAGGGTGAGCCGGTGGGCGATCTGGACCATCTGAAAACCCATGCCTGCGAGTACGAAAAGCTGCTTTTCAAGCGGGGTTTCATCGAAAGCCGGCCTGAAGAAGAGGGCGGCAATGGCGAGAACTTCGTGCTGACCGAGCGCGGTTTACGCTTGCTGAGCCTGATCGACAGCAGCATCCCGGGCTTCGAGCACCCGCGCCAGGTGCTGGACGAACAGGCGGATGCGCTGGATGAAGCCACCTTCGAGCAGGTGTCTTCCAAGGCGCAGATCGCTTGAGGTCGTTTTGAGGCTGGCAAGATCGGGTACGCAAACCCGATAATCGGTAGCTTCTGAATACTGCCGAGCCTATGCCCATGCCTTCGATCACCCCAGAGGCCCGCCTATGAGTGCGGTCCGCAAGAACCCTGACGCCTTCGCCTTTCAGGTGATGCTGGGGCTGTGCCTGATCTGGGGTTGCCAGCAGGTGCTGATCAAAACCGCCGCCGTCGATATCGCGCCAGTGATGCAGGCAGCGCTGCGCAATGGCATCGCCGCCGTACTGGTGGCACTGATGCTGTGTTGGCGCGGTGGCTGGGAGCAAGTTGGCAACACCTGGCGTGCCGGGTTGCTCGCTGGCGGTCTGTTCGGCGTGGAGTTCCTGTTCATCGCCGAGGGACTGAAGCTGACGTCGGCGGCGCACATGTCTGTGTTCCTCTATACCGCACCGGTGTTCACGGCATTGGGCCTGCATTTCCGGCTGCCCAGCGAGCGCCTGCGGTTGTTGCAGTGGCTGGGGATTCTGTTGGCATTCGGTGGCATTGCCATGGCGTTTGCCGGCGGCATGTCGTTCGAGCAGATGGATGGCCGCATGCTGCTGGGCGATGCCTTTGGCGTGATCGCCGGGCTGGCCTGGGGCGCGACCACCGTTGTGGTGCGCTGCTCGCGGCTGTCGGAAGCACCGGCAACCTTGACCTTGTTCTATCAACTGGCGGTCGGCTTTGCCGGCTTGTTGCTGATTGCGTTGCTTAGCGGGCAGATCGGCGCGGTGTCGTTGACGCCGCTGGCGATGGGCAGTGTGCTGTTCCAGGGGATTGTGGTGTCGTTCGTCAGTTACCTGACCTGGTTCTGGCTGTTGCGCAAATACCTGGCGTCGAACCTCGCGGTGTTCTCGTTCATTACTCCGCTGTTCGGGGTGACCTTTGGGGTGCTGCTGCTGGATGAGCCATTAAGCTTCAATTTCGTGATCGGAGCGCTGATGGTGCTGCTGGGGGTGATCCTGGTGAGTGCCGAGCCTTGGGTGAAGCGGCAATTGCGCAGGTATGTAGGCTGATGTTTTTGCCTGTACCGGCCTCTTCGCGGGCACGCCCGCGAAGAGGCCGGTACAGGCAACCTGGATTCAGGATGAAACCCCGGCCTGACAGGCACTGCCTTGCTGTACATTACCCACCAATTGCACCAGCCCCCCGGCCAGCAGCAGCCCACCCGCCGCCAGCATCAGCGCCGGATGCAGCCCGCCGCTGAAGTGGCTGCTGACCGTAGCCAGCAACGGCCCGCTCAACTGCCCCAGGGCAAAGCACGCAGTCAGCATCCCGGCATTGCGCTGTGTGGCATGCGGCGCCAGTTCCCGTGAGCGCTGCATCACCAATTGCATGCAGGCCAGGAACGGTCCACCGCAGAGCACCACGCCCAACGCCAGCCCTACACCCCCGCCCATCAGGCAGGCCAGCACACCCAGCCCTTGCAACCACAGGGTGGCGGTCAGCCATGCCGAGGTGCGGCCGCCGCGCCGCAGGCTTACCAGCAGCACCCCCAGCGCTGCCGCCAGGCCAAACGCCGGCCAGAACAGGTCGGCCAGCCACTGCCCGCGGAACTGCTGGTTGGCCATCTGCGACAGGAAGGTGGCTGGCAGGATGTAACCCACGCCGTACAGCGCGTACACCAGCCCCAGGCGGCCAATGCCAATGTTGCGGGTCTGGCCCTGACGCGCCGGCGACGGGGTTGGGGCCGCTTGCAGTGCGCGTGGCAACCAAGGGCGGACGGCCAGCAGCATCAACAGCGCTGCCACGGCATAGATCAGCCACAGCGCTGCCGAGCCCAGCCCAGCCAGATGCGCCACCAGTGCCAACAGCCCCGTCACGGCGATGCCCAGGCCGGGCCCTGCAAACACCAGGGCACCCAGCCGTTGGCGGTTGTGGGCGTTGGCCACCTGCTGGCTGAGGCTGGTGATCATCACCAGCACCCAGGCACTGGCCACGCCGGTGCCAAAGCGCAGCAGCAGGTGGCTCCAGAAACCATCGGCGGCCCATGAGGCCAGGGTCAGCAGTACGCACAGCCATAACCCGCCATGCAGGCGCAGGCGCACCTGGCCGGGTGAGCGGGCGAACATGGCGTCGACCGCGCCAATGAAATAACCCAGATAGTTGGCGGCCGCGACCAGCCCGGCGACCGTCAGGTCGAACTGCCCTTCGGCGATCAGTTGTGGCAGTTGCGGGGTGAGGGCGAATCGGCCGATGCCCATGGCCATCATCAGCGCCACGGCGCTGGCCAGCAGTTGAATGAGGGGCGACATGATAGGTCTCCTGCGCAGAACCAAGCGATGACTGGCAGGGTAGGGCTGTTTCATTTTCAATAAAATTGAATAATGATGATCAAGTTGTTCTGTTTTGGAGAATGTTGTGGAGTTCAGCCAGCTGCGTATTTTCCAGGCTGTAGCCGAGGAAGGGTCTATCACCCGCGCTGCAGAACGCCTGCATCGGGTGCCGTCAAACTTGTCGACGCGCTTGCGCCAGCTCGAGGAGCAACTGGGTGTCGAGCTGTTCTTGCGCGAACGCCAACGCCTGCAACTGTCGCCTGCCGGCAAGGTGCTTCTGGACTACGCCAGCCGTATGTCGGCCCTGCGCGACGAAGCATTGGCTGCGGTGCGTGGCGGCCAGCCAGCCGGGGACTTCGTACTGGGCACCATGTATTCCACTGCCGCGACGCATTTGCCAGCGTTGCTGGCGCGTTATCACCAGGCCTACCCGGCGGTGAACCTGCAGGTGCGCGCAGCCCCCAGCGGCGAGCTGATCGAAGGCCTTCTTGGTCACAAGCTGGACGCGGCCCTTGTGGACGGCCCGCTGAACCTGGCCGGGCTGGATGGCGTGCCGCTGTGCGATGAGCAACTGGTGCTGATTACCAGCCCCGAGCACCCGGCGGTGCACACCGCCAGGGACGTGGCGGGCAAGGCGGTGTTCACCTTCCGCCAGGGCTGCTCGTACCGCATGCGCCTGGAGGCGTGGTATGCCCATGCCCACACGCCAATGGGCCGGGTCATGGAGATCGAGTCGTATCAAAGCATGCTGGCCTGTGTGATCGCTGGCGCAGGCGTGGCGATGATGGCTCAATCGATGCTCGACAGCCTGCCTGGGCGCAATCAGGTAAGGGTGCACCGGCTGCAGGCCCCGTTCGATCAGGCCGTCACCTGGTTGATGTGGCGCCAGGGCATGCGTGGGGCGAATCTGCAGGCGTGGATCGACCTGCAACAAAGCGAAACGATTAACCAGTCGTCGGAATGCGCCGCTACGGCTTGATCCGGGTCAAAATGGCCCTTATCTGTAAGAGTAGAGGCATGCGTTGTACAGGACATCGGGCTATGATCTGTATGAAACATCGCAGAATTGATTTGCCGTGAGGCTGACCCGTAAAGGGGGCGACTATGAATAAACCACTGTTCAACTGGCTCCACGACCTGGCTGTTGCCTTGGGGCTGATTCCACCACCTTTGCAGCCGGTACCGATTCCGACTGATGAAGAACAGCGCAAGCGCCAACCGCGTCGTCGCTGATGTAAGAAAAAGGCCGCTGTACCTGGTTGGGTGCAGCGGCCTTTTTGTGTCTGTCAGAACAGGCTATGGATCAGGCCAGTTTTACCGCAGCCACAGATTTGCGGGACATCAGGCTAACCACAACAAAGCTCGCCAAGCCAATCGCCAGGCTGTAGTAGATCGGCGTATTGGCCTCCAGCCCGTCCTTGAACATGAACAGCAGCGCGGTGGCAAAGCCCAGCGACATGCTGGCAATCGCCCCGGCAGTGGTCGCGCGCTTCCAGAAGATCGCCCCGATCAGCGGGATCAGCATGCCGCCGACCAGCAGGTTGTAGGCCAGGGTCAGGGCGTTGATCACATCGTTCACCACCAGCGCGATACCCAGCACCACCAGGCCGGTGAGCAGGGTGAACAGGCGGCTCATGCCCAGGCTCGACTGCTTGCCGCCGCGCAGCTTGGGCAGCAGGTCTTCAGTGATGGTGGTCGAGGCGGCCAGCAGGCCAGCACTTGCGGTGGACATCATGGCCGCCAGGGCTGCAGCCATCAGCAGGCCACGGATGCCATCGGGCAGGGTGCTCTTGATCATTTCGGCAAAGGCGTTGTTCGGGTTGGCCAGGTCGGGCATCAGCACATGTGCGGCCATACCGATGGCCGCGCAGGCCAGGCCGTACACCACACAGTACACACCGGCAACGGTACCGGCACGCTGGCAGACCTTTTCGTCACGGGCGGTGAACACCCGCTGCCAGATATCCTGGCCAATGAGGATGCCGAAGAAGTAGATCAGGAAGTAGGTGATGATGGTGTCCCAGCCAATGGTCGTCAGCTGGAAGCTGGCTGCGGGCAATTTGGCCACCAGAGTGTCCCAGCCACCGGCCTTGTACAGGCATACCGGCAACAGGATGAACATCAGGCCGACGGTCTTGATCACGAACTGGACAATGTCGGTCAGGGTCAGCGACCACATGCCGCCAATGGTGGAGTACAGCACCACCACACCGCCGCCGAGCATCAGCGAAGCCCAGAACGGCAAATCCAGCAGCACCTGCAATACGGTGGCCATGGCCAGTGTCGAGGTGACGCCGATCATCAGCGCGTAAGCCAGCATGATCACGGCGCTGGCCTGGCGTGCGGTGGGGTTGTAGCGTTGCTCAAGCACCTGGGTGACGGTGAAGATGCGCAGGCGCAGCAGTGGTTTGGCCAGGAACAGGTTGATGGCGATGATACCCAGGCCCAGGGCTGCGCACAGCCAGAAGCCGGAGATGCCGTGGACGTAGCCCAGGCGCACGGTGCCGACGGTGGAAGCACCACCCAGCACGGTGGTGGCCATGGTGCCCATGTACAGCACCGGGCCGAGGTTGCGCCCGGCTACCAGGTAGTCTTCATGGGTTTTTGCGCGTCGCATGCCGTACCAGCCAAGCCCGAGCATGCCTGCGGTGTAGATCATTACAACAATGATGTCCAAGGCCATTGGGGGTCTCCCGATTATCTTTATTATGGCGAGATCGACCACGCGGGCGGTTGCACGGCGCCCGGCGGTCTTGTTGTGTGTTGGCGGGCCTCAGTGGCCCTCCCTGATGGCTTCTGCCGGGGTGTAGCGGTATTAGCGACGCACTACGCCAGGCAGCACGCAGAGCATTTCGAACAGCAGGTTGGCACCGAGCAGCGAGGTGTTGCCGGTGGTGTCGTAAGGCGGGGAGACCTCGACAAGGTCACAGCCGATCAGGTCCAGGCCGTGGCAGCCGCGAATGATCTCCATTGCCTGGATGGTGGTCAAGCCGCCAATTTCCGGGGTGCCGGTGCCAGGTGCCCAGGCCGGGTCGATGCCGTCGATGTCGAACGACAGGTAAACCGGGCCGCCACCGACCTTTTCCCGTACTTCGGCCATCAATGGCTCCAGCGACTTGTGCCAGCATTCTTCGGCCTGGACGACACGAAAGCCCTGGCGACGGCTCCAGTTGAAGTCATCGGCGGTGTAGCCCTGGGCGCGCAGGCCAATCTGTACCACGCGGTCGCAATCGAGCAGGCCTTCTTCCACGGCGCGGCGGAAGGTGGTGCCGTGGGCGATCTTCTCGCCGAACATGTGGTCGTTGACGTCGGCATGGGCGTCGATGTGTACCAGGCCGATCTTGCCATGCTTCTTGTGCAGGGCACGCAGGATCGGCAGGGTGATGGTGTGGTCGCCGCCCAGGGTCATCGGGATGACATTGTGCTCGACGATCTCGTCATACGCTTCTTCGATGATGCGCACGGCGTCCAGCAGGTTGAAGGTGTTGATTGCCACGTCACCGATGTCGGCAACCGACAGCGAGTCGAACGGGGCGGCACCGGTGGCCATGTTGTACGGGCGGATCATCACCGACTCGGCGCGGATCTGCCGCGGGCCGAAGCGGGTGCCGGAGCGCAGCGAAGTACCGATGTCCAGCGGTACGCCGATGAAGGCAGCATCCAGGCCTTGGGCGCTTTGCAGGTGGGGAAGACGGAGCATGGTGGCGATGCCGCCGAAACGCGGCATTTCGTTGCCGCCCAGTGGTTGGTGGAGAGTCTTGTCCACGGTGGGCCTCATCAGTCGGTCGATTGTTGTGTTTGTTCGAACCTGTGCCGCCGCGCGCCTCTCAAGTGTGGATCAGCCGGCGGGCAGGGACATTTCGGCCAAGTCTGCTCAAGGTAGTGCCGGGGAAGAATCGCTACCGACAAATACTTAGTTCAGGAATTTCTGAACTAAAGGCCGGCAGAGCGGTTAGACTGCGCGCAAATACCCTTGCGGAACCGTTGCACCATGGCCTCGACCTTGCCCGACCTGAAACTGCTGCGCATCTTTGTCAGCGTGGCGCGCCACCAGGGCTTCGCCAACGCGCAGCGCGAGCTGAACCTGTCGACCTCGGCCATCAGTACCTATATGAGCCAGTTGGAGGGCGCCTTGGGCATCGTGCTGTGCCACCGCGGCCGCGGCGGTTTCAGCCTGACCAGCAAGGGCGAGTTGTTCCACCAGGAAACCCTGCGGCTGCTGGCCGAAATGGATGGCTTCGAGCAGTACGCGGCTGCCCTCAAGGGCGAGTTGCGGGGCACCCTCAACCTCGGGGTTATCGACTCCACGGTCGGTGACCGGGCCTTGCCGTTGGCCGAAGCCATCGGCGCCTACAGCCAGGAGCACCCGGCGGTGCACCTGCACCTGTCGGTGTCCAGCCCGTACGAGCTGCAACTGGGCGTGCAGGACAACCGCCTGGACCTGGCCATTGGTGCGTTCTCTTCACGCATGAGCGGCCTGCTTTACCAGCCGTTGTACCGTGAACAGCACTGGCTGTACTGCAGCAGCCGCCACCCATTGTTCACCGAGCGGCGTATCCCTGAGCAGGTGGTGACCCAGCAACGCATGGTCGGGCGCGGCTACTGGAGCCAGGCCGAGCTGGCCCGGCATGGCTTCAAGCACAGCGCGGCGACGGTGGAGAGTATGGAAGCGCAGTTGATCCTGATCCTGTCCGGCGCCTATATCGGCTACCTGCCAGAGCACTATGCCCAGGCCTGGGTCGACAAGGGCGACTTGCGCGTGCTGTCGCCATCGACCTTTGGCTATCAGGCACCGTTTTCGCTGATCGTTCGCCGTGGGCGCAGCCGTGAACCTCTGATCCAGACCTTCCGCGACCTGCTGAAAAGCCAGTTGAATGTGGGCTGAGAAACAACGCATTCATGCATTCCGTCGGGCGGCGTTAAATTCCGGCAAAAGCCGACCGCTAACCTGATAGCGCTCTGCTACATATCAACTTGCGCTGATGATTTTCCCCTTATTTCATCCTGCAAGGATCGCCCCGATGCGCATGAATTTGCCCGTCACTGAGCACGAAAGAACCTTCTCAAGCGATCAACGCCTGATTTCCACGACTGACCTCAATAGCCGTATCACTTACTGCAATGAGGCTTTCGTGGCGATCAGCGGTTTTACCTACGACGAGCTGGTCGGCCAACCGCACAACCTGGTGCGCCACCCGGACATGCCGCCATCGGTGTTCGGGCATATGTGGGAGACGATCAAGCAAGGCAAACCGTGGATGGGGGTGGTCAAGAACCGCGCAAAGAACGGCGACTACTACTGGGTCAGTGCCTACGTCACGGCGGTCTACGAGCAGGGCCGCATCAGTGGTTACGAGTCAGTGCGCTCGGTGCCCACGCGCGAGCAGATCCGCCGCGCCGAGGCACTGTATGCCCGCCTGCGCGCCGACCGTGCTGCCGTGCCTTGGGCGGCCCGGCTGGGGCATGGGTTGGCCCATGGCTGGCCGTTGATCGGCGCGGGCCTGCTGTCGGCGGCCGGTTACCTGTGGCTGCCGGTCTATGCAGCGCTCGGCGTGCTGATGGCCAGCCAGCTGTTGGCCTGGTACCTGGTCGAGCATCGGCAAAATCAGGCTATCCGCCGCACCTTGGCCGAGCATCCCAAGGCCTTCACCAGCCCGCTGGTGGCGCTCACCTACAGCGACAACCCGGGCCTGCAGGGGCAGCTTGACCTGGCCATCATCAGCGAGGAAGCCCGCTTGCAAACGGCCCTGACCCGCCTGGTGGACGCCGGGGTCGGGGTGAAGTCGCGGGCTGCGCAGTCGTCCGACCTGTCCGATGCCCAGGCGCAGATGCTCGACCGCCAGCGTAGCGAGACCGACCAGTCGGCCACGGCCATTGCGCAGATGGCAGCGACCATTCAGGAGGTCACCCACAATGTGCAGAGCACGGCGCATGCGGCCGGCGATGCCGACCAGCTGGCGCAGCATGGCAGCGAACTGGCGCTGCAGAGCCTCAAGGCCATGGGCAGCATGAGTGATGCCGTCAGCGACATCGGCCAGGCGGTCAATGCCCTGGCGGAGCAGACCCAGTCTATCGGCAGCGTGGTCGACGTGATTACCTCGATTGCCGAGCAGACCAACCTGTTGGCGCTCAACGCCGCCATCGAGGCTGCGCGCGCGGGTGAGCAGGGGAGGGGGTTTGCCGTGGTGGCCGATGAAGTGCGCTCGCTGGCCCAGCGTACCCGTGCATCGACCGACGAGATTCACCACATCATTGCCTCGCTGCGCGCGGGGGCGGAGCGGGCGGTGAGCACTGCCAACCGGGGTGAGCAGATCTCGCGGGACAGTGTGCACAGCGTCGAGGCCGTGCAGGCGGCATTGAGCGGGATTGCCCAGGCGGTCAGCCGCATCACCGGCATGAGCCAGCAGATGGCGACGGCGTCGGAGCAGCAAAGCCATGTGGCCGAAGACATCAACCAGCAAATCGTGAGGATTGCCCAGCTGTGTGACCAGAGTGCCGGGCAGGCCAGGCAGGGGGCCGAAATCAGCCAGGACCTGGAGCGCATGGCGGAGTACCTGCACAGCCTGGCGGAGCGCTTCAACCGCTGAGATCGCTGGGGCCGCCTTGCGGCCCATTCGCAGGCAAGCCAGCTCCCACAGGATTGGACTGCCCCCCAAAAGTTGGACAGTTCTATGCTGCCGCCTGGGTCCTGTACTCGACAGGGCTCAGGCCATTGAGCCTTAGCTTGATGCGGTCATGGTTGTAGTAGTGAATGTACTCATCCAGGCCCGCTTTCAATTCATCAATACTCTCGAAACGCTTGAGGTAGAAAAATTCTGACTTGAGCGTGCCGAAGAAGCTTTCCATAGCTGCATTGTCTAGGCAATTGCCTTTACGAGACATGCTCTGTTTCACCCCACGACTGCGCAGCTGGTGGCGATACTGACCCTGCTGGTACTGCCAGCCCTGGTCGGTGTGGAGCACCAGCTTCGGCTTTTCTCCCAAGGTTTTGAGTGCCTTGTCGAGCATGTTCCCAACCAGGCTGTACTGAGGGCGACTCGCCGTCTCGTAAGCGATGATTTCTCCGTTGTACAAATCCATCACAGGCGAAAGATAGAGCTTCTGTTCAGCCACTTTGAACTCAGTTACGTCACTCACCCATTTCTGATTAGGACGCTGGGCAACGAAATTTCGCTCCAGCAGATTCGGCGCTATCTTGCCAACAACACCTCGGTACGACTGATACTTCTTAGGTCGCACCAGTGACTGCAGACCCAGGGCAGCCATCAGCCTCTCGATGACCTTCTTGTTGACCAGTACCCCACCTTTTCTGATCACGAGTGCAACGCGTCGATAGCCGTAACGCCCTTTCTCTTTGCGATAGACCTGCTGAATCTGCTCTTTAAGCTCGGCATATTTGTCCGGCTTCTGCTGAGCTTGCACCTGATAGTAAAAGGTACTGCGAGCCAGCCCGACCAGACGCAGCAGGTCAGGCAAAGGGAATCTAGGCTTGAGCCTCGAAACGATCAGGACTTTTTCCCCGACATTCGTTCCTTTTCCTCTCGCAAAGCCTTGAGCTCCTTTAAGACAGCGTTCTCCATGCGCAGATATTCGAGCTCCGCCATCAGCTGGTCTCGGGGCTTTTGCGAATCGTCAGTATTTGTGGGTTTTGCTGGTTTGATCTTCTTCGGCACTTTGATCGGCTTTTTCTGGCGGTCGACAGGGGCTATAGGGTCACCACTGTAGTACTGCCGCTGCCAGCTGCCTATCTGCGATGATTGACCGAGGCCAAAATGTGCTGCGGTTTGCCGCATGGAAAGGCGATGTTCGTGCATGTAGCTCAGCACCTGTCGCTTGAAATCGTCGTCATAACGCCGCCCATGTGAGCGTGAAGAAAGGCTGGATTCGCTCTGATGGCTGGAAACCCACCGGCGGAGCAGGCTGAAATCAACATCGAAATGCTGGGCTACCTTTCGGAAGCCATTATTGCCATCCAGGTAGGCTGAGACGGCTGTGAGCTTGAACTGCTCTGTGTATTTGCCCATAGGTCCCCCAAGGGTTGGATTTTTTGTCCAACTTCTTGGGGGCAGTCCAGATCACCACAGGCCTGAGCCTTGTGCAGTACCTGTGGGAGATTCTATGGTTTCTGGCAATGGCATCAGGGTTGCCAAGTGTTCGCTGCATATCTTATGGCAAACACCTGTAAGCCCTGATGCGATCCCTGTGGGAGCTGGCTTGCCTGCGAATGGCCCGCAAAGCGGGCCCCGGTTCTGTGGCAAACTGTTCTCGCCAAGGAGAACCCCATGCCCAGACCCCGCTGCGAGCGCTGTCAGCGCCCGCTCGACCATTGCCTCTGCCCACTGATTCCCGCGCTCGACAGCCGTACCCGCGTCATCCTGCTGCAGCACCCCAGTGAAACCGCCCACGCCCTGAATACCGCGCGCCTTGCTGCCCTTGGCCTGAACAACGCCGAGCTGCGGGTAGGTGAGGTGTTCGATGACTTGGCGCTGCTTCTCGCAACACCCGGCTACCGGCCGGTGCTGTTGTTCCCCGGCGACGACGCCCAGGTGCTGACGGCGTATGGCGAGGCGAGCGACAAACCGTTGATGTTGATCGTGCCCGACGGCACTTGGCGCAAGGCGCGCAAGCTGCTGTACCTGAATCCGTTGCTGGAGGCGTTGCCGCGGGTGACGTTGGGGGCTGTCGCGCCATCGCGTTATCGGCTGCGCAAGGCGCCGGAAGCGGGGGCGTTGTCGACGATCGAGGCGGTGGTGGGGGCTTTGAATGCGCTTGAGCAGCCGGCCTGCTTCGTCGCGTTGCTGGCGCCGTTCGAGGCATTGATCGAGGGGCAGATCAGCGCGATGGGTGTAGAGACATTCCAGCGTAACCATGGAACCAACTGACAGCCGGGGGCCGCAAAGCGGCCCCGGCAATCTCACATCCGATCAACGCATCTCAGGCAGGTGCGCATCGGTGCGCACTTCGCTGGTAGCCAGCGCCTCTGGCGGCAGCGAAATACGCTGTTTGCTCAGCAGCTCACCCATGGTCGCCAGCACGCGGTAGCGCGAGAACTCCTCGGTGTAGCGTACCTCGGTGTAGCGGCGGTCTGCGTTGTACAGCTCGTTCTCACTGTCGAGCACGTCCAGCAGGGTACGCTGACCCAGGCCGAACTGGTCCTGGTAGGCGGCACGCACGCGTTTGGTGGTTTCGGCGTATTCGCGCGCGGTCGGCAGCTGCTTGCTGGCGTTGTTCATGGCGTTCCACGCCAGGCTCAGGTTTTCGGTCAGCTCACGCAGGGCGTTGTTGCGGATGTCCAGCGCCTGGTTGATCTTGTGTGCGTCAGACTGCAGGCGGGCCTTGTCGCTGCCGCCGCGGAACAGGTTGTAGTTCATCTCTACACCGGCCTGCCAGTCGTTGTTGCTGTGGCCTTTCTCGCCGCCGGTGTTGTTGTTGGCACCGGTAGCCAGAATGGCGTCGAAGCGCGGATAGAAGGTCGACTTGCCGACTTCGTATTGCTGCTCGGCGGCGTTGACGTCTGCCTGGGCAGATTTGATGTAGGGGTTGTTCTGGCGCATGCTGTCGCGCGCACCATCGAGGCTTTCAGGCACCTCGCCCTTGATGGTCGCCGGGCTTTCCAGCTCGTCCGGGGCACGGCCGACCACGCTGAAGAAGTTGGCCTCGGCATCGGCCAGGTCGACCTCGGCGGTATCCAGGTTGTTTTCTGCCAGGGCGCGACGTGCGCGGGACTGGTCAAGGTCGGCGGTGCTGCCGACGCCGCGCTCGTTACGCAGGCCGATCTGGTCGTTGACGCGCAGGTGGGCCTGCAGGTTGTTCTTGGCCAGGGTCACCAGTTCGCGGCGCTTGAGCACTTCCAGGTACACCTCGGTCGCACGCAGGGCAACATCCTGGGCCACGGCCTGGGTGTAGTAGGCGCGGGAGGTGGAGACTGCCTCGGTGCGGCCCACTTCATTCGACGTGTTGAAGCCGTCGAATATCATCTGCCGCAGGCGCAGCTCGGACTGGGTGTAGTTCAGGGTTTCCTTGTTGTGGTTACCCTCGGCACGCGTCGTGGAGTTGTCCGAACGCTGACGGCCATAGCCGGCGACCAAATCCACGGAAGGGTAGTAGCCACCACGCGCAAACTTCACGTCTTCATCAGCCGAGAGCTTGCTGTTACGGTTGGAGCTGACCTGCGGGTGGTAGTCCACGGCGCTCTGGACGGCCTCGGTGATCGACATCGCCTGTACGTTGGCACTCGCCAGGGCCAACAGTAATGCACTGGTGATGGGGTTCAAAACGCGCATGGTACATCTCCCTGATCCTGGAATTGATCCTGCTGCTCGCCAAAAAAATGACGATAAAGTTATCGCGTATAGTGTTGCAGGTTTTTAACAACACAGCTAAGTACATTCAACGCGATAGATAAGAAGATTTATTCATATCAAATTGCCACATAAGACATATATTGTCTAACAAGGATCGCGCCAAATGATCTTGGTAAGCAGGGTGGAAGCCACCAAAGCCAGAGGATACAAGGCTTTTATACGGTTCCAGAACTATTTCCGATAAAGAAAACGCGAGTTAGGCGAAAGTGATATTTGGCGACAAAAAAATGTCACTTTGGCCTGTGCAGGGTTTTCTGTCTGACGATATACAGGCTTACCAGCACCGCACTGGTCAACATGAAGGCGCGCGCCCAGAACAGAGGCACCAGATAGCACGACAGACCAATGCTGGCCCACATCAGGCCGATGGCGTAGACCTTGCCCTTGAGGGGGATGCCTTCACCACTGAGGTAGTCGCTGATCCATGGCCCGAGCTTGGGGTGATGGACCAGCCAGTGGTGAAAGCGCGGCGAACTGCGGGCAAAGCAGGCTGTCGCCAATAGCAGGAACGGGGTGGTGGGCAATACCGGGAGGAAGATTCCCAACACCCCCAGCGCAACGCTGAGCCAGCCGATGGCCAGCAGCAGGTAGCGCACAGGCGACTTAGTGGTGGCGTGGCTTGAGCAGCGCCGGCTTTTCGTCAGGCGCGTGCAGCAGCAGGAACAACGCGCTCAGCGCCTCGGGGATCTGTACGATCATATCGTCCTGCAGGTTGGCATTGCTGGCAATGTCGGCGAACTCTGGCTGTTCGTCGAACAGGCCCGAGCCAACCATGATCGGCAGCAGCATTTCGCTGACTTCTTCTTCGGCGTTCTCGAACCATGCCTCTTCACGCAGGAACACGCCTTCCATGAAGCCGATGCACCAGCCGCGCAGGTCGGAATCGTCCGGCTCGTCGGTCAGGTCGAGTTCGCATGGCAGGTCGAATTCTTCGTCGCTGGCCAGCTGGCGGGCGATGTGCGCTTTCAGTGCCACCAAGGTAGCTTCGATTTCGGTGCGCTGGGCCTCGCTGGCGTAGTGCGGCTCTTCGGCGAACAGGGCATCGATCCACTCGCGCTCGGGCACTTCTTCGGCGTTGATCGACAGGGCGGTGAGGTAGCCGTGGGCGGCGACGTAGTCCAGCGCTTCTTCATGCAGCTCGTCGGCGTCGAGGAAGGCTTGCAGGCGGGTCAGTTGCTCGGCGAAGGACATTACGGGGCTACCTTGGTGAATAAACGATAACGAATTCTAGCACCTTGCAGCGACGGCGGGGCAAAGGGAACGTCTATCGCCGCGGTGCCCTGCGCAATGCAGCGCTGCGGTATACTCCGCCATTTTTCACCCTGGGGCAGGCTTGTACCCGCTGCCTGGTAAAAACCGCTTACGCATTCGGCGTGTGCGGGGCGGGTTTTTCGTCCAGCCTGTATCCAGGATGGTACGGCGATTTGTGGAGTTGCACATGCTCGAACAGGCTCAGCGCGTTCTCAAGGATATCTTCGGCTACGACAGTTTCCGTGGGCGCCAGGCAGCAATCATCGAATGCGTGGCCAATGGCGGCGATGCTCTGGTGCTGATGCCTACCGGTGGCGGCAAGTCGCTGTGTTTCCAGGTGCCGGGGCTGCTGCGCCCGGGCTTGACGGTGGTGGTCTCGCCGCTGATCGCGCTGATGGATGACCAGGTCGCCACGCTCGACGAGCTGGGTGTGGCCGCCGCCGCGCTGAACTCCACGCTGAATGCCGAGCAGCAGCGTGAACTGGCCGGGCGCCTGCGCCGTGGCGAAGTGAAGATGCTGTACCTGGCGCCGGAACGCCTGGTGCAGCCGCGCATGCTCGACTTCCTGCGTGACCTGGACATTTCGCTGTTCGCCATCGACGAGGCCCACTGCGTATCGCAATGGGGCCACGATTTCCGCCCCGAATATCTGCAACTGGGGCAGTTGGCCGAACTGTTCCCGCATGTGCCGCGCATTGCGCTTACCGCCACCGCCGACATGCGCACCCGCGAAGAGATCGTCCAGCGCCTGCACCTGCAAGGCGCCGAGCGCTTCCTGTCGAGCTTTGACCGGCCCAACATCTTCTATCGCATCGTGCCCAAAGAGGCGCCGCGCAAGCAGCTGATGGCCTTCCTTGGCGAGCGCCGCGGCAACGCCGGCATCGTTTACTGCCTGTCGCGCAAGAAGGTCGACGAAACCGCTGCCTTCCTCTGTGATCAGGGCTTCCCGGCATTGCCGTATCACGCCGGCCTGGCCGCTGAAACGCGGTCTGCCAACCAGCACCGCTTCCTCAACGAGGAAGGGCTGATCATGGTTGCCACCATTGCCTTTGGCATGGGCATCGACAAGCCCAACGTGCGCTTTGTTGCCCACCTCGACCTGCCCAAGTCGCTTGAGGCCTATTACCAGGAAACCGGCCGTGCCGGCCGTGACGGCCTGCCATCCGATGCCTGGATGGCCTACGGCCTGCAGGACATGGTCATGCTCAAGCAGATGCTGCAGAACTCCGAAGGTGATGAGCGCCACAAACGCATTGAGCAGCACAAGCTCGACGCCATGCTGGCGCTGTGCGAAGAAACCCGTTGCCGTCGCCAGTCGCTGCTGGCCTATTTCGACGAAACCCTCGAACAGCCGTGCGGGCATTGCGACAACTGTGTCGACAACATCCAGACCTGGGACGCCACCGAGCCGGCCCGTCAGGCACTGTCGGCGGTGTTCCGCACAGGCCAGCGCTATGGGGTCGGCCACCTGGTTGATGTGTTGTTGGGGAAGGACAACGAAAAGGTGCGCAATTTCGGCCACGAGAAGCTTTCGGTTTTTGGCGTGGGCAAGGGCCTGGCCGAGGTCGAGTGGCGTTCGCTGTTCCGCCAGTTGGTGGCGCGTGGCCTGGTCGACATCGACCTGGAAGGTTACGGCGGCCTGCGCCTGTCCGACAGCTGCCGGCCGCTGCTGCGCGGCGAGGTGACCTTGCAACTGCGTCGTGACCTCAAGCCGCAGACCACGGCCAAGGCCTCGTCGTCCGGCGGCGGCAGCCCGGCCAGCCAGCTGGTGCGTGCCGAAGAGCGCGAGCTGTGGGAGGCGTTGCGCACTCTGCGCCGCAAGCTGGCCGAAGAACACAGCGTGCCGCCCTATGTCATCTTCCCCGACTCGACGTTGCTGGAGATGCTGCGCAGCCAGCCGGTCAGCCTCAGCGACATGGGCCAGGTCAGTGGCGTGGGTGCGCGCAAGCTGGAGCGCTATGGCCAGGCGTTCCTCGAGGTGCTGAACAACAGCGGTGGCACCGACGAGGCGCCGAAAGTGGTGCTCGACCTGCGCCACGAACTGGTCAGCCTGGCCCGCGCCGGCATGACCCCGGCGCAAATTGCCGGGCAGCTCAACTGCAGCGAAAAGAACGTATACAGCCTGCTGGCCGAGGCACTGGGGCGACAGGAGCTGAGCCTGGACCAGGCCCTCGACTTGCCGGAAGACCTGCTGATGGAAGTGCAGGACGCCTTCCTCGATGGCGAGGGCGAGCTACCGCCGGTGTCTGCCATTGCGCCGCAGTTCGGCGCGCGGGTGCCGGAAGGTGTGCTGTACTGCGTGCGTGCGGCGCTGGCGGCCGAATTCGAGATGTGACGGGCACGCGGTTCGAGGGCAGAACCGCCATCTGCTGACCTTTGTCATGCTTTTTGACGATTATCGGACAATGAAGGGTGCGCGAGCCTTGCCTCGTGGGGCGGGGCATGGTTAGCTGCCTAATAATTAGATCTGTTCAATGAGTTACTTATGCCCCTGACCGACAACCAACACCGCTTCGGCATGCAGCTGGCCCAGATGTCCCGGGGCTGGCGTGCCGAGCTGGACCGCCGCCTGGCCGGGCTCAACCTGTCCCAGGCGCGCTGGCTGGTGTTGCTGCACCTGGCACGCTTCGAAGAAGCCCCGACCCAGCGTGAGCTGGCCCAGAGCGTGGGCGTAGAAGGCCCGACCCTGGCGCGGCTGCTCGATAGCCTGGAGGCGCAAGGGCTAGTGCGTCGGCAGGCGGTGCTGGAAGATCGGCGGGCGAAGAAGATTGCGCTGTGCCCACCGGCCAAGCCGCTGATCGAGCAGATCGAGACCATCGCCAACCAGTTGCGCATCGAGCTGTTTACCGGGGTGGACGAGGCCGACCTGCAGGTGTGCATGCGCGTGCATGCGAAGATTCTGGCCAACCTGGAAAAATCCTGAGGGCCATAGGGGCCGCAAAACGGCCCCAGTATTTAGAAGGTATGCCCCAGATTCAGGTACACCGCCTGTTCATGCGCACTGTTGGCGCCATACGTAAAGTTCAGCGGCCCCAGCGGCGTCTCCAGCCCCAGGAAGATGCTCGCCGCATTGATATAGCCGCTGTCAAATTCGTTGTCGTTGTTCCATGCCCGCCCGCGCTCAAGCGACCCGCCGATGTACAGCGGGAAGTCCAGCGGCACATAGGCCCGTGGCGTCAGGCGGCGGTAATAGACCACCCGCATCAGGCTCACGTTCTGCCCCGACACCGAGTCCTGCCGGAAGCCTGACAACTCCCGCGCTCCGCCCATCACGAAACTCGACGTCACCACTTCGGTGTCATCCAGCGTGCGCCCGTAGCGCCCACCCAGCACGAAGGTGTTCGGCCCGCTGCTGATGGCCTTGTCCAGGTTAAACAGCCACTGCCGGTAATCCTGGTCGGAGTCCAGCGACTTGTCATATTTGCGCAAGGTCAGGCCAATGTCCTCACCGCTGTGCGGGAAGTACACGTTGTCGAGGGTGTCGAACGAGTACTTCAGTTCATAAAATCCTTCGTTGAAGCTGACCTTGGGCAGGTCCTGGTCGCCAATGCGCACCTCG
Source organism: Candidatus Pseudomonas phytovorans (assembly GCA_029202525.1). NCBI lineage: Bacteria > Pseudomonadati > Pseudomonadota > Gammaproteobacteria > Pseudomonadales > Pseudomonadaceae > Pseudomonas > Candidatus Pseudomonas phytovorans. The sequence continues at coordinate 2,101,282 of CP119325.1, forward strand.
GCCTCGCCCCAGGCCTTGCCCACGCCCAGGCGCACTTCACCGTTGGTGCCAATCTGCCGCCCGACGTTCAGGCCAAAGCCGTAGCGCTCCAGGCGGTACTCGGCGACAGGGTCGTTGTCCAGGGTGGCTTCGATGTTCTGTGAGCTGAAGTCCAGGTACGGCGCAATGAAGTAGCGCGAACCCACGTCCAGTGGCTGGTAAAACTCGCTGTACAGTTCTTGCTGGTCGCCGATCTGGCCACGGGTCAGCCACTCGGCACCCAGGCTGTTGATGCCATTGACCCGGTAGCTGGCGCCCAGGTTGAAGGCGCTGTCACCGCGCAAGTCGTCCGACAGATTCAGGCCCAGACGCAGGTAATCGGTGCCGCCGCGCCGGCCGCGGGCGTTGATCACCAAGGTATTGTCGGTACCCTTGTGCACCACGCGGTACTGCACCCGGTCGAAGTAGTCCAGGCCGTACAGCGTGCCCATGTCGGTCTGCAAACGGTCGAGTTCCAGCGGCGCATCCAGCGGCTGGCGAATGTACGAGCGGATCACGTCGTCGCTGACCTTGGAGTCGTTCTCGATCCGGATCGCGGTAATCACTGGCGTGCGCTGGCGTGGTGACCGGGCCACGGCCAGGTCGCTGTCACCCTCGGGCTGGCGCAGGGCGGCAAAGCGCGGGTCGAGCAGCCGGGTGGCCCGGTAACCGGCGTCGATCATTTCCCGGGCACGGCCGAAGTCGGTCACGCCAAACGCGGTCAGCGATGGCTGGATGAGGATATCGTCACGGTGCAGGCTGGCCAGTTGTTCTTCCGAATTGCGCCGGGTCATCAGGGTGATCGACTGGTTGAGCACATCGACCACTGTGGCCAGTTGCTTGCGGTCACGCAACGGCGTGCCGATGTCGACCACGATGGCCAGGTCCACGCCCATTTCGCGGGCCACGTCCACCGGGATGTTGTCGACCATGCCACCGTCTACCAGCAAGCGGCCATCCAGTTCGACCGGCGCGAAAACGGCAGGGATCGACATGCTGGCGCGGATCACCTGGGGCAGGTGGCCACGGCGGAACACCACCTTTTCGCCACTGGCGATATCCGTGGCGACTGCACGGAAGGGGATGGGCAGCTTGTCGAAGTCGCGGGTATCGGCGGTGTGCGCCAGTTTGCTTTCCAGCAGCAGTGCCAGGTTCTGGCCCTGGATTACCCCCAGCGGCAAGCCCAGGCTGCCGTCGTCGCGAAAGCTGAGCTTCTGCTTGACCAGGAAGTCGCGGTCATCCTGTTTGCGCCGGAACGGCACGTCCTTGCGCGGTGGGGCATCGGACAGCGCCTGTTGCCAGTCGAGGGTGGTGGCGAGCTTTTCCAACTCTTCGACACTGTAGCCAGAGGCGTAAAGCCCGCCGATCACTGCGCCCATGCTGGTACCGGCGATGGCGTCGATGCGCACGCCCTGTTCCTCCAGCGCCTTGAGCACGCCAATGTGGGCCAGGCCACGGGCTGCACCACCCGACAACACCAGGCCGACCTTGGGCCTTGCAGGTTCCGCGGCGGCTGCTGTGAGGGCGGTGAGGGCAAGCAGGAAACAGAACAGCAAACGGCGCATCGTGAGTCTCAAACCGTGGGCTAAAGACCGCTAGTATAAGCGGCTCATCACCTGGAGATGCCTCAGCATGGCTGACAACAAGCCCGAAATCGTCATCACATATTGCACCCAGTGCCAGTGGCTGCTGCGTGCTGCCTGGCTGGCCCAGGAACTGCTCAGCACTTTTGCCGACGAACTTGGCCGGGTCGCACTGGAGCCGGGTACCGGCGGCATCTTCCGTATCACCTGCAATGGCGTGCAGATCTGGGAGCGCAAGGCCGATGGCGGCTTCCCCGAGGCCAAGGTGTTGAAGCAGCGGGTGCGCGACCAGATCGACCCGCAGCGTGACCTTGGCCACAACGACCGCTGATCAGGCGCCCTCGGCCAGTGGCCGCTGACTGGGCGGTTGTTCGGCGGCCATGCGGCTGGACAGCACGATGGCGAAGATGATCAGCGCGCCACCCAGCAGCATGCGCAGGGTCGGGGTCTCGGCGAATACTGCCCATGCCACGGCAATGCCGTAGACCGGCTCCATGCCGAACACCACAGCGGCGGTGCGCGCCTTGATCACCGCCAGGCTGGCGACGAACAGGCTGTGCGCAACAGCGGTACAGAAAATGCCGAGCAGGGCGATCCACAGCCAGTCCATGGTCGCTACGCCGGCCAGGCCTGGTGCCGCGAACGGCAGCAGGCAAAGGCCCACCACCAGGTTTTGCCACAGCGCTGCCTGTACTGCAGGCAAACGCCCGGAGCCGGCGCGGTTGGTGAGCGACAGCAGCGAGAACAGCAGCCCCGACAGCAGTGCCCAGAGCAGGCCGCCAGTGGCCTCGCTGGCCAGGTCGAAGGCCGGCGTGACCAGTACCAGGCCGATGCTGACCAGCAGTACCAGAACGGCCTCGTTGCGGCGGATACGCTCGCGGAACAGCATGCCTTCGAGGATCACCGTGAAGGCCGGAAAGCTGGCGAAACCGAGGGTGGCGATGGCCACGCCGCCGACTTTGACGGCGATAAAAAAGCTGACCCAGTGGCCGGCCAGCAGCACACCGCCGAGCAACAGGCGGCGGATGTCCTGGCCGCTCAGGCGTTGCCAACCCGGGCCCGTCAGGCTGGCGAACAGGGCCAGGGCGAGCACCGCGAAGGCGGCGCGGCCGAACACGATGATCGCCGGGCTGGCGGTGGCGGCCAGCTTGCCGAAGACGCCAGTGAGGCCGAAGAACAGCGCGCCAATGTGCAGGGCGCCGAGGGCGGTGCGGTGGTTCATGATGGGTCCTTGCTCAAGATTTCTACTGACTGTGCCGGCCTCTTCGCGGGCGCGCCCGCTCCCACAGGTACTGCACAGGTCTTGAGGGCAGCGCGATACCCGTGGGAGCGGGCGTGCCCGCGAAGAGGCCGGCACAGGCAAAGTGTACGGGCACAGGCAAACACATTCTGTCGCAAGACTGCTGTCAGTTGTTGCCAGACTCTCGCCGCAACGCCAAAGGCGTACAGCCGAACGCCCGCAACATCGCCGCCGAAAACGCACTCTGCGAGCCATACCCCACTTGCGCGGCAATTTCACCCATTGGTAGTCGCGTCTGCACCACCAGTCGTCGCGCCTTGAGCAAGCGTCGCTGGCGAATGTAGTCCATTGGCGTCATCGCGCATTCGGCAGTAAAGCGCGCGTGAAGCCGGGCGCTGGACAGCCCGGCGACGCGCGCCAGGTCAGCGACCTGTAACGGGTAGGCAGCATGCTGCTCGATATGCGCATCGAAGGCTGCATAGGGCAGGCGCTGGCTGGGGCGCACGTTCGCTGCTGCGGTGGAGTTGAGGCTGGCCAGCAGCAGCGCTGCGCCTTGCCGGGCAATCAGCGGATCGTCCATGGGGCTGGCCGCCAGCCAGTCCACCAATTGCTGCTGGCGCTCGTCCAGGCCCAGCGCGGCGGGGTGGTCCAGCAGGCGGCGGCTGGCATCGGCATGCGCGCCCAGATGCTCGTGCAGCCACTGCTCCCCAGGCACATCAAGCACCAGGCAGTGGCTACCGCCATCGCTGGCGCAGGTGTGATGTGCGCCTGCAGGTACCACGACCAGCCCCTGGCGGTCGATCCCGGCGCCTTGCCCCTGCACCTCGAACTCCAGGCGGCCGCGCAGGCCGAACACCAGTTGCGGGTGTTCGTGGCTGTGGGCAATCAGGCTGTCGCGGTAATGGCGCAGCGAAAGGATCGGGCCGGCGGTCATGGGGCGTCCTCGCAGGGCAGGTGCCCATTGTGCCTCATTCCCTGCAGGCCATCACCCGTCACCGTTTTGCCACGGCACTGTCATGCGCGCCTGCCAGTCTCCAGCAAACTGCGCCGGAGCCTGCCCATGACCCATGCCGAACTGTCCCGTCCCTCGCGCAAGCAACGCGTGCGTACCCTGTGGATCTCCGATGTGCACCTGGGGACCCGCGACTGCCAGGCCGAACACCTGTCGCAGTTCCTCAAGGGCTACCAGGCCGACCGCGTTTACCTGGTAGGCGACATCATCGATGGCTGGAAACTGCGCGGCGGCATTTACTGGCCGCAAGCCCACACCAACGTGATCCGGCGCTTGCTGACCATGAGCAAACGCGGTACCGAGGTGATCTACGTCACCGGCAACCATGACGAATTCCTGCGTCGTTACTCCAAGCTGATGCTGGGCAACATCCAGCTGGTGGATGAGGCCGAGCACCTGACTGCCGACGGCCGCCGCCTGCTGGTCATCCATGGCGACCAGTTCGACGTAATTACCCGTTACCACCGTTGGCTGGCGTTTCTCGGAGACCGTGCCTACGAGTTCACCCTGGTGCTCAACCGCTGGCTCAATCGCTGGCGTGCGCGGTATGGCTATGGTTACTGGTCGCTGTCGGCCTACTTGAAGCACAAGGTCAAGGGCGCAGTGAACTTCATCAGTGACTTCGAAGATGCCATTGCCCATGAGTGCACCCGGCGAGGTTTTCATGGGGTGGTGTGTGGGCATATCCACCATGCCGAGATCCGTAAGGTGGGCGATGTGGACTACCTCAATTGCGGGGACTGGGTGGAGTCGTGCACGGCGCTGATCGAGCACTGGGATGGCAGCATCGAGCTGTATCGGCTGGCCGATGCCCAGGCGCGGGAAGCACAGGCGGTGGCGGCGTTGCGCGAGCCGGCTTAGGGCTTGCGGACCCGGCGCCTGCCCAAGCGCTTACAGCCGGATCTTGCCCAGCAAGATATCTCGGAACATCACGAAATCCCCGGCCAGGCTGTACAGCGGATAAGTAAATGTCGCCGGCCGGTTCTTTTCAAAAAAGAAATGCCCGACCCAGGCAAAGCCGTAGCCGAACAGGGGCACGGCCAGCAAAAGCAACCATTTGCCACTGCCAATGGTGTAGGCCAGCAGTGCGATCACCAGGCTGGTGCCGACAAAGTGCAGCCGGCGGCAGGTGGGGTTGCTGTGCTCCCCCAGGTAATAGGGATAGAACTCGGCAAAACTGCGATACTGCGCTGTGCGGTTCATGGCAGTGCTCCGGGATTAATACTTCTGGACAAGATGCACGGCGTGGAGCCTGATTCGAGTCTAGAGTGACTGACGGGGCCTACCAGTGACAATAGGCGCCAAATGAGTATCCTTGGGGTTCACCGCAGGAGCGGTCGGTAAAAAGAAGCCTGTCATGAGCGAAAGAACCACGTCAGCCAGCTGGGCATCAGGGATTGTGAAGGCGCTCGAACTGGAAGGGCTGGACTGCCCGTCCATGTTCAGGCAGCTGGGGCTGGACTTTGCTGCCCTCGACGACCCCGATGCACGCTTCCCCCAGGATTCCATGACTCGGCTCTGGCAGCTGGCGGTGGAGCTGTCGGGCAACGAAGCCATCGGCCTGAACATGGCGCGCGTGGTACGCCCGGCGTCGTTCCATGTGGTGGGCTACGCGTTGATGTCCAGCCGCACCCTGGCCGAGGGCTTCCAGCGCCTGGTGCGTTACCAGCGCATCATCGCCGAAAGCTCCGACCTCAGTTTCGTCCTCGGCGCCGAGGGCTACTCGCTGATCCTGACAGTGCATGGCGACCATCTGCCGCCGACCCGGCACAGTGCCGAAGCATCGCTGGCCTGTGCGCTTGCGCTGTGCAAATGGCTCAGCGGGCGCCCGGTGCAGCCGCGCCGGGTGCTGGTGCAGGGGCCGCAGCCAAGGAATGTCGAGCCGTACAAGGTGGCGTTCCATTCACCGCTGGTGTTTGGCGCGCCGCATGATGCGCTGGTGTTCGAGCGGGCCGACATGGAGGCGCCGTTGCCGACGGCCAACGAGGCCATGGCGGTGCTCCACGACCGCTTTGCCGGGGACTACCTGGCACGCTTTTCCGAAAGCCGGGTTACCCACCGCGTGCGCCAGGTGTTGTGCCGCATCCTGCCGCAGGGTGAGCCCAAGCGCGAAACCCTGGCCCAGGCCCTGCACCTGTCGCAGCGCACCTTGCAGCGGCGGCTGCAAGAGGAGGGCACCAGTTTCCAGACCCTGCTCGATGACACCCGTCGCGAGCTGGCCGAGCAGTACCTGGCCCAGCCGGGCATGACATTGCTGGAAACGGCCTACCTGTTGGGCTTTGCCGACCCCAGCAATTTCTACCGGGCCTTCCGCCGCTGGTTCGATGTCACCCCAAGCGAGTATCGCGCCCGCCTGGGTGCGGACGCCGAAGAGGTCAGTGACGCCAGAACGCCGGCATACACAGCACCAGCACCGTAATGATTTCCAGGCGGCCAAGCAGCATGCCGGCAGCGAGGATCCACTTGGCCGCGTCCGGTAGCGTGGCATAGTTGCCTGACGGGCCGATCACTTCACCCAGGCCCGGCCCCACACCCGAAACCGTGCCGGCAGCACCGGTCAATGCGGTCATCCAGTCCACGCCCAGCAACGACAGCAGCAGGGCCATGACGCAGATCGTGATGGCGAAGAAGAACGAGAACGTCAGGATCGAACGCACGATGTCTTCATCGAGGCGGTGGCCGTTGTATTTCTGTTTGATCACCGCACGCGGGTGGATCAACTGGTTAAGGCTCGCCTTGAGCAGGATATAGGCAACCTGGAAGCGGAAAATCTTGATACCGCCCGCAGTCGAACCGGAGCAGCCGCCCACGAAGCCCAGGTAGAAGAACAGCATCAGCGAGAAGTTGCCCCACAGGCTGTAGTCGCCCAGCGCGAAGCCGGTGGTGGTGACCACCGAGGTCACGTTCAACGCCACGTGGCGCAGGGCGTCGAGCCAGTGCAGGTCGGTGCTGTACCAGTACCAGGTGCCCAGCACCAGCCAGGTAACCACCAGCATGCCCAGCAAACCCTGCACCTGCTGGTCGCGGATCAGTGCCTTGCGGTTGCCGCGCAGGGTCGCGACGTAAAGGGTGAACGGCAGGCTGCCCAGAATCATCACCACCACCGCCACCCAGTGCACGGCCGGGATATCCCATTTCGCCAGCGACTGGTCGGAGGTGGAAAAACCGCCGGTGGAGATCGCCGACATGGCGTGGTTGATCGCATCAAACGGGCTCATGCCCGCCCACCAGAAGGCCAGCGAGCCGAGGATCGAGAAGCCGACGTACACCCCCACGATCGACTTGGCAACCATGTGCGAGCGCGGCATGACCTTCTCCGAACGGTCGGACGATTCGGTCTGGAACAGGCGCATGCCACCGATGCGCAGCAATGGCAGGATCGCCACCGCCATGGCGATGAAGCCGATGCCGCCGAGCCAGTGCAGCATTGAGCGCCACATGAGGATGCCCGGCGACATGCTGTCGAGCCCGCTGAGCACGGTGGCACCGGTGGCGGTGATGCCCGACATGCTTTCAAAGAAGGCGTCGGTATAGCTGATGTGCTGGGTCAGCAGGAACGGCAGGGCAGCAAACACACACACCACCAGCCAGCTGCTGACCGTCAGCAGGTACATGTCCCGCGGGCGCAGGTGCACATGTTCGGGGCGCCCCGGTATTACCAGGGCCAGGCCGGCAATGAAGGTGATCATGCTGGACCAGAGGAACGACGGCATGTCACCGGTGCGCTCGAAGATCACCAGGGTTGCCATGGGCACGGCCATGCCCACGGCGAGAGTGATCAGGAAGATGCCGATGATGAAACCAATGATCCTTAAGGTCGGCAACGCCATGTGATCTGCTCTGACTCGAAACGGAAGGGCGCCATTCTACCTATGGGTCTGGTGATGTAAACGCTAGAATGGCCGCACATTCAACTGCCAGGAGGGTAGCCGATGGAGGCTCTCGACGCATTGCTCAACCGTGTTTCCGTGCCACGCCTGACCGACCCGGCACCCAATGCCGCCCAGCGCGAGGTGCTGTTTCAGGCTGCCTTGCGCGCCCCGGATCATGGCCAGCTGCGGCCATGGCGCTTTCTGACCATCGAAGGCCAGGGCCGTGAGCAGTTGGGCGAGCTGTTCGCTGAAGCTGTGCAGAACAAGGGCGATGCCAGCCAGGCCGCGCTGGACAAAGCCCGCGCCATGCCGCTGCGGGCACCGTTGCTGATTGTGGTAATCGCCAGGCTGCAGGAGCACTTCAAGGTGCCCAAGTCCGAGCAGCGGCTGGCAGCGGGCTGTGCGGCACACGGCATTCTGATTGCCGCGCATGCGCAGGGTATCGGCGCGGTCTGGCGTACCGGTGACATGGCGTTCGATGCCCATGTGCACAAGGGCTTGGGGTTGGCTGAGAGCGAAGAGCTGATTGGCTACCTGTATGTCGGTACGCCGCAGAACGAGCCGCGTACTGCGCCGATTCTGGACACCGCTGATTTCGTCAGTGGTTGGGGCGAGTAACGCAGCCTTGGGCTGATTGTTGTATCAAGGCCACTGGCCTCTTCGCGGGCACGCCCGCTCCCACAGGTGCGGTGCAAGTCTCAGGCGTCGCACAGTACCTGTGGGAGCGGGCGCGCCCGCGAAGAGGCCGGAAGCCATCACATCAGATCAACTGCCAGCCGCCTCAGCCAAGGGCAACTCCAGCCTGGCGACAAACCCACCCTGTGGATGGTTGTCCAGAATCAGACTCCCGCCATGGCGCTCCGCTGCCTTGCGCGCAATCGCCAGCCCCAGCCCATGCCCCGGCGCTTCCTGCCCCGGCGCACGGAAGAATGGTTCACCCAACTGCGCCAAATGCTCCGGCGCTGCCCCCGGCCCATGGTCTCGCACGCTGATCACGATCCGCTCCTGCTCACGCACGGCGCTGACTTCGACCGGCTGCCCCATCGGATTGAAGCGCAGGGCGTTGCGCAGCAGGTTGTCCACGGCACGCTCGATCAGCGTTGGCCAGCCTTGCAGGGTCAGCCCCGGTTGCGCCTCCAGGCGCACGTCCTGGTCCGGTGCGCTGAGCAGGGCGTCTTTGCGCACGCTGCCGAGCAGGGCGTTGAGGTCGACCGGCTCGGCATGCGCCTGCTCGGCATCGACCCGGGCCAAGGCAAGAATTTCACTGATCAGGTCTTCCAGGCGGTCGCACTCACGGGTCAGGCGCGGCCACAGGGTCTCACGCTGTTCGGGCCCGGCGCGCTCGGCCAAAGCCAGGGCGATGCGCAGCCTGGCCAGCGGCGAGCGCAGTTCATGGGACACATCGCGCAGCAACTGGCGCTGGCTGCCAATGGTGCTCTGCAGGCGCGCGCCCATCTTGTTGAAGTCCTTGGCCAGCACGCCAAACTCATCACGTCGGGCTGCCAGTTGCGCCAGGCTGTTCTGCTGGTAGGTGGTCTGGCCCAGGTCGTGCACCGCGCTGCGCAGGCGGCTGAGCGGGCGGGTAATGGACAGGGTGACCAGCAGGCTGAACAGGGTCAGTACCACCAGGGCAATCCCCAGCGCACTGAGCGGCCACATCAGGCTTTCGCGGTGCCAGGCGTCCAGTGCAGGGTGGGGAATGCGGTAAATCAGCAGGTAGGTTTCGCCGGACTCGGGGCTGGTGTATTCCTCGGTCAGCCGACGCCATGGCAGGCGCCGCTCGTCATTGTGCTGGCGTGCTTCGAAAGCTGCCGCACGGCGCGGGAAGGTACCGGGCACGACGGCCTCGCCACTGTCGTCGAGTACCTGCACGTCGATCTTGTAACGATCTTTGCGCCGCTCCAGAAAGTGCTGTGCCGAATCCAGGCCTTCCTGCTCGTAATGCTTGGCCCATTTGCTGGCCAGGGTATTCAGGCCCGGATGGCGGCTAAGGATCCAGGCGTCCTGGTTGAGCATGTGCCCCAGCAGGATCGACAGGCCTGCGACCAGGGTAATGGCCAGCCAGAAACTGGCCAGGATGCGCCAGAACAGTGAACGCAAGTGCACCTCCTGTAAACGGTAAAAGCCCGGACCGCATTGTGGCGGGCCGGGCGTGGGGCGTACAGCTTACTGAGCCTTGGTGCCTTTTTCAGCTTTCCAGGCCTGGAACTCCTGCCACTCGGCTTGCTTGGCGGCGCGTTCCTTTTGCAGTTCGTCGAACTTCTTCTGCTGCTCAGGTTTGAGCAGGTTGCGCACGGCGGTGTCGGTCTTGGCGCGGCTGGCTTGCAGTTCGTCCTTCATGGCTTTCTGGTCGGCGGCCGGCAGCTTGGCCAGGTAGCGCTCGTTGATGTCACGACGCTGCTGCATCTGCTCGCCCATCAGCTTGCCGATCTGCTGGCGCTGGTCGCGGCTCAGGTCCAGTTGATGGAAAGGCGCATCACCGCGATGATGGGGGCCGTCGTGACGCGGGCCGCCTTCAGGCATGGCCATGGCCACGGTCGGCAGGGCGGCGGCGAACATCAGGGCGATTAGGGTCTTGCGCATGGTGTCTCTCCTGTCAAAGGCCGGTGTTTACCGGATGAGCACAGTCTAGGGAGATCACCGTCAAGCGCAGTCAGTGGATGGTAAAGGCTCGGTAAAGATGTTCAGAGGCAGTAGTAATAGCCCCGGCTGCGCAGTGCCACGATGCGCGGTCGGCCATCGGCATGCGGGCCGATCTTCTTGCGCAGGTTGCTGACATGCATGTCCAGGCTGCGGTCGTACAGGGTCAGCTTGCGACCCAGGCCGATCTGCGCCAGTTCCTGTTTGTCCAGCGGCTCGCCGGGCTGGCGCAGCAGGGCTTCAAGGATGCGGCTCTCCGACAGTGTCAGGGTCATTTCGCGGCCATCGATGCTGGCGACCCCACGGGCAGGGCTGTAGACCAGATCGCCCAGCTCGACCTGGCTGGTGGTGGCGGTGGGGTGGCTGCGGCGCAATACCGCGCGCAGGCGGGCAGTGAGCTCACGCGGGTCGCAGGGTTTGGCCAGGTAATCGTCTGCGCCCAGCTCCAGGCCAAGGATGCGGTCCAGCGGCTCGCCGCGTGCAGACAGCATCAGCACTGGCAGCTCGGTATGCTCGCTGCGCAATTGCTTGAGCAGTTCCAGGCCGCTGCCGTCGGGCAGCATCACGTCCAGTACCACCGCTGCCGGGGCATGCTCGACCAAGGCCTGGCGTGCACTTTGGCCATCGTGGCACGCACGTACGGTGAACCCTTCCTGGGTCAGCCAGCTGCCGAGCAGCTCGCACAGTTCCTGGTCATCATCAATCAGTAACAGCTCGCTCATGACTCACTCAATTCAATCATTGACGGCGGCTATTCGGCCCGCCAGCGGCAAAGATACCGCAGACTGATGGCAACTGTGTAACTGCCAACACCGAGTCGCCTTCTTCGCGGGCTTGCCCGCTCCCACAGGGACCGCACAGAATCCGAGGCTTGTGGGTTACCTGTGGGAGCGGGCAAGCCCGCGAAGAAGGCGACTCGGTCTCAGCTCAAGGCAGCACTTGCTTGAACGGCTTGACCACAACCTTGTCGTACACGCCCGCAGCAATGTAAGGATCGGCATCAGCCCAAGCCTGGGCTGCAGCCAACGATTCGAACTCGGCAACGATCAGGCTGCCGCTGAAACCTGCGTCACCCGGGTCGTTGCTGTCGATGGCCGGGTGTGGGCCGGCTAGCACCACGCGGCCTTCGGCCTTGAGTTGCTGCAGGCGTTCGATGTGCGCCGGGCGGGCAGCCAGGCGCTTTTCCAGGGAGTTTGCGACGTCGCTGGCGATGATGGCGTAGAGCATGTCAATCCTTGGGTTTGGTAGTAGAAGGGTCGTCGTGCAGGTGGCGCGACAGGTACACGCCTTGCGCCACCAGGAAGATCACGGTCATGCCCAGGCTGCCGAACACCTTGAAGTCGACCCAGAAGTCCTGGAAGGTGAAGGCAACGAACAGGTTGGCCGCGCCGCAGAACAGGAAGAAGGCGATCCAGGCAACGTTCAGGCGGGCCCAGACGGCATCGGGCAGGCTCAGGGCGTGGCCCATGATGCGCTTGATCAGCACCCGGTCACCGATGAAGTGGCTGCCGGCAAAGCCCAGGGCGAACAACCAGTTCACTACCGGTGCTTTCCACTTGAGGAACGTTTCGCTGTGGAACGTCAGGGTCAGGCCGCCGAACACCAGGCAGGCCACCAGCGTCAGCCACTGGCCCTTTTCCAGCCTGCGCTGGCGCAGGAACAGCGCCCCGTACACCACCAGCGAGCTGATGATCAGCATGGCCGTGGCACTGTAGATGCCGCCGAATTCGAAGCTGTGGCCGGCGACTTCCATAGGGCGCGGGTCCAGCTTGTAGACGATGAAGAAAAGCAGCAGCGGGATGAAATCGATGAATTGTTTCACAATGGCAGCCAGAATCGGGATGTGACGGCATAATAACAAACATCGAATCCAGCGAAAGCGCTCCTCCATGAATGTTGATCTGCACTGTCACAGCACGGCGTCCGACGGCGCCCTGTCGCCCTCGGTACTGGTTGCCCGGGCCCATGAGCACGGGGTGCAAACGCTGGCACTGACCGACCATGACACCCTCGAGGGCCTGCCCGAAGCGCGCCAGGCCTGCATCGAGCGGGGCATGCGCTGGGTCAGCGGGGTGGAATTGTCGTGCACCTGGGGTGGCGCGACCATCCATGTGCTGGGTTATGACTTCCCGCTGGACGCTCCGCCTTTGCTGGCGGCGATCGAAGCGCTGCACCATGGTCGCTGGCTACGCGCCGAAGAAATCGACAAACGGCTGGCAGCCAAGGGCATGTCCGGCACGCTCGAGGGCGCCCGCGCCGTGCAGCGCGAGCTGGGCGACAGCGGCAACGCCCCGGCGCGTCCGCATTTTGCCGAATACCTGGTACGTGCCGGGCACGTCAAGGACCGTGGCGAGGCGTTTCGCAAGTGGCTCGGTGCCGGCAAACTGGGCGACGTCAAGCAGCACTGGCCGACCCTCGACGAAACTGTCGCCACCCTGCGCCAGTCCAAAGCATGGGTGAGCCTGGCGCACCCCATGCACTACGACCTGACCCGCAGCAAGCGCAGAAGGCTGATTGCCGACTATATTCAGGCAGGCGGGCAGGCACTTGAGGTGGTCAACGGGATGATGCCGGCCGAGCAGGTGGGCACGATGTCCATCCTCACCCGTGAGTTCGGCCTGCTGGCAAGCGCTGGCAGTGACTTCCACGGCCCCGGCACCTGGGGAGAGATCGGTGCCTACCGGCCTTTGCCCGAGGACCTGCCACCTCTGTGGCGTCGATTCAGCCATGAACAGCCTTTGGCGCTATGAACAGGACGACTACGTGAGCCAATTTTTCCAGATTCATCCGGAGAACCCACAGCCGCGCCTGATAAAACAGGCCGTCGAGATCATCCGCAAGGGTGGCGTGGTGGTGTATCCGACCGACTCGGCGTATGCGCTGGGTTGCCAGATCGGCGACAAAGGCGCGATCGAGCGCGTGCGCACATTGCGCAAACTGGACAAACAACACAATTTCACCCTGTTGTGCTGCGATCTTTCGCAAATGGGGCTGTTCGCCAAGATCGATACGTCGACCTTCCGCCTGCTGAAGGCGCATGTTCCGGGGCCCTACACCTTCATTCTCAATGCCACGCGTGAGGTGCCGCGGCTGTTGATGCATGAGAAGCGACGCACCATCGGCCTGCGCGTGCCGTCCAATCCGATTGTGCTGGCGCTGCTGGAAGAGCTGGGCGAGCCGTTGATGAGCGTCAGCCTCATCTTGCCGCCCGAGGAAGAGCCGATGACCGATCCTTACGAGATTCGTCAGCGCCTTGAGCACCACGTCGACCTGATCATCGACGGTGGCTACGGCGATCTCAAGGCATCTACCATCATTGACCTGACTGGCGACGAGCCGGCGCTGATCCGCGAAGGCTGCGGCGACCCCACGCCGTTCCTGGTCGACGCGTGAGCCAGCTGGATATACCCGAAGCGCCTGCCGAGCAGATCGAGGCGCCCCAGCAGTTGCAGTTGGCCCTGGTCTACGGCGAAGCCCTGACCGAAATGCCGTTGGACCTGTATATCCCGCCGGATGCCCTGGAAGTCATTCTTGAAGCCTTCGAAGGGCCGCTGGACCTGTTGCTGTACCTGATCCGCAAGCAGAACATCGACATCCTCGACATCCCGGTGGCGGAAATCACCCGCCAGTACATGGGCTACGTAGAGCTGATGAAGAGCGTGCGCCTGGAGCTGGCCGCCGAGTACCTGGTGATGGCCGCGATGCTCGCCGAAATCAAGTCCCGCATGTTGCTGCCGCGCTCGGCCGAGGTCGAGGAAGAGGAGGGCGACCCGCGCGCCGAGCTGATCCGCCGCCTGCAGGAGTACGAGCGTTTCAAGGCTGCCGCGGAGGGCATCGACGCACTGTCGCGGGTCGGCCGCGATGTCGTGGTGCCGTGCCTGGAGGCGCCCAAGGCCAAGGTGCGCAAGCTGTTGCCGCAGGTCAGCCTGGAAGAAGTGCTGATGTCCATGGCCGAGGTGATGCGCCGCAATGACCTGTTCGAAAGCCACCAGATCAGCCGCGAGACGCTGTCGACCCGCGAGCGTATGGGTCAGGTGCTGGAACGCCTCAAGGGCGGTGCTTTTGTTCCGTTTGTCGAGCTGTTTACTGCCGAAGAGGGCAAGCTCGGTGTGGTGGTGACGTTCATGGCGATTCTTGAACTGGTGAAGGAATCGCTGGTTGAACTGGTGCAGAATGAAGCCTTCGCCGCGATCCACGTGCGGCTACGACCCGCGCTTGCTGAAGAAATTGATGAACCTGAATGAACCCCGCGACCTGGCGTCGCTGATCGAAGCCTTTTTGCTGGCATCGGGCAAACCGCAATCCCTCGAACGCCTTTACGAACTGTTCGAAGAAGCCGAGCGCCCGGAGCCCAAGGTCTTCAAGAAGGCCCTGGAAGTGCTTGGCAAATCGTGCAGCGGCCGCGCATTCGAGCTTAAAGAGGTGGCCAGCGGCTACCGGCTGCAGATTCGCGAAAACTTTGCACCCTGGGTTGGCCGGCTGTGGGAAGAGCGCCCACAGCGGTATTCGCGCGCGCTGCTCGAAACCCTGGCTCTGATCGCCTACCGCCAGCCGATCACCCGTGGCGAGATCGAGGACGTGCGCGGTGTGGCGGTGAACAGCAATATCACCAAGACCTTGCTGGAGCGTGAATGGATCCGCGTGGTCGGCTACCGTGAGGTGCCCGGGCGGCCGGCAATGTTCGCAACCACCAAGGCGTTTCTCGATCATTTCAATCTCAAGAGCCTGGACGAGCTACCGGCCTTGGCCGAGTTGCGCCTGATAGAGCCAGAGCCGCTGCTTGACCCGGATGATGCGCCGGTGCCGGCGCACCTGCAGGCGCTGGCGGATGCCAGCCTTGGCGAAGAAGAGGTTGCTGAGCCAAAGGACGAAACCAGCTTCCGTAGTCTGCTGGTGGAACTGGATGCCATGGAAGAGGGGCTGAAGATCGATTTTGAAGATTTGCGCGAAGAGGAGCCTGAGGCCTCTCTGGAAGAGCAAGACAAGTTGCAGCCCTGATTTTGCGGGGGCCTGTGCCGGCCTCTTCGCGGGCACGCCGCTCCCACGGGTACCGCGCGACCCTCAGGGCCTGTGATATCCCTGTGGGAGCGGGCGTGCCCGCGAAAGGGCCGGTACTGCCAACACACCACCACTAGGCAGAAACTTCTCCCAATGCCCACAAAACCCTCTACCCTCCAGTGCGTTCCCCTGCCGAACCGCGTATGATGCGCGGCCTTTTGGCGCGTTCGTCGCCAAGAACCTGTTTTCATTCCTACACCGGGAGGTGCCCAGATGAGTGAGCAAGACCTGCAAGATACCGAGATCACCCCACCCGCCGGCGAAAAGCTGCAGAAAGTGCTGGCGCGTATTGGCGTGGGCTCGCGCCGTGACGTCGAGGCCTGGATCAGCCAGGGCCGTATCAAGGTCAACCGCGTCGTCGCCACCCTTGGCCAGCGCGTCGACCTGCATGACGCCATTGCCGTAGATGGCAAGCTGATCAAGCGCGAAGAGGCCGCCGAGGCCACCCGCCGGGTGATCATGTACAACAAGCCCGATGGCGAAATCTGCACCCGTGACGACCCTGAAGGCCGCCCGACCGTGTTCGACCGCCTGCCTCGGCCGAAAGAAGGCCGCTGGATCAACATCGGCCGCCTCGACATCAACACCACCGGCTTGCTGCTGTTCACCACCGACGGTGAGCTGGCCAACCGCCTGATGCACCCGTCCTACGAGATGGACCGTGAGTACGCGGTACGTGTGCGTGGTGAAGTCGACGACGAAATGATCGAGCGCCTCAAAGCCGGCGTAATGCTGGAAGACGGCCCGGCGAAGTTCACCGACATCCAGAAGGCTCCGGGTGGTGAAGGCTTCAACCACTGGTACCACTGCGTGGTGATGGAAGGCCGTAACCGTGAGGTGCGTCGCCTGTGGGAGTCCCAGGGCATGGTGGTCAGCCGCCTGAAGCGCGTGCGTTTCGGCCCGGTGTTCCTCAACTCTGACCTGCCGATGGGTCGCTGGCGCGAAATGAGCCAGGGCGAAATCGACATCCTGGCCGCTGAAGTGGGCTTGCAGCCGGTTGCGCTGCCAACCTTGAACCTCAAGGCCAAGGACAAGATGGAACGCCTGCAGCGCAAGTCGTCCCGCCCGCTGGGTCGTGGCGAGCGCGTGCGCAATCTGCGCCCGGCGCACGAAGGCGCTGCTACCGGCGAGCGCCCTGCGCGTCAGCCGCGTGAAGAGGCCCCGCGTAAAAACACCCGTGGCAGTGCGGTGGCCGAGCGCCCGAGCGACATGCGCAAACGCACTGGCAAGCCAGAGGGTGACAAGCCGGCGGCTCGTGGCCGTGGCAAGCCTGAAGGTGACAAGCCGGCAGGCCGTGGTCGCGGCAAGCCGCGTGGCTGATAGGCCTTGGCGGTAATCGAGAAACCAGCCTTCGGGCTGGTTTTTTTATGCCTGTGGAATTTTGGGCCGCAAAGCGGCCCCAAGATATTGAACTAAAAGAATTTTTCGGACGACTGGCAAGTTCTTGAACCGGCTTGTAAAGAAATCTATACGAATTTGGCCAATTTCACCCCTGAATTCAGAATTAGCCCGATCGTGTAAACAAAGTTTGCCGCCACCCAAGCCCCAAGCCAGCCGCCCAGCCCTCACCCACCCTTGCCCAAACCCCCGTCCCCACGGTGTTATAGCCGCCATTGCCGTGTGCAACAGCCCGTCCACAGAGCCTGGCTGACAAAACAACAAATGGAGGCGCCATGTACGCCGATCACTCCGCCTTTCAAGGCCCACACCACAGGATCGCTGCGTTTTTTCCGGATGGAAGGACGCAACGCGTTGACGCCTGCGCGTTTGCAGGGGTATACAGTGCGCCGCGTTTTACCTGTGACCCCCTTGCGTACCGCGCACTCTTGATCACGCCTGGTTGACCCGCTTCGGCGGCACCTGAGGTCAAGAAACCCAAGGTAACCACCTTGCCCATTCCGCTGCGCCACGAGCGCGGTGGGTCCGATTCCGTCACAGATAAAAACAATGCAGGTGACTTCGTTCATGAGTGGACAAAACATGCATTCAGGCGAGCTCAAGCGGGGCCTGAAGAACCGCCACATCCAGTTGATCGCCCTTGGTGGTGCAATTGGTACCGGCCTGTTCCTCGGCTCGGCAGGCGTGATGAAATCCGCCGGCCCGTCAATGATCCTGGGCTACGCCATTTGCGGCTTCATCGCCTTCATGATCATGCGCCAGCTTGGCGAAATGATTGTTGAAGAGCCGGTGGCCGGCTCGTTCAGCCATTTTGCCCACACCTACTGGGGTGGTTTCGCCGGCTTCCTGTCGGGCTGGAACTGCTGGGTGCTGTACATCCTGGTGGGCATGTCGGAGCTTTCGGCGGTCGGCAAGTATGTTCACTACTGGTGGCCGGAGATCCCTACCTGGGTCACGGCGGCAGCGTTCTTCGTGCTGATCAACGCCATCAACCTGATGAACGTGAAGTTCTTCGGTGAGGCCGAATTCTGGTTTGCCATCATCAAGGTCGTGGCCATCGTCAGCATGATCGGCCTGGGTGCCTACCTGCTCACCAGTGGCAGCGGTGGCCCAGACGCCACCATCACCAACCTGTGGGCGCATGGCGGTTTCTTCCCCAACGGTGTCAGCGGGCTGGTAATGGCCCTGGCGTTTATCATGTTTTCCTTCGGTGGCCTGGAAATGCTCGGCTTCACTGCTGCCGAGGCCGACAAGCCGAAGACCGTGATCCCCAAGGCGATCAACCAGGTCATTTACCGCATCCTGATTTTCTATGTCGGTGCCTTGGTGGTGCTGCTGTCGCTGACCCCGTGGGACAACCTGGTTGCCAGCATCGATGCCTCGGGTGGCAGCTACGGCAGCAGCCCGTTTGTGCAGGTGTTCTCGTTGCTGGGCAGTGACGTGGCCGCCCATCTGTTGAACTTCGTGGTACTGACCGCTGCACTGTCGGTGTACAACAGTGGCACCTACTGCAACGCCCGCATGCTGCTGGGCATGGCCGAGCAGGGCGATGCCCCGGCGTCGCTGGCCAAGGTCGACAAGCGTGGTGTGCCCGTGCGTTCGATCCTGGTATCGGCCGCCTTTACCTTTGTCGCCGTGCTGCTGAACTACCTGATGCCTCAGAACGCCCTGGAGCTGCTGATGTCGCTGGTCGTGGCTACCCTGGTGATCAACTGGGCGATGATCAGCTACTCGCACCTGAAGTTCCGTCAGCACATGGACCGTACCGGCCAGAAGCCCCTGTTCAAGGCGCTGTGGTACCCCTACGGTAACTACCTGGTACTGGCCTTCGTGGTGCTGATTCTGGGCATCATGCTGATGATCCCGGGCATCCAGGTTTCGGTGTATGCGATGCCGGTCTGGTTGTTTGCCATGTTCGTGATCTACATGGTCAAGCCACGCCGCAAGATGAATGCCGGTGGGGCTGCGGGTACCGTAGCCAAGTAACTCGGCAACGTAGTCTGCAGAAAACCCCAAGTCAGGCGACTGACTTGGGGTTTTTGTTGTCTGTTCCGGCCCTTTCGCGGGCATGCCCGCTCCCACAGGATCACCACAGGCTTTAGCAACAACGCTGTACCTGTGGGAGCGGGCGCGCCCGCGAAGAGGCCGGGACTGGCAATGAAAGCGATCAGATCTGTTCCAGCAACCAGCTTCTGAAGGCCCGCAATGATGGCAGCGCCTCATTCCTGGGCGGGTAGATCAGGTAATAACTGCGCTGGCTGGCAATCGCCCCTCCCGGGCTATGCAGCTCGCCCTTGGCCAGTTCTTCTTCCACCAGAATACGCGGCACAAGGCCGATACCAATCCCGGCCCGTACCGCCTGGATCAGGTGCGAAGTCAGCTCGAAGCTCGGCCCCAGGCGCATCGACCGGTGTGGCAGGCCATGGTGTGAAAACCACTCGCCCCAGGCGTGTGGGTTGTTGGCCACATTCAACAGCACCTCTTCACTGATCCGTGCCGGGCTCCAGCCCTGGCTATCTGCGCCAGCCTCCGGCGGCAAGATCACCACCAGTTCCTCAGCATGCAGGCGATGGCAGATCAGCCCCGGCAGATCGTGGCTGGCCACACCGATGGCGGCATCGATTTCGCTGGTGTCGAAGTTGATGGCTTCGATGCGTGAGTGAATGTGCACCAGCATGCCCGGGTGAGCGCCGTAAAACGCATGCAGGCGCGGCAGCAGCCATTTCGAGCCGAAGGTCGGCAGGGTGGCCAGGCGCAAGGTGCCCACTCCGGACTGGTAGGCCAGTGCCTGCAAGGTCGCGCTGCGAATGCGCCCCAGAGCTTCGCTGAGCTCGCGTTGGTACAGGCGGCCGACATCGGTCAGCTGCACCTGGCGGCCCTCGCGTCGGAACAGGGTCAGGCCCAGTTGCTGCTCCAGCGCCTGCACCTGGCGGCTGACCGCGCTCTGGGTCAGCGACAGCTCGGCAGCAGCCCGGGTGTAGCTTTCATGCCGGGCAGCGGCTTCGAATGCCAGCAGCAGCGACATGGACGGTGTCAGGTGGCGGTAATTCATTCATAAAAGTCATTGATAGCGGCAGGATTATCCGTTTGCCCCTGAGGCGAAACTACAGGAACATTGGCCTATACGACACCCCCGCATGGCAACACCTATGCCGGGGTGACAGGAATCCCGTGAATTAGCCAATATCAAGAGGCCATCCTTCGATGATCGCCCAGCTGCCGACCGTTGCACCAAGCGCCAACTACCCCGAATTCCTCGAAGCACTGCGCAACAGCGGCTTCCGTGGCCAGATCAGTGCCGACTACGGTACCCGCACAGTGCTGGCCACCGATAACTCGATCTACCAGCGCCTGCCTCAGGCGGCGGTGTTCCCGCTGGATGCCGACGATGTGGCGCGAGTTGCCGCGCTGATGGGCGAGGCGCGCTTCCAGGACGTCAAGCTGACCCCGCGCGGCGGTGGCACCGGCACCAACGGCCAGTCGTTGACCGACGGTATCGTCGTCGACCTGTCGCGGCACATGAACAAGATTCTCGAAATCAACGTCGAGGAGCGTTGGGTGCGGGTGCAGGCGGGTACGGTGAAAGACCAGCTCAATGCCGCGCTCAAGCCGTACGGCCTGTTCTTCGCCCCCGAGTTGTCCACCTCCAACCGCGCTACCGTCGGCGGCATGATCAACACCGATGCCAGCGGCCAGGGCAGCTGCACCTATGGCAAGACCCGCGACCACGTACTGGAGCTGCACAGCGTGCTGCTTGGGGGCGAGCGCCTGCACAGCCTACCGATCGACGATGCCGCGCTGGAGCAAGCCTGCGCGGCACCCGGCCGGGTCGGCGAGGTGTACCGCATGGCCCGCGATATTCAGGAAACCCAGGCTGAGCTGATCGAAACCACCTTCCCCAAACTCAACCGTTGCCTGACCGGCTACGACCTGGCACACCTGCGCGATGAGCAGGGCCGTTTCAACCTTAACAGCGTGCTGTGTGGCGCCGAAGGCTCGCTGGGCTACGTGGTTGAAGCCAAGCTCAACGTGCTGCCGATCCCCAGGTACGCGGTGCTGGTCAACGTGCGCTACGCCAGTTTCATGGATGCCCTGCGCGACGCCAATGCGCTGATGGCGCACAAGCCGTTGTCGATCGAGACCGTCGACTCCAAGGTGTTGATGCTGGCGATGAAAGACATCGTCTGGCACAGCGTTGCCGAATACTTCCCGGCCGACCCCGAGCGCCCGACCCTGGGCATCAACCTGGTGGAGTTCTGTGGCGATGAGCCGGCCGAGGTCAATGCCCGGGTGCAGGCCTTTGTCGAGCACTTGCAAGCGGACGCCAGCGTCGAGCGCCTGGGGCATACCCTGGCCGAAGGCGCCAAGGCGGTCACCCGCGTCTACGTCATGCGCAAGCGCTCGGTGGGCTTGCTGGGTAACGTCGAGGGCGAGGTGCGCCCGCAACCGTTTGTCGAAGACACTGCGGTACCGCCGGAGCAGTTGGCCGACTACATCGCCGACTTCCGCGCGCTGCTCGATGGCTATGGCCTGGCCTACGGCATGTTCGGCCATGTCGATGCCGGCGTGCTGCACGTGCGCCCGGCGCTGAACATGAAAGACCCGGCCCAGGCTGCGCTGGTCAAGCCGATTTCCGATGCGGTGGCGGCGCTGACCAAAAGCTACGGCGGCCTGCTGTGGGGCGAGCACGGCAAAGGCCTGCGCTCGGAATACGTGCCAGAGTACTTCGGTGAGCTGTACCCGGCGCTGCAGCGCCTGAAGGGGGCCTTCGACCCGCACAATCAGCTCAACCCGGGCAAGATCTGCACCCCGCCGGGCAGCGCCGAGGGCCTGACCCCGGTCGATGGCGTGACCCTGCGCGGCGACCTTGATCGTACCATCGACGAGCGGGTCTGGCAGGACTTCCCCAGCGCCGTGCACTGCAACGGCAACGGCGCCTGCTACAACTACGACCCCAACGACGCCATGTGCCCGTCGTGGAAGGCGACCCGCGAACGCCAGCATTCGCCCAAGGGTCGCGCTTCGCTGATGCGTGAATGGCTGCGCCTGCAGGGCGAGGCGAACATCGACGTGCTGGCTGCGGCACGCAACAAGGTTTCGTGGCTCAAGGGCCTGCCGGCGCGCCTGCGCAACAACCGCGAACGCAGCCAAGGGCAGGAAGATTTCTCCCATGAAGTGTACGACGCCATGGCCGGCTGCCTGGCGTGCAAGTCGTGCGCCGGGCAGTGCCCGATCAAGGTCAACGTGCCGGACTTCCGTTCACGCTTCCTTGAGTTGTACCACGGCCGCTACCAGCGCCCGCTGCGTGACTACCTGATCGGCTCGCTGGAGTTCACCCTGCCGTTCATGGCCCGCGCTCCAGGGCTTTACAACGCGGTGATGGGCTCGAAGTGGGTGAGTAAACTGCTGGCGGACAAGGTCGGTATGGTCGACAGCCCGCTGATCAGCCGCTTCAACTTCCAGGCCACCCTGAGCCGCTGCCGCGTTGGCGTGGCCACGGTGCCGGCCCTGCGCGAACTGACCCCGGCCCAGCGCGAGCGCAGCATTGTGTTGGTGCAGGACGCATTCACCCGTTACTTCGAAACGCCGCTGTTGTCGGCGTTCATCGACCTGGCCCACCGGCTCGGCCACCGGGTGTTCCTGGCGCCCTACAGTGCCAACGGCAAGCCGCTGCACGTGCAGGGCTTTCTGGGCGCATTCGCCAAGGCGGCGATCCGCAATGCCACCCAGCTCAAGGCGTTGGCAGACTGTGGAGTGCCGCTGGTAGGTCTGGACCCGGCGATGACCTTGGTGTATCGCCAGGAGTACCAGAAAGTGCCCGGGCTGAATGGTTGCCCGCAGGTGCTGTTGCCGCAGGAGTGGCTGATGGATGTGCTGCCGGAGCAGGCGCCAACCGCGCCGGGCAATTTCCGCCTGATGGCGCACTGCACCGAGAAGACCAACGTGCCGACCAGCACCAAGCAATGGGAGCAGGTGTTTGCCCGTTTGGGGCTCAAGCTGGTGACCGAGGCGACGGGCTGCTGTGGCATGTCCGGTACCTACGGGCACGAAGCGCGTAACCAGGAGACCTCGCGGACCATCTTTGAGCAGTCGTGGGCGACCAAGCTGGACAAGGAAGGGGAGCCGCTGGCGACGGGCTATTCGTGCCGTAGCCAGGTCAAGCGCATGACCGAGCGCAAGATGCGCCACCCGCTGGAAGTGGTGTTGCAGTACGCCCAGCGTTAACGTTCAGGGCCTCGGGGGCTGCTTTGCAGCCCATCGCAGGCAAGCCAGCTCCTACAGGGATCGCGTCAATCTGGGTTGACGCGGTCCCTGTAGGAGCGGGTTTACCCGCGAAAGGGCCGGTTCAGGCTGTACAAGAGTCAGGCTTCTGGTGCGCGATCTCGATGCCGCCGCGCCTTCCTGTACAGATACAAACTCAACACCAGCCCGCAAGCCGCCGCCGCCGCCGCAAACAGAAACATCGAAGCAAACCCGAACCCCGCCGCCACCGCGCCCACCAGTGGCCCCGTCACTCCCAGCGACAAATCGATGAACAGCGAATACGCTCCCACTGCCGCCCCGCGGTTGGCCGCTGACACCTGATTCACCGCCTCCACGCCCAAGGCCGGGAACACCAGCGAGAAACCAAACCCACTCAGTGCTGCACCCGCCAAGGCCATTTCGGCGCTGGGTGCCAGCCACAACATCAGCAGCCCGAGTGTTTCTACCGACAGGCAAGCGATTGCCACGCGAAACCCGCCAATCCGGTTGATCAGGTTGCCGAACAGCAGCCGCGCACTGATGAAGCTGGCGCCGAACAGGCTCAGGGTCAGTGCGGCATTGGCCCACCCCTGGCTGGCGTAATACAGGGTGATGAACGTGGCAATGGTGCCAAAGCCGATCGAGCCCAGGGCCAGCCCCGAGCCATGCGGGAACACCTTGCCCAGCACCCGCAGGAACGGCAGGCGTACACCGCTGACAACGGGCGCAGCCTGTTTGGGCCAAGCCAGCAGCAGGCCGAGTATACACAGCAGGATAATGCTCACACCCATGCTCCACAGCCCCAGGCCCTTGACCATCAGCACGCCCAGCGGGGCGCCGATGGCCAGTGCGCCATAGCTGGCGATCCCATTCCAGGAGATGACTTTGGCCGTGTTGGAGGCGCCTACCCGGCCAATCCCCCAGCCAATCGCGCCCGAGCCCACCAGGCTTTCAGCGCTGCCCAGTACCAGGCGGCCGATCAGCAGGCAGGCCAGGCTCAGCCAGGGCAGGTGTGTAAGGAAGGCGCAGGCCAACATGAACACGCCGCTGAGGCCACAGCCGGCAAGGCCGTACATCACGGCTTTCTTGCTGCCGTGGTTATCGATGATGCGGCTGGCGGTAGGGCGGCTGAGCAGGGTGGCGAGGTACTGCACGCTGATCACCAGGCCGGCGACCACGGTGCTGAAGCCCAGATCGTTGTGCACATAGCCGGGCAAC
The DNA here is from genome assembly GCA_029202525.1 of Candidatus Pseudomonas phytovorans. Taxonomy (NCBI): domain Bacteria; kingdom Pseudomonadati; phylum Pseudomonadota; class Gammaproteobacteria; order Pseudomonadales; family Pseudomonadaceae; genus Pseudomonas; species Candidatus Pseudomonas phytovorans. Next base: position 2,125,564 of record CP119325.1, read on the forward strand.
ACGGCCAGTGGAATGCCGATGTTCAGGTAGCCGATGAAGGTGAAGAGGACGATGGAGACGACTTGCAGGGTGACCGCAAGGGGGCGCGGTGAGTCGGGCATGGGGGCCTACGTGGGTTCAGGACGGTGTGAAAACGTGATGACGGGGGTAGCCCGCAGGTCAGCCGTTTTCACACAGTCGGGGATGCGCAGTTATTCCTGGTCAGCGCTGGATTGATCGTCACCATCCTGCTCGACGGCAGCAGCCGGTTCGGCGTGAACGGTCACGGATGGCTCTTCTGGGTTCAGGCTTGGGAAGGGAAGATTCGGGATCTCGTGCATCTCGTCGTTCCTCGCAAGTGTGAGTGAAAAGTCTGCGCCAGGCGCGTTTGGAAGCTTCGCAAAGCTGGGGCAGGATACACAAGTCTGGATGACAGTTTGGATTTTTTCCCGGTCGCTTGTCGGGTTTGCGGGCGAACAGCGCACATTTTGCCCACAAAAAAAGGGCCTTTCGGCCCTTTGTTCTCAGTGGTTACTTACGGCCTTCTGCCGTTTCCGCAACCTTGTCAGTACGCGCGCACATGATGAAGTCGTTGCGGTGCAGGCCTTTGATCGAGTGGCTCCACCAGGTCACGGTAACCTTGCCCCATTCAGTCATCAGGCCCGGGTGGTGGCCTTCGGCCTCGGCGATTTCGCCGACGGCATTGGTGAACGCCAAGGCGTGCTTGAAGTTCTTGAACAGGAACACGCGCTCAAGCTCCATGTGGCCGTCACGCACTTCGATGTTCCAGTCCGGGATTTCGCGAATCAGCTCGGCCAGCTCTTCGTCGGTGACTTTCGGTGCGTCGGCGCGGCAGGCTTCGCAGTGGGCTTGGTTCAAGGCATTCATGAGGTGTTTTCCGGTTCGAGTTATTATCGGCAAGGTCGCTCAGGCGGCGACCTTGGGTGGAAACTTCGGTGCGTGCAGGCCCAGCTGCATGGCTTGATGGACCATGCCCATGATGTCTTCGTGGGCCAGGTCGAACAGGCGCTTCATGTTCGGCAGCACGAAGTACACCGGCTGCAGGATGTCGATGCGGTACGGCGTGCGCATGGCTTCTATCGGGTCGAAGGCCTGGTGTTCAGGCTCGCCAGACAGACTGTAGACGGTCTCCTTCGGCGACGAGAGGATGCCGCCACCATAGATCTTGCGACCCTGCGGGGTTTCCATCAGGCCAAACTCGATGGTCATCCAGTACAGGCGCGCCAGGTACACGCGTTGTTCCTTGGTCGCGGCCAGGCCGAGCTTGCCGTAGGTGTGGGTGAACTCGGCGAACCACGGGTTGGTCAGCAGCGGGCAGTGGCCGAAGATCTCGTGGAAGATATCGGGCTCTTGCAGGTAGTCCAGCTCTTGTGCGGTGCGGATGAAGGTGGCAACCGGGAAGCGCTTGCTGGCCAGCAGTTCGAAGAAGGTCTGGAAGGGGATCAGTGCGGGTACCCGGGCAACTTGCCAGCCGGTGGTGGCACCCAGCACCTTGTTGACTTCGCCCAGTTGCGGAATACGGTCATGGGGCAGCTTGAGCTGATCGATGCCGTCCAGGTATTCCTGGCACGCGCGGCCTTCGATCACTTTCAGCTGGCGGGTGATCAGGGTGTTCCATACCGCATGCTCTTGCTGCGGGTAATCGATAAAACCATGCGCATCGGGCTCGCGTGCCACGTATTGCGTCTGTTTCATGAGGCTCTCCTGGTGAGGGCTTTCTTGTTATGTGCAGGACATGACTAAGAAATATCCCTTCGCTCGCCGCTTTGCACGAGGGCGAGCAGCTATGGTCAGGGCGTGACAGCCTCATTTTCGTAACGATAATTTTACAAAAATACCTGGGTATCGGAAAATCCGAGGGATATGGCTGATGGTTGCGCTGTTTTTGTCAGCTTATCTTTACGAATTTTCTGCGCTGTGTTGAAAAACATTGGCGCTTCGAGAACCCACATGCGTATCAAAGTGCATTGCCAGAACCGTATTGGCATCCTGCGCGACATCCTCAACCTGCTGGTGGAATACGGCATCAACGTGCTGCGCGGCGAAGTGGGTGGCGACCATGGCAACGCCATCTACCTGCACTGCCCGAACCTGATCAACCTGCAGTTCCAGGCCTTGCGCCCGAAGTTCGAGGCGATTGCCGGCGTATTTGGCGTCAAACGCGTGGGCCTGATGCCCAGTGAGCGCCGGCACATGGAGCTGAATGCACTGTTGGGGGCGCTGGATTTCCCGGTGCTGTCGATCGACATGGGCGGCAGCATCGTCGCGGCCAACCGCTCCGCTGCACAGTTGCTGGGGGTGCGAGTGGACGAGGTGCCCGGCATGCCGCTGGCGCGCTATGTCGAAGACTTCGACCTGCCGGAGCTGGTACGGGCCAACAAGTCGCGTATCAATGGCATGCGTATCAAGGTCAAAGGTGACGTGTTCCTGGCCGATATTGCGCCATTGCAGTCCGAACATGATGAGAGCGAGGCGCTGGCCGGTGCTGTGCTTACCCTGCACCGCGCAGACCGCATCGGCGAGCGTATCTACAACGTGCGCAAGCAGGAACTGCGTGGCTTCGACAGCATCTTCCAGAGCTCCCGGGTGATGGCCGCCGTGGTGCGTGAAGCGCGGCGCATGGCGCCGCTGGATGCGCCGTTGCTGATCGAGGGCGAAACCGGCACCGGCAAGGAGTTGCTCGCGCGCGCCTGCCATCTGGCCAGCCCGCGCGGCCAGTCGCCGCTGATGGCGCTCAATTGCGCCGGATTGCCCGAGTCGATGGCTGAGACCGAGCTATTCGGTTATGGCCCCGGGGCATTTGAAGGGGCGCGGGCCGAGGGCAAACTGGGGCTGCTGGAGCTGACCGCAGGCGGCACGTTGTTCCTTGACGGGGTAGGGGAGATGAGCCCGCGCCTGCAAGTGAAGTTGCTGCGCTTTCTGCAGGACGGCTGCTTCCGCCGGGTCGGCAGCGATGAAGAGGTGTACCTGGATGTGCGGGTGATTTGCGCGACCCAGGTGGATTTGTCCGAGTTGTGTGCCCGTGGCGAATTTCGCCAGGACCTGTATCACCGCCTCAACGTATTGTCGCTGCACATTCCGCCCTTGCGTGAATGCATGGATGGGCTGGAAGGCCTGGTGCAACACTTTCTCGATCAGGCCAGCCGGCAGATCGGCTGCGCCCTGCCACGCCTCGCGCCGACGGCGATGGACAAACTTGGGCAATACCATTGGCCGGGCAATGTAAGGCAGTTGGAAAACGTGTTGTTCCAGGCGGTTTCTTTATGTGAAGGCGGCGTGGTCAAGAGCGAGCATATTCGCTTGCCGGATTATGGTGTACGGCAGCCGTTGGGTGAGTTTTCGCTGGAAGGGGATCTTTCGCAGATTGTCGGACGCTTTGAAAAAGCCGTGCTGGAAAGTTTGATGGGGGAGTTTTCGAGTAGTCGTGCGTTAGGGAAAAGACTGGGTGTTTCGCACACGACGATTGCCAACAAGTTAAGGGACTATTCCTTAGGTAAGTCGGCAGATTAAAGCGGGTAATTAATAGCCTGTTAATCTTGTGCAATATTCTTCGCGGGCTTGCCCGCTCCCACAGGTATTGCACGGTACTTGAAAACTGTGCGGTACCTGTGGGAGCGGGCAAGCCCGCGAAGGGCCCCGCAGGGGCCCCAATCTCAAGGATTAGCCGTTAGAGCAGCCGTTCCCCATCACGCGGTATTCGAGAATGTGCTTCTGGCCTTGGGAGTCCTCATAGGTCATGCGCGCTGGCACGACTTCGCACACATTGGGCACTTCGCTCATGGAAATGACGCGGGCAATGTCCAGGTGCTGCGAGTAACTGTACTGTTCAACCGGAATCTGCTCGGCATCTTTGGCTTCGCCGGCCATCGCCGCGCCGCAAAGACTGCCAAGTACCAATACCAGTAAAGCTTTCATTTTCTATTTACCTGTCTAAGGTCGTGAGGGGGCACGCGGCGCTTATGGCGCCGCGAGTACAGCGAGTTTTAACTATCGGGATTAGAGGGAGATTAACGCTTGCCTTCGTGGGGGCTGTTACCAGTTGTTAATCGCCTTGCCGTTGCTGGCGAGGTGAATTTTAGGGCGGTGGCCAAGGCTGAAACAGTGGGTCTTTTGATAAAGTGTTTTGACAGAATCTGTAACAATCCTGTGTTAACCCCCTTCTATTTTTCGCGCCGCAGGCTGTAACCCCCGAGCTAGAGGGCTTTGCCGGAACGGGCGTACCAAATTACTACCAACGTCGAATGGCTTTTGTCGCTCTGGTACAGTTACAAACGGTTCCATACAAAAACAACTATTACACCGAGGTAACACAGATGAGTGCGGCTCCACTGTATCCCGTTCGTCCCGAGGTTGCGGCCACTACCCTGACCGACGAGGCCACCTACAAGGCCATGTACCAGAAATCGGTGATCAACCCGGACGGCTTCTGGCGCGAGCAGGCCCAGCGTATCGACTGGATCAAGCCTTTCACCAAGGTCAAGCAAACCTCCTTCGACGACCACCACGTCGATATCAAATGGTTCGCCGACGGCACTCTGAACGTTTCCTCCAACTGCCTGGACCGCCACCTCGAAGAGCGCGGCGACCAGTTGGCCATCATCTGGGAAGGCGACGACCCTTCCGAACACCGCAACATCACTTACCGCGAACTGCATGAGCAGGTCTGCAAGTTCGCCAACGCCCTGCGTGGCCAGGACGTGCACCGTGGTGACGTGGTTACCATCTATATGCCGATGATCCCCGAGGCCGTGGTCGCCATGCTGGCATGTGCCCGCATCGGTGCCATCCACTCGGTAGTATTCGGTGGCTTCTCCCCAGAAGCATTGGCCGGCCGCATCATCGATTGCGAGTCCAAGGTGGTGATCACCGCCGACGAAGGCGTGCGTGGCGGCCGTCGTACCCCGCTCAAGGCCAACGTCGACCTGGCGCTGACCAACCCTGAAACCAAAAGCGTGCAGAAGATCATCGTGTGCAAGCGCACCGGTGGTGAGATTGCCTGGCACCAGCACCGAGACATCTGGTACGAAGACCTGATGAAAGTGGCTTCCAGCCACTGCGCACCCAAGGAAATGGGCGCCGAAGAAGCGCTGTTCATCCTGTATACCTCCGGCTCCACTGGCAAGCCCAAGGGCGTGCTGCACACCACCGGCGGTTACCTGGTGTATGCCGCGCTGACCCATGAGCGCGTGTTCGACTACCGCCCGGGCGAGGTCTACTGGTGCACCGCTGACGTCGGCTGGGTCACTGGCCACAGCTACATCGTCTACGGCCCGCTGGCCAACGGCGCCACCACCTTGCTGTTCGAAGGCGTGCCGAACTACCCGGACATTACCCGCGTCTCGAAGATTGTCGACAAGCACAAGGTCAACATCCTCTACACCGCGCCAACCGCCATTCGCGCGATGATGGCTGAAGGGCAGGCGGCTGTTGAGGGGGCCGATGGTTCCAGCCTGCGCCTGCTAGGCTCGGTGGGTGAGCCGATCAACCCTGAAGCCTGGAACTGGTACTACAAGACCGTGGGCAAGGAGCGTTGCCCGATCGTCGATACCTGGTGGCAGACCGAGACCGGCGGCATCCTGATCAGCCCGCTGCCGGGCGCTACCGGCCTCAAGCCGGGCTCGGCAACCCGTCCGTTCTTTGGTGTGGTGCCCGCGCTGGTGGACAACCTCGGTAACCTGATCGAGGGGGCGGCCGAAGGCAACCTGGTGATCCTCGACTCCTGGCCCGGCCAGTCGCGTTCGCTGTATGGCGACCACGACCGCTTCGTCGACACCTATTTCAAGACCTTCCGTGGCATGTATTTCACCGGCGACGGTGCGCGCCGCGACGAAGATGGCTACTACTGGATCACCGGCCGTGTGGATGACGTGCTCAACGTGTCCGGCCACCGCATGGGTACTGCCGAGATCGAAAGTGCCATGGTGGCCCACGCGAAGGTGGCTGAGGCTGCGGTGGTGGGTGTGCCGCACGACATCAAGGGGCAGGGCATCTATGTGTACGTCACCCTCAATGCCGGTGTCGAGGCAAACGAGCAGCTGCGCCTGGAACTGAAAAACTGGGTGCGCAAGGAAATCGGCCCGATTGCCTCGCCGGACGTGATCCAGTGGGCGCCGGGGCTGCCGAAGACCCGTTCGGGCAAGATCATGCGCCGTATCCTGCGCAAGATCGCCACCGCTGAATACGATGCGCTCGGCGACATCTCGACCCTGGCCGACCCGGGCGTGGTGCAGCACCTGATCGACACCCACAAGGCCATGAACCTGGCTTCGGCCTGATAGCAGCTGTGAACCCGCTCCCACAGGGAATGCGCAGGCCCAGCAAGAGGAAAAACCCCGCCCGGGCAACCGGCGGGGTTTTTGCTTTATTGTTACCCGACATTCATCGGTAACTGTTCTGTCACCGGTCCCGCACGCGTTCGGGGCGCGAAGAAACAAATCCGACCCGTTTCGGTGCATTTGCGTTGCCATTTTGTGCAACACAGCACGCTACACTTGCCGTAGTACAAGGCTTTGCCAATAATAGGCCCAGGAATTGCTAGGTCTATAGGTTCTATTTCTTGCGCTTTTGCATATTTTGCATTGGCTGTCAACATCGCCCATAGCGGTTTCAAGCGCTTCTGTAAGTAGTTGTCGCTTTGAAGAAATATCGACTACCGGGCTGTCGCTAAAATGCCACTCACTCGCTCGTGGTCTGCGGCCTTGGTCGAACCCTGCGCGGCTCGCGTTGTACCCATTCGCATATCGGGCAGTTGTTACCTGCCTTGTATTGCCCCGTACCGATGGAGTTACCTGATGAAGAAGCTCGCACTGCTTGGCGCCCTGGCGCTGTCTGTGTTTTCCCTGGTGTCGCAGGCCGATGAAAAACCACTGAAAATCGGCATTGAAGCCGCCTATCCACCCTTCGCCTTCAAGCAGCCCGATGGCAGCATCGCCGGTTTCGACTACGACATCGGCAACGCCCTGTGCGAACAGATGAAAACCAAGTGCACCTGGGTCGAGCAGGAGTTCGACGGCCTGATCCCGGCGCTGAAGGTGCGCAAGATCGACGCGATCCTGTCGTCCATGTCGATCACGGATGACCGTAAGAAGTCGGTCGACTTCACCAATCGCTACTACCTGACCCCGGCCCGCCTGGTCATGAAGGACGGCACCGCTGTCAGCGAAAGCCTGGATGAGCTGAAAGGCAAGAAGATCGGCGTGCAGCGTGGTTCGATCCACGACCGCTTCGCCAAGGAAGTGCTGGGCGCCAAAGGTGCCACCGTGGTGCCTTACGGCACCCAGAACGAAATCTACCTGGACGTGGCTGCTGGCCGCCTCGACGGCACCGTGGCTGACGCCACCCTGCTGGAAGACGGTTTCCTCAAGACCGACGCCGGCAAGGGCTTTGCCTTCGTAGGCCCGGCCTTCACCGACGCCAAGTACTTCGGTGACGGCATCGGCATTGCCGTGCGTAAGGGTGACAAGGAAAACCTCGACCGCATCAACGCAGCCATCGCTGCCATCCGTGCCAACGGCAAGTACAAAGAAATCGAGCAGAAGTACTTCAACTTCGACATCTACGGTCCAGACTCGAACTAAGACGTCGGGTTTCACCTGTGCAATGGTGCAAACAGCAGAGGCTCTGAGGTTTGCACCATTTTTCATTCTTTAGGTCGAGGACCTCATCATGTTGAAAGGCTACGGGGCAGTCATCCTCGACGGGGCGTGGCTGACGCTGCAGCTCGCCCTGTCGTCGATGGCCCTGGCCATCGTGCTCGGCCTGATCGGCGTGGCGCTGCGCTTGTCGCCGGTGCGCTGGCTGGCCTGGCTGGGCGATCTGTATTCCACGGTGATCCGTGGTATTCCGGACCTGGTCCTGATCCTGCTGATCTTCTACGGCGGGCAAGACATCATCAACCGGGTGGCGCCGCTGCTCGGCTACGAAGACTACATCGACCTGAACCCGCTGGTTGCGGGTATCGGTACGCTGGGCTTCATCTTTGGCGCGTACCTGTCGGAAACCTTCCGCGGTGCCTTCCTCGGTATTCCCAAAGGCCAGGCCGAGGCGGGCGTGGCGTATGGCATGAGCAACCGCCAGGTGTTCTTCCGCATCCAGGTGCCGCAAATGATTCGCCTGGCAATTCCGGGTTTCACCAACAACTGGCTCGTGCTGACCAAGGCCACCGCGCTGATCTCGGTCGTCGGGCTGCAGGACATGATGTTCAAGGCCAAGCAGGCGGCCGATGCCACCCGCGAGCCTTTTACTTTCTTCCTGGCGGTGGCGGCGATGTACCTGGTGTTGACCAGTGTCTCGCTGCTGGCCCTGAAGTATCTCGAGCGCCGCTACTCGGTGGGCGTCAAGGTGGTTGAGCTATGATCTTCGACTACAACGTTGTCTGGGAGGCCCTGCCGCTGTACTTCGGTGGCCTGCTGACCACCCTCAAGCTGTTGGCGATTTCGCTGTTCTTCGGCTTGCTGGCGGCCGTTCCGCTAGGCCTGATGCGCGTGTCCAAGCACCCCGTGGTGAACATGAGCGCTTGGCTCTATACCTACGTGATCCGCGGCACGCCGATGCTGGTGCAGCTGTTCCTGATCTACTACGGCCTGGCGCAGTTCGAAGCGGTGCGCGAAAGCATCTTCTGGCCGCTGCTGTCCAGTGCCACGTTCTGCGCCTGCCTGGCGTTCGGTATCAACACCAGTGCCTATACCGCAGAAATCATCGCCGGCAGCCTCAAGGCCACGCCCCATGGCGAAATCGAGGCGGCCAAGGCCATGGGCATGTCGCGCATGAAGATGTACCGGCGCATCCTGCTGCCGTCGGCCCTGCGCCGGGCGCTGCCGCAGTACAGCAACGAAGTGATCATGATGCTGCAGACCACCAGCCTGGCGTCAATCGTCACCCTGATCGACATCACCGGTGCCGCGCGCACGGTCAATGCCCAGTACTACCTGCCTTTCGAGGCCTATATCACGGCGGGCGTGTTCTACCTGTGCCTGACCTTCATCCTGGTGCGCCTGTTCAAGATGGCCGAACGCCGCTGGCTCGGCTACCTGGCGCCGCGCAAGCACTGACCGCTTTGTGAGAATCGACAGCATGTACAAACTCGAAGTCCAAGACCTGCACAAGCGCTATGGCAGCCATGAAGTGCTCAAGGGCGTGTCCCTGGCGGCCAAGGCCGGCGACGTCATCAGCATCATCGGCTCCAGTGGCTCGGGCAAGTCGACCTTCCTGCGCTGCATCAACCTGCTGGAACAGCCGCACGCCGGCAAGATCCTGCTCAACAACGAAGAGCTCAAGCTGGTCGCCGGCAAAGACGGCGCGCTGAAGGCCGGCGACCCGCGCCAGCTGCAGCGCATGCGCTCGCGCCTGTCGATGGTGTTCCAGCACTTCAATCTGTGGTCGCACATGACTGCGTTGGAGAACATCATCGAAGCGCCGGTGCATGTTTTGGGCATGAACAAAAAGGAAGCCCTTGAAAAGGCCGAACACTACCTGGCCAAGGTGGGTGTCGCCCACCGCAAGGACGCCTTCCCAGGGCACATGTCCGGCGGTGAGCAACAACGTGTGGCAATTGCCCGGGCCCTGGCCATGGAGCCGGAGGTTATGCTGTTCGACGAGCCGACTTCGGCACTCGATCCCGAGCTGGTAGGTGACGTGCTCAAGGTCATGCAGGCGCTGGCCCAGGAAGGCCGGACCATGGTGGTGGTGACCCACGAAATGGGCTTTGCTCGCGAGGTGTCCAACCAGCTGGTGTTCCTGCACAAAGGCCTGGTGGAAGAAACTGGCTGCCCACGTGAAGTGCTGGCCAATCCGCAGTCGGAGCGCCTCAAGCAGTTCCTCTCCGGCAGCCTGAAGTAAAAGCTGCATTTTTGCACCAGAATAGGGCATGCTGCGCGACGAGCGCAGCCTGACCCGGCGCACAGACTCGAACGTTCCCAGGTTTCGGACCGCACCCTATGACCACCCAACGAATCGGTTTTCTCATCTGGCCCGGCACCAGGCCCTTGACCCTGGCGCTGGCCGAGGAAGTGTTGCAGGTGGCGCAGCGGGTGCATCCGGATGTGGTCTACGAACTGGCCTTCCTGCAGGCCGAGCCTGCGCAAGAGGGTGCCTGGCGCTTGCCGGGCGAACCGTGGGCCGGCCGCTTGGAGGGGTGTCACAAACTGTTCCTGGTTGCTGACGAGCCGCCTGCGGCGGTAGGGCCTGCCTTGTCGACAGCGCTCAAGCAGCTGGCGCGCAGTGGCTGCATGATCGGCGGCCTGTCTGCCGGGGTTTATCCGCTGGCGATGCTGGGCCTGCTCGACGGTTACCGGGCTGCGGTGCACTGGCGCTGGCAGGACGATTTTGCCGAGCGCTTCCCCAAGGTCATTGCCACCAGCCACCTGTTCGACTGGGATCGTGATCGCCTGACTGCCTGTGGCGGTTTAGCCGTGGCCGACCTGCTGCTGGCCGTGCTGGCCCGCGATCACGGAGCGGAACTGGCGGGGGCAGTGTCGGAAGAGCTGGTGGTGGAGCGCATCCGTGAAGGTGGCGAGCGTCAACGCATTCCGCTGCAGAACCGCCTGGGTTCGAGCCATCCCAAGCTGACCCAGGCGGTGCTGTTGATGGAAGCCAACATCGAAGAGCCGCTGACCACCGACGAGATTGCCCAGCATGTGTGCGTGTCGCGCCGGCAGCTGGAGCGCATCTTCAAGCAGTACCTGAACCGCGTGCCGAGCCAGTATTACCTGGAGCTGCGGCTGAACAAGGCGCGGCAGATGCTGATGCAGACCAGTAAGTCGATCATCCAGATTGGCTTGTCCTGCGGATTCTCTTCGGGGCCGCATTTTTCCAGTGCCTATCGCAACTTCTTTGGCGCCACGCCACGGGAAGACCGCAACCAGCGGCGCAGTAGCAGCCCGTTCGAGCTGAGCTCGGCGCCCGCCGAAAAAGGCTGAGATTTCGGTTGGGTCCGGGGTGTATGCCTTGGGTTTGATGGTGGGGCGGAAATCGAGCGCCGCCCGCGCGGCGCATCGCGGATAAATCCGCTCCTACATTTGTTGCAACGTGCCGAACCTGTTACGCCATGGTTGCCCGCCCTGGTGCATGTCTTGAGTCTTGCAAACCGCTGACAACCATGGCCTGCCAGGCATGGCCACGTTGCAACAAATGTAGGAGCGGATTTATCCGCGATGCGCCGCGCGGGCGGCGCTCGATTTCCGCCACAACGCAACAACAACGACTTGCACCTGCTGCTTCCTCGAATTGCCTGTGAACACCCGTTCACCCAGCACCCTCTCTCCCGTACACTGCGCGATTGCGACAGTGTTTGTCGCATTGCCGAAAGCCTTGTCAAAACCGGGTTTTGCGCTGTAACAAGTTGTCGCTTGGCCGCAAGGACAGGCGCGGATCAGTCCTTACAATCCCCCCATCGCTCGCCCACTTCCAGGCCAGCGTTCCTCTTCAGGAGACTCAGATGTCCGTTGAGCAAGCCCCGGTGCAACGTGCCGATTTCGACCAGGTCATGGTCCCCAACTATTCTCCGGCGGCCTTCATTCCTGTGCGAGGCGAGGGCTCCCGTGTGTGGGACCAGTCGGGTCGCGAGCTGATCGACTTTGCCGGCGGCATCGCGGTAAACGCCCTGGGCCACTGCCACCCGGCACTGGTCAAGGCCCTGACCGACCAGGCCAACACCCTCTGGCACGTTTCCAACGTGTTCACCAACGAGCCGGCCCTGCGCCTGGCCCACAAGCTGGTGGACGCCACCTTTGCCGACCGGGTGTTTTTCTGCAACTCCGGCGCCGAGGCCAACGAGGCTGCTTTCAAGCTGGCCCGTCGCGTCGCTCATGACCGCTTCGGCCCGGAAAAGCACGAAATCATCGCCACCGTGAACAGCTTCCACGGTCGTACCTTGTTCACCGTCAGCGTCGGTGGCCAGCCGAAGTACTCCGACGGCTTCGGCCCGAAGATCACCGGCATCAGCCATGTGCCGTACAACGACCTGGAAGCTTTGAAGGCACAGATTTCCGACAAGACCTGCGCCGTGGTGATCGAACCGATCCAGGGCGAAAGCGGCGTGGTACCGGCCGACCTGGCCTACCTGGAAGGCGCGCGCAAGCTGTGTGACGAGCACAACGCCCTGCTGATCTTCGACGAAGTGCAGACCGGCGTGGGCCGTACCGGTTCGTTGTACGCCTACCAGCACTATGGCGTGACGCCCGACATCCTGACCAGCGCCAAGAGCCTCGGCGGCGGCTTCCCGATAGGCGCCATGCTGACCACCACCGACCTGGCCAAGCACCTGGCTGTCGGTACGCACGGCACCACCTATGGCGGCAACCCGCTGGGCTGCGCCGTCGCCTGCGCGGTGCTGGATGTGGTCAATACCCCTGAAACCCTGGCCGGCATCAAGGCCAAGCACGCACGCTTCAAAACCCGTCTGGAACAGATTGGCCAGAAATACAGCCTGTTCACCCAGGTACGTGGCGTTGGCCTGCTGCTCGGCTGCGTACTGACCGAGGCCTGGCAAGGCAAGGCCAAGGACGTGCTCAACGCCGCCGAGAAAGAAGGCGTGATGGTGCTGCAGGCCGGCCCGGATGTGGTCCGCTTTGCGCCAAGCCTGGTGGTTGAAGACGCCGACATCGATGAAGGCCTGGACCGCTTCGAGCGCGCTGTGGCTGCCCTGACCAAAGGCTGATCCGCCTGCGGTCCCATCGCCGGCCCCGGCCACTCGCGGGCTTGGCCGGCGATACCCGATTCCACTGCAGGTGCCTGTGTACCTGCCGTTTTTCCGTGCCGCCGTGAGCGGCCCGTATTCCAAAGGAGTGACACCATGCTGGTGATGCGCCCCGCGCAAATGGCTGATCTGAACGAAGTGCAGCGCATGGCTGCAGACAGCCCCATTGGTGTCACCTCGCTGCCGGACGACACTGCTCGCCTGGGCGACAAGATCGCCGCTTCCGAGACTTCTTTCGCCGCCGAGGTCAGCTTCAACGGTGAGGAAAGCTACTTTTTTGTGCTCGAAGACAGCGAGACCGGCAAGCTTGCCGGCTGCTCGGCCATTGTCGCTTCGGCTGGCTACTCCGAGCCGTTCTACAGCTTTCGTAACGAAACGTTCGTGCACGCCTCGCGCGAGCTGAAGATCCACAACAAGATCCACGTGCTGTCGCTGTGTCATGACCTGACCGGCAACAGCCTGCTGACCAGCTTCTATGTATTGCCGGAGCTGGTGAACAGCGGCTGGGCCGAGCTCAATTCGCGCGGTCGCCTGCTGTTCATGGCCGCGCACCCGGAGCGTTTCGCCGACTCGGTCGTGACCGAAATCGTCGGCTACAGCGACGAGAATGGCGAGTCGCCGTTCTGGGATGCCATCGGCCGCAATTTCTTCGACCTCAACTACTCCGACGCCGAGCGCCTGTGTGGCCTGAAGAGCCGTACCTTCCTCGCCGAACTGATGCCGCACTACCCGATCTACGTGCCGTTGCTGCCCGATGAGGCGCAGGAAGCCATGGGCCAGGTGCACCCGCGTGCGCAGATCACGTTCGACATCCTCATGCGCGAAGGCTTCGAAACCGAGCACTACATCGACATCTTCGACGGCGGCCCGACCCTGCATGCGCGTACATCGGGTATCCGTTCGATTTCCCAGAGCCGGTCGGCGCCGGTGAAAATCGAGGAAGCCGCAGGTAAAGGGGGGCGTCCTTACCTGGTGTGCAATGGCCAGTTGCAAGACTACCGCGCGGTACTGCTGGACCTCGACTGGGTGCCCGGCAAGCCGGTCAGCCTGAGCGCGGCTGCGGCCGACGCGCTGGGTGTGGGCGAGGGTGGCAGCGTGCGCCTGGTCGCGGTCTGAGGTCTGGTAACAGACGTTTCGGGATTGATGCGTTAGAAGAGTTTTGCGCCGGCCAACGCCGCCGCACAAGGAGATAGCATGATCGTTCGTCCTGTACGCAGCAGCGATTTGCCTGCGTTGATCGAATTGGCACGCAGCACCGGCACCACCGGGCTGACCACGCTGCCGGCCAACGAAGAACGCCTGGGGCATCGCGTTGGCTGGGCGGAAAAGAGCTTCCGTGGCGAAGCCGAGCGTGGCGACACCGACTACCTGTTCGTGCTGGAAAACGACGAAGGCCTGGTGGTCGGCATCAGTGCAATCGCCGGTGCCGTCGGCCTGCGCGAGCCTTGGTACAACTACCGGGTCGGCCTGACCGTCAGCGCCTCGCAGGAGCTGAAGATCTATCGCGAAATCCCCACCCTGTTCCTTGCCAACGACCTGACCGGCAACTCCGAGCTGTGCTCGCTGTTCCTGCGCAGCGACCATCGCTCCGGGCTCAATGGCCGCTTGCTGTCACGCGCGCGCATGCTGTTCATTGCCGAGTTCCCGGAGCTGTTCGGCAAGAAGATCATCGCCGAAATGCGCGGCATGTCCGACGAGCAGGGGCGTTCGCCTTTCTGGGAAAGCCTTGGCCGGCATTTCTTCAAGATGGAGTTCAGTCAGGCGGACTACCTGACCGGCGTGGGCAATAAGTCGTTCATCGCCGAGCTGATGCCCAAGTTCCCGCTGTACACCTGCTTTTTGTCCGAGGCTGCGCGCGACGTGATCGGTCGGGTGCACGTCGACACCGAACCGGCGCTGGCCATGCTCAAGCAGGAAGGTTTCAACTACCAGGGTTATGTCGACATCTTTGACGCAGGCCCCGCCATCGAGTGTGACACCGCCAAGATCCGCGCCGTGCGCGAGAGCCAGACCCTTGTACTGGCGGTGGGCACGCCGGGCGATGACGCTACCCCTTACATCATCCACAACCGCAAGCGCGACGATTGCCGCATCACCGCGGCTCCTGCACGGCTGGCCGCCGGTACCCTGGTGGTCGACCCGTTGACCGCCAAGCGTCTGCGCATGGGCGCCGGCGACAATGTGCGTGCCGTGCCGCTGTCGGCCAACCGGGAGGCCCAGTAAATGACCACGCATTACATTGCAGGCAATTGGCTGGCTGGGCAGGGTGAAACCCTGCAGTCGCTGAACCCGGTGACACAGGCTGTCGTCTGGCAGGGGCAGGGCGCTGACGCCAGCCAGGTGGGCGCCGCGGTGCAGGCAGCGCGCCAGACTTTTCCGGCATGGGCGCAACTGAGCCTGGAAGCGCGCATCGATGTGCTGGAGAAGTTCGCCGATCAGTTGAAAACGCACGCCGAAGCGTTGGCCCAGTGCATCGGTGAGGAAACCGGCAAGCCCCTGTGGGAATCGGCCACCGAAGTTACCAGCATGATCAACAAGGTGGCGATTTCAGTGCAAAGCTACCGTGAGCGCACCGGGGAAAAGAGCGGCCCGCTGGCTGACGCCACGGCCGTGCTGCGGCACAAGCCCCATGGCGTGGTGGCGGTGTTCGGCCCCTACAACTTCCCCGGTCACTTGCCCAATGGCCATATCGTGCCAGCGTTGCTGGCGGGTAACTGCGTGGTGTTCAAGCCCAGCGAGCTGACGCCCAAGGTCGCCGAGCTGACGGTCAACTGCTGGATCGCCGCCGGCCTGCCGGCGGGCGTGTTGAGCCTGGTGCAGGGTGGGCGTGAAACCGGCGTGGCGCTGGCCGCCAACCCGGGGATCGATGGCCTGTTCTTCACCGGCTCCAGCCGCACCGGCAACCTGCTGCACCAGCAGTTCGCGGGTCGCCCGGACAAGATTCTGGCCCTGGAAATGGGCGGCAATAACCCGCTCGTGGTAGACGAGGTCAAAGATCTCGACGCCGCGGTGTACACCATTATCCAGTCGGCGTTCATTTCCGCCGGCCAGCGTTGCACCTGCGCACGGCGCCTGCTGGTGCCGCAAGGTGCCTGGGGTGATTCGCTGATCGCGCGCCTGGTCGAGGTGTGCAAAACCATTACGGTGGGTGCGTTCGATGAGCAGCCGGCGCCGTTCATGGGCTCGGTGATTTCGCTGCAGGCGGCGCGAGCGCTGCTTGCGGCCCAGGCCGAACTGGCCACCAAAGGTGGTGTGAAGCTGCTGGAAATGACCCAGCCGCAGGCCGGTGCCGCGCTGCTGACCCCGGGTATTGTCGATGTCACAGGCGTGGTCGAGCGCCCGGACGAAGAGTTCTTCGGCCCGCTGCTGCAGGTCATCCGTTATGCCGACTTCGATGCGGCCATCAATGAGGCCAACAACACTCAGTACGGTCTGGCCGCCGGCTTGCTGTCCGACTCGCGTG
The DNA here is from genome assembly GCA_029202525.1 of Candidatus Pseudomonas phytovorans. Taxonomy (NCBI): domain Bacteria; kingdom Pseudomonadati; phylum Pseudomonadota; class Gammaproteobacteria; order Pseudomonadales; family Pseudomonadaceae; genus Pseudomonas; species Candidatus Pseudomonas phytovorans. Next base: position 2,141,721 of record CP119325.1, read on the forward strand.
CCCGCTACCAGTACTTCTGGCTGCGCAGCCGCGCCGGCATCGTCAACTGGAACAAGCAACTGACCGGCGCCGCCAGCAGTGCGCCGTTTGGTGGTGTGGGTGCCAGCGGCAACCATCGCGCCAGTGCCTATTACGCGGCTGACTACTGCGCTTACCCCGTGGCTTCGCTGGAGACCCCCAGCCTTGCCTTGCCGGCGACCCTGACGCCGGGCGTCACCTTATAACAACAGGTCACGGAGCCTAGCCGATGAAATCCTATGAAGTGAATTTTGATGGCCTGGTGGGGCCTACCCACAACTACGGCGGCCTGTCCTACGGCAACGTGGCTTCGCAAAGCAACAGCCAGCAGGGTTCCAGCCCGCGCGAAGCCGCGCGTCAAGGCCTGGCAAAAATGAAAGCGCTGGCCGACATGGGCTTCAAGCAGGGCGTGCTGGCCCCGCAGGAGCGACCGGATGTGGCCGCTCTACGCCGGCTGGGCTTCAGCGGCAGCGATGCCGAAGTGATCCAGCGCGCCGCCAGGGAGGCCATGCCGCTGCTGGTCGCCAGTTGCTCGGCGTCGAGCATGTGGGTGGCCAACGCGGCCACGGTCAGCCCCAGTGCCGACACGGCTGATGGCCGCGTGCACTTCACCGCTGCCAACCTGAACTGCAAATATCACCGCAGCATCGAGCATCCGACCACCAGCCGTGTGCTGGGCGCCATGTTCAACAACGAGAAACACTTTGCCCACCACGCAGCGCTGCCTGCCGTGGCACAGTTCGGTGACGAGGGCGCGGCCAACCACACGCGCTTCTGCCGCGCCTATGGCGATGCAGGCGTGGAGTTCTTCGTGTATGGCCGCAGCGCCTTTGACAGCCGTTACCCGGCACCGCAGAAGTACCCGGCCCGACAAACCCTGGAAGCCTCCCAGGCCGTGGCCCGGCTGCATGGGCTGAGCGATGGCGGTGTGGTCTACGCTCAACAGAACCCGGCTGTGATTGATCAGGGCGTGTTCCACAATGATGTGATTTCGGTGGGCAATGGCGAAGTGCTGTTCTACCACGAGGACGCGTTCCTTGAGACCGACGCGGTGCTTGGCCAGCTGCAAGCTAAACTGGCCAGCAAGGGAGGCAACCTCCAGGCCATCTGTGTGCCACGGGCGGCGGTGGCGGTTGAGGACGCAGTGCGTTCGTACCTGTTCAACAGCCAGCTGCTCAGCCGCGATGACGGCTCCATGCTGCTGGTGGTGCCGGAAGAGTGCCGCAACAACGAGCGGGTCTGGGCCTACCTGAGCCAGCTGACCAGCCAGGGTGGCCCGGTGAAGGAGGTCAAGGTATTCGACCTCAAGCAAAGCATGCAGAACGGCGGTGGCCCGGCTTGCCTGCGTTTGCGCGTGGCGTTGAAGGAATCGGAACTGGCGGCGGTCAACCAAGGCGTTATCATGACCGCCCCGCTATACGACACCCTGGTCCAGTGGGTCGACAAGCATTACCGCGATCGCCTCGTCGAGGCAGACCTGGCCGACCCGCAACTGCTGGTGGAATGCCGTACGGCACTGGACGAATTGACCCAGATCCTGAAGTTGGGCCCGGTATATCCGTTCCAACGCCAACCATGAAGAGAGAATTGTAATGACCGATGCCCTGCGCCTGATCCTTGAAGATGAAGATGGCACCCAGCTCGAAACCTCCTGCACCCGCTTTGCCGTGGTGTGGCAAGGCAAGGAAGTGTGGATTCAGCAAGACGGTCGTGGCCAGCTGCTGATCGGTGTGGACGTCGACGAAGACGACACCGAATACGCCAACCTGCTGCTGCGCCCGATGGCCACCAACCTGGTCAGCCTGCAGCTGGAAATGGAGCCGGCCGAAGTTGGCGAAGACGACGATCACGTCCATGGCCCCGATTGCGGCCACCACCACTAAGGAAGTACCTATGCTCGCCCTTGGCAAATTGCTTGATCTGACCCTCACCGATCACGAACCGGCCGAGAAGACCCAAGTGACACCCAAGGGCGCGCGTTTGCGCTGGCTGGGGGAGGGCGCGCTTGAAGTGCGCCCTGCCGAAGGCGAGGATTGCGGGCTGGATATGCTCTTGTCCGCCGGCATTCATGGCAACGAAACGGCACCGATCGAGTTGCTCGAACGGCTGCTGCACGGTGTGGCCAGCGGCAAGATCAAGCCCAAGGCACGGCTGCTGTTCCTGTTCGGCAACCCGGTGGCGATCCGCAAAGGCGAGCGCTTCATCGAGCAGGACATCAATCGGCTGTTCAACGGCCGCCATGAGCTTTCCAGTGGTTTTGAGGCGTTGCGTGCCGCGGAGCTTGAGCAGTTCGCCCGGGTGTTCTTCAGCAAGCCGGGGCGCAGCCGCCTGCATTACGACCTGCATACCGCCATCCGCGGTTCGAAAATCGAGCAATTCGCTTTGTACCCTTATAAAGAGGGGCGCAAGCACTCCCGTCGTGAGCTGGCGCGCCTGGCGGCGGCTGGTATGGAAGCGGTGCTGCTGCAGAGCAAGTCCTCCATCACCTTCAGTGCCTTTACCTATGAGCAGCTGGAGGCCGAAGCCTTCACTCTGGAGCTGGGCAAGGCACGCCCGTTTGGCCAGAACGAGCAGGTCAACCTCGACCGGCTGGAGCAGCGCCTGATCCAGATCATCGAAGGCACCGAGCCAGAGGGAGAAGGCTCGCTGGATGGCCTGCAACTGTTCAGTGTGTCCCGCGAGATCATCAAGCACAGTGACAGCTTTCACCTGCACCTTCCGGCGGACATCGAGAACTTCTCCGAGCTGAGCAAGGGTTACCTGCTGGCCGAAGACCTGGCCGAGACGCGCTGGGTGGTCGAGGAGGAGGGCACGCGTATTATCTTCCCCAACCCCAAGGTCAGGAACGGGTTACGGGCCGGCATCCTGATCGTGCCGGATTCGGGGCAGCGGCTGGGCTGAGGCCGCGTGGGTTGCGCGGTTTCGGATCCCATTCATGATGAAAACCTTTTAATTCACCGCCTGTTCCATTTTCCCTCCCCATAGGCGGTAATTGGCTTGCCAGTGGCGAAAGACAGGATTTAGCATCCGGTCATGTCATTTTCGTTTGCATAGCCCGAAAAACCGTCCAAACGATGGTTTCTATCGTATAAACACACTGCATCGAGATTGCAGGACCGATATAATGCGGCCCTTTGCCGTCGTTTCGTCGACGCGTTTGCCCAACAGGGCCGCCGTTTCCGTGGAAGAACCTATGAAAAGCGCAGAAATCCGTGAAGCCTTCCTTCGCTTCTTCGAAGAGCAGGGACACACCCGAGTCGCCTCCAGTTCGCTGATCCCGAACAACGACCCAACCCTGTTGTTCACCAATGCCGGCATGAACCAGTTCAAAGACTGTTTCCTCGGTGCGGAGAAGCGTGCCTACACCCGTGCGGTCAGCAGCCAGAAGTGCGTGCGCGCCGGTGGTAAGCACAACGACCTGGAAAACGTCGGTTACACCGCGCGTCACCATACGTTCTTCGAGATGCTGGGCAACTTCAGCTTCGGCGACTATTTCAAGCGCGACGCGATCACCTTCGCCTGGACCTTCCTGACGTCGGAACAATGGCTGAACCTGCCCAAGGAAAAGCTCTGGGTCACCGTCTACGCCACTGACGACGAAGCCTACGACATCTGGACCAAGGAAGTTGGCGTGCCGGCCGAGCGCATGGTTCGCATCGGCGACAACAAGGGCGCCCCGTACGCCTCCGACAACTTCTGGACCATGGGCGACACCGGCCCGTGCGGCCCGTGCACCGAAATTTTCTACGATCACGGCGCAGACATCTGGGGCGGCCCACCCGGCTCGCCAGAAGAAGACGGCGACCGCTACATCGAGATCTGGAACAACGTCTTCATGCAGTTCAACCGCACCGCCGACGGCGTGCTGCACCCGCTGCCAGCGCCGTCGGTGGACACCGGCATGGGTCTGGAGCGCGTCAGCGCCGTGCTGCAGCACGTGCACTCGAACTACGAGATCGACCTGTTCCAGAACCTGTTGGCGGCTGCGGCCAAGGCTATCGGTTGCAACAATGACGGCCAGGCGTCGCTGAAAGTGGTCGCTGACCATATCCGTTCGTGCGGCTTCCTGATTGCCGACGGTGTGCTGCCTTCCAACGAAGGTCGTGGCTATGTGCTGCGCCGCATCATTCGTCGTGCTTGCCGTCACGGCAACAAGCTGGGCGCCAAGGGCAGCTTCTTCTACCAGATCGTTGCCGCGCTGGCTGCCGAAATGGGCGAGGCGTTCCCTGAGCTGAAGAGCCAGCAAGCGCACATCGAGCGCGTGCTCAAGGCTGAAGAAGAGCAGTTCGCCAAGACCCTGGAGCAAGGCCTGCGCATCCTCGAGCAGGACCTGGCCCAGCTGAAAGGCGACGTGGTACCGGGCGACGTGGTGTTCAAGCTGTATGACACCTACGGCTTCCCGATGGACCTGACTGCCGACATCGCCCGTGAGCGCGAGCTGACCATCGACGAAGCCGGTTTCGAGCGCGAGATGGACGCCCAGCGTGAGCGTGCGCGCTCCGCCAGCGCCTTTGGCATGGACTACAACAGTGTGGTCAAGGTCGACAGCGCCACCGAGTTCCTCGGCTACGACACCACCGAAGGCCAGGGCAAGATCATCGCCCTGTACAAGGACGGCCAGGCCGTCGACCAACTGGGTGAAGGCGAGCAGGGCGTGGTCGTGCTCGACCGCACGCCGTTTTACGCCGAATCCGGTGGCCAGGTGGGTGACACCGGCTTCCTGCAAGCCGGCGCTGCACGCTTCGACGTGCGCGACACCACCAAGACCGGCGGTGCCTTCCTGCACCACGGTGTGGTTGCCAGCGGTGCGCTGGTGATCGGTTCGCCAGTCGAGGCCAAAGTCGATGCCGATGTGCAGCACGCCACCTCGTTGAACCACTCCGCCACCCACCTGCTGCACGAAGCGCTGCGCCAGGTGCTGGGCGAGCACGTACAACAGAAGGGCTCGCTGGTCGACAGCCAGCGCCTGCGCTTTGACTTCAGCCACTTCGAGGCGGTCAAGCCAGAGCAGATCAAGCAGCTGGAAGACATCGTCAACCGCGAAGTGCGCAAGAATACGCCGGTGACAACCGAACTGACCGACATCGAAACCGCCAAGGCCAAAGGTGCCATGGCGCTGTTCGGCGAGAAGTACGGCGACACCGTACGTGTACTGAGCATGGGGGGTGATTTCTCGGTGGAGCTGTGTGGCGGCATCCACGCCAAGCGCACCGGTGACATCAGCCTGTTCAAGATCATCAGCGAAGGCGGCGTGGCCTCTGGCGTGCGCCGTATCGAAGCAGTGACCGGCGCCGCTGCGCTGGCCTACCTGAACGCTGCCGAAGAGCAGGTCAAGGAAGCCGCGCAACTGGTCAAAGGTAACCGCGACAACCTGATCGACAAGCTGTCGGCTGTGCTCGAGCGCAACCGCCAGTTGGAGAAGCAGCTGGAACAGCTGCAGGCCAAGGCCGCCAGCGCCGCCGGAGATGATCTCTCCAATGCGGCCGTTGAGGTCAAGGGTGCCAAGGTCCTCGCCGCCCGCCTGGATGGGCAGGATGGCAAGGCCCTGCTGGCCCTGGTCGATCAGCTGAAGAACAAGCTCGGCCACGCAGTGATCCTGCTGGGCAGCGAGCATGAGGGCAAGGTCGTGCTGGTGGCCGGCGTGACCAAGGACCTCTCCAGCCAACTCAAGGCTGGCGATCTGATGAAACAAGCCGCTGCGGCGGTGGGTGGCAAGGGCGGTGGCCGTCCGGACATGGCCCAGGGTGGTGGCGTTGACGTCGCTGCACTGGACCAGGCCCTGGCGCTGGCCGTGCCATTCGCAGAGCAGGGACTTTGAGATGAAGGGGCCGGCGGTCTAGTCGCCGGCCTCTTCATGTTGGATTGTTTTTTGGGGCCCTGTATGGGCTGAGGCACCATTGAAATGGCGTTGATCGTACAGAAATTTGGCGGCACCTCTGTCGGTTCCATCGAGCGGATCGAGCAGGTAGCCGAAAAGGTCAAGAAACACCGTGAAGCGGGCGACGACCTGGTGGTTGTGCTGTCGGCCATGAGCGGTGAAACCAATCGCCTGATCGAGTTGGCCAAGCAGATTACCGATCAGCCTGTTCCGCGTGAACTGGACGTGATCGTGTCGACCGGTGAGCAGGTCACCATTGCCCTGCTGACCATGGCCTTGATCAAGCGTGGTGTGCCAGCGGTGTCCTACACCGGCAACCAGGTGCGCATTCTTACCGACAGCTCGCACAACAAAGCGCGCATCCTGCAGATCGACGACCAGAAGATTCGCGCCGACCTCAAGGAAGGCCGCGTGGTTGTGGTTGCAGGCTTCCAGGGCGTCGACGAGCACGGCAGCATCACCACCCTGGGCCGTGGCGGCTCCGACACCACGGGCGTGGCCCTGGCGGCGGCGCTGAAAGCTGACGAGTGCCAGATCTACACCGACGTCGATGGCGTCTACACCACTGACCCGCGCGTTGTGCCACAGGCCCGACGCCTGGAGAAGATCACCTTCGAAGAGATGCTGGAAATGGCCAGCCTTGGGTCCAAGGTGCTGCAGATCCGTTCGGTGGAGTTCGCCGGCAAGTACAACGTTCCGCTGCGCGTGCTGCACAGCTTCAAGGAGGGTCCGGGTACCCTCATTACCATTGATGAAGAGGAATCCATGGAACAGCCGATCATTTCCGGTATCGCCTTCAACCGTGATGAAGCCAAGCTGACCATTCGCGGCGTGCCGGACACTCCGGGCGTGGCCTTCAAGATCCTCGGCCCGATCAGCGCTGCGAACATCGAAGTCGACATGATCGTGCAGAACGTTGCTCACGATAACACCACCGACTTCACCTTCACCGTACACCGCAACGAGTACGAGAACGCGCAACGCGTGCTGGAAAACACTGCCCGCGAAATCGGTGCCCGTGAAGTGATCGGCGATACCAAGATTGCCAAGGTCTCGATCGTGGGTGTCGGCATGCGTTCGCACGCCGGTGTTGCCAGCCGCATGTTTGAAGCCCTGGCCAAGGAGACCATCAACATTCAGATGATCTCCACCTCCGAGATCAAGGTTTCGGTCGTGATCGAAGAGAAGTACCTGGAGCTGGCCGTGCGTGCGCTGCACACCGCGTTCGAGCTCGACGCCCCTGCCCGACAGGGCGAGTAAGGCGCTGCCTGGAAGGGCGCGGCTGGTGCCGCGCCCTTCGCGTTTCTGCTCGCCGCGCAGGCCCTGTTCTGCCCTGTGCGGCGAGTAACCAAGGCTTGGCCGTCGTCCACGACCACGCCCTGATACCAAAGACTGTTACCCCTGAATGTTTTGCGTAAGGAGAAAGCTATGTTGATTCTGACTCGTCGGTGCGCCGAGAGCCTGATCATTGGAGACGGCGAGATCACCGTGACGGTGCTCGGCGTGAAGGGCAACCAGGTGCGTATTGGCGTCAGCGCCCCTAAAGAAGTGGCCGTTCACCGCGAGGAAATCTACCTGCGGATCAAGAAAGAGAAGGATGAAGAGCCAAGCCTTTAATTTTTTTGAAGTTTTTTTCAAAAAAAGGGTTGCAAAGGTGAAAGAGGTTCTTTAATATTCGCCTCGTGTTGCGGTGAGGTGGCCGAGTGGCCGAAGGCGCTCCCCTGCTAAGGGAGTATACCTCATAAGGGTATCGGGGGTTCGAATCCCCCCTTCACCGCCATTATTTGCGTAGGGCGCTGTAAACGGTAGGAATGCTAAGTAGTTGATTTTAAACGAAAACGTTCTTGCAAAAATGTTTCAGCGACCTATAATGCGCGGCAAGACACGGACTCATAGCTCAGCTGGATAGAGTACTCGGCTACGAACCGAGCGGTCGCAGGTTCGAATCCTGCTGAGTCCGCCACTTTTGAAGTGGCTTTGTTTGCAAGGCTGCTTCAATCAACCAGCGGTATCTGGTTTAAAACTGCCAATCGCGGACTCATAGCTCAGCTGGATAGAGTACTCGGCTACGAACCGAGCGGTCGCAGGTTCGAATCCTGCTGAGTCCGCCACTTTCTTGAAGTGGCTCTGCTTGCAAAGCTGCTTCAGTCAACCAGCGGTAATCTGGTTTAAAACTGCCATTCGCGGACTCATAGCTCAGCTGGATAGAGTACTCGGCTACGAACCGAGCGGTCGCAGGTTCGAATCCTGCTGAGTCCGCCATACCCCATCAAGAAGCCCGCTCAATTGAGCGGGCTTTTTGTTTTTCTGCGCCAATGAATTGTTGGTCATGTCGATCTACGCTCTTCTGTAATGATTGTGCTGTAGCTTGGCCGCGCCGCTGAGCGAACGCACAATCAATTGTGCTTTCCCATCCCTGGCAACCGTCGCACTGATAGCTTCGAGCGTTGTCCTAGCTTTATCGCGCAAACGATTGTTATGGCCAAAAATTTAAGCGATCTGACAGCTTTAGCAGTGTATGATTGCGCCCGTCAGCCCCGCCGGGGCTTGTGGAAAACCACCATGGACTTACCCAGTAGTTACTCGCTAGCAACATTCATACAGAAAGATCTGACCGATTGATTCTCCCGGCGTGCTCCGCTGCTGGGAGTGGAGTTCGCCTATGACTGAAGTAGAAGTAAAAAAAGCGCAAGACAGCCTGCAGGATCGCCTGGCCCAGGTGGTCGAACTGCTGCAACGCCAGCGCGTGGTCGAAGACCTCACGCACCGCCAGGAAGGCGCGCACAACGACCTGGTGGAAAACCTGGTCCACCGCCAGAATCTCGTCGAACTGCAACGCAAGCTCGATGACCTGCACCCCGCCGACATCGCCTACATCCTCGAAGCCTTGCCCCTGGTAGACCGCTTGACGGTCTGGCAGCTGGTGCGCTCGGATCGCGATGGCGACATTCTGCTTGAAGTATCCGACTCGGTACGCCAATCGCTGATCGCCGACATGGACGATCACGAGCTGCTGGCTGCCGCCAAGGAAATGGACGCCGACGAGCTGGCCGACCTGGCCCCTGAGCTGCCGCGCGACGTTGTTCACGAGTTGATGGAAACCCTCGATGGCCAGCAACGCGAGCGTGTGCGCTCGGCGCTGAGCTACGACGAGGAGCAGGTCGGCGCGCTGATGGACTTCGAGATGGTCACCATCCGCGAAGATGTCAGCCTGGAAGTGGTACTGCGCTACCTGCGCCGCCTGAAAGAGCTGCCCAACCACACCGACAAACTGTTCGTGGTCGATTACGACGGCATCCTCAAAGGCGTGTTGCCGATCAAGCGCCTGCTGGTCAACGACCCGGAGAAGAAGGTAGCCGAGGTCATGGCGACTGACCCTGTGTCCTTCCAGCCCGAGGAAGATGCCTATGATGCGGCGCTGGCGTTCGAGCGTTATGACCTGGTATCGGCACCGGTAGTAGACAAGGGCGGGCGCCTGATTGGCCGTTTGACCATTGACGAAATGGTCGACCTGATCCGTGAGGAGAGCGAGAGCGAAGTCCTCAACATGGCAGGTCTGCGTGAAGAGGAAGATATCTTTGCCTCGGTGTGGCGCTCGTTGCGTAACCGTTGGGCATGGCTGGCGATCAATCTGATTACCGCCTTTGTGGCTTCGCGTGTGATCGGGCTGTTCGAAGGTTCGATTGAAAAGCTGGTGGCGTTGGCTGCGTTGATGCCGATTGTTGCGGGTATTGGTGGCAACTCGGGTAACCAGACCATCACCATGATCGTCCGCGCCATGGCGCTGGACCAGGTGTCGCCGGGTAATACCAGCCGCCTGATGCGCAAGGAGTTGGCGGTATCGCTGATCAACGGCCTGGTTTGGGGCGGAGTGATTGGTGCGGTGGCTTTCTGGCTTTATGGCAGCTGGTCACTGGGTGTGGTGATGACCGCGGCGATGACCTTGAACCTTTTGCTGGCGGCGTTGATGGGTGTGCTTATCCCGATGACCCTGGCCCGCCTGGGGCGCGACCCGGCGATGGGGGCGAGCGTGATGATCACTGCCGTGACCGACAGTGGCGGCTTCTTCATCTTCTTGGGCTTGGCTACGGTGTTCCTTCTCTAAGCCCATACACAATCTCAGTGGGAGCGGGTTTACCCGCGAAGAATGCAACGCGGTACATGGCACCGGCATAGCCGGTGTTCGCGGGTAAACCCGCTCCCACAGAGGCCTGCGTTTGCTTCAGATAGCCGCCCACAAAAAAGCCAGCTTACGCTGGCTTTTTCATGTTCACTGCAGACCTCAGGAAGCGTCGGCGGCCATTTCCACATCGTGAGCGATGAGGGCGACCAGGGCGTTCTGCTGGCGGTGGGACAGTTGGCGGAAGCGTTGTAGCAACTCGCGCTCATGGAGGGATAGCTCAGGGCTGTCCAGGCGCATGCTCAGCTCGTCACCCAACGCACCTTCCTGGATAAGGCTCTGTTCCAGGCGCGCGATGATTTCAGAGTTCATGCTGCGGTGATGGTTGCGCGCTACCTCGGCAATGCGCTCACGCATCCCGTCTGGCAGGCGTACGACAAATTTGTCAGCGGTGCGGCTCGAATAAATAGCCTGTTTCAATGGGCGCATATAAATTGACCAGATTTTGGTTCAGGGGAAGCGGTTCTCAAATTGGCCGCACGGGATGGAAATACGACCGTGGCGACGACAAAATGTTCAACCGTCATTAAAAAATGGATGCTCATCTTGCCTTATGGTCGCCGTTTCCTTGGCGTCAATTCTGTGACAAATAGTGAGCCGGATAAAGGCTTTCTGCCAGTACCAATTATCAGAAATGAGCACTGGTTTGAAAAGTTTTACATGATCCGACTTGCCTAACCGTCAGACTTTTGCCGTCAAAAACTGGTAAAACGCAGCAAAAGACCAAGAAAACACCTAAAATGCGGCGGTTTCCCTTCATAGAGCATAGTGGCTATGCAACATGACGCAAGCAACCGTCGATCAGGGAAAGGCCGGTTGATATTTCTGGTAGGACCGTCGGGTTCGGGGAAAGATTCCCTGATCGACGCATCACGTGAGCGGCTGGCGGCTGCGGGGGTAGAAATTGCCCGACGCGTCATCACCCGTTCGGCCGAATCCAAGGGCGAAGCCGCCCATGGCGTCATGCCCGAGCAGTTCGAGACCCTGCGTGCCCAAGGCGCATTCGCCATGCACTGGCGGGCCAACGGCCTGGACTATGGCATTCCACTGCAGGTAGACGAGTGGCTGGCGGCGGGCAGGGCAGTGCTGGTGAATGGGTCGCGGGCCTACCTGGCCGAAGCGCGCCAGCGTTACCCGGACCTGTTGGCGGTGCTGGTCGAGGTCAAGCCCGAGGTGCTGCGCCAGCGCTTGCTGGCACGAGGCCGCGAAACCGTCGAGGAAGTCGAGCAGCGCCTGGCTCGCAGCGTCCGTTTGCAGGCACTTCCTGATCCATCGGTGCATGTGCTGGACAACTCCACAACCCTGGAGGCCGCGGTTGCAGCCCTGTTCAGGCTGCTTCGCAACGAAGGTGTGCTGCCACAGGTGTAGCAGTGCCAGAAAAGGATTACGCGAAAAAGCCCGGCAGGTGCATGACAAATGCCAGCATGCTGGTTAACATGCTGGCCGTCCCGCTGTGCAGCGCTCGCTGCCGGTCGTAGCGTCTCAGTAGCTCAATTGGATAGAGCATCCCCCTCCTAAGGGGAAGGTTGCAGGTTCAATTCCTGCCTGGGACGCCATTTCTTCTCTCTTCCATTTTTGCCTCCGCCTCCCTGGCCACTGCTGTCCGTTGGCGCATCAGGAAGTACCCCGCCACAACCAGCAGCACGGTCAGCACCGTGAACCAGAACTGGAAACGCGACGCTGGGTCTATCGCCTGGGTGCCGATCACTGCCAGCAAGGCGAACAGCGCAACAATATTGGCATACGGGAACAGCCAGGCACGGAAGGCGTTGGGGTCGACCGCTTCGTGGCGGGTTTTCCAGCGCATGGCCACGTGGGCGATGATGATGAAGATCCACACGACCATCACAAGGCTGCCGGTACTCTTGGCCAGGGTCATGAACAGGTCGCCGGCGCTGACAAAGTGCACGGTCAGGATCATCGTGCAGATCGACAGGCTCAGCAGCAGTGCATTGATCGGCACGCCCTTGGCACTGGTGCGCGAGAACAGCTTGGGTGCGTGCCCGCGCTGGCTCAGCGAGAACAGCATGCGCGAGTTGGAGAACATGAACGAGTTCATCACCGACATGAACGAGACGAACAGCACCAGTTTCATGGCCACCGCAGCACCACCGAACCCGGCCAGGCTGAACAGCGAAACATACGGCGAGGCCAGGTTGGCTTTGTCGGTCCACGGCAGGCACAGGATCAGGATCGACACCGAGCCGACGTAGAACAGCATCACCCGCAGGATCACGCTCTTGATCGCGCGGATCACGTTCTGCCGCGGGTTCTCCGATTCACCTGCGGCCACGGCGGCGATTTCGCTGCCGCCCAGCGAGAAGATCACCACAATGACACCTGCCATCACAGGCGACAGGCCGTTAGGCATGAAGCCGTCGTGAGCAGTGAGGTTCACCAGGCCTGGCGAAGGAATATCGTTGTGCAGGCCAAGCAGGATCGAGATACCCAGCAGCATGAAGATGAGGATGGTGGCCACCTTCATCGCCGCCAGCCAGTACTCCACTTCGGCAAACGAACGTACCGAGTAGGCGTTGCTGGCCATGAGGGTCACCAGCATCAGGAAGGCGCCTGCCCAGATCGGCAGCCAGGGTAGAAAGTCATGCAGGATGGCGCCCAGCAGCACCGCTTCGAGGGTGATGGTCATCATCGATTTGAACCAGTACAGCCAGCCCACTGCAAACCCTGCCCAGTCGCCGAGCCAGGTGTTGGCATAGGTCGAGAACGAACCGGCATCCGGGTTGCGGCAGGCCATTTCGCCGAGCATGAACATCACCAGGGTGACCACCAGGCCGCCAATGAAATACGACAGGATGGCCGCTGGCCCTGCCGATGCGATCAGTGAGCCCGAGCCCATGAAAAGCCCTGCACCGATCACCCCACCCAGCGCGATCATGGTGATATGCCGCTGCTTGAGGCTTTGCTTCAAACTGTTGGATTGCATTTCCTTGTCCTCTCTTATTGTTCGGGGGGATCCGACAACGTCCCCCAACGCAGGCATCGTCATGCGCCTGCGTCCACGCGTGGCAAATAGCTACCAGCCTGCCACCATGGACAATAAGGCCAAGGACCTCAAACGAATTCTCTGAACAACATCCTGCCGATTTTTCCTGAGGGTCAGTTTTGCACCTGACCCTGTGGGAGCGTCACGCTGCCCAGTGTTTCAACGCCCACAACACCCCCATGCCCACCATCAGCGCCAGCAATGTACTGCGCGTGCGCCATGCCACCAGTGCGGCCAGCACCGCCGCCGGTATCTGCGGATTCATCCAGTCGAATTCGGCGTGCCGGTCCGGGAACACCACAGCCGGCAGTACCAGCGCCGCCAGCACGCTAGCGGGCACATAGGCCAGGGCCCGGCGAAACAACGGTGGAATGCGCAGCACCGTGTGTAATTCGATGAACGACAGCCGGATGGCGAAGGTGCCCAGGCCGATCAGGGCGAAGGTTATCCATTGGGTCATTTCGCTCATGATGCTTCCCGCTCGCTGTTGGCTTCAGGCATGGCTTGCTGTTTGTTCCAGCTCTCGATAGCCAGCCCGGCGGTGATGCCGCCCAGCGCGCCAGTCAGCAGGCCCAGGTTGTACGGCAGGTCCGCTGCCAGCACGGCAAGCACGCCACCTGTAAGCGCCGCGCCAAGCGTGGCTGCATTGCGAATGCCGGGAATCAGCAGGGCCAGGAACGACAAGGGGATGGCAAAGCCCAGCGACCAGTCTTCCGGAATGCCCGCACCCAGGTACATGCCTGCCAGTACCGAGAGGTTCCAGCCCAGGAACATGGTGATCGCCGTGCCGGCATAGTAGGGGTAGGCGTACTGCCCGAGCCCGCCAGAGCCCAGCTTCAGTGTGCACAGGGCGAAGGATTGGTCAGACAGCATGTAGGCCATCAGCCACTTTTTCCGACGCGGCAGCTGGCCCAGGTGCGGCGCCAGGCTGGCGCTGTACATCAAAAAGCGCAGGTTGATGACCAGCGCGGTAACGACCATGGTCACCGGCAGGGCAGCGTTCTGCATCAACTGCATCACCACCATCTGCGCCGACCCGGAATAGAACAGCAACGTCATGCCGATGGCATCGGCCGGCGACAGGCCCATACCGATGGCGGTGACGCCGGTGATCAGGCCGAAGGGCACGATGCCGGAGGTCAGAGGCAGTGCGTTATGGGCACCCTGCCTGAAGGCTTGGGTCCCGCTGGGGTACGGCATTTGATTTCCTTGTAAGTCTTGGGAAGGCGCTAGTCAGGCACCTCCACGGTAATGCGCGTGACAGTTGGCTACAACGTCAGATTTCTGGAATAGTAGGCCTAAAAAAACTAGGCCTGACATCGTGTACCTTGATAACCCTACCCGGCACTCCCTGCAACTCAATGCCTTGCGCGCCTTTGAGGCGTCTGCCCGCCTGGGCGGCTTTGCCCGTGCCGCACTGGAACTCAAGGTAACCCCCGGTGCCATCGCTGCGCTGGTGAAAACGCTGGAAAGCGAATACGGCGCGGCCTTGTTCGAGCGCCACGCCAAAGGCGTGCACCTCACACCCTTGGGCGAAAGCGTGAAGGCGCAGTTCACCGAAGCGTTCGACGCCGTGGAAGCCGCAGCGCGCACCCTTCGGCGCCTGGCCGCTCCGCAGCGGGTGCATATCGTCACCTCACCGGCGTTGGCGCAGTTGTGGATCGGGCCCCGCCTGCCGGAGTTGACCCGCCTGCTGGCGCCCATCGAGATTTCGGTCACGGCGGTGGATGAGCCGCCCAACCTGAAGCGCAGCCCGTTCGACCTGTGCCTGTTCTACACCGAAAAGCCCGAGCGCTGGCAGCGCAGGATTGCCGCGGAAGAAATCCTGCCCGTGTGCGTACCGGCACTGGCGGCCAACATTGCCAGCCTCGAGGACCTCGCCGACGCCCGTTGCATCGCCGATGTAGGCTGGAACGACTGGGCGGTGTGGAGTGGTGTGGTGATGCCCGGGCACAAGTTTGTCGCCCGTGGGCCGGGGTTCTCCCTGTACTCGATTGCGTTGCAGCAAGCCTTGCTCGCAGCGGGTGTGCTGATGGGGCGCAAAACCCTGGTGCAACGCTACCTGGACAGCGGTGAACTGGTTGCGCCGATCGACTGCGCGGTGCCCTTGGGCATGACCATCGCTGCGTGGCGATTGCCAGGTGCCAAGGGCAACCAGGTGGTTGCCGCTGTCGAGGAGGCGCTGTTGCATCTGGCTTAAGCGATGTTTTGCTCCGCCGACCAGCTGGCGTACCAGCTGCGGAACAGCGAATACTGCTGCTCGGCATAGTTGCGCTGGGCATCGGTCAGCACGTCGGTCTCGTTGAAGTGCAGGCTGTATTCGCTGTCGCCGTTCA
Organism: Candidatus Pseudomonas phytovorans; assembly: GCA_029202525.1. Lineage (NCBI taxonomy): Bacteria > Pseudomonadati > Pseudomonadota > Gammaproteobacteria > Pseudomonadales > Pseudomonadaceae > Pseudomonas > Candidatus Pseudomonas phytovorans. The sequence goes on from CP119325.1 coordinate 2,157,137, forward strand.
GCACCATCAGGTGCTTGTAGTACAGCACCAGGTCGCAGCCCTCATCGAACGACGACAGCACCGCCAGTGCCGCCTCTAGCTCGCGGGCCAGGCGACGGGCCTTGGCATCGCCCTTGGCCGCCTGCTTGCTCAGGCTTACCAGGTGCAGCACCTCACGCGGCAGGGCGTTGCCGATGCCGGTGATGGCGCCGGTGGCGTTGCAGTTGACAAAGCCATGCACCACCTGGGTATCCACGCCGACCATCAGGGTCACGTCGTCATCCTTGGAGGTGATGTGCTCGGCGGCGTAACGCAGGTCGGCGCCGCCGCCAAATTCCTTGAAGCCGATCAGGTTGGGGAATTCGCGGCGCAGCTCGAAGAACAGGTCAGCGCGGGTGGCAAAGCCGTAGTAGGGGCTGTTGTAGATCACCGCCGGTAGCTTCGGCGCGGCGGCGAGGATGGCCGAGAAGTGGTGCTTCTGAGCGATCAGCGAAGCGCCACGGCTGAGCACGCGGGGGATGACCATCAGGCCTGCAGCGCCGACTTTGGCGGCGTGGGCGGCATGAGATACGGCTTCGCGGGTGTTCACCGCACCGGTGCCGACAATGGTCGGGATGCCGGCGGCCACCAGGCGCGCCACGCCTTCCTGGCGCTCGGCCTCGGTCAGCAGCGGCCAGTCGCCCATCGAGCCGCAGTAGACCACGGCGCTCATGCCGGCCTCTATCAGTTCGCGGCCCTTGCGCACCAGGGCGTCGAAGTCCGGCTTGCGCTTGGCGGTGCATGGGGTCATCAGGGCGGGCATGGTGCCGTTGAAGATGTTGCTCATGGTCGTTACCTCAAGGTGTGTAATTGTTATTGGTTGCTTAGCGGCCGGCGTAGCGGGCCACGGATTCTTCGTCAACGGCGCGCAGCGATTTGCCGCGGGTTTCTTTGGCTGCCGCCACGGCAACAATCGAGATCGCCGCCGCGCCCACCAGGTACCAGGCGATAGGGGTGGAGCTGTTGTATTCCTTCAGCAAGGTCACGGCGATTAGCGGCGCCAGCGAGCCTGCCAGGATTGGCGCCACCTGGTAGCACAGGGACAGGGCGGTGTAGCGCACGTGGGTGGGGAACAGTTCAGCCATCAAGGCAGAGTAGGGCGCGTAGGTCATGGACTCGATGGCAAGGCCCAAGGTGATGGCGGCCATGATCAGCCAGTCGTTGCCGGTGTCCATCATCGGGAACCCGACAAAGCCCCAGAACGCGGTGAGTACGGCACCGATCAGGTACACCGGCTTGCGACCGATGATGTCCGACAGGTAGCCCATCGCCGGGATCATGAAGAAGTGCAGCAGGTGGGCGCCGAACATCAACAGCAGAATTTGCGAGGTGTCTTTGTGCACCACCAGTTTCAGGTAGGTGATGGAGAAGGTGACCACGGTGTAGTAGAGAATGTTTTCCGCAAAGCGCGCGCCAATGCCGATCAGCACTTCGCGCCAGTATTTGGTGACGACTTCGACAACGCCCAGTTGTTGGCTTTCAAGCTTCTGCTGTTTGGCCTGGGCCTCCTTGAAGATTGGCGCATCATCGACCCGGGTGCGGATCCAGTAACCAATCAGCACCACCACTGCCGAGAACCAGAAGGCCACCCGCCAGCCCCAGTCCAGGAACTGTGCTTCGCTCAGGTTCGACGACAACAGCAGCAGGATGATGGTAGCGATCAGGTTACCGGCCGGCACCCCCGCCTGCGGCCAGCTGGCCCAGAAGCCGCGGCGGTTGTCCGGGCTGTGCTCGGACACCAGCAGCACAGCGCCGCCCCATTCGCCGCCAAAGGCAAAGCCCTGGATCAGCCGCAGTACCACCAGCAGGACGGGCGCGGCATAGCCAATGCGCTCGAACGTGGGCAGGCACCCCATCAGGAAGGTGGTTATCCCGACCACGATCAGGCTGATCTGCAGTAAGTGCTTGCGGCCAACCTTGTCGCCGTAGTGGCCGAACACCAGGCCACCGATGGGGCGAGCGAGAAAGCCCACGGCGTACAGGGCAAAGGCGGCAATGATGCCGTCCATGGCACTGCCGGTCTGGCGGAAGAACAACTGGCCGAAGACCAGTGCCGAAGCGGTGCCGTACAGGAAGAACTCGTACCACTCGGCGACTGCGCCGGCCATGGCCGCAGCTACCACACGCTTGATGCCCGCAGGGGCTTTGTCTGCTGTGTTTGCGACATTCACTGATGTCGCCGAAGAGGGTGTGGCCATGGTTTTGCACTCCGATACGTAATTATTGGAAGAAGGAGTAGGCAGCGCGGAGCTGGCAAAACCGGCGCCGCTGATTCCTTATATGGTATTTCGTATACGATATCTAGATAAGCAAAAACGAAGCCAGAAGGGGGATCTCGCATCGAGTCATCTGCAGGAGAAAACAGGAGTCATTGTGGGAGCGGGCTTGTCCCGCGAAGGGGAGCACGCGGTGCATGGCACCGGCTTTGCCGGTGTTCGCGGGGCAAGCCCGCTCCCACAGAGTGCAAGGCTGCTCCTGCACGGGGCAGTGATAGCCTGCCGGGTCAGTTGTGGGGCAAGTGCTCGTACAGGCTCTGGCACACGCCATTGATGTGTTCTTCAATCAGACGTGCTGCCAGCTCGACATCGCGCGCCCGGCAGGCGGCAACAATATCGCGGTGCTCGTGATCGGCGCGCAGCTTGCCCGCTGACAGGCTCATCTGCATGCGCAGGTAGCGTTCCACCTTGTCATGGATCGAGCGGATCAGGCCAATCAGGTAGGGCCGCCGTGCCGGTTCGTAAAGGCAGGCGTGCAGCGCCCAGTTGAGATCGGCCCAGCGGCCGACGTCGTCTTCGCCGATGAACTCCGCGCAAATGGCTTCAGCCTGGGCAAAGTGTGCTTCGGTCATGTTCGGGATCGCCAGGCGAATCGCTTTCACTTCCAGCAGCACCCGTACCTCGAACATCTGCGCCAGTTCAGGTTCCGAGATGCGGGTAACCAGCGCGCCACGGTTGCGCTGAAAATCCACCAGGCCTTCGGCTTCCAGGCGTTTCAGGGCTTCGCGTACCGGGATCTTGCTGACGTTGAACGCCTGCGCCACTTCGTCCTGACGCACCGGTTCGCCTTCAGCGAGCTGGCCCGAGATGATTGCCTCGCGCAGGTGCTTGGCGATGATTTCCGACATCGAGGGCGTTGCACCCAGGTCGGTGGCTTTGAAGGACGGCAGCGGCACGGGAAATTCCAGCAATCAGGCGGTGCGGATATCTTATACGAAACGCCTTGCCAGCCATACCGGCCGCCGCCCAAGGGATCACGCCTGGCTGGCCGCCAGTGCGTCCTCATCCCCAACGATTGCAGGTGGGGTGATCTGGGTGTCGATCTTCGCCAGGGTCTTGGCCTCGACATCATCTTTCATGCGCTGGGCGATCTGCTGGTCGACCAACTCCTTCTTCTCAGGCGGCAGCGCGTTGTATTCGTCCTCGGTCATGCCCAGTTCGCGCAGCAGCTTTTCCTTGATCATCTCGGCAGGCGATTTGGACATGTAGTCCTGAAAATCCTGCCTGGCGCTGCTGGTTTGTTCCGTACCTGCCTCGGCAGGCTGGCCGAGGCCGCTGTCAGGGTTCTGAAGCTGCACCTTGAGCTTGGCAAAGGCTTCCTCGCGGGCATCCTCGGCATCCTGCTGCGAGGTATTACCCTGGAGGCCCTGTTGCGCCGTAGCGTTGCTGGCGACCACCGGTGTGCGGAACTGCGGCACATCGACCGGCGCCTGGTCATTGCCGGCGCGCTGCTGCTGATGGACCGTGGCCTGCCAGCCGAGGCCGTTTATGGCGATAGTCATGAAGTCGTCCTTGGAAATGTGAGTGGCAGGGCGGAAGGGCAAATGCCATGCCAGTCGCCCATGCCCCGAAAATAGCGCGTTGGAGCTATTCCCGGTGGCAGCACGGTGGGCATATGCTTGCCCGTCCAAGGCATGATCTTGCCGCCTGCGGCAATTACCACCACTGTCGGCAGCCCCTTGACCGGAGCGCAGTTGCTGGGCATCAGGGAGAGCGTCCATGAATCAGGAAACCAGGCCGGCACCCGCCGGCTTCAGTGAACAGCAGTTGCACACCTTGTTCGAGTTGATCAGCGATGGCATCTGGGACTGGAATGCCAATACCGGCTACGTCTATCGCAACCCGGGCTGGTACGCCATGCTCGGTTACGCCAGCCACTCGATGGCCAACTCGGTACTGACCTGGGAAAGCGTGATCCACCCGCAGGATTACCCGCGGGTGATGGCGCATTTCGAGGCCTATATCAACCAGCGCAACGAGCGCTACCTCATCGAATACCGCTGCCGTTGCCAGGATGGCAGTTACATCTGGATCGAAGACAGCGGCTACATCATCGCCCATAACGAAGATGGTTCGGTGGCGCGCATGCTCGGGGCGCACCGCAACATCGACGCCGGCAAGCGCCTCGTGGCGCAGCTGGAACAGAAGAACCAGTCGCTGGAGTGCCAGGTGGCCGAACGCACTCGCGAGCTGTCCTGGGTGAACCAGCAGTTGCAACGGCAACTGGACGAAAACCGCGAGTTGGCTGAGCGCGATGCATTGACCCGCATTGCCAATCGCTATCGGTTGGAAAAGGTGTTGCACCTCGAGTGCGAGCGGGCTCAGCGCTTCCGCCAGCCGTTGTCGCTGATCGCCATGGACATGGATGACTTCAAGCCAATCAACGACCGCTATGGCCATGCCCGTGGCGATGCAGCACTGGTACGGGTCGCGGAAAACCTGCGTACCTGCCTGCGCGAGCTTGACCTGCTGGCGCGCTGGGGCGGTGACGAGTTTGCGATAGTGCTGCCGCAGACCACGCTTGGCGAGGCGCTGGAGGTAGCTGGGCACTTGCGCCAGGTGATGGAGCGGCTGGAGCCGGTGGGCGATTGCCGGTTGACCATGAGCTATGGCGTGGTGCAGTGGCAGGAAGGGGAGGACCAGCATGCGCTGCTGGCGCGTGCCGACAAGGCATTGTACCGGGCCAAGGGCAATGGCAAGAACGCCATAGCCGAGTAGCTTGTGCCGGCCTCTTTGCGGGTGAATCCGCTCCCACAGGTAGAACACAGTATTCGAAAGTTGTGATGTTCCTGTGGGAGCGGGTTCACCCGCGAAGAGGCCAGCACTGATTCATGAATAAAAAAGACCCGCGGCGCCTCTCGGCGCAGCGGGCCAAATCGGCCTTGGCCGCTTCAGTGTCAGATGTGCAAGGCGTGGCCCAGGGCGCGCAATGCCGCTTCCTGTACCGCCTCACCCAGCGTCGGGTGGGCATGGATGGTGCCGGCTACATCCTCCAGGCACGCGCCCATCTCCAGCGATTGGGCAAACGCCGTGGACAGTTCGGAAACCGCCACGCCAACGGCCTGCCAACCGAGGATCAGGTGATTGTCCCGGCGCGCCACCACGCGCACGAAACCGCTTTTCGATTCCAGGCTCATGGCCCGGCCGTTGGCGGCAAACGGGAACTGCGCGACGATACAGTCCAGCCCTTGCTGGCTGGCCTGCTCCGGGGTCTTGCCGACCACCACCACTTCCGGGTCGGTGAAGCACACCGCGGCAATCGCGGCAGGCTCAAAGCGGCGTGCCTTGCCGGCGATGATCTCGGCCACCATCTCGCCCTGTGCCATCGCCCGGTGCGCCAGCATCGGTTCGCCGGCCACGTCGCCGATGGCCCACACGTTGTGCATGCTGGTCTGGCAGCGCTCGTCGATGGCAATGGCGGCGCCGTTCATTTTCAGGTCCAGGCACTCCAGGTTGAAACCCTGGGTGCGCGGCCGGCGGCCCACGGCCACCAGCACCTGGTCGGCCTCCACGCGCAATTGCCCGCCCTTGCCGTCGTTGGCCAGCAGGCAGCCACTTTCGTAACCTTCGACGCTGTGGCCAAGGTGCAGGGCGATGCCCAGCTTCTTCAACGACTCGGCCACCGGGGCGGTCAGTTCGCTGTCGTAGGTCGGCAGTATGCGCTCACGCGCTTCCACCACGCTGACCTGCGCGCCCAGCTTGCGGTAGGCAATGCCCAGCTCCAGGCCTATATAGCCACCGCCCACCACCACCAAGTGTTGTGGCAGGGCTTTCGGCGCCAAGGCTTCGGTAGAGGAAATCACCGGCCCGCCCAGCGGCAGCATCGGCAGGTTGACGCTGCTGGAACCGGTGGCCAGCAACAGGTGTTCGCACTGGATGCGCTGGCCATCGACCTCGACCTGCTTGCCATCGAGCACCTTCGCCCAGCCATGTATCACCTTGACCCCGTGCTTTTTCAGCAGGGCGGCCACACCGGTGGTCAGGCGGTCGACGATGCCGTCCTTCCATGCCACGCTCTGGCCAATGTCCAGGCGCGGCGAGGTAACGCTGATGCCCAGTTCCGACGGCCCGGCAAAGCGTGAAGCCTGGTGAAACTGCTCGGCCACATGGATCAGCGCCTTGGAAGGAATGCAGCCGATGTTCAGGCACGTACCGCCCAGCGCCTGGCCTTCCACCAGGAGGGTGGGGATGCCCAGTTGCCCGGCTCGGATGGCGGCGATGTAGCCACCCGGGCCGCCGCCGATGATCAGCAGGGTAGTTTGGATAGTCTGGTGCATGCTCACTCCACGAACAGGCAGGCGGGTTGTTCGAGCAGGCCACGCACGGCCTGAATGAACAGCGCGGCGTCCATGCCGTCGACCACGCGGTGGTCGAACGAGCTGGACAGGTTCATCATCTTGCGCACGACGATCTGGCCGTCGATCACCACCGGCCGCTCGACCATGCGGTTGACGCCGACAATCGCCACTTCCGGGGTGTTGACCACTGGCGTGCTGACGATGCCGCCCAGGGCGCCCAGGCTGGTCAGGGTAATCGTCGAGCCCGACAGTTCCTCGCGATTGGCCTTGTTGGTGCGCGCAGCGTTGGCCACGCGGGAAATCTCGCCGGCATTTGCCCACAGGCTGCCTGCTTCGGCATGGCGCAGTACAGGTACCATCAAACCATTGTCACCCTGGGTGGCGATGCCCACATGCACCGCGCCATGGCGGGTGATGATCTGCGCTTCGTCGTCGTAGGTGGCGTTGATCTGCGGGAAGTCACGCAGCGCCACGACCAAGGCGCGTACCAGGAACGGCAGCAGGGTCAGTTTGCCGCGGCTGTCGCCGTGTTTGCTGTTGAGCTGCTGGCGCAGGGCCTCCAGCGCGGTAACGTCGATTTCTTCGACATAGCTGAAGTGCGCGACCCGGCGCTTGGCGTCCTGCATGCGCTGGGCGATCTTGCGGCGCAGGCCGATCACCGGCACCTGTTCGCTGTCGGTGCGCTTGGCATAGCCATTCGGTGCCTGCCCGGCACTGCTTTGCGGCTTGCTCATGAAGGCGTCGAGGTCTTCGTGCAGGATGCGACCGGCCGGGCCGCTGCCATGCACGTAACGCAGTTCTATCCCTGCATCCAGGGCGCGTTTGCGCACGGCGGGCGAGGCCAGCGGCTTGTCGCCCGGCTGGCGTGGCACGATGGGCGCAGCTTCGTGGTTGGCGGGTGCCTGGCAAGCGGCGGGTTTTACCTCTTTCTGCGGTTCTGGCTTGGCTGCCACAGGGGCTGCCGGGGTTTCTACCGGCTTGGCGTGTGGCACATCCACATGGTTGCCGCTGCCTTCCACTTCGATGCGGATCAGTTCGCTACCGACCGCCATGACTTCACCGGGCTGGCCACCCAGGGCCAGCACCTTGCCGCTGACCGGCGAGGGGATTTCCACAGTGGCCTTGTCTGTCATGACGTCGGCTACTACCTGGTCCTCTGCGATGATGTCGCCGACCTTGACGAACCATTCCACCAACTCGACCTGCGCGATGCCTTCGCCAATGTCCGGCATCTTGATGACGTGCGTGCCCATTCAGACCTCCATGACCTTTTTCAATGCCGCACCTACCCGCGAAGGCCCTGGGAAGTAAGCCCATTCCTGCGCGTGGGGGTAGGGGGTGTCCCAGCCGGTGACGCGCTCGATCGGCGCCTCCAGGTGGTGGAAGCAGTGCTCCTGCACCAGCGACACCAGTTCGGCACCGAAGCCGCAGGTACGGGTTGCCTCGTGCACCACCACGCAGCGGCCAGTCTTTTTCACCGACTCGACGATGGTGTCCAGGTCCAGCGGCCACAGGCTGCGCAGGTCGATCACTTCGGCGTCCACACCGCTTTCCTCGGCAGCCACCTGGGCCACATACACCGTGGTGCCGTAGGTGAGCACGGTCACATCATTGCCAGGGCGAGTAATGGCGGCCTTGTCCAGCGGCACCGTGTAGTAGCCGTCAGGCACGGCGCTGTGCGGGTGCTTCGACCACGGCGTTACCGGGCGGTCGTGGTGGCCGTCGAACGGGCCGTTGTACAGGCGCTTAGGCTCAAGGAAGATCACCGGGTCATCGCATTCGATCGAGGCAATCAGCAGGCCTTTGGCGTCATACGGGTTGGACGGCATGACGGTGCGCAGGCCGCACACCTGGGTGAACATCGCTTCCGGGCTCTGGCTGTGGGTCTGGCCGCCATAGATGCCACCACCGCACGGCATGCGCAGGGTCAGCGGGGCGATGAACTCGCCGGCCGAGCGATAACGCAGGCGTGCCATTTCCGAGACGATCTGGTCGGAGGCAGGATAGAAGTAGTCAGCAAACTGGATTTCCACCACCGGGCGCAGGCCGTAGGCGCCCATGCCCACGGCGGTGCCGACGATACCGCTTTCTGAGATCGGCGCGTCGAACACGCGGGATTTGCCGTACTTGTTCTGCAGGCCTTCGGTGCAGCGGAACACGCCGCCGAAGTATCCGACGTCCTGGCCGTACACGACCACGTTGTCGTCGCGCTCAAGCATGACGTCCATGGCCGAGCGCAGGGCCTGGATCATGGTCATGGTAGTGGTGGCCATGGCGGTTTCCGGGTTGATGCTGTTGTTGTGGTCGTTCATCTCAAACCCCCAGTTCCTGGCGTTGACGGCGCAGGTGGTCGGGCATTTCCTTGTACACGTCCTCGAACATGGACGCGGCGCTCGGGATGTGACCGTTGGCCATGGTGCCGTATTGCTCGGCTTCTTTTTGCGCGGCAATCACGGCGGCTTCGAATTCGGTCGTGGTGGCCTGGTGCTCTTCCTCGGACCAGTGGCCGATCTTGATCAGGTGCTGCTTCAGGCGGGCAATTGGATCGCCCAGCGGGAAGTGGCTCCAGTCATCGGCAGGGCGGTACTTGGACGGGTCGTCCGAGGTCGAGTGCGGGCCGGCACGGTAGGTGACCCACTCGATCAGGCTTGGGCCCAGGCCGCGGCGGGCGCGTTCGGCAGCCCAGCGCGAGGCGGCATAGACGGCGACAAAGTCGTTGCCGTCAACCCGCAGCGAGGCAATACCGCAACCCACGCCTCGGCCTGCGAAGGTGGTCGACTCGCCACCGGCAATGGCCTGGAAGGTAGAAATGGCCCACTGGTTGTTGACCACGTTGAGGATCACCGGGGCGCGGTACACGTGGGCGAAGGTAAGGGCGGTATGGAAGTCCGATTCGGCGGTGGCGCCGTCGCCGATCCACGCCGAAGCGATCTTGGTATCGCCCTTGATCGCCGACGCCATGGCCCAGCCGACGGCCTGCACGAATTGGGTCGCCAGGTTGCCGCTGATGGTGAAGAAGCCGGCCTCGCGCACCGAATACATGATTGGCAGCTGGCGGCCCTTGAGCGGGTCGCGTTCGTTGGACAGCAGCTGGCAGATCATCTCCACCAGCGACACGTCGCGGGCCATCAGAATGCTTTGCTGGCGGTACGTCGGGAAGCACATGTCGGTGCGGTTCAGCGCCAGCGCCTGGCCGCTGCCGATGGCTTCTTCGCCCAGGCTCTGCATGTAGAAGGACATTTTCTTCTGGCGCTGGGCAACCACCATGCGGCTGTCGAAGATTCGCGTCTTGAGCATGGCGCGCATGCCCTGGCGGAGGATTTGCGGGTCGATGTCTTCGGCCCACGGGCCTTGCGCGTTGCCTTGCTCGTCGAGCACGCGGACCAGGCTGTAGGACAGGTCGGCGGTGTCGGCAGCATCGACATCGACAGGCGGTTTGCGGGCTTGACCTGCATCGTTGAGGCGCAGGTAGGAAAAATCGGTCTGGCAGCCTGGCCGGCCGGTGGGCTCGGGCACATGCAAACGCAGGGGGGCGTACTCGTTCATGCTTTTTACGCTCGCTCGGGTATTTGTTTTTGTGAGCTCTGAAGCGGCCGCCGCTGAGTACCGGCTTGTGACTGGTAGGTCAGCGTCATCTACATCTTAGTGGTCCGGCAGGAGAATTTTTCTCTCAAGTTGATTGCCTTTGCCGAGCGGTGCAGATAAACATTCCGCATAAACACAAAAAACCGGTGATTTTGTCTCATGCGCAAACTCGATCGTACCGATATCGGCATTCTCAACAGCCTGCAGGAAAACGCCCGCATTACCAACGCCGAGCTGGCACGCTCGGTCAACCTGTCGCCCACCCCCTGTTTCAACCGGGTGCGGGCCATGGAAGAGCTGGGGGTAATCCGCCAGCAGGTGACCTTGCTGTCGCCCGAGGCCCTGGGGCTGGATGTAAACGTGTTCATCCATGTCAGCCTGGAAAAGCAGGTGGAGCAGTCGCTGCATCGCTTCGAGGAAGAAATTGCCGAACGGCCCGAGGTGATGGAGTGCTACCTGATGACGGGCGACCCGGATTACCTGTTGCGGGTGCTGCTGCCGAGCATTCAGGCGCTGGAGCGCTTTCTTGATTACCTGACGCGGTTGCCAGGGGTGGCAAATATCCGTTCGAGCTTTGCCCTGAAACAGGTGCGCTACAAGACCGCCTTGCCACTGCCGGCCAATGGTATGACTTTGCGGGAATAGAGGTTGCCTGTGCTGGCCTCTTCGCGGGCACGCCCGCTCCCACAGAGATCTCACTATGCTCAAGGGCGGCGCCGTACCTGTGGGAGCGGGCGTGCCCGCGAAGAGGCCGGTACAGGCACTCAAGAGTGCTGCTTGATATTTTAAACACCGCCAGCCTATGTTGTTGTCAGCGTACAACAACAAGGACAAGCGTCATGAGCACTGCTCAGCTCCAGGGCATCGATGAAATCGAATGCGTCACCCCCGACCTCAATGGCGTCCCTCGCGGCAAGGTGATGACCGCCGAAGGCTTCCTTGAGGGCCGCCGTCTGCAAATGGCCCGGGGGGTGTTGCTGCAATGCATCATGGGCGGCTACCCGCCGGCGAAATTCTACGGCAGTGATGACGGTGACCTGGCGCTGGTGGCCGAACCCGGGCAGGTCCATCGCCTGCCCTGGAGCAGCGATGGCCGCGCCCTGGCCATCTGCGATGCCAATGAACTGGATGGCCGGCCCTCGGCACTCTCCACCCGTGGTCAGCTCAAAGCGGTGATCGCCCGTTACGCTGCACTGGGGTTGGCACCCGTGGTGGCGACCGAACTCGAGTTCTTTGTTTTTGCCCCCAACAGCGACCCCCTGCAGCCGTTCCAGCCACCAGTGGGCATCGATGGCCGCCGCGAGCTCGGCCATGCGGCGTTCAGTGTCAGCTCCAACAACGGCCTGCGCCCGTTCTTCAAAGAGGTGTACCAGTGCATGGCTGCGCTCGGCCTGCCGCGCGACACGTTCATGCATGAAATGGGCGTCAGCCAGTTCGAGATCAACCTGCTGCACGGCGACCCGCTGCTGCTGGCCGACCAGACCTTCCTGTTCAAGCACCTGCTCAAGGAGGTGGCGCTCAAGCACGGCCTGAGCGTGGTGTGCATGGCCAAGCCGCTGGCACGCACGCCCGGCAGCTCCATGCACATTCACCAGAGCCTGGTCGAGGCAGGCAGTGGGCGTAACGTGTTCAGCGACGAGCAAGGCCTGCCGACCGACACCTTCCACCACTTCATTGGTGGCCTGCAGGCGTGCATGGCCGACTTCACCGCGTTGTTCGCGCCCAACGTCAACTCCTACCAACGCCTGTGTCACCCCTATGCCTCGCCGAACAATGCCTGCTGGTCCGAGGACAACCGCGCCGCCGGTCTGCGCATTCCGGCCAGTGCGCCGACAGCGCGGCGGGTGGAAAACCGCTTGCCCGGTGCCGACGCCAACCCCTACCTGGCCATCGCCGCCAGCCTGGCCGCCGGCCTGCACGGCATCGAACAGCGCCTGCAGCCTTCCCCGGCCATTCAGGGCGAGTTTGAGGTGCCCGAGCACCTGAGCCTGCCGTGCACCCTGCATGCCGCCCTTGAACGGCTCAAGCGTAGTGCGCTGGCGCGGGAACTGTTCGGCAGCGAGTTCATCGAAGGCTACATCGCCAGCAAGACCCTGGAACTGACCGATTTCTTCGACGAGATCACCCCGTGGGAGCGCCGGGTGCTGGCGGCACAGACCTGATCGCGACACGACCTGCACCGGACACGCCCCATCGCGTTAATTCGCCGTTGGGGGCCTGCGCCAGGCGGTTTTTGCCCTTATGCTGCTAGCACCCGCCACCTGATCAAGGGAGCTTTACGGGACCTATGCGAAATGTATGGAAGCCGTTTCAGTCGTTGTATTTCGCCGCGCTGATGATGTTGATCGGCTCGGGCCTGCTCAGTACCTACCTGGCCCTGCGCCTGGCGGCTGACCATGTCGACAGCCTGTGGATCGGTGCGCTGATGGCGGCCAACTACTTTGGCCTGGCGCTGGGTGGCAAGGTTGGCCACCGGCTGATCGGCCGAGTCGGGCACATACGCGCCTATGCCACCTGCGCCGGGATTGTCGGGGCGGCGGTACTTGGCCATGGCCTGACCAGCTGGCTACCGGCCTGGGTCGGGCTGCGGATGATCGTTGGCCTGGGCATGATGTGTCAGTACATGGTCATCGAGAGCTGGCTCAACGAGCAGGCCGACGCGAAGCACCGCGGCGCAGTGTTCAGCGGCTACATGATTGCCTCGTACCTGGGGCTGGTGCTCGGCCAGCTGATCCTGGTGGTGCACCCGGAGCTTGGCCCGGAGCTGCTGATGCTGGTGGCGATGTGCTTTGCCTTGTGCCTGGTGCCAGTGGCCATGACCCGGCGCATTCACCCGGCGCCCTTGCGCCCGGCGCCGATGGAGCCGAAGTTCTTCATCAAACGCGTACCGCAGTCGCTCAGTACGGTCTTGGGCTCGGGCTTGATCGTCGGCTCGTTCTACGGCCTGGCGCCTTTGTATGCCTCCAGCCAGGGGATGACCACCGAGCAGATCGGTCTGTTCATGGGTAGCTGCATTTTTGCCGGCCTGCTGGTGCAGTGGCCGCTGGGCTGGTTGTCGGACCGTTACGACCGGGCAGTGTTGATCCGAAGCGTGGCAATAGGCCTGGCGCTGGCTGCTGCGCCATTGGCGATACTGCCCAGTGTGCCGCTGGAGATGCTGTTCGGTATCGGCTTCCTGATTTCGTTGCTGCAGTTCTGCCTGTACCCGTTGGCGGTGGCGTTTTCCAACGACCATGTGGAAAGCGAGCGGCGGGTGTCACTCACGGCGATGCTGCTGGTGACCTATGGCGTGGGTGCGTGCATCGGGCCGCTGGCGGCGGGTGTGTTGATGAAGGTGCTGGGCCCGCAGATGCTGTATGCCTTCTTCGTGTTCTTCGCGCTGGTGCTGGTGTGGCGGATTCGGCCGAAAGCGGTCACCGGGCTGCACCAGGTGCAGGATGCACCGCTGGGCCACGTGGCGATGCCGGCGGCCGGTTCGCCGTTGTCGGCAGCGCTGGACCCACGGGTGGATGAGCAGACCGTGCAGGATGTGATGCAGGCGCCGGTGGCGGCGGAAGATACCGAGGATGAAGGGAAGGGGGCTGAGCCACAGGCCGCAGAGCCTGAAGAAGTCAGCAAGTCGGTGTAAGCCTGTACCGGCCTCTTCGCGGGCATGCCCGCGAAGAGGCCGGTACAGGAAGAATACAAATGAAAACGCCACCTCATCAGGTGGCGTTTTTTATAGGCCGACGATCAGTAGTCGTCTTTGTCGAACCGCCGCGCCTCACGCTGCAGCTGGTACACAAAGCTCTCGATCTTGCGCTGTGCCTGCCCGCTCAGGTTATGGAAGCGCACGCCAGCGAAGGTGGTGTTGATGTGCTCTTCATAGTGCAGGTGACGCAGTTCGACCATGGTGTCCACCAGGCCCAACGGGTTGCCGGACTTGAAACGCTCGTACACCTGGCCCAGTTGCAGGCGGCTTGCTACATCGCCTTCAAATCGCAGTTTGCAGCCGGTGGCCGAGATATCCAGCAGCTTGCCACGCAAGGCGCCGTTGCCCTTCAGGTGGGTGCCATCGAGGATGATGTCGACCAGTTGCGACAACTTCAGCGCCGCGCGGAAGGCGTTGCGGCGCTGGTGGTAGGTCATCTCTTGCGGCATGGCACCGCTGTAGCAGCGGTGGCCGTCGACTTCGCTGATCTTCAGCTCGTGGTCGCACTCCCAGGCGATGCGCACGCCATCGTGAAAGCCTTCAACGCGGAAGTGCTCGCCGTTTTCGATGAATTTCTCACCGTCGCGCGGGATCATTTCGTCCAGTGCCAAGGTGTTGCTTTCACGGTCCACATGCACCACGTAGCTCTGGAAGCGCTGGCTGCGGTCATGGAAGGTGATGATCAGGGGGTCGTGGCTTTCCTGCAGTTGCCGCAAGTTGGCCGCAATTTCCAAGGGGGTGTTCAGCACCTTTGGCGGTTGCGGTGCTTCGGTTTCATTGAACACGGCTTATCGTTCTCCAGGCAAAAGCGACACACGCAAGTAACGGCATTTTGCCAGTATGTTCCGTGCCTTGATAGAAAAATCACACTTGGCTGAGGGCCCGCGGCTTGGCCAGCGGCGAGGTGCTGCCGCGGCTGTCGTAGAGCGACGGAGAGTCGCCGCCCATGAGGATTCTGATCTGGTTGTTGGTGACGTGTTGCTGCACCTGGATGATCCGGCCGTTGGTCTGGTTGACCTGCTGGCAGTCGTCCATCAGCCGCGACAGCATGTCGAGCCGCTGCAACATCGCATCGCCATGGGGCGATTGTGCGGCTACCGCCTGCACGCCACTGCGATCGGCACTCAGGCCCAGGCTGCCGAGCAACTGGCTGCGGCGCTGGCCATGCTGCTCGAGCAAGATGATCAGCGACTGCTTGCGCGCCAGAATCTGTTCCAGCAGCGGCATGTCGCGGCCATGCAGGGCGATCGCTTCTTTTTGCAGAAGGTCGAGCAGTTCCTGCATCGGGGCAATGTCATCTTCGATCAGTTGCAGCAAGGTGGTGTCGTGCATGGCTAACTCTTGGCTTTTCTAGCGTCCGTGAAGTCAGCGCGCCGAACGGTCAGCGCTGGGCTTCGAAATCGAGCAGTTTGCTGGCGATCTTGCCGGCATCGACCTGATAGCTACCGTCGGCGATCGCCTGTTTCAACTCGGCCACACGGGCACTGTTGACGACTGGCTCGTCGCGCAGCTTGTCATTGATCTTCTGCAACTGCTGGGCCTCTTGGCTGAGGTGTACCGCTTCTCCGCTGGCGCTGGTGCCGCTGGCCGCTTCCTGGCTGGCCGCCGGTTTTTCGGCGCTGCCGGGCGCGGTGTTGCCGCGCACGCCGCCCGTGACGGACGGAGAGTTGTTCAAACGACTGAAGTCGATGGCCATGATCAGAAACCTCTGGGTATTTGGACGCTTGCCTTGTTTTCGGCCAACCCGAAAGAAACTTTAGGCACAAATGCATTGCCGCCTGTCAGCAAGCTCGTCAACCCGTTCTCTGACACAGTTTAGGAAAAGCGGTTCCTCACTGCCAGCGCAATCTGCAGCTGGCTACATGCTCACCTCGACCTGGCCCGGGCCAGTTACCCTGGCTTTGACTACCCGTTTGGAGTTCAGGTTGCGTACCCGTATCTGTTCGCTCAGGCCGCCCTTGCTCAGGGCCTCGCCTGGCATGCGCACGCTCAGGCTGCCGCTGCGGGCGATGATCACGACCTGGTCGCCCTTGCGTACCACCTCGGCCTGCTCCAAGTGCTGGGGGGTGAGCACCTGGTCGATTACCGTGGGGCGCAGCATTTTCATGCCCACTGCCTGGTCCAGTTCGGTCAGAAAACCCTGGCCCAGTGTGCCGACGTCGCGCTCGCGCAGAGCCACGTCGCCTTCGCCCACCGTGTTGTCGCGCTTGAGTGGGCGGGTGACCACGACCACGTCGCGGAACAGCCGCACCGTGGCCGGGACAAACACCGTCCAGGGCGCCGCGCTGTCGCAGCGTACCCGTACCGTCACCCGGCCCAGCGGCAGGGCGGGGCTTTCCAGCGACGCGTCCAGCTGCTGGCTGCACAACGGCATGCGCAGGCGCGGGTCCAGCGGGTTGACCTGGATTTCATAGCGGCCGGCGGTCTGGGTGGTGGCCAGGTAATCTTCGACAGTGAATTCAAGAAACCCTTGGGTGACACCGATAAGCTGTTCAGGCAAGGTGAGCGCGTCCGCTACCGTGCGCACGCCGGGCGCCAGCAGGCACAGCGTGGCCAGCGAGCCCGTCAGCAGGCGCGTCAATCGTCGGAAAAATGTCGTTTTCGTATGCATGACGCTCAAAAAAGCAAAGCCCGTGCCGACTCGTAACCTGAGTTGCACCGAAAGGCTGAAAGATTAAGGAGTCTGGCATGGCGGGTGTTATGGATTCGGTCAACCAGCGCACACAGCTGGTGGGGCAGAATCGCCTGGAATTGCTGCTGTTCCGCCTCAATGGCGCACAGCTTTACGGCATCAACGTGTTCAAGGTCAGAGAGGTGCTGCAATGCCCTGCGCTGACCCTGCTGCCCAAGGCGCACCCGGTGGTGCGTGGCGTTGCCAACATTCGCGGGGCGACCATCCCTATCCTCGACCTGTCGATGGCCACCGGGTTGCAGCCACTGCAGGAAGAAACACGCAACAGCTTCGTGATCATCACCGAGTACAACACCAAGACCCAGGGCTTCCTGGTGCACTCGGTAGAGCGCATCGTCAACATGAACTGGGAAGAGATCCATCCGCCACCCAAGGGTACCGGCCGTGACCACTACCTGACTGCGGTCACCCGGGTGGATAACCGCATGGTCGAGATCATCGATGTAGAGAAGGTGCTGGCTGAAGTGTCGCCGTCGTCCGAGTCGGTATCGGCCGGGGTGATCGATGCCGAGACCCAGGACAAGGCCGTGCTGATGCGGGTGCTGACGGTCGATGATTCGTCGGTGGCGCGCAAGCAGGTCAGCCGCTGCCTGCAGACAGTGGGCGTTGAAGTGGTGGCACTCAATGACGGCCGTCAGGCCCTGAACTACCTGCGCCAGCTGGTGGATGAGGGCAAAAAGCCGGAAGAAGAGTTCCTGATGATGATCTCGGACATTGAAATGCCGGAAATGGACGGCTATACGCTAACGGCGGAGATCCGCAGCGACCCGCGCATGCAAAAATTGCACATCTGCCTGCATACTTCGCTCTCCGGGGTGTTCAACCAGGCAATGGTCAAGAAGGTCGGCGCCGATGACTTCCTGGCCAAGTTCAAGCCGGACGACCTGGCCCAGCGGGTGGTCGACCGGATCAAGGCAGCGCATTGAAGCAGCCGGGGCAAGCCCCCGGCACCAGTGATTGAAAAGAGGCGGCAGTAGTGTCTACGGGTAATTTGGATTTCGAACAGTTCCGGGTATTCCTGGAGAAAGCCTGTGGCATCCTGCTGGGCGAGAATAAGCAGTACCTGGTTTCCAGCCGTCTCAACAAGCTGATGGAGCAACAGGGCATCAAGAGCCTGGGTGAACTGGTGCAGCGCATCCAGGCCCAGCCACGCAGTGGTTTGCGTGAACAGGTGGTCGATGCCATGACCACCAACGAGACCCTGTGGTTTCGCGATACCTATCCGTTTGAGGTGCTGAAGAACAAGGTGATCCCCGAGTTCATCCGCAACAACCCCGGCCAGCGCCTGCGCATGTGGTCGGCGGCCTGTTCGTCGGGGCAGGAGCCGTACTCCATCTCGATGGCCATCGACGAGTTCGAGCGCAGCAACCTTGGCCAGCTGAAGATGGGCGCGCAAATCGTTGCCACCGACCTGTCCGGCACCATGCTGACCAACTGCAAGAACGGCGAGTACGACAGCCTGGCGATTGCCCGCGGTCTGTCGCAGGAGCGCTTGCAGCGCTACTTCGACCCCAAGGGGGCGGGGCGCTGGGCGGTCAAGCCGGCGATTCGCAGCCGCGTCGAGTTTCGCTCGTTCAACCTGCTGGACAGCTACGCCAGCCTGGGAAAATTCGACATCGTGTTCTGCCGCAACGTGCTGATCTACTTCTCGGCGCAGGTGAAGCGCGACATCCTGCTGCGCATTCACAGCACCCTGAAGCCGGGGGGGTACCTGTTCCTTGGTGCCTCGGAAGCGCTGAACGGTTTGCCGGACCATTACCAGATGGTCCAGTGCAGCCCGGGGATCATCTACCAGGCCAAGTAGGGCATGTCTTGAGGGGGGCGGCGCCTGGGAGATCGAGCGCCGCCCGCGCGGCGCTTCGCGGGGCAAGCCCGCTCCCACATCTGTTGCAACGTGCCGAACCTGTCAGGCCATGGTTGCCAGCCTTGTTGCCTTGACTTGATTTCTCGGCGGGGGCTGCTGCCGCCCCACCCGTCTCTAGACATGCGCCAAGGCTGACAACGCCTCTCTCACAGGCATGGCCACGTTGCAACAAATGTGGGAGCGGGCTTGCCCCGCGATGCGCCGCGCGGGCGGCGCTCGATCTCCCAGGCGAAACATCTCTACAGCCAAACCCTGACGTCAATTTTTTGTTTTGCCGCTTTTGCCGCCCGGCAATTGCCGCTTTCGCCGCCCAAGGCGGAAGGCCTTTGCCGCTTTTCTGGCATCACCCTGACAGCGCCACGCCACGCAACCCCGTATTTTCGGGCTTTTCATGTGTTGGCACAGCCCTTGCTAAACCTTGTTCAACGATATTCCGGTCAACCTCCGAAGGTTTCCCCGACATGAGCATCAGCTTCGACAAGGCGCTTGGTATCCACGAAAAGGCCATGGGCTTCCGCGCTCAGCGTGCCGAAGTGCTGGCCAACAACATCGCCAACGCCGACACGCCCAACTACAAGGCGCGTGACATGGACTTTTCTTCGGTGCTGGCCGCCGAAACCAGCAAGCAGCAAAGCGGCCGCTTCGCCATGGACCGTACCAACAGCCGGCACATCGAAGCCGAAGGCCTGGCCATCGCCGCTGACGACACGCTCAAGTACCGCACGCCGCTGCAGCCCTCGATCGACCAGAACACCGTGGACGCGCAGATCGAGCAGTCGAACTACACCGAAAACGCCATTGGCTTCCAGGCCAGCTTCACCTTGCTCAACAGTAAATTCAAAGGGCTGGTTTCCGCCCTGCGGGGAGAATGACCATGTCCCTTTCCAGTGTCTTCAACATTGCCGGTAGCGGCATGAGCGCGCAAAACACGCGCCTGAACACCGTGGCGTCCAACATTGCCAACGCCGAGACCGTGTCCTCGAGCATCGACCAGACCTACCGCGCCCGCCACCCGGTGTTCGCCACCACGTTCCAGGATGCTCAGGCCGGCGGCAGCCAGTCGCTGTTCGAAGACCAGGGCGAAGCAGGGCAGGGCGTGCAGGTAAAAGGCATCGTCGAAGACCAGAGCACCCTCGAAGCCCGTTACGAGCCAAACCACCCGGCGGCGAACAAGGACGGCTACGTCTACTACCCGAACGTCAATGTGGTCGAGGAGATGGCTGACATGATCTCCGCCAGCCGTGCGTTCCAGACCAACGCCGAGCTGATGAACACGGCCAAAAGCATGATGCAGAAAGTCCTGACCCTGGGGCAGTGATAGGAAGCCGATATGACCACTACCAATTCCACCTCTGACGTCAGCAGTGCGTACCTGACCTCGCTGCAAAAGCAGACGTCGAAGACCGATAGCAGCACCGGCGCTGCCGGCAGTGCGCTGGGCAAAGATGCGTTCCTGCAGCTGCTGGTTACCCAGATGAAGAACCAGAACCCGCTCGACCCGCAGGAAAACGGCGAGTTCGTGGCGCAGCTGGCGCAGTTCAGCAGCCTTGAAAGCATGCAGTCGCTGAATGACTCGGTGACCTATATCGCGGCAGGGTTGCAGTCTTCCCAGGCGCTGCAGGCTTCGTCACTGGTCGGGCGCAATGTCATCGTCCAGACCGACAAGGCCGTGGTCGACACCAGCAAGGAAATGAAGGGTTCGGTCAACCTCACCTCGTCCAGCACCGCCACCTCGGTGGGCGTCTACGACAAGGACGACAAGCTGGTACGCACCCTGGACCTGGGAACGCAGAAAGCCGGCAAGATCGACTTCACCTGGGATGGCCTGAACGACGACGGCGAAGCCGCGGCAGCAGGTACCTATACCTTCAAGGCCACTGCCTCGATCGACGGTACAGCTACGGCCATGACCACCAACCTGCCGGCCTCGGTCACCAGCGTGACCATGGGCACCAACGGTTCGGAGATGACGCTCAACCTGGCCGGGCTGGGCAGTGTTGCGCTTTCCAAAATCCAAAGCATCGGCATCTAGGGCCTGAGCAAAACGACAGGAGTTACACATGTCTTTCAATATCGGCCTTAGCGGCCTCTATGCTGCAAACAAGGCCCTGAACGTTACCGGCAACAACATTGCCAACGTTGCCACCACCGGCTTCAAGTCGTCGCGCGCCGAGTTCGCCGACCAGTATTCCAACTCCGTTCGTGGCACCAGTGCCGGCAAGAACGTGGTGGGTACTGGCGTGAAGACTGCCGCCGTGTCGCAGATGTTCACCCCCGGTAACATCAATGCCTCTGGCCAGGCGCTGGACATGGCCATTGATGGCAACGGCTTCTTCGTGATGAACGACAACGGCTCTAAAATCTACACCCGTGCCGGTGCCTTCTACAGCGACAAGGACGGCTACGTAGTGAACTCGTCGGGCTCCAACCTGCAAGGGTATGCGGTGGATGCCAACGGCAAGATCATCCAGGGCGTGCTGACCAACCTGCAGATCGACACCTCGAACCTGACGCCCAACCCGACCGGGCGCATCTCCGAGAACGTCAACCTGAACTCCAGCGCTACTGCGCCGACCGAGACGCCGTTCGACCCCACCCGAACGGACACCTACAACTACACGTTCAACACCGACGTGTACGACAGCCAGGGTAACGCCCACCAGTTGAACCAGTATTTCGTCAAGGATGCCGGCAGCAACTCGTGGACCATGTACACCACCGTTGACGGGCGTAACCCTGCCGACCCGGCCTCCACCACGCCACTGGCCAACAAGCTGCCGTTCAAGTCTGACGGCACCCTGGATACTGCTTCCATGACGGAAGGCCCGGTAACCGGCGGCATGACCATCGCGGCCAACAAAACCTTCACCCTTGGCAACTGGATCCCGGCACAGAAAAACGCGGCCGGTGTGTGGAGTGCCAACGGTGCTATTGCCAGCGCATCCGGGGTAAACCTGGACATGCTCGGCACCACTCAGTACAACGCAGCCAGCGCTACCACCGCCAAGAGCCAGGACGGCTTTGCCACGGGTGAGCTGTCGGGTTTGACCATTGATGAAAGCGGCAACATGTTCGCCAACTTCACCAACGGCCAGGACAAGGTGATCGGCCAGGTGGCGATCGCCAACTTTGCCAACCTGCAAGGCCTGACCCCGATTGGCGGCACCAACTGGAAAGAGTCCTACGCCTCCGGCGTACCGGTGATCGGCGCCCCGGACACCGGCACCCTCGGCCAGATCACTGGCGGTGCGCTGGAAGACTCGAACGTGGATCTGACCGGCGAACTGGTTAACCTGATCAAGGCGCAGAGCAACTACCAGGCAAACGCCAAGACCATTTCCACCGAAAGCACCATCATGCAGACCATCATCCAGATGACCTGATGGTCGCTTGCTAGTGTGATGTTGTCTGTAATTGGGGCTGCTTTGCAGCCCATCGCCGGCAAGCCAGCTCCCACAGGAGGTTGCGAACCTTTGTGGGAGCTGGCTTGCCGGCGATGGGGCGCAAAGCGGCCCCAAAATATTGAGGGCTAATGCTCATGAAGCGGCTATCACTACTGGCGTTGTTCCCCCTCCTGGCCATGGCCTTGCCGCTCTCGGCCGCCCCCGCGCCGTTCTATCAATGGCAAAGCCTGGCCACCGGCCGTTACATGTGCTCGGCCAGCAACCCGGGCGAAGGCTGGGTGCGCCATGCCGGCCCCTACAACAATGCCGCTTGCCGCACCCACTGAACAAGCCCTTGCCGCAGGCGGCAAATATCCGCCGACAAACTGACGTTTCTTGCCCCTTGCTGCGCTGAAACCCCTGTAAACAGGCGGTTTCAGACTTGGTTCGATTATTGCTTTGAACCTGCACAGTGACAGCGCGGCAGCGACGCGCAGAGGAGATACTGTGGACAAGTTGCTTTATGTGGCCATGACCGGCGCCAGCCAGAACGCCCTGGCGCAAAAGGCCCACGCCAACAACCTGGCGAACATTTCCACCAACGGTTTTCAGCGCGACCTGGAACAGGCCCGTTCGATGCCGGTGTTCGGTGACAGCTTTCCGGCGCGCGCCTTTGCCCTGACCGAGCGCCCGGCCACCGACTTCAGCGAAGGCCCCTTGGTCGAGACGGGTCGTGACCTGGATGTTGCCGTGACCGGCAAGGGGTTCATCGCCGTGCAGGCTCCAGATGGCAGCGAAGCCTACGTGCGTACCGGCAGCCTGAACATCGATGCCCTCGGCGTACTGCGTGCCGGCAACGGCATGCCGGTGATCGGCAACGGTGGCCCGATTGCCATCCCGCCGGAGCAGAAGGTTGAGGTAGGCGCCGACGGCACCATCAGCATTCGCTCTATGGGTGAAGACCCGCGGGTGATGGCCGAGGTCGACCGCATCAAGCTGGTCAACCCGGACACCAAAGGCATGGAGAAAGGCCTGGATGGCCTGATCCATACCGCCTCTGGCCAACCGGCCGATGCCGACGTCAACGTACGGGTGGTGTCGGGCTTTCTGGAAGGCAGCAACGTCAACGCTGTCGAGGAAATGACCTCGGTGCTGGCGCTGTCACGCCAGTTCGAACTGCACGTCAAGATGATGAACACGGCCAAAGAAGGCGACGAAGCCATGGCTCGGGTTTTGCAAATCGGCTAATCACTTTTGAACGGGTGCCGTAAAACAGGCGCACGAGGAGAACTTACATGCTTCCGGCTCTTTGGGTCGCTAAAACCGGCCTGTCCGCCCAGGACACCAACCTGACGGTCATTTCCAACAACCTGGCCAACGTCTCCACCACCGGCTTCAAGCGTGACCGCGCCGAGTTCGCAGACCTGCTGTACCAGATCCGCCGTCAGCCTGGTGCCCAGTCGACCCAGGACAGCGAGCTGCCCTCGGGCCTGCAGGTCGGTACCGGTGTGCGTATTGTCGGCACTCAGAAGAGCTTCGTCGCCGGCAGCCTGCAAACCACCGAAAACCCGCTGGACATGGCGGTCAACGGCCGTGGTTTCTTCCAGATCTTGCAGCCGGATGGCACCGTTTCCTACACCCGTGACGGCACCTTCCACCTGAACTCCGACGGCCAGATCGTCACCGCCAACGGCTACGCCCTTGAGCCTGCCGTTGTCGTGCCGAACGACGCGCAAACCTTCACCGTCGGCCAGGACGGCACCGTGTCGATCACCACAGCCGGCAACCCGGCGGCGCAGGTGATCGGAAATATCCAGACCGCCGACTTCATCAACCCGGCCGGCCTGCAGGCCATCGGCGACAACCTGTTCCTGGAGACTGCCGCCAGTGGCGCGCCGCAAGTCGGCACCCCAGGCCTGAACGGCTTTGGCACCACCCAGCAGCAGACCCTGGAAAACTCCAACGTCAGCACCGTGGAAGAGCTGGTGAACATGATCACCACCCAGCGCGCCTACGAGATGAACTCCAAGGTCATCTCCACCGCCGACCAGATGCTGTCGTTCGTGACCCAGCAGCTCTAAGCCCTGTCGCTTCGTTACACCCGTGAGGTATGCACCATGAATCGTCTGTTGTCCGTGTTCGCCCTGGGGGGGGCGGTGTTGCTGGCAGGTTGCGTCGGCCCGACGCCCAAGCCCAACGACCCGTACTACGCGCCGGTACTGCCGCGCACCCCGTTGCCGGCAGCGGCCAACAACGGTTCTATCTACCAGGCCGGTTTCGAACAGAGCCTGTACAGCGACCGCAAGGCGTTCCGGGTGGGTGACATCATCACCATTACCCTCAACGAGAAAACCTCGGCCAGCAAGAACGCCGGCTCGCAAATCCAGAAAAACAGCAACGCCAACCTTGGCCTGACTTCGCTGTTCGGCAGCACGCCCAGCACCAACAACCCGTTCGGTGGCGGTGACCTGTCGCTGGAAGCCGGCTACAACGGCGAGCGCACCACCAAGGGCGACAGCAAGGCCACCCAGGGCAATACCCTGACCGGTTCGATTACCGTGACCGTGGCCGAAGTGCTGCCCAACGGCATCATTGCCGTGCGCGGCGAGAAGTGGCTGACCCTGAACACCGGCGAAGAGCTGGTGCGCATTGCCGGGATGATTCGCGCCGACGACATCGCCACCGACAACACCGTGCCGTCCACCCGTGTGGCCGATGCGCGCATCACTTATTCCGGTACTGGCTCGTTCGCCGATGCCAGCCAGCCCGGTTGGCTGGACCGCTTCTTCATCAGCCCGCTTTGGCCTTTCTGAGTACGAATGACCATGTTCAACGTGAGGCAGCTGATTGCCGCAACCCTGCTCCTGTCCTGCGCCTTCGGTGCGCAGGCAGAGCGCCTGAAGGACATCGCCAGCATTTCTGGCGTGCGTTCCAACCAGTTGATCGGTTATGGCCTGGTGGTGGGGCTGAACGGCACGGGTGACCAGACCACCCAGACGCCGTTCACCCTGCAAACCTTCAACAACATGCTGTCGCAGTTCGGCATCAAGGTGCCGGCCGGCTCCGGCAACGTGCAGCTGAAAAACGTCGCGGCGGTGTCGGTGCATGCCGACCTGCCGGCGTTCGCCAAGCCCGGCCAGGTGGTGGACATTACCGTGTCGTCGATCGGTAACTC
The DNA here is from genome assembly GCA_029202525.1 of Candidatus Pseudomonas phytovorans. NCBI lineage: Bacteria > Pseudomonadati > Pseudomonadota > Gammaproteobacteria > Pseudomonadales > Pseudomonadaceae > Pseudomonas > Candidatus Pseudomonas phytovorans. Next base: position 2,182,119 of record CP119325.1, read on the forward strand.
CAAAAGCCTGCGTGGCGGCAGCCTGCTGATGACCCCGCTCAAGGGTATCGACGGCAACGTCTACGCCATTGCCCAGGGCAACCTGGTGGTGGGCGGCTTTGACGCCGAAGGCCGTGACGGCTCGAAGATCACCGTCAACGTTCCGTCGGCCGGTCGCATCCCGGGCGGTGCGAGTGTCGAGCGGGCCGTGCCGAGTGGCTTCAACCAGGGCAACACCTTGACCCTGAACCTCAATCGCCCCGACTTCACCACGGCCAAGCGTGTGGTCGACAAGGTCAACGACCTGCTGGGCCCGGGCGTGGCCCAGGCCGTGGACGGTGGTTCGGTGCGGGTCAGTGCGCCGATGGACCCCAGCCAGCGCGTGGATTACCTGTCGATTCTCGAAAACCTCGAAATCGATCCAGGCCAGGCCGTGGCCAAGGTGATCATCAACTCGCGTACCGGCACCATCGTCATCGGCCAGAACGTCAAGGTGTCGCCAGCAGCGGTGACCCACGGCAGCCTGACCGTGACCATTACCGAAGACCCGATCGTCAGCCAGCCGGGGGCCTTCTCCAATGGCCAGACGGCCGTGGTGCCGCGCTCGCGGGTGAACGCCGAGCAGGAAGCCAAGCCGATGTTCAAGTTCGGCCCGGGCACCACGCTGGATGAGATTGTCCGTGCGGTGAACCAGGTGGGCGCAGCGCCCGGCGACCTGATGGCCATCCTCGAAGCCCTGAAACAGGCCGGCGCCTTGCAGGCCGACCTGATCGTGATCTGAGGACGGCGCGGATGAATATCAAAAGCCAGGTCTCCGGGAGTGCCGACAGCGGCGCCTATACCGACCTCAACCGCCTGAGTGCGCTCAAGCACGGCGATCGCGACAGCGAGGCCAACGTGCGCAAGGTGGCCCAGGAGTTCGAGTCGCTGTTCATCAGCGAAATGCTCAAGGCCTCACGCAAGGCCAGCGACGTGCTGGCCGACGACAACCCGATGAACACCGAAACGGTCAAGCAGTACCGCGACATGTACGACCAGCAGCTGGCCGTGAGCATGTCCCGCGAAGGTGGCGGTATCGGTCTGCAGGATGTGCTGGTGCGCCAGCTGACCAAGGGTCGCAGCGCATCGGTCAACACCAGCCCGTTCCCGCGTGCCGACGGCAGTGGCCCGGCGCTGTGGGGCAACAAGGTGGCGGAGCCTGTGCATGCCACAGACTCGACCAGCACCCGTAACGACGTCGCCGCGCTCAACTCGCGCCGCCTGGCCCTGCCGAGCAAGCTTACCGACCGCCTGCTGGCTGGCATCGTGCCATCGGCGGACACGGCCAATAGCGCCACCGTGCCTGCCCGTGACGGCCAGCAAGTGGCCAAGGCCTTCGCCGTGCCGGACAACGGCTTACGCATTGTCGGTCGCGCCGTGGCCCAGCCGCCGCTGGCGCCGAACAAAGCCTTTGCCGACAGTGACGAATTCGTTGCCACCATGCTGCCAATGGCCGAGCAAGCTGCCAAGCGCATTGGTGTGGACCCGCGCTACCTGGTAGCCCAGGCCGCACTGGAAACCGGCTGGGGCAAATCGGTGATGCGCAATACCGATGGCAGCAGCAGCCATAACCTGTTCGGCATCAAAGCCACTGGTAACTGGCAGGGTGAGCAGGCGCGGGCGATCACCAGCGAGTTCCGCGATGGCCAGTTCGTCAAGGAAACGGCAGCGTTCCGCAGCTATGACTCCTACCAGGACAGCTTCCACGACCTGGTAAGCCTGCTGCAGGGTAATTCTCGCTATCAAGATGCGCTGGACTCGGCCGATAACCCTGAGCAGTTTGCAAGAGAGCTGCAAAAGGCAGGTTATGCGACCGACCCGGGCTATGCGAAGAAAATCATCAGCATCGCCCAGCAAATGCAGTCAACCCCGCAATACGCCATGGCTGGCAGAACCACGAATCTATAAAAGGACTAAATCATGTCGAGCCTGATTTCGATCGGTCTGAGTGGCCTGAGTGCCAGCCAGGCGGCCTTGTCGGTAACCAGTAACAACATTGCCAACGCCGCGACCAGTGGCTATTCGCGCCAGCAGACGATCCAGGCAGCGGGGGCATCGCACAACATCGGGGCGGGGTTCCTGGGTACCGGTACCACGCTGTCGGACGTGCGTCGCATCTATAGCTCCTACCTGGACAACCAGCTGCAGACCGCAACGTCGCTGCAGGCAGACTCCGTTACTTTCCAGGACCAGATCACCAGTGTCGACAAGCTGCTGGCCGACCGCGATACCGGCATCAGCTCGGTGCTGACTGCGTTCTTCTCGGCCCTGCAAACGGCAGCGGCCAAGCCCGGTGACGTTGCCTCCCGGCAGCTGTTGCTGACCCAGGCGCAAACCCTGAGCAACCGTTTCAACGCGGTGAGCACCCAGCTGACCCAGCAGAACGAAACGATCAACTCCCAGCTCGACACCATGGCTGGCCAGGTCAACAAGCTCACTGCCAACATCGCTGAGTACAACAAGCAGATTGCGGCAGCATCGGGCACTGGCAACACGCCCAACAGCCTGCTGGATGCGCGCAGCGAAGCAGTGCGCCAGCTCAACGAGCTGGTTGGTGTGACCGTGCAGGAGCGTGACGGCAACTACGACGTCTACCTGGGTAGCGGCCAGTCGCTGGTCACCGGCAACAAGGCCAATACCCTGTCGGTGCAGCCGGGTGCTGCCGACAAGAGCCAGGCCAGCCTGCGCATCAACTACGAGTCATTCAGCTCCGACGTCACCTCGGTGGTGACAGGTGGTTCGATCGGCGGCCTGTTGCGCTATCGCCAGGACGTGCTGACGCCGTCGATGAACGAGCTGGGCCGTGTCGCCCTGGTGGTGGCCGACAGTATCAACAGCCAGCTGGGTCAGGGCCTGGATGCCAACGGCCAGTTTGGCAGTTCGCTGTTCTCCAGCATCAACAGCGCCACCGCCATTGCCCAGCGCAGCCTGGCGTCGTCGAATAACAGTTCCGGTTCCGGCAACCTCGATGTGACCATCGCCAACAGCGGTGCGCTGACCACCTACGACTACGAGGTCAAGTTCACCAGCGCCAACCAGTACAGCGTGCGTCGCTCCGACGGCACCGACATGGGCAGCTTCGACCTCAATGCCGACCCGGCGCCAGTGATCGACGGCTTCAGCCTGTCGCTGAAAGGCGGCGGCCTGGCGGCAGGCGACAGCTTCAAGGTGATTCCCACCCGTGCAGCGGCCGGCAGCATTACCACCACCCTGACCGATGCCAACAAGCTGGCCTTTGCTGGGCCGGTGAGTGCGACCTCGGGCAGCGGCAACAGCGGCACGGGCACCATCACCCAGCCGACCTTGGGCGAGTCGCTGGACATCTACGGTGGTGCCGACACCGCGCTGATCCAGCAGTCGATTCGCGACTCGATGCCGGTGCGCGTGGTATTCGACGCTGCCAGCGGTGGCTCCCAGGGCTACACGCTGTTTGATGCCAAGGGCACCAAGATCGGCACTGGCAGCGTAGTCCCTGGAACTGACAACAAGCTGTCGGTGGCCGTGCCAATGCTCAACGCGGCCGGCAGCCCGATTCTGGATGGCGGCGGCAACCCACGCACCTTCAGTGTTGAGACCACCATCGGCGGCAGCCCGGCGGAGAACGACAGCTTTACCCTGTCGTTCAACGCCGACGGCAAGGCCGACAACCGCAACGCTACGGCGCTGCTGGGGCTGCAGACCAAGTCGACGGTGAATACTGGCTCTGGCGGTGGTACCAGCTTTACCTCGGCTTATGCCTCGCTGGTCGAGCGTGTAGGTGCCAAGGCCAATCAGGCAACCATCGACACGACGGCGACCGATGCGGTGCTCAAGTCCGCCAGCGAAAGCCGCAACGCGGTGTCCGGGGTCAACCTCGATGACGAGGCGGCCAGCCTGGTGAAGTTCCAGCACTATTACACGGCGTCGTCGCAGATTATCAAGGCGGCGCAAGAAACCTTCAGCACCCTGATCAATGCTTTGTAAGGAGTAGACTATCGTGCGTATTTCCACTGCTCAGTTCTATGAGGCCAGCGCCAGTAGCTACTCCAAGAACTTCTCCAGCATGAACAAGACCAACGATCAGGTGACGTCGGGTATCCGTATCCAGACCGCCGCCGATGACCCGGTCGGGGCCGCGCGCCTGCTGTTGCTGCAACAGCAGCAGTCGCTGCTGGACCAGTACAGCGGCAACATCAACACGGTGAGCAACTCCCTGCTGCAGGAGGAGAGCGTACTCTCCACCATCAACGATGCCATGCAGCGCGCCAGCGAGCTGGCGATTCGTGCCGGTGGTGCCGGGGTGACCGACTCTGACCGTGTGGCCATCAGCACCGAGCTGAAAGAGATCGAGGCCAATATCTTCGGTTTGCTCAACTCGCGCGATGCCAACGGCGACTACATGTTCGGCGGGTCGAAGAGCACCACGCCGCCCTATGTGCGCAACTCCGATGGCACCTACAGCTATCACGGCGACCAGACGCAGCTTAGCCTGCAAGTGTCCGACACCCTGAACCTGGCGACCAACGACACCGGGTTCAGCGCCTTCGACTCGGCCAGCAACAAGAGTCGCACCCAGTCGACCCTGCTGACGCCGGCCACTGACGACGGCGTGGTCGGGGTATCGTCGGGCCTGATGACCTCGAGCACCACCTACAACAACAGCTTCACTGCCGGCCAGCCGTACAAGCTGACCTTCACCAGCGCGACCCAGTACACCATTACCGATGCCAGTGGGCGCGACGTCACCTCTGAAACCCCCACCAACGGTACCTTCGACAGCAAGACCGAAGGCGCCAACAAGATTGCCCTGCGTGGTGTGGAATTTGAAATCACCGTAACGCTGGAAGAGGGCGCCGATGCCGACGCGGCAGTGGCGGGGCGCGAGTTTTCCCTGGAAGCACGCCCGGATTCGTTCAATGCCACCCGCAACGGCAACAACACCTCCAGCGCCCAGGTCACCAGCAGCAGCGTCACCGACGAAGCCGCCTATCGCAGCACCTTCCCCAGCAATGGTGCGGTGATCAAGTTCACCGGCCCTGGCGCTTACGAGCTGTATGCCCAGCCGCTGACCGCTGATAGCAAAGCAATTGCCAGCGGTACCTTTACTGCGCCGTCGCTGACGGTAGCCGGGGTGACCTATCAGGTGTCCGGTGCGCCGGAGGCCGGTGACCAGTTCGCGGTCACTGCCAATACCCACCAGAACCAGAACGTGCTGGAGACCATCAGCCAGCTGCGTACGGCCCTGGACACGCCGGTGACCGGTGCAGGCGCGGCCAATGCGATCAAGGATGCCGCAGCGTCGGCCATTGCCAACCTGGCCAGTGCCCGTGAGCAGGTCGACATCACCCGTGGTTCAATTGGTGCCCGTGGCAACTCGCTGGAAATCCAGCGGCAGGAGAACACCAGCCTGGGCCTTGCCAACAAGACCACCCAGAACGCCATCGGCAACACCGACATGTCGCAGGCAGCCATCACCCTGACCTTGCAGCAAGCCATGCTTGAGGCCTCGCAGCTGGCCTTCTCGCGCATTTCGCAACTGAGCCTGTTCAACAAGCTCTGATCTGCCTTCAAAAATGCCGGGGCCGCTATGCGCCCCTTCGCGGGCACGCCCGCTCCCATAGGTATTGCGCAGTGCTCAAGCGCACGCAAACCTGTGGGAGCGGGCGTGCCCGAGAAGGGGCGCAAAGCGGCCCCGGTTTTTTAATGCCTGCAAAAATCCCGGTCCCCACACCCTCGGCACGGCTTTCGTAGCATTTCAATGTGACCAATGAGTCAAAACGTTCATCTTCCCTGTATTCTATGCAGCAGCTGTTGCAGCATTTTGTTACCGGTGCGCAGGTGAGCTCTGCCTTCAACCCCTGGCGGTGACGCCCCGGTATTTGGCGCCCTCAATTCATCGAGTGGTGGTCTTTGGCTGTTTTCATTGGGAAGCCAGAATGATTGGCATCAAAAGCATCGCGAGTTACGTGCCTACCGCTGGCCTGGACAACTACGTCCAGGGTGCGAAGTTCGGCAAGGACGAAGAGTTCATGTTCGGCAAGATCGGCGCCTCGTTCCTGCCGCGCAAGGCCGAAGAGCAGGAAACCTCCGACCTGTGTGTAGAAGCCGCCCAGGCCCTGTTCGCCAGCAACCCCGACCTGGATCCGCAGTCGATCGATGCGCTGATCGTGGTCACCCAGAACGGTGACGAAGAAGGCCTGCCGCACACCGCGGCCATCGTCCAGAGCAAGCTCGGCCTGTCTACCCGCGTGGCGGCTTTCGACGTGTCGCTGGGCTGTTCCGGCTACGTGTATGGGCTGTACGCGATCAAAGGCTTTATGGAAGCTGCCGGGCTGAAAAACGGCCTGCTGATCACGGCCGACCCGTATTCGAAAATTGTCGACCCGGAAGACCGCAACACCACCATGCTGTTCGGCGACGCCGCCACGGCTACCTGGATGGGTGAAGACGCGGTATGGAACCTGGGCCAGGCGCGTTTTGGCACTGATGGTTCCGGTGCCGAGCACCTGAAAGTCACTGACGGCAAGTTCTTCATGAATGGCCGCCAAGTGTTCAACTTCGCCCTGGTCAAGGTGCCGGCGCACCTGCACGAGCTGTTGGATGCCAGCGGCCTGAAGTCGGCGGATATCGACGCCTTCTGCATCCACCAAGGCAGTGCGGCGATTGTCGATGCCGTGGCGCGTCGATTTGAAGAAGAGCACCCTGAGAAGTTCGTGAAGGATATGCTGGAAACCGGTAATACCGTGTCCTCCAGCGTGCCGCTGTTGCTGCAGAAGCACATGCTTGACGGCAGCTGGAAGCGTGTGGCGATCAGCGGCTTTGGCGTGGGCCTTTCCTGGGGCTCGGCCATCCTCTATCGCGACTGATTGATTCGCGGTCCAGAAGAAGCGCCGAGCGGCCATCCGCTCGGCGCTTTTTTTATACTCATCAGTCGGGTCTTGAGCGGTTTTTGACGCCAATAAACCGCCCTTAACCCCTTGAATTCTCAGGGCTGGCCCCATGCCAGCATTTTTTTTTCGAAAAACCCCTCAAGCATCCCGCGCACCCGACGATAACTATTACGAAGGTTCTCTAGGCCAGTCCGGCGGTTGCCAAGGCCGGAAGCCGCAGTACCCATCCAACGAGGATTTCGTCATGGCTTTAACTGTAAACACCAACATTGCGTCGATCACCACTCAGGGCAACCTGACCAAGGCCAGCACTGCCCAGACCACTTCGATGCAGCGTCTGTCCTCGGGTCTGCGCATCAACAGCGCCAAAGACGACGCTGCCGGCCTGCAGATCGCCAACCGTCTGACCAGCCAGATCAATGGCCTGGGCCAGGCTGTGAAGAACGCCAACGACGGTATCTCGATCGCCCAGACCGCTGAAGGTGCGATGCAGGCTTCGACCGACATCCTGCAGAAAATGCGTACCCTGGCCCTGTCCTCGGCTACTGGCTCCCTGAGCGCCGACGACCGTAAGTCGAACAACGACGAATACCAGGCTCTGACCGCTGAGCTGAACCGTATCTCGGAAACCACCACCTTCGGTGGCCAAAAGCTGCTGGACGGCTCGTACGGCACCAAGGCCATCCAGGTCGGCGCCAACGCCAACGAAACCATCAACCTGGCACTGGACAACGTTTCGGCCAAGAGCATTGGTTCGCAGCAGATCAAGTCGGGCACTATCACTCCAAGCGCCAGCGGCGTGGCAGCGGCAGATCTGGTTGTAACCGGTAACGGCCAATCCAAGACCATCAGCTATGATGAAGGTGCTTCGGCCAAAGATATCGCTGCCAAACTCAACGGCTCGATCGGTGGCCTGACTGCCTCTGCCAGCACCGAAGTGAAGCTGGCCGTTGCCAGTGGTGCAGCAACCACTCCAGCCAACTTCGAGCTGACCGTTGGTGGCAGCACCGTAAGCTTCATTGGTGTTAAAGACACTGCAAGCCTGGCTGATCAGTTGAAGTCCAACGCCGCCAAGCTGGGTATCAGCGTCAACTACGACGAATCGACCAAGAGTCTGTCGGTCAAGTCGGACACTGGCGAGAACCTGAAATTCACCTCGAAGGCTGGCGCTGATGCCATTTCTGTCGGTGCGCGGGATGGCAGTGGTGATTTCCCAACCACTCTGGCCACGCTTTCCGCTACTGCCGATGACACATCGGTTGTAACTGGCCAGATTTCCCTGGACTCTGCCAAAGGTTACTCGGTTGCCAACGGTACCACCGGTACTGGCGCTACCGACCTGTTCGGTGCAGCTTCCAAGTCTTCGGGCAAGACCACCATCGCGGATACCGATGTTACCGAGGCCACCAACGCCCAGAACGCCCTGGCCGTTATCGACAAGGCCATCGGCTCGATCGACAGCGTGCGTTCGGGCCTGGGTGCTACCCAGAACCGTCTGCAAACCACCGTCGACAACCTGCAGAACATCCAGAAGAACTCCACCGCTGCCCGCTCCACCGTGCAGGACGTGGACTTCGCTTCGGAAACTGCCGAGCTGACGAAGCAGCAGACGCTGCAACAGGCTTCGACTGCAATCCTGTCGCAGGCTAACCAGCTGCCATCTTCGGTCCTGAAACTGCTCCAGTAATTCAGGCGCCTGAGTAAAAGGGTGAAAGGGCGCGTTTACGTGCCCTTTTGCCCTTTTTGACATGAGGAGTTCGAAACATGGACATGAGTGTCAAGTTGAGCCAGGTGTATCCGTCAGTGTTACCCCAGGCGGCAGTAGTTGATCGGGATCCTGCTGTACCTGCCAAAGTGCAGGAAGCCACCGCGCCCGAAAAACAGCCGCACTCGCGTGAAGAACTGGAAACGGCGGTTGGCGAGATTCGTGATTTCGTCCAGTCGAGCCAGCGTCAGCTGGATTTTTCCATTGATGATTCCTCGGGTCGGGTCGTGGTCAAGGTGATTGCCACCCAGTCCGGTGAGGTGATCCGGCAGCTTCCGTCGGAACTTGCGCTGAAGCTGGCGCAAAGCCTCAGTGAAGCCAGCAGCCTGCTGTTCGATGATCAGGTATAGGCTGGCATGATTTTTGTTGCTGTCGACCTTTTGATGGATTTATCCGCCAAGGATCCGGCAGCTACTGAACAAGGAGAGCAATGATGGCAGGTACAACAGTCAGCGGTATTGGCTCGGGCATTGATACCCAGGCAATCGTGGATTCCCTGGTGGCCGCGCAAAAGGCGCCAAAGCAGGCGCAGATCAATACCCAAACGCTGAAGGCAACCACCACGTTGTCCTCTATCGGCAAGATTCAGTCGGCGCTGAGTGCCTTCCGCGGCGCTTTGACCAACATGACCGACACCAATAGTTTCGGTGGCCTCAGCCTCAAATCTTCGGATGAGAAGGTGGCGACCGTGACCATGGGCACCGGGGCTGCCAATGGTTCGTTCAAGTTGATTGTCGACAAACTGGCGACTGCGTCGAAGGTTTCGACAAGGGTCTACGCAAATGGTACGGGCTCTGTAGTCAATGCGACTGGCAGCCCGACCACGTTGACCATGACCCAGAATGGCAAGCCCTACGATCTGAGTGTTCCTGCTGGCGCAACCCTGCAGCAGGTTCGCGATAGCATCAACAGTCAGTTCAGTACCGCAGGCCTGAGTGCCAACGTCCTGACCGACGCCACTGGCTCGCGTTTGATCATCACCTCGACCAAGATGGGTGACGGCTCCGAAATCACCCTTTCGGGCAATTCGGGCATTGATACAGGCTATACCGTTGTCGATGAGCCGGCGGATGCCGAGTACACGCTTGACGGTATTGCGATGAAGTCCAAGACCAACGACATCACCGATGCCGTAAGTGGTCTGAACATCAAGTTGTTAGGTACTTCGCCGAAAAACGCTACAAGTGGCGAGGTTACAGCGACGGTTCTCTCGCTGACTACCAGCTCTACGACGTTGAAGTCGGGCCTTAAGGGTTTCATCGATACCTACAACGCCTTGCTCACCGTCATGAACGCTGAAACCAAGGTCACCAAGAACGCCGATGGCACCATGACGTCGGCGGCGCTGACCGGTGATGCCACGATGCGGACGTTGTTGTCCTCCATTCGTGAAGAGCTCAATGCGGTATCGGGCAATGGCACCTTGAAGTCGCTTGCGGCCTTTGGCGTCACTTCAGCCCAGGATGGCGGTGCGCTGAGCCTGGATGACAAGAAGTGGGACAAGGTGGCCTCTACCAATGCGGCGGACCTGACCAGTATCTTCAATGGCAAGGACGGTTTGTTGGCTCGCCTGCAAAAGGTCACCGAGCCGTTCGCCAAGGCCAGTACAGGTACCCTGGCCGAGCGTTCCAAGGTGCTGAGCGAAAGCCTGACCAAGCTCAAGACCGAGCAGGATACCCTGGACGCCCGTATGGAAGCCCTGCAGAAGAGCCTGCAGGACAAGTACAACAACATGGATACCCTGGTCACTCAGTTGCGCCAGCAGCAGAGCTCCGTGCTGAGCACGCTCAATGCGCTGAACAAGTCGAGCAGTGACGATTAAATCGTGAACATTGCATGTGGCCCGGGCATGATGCCGGGCTTCATGTCATCGGCCGGTAAAGTTTTTCGCCGCCTGCCCGATACAAGGAATATCTCCCCTTAAGCCTGCCCGTCACGAGGTCGCAAGATGAATCCCATGAGAGCCCTTCGTCAGTACCAGAAGGTCAATTCCCATGCCCAGATTTCCGAAGCCACGCCGCACCGCCTGGTGCAGATGCTGATGGAAGGCGGCCTTGATCGCATGGCTCAGGCCAAGGGTGCCATGGCCCGTGGCGACATCGCTGAAAAGGGGCTGATGCTTGGCAAGGCAATCGACATCATTATCGGCCTGCGCGATGGTTTGCAGCCTGAAAAGAGCGAAAACCCAGAGGCTGTAGAGAAACTCGACGCCCTGTACGTTTACATGACCAACCGCCTGATGCAGGCCAATATCGACAACGATGCCGGCATCATCGACGAAGTTGCCCAGCTGCTGATTACCGTGAAAAGCGGTTGGGACGGCATCGCCGATGCCCAGCCTGCCAGCTGAAGGCAAGGAGACTACCGTGACCGCACTGCAACGCCTCGATGACACCTGCGATGCCCTGATCGGCGCCTTGGGTGAGCGTGACTGGGATGCCATTGCCCAGCTGGATGTGGCGTGTCGCGCGTGCATCGACGATGTGCTGGAAACCCATGCGATGGACCAGGTGTTGCTACGCGAGAAACTGGAAGGGGTGCTGCTGGTCTACCGCAATCTCATCGACGTGACAACCGGTGAGCGCCAGGCAATTGCCGAAGAGATGATGCAGATCAATCAGGCGAAAAATGCATCGAAGGTATACCATCTGTTCAGTTAAGATGCGCACAACCTGACAAAAGGCGCCATAAATTTGACTGTGCGGGCCTTTTTGACTTTACTAGTGTCTGTTCTCGAATTCCAGACGTCCGAACACTGACCATTCAGTCGGAATGATGTCGAGCATGCCCCTGCAGGGCGGCGATATGACTAGGGAAGTTGCTATTGCATGTGGCGTGAAACCAAGATTCTGCTGATCGATGACGACAGCGCGCGCCGCCGCGATCTGGCGGTGGTGCTGAACTTCCTCGGCGAAGAAAATATCGCGTGCGCCAGCCATGACTGGCAGCAGGCTGTCGAGCCGCTGTCCTCCAGTCGCGAAGTGCTGTGCGTGCTCGTCGGTGCTGTAAATGCTCCGGGTAATCTTCTGGGGCTCATTAAGACACTGGCTGGGTGGGATGAGTTCCTTCCGGTAATGCTTTTGGGTGATATTTCTTCTGCGGAGTTCCCGGAAGACCTTCGCCGTCGGGTACTTTCCAACCTGGAAATGCCGCCAAGCTACAGCCAGTTGCTGGATTCGCTGCACCGGGCCCAGGTCTATCGCGAGATGTACGACCAGGCGCGTGAGCGCGGCCGCCAGCGTGAGCCTAACTTGTTCCGCAGCCTGGTCGGCACCAGCCGTGCCATCCAGCATGTCCGGCAGATGATGCAGCAAGTGGCTGATACCGACGCCAGCGTGCTGATCCTGGGTGAGTCGGGCACCGGCAAGGAAGTGGTGGCGCGTAACCTGCACTATCACTCCAAGCGCCGTGAAGCGCCGTTCGTGCCGGTTAACTGTGGCGCGATCCCGGCCGAGTTGTTGGAAAGCGAACTGTTCGGCCACGAGAAGGGTGCCTTTACCGGGGCAATCACCAGCCGTGCCGGGCGTTTCGAGCTGGCCAACGGCGGTACCCTGTTCCTCGATGAAATCGGCGACATGCCGTTGCCGATGCAGGTCAAGCTGCTGCGTGTGCTGCAGGAGCGTACCTTCGAGCGCGTGGGTAGCAACAAGACCCAGAGCATCGACGTGCGTATCATCGCGGCAACGCACAAAAACCTCGAAACCATGATCGAGGACGGCACCTTCCGCGAAGACCTGTACTACCGCCTGAACGTGTTCCCCATCGAGATGGCGCCGCTGCGTGAGCGGGTGGAAGACATCCCGTTGCTGATGAACGAGCTGATTTCGCGCATGGAGCACGAGAAGCGCGGTTCCATCCGCTTCAACTCGGCGTCGATCATGTCGCTTTGCCGCCACGGTTGGCCGGGCAACGTGCGCGAACTGGCCAACCTGGTCGAGCGCATGGCGATCATGCACCCGTACGGGGTGATTGGCGTGTCCGAGTTGCCGAAGAAATTCCGCTACGTCGATGACGAAGACGAGCAGATGGTCGACAGCCTGCGCAGCGACCTGGAAGAACGCGTGGCCATCAACGGTCACACACCCAACTTCAGCAACCCTGCAATGCTGCCGCCCGAAGGCCTGGACCTCAAGGACTACCTCGGTAGCCTGGAGCAGGGCCTGATCCAGCAGGCGCTGGACGATGCCAACGGTATCGTTGCGCGCGCGGCTGAACGTTTGCGTATTCGTCGTACCACCCTGGTCGAGAAGATGCGCAAGTACGGTATGAGTCGCCAAGGCGGCGAGGACCAGGCAGAGGATTGATGCCTGGCGCCTGGCCTGTGCCGGCCTCTACGCGCGGTTCGACGCATCGATGAACCCGCGAATGGGGCCAGGCAAGTGGCCAGGATCAAAATCCAATCCATTAAAAAGCTTTCATAAAGCAGGCATGCGTTTTGCTTTGCCTAGTGCATAGGGCCAGGGGTCAGTTTTCTGTCGCCCCTCCGACCAATGCGGACGAAGAGCACAATGAAAGCAGTCATTCTGGCCGGTGGGCTGGGCACACGCATCAGCGAAGAATCCCACCTGCGCCCCAAGCCAATGATCGAGATAGGCGGAAAACCGATCATCTGGCACATCATGAAGATCTATTCGCACTACGGTATCAACGACTTCGTCATTTGCCTGGGCTACAAGGGCTATGTGATCAAGGAGTACTTCGCCAACTATTTCCTGCACATGTCGGACGTGACCTTCGACATGGTGGAAAACCGCATGGACATCCATAACCGCCACGCCGAGCCTTGGCGTGTGACGCTGGTGGACACTGGGGAAAACACCGCCACCGGTGGCCGCCTGAAGCGTGTCCGCGAGTACGTTGGCAATGAAACCTTTTGCCTGACTTACGGCGACGGTGTGTCCGATGTCGATATTCCGCGCCTGATCGATTTCCATCACCAGCACGGCAAGATGGCCACGGTTACCGCCGTGCAACCGCCAGGGCGTTATGGCGCGCTGGATGTGCAGGGCGAACAGGTGCGTGGCTTTCAGGAAAAGCCCGCGGGTGATGGTGGCTGGATCAATGGCGGTTTCTTTGTGCTCGAACCGGCCGTGCTCGAATACATCGAAGGTGATGCCACCACCTGGGAAGACGAGCCCCTGCGTCGCCTGGCCGAAGACGGCCAGCTGATGAGCCACCTGCATCGTGGCTTCTGGCAACCGATGGATACCCTGCGTGATCGCACGCTGCTTGAAACACACTGGAAGAACGGCGACGCAGCATGGCAGCTATGGCGTTGAGCCCGGCATTCTGGGCTGGCCGCCGAGTCTTCCTGACCGGGCATACCGGCTTCAAGGGCGGCTGGCTGGCGCTATGGCTGCGCCAGCTTGGCGCCGAGCTGCGCGGCTATGCCTTGCCTGCTGCAACCACGCCATCGCTGTGGCAGGTTGCACAGCTGGAACAGCAGGCGCCCGGTGACTTCGCCGATATCCGCGATGCCTCGTCGCTGGCGCGTGCCCTGCAGGAGTTTCAGCCCGAACTGGTGCTGCACCTGGCGGCGCAGCCGTTGGTGCGCGAATCCTACCGTGCGCCAGCCGATACCTATGCAACCAACGTGATGGGCACGCTCAACCTGCTGGAGGCGGTGCGCGCCACGCCTTCGGTACGCGCGGTGTTGGTGGTGACCACTGACAAGTGCTACGACAACCGCGAGTGGCCCTGGCCTTACCGGGAGCAGGATGCACTGGGCGGCTTCGATCCTTATAGCAGCAGCAAGGCCTGTGTCGAGCTGCTGTGCGCCAGCTACCGCGACTCGTTTCTGCGTAACGCAGGCGTGGCCTTGGCCACGGCCCGCGCGGGGAATGTACTGGGTGGCGGCGACTGGTCTGCCGAGCGCTTGCTACCGGATATCTTCCGCGCCTGGCAGGCCGGTGAAGAGGTGGTCTTGCGCTATCCCGACGCGACGCGTCCTTGGCAGCACGTGCTCGACCCGCTGATGGGCTACCTGCAGCTGGCGCAGGGCTTGCTGACTGACGCGGGCCAACACGCAACCGCCTGGAATTTTGGCCCCGACAGCGCCGGGTTGGCCACCGTAGGCGACATCGTCCAGCGCCTGGCCGAACGCTGGCCGGGCGAGGCGCGCTGGTCGGTTGCCGGCGATGCCCAGCCGCACGAAGCCGGGCTGCTGGCATTGGACTCAAGCAAGGCGCGGCAAGTGCTTGGCTGGGCACCCCGCTGGTCGCTGGACGACACCCTGAAACATACCCTGGACTGGCACCTGGCCTGGCGCGCAGGGCGTGACATGAACATCGTTACCCGCGAGCAGATCGCGGTTCACCAAGGCGGAACCCATGAGTGACAGTACGGCGCAGCAGTTGCGCCAACAGATTGCCGAACTGGTCGGGCGCTATGCCGAGCTGCAGATGGCGCCGAAACCCTTCGTGGCCGGGCAGAGCAGCGTTCCGCCTTCCGGCAAGGTGATCGGCGCGGGCGAGTTGCAGTCCATGACCGAAGCCGTGCTGGATGGCTGGCTGACCACCGGCCGCTTCAACGAGGCGTTCGAGAAGCGCCTGGCCAAGTACCTGGGGCGACGCTGCGTACTCACTACCAACTCCGGCTCCTCGGCCAACCTGCTGGCGTTTTCCGCCCTGACATCGCCACGCCTCGGCGACCGGGCGATCAAGCCGGGTGACGAGGTGATCGGCGTTGCTGCCGGTTTCCCGACCACCGTCAACCCGATCCTGCAGTTCGGTGCGGTACCGGTGTTCGTCGATATCGAGATGGGCACCTACAACATCGACCCCGCGCTTATCGAAGCGGCCATCGGCCCGAAAACCAAGGCCATCATGTTGGCCCACACACTGGGCAACCCGTTCGACCTGAGCGTCGTCCGCGCCCTGTGCGACAAATACGGCCTGTGGCTGATCGAAGATTGCTGCGATGCCTTGGGTTCCACCTACCAGGGGCGCATGGTCGGCACTTTCGGCGACATCGGCACCCTCAGCTTCTACCCGGCGCACCACATCACCATGGGCGAGGGCGGAGCGGTGTTCACCGACTCGCCGTTGCTCAAGCGCATCATCGAGTCGTACCGCGACTGGGGCCGCGATTGCTACTGCGCGCCGGGCGAGGACAACACCTGCAGCAAGCGCTTCTGCTGGCAAATGGGTGACCTGCCGCAAGGCTACGACCACAAGTACACATACTCGCACCTGGGCTACAACCTGAAAATCACCGACATGCAGGCCGCCTGCGCGCTGGCGCAGATGGACCGGGTTGATGATTTCGTTGCTGCGCGCAAGCGCAACTTTGGCTGGCTCAGCGACCGGCTGGCCGGTTGTGCGGACAAACTGATCCTGCCGCAGGCTACCCACGACAGTGACCCTTCCTGGTTCGGGTATCCGATTACCTTGCGCGATGGCTGCGCAATAAATCGCGTCGAACTGGTGCGCTACCTGGATGAGCACGGTGTGGGCACGCGCTTGCTGTTTGCCGGCAACCTGACCCGTCAGCCCTACATGCAGGGGTTGAACTACCGGGTTTCCGGCGAGTTGCCGGTCACCGACAAGATCATGAACGACACGTTCTGGATCGGCCTGTGGCCGGGCTTGAGCGACGACCATCTGGAACATGCGGCACGCTGCCTGGAAACCTACCTGCAGAGGGTGTGCTGATGCGCGCCTACGTCCTGTGTGGCGGTTTCGGTACGCGGCTGCGCAGCGTCACTGACTCGCAGAAGGCTTTGGTACCCGTTCACGGTGAGCCATTCCTGGCGCGCGTACTGAGCCAGTTGGCCCGTGCCGGCATCAGCGAAGGCGTGCTGTGCGCGCATTACCGCGCCGAGCAGGTAGTCGAGCAGCTTGCCGATTTGGCTCGCCAGGCCGGGCTGCCACTGTCGATGGTTGTGGAGGAAAGCCCACTGGGAACTGGCGGTGCGCTGCTCAACGCGTTGAGCGAGCAAACTGCGCAGGGTCGGTACCTGGTACTGAATGCCGACACCTTCGTGGATGTGCAGGGCTACCGGCAGATGCTTCTGAGCGAAGGCAACGCCGTGCTGGCGGCGCGGGTAGATGACCGCAGCCGGTATGGCAGCCTGGCGCTGACGGCTACCGGGCACCTGGCTGCGCTGCAGGAAAAAGGCGTGCAGGGCGCCGGGCTGATCAACGCCGGGGTTTACGCCTTCACCGCGTCGGCCTTCGCCGATACGCCCGTTCGCGCATGCTCGATGGAGCACGACCTGTTGCCCGAGTTGCTCCAGCGAGGGCCCGTGAACGTTGTCGATTACAGCGGGCGTTTCATCGACATCGGCACGCCTGAGTCGCTTGCGCACTACACCCATGCATTTCATCCGGATACTTCCCTATGAGCCTGCTGGTGCAGACCCTCAGCATTGGCGAGCGCCAAAGCATTCTCGATGCGGTCAAGTGCATCGAGGCGGGCGCCTTGCAGATCGCTTTTGTGGTTGCTGACGACCACCGTCTGCTGGGGGTGGTGACCAACGGCGATGTGCGTCGCCACCTGCTGCAGGGCGGGCATACCGACCTGCCGGTAACGACTTGCATGAACACCCATTACCGCGCGGTTCAGGTCGGTGCGTCGCGAGAGGAGTTGCTCAAGGCTTTCGACCTGGGTTTCAACGCCATCCCTGCCGTGGATGAGCACGGGCACCTGGTTGAGGTCTATACCCGCCAGATGGCGGCCAGCCCGGAAGTGCCGGTGCTGGCGCGGGCACGCGCACCAGTACGCATGAGCTTCTGCGGCGGCGGCGCCGACCTGACCTATTTCTTCATCGACCACCCCGCAGCGGTGCTCAGCTGTACCGTCGGGCTTTATGCTCACGCTACCTTGGTGCCTCGTGGCGATCGTGGTATCCGCATTTTTTCCGAGGATCTGGGGCGCGAGGAAGACTACGACTCCTTGGCTGACTTGCTGGCTGCCAGTGATAAAAGCCTGCTGGCGACCATTGTTTCGGTGATCAAGCCGCAATACGGCTTCGACCTCTATTTGCGTTCGGACTTTCCCGTGGGCTCCGGGCTAGGCGGCTCCTCTGCTGCCACCACGGCCACCATCGCGGTCTTCAATGAACTGCGCCAGGATCGCTGGAGCACTTACGAGATCGCCGAGTTGGCATTCCAGGCCGAGCGCCTGTGCTTTGGTATCGCGGGTGGCTGGCAGGATCAGTACGCCTCGGCCTTCGGGGGCTTCAACCTGATCGAGTTCGAGAACCAGCGCAACCTGGTACACCCGATTCGGCTGGAAGAGGCGATCCGCAATGAGCTGGAGTCCTGCCTGGTGCTGTGTGACACCGGCATTTCTCACGACTCCGGTCGCCTGCACGAACTGCAGCGCGAGGAGATGCAGTCGGAGTCTTCGCAAACAGACCTGCTGCATGCCAGCGTGGCGCTGTGTCGGCGTATGCACCGTTATCTGATTCGTGGCGAGCTGCGCGATTTCGGCCTGTGCATGGACGAGGCCTGGCGCCTGAAAAAGCGTTTTTCCTCTGCAATCAGCCATGGTCACCTTGATGAAATCTACGCGGCCGCGTTGGCGGCCGGTGCGCTCGGCGGCAAGCTGCTGGGCGCCGGTGGCGGCGGTTTCTTCCTGTTCTACGTACAGCCCCAGCATCGCCAACGGGTGGTGCATGCGGTGCGCGCACTGGGCTGCCAGACTCAAGGCTTCCGCTTCGAGTCCAGCGGTGTAACTTCCTGGCGGACGAAAATCCAATGACCACAATTTTTCTCGACGGCATCGCCCTGGGTGGCGATCGCGTGTACGTCATCGCCGAAGCCGGCAACAACCACAATGGCTCGCTGGCATTGGCCAGGCAACTGGTGGATGCCGCCATTGCGGCGGGCGCCGACTGCGTCAAGTTCCAACTGCGCAACCGCGAGGCGCTGTACCGGCGCAAGGCCGACGGTTCGCGTGCCGAAGACCTCGGTGTGGAGTACATCCAGGACCTGCTGGACAAGGTTGAACTGAGCCTGGACGAGCACCGCGAGGTACGCGCCTACTGTGCTGAGAAGGGCATCACTTATCTGTGCACCCCTTGGGATGAACCTAGCGTCGATGCCCTGGCAGACTTCGATGTGGCGGCCCTGAAAATCGCCTCGGCGGACTTGAGCAACCCCTACCTGATCGCCAAGGCCGCCAGCCTGGGCAAGCCGCTGATCCTGTCCACCGGCATGTCGTTCGAGCACGAAATCATCCGTGCCATCGAACAGCTCAACGCGCTGGGCACACCCTTCGCGCTGCTGCACTGCAACAGCGCCTACCCGGCACCGGAAGCGGATATTCAGCTTGGCTACCTGCGCCGGCTGCAGGAACTGCATGGCCTGATCGGCTATTCCGGCCATGAGCGCGGTATCGCCATCACCCTTGGCGCTGTGGCCTTGGGCGCCCGCCTGGTGGAGCGCCACATCACGCTGGATCGCAACATGGAAGGCCCGGATCACCTAGCCAGCCTGGAGCCCACCGAATTCCGCCAACTGGTGGACGGTATCCGCCAACTGGAGCTGGCACTGCCTTGGCAAGGGCCTGGTCGTCATGCCAGCCAGGGTGAATTGCTGAACCGCGAGAACCTCGGCAAGAGCGTGATCGCTGCCCGCGACATCCCCCGTGGCGCGGCACTGGAACAGGGCATGCTGCGCATCGCCAGCCCCGGCCAGGGCTTGCCGCCATACCGGCTGCCGGAACTGCTGGGCAAGCCTGCCTGTCGCGACATCGCCCAGGGCGACTTCCTTTTCGAGAGCGACTTGCTGGAACGGCAAACCGAGCAGAAGCTGGCGTTCGACATGCCGATTCGCTGGGGTGTGCCGGTGCGCTACCACGATTTTCTCGACTACCGTCGGCGCATCGAGCCGGACCTGTTCGAGTTCCACCTGTCGTACCGTGACCTCAGCCTGAAGCCGCAGCCCTTCCTGGCCGAGGTGGATTGCTCGCGCTTGGTGGTACACGCCCCGGAGCTGTTCGAGAACAGCGAGCTGCTGGACCTGGTTGCGGACGATCCCGCCTACCGTCGACGCTCCATCGACAACTTGCAGCGCGTGGTCGATGCCACCCTGCAGATCGGCGAGTTCTTCCCGGCGGCCGATGCTCGGCTGATCGTTGCCAACATCGGCGGTTTCTCCGCCGACGCGCCACGCCCGCTGGCCATGCGGCCCGAACTCTACGAGCGTTTCCATGAAGCCTGCCGTCAGGTGGACTTCGCCGGTACCGAGCTGATCCCGCAGAACATGGCACCGTTCCCGTGGCACTTCGGCGGCCAGCGGCACCAGAACATCTTCATGATGCCCGACGAACTGGCGACCCAGGCACGCGAGCATGGCCTGCGCTTGTGCCTCGACCTGTCGCACTTGCAGATGACCTGCTTCCACTTCGGCCTTGATTTCCAGGCTGCCCTGGCGCTGCTGCTGCCGCACTCGGCGCACCTGCACGTGGCTGATGCCAAGGGTACCAATGGCGAAGGCGTAGTGATGGGCACCGGCGACATCGATTGGCCGGCCACCTGGGCACAGATTGGCAATCATCCCGAGGTCAGCTTCATTCCTGAAGTCTGGCAAGGGCACAAGGATCATGGTGCCGGCTTCTGGTCGGCGCTGCAGTTTTTGACGCGGCTCTCCTGAGCTGAATAGGGAAAGGGTTTACGAGTATGGCAAATACGATTCGCGTCGCCGATTACATCATGGAGCGTTTGGCTCGCCTGGGGGTTGGGCAGGTGTACTTCCTGCCTGGTGGCGGAGCCATGCACCTGAATGACGCTCTGGGGCGCCATCCCGAGCTGGAGCCGGTGCTGTGCCTGCATGAGCAAGCGGCGGCCATTGCCGCCGAAGCAGCCGGCAAGCTCACCGGTGGGCCGGCGGCATGCATGACGACCTGTGGCCCTGGCGCGACCAATACGGTTACCGCAGTGCTGGGTGCCTGGCTGGACTCAACGCCGGTGTTCTTCGTTTCTGGCCAGGTCAAGAGTGCCGATCTCAAAGCCGGCACAGGCCTGCGCATGCTGGGCGTGCAGGAAGCCGACATCGTGTCGATCGTCGAGCCAATCACCAAGGCGGCGTTCACCCTGACCGACCCCGAGGCGGTAGCCGAAGTCTTCGACCAGCTCGAACATGCCGCGCTCAGCGGGCGTCGTGGCCCGGTATGGCTGGATGTACCTCTGGACGTACAGGCTGCCCGGATCAATCCCGCCACCTTGCGCCGGGCACCGCTGCCCGTGCCTACAGAGCAGCCGGACATACGTGCGGCGGTAGAGCAGACCGTGAGTTTGCTGCGCCAGGCCAAACGTCCAGGCATCATCGCCGGCAGTGGCATTCGCATGGCGGGTGCGGTGGATGCTTTCAACCAATTGATCGAAGCCGCAGGTGTACCGGTCATGCCGACCTGGCTGGCCATGGACATTATCGAGGATGAGCATCCTCTCTACGGTGGTCGTCCTGGCTCCATAGCACCGCGCTGGGCCAACTTTGCCCTGCAGAACTGCGACCTGCTGATCGTCCTTGGCTCACGGCTGGACATGGCGCTGACCGCATACAACCATGCTCACTTCGCGCCATACGCGACGAAAGTCGTCGTGGATATCGATCCGGCAGAAATCGCCAAGTTGCAGATGCCGATCGAAGTATCTGTCGTCTCGGATGTGAAGCCGTTCATCGAAGCGTTGGCCGCCCAGGTTTCCCGTGAGCACCTGCCGTCCTACGCTGACTGGCTGGCGCGCATTGCGAAATGGCGCGAGCAATACCCGCTGCTGCAGAGCGAACACGCCGACGACAGCCAGGGCGTGAGCATGTACTACTTCACTGACCAGCTGTCCTCGCTGCTCAATGAAGGCGACGTGATCGCGCCGGGCAGCTCTGGGTTTGCCTCCGAGTTGTTCCTGCTCAATCTGCGCCTGAAGAAGGGCCAGCGTTGCTTCCACAACCGTGGTACTGGGTCGATGGGCTTTGGCATTCCGTCGGCCATCGGCGCGTGTCTGGCCTCTGGCCGCCAGCCGACCGTGTGTGTTGAAGGTGATGGCGGTTTGCAACTGAACATCCAGGAGCTGGCGACCCTGGCGGCGCAGAAATTGCCGGTCAAATGTTTCGTCATCAACAACCAGGGATATGCCTCGATTCGTGCGTCGCAGAGTGCACATTTCAAACTGCTGGTGGGGGCCGATGCCAGCAGCGGCCTAGAGCTGCCGGACCTGGCACAGCTGTCCAGTGCGTATGGTGTGGGATATGCGCGGATCGAGTCGCATGCCAATCTGCAGGCCAACCTGCAGGCTGTGCTGGAGCGCGATGGCCCAGTGATCTGCGAGGTTCTGGTGCAGATCGAGGAACCGCGTGTTCCACGGGTGATGACGCGAATGGACGAGAACGGCAAGCCGGTAACCGGTGCTCTTGAAGACTTGTATCCGTTCCTCAGCCGCGAAGAGCTTGCACAGCAGATGGCTGTTTCGTTGGACCCTCAGGGATGAAGGTGTGGCTCAAGCGTCGCTTGACCAGCTTGTGCTATGGCTACCTGCGTAGCCAGCACGACTGGGCGCATGAAAAATCGCCCAGAGTGCGCCATGCCCGCGTGCTGCCCATGGCCAGCCACGCGCCGTGGGTCAATGACGCCGCGTTTCTGAAGGTTTACGAGACCGTGCGTCACGCCACGCTGGTCGACATCATGCGGCTGTACGAGCTGTGGACGCTGGCGCACCAGCTTGACCACGTTGAGGGAGATTTTCTCGAGGTTGGCGTATGGCGCGGTGGCTCGGGGTGTTTGCTGGCAATGGCCGGTCAGCGCGAGGGGCGTAGTGTCTTTTTGGCGGACACTTTCAGTGGCGTAGTCAAGGCCGGGGCACATGACACGAGCTACAGCGGCGGTGAGCATGCTGATACCGGTGTCGACCTGGTCCTGGAAATGGCCAAGCGTTGCCAGGTGGCAGATAACGTACGCGTACTGGTCGGCATGTTCCCGGAGAGCAACGCGGAACAGGTCAGTGACCGGCTGGCGTTGCTGCATATTGACGTTGACGTCTATGAGTCTGCTCGCGATGTACTGCTTTGGGCTGCGCCCAGGCTTGTGCGCGGGGCTGTGGTGGTTTTCGATGATTACGGGTTCTTTGGCTGTGAAGGGGTAACGCGCATGGTCAACGAGTTCGTAGCGCAGAACAGTGGATACCGCTTCCTTCATAACCTCAACGGGCATGCCGTCCTGATCAAGGTAGCCGATCATGGCGAATGAGTTCGGCTTCGACCAACTGTTGGTCTATGGGGCCAGGCTTGCCGGGCGGCGTGTAAGGGATTACATCGTTGCCCGAGGGCAGCGCGTGGATGCTTTTCTCGACCGCGATGAGAGTTTGCACGAAGTGGACGGCTTGCCGGTCTTCAGTGCACACGACTGGGCTGCAAACCATGACCCCGCTAAAGCCTGTGTGTTGATCGGTTTGTTCAACGCCCATGTGGATACCAAGACCATTTTCGATGATCTGGAAACGCTGGGGTTTGGTCGCATAGTCAGCTTGGTCGAGTTCGTACGCCTTTATCCAGAAGACCAGCCGTTTCGTTATTGGTTGGTTGCCCCCAGCTTTTACGAACAGCATGCAGTGCGTATCGCAGCGTTGCGGGTTGCCTTGGCGGACGAAGCGAGCAAGCAGTTGTTGGACGCGATAGTGGAGTACCGCACTTTGGGTGATCCACGCTGCCTTCCATCGGTGGCTGAGCAGCAGTATTTTCCGGCGGACCTGCCGTGTTTGCCTGAACCGCTGCGGTTCATCGATTGCGGTGCATACATTGGCGACACTGTTCAGGCGTTGCTGGCTGCGGGCTTTCGTTTCACCAGCTTGGCGACATTCGAGCCGGACCTGGATAACTATCGTCATCTGACGGCGCAGCTTGGCCAGGTCCCGGGCGCAATCCATTTTCCCTGTGGCGTGTCAGACAGCAGCCGTTTGAGTGGGTATGACCCAACCCTGGGGGCGGGTGGGCATCTTGTCGAGTCCGGCGGGATTCCTGTGTGCTGTGTGCGCCTGGATGATGCCTTGCCCGGATTCGCGCCGAACTTCATCAAGATGGATATTGAAGGCGAAGAGCCGGCGGCCTTGCGCGGTGCAGAAGGCCTGTTGCGCCGCGCAAGGCCGCACCTGGCCATCAGCATCTATCACCGTGCGGAACACCTCTGGGAAATTGCCGAGCAGTTGCAAAGTTATGGCTTGGGCTACCGCTTTTATCTGCGCTGTCACTCGCCCAGTACCTTTGATGCAGTGCTCTACGCCGTGCCTGAGATGCCGTGAGGGCCAACTGCCACGGTAGCTCATGTACTTATTCATCAGCGAAATACGTAGCGGTCGCTGTGTAAGGAAACCGGATATGCGATCAATGAACAAACTTTCCACGATAGACCAGCCTGTTGTCATTTATGGCGGCGGTCAGATAGGTGTTGGCTTTTGTCGGCGTTTGCTGCAAGGCGGTGTGAATGTTTGCGCCATCATTGATCGCAATCCGGAAGGCGTAACGAATTCGCCCGTGCCGGTGATGACGGTGGAAGCGTGCATTCAGAAGAACAGGAGTGCACGGGTTTTTGTGGCAATAGGAAATGGCCTTGCCCACCCCCCAATTGCGCGTACCTTGCGAAGTGTCGGCTTTACGCGGATATTGCACTTGCCCGCGTTTCTTCGTGGAGAAAAAGCGGCCGCCATGACGCGCGCATGGAACGCATTTTACTCGGGTGATCATGCGGTGCCGTTCGCCAATTTTGACGAGCTGTATACTGTGCGTGCGGGTGACTACCTATTGAGCGCATTGGCAGACTACGTGACTGCCATTGTGCACAAGGACTATGTCTATACCGTAAGGCGATCTTACGATGGAATCGATCACGATTACGCTGACTACTTCAAGTGGAAGAACCAGGAACAGGACGTTATCGACAAGGCGACCAATGTTCGGCTGGATGACCCGGTGGTCAAGGACCTGCTTCCTTTCGAGGCATTGTTTACCCGCGAGCAGATGGACTTTTACCACGCGAAAACCTTTTTCGATATGGGGGACTACTATCGAGAGGCCGCGTCTGTGGCTGTGTTTGATAGCGCCGCGCATCGTTTCAATATTCTCGATGGCTCTCATCGCGCCTTCTATCTGGAGCGCCAGGGATTCGAGGGTATTCCGCTTAAAATGAAGCGAGAAGAGTGGGAGGCGTATTTCAGAGAGCGCCAGGCTCAAGCGCTGATGGATTATTGCAGGCAGCTGCAATCGCTGCCAACGGTCGTTAAACACCCAGCTTTCATGTCATTCCCCGTATGCGAGCGTGAGCCAGACGCTGACTTCTTGCACCTGCTCAAGGGAGTATGTCCGGTATGATGTGGACTGCCGAGACGCCAATAGTTCTGTACGGTGCCGCCCATCGCGGGACGATGGTCTCGCGCTATCTCAGGGCTGGCTGCAATGTCACAGGTTTTATTGATAAGCGTGCCGCCGAGATAGAGCGTCACGAAGGATTGCCGGTCACAAGTGTCGGGCGTGCAGACAAGTCTGCGCTCGTGATCATCTGCGTAAACAACATTTTTGAGCACGAAAGCATTGCGCTTGGCTTGGCTGCTGAAGGGTTCGAGCGGGTCGTTTTTTGCCCGGTGAATGGCTCCAACATGTCGTGGCGATCTGCTGAAGACCGGGCGCACATGGCAAGGCTGCATGACGATATCATCGACGAACACCTGACCTTGCCCGTTGAGATCCCCGCAGTGAGAGGGCTTTTCCATCCAGAATACAAGGATGATGCGCTAATCAGCGCCGAGTCGGGGGAAGTATTGGCGTGGATACCTGCCTTGTTGGTCTGTGCACGTCGACACGGTAATGGGCTGTTCCAGGACAGTCCGGTGTTTACCCTGTTCCCGTACCTGGAGCTGTTCAAGTGGTTCGACGGTGAGGCTGGCGCAACACCGGATCACTACATGGATCTGTACTGCCGCAACGCGGCTGATCAATTTGGTATTGCGCAAACCCCTGCGTGGGTGGATAACGTGCTGAGAAGCCGCAGGCAGGTATATGAGCGCATGCGGCAAACGGAGTCCATCGATCCTCTGTTCTTCTTGAACCATGCGGTGAAGGCGGACTGGAACAGTGATGAACACCACTTCAACATGGACAGCGGCAAACACCGTGCTGCTTTCCAGATTCATCGCAAGCGATCACTGGTTCCGCTCAAACTGTCGAATGCGGACTATGAGGCCTACCTGAATCGCCCCGCTTTGGAAGCGCTGATCGATTGCATGGTGCGATCAGGTATCACCGAGCTGCCCTATCCGGTCATGCACTCGTATTTTCTGCGGGTCCCGTATCTGGCAGAAAATGCCTACTATGAAACGTTGCTGAAGTTGTGCCGTGTGCTGGTACTGAAAAACTTCAAAGAAACTGGCAGGGTCAGCCTTCGCGGTGTTCACCTACGGGTAGAAAGCGCTGATGTCGAGCCGCTGGCACAAGCGTTTGCGCTGCTGGGCTGCTCGGTT
Organism: Candidatus Pseudomonas phytovorans; assembly: GCA_029202525.1. Lineage (NCBI taxonomy): Bacteria > Pseudomonadati > Pseudomonadota > Gammaproteobacteria > Pseudomonadales > Pseudomonadaceae > Pseudomonas > Candidatus Pseudomonas phytovorans. The sequence continues at coordinate 2,208,217 of CP119325.1, forward strand.
CGCCATGGGTATCAAGAAAGCGAGTTTGATCGAGGTGTCAGGGATTTGTACCGCATATCCGACCGCTTCGCTCGGGCGCACTCTGCGCGCGAAGGGTATGACTTTTTACTGGATGAGTGGGTGGCTCGATAATGCGTGCGCAACTGATTGATGTGTGTGCGAAGCCAGACTTGCAAGAGCAGGTTGATGAGGCTATCCGGCGAATGGAGCAACACTGCCCAGTACGCGTTATGTTCTATTCGTTGATGGGATCTATTCCTCTGGGCATGGGGAATGCTTCGTCTGATTATGATTTGCTGGCATTTTACGAGCCGCAGCGGGCAATCACTTCCAGGCAGTACGATGTAATCAATAACAAAACGCCGCTGCTAGGTGCGGAGCACATCGCAGGGCAGGTGAACTTGTTGCTTGCTGATGTTGAGCTGTGTTCCTTGAAATTTGCGGATATGCCAGAGGCTGAATTTTCTCAGGCATACCCTTACCACCTGAACTCTCTGACCGTCCATGATGCCGCGTTCGATATCGCTGTGCTGCCGGGGAGCAGTTCTCCAAAGGTTGCTTCTATTTTTTCTGATATGTTCTATTACGGCAACGGTGTGCTCACGGATCGATCGGGTAGCGTTCGCGAAAATTTCTCAGAGATGAAAAGCCTTCTTCGAATCTATGATTTTTGCAAGCGTCGGTTTGTTACGACCTTCGGGCGGCTTCAGCACTATCTTGTCGATACGGGCAATGTCAGGCTGCGAACTTATTTGCAAAGCATCAACGATGTTTTGGCGATCGAGTATGCGCTTGATCGCCTTGAAGTACCCCCGCCAGATATTTCGGTCATGTTGAACCACCTTGATGACGCAAAGGTGTCGTGTATTGCGCGGCACTATGTAGATATCAACAGCAGCACCACGTCTGCAAAAGAAAAGCTACTGATTGATCCGAACCTAACGTTGAACCACTGGATCAGTGAGAGGCTGGAGCGCATCAGGCCGCGCTTGGTGGCATTGTACCCGCAGCGTGCCGAGGTACTGTTCAATGTCGTTATTGAGTGATGAATTAATTTTCCAGGTGCTTGGTATTGTTTTTTTGCGTGATGGCAATTCGTGGTCATCCCAATTGGTTAGGCAGGTAATATGATGAATGCTGGCTTGTCCTCGCTCGGCGCCAATTTTTCAGCGATGCAAAAAGGTCGCATCTATTCATTTGCACTTCCGGCTGGCGAGTGTGTGCCGGTTTGTTGGTCGGATGCGCTTCTACGTGACGCTCAAGATTCCATCGTGATAAGGCACCCGTCCCGGATGGAGGCTTTATCACGGCTGGATAATTACCCCAATATCAAGCGCTTGTTGGACTCGAACAGTGGCCTGGCCGATTTGGCGGCGTTGAAGAGGCGGGTGCTCGGCAGGTTGAGTGAGGGGTTTCATATCTTTGGGGCCTTCAAGGTCGGTTTACGGTTGGCGCTTCACGCGCAATCGCTAGGCGTTGAGGTCAAAGGTTTTCTCGACAATGACCGCTCCAAGGAGGGTGGTTCATTGGAAGGGCTGTCGATCGCTCATCCTTCCAGCCTCTCTCTTGAGAACGCGGTCGTCGTCGTCGCGAGTGGCAGGCATGGCAACGCCATTTCCAGGCAATTGAGTCAGGTGCCGGGGATTCGCCTGGTCAACATGCATGAGTTTCTATACGCACTTGATGGCGCCGGGCCTGGTCTGGGTTGCGAGAGGTTTTCAAGTTTCGTAGAGGCGCCATTGCGTGACCCTTGGCGTTTCATCTCTGCGTTCTTGTGCCTGGATGATGAGCCATCACGCAAGGTTTTTGATGCGTTGATCGGCATGAGGATTCGTCTCTCAATTGCGTGTGCCGAGGAGGCCAAATCGCCTTGGGATGAAGAGTACTTCGACAAGGCATATGTCCAGCCTGAACAAGCAGCGCGCTTTGTGGACGCCGGCGCGGCAGCGGGTGACACCCTGCATCGCCTGGAGAAACACATTGGCCCGGTCGAGCAGGCCTGGCTGTTTGAGCCCGAACTGCCTGCTTATTATGAAGCGCTCAAGAGTGTCTCCGATCGGCCCAATGTCTGGCTGTTCAACATGGGGCTAGACGAAAAACCCAGCCGGGCCATCTATCAGCCTGAACTGTCGTATGACATTGCTGGGGAGTTGAGCAGTGAGGTGCCCGCGAGCATTACTTCGTTTATTCAAGGCGTACCTCTGGATGACGTGGTACCGGGCAGGGTCGGCCTGTTCAAGCTCGACATCGAGGGCATGGAAGCCGCAGCCTTGCGTGGCGCAGGCATGATTATCAAGCGCGACAAGCCCACGTTGGCGGTATGCGCTTATCACCGATCCGACGATTATTGGCGCTTGATGGATCAAGTGCAGTCCATCCGCGGCGATTACAAGGTAGGCATGCGTTTGTACGCGGATATTCTGGAAGACATCACTCTGTATTTCTATTGATAGGGCAGTGGCTTGGTGCCCGCCCTCGCTTACCCTGTCCATGAGTCCCTGATACCCATGCCTAGTTTCTCCTTGCATTCCCCTGTCATCAGAAGCGCGCTGCATGCCATTCCCTCCACAGTGGGATTACACAGCGCGCTGGCAGGGCAGCATGTGCTGTTGACCGGCGGCACGGGTTTTTTCGGTTCATGGTTGCTGGTGTTGTTTCAACACCTTAACCAGCAAGGTGCTGGGGTGACGGTCACTGTTCTGTCACGCAATCCTTCCCGTTTTCTGGATGCACGGCCTTGCTACCGTGATTGCGCGTGGCTGCATTGGGTCGGTGGGGATGTGCGTGATCTACCGCCCATTCCGGGGCAGCCTGTGAATCTGATCATTCATGCGGCAACCGATACGTCCTCGGCTGCCCATGGCAACCCGTTGGAAATCTTCGACACCATTGTTGGCGGTGCGCGGCGGGTGCTTGACCTGGCGGTGCGTGAGCGTGCACGCGTGCTATTCACAGGCTCAGGGGCGCAGTACGGTGCTTTACATGGTGGGGCTGGGCAGCATGCCGGCGTTGCAGAAGGCTTCGCCGGCGCCTGTATCAGCAACAGCGCTGGGAGTGCTTATGCAGAAGGTAAGCGAGCGCAGGAAACCTTGGGCGCGATTTATGCACAGACGCACGGCATTGACGTAATCATGGCGCGCTGTTTTGCCTTTTCGGGGCCAGGTCTGCCGCTCGATGGCCATTTCGCCATTGGCAACTTTGTTCGTGACGCCCTGTTTGCGGATCAGATCGTAATCCGTTCTTGCGGGACGGCGGTCCGTAGCTATTTGCACGGTGCAGACCTGGCCGCATGGCTGCTGGTGTTGCTGGCAAGAGGCAAATCCGGTGAGGCCTACAACGTTGGCTCCGATCAGGCGATCAGTATTGCCGATCTGGCGCGTAGGGTTGTTTCGCGAGTGGCTGATGGAAAACAGGTGCGGATCATGGGTCGCGCCGAGGGTTCGGAGCGCTCCTTTTATGTCCCGGACATTGGTCATGCCCGCGAGTTGGGGCTGGACGTGTGGACCACGCTGGACCAGTCGATCGACAGCATGGCGGCCTGGGCGAAATCCCTGGGTTAATGAAATTGAATTTCAACGAGGCTGCGTGTAAGCGAGGCCGTGACAGAGGGGATGAGTGATGGATTGGGCCTCAATTGCAGGCGGTAGTTGCCAGGGTACGCCTTGGCGAGTGGGTATCGCTGGGGTTCAGCTAGGGCAGGAGCAGCAGGCCTTCCTTCTGAGCGATGAGCAATGGGAAAGGCTGCAGGCTCTATTTCCACTAGGCCCGTTGCAGAAATACGGCAATGCTAACGGCCTTCTCTTCGAACGGTTGGGTGTAACGGATTCCGTTGCTCGCTACGACAGCGTCCTTCTCATTGAGGCCGCTCAGACAACCACCGCCAAGCTTGAATTACTTTCCGGTACTCGCAGCTATCTGCTGCGGCTGGAGCGTGGGGTGGATGCCACGCAGGCGTTCAAGCAGTTTGGCAGAGTATTTTTACCCGCAGCAGAAGCTTTCACAGGCCAGCGCCTGGTGCGGCTCAATCAGCCGCTGGAACTACCCGTTACCGAATTGAATCCGCGCCCGGCTTTCAGCTCAAAGGCAAGTGTGCTTGGACGGGATGATATCGGCTTGGAGCAGGCACACTTCGCTTTGTGTGACCTTGAACCCGAATCGGCCGATTGGCTGTCACCTCAGTGGCAGTCGTGCCTTTTGTCTGGCACCGTACCTGTGCATACCGCAACCGCTACGGTGCCAGCGTGGTTTCCGGGTGATTGCTATATAGACGGGAGTGTTTTTGGCAGCAGAGAAGACTTGTTCGCTTTTCTTGATGCCATGCAGTGGGCGGAATACGAGGCGCTGGCCAGTCGTCTGCGCGCATTCCTCATGCAGGGCAGTGCCCGGCCGGATGAGCGTATTTATCCCTATACCGTCGACTACTGGATCAATGCGGTAACTTCAGCCATTGCACTGGATGCTGCCGAGGTGCGAGGCGTTGCGCCGTTGTTGAGCGTAGTGATTCCAGCCTACAACTATGGCCGGTACCTGGGTCAGGCTGTACGGTCGGTTCTGAATCAGGGTGTCGATGATATCGAGGTCCTCGTTGTGGACAATGCTTCGACGGACAACACGGCATTGGTCATGGCGGATTTTTTGTCTGACAGGCGAGTGCGCTACATGCGCAACCGACGAAATCTTGGCGCGGGTAACAGTTCTCAGAATGGCTTTTGGGCAGCCAAAGGCAAGTACATCATCCTGTTCATGGCCGACGATTTCATGAACCCAGGTCATGTGCAGCGTCTTCTACCTGCGCTGGAAAGCAATGCGCAGGTTGCTGTTGGCTACAGCCCGATCTGTTGGGTTAGCGAGCAGGGTGACGCGGTACCGGGGCCACGCCACCCGGGCCACCGTGAGGCAGATTATTCTGGTGGTCGCAATGAGGTTGCGGACCTTCTGATCCACGACAGCTACATCACCCCCTCAGCGGCCATCATTCGCAGGGACGCCTTCTTCGAGGCATGGCGACGTGATGTCAGAATTCGCGGCTCTGGTGACTGGCAGCTCATGGTTCAGCTCGCGGAGCTTTACCCCGACTTTGCGTTCACCACTGTTCCTGGCGTGAGCTATCGCGTCCATGCTGCGCAACACTCCCATGAGTTCTATGTTTCGTCGGCACCACTGGAAGGGCATACCTGCATTCTTGAAGGCGTATTCGAGCGCGGTAACGAGGGGCGTCTGAAGGGTTGTGAGCGTGAGGTGGCTGCGCACCTGAAGCGTCGGCTTAGCCTTTATCCGCAGGAGCATGATAAGGCGCTGGGCAAGCGGGTGCGGCAATTGTGCGGGCGCTTGGAAGCCCTGGCTCAAGATGCCGAGAGAACGCTGCTCACAATCATATTGACCACCTATAACCGCCCCGAGCTGCTTCGGGACGCGCTGAGCAGCATTGGCCATCAGTCTTTCAGAGACTTCGATGTCGTTCTGGTCAATGACAATGGCGACCCGGTCGAGTCGCTGCTGGCCGAGTGCGATTTCCCGGTCACGTATATCCGCCAAGGCCGTAATGGCGGCCCAGCCGCAGCCCGTAATGCAGCGTTGCGTCTGGCTCGTGGTCGGTATGTCGTTTTCCTGGACGATGACGACCTGTATCTGCCGGACCACCTTGAGGTACTGGCCAAAGCGCTCGCAGCCCACCCTGATAGTGTGGTGTACACGGATGCGGTGTTCATCCAGGAAAGCATCACAGCGGACAAGCGAACCGAGGTGTCGCGTGAGCAACGCTATCCCCATGAGGCCTACTCCAGGGAGCGTTTGCTGGTCAACAACTACATCCCGATCAACACCTTTGCCTGCCCGCGCGGGCTTGCACTTGCCGTAGGGGACTTCGACGAGTCGCTGGCAGGGTTGGAGGATTGGGATTTCCTCATGCGCTTGAGTGCGCGAAGCGCGTTCCATCATATTCAGTGTGAGACGGTGCAAGTCCGTATGCGCCGGGATGACAGTGCGCCCGCACGGCGCTCCGAGCAGGCGCTGAAAGATTACCCAGCGCTCTATCAGGAATTGTATGCGCGTCATTCCGACGTCGGCAGCGAAGAAGTAAAGCGCGGGCGCCAGCAAATGCTGGATCATTTGGCTGGAAAGCCCCAGGCCTTGACACTGCAAACCTGGCTGGCCGAACGCGTGCCTGATGCCATGCAAAGCAGCCTGATCGAACAGCGCCTGCTTGCCCATCAGGGCGGCCCCGTGATCGGAATAATCGTGGTAGACACTGATGGTCATGCAGATGGGTTGAAAGCCACTCTGCAAAGCCTGGGTAGCGATCACTGCCTTTATTCCACCTTGAAAATTGTGGCGCTGACACCGGGGCAGGCGCCCGCAACTTCGGCGCAGGACAAGCTGCATTTCATGCGCTTGACCGATGCCAGCCTGAGCGATCAGCTAAACCAGGCTGTTCAGGCCGGTGAGTTCGACTGGTTCATGCTGGTAGAGGCGGGGAGTGAGTTCACTGCAAGTGGCTTGCTGATTGCCGCGCTTGATCTGTTGGCGGCGCCTGGCTGTCGAGCCGTTTATGGTGATGAAGGTTTGCAGTCCGCCGGGTCGGAAATGGGTGCTGCGTTGCGCCCGGACCTCAACCTTGACCTGCTGCTCAGTTTGCCGGCAAGCCTGTCACGCCACTGGCTGTTCAACCGTCAGGTGTGGCTGGACATGGGCGGCTTCCGCAAGGAGGCAGGCCAGGCATACGAGCTGGAATACATCCTGCGCCTCATCGAGTCTGCCGGTTTCGAGGGGTTAGGGCATATCAGCGAACCGTTGCTGACCTGTGAAGCCCCGTCGCTGCGCGACTGCCCGGATGAGCGTGGGGTCATTCAGCGCCATCTGCATGCGCGTGGTTTTGCCCAGGCGCGCGTAGGGTCTCGTCTGCCTGGTCGTTATGATCTCGACTATGGCGCCGCCGGTGACGCACTGGTCAGCATCCTGATCCTGCTCGAAGGCGACAGCACAGAGCGGGTGCAGCGTTGCATGGAAACCATTCTGGAGAAGACGACCTATCGAAACTACGAGGTGCTGTTGCTGGCACGGGCCAATGCCGGCCCGGCAGTGAGCAGCTGGCTCGATAACGTTGCCCGGCTTGGCACCGATGCCATTCGTTGCATGCGTTTCCCTGCTGGGATGGCGCCTGTGCAAATGCGCAATCAGGCGGCTGGGCAGGCTCGTGGTGATTTCTTGCTGTGGCTGGACGAAGGCGCAGCGGTGCTCGATAACGACTGGTTGCAGCAGATGCTCAACCACGGCATGCGTCAGGAAGTCGGCGTAGTAGGGGCAAAATTGGTGGCGGGGGACGCTACCATCAGCCATGCCGGTTTCGTGCTCGGCCTGAATGGCCCTGTTGGCGAAGCCTTTGCCGGTCAGCCGATGGACGCGTCCGGTTATCTGCAGCGCCTGCAGGTTGACCAGAACTACGTCGCAGTGAGCGGCAAGTGCCTGCTGGTGAACAAAAGCCTGTTCCTGGAGGCTGGCGGTTTCGATGAGGCGCCAGAGTTGCAGCGCTGGGCGGATGTTGATCTGTGTCTGCGTCTGCACCGTGGCGGCTACCTGAACGTGTGGACGCCGCGTGTTCAATTGCTGCTCAGCGAGGATGCTGAAACGCCGGCCAGCGCCGCGCAGGAAGATGCCTTGTATGACCGCTGGCTGCCTGTACTGGCACGTGACCCGCTCCACAACCCGAACTTCTCGCTGTGTTCCAGCAATGGCCTCGGTCTGGCGCCGTCCGGTCTGAGCTGGCGACCGTTGTCGTCCTGGAAACCGCTGCCGACTATCTTGGCTCATGCGGCGGACAGAGGGGGGTGTGGCAACTACCGGGTCATCCAGCCACTGGATACGCTCAGCCGCGAGGGGCTGGCCGAGGGGGTGGTAGCGTGGAATTACCTGGCGCCTGCGGAGCTTGAGCGTTACCAGCCCGACAGCATCATCCTGCAGCGCCAGGTTGGCGATGAGCAGCTTGAGCACATGCGCCGGATGCACGCATTCTCGCGGGCATTCAAGGTCTACGAGCTGGACGACTACCTGCCCAACCTGCCGCTCAAGAGTGTGCACAGGACGCACATGCCCAAGGACATTCTGCGCTCTATTCGTCGCGGTCTGGCCTATGTGGATCGCTTTGTCGTCTCCACGCAGCCGTTGGCCGAGGCCTTCGCGGGCCTGCATGGCGATATCCGGGTGGTACACAACACGCTGGATACCCGCTACTGGAAAGACCTGAAGGCCTTGCGCCGGCAATCGCGTAAGCCGCGCGTGGGCTGGGCGGGTGGGGCGAGCCATACGGGCGACCTGGAAGTGATCGCGGATGTGGTCAAGGAATTGGCCAACGAGGTGGAGTGGGTGTTCTTTGGCATGTGTCCGGACAAGCTGCGGCCTTATGTTCATGAGTTCCACGAGGGTGTTTCGATTGAGCAATACCCGCGGGTGCTAGCCAGCATGAACCTGGACCTGGCCCTGGCGCCCGTCGAGCAGAACCTGTTCAACGAGTGCAAGAGCAACCTGCGTTTGCTGGAGTACGGCGCCTGTGGTTTCCCGGTGATCGCCAGCGACCTGCGTTGCTACCAGGGCTACAGTGATTTGCCGGTCACACTGGTGAAAAACCGTTTCCGTGGCTGGGTGGATGCCATTCGCATGCACATCTCTGATCTGGATGCCACGGCGAAGGCGGGCGATGCACTGCGCAATGCAGTGTTGAGCGGCTGGATGCTAGAAGGTGACAACCTGAGCAACTGGCGCAAAGCCTGGCTGCCGGATTAAGCCTGGTTGTGCCTCCCTCGCCCTCCTGGGTGAGGGAGGCTCGTTCCAAACCCCCATCTCCGGCACGGCTATTGCTACACCGCTGGCAACACACCGTTTTTATGACGGTCAGCCACGCGAGAGAGCACGATGCCCCAGGCCGCCCACGTAACCCTAGCCTCCGATCATCAGGGGCAGACCCCGGTCGAGCAGGACAGCCACCAGGGTATCGAGCAAGCCTTCGCCCTGTTCAATCAGGTCTCCAGCCAGCTGAGCCAGTCCTACAGCCTGCTCGAAGCCCGGGTCAGTGAGCTCAAGGGCGAGCTGGCGGTGGTCAGTGCCCAGCGCATCGAAGAATTGAGCGAAAAGGAACGGTTGGCCAATCGCCTGCAGAATCTGCTGGACCTGCTACCCGGTGGGGTAATCGTGATCGATGGTCAAGGCCTGGTGCGCGAAGCCAACCCGGCCGCCTGCGAGCTGTTGGGTGAACCACTGATCGGCGAATTGTGGCGCCAGGTGATCGCCCGCAGTTTTGCCCCGCGCAAGGACGATGGCCATGAAATCTCGCTGCGCGACGGCCGCCGTCTGTCCATCGCCACCCGCTCGCTGGATGCCGAACCTGGCCAACTGGTGTTGCTCAACGACCTGACTGAAACACGCCGCCTGCAAGACCAGTTGGCCCGCCACGAGCGGCTGTTGTCGCTGGGGCGCATGGTCGCCTCGCTGGCCCATCAGATCCGCACGCCGCTGTCGGCCGCCATGCTCTACGCCAGCCACCTGGCCGATAGCGAGCAAGCGCTAAGCGCGGAAACCCGCCAGCGCTTCGCCGGTACCTTGAAGGAACGCCTGCACGAACTGGAACACCAGGTGCGTGACATGCTGGTGTTCGCCCGTGGCGAGCTGCCGTTGGGTGACCGGGTTACCCCGAAGGCCTTGTTCCAGGCCTTGCAGCAAGCAGCCCAGGTGCATGTGCAAGGGCATACCGTACGCTGGCAGTGCGACAGCCACCTGGGTGAGCTGCTGTGCAACCGCGACACCTTGGTCGGCGCCTTGCTCAACCTGATCGAGAATGCCCTGCAGGCCAGCGACGGCCCGGCGCGGCTGAAGGTGCACCTGTTCCGCCGCGAGCGCACCCTGCACTTGTGCGTAAGCGATGCTGGCAGTGGCATCGGCGCAGATTTGCTCGGTCGCCTGGGTGAGCCATTTCTCACCACCAAGGCGACCGGGACCGGCCTGGGCCTGGCGGTGGTCCAGGCTGTGGTGCGTGCGCACCAGGGTGCAGTCAGCCTGCGCTCGAAAGTGGGCCGTGGCACCTGCGTGCGGGTAGAGCTGCCGTTGATCGATGGGCAATTGGCGGAGGGGGTGTAATGGCAATCAAGGTGCTGCTGGTCGAGGACGACCGCGTATTGCGCCAGGCGCTGGGCGATACCCTGGAAATCGGCGGTTTTGCCTACCAGGCTGTGGGCAGTGCCGAAGAGGCGCTAGAGGCGGTGCTGGATGAGGCCTTCAGCCTGGTGGTCAGCGATGTGAACATGCCCGGCATGGACGGGCACCAGTTGTTGAGCCAGCTGCGTCGCCAGCAGCCCCAGCTGCCGGTGCTGTTGATGACCGCGCACGCCGCGGTCGAGCGTGCGGTCGAGGCCATGCGCCAGGGCGCCGCCGATTACCTGGTCAAGCCGTTCGAGCCCAAGGCCTTGCTCAGCCTGGTTGAGCGGCATGCTGCCGGGCGGATGAGTAGCGAAGACGGCCCGGTGGCTTGCGAGCCGGCCAGCCGCCAGTTGCTGGAGCTGGCCGCCCGGGTGGCGCGCAGTGACTCGACCGTGCTGATTTCCGGCGAATCCGGTACCGGCAAGGAAGTGCTGGCGCGTTACATTCACCAGCAGTCGCCGCGCGCAGCACAGCCATTCGTGGCAATCAACTGCGCGGCCATCCCTGACAACATGCTGGAGGCCACCCTGTTCGGCCATGAAAAGGGTGCCTTCACCGGTGCCATCGCCGCCCAGGCCGGCAAGTTCGAGCAGGCCGAAGGGGGCACCTTGTTGCTCGACGAAATCTCGGAGATGCCAATGGCCTTGCAGGCCAAGCTGCTGCGCGTGCTGCAGGAGCGCGAAGTGGAGCGGGTGGGTGGGCGCAAGCCGATCAGCCTGGACATCCGCGTGCTGGCCACCACCAACCGTGACCTGGCCGGTGAAGTGGCTGCCGGGCGCTTCCGGGAAGACCTGTTCTACCGCCTGTCGGTGTTCCCGCTGGCCTGGTGCCCACTGCGCGAGCGCCCGGGTGACATCCTGCAACTGGCCGAGCGCCTGCTGGCGCGCCACGCCGCCAAAATGAAGCATGCCCCGGTGCACCTGTCGCCGCAGGCGCGGGCTTGCCTGCAGGCCTATGCCTGGCCGGGCAATGTGCGAGAACTCGACAACGCGCTTCAGCGGGCGCTGATCCTGCAGCAGGGTGGGGTGATCGAGGCGGCGGATTTCTGTCTGGCAGGCGCCATTCCATTGTCAGCTGGCACCGTGCCATCACTCGAAGTGTCGGCCGAGGCCAGCGGGTTGGGCGATGATATGCGCCGGCATGAGTACCAGATGATCATCGACACCCTGCGCGCCGAGCGCGGCCGGCGCAAAGAGGCGGCCGAACGCCTCGGCATCAGCCCACGCACCTTGCGTTACAAACTGGCGCAGATGCGTGATGCCGGGTTTGACGTCGAGGCCAGCCTGTTCGGCTGAGGTTGGAAGGGGCTGCTGCGCAGCCCATCGCCGGCAAGCCAGCTCCCACAGGGACCGCATCAGCTTGAAGCTTGCACTTTACCTGTGGGAGCCCGGCTTGCCGGCGATGGGCCGCAAAGCGGCCCCCAATTGGCTGGCGATCACGATACAGGCTGGCACCTTTGTTGCTTTACGTAGGCTATTCGCCGCATGAGTGTCAAAAAAATGCGGCCGCAGGAGAGAGAAGGTTCATGAGCCAAGGTGTTGAATTCAATCGTCTGATGTTGGACATGCGGGCCATGCAGGCCGATGCCATGTCGCTGCCCAAGGTAACCGCAGCCCCCGAGCTGGCGCCGGGGCAGAGTACTTTTGCCGACATGCTTGGCCAGGCCATCGGCAAGGTGCATGAGACGCAGCAGGCATCGACCCAGCTGGCCAATGCCTTCGAGATCGGCAAAAGTGGCGTCGACCTGACCGACGTGATGATCGCTTCGCAAAAGGCCAGCGTGTCGATGCAGGCCATGACCCAGGTACGCAACAAGCTGGTCCAGGCGTACCAGGACATCATGCAGATGCCGGTTTGAGGACGGACGTAAACCATGGCTGAAGCAGTCGTCGACAACGCCCCCGCCAAGACTGGCTCGGCAGCGGCCAAACGCCCGCTGCCAGGTATGTCGTTCCTGGAAAACATCTCGCAGATGCCAATGCTGCGCCAGGTCGGCCTCATGGTCGGCCTGGCGGCCAGCGTGGCCATCGGCTTTGCCGTGGTGCTGTGGTCGCAACAACCCGATTACCGTCCGCTGTACGGCAGCCTGTCGGGCATGGACACCAAGCAGGTCATGGATACCCTGGCTGCTGCCGACATCCCGTACAACGTTGAGCCCAACTCCGGTGCTCTGCTGGTCAAGGCCGACGACCTCTCCCGTGCGCGCCTGAAACTGGCAGCCGCCGGCGTGGCGCCCAGCGATGGCAATGTCGGCTTCGAACTGCTCGACAAGGAGCAGGGCCTGGGTACCAGCCAGTTCATGGAGGCCACTCGCTACCGCCGCAGCCTGGAAGGTGAGCTGGCGCGGACTGTTTCCAGCCTGAACAACGTCAAGGCCGCGCGCGTGCACCTGGCCATCCCGAAAAGCTCGGTATTTGTGCGTGATGACCGCAAGCCCAGTGCCTCGGTGCTGGTCGAGTTGTATCCGGGCCGTGCGTTGGATGCCGGTCAGGTGCAGGCGATCGTCAACCTGGTGGCGACCAGTGTGCCGGAACTGGACAAATCGCAGGTCACCGTGGTCGACCAGAAAGGTAACCTGCTGTCCGAGCAGTTGCAGGACTCTGCCCTGACCGAGGCCGGCAAGCAGTACGATTACAGCCGCCGCATGGAAAGCATGCTCACCCAGCGCGTGCGCAACATCTTGCAGCCCGTACTGGGCAATGACCGGTACAAGGCCGAAGTGTCTGCCGACCTGGACTTCAGTGCCGTCGAGTCGACCGCCGAGCAGTTCAACCCCGACCAGCCAGCGCTGCGCAGCGAACAGTCGGTTGACGAACAGCGCGCCAGCAGCCAAGGCCCGCAAGGCGTGCCTGGCGCGCTGAGCAACCAGCCGCCGGGCGCTGCCTCGGCACCGCAAACCACCGGTGGCGCGGCCACCCCGGCCGCAGCCATTCAGCCTGGCCAACCATTGGTGGATGCCAACGGGCAGCAGGTCATGGACCCGGCCACCGGCCAGCCAATGCTTGCGCCGTATCCGTCGGACAAGCGCCAGCAAAGCACCAAGAACTTCGAGCTGGACCGCTCCATCAGCCACACCCGCCAGCAGCAAGGGCGCATGACCCGCCTGTCGGTGGCGGTGGTGGTGGACGACCAGGTCAAGGTCGACCCGGCCACCGGCAACACCAGCCGCGCGCCGTGGGCTGCCGAGGACCTGGCGCGCTTCACGCGCCTGGTCCAGGACGCCGTCGGCTTCGACGCCAGCCGTGGTGACAGCGTGACGGTGATCAACGTGCCATTTGCCGCCGACCGTGGTGAAGAAATCGCCGATATCGCCTTCTACCAGCAACCGTGGTTCTGGGACATCGTCAAGCAAGTGCTGGGCGTGGTGTTCATTCTGGTGCTGGTGTTCGGCGTGCTGCGGCCGGTGCTCAACAATATTACAGGGGGCGGCAAGCAGGCTGCTTCGGATAGCGACATGGAGCTGGGCGGCATGGTGGGGTTGGATGGCGAATTGGCCAACGACCGCGTCAGCCTGGGTGGCCCGACAAGCATTCTGCTGCCTAGCCCAAGCGAGGGTTACGAGGCACAGCTCAACGCAATCAAAGGCCTGGTGGCCGAAGACCCGGGCCGCGTAGCCCAGGTCGTCAAAGACTGGATCAACGCCGATGAGTGATAACCGAGCCGTTACCGCCAAGCTGAGCCGTGTCGACAAGGCGGCAATCCTGCTGCTGTCGCTGGGCGAGACCGATGCGGCCCAGGTGCTGCGGCACATGGGCCCCAAGGAAGTGCAGCGGGTGGGCGTGGCCATGGCGCAGATGGGCAATGTGCACCGTGACCAGGTCGAACAGGTCATGAGCGAGTTCGTCGATATCGTCGGCGATCAGACCAGCCTGGGCGTGGGTTCCGATGCCTACATCCGCAAAATGCTCAACCAGGCGCTGGGCGAGGACAAGGCCAATGGCCTGGTCGACCGCATCCTGCTCGGTGGCAACACCAGCGGCCTGGACAGCCTCAAGTGGATGGAGCCGCGCGCGGTAGCCGACGTGATCCGCTACGAGCACCCGCAGATCCAGGCCATCGTGGTCGCCTACCTCGACCCGGACCAGGCCGGTGAAGTGTTGAGCAACTTCGACCACAAGGTGCGCCTGGACATCGTCTTGCGCGTGTCGTCGCTGAACACCGTGCAGCCGGCAGCGCTGAAGGAATTGAACCAGATCCTCGAGAAGCAGTTCTCGGGCAACTCCAATGCCGCGCGTACCACCTTGGGTGGTATCAAGCGCGCTGCCGACATCATGAACTTCCTCGACAGCTCCGTGGAAGGTGCGCTGATGGATGCGATCCGCGAAGTCGACAGCGACCTGTCGGAGCAGATCGAAGACCTGATGTTCGTCTTCAACAACCTGGCCGATGTCGACGACCGTGGTATCCAGGCGCTGCTGCGCGAAGTGTCGTCCGACGTGCTGGTGGTGTCGCTCAAGGGCGCCGACGAGCGGGTCAAGGACAAGATTTTCAAGAACATGTCCAAACGAGCCTCGGAGCTGCTGCGCGACGACCTGGAGGCCAAAGGGCCGGTGCGGGTCAGCGACGTGGAAACGGCGCAGAAGGAAATCCTCACCATCGCCCGCCGCATGGCCGAGGCCGGCGAGATCGTGCTCGGCGGCAAGGGTGCCGAGGAAATGATTTAAGATCTTCGCGCTCTACAGGCCGACGCTCTCCCTTGTGGGGCCGTGTCGGCTGAGCATGGTTTGAGAGCACACAGCATGTCCAGCAAAGAACATCACCCCAGCGACCTGATCCGCGCCCGCGACCTAGAGGGCGTGGATGTATGGGCGCTGCCCAGCTTCGACCCGGAGCCAGAGCACGTACCCGAGCCTGAGCCGGAACCCGAGGTGGTCGAGGAAGAAATCGAAGAGGTGCCGCTGGAAGAAGTCCAGCCGCTAACCCTCGAAGAGCTTGAGGCCATTCGCCAGGAAGCCTACAACGAAGGCTTCGCCACCGGTGAGCGCGAGGGCTTTCACAGCACCCAGCTCAAGGTCCGCCAGGAGGCCGAAGCGGCCCTTAAAGCCAAGCTCGACAGCCTTGAGCAACTGATGGCCAACCTGATGGAGCCAATCGCCGAGCAAGACACGCAGATCGAGAAAACCCTCGTGCACCTGGTGGCACACATGACCCGCCAGGTGATCGGCCGCGAATTGCGCAACGATTCCAGCCAGATTACCCAGGTGCTGCGCGAAGCGCTCAAGCTGTTGCCCATGGGGGCGGACAATATCCGTATCCACCTCAACCCGCAGGACTTCGAGCTGGCCAAGGCCCTGCGCGAACGCCACGAGGAAAACTGGCGGCTGCTGGAAGACAGCGCGCTTCTGCCGGGAGGTTGCCGCATCGAGACTGCCCATAGCCGCATCGACGCCACCATGGAAACGCGCATCGAGAAAACCGTGGCGCAGCTGTTCGACCAGCTGCACGACCATTCCCTGCACCCGGCAGCGCCAGACATGTCGGTAGACCTGGATGCCCCGGTCGAGCATTGCGTGGACAACCCTGATGCACCTTAAGCGCACCAGCTTCGGCAAGCGCCTGGGCAGCTATGCCGAGGCCATCGAGCTGCCGGCCCAGCCGATTGTCGAAGGCCGCCTGCTGCGCATGGTAGGGCTTACCCTGGAGGCCGAAGGCCTGCGCGCTGCCGTGGGCAGCCGCTGCCTGGTGATCAACGACGACAGCTACCACCCGGTCCAGGTGGAAGCCGAAGTCATGGGTTTTGCCGGGCCCAAGGTGTTTCTCATGCCGGTCGGCAGTATTGTCGGCATTGCGCCCGGCGCCCGGGTGGTGCCGCTGGATGACGGCGGCCGCCTGCCCATGGGCATGAGCATGCTCGGTCGGGTGCTGGACGGCGCCGGCCGTGCACTGGATGGCAAGGGCGGGATGAAGGCCGAGGACTGGGTGCCGATGGATGGGCCGGTGATCAACCCGCTCAACCGTGACCCCATTAGCAAGCCGCTGGATGTGGGCATCCGCAGCATCAATGGCCTGCTGACCGTTGGCCGCGGTCAGCGCCTGGGCCTGTTCGCCGGTACCGGCGTGGGTAAGTCGGTGTTGCTGGGCATGATGACCCGCTTCACCGAAGCCGACATCATCGTGGTTGGCCTGATCGGCGAACGGGGCCGTGAGGTGAAAGAGTTCATCGAGCACATCCTGGGCGAAGAGGGCCTCAAGCGCTCGGTGGTGGTGGCCTCGCCTGCCGACGATGCGCCGCTGATGCGCCTGCGCGCTGCCATGTATTGCACACGGATTGCCGAATACTTCCGCGACAAAGGCAAGAACGTGCTGCTGCTGATGGACTCGCTCACCCGTTTTGCCCAGGCCCAGCGTGAAATTGCGCTGGCCATTGGTGAGCCGCCGGCCACCCGTGGTTACCCGCCGTCTGTCTTCGCCAAGCTGCCCAAGCTGGTGGAGCGTGCGGGCAATGGCGAGGCGGGTGGTGGTTCGATCACCGCGTTCTATACCGTTTTGTCCGAAGGTGATGACCAGCAGGACCCGATCGCCGATTCGGCGCGGGGTGTGCTCGACGGCCACTTCGTGCTGTCGCGCCGGCTGGCCGAAGAGGGCCATTACCCGGCGATCGACATCGAAGCGTCGATCAGCCGGGTCATGCCGCAGGTGGTCGATGCCGACCACTTGCGCCAGGCGCAGAAGTTCAAGCAGCTGTGGTCGCGGCTTTCGCAAAGCCGCGACCTGATCAGTGTGGGTGCCTACGTGGCCGGCGGCGACCCGGAAACCGACCTGGCCATTGCCTTGCAATCGAAGTTGGTAGAATTTCTGCGCCAGGGCCTGCACGAGAATGTGGGCATGGCGCAGAGCCGCGAACAGCTGGGGGCGATCTTCACGCCCCCGGCAGGCTGATAGGGCATGGCGCTGCCCGGACGCGCGGCGCGCCTGGCGCCGGTGGTGGACATGGCCGAAGAGGCCGAGCGCAAGGCAGCCCAGCGCCTTGGTCATTTCCAGCAGCAAGTGGCCACGTCCCAGGCCAAGCTGGCCGAACTCGAACGGTTTCGTGAGGATTACCAGCTGCAGTGGATCAACCGCGGCGGGCAGGGCGTGAATGGCAGCTGGCTGGTCAACTACCAGCGCTTTCTGGGGCAGTTGGAAACGGCCATGACCCAGCAACGCCAGAGCCTGGTCTGGCACCAGAACAACCTCAACAATGCCCGTGGGGCCTGGCAGCAGGCCTATGCCCGGGTTGAAGGTTTGCGCAAGTTGGTGCAGCGCTACATGGACGAAGCCCGGCGCGCCGAAGACAAGCGTGAGCAGCGCTTGCTGGATGAATTGTCGCAGCGGCTGCCCCGGCAGAACCATTTTTAGAGGTTTGCCTCGGGCCTTGCAGCGCCTGTGAAATCGAGCGCCGCCCGCGCGGCGCTTCGCGGGGCAAGCCCGCTCCCACATTTTTTGCAACGTGGCCATGCCTGTGGGGGAGGCGTTGTCCGCCTTGGTGCTTGTCTTGAGGCAGGTGGGGCGGCAGCAGCACCAGCCTCGAAATGGAGCCTGGACAACAATGCTGACAACCATGGCCTCACAGACATGGTCACGTTGCAACAAATGTGGGAGCGGGCTTGCCCCGCGAAGCGCCGCGCGGGCGGCGCTCGATCTTGCGGGCGCTGCAAGGCCTGCGGCGGGCACTTGCCACTCATACCATCGCCTGCTAAACCTTAATGGAGTTGCATTCGCCATCATCGAAGGAATCGCTAGCATGGCAGTCGAGACTGATTTTTCGCAGGACGAGAAAAAGCTGACGATCAAGATCAAGGGGCGCTTCGACTTCGGCAAGCACCAGGAATTTCGCGACGCCTACGAACGCCAAGGGAAGCTCGACTCGGTGATTGTCGACCTGGCGGACACCACCTACCTCGACAGTTCCGCGCTTGGCATGCTGCTGTTGCTGCGTGACCACGTGGGCGGAGATGACTCGGATGTCCGCGTGAAGAATGCCAGCTCCGATGTGCGCAAGATCCTCGCCATCTCCAATTTCGATAAGCTCTTCGATATCAGTTGAGCACCAACATGCCCGCCGAACAGGCGTTGACCGTGCTGGTCGCCGAAGACGGGGCCGCCGACCGCCTGCTGCTGGCGCAGATCGTGCGCCGTCAGGGCCATCAGGTATTCACTGCAGAAAACGGCGAGCAGGCGGTGGCGCTGTTTGTCGAGCGGCGCCCGCAACTGGTGCTGCTGGATGCACTGATGCCGGTGATGGATGGCTTCGAGGCGGCGCGGCAGATCAAGGCCCTGGCCGGTGAGGCGCTGGTGCCGATCATTTTCCTGACTTCGCTGAACGAGGAGGAAGGCTTGGTGCGCTGCCTGGAGGCCGGGGGCGATGACTTCATGGCCAAGCCTTACAGTGCGGTGATCCTCGGCGCCAAGATCCGCGCCATGGATCGCCTGCGCCGGCTGCAGGCTACCGTGCTGGCGCAGCGCGACCAGATTACCCGGCACCACCATCACCTGCTCAACGAGCAGCGGGTGGCCAAGGCGGTATTCGACAAGGTGGCTCACTCCGGCTGCCTTTCTGCCCCCAACATCCGCTACCTGCAGTCGCCCTATGCGCTGTTCAACGGCGACCTGATGCTGGCCGCGTTCACGCCAGCCGGTGACATGCGCGTGCTGCTTGGCGATTTCACCGGCCATGGCCTGCCAGCGGCGGTGGGGGCCATGCCGCTGGCCGAGGTGTTCTACGGCATGACCGCCAAGGGCTACGGCATGGCGCAGATACTGCGCGAGATGAACGCCAAGCTCAAACGTATCCTGCCGGTGGACATGTTCTGTTGTGCAATGCTGCTCGACCTCAGCTTGCAGCGTGGTTCGGTAGAGGTGTGGAACGGGGGCATGCCCGATGGCTATCGCCTGTCGGTTAGTGGCGATGTAATATCATCCTTGTGCTCGCGGCATCTGCCGCTGGGCATCCTGGCGGCTGAGCGTTTCGATGACAGCACTGAAGTGCTGCCGTTGGCGCCGGGCGAGCGCCTGTTGCTGTTGTCGGACGGTGTGCTGGACACCGCCGACGACCAGGAACGGCTGTTCGGTGTGCAGCGCCTGCGTGCGGTGCTGGCCGACAATCACGACCCAGTGCAGCTGTTCGACGAAGTGATGCAGGCGCTGGAGCGTTTTGGCGGGCGCCCGCGTGATGACATCAGCCTGTGCGACATTCGCATGTTCAGCGCCGAAGAGCGGGTGCCGGCGCCGATGATCTATTCTGATAGCGGCCGCTCCAGCCCGCTGGACTGGTCGCTGGGGTTCGAGGTGCGTGGCGAGAGCCTCAAGCGCTTCAACCCGGTGCCGTACCTGGTGCAGTTGTTGCAGGAAATACACGGCCTGCGCGCGCGTACCGGTAGCCTGCATGCAGTGCTCAGCGAACTGTATTCCAACGCGCTGGAGCATGGGGTGCTGGGCCTGGATTCGCGGCTCAAGCGTGATGTGCAGGGGTTTGCCGACTATTACCAGGAGCGCGCCCGGCGACTGGGTGCATTGAATGACGGTTTCGTGCGCATCGACTTCACCGTTGAACCGCACGCCGATGGCGGGCGTCTGATGATCCAGGTTCTCGACAGTGGCGCCGGTTTCGATGTCCAGCGTGTGCTGTCGCGGCCTTCGCTGGCGCAGGGCCTGAGCGGGCGTGGCCTGAATCTGGTTCAGCGACTGGCAAGTGACGCGCGCTGGAGCGAGGGCGGTCGCTGCGCGCATGTGGAGTTCGTCTGGTGAGCCACGCGTTGGCTCGGGCATAATCTGGCTTGATCAAGGAGTGAACAAGTGACTGACATGCATATTGACCACAAGGTACTCCGTGACCTGCGTGAAGTCATGGAAGAGGGCTACCTGCAGTTGGTGCAAACCTTTCTCGACGACTCCGAACGGCGCCTGAGCCAGTTGCACGCCGCCAAAAGCGCCGAAGAGCTCGGTGCGGCTGCCCACAGTTTCAAGGGCAGCAGCAGCAACATGGGTGCCGTGGCACTGGCTGGCCTGTGTCAGCAACTGGAAGACCGCGCGCGGCGGCCCCCGCTGTATGGTATCGAAGACCTGGTCAACCGCATCGACCAGGAATATCTCGTGGTGCAGCACTTCTATCGCGGTGAGCAGCAGCAGATTTCTGCAGGCTGAGTTGGCGCAATTTTTGCCTCTCTATGGCTGGATGATTTTTTTGTTTCTGGCGCGGAGACCGCTCAATGCCTGTTGCACCCAACCCTTTGTTGCAAGCCAGCGCCATTGCAAGCACCTCGCGTTCGGCCACCGCGCAGGCGGATAAACCGGCGCAGGCGCTGGGTGACAAGGGCGACGGCTTTGGCCAGGTGATGGCCAGGCAAGGGCGTGACAAGGCCGCCGGGCATGATGACAAGGTCGCCCCGGCCAAGCCCAAGGACAAACCTGAGGCGGCAGCGGGTGGCAAGAAAGACCCCGCCGACAAAACTGCGGTTGCCGATGACGGCAACAAATTGCCAGCTGGCGACGATGCCCAGGCCGATACCGGGTTGCGTGACGCCAGCCTGGTGGCCGGCCAGGTCACCGACGCTCAGCCTGGCGCACAACTGATCCAGGCCCAGGCTGAGGCTGTTGCGCCGGTGCTGCAGGCGGCCACGGCGCAGGTTGCCGCACAGCCCGAAGAACCCGCTGCCGAAGAAGCCTTCGACCCCGATGCCGACCCGTTGGCCAACCTGCCAACCTTGCGCCTGGCGTTGGAGCACAGCGCTCAGGCCAAAGGGGGGACTTCGACCCATGCCCTGGATCCGTCCCGAGCCCAGGGCGAGGATGGGCAGGCAGCCGTCAATACCTTGGCGAACCTGGTGGGCGATGCCGAGGGGGAAGCGGGTGAACCAGGTGACAAGGCCTTCGGTGCCTTGCTTGAAGATGGCCTGAAAGACACCAAGGGCGCCAGCAGCGACACCCGCATCGATGATTTCGCCAGCCGCCTGGCGAGCCTGACCCAGGCAGCCACGGCCAAGACCGCCAATGCGGTGCCGGCCAATGCCGGCCCGTTGCACCAGCCGTTGCCGATGAACCAGGGCGCCTGGGCCGAGGGCCTGGTCAACCGGGTCATGTACCTGTCCAGCCAGAATCTCAAATCGGCGGATATCCAGCTGGAGCCGGCCGAGCTGGGCCGGCTGGATATTCGCGTCAATGTTGCGACGGACCAGTCGACCCAGGTCACCTTCATCAGCGGTCACGCCGGTGTGCGTGATGCCCTCGACAGCCAGATGCACCGCCTGCGCGAACTGTTCGCCCAGCAGGGGCTGGCCCAGCCGGATGTCAACGTGGCCGACCAGTCCCGTGGGCAGCAACAGCAGCAGGGGCAGGCGCAGGGCAGCAACCTGTCCGGCGTGGCGGCGCGGCAGGCGGAGCAGGGTGGCGTTGAGGTTGCCGATAGTGTCCGCCCTGCAGAGCAGCAGGTGATTGTCGGCGACAGTGCGGTCGATTATTACGCCTGACCCTGGTTTCGCTGTGCTGGCCTCTTCGCGGGCTCGCCCGCTCCCACAGGAATTTCACCGATTTCGAAATCTGTGCAGTACCTGTGGGAGCGGGCGAGCCCGCGAAGAAGACAACACCGCAAACCCTGCTGAAACCCATCTTCTGCAAAATCTGGCATAACACTTGCTCAAGCCAAGCCATCCACCTTTGAACCCCCGATGGACGACGGATTATTGGCATGGCGAAGAGCGAAGCAGTCAAAGACCCCGCCACTAAAGGCAAACTCAAACTGATCCTGCTGGCCGTCGTGGGCCTGCTGCTGGCGATCGGCCTTTCGGTGGGCGCTACCTGGTTCATCATGCACAAGGGCGAGTCGGCCCCGGCCGCCGAGCCTGCGGCCAGCAACGTCAAGCCTGCGGCGATCTACGAGGCGCTGACCCCGGCATTCGTGGTGAATTTCAATCAGAACGGCCGCCAGCGCTACATGCAATTGAGCATCACCATGCAGGCGCGTAACCAGGCCGACCTGGATGCCCTCAAGGTGCACATGCCGGTGATCCGCAACAACTTGGTGATGATGTTCTCCGGGCAGGGCTTCGACACCCTGGCCAGCAGCCCGGTCGGGCAGGAGATGTTGCGCCAGAAGGCCACCGCAGTGGTCCAGGAAGTGGCGCAGAAGGAAGTCGGCAAGCCGGTCATCGACCAGTTGCTGTTCACCAATTTCGTATTGCAGTAGGAGTCCGCAATGGCCGTACAGGACCTGCTGTCCCAGGATGAAATCGATGCCCTGTTGCACGGCGTCGACGACGGGCTGGTGCAGACCGAAAGTGCATCCGAGCCTGGCAGTATCAAAAGCTACGACCTGACCAGTCAGGACCGCATCGTGCGGGGTCGCATGCCGACCCTGGAAATGATCAACGAGCGCTTCGCCCGTTACACCCGCATCAGCATGTTCAACCTGCTGCGCCGTTCCGCCGACGTGGCCGTGGGTGGCGTGCAGGTGATGAAGTTCGGCGAATACGTGCACTCGCTGTACGTGCCGACCAGCCTCAACCTGGTCAAGATCAAGCCGCTGCGCGGCACCTCGCTGTTCATTCTGGATGCCAAGCTGGTGTTCAAGCTGGTAGACAACTTCTTCGGCGGCGATGGCCGCCACGCCAAGATTGAAGGCCGCGAATTCACCCCCACCGAACTGCGCGTGGTGCGCATGGTGCTGGATCAGTGTTTCGTCGACCTCAAGGAAGCCTGGCAAGCGATCATGCCGGTCACCTTCGAGTACATGAACTCCGAGGTCAACCCGGCCATGGCCAACATCGTCGGCCCCAGCGAGGCGGTGGTGGTGTCCACCTTCCACATTGAGCTGGACGGTGGCGGCGGCGACCTGCACGTGACCATGCCGTACTCGATGATCGAGCCGGTGCGGGAAATGCTCGATGCCGGTTTCCAGTCCGACCTGGACGACCAGGACGAGCGCTGGGTCAAGGCCCTGCGCGAAGACGTGCTGGACGTGGCCGTGCCGCTGACTGCCACGGTCGCCCGGCGTCAGCTGAAGCTGCGCGACATCCTGCACATGCAGCCTGGCGACGTGATTCCGGTGGAGCTGCCCGAGCACCTGGTGCTGCGTGCCAACGGCGTGCCGTCTTTCAAGGCGCGCCTGGGTTCGCACAAGGGCAACCTGGCCCTGCAGATCATCGACCCGATCGAACGCCGCTGACGGTGTGCCGGTCGCTCATAACGAATTGAATGCCTGTCGAGGAAACCATGGCTAACGAAAACGAGATCACCTCCGCAGAGGACCAGGCGCTGGCCGATGAGTGGGCTGCGGCCCTTGAAGAAACCGGCTCGGCCGGGCAGGCCGACATCGATGCGCTGCTGGGCGGTGACACCGGCAGCAGTGGCGGCGCTGGCCGCATGCCGATGGAAGAGTTCGCCAGCTCGCCGAAGCCGAATGAAAACGTCAGCCTCGAAGGCCCTAACCTGGACGTGATTCTGGACATCCCGGTGAACATTTCCATGGAAGTGGGCAGCACCGAGATCAACATCCGCAACCTGCTGCAGCTCAACCAGGGCTCGGTGATCGAGCTTGACCGCCTGGCCGGCGAGCCGCTTGACGTGCTGGTCAACGGCACGCTGATCGCCCATGGCGAAGTGGTGGTGGTCAACGAGAAGTTCGGCATTCGCCTGACCGACGTGATCAGCCCCAGCGAACGTATCAAGAAGCTGCGCTGAGTGAAGGGCACGATGCGCGCCATTGCCGCGTTTGCTGCCCTGCTGGCCAGCCAGGTTTGTCTGGCCGCAGCCACGCCGACTGCGACCCCGGCAGTGGCGCCTGGAAGCGTGGGCGGTCAGTTGGCGCAGATGGTTTTCGGCCTGCTGCTGGTGGTGGGCCTGATCTTCTTCCTGGCCTGGGTGCTGCGGCGCATGCAAAGTACGGCGGTCAAGGGCGGGCAGGTGATCGAGATCGTCGGCAGCCGGGCCATCGGCCCGCGTGACCGCCTGCTGCTGGTGCAAGTGGGCAAAGAGCAGATCCTGATTGGCCACACCCCCGGTAGCATCGAAGCCCTGCATGTGCTGGCCGAACCCGTGGAAGTGCCAGCTGGCGCACGTCAGGCAACGCCGGAATTTGCCCAGCGGCTGATGGAGCTGATGGGCAAGGACCCTAAGGACAAGAAGTGATGAGCGGCCCGCTGCGTATGTTGTTGACTTTGGCGCTGCTGCTGGCTGCGCCGCTGGCCCTGGCTGCCGACCCGTTGTCGATCCCGGCCATTACCCTGTCCAACGGGGCGGACGGGCAGCAGGAGTATTCGGTCAGCCTGCAAATCTTGCTGATCATGACGGCGCTCAGCTTCATCCCGGCGTTCGTCATCCTGATGACCAGTTTCACCCGCATCATCATCGTCTTCTCGATCCTGCGCCAGGCTCTGGGCCTGCAGCAGACACCGTCGAACCAGATTCTGACCGGCATGGCGCTGTTCCTGACCATGTTCATCATGGCACCGGTGTTCGACCGGGTGAACCAGGACGCCCTGCAGCCGTATCTCAAAGAGCAGATGACTGCCCAGCAGGCCATCGACAAGGCCCAGGTGCCGCTCAAGGACTTCATGCTGGCACAAACCCGGCAAAGCGACCTGGACCTGTTCATGCGCCTGTCCAAGCGCACCGACATCGCCGGCCCCGATCAGGTCCCGCTGACGATTCTGGTGCCGGCATTCGTCACCTCCGAGCTGAAAACCGCGTTCCAGATCGGCTTCATGATCTTCATTCCGTTTCTGATCATCGACATGGTGGTGGCCAGTGTGCTGATGGCCATGGGCATGATGATGCTGTCGCCGCTGATCATCTCGCTACCGTTCAAGATCATGCTCTTCGTGCTGGTGGATGGTTGGGCCCTGATCATGGGTACCCTGGCCAGCAGTTTCGGCGGCGTGTGACGCCGTCCAGGAGAACCGCCGATGACACCTGAAGTAGCTGTCGACCTGTTCCGTGATGCCCTGTGGCTGACCACCCTGATGGTCGCCGTTCTGGTTGTGCCGAGCCTGTTGGTGGGTTTGGTGGTGGCGATGTTCCAGGCTGCCACGCAGATCAACGAACAGACGCTGAGCTTTCTGCCACGTTTGCTGGTAATGCTGATTACGCTGATCGTGGCCGGGCCGTGGCTGGTGCAGAAGTTCATGGAGTACATCACCACCCTCTACACCAATATCCCGCAGTTGATCGGTTGACGCGGCGATGCTGGAGCTGACCGACACGCAGATCGGCACCTGGGTCGCCACTTTCATCTTGCCGCTGTTCAGGGTGACGGCGGTGTTGATGACCATGCCGATCTTTGGCACGCGCATGCTGCCAGCGCGGGTGCGCCTTTACGTCGCGGTGGCGATTACCGTAGTGATCGTGCCGGCGCTGCCGCCGTTGCCTGAATTCGACCCTCTGAGCCTGCGAGGCCTGCTGCTGTGCGCCGAGCAGATCATTGTCGGCGCGCTGTTTGGCCTGGCCTTGCAGTTGCTGTTTCAGGCCTTCGTGATTGCCGGGCAGATCGTCGCGGTGCAGATGGGCATGGCCTTCGCCTCGATGGTCGACCCCGCCAACGGCGTGAACGTCACGGTGATCAGCCAGTTCCTGACCATGCTGGTGAGCGTGTTGTTCCTGTTGATGAATGGCCACCTGGTGGTGTTCGAGGTGCTGACCGAAAGTTTCACCACCTTGCCGGTGGGTAATGCGCTGGTGGTCAATCAGTTCTGGGAGCTGGCTGGGCGGCTGGGCTGGGTATTTGCGGCCGGCCTGTTGCTGATCCTGCCGGTGATCGCTGCGTTGCTGGTGGTGAACATTGCCTTTGGTGTGATGACCCGTGCCGCGCCGCAGCTGAACATCTTTTCCATCGGTTTTCCGCTGACGCTGGTCATGGGCATGTTCATTTTCTGGGTCGGCTTGGCCGATGTGCTGTCTCACTACCAGGCATTGGCCAGTGAAGCGCTGCAATGGCTGCGTGAACTGGCGAGGGCGCGCTGAACATGGCAGAGAGCGAGAGCGGTCAGGACAAGACAGAAGACCCCACCGAAAAGCGCAAGCGCGACGCCCGCGAGAAAGGCGAGATCGCCCGTTCCAAGGAGCTGAACACGGTCGCGGTGACCCTGGCTGGGGCTGGTGGCCTGTTGGCGTTCGGCGGCTATCTGGCTGAGACATTGCAGAGCATCATGCGCATGAACTTCAGCCTGACCCGCGACATCATTGTCGACGAACGGGCCATGGGCGCCTTCCTGCTGGCTTCGGGCAAGATGGCGATATGGGCCGTGCAGCCGGTGCTCATCCTGCTGTTCGTGATTTCCTTCGTGGCGCCTATCGCCCTGAGTGGTTTCCTGTTTTCCGGCAGTCTGCTGCAGCCGAAATTCAGCCGCATGAACCCCCTGGCGGGGCTCAAGCGCATGTTCTCGATGCATGGCGTGACCGAGCTGCTCAAGGCCCTGGCCAAATTCTTCGTGATCCTGGCGGTGGCAGTGGTGGTGCTGATGAATGACCGCCAGGCCTTGCTGTCGATCGCCAATGAGCCGTTGGAGCAGGCGATCATTCACAGCCTGCAGGTAGTGGGCTGGAGTACGTTGTGGATGTCTGCCGGGCTGCTGCTGATTGCGGCGGCGGACGTGCCCATCCAGCTGTACCAGACGCACAAGAAAATGAAGATGACCAAGCAGGAAGTGCGTGACGAATACAAGGACAGTGAAGGTAAGCCCGAGGTCAAGCAACGCATTCGCCAACTGCAGCGCGAGATGTCGCAGCGGCGCATGATGGCGGCGGTGCCGCAGGCGGATGTGATCATCACCAACCCGACGCACTATGCGGTAGCTCTGCAGTACGACCCGGAGAAGGGCGGGGCTGCACCCTTGCTGCTGGCGAAGGGCACCGACTTCATGGCCTTGAAGATTCGTGAGATTGGCGTGGAGCACAAGATCCAGATCCTCGAATCGCCGGCGCTGGCGCGGGCAATCTACTACTCCACCGAGCCGGAGCAGGAAATCCCTGCCGGCTTGTACCTGGCGGTGGCGCAGGTGCTGGCCTACGTGTTCCAGATCCGTCAGTACCGTGCGGGTAGAGGCAAGCGGCCAGAGCCATTGAAAGAAGACCTGCCGATCCCGCCAGACCTGCGCCGCGATAGCTGACAGGCGCCCGCCTCAACGCATTCTGCGCCTGCGAGATCGAGCGCCGCGCGGGCGGCGCTCGATCTCGCAGGCACAAAAAATCTCAAGGCGAACACCCACCAGGCAAAGTTGGAAGGCTTCTTGCAATGCCAGCCGCAGGCGCCCCCTGGGCGTCAAAGTTTTGCATCAAGAGGACTCGCGGTGGATCGCACTCAGTTAATCAGCAACGCCCGCAATAACCTGGCCGGTCTCGGCCGGGGCAACCTGGGTGTGCCGCTGTTGCTGCTGGTGATGTTGGCAATGATGATGTTGCCGATACCGCCGTTCCTGCTCGACGTGTTCTTCACCTTCAACATCGCTTTGTCGATCGTGGTGCTGCTGGTCTGCGTGTACGCCCTGCGCCCGCTGGACTTCGCCGCCTTCCCCACCATCCTGCTGGTGGCCACGCTGTTGCGCCTGGCCCTGAACGTCGCTTCCACTCGCGTGGTGATGCTGCACGGCCAAGAGGGCCACGGCGCTGCCGGTAAGGTGATCCAGGCCTTCGGTGAGGTGGTGATCGGCGGTAACTACGTGGTCGGTGGCGTGGTGTTTGCCATCCTCATGATCATCAACTTCGTGGTGGTGACCAAGGGTGCCGGGCGTATCTCGGAAGTGAGCGCGCGTTTCACCCTCGACGCCATGCCCGGCAAGCAGATGGCCATTGACGCCGACCTCAACGCCGGCCTGATCGACCAGGCCCAGGCCAAGCATCGCCGTGCCGAGGTGGCCCAGGAGGCCGAGTTCTACGGCTCGATGGACGGTGCCAGCAAGTTCGTCCGCGGTGATGCCATCGCCGGCCTGCTGATCCTGTTCATCAACCTGATCGGTGGCATGCTGATCGGCATGCTGCAGCACGGTATGACCTTCGGCGATGCCGGCAAGGTGTACGCCTTGCTGACCATCGGTGACGGTTTGGTGGCGCAATTGCCATCACTGCTGCTGTCCACCGCTGCCGCGATCATGGTCACCCGCGCCTCGGGCTCCGAGGATATGGGCAAGCTGATCAACCGGCAGATGTTCGATTCGCCCAGGGCCCTGGCGGTGTCCGGTGCACTGATGATCATCATGGGCCTGGTCCCTGGCATGCCTCACGTGGCCTTCCTCAGCCTTGGCCTGCTGGCGTGTGGCGGCGCCTACCTGGTGTGGAAGAAGCAGCACAAGGTCAAGCTGGAGGCGCAACAAGAGGCGCAGCGCCAGCAAGACCTGTTGCCCTCGCCACAGCGCGCGCTGGATACCAAGGAGCTCGGCTGGGACGATGTGACGCCCATCGACATGATCGGCCTGGAAGTCGGTTACCGGCTGATCCCGTTGGTCGACCGCAACCAGGGCGGCCAGTTGCTGGCGCGGATCAAGGGTGTGCGCAAGAAGCTGTCCCAGGACCTGGGTTTTCTCATGCCCACCGTGCACATTCGCGACAACCTCGACCTGCAGCCCAGCGCTTATCGTCTGACCCTCATGGGGGTGATCCTGGCCGAAGCCGAGATCTACCCGGACCGGGAGCTGGCGATCAACCCGGGGCAAGTGTTCGGCACCCTGAACGGCATTGCCGCACGCGACCCGGCGTTCGGCCTGGAAGCCGTGTGGATCGACGTCGGTCAGCGTTCCCAGGCGCAGTCGCTGGGTTATACGGTGGTTGACGCGAGCACCGTGGTGGCCACTCACCTCAACCAGATCTTGCAGAAACACTGCCACGAGCTGATCGGCCACGAAGAGGTTCAGCAACTGCTGCAGGTGCTGGCCAAGGCATCGCCTAAACTTGCCGAAGAACTGGTGCCCGGTGTCATTTCCTTGTCGGGCTTGCTCAAGGTGCTGCAAGCGCTGTTGTCGGAGCAAGTGCCGGTACGCGATATTCGCAGTATTGCCGAGGCCATCGCGAATAACGCGGGCAAGAGTCAAGATACCGCCGCGCTGGTGGCGGTGGTGCGCGTCGGATTGTGTCGCGCCATCGTGCAAAGCATTGTCGGCGTTGAGTCGGAGCTACCAGTTATTACCCTGGAGCCAAGGTTGGAACAGATTTTGCTCAATAGTCTGCAAAGGGCCGGGCAGGGTCAGGAAGACGGTGTTCTTCTGGAGCCTAGCATGGCCGAGAAGCTGCAACGTTCGCTGATTGAAGCGGCCCAGCGCCAGGAAATGCAGGGCCAGCCGGCCATCCTCCTGGTCGCCGGCCCAATCCGCGCCATGTTGTCGCGTTTCGGTCGCCTGGCTGTACCGAATTTGCATGTTCTGGCGTATCAGGAAATACCGGACAACAAGCAAGTCACCATCGTTGCCACCGTGGGCCCTAACGGCTGAGGTAGTGGATAATGCAAGTTAAGCGATTTTTCGCCGCCGATATGCGTCAGGCCATGAAACTGGTCCGTGACGAGCTGGGCGCCGATGCCGCGATCATTGGCAACCGCCGCATTGCCGGTGGTGTCGAACTGACGGCCGCGCTGGACTACAAGCTGTCCGCCCTGGCCCCGCGCGTGCCCAACGCCGAACTGGAAGAAGAGCTGCGCAAGACCCATACGCGCATCGCCACTGCCCAGGCCGAGCTGGATCACCGCCCGGACAGTAGCGACAACAACCGCCAATTGTTTGCCGGGCAGTCGCTGACGGCAGCCGAGCCGTTGATCGAGCCGCACGTCGATGCCCCTGAGGCTGCTGCCGCCCCTGCTGCCGCCCCTGCTGCAGCGCCGGTCGACCCGCGCCTGTTCGATGCCATGCGCTCCGAGCTGTCGGGCCTGCGCGAGCTGCTTGAAGTACAACTTGGTTCATTGGCCTGGAATCAGCTACAGGGCAGCAAACCGCAGCAGGCCAACATTTGGCGCCGCCTGCAGCGCATCGGCCTGTCCGGTCCGATTGCCCGCGAACTGCTGGACCTGACCACCGAGATCGAAGAGCCTCGTCAGGCTTGGCGCATGCTGCTGGCGCACCTGGCGCGGATGATCGAAATTCCTGAAGTCGAGCCGATCGAAGAGGGCGGGGTAATCGCCATGGTCGGCCCGGCCGGCATGGGCAAGACCACCACCCTGGCCAAGCTCGCCGCGCGCTACGTGCTCAAGTACGGCGCGCAGAACCTGGCGCTGGTGAGCATGGACAGCTTTCGTATCGGTGCTCAGGAACAGCTCAAGACCCTGGGCCGAATCCTCAATGTGCCAGTGACCTACGTCGACCCGGGCCAGTCGCTGGCCGCGGCGCTGGAGCCACTGCTGCGCAAGCGCGTCGTGCTGATCGACACTGCCGGCCTGCAGGCCAGCGACCCGGCGCTGCGCATGCAGTTGGAAACCCTGGCCGGGCGCGGCATTGCCGCGAAGAACTACCTGGTGCTGGCCACCACCAGCCAGAAGCAGGTGCTGACCGCCGCCTACCACAGCTACAAGCGCTGCGGCCTGGCCGGTTGCATCCTGACCAAGCTGGATGAAACGGCAAGCCTCGGCGATGTGCTGAGCCTTGCCATCAGTCATGAATTGCCTGTGGCCTATCTCACCGATGGCCCGCGCATTCCTGACGACCTGCACCTGCCGCGTGGCCACCAGCTGGTCTCCCGTGCGGTCAATGTGCAGCAGCAGGACGAGCCCAGCGAAGAGGCCATGGCCGACATGTTCGCTGATCTCTATCACAACCCCCGGCGAGCGGGTTGAACATGAAGCGTGTGCAAAGTAGCTATGCCAAGGGGTACGCAGAATTGCCCCACGTGTGGCCTGAGTCCCAGCGAGACAAGGTAAAGAGCAGACATGGGTAGCATGCATCCCGTACAGGTGATCGCCGTAACCGGTGGCAAAGGTGGCGTCGGCAAGACTAACGTTTCAGTGAACCTGTCCCTGGCGCTGGCCGAGCTTGGCCGCAGGGTCATGTTGCTGGACGCCGACCTGGGCCTGGCCAACGTCGACGTATTGCTGGGCCTTACCCCCAAACGTACCCTGGCCGATGTCATCGAGGGGCGCTGCGAGCTGCGCGACGTGATGTTGCAGGGCCCTGGCGGTGTGCGCATCGTGCCGGCGGCCTCGGGCACCCAGAGCATGGTGCACCTGGCCCCGGCCCAGCATGCCGGGCTGATCCAGGCGTTCAGTGAAATCGGCGACAACCTCGACGTGCTGGTGATCGACACCGCTGCGGGTATCGGTGAATCGGTGGTCAGCTTCGTTCGCGCCGCCCAGGAAGTGCTGCTGGTGGTGTGCGACGAGCCCACCTCGATCACCGACGCTTACGCCCTGATCAAGCTGCTCAACCGTGACTACGGCATGAACCGGTTCCGTGTGCTGGCCAACATGGCGCAAAGCCCGCAGGAAGGGCGCAACCTGTTCGCCAAGCTGACCAAGGTTACCGACCGCTTCCTCGACGTTGCCCTGCAGTACGTGGGCGCCGTGCCCTACGACGAGTGCGTGCGCAAGGCGGTTCAGAAGCAGCGCGCCGTCTACGAAGCCTTCCCCCGCTCCAAGTGCGCGCTGGCCTTCAAGGCCATTGCCCAGAAGGTCGATAGCTGGCCGCTGCCGGCCAATCCGCGCGGCCACCTGGAGTTCTTCGTCGAGCGCCTGGTGCAACCCACCAGCGCGGGACCCGTGCTATGAGCGCCAGTGGCTTCAAGATGTACAGCAGGGCGGCCAAAGATGCCCAGTACGAGCTGATCGAACGTTATGCCCCGCTGGTCAAGCGCATTGCCTACCACCTGTTGGCACGGTTGCCGGCCAACGTGCAGGTCGAAGACCTGATCCAGGCCGGCATGATCGGCCTGCTTGAAGTGTCCAACAAATATGACGCCAGCAAAGGCGCCAGTTTCGAAACCTATGCCGGCATCCGCATCCGCGGGGCCATGCTGGACGAGGTGCGCAAGGGCGACTGGGCACCGCGTTCGGTGCACCGCAACACCCGCATGGTCAGTGACGCGATGCGTGCCGTTGAAGCCAGAACCGGCCGCGACGCTAAAGATCATGAAGTTGCTGCCGAACTCCAATTGAGTCTCGATGATTACTACGGGATCTTGAACGATACCTTGGGCAGCCGCTTGTTCAGCTTTGACGACCTGTTGCAGGACGGCGAGCACGAGGGGCTGCATGAGGATGGCGCTAGTGGCCATGTGGAACCGGCGCGTGGCCTGGAGGACGAACGCTTCCAGGCTGCCCTGACGGAGGCCATTGCCAACCTGCCGGAGCGTGAGCGCCTGGTGCTGGCGCTGTACTACGACGAAGAGCTGAACCTCAAGGAAATCGGCGAGGTGCTTGGGGTCAGTGAGTCGAGGGTCAGCCAACTGCACAGCCAATGTGCCGCGCGTCTGCGTAGCCGCCTTGGGGAATGGCGGGCTCGTTGAGCCCAGTGTCGTTGCAGTCGTTTTCCACGTGCATTTTCCACGTTGTACCGAATTGAATGAGTGCGTGCCCGGTCGGCCGGGCGCGTTTGAGACTGCTTGGAGGTCTAATTGGACAAGAACATGAAAATCCTCATCGTTGACGACTTTTCGACGATGCGGCGGATCATCAAGAACCTGTTGCGTGACTTGGGCTTCACCAACACCGACGAAGCCGACGATGGCATCACTGCGCTGCCGATGCTGCAAAGGGGCGCCTACGACTTCCTGGTGACCGACTGGAACATGCCCGGCATGTCCGGCATCGACCTGCTGCGCAAAGTGCGTGCCGACGAGCAGTTGAAGACCTTGCCAGTATTGATGGTGACCGCTGAAGCCAAGCGCGACCAGATCATCGAAGCGGCCCAGGCCGGCGTCAATGGTTATGTGGTCAAGCCGTTCACCGCTCAGGTGCTCAAAGAAAAGATCGAGAAGATCTTCGAACGCGTCAACGGCTGAGTCACGTCAGGGGGCGCGCCATGGATTCATCACAAACGTCTTTGGGCGAGTTCGAATCGACCCTGAAGAAGCATGCCCAGGAGTTGGTCGAAAGCCTGGAGCGGGGCCGTTTCGGCGAAGCGGTGCAGCTGATTCACGAGCTGAACCAGACCCGCGATCGCGGCCTGTATCAGGAAGTCGGCAAGCTGACGCGCGAGCTGCACAGCGCCATTGTCAGCTTCCAGATTGACCCGACCATACCGCAGGCCGAGGAGGTGTCGCAGATTACCGATGCCACCGAGCGCCTGTCGTATGTGGTCAAGCTGACCGAGGGCGCCGCCAACCGCACCATGGACCTGGTCGAAGAAAGCACCCCGGTGCTCAACGACCTGGCCAGCGAAGCCAAGGCCCTGAGCACCGACTGGCAGCGCTTCATGCGCCGCGAAGTGGCAGCGCCGGAGTTTCGTGATCTGGTCAAGCGCGTCGACAGTTTCCTGACGCACAGCGCCGCAGGCAACCGCAAGGTCGCCGGCCACCTCAACGACATTCTGCTGGCCCAGGACTATCAGGACCTGACCGGCCAGGTGATCAAACGCGTCACCACACTGGTGACCGAGGTGGAAAGCAACCTGCTGAAACTGGTGCTGATGGCCAGCCAGGTCGACCGCTTTGCCGGTATCCAGCATGACCACGATCAACTGCGCGCAGAAAAAGATGCAGAAAAACATCCGACTCGGGGTGAAGGTCCGCAGATTCATGCCGATAAGCGTGAAGACGTTGTGTCCGGTCAGGACGATGTCGATGATCTGTTGTCCAGCCTGGGTTTTTAAGGAGCACGTTTGATGAGCTTCGGCGCCGATGAAGAAATCCTTCAGGATTTCCTGGTAGAAGCCGGCGAAATTCTTGAGCTACTGTCCGAGCAACTGGTCGAGCTGGAAAGCCGACCCGATGATGCCGACCTGCTCAATGCGATCTTTCGCGGTTTCCACACTGTAAAAGGGGGCGCCGGCTTCCTCCAGCTGAACGAGCTGGTGGAGTGCTGCCATATCGCCGAGAACGTCTTCGACATCCTGCGCAAAGGTGAGCGCCGGGTCGACGCCGAACTGATGGACGTGGTGCTTGAGGCACTGGATACCGTCAACAGCATGTTTGGCCAGGTGCGCGAGCGCACCGACGTCACCCCGGCCACCCCTGAACTGCTGGCGGCCCTGTCGCGTCTGGCCGAACCCGGTGCTGCCGAGGTTGCCCAAGCGCCTGTCGCTGTGGCACCGGTAGCCGAGGCGGCTGTTGCGGCCGTGGCACCTGCCGATGACCAGGACATTACCGATAGCGAGTTTGAACAGCTGCTCGATTCGCTCGATGCGGTCAAGGCGCAAGCCGCGGTCGACGAGCAAATGCAGGGCGAGACTGCCAGTGGCCAAGGTGACGAAATCACTGACGCCGAGTTCGAGTCGCTGCTCGACCAGCTGCACGGCAAAGGCCAGTTCAGTGTCGAAGCTGCGGTACAGCCGGTCGCCGTGCCTGCGGAGGCAGTGAGCGACGAAATTACCGACGAAGAATTCGAGTCGTTGCTCGACCAGTTGCATGGCAAGGGCACGTTCCAGGCCGATGTCTTGCCTGCTGGCAAAGCGCCGGCACCGGTCGCAGTTGAAAGCAGCGCTACCAGCGACGAAATCAGCGAGCACGAGTTCGAGGCCCTGCTGGACCAGTTGCATGGCAAAGGCAAGTTTGGTGGCGATGTTGCGGCGGTCGAGGCCCCTGCTGCTGCCAAGGTGCAAGCGCCTGCCCAGGTCGAGAGCCAGCCGCTGGCCCGGCCGGCCGCTGTTGCCCCGGTGGCTGCTGCCGCCAGCAAGCCTGCGCCGGCTCCCCGTGCGCCAGCTCCGGTCGCAGAGAAGCATGCCGCCAGCGAAGCGGAAACCACCGTTCGCGTCGACACTGCGCGCCTGGACGAAATCATGAACATGGTCGGCGAGCTGGTGCTGGTGCGTAACCGCCTGGTGCGCCTGGGCCTGAACAGCGGCGACGAGGCCATGTCCAAGGCCGTGTCCAACCTCGACGTGGTCACAGCCGACCTGCAGACGGCGGTGATGAAAACCCGCATGCAGCCGATCAAGAAAGTGTTCGGCCGCTTCCCGCGGCTGGTGCGCGACCTTGCCCGCCAGCTGAAGAAAGAGATCAACCTGGAGCTGGTAGGCGAAGAGACCGACCTGGACAAGAACCTGGTCGAGGCCCTGGCCGACCCGTTGGTGCACCTGGTGCGCAACGCTGTCGACCATGGTATCGAGATGCCCGATGAGCGTGACGCTTCGGGCAAGGCCCGCACCGGCCGCGTAGTGCTGTCGGCCGAACAGGAAGGTGACCACATCCTGCTGTCGATCTCTGACGACGGCAAGGGCATGGACCCGAACATCCTGCGCGCCAAGGCCGTGGAAAAAGGCCTGATGGACAAGGATGCCGCTGACCGCCTGAGCGAATCGGACTGCTACAACCTGATCTTCGCCCCGGGCTTCTCGACCAAGACCGAGATCTCCGATGTGTCTGGCCGTGGCGTGGGCATGGACGTGGTGAAAACCAAGATCTCCCAGCTCAACGGTTCGATCAACATCTACTCGGCCAAGGGCCAGGGCTCGAAGATCGTCATCAAGGTGCCACTGACCCTGGCGATCATGCCCACCCTGATGGTGATGCTGGGCAACCAGGCGTTCGCCTTCCCGCTGGTCAACGTCAACGAGATCTTCCATCTCGACCTGTCGCGCACCAACGTGGTCGACGGCCAGGAAGTGGTGATCGTGCGCGACAAGGCGCTGCCGCTGTTCTACCTCAAGCGCTGGCTGGTACAGGGCCAGGTGCACGAAGAGCAGCACGAAGGCCACGTGGTGATCCTGTCGGTCGGCACGCAACGCATCGGCTTTGTCGTCGATCAACTGGTTGGCCAGGAAGAAGTGGTAATCAAGCCGCTGGGCAAGATGCTGCAGGGCACCCCGGGCATGTCCGGGGCCACCATCACCGGTGACGGTCGCATTGCGTTGATTCTCGACGTCCCGAGCATGCTCAAGCGTTACGCCGCGCGGCGTATTTGATTTCGGTGGCGCACCCTGGCGGGTTGCGCCGCCTAATGGAGTGTTTATGGCAGTCAAGGTCCTGGTGGTGGATGATTCCGGTTTCTTCCGCCGCCGCGTCTCGGAAATCCTCTCGGCGGATCCGACGATCCAGGTAGTGGGTACCGCGACCAATGGCAAGGAAGCAATCGACCAGGCGCTGGCGCTCAAGCCCGATGTCATCACCATGGACTACGAAATGCCCATGATGGACGGCATCACCGCAGTGCGGCACATCATGCAACGTTGCCCGACGCCGGTGTTGATGTTCTCCTCGCTGACCCACGAAGGCGCTCGCGTCACCCTCGACGCGCTGGATGCCGGTGCGGTGGATTACCTGCCGAAAAACTTCGAGGACATTTCGCGTAACCCCGACAAGGTCAAACAGATGCTGTGCGAGAAGGTGCATACCATTTCGCGCAGCAACCGTCGCCTTGGCAGCTATGCCAGGCCGGCGCCGGTCGCCGCGCCTGTGCCTGCCAGCAGCCCTGCACCCGCCAGCAGTTTTACCAGCCCTGCGCCTGCCCGCCCTGCGGCGCCGGCCCGTGCAGCGGCTCCGGCGCCGTCACACTCGCCAGCCCCCAAGCGCAAGCCCTACAAGCTGGTGGCCATAGGCACCTCCACAGGCGGCCCGGTCGCCCTGCAGCGGGTGTTGACCCAGCTGCCGGCCAACTTCCCGGCGCCGATTGTGCTGATCCAGCACATGCCGGCGGCGTTCACCAAGGCCTTTGCCGAACGCCTGGACAAGCTGTGCCGCATCAACGTGAAGGAAGCCGAGGACGGTGACGTGTTGCGCCCAGGCTTGGCCCTGCTGGCCCCTGGCGGCAAGCAGATGATGATCGACGGCCGTGGTACGGTGAAGATCCTGCCCGGTGACGAACGCCTGAACTACAAGCCGTGCGTGGACATCACCTTTGGCTCGGCAGCGAAGTCGTACGGCGACAAGGTGCTGTCGGTGGTGCTCACCGGCATGGGCGCCGATGGCCGTGAAGGTGCGCGCCTGCTCAAGCAGGGCGGCAGTACCGTGTGGGCCCAGGATGAAGCCAGCTGCGTGATCTATGGCATGCCCATGGCCATCGTCAAGGCCAACCTGGCCGACGCGGTGTACAGCCTGGACGAAATCGGCAAGCACCTGGTAGAGGCCTGCGTCTGATGGACGTCCTCAGCCTGATCGGCCTGATTCTCGCCTTTGTCGCCATTGTCGGAGGCAACTTCCTTGAAGGTGGCCATGTCGGCGCTCTGGTCAACGGCCCGGCGGCGCTGATTGTGCTGGGTGGCACCCTGGCGGCAGCCTTGTTGCAGTCGCCGTTGTCCTCCTTCAAGCGCGCCTTGCAGATTCTGCGCTGGATCCTGTTCCCGCCGCGGGTAGACCTGGCGGGCGGCATCGACCGCGTGGTGAGCTGGAGCCTGACCGCGCGCAAGGAAGGCCTGCTTGGTCTGGAAGGCGTCGCCGACAGCGAACCCGACCCCTATGCGCGCAAGGGCCTGCAGTTACTGGTGGACGGCGCCGAGCCAGAAGCCATCCGCAGCATCCTTGAAGTCGACTTTCTGACCCAGGAAAGCCGTGACATCCAGGCGGCCAAGGTGTTCGAGAGCATGGGCGGCTACGCGCCGACCATCGGCATCATCGGTGCTGTGATGGGCCTGATCCACGTGATGGGCAACCTGGCCGACCCGTCGCAGCTGGGCAACGGCATTGCCGTGGCCTTTGTCGCCACCATTTACGGCGTGGCCAGCGCCAACCTGATCCTGCTGCCGATCGCCAGCAAGCTCAAGGCCAACGTGATGCGCCAGTCGCGCTACCGCGAGATGCTGCTTGAAGGCTTGCTGTCGATTGCCGAGGGTGAGAACCCGCGCTCGATCGAGTTGAAGCTGCAAGGCTTCATGGAGTAACCCATGCGTCGCCGTCGCCATACCGAGGAACACGAAAACCACGAACGCTGGCTGGTGTCGTACGCCGACTTCATCACCTTGCTGTTCGCCTTTTTTGTGGTGATGTACTCGATTTCCTCGATCAACGAGGGCAAGTACAAAGTCATTTCCCAGGCGTTGATCGGGGTGTTCAATGACCCTGATCGCAGCATGAAACCGATCCCTATCGGCGACGAGCAACCGTTGAGCGTGCGCCCGGCAGAGCCACTGGTCAAAGACAGCGAACAGACAGAGGCGGGCTTGTCAGCGACCAATGTCGACCCGCTGAAAACCATCAGCGATGACGTGCGCGATGCCTTTGGCGACCTGATCAACAGCAACCAGATGACCGTGCGCGGCAATGAGTTGTGGATCGAGATCGAGCTGAACTCGTCGCTGCTGTTCGGCAGTGGCGATGCCATGCCCAGCGACAAGGCGTTTGCCATCATCGAGAAGGTGGCGAACATCCTCAAACCGTTCGCCAACCCGGTGCATGTCGAAGGCTTTACCGACAACCTGCCTATCCGCACTGCACAGTACCCGACCAACTGGGAGCTGTCGTCGGCACGGGCGGCGAGCATCGTACGCTTGCTGGCCATGGAAGGGGTAAATCCGGCGCGCATGGCCTCGGTGGGCTATGGCGAGTACCAGCCGGTGGCCGGCAATGACACCGCCGACGGTCGCGCGCGTAACCGCCGGGTGGTGCTTGTGATTTCCCGTAACCTTGAAGTGCGCCGCAGCCTGACCGGCACGGGCAGTGCCCAGGCTACGCCGGATGCCGCATTGCGCAGGGCTGGCACACAAAGTGCACCGGCAACACCAGCAACGGTGGCGGGGCAGTGATTCGTCAATTCTCCGGCACTGACACAAGCACAGTTTTGAATGTGACGCCGTCTCCTGTGGGAGCGGGCGAGTCCAGGCGTCGAACCGCCGCGAAGCAAGCGACGCGGTGAATGGCACCGGCTTCGCCGGTGTTCGCGGGCATGCCCGCTCCCACAAGGACCGTGCAAGCTTTCAGATCAATAGATAGAGTTTGCTTGATGAGAGTCTGGGCAGTAGCCAATCAAAAAGGTGGCGTCGGCAAGACCACCACAACCATTGCCCTGGCTGGCCTGCTGGCCGAGGCAGGCAAGCGCGTGGTCGTCGTCGACCTCGATCCGCATGGTTCGATGACCAGCTACTTCGGGCACAACCCCGATGCGCTGGAACACAGCTGCTACGACCTGTTCCTGCACAAGGGGATGGTGCCCGAGGGTTTGCCCGGGCAGTTGCTGCTGCCCACCAGTGACGAGCGTATTTCACTGTTGCCGTCGAGCACCGCATTGGCGGTGCTCGAGCGCCAGTCGCCCGGGCAGAATGGCCTGGGCCTGGTGATCGCCAAGAGTCTGGCGCAGCTGTGGCAGGATTTCGACTTTGCCCTGATCGACAGCCCGCCCTTGCTGGGAGTGCTGATGGTCAATGCCCTGGCTGCCAGCCAGCAGCTGGTGATCCCGGTGCAGACCGAGTTCCTTGCGGTCAAGGGCCTGGAGCGTATGGTCGGCACCTTGGCCATGGTCAACCGCTCACGCAAGCAAGCGCTGCCGTACCAGATCGTGCCAACCCTGTTCGACCGCCGTACCCAGGCGTCGCTGGGCACGCTCAAGCAGCTGCGCGACAGTTATGGGCAACAGGTGTGGCAGGGCTACATCCCGGTCGACACGCGCCTGCGCGACGCCAGCCGCAAGGGTGTCACACCTTCGCAGTTCGATAACAAGAGCCGCGGGCTGATCGCATACCGGGCGCTGCTCAAGCACCTGCTGACCTACAAGACTGCAGTGCAGGTGGCCTGATGACCCAGACCCGACAAACCAGCACCCGGCCGCAGATGGCCCTGCAGTCGTACCTCGACGGCCTGCTGCAGGAGGCTACCGAAGCCGAAGACATCTTCGAGCCGCCTGCCGCGCCGGACGAATTCGCCGAGGCGGTTCGCGAGGAGCAGGCGCGTGATGCCCGCCAGCCGGCCCGACCGGTGCCAGCCGAAGCCCCCGCCAGCCTTGCCCCGCGGCCGTTCGCCGAACCCAGGCTGGCAGTGCTGCCCAGTGTGATGCCGGTAGAAGCACCGGTGGTGGCGGTGGTCGAGCAGCAGGTGATCGCCGAGGCCGTCATTCCGGAGCTGGTCGAAGAGCAGACCGTGCAACCCGCAGTACCACTGGTCGATGTGCACCTGCCGGCGCCCAGCCTGCCGGTGCCCCCGGCCACCGTCGACGGCCGCCCGGTGTGGGCGGCCGAACCGTTCGAATGCCTGTTGTTCGACGTCGCCGGCCTGACCCTGGCGGTGCCATTGGTGTGCCTGGGCTCGATTTACAACCTGGCCGGTCAGGAACTGACGCCGCTGTTCGGCCAGCCCGACTGGTTTCTGGGGATCCTGACCTGCCAGGCCGGCAACCTCAAGGTGCTGGACACCGCGCGTTGGGTCATGCCCGACCGCTACCGCGACGATTTTCGTCAAGGCCTGAATTACGTGATTTCCGTGCAGGGCTACGAATGGGGGCTGGCCGTGCACCAGGTCAGCCGCTCGTTGCGCCTGGACCCGTCCGAGATCAAGTGGCGTAGCCAGCGTGGCCAGCGCCCGTGGCTGGCCGGCACGGTGATTGAACACATGTGTGCACTGCTCGACGTCGCCGCACTGGCCGAGTTGATCGCCAGCGGCGCGGTCAAGCAGATGCATGCCAAACAGAAATGACACCGAACACACCGCCAATGGCGGATTTTGAGGGTAGGGGAATGAAAAAGTCGTCTGCACAAGGTTCCGAAGATCCGATCCTGCAGTGGGTAACCTTCCGTCTGGACAACGAGTCCTACGGCATCAACGTGATGCAAGTACAGGAAGTGCTGCGCTACACCGAGATCGCACCGGTGCCGGGTGCGCCAAGCTACGTGCTGGGTATCATCAACCTGCGCGGCAACGTGGTGACGGTGATAGACACCCGCCAGCGTTTTGGCCTGATGCCGACCGAAGTCACCGACAACACCCGGATCGTCATTATTGAAGCCGACAAGCAAGTGGTCGGCATCCTGGTCGATAGCGTGGCCGAGGTGGTGTACCTGCGTCAGTCCGAGATCGAGACAGCACCGAATGTTGGCAACGAAGAGTCGGCCAAGTTCATCCAGGGCGTGTGCAACAAGAATGGCGAACTGCTGATCCTGGTCGAGCTGGACAAGATGATGACCGAGGAAGAGTGGTCCGAGCTGGAGAACATCTGAGTTGATCCTACAGGTTGCTGTCATCTTCCTGGCGCTGGTCTGGGCGCTGAGCCTGTGGTTTTTCCTCAACTACAGCAAGCGCCAGCGCGAGCTGGCCGCGCAGCAGGCCGAGGGCGATGCCCTGCGTGACCAGCGCATCAAGGACCTGGCCAAGCGCCTGGACGACTACCAGAACGGTACCGTGCGCATGGGCGAGGCCCTGCACGAGCTGAGCGTGACGGTGGCGCCGCTGACTGACAAGATCCAGCAACTGGAGCAGCGTGACCCCAGCAACGTCACCTTCAGCCAGGCCGCCAAGCTGGTGGGCATGGGCGCCAGCGTTGCCGAACTGACCGAAAGCTGCGGCCTGACCCAGGCCGAGGCTGAGCTGATGAGCAAGCTGCACCGCAGCGGTTGATGAAACGGGCGACGCAAGTCGCCCGGCTTTGGTCAGGGCTTGCCCCACGAGTGGTAGTTGCCGATATTCACTACGCTACCCAGCGCCTGGTCGATGTTGCGCGCCTGGGACACAGGCAGGACCAGGTCTGCTGTGAGGGAGCGATAAACGGTCTCTGGGATGGACTCCAGCTTGCTCAGTTGTCGCAGGAACTGGAGCCTGGGCAGATGCCGGGCAACCATGTCATTCAGCAGCCCTGGCCCGGTCATCCTGCTCATTTCCCGGGCGTAGGCCTCGTAACCGTGGGTGCCGGCCAACGGCCTGATGTCGTAGAACGACAGGTTGCTGCGGTAGCGTGCGTCCATTTCTGCAGAAATCGCGCGCAGGGTCGGGTTGTTGGCATGGCTACCAATCATGTTGCTGTTGTAGTCACAATGCATATCCAGCAGTTCGTTATTCACCGGGCTGCCGAGGACCAGACCATCGGGCGTGGTTTTCAAGGCTACCGAGCTGATCATGGCGAAGTTGTCGGGGTTGTCCTCGAAGCTACGCAGCGTGTCGTCGACGTCCATGTAGATGCCGCCTTCCGAATCGAGTAGTGGGTAGCGCAAGACATCGGAGGCAGACGCGAAGTTCGCCCCGTTACTGTCCAAGGCCTGCCGGTACTGATGATAAGAGTCGCTTTGCTCGAAGGCTGCGTAGAAGTGCTGCTCTTCCAGCGTTTTAACCTGAACGTTCGACGCAGCGGTCAGCTTTGCCCGGTTTTTCATGAACGCTTTAGGGTTGGACTTCGACAGGTAGAACTCATAGCTGAAGCCCGTGCCCTGAAGGCGTCTGGCATTGATGGCGATGTTCTCCACCAGCTCATCGGGGATGCTTTTATTGCCCACCCAGATGCTGAGGATTTTCTTCGGCAGCGGTGAAACTTGCGCGCTGTCGACCAACGGCACGTTGACTGGCAGTTGCAGGTCGACACCCAGGTTACGCAGTGTGTACATCCGCATTGCATTGCTGGCCCCCCGCGTGGCCGGGTTGACCACATACAGGTCGCGAGTGCCCGCGGTTACCTGGAAATAGTCTGGCAGCACCTCGTTGGCATCCTCTTTGAGGATGAAGGCATCGTTTTCAGTGTCGTAGAGTATTTCGACTTCGTGGCCGTCCTTGAGAGCCAACAGCGCGTTGGTACCTGTTGCACGATTCAATGTGCCTCTGGGTATCCGTCCGGCGGCCACGGGTGGCTCTGGAGGCACGAAGAAGTCTGCCAATATCTCTTCAGGGAGCCGGGGAGGGCTGTTGGGGCTCAGCGGGTAGCCCCACTGCTCGTTCAGGCGCGTGGGTATGATGAATCGCGCGCTTTTGCCAGGGAAGAACATGCGCGGGCGGGCCGCTGGCAACAAGGCCAAGGGGGCGGCATTGAGCAGGCCGAATGCGATGTTGCCCACGCCCTCGGCCTTGTCCTCCAGCGTCTTGCCGTTGACTGCCTGATCGATCCCCAGGCCAAACTGCGCTACGCCGCCAATAGCCAGCAGCGGTATCAGTTCAGGTACCACCAGGGCCAGCGGTGCCAGCAGGTTGAGCGACGTCACCAGGTAGCCGCGCCAGCGTGCCTTGGTCACTTGCGCGTCGCTGGTGATGATGAAATCGGCGTCGGCATAGCTGCGTTCGCGCTGGCGCTGGGTGAGGGTGGTGAACAGGTCGCCGGTGAGTAATGGGCTGTATTTGTCGGCCCGATAGTTCACATACTCGCTGGGGGACCAAGGGCCATCGACCGTAAAACCTGGGCGGTCGGGTGAGCGCGTATGGAAGGCCGGGTACACACCAAGCCCTTCCAGCGCGGTATCCAGCCCACTGAACTCCAGGCCATCAGGGGTATCTGCCAGTTTGAAATACTGACGCAGGCTCAGGCGTTTTTCCGGTGTGCGGCACTGTTCGGCGAACCAGGCCTGCATGGCCGCCATGCTGTCGAAGACGTGCAAGGGCGATGCATTGCCCGGCAGGTAGAGCAGTACGTGTGACTGTGCCGTGTCAGTGATGTGAAACAGGTCGGTGGCGGCGTAGCCATATAGATTCAAGGGCCGTATCTGCAGGCCAGCGGATGCTGGCATGAGACCGGCCGCTTGCCAGGCCAGCTGGCGACCGGCCTCGCTGAGCGAGCCTTCCTCGACCTGCTTGTTGCAGGCGGCAATGAAGCTTAATTGCTGAGCTTGCCGGTGAGAGTCCGTCGCTTGTTCCCAGTAAGTGTCCAGCATGGCAACGAAG
Source organism: Candidatus Pseudomonas phytovorans (assembly GCA_029202525.1). Taxonomy (NCBI): domain Bacteria; kingdom Pseudomonadati; phylum Pseudomonadota; class Gammaproteobacteria; order Pseudomonadales; family Pseudomonadaceae; genus Pseudomonas; species Candidatus Pseudomonas phytovorans. Next base: position 2,252,140 of record CP119325.1, read on the forward strand.
CGGGCGTGAAAGTCCAGATGCCAGATGAACTGCTGCATCGCCTCGACATCCACACGGGATGTGTGTGGTGCTGTCGTAGCGGGCTGGACTGGTTCTGCGGAACAGGCCGTTGAATACCGAAAAGGGGGCGCTGTTGTCATACCAGGCCGGCTCAGGCAGGTGCTCGACCACAGTCAGTTGGCCATCTGGAAGCGTGCCCGCCCAGTGCCCAGGGAACAACTGACCGATCAGGTTCTTGTCGGTTTCACCTTGCCAATCGCAGAGTACGGCCTGAGTGAGTGAAAGCCGTCGGGCAACGAATGCTTCGTTGCCACGGTAGTGCAGGGTGACCACCTCAGTCTGCTCAGGGTCCAGGTCGTAACCTTGCTGCCTGGCCCATTCATCAATGGCGTTGAGTGCTTGCTGGTCAGGCCGTGGAATGTGCTGCAGGTGGTTGCGGACGAATTGTTTGCCCGCGTTGTTCACAAGCGTGGAGGCCATGAGGATCTACCTGTGTGGAGAAGTGAGGTGGCACAGTAGCGGGGTAGATCGCTCGGAGTGTTGTACAGGGTTACTACCCGAACCGTGGTCAGCTTGCCCAGCTGTGGGCGCTGCCAATGCGTGCGACCCGATCCAGTGGCACCTGTTCGCGCATGAGCTGGCTGAAGCGGCTGAGGTCAAGCGTTGCATGCAGATCGTGGATGGGGCTCGCCAGCATTTTGCACAACTCGCGTAGCTGTTTGAGCAGCGGTAGATGCTCATCGATCACGGCGTTGAACACGGCCGGGCCGCTCAGTAAGCTCAGACGACGCGCATAACGGCTGAATAATGCCGGTTGCAGCAAGGCATCCGGGTAACGGGTGTAGAAGTCCGGAACCACGCTGAAGCGGCGCATGATTTCCTGGGAAAGGGCATCGAGCGTGGGGTTGCCTGGGTGGCTGCCGATCATGCTGTTGTTGTACTGGATGAACATGCCCAATTGCTCATTGGAGACCGGTGGCGCCAGCAACAGGCCATTGGCTGTCGTGTTGAGTTCAAGCCTTGCCAGCGGCGGCGCAGCTTCACCTCTGCCGGCGACGAGCAGTTGGTCATCGGCATCCAGGTACAAACCACCCACGTGGTGGAGCAACCGGTAGCGCAAGATATCGCACGCCGAGGCAGGATTGGGGAAGTCGCTGTTCAGTGCGGCCTGGTACTGCGCAAAATAGGGGGACTGCTCGAAAACCCGATAGAAGTCCTGATCCTCGAGCGGTATCAGTAGCGCACCTTCGGCCTGGGTGCGCAAGGTGTCGAGGTTCAGCAGGTAACTGGCGCGGTGCTCGCGGGAAAGGTAGATCTGGAAACGGTAGCTGCTGTGGCGCAGTACCCGAGCGTTATGCGCCAGCGCCTCGAGAAATGGGCCGAAGACAGGCTGGTCTCCGAGCCAGATACTGCTGACCACCTTGGGAATGGCACGGGTTTGCAGGTGCTCGAAGGGGGCATAGTCGATCGGCAGCTGTACATCGATCCCCAACGCTTGCAGGGTTGCCATGCGCTGCGAGTGTGTGACCACCTCACGCGTGGTCCTCTGGGCCAGTGCTTTGCTGTTTTGATTGTCGGCTCGCCAGCGCAGCGGGCTGAGCATGCCGTTATCGCGGCTGCGTATGAAACTGTTGGTGCTGAACTCGTATTCCACGGGTTCATCGACGGTGCCCTGTGCGGTCTGTAACCGCGCCACGAAATGGTGCTGCAGGTTTTCGTCCACGTGGGTAGACACGGCGATGCTGGTGGGGGACGAGAGTACCGGGGGCTCGTGAAACACTTGCTCTGCCAAACTGGACGGCGATGCGACCGGTGCAGCGCCGAACGGTGCCTGCAGCACTTCAGGCAAGCGTGAAGGCGTGAAAAATCCAGACCTGACATAGCGGTAGATCCCGCCTGGGAGGGCAAGGTGGCTGCCCAGCGGTATCACGGCATTGAGCAGGCCGAATGTTTGCTCACCGACGCCCTGGCTCTTCGCTTCCAGGCTTTTGCCATTGATTGCCTGATCCAGCCCCAGGCTAAATTGCGCCAGGCCGCCGGCCACCAACAGTGGTGAGAGTTGGGGAAATACCATCACCAACGGCGCAAGGATGACAGTGACCACGCTCAAGTATGATTTCCAGCGGGTCTTGTCGATGTCGTGGTTGCTGATGATCTGGCTTTCGGCGTCGGCATAGGTGCGCTGTTTCTGGCGCAAGCTCAGGTATTCGAACAGCTCACCGGTGATGGGTGAGCAGTAGCGTTCGGGGCGGTAGTTGATATAGGCCTGGGGGTCCCAAAAGCCACTGGTGGCGAAGCCTGGGTGATTGCTACCGAAGCGGTGTGCCTCTGGATACTTGCCCAAGCCTTGCAGGGCTGTCTCCAGGCCGCTGAAGTCCAGGCCGTCTGGCCAGTCTGCACGGGCGAAATGGTCAAGCAGCTGGCTGCGTTTTTCTGGCGTCTGACATTGCGTGGCGAACCATCGCTTCATACTTGCAGCACCGTCGAACTCGTGAAACGGCGCGGTATTGCCTGGGATGTAAAGCAGCACGCGGCCTTGGGTGCCCTCGCTGATCTGCAAGATACTGGTCGACGTGTAACCATAGACATTGAGCATCGACAGCTCGGTATTGCCCAATGGCAGCAGGCCTGCCGCCCGCCAGGCGAGCCGGCGGGCCTGCTCGGAAAGGCTGCCCTGCAACAGTTGCTGATTGCAGGCGGCGATGAAGGCAATGCGCAGAGCTTGCTGGTAGATCGGCTGGCGTTTGGCCCAGTAGCCATCAAGGCTTGCCTTGAAGCCTTGGTGAAAATGCAGGCTCCAGATATAAATCTGAAAATCTTCTGCACGAACCGGCAGGCGGTTGTCCGGCGCATAGCGAGGCGGTTGGCTGCGTCGGTAAAGACCGTTGAAGACCATGTACGGCTCAGCGTTGGACAGGACGCTCAAGGGCTCCAGATGTTTGACCAAGGTGAGGTTGCCCTTGGGGGCGATACCCGCCCAGTCCCCATAGTGAAAGCCGTCGTAACCCGCAGCGCTTTCGCCTTGCCAGTTATTCAGCAAAGCCTCGACCAGGTTCATTTTCTGAGCGATCACCGCCACCTCATGGGCGGGGCCGGTGCTTTCGGTTGCGGGCATGACCCGGTAGTGGAAGGTAACGACATCGATTTCCAGCGGGTCGTCTTGCAGGAGCTGCTGTTGCAACCAGTTCGACAATTTTTGCCGGGCCAGTTGGTCAGGGCGGGGTAAGTCTTGCAGAACCTGGCGCACCAGCGGCAGGTTTTCGAGCGGAATGTGGTTCATGGTCAGCTAGCCCTCGGTGCATGGAGGGCTGCAGGTTGAGGGGCGCAGGTTTTGCGTGGTGTTACATAGTACTGCCAGGGGGAGGCAAGCCCGCCGGCGAAGGTGTGATGTCGCGCGGCTGCAAAGGGGACTCGTCGAAGCCCGGAGGCACTTTGCCACGCAGTTGCCAGGCAAACGCAATGATTTCGGCAATGGTCAGGTACAGTGCTTCGGGGATCTGCTCGCCCAACTCCAGGCGTGCCAGCAGGCGTACCAGTTCAGCGTTCTCGTAGATCGGTATCTCGTGCTCACGGGCCAGGGCCAGGATGGCCTCGGCCAGCGCATCGTCACCCTTGGCGCTGAGGGTAGGGGCCTGTTGGCCGTCGTAGCTCAGGGCAATGGCCTGACGTGTGTGCTGTTGACTCATGCGTTTTCATCCACCCAGCGTTGCTCTACACGGGTGCGCGGGCCTTGTGGTGGCGTACCGGGATGGCATTCCAGGTCACCGACATCCAGGCCGCGGGCCAGCAGGCGTTCGCGCAGGGCGCCGAGCTGGGTGTCGATCAGCCGCGCAGTTTGCTCACGCTCGGCCCACAGCTGCCCACTCAGGCGGCCCTGGCTCAATTGCGCCTGTACCTGCATGGGGCCGAGCGGCGACAGGTCGAAGGCCAGCTCGATGCGCCACAGGGCTTGCAGTGGGTCTTGTGCTTCATGTTGACGGTCGGCTTGCTGTTGTGGGGTTTCTTCGCGTTGCAGCTTGACCTGCAGCGGGATGAAATCCTGACCATGGCGGACCGGTACCTCGGTTTGCCAGGTGGTCTGCAGGTTGCCGTTTTCCAGCGTGCCGGTTTGCTGCAGGCTGCTCATGGCGTGGCTCTGCAGGCGTGAAACGGCTGCGGCGGCCAGGCGCAGCAGTTGTTGCAGGTCGCCTTCGTCTTCGATTTCCTTGAGCAGGCGCGAGGGCAGCGGGAATGCCCCCGGCTGCGGCTTGGGGCTGACCCGTTCGAGCATGCCCAAGGCGCTGCGGGCCAGCGCCGGCATGGTCACGGCCAGGCTGGCGGGGGCCAGGTTGGGGGCACCGGTCGTGCTGGGCGGGGGTTGGGCCACCAACCGCAGCAGGTGCGCCTTGAGGTCGGTGGCGACGCCGGCAGGGAATCCGCCTAGCAGCTTGGCTTCGAGGAAGGCCCCGCTGTTGTTCAGCGCCTGGGCCACGCCCTTGGCATCGCCCAGTTGCCGTGCGTCTGGCAGCCCGGCCAGCAGGCGTTCGGCGCTGGCCCGCAGTTCACCCTCGACGCCCGGGTCGCGGGTGAGCTGTTGCAGTGCGTTGAGCAGCCCGGGCAGCGAGGCCTGGCGGTTTTGCTGGGTCAGCAGCTGCTGGGCAATGTTCAGCTGGTCCTGTCGACCACTGAGCGGCACGAAGCGCAACGACTGGTCGCCCTGTACCAGCGCACTGAGCAGGCTACCGATGGCCAATGGGCGTGGGCTGTCGATGCTCAGGGTAGCGCCGGCCTGGGTGCTGTTGATCAAGCTGACCAGCGCCCGGTAGACAGCCGGTTGGCCCGGTGCCTGGAGCAGCGCCTGGTTGGTCAGGACCTTGCCCTGCAGCAAGGTCCCGACCGGCACCTTGCTGGTGTCCAGGCGGGTGAGGGTAGCGACTTGGCTGGCGCTGACCTGCTGCAGCATGATCGCCAGGCGGTTGCTTTCGGTCTGGCTGACGGTGACCTGGCTACCCGGGAGCAGTGGCTGGTTGGCGCTGGCCTGCAGCTGGGTCTGTACGCCGTTGGCCTGCATCAACCGCAGCACCAGTTGAAAGTTCTGTCCCGTCTGGCGTAACGACATGACTTCGACCTGCGCGGTCTCGCCGGGGGCCAGCAAACCGGGCTGTGCTTGTATCAGGCGCAGCAGTTCGCCGGTCATGCCCGCCTTCAAGGCTTGGCTGTTGATCGCGGTTTGTGCGCCGAGACTATTGATTTCAGTCATGATTGTATACAACCTGTGGAGCCCGCCCTCTTGGCAGCGCGGTGGCGCGTGTAATAATGCCGACCGCCCGTCGTTGCCAGTATAACGGCAGCGTGCGGGGCGACTTGAGACACAAGGGCTTGAGATCGGTGTTGCCTGCTTCGCGGGCTTGCCCGCTCCCACAGGTACGGCGCAAGGCTCGAAAGCTGCGCAGAATCGTGTGGGAGCGGGCGAGCCCGCGAAGCAGGCAACACCGACCTGAAGCCCTACAAAGATAAGGCGAGACCGTGACCCTTCACCTCCAAGCCGTAGGCCTGGCCTGCGAGCGCGACTGGCGCCTGCTGTTCGAACAGCTCGATTTTGAGCTGGGCGCCGGCGACATGCTGCAGATCAGCGGCCCCAACGGCAGCGGCAAGACCAGCCTGCTGCGCCTGTTGGCCGGGTTGATGCAACCCACCGACGGGCAGATCCTGCTCGGTGGCAAGCTGCTGGCCGAGCAGCGGCATGCCTTGGCCAGCATCCTGTTGTGGATTGGCCATGCCGCTGGCATCAAGGACCTGCTCACCGCTGAGGAGAACCTCACCTGGCTGTGTGCCCTGCACCAACCCGCCAGCCGCGACGCGATCTGGGCGGCGCTGGCAGCCGTAGGCCTGCGCGGTTTCGAGGATGTGCCCTGCCATACGCTGTCCGCAGGCCAGCAGCGCCGTGTGGCTCTGGCCCGGCTGCACCTGGCCTGCCCGCCGTTGTGGATTCTTGACGAACCGTTCACCGCCCTGGACAAGCAAGGCGTGGCGCAGCTTGAAGCGCATCTGGCGGCCCACTGCGAGCAGGGTGGCACCGTGGTGCTGACTACCCACCACACGCTGGACTGCAAGCCCTCCGGTTACCGTGAACTGAACCTGGGGCAATGGGCGGCATGAGCGTATTCATCCTGTTGGTGCGCCGCGAAGCGCGCCTGCTGTTTCGTCGCCCGGCCGAGCTGGCCAACCCGTTGGTGTTTTTCGCCATCGTCGTGGCGTTGTTCCCGCTGGCAGTCGGCCCGGAAAGCCAATTGTTGCAAACCTTGTCGCCAGGTTTGGTCTGGGTCGCGGCGTTGCTGGCGGTATTACTGTCGCTGGACGGCCTGTTCCGCAGCGATTTCGAGGACGGCTCGCTGGAGCAGTGGGTGCTGTCGCCGCACCCGCTGGCGCTACTGGTGCTGGCCAAGGTGCTGGCGCACTGGATCTTTTCCGGGTTGGCGCTGGTATTGTTGGCGCCGCTGCTGGCGTTGATGCTGGGCCTGCCGAGCCATTGTCTGCCGGTGCTGCTTGGCTCGCTGCTTTTGGGTACGCCGGTATTGAGCTTGTTGGGTGCGGTGGGTGCGGCACTGACGGTCGGTCTGAAGCGCGGTGGTTTGTTACTGGCGTTGCTGATTCTGCCGTTGTATATCCCTGTATTGATCCTGGGCAGTGGTGCGTTGCAAGCGGCGTTGCAAAATATGCCCGCAACCGGCTACCTGCTCTGGCTTGCCAGCCTCACGGCCCTGGCCGTTACCCTGGCACCTTTTGCGATAGCGGCCGGCCTGAAGATCAGCGTCGGCGAATAACGAGTCCTGGGCTCTCAAGCCCGGCAAATACCCTGGATGCACCCTGATGAAAATAAGCTGGACGTGGTTCCACAAGCTGGGCTCCCCGAAATGGTTCTATGCCATCAGCGGCCGCATGCTGCCGTGGCTGGCAGGCGCCGCCGTGCTTCTGCTGCTGGTCGGCATCACCTGGGGGCTGGCCTTCGCCCCTCAGGACTACCAGCAAGGTAATAGCTTCCGCATCATCTACATCCACGTACCGGCGGCGATGCTGGCGCAGTCCTGCTATGTGCTGCTGGCGGTGGCCGGAGTGGTGGGGCTGGTGTGGAAGATGAAACTGGCCGATGTTGCCCTGCAATGCGCCGCACCCATCGGCGCGTGGATGACCGCCGTGGCGCTGGTCACTGGCGCCATCTGGGGCAAGCCGACCTGGGGCAGCTGGTGGGTCTGGGATGCCCGCCTTACGTCCATGCTTATTCTGCTGTTCCTGTACTTCGGCATCATTGCGCTGGGCCAGGCGATCAGTAATCGTGACAGTGCGGGCAAGGCCTGCGCAGTGCTGGCGATTGTTGGCGTGGTGAACATCCCGATCATCAAGTATTCGGTCGAGTGGTGGAACACACTGCACCAGGGCGCCACCTTCACCCTTACCGAAAAGCCGGCGATGCCCGCTGAAATGTGGCTGCCGCTGCTGTGCACGGCGCTGGGTTTCTACTGCTTCTTCGGCGCTGTGCTGTTGTTGCGCATGCGCCTTGAAGTGCTCAAGCGCGAGGCACGCGCCAGTTGGGTCAAGGACGAAGTGTTGAACAGCCTGGGGCGGAGGGCCGCACAATGAGCTTTGCCACCTTCGGTGACTTTCTCGCCATGGGCCACCATGGCCTGTATGTGTGGTCTGCCTATGGCATCTGCCTGGCGGTGCTGGCGCTGAATGTCGCCGTGCCGCTGCTGGCCCGCCGTCGCTACTTGCAAGAAGAGGCGCGCCGTTTGCGCCGGGAGAACAACCAGTGAATCCGCAGCGCAAGAAACGCCTGTTGCTCATCGTCGGCCTCCTGGTCGGCGTCGGTGTTGCCGTCGGCTTTGCCTTGAGCGCATTGCAGCAGAACATCAACCTGTTCTACACCCCGACCCAGATCGCCAACGGCGAAGCGCCGCTGGAAACCCGCATCCGCGCGGGCGGCATGGTCGAGAAGGGCTCGGTGCAGCGCTCTTCCGACTCGCTGGACGTGCGCTTTGTGGTCACCGATTTCAACAAATCGGTGGCAATCACCTACCGCGGCATCTTGCCGGACCTGTTCCGCGAGGGGCAGGGCATTGTCGCCCTGGGCAAAGTCAATGCCGAAGGCGTAGTGGTGGCCGATGAAGTGCTGGCCAAGCACGACGAGAAGTACATGCCGCCCGAAGTCACCAAAGCCCTGAGGGAAAGCGGCCAGGCCGCTGCGGGCGGGGAGGCCAAGCCATGAACGCAGCACTGGTAATCCCTGAACTGGGCCAGTTGGCAATGATCCTGGCCATCTGCTTTGCCGTCGTGCAGGCCAGTGTGCCGCTGCTTGGCGCCTGGCGTGGCGACAGCCTGTGGATGAGCCTGGCGCGGCCGGCGGCGTGGGGGCAGTTCGCCTTCCTGGCGTTCGCCTTTGCCTGCCTGACCCATGCCTTCATGACCGACAACTTCTCGGTCGCTTATGTGGCCAGCAACTCCAACAGCGCATTGCCCTGGTACTACAAGTTCAGTGCCGTGTGGGGCGCCCACGAGGGCTCGTTGTTGCTTTGGGCGCTGATCCTCGGCGGCTGGACCTTTGCCGTGTCGGTGTTCTCGCGCCAGTTGCCGCAAGTGATGCTGGCCCGCGTGCTGGCGGTGATGGGCATGATCAGCGTGGGCTTTTTGAGCTTCCTGATCATTACCTCCAACCCGTTCCAGCGCCTGCTGCCGCAGGTGCCGACCGACGGGCGCGACCTCAACCCGTTGCTGCAGGACTTTGGCCTGATCGTGCACCCGCCGATGCTGTACATGGGCTACGTGGGATTCTCGGTGGCCTTCGCCTTCGCCATCGCGGCCTTGCTTGGCGGTCGCCTGGACGCCGCCTGGGCGCGCTGGTCGCGGCCGTGGACCATTGTTGCCTGGGCCTTCCTTGGCGTGGGCATCACCCTGGGTTCGTGGTGGGCCTACTATGAGCTGGGCTGGGGCGGCTGGTGGTTCTGGGACCCGGTGGAAAACGCCTCGTTCATGCCTTGGTTGGTGGGTACGGCGTTGATCCACTCGCTGGCGGTGACCGAAAAGCGTGGGGTGTTCAAGAGCTGGACCGTGCTGCTGGCAATTGCCGCGTTCTCGTTGAGCCTGCTGGGTACTTTCCTGGTACGTTCCGGCGTGTTGACCTCGGTGCATGCGTTTGCCGCCGACCCGTCGCGGGGCATTTTCATCCTGTTCTTCCTGTTGTTCGTGGTCGGTGGTTCGCTCACCCTGTTCGCCCTGCGCGCACCGGTGGTCAAGAGCCAGGTCGGCTTCGCCCTGTGGTCGCGCGAAACGCTGCTGCTGGCCAACAACCTCGTGCTGGTGGTGGCGGCCTCGATGATTCTGCTCGGCACCCTGTACCCGCTGGTGCTTGACGCACTGACCGGGGCCAAGTTGTCGGTCGGCCCGCCGTACTTCGACGCGTTGTTCCTGCCGCTGATGGCGCTGCTGATGGTGGTAATGAGCTTTGGCGTGGTAGTGCGCTGGAAGGACACTCCAGGCAAATGGCTGGTCAGCATGATGACCCCGGTACTGATCGGCAGCGCCATCCTTGCCCCGGTTGCCGGCTTCATTGTCGACGACTTCGACTGGCCGACCCTCACCGCCTTCGCCCTGGCTGCCTGGGTGGTACTTGGCGGGTTGCGCGACATCCTCGACAAAACCCGTCACAAGGGCCTGCTGAGGGGCCTGCCGGGCCTTGGCCGCAGCTATTGGGGCATGCAGCTGGCCCACCTGGGCCTGGCGGTGTGCGCGCTGGGCGTGGTGCTGTCGAGCAACAACAGCGCCGAGCGCGACCTGCGCATGGCCCCGGGCGAAAGCGTTGAGCTGGGGGGATATCACTTCCTGTTCCAGGGCGCCAAGCACTTTGAAGGGCCGAACTTCATCTCCGACAAGGGTACCGTCGTGGTCAGCCGCGATGGGCGTGAAGTGACTACCTTGCACCCTGAAAAGCGCCTGTACACCGTGCAGCAGTCGATGATGACCGAAGCCGGCATCGACGCCGGCTTTACCCGCGACCTGTACGTCGCCCTTGGCGAGCCGCTGGAGAACGGCGCCTGGGCGGTGCGTGTGCATATCAAACCTTACGTCCGCTGGATCTGGCTGGGGGGGCTGCTGACCGGCCTTGGCGGCTTGCTGGCGGCGCTGGACCGGCGCTACCGCGTCAAGGTCAAGACCCGGGTGCGTGATGCCTTGGGCGTGTCTGGAGCAGCTGCATGAAGCGTTGGATCATGGTAGTCCCCCTGGCAGTGTTCCTGCTGGTGGCGGTGTTCCTCTACAAAGGGCTGTTCCTCAAGCCTGACGAGCTGCCCTCGGCAATGATTGGCAAGCCGTTCCCGGCGTTTTCCCTGGCCTCGACCCAGGGCGACCGCACCCTGACCCAGGCCGATTTGCACGGCCGCCCGGCGTTGGTCAACGTATGGGCCACCTGGTGCCCCTCGTGCAAGGTCGAACACCCGTACCTGAACCAGCTGGCCCAGCAAGGGGTGGTGATACACGGGGTCAACTACAAGGACGACAACGCTGCAGCGCAGAAGTGGCTGGCCGACTTCCACAACCCCTACCAGCTGGACATCCGTGACGAGCAGGGCAACCTGGGCCTGGACCTTGGGGTGTACGGCGCGCCGGAAACTTTCCTGATCGATGCCAAGGGCATCATCCGCTACAAGCACGTGGGCATTGTCGATGCCACCGTCTGGCGTGAGCAGCTGGCGCCGCTGTACCAGGGCCTGGTCGATGAGGCCAAGCCATGAAGCGCTGGCTGGCAGCTGCCGTCCTGGGCATGAGCCTGGCCGGTGTGGCCAAGGCGGCCATCGATACTTACCAGTTCCGCGATGACGCCGAGCGCGAGCGCTACCAGCAGTTGACCAAGGAGCTGCGCTGCCCCAAGTGCCAGAACCAGGACATCGCCGACTCCAACGCGCCGATTGCCGCCGACCTGCGTCGGGAAATCTTCCGCATGCTGGGTGAGGGCAAGAACAACGAGCAGATCGTCGATTTCATGGTCGACCGCTATGGCGACTTTGTGCGCTACAAACCAGCGCTCAGCGGGCGCACCTGGCTGTTGTGGTTCGGCCCGGGGATTCTGCTGGCCGGTGGTTTCGTGGTGTTGGCGGTGATTGTGCGCCGGCGCCGTGGCACGGCCGTACAAGGCGCCAACGAGTTGTCTGCCGAAGAACGCGAGCGTCTCGCCAAACTGCTGGAAAAAGAACAGAACCATGATTGAATTCTGGCTTAGCGCGGGCCTTCTGTTGCTCGCCGCCCTCAGCTTTTTGCTGATCCCGATCCTGCGTGGCCGTCGTCGCCAGCAGGAAGAAGACCGCACCGCCCTGAACGTGGCCCTGTACCAGGAGCGCGTTGCCGAACTGGCTGCCCAGCAGGCTGCCGGTGTGCTCGATGAGGCGCAGTTGACCAAAGGCCGTGACGAAGCTGCCCGCGAGCTGCTGGCCGATACCGAAGGCGCTGACGCCCCGCGCGAGGGCCATCTGGGCAAGGCCTTGCCGCTGTTGGCGGCGGTGCTGGTGCCGCTGATGGGGCTGGGGCTTTACCTGCATTTTGGTGCAGCCGACAAGGTGCAGCTGACCCAGGAGTTTGCCGAGGCGCCCAAGTCGATGGAAGAAATGACCGCGCGCCTCGAGCGTGTGGTCCAGGCCCAGCCTGAGTCGGCTGAGGCCATGTATTTCCTGGGCCGTGCCTACATGGCCGAACAGCGCCCGACCGATGCTGCGCGCACCTTCGAGCGTGCCGTAGCCTTGGCCGGTCGCCAGCCAGAGCTGTTGGGGCAGTGGGCGCAAGCCTTGTATTTTGCCGCTGACAAGCAGTGGAGCCCGCAGGTGCAGGGCCTGACTGACGAAGCGCTGAAGGCAGACCCCAATGAAGTCACAAGCCTGGGCCTGCGCGGTATCGCTGCCTTTGAGGGTGAGCGTTACCAGGAGGCCATCGATTACTGGAAGCGCCTGCTGGCGCAGTTGCCGGAAGGCGATGCTTCGCGTGCGGCCCTGCAAGGTGGTATCGATCGAGCTGCCGAGCGCCTGGGTGGCGCGCCAGCGCAGTCTGGCGAGACTGCGCCGGTGGCGGCGCGCCTGAAAGTGCGGGTGGAACTGGCGGCGGCGTTGCAGGACAAGGTCAAACCGGAGGATACGGTGTTCATCTTCGCGCGGGCCAGCAATGGCCCGCCCATGCCGTTGGCGGCCAAGCGGGTGACGGTGGCGCAGTTGCCGATCGAGGTGGAGTTGTCCGATGCTGACGCAATGATGCCGCAGATGAAACTGTCGCAATTTGCCGAAGTCCAACTGGTTGCACGTGTATCGCGCGCTGGCCAGCCTACCCACGGCGAATGGATTGGCCAGGGTGCGCCACTGCCCAGCGCCACCCAGGCTACCCAGCGCCTGACCATCGACAGCCCCGACCAGTAAGAGAGCAATGCCATGCACAGCACCGTCCGCCTGACCTTGATTACCCTGGCCCTGGGTTTGTCTGCGTGTACGGTGCAGCAGCCGTATGAGCAGCCCGAGCCACCGATAGAGCGGGTGCCGCCGCAAGGGCCGGTGGTCAAGCCCTTGCCGGGTGGGCAGCCGTCCACCCAGCCGAGCAAGCCGGCGGCAATTCCCAAGCCGATGCCGCGTACCTCGGCCAGCTTTGCGCCACCGCCTGGCGGGGCGAGCCACTGGGACCCCAAGCTGGGCGTGTATGTACTGGAGAAGCAGCCCAACACCTTTTATCGCCAGCGTACCTATTACCGGTTCGACAATGGCTGGAGCTGGTCGCTGAGCCCTACTGGGCCGTGGCAGGAGACTGACAGCAGCGGTGTGCCGGGTGGGTTAGGGCGGGCGTTTGCGCAGTAGTAATGGATATTGCTGATCCGGCCCCTTCGCGGGCACGCCCGCTCCCACAGGGAAATCACAGCACCTAAGACTTGTGGTGAACCTGTGGGAGCGGGCTTGCCCGCGAAAGGGCCGGAACAGGCTACCGATACAGTACAGTTGATCGCGTAATTACCCATTGACTGTATTGCACGGTCATTCCGCATAATGCCCCTTCATAATAAGGAGGTGGCATGCGCAAGACAGTCCTGGTACTGGTGGAAACCGTCAACGATTACCTGCCCATGCTGGAGCAGGCCGGTTACCACCTGATCCGCGCCCCCTCACCGCAATTGCGCGTCGACGCCATCCAGCGCCACGCCGGTGAAATCGACGCCGTGCTCACGCGCGGCCCGCTGGGCCTGACTGCCGCCGAAATCGATGCGTTGCCCAACCTGCAGATCATCTGCGTGATCGGCGCCGGCTACGAACAAGTCGACCTGGGTGCCGCCGCAGCTCGCGGCATCACCGTTACCAACGGCGCGGGTGCCAATGCCAGCGCGGTCGCCGACCATACCCTGGCCCTGTTGCTGGCGCTGCTGCGCGACATTCCCCGTGCTGATGCCAGCACCCGTCGCGGCGAGTGGAACCGGGTGATCAGCCCCTCGGTGAGTGGCAAGCGCCTGGGCATTCTTGGCCTGGGGTCGGTGGGGCAGGCCATTGCCAAGCGTGCCAACCTGGGCTTCGACATGCCCGTCAGCTATCACAGCCGCACGCCGCGCGCAGATGTGCCTTACACCTGGTACGACAGCCCGCTGCGCCTGGCCGCTGCCGTCGACATTCTGGTTGTGGCCACTCCCGGAGGCGCCCACACCCAGCACCTGGTCGATGCTGAGGTATTGAAGGCGCTGGGGAGCGACGGCTATCTGGTGAATATCGCCCGAGCCAGCGTGGTCGACACCGACGCCCTGGTGGCAGCCCTGCAACAAGGCCAACTGGCCGGCGCCGCGCTGGACGTGTTCGACGACGAGCCAGAGGTGCCTGATGCGCTCAAGGCCTTGGCTAACACTGTGCTCACGCCCCATGTGGCTGGCCAGTCGCCGGAGGCCGCGCGCGATACCGTGGCCTTGGTGCTGCAAAACCTGCAGGCGTTCTTTGCCGGTGAACCCGTATTGACCCCGGTGCACCAGTAACCCTTTTCCAGACATCAACCCGGCTACGTCCGGGCTACAAGGAGTGTGTGCATGCAACTTGAACTCTTCCAGGTCGATGCTTTTTCCGCTGAACCGTTCGGTGGTAACCCGGCTGCTGTGATCGCGCTGCAAAGCTGGCTGCCGGACGATGTCCTGCAGCGCATCGCCGAAGAAAACAACCTGTCGGAAACCGCCTATTTCGTGCGCAACGGCGAAACCTTCGACCTGCGCTGGTTCACCCCGACGGTGGAAGTCGACCTGTGCGGCCACGCTACGCTGGCGTCGGCCTATGTGCTGTTTGAGCAGCTGGGTGAGCAGGCGCAGGTGCTGCGCTTCAACACCCGCAGTGGCGAATTGCGCGTCAGCCGTGGCACTGACGGGCTGCTGGCCATGGATTTCCCGGCCAAACAACCGGCCACCGTGGAAACCCCGGCAGGCCTGCTGCAAGCGCTGGGCCTGAGCCGGGCACAGGCGGTGTACCGTAGCGACGACTATGTGGTGGTGATCGATGATGCAACGCTGCTCGACACCCTGAAGCCAGACTTTGCTGCGCTGTCGGCTTTCGAAGTGCGCGGCATTGCCGTGACGGCGGCAGGGCGTGGCTTTGATTTTGTTACCCGTTGGTTCGGTCCTCGGGTTGGCGTGAATGAAGACCCGGTCACCGGGTCGGCACACACCTCGCTGGCGCCGGTGTGGGCTGAGCGGTTGGGTAAAAGCGTGCTGAGCTGCGAGCAAGGTGGTGCACGTAAAGGGCAACTGCAATGTGAGGTGCCGGGTAACGGCCGGGTGATCATCAGTGGCCGGGCGGCGTTGTACCTGCGCGGCACTGTATACATCTGACAGGTCGGGCCGCCCCCACAAAAGCGCTCTTCTATACTTGCCTGCCCATCTTCTGCTGAAGGAGCCCGCCATGGCCCTGGAAAAACAAGGCACCTGTCTGTGCGGCGCCACCACGCTCACGGTCACCGTCGACAACACCCACATCAGCGCCTGCCATTGCAGCATGTGCCGCAAGTGGACCGGCGGCCCGTTGCTGGTGGTGCATTGCAGCCAGCCACCAGTGATCGAAGGACGTGCCCCTAGTGTCTACGATTCGTCCGACTGGGCCCAGCGAGGGTTTTGCGGCCAGTGCGGCACGCACTTGTATTACCGGCTGAAGGCCAACGACTTCCATGCCGTGCCGGTAGGCCTGCTGGACGGTGACCAGGAATGGGAGTTCGACCTGCAGATTTTCGTCGAGCAGAAACCGGCCTGGTACTGTTTTGCCAACCAGACCAAAGAGCTGACCGGCCAAGAGGTCTTCGAGCAGAACAGTTGACTCAGGCCCGCCATCATGAAATGCCAGCTGAACTTGCCAAACCGGTGCATTCCTGAGAAAAGGGCGGCTTTGTTTTCCAGCGTTGGAGTGTGCCCGTGAGCCAAGAACTGCAGATCATCGACCTGGTCGAGGGTGAAGGAAAAGCCGCCGTCAAAGGCGCCCTGATCACCACCCAGTACACCGGCTGGCTCGCCGACGGCAGCGAGTTCGACTCGTCCTGGTCACGCGGCAAGCCGTTCCAGTGCGTGATCGGCACCGGTCGGGTGATCAAGGGGTGGGACCAGGGCCTGATGGGTATGCGTGTTGGCGGCAAGCGCAAGCTGCTGGTACCCGCATCGCTGGGCTATGGCGAGCGCAGTGTAGGGGCGATACCGCCGAACTCGGATTTGACCTTTGAGATCGAACTGCTGGAAGTGCTGACGCGGGATGATTGAGGAAAAGGACTACACTCGCTGTCGGCCGGCGCCTGATTGAGGCGCTTTTAAGGGTCGGCTAACCTTACAGTCTCTATGAGAGAGCAGGGTAGCATTACCATGAAATCGCATTTTTCATCACGCGTGGTTCGCGAAGCAAACGCGTTGCTGGTGGCATCAGGCGCGCGAATGGAAATTTCATTACCGCGCGAACTGACGAGCGTGGTTACCAACACCCGAAAAACGCGCTCGGAACTGAAGGCAGCATTCGCTGCTGCTTACTCCCGCTTACGCAAAGGGTGAGAGCCCGATGGCTGACGGCTGTTACAACCACATCTACTCGGTACTCGTGGAGAATGAGCAAGACACGCTCGGTATCATTGCCTATTCGTTGTACAAGAGGCAAAAAATCGAGTTCATCCAGGCTTTCAAGGAAAAACATGATCGAGAGCCGAGAGATGAAGATTTGGAACATTTCCACGATGTAAGCAACAGCCCTTCGCAGATCGAAGGTTACCGCAATCAAGCCAGCCAGCTGGCTCAGGGGTTTCTAGATGCCTCGATTGCGGCGCAAGCAGTGGAACTTGAGCAGTACTATTCCGACAAGGCAAGCAGCGAAATCAAGCAAGCCAAGCCAGGGTTTTGGTTGGGTGTGGTGCAGAGCCTTGTGGGCTCAATCCTCTTTGTATTCTTGCTGGGTTTTCTGGTGTTCTTCACGTGGAGTTTGAATCAAGGCCCAAAGCAGGTTATTGAACAGGTCTTCGATGTAACCATTCTCGACACAGCCTCTCTGGTTGAAGCAGCAGGGTCACCCTAGCGGTCACTCCTGAGAGCGACAAGGAACGAACGGACACAATTCAGCAACACCCATCCCCTAACCTAGGCCTTGCCTAGGGAACGGCATACACCTCCAGGAAGGAACCAAACGGGTTCAGGGCACTCTGACCCTCACTCGTTGCCAAGGATGGCATTCACTACAAGGGCGCCCTTTGACTGATGAGGGCGATGTGGCGGGTCTACCCGATTTTCTCTGCCACACGAGCCTGCCTTGATGAAGTTGCCAACATTCTTCCGCCGTCGCCGCCATTTGCTGCTGAGCCTGGCACTCACGGTCGTCGCCGTGCCGCTGGCGCTGGAGGCTGTCGAAAGCCGGGCTCAACCGGTGGATGGCACCCAGACCCTGGTGTTCCTGCGCCATGCAGAGAAACCGGGCGAGGGCCTTGGCCAGTTGAACTGCCAGGGCCTCAACCGCGCACTGGACCTGGCAACCTTGCTGCCGGAGCGTTTCGGGAATGCCGACTATGTGTTTGCCGCCAACCCTTCGCGGCATGTCGAGGAAGGCAGCAAGGACGAAAGCTATAGCTACATCCGCCCGCTGATGACCATCACCCCCAGCGCCATACGCCTCGGCTTGCCAGTGAATATCGACTACGGCGCCAATGACACCGACGAACTGGCCGATGAGTTGCTCAGCGACAAATACCGCAATGCGACCATCTACACTGCCTGGTCCCACGGCTACCTGCCGGAACTGATCAACACTGTGGCCGGCAAGGCTTTGGGTGAAGACCGAGTGATCACCGAGGACTGGAGCGGCGATGACTTCGACACCCTCTACGTACTGACCCTGACCTGGCATGACGGCAAGGCCAGCCTGCTCAGCCGCAACGTGCGCCAGGGCCTGAATGGCGGCGCACATAGCTGCCCGACATAAGGGTTTTAGTCATGGCCTGTGGCAGTGCAGCGGTTGGCCCGGATGATGGGTTGAACTGTACCGGCCTCTTCGCGGGCACGCCCGCTCCCACAGGGATCCCTAAGTCTTCAGTCTTGTGGTTATCCTGTGGGAGCGGGCGTGCCCGCGAAGAGGCCGGTACTGGCAAGTAAAGGACTAGTGGCCGAACCGCATCGGCCAGCCGATCACCTTCTTCGCCCGCGGCGTGGCATAAGTGCGCACCTTGGAGGTACTCAGGCCCATGCGCACCAGCGATTCGGCAATGGTCACCGCCGCGCTCACGCCATCCACCACCGGCACGCCGGTGCGCTGGCGGATCTGCTCGTCCAGCCCGGCCATGCCGCCGCAACCCAGGCAAATCACTTCAGCCTTGTCTTC
This sequence comes from Candidatus Pseudomonas phytovorans, assembly GCA_029202525.1. Taxonomy (NCBI): domain Bacteria; kingdom Pseudomonadati; phylum Pseudomonadota; class Gammaproteobacteria; order Pseudomonadales; family Pseudomonadaceae; genus Pseudomonas; species Candidatus Pseudomonas phytovorans. The sequence goes on from CP119325.1 coordinate 2,269,983, forward strand.
CCGCACGGCGCGTTCGGCCTGCTCGACAATCGCCTCCACGGCCCGCTGCGGGTCGGCTTCCAGTTCCAGCACCGCCAGCCCACTTGCCCGTACCGACGCACAGCGGTCATAAAGGCCCGAAAGCTTCAGGCGGTCTTCGATCAGTGGCACGGTGCGGTCCAGCGTGGTTACCACCGAGTAGGCATGGCCCAGGTACATCGCGGTACTGGCCGCCGCATCGGTGATGTCCACCACCGGCACGTTCAGCAATTCCTGCAGGCCTTCGCGGCCGTGCTCGCCGTAACCGGCCTGGATCACGGCGTCATAGGGGCCATCGTAGGCCAGCACGCGGTCCATCACTGCGATTGCGGCCAGGTAGCTTTCGAAGTTGCCTTCCACCGACTCGGCGCCGAACCAAGGGGTAAGGCCGATGATTTCGGTGCCGGGCGCAGCTACCAGTCGGGCCTGCTCGGCAATGGCTTCGGTGATGGCTTCGGTGGTGTTGACGTTGGCAATCAGGATACGCATGGGCAGTTTTCCCCGGTCAGTGGCTGCTGTGGTCGACGGCGATGCATTCGCCGCTGACGTCGTGGTAGTGGCGGTTGCGTGGTGCGATCAGTAGGTACAGGGCGGCGGCGATGCCGGCACCGATCAGCCAGGAGAACGGCGCCACGCTGTGGAAACTGGGTATCAGGGCCAGAACGATGGCCAGCAACGCGGCCGGTACGAAAGCGGCCACGGCGCGCAGGTTGATGCCCTTGCTGTAGTGGTAAGCGCCGGTCGGGTGCTCGGTGTACAGCTCTGGCACGTTGATGCAGCCTTTGCGCAGCAGCCAGTAGTCGGCCATGATCACGCCATACAGCGGGCCCAGCAGCGCGCCCAGGCCGGACAGGAAGTACACGATCACCAGCGGACTGTTGTACAGGTTCCACGGCAAAATCAGCACGGCCAGGGTGGCACTGATCAGCCCGGCGCGTTTGAAGTTCAGGTGGCGCGGGGCCAGGTTGCTGAGCACGAAGGCCGGGGCGACGAAGTTGGCCATGATGTTCACCGCCACGGTGACGATCAGGAAGGCCACGCAGCCCAGTACCAGGAACAGCGTGTTGGGGATGGCGGCGACGATCTGTGTCGGGCTGTCGATGATCTGGCCATTGATCTGGAATTGCGCGCCGCACAGCACCACGGTGATCACGGCAAACACCAGGATGTTCACCGGCAGGCCCCAGAAGTTGCCGACGCGGATGGTCTTGCGGCATGGCGAAGAGCGGGCGAAATCACAGAAGTTCAGCACCAGCGTGCCGTAGATCGCCAGCCACAATGCGCCGCCGGCGAAGATGTTGCGCCACATCTCAACGCCGGTCAGTGGCTCGGCTACCGACCAGGCGATACGCGCGTCTGCCTTTAAGTACATGAACACTGCCAGGGCGGCAACGGTCAGCAGGATCACCGGGCCGGCGAAGGCCTCGTAGCGGCGCACCATCTCCATGCCGTAGGCCAGAATCACCAACTGCACCAGCCAGATCGACACGAAGCACGCCCAGCCCAGGCTAGACAATCCAAGGATGCTGTCATGGTCGTAGGTTGCCATTTGCGGCCACACGGCGGTGAGCAGCACCCGCAGCACCACTGAGGCCAGGTAGGTCTGGATGCCGAACCAGGCGATTGCAATGACTGCACGGATCAGCGCCGGAATCTGCGCGCCATGGATGCCGAAGGCGATGCGGCTGATGACCGGGAAAGGTACCCCGGTTTTCTGCCCCATGTAGCCGGACAGGTTCATGAAGAAGTAGACCAGCGCTGCACCAATGGCCAGCGACAACAGAATTTGCCAGCCACCCAGGCCGAGGGCGAACAAGCCCATGGCGAACGAATAGTTGGCAATATTGTGCACATCGTTTGTCCACAACGCGAAGATACTGTAGCCGCCCCAACGACGGCCTTCGCTTTTGGTCGGGGCCAGGTCGCGGTTATGCAGGCGCGGGCTAAGGGCAAGTTCCGGCGCGCTGCCGGCAAGGGTGGAAGCGGGGTGGGTGCTGGCGACGGATAGTTCAGGGGCAAGGTCGAGGCTGCTACTCATTCCGGCGGGCTCCTGATGCACATGGACTGCGATGAGCGGGCATGCGCACGGGCTCGCCATCTCGTCAGTCCAGCGTTGGCATCACAGGGTTCTGGGCGCGGCGGCCGATATTGGACCGGCGTCGCGGGTTCTTGTGTATTTATGTTTTGTTTAAATTGTATACAAAACACGAACACACAAGAGCGAGTTCCATGCCAAGGAAAAGCGAGTTTCAACAAGTGCTTGTTTCGATATTATCTTTTTGAAAGATAAGGTAATGAAATACAGAGGATATAAATTGACCAAATGAACAGGTTTATTTTTTTTGGTGATTGATTAGTTGATCATTTGGTCAAAATATCCGACAGGAAGTGTGTAACGTATTAGGGCGTTGCTCGGGAAGTTGCACACAAAAATGGCACTTTTGGTGACGTTTATGTGTACAAAAAATGGTCAGCTTTTCCTGTCCCGGCCTCTTCGCGGGCGCGTCCGCTCCCACAGGGATCACCACAGGCCAGAATTCTGTGCAGTACCTGTGAGAGCGGGCATGCCCGCGAAGGGGCCATTCCAGGAGGAAATCAATCCATCGGCGGCAACCGCCGCTTCACCGGGCTTTTCTTGATGATCGCGGTATTGGTTTCGGCCAGCACATTGATGCGGTCGAGCAGGGTGTCCAGTTGCTCCATCGAGCGCACATGCAGCCGGGCGATAAAGCAGTCTTCGCCGGTGACCTTGTCGCACTCGGTGAACTCGGGGATGGCAATGATCTGCCGTTCCACCTCCTGCAACTGGCCCGGCAGTGGGCGAATGCGCACGATGGCCTGTAACTGGTAACCAAAGGCGCGCGGGTCGACCTCCACCGTGTAACCCCGCAGCACCCCACGTTCTTCCAGGCGGCGCAAGCGCTCGCTGACGCTGGGCGCCGACAGCCCGCTGACTTGCGCCAAGGCTTTGAGCGAGCGGCGAGAGTCTTCCATCAGTGCATTGATCAACAGCTGGTCGATGGTGTCAGTCATGGGTACCTCATCAGGTGATTCGCGTTATTTGCCTTGATAGTAAAGGTAAGGGTGCAAATCTGCCTTGGTTATCCGCTGGAAGGCTAAGCAGCAACCTTTGCATACTGTTGCCATCGTCAACGGGAGGTGTGAGATGGACAATTCATTGCGCCGTGGCTCGCTGGAAATGGTCTTCGCCATGCTGATTTCCGGGACCATAGGCTGGTTCGTGCTGGTGTCCGGTCAGCCGGTGCTTGAGGTGGTGTTCTGGCGTTGCGTGTTCGGCGCCGTGACCTTGCTGGTGATTTGCGCCGTTTTCGGCTTCTTGCGGCCGGGTGTGATCAGTCGCACGGCGTTCTTGCTGGCGATTGTCAGTGGCGTGGCCATTGTCGGTAACTGGTTGCTGTTGTTTGCCTCTTACTCGCGGGCGTCCATTGCCATTGGCACGGCGGTATACAACGTGCAGCCGTTCATGTTGGTGGGGCTGGCGGCGCTGTTCCTGGGCGAGAAGATCACGTTGGCCAAGGTCACCTGGCTGAGCATCGCCTTCCTCGGCATGTTGGCCATCGTCAGTGCCCACGGTGCGAACCAGGGGAGTGGTGAAGACTACTTGCTGGGCATTGCCCTGGCACTGGGCGCGGCGTTCTTGTATGCCATTGCCGCGTTGATCATCAAGCGTCTGAGTGGCACGCCACCCCACCTGATTGCGTTGATTCAGGTAACTACCGGTGCCTTGCTGCTGGCGCCGTGGGTCAAGCTCGGCGGATTGCCGGGTGAAGTGCCAGCGCTGGCCAGCCTGCTGATCCTGGGCATCGTGCATACCGGCGTGATGTATGTGCTGTTGTACAGCGCCATTCAGCGCTTGCCCACCGCGTTGACCGGAGCGCTCTCGTTCATCTATCCGATTGCGGCAATTGTGGTGGACTGGGTGGCGTTCGGGCACCGCCTGGCGCCGTTGCAGTGGCTGGGCGTTGGGCTGATTCTGCTGGCGGCGGCGGGGATGCAGCAGGGGTGGTGGTTTCGCCCGGCGCGGGTTGCCGTGAAGCATTGAAGCGGGCTGCAAGGTAGAATGCCGGTTTTGCCAGCCTGCGACCCGCCATGACTTCGCCAATCCACACCCTTGAGCAGCACCTGCTCGCCGCGCTCGACCCTGCCCCGCAGGAAACCCGCCGCCTGTTCCACGGTCGTGGCCGTTGCTGGCCGGGCCTGGAGCAGGTCACTGTCGACTGGCTGCAAGGTGTGCTGTCGGTCGCTTTGTTCCGCGAGCTGCCCGAAGGCCAGCTGGCCGAACTGGAGGCCATGCTGCGCAACCTCGCCGAGCGCCCGCAGTGGACTGGCCAGGCCATCATCATCCAGCACCGCTACCTGCCCGACAGCCCGGGCCAGTGGCTGCTGGGCGAGCCGTGCCAGCAACGCGAAGTGGTCGAAGACGGCCTGTCGTATCTGCTGGACCTGGGGGTGCGGCAGAACAACGGTCTGTTTCTCGACATGCGCTACGGGCGACGCTGGGTGCGCGAGCAGGGGGCGGGCAAGCGCGTACTGAACCTGTTCGCCTACACCTGCGGCTTCTCGGTGGCGGCCATTGCCGGTGGCGCCGAGCAGGTGGTGAACCTGGACATGGCCAAGTCGGCTTTGTCGCGGGGCAGGGACAACCACCGGCTGAATTGCCACGATGCGTCGCGGGTGGCGTACCTGGGGCACGAACTGTTCAAGTCATGGGGCAAGGTGCGCAAGTACGGGCCTTATGATCTGATCATCATCGATCCGCCGACCTTCCAGCGCGGCAGCTTTGTGCTCACCCAGGACTACGCGAAGATCCTGCGGCGTTTGCCGGAGTTGTTGAGCGAAGGGGGTACGGTGCTGGCGTGTGTCAACGACCCGGGGATCGGGCCGGAGTTTCTGATCGAGGGGATGGCCGAGCAGGCGCCGGGGCTGGCGTTTGTCGAGCGGCTGGAGAACCCGCCGGAGTTTCCGGATGCGGACCCGGCTGGGGGCTTGAAGGCCTTGGTGTTCCGCCAGGTTTGATGTTGCCCTTGCTGGCCTCTTCGCGGCTAAAGCCGCTCCCACAGGGATCGCCACAGGTCCGAACACTGTGGGGTCCCTGTGGGAGCGGGTTCACCCGCGAAGAGGCCAGCACGGCCTGCATCAGTTACTGGCCGGTGTAGATCTGGTCAAACACCCCACCATCATTGAAGTGGGTCTTTTGCACGGTGCGCCAGTCACCAAAGGTTTTCTCCACCGACAGGAAGTCCACTTTCGGGAAGCGGTCGGTGTACTTGGCCAGTACCGTCGCATCACGTGGGCGCAGGTAATTGTTAGCGGCGATCTCCTGAGCCTCGGGCGACCACAGGTACTTCAGGTATTCCTCGGCCACGGCTTGGGTGCCCTTCTTGGCCACCACCTTGTCGACCACGCTCACCGGTGGCTCGGCTTCGGCCGACACACTTGGGTAGACCACTTCGAACTGATCGCGGCCGAACTCGCGGGCGATCATCTCGGCTTCGTTCTCGAATGTGACCAGCACATCACCAATCTGGTTGGTCATGAAGGTAGTAGTAGCGGCACGGCCACCGGTGTCCAGCACGGGAGCCTGCTTGAACAGCTTGCCGACGAAGTCGCGGGCCTTGGTTTCGTCACCGCCTTGCTTGAGCACATAGCCCCAGGCCGACAGGTAGGTGTAGCGGCCGTTACCCGAGGTCTTGGGGTTGGGCACGATCACCTGTACGCCGTCCTTGAGCAGATCGGGCCAGTCTTTCAGGGCTTTCGGGTTGCCCTTGCGCACGATGAACACAGTGGCCGAAGTGAATGGCGCGCTGTTGTTCGGCAGGCGCGTTACCCAGTTGTCCGGCACCAGCTTGCCATTGTCGGCCAGGGCGTTGATGTCGGTGGCCATGTTCATGGTGATGACATCGGCCGGCAGGCCATCGATCACCGAACGGGCTTGCTTGCTCGAACCGCCGAAGGACATCTGCACGGTGACCTTCTCTTTGTGCTCGGCTTCCCAGTGCTTCTGGAAGGCCGGGTTGTAGTCCTTGTAGAAGTCGCGCATCACGTCGTAGGAAACGTTGAGCAGGGTCGGGGCGGCCTGGGCGATGTTGCCCAGGGCCAGGCCTGCGGCGAGCAGCGAGGCGGTGAAAAGTTTTTTCACGTTGCTTCCTTGTTCTTGAAGGTTATTGGGGCAGATTGCCAGCGACTATAGCGGGTGGGTTTGTGCGGGTTAAAGAACAAAAACGACTTTGGTTATTCCGCTGCCTGGGCTGGCCTCTTCGCGGGTAAACCCGCTCCCACAGAATCACCACAGGCCTGAATTGTGCGCGGTCCCTGTGGGAGCGGGTTCACCCGCGAAGAGGCCAGTGCAGGCAACATCATTGCTTGGGAAACAATCCATTCCCACAGCGAGAACAGAACGCCGCGCCATGCTCATGCGTCTTCTTGTGGCAGGTCGGGCAATCATGCTGCAACTGCTCCCCGCGCATGGCATTGGCCAGTTCGGCGGTAAAGATGCCAGTCGGCACGGCGATGATCGAATAACCGGTAATCATCACCAGCGACGACAGCACCTGCCCCAGCGGCGTCTTTGGCACGATGTCGCCAAAGCCAACCGTGGTGAGGGTGACGATGGCCCAGTAGATGCCCTTGGGGATGCTGGTAAAGCCATGCTCCGGCCCTTCGATCACGTACATCAATGTGCCGAACACGGTTACCAGGGTCGACACAGTCACCAGAAAGACGATGATCTTCTGCTTGCTGCCGCGCAGCGCCTCCATCAGGTAATGGGCCTGCTTGAGGTAAGGGCTGAGCTTGAGCACGCGGAAGATCCGCAGCATCCGTATCACGCGGATGATCAGCAGGTATTGGGCGTCGCTGTAGTACAGCGCGATGATCCCCGGCACGATTGCCAGCAAATCGACCAGGCCGTAGAAACTGAAGGCGTAGCGCCAGGGCTTGGGCGAGCAGTACAGGCGCGTCAGGTACTCGACCAGAAAGACTGCGGTAAAGCCCCACTCGATGGCGGCCAGCAGGCCGGCGTAGCCCTGGTGCACCTCGTCGATGCTGTCGAGGATGACTGTGACCAGGCTGGCCAGGATGATCAGCAGGAGGATCTTGTCGAAGCGTCTTCCAGCCACGGTGTCGGTCTGGAAGACCATGATGTAAAGCCGCTCGCGCAGGCTTGCAGGGTTGTTCATTGGCTCATTCCGTATTGCGATGGGCAGAGCCTAGGGGCTGCGTTTCAGCTGTGCAAGCGGCCGGCGTTGCGCTGCCTGGGCTGGGCCAGGTGGCTGCCCAGGTGCATCAGCCAGCAGGCAGCGACGAAGGGCGCGGTCAGGCCAGGTACCGGCAGCAGCTTGAACAGCGGTTGCAGCAGCAGGGCCAGGCCGATCGCCAGCAGTGTCACCCAAGGTTTTTCACCCTGTCGGCTGAAGGCCAGCGCTGCCAGCGCGGCATTGAAGCCGTACAGGCCCAGCCATGCTGCTTGCGCCTGGTCGGCGAATAGCGCGACACCACCGCCGATGGCCGAGCCGATCACCGCCCACATCGCGGCATAGGGGTTGGCGATGAACATGCCGATGATGATCAGCAAACCGGCCAGTGGCTGGTCGAGCAGGAAGATCTGGCCGACGCCACGCGCCAGGGCGTGCAGCGGGTCGGCTTCGACGAAACCGCCGGGCGAGGGGCTGGCGAACAGCAGGGCGGTCCAGCCCAGCAGCACGAACGGTGCGGTATAGGCGATCAGCAGTTTGCCGCCGCGCTTGCGCCATTGGTGGGTGATGATGCTGGACAGGCCGCCAGCGGCGATGATCAGTGGCGGCAGGATGGCCGACCAGGGCAACACGGCGCTGATTAACAGGCCGATGAGCACGCCGTTGTAGCAGTACAGCCCGGCCTGGCGGTCGGCGCGGTCGTAGCCGCGGGCTTGGGCGGTGATCAGGCCGGCGAGAGCGCCGAGCAGGGCGCCGCCGACCAGATTGGGCGCGGTCAGCAGGATGGCCAGCAGGCAGCACAGGCCGCACAAGGGATTGCGCAGCAGCAGCACCTGGCTGAAGCCGTTGAGTAACGCCGTGGCCCAGTCGGGGCACGGGTTGACGAAATTTTTGCTGTACATGGGGCAGTCAGTGAGGTTGATGGGAGGGCGGTGGGCCTCTTTGGGCCTCGGTTTTCCGCAGTTCTGGTAAATCTGTGCATGGGGAGGGCGTCGCCCTCCATTCGCGGGGCAAGCCCGCTCCCACAAGATCTGCGCTGTGCCATGGAGCGGCGCGCATCCTGTGGGAGCGGGCTTGTCCCGCGAATGGGGCGCAACGCGCCCCCGGCGGTCTCAGACGAGGGTCTCGATCCGCAAGGTATTAGTCGAACCCGGCTTGCCGAAAGGCACACCGGCGGTGATCAGCAGCGTGTCGCCACGGCTGGCCATGCCTTGCGCCTGGGCGATTTCCAGCGCAGTAGACACAACCTCGTCAACCTGGCGCAGGCGGTCGTTGACCACCGAATGCACGCCCCAGGCCACGCTCAGGCGGCGAGCAGTGTTCAGGTTCGGCGTCAGGTTCAGGATCGGCGCCCGTGGCCGCTCGCGTGCAGCACGCAGGGTCGAGGCGCCCGACTCGCTGTAGTTGACCAGCACCGCCACCGGCAGGATGCCGCTGATGCGGCGGATGGCGCAGCTGATGGCGTCCGACACGGTAGCCTCGGCCTTCGGCCGGCCAACGTCGAGCTGGGCCTGGTAATCCGGGCCGTTCTCCACCTGCCGGATGATCTTGCTCATCATCTGCACGGCTTCCAGCGGGTAGTCACCCGAGGCCGTCTCGGCTGACAGCATCACCGCGTCAGCACCTTCAGCCACAGCATTGGCCACGTCGGTGACTTCGGCACGGGTAGGCGCAGGCGAGAAGCGCATCGATTCGAGCATCTGCGTGGCCACCACCACCGGTTTGCCCAACTGGCGGCAGGTGCCGATGATGCGCTTCTGGATCTGCGGCACACTTTCGGCCGGTACTTCCACGCCCAGGTCACCACGGGCCACCATGATCGCGTCTGCCAGTTCGGCAATGGCTTGCAGGTGTTCGACCGCCGAGGGCTTCTCGATCTTGGCCATCAGGTAGGCGCGGTCGCCAATCAGCTGGCGCGCTTCAACGATGTCTTCGGGGCGCTGTACGAACGACAGGGCCACCCAGTCCACGCCCAGTTCCAGGCCAAACGCCAGGTCGCGGCGGTCTTTTTCTGTGAGCGGGGAGAGGTCGAGTACCGCTTGCGGTACGTTGACACCCTTGCGGTCGGACAGCTCGCCACCGTTCAGTACTTCGGTGTCGATGGCGTCGCTGTGCTTGGCAGTAACGCGCAGGCGCAGCTTGCCGTCGTCCAGCAGCAGGTCCATGCCCGGCTCAAGGGCCGCAATGATTTCGGGGTGCGGCAGGTTGACCCTTTGGCTGTCACCCGGGGTTTTGTCCAGGTCCAGGCGCAGGGCCTGGCCACGTTGCAGTTGCACCTTTCCTTCGGCAAAGCGGCCCACGCGCAGCTTGGGCCCTTGCAGGTCCATCAGGATGCCCAGCGGGTGGTTCAACTGCAGCTCCACTTCGCGGATCCACTGATAGCGCAGGGCGTGGTCAGCGTGTTCGCCGTGGCTGAAGTTGAGGCGGAAGATGTTCACCCCGGCTTCGACCAGTTGGCGGATGTCGTCGATGCCGTTGATCGCAGGGCCGAGGGTGGCGAGGATCTTTACTTTTTTATCAGGCGTCATGATTGGGCAGTCTCAAGGATCAGGATGGCGCGGAAGTCGTTGACGTTGGTGCGGGTCGGCTCGGTGACGATCAGCGCATCCAGCGCGGCGAAATAGCCATAGCCATTGTTGTTGTCCAGTTCGTCGCTGGCCGACAGGCCCAGGGCCTCGGCACGGGCGTAGCTGCCTGGGGTCATGAAGGCCCCGGCGTTTTCTTCCGAACCGTCGATGCCGTCGGTGTCACCGGCCAGGGCATAGACGCCCGGGAGGCCTTTCAGGCTTTCGGTAAGGCTGAGCAGGAACTCGGCGTTGCGCCCGCCACGGCCATTGCCGCGCACGGTCACGGTGGTTTCGCCGCCAGACAGGATTACGCAGGGTGCCTTCAGTGGCTGGCCATGCTGCACGATCTGCCGGGCGATACCGGCGTGCACCTTGGCCACTTCGCGCGATTCGCCTTCCAGGTCGCCGAGGATCAGCGGGCTGAAGCCAGCCTGGCGAGCTTTGACGGCGGCGGCTTCGAGCGACTGCTGAGGCTTGGCGATCAGCTGGAAGTGGCTGCGGGCCAGGGCCGGGTCATCGGCCTTGACGGTTTCCGATGCGGGGTTGTTGAGCCAGTCGATGACGGCCTTGGGCGCTTCGATGTTGTAGCGCTTGAGGATGGCTAGGGCATCGGCCGAGGTGCTCGGGTCGGCCACGGTGGGGCCGGAGGCGATCACTGTGGCGAGGTCGCCTGGCACATCGGAAATGGCATAGGTGTAGACCGTGGCCGGCCAGCAGGCCTTGGCCAGGCGGCCGCCCTTGATCGCCGAGAGGTGCTTGCGCACGCAGTTCATCTCGCCGATGGTGGCGCCGGATTTCAACAGCGCTTTGTTGATCTGCTGTTTGTCGGCCAGGGTCAGGCCCTCGGCCGGCAGAGCCAGCAGGGCCGAGCCGCCGCCAGACAGCAGGAAGATGACGCGGTCGTCTTCGTTGAGGTTGCTGACCAGTTCCAGCACGCGCTTGGCCACGGCCAGGCCGGCGGCGTCGGGGACCGGGTGGGCGGCTTCGACCACTTCAATCTTTTGGCAGTTGGCGCCGTGGCCGTAACGGGTGACGACCAGGCCAGAGACTTCGCCCTGCCAGCACTTCTCGACCACTTCTGCCATGGCGGCTGCGGCCTTGCCGGCGCCGATGACGATGACCCGGCCGCTACGGTCGGCGGGCAGGTAGGGTTCGAGGACTTGGCGGGGGTGGGCGGCAGCGATGGCTGTGTCGAACAGTTCGCGGAGAATTTTTTGCGGATCGACCGACATGGCAGGCTCCCAATTATTGTTGTTCTGCAGAATCAAAAACGCCCCTGGAACTGCCTCCGTGCAGGCCGAACCAAGGGCGCGTGTTGCTCGGTGCCACCGATGGGCCTGTGGTCGCAGGTTCATCGGTGTGGGCTTCATCGCGAGCTTTGCTCGCTCCTACGGGGCCTGTGTAAATCCCGTAGGAGCGAGCGCAGCTCGCGATGAGGCCATTGAGGTCTACATCACATTTACTTGTCGCCGCGGATCGAGAAGTTGGCCATGTGCTCCAGGCCTTTGATCAGCGCCGAGTGGTCCCAGTTGCCGCCACCCAGTGCCTGGCAGGTGTTGAACACTTGCTGGGCATTGGAGGTGTTAGGCAGGTTGATACCCAGTTCCTTGGCGCCTTGCAGGGCCAGGTTCAGGTCTTTCTGGTGCAGGTTGATGCGGAAGCCTGGGTCGAAGGTGCCCTTGATCATGCGCTCGGCATGCACTTCAAGGATTTTCGACGAAGCAAAACCGCCCATCAGTGCTTCACGCACCTTGGCAGGATCCGCGCCGTTCTTGGCGGCGAACAGCAGCGCTTCGCTGACGGCCTGGATGTTCAGGGCGACGATGATCTGGTTGGCGACTTTGGCGGTCTGGCCGTCACCGTTGCCACCCACGCGGGTGATGTTCTTGCCCATGGCTTCGAACAGCGGCAGGGTGCGCTCGAAAGCTTTCGGGCAGCCACCGACCATGATGCTCAGGGTCGCGGCCTTGGCGCCGACTTCACCACCGGACACCGGGGCGTCCAGGTAGGCCGCGCCGGTGGCCTTGATTTTTTCAGCGAAGGCTTTGGTGGCGGTCGGCGAGATCGAGCTCATGTCGATGACGATCTTGTTCGGGCCAACACCTTCAGCAACGCCATTCTCACCGAACAGCACGGCCTCGACCTGCGGGGTGTCGGGGACCATCACGATGATGAATTCGGCTTCCTGGGCCACTTCTTTCGGGTTGGCCAGGGCCACTGCGCCGGCGGCGAGCAGGTCAGCTGGCGCGGCGTCGTGGTGGGTGGAAACGAACAGGCTGTGACCCGCTTTTTGCAGGTTTTGGGCCATGGGCTTGCCCATGATGCCGGTGCCGATAAAACCGATTTTAGCCATGAGAATGTGCCTCTTTGTATTTGTGATATCTCAAGTGAGCCACGGCCCCTGTGGGAGCGGGCATGCCCGCTCCCACAGGGTTTTGTGTTTCACAGGGGCTAGCGTTCAGCCGCTCAGATTGCGTTATGGGTCTTCAGCCAGCCCAGGCCTGCTTCGGTGGTGGTCTTGGGCTTGTACTCCGCGCCCACCCAGCCCTGGTAGCCGATGCGGTCCAGGTGCTCGAACAGGAAGCGGTAGTTGATCTCGCCAGTACCAGGCTCGTTGCGGCCGGGGTTGTCGGCCAGCTGGATGTGGTTGATCAACGGCAGGTTGGTTTCCATGGTGCGAGCCAGGTCACCTTCCATGATCTGCATGTGATAAATGTCGTACTGCAGGAACAGGTTGTCGCTGCCCACTTCGGCCTGGATTTCCAGAGCCTGCTGGGTGGTGTTCAGGTAGAAGCCCGGGATGTCGCGGGTGTTGATCATTTCCATGACCAGGCGAATACCGGCGGCCTTGAGCTTGTCGGCGGCGTAGCGCAGGTTTTCGACGAAGGTCTTGCGCACGTCGGCGCACTGCTGGCCTTGTGGGCGAATACCGGCCAGGGCGTTGACCTGGGTGTTGCCCAGCACCTTGGCGTATTCGATGGCCTTGTCGACACCGGCACGGAATTCTTCGATGCGGTCAGGGTGGCAGGTGATACCGCGTTCACCTTTGGCCCAGTCGCCCGCCGGCAGGTTGAACAGCACCTGGGTCAGGCCGTTGGCCTCCAGCTGCTGCTTGATTTCGGCAGCGCTGAAGTCGTACGGGAACAGGTATTCGACGCCGCTGAAACCAGCATCGGCGGCAGCCTTGAAGCGGGCCAGGAAGTCCTGTTCGGTGAACAGCATGGACAGGTTGGCAGCGAAGCGAGGCATGAGTTGTCTCCTTGCGATGAAGGCCCCCAGGGCTAGCCTGGGGGCGTCAGGCGATCAGTCCAGCATCGAGATGGCGGTTGGCGCGTCGTTGCCGACCAGCGCCAGGTCTTCGAATTCGTTGACCGCGTTGATCTCGGTGCCCATGGAAATGTTGGTCACACGTTCGAGAATCACTTCAACCACGACTGGCACGCGGAACTCTTCGGCCATTTTCTGTGCCTTGAGCAGGGCAGGGGCGATCTCGGCCGGCTCGAACACACGCAGAGCCTTGCAGCCCAGGCCTTCGACCACTGCAACGTGGTCGACACCGTAGGTGGCAGCTTCAGTCGAGTTGATGTTCTCGAACGCCAGTTGTACACAGTAATCCATGTCGAAGCCACGCTGCGCCTGACGGATCAGGCCCAGGTAGGCGTTGTTCACCAGCACGTGGACGTACGGCAGGTTGAACTGCGCGCCCACCGCCAGTTCTTCGATCATGAACTGGAAGTCGTAGTCACCCGACAGTGCGACAACCTTGCGTTTCGGGTCTGCCTTCACCACACCCAGTGCGGCAGGGATGGTCCAGCCCAGCGGGCCGGCCTGGCCGCAGTTGATCCAGTCGCGTGGCTTGTAAACGTGCAGGAACTGAGCGCCGGCAATCTGCGACAGGCCGATGGTGCTGACGTAGGTGGTGTCCTTGCCGAACACTTCGTTCATTTCCTGGTACACGCGCTGTGGCTTGACCGGGACGTTGTCGAAGTTGGTCTTGCGCTGCAGGCTCGATTTGCGCTGCTGGCAGTCTTCCAGCCAGGCCTTGCGGCACTTCAGTTTGCCGGCGGCTTTCCACTCGCGGGCCACTTCAAGGAACACGTCCAGTGCAAAACCTGCATCGGAAACGATACCCAGGTCTGGAGTGAACACGCGGCCGATCTGGGTCGGTTCGATGTCGACGTGCACGAACTTGCGGCCTTCGGTGTAGACATCGACCGAGCCGGTGTGACGGTTGGCCCAACGGTTACCGATACCGAACACCAGGTCGGATTTCAGCAGGGTGGCGTTGCCGTAGCGGTGCGAGGTCTGCAGGCCGACCATGCCGACCATTTGTGCGTGGTCGTCCGGGATGGTACCCCAGCCCATCAGGGTCGGGATGACCGGTACGCCGGTCAGTTCGGCGAACTCGACCAGCTTGTCGCTGGCGTTGGCGTTGATGATGCCGCCGCCGGCAACCAGCAGTGGGCGCTCGGCGTCATTGAGCAGGGCCAGGGCTTTTTCGGCCTGTACGCGGGTGGCGGACGGCTTGTTGACTGCCAGTGGCTCGTAGGCGTCGATGTCGAATTCGATTTCGGCCATCTGCACGTCGAACGGCAGGTCGATCAGCACCGGGCCTGGGCGGCCGCTGCGCATTTCGAAGAAGGCTTTCTGGAAGGCGTAAGGCACCTGGCCCGGCTCCAGAACGGTGGTCGCCCACTTGGTCACCGGCTTGACGATGCTGGTGATGTCGACGGCCTGGAAGTCTTCTTTATGCAGGCGTGCACGCGGCGCCTGGCCGGTGATGCAGAGGATCGGGATGGAGTCGGCCGAGGCACTGTACAGGCCGGTGACCATGTCGGTGCCTGCCGGGCCGGAAGTGCCGATGCACACGCCGATGTTGCCCGGGTTGGCACGGGTGTAGCCCTCGGCCATGTGCGAGGCACCTTCGACGTGGCGAGCGAGGACGTGATCGATGCCACCGACTTTCTTCAGGGCCGAGTACAACGGGTTGATGGCAGCCCCTGGAATGCCGAACGCGGTATCTACACCTTCACGGCGCATGACCAGAACGGCTGCATCGATTGCTCTCATTTTGCTCATGGGTTGTGCCTCATCGATTTTGTAATTGTATACAACTTGCTTTGCGACAGAGTGTATTCACGGCTGACGGCTCAGGTCAATGGGTTTTCATCGGGTGGGCTAGCTTTCGTCAAAGCGGCCGTGAAAACGGCTATTTGCGCCATCGCATACGATCGTTTCAAAATATTGTATACAAAAAAGCAGTTGGTTGTGTTCTATTTGTCCTATCGGTTTTCAACTGCCCTCAGGGCTTCTCACAACAAGAAGAGGACCTTTCCATGAACGTTTTGAACCTGAAAGTCGCTGTTAGCCTGGTAAGTGCCGCACTGGCGGCGGGCCGCAAGATCAATGCTGCGCCGCTGACCGTGGCGGTGCTGGATGCCGGCGGGCATCTATTGGCGCTTCAGCGTGAGGATGGCGCCAGCCTGATCCGGCCTGAGGTGGCCACTGGCAAGGCCTGGGGTGCAATTGCCTTGGGCAAGGGATCGCGCCTGCTGGCGCTGGATGCGCAGCAACGGCCGGCTTTTTTTGCCGCGCTTAACGGGATGGGGGAGCGGCCGGTGGTGCCGGCGCCGGGTGGTGTGCTGATTCGTGATCAGGACGGCAAGGTGCTGGGTGCTGTCGGGATCAGCGGTGATACGTCGGATATCGACGAGCAGTGCGCGATCAGTGCGATTGAGGAGGTGGGGTTGAAGGCGGATGCCGGTGTAGCAGCTTAAATTTGTATTGCTTGTTCGGGCCTCATCGCTGGCAAGCCAGCTCCCACAGGTACACCACAGGATTCAAGAACTGTGGAGGCCCTGTAGGAGCTGGCTTGCCTGCGATGGGCTGCAAAGCAGCCCCACTGG
This sequence comes from Candidatus Pseudomonas phytovorans, assembly GCA_029202525.1. Classification (NCBI taxonomy): domain Bacteria; kingdom Pseudomonadati; phylum Pseudomonadota; class Gammaproteobacteria; order Pseudomonadales; family Pseudomonadaceae; genus Pseudomonas; species Candidatus Pseudomonas phytovorans. The sequence goes on from CP119325.1 coordinate 2,285,688, forward strand.
CCCTGTCAGGCTACCTCGGGCTCACAGCCTTTGAGCACCATACGAATGATGGTCTCGGCCGCCGCATCATAGTCACTGTCGGCCAGCTTGGCCTTGCCGGTCACCGCCGAGATCTGCCAATCAAAATCCGCATAGGTCTGGGTCGCCGCCCAGATGCTGAACATCAGGTGGTGCGCATCCACATGGGCGATCTGCCCGCGGTCGATCCAGCCCTGGATGCACTCGATGTTGTGCCGGGCCTGTTCGTTCAGCTGCTCCACCTGGTTCGGCGACAGGTGCGGGGCGCCGTGCATGATCTCGCTGGCGAACACCTTGGAGGCATGCGGCAGGTCACGCGAAATACGAATCTTGGAACGGATGTACGCGCTCAATACTTCTTTCGGATCACCGTCGGCATTGAACGGCGTCGATGCCTGCATGATCGGCGCAATGATGCTTTCCAGCACCTCGCGGTAAAGGTTGTCCTTGGACTTGAAGTAGTAATACACGTTCGGCTTGGGCAGGCCGGCCTTGGCCGCGATATCGCTGGTCTTGGTGGCGGCGAAGCCCTTGTCGGCAAACTCTTCACTGGCTGCGCGCAGGATCAGCTCCTTGTTGCGCTCGCGAATGGTACTCATGGTGCTGGCGGTCCTTTGGCGCTGCGAGCCCGGATGGTAGCACTGAATGACAGGCTGTCGCTTGCCTGAACGAATCGCGGATTGCCCATTTTAGCCTGTTGGCACTGCTACAGTTTCTACGGGTTGGCCTTCATGGAAGCACTGTTGTGGGCAACGGCGCAAAGGTTCGGCACGGACTTCTGATCGGTTTGGCAGGGTTGCTGGGGCTGGGCCTGTTGGCCTGGTGGCTGCTACTGCCCCCAGCGCATGCGCCGCGCCCGGCGACGGTGGGCGAACCGGTGGCTGCGGTGGCCGTGGCCTTGCGGGATGTGCCGGTGTACATCGATGCTCTGGGCACGGTCACGCCGTCGCGCAGTGTCAGCGTGACCACCCAGGTCAACGGTATTCTTGCTACGGTGGAGTTCAGCGAAGGCCAGGCGGTGCGCCAGGGCCAGGTCATCGCCCGCATCGACGACCGTGCGCTGAAGGCACAACTGGCCCAGGCGCGCGGGGTACTGGCCCACGATCAGGCAGTGCTGGACAACACCCGCCGCGACCTTGCGCGCTTTCGGGAGCTGATCAAGGCCGGTTCGGTCAGCCAGCAGACCCTCGACACCCAGTCCTCTGGCGTGCAGCAACAGGTTGGTACGGTGGCCGCCGACCTGGGGGCGGTGCAGAACCTGGAAGTACAACTGAGCTACTGTACCATTACCTCGCCGGTAGACGGCGTGGTCGGTTTGCGCCAGGTCGACCCGGGCAACTATGTCAGCACCACCAGTACTACGCCGATTGCGGTGATTACCCAGTTGAATCCGGCGATGGTGGTGTTTGCCGTGCCGGAGGATGAACTGGGCAGGATCCACCAGGCGCAGCTCAAGGGGCCGGTCAGCGTACTGGCCTATGACCGCGACAAGCGCAGCCTGTTGGCTACGGGCACGCTGCTGGCGCTGGACAACCAGGTGGATGTCAGTACCGGCACAGTCAAGGTCAAGGCGCGCTTCGACGAAGCCGGCAATGCCTTGTTCCCCAGCCAGTTTGTCAATGTGCGGCTGCAAGCCGATACGCTGCCCCAGGTTCCTGTGGTGCCTACACGGGCGATCCAGCATGGCAGCCAGGGCGACTACCTGTTCATCGTACAGGGCGCCAAGGTGCAGCTGCGCCATGTGCGCAGCGGGCCCAGCCGCGGTGACGTTACCGTCATTCTCGACGACGGCGTGCGCCAGGGCGAACAGGTGGTGACGGAAGGGGCCGACAAGCTCGACGACGGCTCACCGGTCAGGGTCGTGGCGCAATGAGGCGTGCCTGGTGAACATTTCCCGCCCGTTCATCGAGCGGCCGGTGGCCACCTGCCTGCTGATGTTTGCAGTGTTGCTTTTGGGCATCCTTGGCTATCGCCTGCTGCCAGTGTCGGCCCTTCCGCAGGTGGATTACCCTACCATCCAGGTGTTCACCCAGTACCCCGGGGCCAGTCCTGAAGTGGTCAGTTCGTCGATCAGCGCGCCACTGGAGCGCCAGTTGGGCGAAATGCCGGGCCTGCGCTCGATGGGCTCGACCAGCTCCGATGGCGTATCAGTGGTGACCTTGCAGTTCGACCTGGCGTTATCGATGGATGTTGCCGAGCAAGAAGTACAGGCGGCGATCAATGCCGCGGGTACCTTTCTGCCGGCCAACCTGCCATACCCACCGGTCTACAGCAAGGTCAACCCGGCCGATGCACCGGTGCTCACTCTGTCGCTGACCTCCGACGTACTGCCATTGACCAAGGTCCAGGACCTGGCTGATACCCGTCTGGCGCAGAAGATTTCCCAGATCACCGGGGTCGGCCTGGTCACCATCAGTGGTGGGCAGCGCCCGGCGGTGCGGGTCGAGGCCAATACCTCGGCACTGAACAGCCTCGGCCTGTCGCTGGAAGACCTGCGCACGGCCCTTGGCAGTGCCAATGTCAACCAGGCCAAGGGCAATATCGACGGGCGCTTCCAGGCCTATTCGATCGGTGCCAATGACCAGTTGCAGAAGCCGGAAGACTACCGCGACCTGGTCATTGCCTATCGCAACGGTGCGGCCATTCGCCTGTCGCAGGTGGCTAGCTCGATCCTCGGCCCGGAGAACCCGCGACAGGCCGCCTGGACCAACGCCACACCTGCCATCTTGCTGAATATCCAGCGCCAGCCCGGGGCCAACGTGATCGAGGTGGTGGACCGCGTGCAGCACTTACTGCCGAGCTTGCGTGCCGGCCTGCCCGGTACGCTGAAAGTGGCCGTGCTGACCGACCGCACCCAGACCATTCGCGCATCAGTCAGCGATGTGCAGTTCGAGCTTGCAGTGTCGCTGGTACTGGTGGTGCTGGTGATCCTGCTGTTCCTGCGCAGTCTGTCGGCCACCCTGATTCCGGCGCTGACCGTGCCGCTGACGCTGGTCGGTACCCTGGCGGTGATCTACACCCTGGGCTTTTCCCTGAACAACCTGACGTTGATGGCTCTGACCATTTCGATCGGCTTCGTGGTCGACGACGCCATCGTCATGGTCGAGAACATCACTCGCTACCTGGAGGCCGGCGATACACCGTTGCAAGCTGCGCTCAAGGGGGCGGCGCAGATCGGCTTTACCATCGTCTCGCTGTCGATCGCGTTGATCGCCGTGATGATTCCGCTGCTCTTCATGGGTGATGTGGTGGGCCGCCTGTTCCGCGAGTTTGCCATGACCGTGGCGGTGGCGATTGTCCTCTCGGCATTGATCACCCTGACCCTGACGCCCATGTTGTGCGCACGCATGTTGCGCGGCCACCAGCAGGCGCCTGCCAGTGACCTGTTCACGCGGATCGAGGGCCGTTACTTGCGGAGCCTGGACTGGGTGCTGGCGCACCGAGGGCTGACCCTGCTGTCGATACTGCTGACTGGTGCCTTGACCTTGTTGACTCTGATGGCGATGCCCAAGGGCTTCTTCCCTGAACAGGACACTGGGCTGATCCAGGGCATTTCCCAGGCCGCGCCAACGGTTTCGTTCAGCAGCATGCAGGCGCAACAGCAGCGGTTGGTAGCACGTATCCTGCGCGACCCGGCGGTGCAGAGCCTGTCGTCGTTCGTGGGTATCGACCAGAACAACCCGACGCTCAACCAGGGTGGCTTGCTGATCAACCTCAAGCCACACGAACAGCGCGACAGCACTGCCGTGGTGATTCGCCGGTTGGCCGATGCCAACGCCGATGATGCTGGCATTCGCCTGTACTTGCACGGGGTGCAGGACCTTACTCTGGACGCCACGGTGTCGACCACCAGCTACCGCCTGGGGCTGCAAGCGGCCGACATGGCAACGCTGGAGCGCTGGGCCGGCAAGTTGCTGGCGGCGCTGCGCGCAGAGCCGATGTTCAGCGATGTACAAAGCCAGGCGCTGCAGTTCGGAAACCAGATACAGCTGAATTTCGACCGGGCTACAGCCTCGCGTCTGGGCGTCACGCCGCAGGCTATCGATGATGCCCTTTACGATGCCTTTGGCCAGCGCCAGGTTTCGACCTTGTATACCCAGCTCAATCAGTACCACGTGGTCATGGCCAGCGACCGCCCGCCGCGTAACCTGGCCGACTTGCTCACTGGCCTGTATGTCAGCCTGCCGGCGGGTGGTGTGGTGCCCTTGTCGAGTATGGCCAGCCAGCAGCTGCAGCGGGTGCCGCTGACGTTGAACCGCCTGGGGCAATTCCCTTATGCGGACATCGCCTTCAACCTGGCACCGGGGCACACGTTGGGTGCGGCGGTGAACCGGCTCAAGGCAATAGAGGCGCAACTGGATCTGCCAGCCTCGGTCCAGGTATCGCTGGAAGGGGCTGCGGCAACCTTTGCCGACTCGTTGGGCAACCAGGCGTTCCTTGTGGCTGCGGCGATCGTCGTGGTTTACCTGATGCTGGGTATCCTCTATGAAAGCTTCGTGCACCCGGTAACCATCCTCTCGACGTTGCTTTCGGCCGCGCTGGGAGCGCTGCTGGCGTTGTGGGCCACCGGCTTGCAATTCGACATCATCGGCCTGATCGGCATCGTGCTGCTGATCGGTATTGTGATGAAGAACGGCATCATGATGGTCGATTTCGCTCTGGAGCTGCAGCGCCATGAGGGCGCCGACCCGTTGCAGGCGATTCGTCGGGCTGCACAGCTGCGTCTGCGGCCGATCCTGATGACCAGCCTGGCCTCGCTGTTCGGCGCCGTGCCGCTGGCGCTTGGTACCGGGGTGGGTTCCGAGCTGCGTCACCCGCTTGGCATTGCGATTATCGGCGGGCTGCTGCTGAGTCAATTGCTGACGCTGTTCACCACGCCAGTCATCTACCTGGCGATGAGCGGCCTGGCCCAGCGCGTCGGTGGGCACAAGGGCCTGCTGGGTGCCAGGCCATGAACCTCAGCGCACCGTTCATCCGGCGCCCGGTAGCCACGGCATTGCTGGCCTTGGGGCTGGCCATGTTCGGTAGCCTGGCTTTTACCCTGCTTCCGGTGGCCCCGCTGCCAGAGGTGGACTTCCCGACCATCAGCGTGCGTGCTTCGCTGCCTGGCGCCGACCCCTACACAGTGGCTACTTCGGTGGCCACACCGCTGGAGCGCCAGTTCGGGCAGATTGCAGGGGTGACCCAAATGACCTCGGCCAGCACCCTGGGCGCGACCCGCATCAACTTGCAGTTCGACCTGGACCGCAACATCGACGGCGCTGCCCGCGATGTAGAGGCGGCGATCAACGCGGCGCGCAGCAACCTGCCCAGTGACCTTGTCGGCAACCCGACCTACCGCAAGGTCAACCCGGCGGACTCCCCGATCCTGATCATCGGCCTGACCTCGGGCAGCGCCACCCCGGCACAGATGTACGATGTGGCTTCGACCTTGCTTGAGCAGCGTCTGCTGCAAACCCGTGGGGTCGGTGACGTGACGGTGGGCGGCGGGGCACTGCCAGCGGTACGTGTTGAACTTAACCCCGACCGCCTCAACCACTATGGTGTCAGCCTGGAGCAGGTGCGCTCGACGCTTGCCAGTGCCAACGTCAACCTGCCCAAGGGTGCGGTCGAAATTGCCGGGCAAAGCCACGTACTGGCGGCCAATGACCAGTTGTACAGCCCAGGCGATTATGCGCCCTTGGTGGTCAAGCAGGTTGCCGGCAGCCCGGTGCGCATAGCCGATCTTGGCCAGGTGCGCGAGGATGTCGAGGACCTGCGCAACTTCGGCCTTTTCAATGGCAAGCCCGCGGTACTGCTTGTGCTTTTCAAGCAGCCGGGAGCCAACGTGATCGATACGGTCGACGCCGTGAAGGCGCAACTGCCATTGCTGCAAGCGGCGATCCCGGCCACCATTCGGCTGAGTGTGCTGATGGATCGCAGCACCACGATTCGCGCCTCGTTGCGTGATGTGGAACTGACCCTGCTGGCGGCGATCCTGCTGGTGACTCTGGTCACCTTTGGCTTTTTCCGCGACTGGCGCAGCACGCTGGTGCCAGCCACAGTCGTGCCGTTGTCGCTGCTGGGCACGTTTGGTGCCATGTACTTTCTGGGCTACAGCCTGAACAACCTGTCACTGATGGCATTGACCATTGCCACCGGCTTCGTGGTGGACGATGCCATCGTGGTGGTGGAAAACATCCTGCGCCATATCGAGCGGGGCGTGCCCCGGCAACAGGCGGCGTTGCTAGGGGCGCAGGAAGTGGGCTTCACGGTGCTGAGCATCAGTGTGTCGCTGGTGGCAGTGTTCATCCCCCTGCTGATGATGGGCGGCATCGTCGGCCGCTTGTTCCGCGAATTTTCGGTCACGCTGTCGCTGTCGATTGTGATTTCCATGCTGGTGTCGCTGGCCGTCACCCCGGTGCTGGCCGGTGTGCTGCTGCGGATGCCGCATCACGTCGATCAGGCCGAGACGCCGGATTCGCGGTTTCATCAGCTGTATGACCAGAGCCTGGTCTGGGTGATTGATCACGCGCCACTGATGGGGCTGTTGAGCGTGGTGGTGCTGGTACTGGCGGTGGTGCTGTATGCCGTGGTGCCCAAAGGGTTTTTCCCGCAGGAGGACAGCGGGCGCCTGAGCGGCACGATCCTCGCTTCACAAAGCGTGTCGTATGCGGCGATGCAGGCAGATTTTCTCGAGATCAACCGCCAGGTGGTGAACAACCCTAACGTTGCCACGGTGGGTGGCTTCGTCGGTGGCGGCGGCGGTGGCTCGGGGGCGATCAACAGTGCCCAGCTGTTTGTTGCGCTGAAGCCCAAGGGTGAGCGGCAGGCGACGGCCGACCAGGTGATTGCGCAGATTCGCCACGCCCTGAGCGGCATGCCGGGGACCCGCCTGTACCTGCAGTCGGCCCAGGACATCACCGTCGGCGGCCGGCAGAGCGGGGCGCAGTTCCAGTACACCCTGACCGCCGACGACCAGGACACTCTCGACCAATGGGTGCCCAAGGTGGTGGCTGCACTGCGTGGTTTGCCGCAACTGACCGACATCAATACCGACCAGCAGAATGCCAGCCTGATGAGCCACCTGCAGGTCAATCGTGATGCCGCTGCCCGCCTGGGGGTGAGCATGGCGGCGGTGGACCAGACCCTGTATGACGCGTTTGGCCAGCGCCAGGTGTCCACGCTATACCGGGCGACCAACCAGTACCACGTGGTCATGGGCCTGGCGCCTGCCTATTGGGCCGACCCGGCGGCACTCCAGGCCATCTACCTGCCCAGTCGCCAACCCGGTGAGCCACTGGTGCCGCTGATGGCGGTGGCTACCCCGTCTTTGATAGGCACGGCCATCGCCATCAACCACCAGGGCACGTTCCCGGCAGTCACCGCATCGTTCAATCTCGCCCCCGGTGTTTCTATCGGCCAGGCCACTGCTTTGGTCGATACTGCCGTGGCGCAGTTGCGCATGCCGGCCAGTGTGGTCGGTGAGTTCGCTGGCACGGCCCAGGTGTTCAAGGCATCGCTGGCCGGCGAACCTCTGCTGATCGCCGCCGCGCTGCTGTCGGTATATATCGTGCTGGGCATGCTCTACGAGAACCTTGTGCACCCCTTGACCATCCTTTCGACCTTGCCATCGGCGGGCGTGGGGGCACTGGTGGCGCTGTTGCTGACCGCTACCGAGTTGTCGATCATCGCCTTGGTGGGGGTGATTCTGTTGATCGGCATCGTCAAAAAAAACGCAATCATGATGATCGACTTTGCCCTGAATGATCGACGCGCCGCAGGCAGCGATGCCCGGACCGCCATCCGTCGGGCATGCCTGGTGCGGGTGCGGCCGATCTTGATGACCACGCTGGCGGCCATTCTGGGGGCATTGCCGCTGGTACTGGGCAATGGCTACGGCGCTGAGCTGCGACGGCCTTTGGGGATTTCGATTATCGGCGGGCTGCTGTTCAGCCAGTTGCTGACGCTCTACAGCACGCCGGTGATCTACCTGTGGCTGGACCGCCTGGCAACACGCCTGGCTGGCAAGCCCAAGGAGCTTGGCTGATGAATATGCGCGTTGCCGGCTTGTTGCTGTGCCTGTTGCTGACGGGCTGCATGGTCGGGCCAGACTATCAACGCCCGGTGCTGGCGCTGCCGCAGGGCTTCAAGGAGGGTACGCTGTGGCAGCGCGCGGTGAGCAACCCGCAAGGGGCGCTGGACAGTCGCTGGTGGCTGGCGTTCGGTGATAGCCAGCTCAACGGCCTGGTCGAGCAGGCCGCCCGGGCCAATCAGTCGATCGTGGCCGCTGAAGCGGCCTGGCGTCAGGCCAAGGCGCAGGTGGATATCAACCGCGCTGGGTTGTGGCCAACGGTCAGCGCCGGACTTTCCATGAGCCGGGGAGTCGACGGCGGCGGCGCGACCTTGTCAAAGGGCACCGGCAGCGGCGTGCAGCAAACTGTCAGCGCCACCTTGGGGGCGAGTTGGGAGCCGGACCTGTGGGGTCAGGTGCGCCGTACCATCGAGTCAAGCCAGGCGCTGGCAGAGGTTTCCGACGCACAATTGGCTGGTGTGCGGCTGTCGATCGCCAGTAGCGTTGCCAGCAATTACCTTGGCCTGCGCCAGCTGGACCTGGACATTGGCCTGCTGCAACAGCAGCAACAGCTGAACCAACAGTTGCTCGACATGAACCAGGCCAGCTTCCTGCACGGCACAGCGTCCAATGACCAGCTGCTGTTGGCCCAGGACCAGTTGAGTGCGGTAGTGGTCAACCTGCAGGTTGCCCAGCGTAGCCGCGAGCAGTTCGAGCACGCCTTGGCCGTGCTGGTCGGCCAGGCACCGGCGCAGTTCAGTGTGCCGCCCACAGCAGGCTACGCATTTGTCGTGCCTCACCCGCCGTTGAGCCTGCCGTCACAGTTGCTGCAAAGGCGCCCCGATGTGATCGCCACCGAGCGCACTGCAGCCGCAGCTAATGCGCGGATCGGCGTGGCTGAGGCGGCGTTTTTCCCCAGCCTCGACCTCAGCGCTGAAGTCGGTTTCCGTGGCAGTGCCCTGGGCGGGCTGTTCAACGCGTCCAACCGGATCTGGAGCCTTGGCCCGTCGCTGTCGGCGACGCTGTTTGACGGTGGCGCGCGTGAGTCGGCATTGCGCCAGGCCTACGCCGGGTATGACCAGGATGTGGCCAACTACCGTGGCACCGTTTTGGCGGCGTTGCAGAATGTCGAGGACAACCTGTCTGCGTTGAACCACTTGCAGCGCCAGGCTGAGACGTTTGAGCAGATTCACCAACGCAACCAGCAGTTGTTTGCCAGCCAGCAGGTTCAGCAGCGGGCGGGAGTGGCGAGCCGCCAGGCTGTGCTGACCCAGCAGCTGCTGTTGTTGCAGAGCGAACAGAGCCTGCGCGATGCCCAGGGGCAACTGAGCCAGGCCAGCGTGGCACTGATCCAGAGCCTGGGCGGTGGCTGGGCACCCTGAGCGCTGCGCGCTATGCTGCAGCTTTTGACTGCCAGGGAAGTGTTGCACATGGCCGCGAGCAGCCTGCTTTTATTGATTGACGACATCGCGACGGTGCTCGATGACGTTTCGCTAATGACCAAGGTGGCGGCGAAAAAGACCGCGGGTGTGCTGGGTGACGACCTGGCGCTGAACGCCCAGCAGGTTACCGGTGTGCGTGCCGAGCGCGAAATCCCGGTGGTGTGGGCGGTGGCCAAGGGGTCGTTCGTCAACAAGGCAATCCTGGTACCGGCCGCGCTGCTGATCAGTGCATTCATTCCTTGGGCGGTTACACCGTTGTTGATGGTCGGTGGTGCCTACCTGTGCTTCGAGGGCTTCGAGAAGCTGGCGCACAAGTTCTTGCACAGCAAGGATGAGGACGATGCGCAGCATAAGGCCCGAAAGGAAGCCGTGGCTGACGCCAATGTCGACCTGGTGGCGTTCGAGAACGCCAAGATCAAGGGTGCGGTACGTACCGATTTCATTCTTTCGGCAGAAATCATCGCCATCACCTTGGGTACTGTGGCCGATGCACCGCTGACCCAACAGATCATCGTGTTGTCGGGTATCGCCATTGTCATGACCATTGGCGTTTACGGGTTGGTGGGCGGCATCGTCAAACTTGATGACCTGGGGCTGTGGATGACCACCAAGGCATCGCGCCTGGCTCAGGTAGTCGGCAACGGCATCCTGCGTGCTGCGCCCTACATGATGAAGAGCCTGTCGGTGATCGGTACCGCGGCCATGTTCCTGGTGGGTGGCGGCATTCTGGTGCATGGCATCGCGCCCCTGCATCACGCCATCGAAGCGTTCAGCGAGGGGCGCGGTGGTGCGTTGACCGGGGCGCTGCTCAACGGCGTGGCAGGGGTGGTGGCCGGTGCCGTGGTGCTGGCGGTGGTCGCACTGGGCGGGAAACTGTGGCGGTTGGTTCGGCCGGCCAGCTAGGTTGCATGGCCGGGGCTTTGCCCCGGTTCGCGGGCTTGCCCGCTCCCACAGGGAATGCGCTATTCCTTGGGTTTGCGATGTACCTGTGGGAGCGGGCAAGCCCGCGAACACCGGCAACGCCGGTGCCATCCGGGTGCCGGCGCACAGGTTTACTGTTCAGCCACCGCGCCTTGCTCATGGGGTTTCCAGGCCAACAGGCCTTTGCTGAAGTCGTTGGCAGCACTCTGGTAGTAGGCAATCGCCCGACGAACCAGCGGGTTGTCACTGTCAGCACGCGTTTCCCGGCTGTTGCCCAGTGCGTCCTGGTGCACCCGCATGCCGCCGCGTGGGCTGAGGATTGCCAGGTCCTTGCCGTCGAACAGCCCCAGGTGCTGGTAGTTGCCGATCAGTACTCGTGGCGGTAGGGATTCTTCACGCAGCAGGTCGCGGCCAAAGAAGGTCGAGGTGTAGCTGAGATTGAGCAGGCCGAGCAGCGTCGGTGCAAGGTCGATCTGGCTGGCCAGTTGTGCGTCTTCGCGAGGTGCGATCAGCTTGGGTGCGTAGATCCACAGCGGAATCTGGTAATTGCTCACCGGCAGGTCTTCGACACCGGCGCTACCGGCGGTGTGGTCGGCCACGAAGACGAACAGGGTGTTGTCGAACCACGGCTTGCCCTTGGCTTCGCGCAGGAACTGTGCGATGGCATGGTCGGTGTATTTCACTGCGCCTTCACGGCCGTCACCCGAGGGGATGTCGATTCGGCCGTCCGGGTAGGTGTAAGGGCGGTGGTTGGAGGTGGTCATCAGCTGCAGCAAGAATGGCTGCTGCTTGGCATGGTCGGCATCAGCCAGTTTCAGGGCCTGCCGATACAGGTCTTCATCGGCCATGCCCCACGCATTTTTGAAGCTGATTTCGCTTTCATCCACGCTGCTTTGGTCAACGATGCGGTAGCCGTTGCCGCTGAAGAAGGCGTTCATGTTGTCGAAGTAGCCACGGCCACCATAGACGAACACGGGGTCATAGCCGACTGCAGCCAGTTGCTGGCCGAGGCTGGCGTAGCCGCTTTCACGGCCAATGCGTTTGACAATGGAGCGCCCCGGCGTTGGCGGGATCGACAGGGTAATGGCCTCCAGGCCACGATCGGTACGGGTGCCTGTGGCGTAGAAGTTGCTGAAATACAGGCTCTCGTGGCGCAGGGCATCCAGGTTAGGCGTGAGGTTGCGTGGGTCGCCGTTGCTGCCCATGTACTTGGCGCTGAAGCTTTCGATGGTGACCAGGATGATGTTCGGTTTGCGCGGCGTACCGCTAGCGCTGATGTGGCGGCGGATATCCTCGGGCTCGCTGGCCTGGAACCTGGCGTTGGGCTCGGCCAGTTCCTGGTGCATCTGCGCACCGGCTTCTGCCGCGTCGAGGCTGGCGTAGAACTGGGTGTAATCGAGTTCGTTGTTACGGAACGCGGCAAAGAACTGGTACGGCCCGTTACTGGCCAGTTCGCGTTGGTAGGCATTGCCGCCCTGGCCGCGGGGGAATTGTTGGTCGACCAGCAGCACGCTCAGGCCACCCAGAAGTGCCAGCACGGCAACGCCGCCAAGGCGCTGGCGCAGGTTCGCGCCCGGTGCTGCCAGCGCTTGTGCCAAGGGCTTGCGCATGACCAGGGTAAGCAGCACGGCGACGACGGCGATGCTGCCCAGCAGGGTTGGCAGGGGGTAGGACTCGCGGATGTTGTCCAGCACTTCCTTGGAATACACCAGGTAGTCGACGGCGATGAAATTGAAGCGCACCCCGAATTCATCCCAGAACAGCCACTCGGCCACCGCGACAAACAACATCACGAACAGGCTGACCACCAGTACCCCACTCATCAGCCGGCGATGCCAGCGTGTGCGCCACAAGGAGGCCGGGCACAAGGCCAGGTACAACCCCAGCGGCAGTGCGGCGTAGGCGAGGAAGCTCAGATCGTACAGCGCTCCACTGAAAAACAATGACAGGTAGTCGCCATTGACTTCATCCAGGTGGGTAGCCAGCAGTATCAGGCGGGTCAGCAGGAAGATGCCAAACCACAGTGAGCAGACTAAAAGAAGATATCGCCAGGGGGCGGCGAGGGAAGTGCGCATTAAGTAGGCCTGTTTTCTTTTTGGATTGATGCGAAGAAAAGCAGGCTAATTCAGCGCTTGCAAAAAAAATGTCAAAATTTTGCGATGTACTTATGAAACCTGCAGGCTCAGGCTGCAGAGGCTTGGCAGCAGGCTTGCCGGATAACCGACATGCCAGTGGAAAAACGCCAGAAAGTGTGTAGGTTATTGCTTATGATCTTGTACGTAACAGCGCCGATATCTAACAGCGCTGTTACGTTTCAGTACATCAGAAGTGCACTTTTACCAGAAGGCTCATGGTGTTCTGGTCAGTGGTAAAGGCATCGCTATCCTTGATGCCGTACTTGTTCTTCCAGTAGTCGTACTCCACACCTACGTACAACTGCTTCTCGCCCAGGTGCAGCGCCTTGCCCAGGTCATACTTGATCTGTGGGTTGAAGTGCAGGTTGGCCTGGTAGGTGCCACGGCGGTTCTCGTCGTTGTCCACTACCCAGTCCATGAAGCCGTCGATCAGCACATCGGAATCGCCCACCGGAATGGTGTACGACCACACCGGGGTGATCTGCCACACGTTGTCGCCAGCGCGGCTGCCGTCGGTGGTGCGGTTGTAGAAGTTCAGCTGGAAGTAGTCGAAGCCGGGGATGGCCAGGTCGAAGCCGGGGCCGATCAGGTACGACTCGGTGTCACCCTCGCCAAACTCGTAGGTCATCGCCAGCAGCACGTCCTTGATCGGGCCGAACTCCAGCTTCTGGTCGAAGATCTTGTTGAACGACAGGCGCGGGCTGATCTCGCCGTAGTAGGTGTTCGGGCCGTTACCTGCGTCTTTCTGGCCTTGGTAGAAAATCTTGTCGACAAAGATGAAGTTGTCGCCGTACTTCCAGCCGTCAGCGTGTTCGAAGGTGACCGTCTGCTGGATTGCCGGGTTTACTTTGAAGTTTTTGCCCCACAGGTAGGTCAAGCTGTTGTTCTGCCACTGCAGCAGGTCGTCGGCTTGGGTGGCGCCGCAGGCCAGCAGGCCGCCGGCGAGGATCAGGCTGTTGATGGTACGCATTGCGAGTGTCGCTCCCTTGATTGATCTGTTGTCAGCGCTCGGTGTTGGCGCTTTTTCTGTCTTGCGAGTCAGCTTTTTTCGATAGGCCACAGCTGTTTGGCAAGGGTTGAGCCAACTTTTCCGGGTTGGCACAACCTTCCTGCTCGACTACGTTCTGAACGGATGAAAAGGGTCTTTCAGGCTGGCAGCACGTTGGCCAACCGCCCGTATTCATTGACTGAGCGGTCAGTAAACGCAGGCAGAATCCGTTCTGCCCTGATCGAGGGGGCGCGCAGATTACTGGCTTGCGCGCCGCGCCTCAAGTGCTCCGTCCTGGAGCGGGGTGGTTCAAACTTGTGCGTTTGGTCAGTTTCTTAGAAGTGCACTTTGATCAAGGCACTGGCGACGCTCTGGTTGCTGTCCAGGTTGCCGCGGCTGTCGATGCCGTATTTGTCCTTCCAGTAGCTGTACTCAAAGCCCACATACAGCTGCTTGGCGCCCAGGTTCAGCGCTTTGCCCAAGTCGTATTTGACCTGCGGGTTGAAGTGCAGGTTGGCGTGATAGGTGCCACGGCGTGTCTGGTCGTTGTCGGTGACCCAGTCCATGTAACCGTCGATCAGAATGTCAGACCTGCCCACGGGGATGGTATACGACCAGCCGGGGGTGATCTGCCAGACGTTGTCACCAGGGCGGCTGCCTTCGGTGTTACGCACGTAGAAGTTGAGGGTGAAATAGTTGAAGCCAGGGATGTCCAGGTCAAAGCCGGGGCCTATCAGGTAGGCAGCGTTGTCGCCTTCGCCGCGCTCGTAGGTCATGGCCAGCAGTACGTCCTTGATCGGGCCGAAGGCGAGCTTCTTGTCGAAGATCTTGCCGAACGACAGCCGCGGGCTGAACTCGCCGTAATAGGTGGTCACGCCTTTGCTGGGGTCGGCCTTGCCGTTGTAGAAAATCTTGTCGACGAACATGAAGGTGTCGCCGTACTTCCATTTGTTGGCGTGCTCGAACGTGATGGTCTGCTGGATATCAGGGTTGACCTTGAAGTCCTTGCCATACAGGTACGTCAGGCTTTCGCCATGCCATTGCAGCCATTCGCCTGCATGCGAGGGTAGGGTGGTCAGCAGGCTGCTGCCCAACAACAGGGACGTGGTGATGCGCTTCATGTTGTGATTCCCGGACTTATTGTTTTTGTTGGCGGTTTTTTTGGCGCGCAGGCGCCCCGGGCGACCCATTCCGGCGGGTCGACGGCGTAGCGGTTACTGCAGATGTGGGTGAGGGGCGGCAATGCGCCGCCCCTTATGGCTCAGTGCTCGTGACAGACGTCGTTGTGCGCTGCGCGGTCGGCGCCACCGAGGATGTTGAACAGTACGTTCAACACCAGGGCACTGACCGTGGCCATGGCGATACCACTGTGAGTGATGGGTTCCATCCACTGCGGCATCTGGGCAAAGAACTCCGGACGCACCACGGGGATCAACCCGAAGCCGACGCTCACCGCCACCAACAGCTGGTTGCGGCGGTCGCCGATGTCCGCCTCCTGAAGAATCTTGATCCCGGTGGCGGTGACCATGCCGAACATGGCAATGGACGCGCCGCCCAGTACCGCAGGCGGGATCGAGGCAATCAGGAAGGCCGCCTTGGGCAGCAGGCTGAGCAGAATCAACAGTGCACCGGCCACGATAGTGACAAAGCGGCAGCGCACCCCGGTCATCTGCACCAGGCCGATGTTCTGGGCGAACGAGGAGTGGGTAAAGGTGTTGAAGAAGCCGGCAATGAACGATGCACCGGCATCGCACAGCAAGCCGCGACGCAGCATCCCTGGGGTTACTTCGCGATCAGTCACCTTGCCCAGGGCCAGGAACATGCCGGTGGACTCGACGAAGATGATCACCACCACCAGGCACATGGACAGGATCGGTGCCAGGCTGAAGGTCGGCATGCCGAAGTGCAGTGGGGTGACCACTTGCAGCCACGGCGCCTCGTTCAGGCCTGTCAGGTCGACCATGCCGATTGAGCCGGCCAGGATGTAGCCCAGGCCCATGCCCACCAGTACCGACACGTTGACCCAGAAACCGCGCATGAAGCGGTTGATCAACAGAATCACGGCCAGCACCAGGCTGGCCACCAGCAGGTAGATGGGCGCACCGAAGTTTTCCGCGGCTTCCCCACCACCGGCCCAGTTGACCGCCACCGGGAACAGTGACAGGCCAATCGAAGTGATCACCGTACCGGTGACCAGCGGCGGGAAGAAGCGCACGACCTTGGACATGAACGGCGCGATCAGCATGCCAAAGAACCCGGCAGCGATGGTCGCGCCGAAGATCCCCTGCAAGCCAACGCCGGGCATGCCGGCCATGGCCACCATGCTGCCGACGGCAGCGAAACTGGCACCCATCATCACCGGCATGCGGATGCCCACCGGGCCGATACCGAACGACTGGATGATGGTGGCGACGCCAGCGACCAGCAGGTCGGCGTTGATCAGGAAAGCGACTTCTTCACGGGACAACCCGGCAGCCTGGCCGATGATGAGCGGCACGGCGATGGCGCCGCCGTACATCAGCAGAACGTGTTGCAGGCCAACCAGGATCAGTTGGAACAAGGGCAAGGGTTCGCGCGGCGGCGCAACAGGGATGTACGCCTTGCGGGACTCGGACATGCAGCACCTCGAGTTTTGTTTTTATTCTCGGATCCAAGCGCCGGGTATAAGGCCCGGGCGCTCGATGCTTGCTTGTTGCGTGATGCCTTGAAGCGGAGGCCGGACACGCCGGCCTCATCGCGGGCAAGCCCGCTCCTACAGGGGAGGTGATCCCCCTGGGAGCGGGTTGGCTAGCGAGGTGCTATCAGTTGACCTGGGCGCCTTTGGCGATCCAGTCGCCGACGAGCTTGCGCTCTTCGGTGGTCATCTGGGTGATGTTGCCCAGCGGCATGATCTGGCTGGCAACCGCTTGCGCCTGAATGCGCGCGGCCTGGGCCTGGATCTGCTGCGGAGTGTCGAACATCACGCCGGCAGGGGCGGCGCTGAACAGTGGGCTGGTCGGTTTCGACGAGTGGCACACGGTGCAGCGTTCCTGGATGACATTGTGGATCTTGTCAAAAGCCTCGCCGCCGACCTGAGCGGTTGCCGGAGCAGCAGGCGCTTCAGCAGGCTTGGCAGCCTCTTCGGCACGCAGCTCCGCAGCGGTCTTGCCACCTACAGCGGTAGCCGGCAGCGGCTGGTACTCGACCTTGGCTGCGGCCTGCTCAGGGCTGACTGCCATCGGTTTCGGGCCGGTGACGTAGGCCAGGCAGATCATCGCCAGAGCGCCGACGGGCAGGGTCCATGCGTACTTGTTGCTGTCGTGGCGGGTGTTGAAGTAGTGGCGGATCAGAACCGCGGCTACTGCGATACCGGCCAGGATCAGCCAGTTGTACTGGCTACCGTAGGTGCTCGGGAAATGGTTGCTGATCATGATGAACAGCACCGGCAGGGTGAAGTAGTTGTTGTGGCGCGAGCGCAGCAAGCCCTTGGCCGGCAGGCGCGGGTCAGGGGTGGTGTTGCTCTCGATGGCTGCCACCAGCTGGCGCTGGGCCGGCATGATGATGCGGAACACGTTGCCGACCATGATGGTGCCGATGATCGCGCCGGTGTGCAGGTACGCACCACGGCCGCTGAACACCTGGGCAAAGCCCCAGCAGGCGGCAATGATCAGCACGAACAGCACACCGCCGAGCAACGCTGGCTTCTTGCCCAGGGGCGAGTCGCACAGGAAGTCGTAGATGAACCAGCCGGCAATCAGCGAGCCGATACCGATAGCCACGCCTTCGGCACCGCTCAGGGTGCTGCCAGGGGCCAGCAGGTACAGGGCCGGGTTCCAGTAGAACACCACGCACAGCAGGGCGATACCGGACATCCAGGTGAAGTAGGCTTCCCATTTGAACCAGTGCAGGTTCTCGGGCATTTTCGGGGGTGCGAGTTTGTATTTCTCCAGGTGGTAGATACCACCGCCGTGAATCGCCCAGAGATCACCCGACAACCCATCGCGCGGGTTGCTTCGGTTCAGGTGGTTCTCCAGCCAGACGAAGTAGAACGATGCACCGATCCAGGCGACACCGGTGATCATGTGAACCCAGCGAATGCTCAGGTTCAGCCATTCGTGAAGGTGTGCTTCCACAGTATGTACCTCTGCCGATCACCGTTCAGGTCGAAACCCGGATGATCGACCTTCTCTTATTGGTGGGGATTGAGGATCAACATCTGTTCCTCGGTGAAGTAATGCTCATCGCAGTTGTTGCCAGAACCACTGCGATCAACCACCAGGAAGTCATCCCGCTTTTCGATCGTGAGCACCGGGTGGTGCCAAACGCCGCGATGGTAATTGATGCCCTGCCTGCCGTTACTGCGGAAGGCGCGGACCAAGCCTGATACAGGTGCATCGCCAACCGGCGCGACCACGATCAGAAAGGGGTTGCCGAGCAGCGGAATGAAAGCCTGGCTGCCCAGCGGATGGCGTTCCAGCATGCGTACGGTCAGCGGCATGTCCAGCGCGTCGGCGCGGAAAATGCTGATGATCGCCTTGTCTTCAGGCTCGGCGGTTTCGACCGTGGCGAGCTTGTGGAAGCGCATGGTCGAGCCGTTGTTGATCATGAAGTGGTCGCTGCCGTCGGTTTCGATCACGTCTCCGAACTGGGCGAAGGCTTCTTTGGTCAGGGGCTCGATCATCAGGGTGCGCATGCGGGTCTCTCTTATATGTTCGTTGTACTGAAAAAGGTTCGGCTGTCGCTTACAACTGCAGCAGGCGGAACAGGGCGATCAGGTTGATCTGCGCCAGGGCTTCCTTGAATTCGGCATCGGCATCGTTGTGGATGCGTTTTTCAAAGGCGGCGAGGATCTGGTGCCGGTTGCTGCCCTTCACCGCCATGATGAACGGGAACTGGAACTTGGCCTTGTAGGCGTCGTTCAGCTCGGTGAAGCGGGCGAACTCTTCGGCGGTGCACTGGTGGATACCGGCGCCGGCCTGCTCGTTGGTGCTCGATTCGGTCAGTTCGCCTTGTACGGCGGCCTTGCCTGCCAAATCCGGGTGAGCATTGATCAGCGCCAGCTGGTCGGCGTGGTTGGCGCTGAGCAGGATGTCGCTCATGCGCTGGTGCAGCGCCTCGATCTCGTCCAGTTCGCCCAGCTGACCCAGGTCATAGGCTTTTTCGGCGACCCATGGCGAGTGCTCATAGATGTCGGCGAAGGCTTTGACGAAGGCGTCACGGTCCAGGGCGGAGGGCTTGAGGGTGTTGAAGGCGGTCATCAGGCGTTCTCTTTCTTGTACGGGTGGGTGGCGTGCCAGTGGCGGGCGATGTCCGCACGACGGGCGAACCAGACCTGGTCATGGCTTTTGGCGTAGTCGACGAAGCGCTTCAGTGCGGCCAGGCGCGCCGGGCGGCCGACCAGGCGGCAGTGCAGCCCGATGGAGAGCATCTTCGGCGCCTCGGCGCCTTCTTCGTAAAGCACGTCGAAAGCGTCTTTCAGGTACTGGAAGAACTGCTCACCGCAGTTGAAACCCTGTACCTGGGTGAAGCGCATGTCGTTGGTGTCCAGGGTGTAGGGGATCACCAGGTGCGGCTTGTCGGTGGTGTTGTTCGGTTCCCAGTAGGGCAGGTCGTCGTCGTAGGTGTCGCTGTCATACAGGAACCCACCTTCTTCCATCACCAGGCGGCGAGTGTTCGGGCCGGTGCGGCCGGTGTACCAGCCCACTGGGCGTTCGCCGGTGAGCTCGGTGAGGATGCGGATGGCTTCGAGCATATGCTCGCGCTCTTGCGCCTCGTCCATGTTCTGGTAGTCGATCCAGCGGTAGCCGTGGCTGCAGATCTCGTGGCCGGCTGCGGCCATGGCGCGGATCACGTCGGGGTGGCGCTGGGCGGCCATGGCCACGGCGAACACGGTCAGTGGTACGCCGCTGTCCTTGAACAGCTTCAGCAGGCGCCACACACCGGCGCGGCTGCCATACTCGTACAGCGACTCCATGCTCATGTTGCGCTGGCCCTGCAGCGGCTGGGCAGCGACCATCTCGGACAGGAAGGCTTCGGACTCTTTGTCACCGTGCAGGATGTTGCGTTCGCCACCTTCTTCGTAATTCAGGACGAAAGACAGCGCGATGCGAGCATTGCCCGGCCATTGCGGGTGAGGAGGGTTGTTGCCGTAACCGATCAGGTCGCGAGGGTAGTCAGCGCTCACTGCAGTCTTCCTTCTTGTACGTTGTGCGGGGGTGGGCGGGCCGCGTCGGTATGTCGCACCACCGGATGGGCTGATTGTATACAACTTCTGAAATCTTTTGTAAGCCTGTTTTTCCGCATTTCTTCCCTTTTGTCGCTTCGCAGCGACCTGGAAACACAGTGCAAGAAACCTGCCTGATTGGTCAGCTAATGACGTTTGCCTCGTTACGGCGCCTGTATTTGCGACCGATGGGTCGTTTATGGGCAAGAAACGGCGCGTGCGACTGATGGGTTCAAAAAATTGTGTACAATTTCTCGATGGAATGTCTTAATGACCTCATTCCCGCCTATCGCAGGCCCTGTGTGGGTGCGATGGCTGAGTATTTTTTGCCCACAGATTGAACAAGAGGCGACACGCAATGGGACGTTTGACCACACACGTACTGGATGCCGCGCATGGCTGCCCGGGCAGCTCGATCAAGGTCGAGCTGTACCGTGTCGAAGGCCAGCAGCTGGAGCTGGTGAACACTGCCCTCACCAACAGCGATGGCCGCGTCGATGCGCCGCTGCTGCAGGGTGACGACTACCGCAGTGGCGTTTACCAGCTGCAGTTCAGCGCCGGCGACTACTACCGCGCTCGTGGCGTGCAACTGCCGGCCCAGGCGTTTCTGGATGTTGTAGTGCTGCGCTTTGGCATCGACGAGCAGCAGGAGCACTATCACGTGCCGCTGCTGATCTCGCCGTACAGCTATTCGACCTATCGTGGAAGCTAGTTGGTCGCTAGAAGAATCTTCGTAGGTCCTTTGGCCCGCTCTCACACTGGCGGGCTTTTTTTCGCCTGCAGTTTTTCACGTGCTTTCAACCAGTCGACTGACATTTTTGTCAGTAGACGTTTAGTAGTGCGTCAGAGATTATCAAATGCCACGTTGCACTTGAGGATCGATCCGATGGGCACAAAGAATACTTATTCACCCTACGGTTTTCATCTGTCCATGCAAAGTGTTGTCGGCTTCAATGGTGAGCCGCTGGAGCCGCTCACTGGATTTTATCATTTGGGGAATGGCTATCGAGCCTACAATCCCTCTGTGATGCGGTTTAATGGTCCAGACAGCTTAAGCCCCTTCGCTCAAGGTGGCATGAATGCATACGCTTACTGCCAGGGCGATCCAGTGAATTTCCGTGATCCAAGCGGTCATGTAATAGACAAAATATTGGCAGGGCTTATTGGTAACCTGACAAAAGCCAGAGCACCGAAGTCCATAGCCCCAGTTGTTAGCGAAAAGCTATATACCAAGAGGCTTGGGTGGCATGGAACGGAAGCTTCACATCGAAGCTCGTTGGAGAGGGGTTTGTCACCATCGTTTTCAACGCCTGACGGGTCTGTGCACAGGAAGGCTCAAGGGCCTGGTTTTTATTTCGCGACCACCTACGACCATGCCAAGAAGTACGCTGACAAAGCCGCCGGACAGGGCGAAGTCTTTGTCGTACTTCAGAGAGAAGATGTTAGCTTGGTTCCCAATGTGGGATATAAAAAGGATGACTTTGGTGGGGTGGTGATCAGGCAACCAGCCTTTGAGGCAGTCATGGTGCGACAAGAAACTCCACCAGACGTTGTGGACGTGACACTTCGTCGGACGCCATATAACCCGAAGAAAAAGCCACCGACTGCGGCCTGAAAAGACAAAAGGCGCTGAGGCGCCTTTTGTCGGTGCGGTCACGGTCAGAGGAACACGAACTTGGCAATAAAGATCGCGCACAGCACCCACAGGCTGGCGGAGATTTCCTTGTATTTGCCGGTGCCCGCCTTCAATGCCACATAGCTGATGAAGCCCAGGGCAATACCATCAGCCACCGAGAACGTCAGCGGCATCATGATGACCGTGACAATCGCCGGAATGCTGTCGGTGGCTTCGTCCCAATGGATGTGCGCCATGCTGCCCATCATTAGCATCGCCACATAGATCAGCGCGCCGGCAGTCGCGTAGGCAGGAATCATCCCGGCCAGCGGGGCGAAGAACATCGCTGCGACGAACAGCAGGCCGACCACCACCGCTGTCAGGCCGGTACGGCCACCTGCAGCAACACCCGCAGCACTTTCTACATAGCTGGTCACAGGCGGCACGCCGACTACGGCGCCGAACACGCTCGAAGCACTGTCAGCCTTCAATGCCCGCGACAAGTTTTCGATGCGTCCATCCGGCCCCACCAGGTTGGCCCGCTGCGCCACGCCCATTAACGTGCCGGCGGTGTCGAACATGTGCACGAACAAAAACGCCAGCACCACGCTGATCATGCTGACGTTGAATACCCCGGCCACATCCATGGCCATCCAGGTCGGTGCCAGGCTTGGCGGCATCGACATCACCCCGCCAAACTTGACCAGGCCCAGACCCCAACCTGCGAGGGTGACACCGATGATGCTGATCAGGATCGCGCCAAATACCCGCTTGTAGCTGAGGATGGCGATCAGCAGGAAGCACACCGCCGCCAGCAGTGGCCCCGGCTCATGCAGCGAGCCCAGCTTGATCAGGGTGGCGGGGCTGTCGACGATGATGCCTGCCGTCTTCAGGCCGATCAGCCCGAGAAACAATCCGACGCCGGCCCCCATGGCATGGCGCAGGCTGACCGGGATGCTGTTGAGCAACCATTCGCGCACTTTCGACAAGGTCAGGAACATGAACAGCACGCCCGAGACGAACACCGCCCCCAGCGCCGTTTCCCAGTTGTAGCCCATGGTGCCGACCACGGTGTAGGTGAAGAACGCGTTAAGCCCCATGCCCGGTGCCAGGCCCACCGGCCAGTTGGCGTAAAGGCCCATCAGCAGGCAGCCCAGCGCGGCGGCAATGCAGGTGGCGACAAAGGCGGCACCATGGTCGATGCCGGCGTCGGCCATGATGTTGGGGTTGACGAAGATGATGTAGGCCATGGTGATGAAGGTGGTCACCCCGGCGATCATTTCGGTTTTGACGGTGCTGCCGTGTTGCTTGAGTTTGAAAATCCGCTCCAGCCAGCTCGTTTCGAGCGGTGGGGCGAGATCCAGCGTAGGGGCTTCGGATTTGCGGCTTTCCACAGCGGGTACTCCTCAAGTCTTTCTTGTTGTTATGGAGCCAGTTTTCCTGCGCAACGCACTTGGCGGCTCCGTGAGGGAAGGCAGACGCCTGACCGTTTTGTTGACTCATGGGTCAAGAAGTCGCTCGGTGGATTATGCTTTTGTGTACAAAGAATGCAAATAATGTTTTATGTTTTGTGTGCGCAATGCGTCGTACAACGGCTATATAGGTAAAACGTACCCTGCTCAATCGCCTCAGCCTGTGTACAATGGCGCCATACTTTCTCTTCGTGCTTCGAGAGCCCATGAACGAACAGCTGCAACCTCTGAAGAAACCTGCACGTGTCGGCAAGGCCGGCCGCAGCGGTACCCAGGACGACATCGTCTACGCGCACATTTTCGAGGCCATCCTCGAGCAGCGCCTGGCGCCGGGCACCAAGTTGAGCGAGGAAGCGCTGGGCGAAATCTTCGGCGTCAGCCGCACCATCATCCGCCGCGCCCTGTCGCGCCTTGCCCACGAAAGTGTGGTGCTGCTGCGGCCGAACCGCGGTGCGGTAGTGGCCAGCCCGACGGTTGAAGAGGCTCGCCAGGTGTTCTTCTCGCGGCGCATGGTGGAGCGGGCGATTACCGAACTGGCGGTGCAGCACGCCACTCTGGATCAGCTCAACGAACTGCGGCAGATGGTGCGTGAGGAGCGCGACAGCTTCTCGCGTGGCGACCGTGGCGCGGGCATTCGCCTTTCCGGCGAGTTCCACCTCAAGCTGGCTGAAGCCGCGGGCAATGCGCCGCTGGTCAGCTTCCAGCGCAGCCTGGTGTCGCAAACCTCGCTGATCATTGCCCAGTACGAAACCGGCACCCGCTCGCACTGCTCGTATGACGAGCACATGCAGCTGATCGATGCCATCGAGGCGCGTGATGCCGAGCAGGCGGTAAGCCTGATGATGCACCACATGGACCACATCGACAGCAAGCTGAACCTGGACGAGGAAAGCGCCTCGGACGATCTGCATGCGGTGTTCTCGCATTTGCTGAAAAAGCCAAAGGCTTCCGCCAAGGGCTGATCGTTTGCCTGGGTGATCCAAGGGGCCGCTTTGCGGCCCCAGTCATTTCTGGCCGATAGCCAAAGGTCTGCTAAATTCTTGTGAGCAAACCTTCATCAAGCAGTTGGGCTTGCGCATTCGTTGCGTTCAACTTCTTGAGGAATGGGTTTATGAGCATGTCCCTCGGTAAACGCATGGGTGCCGAACTGATCGGCACCTTCTGGCTGGTTCTTGGCGGCTGTGGCAGTGCGGTACTCGCAGCCAGTTCACCGCTTGGTATCGGCGTTCTCGGCGTCGCTTTCGCCTTCGGCCTCACCGTGCTGACCATGGCTTTTGCCATCGGCCATATCTCTGGCTGTCATCTAAATCCCGCTGTCTCATTCGGGCTGGTGGTGGGCGGGCGCTTCCCTGCCAAAGAGTTGCTGCCCTATGTGATCGCGCAAGTGATTGGCGCCATCCTGGCGGCAGGCGTGATCTATCTCATCGCCAGCGGCAAGGCCGGTTTCGAGCTGTCTTCGGGATTGGCTTCCAATGGCTACGCCGACCATTCCCCCGGCGGTTACACGCTGGGGGCGGGTTTCATCAGTGAGGTGGTGATGACGGCGATGTTCCTGGTAGTGATCATGGGCGCGACCGATTCGCGCGCGCCGGCAGGTTTCGCGCCAATCGCCATCGGCCTGGCCCTGACCCTGATCCACCTGATCTCCATTCCGGTGACCAATACCTCGGTCAACCCCGCGCGTAGCACGGGGCCGGCGTTGTTCGTCGGTGGCTGGGCAATACAGCAACTGTGGCTGTTCTGGGTGGCGCCGCTGATCGGTGCTGCAATCGGCGGCGCGCTGTACCGGG
Organism: Candidatus Pseudomonas phytovorans; assembly: GCA_029202525.1. Taxonomy (NCBI): domain Bacteria; kingdom Pseudomonadati; phylum Pseudomonadota; class Gammaproteobacteria; order Pseudomonadales; family Pseudomonadaceae; genus Pseudomonas; species Candidatus Pseudomonas phytovorans. The sequence continues at coordinate 2,310,324 of CP119325.1, forward strand.
GCCTTGCCAAAGAACCTTAGCGCTGGTGCACGCAACGCCCGGCAGCGTAGGTTTCACGCACGGTGCGGTCGTCGCCCAGGGTGGTGAGCACGAACAAGGTTTCTTCGATGCTGTTGGACTGCTGAATACGGTAGTCCAGCAGTGGCGTGGCCTTGTAGTCCAACACCACGAAGTCGGCATCGTTGCCGGGGCGCAGGCTGCCGATGCGGTCGTCCAGGCGCAGCGCGCGAGCGCCGCCGAGGGTGGCCAGGTACAGTGACTTGTACGGGTGCAGGCGCGCGCCTTGCAGCTGCATGACCTTGTACGCCTCGTTCAAGGTGTTGAGCAGCGAGAAGCTGGTGCCGGCGCCCACATCGGTGCCCAAGCCTACGTTGACCTTGAAGCGCTCAGCCTGTGGCAGGTTGAACAGGCCGCTGCCTAGGAACAGGTTGGAGGTGGGGCAGAAGGCCACGGCCGAGCCGGTTTCGGCCAGGCGCTGGCATTCGTCGTCGCACAGGTGTACGCCGTGGGCGAACACCGAGCGCTCGCCCAGCAGCTCGAAGTGGTCGTACACGTCCAGGTAGCCCTTTTGCTCTGGGAACAGCGACTTTACCCAGTCAATTTCCTTGAGGTTTTCCGACAGGTGCGTGTGCATGTACACACCTGGGTGCTCCTTGAGCAATTGGCCAGCTAGGGTCAGCTGTTCAGGCGTGCTGGTCGGGGCGAAGCGCGGGGTAACTGCATAGTGCAGGCGGCCCTTGCCATGCCAGCGCTCGATCAGCGCCTTGCTTTCGGCATAGCCGGACTCGGCTGTGTCGGTCAGGTAGTCCGGTGCATTGCGGTCCATCATCACCTTGCCCGCGATCAGGCGAAGGTCCAGGCGCTCTGCCTCTTCAAACAGGGCGTTGACCGATTCCGGGTGCACGCTGCCGAATACCAGCGCGGTGGTGGTGCCGTTGCGCAGCAGTTCCTTGAGGAAGATCTTCGCCACCTGGTCGGCATGGTCTTTGTTGGCAAACTGCTTTTCACACGGGAAGGTGTAGGTGTTCAGCCAGTCCAGTAGTTGCTCGCCGTAGGAGCCGATCATGCCGGTCTGCGGGAAATGGATGTGGGTATCGATAAAGCCCGGGGTAATCAGCGCGTCCTGGTAGTGCTCCACCGGGATGCCGGCGTCCAGCGTCGGCAACAGCTCGCTGGCGTGGCCAACGGCACTGATGCGGCCATCGTCGACCACCAGCAGGCCGTCTTCGAAGTACTCATGGGAAGCCTCCAGGCCCACCTCGGCCGGGTCGGCGATGCTGTGCAAGATGGCGGCACGGTAGGCTTTGCGGGTAACGGTCATAACACACTCGTCAAATGGCTTGGCTGCGCCGGGAGGGCGGCAGCAATTGGGCAATGGGGCCGGCATTGGCGGCAGCGTCGTGCTGGCCGAAGCAGGCGTTGTAGGTGGCGATGATTTCGCCGGCGATGGACACGGCGATTTCGATGGGCAGCTTGCCTTTTACCTCTGGCAGGCCCATGGGGCAGCGCATGCGCGCCAGCACGGCATCGTCGTAGCCGCGCTCGCGCAGGCGATGCTCGAACTTGACCCGCTTGGTCTTCGAGCCGATCAGGCCGAACCAGGTGAAGTCGTTGCGCTTGAGAATGGCGGCGGTCAGCTCCAGGTCGAGCTGGTGGTTGTGGGTCATGACGATGCAGTAGCAGCCTGGCGGCAGGTCTGCGACTTCGTCGACCGGCTCCTCACTGACGACCTTGGTCACCCCGTTGGGGATGAGTTCGGGGAATTCCTGTTCACGCGAGTCGATCCAGCGCACCCGGCAGGGCAGCGCGGCGAGCAAGGGTACCAGAGCCCGGCCGACATGGCCCGCGCCGAACACGGCGATCTGCGCCTGTACGGCGGCCATTGGCTCGAATAGCAGCACGGTGACGCCACCGCAGCATTGGCCAAGGCTGGCGCCGAGGCTGAAGCGCTCCAGGTGCGGGGTGGTGCGTTGCTCTTCAAGCATTTGCCGGGCGATGTGCAGGGCCTTGTATTCCAGGTGGCCACCGCCGATGGTGTCGAACAGGGCGCTGGCGCTTATCACCATCTTCGAGCCGGCATTGCGCGGGGTCGAGCCGCGCTCCTCGATGATGGTCACCAGCACGCAGGCTTCGCCACGGGACTGGTGGTCGGCGAGGGCGTTGATCCATTGGTGCATGATTGAACCTCTCTCAACAGCGCCGCGGTTCCTGTAGGAGCGGCCTTGTGTCGCGATAGGGCTGCGTAGCAGCCCCAGAAATCTTCGTTGTGGCACAGATCCTGGGGCCGCTTCGCGACTCTATCGCGACGCAAGGCCGCTCCTACAGGGGCCATGCGTGGTCAGTGGGTGACGGTTTCCAGTTCCTGTTCGGCAGGTTGCGCGGCAGCCACCGCCTTACGCATCTGCTCACACCCCCACAGCACCCGCTCCGGCGTCGCCGGGGCATCCACCTGTGGCTGCATTCGGTAATCGGCAAGGCTGGCCACGGCATCCTTGATCGCACACCAGGCCGCAATGCCGAGCATGAACGGCGGCTCGCCCACGGCCTTGGAGTGGAACACGGTGTCTTCCGGGTTCTTGCGGTTTTCCACCAGCCTCACCCGCATATCCAATGGCATGTCGGCCACCGCCGGGATCTTGTAGCTGGCCGGGCCGTTGGTCATCAGTTTGCCCTTGGCGTTCCACACCAGTTCTTCGGTGGTCAGCCAGCCCATGCCCTGGATGAAACCGCCTTCCACCTGGCCGATGTCGATGGCCGGGTTAAGCGAGTCGCCCACGTCGTGCAGGATGTCGGCGCGCAGCATCTTGTATTCGCCGGTCAGCGTGTCCACGACCACTTCCACGCAGGCGGCGCCAAAGGCGAAGTAGTAGAACGGCCGACCGCGTGCCTGGCTGCGGTCGTAGAAGATTTTTGGCGTGCGGTAGAAGCCGGTTGTCGACAGCGACACCTGGGCGAAGTAGGCCTGCTGCACCAGTTGCTCGAAACTGACGATCTGGTCGCGCACGCGGACATGGCCGTTGCGGAACTCGACATCTTCCTCGGTCACCTGATAGTGCCGTGCGGCAAACTCGGTCAGGCGCTTTTTGAGGATTTCGGCTGCGTTCTGCGCCGCCTTGCCGTTCAGGTCGGCACCACTGGAGGCAGCGGTTGGCGAGGTGTTGGGTACCTTGTCGGTGTTGGTGGCGGTGATCTGGATACGGTCGAAATCGACCTGGAAGACCTGCGCCACCACCTGTGCCACCTTGGTGTTCAGGCCCTGGCCCATTTCGGTGCCGCCGTGGTTCAGGTGAATGCTGCCATCGGTGTAGATGTGAATCAGCGCACCGGCCTGGTTGAGGAAGGTGGCGGTGAACGAAATGCCGAACTTGACCGGCGTCAGCGCCAGGCCCTTCTTCAGCACCGGGCTGTTGGCGTTGAAGCGGCGGATCGACTCGCGGCGCTCGGCGTAGTCACTGCTCGCCTCCAGCTCGGCGGTCATCTCTTCGAGCATGTTGTGCTCGACGGTCTGGTAGTAGTGGGTGACGTTGCGCTCGGTCTTGCCGTAGTAGTTGGCCTTGCGCACGGCCAGCGGGTCGCGGCCCAGGTGGCGGGCGATATGGTCCATCACCTGCTCGATGGCGACCATCCCCTGTGGGCCGCCAAAGCCGCGGTAGGCGGTGTTGGAGGCCGTGTTGGTCTTGCAGCGGTGACCATGCACCGTGGCATCGCCCAGGTAGTAGGCGTTGTCGGAGTGGAACATGGCACGGTCGACGATCGAGCCGGACAGGTCGGGCGAATAGCCGCAGTTGCCCGCCAGGTCGAAGTTGATGCCGTGCAGGCGGCCGTTGTCGTCAAAGCCCACATCGTATTCGACATAGAACGGGTGGCGCTTGCCGGTCATGGTCATGTCTTCGACCCGCGGCAGGCGCATCTTGGTCGGCTGGCCGGTCAGGCGCGCCACCACCGCGCACAGGCACGCGGGGCTGGCGGCCTGGGTTTCCTTGCCGCCAAAACCGCCACCCATGCGGCGCATGTCCAGCACCACCTTGTTCATCGGCACGTCGAGCACTTCGGCGACCAGTTTCTGCACTTCGGTGGGGTTCTGCGTGGAGCAGTAGACGATCATGCCGCCGTCTTCGGTGGGCATCACCGACGACACCTGCGTTTCCAGGTAAAAGTGCTCCTGGCCGCCGATATGCAGGGTGCCCTGGAGGCGGTGCGGGGCGCTGGCCAGGGCGGCAGCGGAGTCGCCGCGCTGATGGGTGTGGCTGTCGAGCACGAAGTGCTTCTTGCGCAGCGCTTCGACAACGTCCAGCACCGGTTCCAGGTCTTCATATTCGACGATGGCGGCCATGGCCGCGCGGCGTGCGGTTTCAAGGTCACGGGCCGCAACGGCAAGCACCGGCTGGCCGAAGAACTCGACCTTGTCGATGGCCAGCAGCGGGTCACCGGCCACCACGGGGCCGATGTCTTTCAGGCCGGGGATGTCTTCGTGGGTGATGGCGATGCGCACACCCTCGAAGGCGTAGCATGGGGTGGTGTCGATGCGCACGATGCGTGCATGGGCGCGGTCGGCGGTGCGCGCATAGACGTGCAGCTGGTTGGGGAATTCCAGGCGGTCGTCGATGTACATCGCCTCGCCGGACACATGCTTGTCGGCGCTGTCGTGCTTGACGCTGCGGCCAACCCCGGTGGTCAGGTCCTGGCTGAACAGCTCGGCCATCTCGGCCTGGCTCTTGGCTACGTGATGGTTAGACATAAGCGGTCACCCGGGTTTCGATGTGCGGCGTTTGCTGTTCGATGAAGTACTTGCGCAGCAGGTTCTGCGCGGTCAGCAGGCGGTATTCCTTGCTGGCGCGGAAGTCGCTGAGCGGTGTGAAGTCCTCGGCCAGGGCCTGGCAGGCCCGCTCGATGGCGGCCTGGTTCCACGGCTTGCCGCGCAGTGCTGCTTCGCAGGCGCGGGCACGCTTGGGGATGGCCGCCATGCCGCCGAAGGCAATGCGCACACCGCTGACCACGCCGTTTTCGATGCTCAGGTTGAAGGCTGCGCACACGGCAGAAATGTCATCGTCCAGGCGCTTGGACACTTTGTAGGCGCGGAACGCCCAGTCGTTGGTAGCACGAGGCACGATGATCTTCTCGATGAACTCGCTGTCCTGGCGGGCGGTGATGCGGTAGTCGATGAAGTAGTCTTCCAGTGCCAGGGTGCGCTGGCGCTCGCCCTGGCGCAGGACGATCTGCGCGTCCAGGGCAATCAGCAGGGGAGGCGAGTCGCCGATCGGCGAGGCGTTGCCGATATTGCCGCCCAGGGTGCCCTGGTTGCGAATCTGCAGCGAGGCGAAGCGGTGCAGCAGGTCGCCGAAGTCCGGGTATTCCTCGTGGAGTGCGCCGTAGCAGTCGGTGAGCGGGGTGGCGGCGCCGATTTCCAGGTGGCTGGCGGTTTTTTCGATGCGTTTGAGCTCGGCCACGTGGCCGACATAGATCATCACCGGCAGGGTTTTGTGGAACTGGGTGACTTCCAGGGCCAGGTCGGTGCCGCCGGCCAGCAGGCGGGCTTCGGGGTGTGAGCTGTACAGGTCGGCCAGGTCGGCCACTGTCAGTGGCACCAGGCAACGTTTGTCGCCGCTGTTCAGTTCGCCGGTCTGGGTCGGCGTAATGGCCTTGAGGCGGCTGATGGTCTGCGCCTGCTGAGCATCGAACTGGTCGCGGCAGGGCTGGCGGCAGCTCTGCTCGGCAGCGTCGAGGATCGGCCGGTAGCCGGTGCAGCGGCACAGGTTGCCGGCCAGGGCTTCCTGAGCCTGGTGCAGGTCGGGGCCGCTGCTGTTTTTTTGCAAGGCGAACAGCGACATGACAAAGCCGGGCGTGCAGAAGCCGCATTGCGAGCCATGGCAATCGGCCATGGCCTGTTGCACGCTGTGCAGCTGGCCCTGGTGCTTGAGGCCTTCGACGCTGATCAGTTGCTTGCCGTGCAGCGACGAGACAAAGGTCAGGCACGAGTTGAGGCTGCGGTAGCGCAGGCTGTCGTTGCCGAGTTCGTCCTGGCTCAGTTCGCCCACTACCACGGTGCAGGCGCCGCAGTCACCACTGGCGCAGCCCTCCTTGGTGCCAGGTTTGCCCAGGTGCTCGCGCAGGTACTGCAGCACCGTCATGTTCGGGTCCAGGGCGTGCTCATTACGCAGCTCCTGGTTGACGAGAAACTGGATCACGGGGATAGCCTCGCAATGGTTTTATTGTTGTTGGGCGGACTCTAAGCAAGACCTGTCTGGCAGGTCAATATTTTTCTGACTCAAAGGTCAAGAAATTGCTCATACCTACGCCCGGCTACGCACATTGCCTATAAAACAAGCATAGATCGCGCCGGGCGCGCGGCTGTCTGGCAGGCCAAATAAACCGCCTGGCCCCTCTGCGCGATTACCGCCCAAGTACGCTACAATCCGCCCCTTGTGCCCAGTTCAATGATTTTGAAGGAAAACCATGACGTTCAAGGCCCCGGACAGCCTCTCCGAGCAGATTGCCGATTACCTGGCCGAGCGCATCATCCGCGGCGAGCTGGCGCCAGGCGAGCGTATCCAGGAGCAGAAGGTTACCGTGGCACTCAACGTCAGCCGCGGTTCGGTGCGCGAAGCGTTGCTGATCCTCGAACGCCGGCACCTGGTGGCGATCTTGCCGCGCCGGGGTGCCCACGTGACCGTGCTGGACGAGCGCAGTGTGCGCAGCCTGTGTACCTTGATGGGCGAGTTCTACATCCTGTTGGGCAACGCGGTTGCGCAAAAATGGCGCACTGATGCCGACCTGCGCCCGTTTCTGGATATTCAGCAGCGCCTGCAGCGTGCCCATGACCAGCTCGACATCAAGGCGTTCGTCGCCGACAGCTTCGCGGTCATGCGTGCGGCCTATCCGTTCGCCGACAACCCCTTCCTGCAGGAAACCGTGGAAAACCTGCAGCCGGCAATGAGCCGTGCCTACTACCTGTCGCTGGACCAGCGCCAGGCCAACATGATCGATTACCTGGACCTGTTTGCCCGCCTGCTCGACGCCGTGGTCGCCCGCGACCTGCCGCGCATTCGCGAGGTGCTTACCGCCTACGGCCAGCGCAGCTGCGAACTGGTGCTGGCGGCGTTGGCCCGAGGCTGACCGATGCGCCTGAAGTGCATTCGCCTGGCCGGCTTCAAGTCGTTCGTCGACCCGACCACGGTCAATTTCCCCAGCAACATGGCAGCCGTGGTCGGCCCCAACGGCTGCGGCAAGTCCAACATCATCGATGCGGTGCGTTGGGTGATGGGCGAGAGTTCAGCAAAGAACCTGCGCGGCGAGTCGATGACCGACGTCATCTTCAACGGCTCCAGCGGCCGCAAGCCGGTCAGCCAGGCGAGCATCGAGCTGGTGTTCGACAACAGCGAAACCACCCTGGTTGGCGAGTACGCCGCCTACGCCGAGATCTCGATCCGCCGCAAGGTCACGCGCGACGGGCAAAACAGCTATTACCTCAACGGCACCAAATGCCGCCGACGCGACATCACCGATATCTTCCTGGGTACCGGCCTGGGGCCGCGCAGCTATTCGATCATCGAGCAGGGCATGATCTCCAAGCTGATCGAGGCCAAGCCCGAAGAGCTGCGCAACTTCATCGAAGAAGCTGCCGGCATCTCCAAGTACAAGGAGCGCCGCCGTGAAACCGAGAACCGCATCCGCCGCACCCAGGAAAACCTTGCGCGCCTGACCGACCTGCGCGAAGAGCTGGAACGCCAGCTGGAGCGCCTGCACCGCCAGGCCCAGGCGGCCGAGAAGTACCGCGAGTACAAAGCGCAGGAGCGCCAGCAAAAGGCACGCCTGTCAGCCTTGCGCTGGCGCGGTCTGGACGAACAGGTCCGCCAGCGCGAGTCGGTGATTGGCGACCAGGATGTGTCCCATGAGGCATTGGTGGCCGAGCAGCGCAATGCCGATGCCAGCATCGAACGCCTGCGCGATGGCCACCATGAGTTGTCTGAACGCTTCAACCAGGTGCAGGGCCGCTTCTACTCGGTAGCCGGTGACATCGCCCGGGTCGAGCAGAGTATCCAGCACGGCCAGCAGCGCCTGCGCCAGTTGCAGGACGACTTCAAGGAAGCCGAGCGCACGCGCCTGGAGACCGAATCGCACCTGGGTCACGACCGAACCTTGCTGGCCACCCTGGGCGAAGAGCTGGCCATGCTCGAGCCTGAGCAGGACATGACCTTGGCTGCCGCCGAAGAAGCTGCCGCGGCCCTTGAAGAGTCCGAGTCGGGCATGCACGGCTGGCAAGAGCAGTGGGACAGCTTCAACAGCCGCTCCGCCGAGCCTCGCCGCCAGGCCGAAGTGCAGCAGGCGCGCCTGCAACAGCTGGAAACCAGCCTGGAGCGTTTGGTCGAGCGCCAGCGCAAGCTGGGCGAGGAGCGCGAGCAACTGGGCAGTGACCCGCAGGATGCCGCCATGCTCGATGTGGCTGAGCAACTGGCCAGCAGCGAAATGTTGCTGGAAGAAATGCAGTTGTCCGAAGAACAGGTGGTCGAGCGCCTGGAAAGCGCCCGGACGCAGCTGCAACAGGCCACCCAGGCCCAGCAGCAGGCGCAGGGCGACCTGCAGCGTCTGGGTGGTCGCCTGGCATCGCTGGAAGCCTTGCAGCAGGCCGCGCTTGAACCGGGTGCCGGTGCTGCCGATTGGCTGCACAGCCAAGGGCTGGAGCAACAGCCACGGCTGGCTGAAGGGTTACGGGTAGAGCCGGGCTGGGAGCTTGCGGTGGAAACCGTGCTCGGCGCCGACCTACAGGCTGTGCTGGTCGACGACTTCAATCGCCTCGATTTTTCCGGCCTGGAGCAGGGCGAGTTGCGCTTGCTGCTGGCCAGCGCACACGGTGCGTCGCTACCTGGCAGCCTGCTGGAAAAGGTCGAAGGCCGAGTCGACCTGGCGCCCTGGCTGGGCCAGGTCAAACCCGTGGAAGACCTGGCCCAGGCACTGGCGCAACGTGCTTCGCTTGGCGACGGGCAGAGCCTGGTCAGCCGCGATGGCTACTGGGTTGGCCGGCACTTCCTGCGGGTTCGGCGTGGCTCTGAGGCCGAAGGCGGTGTGCTGGCGCGCGGCCAGGAAATCGAACGGCTGGGGCAGGAACAACTGGAGCAGGAAGCGGCGCTGGAGCAGCTTGAGCAACAGTTGCAAGGCTTGCGCGAACAGCAGTTGGAGCTGGAAGAACAGCGCGAGCAACTGCGCCGCCGCAGCCAGGAAGAGAACCGCCTGCACGGTGAGCTGAAGGCCAACCTCTCGGCCAGCCGCGCCCGGGCCGAGCAGGTCGAGTTGCGCCGGCGGCGCCTGCAGGAAGAACTGACCGAGCTGGACGAGCAGCGCGCGCTGGAGCACGAACAACTGGGCGAAGCTCGCCTGATATTGCAAGAGGCCCTGGAGCTGATGGCCCAGGACACCGAGCAGCGTGAGCAATTGATGGCCCGCCGCGACACCCTGCGCGAAAGCCTCGACCGGGTGCGCCAGGAGGCCCGCCAGCACAAGGACCACGCCCACCAGTTGGCCGTGCGCCTGGGCTCGCTGCGCGCCCAGCACGACTCCACCCGCCAGGCCCTGGAGCGTCTTGAACAACAGGCCGCGCGCCTGACCGAGCGCCAGGAGCAACTGAGCCTGAACCTGGAGGAGGGCGAGGCCCCGCAGGAGGAACTGCGCCTCAAGCTCGAAGAGCTGCTGGAGCGGCGCATGAGCGTCGACGAGGAAATGCGCAAGGCCCGCCTGCACATGGACGAAGCCGACCGCGAACTGCGTGATGCCGAAAAGCGCCGCACCCAGGCCGAGCAGCAAGCCCAGCTGCTGCGCGGGCAGCTGGAACAACTGCGGCTGGAGTGCCAGGGCCTGGATGTGCGGCGCAAGACCCTGCAGGAGCAGTTGCTGGCCGATGGCTACGACCTGCAAGGCGTGCTCGCCACCCTGGAGGCCGAGGCCAGCGAGCAGGGTACCGAGCAGGAACTGGAGCAGCTTGAAGCACGCATCCAGCGCCTGGGGGCGATCAACCTCGCCGCCATCGAAGAGTACGAGCAGCAGTCCGAGCGCAAGCGCTATCTGGACGCGCAAAACGCCGACCTGGTCGAAGCCCTGGATACGCTGGAAAACGTCATCCGCAAGATCGACAAGGAAACGCGCAACCGCTTCAAGGATACCTTTGATCAGATAAATGCCGGATTACAGGCACTTTTCCCAAAAGTTTTCGGCGGTGGCAGCGCTTATCTGGAACTGACGGGCGAAGATCTACTCGATACAGGGGTGACGATCATGGCGCGACCACCGGGCAAGAAGAACAGCACTATCCACTTGCTGTCCGGCGGCGAGAAGGCACTGACCGCGTTGGCGCTGGTGTTTGCCATCTTCAAGTTGAACCCCGCACCGTTCTGCATGCTCGACGAGGTCGACGCACCGCTGGACGATGCCAACGTTGGGCGCTATGCGCGCCTGGTCAAGGAAATGAGTGAAAGCGTGCAATTCATCTACATCACCCATAACAAGATTGCCATGGAGATGGCGGATCAACTGATGGGGGTGACCATGCATGAACCGGGTTGTTCACGTCTTGTTGCAGTTGATGTGGAGGCGGCCATGGCCATGGTCGACGCCTGATGCGCGACGATGGGGGCACATTCTGTAGCGAAATGCCCCCGTCATGTGCGACAGACGGTGTAAAGTTGTCTTTGGTCGTGCTAGCTTAATGTCACTCGTTTTTTGCGTGGGTAAAACGCCTGTCAGAACATAGAGTTGGCGCCACGTGTTAAAGGGCTTTGAACCCTTTGTTTTCAAGCATATTTTTATAGAGGCACGGGATTACATGGAAATCGGTCTGCGCGAGTGGCTGATCGTCATCGGCATCATTGTCATTGCCGGGATTCTTTTCGACGGCTGGCGCCGCATGCGCGGCGGTAAAGGCAAGTTGAAATTCCGTCTGGATCGCAGTTATTCCAACCAGCCGGACGAAGAGGGTGGCACTGCCGAAGTGCTCGGCCCGTCGCGGGTGCTGGATGCCCACAAGGAGCCTGAGCTGGACGAAAGCGACTTGCCGTCGCTCAGCGCTTCTTCGCGTGATCGTGAACGTGAGCCCAAGCCGGCCAAGGCCAGCAAGCGCAACAGGCGCGCCACCGCAGCGGCCGAGGTGCAGCAGGGTGACCTGAACCTGAGCGCCGACTCGCGCGAGCCCGACCTGTTTGCCGACAGCGATGACGACTTTGCCGCCGACAACAACCGCAGCAGCGGTACAGCGCCTGCCACCAGCCTCAAGGAGCTGCCACCAGCCGAGGAAGTGCTGGTGATCAGCGTGATCTCCCGTGATGAGGGCGGTTTCAAGGGCCCTGCATTGCTGCAGAACATTCTGGAAAGCGGCCTGCGCTTCGGCGAAATGGACATCTTCCACCGCCATGAAAGCATGGCCGGCCACGGCGAAGTGCTGTTCTCCATGGCCAACGCGGTCAAGCCTGGCGTGTTCGACCTGGACGATATCGACCACTTCAGTACCCGTGCAGTGAGCTTCTTCCTTGGCCTGCCGGGCCCGCGTCATCCGAAGCAGGCCTTCGACGTGATGGTCGCTGCGGCACGCAAGCTGGCCCACGAACTGAACGGCGAGCTCAAGGACGACCAGCGCAGCGTGCTGACCGCCCAGACCATCGAGCACTACCGCCAGCGCATCGTCGAGTTCGAGCGCCGTGCGCTGACCCAGAAGCGCTGATGTGCCCAAGTGGGCAGGCCAGGCTTGGTCCTGTCCACCCTGTTTCAAGTGCAAGAGCAGCCCAGTGCTGCTCTTTTGCTTTGCAAGAGATCCAGAAATATGACCGCCGAAACCCGAATCCACGAACTGCGTGCCGAGCTCGATCAGCACAACTACCGCTACTATGTGCTCGACGAGCCGAGCGTGCCCGATGCTGAATACGACCGCCTGTTCAACGAGCTCAAGGCGCTTGAGGCTGAAAACCCTCACCTGGTAACCCCCGATTCGCCAACCCAGCGCGTCGGTGGCAAGGCTTTGGCCGCGTTCAGCCAGGTGCGCCACGAAGTGCCCATGCTCAGCCTGGGCAACGCCTTCGAGGAAGCCGACCTGCGCGAGTTCGGGCGCCGTGTGGTGGAAGGCCTCGACCAACCCGGTGCGGTCGACTACAGCTGCGAACCCAAGCTCGATGGCCTGGCCGTGAGCCTGCTGTATCGCGATGGTCAGTTGGTGCAGGGCGCCACCCGTGGCGACGGCACCACCGGTGAAGACATCAGCGCCAACGTGCGCACCGTGCGCAACATCCCGCTCAAGTTGCAGGGCGAGGGCTGGCCGGCAGTGCTGGAAGTGCGTGGCGAGGTGTACATGAGCAAGGCCGGTTTCGACCGGCTCAATGCCGCCCAGGCCGAAGCCGGCGGCAAAACCTTCGCCAACCCGCGCAACGCTGCTGCCGGCAGCCTGCGTCAGCTGGACTCGAAGATAACCGCCAGCCGCCCATTGGAGTTCTGCTGCTACGGCGTCGGCCAGTTGTCCGAGAGCATCGGCGACAGCCACATCGGCATCCTTGAGCAGCTCAAGGCCTGGGGCCTGCCAATCAGCCACGAGCTCAAGCACGCTGCAGGCATCGATGAATGCCTTGCCTACTACCGTGACATCGGCGAGCGGCGCAACAGCCTGCCCTATGAAATCGACGGTGTCGTGTTCAAGGTCAACAACCTGGCGGCCCAGCGCGAGCTGGGCTTCCGTGCCCGTGAACCACGCTGGGCAATCGCCCACAAGTTCCCGGCCATGGAAGAGCTGACCGAAGTGCTGGATGTGGAATTCCAGGTAGGCCGCACTGGCGCAGTAACGCCTGTGGCGCGCCTGAAGCCGGTCAAGGTGGCCGGTGTGACCGTGTCCAACGCCACCTTGCACAACATGGACGAAATCGCCCGCCTGGGCCTGCGCATTGGTGACACGGTGATCATCCGCCGTGCCGGTGACGTGATCCCGCAGGTGATGCAAGTCGTGTTGGAGCGCCGCCCCGAAGACGCCCGCCCTGTAGAAGTGCCGAGCGAGTGCCCTGTGTGTGGCTCGCAGGTCGAGCGTACCCAGCTGGTCAAACGCAGCAAAGGCAAGGAAACCACCAGCGAAGGGGCCGTGTACCGCTGCGTCGGTCGCCTGGCCTGCGGCGCGCAGCTCAAGCAGGCGATCATTCACTACGTGTCGCGCCGTGCCATGGACATCGACGGCCTGGGTGAGAAGAGCGTCGAGCAGCTGGTGGACGAAGGCCTGATCGGCTCGCCGGCAGACCTGTACAAGTTACAGTTCGAGCAGGTCGTTGGCCTGGAAGGCTTCGCCGAAGTGTCTACCCAGAAGTTGCTGGATGCCATCGAAGCCAGCAAGCGCCCGAGCCTGGCGCGCTTCATCTACGCCCTGGGCATTCCCGACGTAGGCGAAGAGACGGCCAAGGTGCTGGCGCGCTCGCTGGGTAGCCTGGCGCGCGTGCAGCAGGCGCTGCCACAGGTGCTCACTTACCTGCCGGACATCGGCCTGGAAGTCGCCTACGAGATTCACAATTTCTTTGAAGACGAGCACAACCAGAAAGTCATTGAGCAGCTTCTGGCCAGCGGCATGACACTGCAGGACGAAGGCGAACTGGCTGCCGAATTTGCTGCCAGCACCACCTTGGCCGGCATGATCGCCAAACTCGACATCGCCTCGGTCGGCCCGACGGGCGCCGAGAAACTGGTGGCCAAACTCGACAGCCTGGAGAAGATCATCGCCGCCGACGGCATCGACCTGCGCCAGGCCTTGGCAGCCAAGCAGGCCGAAGCAGTGCGTGAATTCTTCAAAGATGAAGCGAACCAGAAACTGGCCCGGGACATCGAAGCACAATTGCTGGCGTTCGGCATGCACTGGAGCAGCGAGAAGAAGGTAGCCGAAGGCTTGCCGTTGGCCGGCCAGACCTGGGTGCTGACCGGTACGCTGGAGCGCATGAGCCGCGACATCGCCAAAGAAAAGCTGGAAAGCCTGGGGGCCAAGGTGGCCGGCTCGGTGTCTGGCAAGACCCACTGCGTGGTGGCCGGGCCGGGGGCGGGCTCCAAGCTGGCCAAGGCCGCAGAGCTGGGCGTGAAGGTGCTGGACGAAGATGCCTTCGTCACATTCCTGGCTGGACAGGGCATCACCGTCTGAAAGTTTGCGCAATCTCTGTGGGAGCGGGCGAGTCGAGGCGTCGAACCGCCGCGAACACCGGCAAAGCCGGTGCCATACACTGCGTTGCCTGTTTCGCGGGCGCGCCCGCTCCCACAGGAACTGTGCTTGCTTCGAGTTAACACTATGTCTGTGGGAGCGGGTTCACCCGCGAATAGGCCGGCCCTGCTAACCCAGCCCTGACAAGTCATTGAGAAATGATGACTTTTTCTCCCTAAGAGGTTGTATCTGCCTCCAAGACCGGTACAATGGCGCCACTCGCTGCTCAGCGAGGCATGTAGTGGTGGCCCCATCGGTCCCCCCGCATTGATTACCCGTCAACCTGGTCAGATCCGGAAGGAAGCAGCCATAGCGGGAACATCGAGTGCCGGGGTGTGGCTGGTGGGGCCGCCTCCATTCTATAAGTCCTTGATTTAACAAGGATTTTACGCTCAAAAATCTCAAAGTGGACCAGTGCTGTAGTACACCTTAGTGGTGCACTGTGATGAGCATTCTATTCTCAGAGTTCCTTCCGTCCAAGCCCGGTGTAGACCTCGCTTGTGCAAAGTCGTTATGGAAAAATTTCCGCCCCGAGGTGCTGGCTCCTGTGGTCGAAACGGTCAGCTACTCTTGGATGCTGGTGAAGGAGGCGGGACGGTCTGTAAGGCCTTCACTGAATGTGATTTGAGCTAAAGGATTAGCCTATTGGATAACGTGATGGCTGTTTGCTACGCTAGGTAATAGCCACTGGCTATATTTGGCGCAGTGAAAACGACTATATGGCGACTTACCGGGAGGCACGATGCCACGGCAGGCGATCCAAAATCACGCGACCGCTTTACAAGTACCCTACCTACTCCACTTCACTCGGACGGAGAACCTATCGTCAATCCTGGCTCACGGGCTGTACCCGAGAGCGCGAGTTGCCGAGTTGGGAGCTGCGCCCGTTGTGAACGATCAATACCGTTGGGATGGGCACACAGATAGCAGCTCATTGTCCATAGGTTTCCCAAACTGCCAGATGTTGTATCGGTATCGCATGGCTGATGAAGCCTCAGAATGGGCGATCCTTGTAATCAACCCTGCGGTGCTCTGGGTGAAGGAGTGTGCGTTTTGCCGTCACAACGCTGCCGATGGTCGGATCAGCAGTCAGCAACTTACGGACCTGACCACACCTGAAGCCTTTATCGGGATGTTTGAGGAGATCGAGGGGCTCGAGGCCCGATCTGATCAGAAGCTCAAGCCATTTGATCCCACAGACGTTCAAGGTGAGGTGCTGGTTTTCGATGTGATTGAGCCATCCCTCATTTATGCTGTGGTTTTCCAAACAGAAGCGGCTCGGGATCGTTATGCGGATCACACGGGCGAACGGAAGGTGTACATTCACCCGAATAGCAAGGGTATGTTTGCATCCCGGAATTATGTGCGGAAATTTTCATAGGTGACTTGATGGCAGCTCGACCTCTATTCATTCCGGCCCCAAACGGCCCTGCACTGGTTCGGACGGAGTACGTCGATTTCCATTGGTTCTCAGGCATGGCCGCTTCCCAAAAGCAAAAGTCCATCGATTCTTTGCATGCGGCATCGCAGGAATTACCAGGTATTACCAATGTGCTGGAGGTTTCAAGTAAGTCCCGAACGGATCTTGGAGTGGCGCTAAGCGCCTTCAATCTTACGTTTACAACCTTGAAGCAGGGCCGCACTTTCAGCGTCGAATGTGCTTTCCAGGGAAGCAAGGTCTTTGAGTTCGGCGGTCCCTACGTGGACCTTTTCAGCAAGACGTCGCGTGAAGCGAAGAAGGATGAGCGCTTACAGTCCTCGGGACGGCTCACTGGATTCCGCTTTTTTGGCACTGATTGGGAGTTGGAACCACAGACAGCGTTCTACGACTGGTTGTACATCAACGCCTTAAAAAAGCTTCCAGATGTGACCGAAGCGCTCCTGGGCTACTCAGCGTTTACGGACATTGAATTCAACCCCAATCGTTCCATCAATTGCCAGGCCTACTCGGTGGCACTGTACGTGTCACTAACAAGGCGTGGGCTGCTCGACTCTGCGACTGCTTCGAAGGAGGCCTTTCTCCAAGTCGTTGGGGATGCAGTGGTTAGCAATGCCCAAGTAGACGAGACTCGTCAGCGCGGCTTTAGAATGTGAGCTGTATCCCAAGCCCCTGGGACCACATTTCACTCACTTTTGAGGGAAAGTCTCGCCACACAGTAAGCACCCGGTGGCTTGGGCAGACCATGTTGAGTTTCACCATATGCGACACCCACTGCAACGGAGTGCCAATGAATGGCCCGCATCATCAAAAAACCGGGAGACCTGCTGCGATTCCCTTTGTCCGAAGCTGGTTACCATGGTTACTGTCAGTGGCTTGCTGACGGTACGGCACGTGTGTTTCTAGCGGCAACTGCTGAGTGGCTGACGGTAGTCGAAATCCCTTCTCTCCCAGTCGCCTTTCGCGTCTGTATCTACAAGGACACGCCTGGTCGGTACGGTTGGGAGAAGGTGGGGAAAGCGGATATTCCGAAAGAATTTTCGCAGCCCCAGCGATACGCTAAAAAAAGCGCCATCTCGGGGGCACTTAGCATCTACTTCGAGGGTGTTGAAACACCAGCGACAACTGCCGAGATAGAAGGCTTGGAGACGGCTGCTGTCTGGGCCCACCCCCACATTGTGGAGAGGTTGGAGGCGCAGTTAGCGGGCCGGGAATCTACGGCCATGCGCAGCGTTCAGATTGAAGTCTGAACTATAGGGTAACCCCTATATGGTAAGTGGTTGGTGAATATACCCTTCCGCAATATAGCTAGGCGCCTTCGCAGAACGCTTGCGCCACACCCACGCCCCCGACAATCCGGGAACGTTGTTCACCCTCGGCAAGTCCCCCTGAGGCGAAATATGCAGCAGCAAAAGGTGGACTATACCCTGCCGGATGTGGGCCAGTGCTTAACGTCTCTGACCAGCAGCCTGTTGGTGCCTATTGTCCCCCCCCCCTATGGTCAGTCACTGGTCGACTTTGATGGAGCAGGAAACTTCGTATCAGGGAAAGCCTTTTTCAAAGCAACATACAATTGCTGGGCCGCGCCATCCAAGTCGATGATAGAGCTGTCCACCCTAAATATCAGCCTTTTTGTTTGGTCAATCAATTGAGAGAACAATCTAGGGCCAAGTGTCTGCTCAAGCTGCTTATGTGAAATGGTGCCGCCGTCCGGGATAATTTTTTCCAAAATCGGTTGCACATCCATAAGGTGCAATGCAGACCGGGTCTTGACTACTTCGACTGCATGAAGGAAGTTCTGCTCAGCAATTACCAAGGTTTCCAGCACCACGGCATCGCCAAAATCAAGCAAGAAGGCAAGGCTGTCGAGATCCAGCTTCGGGATATCGTCCAGCGGGTAGTCAATCGGTGGAAGCGAGATAACTGCTTCGGGTTTGCCTCGGTAGTCATCCACAAAATCTACCTGTATCTGGGCAACTACATTCACCTGGCGCCACAGGGTAAACATGGCTCTGGCCCCTGCACCAATTTGCCTCTTCTTCTCATCCTCTTGGGCTGCATCTCGCAGTAAGGATGCCCCGTACCATGCCCCCGCGTATGCTGCTATCAACGTGGCAACCGCAGGCAAGAAGTCTTTGGCAAAGGCCGCTACTTTCGGGGTGCCATATGGGGCGCTGAACAATGCCGCAACAATAATCAAGATCAGCAATGTGAGAGGGTACTTGAAGCTCTTCATTTCGCTATGCTCTCGGGCGGTGGTGCAAATCGCTAGCGTACCTGCTGGCGGTGATGCTCAGTCCTGGAAGCTTACAGGACGTTATTGGCTAGAGGTGGGCACTTTTTCAGGGCTGGGATTCCTAACAGTTTTTTCTGCCTCATCTTTGAGGAGGCGTCTCTCCACAGCCATGCCACCCCAATTTTCAAAAGTACCCTTCACTCTTCGCAAGTGACACCGGCTTTTCCAGGGGCGAAATATGCAGCGGGGCACTGGGCAACCGGCCAGAATCGGCTAAGTGTGGGTCGGTGCTTAACGCCTTTGCCTAGTGGAAGGGGCATCCGGCATGATTTCCCTGAAATATGGCAGGCAAAGAAACGCCGCCCCGAAGGCGGCTATGAGCGTAGGCGTTCTATTGCAGAGGCTATGCTGCTTGCCTGAAGGTCTAGTGCTTCCAGTGTGGTCATCACGTTATCAGTGGGCACTGACTGACCCCCGCTGCCTTATCCAGGTGCTAACTTCCTCGACCGCTGCCCTTAAGGCAGTCTGGTTCATATGCAGCGCCTCAAGGGCGTTCGCTATTGCCGCGTCCCGATCTTCCATATCCATGATTCCATTGCCGATGGTGATGCAATGCTCTAAGGGTTTACACGCTACTAGGCTGGCAGGCAAGCGAGGACTGGAGAAGCAGGCCCCGTTATGGCATTGTGCCACCCAAAAATCATGGAGTGGCATTGTGGCAGGCAGTGACGAGAAAAAGTGTCCTTACTGTGCTGAGGTGATCAAGGCCGAGGCCCAGAAGTGCAGGTACTGTGGTGAGATGCTGAATCAGAGCCGTGAAGCGCGGCAAGTGAAAGAGGCGCCGAAGTCAGGCAGTTCAGCGGGGAAGATCATTCTGTGGATAATCCTGACCCCAATCCTTGGTCTTCTTGGGCTGATGGTGCTCGGAGCGGTGATTAGTGGGACCGATAGCCCGGAAGACAAAGCCCGTAAAAGTGCTGCACTGGCGATAGAGCTCTGCTGGAAAGATGTACGGGACGATCTGGAGGAACGCTCAACCCGCAGATTCATCAGGAGCGTTTGTGAAAAGATGGAGAACGATTACCGGCAGAAATACAATCGTGCCCCTTGATCCAGCGTGATCCTGTCCCAGAGTGGTAACGGGCGTCTACAGGCGGCTTAATCTTCCGGTGTGAACACCGATGGTGATGCCGCTGACTCAGAGTCCAGATGCAACGAAGCCCCGCCGATGCTGGGGCTTTGCTAGCTCTTCCCTTACATCTGGGGTACTTGTCCGGCCTTCTCCAGGGCATCCTTCTTGTCTAGCCAGGGCTGGTAATCCGCCTCTGTGAGGTCAGGCCCGTTGCCGTTAAGGGAACGGTCAATCTTCTCATCGAGGATTGCGTATTCGCTCCGAAACGCTTCATGAGCCGCATCTAGCGCGTTCAACTGCCTCACCTTCTGCACCGTCGTAGTACTGCACTTCAGTAGATCGGCTACCTTCCGAATGCTCTTCCCGTCAGCCAGCAACTCGATAATGCGATTATGGAGGTCAACGTTTGCTGGACGACCTTTGTACACACCTTCTGCTTTACCCTTAGCGATGCCCTGGGCCTGACGACGGCGACGGTCTTCATAGTCCTTACGAGCTACAACAGCAAGTATGTCGAGCAACATACCGTTCACTGCCGCGATCATTCCCTTGGTGAAATCGTCCATTCCCTGAGTGGCTTTCAACGCCGCATGGCTGGTACTCAGGTCCAGTGACACTACAGTCACCTTCTGTGCCGCGATCTTCATTTTCAGCAACGCCCAATCATCTTGGCTGAGCCTGGAGAGTCGATCTACGCCTTCAATCAGCAGTACATCACCTTCGTGGCTATCGTCCAGCAGTCGGAACAGTTGAGGGCGTTCGAGCTTAGCGCCACTGGCGTTCTCGATATAGAAGGCTGCGATCTTGTGCCCTTGCTCCGCAGCGAAGTCGATTAGCGACTGCTTTGCCCTTGTAGCATCCTGTTCGGAAGTTGAAGCCCGAAGGTAAGCGCGGATGAACATCGTAGTTCCCTCTGTGTCACTTTGGATGTGTCACATAGTACTGTGTCACGTAGGGTCAGTAAAGATATTTAATGACACGAATTCAAAGACGCTTAAAGCGAGTTCTCACCCATTTCGTCTGTAGTACCTCAAGTACACCCGTAATGACACGCGAAAACCTGCCAGGGCTACCTCTATGGATTTGCCGACCGGGGGCGGGGCAAGACAGGGCTCACATTCGAGCCATCGGGCACAGGGCCGCTAACGGGGACGGGGTGAGAAAATTCGCTGGCCCTACACTAGCCCCTGCAATGAAGAAGCTTACTTTTCCGCCAATGGCGGGAAGCCCTACAGCGTGCGCCTAGAACTCCAGCAATTTGTGAGAGATAAGGCCGTGTAGCGTCATTTGCTTAGCGCCGTCACCGTCAATGCCACGTAACTAGGGCCTTAGACGCTAGTCAGAGGAGAGCATCTCCAGAAAAGATGCCTTGGGGCAATTAGTTCGAGATTAGTTATGCGTCTAGTAGTCGAAGGCTTGATCTGTAGGGGCTGTGGCGCAAAGGAGCGTTACTTGGCCTCGGGTAAAGCAGGGCGGGGGCCGTCGTAGCGAGCGAGGTCAATCGTGCGTGAGAGTCTCAACGTCTGCAACGAGGTCAGATGGTTTGCACCCGAGTGCAGAGGCTAGCTTGAAGATGATGTTGATGGTGGGCTGGTGGATGCCCCTCTCGATAAGACTGACGTAATTGCGTTGCACATCGGCCTCCAGCGCCAGCTTCTCCTGCGTGAGTCCTGCCTGCTTCCGTCTTTCACGGAGAACCTTGCCGAATGCCAAGCCTGCGTCCAAACCTTGCCCCCTCTGTATGAGGTTGCACTGTCGGTTCAAGGGCGTGCCGGGTCTTCACAGTATGCTGTGAATTTCATCGATGGCATGGCATTATTGGTCTCGCCCGAGGCTACCATCCAGCCCGAGCCCACCAGGCGTACTCTGCAGTGAGAGGTTGAGTCTTCCATGTTGTAGGTAGGGGAGAGCGTTTAGCACGTGTTGTACGCCGGTGCGCCCTGTAAGTCAGTAAGTCAGTAAGTCTAGTAAGTCTAGTAAGGCCGTAAGACAAACTTTATTACTGATTTACAGGAGCTTAACCATGATCAACAGATACTCAGCGACCAGCACCATCCCTAGTTCTCAGCAAGATGCGGTTGACGCCTTCGCCAGCTCTTCCCGTACAGAAAGGACTGACCATTCTCACCGCGTTCTTGTAGCAGTGGGAGCGTGATGGATGAACCGTCAGGACGAAGTGGTAAAAGTCCCAGCGTACGCAATTGAGGCACTGGCAGCATACGTACCTCTGGGGGACGATAGCGTCGGACTCATGTTGCTTCTGCTGATGAAGATGGACAGCAACCGTGTGGTGAGGATCGATACGGATTTGCTACCCCGCTATTTCACCATCAGGCGTGACCGATTTGACTACGCATTGTCCGGTGTAATCAAAAACGGGTGGGTACATTCAGTAGAGCAGCAAGCGTTGCAAAGTGGTTTTCTGAATTGCGTTGTTCACTCTGCCTTCATTGATTCAGACTTCGAAGCTCTTATTGCGTTCTTTAATCCTCTCTTGCCTAATACATGTAAACGGATTGAAGGGCCGTTGAGCTTCGAGTAGCTCTGCTGAATAGGGCAAGGATGCCCGCATCAGTCCTAATGGTATCAAGTGGTTGAAGTTGCATGTGTTATTTCTAACTATCGAAAATTTCAAGGAATATCTATGGCAAGGACCTTCCGTAATCCAGCAAATGGTCACACTGAGTCCATTAGTAGGGAGGCTAGTGGTTTGGTCGTTTTATTCGGTCCGTTGTACCTCGCCAGCAAGGGTCTCTGGGGGCATTTCTTCCTATGGCTATTACTGGTTGGTGGCTTCTCGCTGGCAACCGGTGGTCCAGGGATAATTATCGCCTTGCCTATAGCGATTGTGGTGTACGCCTTCAGCATCAATAGCATCATCGCGAACTCTTACCTGCGTAAAGGATGGCAAGAAGTAGTGGTTGAGTCGGACCAGTCTACTGGCCAGCCAGTAATGAGTGTAGGTGGCCAGAGAGAATGTCCGTTCTGTGCTGAGTTGATCAAGATGCAAGCAGTGAAGTGTAAGCACTGTGGATCTTTGGTAAAGCCCCTGGTCTAAGTGTAAGAAAGCCTGATAGGGGGGCTTACTCAAGCAGGGTGTTGGTGCACCACTTCACCCTGTCCCTTAGAGTTGATGCTGCCCCTGACGGCTACACTTTTATAGTGGGGCAGGAAGGCATAGCTCCACAAGAATCTTGATGTTCTTTCGAAGGCTAATTTGTGCACGCCATCATCCACTGATGGTTCAATTTCTAGAGTTCGTACTCAGCTAAAGGCGAGGTGGTGCTGTCCACCTCCGTCTCCGCTCCGTAGAGTTGCTAATGCGGCTATCGGCTTTCATTTCTAAGAAGGTGGCGTAAAGACGCTCTTAGTGAGGGCCAATTGTGGCTGAGGCCACAGCGTAGCTCTGCACAGCAAGATGAAGAGCGGGAAGGGACTCTGCTCGCCCTTGCTCCTTCCCACTGCATAGAATTCTACTCTTGCCTTACGGCAAGCTCCTAAGTAAAAGGGGGCAGGGGCAAGAAAGCCCCCTAATGCTTCTCCTTTCACATTGCAGATATATGGTGACGTCCACGTCACGTTGAATAACGTCTACTGTCCTCAGCAAGGTTAAGATCAAGAGCAGAGAGGGGCTTTCTTGCCCCGTCTCTTGTCCCTGCTACATAGAGGTGCTATCCGTGCCTCAGGCACAGCCTATCCGTTGTGGCGTATACGCCACGGTGTAAGTCATAATTTACTTTAGATCGTCATGTCTGGAATTTAGTTTGCCTAAGGTATGGTAGGCGCGGTTTATAATTTCCGGACAAATGAGAAATGCTCTGAATTGGTGGGCTGTGGATCCTAAATGAACCACGCCTCATATTCAGCGTAATCAATCCCAGGCGACTCTGCGTGGTCCTTGATCTGATTGCACTTCATTTCTTCCGTGCTTGGTCTTGCGACGGGGCGGAGCTCTGGGTTTTTTTCAAGATCACCTACAATTTTTGCAGTTCGTTTTAGCAGCTTCTCAACCGGTTCGGGGCTGTAGCCAATAACCGCGAGTTTGAGTAGATGCTCTTTCGCAGCAAAATGTTGCTTTCTTCGGGCGAGTCTAGCGTTTTCGCACTGATCCCCTTGCCAAGTAGCATGGATTTCCATGTACTCGTTCACGTACTCATCAATCCTGCTGAGGAGGTCCGTGGCTGCACTAATCATGAATCTGTTACTTGATTTGGGAGCACAACCATCAATCCAGTCTGGTACAAATACTACCTTAGAGTCTTCTTCCGTGGCTCGCTCTCGTGCCTTTGCTTTAATGCGCTTGATGGTGTCGGCAGTATAGTTGCTCTTGTAGTGGCCGTTTGTCGTGCCCCACGTGTTGCGATATTCTTCATGCAGGATGTCGCGCAGTTCGTAGTCCCTAACGCCACTTGGTCGGCAAGCAAGTGGGAATATTCTCTCGAAGGCTTTATCAAACGGTTTGAGGTTCTTTGGTTTCCATCGTTGATCCTTCTTAGGTTTCACGATCCCCTTGGTTAATGCCTTAATGCGACGCTCGGGTACGCCGGTCTCATTCTTGATTTTTTCTATAGACAGTCCCTTTTCGCGAAGCTCGATTACTCGATGTTCAGCTGGGGTTAAGGGGGCGGCGCTACTACTGCTCATGGTTCTTCCTTGGTGTAATTCTATGCGGGTGCAAACCTCCGATGTCCCAGTTAGAAAAGGGAGCTATTAGCCTTACCTCGGGCAGCACGAAACCCGTTCTGCTCAATGGCCAGAGACGTAAATAAGCGAGGTGCGGGCCTGGTAGGGTATTGCGGTAGCCAGTGGCTCTGGCTTGCGAAAAGAGTACAGTTTCTTTGCGTGAAGTCAAGCCGTAGAAGTGTATTTTTTTTTGCTTTCGAGTGGCTGTTTTCTTAATTGCTATAGAACTTCTATAGCAACTAATCTTTGTTGCTATAGAGTTTATGTAGCGCCAGCGCTCTACTGCTATATAAGTTCTATCGTAAAACCCTCAGTGTCCTATGTCGTCATGCAGATTTATCTGCATCAGAGCCTCCAGCATCGCCTTCAGCGGGCTACGGCTGCCGTAAACACTGAACGTTACGGCTCCGTCTTCGTGTCCAGCAATGCGTTTGATAAGCGAGTCCTGGACCCCGGCGTCACGCAGGTCATCGATGAGCGTATGTCTGAAGCTGTGAAAGGTCTTGCGGGGGTCGGTGATACCAAGTCTTGTCTTGTAGCGACCGAACCACTTCGACGGAGCATGGCCGAGCTTGCCCCGCACTGCTTCTAGCTCAGGGAATACACGATCAGCGCCGGTAGCTTTGACCGATTCAACATGCTGAAGCAGGCCCAGGTCCAGCAGGACAGGGTGCAGGGGAAGTACTCGTCGGCTGCTGGCGTTCTTGAGGTTCTGGCCTTCACGGCTGTCATCAATGCGAATGCACTGAATACCCTGGTGTTCAGTGAAGTCATCAACCCGCAACTGGCATAGCTCTTCCAGTCGTGCCCCTGTAGCTCTACCCATCAAAGGCAACCAGTAACGCCACGGGTGCTTGCGTGCTTCCTGCCGCAGCGCCTCATGACTCAGCAGTGTCGCCAAGTCGCTGCGGTCGAATGAGAGTCGTGCTTCTTTTGCTGACCCCGCCATGACCTTCATGCCAGCGAGAGGATTGTCAGTGACGTACCCATTCGCTTTGGACCAGTTCATGAACGCAGTGAGCTTACGTAAGCGGTTATTAATCGTGACGGCAGTGATGGTCTTGTAGGTGCTGCCTGACTCAACCACCTGCTTCAACGTCTTACCCTTGAACTCGGGACGTAGGCTGAAGTACTGGGGGCAGCGGCTGAGCCGTTCCTTTAGGATACGAGCTTGCTGAGCATCGAAGGCTATCGCAGGCATATCACCCACCAGCTCGAATAGATCGGCTAGGGCACGTTCAATGTCATCGATGCTGCCTTGTCGCCATGTGCCACCGCGTTTCCCTTCTTCTATATAAAGCTTGGAAAGGGTGGCCAGAGTAGGGCCTTCGGCTCTTGGCTTCTGTATGGCTGCTGGAACCCCCCCCTGAAACGGTCGGGACGGATACTTGAGGTGTCGCTTCACGCCACTGCTCACACAGCGTACGTAGCGTTTCTGGGGCAGTTAACGGGTGCTCGCTCAGGTGGCGATTAACCTGCTGAGCTAATGACGAGGCAAGGAAGAGAGCTGCCTGACGTTCACGTACACGCAGGGACAATCGAAGGGTGTGTCGGTTGGGGAATAGGTGCTTGGGTAGTCGAAGGTTGAGGTAGTAAACGGACTGGCGGCGGACAATGTAGGTCATGAGAAAACACCAGAGTGGACCAGTAAAGTGGACCAATTGAGTGGAACAATTCTGGTCGCACCCCGATCTCCGAGCGTCTGTGCGGGGTGTCCGCACGGGGAGATTTCTTGCTACCGCATCAGCCTGAAACCCTTGTCCCATAAGGCCCGCATTGATTCCCGTGCATGCTTGCATGCGACCTGGTCAGATCCGGAAGGAAGCAGCCATAGCGGGAACATCGAGTGCCGGGGTGTGGCTGGTGGGGCCGCCTCCATTTCAGGGGTTCGAAAACCTCTGCCTGTCCAGATCCTATCCTGCTCAATCGCATGCAATAGGGCCACTCAGCCGCTGCGAATCGAACGCCGCCAACACTGTGGCATGGTCGCCAGGCAATGTAACCAGCTGCGTACAGTTAGAACCGCTATGTTCTACATAATCGCGCGTCAATTCAGGTTCTATTGTGCGGTCGTCGCGCCCGACGAAGTGCCTCTGTGGTATCTCCCGAAGTATTGCACCCTCCACGGTCGGTTCAAGTGAACCTGTCAGCGGCGACAAGCCATGGTGCTTTACCCACGCGGCTGGGTCCAGGTTGCCGGCAATGGTCTGTATCTGGTTGACATCATTACGCTGCTCGGCCAGCAGCAGGGCGACTGCCGCGCCTCCCGAATACCCGACCAGCTCTATGGAGGTTGCGCCATACCGGCGTTTGAACAGGTCGACTGCTGCGCTCATGGCTTCAATAACCTTCGGGCTGAATCTGGCGTTGGTCCAGACAGACGTGTCACAGCCTTCTGCCATCACGAACTGGCAGGGCCTGGCCACATAGATACCGGGGTGGCTGCGCGTGGCCAGCTCGGCAACTGCGAAAGCGTGCGGTGATGGGTCCAGGCTGGGTTGTGACGGGGTCGACCAGGCGTGGCCGTCGCCTTCTATATAAATGGTCAGGCGGGGGCCTGGTGTGAACTGGGCGGGTGTGAGGGCCAGGATGGGAAACGGCGAGGTCTGAACCACCTCGGTCTTTGCCCCATGGTCCCGTGCCCATTCATTCAGCTTGGCTTGCTGGCTCGAACAGCCTGCAAGCCCTGACATGATTGCAGCAAAGGTGAGCAGTTGCTTGAGCATTGTCGGGCCACCGTGAAAATGAATCAGCCCGCCAGATGGCGGGCTGATTGGTCAGCAGGCTTTCAGGGTCAGAAGTCGTAACGCACTTTTGCCGTGAAGGCATCAGCATCGAAGCCAGTCTTCATCAGGCGCTCGTAGCTACCGCCGATGGTCACAGCGCCCAGCTTGTAGTTGACGCCAATCCCCGCTTCGTAGCTGTTGCGCGCCGGGGTTACGCCGGTTGCCACGAACGAGTTGCCGCCGAGGGTGAAGGCCGAAGTTGTGCTGGATTTGTCGGCAATCAGGTCGTGGTAAGCCATGACCTTGAATTCGGGCTCCAGGGTGCCTTTGCCCAGGTCGAAGGCGCCAGCCACGCGCAGGCCGGCACCCAACTCACCCACTTCCAGGCGCTGGTCGCCGGTTTTCAGGGCAGCGGAAGAGCCGTGCTCGGAGAAGCCGTCGATGGACAGGTTGGTGTAGCGTGCAGTCACGCGTGGCTCAACCAGCAGGTTGTGGTCGAAATGGAAGCCATAGCCAGCCATCACGTTCAGGCCGATCATGTCGCTGTCGTAGCTACCCTTGGCAGTGGTGCCGGAGATGTAGCGCTTCGAGTCGTTCTTGCCTTTGCCATACGACAGGCCGCCGTCGACGAAGTAGTTGCCTTCGGTCCAGGTGCCGTAAGCGGTCAGGGTGTTGTTTTCGACATCGGTCTTGTTGCCGTTGTCGGACTCGACATTGGTTTTCACATAGCTGTAGGCCACGCCCAGAACGGTGTTGCCGTTCAGCTTGTGGTCAGCGCCCAAGGCAAAGCCGCGGGAGTTGGCGTCGTAGCCCTCGACACCCGAACGTACATCCTGGTTGGCTTGGCTGGACAGAATCTGGAACCACGCGCCCGTACCCGACAGCAGGTCGCCCGAAGACTGCCCCGCACGCAGGTTGCTGGAGCGGCTGCTGATAGCATTGTTGACCAAGGTAATGCTCGAGTTGGCGGCAGAGGCTGCGCCACCGTTCACCTCAGGGGTGAATTGCTTGGCCACATTGGCGATGGCCTGGGCGTCAGAGCCTGCCGCCATCAGGGCTTTGAGCACCGGGTCATTCGGGCTGTTCTGAGCCAGCAACTCGGCTACCGACATGAAGGACTGGCCAGCGCCCTGAACAGTGGCGTCACCGCCGCCGCTCTCGATCACGCTGCCGGTTTCTTCGTCGCCAACGCCGGTCACTTTGATGTTCAGCGTGCCGTCAGCGAGGGTGGAGCTGTTGACGGTCAGCAGCGATGAGCTGCTCTTGATCACAACGTCGGGGGCAATGTTCAGGGTTTGCGCGCTGATCAGGTCGTAGTTGGCGCCGCCCTGGGCAAAGTCTGTGCCCTTGGCGTTGATCACCACGGTCGATCCGCTGGCCAGGTCCGCAGTGCCGGTCACGGTCAGTACTGGCTTGCCGGTTTGAGTTTCCACGCTTAATGGCAGGCCCAGGGTAGCGCCCGACATGAGGTTGAAATCGCCGTCGAGGGTGGTGTGCACCGCTGCCAATGTGAGTGTGGCGTTCTCGCTGATCCGCAGCCTGTCCGCTTCGATCAGGCTGGCGTCGATCAGGCCGTTGCCTCTGACCAGAATCCGGTCAATGCCATTGATATTGCCGACGATGCTCGACAGTTCGTCACTGCCAACTTCGCCAATGTTCAGGTCTGCCCGGCCTTCGGCGCCATAGATGGCGTAGCTACCGCCCTGGATCAAGCCGGAATCGGCATTGATTTGCAGGCGCTCGTTGTCAACCGGTGGGAGGTTGTAATCGCTGGGGTTCATGGTGAACTGGTCAAGATCAATGCCAATCTCACCGCCGCGAATGGTGCCGGAGTTGGTGATGCCTTTTTCCGGGTTGGTGAAGTTGACACCGTCTACCAAAATACCGCGACCCGAAAGGCCGTCTGCACTGACGCCTTCGATTACGCCGGCATTGTCGATGCTCTGGACCCAGGAAGGCAGAGAGTTTTTAGGGTCGAGGTCTGCGTTGCGGGTGCTGTCCAGGTCCAGGCCTACGCCGCCGCCGGA
Organism: Candidatus Pseudomonas phytovorans; assembly: GCA_029202525.1. Lineage (NCBI taxonomy): Bacteria > Pseudomonadati > Pseudomonadota > Gammaproteobacteria > Pseudomonadales > Pseudomonadaceae > Pseudomonas > Candidatus Pseudomonas phytovorans. The sequence goes on from CP119325.1 coordinate 2,338,754, forward strand.
AATCACGCCATCATTCTGCACGACGCCACCCAGCACAGCACCCGAGAGATGCAGGCCTGTGGAGCCTTCACCTACCGCCTGGATGTTGGACTTGTTGGTGAGCGAGCCGGCCATGACTTTGTAGAAGTCAGGGCGGGGTGTCTGCTCGATGGTCATTGCACTTGAGTCAACACCGCTGGCTGTCACCGTGGCCGAGTTGATGATATTCCCGTTGTAGAGGCCTGCATTCTCGGCCTGCCTGTCACCGACTACAACGTCTAGCAAATGCAGGCCTATCGAGTTGTCTCCGCTACCTGTTGCTTCGGTGCTGTTGGTGAAGCCATTGGGGAAGTTGGTAGAGGTGATTACTTTGCCATCGGTGGCATAAGCGGCGGATACGTAGGCGATGGATACTGCAACCGCCAGTAGGCTCTGCTTGAAATACATTTCAGTCCTTAGTCTTCACAGCGCTTCACGGGAGTGAATGGCACCTTCTTTGTGTGCACCATCCAGAGCGCGGCCCGAAATGTACCCATTCGTTACAATGCATGTCAAATGGCCATCTTTTCGATGAAGTGGCTCTAGTACAGGTGTTTCGTGGGTTCTAAAGTCATTTCCTGGGCTTGCCCCCCAGCGCTCCAGTTGCCGAGAGCTTCATCAACCGCTGAAATTTTGGACAGGTCAGGTGATCCTGTTCCGGGCACTGCGCGGCATGCCGCAGGCCCTTGCTCATCGCCTGCAATCGTTTGATTTTTGCGTCCAGTTCATCAGCCTTGGCAATCAGCATCTGGCGGTCGACCTGCAGGTCAACCAGCATCGCCCCCACCTCATCCAGCGAAAACCCCGCAGCCTGCCCCAAGGCGATCAAGGCCAGCCGGTCTGCGACATCAGCTGCAAACTGCCGCCGTTGGCCACGCCCGGCGAGTGATTTGAGCAAACCTTTCTTCTCGTAATAACGCAGCGTCGAGGCGGGTACGCCTGTGCGTCTGGCGACATCAGCAATGTCCATTTTGGGCCCTTGACTTGAAGTTGACTTCAACTTCTATGCTGCGCGGCAGGGTGATGACCGTCAATCTTCGAGGGCTTTTCAATGACGTTTACTGCGATGTTTTCAGCTGCTTTGCCGATTGGCATCGGTGCCACGGTGGTGATGGACCTCTGGGGGCTGCTGCTGAGACGGCTAGGTGTTGCCGCGCCTAACTTTGCTATGGTCGGGCGTTGGGCGGGGCATTTGCTGCAGGGGCGTGTACGGCACCAGGCGATTGCCAGGGCGGAGCCGATGCGCCATGAGCTGGCGTTGGGGTGGGGGATTCACTACGCCATTGGCGTGCTGTTTGCGATGCTGCTGGTTACGGTCGTGGGGGAGGGCTGGTTGCTGGCGCCTACGTTGTTACCGGCAGTAGTTGTTGGTGTGAGTACAGTCGTGGCGCCGCTGTGCTTCATGCAGCCGGCGATGGGGGCGGGGTTCTTTGCATCCAGGACGCCGACACCTGCGCGTAACTGCTTGAAGAGTTTGGCAACGCATTTTGTGTTTGGTGTGGGGTTGTTCATGAGTGCGAGTTTGCTGGCTTTGATCTGAGCCAGTTGATCCGCTCAGGGCGAGTCTGCAATTTGGCTAAGGGCATGATGCCTCCAACGGCTTTGGTAATCGCAGGCATGCTGTGTTTTTAGATGGATCTGACATCACTCTGAGAAAACTCCTACAGGTCATGTAAGTGCAGCGAATTATCCTACGACCTGCGTCGACTCCCGTCTGATTGTCCCGGGGATCACCGCCCACTAGGCTTTTGCGGTCGCTGTCGGTTCAGCGATCGGGTGTGGAAATCCGGGTAGTATTGTGGAAGTTGTCGTTTTGGCAGCTGTGCGCGGGAGGTCCTCGACCTACCGGGTTTCCACATGCCTGGTTTTCCACCCCGCGTACAGCTGCCACCCAATGTGTGGAAACAAAGGGCAGCAGCACAATCACATGTGGAGCTGTCATGAAAAAGCTGGTCCCCGATCCACCCCACGTCTTCGATCTTCCCCAAGGTAAGTCCCTTTCCCGCGCTATCAGCGAAGGCATCGTGCCGATGGAGTTCGCGCTGATGAATGTTTCCCACTACCTGATGTTTGCCTACAGCGATAGCCGTCGGGCGCTTGAGCGTATTGAGGATGAGGAAACGCGGCAGTTGCTGGAGCATGGGTTGCGGGCCATGCAGATAGCCTGGGGGCAGGCTGATGCTGTAGCTCTGGCGGTTGAGCGGCGGTAAATTTGTAGGCGCTGGTGACTTGCAGGTGATCGCGTGCTGGCTGCCAGGTGCTTGGCTTGGGTTGTTTGGTGCCTGCGAGATCGAGCGCCGCGCGGGCGGCGCTCGATCTAACAGGCAATAAAAAACTATCGACGTACAGCTGTCAGCCCCAATCAAATCAAGGCCCAGTCGCCAAAACCCCCATCCCCCCATACCGCCGCACAATCCGCTCGATCTCCCCCGACTGCTTCATCCTCACCAGCACCCGCAACAGCCCTTGTGTCGGTATCGCCGGGTCGTTGCGCACCATGCACCCCAGGTCCTGTTCCTCCAGCACCGCCAGCACCTGCAATCGCTGCTCGGCGGGCAAGCCGTGGTTGAACCACTGCAGCGAGAGCTGGTTGCTCACCGCATGCCGGTAGCGCCCGGCGTGCAACTTCTGCAGCACCAGCTGCTGGCTGCGGCTGTCCTCACGCCGCAGGTGACCTTGGTCCAGCAGCGGTTGCAAGGTCGAGTACGTGTAGCCCAGCACCGTTCCGATGGCCTGAGGCGGCAGTTGCTCCGGGGGCATAGGGCTGCTGTCGCCAACGCGCCCCACCAGCACGTCGCGCTGGTGGATCAGCGGGATGCTCCACACGTAATCCCCTGGTCGCTCATTGAGCCATTGAGTGCTGACGTAGCAACGCACATCGATATCGCCGCTGCTCATGGCCTCTTCCAGGCGCAAGCGGGCCATGACGTGGTACTCGGGGCGTGCGCCCACTTCCTTGGCAACGGCCTGTATGAGGTCGTAAAGCAACCCCTCCACGGGCTGATCGCCTTCGATGCGTACCAGTGGCATGCTCCAGCTCTCGGCCACAGAGAAGCGCAGCACAGGCTGGTCAGCCAGGCTGTGGGTGGTCCAGAGCAACAGCAGGGCCAGTAAACTTCGCAAAGGCGTATCCTCCCTGAACAACGCGCCTGCCTCACAGCTTAGACGACTCACGCAGGGTGCAATTTTGCCCCCGCTCCGCTAGCATTAGCGATCTTCCGCTCTATCAGGCTACGATGGTTTTTCGATGAGTTATCAGGTTCTTGCACGTAAATGGCGTCCGCGCTCGTTCCGCGAAATGGTCGGCCAGGCCCATGTGCTGAAGGCCTTGATCAATGCCTTGGACAATCAGCGCCTGCACCACGCCTACCTGTTCACCGGTACCCGGGGCGTGGGCAAGACCACCATCGCCCGTATTATCGCCAAGTGCCTGAACTGCGAGACCGGCATCACCTCCACGCCGTGCGGCACCTGTTCGGTGTGCCGTGAAATCGATGAAGGCCGTTTCGTCGACCTGATCGAGATCGACGCCGCCAGCCGCACCAAGGTCGAAGACACCCGTGAACTGCTGGACAACGTGCAGTACGCCCCGAGCCGTGGGCGCTTCAAGGTCTATCTGATCGACGAAGTGCACATGCTCTCGACGCACTCGTTCAACGCCTTGCTCAAGACGCTGGAAGAGCCGCCGCCCTACGTCAAGTTCATCCTCGCCACCACCGACCCGCAGAAGCTGCCGGCCACCATCCTGTCGCGCTGCCTGCAGTTCTCTCTGAAGAACATGACCCCGGAAAGGGTGGTTGAGCACCTCAGCCACGTACTGGCGGCCGAAAACGTGCCGTTCGAGCCGGATGCCCTGTGGCTACTGGGCCGTGCGGCTGATGGCTCGATGCGTGACGCCATGAGCCTTACCGACCAGGCCATCGCCTTTGGCGAAGGCAAGGTGCTGGCCGCCGATGTGCGGGCAATGCTTGGCAGCCTTGATCACGGCCAGGTCTACGGTGTGTTGCAGGCGTTGCTCGAAGGCGATGCCCGGGCCTTGCTGGAAGCCGTGCGCAGCCTGGCCGAGCAGGGCCCGGACTGGGCTGGCGTGCTGGCCGAGATGCTTAACGTATTGCACCGTGTGGCCATTGCTCAGGCGCTGCCGGAAGCGGTGGACAACGGCCAGGGCGACCGGGAGCGGGTACTGGCGCTGGCTACGGCGTTGCCGGCCGAGGATGTGCAGTTCTATTACCAGATGGGCCTGATCGGCCGCCGGGACCTGCCGTTGGCGCCGGACCCGCGTGGTGGCTTCGAGATGGTCCTGCTGCGCATGCTGGCGTTCCGCCCTGCCGACACCGACGACGCGCCGAAACCGGTGCTAAAGCCAGTGGGGATCAGCCAGGCCACAGCTGATCCTGCAGCGAAGGTGGCAGCCTCGGCGTCGACCGAGCCCTCATCGTCTATCGCCGCCGTGCCGGCAGAGCCCGTGGCGGCCGCCCCGCAGCTGGAGGTGCCTGCACCTGCGGTAGCTGACCATGAGCCGGAGGCCGAGCCAGACCTCGAGCTGCAGGCCGAGATCGAGGCCATTTCCGTACCTGAGCCTGTCGCGGAGGTTGTCGACCTGCCGTGGGAAGAGCCGGCAGATGCGCCCGCGCCGGTAGCGGCTGAATCTGCGGCTGTGCCCACACCCACACCCGCACCCGAGACTGCTGCCCCGGCGCACGACGATGTACCTCCGTTCGACCCATCCGCCTACACCGATGTTGGCATGGACCGCGACGATGAGCCGCCGTTGGACGAAGATTATTACGGCGGTGAAAGCGACCCGGTGGGTTTCAGCTACCTGGACGAGTTGGCCGAACATGTTCAGGAAGACGTGTCCAAGCCCGCTGCCGAACCGCTGCCAGCCGCCAGGCCGGCCACCGGGCTGGCCCTGCAATGGCTGGAATTATTCCCGCAGTTGCCTGTGTCCGGGATGACAGGCAACATCGCGGCAAACTGTACGCTGATTGCCGCTGATGGCGACGATTGGCTGCTGCACCTGGATCCTGGCCAGGGTGCGCTGTTCAACACGACCCAGCAGCGGCGCTTGAACGATGCGCTCAACCAGCACCTGGGGCGCACACTTAACCTGCGCATCGAGCTGATTCTGCCCGAGCAGGAAACCCCGGCCCAGGCCGCGTCGCGCAGGCGCGCAGAGCGCCAGCAGGACGCGGTGACTTCGATTGAGCAGGATCCGTTGATCCAGCAGATGATCAAGTTGTTCGGTGCCAAGGTGCGGCAGGATACTATTGAGCCTGTAGAGGCCCTGGCCAAACAGGGCCAGTAACGGATAACCATGCGGCTGGCCCTGCGCCGGGCCGCATCACACGACCCAATCGAGGTATACCCCATGATGAAAGGTGGCATGGCCGGCCTGATGAAGCAGGCCCAGCAGATGCAGGAAAAAATGCAGAAAATGCAGGAAGAGCTGGCCAACGCCGAAGTCACCGGCCAGTCCGGTGGCGGCCTGGTTAGCGTGGTGATGACCGGTCGTCACGACGTCAAGCGCGTCAGCATCGACCAGAGCCTGATGTCGACTGAAGAAGACGACAAGGAAGTGCTGGAAGACTTGATCGCCGCCGCACTGAACGATGCCGTGCGCAAGATCGAGCAGAGCAGCCAGGACAAGATGGGCGGCATGACCGCCGGCATGCAACTGCCGCCGGGCTTCAAGATGCCGTTCTAAGGGCATTGCGATACTGAAACCGCCGCTGATACCAGCGGCGGTTTTTTTTTGGAGAAATTCCAACCCGGCCGTGGTCTGTTTTTGTGGGAGCAGAGAGCTGATTTGACGCCGCTGCCCACGCTGGGTATAAACCGCCTCTTATTGATTTGTCAGGCCATCCCCATGAGCTTCAGCCCCCTCATCCGCCAACTGATCGACGGCCTGCGCATCCTGCCAGGTGTCGGCCAGAAAACCGCCCAGCGCATGGCCCTGCAACTGCTGGAGCGTGACCGCAGCGGCGGCATGCGCCTGGCTCAGGCCCTGACCCAGGCCATGGAAGGGGTTGGCCATTGCCGGCAGTGCCGCACCCTCACCGAGCAGGAACTGTGCCCGCAATGCGCGGACGTGCGCCGTGACGATACCCAGCTGTGCGTGGTCGAGGGGCCAGTGGATGTGTATGCGGTGGAGCAGACTGGCTACCGTGGCCGCTACTTTGTGCTCAAGGGCCACCTGTCGCCGCTGGACGGCCTGGGGCCGGAGGCGATCGGCATTCCGCAGCTGATGGCACGCATCGAGGAGCAGGGCACATTCACCGAGGTGATTCTGGCGACCAACCCGACGGTGGAAGGCGAGGCGACGGCGCATTACATTGCGCAGTTGCTGAACGAGAAGGGGCTGGTGGCGTCGCGGATTGCCCATGGTGTGCCGTTGGGCGGTGAGCTGGAGATGGTCGATGGTGGGACTTTGGCCCATGCCTTCGCGGGGCGTCGGCCGATTTCGCTCTGATCCATTGGGGCTGCTTTGCAGCCCATCGCCGGCAAGCCAGCTCCCACAGATTGCCACAGGCCTCAAACTAGCGCTGTACCTGTGGGAGCTGGCTTGCCGGCGATGGGGCGCAAAGCGCCCCCAAGAACTCAGTATTCGCTGAGGGAAAACTCGGTCAGGCAGAAGGTCGGCACACCCGCCGCCTGCAGCCGGCGCGAGCCGTCGAGCTCCGGCAGGTCAATGATCGCCGCCGCTTCGAACACCTGGGCCCCGGTACGACGCACCAGGTTGGCCGCCGCCAGCAGCGTACCGCCAGTGGCAATCAGGTCATCGAAGATCAACACCGAATCGCCTTCGCACAGGCTGTCGGCATGCACTTCCAGGAAAGCTTCGCCGTACTCGGTCTGATAACCCTCGCTCAGTACGTCAGCCGGCAGCTTGCCCTGCTTGCGGAACAGGATCAGCGGCTTGTTCAGCTGGTGGGCAATGATCGAGCCGATCAGGAAGCCCCGCGCGTCCATGGCACCAATGTGGCTGAACTCAGCCTCGACATAGCGCTCGATGAACTGGTCGGCCACATAGCGCAGCCCGCGCGGCGATTGGAACAGCGGGGTGATGTCGCGAAAGATCACGCCCGGTTTGGGGAAGTCAACTACCGGGCGGATCAGGGCTTTGAGGTCGAAGGCGTCGCTGTACATTGTTGCGGGTATCCTGGGAAAACGAATGCCAAAGTATACCCGCTAAACGCAGGCCTCAGGCTTCCATTGCGCCACCGGCCAGCGCACACAGCTGGATCGGGTCGAGGATGTGCACTTCCTTGCCTTCGGCACGCAGCAGGCCGTTTTGCTGGAAGCGCGTGAACACCCGCGACACGGTTTCCACCGCCAGGCCCAGGTAGTTGCCTATTTCGTTGCGCGACATACTCAGGCGGAACTGGTTGGCCGAGTAGCCACGGGCGCGGAAGCGTGCGGACAGGTTGACCAGGAAGGTGGCAATGCGCTCGTCTGCGGTTTTTTTCGACAGCAGCAGCATCATTTGCTGGTCGTCGCGGATTTCCCGGCTCATTACCCGCATCAGCTGGCGACGTAGCTGTGGCAGTTGCACCGACAGCTCATCAAGCCGCTCGAAAGGGATTTCGCACACCGAAGTGGTTTCCTGCGCCTGGGCCGATACCGGGTAGGTTTCGGTGTCCATGCCCGACAGGCCGACCAGTTCGCTGGGCAGGTGGAAGCCGGTGATCTGCTCTTCGCCGCTGTCGCTGAGGCTGAAGGTTTTAAGGGCGCCGGAGCGTACTGCATAGACCGAGCCGAAACTGTCACCCTGGCGGAACAGGAACTCGCCTTTTTTCAGCGGTCGTCCACGCTTGACGATTTCATCCAGTGCATCCATGTCGTCCAGGTTCAGCGACAGTGGCAGGCACAGGGGGGCCAGGCTGCAATCCTTGCAATGGGCCTGGTTGTGTGGGCGCAGTTTGACTGGCTCGGACATTTCAATCGATCCTTGTGGGAAAGCACACATAAGTCGTAAGGGTAACCCACGACAGAGGGTGTAGGCCAGCGTGCGCGTTGATGGTGCGCCCTGGCGAAACCCCGGCAGGCGTTCTGCCGGGAGTTTTTGTGTGCCCATAGTGTGCCTGGCAAGGAGCCTTGTCCATGCGGTTGAACGTCTCGGTTTTCAGATAACCCGCGAGAAACGCTGGCGGTTGTGCATCGCCAGATAGGCGTCGAACACCATGCACACCGAGCGCGCCAACAGGCGGCCGGCCGGGAGGATGCGGATGCCCTTGTCGTCCAGGCTGATCAGGCCATCGCGCTGCAAGGTCAGCAGCTCTGGCCAGATATCGTTGAAATAGCCGCGAAAATCGATGGTGAAGGCCTGCTCGATCGGTTCGAAGTCCAGCTCGAAATGGCAGATCAGTTGCTGGATCACTGCCCGGCGCACACGGTCGTCGTGATTGCACAGCAGGCCGCGTTGAGTGGCCAGTTGGGCGTTGGACAGGCTGTCCTGGTAGGTGTTGAGGTCGCTGCTGTTCTGGCAATACAGGTCGCCGATCTGGCTGATGGACGACACGCCCAGGCCGATCAGGTCGCAGTGCCCGTGGGTGGTGTAACCCTGGAAGTTGCGCTGCAAGGTGCCTTCTTCCTGGGCGATGGCCAGTTCGTCGTCCGGCAGGGCGAAGTGGTCCATGCCGATGTAGCGGTAGCCGGCGGCGGTCAACTGGTCGATGGTGGCGTGCAGCATCTCCAGCTTGGCGGCCGGGCTGGGCAAGTCGTTGTTGTCGATGCGCCGCTGGGGCATGAAACGCTCGGGCAGGTGGGCGTAGTTGAACACCGACAGGCGGTCGGGCTGCAGGCGGATCACTTCTTCGACGGTGCGCGCAAAGCCTTCCGGGGTTTGCTTGGGCAGGCCGTAGATCAGGTCCAGGTTGACCGAGCGGAACTGCAACGTGCGCGCAGCCTCGATCAGTGTGCGGGTCTGTTCCAGGCTCTGCAGGCGGTTGACCGCGCGCTGCACGGCCGGGTCGAGGTCTTGCACGCCCAGGCTGACGCGGTTGAACCCCAGCTCGCGCAGCAGGCCCATGGTCGACCAGTCGGCCTCGCGGGGGTCGATCTCGATGCCGTAGTCGCCCGAGTCGTCGTCCAGCAGGTGGAAGTGCTGGCGCAGGGTGGCCATCAGCTGGCGCAGTTCCACGTGGCTGAGGAAAGTGGGCGTGCCGCCGCCGAAATGCAGTTGTTCAACACGCTGCTTGGGGCCCAGGTGGCAGGCGACCAGCTGGATTTCCTGCTCCAGGCGCTGCAGGTAGGGCGCGGCGCGAGCGCGGTCTTTGGTGATCACCTTGTTGCAGGCGCAGTAGTAGCAGATGTTGGCGCAGAACGGCACGTGCACGTACAGCGACAGCGGGCGCACGGCCCGGCGGCTCTCGCGCAGGGCGTGGAGCAGGTCGAACGAGCCCACCTCGCTGTGCAGTTGCACGGCGGTCGGGTAGGAGGTGTAGCGTGGCCCGGCCAGATCGTAGCGGCGGATCAGGTCGGTATCCCAACGAATGTCGTCGAGCATGTGGGCGGTCCCCGGAAAGAGCAGCAGTGCACCGGAGTCTATGGCTGTCTGTAGGAATCTGTTTTGATTTGCATCAAGGGGAATCGGCAGTGCGATCGGGGGCCGCTGTGCGGCCCAATCGCCGGCAAGCCAGCTCCCACAGGGGCCGTGCAAGTCTCAAGTCTTGTGCAATACCTGTGGGAGCTGGCTTGCCGGCGATTGGGCTGCGCAGCAGCCCCATTCAATGCCCCATCAACCAGTGCTGGTGGGGCCCAGGCAGGGTCCAGACGCCAAACAACATCACCAGCACCCCGCCAGCCACCCGCACACTGCGCCGCCTCAACAAGGCATTCACCCGCTCCGCCGCCAACCCGGTGGCCAGCAGCACCGGCCAGGTCCCGGCCCCGAATGCCAGCATCAACGCCGCGCTGTACCCGGCGTTGCCCTGGCTGGCCGCCCACAACAGCGTGCTGTACACCAGCCCGCACGGAAGCCACCCCCACAGCGCCCCCAGCAGCAACGCCCGGGGCAGGCTGGACACTGGCAACAAGCGCGAGGCCACCGGCTGGATATGCCGCCACAGCCCGCGCCCCAGGGCTTCGATGCGGGTCAGCCCGCTCCACCAGCCGGCCAGGTAGAGGCCCATGGCGATCAACAACAGCGCTGCCACCACCCTCAGTCCCAGGGCGGCCGGGCTGCTGGCCACGGCCCAGCCGGCCAGGCCAAGCAGCAGGCCGGCGCAGGCATAGCTGAGGATGCGCCCGAGGTTGTACGCCAGCAGCAGGCGCAGGCGCTTGCCACGTTGCTCGGGGGGAATGGCCAGGGTCAGCGCGCCCATCAGGCCGCCGCACATGCCCAGGCAGTGGCCGCCGCCAAGCAGGCCAAGGACCAGTGCCGAGCCAAGCAGGGGAAGCAGGTCAGGCACGGGGTGGTGGTTCCTTGTCGGCGTCGGCCGGGGTGTCGTCAGGCTTCACCGCAGCCTGGTGGCGCGGGTCCTGGTCGTCAAACAGAATGCTGTGGGCGGGGCCTTCAAGGTCGTCGTACTGGCCGCTATCCACCGCCCAGAAGAATATGTATACGGCCACGCCGACCAGCAGCAGGGCTGCGGGGATCATGACATAGAGGGCGGGCATGACGGCTTCCTCCCGGGCAGGGGTGCTTCGGTTTTCGGCAGGCTCGATGCCAGCGGCATGCGGGTCAGGCGCAGGGCGTTGAGCACGACGATCAACGAGCTGACCGACATGCCGATGGCCGCCCATACCGGCGTGATCCAGCCGAGCGCGGCAAACGGCAACATCAGGCCATTATACAGCGTGGCCCACAGCAGGTTTTCGAGGATGTTGCGGCGGGTGCGGCGCGCCAGCTCGAAGGCCTGTACGAGGGCCTGCAGGCGGTTGGACAGCAGCACGGCATCGGCGCTGGTCTTTGCAAGGTCGGTGGCGCTGCCCATGGCGATGCTGATGTCGGCTGCGGCCAGCACCGGCACGTCGTTGACCCCGTCGCCGAGCATAAGCACCTTGCGCCCGGCCGCCTGCAGCGCCTTCAGCCGGTCCAGCTTGTCGTCCGGGCGCAGGCCGCCAATGGCTTGGTCAATGCCCAGTTGCGCCGCCACTTCGGCAACCATCGGCGAGCTGTCGCCCGACAGCAGCAGCGTCCGCCAGCCGCGGGCCTTGCAGGCCGCGAGCAGGGCCGGGGCGTCGTCGCGCAGGCGGTCGTCCAGGCCAAACCAGGCCAGCGGGCCCAGGCGGTCACCCAGCAGCAGCCATTGGCCGCGTGGTTCCGGCACGCCGGGTATTTCCGCACCACTCAAGGCGCAGACGAAAGTGGCCTGGCCAATGCGCAGGCGCTGGCCGTCGACCAGCCCTTCCAGCCCTAGCCCGGGCACGGTCTGCACATCTTCGGCAGGCGTGGCAGTGCGGCCGAAGGCGCGGGCAATGGGGTGTTCGGAGCGGTTTTCCAGTGCGGCGGCCAGGGCCAGGCAGCGGTCGGCGGCCTGGCTGCCGAGCGGGCGGATGCTGCGCAAGGTCAGGCGGCCCTCGGTCAGTGTGCCGGTCTTGTCGAAAATCACCGTGTCGATCTGGTTCAGGCCTTCCAGTACATGGCCGCGGGTGATCAGCAGGCCGAGTTTGTGCAGGGTGCCGGTGGCAGCGGTCAGCGCCGTTGGCGTGGCCAGCGACAGTGCGCAAGGGCAGGTGGCCACCAGCATTGCCAGCACGATCCAGAACGCCCGTGCCGGGTCCAGGTACCACCACCACAGGCCGATGACCACGGCAGCCAGCAGCGAGAACAGCAGGAACCACTGCGAGGCCCGGTCGGCGATTTCGGCCAGGCGCGGTTTTTCGGTCTGGGCGCGTTCCAGCAGGCGGACGATGGCCGAAAGCCGCGAATCGTGGCCCAGCGCTTCGACTTCCACGTTCAGCGTGCTTTCGACGTTCAGCGTGCCGCCGGTGACTCGCTCACCCACCCGGCGCGGTTGTGGCAGATATTCGCCGGTCAGCAACGACTCGTCGACGCTGGAGCGGCCTTCGACGATTCGCCCGTCGGCGGGGATCACCGCGCCGGGCAGCACCTGTACCGTGTCACCGCAGTGCAGCTCGCTGAGCAGGATGCGTTCGCTGCAGCCAAAAGCGTCCAGGCGCAGGCACGAGGCCGGCAGCAGGTTGACCAGCTGCGCGGTAGCTGCGGCGGTGCGCTCACGGGCGCGGCGCTCCAGGTAGCGGCCGGTCAGCAGGAACAGGGCGAACATCCCCACCGTGTCGAAGTACAGCTCGCCGCTGCCGGTGATGGCTGTCCAGATGCCGGCACCGAAAGCCAGGGCGATGGCCAGCGACACCGAAACGTCCATGGTCAGGTGGCGGGTGCGCAAGTCGCGCGCCGCGCCCTTGAAGAACGGCGTGCAGCTGTAGAACACAATGGGGATGGTCAGGAACAGTGCCACCCAGCGCAGGATGGTGTGCAGTTCGGGTGACAGGTCGATGTTGAATTCTGGCCAGGTGGCCATGGTCGCCATCATCGCCTGGAACCACAGCAGCCCGGCCACGCCCAGGCGGCGCAGGGCGCTGCGGTTCTCGCGGGCCAGTTGCTCGGCGGCCTGGTCGGGCTGGTAGGGGTGGGCGGCGTAGCCGATCTGGCGCAACTCGGCGAGCAGGCGCGAGAGCGGCAGTTGCTTGTCGTCCCAACTCAGCAGCAGGCGGTGGTTGGACAGGTTCAGGCGGGCCTCGGCGACGCCGGGCAGGTTGCGCAGGTGCTTTTCGATCAGCCAGCCGCAGGCGGCGCAGCTGATGCCCTCGACCAGCAGGGTGGTTTCGGCCAGCTCGCCCAGGTGGCGGACGAAGGTTTGCTGCACGTCGCTACGGTCGTACAGGGCCAGTTCGTCTTGCAACTGTTTGGGCAGGGCCTCGGGGTTGGCGCTGTTGTCGCTGCGGTGCTGGTAGTAGTGCTCCAGGCCACCGGCGACGATCGACTCGGCCACCGCCTGGCAGCCGGGGCAGCAGAACTGCCGCGGCTGGCCGAGGACCACGGCGTTGAAGCGGCTGCCGGCGGGGACGGGCAGGGCGCAGTGGTAGCAGGGGGTGGGTTGGGTCATAAGGCAAGCACTGCTCAGGCAGGTGGGAAACCTTGTGGGAGCGGGCATGCCCGCGAAAGCGTCAGGCCTGAAAACACCTTTGCCTGAGCTGTCGCATTCGCGGGCATGCCCGCTCCCACAGGGATTTTCGGTGTTGCTATTGTTGGTGCTCGGCACCTTGCAGGGCTTCATCGCCAAGTTGCAAGGTCACACCATGCTCCACTTTTTCCTCTTCAAACAAGCGCCACACCTTGCCACCTTCGCTGCCCAGCAATTCGACGAAGCGCCGGCCGTCAACCTTGTCTTCCAGCTGCCCCACATAGCGCCCTGAGTCGACCCGGCTCAGCAGCACCCTGCGGTCCTTTTCTGGCTGGGTGGGCGAAATCAGGTTCAGCTCCAGGTTTTGTGGGCCACTGCTGCCGCTCAGCCGCAAGTCCACTTCGCCGGTCAGCTCGTCCAGGTGCACGCTGGCCTTCAGGCTCAGTTGCTGGGCCAGCAGCTCGCGGTCCAGCGAGCGGTTGATGCCCTTGCCAGCCTCGTAGTAGTTGTCGTTCACCAGGTTGTCCGGGTTGTTCACGGCGATGCTGACCATGCTCAGGCTCAGGCACACCGAGGTGGTGAGGATACCGATGATGATCCAGGGCCAGAGGTGCTTGTACCAGGGGTCGACGGCGGTGGCAGCCATTGTGCGTAATCTCTCTTAGCGGATCTGTGGGCCGATGAAGCGGCTCTTGGCTTCAACCTCGGCGTCGCTGTCGTCAGCGCTCTTGAGGATGAAGGTGATTTCGTTGGTGGTCGATGGTAGTTTTTCAGGGGCGACCGACAGCTGCACAGGCAGGCTGACGATATCACCGGCAGCCACGCGGATCTCGCGCTGGCCTTCAAGCTTGAGGTCCGGCAGGCCGGCGGCGTCGAGCACGTAGACGTGGTCGCGCTGGTCCTTGTTCATCACTTTCAGGCTGTACACGTTCTCGATCCGGCCCTGAGCGTTCTCGCGGTACAGCACGCGGTCCTTGCTCACATCGAAGCCGACCAGCGAGCGGGTGGCGAAGGCGGTGGCCAGGCCGATGATCATCACCAGCAGCACCGCCGCATAGCCGATCAGGCGCGGGCGCAGCATGTGGGTTTTCTGCCCGGAGAGGTTGTGTTCGGTGGTGTAGCTGATCAGCCCTTTGGGGTAGTTCATCTTCTCCATGATGCTGTCGCAGGCGTCGATGCAGGCCGCGCAGCCGATGCACTCGATCTGCAGGCCGTCGCGGATGTCGATGCCGGTGGGGCAGACCTGCACGCACATGGTGCAGTCGATGCAGTCACCCAGGCCCTGGGCCTTGTAGTCGGCATCTTTTTTTCGTGGCCCGCGGGTTTCGCCACGGCGCGGGTCGTAGGACACGATCAGCGTGTCCTTGTCGAACATCACGCTCTGAAAGCGTGCGTAGGGGCACATGTACACGCACACCTGTTCGCGCAGCCAGCCGGCGTTGCCGTAGGTGGCAAGGGTGAAGAAACCGACCCAGAAGTAGGCCCAGCCATCGGCCTGGCCTGTGAAGAATTCGATGGCCAGTTCGCGGATGGGCGAGAAATAGCCGACAAAGGTCATGCCGGTGACGAAACCGATCAGCAGCCACAGGCTGTGCTTGGCGAATTTGCGCAGGAACTTGTTGCCGCTCATGGGGGCTTTGTCGAGCTTCATGCGTTGGTTGCGGTCGCCTTCGGTGACCTTTTCGCACCACATGAAAATCCACGTCCACACGCTTTGCGGGCAGGTGTAGCCGCACCACACCCGGCCTGCGTATACGGTGACGAAGAACAGGCCGAAAGCGGCGACGATCAGGATGCCCGACAGCAGGATGAAGTCCTGCGGCCAGATGGTGGCGCCGAAGATGTAGAACTTGCGTTCGGGCAGGTTCCACCATACGGCCTGGTGGCCGCCCCAGTTCAGCCACACGGTGCCGAAGTACAGCAGAAACAGCACTGCACCACCGACTATGCGCAGGCGGCGGAACAGGCCGGTGAAGGCGCGGGTGTAAATCTTGTCGCGGGAGGCGTAGAGGTCGACGGAATCCTTCCCTTTGCTGGCAGGCGGGGTGACGTCATGTACCGGAATTTGCTTGCTCATCATCTAGTCCCACGGCAGTGGAGAAACGCCGCGGCCAGTGCGTGCCGGCCGCAGTCTCGCGCAATCTGCTAGCGCTCTGCGGTCCATGATACGCCGGTGATAGCGGTATGGGTTCGCACTGCGACCTTTTGTCGCGTTGGGTTCGTGGTGTGAATCGTGTTATGGCGGGTGTCAATTGATCCAGGTCATCAGCCTGCCAGAAATGCAGGGCTGTACCGGCCTCTTCGCGGCTAAAGCCGCTCCCACAGGGATCGCATTATCATGTGGGAGCGGCTTTAGCCGCGAAAGGGCCAGGCCTGCTTACTCAGCCTTGGCCTGCTCCTGGTCCTTGTGCGACAGGCTATAAACATAAGCCGCCAGCAAGTGGACCTTGTCATTACCCTGCAGCTGCTCCTGTGCCGGCATCTGCCCCTGGCGGCCATAACGGATGGTTTGCTGCAACTGGGCAAAGCTGGACCCGTAGATGAACGCCTGCGGGTGGGTCAGGTTAGGCGCGCCCATGGCGGGTGTGCCTTTGCCTTCTGGCCCGTGGCAGGCCACGCAGTTGGCGGCGAAGATCTTCTGCCCGTTCTCGGAATCCGCCTTGGCGCCCTCCGGCAGCGTGCGCCCATCGAGCTTGCTGACCACGAACGCTGCCACATCGGCCACGCCCTGGTCACCGATCACCTCGGCCCAGGCCGGCATCACCCCGTGGCGGCCGCCCATGATGGTGGTCTTGATGGTGTCCGGCTCGCCGCCCCAGCGCCAGTCGTTGTCGGTCAGGTTGGGGAAACCGAAGGCACCCTTGGCGTCCGAACCGTGACACACCGAGCAGTTCGAGGCGAACAGCCGTGCGCCCATCTTCAGCGCCTGAGGGTCTTTGGCCACGTCCTCGATGGGCATGGCGGCGAACTTGGCGAAGATCGGCCCGAAGCGGGCGTCGGCCTTGGCCATTTCCTTTTCCCACTCGTGCACGCCGGTCCAGCCTGGCTGGCCGTTGGAAAACTCGGTCTGCTTGTCGGTATCCAGGTACGAGTAGCCCGGCAGGATGCCTTTCCAGTTGCCCAGGCCCGGGTACAGCACCAGGTAGCCGAGGGCGAAAATGATGGTGCCCACGAACAGCCAGAACCACCATTTCGGCAGTGGGTTGTCGTATTCCTCGATGCCATCGAAGGCATGCCCGACAGTTTCGTCGGTGACCTCTTCGCGCTGGCCCTTGCGGGTCGACAGCAGCAGCCAGGTCAACGAGAAGATGGTGCCCAGGGTCAGGACGGTAACGTACAGACTCCAGAAGGTTGTCATTGTTTTTTGCTCCCAGAAGCTTTTGCTTGCTCAACGTGCCGGGTGGCTTCGGGGTCATCCGCGAAGGGCAGTTGGGTCGCTTCGTCGAAGTCCTTTTTGCGCCGTGGGTTGAACACCCACAGCGCAAGGCCCACGAAGGCCACCATCACCACGACGGTGCCCAGGCCGCGAATCATCCCGATATCCATCAGCGTCACCGTTTGCTTTTGATGATGGTGCCAAGACCCTGCAGGTACGCGACGAGGGCGTCCATTTCGGTCTTGCCCTTGACCGCGTCACGCGCGCCGGCAATATCGGCATCGGTGTACGGGGTACCGAGTGTGCGCAGCACCTCCAGCTTTTTCGCGGTGTCCTTGCCATCGAGCTTGTTCTCGACCAGCCACGGGTAGGACGGCATCTTCGATTCCGGTACCACGTTGCGCGGGTTGTACAGGTGCGCGCGGTGCCAGTCATCGGAGTAGCGACCACCGACGCGGGCCAGGTCTGGCCCGGTGCGTTTGGAGCCCCACAGGAACGGGTGGTCCCACACGCTTTCGCCAGCTACCGAGTAGTGGCCGTAGCGCTCGGTTTCGGCGCGGAACGGGCGGATCATCTGCGAATGGCAGCCCACGCAGCCTTCACGGATATAGACATCGCGGCCTTCGACTTCCAGCGCGGTGCGCGGCTTCATGCCTTCGACCGGCTTGTTGGTGACGTCCTGGAAAAACAGCGGGACGATCTGGGTCAGGCCACCGACGCTCACGGCGATGACCATGAAGAAGGCCAGCAGGCCTATGTTCTTCTCGACGGCTTCATGCTTCATCAGTGCGCTCCCACAACGACAATCTTGGCGGCTTCCTCAGCCTGTACCGGGTTGGCTGCACGTACGGTACGGAACACGTTGTAGGCCATCAGCAACATGCCGCTGGCGAAGAACGCACCGCCCAGGGCGCGGACGATATAGCCAGGGTGGCTGGCTTGCAGGGCTTCGACGAAGGAGTAGGTGAGGGTGCCGTCATCGTTGATCGCGCGCCACATCAGGCCCTGGGTGATGCCGTTGACCCACATCGAGGCGATGTACAGCACGGTGCCGATGGTGGCCAGCCAGAAGTGCGCGTTGATCAGGCCGATGCTGTGCATCTGCTCGCGACCGTAGAGTTTCGGGATCATGTGGTACACGGCGCCGATCGAGATCATTGCCACCCAGCCGAGCGCGCCGGCATGCACGTGGCCGATGGTCCAGTCGGTGTAGTGCGACAGCGAGTTCACGGTCTTGATGGCCATCATCGGGCCTTCAAAGGTGGACATGCCGTAGAACGCCAGTGATACCACCAAAAAGCGCAGGATCGGGTCGGTGCGCAGTTTGTGCCAGGCACCGGACAGGGTCATCATGCCGTTGATCATGCCGCCCCAGCTTGGCGCCAGCAGGATGATCGACATCACCATGCCCAGCGACTGCGCCCAGTCGGGCAGGGCGGTGTAATGCAGGTGGTGCGGGCCGGCCCAGATGTACAAGGTGATCAGCGCCCAGAAGTGCACGATCGACAGGCGATACGAGTAGATCGGCCGTTCGGCCTGCTTGGGCACGAAGTAGTACATCATCCCCAGGAAGCCGGTGGTGAGAAAGAAGCCCACCGCGTTGTGGCCGTACCACCACTGGATCATCGCGTCGGTGGCGCCGGCGTAGGCCGAGTACGACTTGAACAGGCTGACCGGCAGCGAGATGTGGTTGACGATATGCAGCATCGCGGTGACCACGATGAAGGCACCGTAGAACCAGTTACCGACATAGATGTGCTTGGTCTTGCGCTTGACGATGGTGCCGAAGAACACCAGCCCGTAGGTGACCCAGACGATGGCCAGCAGGATCGCCAGCGGCCACTCGAGCTCGGCGTATTCCTTGGTGGTGGTGTAGCCCATCGGCAGGGTGATCAGCGCACCGACGATCACCGCCTGCCAACCCCAGAAGGTGAAGGCGGCCATGCTGTCGGAGATCAGCCGGGTCTGGCAGGTGCGCTGCACCACGTAGTAGCTGGTGCCGAACAGCGCACAGCCTCCGAAGGCGAAGATCACCAGGTTGGTGTGCAGCGGTCGCAGGCGGCCGAAGCTGGTCCAGGGCAGGTCCAGGTTCAGTTGTGGCCATACCAGCTGCGAGGCGATGAAGACGCCGACGCCCATGCCAACGATCCCCCATACCACCGTCATGATGGCGAACTGGCGGACCACCTTATAGTTATAAGCAGTCGG
Organism: Candidatus Pseudomonas phytovorans; assembly: GCA_029202525.1. Lineage (NCBI taxonomy): Bacteria > Pseudomonadati > Pseudomonadota > Gammaproteobacteria > Pseudomonadales > Pseudomonadaceae > Pseudomonas > Candidatus Pseudomonas phytovorans. The sequence goes on from CP119325.1 coordinate 2,357,447, forward strand.
ACTGATTGCTGTGCTCATTCTAAGGTTCCACGGTTTTAATGTTCTTGTTGGTCGAAAAATCGGCGCCAGTATTGATAACCACCCGGGTTACCGCAACGCAACTTTGGTACGCCGACCCGTGTCCGGGCCCGTTCACTGATGTCCCGCAGTGATCGGGTCTGAACGATTGTACACAAATAAATATTTGTAATGTGTACCGTTTTTCACCTTTTTCTGATCGATCGGTCAGGCTTTTATCGGGACGGCGACAGGCTATGCGCCGCGTCTGCTTCGGTCCTTTCGGAGCGAAGCCCACTGAGGCAACAAGCTTAGTTCTGTTCGGAGGGGGTGCAAGGAGGGGGTAGAGCGGGGAGGGGGCCGCAAAGCGGCCCCGGGGTACTACTTGGAGGTCACCGTTTCAGCAGTGCTATCCTGCGACAGGCTGTACACATAGGCTGCCAGCAGGTGCACCTTGTCGTTGCCCTGGATATCGGCCTGTGCCGGCATCTGCCCTTGGCGACCATAACGAATGGTCTGTTGCAGTTGGGCAAAGCTGGTCCCGTAGATGAACGCCTGCGGGTGGGTCAGGTCTGGCGCACCCATGGCCGGGGTGCCCTTGCCCTCAGGCCCGTGGCAGGCCACGCAGTTACTGGCGAAAATCTCCTCGCCCTTGGCGGCGTCGGCCTTCGCCCCTTCCGGCAAGGTACGGCCATCGAGGTTGGTGAGCACGAACGCGGCCACATCCGCCACGCCCTGCTCGCCGATTACTTCGGCCCAGGCCGGCATCACGCCGTGGCGCCCGTTCATGATCGAGGCCTTGATGGTTTCCGCCTCGCCGCCCCAGCGCCAGTCGTTGTCGGTGAGGTTGGGGAAGCCGAAGGCGCCCTTGGCATCCGAGCCATGGCACACCGAGCAGTTGGAGGCGAACAGGCGGCCGCCCATTTTCAACGCCTGTGGGTCCTTGGCAACCTCTTCCACGGGCATGGCAGCGTACTTGGCAAAGATCGGCCCGAATCTGGCGTCGGCCTTGTCCATTTCCTTTTGCCATTCGTTAACGCCGGTCCAGCCATTTTCATAGCCCGGCAGAATGCCTTTCCAGTTGCCCAGGCCCGGGTAGAGGATCAGGTAACCGACCGAGAACACCAAGGTGCCAACGAACAGCCAGAACCACCACTTGGGCAGCGGATTGTCGTACTCCTCGATGCCATCGAAGCTGTGGCCCATGGTCTGGTCAGTGCTGTTTTTGCTCTCGCCCTTGCGGGTGGCGAGCAGCAGCCAGGTCAGGCCGATCAGGCTACCGATGGTCAGTACGCTGATATACGTACTCCAGAAGGTGGTCATTGCCCGTTACTCCTTGCAGCAGTCGTGGCAGCAGGTTCCTGCCCGGCAGGGGGCAGGCGGTCGTCGACGAAGGGCAGCAGGCGCGCTTCGGCGAAATCACGGTCGCGGCGGCGGTTGAATACCCACAGCGAGAGGCCGATGAAGGCGATCATGACCACCAGGGTGCCCAAGCCGCGGATCATGCCGATGTCCATTTCCATCGCACTCACCTCTTGTTCTTGATCGCGGTGCCGAGCACCTGCAGGTAGGCGACCAGCGCATCCATCTCGGTCTTGCCCTTGACCGCGTCGCGGGCGCCGGCAATGTCGTCGTCGGTGTATGGCACGCCCAGGGTGCGCAGGGTGCGCAGCTTGACGTCGGTGTGGCTGTTGTCGACCTGCTGGGCGACCAGCCACGGGTACGACGGCATCTTCGACTCCGGCACTACGTTGCGCGGGTTGTACAGGTGCGCGCGGTGCCAGTCGTCCGAGTAGCGGCCACCGACCCGGGCCAGGTCCGGCCCGGTGCGCTTGGAGCCCCACAGGAACGGGTGGTCCCACACGCTTTCACCGGCCACCGAGTAGTGGCCGTAGCGCTCGGTTTCGGCGCGGAACGGGCGGATCATTTGCGAGTGGCAGCCCACGCAGCCTTCGCGTATGTAGATATCGCGGCCTTCCAGTTGCAGCGCGGTGTAGGGCTTCATGCCTTCCACCGGCTTGTTGGTAACGTCCTGAAAGAACAGCGGGACGATTTGGGTCAGGCCGCCGATACTGACGGCGAACACCATCAGCAGGGCCATCAGGCCAACGTTTTTCTCGATGACTTCATGTTTCATCAGGCGGTTCTCCTCAAGCCAGCTGGGCGTTCGCAGGGGCGACATCGAGCGCCGGCGAACGCACGGTGCGCCAGGTGTTCCAGGCCATCAGGAACATGCCGCTGAGGAAGATCGCACCCCCGACGAAGCGCACGACGAAGCCGGGGTGGCTGGCCACCAGGGTTTCCACGAACGAGTAGGTCAGCGTGCCGTCGCTGTTCACTGCCCGCCACATCAGGCCCTGGGCGATGCCGTTGACCCACATCGAGGCGATGTACAAAACGGTGCCGATGGTGGCAAGCCAGAAGTGCGCGTTGATCAGGCCAAGGCTGTACATACGTTCTTTGCCGAACACTTTGGGAATGGTGTGGTACAGCGCGCCGATCGAGATCATCGCCACCCAGCCAAGGGCGCCGGCATGCACGTGGCCGATGGTCCAGTCGGTGTAGTGGGACAGGGCGTTGACCGTCTTGATGGCCATCATCGGGCCTTCGAAGGTGGACATGCCGTAGAACGCCAGCGACACCACCAAAAAGCGCAGGATCGGGTCGCTGCGCAGTTTGTGCCAGGCGCCCGAGAGGGTCATCATGCCGTTGATCATGCCGCCCCAGCTGGGTGCCAGCAGGATCAGCGACATCACCATGCCCAGCGACTGCGCCCAGTCGGGCAGGGCGGTGTAGTGCAGGTGGTGGGGGCCTGCCCAGATGTACAGGGTGATCAGCGCCCAGAAGTGCACGATCGACAGGCGATAGGAATAAACCGGGCGCTCGGCTTGCTTGGGCACGTAGTAGTACATCATCCCCAGGAAGCCGGCGGTGAGGAAGAAGCCCACCGCGTTGTGGCCGTACCACCACTGCACCATGGCATCGGTGGCGCCGGCGTACACCGAGTACGACTTGGTCAGGCTGACCGGCAGTTCCAGGTTGTTGACGATGTGCAGCAGCGCCACGGTGAGGATGAAGGCACCGAAGAACCAGTTACCCACGTAGATGTGCTTGGTGTTGCGCTTCATCAGCGTGCCGAAGAACACGATGGCGTAGCCCACCCAGACGATGGTGATCAGGATGTCGATCGGCCATTCCAGTTCGGCATATTCCTTGGAGCTGGTGTAGCCCAGCGGCAGGCTGATGGCCGCCAGCAGGATCACCAGTTGCCAGCCCCAGAAGGTGAACGCGGCCAGGCGCGGAGCAAACAGGGTGGTCTGGCAGGTGCGTTGCACCGAATAATAGGAGGTAGCGAACAGCGCGCAGCCGCCGAAAGCGAAGATCACCGCATTGGTATGCAGGGGGCGCAGGCGGCCGAAGCTGGTCCAGGGGAGGTCGAAGTTGAGGGAAGGCCAGGCGAGCTGGGCGGCGATGAAGACGCCGAGCCCCATCCCGACGATTCCCCACACCACCGTCATGATGGCGAATTGGCGGACCACCTTGTAGTTATAGGCGGTACTGCTGGTTGTGTTCATGTATGGGTTCCCATCCACGGTTATTTGGCAGGCTTTACAGCGAGGCAAGCATGATTAATGGGCAAAGTGCCGGTATTGACGGGGATCAATGGGCGAAGGTCGGAAATGTCCCAGGCTTGCGCTGCGATCTTCCACAGGTTCAAGGCAAGGACGACTACAAGGGCTGCCTGATCCTGGCCCACGGCGCAGGTGCGCCAATGGACAGCGGGTTCATGGACGAAATGGCGCAAAGGCTTGCGGCGCTTGGGGTCGCGGTAGTGCGCTTCGAGTTCCCGTACATGGCCGAGCGCAGGGTTACCGGCGGCAAACGGCCGCCGAACCCGCAGAAGGTGCTGCTGGAATGCTGGCGCGAGGTCTACCGGCAGGTGCGACCTTTGGTCGCGGGTAAGCTGGCCGTGGGCGGCAAGTCTATGGGCGGACGCATGGCGAGCCTGTTGGCCGACGAGTTGGGTGCGGATTCGCTGGTGTGCCTGGGTTATCCGTTCTACGCGGCGGGCAAGCCCGAGAAACCAAGGGTCGAGCACCTGGCCGAACTGAAGACGCCGACGCTGATCGTGCAGGGCGAGCGCGATGCGCTGGGCAATCGTGAGGCGGTGGCGGGGTATACGTTGTCGCCAGCGATCGAGGTGAGCTGGCTAGTGGCGGGGGACCATGATCTGAAACCGTTGAAGGCTTCGGGGTTCAGTCATGCGCAGCATATGCAGGCGGCGGCTGAAAGGGTTGCAAACTTCTTGGCTGGCTGATTTTTGTAGGAGCGGCCTTGTGTCGCGAAAGGGCCGCATAGCGGCCCCGGCAATTCAGGCTGCGAAGCTGAGGCCTTGGGGCCGCTTCGCAGCCCTTTCGCGACGCAAGGCCGCTCCTACAATGAGCGTGCCAATAGCCAAAAGTTAGTCGCGGTACTCGCACAGGTAGGCGGTATCCACTGCCACTTTCAGCTGGAACTTGCTGTCGGCGGCAACATTGAACTTGTCACCTGCATTGAAAGTTTCCCAGTTGTCGCTACCCGGCAGTTTCACGGTCAGCGCGCCCGATACCACGTGCATGATCTCGCGCTTGGCCGTGCCGAACTCGTATTCGCCCGGGGCCATGACGCCGACAGTGGCCGGGCCTTCTTCGCCCGCAAATGCGATCGACTTTACGGTGCCGTTGAAGTACTCATTGACCTGGAACATGGGCGACTCCTGAAAAAGGGGGGGTGAAAAAGGGCTGGCCAGTATGCCCAAGCCCACAGGCCTCGTCATCTGCTTTCAGGGGCTGTCGGCGGGCAGGCTCAACGGCAACAGCCGCGCGGTGTTGCGCGCATCTTCCAGGGCCCGGTGCTGCTGCCCGCAAAAGTGCATGCCGGCCAGTTGCAGGGCACCGTTCAGTCCAGCGGGGCGCTGCAGGTGGCGGGCCTTGGCAAAGCGTTGCTTGAGGTTGATGTGCGCCAATGTGCGCAGCAGGCTGTCGAGCCCGTGCAACTGCCACTCCTGATGCAGCTGCTGGCGGTCATAGTCGCCCCAGCTGACCCAGGCCTGCAGCTGCTCACGGTGCTGCCCGAGCCAGTGCTCGAAGCTTGCCCACACCTCGCGAAACGGCGCAGCGCCGTCCACGTCGGCCTGGCTGATGTGGGTCAGCTCGCGGCAGAACGGGGTCAGCTGTGGCCGCCGCCGTGGCCGCACGAAACGCTGAAAGTGGTCGATCTCGCGGCCTTCGCGGGTGACCAGGCTTGCGCCAATTTCAATGACTTCCATCTCTGTGACCGGCCATCCACCGTCGTCGGTGGTGGCTTCCAGGTCGATCACCAACCAATGGCCCATACCAGGCTCCCTTGCAGATCCTGCTAGAGCGTAGCCAAACTCCGCGCATACGGCACCCCCTGGCATTTTGCCTCTTGCTTTGGCGCAAAGAGCAGGCACCAGCAGTTGTGCCGCATCCGGAAAACGCCTAGCTTAGGCGAACCCAGGCATGAACCGTGATGAGCGTCCGTCTTGACTCCAGCACCCGGCCTCAAGGCCTTGTCCACCCTGATGTTGCTGGCCGTGTATTGGCTGGCGGTGCCAGCATGGGCTGCCGACGCCGTCGAAGTGAAGATTGGTGCGGCGCATTTCCCGCCCTACACGGTGCGCCCTGAACAAGGGGCCGACACCGGCCTGCTGCCGCAATTGGTCGACGCGCTCAACCGCTTGCAGCAGGGGTATCACTTTGTTTTGGTGCCCACTTCCATCCAGCGGCGTTTCGGTGACTTCCAGCAAGGGCGCACCGACATGGCGATTTTCGAGAACCCGCAATGGGGCTGGGAGCAGATTGCCCACCAGACCGTCGACATGGGCCTGGAGGATGCCGAAGTGTTCGTTGCCCGCCAGGCCAATGGCAGCGCTCCGCAATACTTCGACGATCTGCGCGGCAAACGTTTGGCTCTGTTCAACGGATATCACTATGCGTTCGCCCGCTTCAATTCCGACCCGGACTACCTGCGCACAACCTACAACGCGACCCTGACCTACTCGCACGACAGCAACCTGCTGATGGTCCAGGCCGGCCGCGCCGATATCGCCCTGGTCACGCGCTCCTACCTCAGCGATTTCCTGGCGCGCAACCCGGCCAGCAGGGCGCAGTTGGTGCCCTCACAACGCATCGACCAGGTCTATCACCACTACGCCCTGCTGCGCCCGGGGGCGCCTATCGGCGAGCAGTCGTTCGCCGGCCTGCTGCGTGACCTGCGTGACAGCGGTGAACTGGGCCGGATCTTCGAGCCCTACCGCATCACAGTGTCGGTCCCCCAGGACTAAATTCATGCGTCGCAGCAACGTTCTCAGCAGTGAGCCTCTTCTTCATTTTCGTGAGTCCAGCCCATGCCGTTCGATGCCGCTTCGCAGCCCCAGTCCCCGCCACGCTGGCGCAGCCTCAGTGCCGAGGAGGGTGACAGCTGGCTGAGCCTCACCCTCGAAGGCCGCCCCCTGATCCAGGTGCGCCTGGAGGCGGGTACTACCCTGCACGTTCATCTTGAACGTGTGTGTCCCGAGCGGCCTTATCAAGCCTTGTGGGCGGCCTGCTACTGGTTGCTGGCCCGCGACACGGCCTGCCAGCGCCTGGTCTGGCACTTGCCCGAGGTCCAGCCTCAGGCCCTGGCCAGCGGCTTGCTGTTGGTGGCCGAACAGCCCGGCCAGTACCTGTGCGAGCGGGCGTTGTTCTGGCAGTTGCCACAGCCATGGCTGGGTGAGGCGCTGGCTGCGGTGTATCCGCAGCAGATGCAGATCAGCAACGGCAAACGCCACCCGCGCCGCCCGCCCAAGCCCCGTGGTGAGGTGTACCGGCGCTTCGATGCGCGCCTGGGCAGTTGGGTGTCGCTGCGCACGCTGGAGATCGACCACGACCTGGAGCGCTTCAACCGCTGGCAGAACAATCCGCGGGTGGATGCGTTCTGGCAGGAGGGCGGCACGCTGGCGCAGCACCGCGAGTACCTGGGCAAGCTCGAGGCCGACCCGCACACCCTGACGCTGATCGGCTGCTTTGATGATGAGCCGTTTGCCTACTTCGAGGCGTACTGGGCCAAGGAAGATCGCATTGCGCCGTTTTACCCGGCCGATGACTACGACCGCGGTATTCACATGCTGGTGGGGGAGGAGAGCCATCGAGGGCCGCACAAGGTGGCCAGCTGGCTGTCAGCGCTGGTGCACTACCTGTTCCTGGATGACCCGCGTACCCAACGGGTAGTGGCCGAGCCGCGCGCCGACAACGGCAAGATGATTGGCTACATGCAGGACCAGTGCTTCCATTGCGACAAGGAGTTCGACTTCCCGCACAAGCGGGCGGCGCTGATGATTCTGGGACGGGAGCGGTTCTTCGATCGTTGCAAGTTGGCCTGAGGCCCACGGGGCCGCTCTGCGGCCCCAAGGATCTCAAATAATGACTCAGGCCTGCCGATTGGCGGTCTTGCGGCAATGCACCAAGGCATCGCGGATCATGAAGTTGACCAGCGTCGGCGACACCCCCAGCTCCTTGGCAATGTCCTTCTGTGGCACGCCATGCAGGCGGTACATCTCGAACGCATAGCGGGTACGCTGCGGCAGTTCGTTCAGCGCCTCGGCGATGTCGTCCAGCGCTGCAAGGTTGATGTGGGTAGCTTCGGGCGAGGCATTCTGGAGGACCACGTTCAGGCCTTCCTCTTCGGTGCCCGAATACTTCAGCTCCATCGCCTGCTTGCGGTAGTGGTCGATCGCCAGGTTGCGCACGATCTGGAACAGGTAGCTGAGCTGCGCCTTGAACGACGATGTGATCTGCGGGGCGGCGCTGAGCCGGAAGAAGGCGTCTTGCACCACATCCTCGGCGCGGGAGCGGCAGCCGGTAATGCGGGCAGCGATCTTGACCAGGATGCTGCGGTTGTCGACGAAGGCCTGGAGTAATGGTGAATCGCACTTACTTGTGGATAGTTGTTCCGCCATGGAAATCACCTTGTCACAGAGGGGAAAGGAAGCGCCCAAGGTGGGAAGCTTCCTACGACGTGCGACAAGCTATTCAGAATGATAATGATTGTCAAATACGAAACGTAATTAGTATCTGTATCTTTCAGTTCTAAGCCAACGGTGTGAAACCGTTCACTCCCCGGCCCACGTGGCACCCCACAATCCCCGCTAATTTCTGCCTTCGCCCATCCGTTCCCCTGTGTACATCCCCGGCCGCCAATCGCTGCCCGCCCTGTTTGCGGAGCAGCCGGCACGCCCCAACAGACACTGGCAGGAACACCCCATGACGCACGCCTTCGAACTCCCGCTCTCGCTGGTCCAGGCATTGGCGCAACGCGCCGAGCAGACCCCGGACAAGATCGCCTTGCGCTTTCTGGCCGACGCGCCCGGCGAGCAGGCCGTGCTTAGTTACCGGGACCTCGACCAGCGTGCACGCACCATCGCCGCGGCCTTGCAGGCCCGTGCCGGGTTCGGCGACCGTGCGGTGCTGTTGTTCCCCAGTGGTCCGGACTACGTGGCGGCGTTCTTCGGTTGCCTGTACGCCGGGGTGATTGCGGTACCGGCTTACCCGCCAGAGTCTGCCCGCCAGCACCATCAGGAGCGTTTGCTGTCGATCATCGACGATGCCGAGCCGCGCCTGCTGCTGACCGTCGCGGCGTTGCACGCCAGCCTGCAAGGCCTGGAGGCGCTGGCGGCGGACAACGGCCCTGAACTTCTGGCGGTCGACAGCCTGGCCCCGGCGCTGGCCGCTGACTGGCGCGAGCCTGTGCTGAAAGGTGATGACATCGCGTTCCTGCAGTACACCTCGGGTTCCACCGCGCTGCCCAAGGGCGTGCAGGTCAGCCACGGCAACCTGGTGGCCAACGAGCAGTTGATCCGCTCGGGCTTCGGCATCGACCTCAACCCTGACGACGTGATTGTCAGCTGGTTGCCGCTGTACCACGACATGGGCCTGATTGGCGGCCTGCTGCAGCCGATCTTCAGCGGCGTGCCGTGCGTGCTGATGTCGCCGGGTTACTTCCTGGCCCGGCCGCAGCGCTGGCTGCAGGCCATCAGCGAGTATGGCGGCACCATCAGCGGCGGCCCCGACTTTGCCTACCGCTTGTGCAGCGAGCGGGTCAGCGAGGCCTCATTGGCCGGGCTCGACCTGAGCCGCTGGCGCGTGGCCTATTCCGGCTCCGAGCCGATCCGCCAGGACAGCCTGGCGACCTTTGCCGACAAGTTCCGGGTCTGCGGTTTTGACCCGCAGAGCTTTTTCGCCAGCTACGGCCTGGCCGAAGCCACCCTGTTCGTCAGCGGCAGCCGCCGTGGCCAAGGCATCCCGGCGCTGGAACTGGACGCCGAAGCCTTCGCCGCCAACCGCGCCGAGCCGGGCCAAGGCAGCGTGCTGATGAGCTGCGGCTACCCGCAGCCCGGCCACGCGGTGCGTGTCGTCGAACCGCAGCAACTGCAGGTGCTGGGTGACAACCAGGTCGGCGAAATCTGGGCGGGTGGCCCGAGCATCGCTTTGGGTTACTGGCGCAACCCCGAAGCCAGCGCCCGCACCTTCGTTGAAATGGACGGCCAGACCTGGCTGCGTACCGGCGACCTGGGCTTCATGCGCGAGGGCGAGGTGTTCGTCACCGGCCGCCTGAAAGACATGCTGATCGTGCGCGGCCAGAACCTGTACCCGCAAGACCTGGAAAAAACCCTCGAACGCGAAGTCGAAGTGCTGCGCAAAGGCCGGGTGGCGGTGTTCGCCGTCGAGCATCTGGGCGAGGAGGGCATCGGCGTGGCGGTGGAGATCAGCCGCAACGTGCAAAAGGCAATCAAACCCCAGGACCTGATCAAGACCCTGCGCCAGGTGATCGCCGACGCCTGCCGCCAGGCCCCGGCCGTGGTCCTGCTGCTGAATCCGGGAGCGCTGCCGAAGACCTCCAGCGGCAAGCTGCAGCGCTCGGCCTGCCGCCTGCGCATGGACGATGGCAGCCTGGACTGCTACGCCCGCTTCCCTGACCTGAACGAGGTGATCGCCGCTGAAGCAGCAGGCGATGAACTGCAGGCGCGTATCGCCGCTGTATGGCGCGACACCCTCAACGTAGAGGCGGTTGCGGCAGACGACCACTTCCTGCTGCTGGGCGGCAACTCCATCGCCGCCACCCAGGCCACTGCGCGCCTGGCCGATGAGTTGGGCATCAACCTGAGCCTGCGCACCCTGTTCGATGCGCCGGTACTGGCCGATTACAGTAACGCCGTGGCATCGCTCATCGCCGAAGGCGCTGCGGGCACCGGCACCATCGCAACGCTGGAACGCGCCCAGGCCTTGCCTCAGTCGCTGGCGCAAAACCGCTTGTGGCTGATGTGGCAGTTGCAACCACAATCGGCGGCTTACAACATCCCGGCCGGCCTGCAGCTGCGCGGTGAGCTGGACGAAAGCGCGCTGGAAGCTGCCTTCCAGAGCCTGGTGGCGCGCCACGAATCCCTGCGCACCGTATTCAGCGAAGAAAACGGCCAGGCCCTGCAACGCATCTTGCCGCAACAGCCGTTCAATCTGCACCGTTTGGACCTCGAGGGCCAAACTCCCGAGCAGGTCACCGCCCAGCTTGAAGCCGAAGCCCGTCAGCCGTTCGACCTCACTCAGGGCCCGTTGCTGCGCGTGACCCTGGCACGCCTGGATGACGAAGACCATCAGCTCTGGGTGACCCTGCACCACATCGTTGCCGACGGTTGGTCGCTGAATATTCTGCTCGACGAGTTCGGCAAGCTGTATGCCGCCCACTGCCAGGGCCTGGAGGCCAACCTGGCGCCGCTGACTCTGGGTTACGCCGACTATGGCACCTGGCAGCGCCAATGGCTGGCCGACGGTGAGGCCGAACGCCAATTGCAGCACTGGAAGGCACAGCTGGGCGATGACTTGCCGGTGCTCGACCTGTGCACCGACCATCCCCGCGCCAGCCAGCGCCAGCACAGTGCTGCGCGTTTCAACCTCAAGGTGCCAGCCAAGCTTGCCGAAGCGCTCAAGGGCCTGGCCCGCGAACACCAGGCCAGCCTGTTCATGGTCCTGCTGGCCGGCTGGCAGGCTCTGTTGCAGCGCTACAGCGGCCAGGCGGACATCCGTGTCGGTGTGCCCAACGCCAACCGCCCACGCCTGGAGACCCAAGGCATGGTCGGCTTCTTCATCAATACCCAGGTACTGCGCGCGCAGCTCGATGGCCGCCTGTCATTCACGCAGTTGCTGGCCCAGGTGCGCCAGGCCACTCTGGAGGCGCAGGCCAACCAGGATCTGCCGTTCGAACAGTTGGTCGAAGCCCTGCCCGATGCCCGTGAACAAGGCCTGTTCCAGGTCATGTTCAACCACCAGCAACGCGACCTGTCGGCCCTGCGCCGCCTTCCGGGGCTGTTGGCCGAGGAGCTACCGTGGCACAGCCGCGAAGCCAAGTTCGACCTGCAGTTGCACAGTGAAGAAGACCATCAGGGCCGCCTGAGCCTGGCCTTCGACTACGCCGCGGAGCTGTTCGAAGCCAGCACCGTCAAACGTCTGGGCCATCACCTGCTGGCGCTGCTGGAACAAGTATGCGCCGCGCCGCAGCGGGCGCTGGGCGAGGTGCAATTGCTGGATGAACCTGGCCGCGCGCAGCTGCTGGGCTGGGGCCGCGCACCGACTGCCGTGCCGCAATGCCTGCTGGTCGAACAGCTTAACGAACAAGCCCGCCTGACCCCGCAGCGCACCGCCCTGGCCTGGGACGGCGGCAGCCTCGACTACGCCGAACTGCACCAGCAGGCCAACCGCCTGGCACATTATCTGCGCGACAAAGGCGTCGGCCCCGACACCTGCGTAGCAATTGCCATCGAGCGTTCGCCGCAGTTGCTGGTTGGCCTGCTGGCCATCCTCAAAGCCGGCGGCGCCTACGTGCCACTGGACGTCGACTACCCGGCCGACCGCCTGGCTTACATGCTAGCCGACTGCAACGCCGGCTTGTTGCTGAGCCACAGCAGCCTGCTGGGCAAGCTGCCCCAGGTTGACAGCGTCAGCGCCATCGCCCTCGACCAGTTGCACCTGGACAGCTGGCCCAGCCATGCCCCCGGCCTGCACCTGCACGGCGACAACCTGGCCTACGTGATCTACACCTCCGGCTCCACCGGCCAGCCCAAGGGTGTGGGTAATACCCATGCGGCACTGGCCGAGCGCCTGCAATGGATGCAGGCGACCTATGCGCTGAATGACAGCGACGTGCTGATGCAGAAGGCGCCGATCAGCTTCGACGTGTCGGTGTGGGAATGCTTCTGGCCGCTGGTAACCGGGTGCAAGCTGGTACTTGCCGGCCCCGGCGAGCACCGTGACCCGCAGCGCATTGCCGCACTGGTACAGACCCATGGCGTGACCACGCTGCACTTCGTGCCGCCGCTGTTGCAGGTGTTCGTCCAGGAACCGCAGGCGGCTGCCTGCAGCAGCCTGCGCCGAGTGTTCTCCGGTGGCGAAGCATTGCCCGCCGCGTTGCGCGACCGTGTGCTGCAAGTGCTGCCGCAGGTGCAGTTGCACAACCGCTACGGCCCGACTGAAACCGCCATCAACGTCACCCACTGGCACTGCCAGGTGGCGGACGGCGAGCGCTCGCCCATCGGCCGCCCGCTGGGCAATGTGCTGTGCCGCGTGCTGGACGATGAGCTGGAATTGACCGCCCCCGGCGTGCCGGGCGAGTTGTACCTTGGTGGCGTGGGCCTGGCCCGTGGCTACCTGGGCCGCCCGGGCCTCACTGCCGAACGCTTCGTGCCACAGGCCGACGGCGATGGCGAGCGCCTGTACCGCAGCGGCGACCGCGCCCGCTGGCAGGTGCAACTGGAGGCCCTGGAATACCTCGGTCGCCTCGACCAGCAGGTAAAGGTGCGTGGTTTCCGCGTCGAGCCGGAGGAAGTGCAGGCCTGCCTGCTGGCACAAACGGGAGTGGAACAGGCGCTGGTGCTGATCCACAAGGACGCCGTCGGCGCGCAACTGGTGGCTTACTACAGTGGCAGTGCGCAGCCAGCCGACATCCTCGCTGTGCTGGCTGAGCAACTGCCCGCGTACATGGTGCCGGCGCAGCTCATCCCGTTGGCACAGCTGCCACTGGGCCCCAGCGGCAAGGTTGACCGCAAGGCGCTGCCGGCCCCGGTGTGGCAGCAACGCGAACATGTCGAGCCACAATCCGAGTTGCAGCAACAGGTTGCCGCCATCTGGCGCGAGGTGCTGAACCTGCCGCGCGTCGGCCTGCAAGACGACTTCTTCGCCCTGGGCGGGCACTCGCTGTTAGCTACACAGATCGTCTCGCGCAGCCGCCAGGCCTGCGATGTCGAGCTGCCGCTCAAGGCCCTGTTCGAAGCCAGCGAACTGGGCGCCTTCTGTGCCGAGATCGCACGCATCCGCGCGGCCGGCGAGCACAACCTGCAAGGCGCAATCGCCCGCGTCGACCGCCGCCAGGCGGTGCCGCTGTCGTATTCGCAGCAGCGCATGTGGTTCCTCTGGCAAATGGAGCCGGACAGCCCGGCGTACAATGTGGGCGGCATGGCGCGCCTGCGCGGCACCCTGCATGTGGAGGCCTTCGAGCGGGCATTGCAGGCGTTGATCGTGCGCCACGAAACCCTGCGCACCACTTTCCCCAGCATCGACGGCGTGCCGTACCAGTGCGTGGCCGAAGACAGCGGCCTGCACCTCGACTGGCAAGACTTCAGCGCCTTGCCCGCCGATACCCGTCAGCAACGCCTGCAACAACTGGCCGACGACCAGGCGCACCGGCCGTTCGACCTGGAGCGTGGCCCGTTGTTGCGTGCCTGCCTGGTCAAGGCCGAGGAGCGTGAACACTTCTTCGTGCTGACCCTGCACCACATCGTCACCGAAGGCTGGGCCATGGACATCTTCGCCCGCGAGCTTGGCGAGCTGTACGAGGCCTTCGTCGATGATCGCGAATCGCCGCTGGCGCCGCTGCCGGTGCAGTACCTGGACTACAGCGTGTGGCAACGGCAGTGGCTGGAAAGCGGCGAGGGCGCCCGCCAACTGGCCTACTGGAAGGACCGCCTGGGCGACGAGCACCCGGTGCTGGCGTTGCCTGCCGACCGCCCGCGCCCGGCAGTACAGAGCCACCGTGGCGAGTTGTACCGCTTCGAGCTCGACCCGGCGCTGGTCGCCCGCGTGCACGCCTTCAACAGCCAGCGCGGCCTGACCTTGTTCATGACCATGACCGCCACCCTGGCCGCGCTGCTGCACCGCTACAGCGGCCAGCGTGACGTGCGCATCGGCGCGCCAGTGGCCAACCGCATCCGTCCGGAAAGTGAAGGCCTGATCGGCGCCTTCCTCAATACCCAGGTGCTACGTTGCGAGCTGGACGGCCAGATGACCGCCAGTGCGCTGCTGGAGCAGATGCGCCAGGCCGCCATCGAAGGCCAGTCGCATCAGGACCTGCCATTCGACCAGCTGGTAGAGGCCCTGCAACCACCGCGCAGCAGCGCCTATAACCCGCTGTTCCAGGTGATGTGCAACGTGCAACGCTGGGCCTTCCAGCAAAGCCGCACACTGGCCGGCATGCAGGTGGATTACCTGGTCAACGACGCCAGTGCAACCAAGTTCGACCTTTACCTGGAGGTCACCGACCTCGACGGCCGCCTGGGTTGCTGCCTGACCTACAGCCGCGACCTGTTCGATGAACCCCGCATTGCGCGCATGGCCGAGCACTGGCAGCACCTGCTGGTCGGCTTGCTCGACAACCCGCAACAGCGCCTGTGCGACCTGCCGATGCTGAGCGGCGCCGAGCAGCAGGTGCTGGTGGGCCAGTTGCAGGGCGAGCACGCATTCGCGCTCGACCAGACCCTGCACGGCCTGTTCGCCGCCCAGGCGGCGCGCACGCCACACGCCGGCGCGGTGACCTTCGCCGGCCAGCACATGACCTACGCCGAACTGGACCAGCAGGCGAATCGCCTGGCCCGCGCCCTGCGCGAGCGTGGCGTCGGCCCGCAGGTGCGCGTGGGCCTGGCGCTGGAGCGCTCGCTGGAAATGGTCGTTGGCCTGCTGGCCATTCTCAAGGCCGGCGGCGCCTATGTGCCGCTCGACCCCGAGTACCCGCTCGACCGCCTGCGCTACATGATCGAAGACAGCCGCATCGGCTTGCTGCTCAGCCAGCGCGAGTTGCTGCAAACCCTGGGCGACCTGCCTGAGGGCGTGGCCCGCTGGAGCCTGGAAGACGATGCCGCCAGCCTGTCGGCCTACAGCGATGCGCCGCTGGACAACTTCAGCCTGCCGCAGCACCAGGCCTACCTGATCTACACCTCCGGCTCCACTGGCAAGCCCAAGGGCGTGGTAGTCAGCCATGGCGAGTTCGCCATGCACTGCCAGGCGGTGATCGACGCGTTCGGCATGCGCAGCGATGATTGCGAGCTGCATTTCTATTCGATCAACTTCGACGCCGCCAGCGAGCGCCTGTGGGTGCCGCTGCTGTGCGGTGCCCGCGTGGTGCTGCGCGCCCAGGGGCAATGGGGCGCCGAGGAGATCTGCCAGCTGGTGCGCGAGCAGCAGGTAAGCATTTTGGGCTTCACCCCCAGCTACGGCAGCCAGTTGGCGCAATACCTGGGCGGGCAGGGCGAACAAATGCCCGTGCGCCTGGTGATCACCGGTGGCGAAGCGCTGACCGGTGAGCACCTGCAGCGTATTCGCCAGGCCTTTGCGCCGCAGCAGTTCTTCAATGCCTACGGCCCGACCGAAACCGTGGTCATGCCGCTGGCCTGCCTGGCGCCAGAAACGCTGCCGGCAGAGCTGGGCAGCGTGCCAATCGGCCGCGTCATTGGTAGCCGTACTGCCTACATCCTCGATGAAGATCTGGCCTTGCTGCCACAGGGCGGCATTGGCGAGCTGTATGTCGGCGGTGCTGGCCTGGCCCAGGGTTATCACGACCGTCCGGGCCTCAGCGCCGAGCGCTTCGTTGCTGACCCGTTCAGCGCCGAAGGCGGGCGCCTGTACCGCACTGGCGACCTGGTACGCCTGGGCATCGACGGCCTTGTCGAATACGTCGGCCGTGCCGATCAGCAGGTGAAGATCCGCGGTTTCCGCATTGAACTGGGTGAGATCGAGAGCCGCTTGCAGGCGCATGTCGATGTCGACGAGGCCGTGGTGCTGGCCCTCGACTTGCCAGGTGGCAAGCAGTTGGTGGGCTATCTGGTGTGCAAACAGGCCGCTGCCGACAACGAGGCGCAAAACCTGCTGCGTGAAGCGGTGAAGGCCGATGCCCGCCAGCACCTGCCGGACTACATGGTGCCCGCACACCTGGTGCTGCTCCACAGCCTGCCGCTGATGGGTAACGGCAAGCTCGACCGCCGTGCGCTGCCGCTGCCGGACCTTGAGCAGGCGCGCCAGCAGTACCAAGCCCCCGGCAACGAAGTGGAAGCGCAGCTGGCGCAAATCTGGCGCGATGTGCTCAACGTTGCCCGGGTTGGCGTACAGGACAACTTCTTTGAACTGGGCGGCGACTCGATCCTGTCGATTCAGGTAGTCAGCCGGGCCCGCCAGGCCGGCTTGCAATTCACCCCGCGCGACCTGTTCCAGCACCAGACCATCCAGACCCTGGCGGGTGTGGTTCAGCTCAGCGAAGCCGCAAGCACCATCGATCAGGGCCAGCGCCAGGGTCAAACCGGCCTGACGCCGATCCAGCACTGGTTCTTCGACAGCGAAGTGCCGCAGCCACAGCACTGGAACCAGGCGGTGTTGCTGGAGGCGCGTCAACCGCTGGATGAGGCCGTACTTGAGCAAGCCTTGGCTGCGCTGGTGCAGCACCACGACAGCCTGCGCCTGCGTTTCAGCGAAGCCCGTGGCCGCTGGCAGGCCGAATACGCCCAGCCGGACGCCAGGCAATTGCTGTGGACGGCCACCGTCGCTGACTTTGCCGATTGCCAGGCGATGTACACCGACCTGCAGCGCAGCTTCGACCTGCAGCAAGGCCCGCTGCTGCGCGCGCTGCTGGTGCGTGACGGGCAGGGTAGCCAACGCCTGTTGCTGGCGATCCATCACCTGGTGGTTGATGGCGTGTCCTGGCGGGTACTGCTGGAAGACCTGCAGGCGCTTTACCGAGGCCAGCCGCTGCCGGCCAAAACCCATGCCATGGGCGACTGGGCCTCGCGCCTGGCCAGCTACGCGGGCAGCGATTCGCTGCGCGACGAACTGAGCTGGTGGCAAGGCCAGCTGGGCAGCGTGCGCCGCGAACTGCCGTGCGATCACCCGCAAGGTGGCAACCTGCACCGCCACGCTCAAACCCTGGCCATTGGCCTGGACGTGGAGCAGACGCGGCAATTGCTGCAACAGGCCCCGGCGGCCTACCACACCCAGGTCAACGACCTGCTGCTGACCGCGCTGGCGCGTGCCTTGAGTCGCTGGAGCGGTGATGAAGAAGTGCTGGTGCAGCTTGAAGGCCACGGCCGTGACGGGCTGTTCGAAGACATGGACCTGACCCGCAGCGTCGGCTGGTTCACCAACGCCTACCCGCTGAGCCTGCGCCCGCTGCCAGGCGACGACGACGCGGCGCGGGCCGGTTCGATCAAGCGCATCAAGGAACAACTGCGCCAGGTGCCACACAAAGGGCTGGGCTACGGCGTGCTGCGCTACCTGGCGGACGAGGCCGGGCGCGAGCAGATGGCGGCGTTGCCGCAGGCCCGCATCACCTTCAACTACCTTGGCCAGTTCGACCAGCAGTTCGACAATGCGGCGTTGTTCCAGCCGCTGGATGCTCCGGCTGGCCTGGCTCACGACCTGGACGCGCCGCTGCCCAACTGGCTGAGCGTCGATGGCCAGGTGTATGGCGGTGCGCTGCAACTGCGCTGGACCTTCAGCGCCGAGCGCTATGACGAACAGACCATTGCCCGCCTGGCCGAGACCTATAGGCAGGAGTTGCTGGCACTGATCGCGCATTGCCTGGCCGATGGCAACGGCAGCTTCACCCCGTCGGACTTCCCGCTGGCGCACCTGAGCCAGGAGCAGATCGACGCATTGCCGGTACCGGCTGCGCAGATCGAGGACGTTTACCCGCTGACGCCAATGCAGGAAGGCATGCTGCTGCACACCCTGCTGGAACCGGGCACCGGCCTGTACTACATGCAGGACCGCTACCGCATCAACAGCGCACTTGACCCTGAACGTTTCGCCCAGGCCTGGCAGGCCGTGGTGGCGCGTCACGAAGCGTTGCGCGCATCGTTCAGCTGGAACAGCGGCGAGGCGATGCTGCAGATCATCCACAAACCGGGCAACCTGGCGGTGGACTACCAGGACTGGCGCGGCCTTGCTGACGATGCCCAGGAGCAGCGCCTGCAAACCCTGCACAAGCAGGAGCGCGAGGCCGGTTTTGCCCTGCTCAGCGAAGCGCCGTTCCACCTGCGACTGGTGCGCGTGGCCGACGAGCGCTACTGGTTCATGATGAGCAACCACCACATCCTGATCGATGCCTGGTGCCGCTCGCTGCTGATGAACGACTTCTTCGAGGTCTACCAGGCGCTAGGCGAAGCCCGCCAGGCGCAGTTGCCGGTGCCACCGCGCTATCGCGACTACATCGGCTGGCTGCAACGCCAGGGCCTGGACGACGCGCGTGCCTGGTGGCAGGCCAACCTGGCCGGTTTCGAGCGTGCCACGGCGATTCCCAGCGACCGCCCATTGCGCCATGACCACGCCGGCAGCGGCATGGTGGTCGGCGACTGCTACACCCGACTGGATGTGAGCGACGGCGTGCGCCTGCGCGAACTGGCCCAGGCCCATCAGTTGACCGTCAACACCTTCGCGCAGGCGGCCTGGGCCCTGGTGCTGGCGCGCTGCAGCGGCGACCGCGACGTGGCCTTTGGCGTAACCGTGGCCGGGCGCCCTGTGAGCATGCCGCAGATGCAGCGCACCGTCGGGCTGTTCATCAACAGCGTTGCCCTGCGCGTGCAGTTGCCCGTATCCGCTCAGCGTTGCAGCGTGCGCCAGTGGTTGCAGGGCCTGTTGCAAAGCAACATGGAACTGCGCGAGTACGAATACCTGCCGCTGGTGGCCATTCAGGAGTGCAGCGACCTGCCCAAAGGCCAGCCGCTGTTCGACAGCCTGTTCGTGTTCGAGAACGCGCCGGTGGAAACCGCCGTGCTCGACCATGCCCAGCACCTGAAGGCCAGCTCCGACTCGGGCCGTACCCACACCAACTTCCCGTTGACGGCGGTGTGCTACCCGGGTGATGACCTGGGCCTGCACCTGTCGTTCGACCAACGCTACTTCGACTTCCCGACTGTCGAGCGCCTGCTGGCCGAGTTCAAGCGCCTGCTGCTGGCGCTGGTGCAGGGCTTCGACGGTGAGGTCAGTGCGCTGCCGCTGCTGGGGATGCAAGAGCAGCGTTTCCTGCTGGAAGACTGCAACCGCACCGAGCGCACTTATCCGCTGGAACAGAGCTACATCGCGCAGTTCGAAGCCGAGGTGGCTGCGCACCCCGAACGTACCGTGGCCCGCTGCCTTGACGCCTCCTACGACTACGCCGGGCTGAACCTTGCGGCCAATCGCCTTGGCCACGCCTTGATTTCGGCCGGTGTGCAGGTGGACCAGCCGGTGGCGCTGTTGGCCGAGCGCGGGTTGCCGCTGCTGGGCATGATTGTCGGCAGCTTCAAGGCCGGCGCCGGCTACCTGCCGCTGGACCCGGGGCTGCCGGCTGCGCGCCTGCAAAGCATCATCCAGCTCAGCCGTACCCCGGTGCTGGTGTGCAGCGCGGCCTGTGCCGAGCAAGGCCGGCAGTTGCTGGCCGACCTGGACCAGGCGGCACGGCCGCAGTTGCTGGTGTGGGAAGATACCCAGGCCAGCCCGGTTGCCAGCCACAACCCTGGTATTCACAGCGGGCCGGACAACCTGGCCTATGTGATCTACACCTCGGGCTCCACCGGCTTGCCTAAAGGGGTGATGGTGGAACAGCGTGGCATGCTCAACAACCAACTGAGCAAGGTGCCGTACCTGGCCCTGAGCGAGCACGACGTGATCGCCCAGACCGCCTCGCAAAGCTTCGATATTTCGGTGTGGCAGTTCCTTGCTGCACCGCTGTTCGGTGCCAAGGTGGAAATTGTGCCGAATGCCATCGCCCATGATCCGCAGGGCCTGCTGGCGCATGTGCAAGCCACCGGCATCACCGTACTGGAAAGCGTGCCGTCGCTGATCCAGGGCATGCTGGCCAACGACCACCAGGCGCTCGACGGCCTGCGCTGGATGCTGCCGACAGGCGAAGCCATGCCGCCGGAGCTGGCGGCGCAGTGGCTGCAGCGCTACCCGCAGGTTGGCCTGGTCAACGCCTATGGGCCGGCCGAGTGTTCGGATGACGTGGCGTTCTTCCGCGTCGATGCCGAGTCGACCCGTGGCAGTTACCTGCCGATCGGCACACCGACCGACAACAACCGCCTGTACCTGTTTGGCGAAGACCAGATGCTGGTGCCGCTGGGCGCGGTGGGTGAGCTGTGCGTGGCCGGCACCGGCGTGGGCCGAGGTTATGTCGGCGACCCGGTGCGCACGGCGCTGGCGTTCATTCCTCATCCTTACGGTGCACCGGGCGAGCGCCTGTACCGCACCGGCGACCTGGCGCGGCAGCGCCCTGAAGGTGTGCTGGAATACGTCGGGCGGATCGACCACCAGGTGAAGATTCGCGGCTACCGCATCGAGCTTGGCGAGATCGAAGCCCGCCTGCACGAGCAGGCCGAGATTCGCGACGCTGCGGTGGGGGTGCAGGAAGGCGTCAACGGCAAACATCTGGTCGGTTACCTGGTGGCACATCAGGGTATTGCCGCCGATGCCGCCCTGCTGGAGCAGATCAAGCAACGCTTGCGGGCCGAATTGCCGGAGTACATGGTGCCGCTGCACTGGGGCTGGTTCGACAGCCTGCCGCACAACGCCAACGGCAAGCTCGACCGCAAGGCGCTGCCGGCCATCGACATCGGCGGCCAGCACAGCCAGGCCTATCAGGCGCCGCGCAATGAGCTGGAGGGTGTGCTGGCGGGTATCTGGGCCGATGTGCTGAAGGCCGAGCGAGTGGGGGTGCACGACAACTTCTTCGAGCTGGGCGGGCATTCGTTGCTGGCCACGCAGATCGCCTCGCGGGTGCAGAAGCAGCTGCAACTGAACGTGCCGCTGCGGGCGATGTTCGAGTGCAGTACGGTGGAGGAGCTGGCCGAGTATGTGCAGGGGCTGCAGGGGAGTGCGCTGGATGACGACAAGGTTGACCGGCTCAGTGACCTGATGGCCGAGCTGGAGGGGTTGTGACCTGAGTTGATGGGGTGCCTGAACGGGCCCTTTCGCGGGTTCACCCGCGAAAGGGCCCGTTCAGGCAGCCAATATCTCAGCGCTTGCCGAGAATCTTGCCCAGCATCTCCGGCCGCGGTGCCCCTTGCTGGCTCTGCAGGTTGCCTTTTTCATCCTGATAGAAAATCGCCGGGGTTGCCTGCAACCCCATTTCTTCCATCAACGCCATGTTCGCCGCCAGCTTCTGCTGCACGGCGTCCGGCACCTTGTCCAGCGCTTTCAAGCTACTCGCCTTGCCCGCCTTTTCATGCTCATGCAGGGCCTGGGCCGGGTCTTTCGCGGCCAGCAGCGCCGCTGATTTGCCCGGGCTGTCCTCGCGGATGATGCCAACCATGATATGGCGCAGCTGCACCTTGCCCGACTCTACCCACGGCCGCGCCTGTTCCCAGAACATGTTGCAGTACGGGCAGTTGGGGTCGCTGAACAGGTACACCTTGCGTGGTGCATCGGCCTTGCCGTCGGCGATCCAGGCGGTTTTCTCCAGCTTCGCCCAAAGGGCTTTGCTCATCGGCGCATACACCAGCTTTTCCAGCGGCTCGGCGCTAAGGTCCTTGCCTTGTTCGTCGAACAGGCTGCCGACCAGTACATGCTTGCCGTCGGGGGTGAGGTACAGGGCGAGGGCGTTGTTCTGGTACTCGGCGGCGTAACCGCGCAGGCCGTTGGGGGCGTCGAAGCTGCCTTTGATCACGGCGCCCTTGGCCTGCAATTGCTGAACCGCCTTGGGCAGTTCTTCGGCCTGCAGGGCAGGGGCGGCCAGCAGGGCCAGGGACAGGGGCAGCAGTGCAGTCAGTCGCATGTCAGTTTCCTTGTGCGGCAGGGGCAGGCGCGGTGGCCTGGTCGAAAGGCTCCAGGGCGTGGCGCAGGCTGGCCCGGGACAGCTCGCCCAGGTGGCTGCCGATCAGCCGCCCGTCGGCGTCATAAAACAGGGTGGTAGGCAGGGCCATGGAACCGACGTGCTGGGCCAGCAGGCCGGTGCCGTCAAACAGCACGTGGGTCAGGCTCAGGCCGGTGGTGGCGAGGAAGGTGCTGACGTTTTCCGGCGTCTCGCCCTGGTTGACGAACAGGAAGGTCACGTGCGGGTAGTCGCTTTGCGCCTGCTGCAGCACCGGCATCTCGCGCCGGCAGGGTGGGCACCAGGTGGCCCAGATGTTGATCACCAATGGCTTGCCGCGGTAGCTGTGCAGCGCCACCGGCTGGCCGCCAGCATTGCGCAGGCTCAGTTCGGGCAGCTCGGTGCCCTTGCTGTACAGGTGGCCGGCAAAACTGGCCAGGCCCCAGAACAGCGCGCCGCTGAACAGCGCCCAGCCCAGCGGGCGGCGCAGGCCCGGTTGACGCCAGCCCTGCCATACGGCACCGAGGAAGATACCGACAAGGCCCGACCAGAGCAGGAAGCCGCCGTCGCGGATGTCGATCATTTGCAGCGGCTCATCGCGGTACATCGGCCAGTAGGCCAGCACGAAGCCTGCGCGGGCGCACAGCAGGCCGATGAGGAACAGGTTGAACAGGGCCGATTCCGGGTTTTCGCCGCCACGCCGGGCGACCCACCAGCCGACCACGCTGGCGATCAGTAAGGCGCTGAGCATCAGCAGGTGGTTGAGGGCCATGGTCAGCGGCCCGAGGGTTACGGTCAGCATCAGCCTTGGCTCCTGGTCTGGGCCCAGTGTTGCTGGAATGTGGCGGCATCCACTTCACCGGTAATGCGCCGCGCGCGGCGTTCGTCGCCTTCCGGGCCGATCCAGATGATGCTGGGCGGGCCGGGTACCTGATAGCGTTGCAGCAAGGCTTTGCTGGCCGGGCTGTCGGCGGTCACATCCAGGCGTAGCAGGTGCACGCCAGCCAGGCCGGCCTGCACGTCGCTGCGGGCGAACACCTGTTTTTCCATGACCTTGCACGACACGCACCAGTCGGCATAGTAGTCGACCATCACCCACTGCCCACGGGCCTTGGCTTCATCCAGTTCACGTTGCAGGTCTTCGGGCCGGCTGACCGTGACGAAGCTGTCCTCGGCATGCTGGCCAGCAACTGGCGCGGCACTACCACCGGTGAACGGGCGCAACGGCTGCCACAGGTCATCGCCGCCGGCGGCGGCGCCTACCAGCAGCAGGCTGCCCCACAGGGCGCCCAGCAGCGGCACGGCGCGCAACGCTGGCAGGCGCTGCAGGGCCGGCCAGGTGGCCCAGGCCAGGGCAATCAGCCAGGCGCCACTCAGTGCCAGCAGCAGTGTGGCGGGCAACAGGCTGCGCACGGTGTATAGCGCCATGGCCAGGAACACGAAGCCGAACACGCCCTTGACCCGGTCCATCCAGGCGCCTGGGCGCGGCAAGTAACGGTTGCCCAAGGTCACCAGTAACAGCAGCGGCACGCCCATGCCCAGGCCGAGGCTGAACAGCACCAGTGCCCCCTGCAGCACATCGCCGCTCTGGGCGATGTACAGCAGCGCACCGGCCAATGGCGCGGTCATGCACGGGCCCAGCAGCAGGCCGGACAACGCGCCCAGCAGCGCCGCACCATACAGGTTGCCGCCACGGGTGCCTTGCCCGGCGCGGTCCAGGCGGTCGCGCAGGGCAGCGGGCAGTTGCAGTTCGAAGGCGCCAAACATCGGCAATGCCAGCAGCACGAACAGTACCGCCAGGCTGCCCAGCAGCCAGGGTTGCTGCAGCCAGGCCTGCAGGCTGGCACCGAGCAGCGCGGCGACCACGCCCAGGGCGGCATACACCAGGGCCATGCTCAACACATACACCCCGGCCAGCAGCCAGCCGCGCCGGGCGCTGGCGCCATTGCCCAGCACCAGCCCGGCAAGGATCGGCAGCATTGGCAACGAGCAGGGGGTAAAGGCCAGCAACAGGCCAAGGCCGAAGAACGCCAGCAGGCTCCAGGCCAGGTGGCCCTGTTGCAGGCCGCTGGCCAGGGCCTGGTCGCTGGCTTGCTCGGCGGCGGGTGCCACGCTGCCGCCCAGGTCTATCGAGGTGGTTTGCGGCGGATAGCACAGGCCGGCGTCGGCACAGCCCTGCCAGCCCAGGCGCAACTGGCCCTGGGCGTTGGCCGGCAGCAGCAGTTCAAGCTGGTCGCGGTACACCGCGCTGTCACCGAAAAACTCGTCATGGTGGTTCAGGGCTGGTGGCAATTGCGGGTGTTGGTCGGCCGGCAGGCCGTCGAACTTCAGGCGTTTCTGGTACAGGTAGTAGCCCGGCTTGATCTGGAAGTACAGGCGCATCTGGCCGTCGGCCTGGCGGTCGTGGGTGAGCACGAAGGCCTGGTCGACTGGCAGGAAGTCGGGTTTGACGTCGAACGGGTTGGCCTGTAACGGGCCAGCCAGAATTAACGTCAGGAAGAGCAGGAGGATGCGCATGTCTTCGCCTTGGCAGATCTGGGAATGGGGCCATGCTGGCTGGGGTTGATTAACCCAAGGTTAACGCTTGGCTGCGGATGTACCGGCATAAGCCCAATGGCACATTTGTTTCGGGCCAGTCTCTTCTGCGCCACGCCCCCCCGTGGCGTTCAATTCAATATAGTGTCGAACAAACAAGGCGGTCGCGCGCGTAGGCACAGGCACAACTGGCCCGAAACAAATGCAGGAGCAGCCTTGTGCTGCGAAGCGCCGCGCGGGCGGCGCTCGATCTCACAGGCGGCGCAAGGCTATAGGCGAACACCCCGACCCACCCAAAACCCTCAAGGCGAGCACCTGACCGCCCCACAAAGGTCCATAATCCCCCCTTAATCCGCCCACGGTGCAATACCCGCCACACCACACTTGGAGCCCCACCATGCACGTTCTGCTCTGCGAGGACGACGACCTGATCGCCGCCGGCATCTGCGCCGGCCTTACCGCCCAGGGCCTGACCGTGGACCGGGTGGGTAACGCCGCCGCTGCGCGGGCGATGCTGCAGGCCGCGCAGTTCGACGTGATGATCCTCGACCTCGGCCTGCCCGACGAAGACGGCCTCAAGCTGCTGCGCCGCCTGCGTCAGCAGGGTGTGGACCTGCCAGTGCTGGTGCTCACTGCCCGCGATGCCGTCACCGACCGCGTCGATGGCCTGCAGGCCGGCGCCGATGACTACCTGCTCAAACCGTTCGACCTGCGTGAGCTGGCTGCTCGCCTGCACACCCTGTTGCGGCGGGTGGCCGGGCGGGCGGTGAATGCGATCGAGCACGGCCCGCTGCGCTATGACCCGAGCAGCTGCGAGGCGACCCTGGCCGGCCAGCACGTTGACCTGTCGCGCCGCGAACAGGCGCTGTTGCAGGCGCTGCTGCAGAACCCCGGGCGGGTGCTGTCCAGCGAGCAACTGAAAGACTGCGTGTACGGCTTCAGCGACGAAGTCGAGAGCAACGCCCTGAACGTGCACATTCATCACCTGCGCCGCAAGCTGGGTAACGGCATCGTCGAGACCGTGCGTGGCCTGGGTTACCGGCTGGGCCCGGCACAGGCACCTGAAGAGGCCGCCTCATGAGCCTGCGGGTACGCCTGAGCCTGATTCTGGGCAGCGCCTTCGTGATCATCTGGGCGCTGGCCGCGGCGTGGATGCTGCGGGACTTGCGCCAGCAGATGATGTTTTCCCTCGACCAGCGCCTGGTGGCGTCGGCGCGCATGGTCGCCGGCCTGATCGACCAGCTGCCGCAACCGTTGACCGCCAAGGGCGAAGAGGCGCACTTTTCCGCCGACCAGTTCAGTGTGCCGGACGGCATGGCCTGCCAGGTCAGCTCGCTGCGTGGCGAGATCCTTGCCAGCAATCACAAGCACGATGGCACGATGGACGACGAGCGCAGCGGCTTCCGTGACCAGACCATCGACGGCGCATTGTGGCGCTCCTTCACCTATAACCACGGCGATGTGCGCATCACCACGGCCGACCGGCACATGGAGCGCGAGGCGCTGAACCAGTCGATCCTGCTGGCGGCTTCGGCACCCGTGTTGATGGCCTTGCTCGGCAGCTTGGGGCTGTTGTGGATCGGCCTGGGCAAGGGCCTGGAGCCGCTCAACCGCATGCGCGACGCCTTGCGCCGCAGGCGCGCGGACAGTGTCGAGCCGTTGCAGGTGGCGGGCATGCCCAGCGAGTTGCAGCCCTTGCTGGAGACCCAGAACCAGCTGTTCCTGCGGATTGCCCAGACCATCGAGCGCGAGCGGCGCCTGACCGACGATGCCGCGCACGAACTGCGCAGTCCGCTGACCGCAATCAAGACCCACCTGCAGGTCGCACGCATGACCGATGGCGCGGTGCGCGAGCAGGCGCTGGAGCATGCCGAGCAGGGTACCGACCGCATGCACCGCACGCTGGAGCAGTTGCTGATGCTGGCGCGGGTGGAAGGCAGCCTGTCGTTCGAGGATGGCGTGCAGTGCAGCGCGGAGCAGGTGGCCCGCCAAGCCGTGCAGGACGCTGGTGGGGGTGATAACCGGCGCATCGTCTTGCGTTTGCCCGAGGAGGCCACGCAGATTTACCTGGGCATGCCCGCACCGTTGGCAGTGGCAGCGCTGCGCAACTTGCTGGATAACGCCCTGCGCCATGGCGGCGAAGCGGCCGTTGAGCTGGAAGTACAGATGGCCGACGGCCAGGTGGGGTTCATGGTGCGTGACCATGGACCGGGGATTGCCGAAGGCGACCTTGAGCACCTGACCGAGCGTTTCTGGCGTAATGGGCACAGTGGTGGCTGTGGGTTGGGGTTGGCGATTGTGCAGGCAATCGTGCAGCGCTGTGCCGGTAGCCTGAGGTTCGACAGCCGCAGTGATGGGCTGCGGGTGCTGTTGCAGGTGCCGGCGCGCTCGGCCAGTTGACCTTCAATGCCTGTGCCGGCCTCTTCGCGGGCTTGCCCGCTCCCACAGGTATTGCTCATGGCCTGAAGTGCATGCGGTCCTTGTGGGAGCGGGCGAGCCCGCGAAGGGGCCGGCACAGGTGAAGTAAAATCCAGTAACAACTGCTAAATCCTCCCCGCACTCAAGCGTTTTCCAAGCGATAACTGCCCATTCGCTTGCTTGCGAGGATTCACCCATGTCCACCGCTTCCAGCCTTGCCCAGGTCGCCCCGGCCAGCGTGCCGCAACCCTTGTACGAATTCACCGACTCCCCTTTGCTGCAACGCCAGCAACAGCAGGAGTCCAACGCCCGCAGCTACCCACGTCGTATCCCGCTGGCACTCAAGCGTGCCCGGGGTATCTATGTGGAAGACGTCGAGGGCCGCCAGTTCATCGACTGCCTGGCCGGGGCTGGCACCCTGGCCCTGGGCCATAACCACCCGGTGGTGATCGAGGCGATCCAGCGTGTGCTGGCTGACGAGCTGCCACTGCACACCCTGGACCTGACCACCCCGGTCAAGGACCGCTTCGTCCAGGACCTGTTCGGCATCCTGCCCGAAGCGTTTCGCCGCGAGGCCAAGGTGCAGTTCTGCGGCCCGACCGGCACCGATGCCGTGGAAGCAGCGCTCAAGCTGGTGCGTGGCGCCACCGGGCGCAGCACCGTGCTGGCGTTCCATGGCGCTTATCACGGCATGAGCCAGGGCGCGTTGAGCCTGATGGGCAGCAACGGCCCCAAGCAGCCGCTGGGTGCGCTGCTGAGCAGTGGCGTGCAGTTCATGCCGTATCCCTATGATTACCGCTGCCCATTCGGCCTGGGCGGCGAAGCCGGGGTCAAGGCCAACCTCCATTACCTGGAAAACCTGCTGCTCGACCCGGAAAGCGGGGTGCCCTTGCCGGCGGCGGTCATCCTTGAGGTGGTGCAAGGTGAGGGCGGGGTCATCCCGGCCGATATCGAATGGTTGAAGGGTGTGCGCCGGATCACTGAGCAGGCCGGCGTGGCGCTGATAATCGATGAGATCCAGAGCGGCTTTGCCCGCACCGGGCGCATGTTCGCCTTCGAGCATGCCGGCATCGTGCCGGACGTGGTCACGTTGTCCAAGGCCATTGGCGGCAGCCTGCCGCTGGCGGTGGTGGTGTATCGCGACTGGCTGGATACCTGGAAGCCAGGCGCGCATGCCGGCACCTTCCGTGGCAACCAGATGGCCATGGCGGCGGGCTCGGCGGTGATCAACTACCTGGTCGATCACCGCCTGGGTGAGCATGCCGAGGCTATGGGACAGCGCTTGCGTCAGCATCTGCTGCAGCTGCAGCGCGATTACCCGCAGCTGGGTGATGTGCGCGGGCGTGGCCTGATGCTTGGGGTTGAGCTGGTGGACCCGCAGGGCAAGCTGGATGCCTTGGGCCACCCGGTAGCCAACCGTGAGCTGGCGGCCAAGGTGCAGCGTGAGTGCCTCAAGCGCGGGCTGATCCTTGAGCTCGGCGGGCGGCATGGTGCTGTGGTGCGTTTCCTGCCGCCGTTGATCATCAGCGGCGAGCAGGTCGATGAAGTGGCACAGCGTTTTGCCGAGGCGTTGATCGCGGCAGTCTGACCAATAGCCGGGGCCGCTTTGCGGCCCCGGCTATCTCAAGTCAATCGAAGGTCCGGCCAGCCCGCCAATAGCCCATCAAGGTCAGGCACTCGCGCGGCAAGCCGCGCTCCTTTATCAGGTAGCGGCGAATATCCATCACCGTGGCCGATTCCCCCGCCACCCAGGCATGAAACGCACTGTCGGCGCTGCTGGCCTGCTCCCACAGTATCCGCGTGTCAATATCCACGTCTTCCAGCTTTACCCGCCGCGTGGCTTGCCCCTGTGGCAGGCTGGCCAGTTCGCGCACCGCATGCTGCATGGCCTCACCCTGTTTGCAATTGAGCAATTCGCGCGGCAGCCAGTGAAGGTGGGTAGCGCTGCCGTGGCGCATGGGCAGGCAGTCAGCCTCCAGCGGCACCTCGATGAACGCCTGCACCGTCAACCCGGGCTGGTTATCGGCCAGTTGCTCAAGAATGCCGGCAATCGCCGGCAGCGCCGTTTCGTCACCGACCAGCAGTACGTTGCGCATGCCTTGCGGCGGCTTCCATTCATAGCCCCCGGGGTCGCCTTCATAGGCCAGGTTGGGGGCTACCATCTGCAAGCCGTCGCCCACCTGCGCGTGGGTGGCCCAAGCCGAGGCGGGGCTGTTGACCCCGTGCAGCACGAAATCGACATCCACCTCCAGCGCCTCGCGGCGTAGGGCGCGGATGGTGTAGGTGCGCATCGGCGGGCGTTGGGCTGGCGGCAAGGCGCTGTGTGCGGCCTTCCAGTGCAGGTCGTTGCTCAGGTTGGGCAGTGAACCATCGGCTGCGGGAAACAGTAGCTTGATCCGTTGGTCTGGCGCCAAGGTGGTCATTTCATCGACATCCGGGCCGGTGAATACCAGTCGCGTGAGTGAAGGGCTGAGCGCGATCCGCTGCTTCAGTTGTACATCGAAGAGCCGATAGCTGGGCTGTTTGCCGGTGAGCGCTTGAGTGACCCGCTTGCGCAGGTTGTTGGCCAGGGTGGAGAGCATCGCGAGGGCCGCCTTCTGGAGAATGGGTATGACGTTGAGACGAGTTGCCCGCGTGGCGATTTAACCCCGCAGCCCGGGCGCTCGCCAGTGGCCGGGGCTTTGGCTAAATCAGCTCGCGGTTGTTTCGTCTTTGAGGGATGACTGGGCCCTGTGGTCCCGCTTCCTATCGCTAAGGACGCATTGCATGAATGCCGAAAACTCGTTGAAACTCGCTCGCCGCTTTATCGAACTGCCGCCGGAGAAACGCCGTTTGTTCCTGGCCGGGCTACAGGCAGAGGGCATCGACTTCTCCTTGTTTCCGATCCCTGCCGATGTAGCCTGCGATGACCGCGACGGGTTGTCCTATGCCCAGCGACGCATGTCGTTTCTCTGGCAGCTGGACCCGCAAGGCGCTGCCTACAACCTGCCCATGGCCGTGCGCCTGAAGGGCAAGCTCGACCGGCCGGCCCTGCAGCAGGCGTTCGACCGCCTGGTTGCGCGCCACGAAAGCCTGCGTACGCGCCTGCGCGCCCAGGGCGATCATTTGTACCAGGAAGTCCTCCCGGCACAGGCGGTCGCCATCGTTGAGCAGGACCTCACTGCCTTGGCGGCGGCACAACGCGAAGCCCGTGTCGCCGCTCTGGCCGAAGCCGAAGCGCAGGCACCTTTCAACCTGCTGCAAGGGCCGCTGCTGCGGGTGAACCTGCTGCAACTGGCCGCCGACGAGCACGTGTTGCTGCTGACCCTGCACCACATCGTTGCCGACGGCTGGTCGCTGAACGTACTGATCGACGAGTTCGTGCGCCTGTACGACGCCGCCTGCCAGGGCAGCGAGGCGAACCTGCCGGCGCTGCCCATCCAGTACCGCGATTATGCGCTGTGGCAACGCAGCTGGCTGGAAGCCGGTGAGCAAGCGCGTCAGCTGAGCTACTGGCGCGACAAGCTGGGCGATGATCATGCCGTGCTGGAGCTGCCGTTCGATCACCCGCGTGTTGGCGCGCCGAGCCATCGTGGGGCGCGCCGTGAGCTGCAGGTAGACCCGGCGCTTGCCGAGCGCCTGAAGGCGTTGGCCAGCGCCCAGGGGGTCACCTTGTTCATGGTGCTGCTGGCATCGTTCAAGCTGCTGCTGCAACGCTACAGCGGCCAGCGCGCGATCCGTGTCGGCGTTCCGGTCGCCAACCGTCACCGCACCGAAGTAGAGGGGTTGATCGGCTGCTTCATCAACACTCAGGTGCTGCATACCGATATCGACCCGCTCATGAACGTGAGCCAGCTGCTCGGCCGGGTC
Organism: Candidatus Pseudomonas phytovorans; assembly: GCA_029202525.1. NCBI lineage: Bacteria > Pseudomonadati > Pseudomonadota > Gammaproteobacteria > Pseudomonadales > Pseudomonadaceae > Pseudomonas > Candidatus Pseudomonas phytovorans. Next base: position 2,388,374 of record CP119325.1, read on the forward strand.
AAGGACACCGCCCTGGGCGCCCAAGCGCACCAGGACCTGCCGTTCGAGCGCCTGGTCGAGGCGCTGGAGCTGGATCGCAGCAGCGCGCAAAGCCCGTTGTTTCAAGTGTTGTTCAACCACCAGGCGGCCATCGCCGACGCCGGTCAGATTCGTCTCGGCAGCGGGCTGACACTGGAAAAAGTCGCCCTGGACAAGCACAGCGCCCGCTTCGACCTTGCCCTTGATACCTATGAAAGTGCCGGGCGCCTGCACGCCGTATTCACCTACGCGCTGGATGTCTTCGAAGAAGCCACGATCACTGCGTTCGGTGAGGACTGGCTGCGCCTGCTCGACGGGCTGACCCAAGCGTCTGCAACTGCGGTCGGTGAGCTGCCTTTGGCGACCCGGGCGGCGCACGCGGTGGAGTGGCAGGCTGCCGGGGCAGCAGAACCCGACGTTTGCATCCATCACCTGATCGAATCGGCCGCTGACCGCAACCCGCAGGGCCTGGCGGCAAGCGGCGACGCCGGTCAGATCAGCCATGCCACTTTGCAGGCGCGCTCCGATGCCCTGGCCCAGGCGCTGCTGGATCGCGGCGTGCAGGTGGACCAGCGGGTCGGCGTGGTCGCCGACCGCTCCTGCGAGATGCTCATCGGCATCCTGGCCGTGCTCAAGGCCGGTGCCGCCTACCTCCCGCTGGACCCTGAACAGCCTCAGGCGCGCATCGACTTCATGCTTGCTGACAGCGCGGTCAAGTGGGTGCTGGGCCGAGCGGGGCAGATCAGCCTGCCGGAAGGCGTGGCAGCAGTCGACGTGGAGGGCGAGTACCCCTTGGTCTCGGCGCCCAGGGTGGCGGTGCATGCCGACAACCTTGCCTACGTCATCTACACCTCCGGCACCACCGGCAAGCCCAAGGGCGTCGCGGTCAGCCATGGCGCCCTGGTCAACTACGTGCGCGGCGTCAGCAAACGCCTGCCAATGGGCCAGATCGGCAGCCTGGCGATGGTCACCACGCCGGCGGCTGACCTTGGCCACACCATGCTCTTCGGTGCCCTGTGCCACGGCAAGACCCTGCACATGCTGGCCAAAGAGACTGTGCTCGATGCCGAGGCCTTCGCCGCCTATCTGCAAGCGCATGCCATCGACGCACTGAAGATCGTCCCCTCGCACTTGCAGGCCATGCTTGCCGCAGGCGCTGCGGCCTTGCCACGGCGCTGCCTGGTGGTTGGCGGCGAAGCCTGCAGTACGGCGCTTCTGGGCCGGATCAAGGCGTTGGCGCCCGGCCTCGACGTGATCAACCACTATGGCCCTACCGAAACCACAGTGGGCGTGCTTACCCATACCCTGCAGGATCGGCCGCTGCTCGGTCAGCCGCTGCAAAACCTGCGCACCCACGTACTGGACAGCTGCCTGCAGCCCGTCCCCGGCACGGCCAGGGGCGAGCTGTATATTGCCGGTGCAGGTCTGGCGCGTGGCTACCTCGGCCAGGCGGCGCTGACCGCCGAGCGCTTCGTGCCCGACGCCAATGGCAGCGCAGGTGCGAGGATGTACCGGACCGGCGACTGGGTACGCCTGAACGCTGATGGCGAACGGGTCTTCGCCGGGCGTATTGATGGCCAGGTGAAGATCCGTGGCTACCGCGTCGAACTGGCCGAAATCGATGCCTGCCTGCGACAGTTGCCGGGGATCGAAAACGCCGTGGTGCGCGTGGTAGGTGAAGGCGCCGATCGGCAGCTGGCCGCCTACCTGGTACCGCAACACTGGGCTGCACAGGAAGAGGCACGCCAGGGCGTGGTCGACGGCATTCGCGCGGCGCTGAAACTGGCCCTGCCTGAGCACCTGGTGCCGCAGTACCTGATGCTGCTGGAGCGCCTGCCGGTAACCCTCAACGGCAAGGTCGACGTCAAGGCATTGCCTGAACCGGTCGCTGTCACCGCCCTTTACCGCGCGCCCGAGACCGCACTGCAGCAACAGGTCGCGGCCATCTGGGCCGACGTGCTGCAACAGGCCCAGGTAGGCCTCGACGACAACTTCTTCGCCTTGGGCGGGCATTCGTTGCTGGCGACCCAGGTGGTTTCGCGGATCAGGCAGCAGTTGCGCCTGGACGTGGCCTTGCGGGTGCTGTTCGACACTGCCGACCTGTGCGCCTTCGCCGAGGCCCTGCAAGGGCTGGAGCAGGTTGCAGGGGGCGAGATCCGGGCGCTGGAACGCACCGGGCCGCTGCAGGTTTCGCATGCCCAGTACCGCCAGTGGATGTTCTGGAAGCTGCACCCGCAGAGCACCGCCTACAACACCCCCTTGGCCATCCGCTTGCAAGGGGAGGTCGACCGGTCGGCCCTTCAAGCCGCGTTCGACGCGCTGGTGATGCGTCACGAATCTCTGCGCACGGTGTTCGAAGAGCACGATGGCATCCCCCAGCAGCGCATCCTGCCGGCTGCGTCGCTGCCAATCGAATACCATGACCTCGGCGCGGCGGACGGCGGGGCGCTGCGCCAGCGGATCGAAGACGAAGCGCTCACCCCATTCGATCTCGAACAGGGCCCGCTGATCCGGGTCAAACTGTTCCAGGCAGGCCCGCTGGAGCAGCAGGAGCAGGTGCTGACGGTGCTGCTGCACCACATTGTCTCGGACGGCTGGTCCATGAGCGTCATGGTTCGCGAGCTGGCCGCCGCCTACAACGCCCACGCCACCGGGCAGCGGCTGGAACCCCATGCGCTGGCGGTGCAATACGCCGATTACGCCGCCTGGCAGCGCGAACGCCTGGCCGCAGGCGAGCTGCAGGCCCAGCTGGCATTCTGGAAAGCCACCCTGGAAGACGATTTTGCCGTCCTTGAGCTGCCGTCCGACCGTATCCGTCCCCAGGTGCAAAGTTACCGCGGGGGGCGCGTGGATGTGCTCCTGCCTGCCGCCCTTACGGCCGACCTGCAGGGCCTGGCAGTTGCCGCCAATGCCACGCTGTTCCATGTCTTCCTGGCGTCGTTCGCATTGCTGCTGTCGCGCTACAGCGGGCGCGAAAAGCTCAACATCGGTATCCCGGTGACCAACCGCAATCGCCTTGAGCTGGAAGGCCTGATCGGGTTCTTCGTCAACACGCTGGTCGCTCGCGTGGATGTCGACCCGTTGCAGTCCTTCAAGGGCTTGTTGCTGGGGGTCAAGGAAACCACCCTGCAGGCTCAGGCGAACAAGGACATCCCCTTCGATGTGCTGGTGGAAGAGCTCAAGCCTGAGCGGGGGTTGGGCCACAACCCACTGTTCCAGGTCATGTACAACCACTTGAGTAGCCTTGGCGAGCGGGTCTCTGGCGACAGCGTGCAAGGCCTGAGTGTCACGGAAGTCGACCTGGTCGAGCACACCACGCAGTTCGACCTCTCTCTGGACACCCTTGAACGCAGCGACGGGGTGCTTGCTTCCTTCGGCTATGCATCGGACCTGTTCGACGTCGAGCGTATCGAGCGCCTGGCATCGGTCTGGGTCAACCTGCTGGGTGCACTGGTCAGCGCGGCGACATTGCCGGTCGCCGAGCTGGCGCTGCTCACGCCAGCCCAGCACAAGCGGGTGCTTGAAACCGGCGACCAGCCCCCTTTGCGTTTCGCCGAAGACCTTGGCGTGCATCAGCTGTTCGAGGCACAGGTGCTGCGCGCACCGCAGGCCACGGCACTGGTGCTCGATGACCAGACCCTGACCTACCAGGCACTCAACCGCCGCGCCAACCAGCTGGCGCACAAGCTGCGCGAACTTGGCGTGGGGCCTGACATGCGTGTCGGCATCGCCGTGGAGCGCAGCCTGGACATGGTGGTAGGCCTGCTGGGTATCCTCAAGGCCGGTGGTGCCTACGTGCCGCTCGACCCGCAATACCCGCAGGAACGCTTGCGTTTCATGATGCAGGACAGCGGCATTCACCTGCTCCTGACCCAGCCTCACCTGACACCGACGCTGCCGATTTCACCCGCAGTGGCCTGCCTGGAAATGCAGGCGGATGAGCAGTGGCTGGGCAATTGCAGCGCAGACAACCCGGTGAGCCTGACCGTCGCCGACAACCTTGCCTATGTGATCTACACCTCTGGCTCCACCGGCAAGCCCAAGGGTGTGGCTGTCGCCCATCGTGAGCTGTCGGTGTTCTGCAGCGTGGCCGCCGACTATTCGCGGCTCGACGCCAGTGACCGGGTGTTGCAGTTCGCCACGGTCAACTTCGATGGCTTCGTCGAGCAGCTTTACCCGGCATTGTGCTGCGGTGCCCGGGTGGTCATGCGTGGGCCGCAGCTATGGGACATCGAGACCCTGAAGCAGGCCATCGTCACCCACGGCATCACCGTGGCCGACCTGACCACCGCCTACTGGCGCATGCTGGCTGCAGAAAAGCTGCCGGCCGGCGCCTGCGCCTCGCTGCGTCAGGTGCACGTGGGCGGCGAAGCCATGCCGATGGAAAGCCTCGGCGACTGGTACGCCAGCGGTCTGCAGCAGGTTCGTCTGCTCAATACCTACGGGCCTACCGAAGCCACCGTGGTCACCACCGTGCAGGACTGTGCCGGTTTGCAGCCCGGCGCTGGTGGCAAGGCCATCGTGCCGATCGGCCGTGCAGTGGGCGGCAGGCTGACCTACGTCTGTGACGATGGCCTTGCCCTGGCCCCGGCCGGCTGGGTGAACGAACTGCTGATCGGCGGGCGCGGCTGCCTCGCCCGCGGCTATTTCAACCGCCCGGCGTTGACCGCCGAGCGGTTCATTCCCGACCCGTTCGACCCGGTCGGCGGCGGCCGCCTGTACCGCACCGGCGACCTGGCGAGCTACCGTGCTGATGGTGTAATCGACTATGTCGGCCGTATCGACCATCAAGTCAAGATTCGCGGCCTGCGCATCGAGCTGGGCGAGATCGAAGCGCGGCTGCAAGAGCATGCCAAGGTGCGCGAGGCACAGGTGATCGACATCGACGGGCCTACCGGCAAGCAGTTGGTGGGCTACTTGGTGATCGAGGGCGGCCTTGAACAGCAGGATGCGCTGCGCACTGACCTGGCCAGCCACCTCAAGGCGGCATTGCCGGACTACATGGTCCCGGCGCACCTGATGTTCCTCGGCGAATTGCCGCTGACGCCGAATGGCAAGCTGGACCGCAAGGCACTGCCAAGGCCCGACCTGAACCTTGACCAGCCTGCCTATGTGCCGCCGCGCAGTGAGCGCGAACAGCAGATTGCGGCCATCTGGGCCCAGGTCCTCAAGGTTGAGCGCATCGGCCTTACCGATCATTTCTTCGAACTGGGCGGGCACTCGTTGCTGGCCACTCAGGTGACCTCGCGCATCCGCCAGGCCCTGGGCCTTGAAATACCCCTGCGCACGCTCTTCGAAGCCCCGGTGCTGGCTGATTTCGTCGCGTTGACAGGGCAGGGTACGCAGGCGCCCGCGCCGGCATTGCTGCCGGTGGACCGTACGCAGCCACTGGCCTTGTCCTACGCCCAGCAGCGCCAGTGGTTCTTCTGGCAGATGGCCCCTGAAAGCACCGCCTACAACATGGCCACGGTGCTGCGGCTGCGCGGCAATCTGGCCGAGGATGCCTTGCGCCTGAGCTTTGAAGCGCTGATCGCGCGACACGAGACCCTGCGTACCACCTTCCGCCAGGCAGGCGACCATGCCCTGCAAGTGATTCACCCGGCGCAGCCATTCAACCTGGCAAGCGAGCGGGTTGACCTTGGCGCGGGTAAGCAACAGGCAGCGCTGCTCAAGCGCCTGGTAGAGGCAGAGACCCAGCGCCCCTTCGACCTGGAGCACGGGCCGTTGCTGCGGGTGAAGCTGCTGCGCGTGGCCGAGGATGACCATGTGCTGATACTGACCTTGCACCATATCATCTCCGATGGCTGGTCGATGCCGGTGATGGTCGATGAGCTGGTGCAACTGTACGAAGGGCTGCGCACCGGGCAACCGGTCGAGCTGGCTGGGCTGCCTGTGCAGTACGCCGACTACGCGGTATGGCAGCGGCAGTGGATGGAGGCCGGTGAGCGAGAGCGCCAACTGGACTACTGGAAGGCCCAGCTGGGCGACCGCCAACCGGTGCTCGAACTGCCCGCCGACCGCCCGCGCCCGGCTAACCAGGACTTTGCCGGCGCCAGTTTCGCCATCGACCTGGACCGCGACCTGGTGCACGCGCTCAAGGCATTGGCCCAACAGCAGGGCGTCAGCCTGTTCATGCTGCTGCTGGCCAGTTTCCAGACCTTGCTGCACCGCTATTCGGGGCAGGACGACATCCGCGTCGGGGTGCCGATCGCCAACCGCAACCGCCTGGAAACCGAGCGCCTGATCGGCTTCTTCGTCAACACCCAGGTGCTCAAGGCCGAATTCGACCTGCACACCACCTTCAGCCAGTTGCTCGAACAGACCCGCCAGACTGCCCTGGCGGCCCAGGGGCATCAGGATCTGCCGTTCGAGCAGTTGGTCGAGGCCCTGCACCCCGAACGCAGCCTGAGCCACAGCCCGCTGTTCCAGGCACTTTACAATCACCAGACCGAGCTGCGCGGGCAGGCGCGCAGTTTGCCCGGGCTAGAAGTCGAAGGCCTGGCCTGGGAGCGTTATACCGCTCAGTTCGACCTCACCCTGGACACCTTCGAGCATGCCGAAGGCCTGGGTGCCTCGCTGGTATACGCCACGTCGCTGTTCGATCGCCCGCGCATCGAGGCACTGGCGCAGCACTGGTGCAACCTGCTGGCCGATATCGTGCGTCAACCCGATCAGCGCGTCGCCGAGCTGGCGATGCTGGGCAGCCAGGAGCGCGAGCATTTGCTGGCGACGTGGGACCAGACCGGCGACGACCACCCGGACGACCGTTTCGTCCACCAACTGTTTGCCGACCAGGTCGCCCGTGCGCCCGAGGCCGTGGCCATCCGTTTCGACGACCAGCGGCTGAGCTACAGTCAGCTCGATGCCCAGGCCAACCGCCTGGCGCGCCGCCTGGTCGAGCTAGGTGTCGGCCCCGAGGTCAGGGTCGTCATCGCCATGCGCCGCTCCACCGAGATCATGGTGGCGTTCCTGGCGGTGCTCAAGGCCGGCGGCGTGTATGTGCCGCTGGACATCGCCTACCCGCAGGACCGCCTGCGCTACATGATGCAGGACTGCGCCGCGGCGTTGGTGCTGACCCAGAGCGATGTGCTGGGCAGCCTGCCGATCCCTGAAGGCTTGCCGACGCTGGCGGTGGACTTGCCGGCCGCCTGGCAGCAAGGCCCGGACACGGCACCTGAAGTGGCGCTGGACAAGCACAACCTTGCCTATGTGATCTACACCTCGGGCTCGACCGGCATGCCCAAGGGCGTGGCAGTGGCGCATGGGCCGTTGGCCTCGCACATCCTGGCCAACGGTGAACGCTATGCAACCGGCCCGCAGGATTGCGAGCTGCACTTCATGTCCTTCGCCTTTGATGGCGCCCATGAGGCGTGGATGCACCTGCTGATCAACGGCGCCAGTGTGCTGGTGCGCGACGACAGCCTGTGGCTGCCCGAGCAGGCCTACGCCGAGATGCACCGGCATGGCGTGACGATTGCGGTGTTCCCGCCGGTGTATCTGCAACAGTTGGCCGAGCATGCCCTGCGCGTGGGCAACCCGCCGCCGGTGCGCATCTACTGCTTTGGCGGTGATGCGGTACCGCAAGCCGGCTACGAGCTGGCCTGGCAGGCCCTGCGCCCGCAATACATCTTCAACGGCTACGGGCCGACCGAAACCGTGGTCACGCCGTTGCTCTGGCGCGCATCGCCAGGCGATGCCTGCGGTGCGGCCTACGCGCCTATCGGCCGCCTGGTCGGGCGTCGCCGCAGTTATGTGCTCGACGCGAGCCTCAACCTGGTGCCGTTGGGTCACAGTGGCGAGCTGTTCCTTGGCGGGCTGTGCGTGGCGCGTGGCTACCTCGACCGCCCTGGGCTGACCGCCGAGCGCTTCGTTCCCGACCCGTTCGCCGCCAACGGCGAGCGCGTCTACCGCAGCGGTGACCTGACCCGCAGCCGGGCCGACGGCGTGGTCGACTACCTGGGGCGTATCGACCACCAGGTGAAGATCCGCGGCTTCCGCATCGAGCTTGGTGAGATCGAGGCGCGCTTGCAGGGTCACCCCGCAGTGCGTGAAAGCGTGGTCATCGACATCCAGGGCCCTGGCGGCAAACAGTTGGCTGCGTATCTGGTCTGCGCGGACGTGCAGGCCGATGACCTGCAGGGGCAGAGCCTGCTGCGCGGTGAGCTGCGCGAGCACCTCAAGGCAAGCTTGCCGGACTACATGGTGCCCACCCACCTGGTGTTCCTCGACACCTTGCCGCTCACGCCCAATGGCAAGCTGGACCGCAAGGGCTTGCCCAAGCCCGACGTCAGTCAATTGCAGCAGGTGTACGTCGCACCTCGCAGCGCACTGGAACAGACCATTGCCGGGATCTGGGCAGATGTACTGAAAGTCGACAAAGTGGGGCTGACCGACAACTTCTTCGAACTGGGCGGTGATTCGATCATTTCGATCCAGGTGGTCAGCCGCGCGCGCCAAGCGGGTATCCGCTTCACCCCCAAAGAGCTGTTCCAGCACCAGACCGTGCAAGGGCTGGCCGCAGTTGCCAGGCAAGGGGACGACGGCGGCTTGCTGATCGAACAGGGGCCTGCCACTGGCCAGAACCTGCTGCTGCCGATCCAGCAATCGTTCTTCGAACAGGACATTGCCCAGCGCCACCACTGGAACCAGGCGCTGCTGCTCAAGGCCGGTCAGGCACTCGACAGCCAGGCACTGGAACAGGCCCTGCAGGCCCTGGTGATCCACCATGACGCCTTGCGCCTGCGCTTTGACCAGGCAGAGGGCGAGTGGACGGCCCACTACGGTTCACCCGAGACACAACAGGGCCTGCTGCGGCAGGTCACGGTGGCCGATGCTCAGGCACTGGAAGCGTTGTGCGATGAGGTGCAAGGCAGCCTCGATCTGCAGCGCGGGCCTTTGCTGCGGGCATTGCTGGCGACCCTGGCAGATGGCAGTCAGCGCTTGTTGCTGGCGATTCATCACCTGGTGGTGGACGGGGTTTCGTGGCGGGTACTGCTCGAAGACCTGCAAACGGCCTACCGCCAATTGCACGCTGGCCAGCCACTCGACCTGCCCGGCAAAACCAGCGCAACCCAGGCGTGGGCCGGGCACCTGCAGGCCTACGCACGCAGCGACGCGTTGCAGGCGCAGTTGGCTTACTGGCAGGCGCAACTGGGCGGGGTTGATGCAGACCTGCCTTGCGATAACCCGGGTGGCTCGTTGCACGGCATGCATGTTGGCACTGCCCGCACCCGCCTCGACGCTGCCTGTACCCGCCAACTGTTGCAACAGGCGCCTGCCGCCTACCGCACGCAGGTCAACGACCTGCTGCTGACCGCGCTGGCGCGCGTCATCGCCCGCTGGACCCAGCGCAGCGACGTGCTTGTGCAGTTGGAGGGGCATGGTCGCGAAGACCTGTTCGATACCGTCGACCTGACGCGGACCGTGGGCTGGTTCACCAGCGTGTTCCCGGTACGGCTGAGCCCGGAACTGACCCTTGATGAGTCGATCAAGCGGATCAAGGAGCAACTGCGGGCGATCCCGGACAAAGGCATCGGCTACGGCGCCCTGCGTTATCTGGGCGATGACCAGGCGCGCGCGGCCCTGGCGCAATTGCCAACCCCGCGCATCACTTTCAACTACTTGGGGCAGTTCGACGGTAGCTTCACCGCTGCCTCCGGCGCCGATGCCCCGGCATTCCTGGTGCCTGCCGAAGAAAGCGCTGGCGCCAGCCAGAGCAGCGAGGCGCCGCTGGACAACTGGTTGTCGATCAACGGCCAGGTGTATGCCGGTGAGTTGAGCCTGGAGTGGACTTACAGCCGCGACATGTTCGCCGCCGACACGGTGCAGCACCTTGCCGATCAGTTTGCCGCGGAGCTCAATGCAGTGGTCGAGCATTGCCTGGAAGATGGCCAGGCGGGGTTGACCCCTTCGGACGTGCCGCTGGCCGGGCTGACCCAGGCGCAGCTGGACAGCTTGCCGATCGCAGCGGTGCAGGTCGAAGACCTTTATCCGCTCGCGCCCATGCAGCAAGGCATGCTGTTCCACAGCCTGTTCGAGCAAGGCGGCGGGCATTACATCAACCAGATGCGCGTCGACGTCAAAGGCCTCGATGTGCCGCGGTTCAGGCTCGCCTGGCAGGCCGCTGTCGACCGCCATGAAGTGCTGCGGGCCAACTTCGTCACCTGCTTCGAGTCCCCTCTGCAAGTGATCCGCAAGCAGCTCGAACTGCCGTTTACGCACCTGGACTGGGTGGGCATCGCCGAGCAGGGTGCGGCCCTGGACAGCTGGGCCGAAGCAGACCTGCGCAAGGGCTTCGACCTGCAGCATGATCCTTTGCTGCGCTTGGCGGTGATTCGTACCGATGACGAAACCTGCCATCTGGTCTTCACCAGCCACCACATCCTGATGGATGGCTGGAGCAATGCGCAGTTACTCGGTGAAGTGCTGCAGGCCTATGCGGGGCTGCCGAACGGTGGGCTGACGGGCCGCTACCGCGACTACATCGAGTGGCTGCACCGCCAGGATCCCGTGCAGGCCCAGGCCTTCTGGCAGCAGCAGTTGCAGGACCTGAATGAACCCACGCGCCTGGCGCTGGCCATGCGTCAGGACAAAGCCCGGCTGGGCACGGGCTACGGCGAACACCAGCAGCGCTTGAGCGAGCAGCAGACGCAGGCGCTGGGTGCCTTTGCCCGGCAGCAGCGAGTGACCGTCAACACCCTGGTGCAGGCGGCATGGCTACTGCTGCTGCAGCGTTACACCGGGCAATCGTGCGTGAGCTTCGGCGCGACAGTGTCGGGTCGGCCGGCGGAGTTGCGCGGCGTCGAGCAACAGCTTGGGCTGTTCATCAACACCCTGCCGGTGGTCGCCAGCCCCCGTCCGCAGCAGCGCGTGGCGCAGTGGGTGCAGCAGTTGCAGGCGCAGAACCTGGCGTTGCGCGAATACGAGCACAGCCCTTTGTACGACATCCAGCGTTGGGCCGGGTCGGGCGGGGAAGGGTTATTCGATACCTTGCTGGTGTTTGAAAACTACCCGGTTGGCGAGGCGTTGCAGCAGAGCGCGCCTGCCGGGCTTGTGTTCGGCAACGTGCACGGCCATGAGCAGTCGAGCGTGCCGCTGACCCTGGCGATCGGCGCCGGTGCTCAGTTGTCGGTGCACTACAGCTACGACCGTGAGTGTTTCACCGAGGAAAGCATTGCGCAGATCGCGCGTCACTTCGGCACGCTGTTGCAGGCGCTGATCGAGGATGCGCAGCAGGTAGTCGCCCGACTGCCTTTGCTTGAAGCACAAGAACGGCAGGCAATCATCCATGACTGGAATCGGGCGCCTGTTGTTCATCATCCCGATCAATGTCTGCACCAACTGATCGAAACTCAGGCTGCGCGTACGCCGCAGGCCATTGCCGTGGTGGCGGGTGAGCGGACACTCAGCTACAGCCAGCTCAATCTGCGTGCCAACCAACTGGCTCACAAGCTGCGAGAGCAGGGCGTAGGGCCGGATGTACTGGTGGGCCTCGCTGTGGATCGGAGTCTGGAAATGGTCATCGGGCTTCTGGGTATCCTCAAGGCCGGCGGCGCCTATGTGCCGCTGGATCCTGAATATCCAGAGGATCGCCTGGCCTACATGATGAGCGACAGCGGTATTCGCCTGTTGCTGACCCAGTCACATCTGCTCGCCCGCTTGCCGCTCCCCGAGGATGTCGAGCCGCTGCTTCTGGAGCCACTCCCGGGCTACAGCGAAGCCAACCCGATCAACTTCACGCAACCGGCAAACCTGGCTTACGTGATCTATACCTCAGGGTCCACCGGCAAGCCCAAAGGCACCTTGCTGCCCCATCACAACGTTGTGCGCCTGTTCCAGGCAACCCAGGACTGGTTCCGGTTCGACAGCCAGGATGTCTGGAGTGTCTTCCACTCCTATGCGTTCGATTTCTCGGTCTGGGAACTGTTCGGTGCGCTGGTGCATGGGGCCAAGGCAGTGATCGTGCCCAAGGACGTGGCCCGATCGCCGGCGGACTTCCACGCGCTACTGATTCGTGAGCAGGTCACGGTACTCAACCAGACACCTTCGGCGTTCAAGCAACTCATCCCGCACGCCTGCGCACGGCCGCAGGGGCAGGCCGACCTTGCCTTGCGCTACATCGTGTTCGGTGGCGAAGCGCTGGATGTCGGGAGCCTGGCACCATGGTTCAACCACTTTGGCGACCACCAGCCGACCTTGATCAACATGTATGGCATCACTGAAACCACGGTGCACGTCACTTACCGACCCGTGCGCCGCGAAGATCTGCAGCGTGAGGGCGTAAGCCCTATTGGTGAAGTAATCCCGGATCAGTCGTTGTACCTGCTGGATGCCGACTTCGACATTGCTGCTCCCGGATGTCATGGCGAACTGCACGTTGGTCACGCCGGGCTTGCCCGAGGCTATCACCGGCGTGCGGCGCTTACGGCGGAGCGGTTCGTACCCGACCCGTTCGATGATAGCGAGCAAGGGGGTGGTCGCCTCTACCGCACCAGCGATCTGGCACGGTATCGCTTCCAGGGTGCGGTCGAGTACGCCGGTCGTATCGACCATCAGGTGAAGATCCGCGGTTTCCGTATCGAGCTTGGCGAGATCGAGACCAGGCTGAAGGAGCATTCGCAAATCCTCGAAGCGGTGGTGCTCGCCATGGACGGCCCGAGCGGTACGCAACTGGTTGCCTACCTGATCCCTGCCCAGGCGCCCACGGCAGCATTGCGCGAGAGCCTGCGCGAGCACCTTAAGGCGACGCTGCCAGAGCATATGGTGCCCGCGCACCAGGTGTTCCTGGAAACACTCCCCCTTACGGCAAACGGCAAGCTTGATCGACGCGCCTTGCCTGCCCCTGATGCCACGCAGTTGCAGCAGTTGTTCGTCGCCCCGCAGAGCCCGCTCGAGCAGGACGTTGCGGCGATCTGGGCTGACGTGCTGAAGCTGGAAAGGGTCGGGATGAGCGACAACTTCTTCGAGCTGGGCGGGCATTCGCTGCTGGCAGTCCAGGCTACCCAGCGCGTGCAGTTGCTGCTGGGCCTGGAGGTGCCTCTGGCGGCCCTGTTCGGTGCTGGACGGTTGGCGGACTACGTGGCGGCGATGGCTGAGCTGGCGCCTGCCAGCGCGGCGGATGTCGATGAATTGAGTGATTTCCTGGCAGAACTGGAGAGTGTTTGAAATGATGGCCCAGAACATCGAGCTGGTAAAACGGTTCCTGCATCTGCCACTGCAGCAGCGCAAGCAATTCTTTGAAAAGATGCAGTCCAAGGGCATGAGCTTCGCTCGGCTGCCTATCCCGCAGATACGCGACGAATGGGGCGCCATCGGTCTGTCGTACGCCCAGCGGCGGCAGTGGTTCCTCTGGCAGTTCGAGCCGCAAAGCGCGGCCTACAACATCAGCATGGCCCTGCGTTTCAAGGGCACCCTGGACCCAGCGTTGCTGCAGCGCAGCCTCGAAGACCTGGTGCGCCGCCATGAAAGCTTGCGTACCGCTTTTGCCCAGGACGGCGAGCAGCCTGTGCAGGTCGTTGCTGCTCAAGTACAGGTGGAGGTTGTGCGGGAGCCCTTTGCAGAGGCGCCGGTTGCTGATTTCGCCGAGCGCCTGAAGCTGCGCATCGAACAAGAGGCCGATCAGCCGTTCGATCTGGGGCAGGCGCCCCTGTGGCGGGTGAGGCTGCTGCAGGTGAACGAGGCCGATCATGTGCTGATCCTGGTCATGCACCATATCGTCTCCGATGGCTGGTCGATGCCGATACTGCTGGACGAGTGGATCCGCAGCTACGAAGGCCATCGCCTCGGCCAACCGGCGGCGTTGCCGGCACTGCCGATCCAGTATGCCGACTATGCCATCTGGCAGCGCCAGTGCCTGGAAGCGGGCGAGCTGGAACGCCAGCTGGCGTACTGGGAGGCCGAGCTGGGGGGTGAGCAGCCGGTGCTGGAGCTGCCGCTCGACCACCCGCGCCCGGCCTTGCAAAACCGGGCAGGTGCAAGCCTTGCTATCAACCTGGACGATGCACTCTGTGCCGGTCTCAAGCAGATGGCGCGTGACCGTGGGGTGACATTGTTCATGCTGCTGCTGGCCAGCTACCAGATCTTGCTGCACCGCTACAGCGGGCAGAACGATATCCGTGTCGGCATACCCACGGCCAACCGCAACCGGATGGAAACCGAAGGCCTGATCGGCTTCTTCGTCAACACTCAGGTGCTCAAGGCCGACTTTGACCTGGGCACCACCTTTACCGACTTGCTCGAACAGACCCATCGACGCGTCACGGGCGCCCAGGCCCATCAGGACCTGCCGTTCGAGCAACTGGTCGAAGCCTTGCAGCCCGAGCGCAGCCTCAGCCATAGCCCGCTGTTCCAGGTCATGTACAACCATCAGACCGAAGCCCGCGGGCAAGGTCGGCAGCTGCCTGGGCTGGCCGTCGAGACGCTGGACTGGGAACGCAGCACTGCGCAGTTCGACCTGACCCTGGAAACCGTGGAGCACGAGGCCGGGATCGCAGCATCGCTGACCTACGCCACCGCACTGTTCGATGCAGCCACCATCGCCCAGCTTGCCGGGCACTGGCAGGACTTGCTGGCCGCCATGGTCGCCCAGCCGCAGCAGCGTATCGCCGAGCTGCCGTTGCTGAATGCCGCTCAGCAGCAACAGGTGGTCCACGACTGGAACCGCACCCACGCCGACTATCCGCTCGACCAGTGCCTGCAACAGCTGATCGAAGCGCAGGTGGCCGCCACCCCGGACGCGCCGGCGCTGGTCTTTGCCGAGCAGGTGCTGAGCTATCGTCAACTGAACCAGCGCGCCAACCAGCTGGCGCACAAACTGCGCGAGCAGGGCGTAGGCCCGGACGTGTTGGTCGGCATTGCCGCCGAGCGCAGCGTGGAGATGGTCATCGGCCTGCTGGGCATCCTCAAGGCCGGTGGCGCCTATGTGCCGCTGGACCCGGAATACCCCGCCGAGCGCCTGGCCTACATGATGCAGGACAGCGGCATCCGCCTGCTGCTGACGCAAGCCCACCTGCTTGCGCAATTGCCAGTGCCCGAGGGCGTGCAGCCGCTGCTGCTTGAGCCGCTGCCGGGCTACAGCGACGCCGACCCGGTGCACCACACCAGCCCGGGCAACCTGGCCTACGTGATCTACACCTCCGGCTCAACCGGGCGCCCCAAGGGCGCCGGCAACAGCCACCGCGCCCTGGTCAACCGCCTGTGCTGGATGCAGCAGGCCTATGGCCTGGGCGCCGGTGACACGGTGCTGCAGAAGACCCCGTTCAGTTTCGACGTGTCGGTGTGGGAGTTCTTCTGGCCGCTGCTGGTCGGTGCACGCCTGGCCGTGGCGCAACCGGGCGAGCACCGCGACCCGGAGCGCCTGGTCGAGGTGATCCGGCAATACGCGGTGACCACGCTGCACTTCGTGCCGTCGATGCTGCAGGCGTTCATGGGCAGCGCCGAAGTCGAGCGCTGCAGCAGCCTCAAGCGGGTGGTGTGCAGCGGCGAAGCCTTGCCGGCAGAACTGGCGCAACAGACCCTGGCGCGGCTGCCCGGCGCCCAGTTGTACAACCTCTATGGCCCGACCGAAGCGGCCATCGACGTCACCCACTGGACCTGCCGCAAAGGCAGTGACAGCGGTGTGCCGATCGGCCGGCCGATCGACAACCTGAAAACGCACATCCTTGGCGCCGGGCTGCAGAGTGTCGCCCCGCGCGCCGCCGGTGAGCTGTACCTGGGTGGCGTGGGCCTGGCCCGTGGCTATCACCGGCGCCCGGCGCTGACTGCAGAACGCTTTGTCCCGGACCCGTTCGACAGCAGCGCCGAGGGCGGCGGCCGCCTGTACCGCACCGGCGACCTGGCGCGTTACCGGGCCGACGGGGTGATCGACTACAAGGGCCGCCTCGACCACCAGGTGAAGATCCGCGGCTTGCGCATCGAGTTGGGCGAAATCGAGACGCGCCTGCTGGAGCACCCGCAGGTGCGTGAGGCCGTGGTGCTGGACATCGACGGGCCGGCGGGCAAGCAGCTGGCCGCGTACCTGGTGGTGGCCGGCGACACCCCGGCCGATGCGCAGCAGCAGAACGCGCTGCGCAGCGATTTGCGCGAGCACCTGAGGCTCGGGCTGGCCGACTTCATGGTCCCGACCCACCTGTTGTTCCTGGAATGCCTGCCTGTAACCGCTAACGGCAAGCTGGACCGCAAAGCCCTGCCCAAGCCCGACGCGAGCGTGCTGCAGGACAGCTACGTGGCCCCACGCAGCGCACTGGAGCAACAGATCGCGGCGATCTGGGCAGACGTGCTGAAACTCGAAAAGGTGGGCCTGAGCGACGGCTTCTTCGCCCTGGGTGGCCATTCGCTGTCCGCCACCCAGGTGATCGTGCGGGTTCGCGAGGCTACAGGCATCGATGCGACCTTGAAGGAGCTGTTTGAAAATCCCCTGTTGGCGGACTTCTCCCTTCGCCTCGAAGAGAAAAATCAGCAAATCGACCCGATTCAGGCAGAACTGGCTAAATCGCTGGAGGCGCTCAAACGTCTAACCACGGAGGAAATTGATGAACTGATTTCATAGGGGATACATCAGTGCAAGCGTTGCTCGACTCCGTCAAATCGTTGTCCACCAAAGAGCGTCACGCTCTGGCCATGCTCCTGAAGCGTCAGGGAATCAACTTGTACGGAGTCGCGCCGATCCCACCGAGAGCGCCGGGGGAGGCCCTGGCGCTGTCTTACGCCCAGCAGCGGCAGTGGTTTCTCTGGCAGATGGACCCGCAGGGCAGCGCTTACAATATCCCGGTCGCCCTGCGCCTGAAGGGCGACCTCGACCTGAAGGCGCTGCAAGCCAGCTTCGATGCGCTGATCGCCCGACACGAAACCCTGCGCACCACCTTTCACCTGGACGCTGACCAACCGGTACAGGTTATTCATGCCCAGGCGCCGGTCGCTCTGGTCATCGAAACTCTCAAGCCAACCGCTGCCGACCCCGGCAGCGCACTCAAGGCCTGGGTCGAGCAGGAAGTTCAACAACCCTTCGACCTGGAGCAGGGCCCCTTGCTACGGGTCAAGCTGCTGCGTCTGGCGGCGGATGACCACGTACTGGTCCTGACCTTGCACCACATCGTCTCCGATGGCTGGTCGACACCGATCATGGTCGACGAGCTGGTGCGTTTCTACGAGGCCGCCAAGGGCGGGCAGGCGCTGCAGCTGCCGCCGCTGGCTGTGCAGTATGCCGACTACGCCCTGTGGCAACGGCAATTCATGGCTGCGGGTGAGCGCGAGAAGCAGCTGAGCTACTGGACAACCCAGCTGGGTGACGAACAACCGGTGCTTGAACTGCCGCTGGACCGCCAGCGCGGCGCGGTGCAGAGCCATGCAGGCGCGCGCCTGGACATCACCATCGCTGATGCGCTGGCCGACGCCCTGAAGCAGTTGGCCAAGCGCCAGGGCGTGACCCTGTTCACCGTGCTGCTGGCCAGCTTCCAGGCCTTGCTGCACCGCTACAGCGGGCAGAGCGACATTCGCGTCGGCGTGCCGATTGCCAACCGCAATCGCAGCGAAGTCGAGGGGCTGATCGGCTTCTTCGTCAACACACAGGTACTCAAGGCAGACTTCGACCTGGGCACCACCTTCGAGCAACTGGTCGAGCAGGTCCACCAGGCCGGGCTCGGCGCACAGGCGCACCAGGACCTGCCATTCGAGCAACTGGTCGAAGCCCTGCAGCCGGAGCGCAGCCTCAGCCATAGCCCGTTGTTCCAGGTGATGCACAACCACGGCAGCGAGGGGCGCGGCCAGACCCGGCGCCTGCCAGGCCTGACCCTGGAGGCACTGGACTGGGATATCCATACCACCCAGTTCGACCTTGCATTGAACACCCTCGAGCATGAGCACGGCATCGGTGCGTTCCTGACCTACGCCACCGCCTTGTTCGATGCAGCCACCATCGCCCAGCTTGCCGGGCACTGGCAGGACTTGCTGGCCGCCATGGTCGCCCAACCGCAGCAGCGTATCGCCGAGCTGCCCTTGCTGAATGCCGTACAGCAGCAACAGGTGGTCCACGACTGGAACCGCACCCACGCCGATTACCCGCTCGACCAGGGCCTGCAACAGCTGATCGAAGCACAGGTGGCCGCCACCCCGGACGCGCCGGCGCTGGTCTTTGCCGAGCAGGTGCTGAGCTATCGTCAACTGAACCAGCGCGCCAACCAGCTGGCGCACAAACTGCGCGAGCAGGGCGTAGGCCCGGACGTGTTGGTCGGCATTGCCGCCGAGCGCAGCGTGGAGATGGTCATCGGCCTGCTGGGCATCCTCAAGGCCGGTGGCGCCTATGTGCCGCTGGACCCGGAATACCCCGCCGAGCGCCTGGCCTACATGATGCAGGACAGCGGCATCCGCCTGCTGCTGACGCAAGCCCACCTGCTTGCGCAATTGCCAGTGCCCGAGGGCGTGCAGCCGCTGCTGCTTGAGCCGCTGCCGGGCTACAGCGACGCCGACCCGGTGCACCACACCAGCCCGGGCAACCTGGCCTACGTGATCTACACCTCCGGTTCAACCGGGCGCCCCAAGGGCGCCGGCAACAGCCACCGCGCCCTGGTCAACCGCCTGTGCTGGATGCAGCAGGCCTATGGCCTGGGCGCCGGCGACACGGTGCTGCAGAAGACCCCGTTCAGTTTCGACGTGTCGGTGTGGGAGTTTTTCTGGCCGCTGCTGGTCGGCGCACGCCTGGCCGTGGCGCAACCGGGCGAGCACCGCGACCCGGAGCGCCTGGTCGAGGTGATCCGGCAATACGCGGTGACCACGTTGCACTTTGTGCCGTCGATGCTGCAGGCGTTCATGGGCAGTGCCGAAGTCGAGCGCTGCAGTAGCCTCAAGCGGGTGGTGTGCAGCGGCGAAGCCTTGCCGGCAGAACTGGCGCAACAGACCCTGGCGCGGCTGCCCGGCGCCCAGTTGTACAACCTCTACGGCCCGACCGAAGCAGCCATCGACGTCACCCACTGGACCTGCCGCACGGGCAATGACAGCGGCGTGCCGATCGGCCGCCCGATCGACAACCTGAAAACGCACATCCTTGGCGCCGGGCTGCAGAGTGTCGCCCCACGCGCCGCCGGTGAGCTGTACCTGGGCGGCGTGGGCCTGGCCCGTGGCTATCACCGGCGCCCGGCGCTGACCGCAGAACGCTTCGTCCCGGACCCGTTCGACAGTAGCGCCGAGGGCGGCGGCCGCCTGTACCGCACCGGCGATCTGGCGCGTTACCGGGCTGACGGGGTGATCGACTACAAGGGCCGCCTCGACCACCAGGTGAAGATCCGCGGCTTGCGCATCGAGCTGGGCGAGATCGAGACGCGCCTGCTGGAGCACCCGCAGGTGCGCGAGGCCGTGGTGCTGGACATCGACGGGCCGGCGGGCAAGCAGCTGGCCGCGTACCTGGTGGTGGCCGGCGACACCCCGGCCGATGCGCAGCAGCAGAACGCGCTGCGCAGCGATTTGCGCGAGCACCTGAGGCTCGGGCTGGCCGACTTCATGGTCCCGACCCACCTGTTGTTCCTGGAATGCCTGCCTGTAACCGCCAACGGCAAGCTGGACCGCAAAGCCCTGCCCAAGCCCGATGCCAGCGTGCTGCAGGACAGCTATGTGGCCCCGCGCAGCGCACTGGAGCAACAGATCGCGACGATCTGGGCCGAGGTGCTGAAGCTGGACCAGGTCGGCGTGACGGATAACTTCTTCGAGCTGGGTGGCGACTCGATCATCTCGATCCAGGTCGTCAGCCGGGCGAGGCAGGCCGGCATCCGCTTCACCCCCAAGGCGTTGTTCCAGCATCAAACCGTGCAGGGCTTGGCCACAGTAGCCACGCACATGGACGGCAGCGGCCCGCAGATCGACCAGGCGGCGGTGATCGGCGAGACCCTCTTGCTGCCGATCCAGCAGGCGTTCCTCGAACAGTCGATCGCCGAGCCTCACCACTGGAACCAGGCGGTGCTGCTTACCTCGACCAAGGCCATCGACGGCGTCGCGCTTGAGCAGGCATTGCACACACTGGTCGAGCATCACGATGCCTTGCGCCTGTGCTTCACGCCCCCACAGGGCACTGGCGCATGGCTGGCCGCGCATTGCGCCCCGGGCGACATCAAGCCCGGTCTGCTGTGGGTAGAAACCCTGACCGATTCGCAAGCGCTGCAAGAGCTCTGTGAGCGAGCGCAGCGTAGCCTGGACCTGCAACAGGGGCCGCTGTTGCGCGCTGTACTGGCGACCCTGCCCGATGGCAGCCAGCGCCTGCTGCTGGTGATCCATCACCTGGCAGTGGATGGCGTGTCGTGGCGCATTCTTCTGGAAGACCTGCAAAGCGCCTATGACCGCCACCTGGCAGGTCAGCCAATGGTGCTGCCGGCCAAGACCACTTCGACCAAAGCCTGGGCCGAACGGCTGGCAACCTACGCGCAGAGCGATGCAGTGCAGGCAGAACTCGGCTACTGGCAGGCACAGTTGCAAGGGGTCGACGCGCGATTGCCTCAGGACAAGGCGGATGGATCGCTGCACGGCCGCCATGGCGCGACAGTGCATGCGCGCCTTGACCGGCAGCAGACGTCGCGGCTGTTGCAACAGGCGCCGGCCGCCTACCGCACCCAGGTCAACGACTTGCTGCTGACCGCGCTGGCCCGTGTGATCGCCCGCTGGACCCAGCGCGATGACGTGCTGGTGCAACTGGAAGGGCATGGCCGTGAAGACCTGTTCGATGCGGTCGACCTGACCCGCACCGTCGGCTGGCTTACCAGCCTTTTCCCGGTAAAGCTGACATCGGCGGCGGACTTCGGGGCCGCCATCAAGCAGGTCAAGGAACAACTGCGTGCCATCCCCGACAAGGGCGTTGGCTATGGCGCACTGCGTTACCTGGGGGATGCGCACGCGCGTGGTGTGCTGGCGGGCTTGCCAGTGCCACCCATCACCTTCAATTACCTGGGGCAGTTGGACAGCACCTTTGCCGAAGGCTCGGGCCCGGGCGTGGAGCGGTTCCTGCAGCCAGCCGGTGAAAACAGCGGTGCCAGCCAGTCCGCCGAGGCCCCGCTGGAAAATCTGCTGTCCATCAACGGGCAGGTCTATGCAGGTGAGCTGAGCCTGGCCTGGACCTTCAGCCAGGACATGTTCGACCGTGCCACGGTCCAGGCCCTGGCCGATGACTACGTCAGCGAACTCCAGGCGTTGATCGACCATTGCGTCAACCAGGGCGCGGTCGGCCTGACCCCGTCCGATGTGCCGCTGGCTGCGCTGGACCAGGCCCAGCTGGATACCTTGCCGATCCCGGCCGGGGCAATCGAAGACATCTATCCGCTTTCGCCCATGCAGCAGGGCATGCTGTTCCATACGGTGTTCGAGCAGGGCCAGGGTGAGTACATCAACCAGATGCGCGTGGACGTCACCGGCCTGGACGTCGAGCGTTTCAAGCGCGCCTGGCAGGCAATGCTGGACCGACACGACGTGCTGCGCGCCGCGTTCGTCGCCCAGCTGGAACGCCCGGTGCAGGTGATTCGCAAGCACGTCGAACTGCCGTTCGAGGTGCTTGACTGGGCCGCGCAGGCTGACCTTGAGGCGCGCCTGGACACCTGGGCCGAGACCGATCGTTTGCGCGGTTTCGACTTGCAGGCGGCACCCTTGTTGCGCCTGACGGCCATCGGCACAGGCAGCGGCCGGCATCACCTGGTCTTCACCAGCCACCATATCCTGATGGATGGCTGGAGCAATGCGCAGCTGCTGGGCGAGGTGTTGCAGCACTACGCAGGCGTTGCCCTGGAGCGGCCTGCAGGGCGCTACCGCGACTATATCGAGTGGCTACAGCGCCAGGATGCCGAACAAAGCGAGACGTTCTGGCGCGAGCAATTGCGCCACCTCGGCGAGCCCACCCGTTTGGCCCAGGCGCTTCGTGCGGACCGCAGCCGCGCGGACACGGGCCATGGCGAATATCATCAGACCCTCGACGCAGCCTGCTTCCAAGCGTTGAGTGCGTTTGCACGGCAACAACGGGTGACGGTCAATACCCTGCTGCAGGCAGCCTGGCTGCTGCTGTTGCACCGCTACACCGGGCAGGAAGGCGTGGCGTTCGGTGCCACGGTTGCCGGGCGGCCGGCAGACCTGCGCGGTGTCGAGCATCAGCTGGGCCTGTTCATCAACACCTTGCCGGTAGCAGCCAGGCTGCAGCCTGACCTGAGTGTGGGGGCGTGGGTCGAGGGTTTGCAGGCGCAGAACCTGAGCATGCGCGAGCATGAACACACGCCGCTCTATGACATCCAGCGCTGGGCGGGGCTGGCCGGTGAGCAGATGTTCGACACACTGCTGGTGTTCGAAAACTACCCTGTCGGTGAAGTGCTGGAGCAGGGCTCCAGTGCAGGCCTGACATTTACCGGCACGCAGAACCGCGAGCGGACCAACTATCCGCTGACGCTGATGATCGAGTCGGGCAATGCCCTGACGATCCATTACCACTTTGACCGCAGCCAGCTCGCAGGCGCGGGTGTCGAACAGATCGCCCGGCACTTTGCCAATCTGCTGCAGGCGATGGTGCAGCATGCCGATACCTCTGTCGGTGAACTGCAGATGCTCGATGCCGAAGAGCAACAGCGTATCGTCTACGACTGGAACGCTACCCAGGCCGAGTACCCGCGCCAGCGCAGCCTGCCCGAGCTGTTCGAAATGCAGGTGGCGCGCACGCCAGAGGCCCCGGCACTGCTGTTTGCCGAGCAGACCTTGAGCTACCGCGAACTCAACCAGCGCGCCAACCGGCTGGCGCGCAAGTTGCGCACACTGGGCGTGGGCCCGGATGTGCTGGTGGCAATTGCGGTCGAGCGCTCGGTGGAAATGGTCGTGGGCCTGCTGGCGATCCTCAAGGCCGGAGGCGCCTATGTGCCGCTGGACCCGGAATACCCCCGCGAGCGCCTGGGCTACATGATGGAGCAGAGCGGCGCCCATCTGTTGCTCACCCTCAGCCATTTGCTGGCGCACCTGCCCACGCACAGCGCGCAGACCTGGTGCCTGGACAGCGACTGGCATCAGCTTGAGGCCTTCGATGGCGAGAACCTGGGCATCGTGCAGCACCCCGAGCATCTCGCCTATTGCATCTACACCTCTGGTTCAACCGGGCGACCCAAGGGGGTCGAGGTGCGCCATCAGGGGCTGGTCAACTTCCTTGCCAGCATGGCGGTAGAGCCCGGCATCGACGCCCACGACCGGGTGCTGGCACTGACCTCGCTGTCGTTCGACATTGCCGGCCTGGAGCTGTACCTGCCGTTGCTGGCCGGCGCTTCGGTGGTGCTGCTCGGTGAGCGCCAGAACAAGGACCCGGCGGCGTTGCAGGCGGTGATCGAGCGCCACGCCGTTACCACCATTCAGGCCACACCGTCGACCTGGCGCATGCTGCTGCAGGCGCTGCCGGCGCAAGCCTTGCGTGGCTGCAAGGTCATCAGTGGCGGCGAGGCGTTGCCTGTGGACCTGGCCGAGCAACTGCTACCGCTGTGCGGGCGCATCTGGAACCTGTACGGGCCAACCGAGACGACCATCTGGTCGGCGGCGCACTGCCTGGACAATGAACACCCCTTGCCGTTGTTGGGCAAGCCGATCGCCAACACCACCTTGCAGGTGCTGGCGCACGACCTCTCGACCGCCGCGATTTGCACCGCCGGGGAACTGATGATCGGTGGCGATGGCCTGGCCCGGGGTTATCAGCGCCGTGCCGCATTGACCGCCGAGCGCTTCGTGCCGGACCCGTACGACCGCAGCGGGCAGGGCGGTGGCAGGCTTTACCGTACCGGTGACCTGGCCAGCTATCGCAGCGACGGGCTGTTGGAATACGTGGGCCGCATCGACCACCAGGTGAAGGTGCGTGGCTATCGCATCGAACTGGGCGAGATCGAGGCAAGGCTGATCGATGACCCGGCAGTGCGCGAGGCGGTCGTCATCGACATTGATGGCCCAGGCGGTACGCAACTGGCTGGCTACCTGGTCGCGCACGGCGAAGCAGCTGCCACCGAGGAGCAGCGCAGCGCCTTGCGCCGCCACTTGCGCGAACAGCTGCGCGCGGCCTTGCCGGACTACATGGTGCCCGCGTACCTGACCTGGCTCGATGCGCTGCCGCTCACGCCCAACGGCAAGCTCGACCGCAAGGCCTTACCCCAGCCTGACCTGGGCGTATCGCAGCAAGGCCATGTCGCGCCGCAGAGCGAGGTCGAGCAGCAGATCGCTGCCGTCTGGGCACAGCTGCTGAACGTGGAGAAGGTCGGCCTGAATGACAACTTCTTCGAGCTGGGAGGGCATTCGCTACTGGCGCTATCGGTGCTCTCGCGCTTGCAACTTTCGCTGGGATTGACCGTGGAACCGGCCGTGCTGTTCCAGCACCCGGTGCTGGGCGATTTCGCCAGATACATCGAATCCATCGGCGACGCGTCGGCTTTCGACGAAAAGCTGCAGCGTCTGGATATGCTTTTTGAAGAGTTTGAGGTGAATGAATGAGTAACGATGCCGCGCTGAATATCGCCAAGCGTTTTGTCACGCTGCCGCTGGCCAAGCGCAAGCTGTATCTGCAGAAGATGTACGCCGAGAACATTTCTCCGGCCAACTTGCCGGTGCCTTGCACGCAATCGCTGTTCGACCGCGTGCCGGTGTCGTTCGCCCAACAGCGTCAATGGTTCCTCTGGCAGATGGACCCGCAGAGCACGGCCTACAACCTGCCGATCGCGCTGAGGCTGAAGGGAGACCTGGATGTTGAAGCCCTGCGTAGCGCCTTCCAGGCCTTGATCGTGCGGCACCAGACGTTGCGTACCACATTCGCGCTCGACGACGAGCAGCTTGTGCAGGTCATTCACCCGCCGGAGTCGTTCGAACTCGAAGCACAAACTGTTGACCTTGAGCCTACCGCTGCAATTGACGCACAACTCAAGGCATGGGTCGAATCCGAGGCCGGGACACCCTTCGATCTGGAACGCCAGTGGCCGACGAGAGTCAGGTTGCTGCGCCTGCAAGCGCAGGATCATGTGCTGATCATCACGCTGCACCATATCGCTACCGACGGCTGGTCAATGCAGGTACTGGTCGACGAGCTTATCGAGCATTACGGCCGCACGTGCAGCGGCCAGACCGTGGCGCTGGCACCACTGCCCATCCAGTATGCCGACTACGCCATCTGGCAGCGGCACTGGATGGAGGCGGGCGAGCAGGAGCGCCAACTGGCGTACTGGCAGGCGCACCTGGGGGATGAACATCCGGTGCTGGAACTGCCCAGCGACCGGCCGCGTCCGGCAACCCAGCGCTTCGAAGGCGCGAGCCTTAAGTGCGAGCTCGACGCAGGGCTTGCCAGCGCGCTCAAGCAGCAGGCGCAACAGCAGGGCGTGACGCTTTTCACACTGCTGCTGGCCAGTTTCCAGACCCTGCTGCATCGCTACTCGGGTCAGGATGAAGTGCGTGTCGGCATTCCCATCGCCAACCGTAACCGGGTCGAAACCGAGCGCCTGATCGGCTTCTTCGTCAACACCCAGGTGCTCAAGGCCGAGTTCGATGACGCGCTGACATTCACAGGCCTGCTTGGCCAGATGCACCAGACCACCTTGGCCGCCCAGGCGCATCAGGACCTTCCCTTCGAGCAACTGGTAGAAGCGCTGCACCCGGAGCGCAGCCTCAGCCACAGCCCGCTGTTCCAGGTCATGTACAACCACCAGACGCAGGCCCGGGGAGAGGCCCGGCGCCTGCAGGGGTTGCAGGTCGAAGGCATCGACTGGGCGCGACAGACCGCGCAGTTTGACCTCACGCTGAACACTGTCGAGCATGAGCAAGGGATTGCGGTTGAGCTCAATTACGCAACCGCGTTGTTCGAAGCGTCATCGATCGATCGCATGGCTTCGCATTGGACCCACTTGTTGCAGGCTATCGTCGCGCAGCCAGGGCAGCTTGTCGCTGAGTTGCCGATGCTTGGGTCGCAAGAGCATCACCAGATAGTGGAACAGTGGAACAGCACTGAAGCGTCTTACCCTGCCGATCAGGGCATGCATCAATTGATCGAGGCGCAAGCCCGCGCGACGCCACAGGCCCCAGCGGTGTTGTTCGGCGAGGAGGTATTGACCTACCGCCAACTGAACCAGCGCGCCAACCGGCTTGCCCACGCATTGCGCGAACAAGGGGTAGGCCCGGACGTGCTGGTTGGCATCGCGGTGGAGCGTTCGGTCGAGATGGTGGTAGGGCTGCTGGCCGTTCTCAAGGCCGGGGGCGCCTATGTGCCGTTCGATCCGGAGTATCCGGCCGAACGCCTGACCTACATGATGGAGGACAGCGGCATCCGTCTGCTGCTGACTCAGACTGCTCTGCGCGACCAGCTGCCGATCGGCCCCGCCGTCGCCTGCATCGTGCTCGACGGGGCAGATGACTGGCTGGCTGCCTACAGCGACGCCGACCCTGACAACCTCAGCCAGCCCGCTGACCTGGCCTATGTCATCTACACCTCGGGCTCGACCGGCAGGCCCAAGGGCGCGGGCAACAGTCACCAGGCGCTGGTCAATCGGCTCTGGTGGATGCAAAAGGCTTACGGCCTGGGTCCCGGCGACACCGTGTTGCAGAAGACTCCCTTCAGCTTTGACGTATCCGTGTGGGAATTCTTCTGGCCCTTGTTCACCGGAGCGCGGCTGGCGGTGGCCCGACCTGGCGATCACCGGGACCCCGAACGCCTGGTTGAAACGATCAGGCAGCACAAGGTCACGACCTTGCATTTCGTTCCGTCCATGCTTCAGGCCTTCATGACCAGCGAGCACGTGGAACTGTGCGAAACCCTCGAGCGCGTGGTGTGCAGTGGCGAGGCATTGCCTGCGGACCTCTCGGAGCAGGTATTGGCCAGGCTCCCACAAGCCGGGCTTTTCAACCTTTACGGCCCGACGGAAGCGGCAATCGACGTCACTCACTGGACCTGCCAGGCGCAAGCCAATGGCAGCGTGCCGATCGGTACACCGATCGACAACCTGAAAACGCATATCCTCAGCAGCGCCTTGCTGCCGGTGCCGCAAGGTGTGGCGGGCGAGCTGTACCTGGGTGGCGTGGGCCTGGCGCGTGGATATCATCAGCGCCCGGCGCTTACGGCCGAGCGCTTCGTGCCAGACCCGCACGATCGCAGCAAGCAGGGTGGTGCACGGTTGTACCGCACCGGCGACCTGGCGCGGTACCGCGCGGGCGGAGTGATCGAATACGCTGGCCGCCTTGACCATCAGGTGAAGATACGCGGCCTGCGCATCGAGCTTGGCGAGATCGAGTCCAGGCTCCTTGAGCACGACAGGGTGCGCGAGGCCGTGGTGATCGATATCGATGGACCAGGTGCCAAGCAGTTGGCTGCCTACCTGGTGGTCGATGTGCAGGATGGCGAGCTGGAAGAGCTCCTGCGCCGGCACCTCATGGCCACGTTGCCGGACTACATGGTGCCCACCCACCTGCTGTTCGTCGATGCCCTGCCACTGACCCCGAACGGCAAGCTGGATCGCAAGGCACTGCCACGCCCTGACGCACGTCAGCGGCAGAAAAACCATGTGGCGCCACGCAACGCGCTCGAGCAGCGGATCGCAGCGATCTGGGCCGACGTGCTCAAGCTTGAGCGGGTAGGCGTTACCGATAACTTCTTCGAGCTGGGCGGCGACTCGATCATCTCGATCCAGGTTGTCAGCAGAGCACGACGCGAGGGCATGACCTTCACTCCCAAGCAGTTGTTCCAGCTTCAGACAGTCGAAGGGCTGGCGGCAGTGATCGCCAATGGCCAGACCCAGGCGATGCAGATCGACCAGGGCGCCGTACAGGGGCAGATGCAGCTGCTGCCGATCCACCAGGCATTCTTCGATGATGCCATCGCCGAGCGTCACCACTGGAACCAGGCCATTTTGCTCAAGCCCGGGCAAACCCTGGCCAGCGACGTGCTCGACCGCGCTCTGCAAGCGTTGCTGGCCCATCATGATGGGTTGCGCGTGAGCTTCGTGCAGCAAGACGGCGGTTGGTTCGCCCGCTACCGGGAGATTGGCGAGCCGGCCCAGGCTGCTTGCCTGTGGCACGCGCAACTTCAGCAGCAATCCGAATTGCAGGCGCTGTGCGAAGAGGCCCAACGTAGCCTCGATCTGCAGCAAGGGCCACTGTTACGCGCCGTCCTGGCAGACCTGCCCGACGGTAGCCAACGGCTGTTGCTGGTCATCCACCACCTGGCTGTGGATGGCGTTTCGTGGCGGATTCTGCTCGAAGACCTACAGGCCGCTTACCGTCAGGCAGCGCTCGGTCAGGCAATTGCCCTGCCGGCCAAGACCAGTTCCGTCAAGGCATGGGCCGAGGCGCTGCAGGGCTATGCCAACAGCGAGGTACTGCGCAATGAGCTGCCTTATTGGCAGGCAGTGTCAGCACATGTCGATGCCGCGCTCCCTTGTGACAACGCTGGTGGCTCACTGCAAGCCAGGCATGCAGCTGTCGCCCGCACACAGCTGGATCAGCACTACACCCGTCAGCTCCTGCAGCAGGCCCCAGGGGCCTATCGCACTCAGGTCAACGACTTGTTGTTGACTGCCTTGGCCCGGGTGATTGCCCGCTGGACAAAGCAGGATGATGTGCTCGTGCAACTTGAAGGGCATGGTCGTGAGGAACTGAGCGATACCGTCGACCTCAGCCGTACCGTGGGATGGTTCACCAGCCTGTTTCCGGTCAGGCTCAGCACCACCGATGCGATGGGCACATCGATCAAGACCATCAAGGAACAGCTACGTGCTGTTCCCAATAAAGGGCTTGGCTTCGGCGCACTGCGCTACATGGGCGATCAGGAGGCCCGCCAGGCGCTGGCGGAAATGGCATCGCCAAGGATCACCTTCAACTACCTCGGGCAGTTCGATGCCAGCTTCGACGAGCCTGCTGGCGAGTTGAGCGAGGCAGCCTTCCTGGTACCGGCCGCCGAGCACAGTGGTGCCAGCCGCGGCGAAACGGCGCCACTGGGCAACTGGTTGTCGATTGACGGGCAGGTATTCAAAGGCGAACTGAGCCTGAACTGGACCTTCAGCCAGGCCATGTTCGAGGTCGCGACGATTGAACAGCTGGCAGCCGAGTACGCTCAAGAATTGCAGGATCTGGTCGATCACTGCGTGGCCGACGGTGCATTTGGCCGCACGCCTTCCGATTTTCCTCTGTGCAACCTGACCCAGGAGCAACTTGACGCGTTGCCTGTGCCTGTCTGCGGCATTGAGGACATCTATCCTCTGTCGCCGATGCAGCAGGGCATGCTGTTCCACAGCGCCTATGAGCAGACCGGGGATTACATCAACCAGATGTGCGTGGACGTGCAGGGCCTGGACGTTGCACGCTTCAGTCAGGCCTGGCAAGCGATGGCGGCGCGGCACGATGTGCTGCGTGCCAGCTTCGTTACCCTGTTTGAACAGCCCTTGCAGATCATCCGCCAGCAGGTGCATGTACCTTGCGTCGAACTGGACTGGTCGGGGCACGAAGACCTCCAACGGGCGCTGGCTGTGCTGACGGAGGAAGACCGGCACAAAGGCTTTGACCTGCAAGGTGACCCGTTGCTCAGGATCACCGCGGTCCGTACCGGCCCCGACAGCCATCACCTGATCTATACCAGCCACCATATCCTCATGGATGGCTGGAGCAACTCACAGTTGCTCGGCGAGGTGCTGCAGCACTACGCAGGGCAACCGGACGAGCGCAAGGCAGGGCGCTACCGTGACTACATTGAGTGGCTGCAGGCCCAGAGCAAGGACCGCAGCGCGGCCTTCTGGCAGGAGCAGTTACAGGATCTGCAGGAGCCGACACACCTGGCGCAGGTGTTCCGACAAGGCAGGGCGGTTACAGACAGCGGCTATGCCGATCATTATCAGGTGCTGGACTGGCAGCCGTCGCTCAGTGAGTTCGCCCGCGAGCGCCGGGTTACTGTCAACACGCTGGTGCAAGCGGCCTGGCTGTTGCTACTGCAACGTCATACCGGCCAGGAATGCGTCGCTGTCGGCGCCACGGTCGCTGGCCGACCGGCGGAAGTGGCCGGCTCGGAGCATCAGCTGGGGCTGTTCATCAACACCTTGCCGGTGATCAACCGGCTGCAGCCGACGATGACTGTTGAGCAATGGGTCACCGAGCTGCAGGGCCGGAACCTGGCCTTGCGCGAGTACGAGCACACCGCGCTGTATGACGTTCAGCGTTTGGCGGGGGTGGCTGCGGACGGGTTGTTCGATACCTTGCTGGTGTTCGAAAACTACCCTGTCTCCGAGGCGCTGCGCGAAGGCGCTCCCGCAGGCTTGACGTTCATCGACACGCACATTCATGAGCAGACCAACTACCCGTTGACCTTGGCCATCGGCCTGGGTGCGAAGTTGTCCGTTCACTACAGCTATGACCGTTCGCGCTTCAGCGACCGGGACATCGAGCACATCGCCGGGCACTTCGCCAACCTGCTGCATGCCATCATCCAGAGCCCGCAGCGCCTCATCGCCGAGCTGCCGATGTTGGGCACGGATGAATACCGTCGCATCGTGGAGGCGTGGAACGACACGTCGGTCAGCTATCCGGGCTCGCGCTGCGTGCATCAGTTGTTCGAAGCTCAGGCGCTGCAACAACCCGATGCTATCGCACTGGTATTCGCGGGGCAGCAGCTCACCTACGGGCAGCTCAATGCCCGCGCCAACGGCTTGGCGCACAGCTTGCGCGAGCGTGGCGTGGGGCCGGACGTACTGGTCGGCATAGCCTTGGAGCGCTCGGTGGACATGGTCGTGGGCTTGCTGGCGATCCTGAAAGCAGGAGGGGCATATGTGCCCCTCGACCCTGAGTATCCGCAGGACCGCCTGGCGTACATGATCGAAGACAGTCGTATCCGGCTGTTGTTGACCCATCGGGATGTTCAACTGCCTGCCTGCGCGCACATCCAGATCATGATGCTCGACGAATTGCACGATTGCCTGCCACGCGAGGCTGGCAACCTGGCGTTTGCAGGGTACCCCGGCAACCTTGCCTATGTGATCTACACCTCGGGCTCGACGGGCAAGCCCAAAGGTGCGGCCAATACCCATGAAGCGCTGCTGAACAGGCTGTTCTGGATGCAGGACGCCTACGTGCTGGGCACCGATGACAAGGTCCTGCAGAAAACCCCTTTCAGCTTCGATGTGTCGGTCTGGGAGTTCTTCTGGCCTTTGATGACGGGGGCCCGCCTGGTGCTTGCCCAACCGGGCGAGCATCGCGACCCGGCGCTTCTCATGCGTCTGATCGAGGCCGAAGCCATCACCACGTTGCACTTCGTGCCGTCGATGCTGCAGGCTTTCATCAGTGGCGACAGCCCGCAGGCAGCCTGTACGTCGCTACGGCAAGTGATGTGCTCCGGCGAGGCACTGCCGCTGGAGCTGCAACGCAGCGCGATGGCATTGCTGCCTGGTACCCAGTTCTACAACCTGTACGGGCCTACCGAAGCGGCCATCGATGTTACCCATTGGCACTGTGTGGACGAACAGAGCCACACCGTTCCGATCGGCCGACCGATCGCCAACCTGCGCACCTATATTCTCGATGATGAGCTCAATCCGGTGCCGCCGCCCGTCACGGGCGAGCTGTATCTGGGCGGTATCGGCCTGGCCCGCGGTTACCATGAACGCGCGATGCTGACGGCAGAGCGCTTCTGTGTCAGCCCCTTCGGGGACGGCGAGCGTCTGTATCGCACAGGTGACCTGGCACGTCAGCGTGAAGACGGGGTGATCGAATACGCTGGGCGGATCGACCACCAGGTGAAAATCCGCGGCCTGCGTATCGAGCTTGGCGAGATCGAAGCGAGCCTGCTGGAGCATCCGGCCGTGCAGGAGGCTGCGGTCCTGGCCATCGATCTTGCGACTGGCAAGCAACTGGTGGCATTTGTCGTCATCGATCAGGCAGAGCAACTGAACGATGTGAAGGCCGTTCTGGCCCGACGGCTGCCGGATTACATGGTGCCTTACCACTACGTCCTGCTCGACAGCATGCCGCTGTCACCCAACGGCAAGCTGGACCGCAAGCGCTTGCCGATGCCCCAGCTCAAGGCCACCGTGCAGCAGTACATTGCCCCTCGCAACGAAGTCGAAGGCGCTTTGGCGCTGATCTGGCAAGACGTGTTGCAGCGGGAGCAGGTAGGTATCCACGACAACTTCTTCGAGCTTGGTGGCGACTCGATCGTGTCCATCCGGATCGCCAGCAGGGCGCGGCTTGCAGGTTACGACGTTTCTCCGAAACGGGTATTCGAGCACCAGACCATCGCTCAGTTGGCCCAGACGCTGGCGTGTCAGGCGCCTGCATCCGAAGCGCCGGCCGTGGCACGTATCGTCGTCAGTGACGAGCAGCGGGCCTTGTTACCCCTGTCCGCCGACGCCATCGAAGATGCCTACCCGCTCTCGCCGATGCAGCAAGGCATGCTGTTCCATTCCATCGAGGAGAAGGGTGAAGGGCTGTACATCCATCAGGTCAGCTTGCCGGTGACCGGCCTGAAGACGGCACCTTTCATCCAGGCCTGGGCCGCAGTGACCGCTCGTCACGAAGTGCTGCGCACCAGCTTCCACTGGGCCGGCCTGGCCGAACCGCTGCAGGTGGTGCATGCCCATGCACAGATGCCGGTACGGGAAATCGATCTGCAGGGCAACGAGGCGCCTGAAGCCACCCTGCAGGCGCTTGCCCATGAAGAGTGGCTGAACGGTTTCGACCTGACCCAGGCCCCGTTGCACCGGATGTTGCTGGTGAAGCTGGACCCGAATACGTATCACATGATCTGGACCAGTCACCACATCCTGATGGACGGCTGGAGCACATCGCGGCTGTTTGCCGAGGTCATGCAGCACTACGCCGGCAAACCGGTGGCCGGCGAGGTAGGTCGCTATGGCGATTTCATTGCATGGCTGCAAGCCCAGGACAAAGGCCAGCAGGAGGCGTTCTGGCGTGAAAGCCTGGCAGGTGTCGAACCTACCTTGCTGGTCCAGGCGATTCACCCGCGGCACAGCGCCACTGAAACCGGGCACAACGCCCTTTATTCGCGCTGGGATAAAGCCTGGACGACGCGCCTGCAGGATTACTGCCGCAGCTTGAGGATCACGCCTAACACCTTGATCCAGGGTGCCTGGCTGCTGTTGCTGCAACGCTATACGGCCAAGCCCGCCGTCACCTTCGGTGCGACCGTCGCCGGTCGGCCGGAGTCGCTGCCTGGCGCCGACAGCACTTTGGGGTTGTTCATCAACACGCTGCCGGTATCGCAGACAATCGATCCGACTGCCTGCCTGGAAGACTGGCTCCGTGACCTGCAGGCCTACAACCTGGAGCTGCGCAACTGGTCGCATACCCCACTGAACGATGTGCAGCGGTGGTCAGGTACCCCAGGGCAAGCGCTGTTCGATAGCATCATCGTGTTCGAGAACTACCCTATCGACGAGAGCATGCGCGAGTCGTCCGACAGTGAAGTAGGCTTTGGCGAATCCAGTGGCGTGGGCGTCACCAACGTTCCCATGGACCTGGCCGTACACCTTAACGACACCTTGTCGATCGAGTATTTGTACCTGCGCAACAGTTTCAGTGAAGCGTCGGTACAAGGCATTCGCCAGAGTATGGAAGCCACGCTCGATGCCATGCTGAGCCAGCCTCAGGCGCGACTCGGCAATCTCCAGTGTCTGCCGCCTGCACAGCTGGAGCAGGCGGTGCAATGGGGCGCCGAGCCTGCGACAGGCTACGATGTGCAGACATTGGTTCAGTCGATAACAGCGCAAGCGCTGCGCCAACCTGATGCCATCGCGCTGGTATGCGCCGGGCAAAACCTCACCTACGCCGAGCTGGAGCGGCAGGCCGAGCAGCTCTGCACAGTGCTGCGCCTAAAGGGTGCCGCGCCCGAAGTGATCGTCGGCGTGGCCCTGGAGCGTTCGCTGGAGCTGGTGGTGACATTGCTGGCGATCATGAAGACGGGTGCCGCCTATGTACCGCTGGATCTCGAATACCCCGCTGATCGTCTGGCATGGATGATCGAGGATTCGGGCATGCAGCTGCTGGTGACACGCCACTCGCTGCTGCAGCGCCTGCCCTCACTGGAGCGCGTGCAAGTCATCGATCCTGGTGTCGACCAGCACGCCCCGCAGCTTGTGCTGCCCCCTGTGGCAATCGAAGATGGCAACCTGGCCTACCTGATCTATACCTCAGGCTCGACCGGCAAGCCCAAAGGGGTAGCCGTCGCCCAGGGGCCATTGAGCCGGCATTGCCAGGCTATCGTGGCACGATATGAAATGGGGCCCTCGACCCGAGAGCTGCATTTCATGTCGTTCGCCTTCGACGGTGCCCAGGAGCGCTGGCTGAGCACACTGCTCAGCGGTGGCACGTTGGTTATCCGCGACGGTGATTTGTGGACCGTGGAACAGACCCTGGAGGCCTTGTGGCGCGAGCGCATCACCATCGCCTGTTTCCCGCCGGCCTACCTGAAGCAGTTGGCAGAGTCGGTGCAGGAGAGCGGCCAACAGCCGCCACCGGTGCTGATCTACTGCTTTGGTGGCGATGCGGTGCCCGAACAAACGTTCGAGCAGGTCAGGACTGCGCTCAAGCCTTCGTGGCTGACCAATGGCTATGGCCCGACCGAAACGGTGGTGACGCCGCTTCTGTGGAAGGTGCCTGGCGACGGCCATTGCGCGGCTGCCTATGCGCCAATCGGTCATGCTGTAGGTCAGCGCTCTCTGCGCGTACTCGATGACGAGCTCAACCCGCTGCCTGCAGGGTTCGCGGGCGAGTTGCTGATCGGCGGCGACGGTGTGGCCCGTGGCTATCACGGCCGCCCAGCCCTGACTGCGGAGCGTTTCGTGCCTGACCCACTGGGCAACCACGGCGCGCGTGTCTACCGCAGTGGCGACCTGGTACGCCGACGGGATGATGGCACGGTCGACTATGTTGGCCGTATCGACAACCAGGTCAAGATCAGGGGGTTCCGGATCGAGCTGGGTGAAGTCGAAGCGGTGTTGCGCACCCAGGATGGGGTGCGGGACGCTGTGGTGGTGGTACACGAGTCGCCGGTGGGCAAGCAACTGATCGGGTATGTGGTAGGT
Source organism: Candidatus Pseudomonas phytovorans (assembly GCA_029202525.1). Lineage (NCBI taxonomy): Bacteria > Pseudomonadati > Pseudomonadota > Gammaproteobacteria > Pseudomonadales > Pseudomonadaceae > Pseudomonas > Candidatus Pseudomonas phytovorans. The sequence continues at coordinate 2,423,416 of CP119325.1, forward strand.
GCAGACGCAAGCCAGGGGAAAGCGTTGAAAGCCGCATTGGCTGCGCAATTGCCGGAATACATGGTGCCGTCGCAGGTTCTCGTGTTGGCTGCATTCCCGGTTACGCCGAACGGCAAGCTCGACCGCAAACGCCTGCCAGAACCGGTGTTCGAGTCGGCAGGGCATGTTGCGCCTCGCAATGAACAGGAGCGGGTGCTGGCGCAGATCTGGGAGGAGGTGTTGCAGGTCGATACCATCGGCATCACGGACAACTTCTTCGAGCTCGGCGGCGACTCCATCCTCAGCCTGCAGGTCGTGTCCCGGGTGAGGAATCACCCGACCCTGGAGCTGGATTTGAAACTGCGTGATGTGCTGCGTTTCCAGACTATCGAGGCGATTCTCGGCAAGCAGGAGCAGGCCGGTCATGCGCCTGTGCAGGCCGCCGAGACGGGAGCGGTCGACGGCCTGTTCAATCTGCTGCCCATTCAGGAGTGGATGTTCGCCGAAGCGCTTCCGGACCCGGCGCACTTCAACCAGGCCCTGATGCTCAAGCCGCGCACCGCTCTGGACCTGGATGCGCTGGAGCAAGCGCTTGCCTGCATCGAAGCGCACCATGATGCCCTGCGGCTGCGCTTCGTCCAGGAAAACGGTCGCTGGCTGCAACGCTACCTGACGCCCGATGAAGCCAGGCAACCGCTGCTGCAGCGCGAACAGGCGTGTGACGAGCAGGTGCTGATGGCCCTGGCCAATCAGGCTCAACGCAGCTTGGGGCTTGTCAATGGACCTGTCTGGCGAGCGCTGCACGTACAGCTTGCCGATGGGCAGGCGCGGCTGTTGCTGGTCATTCATCACCTGGTCATGGACGGTGTGTCATGGCGGGTACTGCTTGAAGACCTGCAGCAGGCTTACCAGGCCTGTGTCCAGGCCAACGCCCCGGTATTGCCGGCTCGCACCACGAGCTACCGGGCCTGGGCAGAGCGCCTGCGAACAGAGGCTGCATCGATTGCCGCGCAGCAGGGTGACTGGTGGCTTGCCCAGCTCGAACCGCTGTCGAACGCGTTCCCCTGCGACAACCCGCGCGGGCGCAACGAGGTCAGCGAGCAGGCGGCGGCCCATCTGTACCTGACGCGGGAAAAGACGGCGCAGTTGCTCAAGCAGGCGCCTGCCGCCTATCGCACCCAGGTAAACGACATTCTTCTGGCTGCGCTGGCACGTGTGCTATGCCGCTGGAGCGGCGAAGATGCCGCATTGATCCAGCTCGAAGGGCATGGCCGCGAAGACCTTTACGACGGTGTGGATCTGTCCCGGACAGTCGGCTGGTTCACCAGCATGTTCCCGGTATGCCTCGCGCCTGGAGATGCTGCGGCGGTCGGTGAGTCGATCCAGGCGACGCAACGACAGCTGGCGGCGGTACCTGACAAAGGTGTGGGCTACGGTGTGCTGCGTTACCTGGGCGAACCCTGGATGCGCGAGCGCCTGGCGGCTGCAGCTCAACCGCGCGTGACGTTCAACTATTTCGGTCAGTTCGACCAGAGCTTCGACGAACACGCCATGCTCGAGCCCGCGCCGGAAGGCTCGGGGGACTGCTACAGCCCCAGGGCGCGCCTGGCCAACTGGCTGGAAATCGTCGGCCAGGTCTACGATGGCTCGCTCTCATTGCGGTGCGTCTATAGCAAGCGCCGGTATCGGTCGCAGACCATCGATGCCTTGATGGAAAGCTACCGCGACGAACTTGAACTGCTGATCGACCACTGTCTCTGCGTGACTGGCGCTGCCTGAGGGCAAGCGCCAGGCAGTTTTTTCCAAGGAATATCAAGTTGAACAACGATCTGGAAGCGTTTCTCGATATGGTTGCAATGAACCCACAGGACCAGGCCATGCATCGGCTTGGCCCGGTGCAGGCGCGCACGAGTTTCGAGCTGGCCACGCAGCGTTTGCGCTGGCCAGCGCCGCAGGACCTGGCGCTCGATTCGTTGACCTGTACCGCTCGCGACGGTGTGGCTTTGCCGTTGCGCGTGTACAAACCTGCGCAGGCCGATGGCCGGCCACTGCCGGTGCTGGTGTATTTCCACGGCGGTGGCTTTGTTGTCGGTAGCCTGGATTCACATGATGGTGTGTGCCGTGAGCTGTGCGCACGATCAGGTTGTGCGGTGGTTTCGGTAGGTTATCGGCTGGCCCCCGAGCACCGCTTCCCAACGGCCTTCGAGGACGGCTGGGATGTGCTCGAAGCACTGCCAGTTGTGGCCCAGGCCCACGGCCTTGACCTGCAGCGGGTTGTGCTGGCGGGCGATAGCGTGGGCGCAACCCTGGCCACCGCTCTGGCCCTGCATGCCGCCTGGCAAGGCGAGGCTGCCGCGGTCCAGCCGATCGGGCAACTGTTGTGCTACCCGGTCACGGATGCGGGAGGCGTGTACGCCTCGCGTACCCTGTTCGGGGAGGGGTACCTGCTGGAGGATGAAACGCTTGAGTGGTTCTACGGCCTCTATGCCCGCGAACCCCAGGATCGTCACGACTGGCGTTTCTCTCCGTTGCGGGCCGAGAGCCTGAGCGGGGTCGCTCCCGCCATCGTCCTGTTGGCTGGCCTGGATCCGCTGCTGGATGAAGGACAGGCTTACGCCGAGCGGTTGCAAGCATCCGGAGTGGGCGTGGATATCATCCTGGCACAGGACATGACCCATGACCTGTTGCGCATGATGTCGGTGACTGCAGAGGTTTCGGCGGTTTATGAGCAGTTGGTCGACAGGCTGAGTGTGCTGATCGCCAATGTCTGAGTGATTCCCAGCCCGAAAGGGCTGGGTATTCTTCTGCAAGTGGTCTCGTATACGTCTTGAGGGCAATACGCCCGCCACCTCCAAGCCATGGTTTGGAGGTGGCGGGCGTAGGGGCGGATCAGTTTTCGTAGCGCAGGGTAATGGCGAAATTGCGCGGGGCGCCGAAGTAGTTGCCAGTGTTTTCACTGAAGATGGCGGTGTAGTACTTCTCGTCAAACACGTTGTTGAGGTTCAGCTGGACGCTGAAGTTGTGGTCGACGCGATAGTTGGCGTTCAGATCGACCAGGTTGTAGGCGCTCTGGGAAATGTTGTTCAGGTACAGCTTGCTCTGGTGATAAATGCTGGCACCCACTCGCAACTGGTCCAGTTCACCCGGCAGCTGGTAGGTGGTAGCCGCCTTGAACAGGCGCTGAGGCGAGTTTTCCGTACCGTAGGTATCACCCTTGTCAGGGCCGGCAACGTATTTGGGGTGGCTGTAGGTGTAACCCGCGGAGGCATTCCAGCCCGGCGTCAGCTCACCCGACACTTCAGCATCGAAACCGCGGTTGCGTACCTTGGCGCCTTCGGTATAGCAGCGTGCATCGCGGTTCGGCCCGCAGACACGACCTGCTTCGGGAATGACCTGAGGCAAGCCTGTCAGATCCACCTGGAACAGCGCAAGAGAGGCGTTTAGCCTGCCGTCGAACAGCTCGTTCTTCAGGCCGATCTCGTAGTTGCTACCCGTCGTGGGGGCGAGCGGCTTGTTGTCGACATTGTAGTTGCTTTGCAGTTTGTAGATTTCAGTGTAACTGGCGTACACCGATGTCTGATCGGTGATGTCATAGACGATGCCGCCGTACGGAATGACCTTGCGGTCTTCCTTGAAACCGTCGGTTTCCCAGGGTCCCTGGGTATCGTAATCGACCCAGCTCAAGCGGCTGCCGAGGATTACGTGGAGGTCATCGGTAGGGTTGAGGCGGGTAGCCGCGTAGATCCCTTTGTCCTTGCGCACATGGTGGCTGGCTGTGAGATCGCCGACTATTTCCGGTTTGGGGAATTGCGATGAGTCGAAGTCGAGGACGTCGACGATGGGGAAGATGGCCGGTGAGCCGGTCACGTACTGCAGGCGATCGCGGCGCATGCTTGTCCCCACGACCACTTCATGCTTCTGGCCCATCAGGTGGAATGCACCGTTCAGCGCTGCGTCCAGGTTGAACTGCTCGTCATCGTATCTGGCGCTGTTGGGGTAGTACTGCATCGTCGAGTCGGTCTCGCCGGTGTGATAGCCAACCTGTGCCAGAAAGTCCGCGTTGGACCAGATGAGATTGGTCGCGACGGTGAGGTTCCAGTCTTCGTTGAACGTGTGTTTGATATCGGCGAAGACGTTGCGGTTCAGCTTGTCCAGATACGCCCATTTGCCAGCCAGGGAGGTCGAGCGGGAGAAGTCGTAAAAACTTCCGTCCTGGTGGGTCGGCAATCCGCCCCAGTCATAGCCGTTGTTGTTGTCCTGCTGCAGCGACCCACCGACGGTCAAGGTGGTCGAGTCACTCAGGTCCGCTTCGCCGATTGCATAGAACAGCTGGTTTTCCTTGCCGGCGTAGTCCTGGTAGTTGTTGCGGTTGTTGTACATCAGTACCGTCCGGCCACGCAGGGTACCTTCGGCATTCAATGGGCCGCCGATATCCAGCTGGGTCCGGTAGTTATCCCACGAACCTGCGCCTATCTCGGCCTTGAGCTGATACTCCCGGGTGGGCCGTTTGCGCACCATGTTGATGGCTGCCGACGGGTTCCCCGCACCCTGCAGCAGCCCATTGGCGCCGCGCACGATCTCGACCCGGTCGTACATGGCCATGTTGTTCACGGACATGACGTCCATCGAGAAGCTTTCAGTCACGCTTGTCGGCAGGCCGTCGACCTGCAGGTCGTCCACCTGGAAGCCTCGCGAGTAATACAGCGGGCGCTCAGTGCCGAAACCCTTGACGGTGTTGATCCCTGTCGCGGCCATGGCCACGTCTTCCAGGGACTGCATGTTCTGGTCGTCCATCTGCTGGCGGGTGACAACGCTGACCGACTGGGGCGTTTCGCGGGGTGACAGCCCCAGCCTGGTCGCGGTGCTGGTCACGCCGGTGGTATACGACCCGGTGTTTTCCGTGGTTGCGCCCAATGTAGCGGACTGGACGTTGGTGGCATCGAGGAGCATTGCGCTGTCATCTTCGTAGGCCGCCTGCAAGGTCAGGGTATTGTCGCGCAACTGATAGCGCAGGCCACTGTCCCGGAACAGCACGCGTACTGCTTCATCCAGGCTGTAACGGCCGTTCAACGCACCTGAGCGCAGGTTCTGCACGGCGCCAGGTTCATACAGCACCTGCACGCCGGTCTTCTCGGCAAATGCCTGCAGTGCCGAGCTCATTGGCTGTGCAGGGATATTCAAAGTCAGTTGCTGCGCTTGCGCCTGGGCGGCCAGCGGCAGGGCCAGGCTCAGGGCCAGTGCCGGCAGCTGTGCGTTGAAAGCGCGTCGAAGGCCAAGCGCCTTGGTCAAATGATTCAATCGAAGGTGGGTGGGCATTTCGGTGCTCGTTGTAGACGTTGAGTGGGTAGGCTGGGCAGATCTTTTTTTATGTTGACTACGGGTATGACGCACGGTCGGTGAAAAACCGGAATGCAAATATTTCTCTTTTATTGCATCAGGCGACGCACGCCTCGACCACCACTTTCCCGGCCTCCATGCGCACCAGTTGGTCGGCGACATCGAAGTAGCGGTCATCATGGCTGATGACGATGATTGTCTTGCCCAGGCGCTTCAGCTCGGGCAGCAGCTCGGTGTAGAAGATGCGGCGGAATGTCGGGTCCTGGTCGGCGGCCCATTCATCGAACACCAGTACCGGGCGCTCTTCGAGCCAGGCGTTGATCAACGCCAGGCGCTTGCGTTGCCCGGTCGACAGGTCGGTGGTGGTGAAACTGCCGTCGCGGATGCTGACCTTGTGGGCGATTTCCAGCCTCTGGAGATAGGTTTCAGCGCTTTCCGGCACCTGCTGGGCCCCCAGGAAGGGGTCGTCGAACAGGTAGTAATCGGCAAAGATGGTGGTGAAGAGCTGGCGATAATCATCACGGTTGAGGGCAGTAATGGGCTGGTCGTTGATGCGTATCTCGCCTTTTTGCGGCGTGTACAGACCTAGCAGCAACTTGATCAAGGTGGTCTTGCCACAGCCGTTTTCGCCGACGATGAAAACGATGTCACCCTGGCTGACCTGCAGGTTCACCGGCCCCAGGGTGAACGGCACATTGTCGTCGACCGGCGGGAAGGCAAAGCGCACGTCATGCAGTTCTAGGGTGCGCAGGACGGGCAACTGGCTGGCCTTGTCCTCTAGCAGCAAATGCGGCTCCGGGGAGGAGAACTGTTCGGACAGCTCGGCAATCCGGCGGAAGGCGATCTGGGCCCGGCTGACAATAGGCAACGTCCCTATCAGGTATTCGAGCGGGCCTTTCATGTACAGCAACACCAGCACGAATCCGCTCATCACTGCCTTGTCGCCGCTAGGCCACAAGGATTGCAGGGCAAGCGCCAAGCCGATGACCACGAAGAACAGCATGGAGCCGAAGGTCTTGGCGATGACAAAGGTATTGATGGAGCGGATCTGGATATCGCGGATCAGGTCGGCCGTTCCCTGGATATTGCGGCTGAACATGCGCTGGCGGCGCGCGCGGTGGATGCGTAACTCCTTGGCGCCTCCGGCGATCGCATTGTAGTGCCGCTGCAGTTCATCTTCGGCATCGCGTGCCGCGACGAACCCTCGAATGCCTTTGGACCTGGCGATGTACTGGACTACGGAGCCGATTGCGATGGCAGCCAGCATTAGCAGGAACATCGGCAAAGACAGCATCGCCAGGTAGCCCAGGCAGCCCAGGGTGACGGTCAGGGCGATCGCCAGTGGCGCGAAGGCGAATGCAAAATCGCTGATGGTGTCGACGTCGTGGGTCAGCACCGGGATCAGCCGATGGCTGCGATAGCGTTCGATCTGCTCGATGGGGGCAGACAGCACTTTCTCGCCCAGCTCCTTGCGCAGGGCGGCGATGATGTTCTGGCCTACCCGGTTGCTGCCGATGTCGGAGAGCACCGAGCTGGTCAGGGCCACCAGGCACAGCCCGGCGAAGCCCCAGACCACGCCTTGGGTCAGGCCGGTTTCGTTGTGCAGGGCCTGGTTGATGGTGGCCAGCAGGAAGGTGATGCTGAGGCCGCCGACCATGCCCAGGATGACGGAAAGCGCGACGGTGTATTTGAACGGCTTGAGCAGGGCGAAGAGGTCCTGCACGGCGCCGCGGTTGGGCTGGGACATGATGTGCTCCTGAGTAGATCAGCCGACGCTGGCGGGGGAGCAGCGCCTTGCATGCGCTGCTATTGGGTAGGTGTTAAACGAAGCCGCAGGGGGGCGATTTAGGCGGCTGTTCTCAGCCGTGCATGACGTCAATAAACGCCTTCAGGAAGGCCTGCATCTGCTCAGGCGTGCCGACACTGACACGCATCCACTGCGGCCATGCCTCAAACACCCGTCCTACCCGGATTCGCTGTTGTGCGAGTGCTTCAATCACGGGTTTGGCAGGCCGACCCAGGTCGATCATGAAGCAGTTGGCCTGGGCGTCGGTGCAGCGGTACCCTGCCTTTTGCAGGGCCTCGGTGGTGCTGTGCAGAACGCGTCGGTTGATGCGTTTGCGTTCCTCGACCAGGCTTTGCTGTTGCAGGCTGGCGATGCCGCCCATGGCGGCGGCAAGCGGCACGAAGTTGTAGCCGTTCAGGCGTTGCAGGCCCTGGAGCAATGCCGGTTTGCCGATTGCCAGCCCCAGGCGGGCACCTGCCATGCCATAGAGCTTGGAGAAGGTCCGCAGCACAAGGACGTTGTCATGGCTGACCGCCAGGTCCAGGCAGGAAGGCGCGTCGGAAAAGTGGATGTAGGCTTCATCGATGATCGCCAGGCTGCCTGCCGGCTTGTGGCTGACCAGGTGCTCGATGTCGGCGCGGGGCGTGAGTGTGCCGGTGGGGTTGTTCGGGTTGCACAGGTACAGCACCCCGGGCTGCGGCTGGGCGGCAAGCATGCCGCGTACGTCATGAGCGTGACGGGCATCGAGCGGCACCTCGTGCACGGTCGCGCCGACCGCTCTGGCGCCATTGGCCACCGAATCGTAGGTCGGCGCGGCGGTGACCACACTGCGCTGTTCGGCGTGACGCGCCAGGGCGTACTGCAATGGCGAGCGCGAGCCGCAGAACACGGCCACATGGTCTTCGGGCACCTGATGCTGGCTGGCAAACAGCGCGCCCAGGCGATATTCATGTTCCGGAAAGTAATGCCCGCTCTGGCGCGTACCCAGGTTCATCGCTTCTAGCGCCGCAGGGCAGGGGCCATACGGGCTCTCGTTGTAGTCCAGGCGGATGATGTCGTCGTCCACCTTGGGGGTGCTCGTTGCGCCCGCCGCCCAGACGGGCATGGCGGGTATGGCGGGTGCCAGGCCGGTCAAGGTGGCTGCAGCTACGAAACGGCGTCTGCTCAAAGCGGACATGGTCACTCTCCCTGTGGAATGTCAGTTGTGTTCACCGTCCTGGAGCGCACGGGCTACACGGAAGCTCAGCCAGTCACCGCGCACGTCGGGTTCGCGCTCGTTGCGGTTGCCCGAGCGGGAGAAGATGGGCGGCTCCAGGTAGTCGTTGCCGCGGATCTGCCGGTGCGTGCAGGTGCCGCCGGTAGTCCAGGCGCTGCCGTCGGTGGGTGCGCCGACATAATCGGTATGCCAGCAGTCTTCGACCCACTCGTAGACATTGCCATGGGTGTCGTACACGCCGAATGCATTGGCCGGGAAGCTGCCGACCGGTGCCGTGTAGGTGAAGCCGTCACGGGGCCCGTAGGTATTGGCATGCTTGCTGATCTGGTATTCGCCTTCCTCGTCGAAGGGGAACGGGAAGGGGCCGGTAGAGCCGGCGCGGCCCGCATACTCGCGTTCGGCCTCGCTGACCATGCGGTAGGGTTTGCCGGTCTTCTTCGCGAGCCAGCCGATGTAGCCGCGCGCTTCATCCCAGGTCATGCACACTGCAGGCTGGGTCGGGCCTTGCGGGTAGCTGGGCTTGCCGTTCTTGCACAGGCGGCCCGGGCGGTCGTCGCCGTCGGGCAGCACGGTATGGGTGTCCTTGGCATAGGCCTGCCATTGCCCTGCGGTCACATGGAAGCGGCTCATGGCGAAGGGCTTGGCGAATGTCACGGTGTGCAACGGGCCTTCGTCGTCCTGTTTGCCCAGCTCGTCATCGGGGGTGCCCATCACGTAGCTGCCGGCGGGCAGCACGACCATTTCCGGGCAATCCTTGCAGTCTTTGAACACCTTGCCCGGTGCAGCCGGGTCGGCAGCGAGGGCGTCGAGCGACAGCGAGAGGCAGCCGAGGGCAATCAGTGAGGTCAGCCGTTTCATGGGGTTCCTTGCGGGTTGTGGGCGACGGGAGGAGGGGCTGGCTTGGCAGCTTTCTGGGCGGCTTCCCACACACGCAGGAAGTTGGCGCCCCAGAGCTTGGCAATGTCTTCATCGGAATAGCCACGCTGCATCAGTTCGGCAGTGACGTTGCGGCTTTCGCTGACGTTATCCCAGCCGACCACACCGCCGCCGTCGTTGAAGTCGGAACTGATGCCGACATGGTCGATGCCGATTTTCTTGACCGCGTAATCGATCGAGTCGACATAGTCGGCCAGGGTGGCCTCGGGCTCGGCGCCGAGGATTTCGTAGAAGGGGGTGAGGTATTCCCCGAATTTCTTCTCTGACCAGATCGAGAACACCGGGTCGGTGGTGGTGCCCATCTGGGTCTGGTTCTGTACGTCCGGCAAGCCATGCTTGGCGCGCAAGGCGTTCATCTTCTCGATGGTCGGGCGCGAGAACGGCTTCAGGTAATGGGAGTAGGCCACGATGTTGACCAGCCCGCCGGTGGCCTTGATGTGCGCCAGGTCGGCGTCGCTGAGGTTGCGGCGAATGTCCATCAGGCCTTGCACGCCGGTGTGCGAGGCCATCACCGGCGCCCGGCTCAGCTGGGTGACCTGGGTCAGTGCCTGGCTGGACATCTGCGAAACGTCGATGACTACGCCGAGGTCATTGAGCCGGGTGATGGCGCGGCGACCGATGTCGGACAGCCCGCCCAGCGGGTCGACCGAATCGCCCAGGAAGGGCAGCGGGCGCGCCGAGTCGACCCAGCTATTGTTGCCGACGTAGCCCGGGCCGAATACCCGCATGCCGCGTGCGGCCCAATGGTCAAGCTTGTCGATGTCGTCGCCGAGGGGCGCGGCGTTGAGCAGGCTGATGATGATGGCGAACTTGCCTTCACTGACCAGGCGGCGGAAGTCGGCCGGGGTGTAGGCGATGCCGGCCTGTGCAGGGAAGTCCTTGGCGATGCTGGTGATGATCCGGTAGCGCACTTCCAGTTCGTTGGCCATCGCGGCCTCGAACCCGGGTGTGGGGCGGTGTGGCCAGTTGGGCCCGCTCCAGAATTCCGGCCATGACCAGATCGCGATCGAGGCGCCGCTCAGGCGGCCCTTGCCGGCTTTCACCAGGTCGAACTGGGTCGGGCCGTCGCGGTTCGCTTCTTCGCCATCAGTGCCATAGCTCAGCGGCACGTCGAGGTGCGCATCCAGGGCCGGTATGCGCGCCTGCAGGTCGTTGGCCCGCTGCTCGATCTCGCGACCGTAGGGGTGCCGGGCAAGGTACACCCAGTACCACCAGGCGCCTGCGGCCACCAGCAGCACGAGCAGAAGTGCCAGTGCCCATGGCCATCTGCGGGAAAACAAAGCCTGTTTCTTCATTGCGTACTCGACCGCCTGTACGACGGCCCCATGCCGTTCGAACTTGCTGGGTGAAACGAGCCGAGGCCAAGAGAATTTAGCAACCCTCTAAATCGCTTCGTCGACCATTCGTTTTCGCAGCAGGAGTCATGTCATGAGTACAGTGGATGAAAGTGTCACGTCGAAAGATCCTCGCAGGCCTGGTTGCCGCCGGTGTAGCACTGCCTGCCGGCTATTACGCATGGCAGGAGTGGGAGCGGGCCCAGGAAGCGGAGCTGAGCAGTGACGAACCTGCTGTACCGGTCGATGACCTGCCCAATGCGCTGCTGGGTGAACGCCTGGTCGGGATCTGGGACTGGCGCCTGACGGGCGATCACCCGGCACTGGCCGAGCTGGCCCGCCCACAGCAGCTGTTGCTCGACGTCGGGCAGGGTGCCCGCGCAGTGCGCGGCTATCTGGGCACGGCGCCGTATGGCGACCAGGGCTTGCAGGTGTACGGGCAGCTGGCTGTGGACCGCTTGCCGGCGGTGCGCCTGAAGCTGATATCCGGCTCTGGCGAAGCCTATGACTGCGACGCCGTGCTGGATGAAATATGGGGCGACTGGAGCGAGGGCGGAGGCAGCGCAACCCTGAGCGGGCAAGTACGCCTGGCAGGCACCCAGGCAGGGCGCTCCGGCGCACAGGCGGGCTTTGTCGCCGTCCGCCGACCGTTCGTGCTGGCGCGTGAGCGGCTGCCGTTCGTGGCGGCGCTGCACGAAGACCTTATCTCGCCACAGCGTCGCTACTACCATCAGCTCTGGCATGCCAGCCGCGATCGCTGGCACCGTATCGATGAATCACGGCGGCAGATGGTGCGGGCGCTGGGTTGGCAGGTCGGCCCGTTGGGCAAGGAGCGCAACGCCCGCGGGCATGACCGCCATCGCAACGGCTCCGGCGAGGACTTTCTGTTCATGCATCGGCACATGCTGCATGGCGTGCGCAAGGTCCAGGACCTGCGTTCCTGGCCCAGCCTGCCTGCGGCACGGCCTTCGATCGGGCATGGGGCTCAGGCGTTCTTCGATTACCTCGACAATCGCGACGGCTACAGCGTCCCGCCCAACTGGCAGGCGGCTGGCGATGATGCCTTCACCCAGTGGCTGTACTACGTCAAGAGCAGCCAGGGGCTGCACGCCAACTTCCAGCTATGGGAGGCCCAGCTGCATGACCCGGAGTACCTCAGTACCTTGTGTCTGGGGGAGTTGGGTTCGCGCATCGAACTGGGTATCCACGACTGGCTGCACATGCGCTGGGCATCGTTGGGGCGAGATCCGAATTCGGACTACCCGATGCCTTACGGCCGGCGCAATTACGACTTTTCCGAGCGCTGGTTCCGCGCCGAAAACGACTTCCTTGGCGACCCGTTTTCCTCTCATGTGAACCCCGTGTTCTGGGCTTTTCATGGCTGGATCGACGACCGCCTGAACGATTGGTACCTGGCCCACCAGCAGGCGCACCCGGGGGAAGTGAAACCGCGGATGATCGACGGCATCCCGTGGTTTGCGCCGGGGCGCTGGGTGCGCGTGGCCGAGCCCTGGCTGGGGCCGACCCGAGACGGTTGCGGTGCCTGGGGGCTGGGCAATGGGGGTGGCAGCGGGAAACTGGACATCGAGACCATGAAACTGGCGCTGCAGGTCATCTTCAGCCCTGAAGAAGACGGCGATCGCTTGGCCGGCAGAGTGCCGCAGCGGCCGTGGTATGCGCGCCATCTGGCGCCAGGGCCGCGGCGTGATGGGTTGTGAAGGGGATGGTAAGGGGTGGGTCGCGGGGGTTGTCGGGGTGTTTGACGCAGCATTTTCAGCGCCTGTGAAATCGAGCGCCGCCCCCGCGGCGCTTCGCGGGACAAGCCCGCTCCCACATTTGTTGCAACGTGGCCATGCCTGTGAGGCCATGGTTGTCGGCCTTGTTAGGCCGGTTCGAGCTCAAGGCTGGCGCTGCCGCCGCCTCGCCTGTCTGAAGGCATGCACCAAGGCTAACAGCGCCCCGCCCACAGGCATGGCCACGTTGCAACAAATGTGGGAGCGGGCTTGTCCCGCGATGCGCCGCGCGGGCGGCGCTCGATTTCACCGGCGCTGAAGATCCAGCGTCGTACCCGCCATCCACCCCCCGCCCAATGCCTTGTACAGCGCCACACTGGCCTGCAACCGTGCCTCGCGCAGCCGTACCCGCTCGGCTTGTGCTGTAAACAGACTGCGCTGCGCTTCCAGCACGCTGAGCAGGTCTTCGGCCCCGGCCCGATAGCGGTTCTCGGCCAGGTCGAAGGCGCGCTGGGCCTGGGCAAGCTCTTCGTTCTGCCAGCGCGTCTGGCGGTCCAGGCCGTCGACGCTGTTCAGGGCTTTCTCGACTTCGCCGAAACTGGTGATCAGCACGCCGCGATAGGCTTCCAGCAGCTCTTCCTGGCGAGCGATGGCGCGATCACGTGTGGCGCGCAATGCGCCATTGTTGAAAATGGGCGCAGTCAGGCCGGCACCCAGGTTAAGCGCCGGGTTGCGCAGCAGGTCGATGGCTTTTCTATCGCCGGTGGCCAGGCTGGCCGTCAAGCTCACCGTGGGGAACAGCGCCGCCCGCGCAACGGTTACATCCGCTTGAGCCGCAGCCAGGCGCGCTTCTGCGCCAGCGATGTCCGGGCGCCGGGTCAACAACTGGCTGGGAATGCCGGCGGCAATGCTCGGGCCGCTCAGTTGATCGAAAGGCTGATCGGCAAGCTCGACTGCCTGCACCGGCACACCAAGCAGGGTTGCCAGGGTGATTTGCGCATCGCGTGCTTGCTGCTGGTAGAGCGGCAACTGTCGTTGTTGGCTGGCCACGAGGCTCTCTTGCTGGGCCAGTTCCAGCGCCGTCGATGACCCGGCCTGGAATCGCGTGCGCACCAGGTTCAGGACCTTGTCGGCATTTTCCAGGTTGAGCGATGCGATGCGGGCCTGCTCGCGAGCGGCGAGGGCGCTGAGGTAGGTCTCGGCAACGCTGCTCGTAAGGCTCAGTTCGAGCGTATCGCGATCAAGTGCAGTGGCTTGCAGGCCAAACCGGGCGCTGTCACGGGCGGCGGCATTACCACCCCAGAAGTCCAGCTCGTAGCTGGCTGTCAGGGCGGTGTTGAAGTAGCGGTAGGTGCGTTTGTAGCTGGAAGCGTCCTGTTCGCTGTAGCCCTGGCCTCGCAGCAAGCGTTGCTGATAGGCGTCAGCGCTGGCGTCGAGGCTCGGCAGCAGCGGGCCACCGGCAATACGCAGGTCGGCCTGGGCTTGCCTGACCCTGGCCATGGCGGCGCGCAGGTCATGGCTGCCTTGCCTGGCTTGCTCGATCAGTTGACTGAGCTGAGCACTGTTGAAGCTTGTCCACCATTGCGTCGAGGCAACCGTGCCACCCGCCGGAGTGTGCCAACTGGCGGGTGCGGCGATGCCGCTGTCCAATGGCGCAGGGGTGTGGCTGCAGGCGCCCAGCAGGGGCAGCAACGGCAGCAGGAAAAAAAGCGGGGTTCTGGTCATGGTCATTCACTGGTCAGGGCGGCGACAGGGTCGAGGGCGGCAGCCTTGCGCGCGGGCATGAAGCCGAAGATGACGCCGGTGGCGACCGAGCAGGCGAAGGCACCCACTATCGCCAAGGCGGAAAACGCCACGGCCACCTGGGCCAGGCTGAGTACCACGCCGATCAGCAGCGCCAGGCAGACGCCGATCAGGCCGCCGGTCAACGAAAGCACCACGGCCTCGGTCAGAAACTGGCGCAGGATGTCGCGTTGTCGGGCGCCGGTAGCAATGCGGATGCCGATTTCGCGGGTGCGTTCGCGCACGGTCATGAGCATCACGTTCATCACGCCGATGCCGCCAACCAGTAGCGAAATGGCGGCAATTGCGCCAAGCATCAGCGACAGCCCGTTGCGCGTTGCGGCTTCGGCCTGGATCATCGCCGCGCTGTTGTCGATCTCGAAGTCTTCAATGCCATTGTGCAGGCTCAGCATCAGCTGGCGTATCGCCCGTTCGGCTTCATGCACCTGGGTGCTGTCGGCGGCGCCGATAATCACGTATTCCGGGTGTTGCGTGCCGGACAGGCGTATGGATATTGCCGAGTACGGCACGGCAATGCGCAGGTCGTTGCGCTGGTTGGCGCCGCTGGAGCCTTTGCTGGCCAGCACGCCGATCACCTGGAAAGGCACGTTCTCGATGAGGATGTACTGGCCGATCGGGTCCTGGCCGTCCTCGAACAGCTTCTTGCGCACTTCAGAGCCGATGACTGCCACGGTAGCGGCTGTTGCCAGGTCGTTTTCGGTGAAGAAGCTGCCGTGGCTGACCGGCCAGCTCATCAGGGTAGGGAACACCGGGCTATAGCCACCGATGGTCGATTCCAGGTCGCGATTGCCGAAGCGTACCTGTGCTTCCACCGTCATGGCCGGCATGATGGATTTCACCTGTGGCAACTCGGCTAGCGCCTGCACGTCGCTCAGGCGTACGTCGCCGGGTGGGGCGCGGGGTGTCGGAGCGGCTCCGTTCATGTAGATAATGTTCGAACCGAACGCGCCCATCTGGGCCATCACCTGACGCTTGCTGCCTTCGCCCACCGCCAGCATCACCACCACCGACGCGACGCCGATGATGATCCCCAGCAAGGTCAGTGCGGTGCGTGTGCGGTTGCTCCACATGACACGCCAGGCAGCCTGCAGCGCGTCGCGGGTTTCGCCCAGCCAAGGGCTGGCCTGGCTGTCGGCGCCCTCCAGGCGCCGTGCCAGCTCATCTGCCTGCAGTGCGCCTGAGCGGGCCTGTGGCGGCGCCTGGTGGGCGCCACTGTCGCTGATCACTTCGCCGTCACGGATCTCGATGATGCGCTGCGCCTGGGCGGCAACATCGCGGTCGTGGGTGATCAGGATCACCACATGGCCCTGCTCGGCCAGTTCGTTCAACAGGCACATGACTTCGGTGCCACTGTGGCTGTCCAGCGCACCCGTGGGCTCGTCCGCGAGGATGATGTGGCCGCCGTTCATCAACGCCCGGGCGATGGAGACCCGCTGTTGCTGGCCACCTGAAAGCTGGCGCGGGCGATTGCCGGTGCGTTCTCCCAGGCCGAGGCGTTGCAGCAAGGCCTGCGCCCTTTCGGCACGCGGGCCAGCGCTGGTGCCGGCGTAGATTGCCGGCATCTCCACGTTCTCCTGCGCTGAGGCGGACGGGATCAGGTGATAGCCCTGAAACACGAACCCGAACGCTTCGCGGCGCAACCAGGCCAGTTCGTCATTGCTCAGGGAAGCAACATCCTGGCCTGCGAAACGATAATGCCCGGCGCTTGGGCGGTCGAGGCAACCGAGGATGTTCATCAGGGTCGACTTGCCGGAGCCCGAGGTGCCAACGATGGCGATGAACTCGCCGGCATGCACCTTCAGGTCAATGCCGCGCAATACATCGACCTTGGGGCTGTCGCCGCCGCCGTAGGATTTGCGGATGCCGACCAGTTCTATCAGCGCAGTGCTCATGTCAACCCTCGCCGCCGACAGGGCCGATCAGCAGCTTGTCACCTTCATCAAGCCCTTCGAGTATCTGCACGCGCAGGCGGTCGCTGAGCCCGGTGCGCACCTGGCGCGTCTGAACGTCGCCCTTGCCGGTCAGCACGTGGGCAGTCTGCAGCCCCTCGCCCTGGGTGCGGCCCTGTAGTGCGGCGATGGGCACGGTCAACACATCCTTGGCGGCGCCAGCGACGAAGAACACCTGCGCGGTCATGTCGGCCATCAGTGCGTTGTCATCGTTTTCGACGTCCAGCAGCACGGTATAGAGCACCACACGCCCGGTGCCGGTGCCGCTTGCGCCACCGGCGGCAACCGGGCTGCCGCCACCTTGGCTGAGCTGATCCAGCGGCTTGGGCGGAATCGGCAAAATCTGCCTGACGGTACTGGTCCAGCGCCTGCCGCCGCTGCCCAGGGTGGTGAAGTAGGCCTGCATGCCGACCTTGACCTGGCCGATGTCGGCTTCCGAGACCTCGGCCCAGACCGTCATCGGCGACAGCTTGGCGATCCGCAGGATCAGTGGGGTGCGTTGCTGGGCGTTCAATGTTTGCCCTTGACGTGCATCGACAGCCACCACCGTGCCGCCGATCGGGGCATAGATGCGCGTGTAGCCAAGCTCGGCCTCTGCACTGCGCAACGTGGCCTGCGCCTGGAGGATCTGCGCCTGGTACATGGCGATACGCGCCTGGGTCGTCAGCACCTTGGCCTGCGCCGTCTGCACATCCTCGT
The DNA here is from genome assembly GCA_029202525.1 of Candidatus Pseudomonas phytovorans. Lineage (NCBI taxonomy): Bacteria > Pseudomonadati > Pseudomonadota > Gammaproteobacteria > Pseudomonadales > Pseudomonadaceae > Pseudomonas > Candidatus Pseudomonas phytovorans. Next base: position 2,440,188 of record CP119325.1, read on the forward strand.
CGCGTGTGGCGCCGTCGCTGGCCATGCGCTGCTGGCGCCGTAACTGCTGGCCGGCCAGGACATGCTCGGCGCGCTGTTCCTCGACCTGCGCTTTCAGGGTCTGGATGGCATAACGTTCGGCATCCAGCCGGGCCTGTTGCGTGGCAGGGTCGATTTCCACCAGCAACTGCCCCTGCTTGACGGTGTCACCTACCTCGACGAGCAAGGTGCGGATCTGCCCGGAGGCCTGTGCGCCGACATCGACGTACTGGCGGGGCTGCAGGGTGCCCAGCGCGGTAACGCTGGATTCGATGCTGCCGCGGCTGACGCTGACGGAAGGCCGCTGATCGGCCTCGCCGGGCAGCAATTGCCACGTGGCGAAGGCGGCCACCGGGATCAGGCTCAGCGCGAGGGTTACGGCGCGACGGGTAAGGCGTTTAGGGATCATGCAGGATTCCGACCATGAGAGGGCCGCTGTCACCAGGGATCAGCTAGGGAGGCTGCCGATTAAACGAAAGCGCTACGGACGGATTTAGCGTGTAGCGCCCCTTGCGGGCGGGGGAAATGTAACAACGTCTTTAAACTTGATGAGAATTATTATAGTTTGTGCGCCTGCTGTGCCATTACATGGCCTGCATCGAATTTCTAAAATCATCGGAAAACAGGGAAAGCGCTTCGATGCCGTCTTCGGGTGTGCTGCTCGAGCATTACTACCGTGAACTGGTCGGGTACCTTCGTTCGCGCCTCGGCAGCCGGCATGCTGCCGAGGATATTGCTCAGGAAGCCTATCTGCGGGTGCTCGAACGGGCTGACGACACGCAGATCTCCCATCCCCGCGCTTTCCTGTATCGCACCGCCCTGAACCTGGTCACCGATGGCCATCGGCGCAGCAAGGTCCGTCGCGCCGAGTCCCTGGAAATACTGGAAACCGACGAGCGATTCTTTGTCGCGCCCGTGCACGGCGTCTGCCGCCAGGAAGAGCGCCTGGCGTTGCTGCAACGTGCGGTGGCAGAATTGGGCGAGACCTGCCGACAGTGCTTTCTGCTACGCAAGCTCGAAGGCCTGTCGCATGGCGAAATTGCCACGCGCCTGGGTCTGTCCAAGGCCATGGTGGAAAAGCACATCGTCAACGCCATGAAACATTGCCGGCTGCGCATGCGCGAGTGGGCCGAGGCCTGAGCGCATGCCCGGCTACGCGGCCCGCGTTCCGGTCGCGTCAGCTGCCCGACGGTGTGCCAAATGCAAGAGCGCCCTTCATCATGGTCGAGTGGAAAGGGTAGGAGCAGAAGAATGTGTACGCCTGGCCTGCCTGCAGCGCGCCGGTGTCGAAGGTGACCGAATCCTTTTCACCCCCACCAATCAGCCGGGTATGGGCGAGCACGCGCTTGTCTCCCGGCTGGATGTAGTTATTGGCTTCACCTGCCGTGGCGCCATCGGTGGTCACGCCTTTGATGTCTTCCTGTTTGGCCAGTACCCAGTTGTGACCCATGATGTTCCTGGGCATCGTGCCGGTGTGATGCAGGTTCACCGTGAAGCGTTGGCAGGCCTGCGGTACGGTGATCGTCTTCAGGTCGTAGGTCATCTGGTCGGTGCTGTGGATGTCCACCGAACAGGGCTCGGCGGACCATGCGACGCTGGACAAGGTCAGGGCGAAAAAAGCTAGGGCAGGGCGAAACATCATGCTACTCCGAGAATATATGAGGCGATGCCTTGGGGCATGGGCCTTTTTTATACGAAGCGCGAGCGCCTGGGTTTAGGGTGTGGTGTACCCCGCAAGGGTTAAAGGAAAATGCAAATTCCGTCACTCAATCACTTGATTTATGCGCTTTTCCCGACTTCTATCAAAGAAGACCGCTGCCAGGCTTGGCCTTGGCAGTAGCCGTTACCGGCGCAGTATGGTCATGGAGCGTACCCATTACCCAACTGCCCAGGTCCCACCATGGCAAACAAGACCCTGCGCATCCTTATTGCCGACGCACACCCATGCCAGCGGCTGCAGCTGGAACGGCTGCTCAACGGCCTGGGCTATTACCGGATAGCCCCCGTGGAGAGCTTCGAGGAGCTGCAGCGCCTGGTGCATTGCGCCTTGCAGCCATTTCACTTGCTGCTGGGCAATATCGAGCTGGCCAATCATGCCGGGGTCGACCTGGCGCGCTTCTGCCGCGTCAGCACGCAGATCCAGCACGCGCTTCTTTACCACTCCAGTCAGTTGAAAGTGCCCTCGGTGCCGCAGACCGAGCGCCAGTCGGTCAGCCTGAGCCTGCCGCAGGTGCCTGATAACGAGGCGCTGGAGTCGTTCATGGCAATCATCGACGCGCCACTGCTGATCGGCAAACTGCCGTTGCCGGGCAGCATGCCGGCTACTGCGGTGCGGCCACGGCCGCGGGCCAATTTCGCGCACACGGTGTTCAACCGCTAGCGGCGCAGGGGCAGGGGCAGGGCAACGGGGCAGCTATTTGCTATCCTCTTGCCCTTTGCCGATTTGCGGACCCTGCCATGACTGCCATCGATACCGCTCGCCCGCCCCGGTTCAGCCGCGGCGATCACCGGACCCTGGGCCTGGCTGCATTGGGCGGCGCGCTGGAAATCTACGATTTCATCATTTTCGTGTTTTTTGCGCTGACCCTCAGCCAACTGTTCTTCCCGCCTGAAATGCCCGAGTGGCTGCGCCTGCTGCAAAGCTTTGGCATCTTCGTCACCGGTTACCTGGCGCGGCCGCTGGGCGGCATCCTGATGGCGCACTTTGCCGATCACTTGGGGCGTAAACGGGTGTTCAGCCTGAGCATCCTGATGATGGCCCTGCCATGCCTGCTGATCGGCGTGATGCCGACCTATGCCGACATCGGCTATGCCGCGCCGCTGATTCTGCTGGCGCTGCGGATCTTCCAGGGTGCGGCTGTGGGCGGTGAGGTGCCGAGTGCCTGGACCTTCGTTGCCGAGCACGCGCCAGACGGGCGGCGCGGCTACGCACTGGGCTTCCTGCAGGCCGGGCTGACCTTCGGCTACCTGCTGGGGGCGCTGACCGCGACCTTGTTGGCGCAGGTGTTCACGCCGCAGGAAATCCTCGACTACGCCTGGCGCTACCCGTTCCTGCTGGGTGGAGTGTTTGGCGTGATTGGCGTGTGGCTGCGTCGCTGGCTCAGCGAAACGCCGGTGTTCCTGGCCCTGCGCGCACGTCAGGAGCAACCGGTGAAGTTCCCGTTGCGGCGGGTACTGAGCGAACACCGCCGGGCGTTGATCCCGGCCGCATTGCTGACCTGTGTGCTGACCTCAGCGGTGGTGGTGCTGGTGGTGATTACCCCGACGGTGATGCAGCAGCGCTTCGGCATGAGCGCCGGACACACCTTCGCCCTGAGCAGCGTGGGTATCGTCTTCCTCAATATTGGCTGCGTGCTGGCCGGGTTGCTGGTTGACCGCGTGGGCGCCTGGCGTGCGCTGATGCTCTACAGCGTGCTGTTGCCGCTGGGTATCGGCGCGTTGTACGCCAGCCTGATTGGGCAGTGGGGCATGAACTGGCTGGCCTACGCGCTGGCGGGGTTGAGCTGCGGTGTGGTGGGGGTGGTGCCGTCGGTGATGGTCGGGCTGTTCCCGGCCGAAATCCGTGTGTCGGGCATTTCCTTTACCTACAACGTGGCCTACGCCCTGTGGGCCAGCACCACGCCCTTGGCGCTGATTGCCCTGATGCCGTGGAACCCGTGGGTGTGTGTCGGGTTTTGTCTGATCATGGGCGCGGTAGGGTTGCTGACGGCCTTGTATTTCGGGCGACGTGAGCCATTGGTATTTGCGGCGGAGCCGATACCGATCATGTGCGGTGACAAATGACTGGATAGGGGGTTTTGCAGGCTGAAGCAGACTTCCGGGTGGGGGTTATTGAAATAACCTATTAGCCAAATTTAACCTGGAAGGTTAATTTCTCATGGAAAAGAGAACGCCTCACTGCCCGCTGGATCGGCTGCAAACCTTGTTGAGCCAGGGCAAGGTCCGTACTACCCAGGCGGCGGCCTTGGGGGCGCGGTCACTTGGGCTACGTCCCTATGACATGTTGGATGTCGTCCGCAGGCTATCGCCGCGCGACTTCCATAAAAGCATGACGAGCTACCACGATCACCGGGTCTGGCAGGATGTCTATCGGGCGCAAACCGCCGGTGGCAGAGCCTACCTCAAGCTGACAGTGATCGACGATTTGCTCATCGTATCTTTCAAGGAGCTTTGAAATGAAATGTCCCCTGTGTGGAGGCGCAGAGTTGGTCGCGCAGTCTCGAGACATGCCTTATCGCTACAAAGGTGAGTCGACCGTCATCCCGGAGATCTCGGGTGACTACTGCCCGGCCTGTGGTGAAGCGGTGCTGAGCATGGACGAGGCACAGCGTATGAGTGATCTGATGACGGCGTTTGAGCGCAAGGTCAATGCGGCCGTTGTCGATCCAGGTTTCATTGTTGCCATGCGCAGGAAGTTCGACCTTGATCAGCGAGAGGCTGGGGAAATTTTCGGTGGTGGGGTCAATGCATTCTCCCGTTATGAAAACGGCAAGACCACGCCGCCAGTGGCGCTGGTCAAACTGTTCAAACTGCTGGATCGCCATCCAGAGCTCTTCGAGGAAGTGCGTACTGCCTGATAGTGGCAGTTAACAAAAAGCCCCCGGCTCATGAGACCCGGGGGCTTTCTGTTGCAACAAGGGCAGGGGCGTTACATGTTCGGGTAGTTCGGCCCGCCAGCGCCTTCAGGGGTGACCCAGGTGATGTTCTGGGCCGGGTCCTTGATGTCGCAGGTCTTGCAATGTACGCAGTTCTGCGCGTTGATCTGGAAGCGCTTGTTGCCGTCTTCCTGGGTGACCACCTCGTACACGCCCGCTGGGCAGTAGCGCTGGGCCGGTTCGTCGTACAGCGGCAGGTTGCTGGCGATCGGTACGTTCGGGTCGGTCAGCTTCAGGTGGCAAGGTTGTTCCTCTTCATGGTTGGTGCTGGAGAGGAATACCGAGCTGAGCTTGTCGAAGCTGAGCTTGCCGTCCGGTTTCGGGTAGTCGATCTTTTTCGAATCGGCGGCGAGCTTGAGGCAGGCGTAGTCCGGCTTGGTGTCGTGCAGGGTGAACGGCAGCTTGCCGCCGAACCAGTTCTGGTCAACATAGTTGAACGCACCACCGAGCAGTGGGCCGAACTTGTGCAGCGCCGGGCCAAAGTTGCGGCTGGCAAACAGTTCTTCGTGCAGCCAGCTGGCCTTGAAGGCATCAACGTAAGTGTTCAGCGCATCGCCACCCTCGCTGCCAGCGATCAGTGCGTCTGCTACTGCTTCGGCCGCGAGCATGCCCGACTTCATCGCGGTGTGGCTGCCCTTGATCTTCGAGAAGTTCAGGGTGCCAAGGTCGCAGCCGATCAGGGCGCCGCCGTTGAAGACCATCTTCGGCAGCGAGTTCAGGCCGCCCTTGCAGATGGCGCGGGCGCCGTAGCTGATACGCTTGCCGCCTTCGAGGTACTGGCTCATCACCGGGTGGTGCTTGAGGCGCTGGAATTCGTCGAACGGCGACAGGTACGGGTTGGCATAGGACAGGTCGACGATCAGGCCGACCACCACCTGGTTATTTTCCAGGTGGTAGAGGAACGAGCCACCGGTGTTGTCCTTGGCCACCACATCCAGCGGCCAGCCGGCGGTGTGCACCACCAGGCCCTGTTCGTGCTTGGCAGGGTCGATTTCCCAGATTTCTTTCAGGCCGATGCCGTAGTGCTGGACATCGGACTCGTTGTCGAGGTCGAAGCGCTTGATCAGCTGCTTGCCGATGTGGCCACGGCAACCTTCGGCGAACAGGGTGTACTTGCCACGCAACTCCATGCCCGGGGTGTACATGCCATCTTTGGGGTGGCCTTCACGGTCCACACCCATGTCACCCGTGACGATGCCGCGCACCACGCCGTTTTCATCGAACAGCGCTTCCTGGGCGGCGAAGCCCGGGTAGACTTCCACGCCCAGGTTCTCGGCCTGCTGGGCCAGCCAGCGGCACAGGTTGCCCAGCGAGATGATGTAGTTGCCATGGTTGTGCATGGTCTTGGGCACGAACAGGTCAGGCACCTTGGTGGCGCTGCCGGCATCCTTGAGCACATAGATGTCGTCGCGCTTCACTTCGGTGTTCAGCGGGGCGCCGAGCTCTTTCCAGTCAGGGAACAGCTCGTTCAGCGCACGGGGTTCGAACACCGCGCCGGAGAGGATGTGGGCGCCGACTTCAGAGCCTTTTTCCACCACGCAGACGCTGATTTCGCTACCGGCTTCGGCGGCCTTCTGCTTCAGGCGGCAGGCGGCGGACAGGCCCGCCGGGCCGGCGCCGACGATGACCACGTCGAATTCCATGTATTCGCGTTCCACTGGTTCTCTCCTACTCATCAAGGCTCGTGCTATTGCTTTGTCTTATTGGGTGCTTGCGCGCAGTGGCTCATCACGGGAGCGAAACTGTAGCTGCGCAAATGACGGACTACACCGTTTTGTCTTGGCCGCGCATTATATCTACACCACTTGGCGGGTCCAATACAAACGTTTGTTTGAATTTGCCGCAGGCCAGTAAAATCACAGGAACGCGGCTGGAGGGTGACCGATTTGCCGTATTGACCGGATGGGGTGTTACGGTCAAGATACGAGCGGTTTTACGTTCGCCGTAGGCTTGCAGCCGGGCGCAGGTACACCTCTAAAGACCAGGTGTGGAGCAGGGTTTTGCGGCCTTGGGCCGGTTTGTAGTGGAGTTTACACGCCACGACAGAAAATGACCCGTGAGTATTTGTCGCAAGAGTCCGGACAAGACTGTTCGGTCACGCTGAAGATACTGGCTCCCGATACGTTTTTAGAGGTGCCCTTGTACCCACGCGCATCGCCGGGCTCTGCCCCAGGCGACTATCTATTCACCGGAGAGTAACGAGGAATCCATGAAGGTTCTTGTAGCTGTCAAACGAGTGGTCGACTACAACGTCAAGGTTCGCGTCAAAGCGGACAACTCCGGCGTCGACCTTGCTAACGTCAAGATGTCCATGAACCCCTTCTGCGAAATCGCCGTGGAAGAAGCCGTACGCCTAAAAGAGAAAGGCGTTGCGACCGAGATCGTCGTCGTGTCCGTCGGCCCGACCACTGCCCAGGAGCAACTGCGTACCGCCCTGGCCCTGGGTGCCGACCGTGCCATCCTGGTAGAGGCTGCTGACGAGCTGAACTCCCTGGCTGTGGCCAAGGCGTTGAAGGCCGTTGTCGACAAGGAGCAGCCGCAGCTGGTCATCCTTGGCAAGCAGGCCATCGACAGCGACAACAACCAGACCGGCCAGATGCTGGCTGCGCTGACCGGCTACGCACAGGGCACCTTCGCCTCCAAGGTCGAAGTCGCTGGCGACAAGCTGAACGTCACCCGTGAAATCGATGGTGGCCTGCAGACCGTATCGCTGAACCTGCCAGCCATCGTCACCACCGACCTGCGCCTGAACGAGCCACGCTACGCGTCGCTGCCGAACATCATGAAGGCCAAGAAAAAGCCACTGGAAACCGTTACTCCAGATGCGCTGGGCGTTTCCCTCGCCTCCACCAACAAGACCCTGAAGGTTGAAGCCCCGGCTGCCCGCAGCGCTGGCATCAAGGTCAAATCGGTGGCCGAACTGGTCGAGAAGCTGAAGAACGAAGCGAAGGTAATCTAAATGACTATCCTGGTTGTCGCTGAACACGAGAAAGGTGCCGTAGCCCCGGCCACCCTGAACACTGTCGCTGCTGCCGCCAAGGTCGGTGGTGATGTACACGTGCTGGTCGCTGGCCAGAACGTTGGTGGCGTTGCTGAAGCCGCTGCCAAGATCGCTGGTGTGGCCAAGGTGCTGGTTGCCGATAACGCCGCCTACGCCCACGCTCTGCCAGAGAACGTCGCGCCGCTGATTGTCGAGTTGGCAAAGGGTTACAGCCACGTGCTGGCCCCGGCCACCACCAACGGCAAGAACATCCTGCCGCGCGTTGCCGCGCTGCTGGACGTGGACCAGATTTCCGAGATCATCTCGGTCGAGTCCGCCGACACCTTCAAGCGCCCGATCTATGCCGGTAACGCCATTGCCACCGTGCAATCGAGCGCTTCGGTCAAGGTCATCACCGTGCGTACCACCGGCTTCGACCCAGTCGCCGCCGAAGGTGGCTCGGCCGCTGTTGAAGCGGTTGGCGCTGCGCACAACGCTGGCATTTCGGCCTTTGTTGGTGAAGAGCTGGCCAAGTCCGACCGCCCTGAGCTGACCGCTGCCAAGATCGTCGTTTCCGGCGGCCGTGGCATGGGTAACGGTGACAACTTCAAGCACCTGTACAGCCTGGCCGACAAGCTCGGCGCTGCCGTCGGTGCCTCGCGTGCTGCGGTTGACGCAGGCTTCGTGCCGAACGACATGCAGGTCGGCCAGACCGGCAAGATCGTTGCGCCGCAGCTGTACATCGCCGTCGGTATCTCTGGCGCGATCCAGCACCTGGCCGGCATGAAAGACTCCAAAGTGATCGTTGCGATCAACAAGGACGAAGAAGCGCCGATCTTCCAGGTGGCCGACTACGGCCTGGTCGCTGACCTGTTCGAAGCGGTTCCGGAGCTGGAAAAGCTGGTCTGATCCGCCTGCTTCACTTATAAAGAACCCGGCCCTCGCATTGAGGGTCGGGTTTTTTTATGGGTTGAGGAGTGAGGGATGACGTTGCGCGGAACGGGCAGGGTGCTGGCATGCATGGCAGTGTTGGCTTCGCCATTGGCCATGGCAGCAGGCAAATGCGAGCGCCTGGTGGCAACCGGCAGCCCCGATGCGCCGCCCTATTCGTGGCAAGACCCGAAAGACCCGAAACACCTGATCGGTGCCAACGTGGACCTATTGCGCCAGGTCGCTGGCGAGCTGGGTGTGAAGGTAGAAGTACTGAATGCAGGCCGTCGCGATCAGGCCCTGGAGGAAGTGCGCAGCGGGCGTATGGACTTGCTGCTCGATACGCCCATGCAGGTCGAACAGCTGACCGCGCTGGACTACATCCACCCACCCCTTCAGCTCAACGAGTACCTGGTGTGGACACGCCACGACGCCGAGCTGACTTTCGATGGCCCGGCGGACCTGGCCAAATACCAGGGCAGCTTGTCTGAGCGCGCGCGCCTGACCCCGGCCTTTACCGCGTTTGCCAAGGCCCAGCTGAAGCTGGTGCCGGCGCAGAACCTGACCCAGGCGTTCCAGAAGCTGGTGCTTGGCCAGGTGGACTACGTGCTCGCCGGCCGCTATTCGGGCATGGCCATGGCCCAGAGCCTGGGCATGAACAATGACCTGATCGCCCGTGGCCTGCCGGTGGATCGGCCAGGCCTGTACCTGGCCCTTTCGCACAACTCGGCATGCAATGACAGCTGGTTGCGTGGGCAATTGGCGAAAAAACTGACAGAATTGCCGATCTCCGGTGCGTCCGAGGCCGTCCTGCAACGTAATGTCGAGCGCTGGAAAGCGCAGTTGCAGGTGCCGGCGGACGCCCCCAAACACTAGGAAGATTGCGTGAGAACCCAACCACTAATCCTTGCCTTGGCCGTGCTCGGCCTGGCTGGCTGCGCCAACGACCCGGCCCCTGACGAGCAGATGCGCATTTCCGAACAGGCACTGGAACAGGCCAAGGCCGTAGGTGCCACCGAGCAGGTCGAAACGCTCAAACTGGCTGAAGACAAGCTGTCCCGGGCCCGGGCCAATATGCTGACTGAAGACTACCGCGACGCGCGCATGCGTGCCGAGCAGGCCGAACTGGATGCTCGTCTGGCCGAGGCGCAGGTACTGAACCAGAAGAGTGAAGAGCAGTTGCAACTGCTACAGTCGCGGGTCAAGCGCTTGCGCAAGCAACTGGAGGTGCAGCCATGATCCGCCGTACGCCATTGGCCGCGCTGGCGTTGCTGGTGCTGGCCGCAGGTTTGCAAGGTTGCGCCAGCCAGCGCAGCTCTGCCGCGCTGGATGAAGCCAGTGCCACCTTCGCCAAGGTCAAGGATGATTCCGATGTGCTGCGCAGTGCGCCACGGGACGTTATCCGCGCAGGCGAGTCGCTGGCCCGTGCCGAGCGCCTGTCCAGCTACATCGGCACCGGTTCCGATGTGCGTCATTACGCCTACCTTAGCCAGCGCTACAGCGAAATTGCCAGTGAGCATGCCAAGCTGGCGCTGAGCCAGGAGCGCCAGGCCAAGCTTGACCTTGAGCGTCAGCGCCTGCAGCTGGCGTTGCGCGAGGCCAAGCTGGCCAGCGTGCAGCAGCAGGGCAAGTGGGTCGAGTCGCAGATCGCTGCACTGGCTTCGGAGCAGACTGACCGTGGCCTGGTAATGACCTTGGGTGACGTGCTGTTCGATACTGGCCGGGCCGACCTCAAGAATTCGGCCAGCCGCACCGTGCTCAAGCTGGTGCAGTTCCTTCAGCTCAACCCGCGGCGGGTGGTGCGGATCGAGGGCTATACCGACAGCACTGGCGCGGCCGAGGACAACCTGAAGCTGTCGCGCGACCGGGCGCAGGCCGTGGCCGACATGCTTGTGGACCTGGGTATCGACGAAAAGCGTCTGCAGGTCGAGGGCTATGGTGACCAGTACCCGATCGAGGCCAATGCCTCGGAGCGGGGCAGGGCGCAGAACCGCCGGGTGGAGATCGTGTTCTCCGACGACAAGGGCAAGCTCGCGCCGGCGCGGTGAGGCTGGGGTGTTTGCCTCGGCATTGTCTGCGCCTATGAGATCGAGCGCCGCCCGCGCGGCGCATCGCGAGCTGCGCTCGCTCCCACGTTTGTTTCGGGCCAGTAACGCTTGTGGCAGGCGCGCGCGACCGCCTGGTGTGTACGGCACAATATCGAGCCGTGCGCCAGAGCGTTCGCGCACAAATCCCTCAGGAATAATTGGCCCGAAACAAACGTGGGAGCGAGCGCAGCTCGCGATGCGCCGCGCGGGCGGCGCTCGATCTGGCAGGCGCCTAAGATGTTGTGGCGAGCACGCCATCTGTCCCAGTACACTTTGCAACTGTTACGGTATCCTCTACCGTCACTGAGCCGTACAAGAACAACGAGCCTGCCGCCATGACCAACCTGTTGCTGTACCAGCGTATCGCCCAGCAACTGGCCGATGACATCCGTCGCGGTGTCTACCAGCCAGGCGAGCGGGTACCTTCCGTGCGCAAGATGAGCGCCCAGCTCAATGTCAGCCATGCCACGGTGCTGCAGGCCTATGCCAACCTTGAAGACCAAGGGCTGATCCGCGCGCGGCCACAATCTGGCTACTACGTGCACCAGACGCCGGCCCTGACCGCGCAAACCCCGGACATTGCCCGGGTGGAGCGCCCCGGCCTGGTCACTCGCGCCAGCATCATCCAGCAAGTGCTGACTGAGGCCCGCCGTGATGGCGTGTTCCCGTTCGGCGCTGCGGTGCCGCATGTCGACTACCTGCCGGTCCGTGCCTTGCACCAGCAGATTGCCAAGGTCACCCGCTTTCACAGCCCGCGCGCCTTTAGTTACATGTTCAGCCCCGGTTTCGAGCCGCTGCGACGGCAGATCGCCATTCGCATGCGCGATGCCGGCGTGCTGGTCGACCCGCGTGAAGTGATCGTGACCCATGGCTGCGTTGATGCCCTGCAAATGTCGCTGCGTGTGCTGACCCGCCCGGGCGATCTGATCGCTGCCGAGTCGCCGACGTATTACGGCTTGCTGCAACTGGCCGACCTGCTGGGCCTGAAGGTGATCGAAATCCCCAGCGACCCGTCCACCGGTATTAGCCTTGAAGCCTTGCAGTTGGCGGCCAACCAGTGGTCGATCAAGGCCTTGGTGCTTACCGCCCGGCTGAGCAATCCGTTGGGCGGCACTGTTCCGGAAGAGCGGCAGAAGCAACTGTTACGCCTGGCGTCGGATTTCGACATCCAGATCGTCGAGGACGACATCTATGGCGAGTTGATGTTCGAGCAAGGCAAGACCAAGGCGTTGAAGGCGTACGACCGGCTGGACAGAGTGATCTACTGTTCAAGCTTTTCCAAGACCCTGTCCCCGGGTGTGCGTGTTGGCTGGATGATCGCCGGGCGCTACCAGGACGAAATTCAGCGCCTGCAGACCTTCACCACCCATTCGGCCTGTAGCGTGACGCAGATGGGTGTAGCGGCTTACCTGGAAAATGGTGGCTACGACCGCCACCTGCGCTATATCCGCCAGGAGTATCGCAAGAACCTCAGCGCCTACCAGTTGGCGGTCCAGCAGCACTTCCCCGAGGGTACCCAGATGACCCGGCCGACGGGCGGCTTCATCCTCTGGATAAGCCTGCCCGGGCGGGTCAATACTCAGGAGTTGCATGTGCGGGCGCTGGAGCAGGGCATCAGCATCGCGCCGGGGTTAATATTCAGTAATACAGAACAGTTCAACCACTGCATCCGCCTTAACTGTGGCATCCCGTGGAACAAGGAAGCCGAGCGGGCCGTGATTACGCTCGGTTTGTTGGCTCAGCAGTTGTGCAGGGAGCCTGGGCTCACACTTTTGTAAGGCTTGCCAGCCGGCTGTGGAACATGGAGCATACGCACCTTTCTTGCCAGTCTGTCCATTTGCCATGAATGTCTTGCGCTGTTTTGCCCTGATCTTGTGCCTTGCAACGCTCTGCTACCCGGGCAGCCCAGCCTTGGCCGCGCAGCCGGCAAGCCAGGCGCAGGCAGCCCAAGGCAAGCCCGTGCAAAAAAAGGTGGCAGCCAAGCCCGCGCAGAAGCGGGTGGTAAAAAAGGCCGCCAGCAGCAAGGCCAAGGCGCATAAACCGACCAGCAAAGCGGTGGCCAAGCCCCTGCCCAAGCCCAAGCTGGACCTCAGCCTGCCCGTCGATATGGTCAACGCCCTGGAGCCGGATGTCGGCACCCCGTCGCCTATCCAGCGGCGCAAGCCTTTGCTGCCGCCAATGTTTACCGAAAAGCCGGAAACCAGCGACAGCCCCTTCCAGCTCAATGGCCGGCTGATCAATAACGAAATGCAGCTGCAGTTGCGCAATGACAGCCGTCATGACGTGGAAGGGGCAGCGATTGATTTCGAGTACCGGCAGTAGCCGGGAGCTGACTGCTTGGTCACGGCAGATTTCATCGTGCCAGCAATTTCAAACGACTGTTTGAGCGGTTACTATCCAGGGACGTTCGTCCCGTTTTGTTCCAGGGAGTCCTGATTTTGGTGAATAGCCATGAACTGCCGTGAGGGCTGTGGTGCCTGCTGCATCGCCCCGTCCATCACTTCTGCGATGCCGCGCATGCCCAATGGCAAGCCGGCTGGCGAACGCTGCCTGCACCTGACGGCTGCCAACCTTTGCGATCTGTTCGGCAAGGCTGAGCGGCCGGCGGTGTGTGGCGGCTTCAAGGCGGATGTCGAGGTGTGCGGCAGTGACCGTGACGAGGCAATCAGGATTCTTGGCTGGTGGGAGCAGATGACGGCGGCGTGACAGGCTGGATCTTCGACAACAAGGATAAACATGATGAGATCGTTCAAGCGTATTGCACTGCTGTGTGGTGTGGGTGTTCTGCTGTCGCCTGCGGCCTGGGCTGAAAACTGGCAGGTGGCCAAGGACGAGGAGGGCATCAAGATTTCCCTCAGCGAAGTGGCCGGCTCCAAGTACAAGGCTTACCAGGGGGTTACCCTGATCAAGGCGCCGCTGGCCAAGGTGCAGGCGCTACAGGAAGATGTGACCGGTGCCTGTGCCTGGATTCACGAGTGCAAGTCACAGAAGCTGCTCAAGCATGAAGGCGACCAGAGCTGGACCTACACCCAGTTCAATACGCCATGGCCGGTGACCCCGCGCGATTCCGTGCTGCACATCACCACGGTCAAGGGCGCGGATGGCAGCCTGACCCGTAACCTGGTCGAAGAGCCGACCTATGTCCCGGAAGAAAAGGGCTTTGTGCGGGTGGCGAAAGTTGAGGGCTTCTGGAAGCTGGTGCCCAAGGGTGACAGCACGGAAGTAACCTATCAGGTGCACACCGAACCGGGTGGTAGCGTGCCGGCGATGGTGGCCAACAAGTTCGTGGTGGATGCGCCGTTCAATACCCTGAAAGGGCTGCGTGAGCGGGCCGAGAAAAACTGAGGTTTTCTACTGCCTGTAGCGGCCTCTTCGCGGGCTTGCCCGCTCCCACAGGTACTGCACAGCCTTTGAGCGCTGTGCGGTACCTGTGGGAGCGGGCAAGCCCGCGAAGAGGCCGGTACAGGAAAAGCGGGAATAAAAAAGGCTGCCCGAGGGCAGCCTTTTTGCGTTCGGCGATTAAAGCTTACTTGCGGTCCTTCAGTGCAGCGATGTCGCGTTTTGGCTCGCCGGTGTACAGCTGGCGCGGGCGGCCAATCTTGTACGGGCTGGAGAGCATTTCTTTCCAGTGCGAGATCCAGCCCACGGTACGTGCCAGGGCGAAGATCACGGTGAACATGCTGGTCGGAATGCCGATCGCCTTGAGGATGATCCCCGAGTAGAAGTCGACGTTCGGGTACAGCGAGCGCTCGATGAAGTACGGATCGGTCAGGGCGATCTCTTCGAGGCGCATGGCCAGTTCCAGCTGCGGGTCGTTCTTGATGCCCAGCTCGCGCAGGACTTCGTCGCAGGTCTGCTTCATCACGGTGGCGCGCGGGTCGCGGTTCTTGTACACGCGGTGACCGAAGCCCATCAACTTGAACGGGTCGTTCTTGTCTTTGGCCTTGGCGATGAATGTGTCGATGTTCGAGACATCGCCGATTTCATCGAGCATGGTCAGTACGGCTTCGTTCGCACCGCCGTGGGCCGGGCCCCACAGTGCGGCGATACCGGCGGCAATACAGGCGAACGGGTTGGCACCCGACGAGCCGGCCAGACGCACGGTGGAAGTGGAAGCGTTCTGCTCGTGGTCGGCGTGGAGGATGAAGATCCGGTCCATTGCCTTGGCCAGCACCGGGCTGATCGGTTTGATCTCGCACGGAGTGTTGAACATCATGTGCAGGAAGTTTTCCGCGTACGACAGGTCGTTGCGCGGGTACATCATCGGCTGGCCCATGGAGTACTTGTAAACCATCGCGGCCAGGGTCGGCATCTTGGCGACCAGGCGCACCGCAGAAATTTCGCGGTGTTGCGGGTTATTGATGTCCAGGGAGTCGTGATAGAACGCCGACAGGGCGCCGACCACGCCGCACATCACCGCCATCGGGTGAGCGTCGCGGCGGAAACCGTTGAAGAAGGACTTCAGCTGCTCGTGAACCATGGTGTGGTTCTTGACGGTGCTGACGAACTGGGCCTTCTGCTCGGCATTCGGCAATTCGCCGTTGAGCAGCAGGTAGCAGGTTTCGAGGTAGTCCGATTGTTCGGCGAGTTGCTCGATCGGGTAGCCGCGGTGCAGCAGGATCCCTTTGTCACCATCAATGTAGGTGATCTTCGACTCGCACGAGGCGGTCGCCATGAAACCAGGGTCGAAGGTGAAGTGACCAGTGGCCCCCAACCCGCGGACGTCGATTACATCAGGACCAACGGTGCCGGTTAAAATGGGCAGCTCGACGGGGGCAGCGCCCTCGATGACCAACTGCGCTTTTTTGTCAGCCATGTGGCCTCCTATTAATGCTAGAAATCATCAGACAGACCCCCCACGCAGGGCCCGCACCACTATAGAGGGATAAATTCAGATGTCAATTTGCCTAAAGGCTTGTTGAAACAGGCTTTCAAGCCTGATTTTTCCCGAATTTGTCGCCCATTTACGCCTTTTGTCCGTTAAAGGCAATGCGCTATTTGGGCTACCCCGTCACGTTGTCATAAGCAGCCTAACTGTCTATACTCGGCACCCGACCGCCAGGGGCTTGCAAGCCCGAACTGCTGGGGTCGCCGTTCCCTGGGTGGTGGGTACCTGACCAGTACACTTACCAACAACTTTGCCCTGATTCGCTAGGGGCTCTTCAGTGTGAAAAAAGCCGTGAAAAGCCAACGACCTGTAAACCTAGACCTAAGGACCATCAAACTCCCCATTACCGGCGTAACGTCATTCCTCCACCGTGTATCCGGCATCATCCTCTTCCTGGGCCTGGCCTTCATGCTTTACGCATTGGGTAAATCCCTGGGTTCCGAGGAAGGTTTCGGTGAGGTGAAGGCGTGCTTGACCAGCCCGCTGGCCAAGTTCGTGGCGTGGGGTCTCCTGTCTGCCTTGCTGTATCACCTGGTTGCCGGCGTGCGCCATCTGATTATGGACATGGGCATCGGTGAGACGCTGGAAGGCGGAAGACTGGGCTCGAAAATCATCATCGCTGTTTCCGTAGTGGTGATCGTGCTTGCAGGAGTTTGGATATGGTAACTAACGTCACGAACCTTTCGCGTTCGGGCCTCTATGACTGGATGGCGCAGCGCGTATCTGCGGTCGTTCTCGCGGCTTACTTCATTTTCCTGATCGGTTACCTCGCCGCGCACCCGGGCATCGATTATGCCCAGTGGCACGGTCTGTTCTCCAATAACGCGATGCGTATCTTCAGTTTGCTGGCGCTGGTCGCCCTGGGCGCTCACGCCTGGGTCGGCATGTGGACCATTGCAACCGACTACCTGACGCCAATGGCGCTGGGCAAGTCGGCAACTGCGGTACGTTTCCTGTTCCAGGCGGTATGCGGCGTTGCGATGTTCGCTTACTTCGTCTGGGGTGTGCAGATTCTCTGGGGTATCTGATCCATGGCTAGCATTCCAACCATTTCTTTCGACGCCATCATCATCGGTGGCGGCGGCGCAGGCATGCGTGCTGCGCTGCAACTGGCTCAAGGCGGCCACAAGACTGCCGTAGTCACCAAGGTCTTCCCGACCCGCTCGCACACTGTATCCGCCCAGGGCGGCATCACCTGCGCCATCGCTTCGGCCGACCCGAACGACGACTGGCGTTGGCACATGTACGATACCGTCAAGGGTTCCGACTACATCGGTGACCAGGACGCTATCGAATACATGTGTCAGGAAGGCCCGGCTGCGGTCTTCGAGCTGGACCACATGGGCCTGCCGTTCTCGCGTACCGAAACCGGCCGCATCTATCAGCGTCCGTTCGGTGGCCAGTCCAAGGACTTCGGCAAGGGTGGCCAGGCCGCCCGTACCTGTGCCGCTTCCGACCGTACCGGTCACGCGCTGCTGCACACCCTGTACCAAGGCAACCTGAAGGCCGGTACCACCTTCCTCAACGAGTACTACGCCGTTGACCTGGTGAAAAACCAGGACGGCGCCTTTGTCGGTGTGATCGCGATCTGCATCGAAACCGGCGAAACCATGTACATCAAGGCCAAGGCTACCGTTCTGGCCACTGGCGGTGCGGGGCGTATCTACTCCTCTACCACCAACGCCCTGATCAATACCGGTGACGGTATCGGCATGGCCCTGCGTGCCGGTGTGCCGGTGCAGGACATCGAGATGTGGCAGTTCCACCCGACCGGCATCGCCGGCGCCGGTGTACTGGTCACTGAAGGTTGCCGTGGCGAAGGTGGTTACCTGATCAACGCCCACGGCGAGCGCTTCATGGAGCGTTACGCGCCGAACGCGAAAGACCTGGCCGGCCGCGACGTGGTTGCCCGTTCCATGGTCAAGGAAATCATCGCCGGCAACGGCGTGGGCCCGAACAAGGACCACGTACTGCTGAAGCTGGACCACCTGGGTGAGGAAGTGCTGCACAGCCGCCTGCCAGGTATCTGCGAACTGTCCAAGACCTTCGCCCACGTCGACCCGGTCGTCGCGCCGGTGCCGGTCGTTCCGACCTGCCACTACATGATGGGTGGCGTTGCCACCAACATTCATGGCCAGGCCATCACCATGGACGAAGAAGGCAAGGATCACATCATCCCTGGCCTGTTCGCCGTAGGTGAAGTGGCGTGCGTATCGGTTCACGGTGCCAACCGCCTGGGCGGCAACTCGCTGCTCGACCTGGTGGTGTTCGGCCGTGCTGCCGGCCTGCACCTGGAGAAGGCGCTGAGCGACGGCATCGAGCACCTCGACGCCAGCGACACCGACATCGATGTTGCCCTGAACCGCCTGAACAAGCTCAACGAGCGCTCCACTGGCGAAGACGTTGCCAGCCTCAAGCGCGAACTGCAAAGCTGCATGCAGAACTACTTCGGTGTATTCCGTACTGGCGAATACATGCAGAAGGGTATCGAGCAGCTGGCCGGCCTGCGTGACCGCATCGCCAATGTCAAGATCAACGACAAGTCCCAGGCCTTCAACACCGCGCGTATCGAAGCGCTGGAGCTGCAGAACCTGCTGGAAGTTGCCGAAGCTACCGCCATCGCGGCCGAAGCCCGTAAAGAGTCCCGCGGCGCTCACGCCCGTGAAGACTTCGAAGACCGTGACGACGAAAACTGGCTGTGCCACACCCTGTACTACCCGGGTGTGAAGCGCGTTGCCAAGCGCGGCGTCAACTTTGCGCCGAAGACCGTACCGGCCTTCGAGCCAAAAATCCGGACTTACTAAGGGTGGCTGCTATGTTGAAAGTCGAAGTTTATCGTTACAACCCCGACACCGACTCGGCGCCCAAGATGGAGTCGTTCGACGTCGATACCGGCGGCAAGGACCTGATGGTTCTCGATGTATTGGCGCTGATCAAGGAAAAGGACGAGGGTTTCTCGTACCGTCGCTCGTGCCGTGAAGGCGTGTGCGGTTCCGATGGCATGAACATGAACGGCAAGAACGGGCTGGCCTGCATCACCCCGCTGTCGGGTGTGGTCAAAAAGGGCAAGCTGGTTCTGCGCCCGCTGCCAGGCTTGCCGGTCATTCGTGACCTGGTCGTCGACATGAGCATCTTCTACAAGCAGTACGAGAAGGTGAAGCCATTCCTGCAGAACGACACGCCGGCCCCGGCCATCGAGCGTCTGCAGTCGCCTGAAGAACGTGACAAGCTGGACGGCCTGTACGAGTGCATCCTGTGCGCTTGCTGCTCGACTTCCTGCCCGTCGTTCTGGTGGAACCCGGACAAGTTCCTGGGCCCCGCCGCACTGCTGCAGGCCTACCGCTTCCTGGCCGACAGCCGTGACACCAAGACTCAGGAGCGCCTGGCGTCCCTGGATGACCCGTTCAGTGTATTCCGCTGCCGCGGGATCATGAACTGCGTAAACGTTTGCCCGAAAGGTCTGAATCCGACCAAGGCAATCGGTCACGTACGTAACATGCTGCTGCAAAGCGGTACCTGATACAAAGTGTTGTACCTGCAGTAAGCCGAGGTGCGGGTGGAGAGCCCGCACTGAGGTAAACCCGAACAAGGGCCCACAAAGCCCGCGTTCATACCTATGAAGATATGAGACCAGCAGGGGCTTTCCGGGCTGGTACCCGGAAAATCAGCAGGATCCAAGTGGCGTGGTTCAGTCGCTTTATTCGGACTTTTCCAGGTTTGCTGTGGCTCTCGCCGATCAGTCCCCTAATCGAGGGTGACCAAGCATGCAAGAAAGCGTGATGCAGCGCATGTGGGATAGCGCCCACCTTTCAGGTGGTAACGCTGCATATGTGGAAGAGCTCTACGAGCTCTACCTGCACGACCCTAACGCTGTGCCAGAAGAGTGGCGCACTTACTTCCAGAAGTTGCCAGCCGACGGCAGCACCGCTACTGATGTATCGCACTCGACAATCCGCGACCATTTCGTATTGCTGGCAAAGAACCAGCGCCGCGCCCAACCGGTTTCCGCCGGGAGCGTGAGCAGTGAACACGAGAAGAAGCAGGTTGAAGTTCTGCGACTGATCCAGGCCTATCGTATGCGCGGCCATCAGGCTGCCAAGCTCGACCCGTTGGGGTTGTGGCAGCGCCCTGCGCCCGTAGACCTGTCGATCAATCACTACGGCTTGACCAATGCCGATCTTGATACGACCTTCCGTGCCGGCGACCTGTTCATCGGCAAAGAGGAGGCGAGCCTACGCGACATCTTCGATGCACTCCAGAAGACATATTGTCGCACCATTGGCGCCGAATTCACCCACATCGTCGATTCCGAGCAGCGCAGCTGGTTCCAGCAGCGCCTGGAAAGCGTGCGCGGCCGTCCGGAGTTTTCCGCTGACGTGCAGGCCCACCTGCTTGAGCGCGTAACGGCCGGTGAGGGCCTGGAAAAGTACCTGGGCACCAAGTACCCGGGCACCAAGCGTTTCGGCCTGGAGGGCGGCGAGAGCCTGATCCCGATGCTGGATGAAATGATCCAGCGTTCCGGCTCTTACGGCACCAAGGAAGTTGTCATCGGCATGGCCCACCGTGGTCGCCTGAACGTGCTGGTGAACACCTTCGGCAAGAACCCGCGCGAGCTGTTCGACGAGTTCGAAGGCAAGAAGATGAACGAGCTGGGCTCCGGTGACGTGAAGTATCACCAGGGCTTCTCTTCGAACGTGATGACCACCGGTGGCGAAGTTCACCTGGCCATGGCGTTCAACCCGTCCCACCTGGAAATCGTTTCGCCTGTGGTCGAAGGTTCGGTGCGCGCCCGTCAGGACCGCCGCAACGACACCGTTGGCGACAAAGTGCTGCCGATTTCGATCCACGGCGACGCAGCATTCGCCGGCCAGGGCGTGGTGCTGGAAACCTTCCAGATGTCGCAGACCCGCGGTTTCAAGACCGGCGGCACCGTGCACATCGTGATCAACAACCAGGTCGGTTTCACCATCAGCAACCCGTTGGACGCGCGCTCTACCGAGTACGCCACCGACGTTGCCAAGATGATCCAGGCGCCGATCCTGCACGTGAACGGTGATGACCCGGAAGCCGTGCTGTTCGTCACCCAGCTGGCCATCGATTACCGCATGCAGTTCAAGCGTGATGTGGTTGTCGACCTGGTCTGCTACCGTCGTCGCGGCCACAACGAGGCCGACGAGCCAAACGGCACCCAGCCGCTGATGTATCAGCAGATCGCCAAGCAGCGCACCACCCGTGAGCTGTATGCCGAGGCACTGATTCAGGCAGGTCGTATCGATGCCGAACGCGCTCAGGCCAAGATCGACGAATACCGCAACGCGCTGGACAACGGCCTGCACGTGGTTAAAAGCCTGGTCAAGGAGCCGAACCGCGAGCTGTTCGTCGACTGGCGCCCCTACCTGGGCCATGCCTGGACCGCGCGTCACGACACCCGTTTCGACCTCAAGACCCTGCAAGACCTGTCGGCCAAGCTGCTTGAGCTGCCGGAAGGTTTCGTGGTTCAGCGCCAGGTATCGAAGATCTACGAAGATCGCCAGAAGATGCAGGCCGGTGGCTTGCCGATCAACTGGGGTTATGCAGAGACCATGGCCTACGCCACCCTGCAGTTCGAAGGCCACCCGATCCGCATGACCGGCCAGGACATCGGCCGTGGCACCTTCTCGCACCGCCATGCGGTGTTGCACAACCAGAAGGACGCCAGCACCTACATCCCGTTGCAGAACCTGTTCCCGGGCCAGCCACGTTTCGACCTGTACGATTCGTTCCTGTCCGAAGAAGCGGTGCTGGCCTTCGAATATGGCTACTCCACCACCACGCCGAACGCGCTGGTGATCTGGGAAGCCCAGTTCGGCGACTTCGCCAACGGTGCGCAAGTGGTGATCGACCAGTTCATCACCAGCGGTGAGCACAAGTGGGGCCGCCTGTGCGGTCTGACCATGCTGCTGCCACACGGTTATGAAGGGCAGGGGCCGGAGCACTCCTCCGCGCGTCTGGAGCGTTACCTGCAGCTGTGCGCCGAGCACAACATCCAGGTCTGCGTACCGACCACCCCGGCACAGATCTACCACCTGCTGCGTCGCCAGGTGATCCGCCCGCTGCGCAAGCCGCTGGTGGTCCTGACGCCGAAGTCGCTGCTGCGCCACAAGCTGGCCGTCTCGACCCTGGAAGACCTGGCAGAAGGCTCGTTCCAGACCGTGATCCCGGAAATCGACGCGATCGATCCGGCCAAGGTCGAGCGCCTGGTGCTGTGCAGCGGCAAGGTCTACTACGACCTGCTGGAAAAACGCCGTGCCGAAGGCCGCGAAGACATCGCCATCCTGCGTCTCGAGCAGCTGTACCCGTTCCCGGAGGACGACCTGGTCGAAATCCTGGCGCAATACAGCAACCTCAAGCATGCCGTCTGGTGCCAGGAAGAACCGATGAACCAGGGCGCCTGGTACAGCAGCCAGCACCACATGCGCCGTATCCTGGGCCGCCACAACAAGGCACTGGTCCTGGAATACGCCGGTCGCGACGCTTCTGCCGCGCCAGCCTGTGGTTACGCTTCGAAGCACGCCGAACAGCAGGAAAAACTGCTGCAAGACGCCTTCACTGTCTAACGCCTTCGCGCACCTGAAACCGAATTTAAGGAAACACAGATAATGGCTATCGAGATCAAAGCCCCAACCTTCCCGGAATCGGTTGCCGATGGCACCGTTGCCACCTGGCACAAGCAGCCGGGCGAAGCCGTCAAGCGTGACGAGCTGATCGTCGACATCGAGACCGACAAGGTCGTCCTGGAAGTGCTGGCCACCGCCGACGGCGTGCTGGGCGCGATCGTCAAGGGCGAGGGCGAAACCGTCCTGTCCGACGAACTGCTGGGTTCGATCGTTGAGGGTGGTGCTGCTGCCGCTCCTGCCGCCGCCGCCCCGGCTGGCGCTCCAGCTGCAGCTGCAGCTGCAGCTGCAGCTGACGCTGGTGAAGACGACCCGGTTGCTGCCCCGGCTGCGCGCAAGCTGGCTGAAGAAAACGGCATCGACCTGGCTACCGTTGCCGGTACCGGTAAAGGCGGTCGCATCACCAAGGAAGACGTGGTTGCTGCTGTTGCCAACAAGAAGTCGGCACCTGCCGCTGCACCGGCTGCCAAGCCTGCCGCTGCCGCTGCTGCCCCGGTTGTCGTTGCCGCTGGCGACCGCACCGAGAAGCGCGTGCCAATGACCCGCGTGCGTGCCACCGTTGCCAAGCGTCTGGTCGAAGCCCAGTCGAACATGGCGATGCTGACCACCTTCAACGAAGTCGACATGACCGAAGTCATGGCCCTGCGTTCGAAGTACAAGGACCTGTTCGAGAAGTCCCACAATGGCGTGCGCCTGGGCTTCATGTCGTTCTTCGTCAAGGCAGCCACCGAAGCGCTGAAGCGCTTCCCGGCCGTCAACGCCTCGATCGACGGCAGCGACATCGTTTACCACGGCTATGCCGACATCGGTGTTGCGGTGTCCAGCGACCGTGGCCTGGTGGTTCCGGTACTGCGTAACGCCGAGTCGATGAGCCTGGCTGAAATCGAAGGCGGCATCGCCACCTACGGCAAGAAAGCCCGTGACGGCAAATTGTCGATCGATGAAATGACCGGCGGCACCTTCACCATCACCAACGGTGGTACCTTCGGTTCGATGATGTCGACCCCGATCGTCAACCCGCCGCAGGCTGCCATTCTCGGCATGCACAACATCATCCAGCGTCCGATGGCCATCAACGGCCAAGTGGTAATCCGCCCGATGATGTACTTGGCGCTGTCGTACGATCACCGCCTGATTGATGGTAAGGAAGCCGTAACCTTCCTGGTCACCATCAAGAACCTGCTGGAAGATCCGTCTCGCCTGCTGCTGGACATCTAACCCTCTGGCTGCGTACCGTGCCGGCCTGTCTTCGAAAGAAGCGTGGCCGCCTGGTACGCGGCTTGTAGCTTGTAGCTGATAAGGAATCTTTTATGACCCAGAAATTCGACGTAGTGGTGATTGGTGCAGGTCCTGGCGGCTATGTGGCTGCCATCAAGGCTGCCCAGCTTGGTCTGAAGACTGCCTGTATCGAGAAATACACTGACGCCGAGGGCAAACTGGCCCTGGGCGGCACCTGCCTGAACGTAGGTTGCATTCCTTCCAAGGCGCTGCTGGACAGCTCCTGGAAATACAAGGAAGCCAAAGAGAGCTTCAACGTCCACGGTATCTCCACTGGCGAAGTGAAGATGGACGTCGCTGCGATGGTTGGCCGCAAGGCTGGCATCGTCAAAAACCTGACCGGCGGCGTTGCCACCCTGTTCAAGGCCAACGGCGTTACTTCGATCCAGGGCCACGGCAAACTGCTGGCTGGCAAGAAAGTCGAAGTCACCAAGGCTGACGGCACCACCGAAGTCATCGAAGCCGACAACGTGATTCTGGCTTCCGGCTCGCGCCCGATCGACATTCCGCCGGCTCCGGTCGACCAGAACGTCATCGTCGACTCCACCGGCGCCCTGGAATTCCAGACCGTACCACAGCGTCTGGGTGTTATCGGCGCCGGCGTCATCGGCCTGGAACTCGGTTCGGTATGGTCGCGCCTGGGTGCCCAGGTGACTGTCCTGGAAGCCCTGGACACCTTCCTGATGGCTGCTGACACTGCAGTTGCCAAAGAAGCTCAGAAAACGCTGACCAAGCAAGGTCTGGACATCAAGCTGGGCGCTCGCGTGACCGGCTCGCAAGTCAATGGCAACGAAGTCGAAGTGACTTACACCGATGCCAATGGCGAGCAGAAAATCACCTTCGACAAGCTGATCGTAGCGGTCGGCCGTCGTCCGGTAACCACCGAGTTGCTGGCTGCCGACAGCGGCGTGACCATCGACGAGCGTGGCTACATCTTCGTTGACGATCACTGCGCCACCAGCGTTCCAGGCGTATTCGCCATCGGTGACGTGGTACGCGGCATGATGCTGGCCCACAAGGCCTCGGAAGAGGGCATCATGGTTGTCGAGCGCATCAAGGGCCACAAGGCCCAGATGAACTACGACCTGATCCCGTCGGTTATCTACACCCACCCGGAAATTGCATGGGTCGGCAAGACCGAACAGTCCTTGAAGGCCGAGGGTGTTGAGGTTAACGTAGGCACCTTCCCGTTCGCGGCCAGCGGCCGTGCGATGGCTGCCAACGACACCGGTGGTTTCGTCAAGGTCATCGCCGATGCCAAGACCGACCGCGTCCTGGGTGTACACGTGATTGGCCCATCGGCTGCCGAACTGGTGCAGCAGGGTGCAATCGCAATGGAATTCGGCACCAGTGCCGAGGATCTGGGCATGATGGTCTTCAGCCATCCAACCCTGTCCGAAGCGTTGCATGAAGCAGCGCTGGCGGTGAATGGCGGCGCCATTCACGTGGCCAACCGTAAGAAGCGTTAATTATAAGAAACCACGGCGGGCAGCCCGTCGTGAGTCTTGCGTGCATGACTCACCGCGGAACGTCCGCCGGACCGGATCACACGGGAAAACCCGGGGTCAACGGTCACAGGTGGTGCGGCGCCAGTAATGGCGCAGCGCCGAAGCGCAGTACCTAACGAAGACGGTAAAAAGCATGAATCTTCACGAGTATCAGGGTAAGCAGCTGTTCGCTGAATACGGCCTGCCAGTTTCCAAGGGTTTCGCAGTCGATACCCCTGAAGCTGCAGCAGAAGCTTGCGACAAGATCGGCGGTTCCGAGTGGGTTGTAAAAGCCCAGGTTCACGCAGGTGGTCGCGGTAAAGCGGGCGGCGTCAAGCTGGTTCGCAGCAAGGAAGACGCCAAGGCGTTCGCTGCGCAATGGTTGGGCAAGCGCCTGGTAACCTACCAGACCGACGCCAACGGTCAGCCAGTGACCAAGATCCTGGTCGAATCCTGCACTGACATCGCCAAAGAGCTGTACCTGGGCGCTGTAGTCGATCGCTCGAGCCGCCGCATCGTGTTCATGGCTTCCACCGAAGGTGGCGTGGACATCGAGAAAGTCGCTCACGACACTCCTGAGAAGATCATCAAGGCTACTATCGATCCACTGGTCGGCGCGCAGCCGTTCCAGGGTCGTGAACTGGCATTCCAGCTGGGTCTGGAAGGCAAGCAAGTTGCTCAGTTCGCCAAGATTTTCGTAGGCCTGGCCAAGCTGTTCAAAGAACACGACCTGGCCCTGCTGGAAGTCAACCCGCTGGTCATCAAGGCCGACGGCGACCTGCACTGCCTGGATGCGAAGATCAACATCGACGCAAACGCCATGTACCGTCAGCCTAAGCTGAAAACCTTCCACGACCCGTCGCAAGACGACCCTCGTGAAGCCCACGCTGCCAGCTTCGAGCTGAACTACGTGGCCCTGGAAGGCAACATCGGCTGCATGGTCAACGGTGCCGGCCTGGCCATGGGTACCATGGACATCGTCAACTTGCATGGCGGCAAGCCAGCCAACTTCCTCGACGTTGGCGGCGGTGCTACCAAAGAACGCGTTACCGAAGCGTTCAAGATCATTCTGTCCGACAGCAATGTCGCGGCCGTTCTGGTCAACATCTTCGGCGGCATCGTTCGTTGCGACATGATTGCCGAAGGCATCATCGGTGCAGTGAAAGAAGTCGGCGTTAAAGTTCCGGTTGTTGTTCGCCTTGAAGGTAACAACGCCGAACTGGGCGCTAAAGTACTGGCAGAAAGCGGTTTGAACATCATTGCGGCCACCAGCCTGACCGACGCTGCTCAACAAGTTGTAAAAGCTGCGGAGGGCAAGTAATGAGCGTCCTGATCAATAAAGACACCAAAGTTATCTGCCAGGGCTTCACCGGCTCGCAGGGTACTTTCCACTCCGAACAAGCCATCGCCTACGGCACCAAGATGGTTGGCGGCGTGACCCCAGGCAAGGGTGGTACCACCCACCTGGGCCTGCCAGTGTTCAACACTGTGAAAGAAGCTGTAGAAGCTACCGGCGCTGACGCTTCGGTTATCTACGTTCCGGCTCCTTTCTGCAAAGACTCGATCCTGGAAGCGGCCTTCGGCGGCATCAAGCTGATCGTGTGCATCACCGAAGGCATTCCTACCCTGGACATGCTGGATGCCAAGGTCAAGTGCGACGAGCTGGGTGTTACCCTGATCGGCCCTAACTGCCCAGGCGTCATCACCCCAGGCGAGTGCAAGATCGGCATCATGCCAGGTCACATTCACCTGCCAGGCAAGGTCGGTATCGTTTCGCGTTCCGGCACCCTGACTTACGAAGCCGTCAAGCAGACCACCGACGCCGGCTTCGGCCAGTCGACCTGCGTCGGCATCGGCGGTGACCCGATCCCGGGCTCCAACTTCATCGACATCCTGAAGCTGTTCCAGGAAGACCCGAAGACCGAAGCGATCGTCATGATCGGTGAGATCGGCGGTTCGGCTGAAGAAGAAGCTGCTGCCTACATCAAGGCTCACGTCACCAAGCCTGTCGTTTCGTACATCGCCGGTGTTACCGCACCTGCGGGCAAGCGCATGGGCCACGCTGGCGCCATCATTTCCGGCGGCAAGGGCACTGCGGACGAGAAGTTCGCCGCGCTGCAGGACGCTGGTGTGAAAACCGTGCGTTCCCTGGCTGACATCGGCAAGGCCCTGGCCGAGCTGACTGGCTGGGAAGCCAAGAAGTAATACTGCTACACCCCCCACGCGCACAGAGGCCACCTTCGGGTGGCCTTTGTCGTTTCTGCGCGGGGTATTTTATCGACGTGGAAAATTCGATGGGTCCGATCAGGTTTTTCCACCAGACATTCACGCTAATTGGCAATAAATTATCGCTTGGCACAGATATCCAGACGACAAACATGTACGCACATCGGACAAGCAGCACTGTAACAGTGCGTTTGTTGGGTAAAACGGTTAATCTACGCGCCACTCTGTGCCCGCTCCCCAAAAGGGAACGACACGCTAAACGGGTCTGGCCTATCAAGCCGGGCAGCATTTCCCTCACCCATAGGGAAATCCCTTCTCGAATCCCGATTTCAGCAGTGTGGTACTACCTTAAATGAAAGTTCTCAAAGGCCAGGATATCCTGGCGCTTGGCTTTATGACGTTTGCGCTTTTCGTGGGTGCAGGCAATATCATCTTCCCGCCTATCGTCGGTCTGCAGTCTGGCCCGCACGTATGGATGGCAGCACTGGGCTTTCTGGTGACCGCCGTGGGCCTGCCGGTCATCACCGTGGTGGCTCTGGCCAAGGTCGGTGGTGGCATGGATGCCCTGAGCAGCCCGATCGGCAAGTTTTTCGGCGGCCTGCTGGCGGCTGTCTGCTACCTGTCGGTCGGCCCGCTGTTCGCCACCCCGCGTACGGCGACTGTATCGTTCGAAGTGGGTGTTGCACCGCTGACCGGTGAAAGCCCGCTGGCGCTGTTCATCTACAGTCTGGTGTACTTCGCCGTGGTGCTGGCTGTCTCTATGTACCCGGGCAAGCTGCTCGACACGGTGGGCCGTTTCCTGGCGCCGTTGAAGATCATCGCCTTGGCTGTGCTGGGCATTGCCGCCTTCGCACTGCCGGCCGGGACTATTGGCGAAGCACAGCCGGCCTATGCCGCAGCTGCATTTTCCAAAGGCTTCTCCGATGGCTACCTGACCATGGACACCTTGGGTGCTCTGGTGTTCGGTATCGTCATCGTCAACGCCATCCGCTCGCGCGGTGTCGAGTCACCGAAGCTGATCACCCGCTATGCAATCATCGCTGGCCTGATCGCCGGTGTCGGCCTGGCCCTGGTGTATATCAGCCTGTTCCGTCTGGGTGCCACCAGCCATGACATCGCGGCTGATGCCACCAACGGTGCGGCGGTACTGCATGCCTACGTGCAGCATACCTTCGGCTCGCTGGGCAGCGGTTTCCTCGCCGTGCTGATCGCACTGGCTTGCCTGGTAACCGCGGTAGGCCTGACCTGCGCCTGTGCCGAGTACTTCAGCCAGATCCTGCCGTTGTCCTATCGCGCACTGGTGGTGATCCTGGCCGGCTCCTCGCTGCTGATCTCCAACCTCGGGTTGACCAAGCTGATCATGTTCTCGATCCCGGTGCTTACCGCCATCTACCCGCCTTGCATCGTGGTGGTCGGCCTGAGCTTCGTGAAGGACCTGTGGAATTCGCCGGCCCGTATCCTGGCGCCGGTGATGCTGGTGTCGCTGTTGTTCGGCATGGTCGACGCAATCAAGGGCAGCAGCATCGCCCACGTGCTGCCGGACTTCATGGCGCACCTGCCGTTGAGCGACGCTGGCATGGCCTGGCTGGTACCTTCGGTGGTGACCCTGGTCGGCGCCGTGGCGTGCGATCGCATGCTCGGCAAGCCGCGCGAGGCGCTGGCCTGACCCGCTAGTTTGAAGCCTGAGGGCGGCACCGGCCACAAGCCGAAGGGTGCTCGCCAAGGGTGGAAACCGGAAAGCCCCGTATCCGAAAGGATGCGGGGCTTTTTGTTTGCCTGTTCCGGCCTCTTCGCGGGCGCGCCCGCTCCCACAGGTTAAGCGCAATGTTCAGAGTTGGCGCTGTACCTGTGGGAGCGGGCGTGCCCGCGAAGAGGCCAGCATGAGCAGTACAAAAATCACGGCAGATGTGTGCCTTTTGCCGCTTGCCAGCGTCGAAATCCGGTCCCTATCCTCTAGGCACCTGGCCCATTCGGGAACCCTGCATGAACTTCATCCAAAGCAACCTCAACAACCTGCTGGCCATCGCATGGTTTGCCCTGTGCTGGGGTGGCTATACCCGCTATGCCATCTGGAAGGGCCGCGACACGGCGTGCCTGGCCAGCGTGTTGCACCTGTACCGCGAAGACTGGATGCGCCGCATGCTGCTGCGCGACAACCGTATCGCCGATGCCAGCGTGATCGGCAACCTTGAACGCAACGCCTCGTTCTTTGCCTCAAGCACGCTGATCATCCTCGCAGGCATCCTTACCGTGCTCGGTGCCTCCGACCGGGCGCTGTCGCTGCTTGCTGACCTGCCGCTGGTGCAGCAGACCTCTCAGGGCATGTCGGAAATCAAGCTGCTGTGCCTGGCCACGGTTTTCGTCTACGCCTTTTTCACGTTCAGCTGGTGCATGCGCCAGTACAACTTTGCAGCGGTGCTGGTGGGGTCAGCGCCAATGATCGGGGAACGGCTGGTCAATGAACTGGAACGCAAGGCGTTCGCTTCAAGGGCGGCACGGGTATTGTCACTTGCCGCCAACCAGTTCAACCTGGGCCTGCGTTCGTATTACTTCGGCATGGCCATGTTGAGCTGGTTTATCAGCCCATGGTTGTTCATGACCATGAGTGTCGGGGTGGTATTGATTCTCTATCGCCGAGAGTTCCATTCCGATGTGCTGGATGTGATGGTGTTCACACCCACCGAAAGTGTACCTGGCGAACCGGCAAAGGAAATGACAGTGCCGGGTAACTGAAACGTTTAATCTTTAATGCGCAGATACAAAAAAACCCGACAGTGTCGGGTTTTTTTGTTTTAGCCAATTACTGCTTGGCGGGTTCAGCCGGAGTAGCTTCTGGCGCAGGAGCAGCTGGCGCGGCTTCCGGAGCCGGAGTAGCCGGAGCGGCTTCTTCGGCAGCCTTCTGCTCGGCTTCAGCCTGATCTTTGGCGGCTTCAGCGTTTTCCTTGGCGGCTTCGTTCATTTTATCCTGAGCTTCGCCCGCTTTTTCCTGGGCTTGCTCGGCGTGTTGCTGTGCGTCCTGGGCTTTGTCTTCGCTCGCTTTATCGCAAGCGGCCAGGCCCATGGCAGCGGCCAGCATCAGAGCAAAAGCAAAAGGTTTACGCATGGGGGTGATTCTCCTTGGTGGAATAAGTGACTTGTTCCTTCGAGTGCAACTACGCGGAATAAGTTCCACGAAGGTTACAGATATATAACGCCTCGTTCTATATAGACTTTTTAACATTTTTATGCCGCTGCGGCAGTACGGGTGGAAACAGCGAATGAGCGATTCAACCTTGATGGCCATGGCCGAGCGTTTTCTTTCGGCCCTTAAACATTGCCAGTTGCTGCACATGCGTGTGGCCCAGGCCGATGGTGATGGAATGACCCTGGTGTTGCCTTGGTCGCCGGCCATTGTCGGCAACCCGCAAACCGGTGCCGTGCATGGCGGGGCACTGACCACGCTGATGGACACTACCTGCGGCATGGCCACCCTGTGCGTGCTGCCGCGCTTTGAGGTGTGCCCGACGCTGGACCTGCGCATCGACTACATGCACCCGGCCCAAGCCGGCAAGGACATCTACGGTCACGCCCAGTGCTACCGGGTTACCCGCGACGTGATCTTCACCCGTGGCACTGCCTATCAGGACGACCCCGGCCAGCCGATCTGCCAGGTGGTGGGTACGTTCATGCGCCTGGGCACGGAGATCAAGGGCGGTATCCGTTTCGGCAACAGCCTGAAGGAGGGCGGGGCATGATTCCGTACGCGGTTCGTCAGCAACTCAACGCCGCTCACGCGGTCGGTGATTACCGGCCATTGCTGGCGCTGATCCCCTATGCAGGGCTGATCGGTATCGAGTGCGAGCGACAGGGTGATGACTTGTTGTTCCGCCTGCCAGCCAGCCCGGACAACATCGGTAACCCGTTGCTGCCGGCTATCCATGGTGGCGTGATTGCGGGTTTCATGGAGCTGTCTGCCGCGCTGTACCTGCTGATCTACAGTGAAAGCGCGAGTATTCCCAAGGTCATCGATTTTTCCATCGACTACCTGCGCGCCGGGCATTTTCGCGATACCTACGCCCAGTGCCAGCTGTGGCGCCAGGGCCGCCGGGTGACCAACGTGGCCATCACCGCCTGGCAGGGCGAGAGGGAAGAGCCAATTGCCACCGCCCGTGCGCATTTCAAGATCGAGCCGGAAAAGCCCTTGAAATCATCCGGGCAGCCCCCATCTGAATGACATCCGCCATTAACGCAGGCCAAACCGGCCGCCAGGCGCCACTGCCATCAGATCGGAGTTTCGAAGACCATGACTGTGGAAACACAAAAAGAAACGTTGGGCTTCCAGACCGAGGTGAAGCAACTGCTGCACCTCATGATTCATTCGCTGTACTCGAACAAGGAAATCTTCCTGCGGGAACTGATTTCCAACGCCTCCGACGCCGCTGACAAGCTGCGTTTCGAAGCCCTGGCCAAGCCGGAGCTGCTCGAAGGTGACGCCGACCTGAAGATTCGCCTGAGCTTCGACAAGGAAGCCGGTACCGTGACCCTTGAGGACAACGGCATCGGCATGAGCCGCGAAGACGTCATCGCCCACCTGGGTACCATCGCCAAGTCCGGTACCGCCGACTTCATGAAAAACCTCACCGGTGACCAGAAGAAGGACTCGCACCTGATCGGTCAGTTCGGCGTAGGTTTCTACTCCGCGTTCATCGTGGCCGACAAAGTCGACGTATACAGCCGTCGTGCCGGTCAGCCGGCCGCCGAAGGCGTGCACTGGTCGTCGAAAGGCGAGGGTGAGTTCGAAGTCGCCACGATCGACAAGCCACAGCGCGGCACTCGTATCGTCCTGCACCTGAAACAGGAAGAGAAAGAGTTTGCCGATGGCTGGCGCCTGCGCAACGTGGTCAAGAAGTACTCCGACCACATCGCCCTGCCGATCCAGCTGCCGAAAGAGCAGGCTGGCGCCGAAGGCGAAGAGCAGCCAGCCGAAGAGTGGGAAACCGTCAACCGCGCCAGCGCCCTGTGGACCCGTCCGCGTACCGAGATCAAGGACGAGGAATACCAGGAGTTCTACAAACACATCGGCCATGACTTCGAAAACCCGCTGGCCTGGAGCCACAACAAGGTCGAAGGCAAGCTCGAATACAACTCGCTGCTGTACGTGCCGGCCCGCGCACCGTTCGACCTGTATCAGCGCGAAGCGTCCCGCGGCCTGAAGCTGTACGTGCAGCGTGTGTTCATCATGGAACAGGCCGAATCGTTCCTGCCCCTGTATCTGCGCTTCATCAAAGGCGTGGTCGACTCCAACGACCTGTCGCTGAACGTGTCCCGCGAAATCCTGCAGAAAGACCCGATCATCGAGTCGATGAAGACCGCGCTGACCAAACGCGTGCTGGACATGCTGGAGAAGCTGGCGAAGAACGAACCCGAGCAGTACAAGGGTTTCTGGAAGAACTTCGGGCAGGTGCTGAAGGAAGGCCCGGCCGAAGATTTCGCCAACAAGGAGAAGATCGCCGGTCTGTTGCGCTTCGCCTCCACTCACGACGACAGCGGCGAGCAAAGCGTTGCCCTGGCCGACTACCTGGCCCGTGCCAAGGAAGGCCAGGACAAGATCTACTACCTCACCGGCGAGTCGTACGCACAGGTCAAGAACAGCCCGCACCTGGAAGTCTTCCGCAAGAAAGGCATCGAAGTGCTGCTGCTCACCGACCGTATCGATGAGTGGCTGATGAGCTACCTCAACGAGTTCGATGGCAAGGCGTTCGTTGACGTTGCCCGTGGCGACCTGGACCTGGGCAACCTGGATTCGGAAGAAGACAAGAAGGCCCAGGAAGAAGTCGCCAAGGACAAAGAAGGCCTGGTCGAGCGCCTGAAGGGTGCGCTGGGTGACAGCGTGGCCGAAGTGCGCGTTTCGCACCGCCTGACCGATTCGCCGGCGATCCTCGCCATTGGCGAACAGGACCTGGGCCTGCAGATGCGCCAGATCCTGGAGGCCAGCGGGCAGAAAGTGCCGGAATCCAAGCCGATTTTCGAGTTCAACCCCGGCCACCCGCTGATCGAGAAGCTGGACAACGAGCAAAGCGAAGACCGCTTCGCCGAGCTGTCGCACATCCTGTTCGATCAGGCGGCCCTGGCGGCCGGTGATAGCCTGAAAGACCCGGCGGCTTACGTTCGTCGCTTGAACAAGCTGTTGGTCGAGCTATCTGCTTGAGTTGATGCACAGGAAAGCCCGCTTCGGCGGGCTTTTTTTTGACGAGTGCCAAAGGAGTGCTTGATGAGCAAAGTAATCGTCGAACCGCTGGTTTATCACCTGTCCGGCAAAACCTACGAAAGCCGCTTGGTTTATGAGCCCGGCGCGCCGGGGCGCCCAGGCCTGGTGATGGCACCGAACTGGATGGGCATTGGTGAAGGTGCCGAGCGCATTGCCAAGGAAGTGGCCGAGAAGGGCTATGTGGTGCTGATTGCCGACCTGTACGGGCGGTTGGTGCGCCCGTCCAGCGCTGACGAGGCTGGCGCAGCGATGATGCCGTTGAAGAACGATCGCGGCGAACTTCGCAAGCGCATGCAGGAAGCGCTGGCGCAACTGCTTGGGCAGTCGAAAGCGGTGCTGGAACCTGGCATGGTTGCCACGTTCGGTTTCTGCTTCGGTGGCTGCTGTGCGCTGGAGTTGGCGCGCACCGGTGCCGACCTGCGCGCGGCGGTCTCGTTCCACGGCACGCTGGACACGCCGCACCCTGAGGACGCCAAGCAGATCAAGGGTTCGGTACTGGTGTTGCATGGTGCGTCCGACCCGTTGGTGCCGAAAGAGCAGTTGCCAGCGTTCGAAGATGAAATGAATGCTGCCAAAGTCGATTGGCAGTTGCTGAGCTATGGTGGGGCGGTGCACTCGTTTACCGACCCGAATGCTAACGTGCCCGGCAAGATGCAGTACGACCGTCGCACCTCGGAGCGGGCGTTCCGCTCGATGCATAACCTGCTGAGTGAAGTGTTCCAGCGCTAAGATTGCACGGGGCTGCTTCGCAGCCCATTCGCGGGTAAACCCGCTCCCACAGGGAATGCACCGCCCTCTGTGGGAGCGGGTTTACCCGCGAATGGGCCGAAAGGCTGGCCTCGATCAACGAGGCAGTTCAATTCGCGAGGTTTCCCCCGGCACCACCGGCCAATCCCCGGTAGCCCACCGGGCTCGGGCCCGCTCGATCAGCTCCGGGTCACTGGCCACGAAATTCCAGTTCATCCTCCGCGGCCCATCCAGTGGTGCGCCACCCACCAGCACCAGCTGGCATTCACCCTCTGCATACAGCGTCACCTCTTGGCCCTCTGGCAGCACAACCAGGCTGCACGGCTCTACATCTTCCTCATCCATCAACAGCTCACCATCGAGCAGATACAGCGCCCGCTGCGCATGCTCATTCGGCACCAGCAGGGTAGTCGCCGGCTGCATCCGAACATGCGCATAAAGGGTAGGGGACAGCACCGGCACCGGTGATGCCAGGCAGAACCCGCTTCCGGCAATCATGCAGATACGCACCC
Source organism: Candidatus Pseudomonas phytovorans (assembly GCA_029202525.1). Taxonomy (NCBI): domain Bacteria; kingdom Pseudomonadati; phylum Pseudomonadota; class Gammaproteobacteria; order Pseudomonadales; family Pseudomonadaceae; genus Pseudomonas; species Candidatus Pseudomonas phytovorans. Next base: position 2,474,896 of record CP119325.1, read on the forward strand.
CCAGGCTGTCACTGACGGGTAGGCTTGCTGCCGGGTGGTGGCTATAGCTTGCCGGCCCTTGCTCATGTTCGCGTGGCGAGGCCAGCCAAACCTGCAACCCGTGCAGCCGCGAGCCGTGGGCCAAGGCATCGGCGGGTGTACGCTCGACATGGGCCACGCCGCTGCCAGCCGTCATCCAGCTGACCTCGCCGGGGAGTACCCGCTGCTCTGAGCCTAGGCTGTCTTTGTGCAGGATCGCCCCCTCGAACAGATAGGTCAGGGTCGACAGGCCGATGTGCGGGTGCTGGCGGATGTCCATGCCATGCCCCGGGGCATAGTCGGTTTCCAGCATATGGTCGAAAAACACGAATGGGCCGACGCTACGGCACTGGGCCGATGGCAGCGGGCGCAGGATCGGCTGCCCTTCGACCGATTCGGCGCGGGGGCGGATGATCAAGGGGCTGCTCATGGGGATGGCTCCAGGCGAAGTGGCATTGCCTTAAGCATAGCGGTTTGCCCGCTGCGGCTGAACCGCCTCGGTGGCCGGCCGGTCTACTGTTTCCACACTTGTAGAAGGAAGCAGCCCATGATTGCCCGAGCGCTGGCCTGCGTGTTGTTGTCTGGCTGGCTTTGCCAGGTGGCACTGGCGCGCGACTACCGCTACAGCGATGCTCACCTGCACTATGTCGACTTCTTCCAGGAAAGCGAAGGCATGCCGGCGTTGCTCAAGGCCATGGATGCCGCAGGCATTGAACAGTCGATGATTTCCGGCATACCAGTGGCCAAGAAATGGCACGAAGATGAGCCCAAGCGCCCGCGCTATTACGCCGGTGACGACGCCGATGCCTATTGGTATAGCGCCACCGACACCTACGTGGCCGCCGCCCTGCAGCAGTTGCCGGTTGAGCAGCGCAAACGCTTTCACCCTTTCCTGACTGGCTTCAACCCGGTGGACAAGAACGCTGTCAGCCATATCGAGCGCATGCTCGATATGTATCCGGGGCTGTGGCAGGGCATTGGCGAGGTATTCACCCGTCACGATGACCTGACAGCGCTGACCAGTGGCGATACCCCGCGCGCCAACAACGAAGCCATGACGCGCATCTACCACTTGGCGGCCGAGCGCGACCTGCCGGTGCTGCTGCATTCCAACATCACGTCAAAGCGCGAGCGTAACCCGCTGTACCTGGCGGAGATCGAAGAGCCGCTGCGCAATCACCCGCACACGCGGTTCATCTGGGCGCACGCTGGCAGCAGCATGGAGATACACCGGCATCAAACGCAGATGGACTTTCTGCTGTCAGTGCTGACGCGGTTGCTGGAGGATTACCCGAACCTGTATGTCGATCTGTCGTGGAGTGTGCTGGAACCCTATCTGCTGGATGACAAGGGTGTGCCGCGCAAGGCGTGGGTGGCGTTGGTCGAGAAATACCCTGAGCGGTTTATGCTGGGATCGGATGTGGTGGGGCGATTTGGCAGCCTGGGGGAGCAGTTGCACGGGTTCAGGCCGTTTTTGGATGCCTTGCCGGAGCAGGTGGCCAATAAGGTAGCCAAGGATAATTTTCTCTCTATCCTGCCCAAGCTTCACAAATAAAAACGCCCCGAACCAGTCGGGGCGTTTTCATTTACAGCGGCAGGGTGTTACTTGCCTTCCCAGCGCTTGAGCACCAGGGTGGCGTTGGTGCCGCCGAAGCCGAAGCTGTTGCTCATGACCGTGTCGATCTTGGCGTTTTCTTCGGTTTTGAGCAGGATCGGCAGGTCGGCGACCTCCGGGTCCACTTCGTCGATGTTGGCGGAGCCGGCGATGAAATTGTTTTCCATCATCAGCAGGCAGTAGATCGCCTCGTGCACGCCAGCGGCGCCCAGCGAGTGGCCCGACAGGCTCTTGGTCGAGCTGATCTTCGGTGCCTTGTCGCCAAACACCGCGCGAACGCCTTTCATCTCGGCAACGTCACCGACCGGGGTCGAGGTGCCGTGGGTGTTCAGGTAGTCGATCGGAGTGTCGACGGTGGACAGTGCCTGCTGCATGCAGCGGATGGCACCTTCGCCGCTCGGGGCAACCATGTCGTAGCCGTCGGAAGTAGCACCGTAGCCGACGATTTCGGCGTAGATCTTGGCGCCGCGGGCCAGGGCGTGTTCCAGCTCCTCGACCACCACCATGCCGCCACCGCCAGCGATGACGAAGCCGTCACGGTCGTTGTCGTAGGCACGGGAGGCCTGTTCCGGGGTTTCGTTGCGCTTGGTCGACAGGGCGCCCATGGCATCGAACAGGAACGACTGGCTCCAGTGTTCTTCTTCACCGCCACCGGCGAAGACGATGTCCTGCTTGCCCCACTGGATCTGCTCCAGAGCGGTACCGATGCAGTGTGCCGAAGTGGCGCAAGCCGACGAGATCGAGTAATTCAGGCCCTTGATCTTGAACGGGGTCGCCAGGCATGCCGACACGGTGCTGCCCATGGTGCGGGTGACGCGGTACGGGCCGACGCGCTTGACGCCTTTCTCGCGCAGGGTGTCCAGCGCTTCCATCTGGTTCAGGGTCGAGGCGCCGCCGGAGCCGGCCACCAGGCCGGTACGCGGGTTGGAAACCTGCTCTTCGGTCAGGCCGGAGTCCTTGATCGCGTCCTGCATCGCCAGGTAGGCGTAGGCAGCCGCGTGGCCGACGAAGCGGTAGACCTTGCGGTCGATCAGTTCTTCGAGGTTGAGGTCGATGGACCCGGAAACCTGGCTACGCAGCCCCATTTCCTTGTATTCCGGGTTGAAGCGGATACCCGGACGGCTGTTGCGCAGGTTTTCGGTGACAGTAGCTTTGTCATTGCCCAGGCACGATACGATGCCCAGACCAGTGATAACGACGCGGCGCATGCGAATAACCCTTAGAAATTGTCAGTGGAGGTGAACACGCCGACCCGCAGGCCTTCGGCAGTGTAGATCTCACGGCCGTCGACGCTGACCGAGCCATCGGCGATGGCCATGTTCAGCTTGCCCTTCAGGACGCGCTTGATCTGAATGTTGTAGGTGACTTTCTTGGCAGTTGGTAGTACCTGGCCGAAGAATTTCACTTCGCCCGAACCCAGCGCCCGGCCGCGGCCCGGCAGGCCTTGCCAGCCGAGGAAGAAGCCGACCAGCTGCCACATGGCGTCGAGGCCCAGGCAGCCCGGCATGACCGGATCGCCTTCGAAGTGGCAGGCAAAGAACCACAGGTCCGGGTTGATATCCAGCTCGGCGACCAATTCACCTTTGCCGTACTTGCCGCCTTCTTCGCTGATATGGGTGATGCGATCGACCATCAGCATGTTCGGCGCGGGCAGTTGCGCATTACCTGGGCCGAACAGCTCACCGCGACTGCAGCGCAGCAGGTCTTCCCGAGTAAAGGCGTGTTGTTTGGTCATGCGAGCTCCTCAATAACCCCCTGCGGCAGGGGATGAATCTTCCCGGCCGGCCCGATACGCATCGCGTTCAAGACGGCAGCCTACAGGTAGACTATTGCGTTGTGGTGAAAGTCACAGCGCACCTGGTGAAAGAAGTACAGGTGTGCACTGAAACGTCTATTTTCAGGTTCGATGAACGTCCTGTCCAGTCTTTAAGACTGCCGCACTTTAGCATTTATCGCCAGTCGCTGTTGTCTGACCGGGTAGCCAGTGTTGCAGCACGCGCTGCAGTTCGGTGCGGCGCAAGGGTTTGGTGAGGTAGTCGTCCATGCCGGCGGCCATGCAGCGCTCGCGGTCACCGTCCAGGGCATTGGCGGTCAGGGCGATGATCGGTAAGCCGGCGCCATTGGCGAGCTGGCGGATGCGCCGGGTGGCTTCATAGCCGTCCAGGTGCGGTAGCCGGCAATCCATCAGCACGGCGGCAAATCGCTGCCGGCTGACCAGTTCGACCGCCTCAAGGCCGTCTTCGGCCGTTCGCACGGCCACGCCCAAGCTGCGCAGCATGGCCTCGATGACATTCTGGTTGACCGGATTGTCCTCTACCAGCAGCACCTGATCACCGTCGGCCACTGCCATTGGCGCATGGGTTGGCAAGGTCCGTGGGCTGGGGGCAGGGCTGGAGAGGGCCAGAGGCATCTCCAGGGTGAAGGTCGAGCCCAGGCCCACGCGGCTTTCACCGCGCAGCTTGCCACCCATGCGTTCGGCCAGGGTGCGGGCGATCGACAGGCCCAACCCGGTGCCTCCATAACGCCGGGAGATCGAGCTGTCGGCCTGCTGGAAGGCCACGAACATCATCTCCAGGCGGTCGCTGTCGATGCCGATACCCGTGTCGCGCACACTGCAGGTCAGCCAGATCAACTGCCGGTCGAGCACCTGCCAGCGCGCCTCGACCTGTACCTGGCCGCGTTCGGTGAATTTCAGTGCGTTGCCCACCAGGTTCAGCAAGATCTGGCGGATGCGCGTGGGGTCGCCGTTCACCTGCAACCGCTCGATGTCGGCCGGCAGTTGCAGGTGCAGGCCAAGGCCACGCTGCTGGGCACTGTGCTGGAACGACAGCACGCTGCTGGTAATCAGCTCGCCCAGGTTGAAGTCGATGTGTTCCAGCTGCAGCGCGGCGCGTTCGATACGCGAGAAGTCGAGGATGTCGTTGATGACTTTCAGCAAATGCCCGGTGGATTCGCTGGCCACTGCGGTGTAGTCGGCTTGTTCGTTGCTTAACGTCGTGGTTTCCAGCAACTGCAGCATGCCCAGCACGCCATTCATCGGCGTGCGCAGCTCGTGACTCATCATTGCCAGGAAGTCCGATTTGGCCCGGTTGGCTTGCTCAGCGTCCTCGCGGGCCTGGATCAGCTCGGCAATGGCCTGCTTCTGTTCATCGCTGGCCTGCTCCAGGGCGCTGGCCAGGTTGTTGATGTGCCGGGCCAGGTGGCCCAGCTCGCTGTCATCGACCACGGGCAGCGGGGTGTTGTATTCGCCCTGCGCAATAGCCTTGACCGCATGCCCCATGTCGCTGATCGGCTTGGCCAGGCTCAGGGCCAGGCGGCGCGCCAGCAAAAAGGTGAACAGCAGGGCAAACAGCGCCAGGATGCCGGCCTTGATCACGATTTCCTGTTGGCGTTGGCTGAAGGCGTCATCGGACATGCCGACGATCACGCGGCCCAGGTAGTCATCGCCGATGGCGGGTGTGGTGGCCTTGCCCTGCTGCAGGAAGTCACTGTCCAGGCGGATTTGCTGCAGGCGTATCGGCGCCTGGAACACCTCGACGCGTTGCGCGCGGTTGGCGCTTTCGTCGGACTGCTCGACGTACACGAGGATGTGGTTGCGGCTGTCCTGCACCTCAAGAAAGCGCACGTGCGGGATACTGAGGGTGGCGCGCATCAAGCCTTCGAGCACTTCGTTGTTGCCCGAGATCACCCCGTACTCCGAGGCCGGGGCCAACTGGTTGGCGATCAGTTGCCCGGTGTGGTTGAGCTCTTGGCGCAGGTCCTGGATGCGCACGAATGTGAAGAAGCTGATCAGCAGCAGGGTCAGCAACAGGGCAGGGCCCAGGCTGATGATTTGCGTGCGGGTGTGAATGTCCCAGCTCAGGCCTTTGCTCATGGGGTGGGTTCTCCTTCGGCCAAGGCCTTGGCGGCGGCGTTCGGGTCGATCGGTTCCAGGCCCAGGGCGCGCGCCACCTGCTGGTTGCCACTGACGCCGAAGCGTGCCGGGTAGAGGCTGCGTGGCCAGCGCCCGGGCGACTGGTCGAGCAACTGGTCAAGTACCGCCAGCCAGTCATCCTGGTCGCTGTAGGTGCTGGCCAGGGCGCCGGCGCGAACAAAGCCGGCGTTCGGGCCGATCAGCGCCATCTGCCGGCCATAACTGCTCAACAGCAGGTTTTTTGCAGTCTTGGGGTTGTACAGGTCCGGATCATCCAGGCCTAGCAGCACATCACTGTTACTCAGCAGGTGCTGCAGGGGCCGGCTGTCACGCAGGTCGGGCCAGTCCTGGGCAATGATCTCCAGGCCCAGCGGGCGGGCCGCATGGCGCAGCTCTTCAAGCAGGAAACCGCTGTGCTCGCCGTACAGCACACCAATGCGCTGTGCTTGTGGCAGCAGGTAGCGCGCCAGGCGCAGTTGCCGGCCCAATGGCGGGTCGCTCCACAGCAGGGTAAGGAACGCGGGGCGCGACTTTCCCAGGCGCTGTTCAGCCTGCACCCGGCTGACTCGCATGGCCAGGGCTGGCGGGCCGGCGTTTTCACCCAGCCGCCACTCCAGGGCGGCGTTATCGAGCAGAATCAGGCGCTGGTCGGCTTTAAGCTGGCCAGGGCGTGGCAGGTCGGCGGTGGTCTGGAACTGCACATGATCGTGCGGCCGACGGTTTTCCAGTGCGGCGACAAAGCTGCGGATGCCAGGCTGGTCTTGCGCGCCTACCAGCAGAATCTCGCTGGCAGACAACGGCCCCAAGGGCCACAGGCACAGTAGCAACAGGCGCAGCACCAAGGCCATCAGAACGCCAGCTCCGCGCTGAAGCTCAGGCGGTGGCGGCTGTCGTAGCGGTTCTGCACGGTCGTGGTCGGCTCATCGTCCAGGCGCTGTTGCCACAGCGCCGCCAGTTCGAGGTTGCTGCCTTGCACCCGAAGGCGCTTGGCCAGGCGCAGGTCCAGGCGCTCGTAGCGGTACTGGTTGAGCGCATCGTCACCGTAGTAGAACAGCGCACTCGACCAGCCATCGCCCCATTCGCGCATCCACCCGGCCGAGCCACTGTTGCGGGCACTGAGGCGGCGATCTTCAGGGTTGCTGGCCCAGGCATCGACATAGGCGTAAGTCAGGCGGAGGCGGTCTTGCTGGGTGGGGTGCCAGTCCAGTTGCGCCTCGCTACCGTTGAACCGGGCCTTGTTAGCGTTGCTGGCGATGTACTGGTTGTTCTTCAAGGGCTCGCTGATCATGCCGGTGATCTCGTCGTAGAACAGCTTCACATCCATGCTCAGGTCGATGTCGCTGAAGTAGCCGTTGTAGCCCAGTTCGCGCGAGCGCATGCGCTCCTGGTCGAGGTCGCCCGGGCCGCGGGTTTTGACGAAATATTCGCCGTGCTGCTGGCCAAACGCGTTAGGGCTGAGGTTCTTGACCGTGTAACTCCAGTTGATGTTGTTCTCGAACATGTCGGGCGAGCGCACCGCTTCGGAATACACGGCACGCAGGCCGTGGCGCGGGGTAATCAGGTAGTTGACCGCTACGCGCGGGGTCAGCGAACTGCCAGATAGCCGCGAGTCCTCAAGCATGGCGCCACCCTGCAGGATCCAGTGTTCGTCGGCGCGCCATTCCAGTTGGCCGAACAGGCGCCAGGTCTGGTCGTCGAGGCTGCCGTTGAAGTAGGTCTGCGAGTCGGCACGATCATAGCGGTAGTTCACGCCGCTGAGCAGGCGCAGGCTGTCGGTCAGGCTGAGGGTGTCCTGGATTTCCAGGTCATAGCGGGTTTCGCGGGTGCTCTGGTCGACATCGCCACACACAACATTGCTGCCGCCCTGGTTGTTCCACTGATCCTTGATGGCATCGACCAGCGCTTGTTCTGCGGGGTTGTTGCTGGGCGGCGGGTTGTTGGCACCCCGTGCCACCAGTTCGGCGTAATTGGGGTTCAGCTGCCACAGCCGGGTCAGCTCGGGGCTGAACGACAGCGCGGCATCGCAGGCTCGCCAGACCTGCTGGCGGTCGAAGTGTTGTGCCGAACCCTGCACGTACAGGCTGTGGTCGGGGTTGAAATCGATGTTCCAGCGTACCGACCCTGCGTAGTCCTTGGCATTGACGTCGGCATTGTCGCCGCGCTGGGTGACATAGGGGAATACCGGCTGGTAGGTATAGGGCCGCTGGTTGCTGCCTTCTTTTGCCGCCAGTTGCCATTCCAGGGTCTGGTTGAACGACAGGTTGTGGCTGGCGCTGAGGTTGAAACGGGTCAGCCGGCGGCTGTCCCGGTAATCCTGGCCGAACTGGTCGTGGTCGAAGCCGTCGTCCTGCTGGCCCGACAGCGACAGGCGCATGTCGCCGCCGTCCCAGCCGAAGCCATGGCTGGCATAGAAGTCGTTGATGCCGTCCTCGCCGCGGGTCACCTTCAGCCGTGTGCCATGGCTGTCAGCGGGGTTACGGGTGAGGATGTTGACCACCGCCATCAGCGCGTTGGCGCCGTAGCTGACCGTGTTGGGGCCGCGGAACACCTCGATGCGCTCGATGTCCTCCATGGCCAGCGGGATGTCGCTCCAGTCCACTGTGGCCAGGCCAGCACGGTACACCGAACGGCCATCGATCAACACTTGCATACGCCGCGCTTCGCTGGCGTTGCTGCCGTGATAGTTGACCGTAGGCTGGTTGCCGGCACCGTAGCCGATCATCATGCCCGGTACCAGGCGCAGCAGTTCGGGGATGTCACGGGCGCCGCTGGCGCGTATCAGTTCGCTGTCGAGCACGGTCATGCTGCCCGGGACGGCCGCCGGGGATTGTTTCAGACGCGTGGCGGTCAGAACCTGCGGCAGGTCGCTGTTGTCAATGAACAGGTCGTCGGCCATGGCCGGGCCACCGAGCAGGGCAGTCAGTATCAGCAGGCGCGGGAACGGGGGCGTGCCAGGGAACACAGGGCGGCCTTGTATCAGGATTGAAACAGGCATGGTAACTGACCTTGGCGCATTTTCCAGTGATCTGCGGCGGTTTTGCAGCGTGTCTGTCTTGACGCTTTGATGGGGGCAGAAATCGAGCGCCGCCCGCGCGGCGCATCGCGAGCAAGCTCGCTCCTACATTTGTTGCAACGTGGCCATGACAGTGTCATCTGCGTTGTTAGCCTTGGCGCATGGCAGGCGAGCCGTATAATGGCGGGGTCGCCACTTAACTTTTGGCTTTAACGGATTGGATATGACTGAACAGCAACCTGTTGCAGTTCTGGGAGGCGGCAGCTTCGGCACCGCCGTGGCGAACCTGCTGGCGGAAAACGGAGTGCCGGTGCGCCAATGGATGCGCGACCCGGCACAGGCCGAGGCGATGCGCGTCAATCGCGAGAACCCGCGCTACCTCAAGGGCATCCGTCTGCATGATGGCGTGGAGCCGGTCAACGACCTGCTGGCCACCTTGCAGGCCAGCGAGTTGATCTTCGTCGCCTTGCCATCAAGCGCCTTGCGCAGTGTGCTGGCCCCCCATGCCGAGCTGTTGCGGGGCAAGGGCCTGGTCAGCCTGACCAAGGGCATCGAGGCGCAAACCTTCAAACTGATGAGTCAGATCCTTGAAGAAATCGCCCCTGACGCCCGCATTGGCGTGCTGTCCGGCCCCAACCTGGCCCGCGAGATCGCCGAACATGCGCTGACCGCCACGGTGGTCGCCAGCGAGGACGAAAACCTCTGCCAGCAAGTACAGGCGGTGCTGCATGGGCGCACTTTCCGTGTATACGCCAGCGCCGACCGCTTTGGTGTCGAGCTGGGTGGTGCACTGAAAAACGTCTACGCCATCATCGCCGGCATGGCCGTGGCCCTTGGGATGGGCGAGAACACCAAGAGCATGCTCATTACCCGGGCCCTGGCCGAGATGACCCGCTTTGCCGTCAGCCAGGGTGCCAACCCCATGACCTTCCTTGGCCTGGCCGGTGTCGGTGACCTGATCGTCACCTGCTCTTCGCCCAAGAGCCGCAACTACCAGGTGGGCCATGCGCTGGGCCAGGGCCTGAGCCTGGACCAGGCGGTCAACCGCCTGGGCGAAGTGGCCGAAGGCGTCAACACCCTCAAGGTGCTCAAGGCCAAGGCGCAGGAAGTGCAGGTGTACATGCCGCTGGTGGCGGGCCTTCATGCCATCCTGTTCGAAGGCCGTACGCTGAACCAGGTGATCGAGCACCTGATGCGCGCCGAGCCCAAGACCGATGTCGATTTCATTTCCATCAGCGGTTTCAACTGAGCCCTTGGCGGCTCTGACACGAGCAAGGAGCAACACATGAACGATACGCCCGAACGCGCCCAGCGCGAGTCGATCATCCTGCGGGTGCTGTGGATGCTGGTGTTCCTGGTGGTCTGGCAATTGGCCGAGTTGCTGCTTGGCGGCCTGGTGCTGGTGCAACTGATCTACCGCCTGGTGTATGGCGCGCCCAGCGCCAGCCTGATGAACTTCGGCGACAGCCTGAGCCAGTTTCTGGCACAGATTGGCCGCTATGGCAGCTTTCACACTGAGCAGAAGCCCTGGCCGTTTGCCGACTGGCCAGCACCGCGCCCCCCGGAAGGCGAAGCGCCGCATGCCGTGGCCCCGGCCCCGCATCCGGTGCGGGACGAGGAACCCAAGCTGTGAAGCTGTGGGTGCTGCGCCACGGTGAGGCTGAGCCGCGGGCCAATACCGATGCCGAGCGCCGCCTGACCGCCCATGGCCGCGAGCAGGTGCTGCACAGCGCTGCTCGCCTGCTGGGGCAGCCGCTGCAGGCGATTATCGCCAGCCCCTACGTGCGCGCCCAGCAAACGGCTGCGTTGGTGCATGACACGCTGGGTTTCAGGGAACCGGTGCGTACCGTGCCCTGGTTGACGCCAGAGAGTGATGTGCAGCAGGTCATCGGCGAGATCGAGCAGCTGGGCATGGAGCATGTATTGCTGGTCAGCCATCAGCCGCTGGTGGGCAATTTGGTAGGCGCGCTGGAGCATGGCCATCAACAGCAGCCAGCGGCCATGAGCACTGCCAGCCTGGCGGAGCTGGAAGGGGAGTGGCCACTGGCAGGCTTGATGACACTTCGTAGTCTCAACTCACCGGGTTGATCTGCTGGGGCCGCTGCGCGGGCCCATAATCCCGAAGGCAACTGGCATTTATGTCAGTTGCCGCACTTGCTGGCCTCTTGCTAGCGTTGCGCCAAAGCCACCAGGCAGGGAGCAGCGGATGAGCGGTGAGATGCGGGAATTATTGAGTTCCCTGGACCTGCAACCCACCGTAGACAAGGTGGGGCAAGGTATTACACTGGACTTTGCCCAGTACAGCCTGCTGCGCGACTCGGCCGAGGCCAAGCTCTACCTGCTGATGCGCAAGGTGAACGGCAACGACAACCTTGAGGCCATCGCCAGGCAACAAAGCGAGCAGGACCTGCGCACGCTTCAGGACGCCTGCGTGCGCGTCTCCCACCTGCTGCAAACCAGTTGCCTGGCCTTGCGCCGTCTGCAACTCGACTTTCAGGACCAGCGCCTTGCCCGTGAGGCGCTGGAAAGCCAGTTGGCCTACATGCAAGCCTGTTTGCGCCGGTCTCTGGCCAGCTTCGACCGGTCGGCGTGACCTGATAGCCCTCGTCGATGACCTTTCCGGATGTTGCCCTATGGCGCGCCGATGCCGACAATGAGCCATCATCTTCCGTGCGGACCAGGCGCCATGTCGCAGCAGATCTTCTTCGCTCATGCCAACGGTTTCCCCTCGGCCACCTATGGCAAGCTGTTCGCTGCCCTGGCGCCGGACTATCAGGTACAGCACCTGGCCCAGCACGGTCACGACCCGCGCTTTCCGGTGGACGATAACTGGCAGAGCCTGGTAGATGAGCTGTTGCATCACCTGGCGCAGCAGGACCAACCCGTCTGGGGTGTCGGGCATTCGCTCGGCGGTGTACTGCACCTGCACGCTGCCTTGCGCCGTCCCGAGTACTACCGCGGCGTGGTGATGCTCGACTCGCCGGTGCTCACCCGTGCCGATCAGTGGCTGCTGCGCACCGCCAAGCGTTTCGGCTTTATTGACCGCATTACCCCGGCTGGCCGCACCCTCGGGCGCCGCGAAGTCTTCAATGACCGCGACAGTGCACGGGACTATTTTGCCGGCAAATCACTGTTTCGCCATTTTGACCCCGACTGCCTCGAAGCCTATGTAGAGCATGGCCTGCAGGCGATGGAGCAGGGGCTGCAGTTGCGCTTCGATCCTGCCACTGAAATCAGTATCTACCGCAGCATCCCGCACACCAGTCCCGCCCCCGCGCGGCAGTTGCAGGTGCCGCTGGCCATGGTGCGTGGCGAGCGCAGCAATGTCATTCGCCGTCACCACACCTTCGCGGTGCGTGGCATGCCCAAGGGCGAATACCACAGTGTGCCCGGCGGGCACATGTTCCCGCTGGAGCGCCCGACTGACACCGCCAGCCTGATCAAGGGCCTGTTCGACCGCTGGAGCCAGGCATGAGCGCGCAGGTGGAGGAAGTTCGCCTGAGCCTGGGCCATATCGAACTGGCTGCTCACCTGTTCGGCCCCGAGGACGGGCTGCCGGTAATTGCCCTGCACGGCTGGCTGGATAACGCCAACAGCTTCGCCCGCCTCGCGCCACAACTGAAGGGCCTGCGCATCGTCGCCCTGGACCTGGCCGGGCACGGTTACTCGGAGCACCGCCCGCCTGGCGCCGGTTATGCCCTGGCCGACTATGCCCACGACGTGCTGCGGGTTGCCGAGCAGCTGGGTTGGCAGCGTTTCGCCCTGCTGGGCCATTCGCTGGGCGCAATCATTTCGGTACAACTGGCCGGAGCCTTGCCCGACCGGGTCAGCCACCTGGTTTTGATCGATGGCGTCATCCCGCCGACCGGTGCCGAGCAGGACGCAGGCGAGCGCCTGGGGATGGCACTGCAAGCCCAGCTGCGGCTGGATGGCAAGCGCAAGTCGGTGTACGCAACGCTGGAAGAAGGCGTGCATGCCCGGATGAAAGGCATGGTCGCGGTCAGCCGTGAGGCGGCCGAATTGCTGGCGCAACGCGGCCTGATGCCGGTGCCGGGTGGCTACAGCTGGCGCAGTGACAGCCGCCTCACCCTGCCATCGCCGGTGCGCTTGAGCGAAGCCCAGGCCATGGCCTATGTACGCCGGGTGAGTTGCCCGGCACTGTTGGTGGTGGCCGCCGACGGTATGCTGGCGCGCCACGCCGCGTTGCTGGAGCAGCTACCCTTTGAGCAGGCGACGCTGCCAGGTGGCCACCACCTGCACCTGAATGATGAGCAGGGCGCGGCCCTTGTCGCAGACTGTATCAATCGGTTCTTGGGCTTTGCTTGACTTGCATCGGACAAGTGTCGAGGCTTGGCGGGTTGAACAGGGAGACAACCATGCAACTGCCAGACATCCTGGAGCTTGAACTCGGCGCAGCGCGCCCCCTGGTCCGCCAATGAGCGCGCCTGCTGCCATCCGTAATACCGTCGTCGCCTGCCTGGCGCTGGCCAGCCCTTTATTGTGGGCCGGCAGCCTGCCGGTGCCGGTGGACGCAACTGTAGTCGACCAGCGCCCGGCCGTGGAGCAGGAGCGTGTCTACCCCATGGGCCCGCTGCGCAAGATCAGTGGCCGCCTGCGGGTCGAGGACAAGGTCGAGAGCCGCGGCCAGGTCAGTTCGGTCACCTACGAACTGCCGGTCGAACGCACTGCCCGTGAAGCCTTCACCAGTGCCCGCGAAGCCCTGCAGCGCGACGGGGGTTACCCGTTGTTCTGGTGCCAGGGCCGCGATTGTGGCGAGGCCAGCCTGTGGGCCAACGATGTGTTCGCCAATGCCCGCCTCAACGGTGGCGACGAGCAGCAGGCGTTCATCCTGCTGCGCCGCTCGGCGGAAGAGGCCGACACGCTGGTCGCGCTTTACAGCGTCACCCGCGGCAACCGTCGCGCCTACCTGCATGTTGAAGAGTTCGTCGCCGGCAGCCCGCTGGGTGAACTGCTACCCACCGCCGCCACAGTGCTGCGCGAAATGCGCGACACCGGCAAGCTCGACTACCCTGACCTTGCTGCGCCGCAAGACACGTGGGTGAACCTGCTGGCCCGCAGCCTGAACCTCGACAGCACCTTGCGCGCCAGCCTCAGTGGCGCCCAGGCCGAAGCCTGGCGCGAGGCGCTGGTCAAGGCCGGTGTGCGCAATGGTCGCCTTGAGGTTGGCAGTGCACCTACAGACGGCCTGCACCTTGAATTGATCCGTTGAACGAGCATCACCATGGTTAACAATGATCGCCTGCTGGTCCAGATTCTGCTGTTGGCGTTGCTGGGTGCCGGCCTGTGGGTGATGGCGCCGTTCATTTCGGCGCTGCTGTGGGGGGCTATCCTGGCTTTTGCCAGCTGGCCGTTGATGCGCCTGCTGACGCGTGTGCTAGGCGGGCGTGAAACCCTGGCTGCCAGCCTGTTGACCATTGCCTGGATCCTGATCGTGGCCCTGCCGCTGGTGTGGCTGGGTTTCAACCTGGCCGATCACATTCGCGATGCCACGGCGTTTGTGCGTGACGTGCAGGTCGACGGCCTGCCCGCAGCGCCGGACTGGCTGGGTGGCATTCCGTTTGTTGGCGAGCGCCTGGTCAATTGGTGGCAGTCGCTGGACCAGCAGGGCGCGGCCCTGCTTGCCTCGGCCAAGCCCTATTTCGGGCAGGTGGGCAACTGGCTGCTGGCGCGCAGTGCACAGATCGGCAGCGGTGTGCTGGAACTGACCCTGAGCCTGGTGTTCGTTTTCTTCTTTTACCGCGACGGGCCCCGCCTGGCGGCGTTCGTGTTGCGCTTGTTGCACCGCTTGATGGGCGACCGTGCCGAATACTACCTGGAACTGGTGGCCGGTACCGTGCAGCGGGTGGTCAATGGTGTGATTGGTACGGCGGCTGCGCAGGGGCTGTTGGCATTGATCGGCTTCCTGATTGCCGGGGTGCCCGGCGCAATCGTACTTGGCCTGGTGACCTTCATGCTCAGCCTGATCCCCATGGGCCCGCCACTGGCCTGGATCCCGGCCACGGGGTGGCTGGTGTGGAAGGGTGAGTACGGTATGGCGGTGTTCCTGGGTATCTGGGGTACCTTCATCATCAGCGGCGTGGACAACGTGCTCAAGCCGTACCTGATCAGCCGCGGCGGCAACCTGCCGCTGGTGATCGTGTTGCTGGGTGTGTTCGGTGGCTTGCTGGCTTTCGGTTTCATTGGCCTGTTCATCGGGCCGACCTTGTTGGCAGTCGGTTACAGCCTGCTGCTGGAGTGGAGCCGCCATACCGCGCAGCAGCCGCCTATGCAATAGCCTGTACTGGCCTCTTCGCGGGCGCGCCCGCTCCCACAGAGGTTGCACTGCTCTCATAGGCGCAGGCGAACTTGTGGGAGCAACGGTCTTGCTCAAAATCTTAAAGCTGACGCGATCCCTGTGGGAGCGGGCATGCCCGCGAACACCGGCGCAGCCGGTGCCATACAGCGCGGTCTTCGGCCCATCACAACCCCAGATCAGTATTTCCAGGTTACCGAAGCCGTGAGGTTGCGCGGTGCCCCATAGTTGGTCGACCCCGCCGATTGGTACAGCGACAGCAGATACTTGCGGTCGAATACGTTGTTCAGGTTCAACGACGCACTCCAGTGTTCGTCGAATTCGTAGCTGCCCATCAGATCGGCCAGCGCGTAGGCCTGCTGGCGTACCCGGCTGTTGCCATCGGCCTGCGTTGCACTCTGCCATTGAACGCGCGTGCCGATTCGGGCCTGGGGCAGGCTGGGCAGGCGATAGGTGACACTGCCACGCAGGCTGTGGCTTGGTACATAGCGACGCGTCTTGTTGCCGTCATCATCCTCGATGTGCACGTAGGTGTAACCAGCGGCCAGGTCCAACCCAGGCATGGCTTCACCCGACGCCTCCAATTCCACGCCATGGCTCTTGTTGTCTTCACCACGGTAGGCGTACTGGCCATTGATGATTTCGCCAGTGGTCACCGCCACGTTCTGCTGCTCGGTCTTGAACAGGGCGGCGCTGACAGTCAAGCGATCTTCCAGCAGGCTGCCTTTGATGCCTACCTCGGTGCTTTTGCCTTCCAGCGGCTCGATCACGCCCCCGGCGCTGCTGCGCAGGTACTGTGGCTTGAAGATCTCGGTCCAGCTGGCATACAGGCTCCATTGCCCATTCAGATCATACACCAGCCCGGTGTAGGGCGTGACCTTGCCGTGCACCCGGGTGTCGTGGGCCGAACCGTAACCCATGCCTTCGCCGTCGGCACTGAGCATACGCGCACCGGCAATCCAGTGCAGGTTATCGGCCAGGCTGAAACGTGCGCCGGCATACAGGCTTTTCTGGCGGTCGGTGAAGTGCTGGGTATTGAGTTCGTCGGTGTAGGTCAGTGGCGGTTTTACCACGGCGCCGGCCAGTGCATCGGCGAGGCTGACGAGTTCGCTGCCGGAGCTGTTGCGGTAATAGCCACGTTCGTCATGGCGGCTGCGGCCATAGTTGGCACCCAGGGTCAGCTCGTGCTGGCGCCCAAGTAATGCGAACGGGCCCGACAACTGCGCTTCTCCCGTCAGTTGGTGCTCGGTGCTGGTGGTGCGGTTGATGTAGGCGAACACGTCGTCGGCGGTGAAGGGGATGGCGTACAGCATCTGGGTATCCTGATGCTGGTTGACCCCGGTTACGGTGACCTTGCCTTGCCACCCTTCGCCAAAGTCATGCGCCAGTTCCGCGAAGGCCCGTTGCGTGTGGATATTCCAGTAAGTCCAGGGTTGGCCGATACTCGCGCTGCGGCTGCTGTAGTGGATCGGGTTACCCTGGTAATCGGCCATCGGCAGCGCACCCCAGGTACTGCCGTTGGCGTCGCTCTTCTGTTCAGAGAAGCCCACGGTCAGGGTATCGGCGTCGCTCAAGTCGACATCCAGCAAGCCCGCCATGACATTCAGTTCGTGGCTGTAGCGGTCCAGGTACGAGTTGCCTTTGTCATGGGCGTAGATGAAGCGCCCACGTACGTTGCCGCTGTTGCTCAACGGGCCGCTGACATCAACGTCTGCGCGGCGGCTGTCCCATGCTCCGATGCTGGTGCCGACCCTGGCCTGGAAGGTGTCGGTCGGCCTTTTACGCACGAAGTTGACGGTTGCCGACGGGTTGCCCGCGCCGCTCATCAGGCCGTTGGCACCGTGCAGCACATCGATCTGTTCGAATTCGGCAAGGTCCTGGTCGCCCAACATCACGCCGGACGAGAATGGCATGCCCATGCCGTCGTACTCGAAGTTATCGATGGTGAAACCGCGCGAAGTGAAGGCTGTGCGGTCGGTTTCGAATTGTTCGACGGTGACGGTGGGTGCATTGCGCAGCGCGTCTTTCACGCTGTTGAGTTTGAAGTCGTCGAGCTGCTCGCGGGTTACCGACGATATTGCCTGCGGGGTTTCCCGATTACTCAGGCCCAGGCGCGTGGTGCTGGAAGCAGGCCTGGCCTGGTAGCTACGGCTTTGGCTGTCGGCGGCCAGTTGATATTGCACCTGTGTGGGCGCCAAGGTTACTTCACGGTCGGCGCCTTGCGTCTCGCTGGGTAACAGGTACAGGGTGGCTGCATCTGTGCGGGCAAAATTGAAGCCGCTGCCTTGCAGCAACCTGGCCAGCCCGTCTTCAGCCGAGTAACTGCCAACCACTGACGTGCTGCGCAGGGTGGTATCGACGTTGCCATCCAGCAGTACGTTCTGACCGGTTTGCTGGCTGAATACCAACAGGGCCTGGCGCAGGGGCTGGGCCGGGATGTTCAGCGACAGCCTGTGAGCGCTTGCGGCCGGCTGGGTGGTGGCCGCCTGTGCCTGGGCCACGCCGGCCAGCAAGGCACAAGCCATTGCTGTGCTCAGCACGCTACGCTGGCAGCGTGGCAGGAAAGTGGTGTGTGGGTTGTGTCGCGTTGCCATTCGGAGTGCCCCATGCAAGTGCAGATATGCGAATAACTCTCAGTGCCGTTAAGACGCATGAAGCATTTGAATGTCTGATGGGGCGTGAAATTATTTTCAGGCCGCGGGGTAGAGCAGGGTAACCAGCTCTGTGTAGCGCGCCGTGCGCACGGCCAGCGCCCGGGACAGCACGTCGAGCATCTGCTCGGGTTGTTCCAGGTTCAGGATCAGGCTCACCCGGCGGGCCGCCAGTTGCTTGTCCATGATGAAAATGCGCCCTTCACGCCAGCGCTGCAGTTCCTCGACCACTGATTGCAGCGGTTCGTTGAAGAACACCAGGCGTCCGCTGCGCCAGGCCAGTACCTGCTCCAGTTCTGCGCGCTGGATGTCACCGGTCGCCCGCGGGCTGAAACGCAGCGCCAGGCCTTCATCCAGTTCGGCCTGTTGGGTGGCCGCCAGCACCTGTACACGATGCCGGTGTACTGCGACTTGCGCAGCCTCACCGTGGCACGAGAAGGAGAACTCGGCTTCGCCACAACGCACTTCACCTGCCCGGCTGACAACGGTGAACGGGCCGGCACTACTGGGTCGCGCCATGAAAAACGCCTGCCCCTGCAGTAACTCGACAACCCGGCGGGTTGGCGAGAAATCCAGGTTCATCGCGGTGTGCCCGGCCATCTCCACGGTCGAACCATCTGGCAGGCGGGCGATGCGGCGCTCACCCACTGCCGTGCTCAGGTCAGCAAAGGGTGTGTCCATGCCTTTGAGCCAGAACAGGCCGGCACTTGCGCTGGCTGCTGCCGCGCTGGCGGCCAGGCCCATGCCGACGAAGCGCCGGCGTGAAAGCCGCGCGGGGGTAGGCGTTGCAACCGAGGTGGGCGGTATCAGCAAAGCCGACGCTGCCCACAGGTTCTCCAGCTCGGCGTAGGCTTGAGCATGCCGCGCATCCGCCGCCATCCACGCGGCCCAAGCCTCGCGTTGCTCCGCGGTGAGGGTGGCACCATGAAACAGCGCGAACCACGCGCTGGCCTGATGATCGATGTCATCGGCAGGCGTGGCAGGGTCGGTAAATGGCGGTTCGCGATTCATCGGTTCAACGTTTCACAGGGAGCGCACGGAGGGTGCATTGTGGCAGGCCGGCGGTCACCGGGACATGCCTTGTTTCAACAGTTCCAGGGCCTTGACCATGCGGCTGTAGGCGGTCTTGGGGGAAATCCCCAGGCGGGCGCCGATGTCTACATAGGTCATGCCTTCGACCCGAACCATCAGGAACACTTCGCGGCAGGGCTCGGGCATGTTCTGGATCACGGTGTTCAAGGCAGCCAGTTGCTGGTTGGCGATGGCGGCCTGTTCCAGGTTTGCGCTTGGCTGCGCCACTGCGCTGGCCTCGGGCGAATCCAGTGGCTCGCTCTTGCGGTGCTGTTGACGGCGGGTGTGGTCGATGAACAGGTTGCGCGCGCTGGAGAACAGATAGGCGCGGAAGTTCTCGATGCGGCTGCGGCCCATCTGCTCGGAAAGGCGGATGAACGCGTCCTGGGTCAGGTCGGCGGCGGTTTCCTTGCAGCGCAGGCGGCGGTCCAGGTACTCCTGAATCTCTTCGCGGTGGGCGAGATACAGTGCCTTCAAATCTGAACCGGACATGGGCCACCTTGGCGGACGTGCGAGCGAGGGCGGCAAAATACCACAAATGAGAATTGTTTTGATTGATGCGGTTGTTTTTCCTGTACTGGCCTCTTCGCGGGCGCGCCCGCTCCTACAAGTACAGCACAGACCTCAATGCCGGTGCTGTACTTGTGGGAGCGGGCGCGCCCGCGAAGAGGCCAGTACAGGCAACCTGAAACCCTGATCTTTACGCATTCTTTATACCCACCCCCACCCCCCGGTCTCGCCCCTTTACGCCCCTCCCACGGACAATTTCCCCAAGCGGCCCAAGCCGTACCACGGGGAGAACCACTCATGAACATGCTCGACGGGTTGTCACTGCTGCTGGCAGTGGCCTTGGCGTTTTATCTGCTGGTGGCGCTGCTGCGCGCCGATCGCAGCTAAGGAGTGGCCATGCACAGTTACGATTTCGCCTTGCTCCTGGCATTTTTCGCCATCGTGCTGCTACCGGCACCCTGGCTCGGGCGGTTTTACTTCAAGGTCATGGAAGGCCAGCGCACCTGGCTATCGCCGCTACTCGGCCCGGTCGAGCGAGTGTGCTATCGGCTGGCGGGCGTGCGCGCCGACCAGGAACAGAACTGGCGGCAATACACCCTGGCCCTGCTGGCCTTCAACCTGGTCGGGTTCCTGCTGCTGTTCGCCGTATTGCTGCTGCAGGGCTACCTACCGCTCAACCCGCAGCACCTGCCCGGCCAGGAATGGTCGCTGGCGTTCAACACTGCCGTCAGCTTCGTCACCAACACCAACTGGCAGGCCTACAGCGGTGAGGCATCGGTCAGCTACCTGAGCCAGATGCTCGGCATGACCGTGCAGAACTTTGTCAGCGCTGCCACCGGCCTGGCCGTGCTGGTCGCATTGTGCCGTGGTATTGCCCGGCGCAGCGCAACGACGTTGGGCAACTTCTGGGTCGACATGACCCGTGCGACCCTGTATGGCCTGCTGCCGCTGTGCCTGCTGCTGGCGCTGCTGCTGGTATGGCAGGGCGTGCCGCAGACCTTTGCCGACTACGCTCATGCGCTGACCTTGCAAGGCACTGACCAGACCATCCCGCTGGGGCCGGCCGCCAGCCAGATCGCCATCAAGCAACTGGGCACCAATGGTGGCGGCTTCTTCGGCGTCAACTCGGCGCACCCGTTTGAAAACCCCACCGCCTGGAGCAACTTGTTCGAGGTGGCGTCGATCATCCTCATTCCGGTGGCCTTGGTGTTCACCTTCGGTCACTACGTCAAGGACCTGCGCCAAAGCCGCGCCATCCTGGCCTGCATGCTTGCCTTGTTCCTGATTGGCGGCGGCACGGCGTTGTGGTCCGAGCACCAGCCCAACCCGGCCCTTGAAAGCGCACAGGTACAGCAAAGCGCCCCCATGGAGGGCAAGGAAAGCCGCTTCGGCACTACCGGTTCGGTGTTGTGGACGGTGACCACCACCGCCGCCTCCAACGGCTCGGTCAACGCCATGCATGACAGCCTCAACCCGCTGACCGGCATGGTGGCGATGGTCAACATGATGGTCGGTGAGGTGATCTTCGGCGGCGTCGGCGCCGGGCTGTACGGCATGCTGCTGTTCGTGCTGATTGCGGTGTTCCTGGCGGGGCTGATGATTGGCCGCACCCCGGAGTACCTGGGCAAGAAGCTGCAGGCACGCGAGGTACAGCTGCTGGTGGCGACCTTGCTGGTAATGCCGGTCGGTGTGCTGGTGCTGGGAGCCATTGCCGCCAGCCTGCCAGGCCCGGCAGGTGCGGTCAGCAACCCTGGGGCGCATGGCTTCAGCCAACTGCTGTATGCCTACACCTCGGGCACGGCCAACAACGGTTCGGCCTTTGCCGGCTTTGGTGCCAACACGGTGTTCCATAACCTGATGATCGGCTTGGCCATGCTCATTGGCCGGTTCGGCTACATCCTGCCGATTCTGGCCTTGGCCGGCAGCCTGGCGGCGAAGAAAAGCGCGCCCCAGGGGCAGAACAGCTTCCCCACCCACGGCCCGCTGTTCACCGGCCTGCTGCTGGTGACCATTTTGCTGGTCGGTGGCCTGACCTTCCTGCCGACCCTGGCCCTGGGGCCAATCGCCGAACACCTGAGCCTGGGTTTTTGAGGACCAATCATGAACATGCCCATCCCTGAAATGAACGCCCGGCACAACGCCAAGGACCAGACCCGTTTCAGCGCGCTGTGGCGCCCGGCGCTGGTACAGGCATTCGTCAAGCTCGACCCGCGCCAGCTCAAACGCTCGCCGGTGATGCTGGTGGTGGCCCTGACTGCGCTGCTGACCACGGTGCTGTGCGTTGCCCCCGGCAGTGGCGTAAGCACTGGCGTTGCGGTGCAGATCGCCCTGTGGCTGTGGTTTACCGTGCTGTTCGCCAACTTCGCCGAAGCCCTCGCCGAAGGCCGTGGCAAGGCCCGCGCCGACAGCCTCAAGGCGGGCAGCCAAGGCCTCACCGCCCAGCGTCGCCAGCGTGATGGCAGCTTTGAGACGGTTGCAGCCGGCGCGCTGCGCAAGGACGACGTGGTGCGCGTGGTGGCCGGCGAAATGATCCCCGGTGACGGCGAGGTGCTCGAAGGCATTGCGGCGGTCAACGAGGCGGCCATCACGGGCGAGTCCGCGCCGGTGATCCGCGAGTCCGGCGGAGACCGCTCGGCGGTGACCGGCAACACGCGGCTGGTTTCCGACTGGCTGTTGATCCGCATCACCAGCAACCCGGGCGAGTCGACTCTGGACCGTATGATTGCCCTGGTCGAAGGGGCCAAACGGCAGAAAACCCCGAACGAAATCGCCCTCGACATCCTGCTGATCGGCCTGACTCTGATCTTCCTGATCGTAGTAGTGACCTTGCAGCCGTTCGCCCACTTCGCCGGTGGCAGCCTGCCGCTGATTTTCCTGGCTGCATTGCTGGTGACGCTGATCCCCACCACCATCGGCGGCCTGCTGTCGGCCATCGGTATCGCCGGCATGGACCGGCTGGTGCGGCTGAACGTCATCGCCCGTTCGGGCCGTGCGGTGGAGGCGGCCGGTGATGTGCACACGCTGATGCTCGACAAGACCGGCACCATCACCTTCGGCAACCGCCGCTGCAGCGCCCTGCATGCAGCGCCCGGCATCACTGCCAAAGAGTTGGGGGAGGGCGCCTTGCTGGCCTCGCTGGCTGACGACACGGCCGAAGGCAAGTCGATTGTCGAGTACTTGCGCCAATTGCACGACTTCGTCGAACCGCCTGCCGGGCAATTCGACGCGGTGGCCTTCAGTGCCGAGACGCGCCTGTCGGGCATCGACTTGCAGCAGCACCGCTACCGTAAGGGCGCAGTCGATGCGGTGCTGGCGTTCATCGGCATGCAACGGCTGGAGATGCCGCCGGCACTGGCCCGTGAAGTGGAGCGCATTGCCCAGAGCGGCGGCACACCGTTGCTGGTGTGCATCGACAAGCGCCTGCTTGGCGTGATCCACCTCAAGGATGTGGTCAAACCGGGTATCCGCGAGCGCTTTGCCGAGCTGCGCAAGCTGGGCATTCGCACGGTAATGGTGACTGGCGACAACCCGCTGACCGCCGCCGCGATCGCCGCCGAAGCCGGGGTGGATGACGTGCTGGCCGAGGCCACGCCGGAGAAAAAGCTGGCGCGCATCCGCCAGGAGCAGAATGACGGCCGCCTGGTGGCGATGTGCGGCGACGGTGCCAACGACGCCCCGGCGCTGGCCCAGGCTGACGTGGGCATGGCCATGAACGACGGCACCCAGGCCGCGCGGGAGGCGGCCAACATGGTCGACCTGGACAGCGACCCGACCAAGTTGCTGGATGTGGTGCAGGTCGGCAAGGAGTTGCTGGTGACCCGTGGTGCGCTGACCACGTTCTCCATTGCCAACGACGTGGCCAAGTATTTCGCCATCCTGCCGGCGCTGTTCGCCGCCATCTACCCGCAGCTGGGCGTGCTCAACCTGATGCAGCTGGCCAGCCCGCAGAGCGCGATCCTGTCGGCCATCGTATTCAACGCACTGATCATCATCGTGCTGATCCCGCTGGCGCTGCGTGGCGTGCGGGTGCAGGCGGCGAGTGCTGCGCACCTGCTGCGGCGCAACCTGCTGATCTACGGGCTGGGCGGCATTATGGTGCCGTTTGCCGGGATCAAGCTGATCGACCTGCTGCTCAATGCCTTGCACCTGGTCTGAGGAGGCCACCATGAATACTTATGTACGCCCGGCATTGAGCCTGGCTTTGTTGATGACGCTGGTGACTGGCGCGCTGTATCCGCTGGTGGTGACGGGTATCGCTCAAGTCGCGTTCCCGCAACAGGCCAATGGCAGCCTGGTACGCGATGACCAGGGTCAGGTACGCGGTTCGGCATTGATCGCCCAGGAATTCAAAGGCGATGGCTGGTTCCATGCGCGGCCTTCGGCAGGCGCTTACGCCACGGTGGCCAGCAGTGCCAGCAACCTTTCGCCAAGCAATCCGGCGCTGGCCGAGCGGGTCAAGGGGGAGGCGGCTGCGTTGTATCAGGCGCAGCAAGGCCCGGTGCCGCAGGCGCTGTTGACCACCTCGGGCAGTGGCCTTGACCCGCACTTGCCGCCGGAGGCGGTGGCCTATCAGATTCCGCGGGTGGCGGCGGCGCGGCAACTGCCGGTGGAGCGCTTGCAAGCCTTGCAGGAAGAGGCCACCCTCCACCCATTGATCGGCCCGCCAGTGGTCAATGTGCTGGCGTTGAACCAGGCACTTGAGCATTTGAACCACTGATATTGGGGCCGCTCTGCGGCCCTTCGCGGGCACGCCCGCTCCCACAGGTCCAGCGTCATGTTCGAAGGGGGCGCTGTACCTGTGGGAGCGGGCGTGCCCGCGAAGGCCTGCAAAGCAGGCCCTTTGGTCGACCGTTGCAGATTCTGAAGGATGAAACATGAGTGATTCCGCTCGCGCAGATGCGCTGTTGGCTAATCTCCCGCGCACCGGCCGGGGCCAGCTGAAGGTGTTCCTCGGCGCCGCCCCCGGCGTCGGCAAGACCTTTGCCATGCTCCAGGCCGCACACGCCCAGCAACGCCAGGGCGTTCAGGTGCTGGCCGGGGTAGTGGAAACCCACGGCCGTGCCGAAACCGAAGCGCTGCTCGCGGGGCTGCAACAGCAGCCGCTGCTACGCAGCCAGTACCGAGGCGTCACCCTTGAAGAGATGGACCTCGACGGCTTGCTCAAGGCCGTAAAAACGCTGGTACTGGTCGACGAACTGGCCCACACCAACGCCCCCGGCAGCCGCCACGCCAAGCGCTGGCAGGACGTGCAGGAGCTGCTGGCCGCTGGCATCGACGTGTACACCACGGTCAACGTCCAGCACCTGGAAAGCCTCAACGACAAGGTCCGCGACATCACCGGCGTACAAGTGCGTGAAACCCTGCCGGACTGGGTGCTGCAGGAAGCCTTCGAGCTGGTACTGATCGACCTGCCACCGCGCGAACTGCTCGAACGCCTGCGCGAAGGCAAGGTGTACGTGCCCGAGCAGGCGCGTGCAGCCATCGACGCCTATTTCTCGCAAACCAACCTTACCGCCCTGCGCGAACTGGCCATGCAAACCGCCGCTGCGCAGGTCGATGCTGACCTGGCCCACGGCTATCGCCAACGCGGCCAGGAGGCCCCGTCCTTGCGCGGGCGGCTGCTGGTGGGTGTGGATGGCGACGACCAGGCCGAGCGCCTGGTGCGCCATGCCAGCCGCGTGGCGCAACGCCGTCACCTGCCCTGGAGCCTGGTGCATGTGGACAACGGTCGCCTGCGCGACGAAACCGCACGGCATCGCTTGCAGGCAGCCCAGCAACTGGCCGAGCGCCTGGGCGGTGAGGTGGTGCTGTTAAGGGCGGGTGAAGTGGCGCGCACCTTGATCCAGCATGCCGCCGAACGGCGGGCCAGCCTGGTGCTGGTGGGGCAGTCCCGTGACCGCCTGCGCCGGCGCCTGTTCGGTGCCGGCGTGGCGGCACGGCTGCTGCGCGAAAGCCATGGCCTGGAAATCAACGTGCTGGACCGCGACGTGCAGCCGCAAGCGCCGCGATCTGTAGTGAGGCGGGTGTGGGTATGGCGCCATTACCTGCTGGCGTTGCTGGCCACCGTGATGGCGGCGGGGCTGGCCTGGGCGGTATCGAGTGTGCTGGCGTTGCCCAACATCTCGCTGGTGTTTCTGGCTGCGGTGTTGCTGGTGGCAGTGCGCAGCAGCCTGGGGCCTGCGCTGGCCTGCGCTGCGCTGTCGTTCCTGGCTTATGACTTTCTGTTCATCCCGCCCAACTTCTCGTTCAGCATCCAGCGCGAAGAAGACGTGCTGACGCTGGTGTTCTTCCTGCTGATGGCCGCGCTTACCGGCAACCTGGCTGCCCGCCAGCGCCGACAGTTGCAGGCGCTGCGCGAAACCCAGGCGCAGACCAGCCAGTTGCTCGACCTGTCGCGCCGGCTGACGGTGGCCACCGACCGCCAGGCCGTGTTCAGCGCCGCCGGCCAGCATCTGAACGGCTGGCAGGACATGCAAGTGTGCCTGCTTGAGCGCAACGGCGAAGGCCAGTTGCAGGTGGCGAGCGGCGAAGCCCACGCCTTCAGTGACAACGAACGGGCCGCTGCCGATTGGGCCTGGCAGCACGGTCAGGCCGCCGGCCAGGGCAGTGACACCCTGCCCAATGGCCGCTGGTGGTGGTGGCCGCTGGCGGTGGACGAGCAGCCTATGGCGCTGCTGGGCGTGCGCCCGCGCAACGGGCAGCCGCTCAGCGACCCCCGCCGGCGCCTGCTCACCGCCCTTGGCCAGCCGCTGGCCCAGGCCCTGGCACGCGCCCGCCTGGCCGAACAGCTGGAAGCCGCGCGCCTGCACGGCGAAACCGAGCAATTGCGCAGCGCCTTGCTGGCTTCCGTGTCCCACGACCTGCGCACGCCGTTGACCGCCATGCGCGGGAGCATCGACAGCCTGCTGGCGTTGGGCGAAGCGATACCGACTGAAGACCGCCGCGAGCTGCTGGAGGGCACCCGCAACGAGGCGGAACGCCTTGACCGCTATATCCAGAACCTGCTGGACATGACCCGCCTGGGCCATGGTGGGCTCAAGCTGGCCCGCGACTGGGTAGCCCCGGCGGACATCGTCGGCAGTGCGCTCAACCGCTTGCGCGTTGTGCTGGCTGCGCTGCGGGTGCACACCAACGTGCCAGCCGAGCTGCCGTTGCTGTTCGTGCATGCGGCGCTGATCGAGCAGGCGCTGGTCAACGTGCTGGAAAACGCCGCACGTTTTTCCCCGGCCAATGGTCGGCTTGAGCTGCAGGTGGCTGTGCATGATGAGCAGTTGCGGTTTACCGTCAGCGATCAGGGCCCCGGTATTCCGGTAGCCGACCGCGAGAAGATTTTCGACATGTTCTATACCGCCGCCCGTGGTGATCGCGGTGGGCAGGGCACCGGCCTGGGCCTGGCCATCTGCCAGGGCATGATCGGCGCCCATGGCGGGCAGATTCTGGTGGGCGAAGGCATCGATGGCCAGGGCACCGGCATCACTCTATGCTTGCCGCTACCCCCTCAACCTGAAGCCGAAAGCGAAACCCCATGAGCCAGTCCGCCACCCTGTTGGTCATCGACGATGAACCACAGATCCGCAAGTTCCTGCGCATCAGCCTGGCCTCGCAAGGCTACAAGGTGCTTGAGGCGGCTACTGGCGCTGAAGGGCTGGCCCAGGCGGCGCTGGGCAAGCCGGACCTGGTGGTGCTCGACCTGGGCCTGCCAGACATGGACGGCCAGCAGGTGCTGCGCGAACTGCGCGAATGGAGCGCAGTGCCGGTGATGGTGTTGTCGGTGCGCGCCAGTGAAGTGCAGAAGGTCGATGCGCTGGATGGCGGCGCCAACGACTACGTGACCAAGCCGTTTGGTATCCAGGAGTTTCTGGCCCGAGTGCGCGCCTTGTTGCGCCAGGTGCCACAGGCCGGGGGCTCGGAAGTGGCGGCGAGCTTTGGGCCGCTGACGGTGGATTTTGCGTTTCGCCGAGTGACCCTCGATGGCCTGGAGGTGGCACTGACGCGCAAGGAGTATGCCTTGCTGGCGCTATTGGCCGGGCACCCGGGGCGGGTGATTACCCAGCAGCAACTGCTCAAGGACATCTGGGGGCCTACCCATGTGGAGGACACCCATTACCTGCGAATTGTGGTCGGGCACGTGCGGCAGAAACTGGGCGATGACCCCACGGCGCCGCGCTTCATCATTACCGAGGCGGGGGTGGGGTACAGGTTGGTGGCGCCGACCCTTTAACCCCTGTGGGAGCCTGATGAGCTTAGGGGGCTGTTCTCGATTCCAGATCCATCTCGGTTGGCCACTGCACTTTGGGCGCCAGGCGCAGGGCGAACTCGCACCAGAGCACATCGTTGTGATCCTTGGGTTCCCCGGGTGGTGGCAGGGCGGCGGGGCCCTGCTGCATATAAGTGCAGATGTAGGCCCAGACGTGCTGGTTTGCGCCCATCGTGACCAGAGGAAAACGGTCGATGACGTTGTTTGTGCCCGGCGCGACAATGGAGAGCATGACACCCCATTTTGAAATGGCTACGGTTTGTGACCAACGCTCAGCGCGGACTTGCGACCAGTCGTAGCAAACGGTCTCTACTTTCCAGGTCGTGAAGGGGTTCCACCAACAGTATTTGAAGTTGTAGGCATAGATTTTTTTTCGTGCTCGGTTGAAGCGAAGGGGTTCGTCTCGGGGTGGGGATATGCTTACGCGAAGGAAAAAGGTAGATGCCCATATGCCGCAGGCCAGTAGTAACATGCTAATGAATGCAAATTCGAAATCTTGGTACTCAAAGCTGAATTTTATTGCGGTAGGTAGACAAGCGGTAAAAGCGAAAGAAGATAGTGAGAACAATGGCATTATTTCTCTCGCCCAACCGATTGTTCTGGGTACTTCAAGGTAGATCAGGTTTTGCTGGTTTGCACCCAGATAACCCAGGCTGGGCTCAATGGTAGCGGGAGTGTCTGGGTGGGGCAGATCCTCCTTCCAGCTGGTGCAAGGGGGATTAAGATGCGGGCCGGGCATTAGAATAAACTCCAGAAGGAACTCATTTTGTTTTCTCTTGTTGATACTTTTGCATAGCCTGACTGGTCATGGCTGTCGGGCCAGTAAGTGAGTGTCAGTTCAATACACTCTATGCTGTGGTTTTCCAATAGTGGGAGTGAGCCGCTGATGTGGAGTGTGTTGTCGGTGGTTTTCGAGTGTATGTAGCCGCTGAGGCGCTCAGGATCGGCGTAGATGCTTTTTGTGTCTCCCGGGGTGTATTCAATTTTTCCCGGGACTGAACTGTTGCCTGCGAGGATGGATGGCAGTCCGTTAAGCCCTGATGGGACGATAGTAAGGTGCCATTGGTATTGTGCTACTTCGGCATTAAAGTTTGGCAGGCTTATGTGGAGATCAAGATAGAAGCCTGCCGCGACAGCATCTCCATCGCTGATCAAAGCCCCAGTTTGGTATGGAATTTGTGCAGTTTGAGAGGATTGAAACCTTGTCTCAATCGAGGTGAGTGCCTGAATACCCAGGGCTGCCGCGTTCAGGGCGCCAATCGAGGCATCCAGATCTTGTGGTTTTATCCAGCGCCGATGCTCCTCTGGTGTTCCCCATCTACTGTGTCGGGACCACAGTTCTAACAGTGAAGACTCTTGATTTTTGGCATCCATCGCGAGCGTGTAGGCTGCCAAACCAAGGATAATCGCAATGCCTAAGGGGCCGAGTAGCGTGTTTGCGAATAGCGCGGCGTAAACGCCAGAACCTGCGGAGAATGTGGCTGCCCCGGCCGCAACCATGTATCTGTAGCTTGAAGCCCTGTCCCCTTGGCGATCAGTTCGGGCCAGCGCATTCACGTATTGCGCTGCATCCATAGCACTTGCGAGTGCGGTTATGGCGCCGCCATACCTGGCAAGGCTGCTTCCCAGTGAAGTTGTTGTTACCATTCCGGACCAAGGTATCTTCGGACTTAGAAATTTGACAGCAAGGCCTGCTGCTTCAAGACCTACACCCAACAACCCAAACGATGACGACCAGATTGCCGCAAGCGCCTCCGGATCGTGCTGATGGGTTTCTTGCAAAGCCCGGTAGTTCTTGCCCAGGCTGTCCTGATGGAACCACAGCCCCCCCAAGGCAAGCAGTAGCCCGGGGCTTGCGCTGCTGGCTGCGCCATCCCGCAAACTGCGCATGGCATCGCCCGCCAGGCTTTGCGCGGCCATTGCGCTGACTCGCACCCCGCCGGAAAACTGCGCTCCCAGCGTACCTGCACCAATCGCAACGTTGCGTACCAGCGCCCCGAGACCACCCGCTGCCCCTTCCCGAAACTGCATCAGCCGCGCCTGCAAACTCTCGGCACTTTCGAACGTCCACAGCACTACGTCGATTATCTGGTTGCGGTTACCCGCTGCCGCGAGATTGATCGCCCCGCTCAACACCATGGCCCGCACCTTGCGCCCCACGGGATCACGGAACTGCTTGTCGACCTGCTGCAAAAACGCATCGGTCCGCACCTGCAAGCCTTCGTTGAGCAGCCCCATGTATTCGCCCAACGTCAGCGACACCCGCAGCGGGGTCACCTGCTGCCCGGCGAACAGTGCAAAGGCGGAGCGGTGTACATGGCCAATCAGCGTCCTGGTCCGCTCATTGAGGTGCTGGCCAAGTGCAGTCCCAGCACTGTTGGTCGCAGCCAGCAACTGGCCAACGGCATCCTGGATCGGCTTGATCATCAACAGCTGGCCATCGGGCGTACCGGCGATGCCTTTTATGATGTCGTACACCTTGCCGAAGTCGTCCCCGGACAACGCACCGATCACCTCCTGCATCAGCTTCTGGTTCTTGGCCAGCAGTGCCTGGTACAGCAGGCTGTGATCGTCTTCCAGCAGTTGCTGCCAGATATGCTGGGTCATCCCCAGCGCCTGACCCTCCTGAGGCAAAAGCTCAGTCGGGCCACCGGCCAGGCAGGCGGCCATCATCTGGATGAAGTACTCGACCGAAACAGGATCCGTCGCGTCGTAGTCTAAGTAACCGATCTGCTGGAACGTCCGCTTGGCATAGTGGTGCGCATACAGGTTGCCAACCTGGTCGATCATCGACTGCCAGTTTTTCAGTTCGCGGTCGTAGTCCGCCTGGAATGCAGCGCGGGCGCTTTCGTCGTAACGCTGCTCCAGCCGCTTACGGGCCTCCTCTTGCCTGCGCGCGATGTCGCGGTCGGTCTGTGCTTGCAGATCCACCGGAGGGAAGTGGGTTTTGACCCCTAACGGGCTTTTGTTCCATTGTTTGACCCGCTGGGCCTCGCGCTGTGCGTCCTCGGCCCCTTGCGCGGCGGCGCTGGCTGCGTGCAATGCCTGAATACCCAACAACGCCTGTGAGGTGAAGTACTCGAAGTGGCGTTGCGGTTGCGCCCGCCATTCCTGCATGGCCTGTACCCAGCCCGTGCGTTGCGCATTCAGCTCCATCACCATGCCGACCGGGTCGGGCAGCGTCAGCGCCAGCACGCCGTTGGGCAGTTGTTCCTGCGCGATGGCATTGCGCACATGGTTGTTGGTTTCAGTCCACCGGCCAAAGCGGCTGTAAAAGCCATGAGCGCTGGCAAACCTGGTAGAGGAAAACGTGGAGAACTCCAGCACGTTCTCCATGCCGAAGCGGAAGCTGTCGGTCATGGCGATGCCGATGCTGGCGGGGTCGTTGCGCGCGGTGTCCAGGTCTACTTCGACGAAGCGGGCAAGGGTGCCCGGGTCGCTATCGGCGATACCCTTGCGGTAGCGGTCGAGTACCGCACGCGGCCAGGGGTCGTTGGCGAAGGCGATCCAGGCTTTGCGGTGTAGCAGGGTATTGATGTTGATGAACGAGGCGATCACGTCATGGCCTTCGGTGGCACACCACTTGGGCAACGGCCTGGGCGGCGCCAGCGGCATCTGCGATACCGGAAAGCGCTGCAAGGTACCTTCGGCCGCCACCGCATAGGCCTGCCAGATTTCCTTGTCGAGCAGCACGTATACATAGCCTTGGCGCAGCAGGCGCAACTGGTCGGTGTGCATCGGGTGGAAGGTGATTTCGCTGTTATCGGCCTGGCGATACGGACGCCCGGTATCGGGGCGCGGCGCATAGGCCTCGCGCAGCAGCAGGATGGGCAGGCCGGAGCGCCCGCAGGCATTGCAGCTGCCGTAGGTGTTGGGTATTTCTTCCTGCATGGCGACGTGGATGGCGTTGCTGATGCTCATGAGTAGCTCCTTGCCTGGGGCAGGTCGGCGACGATGCGCGACCAGGTGCGCTCGCTGTAGCTGGCAAAGCGCTCCGTCAGGCGTTGCTCGCCAGCTGCCGCCTGTGCCACGTCGCGCTGGATGGTCGAGTGTTGAAGGAGTAGCGGGTGGATCATGAGCATGTGCAGGCACATGCACTGGATATCGGCACGGTCGCGCAGGCCTTGCTTGAAGGCCTTGATGATGAGGTTCATGGTATGGGCGAGCGCGTTTTCCGGCAAACCGGGTGCACCTGCGAGGTGCCGTGGCGCGCCGGTAGACTGCGTGGCAAGCAGACGTCGCCAGGCGCTGAGCAGTTGAATGATCTGCGGTGCGACGTGCTGGGTAGCTCTTACGGCCTCGGGAACGATCAGCTCGCCAGCCGGCAGCTGCCGCTCGAATCGCTTGCAACTGCCACATCCATCGGGGTGCAACCAGCTTCGAACCGGCCCAAGGATTTCGCCTGCGTTTTTCAGGGTCACGCGCAGCAACCCCAGGCGCACGGGCTCGAACCAGGCGGTGATGCCGTGCGGTTTCGGTTGATGCAGCACATGGCACTGCTGACTGATGTGTCGGGCGATCAGGTTGGCGGGTTGATCGCTTAGCAGCCAGCCACACACGTAGTGCCAGGTAGCCGTTGCCTCACGTGCGGCGTACGTTGCACTTAGTGTGGTCACTGCTGTTGGCGCCTCGCCGGGTCCGGTGAGGCGGACCAGGGCGGGCCAGCTTTCAGGGTCCTGCACCATCCCGCTGCTGTCTACGCGCGTTACGGCATCACTGCCCAGTGCTTCGGTGAGGGCGTCGATGCCCAGCGGGTGGTCTGGTGGGCAACCGGCAAACGGGTCCAGCAGCAGGTAAAGGGCTTCTGCTGGCTGGCGCTGCTGGTTCGCGAAGTGATCGACCCACTGCAGGTAGCCCTGCGCGGCCTGGCTCGACATGAGAAGTTCCTTTTTCTTCTTGATGGCGAGCAGGAATCTAACGAGGAATCAATTCAGCAGGGAGCTACTGGCTTCCTAATGAGTTGTAGGACTTGTCTGTTTCGAGCGAGGCTGCACTCGAAAACGGGCGGCCATTGGCTCGTATGAGGCGCAGTTGGGTATTGCTCAGGACCTCGGGGATTCTGTTTCAAAGCATTGGCGCATGACATCCAGGTAACGCCTGGCGCCAAGGCCCAAGGGGCGCGACTTGATCCAGATGATGTCGACCCACAGGCGCAGGCGACTGGCCATGTTGTCAAAGCGCACCTCGGCCAGTGCCCCTGATGCAATCAGCGGTTCAACCAGCGGTTGCGGAAGGTACGCCCAGCCCAGGCCGGACTGCACCAGGTCCAGCGTCGCCAGGTAGCTGTCGGTCAGCCAGATGCGCCGCGACAGCACCATGCGCGGGTCCGACCCCGTGGCTTTGCCTGAGGCCACGATGATCTGCCGTTGCTCGGCGAAGGCCTCTTCGGGCAGTGGCGTGCCGCTGTTCTGCCCGGCCGGATGACGCGGGGAGGCGACGGCCACCAGCAGCTGGCTGCCGGCTTCGAGGAACGACTCGCGCTCGTCGATGCCGGGCCGTTCGAAAACCAGCGCCAGTTGCACACTGCCGTCGTGCAGCAGACGAATGGCCTCGGTCTGGGTGGCCGAACGTACCTCGATTTCCAGGCTGGGAAACTCCTGGGCGAGGACTTCCAGTGGCTGGCTCCAGCGGCCGGTCTGCAACTCGGGCGCCATGGCGATGGTCAGGCGTTTTTCCAGGCCTTTGTGCAGTTGCAGCGCCTGGGCATCCAGCAGGTTGAGCTGGCAGATCACCTGCCTGGCCTGGGGCTCCAGCGCCAGCGCGGCGCTGGTGGGCAAGGCTTTGCGCGTGGCCCGGTCAAACAGCGGCATGTCCAGCTCCGCTTCCAGTTGGGCAATTGCCATGCTTACCGCCGAAGGCACACGGCCCAGCTTGCGGGCGGCGGCGGAGAACGAGCCGGCATCCAGCACCGCGAGGAAAATTGCCAGGGAGTCGCTGGTAAACGCCATTGTCAGTAAACCTGATGATGATCATCTTTTGTTGCGAGAAATTATGAACATTAATGCGTTTACAGGACAGTCCCCCGATGGAGAGCAGCGTGCATAGACCAACCGCGTGGCATGTCACACACTGGAGTGCAGACCCGTTCAGCCTCGGCGCCTACAGCGCGCTGTTGTCAGGAGGGACGTCGCAACATCGAAGTGCACTGGGCCAAGTGCTGCAACAGCGTTTGGTCATAGCCGGTGAAGCGTGTAGCGCCGCCGCGCCAGCAATGACTCATGGTGCCTGGAATGATGGGCTGCGTGCCGCCGAGGCCGCCTTGAGTGCCGGAGCGCGCAAGGTGATCGTGATCGGGGCGGGTTGTGCAGGCCTGGCTGCCGCACAACGCCTGCGGGCCCGGGATATCAATTGCACTGTGCTGGAGGCACGGGGGCGAACAGGTGGGCGCACGCACTCTGTCGATCTGGGCGGCGTAAAGGCGGATGAGGGTGCTGCATGGCTTCAGCATTTCGCTGAAAACCCATTGGCCACCGTTGCGCAGCAACAGGGTTTGGCTTGCATCGAGACCGATTTCAGCCGCCCGCTTGCAGCGGCAAGAGGCGGGGTGCTGCCCGATGTCGACGGCGCCTGGGTGGCCTTGACCCAAAGCATTGATCGGCGGCTGCCGTTGTCAGAGGCAATTACCTGCTACATGGCCACACTCGACCCTGCGCGCGTGCGAGCCACACAGTTCGCCATCGACGCCAACCTTGTGCTGGAAGCGTGTTTGCCAGTGGCGCAACTGTCGGTCAGTGCGCTGGACGAAGAGGGCGTTGGGCAGGGTGATCACATGCTGCCAGGCGGCTACAGCGCGCTTGTCGACGTGCTGGCGAGGAATCTGGATATCCGCCTGAACACGGCGGTCACCCACATCGACTGGTCGAGCGAGCGCGTCACAGTAAATGAAGAAGTGTGCGATTTCTGCATTTGCACAGTCCCAGTGGGGGTGTTGAAGGCGTTGCAGTTCACCCCTGCGTTACCTGAAACACATCAACAAGCGCTGACACATCTGGGCATGGGCAGGCTGGAGAAGGTGATTCTGCAATTCGATGAACGCTGGTGGCCGTGTTCACCCTCAGGTTACCTGCGCTGGTATGACGTGCCTGCCAGTTGGGGTGAATGGCTGGACCTCACCGATGCCGTAGGCAAACCCACCATTGCCGGCCTGATTGCCGCTGACGCGATAGAGCGGCAGTTCAGCGGGCGCACTGATGAGCAGATCGCCATCGCAGCAACTGAAGCATTGCAGGCGTGGGCCGCCGCTCTCGGCCCCACGCCTTGATCGTTACAGGCCTTCGCCCAGCACCCGGTCAATGCTGTCGACAAAGTAGTCCACGCTTGCCCGGCTGGTGCACATCGGTGGCTTGATCTTGAGGATGTTCAGGTAGTCGCCGGTTGGCTGCATGAAGACGCCCAGGTCACGCAGGCGATTGCACAGCGTCATGGTTTCTTCGGTGGCCGGCTCCAGGGTTGCGCGGTCGCGCACCAGTTCCAGCCCCAGGTAGAAGCCCGAGCCATGTGCAGCACCTGCCAGCGGGTGTTTGTCCACCAGCGCCTGCAGGCGGGCCTTGAAGTAGCGTCCGGTGTCGCGGGCGTTGTCCCACAGGCCTTCTTCCTGCATCACGTCCAGCACCGCCATGCCGATGCGGCAACTGACCGGGCTGCCACCGGCTGAGGAGAAGAAGTAACCCTCGGCCTCCAGTGCCTCGGCGATTTCGCGGCGGGTGATGACCACGCCCAGCGGCTGGCCGTTGCCCATGCCCTTGGCCATGGTGATGATGTCGGGCACCACGCCCTGCTCTTCGAAGCCCCAGAAGTACTCGCCCAGGCGACCATAACCCACCTGCACTTCGTCGGCGATGCACACCCCGCCACGGGCGCGGACCTTGGCGTAGGCGTCGCTCAGGTAGCCGGCCGGCAACGAGATGCCGCCGGCATTGCCGTACACCGGCTCGCAGATGATGCCTGCCAGCTGGCGGCCACGGGCATCCAGGTCGGCCAGCTTGGCGTCGACGTCCTGCAGGTAGCCGGCGGCGCTGTCGGCACCGCGGAAACGACCGCGGAAGGTGTTCGGCGCCTCGACCGGGTGTACCCAGTCCGGGCGGGTTTCCAGGGCTTGCGGGTTGTCGGCGATGGATGTGGAAATGGCATCGGTGGCCACCGACCAGCCGTGGTAGGCCTCCAGCACGCTGAGCAGGTCACGCCCGCCGCTGTAGGCCCAAGCCAGGCGAATTGCCAGGTCGTTGGCTTCGGTGCCGCTGTTGACCATGAACACCCGGTCGAAACCTTCGGGCGCCATGTCCAGCAGGCGTTCGGAGAACTCGGTGATTGCTGCGTAGTGGAAGCGCGAGTTGGTGTTCAGCAGCGACCATTGCCGCGCCGACTCGGCGACCATGCGCGGGTGGCCATGGCCCAGCACCGCGACGTTGTTGAGCATGTCCAGGTACGAACGGCCCTGCATGTCGATCAGGTAGTTGCGCCAGCCGCGTTCGATGTGAGGCGGCTGCGCGTAGTAGTGCTTCTGCGAGCGGGCGAAGCTGGCATCGCGGCGAGCCAGCAGGGCATCCGGATCGGGCAGCGGCTCGGCGTCGCAATCGAAGCCCAGCAGTGCGGCTGGCGACGGGCACAGGGCCAGCCAGGCATCGGCTTGGGACGGGGTGGCGAAAAAGGGTGGCTGGATACTGAGGTCCAGGCACAGCTGTACGCTGAGGAAACCGCAGCTATTGCCCAGCGACTGGCCCTTTGCCACGTGCTGTCCATCAGCGGGGGCATCTTCCAGGCCCAGCAGCCACAACGCCCAGTGTGCGGTTCGCAGGCAACCGCGGCCGTCGCCATGGCGCTGCCAGGTGCCGGCTTCTGGCGCTTGCACCTGGCTGCCGTTGGGTACATGCACCTCAACGCCGAGGGCGCAGGTGGCGGGCTCTTCGGGCCGGTCGATATGGGTTTGCGACAGGCGATATTGCCCGTGCAGGCTGCACGCCGGCGCCGCTTTCGAGGTCAGCAGGCGCTGGTCAAAACCGGGTTGCTCCCAATTGCCCGCTTCGCAATGGATGCTGAGTACACCCAGGTCCACCCGTGTTACAGGCTGCCCGGCCAGCTCGGGGAGCAGGACGCTGCAAGGGTTCAGGTCTGGAACGTCCAGCTGCAAGCCTGCCGCTTGCAGGATGGCGGCCTCCATCAGCGCGAAAGGCACGGCGGTGGCGGTGTCGAAGATTTCCCATTCATGGGCCACGTTGTCGCGGGTGTACTGGTTGCCGGGGTCCACGGCCAGTTGCTGCGCGCTGCTCAACACCAGTACCGCAGCGCGGTTGATCACCAGTGGCCAAAGGGCGCGTAGCTCGGCCTCGGTCAGCGGGTTGAGCACCTGATAGGCGCTGATCGCCGGCAGGATGCGCAGGGGGTTGCCCTCGGCGTGGTGCAGCAAGGCTGCGCAGGTCACTGACAGGTCGGCAATGCGCCAGGTACGCAGCAGGTCGCCGAAGTCGATCACACCTTGCAGTTGCCACTGGCGCTGGGCATCACGAGCCCAGACGGTGTTGTCGTCGGTGATGTCCAGGTGCACGGGCTGAATCGGCAGTTGGTCCGCCAGCGGCGTCAGGCGCGCGCAGGCCTGGCGAGTGGCGTGTTCGATACGGGCGCGTTGTCCGCTGTCGTTCAGCACCGGCAGCAGGTGATCGATCAGCGCCTGGGCATGCTGCGGGTCCCATTGCAGGGTGCGCACAAGGCCGGGGTGATCGAAGTCGACCAGCGCCCTGTCCAGCTTCGCACAGAGCCCGCCCAGTTCAGCGATCAGGCGTGGTTCCAGGTGTTTGAGGCGGGTCAACGGTTGGCCTTCGATGTAGTCGAGCAGGCGCAGGCGCAGGGGTTGACCGTCGATGTCCAATGCCAGCAAGCCTTCGCCGTTGCCGGCGTGGCGCACGGCGGGTACCGGCAACCCGTGTTCGCGCAGGTAGGCCAGTGCGGCGTGTTGTGCCTCCACCTCAAGCTGGGCATAGCTGCCGTGGCAGGCCTTGAGCACATAGCGGCCTTGTGGCGCGTCCACGCGGAAGTTCAGGTCCTGCTGGCTACCCAGTACCGAAAGGGTGCCGGCAAGGCCGTAGTGGGCCTGCAGCACTGCATGTGCCTGGGCTTCGCTCAGCGTCGGGCTGGGCAGGCCGGAGCGCTGGATCAGCGTGGCCAGGGCAGGGGAGGCAGGCTGGTTTTCTGGGCTGGACATGGGGGCTACCGTTGATGCTGGGAGTTGACGGTGGAGAATTTATGCCCGATTCGGTTGATGATGGAAGACGATTGTTGTCAGAAAAATTGATGACAAGGCTGAATTATAGAAATTATATGCAGCCAATAATTATTGGTAAGCCATAAAACCGAATAAAGCCAAGGCACGCTTTTACCCCAGGCTTGGCAGTTGTATGCGTTGCTCAATGGGGCTTCAGCGCTGATTTGGGGCGTCTTGGCATTGGAAGTTATATGGGCTATCGCACAACGGGCACCCGTCTCACGGGTGCGCTGTTCCTGAGAGGCGGCCTTTCGCGACGCAGGGTCGTTCCCACGCAAAGCGCATGCATAGAGCAATCAGAGGAGGAATTTGAATTCTGAAAGCAGTTTCACCGACTCGGGAAGCTTCTGCTGAAGCAACCTGTCGAGATACTGCTGCACGGTGTGAGGTGGGTTTTTCAATGACATTCGCTGTCGCTGGGCCGCTTCAAGGACTGCAGCCTTGTCCAAGTCCCACAGATCGGCGATGAAATCATCCGGATGCAACGGCTCGATATCGAATAAACCGAGAGACGCTTTGGGGAAATCCTTCAAATTGAAGGTGACGATGACGGAAGCGTTGCACTTGATTACAGCTGCGAGGACATGTCGATCATCCTCATCTGGCAATTCCAGCCCTGCGACCAGAGACTCGTAATCAGTGATGAGTGCATCAGGTACCGCAGCATCCATCAGCGCTGACGTGCGATCACATGTTCGCGCGTGAGGTCGGGCCGGTTGAGTAGTAGATTGCGCTTCCACTCGTCGTGGATGTCCGCTGACCAACGTGCCCGGTAAATACCAGTCAATGCGAGGTTCATCAGGAAATCACGTAACGGAGCTGGATAAAGTACGTTCGCGTCGTATACGGCCGTGAAGGGTGAGTGCTTCATTCGTACCCCATCCTTAACTCCTGTGCCTGGGCTGCCAGTGCGTCCGTCGCGGCACAGCTCACTTGGTCGCGTTTGTCCTTGTAGGCAACCAGGTCGGAGAATTTGACCCGACGATGGCGACCCGTTTTGGTGTGAGGGATTACAGCTGCGTCTAGCAGCTTTACCAAGTGCGGCCGAGAGACGTTGAGCAGGTCTGCAGCCTCTTGGGTGGTCAGTTCGGCGTGAATTGGTTTCAGCGCATCATCCCCAGTTCGGCGTCATCCATCAGCGCCTTGGCCATTGCGCTCAGATAGTGAGCAGCCCAGATCATCATCGGTTTTTCGTCCATCAGACCGGTGATGGTCAGTTCGCGGACGTAGCCCATCAGCTCTGACGATTGCTCGCGGGCGTTGCGGCAGGGGATGCCGGGTTCGATGCGGAACAGTGGGTGGGTGCCGTGTTCACCTTGGCAGAAGGTGGTTTTGCCGACGGTGAAGTGGGTGTCTTCTGTGGTCATTGTTGTATCCCCTGAAAATTCTCGACTGCCTGGGCTGGCCCTTTCGCGGGCAAGCCCGCTCCCACAGGATCACCACAGGCTTCAAGGCTTGCAGAGTACCTGTGGGAGCGGGCGTGCCCGCGAAGAGGCCAGCCCAGGCAACACATCAATCAAGCCTCAGTGCGAAGTCCGAGGCTCCGCAGGCATCTGCACCTGAACCAACGCCGACTCAAGCAAAGCCCGCAGCGCCTCAAGTTCATGCATTGAGGTCATCATCAGGATTGAAACCGGTGATTTGGGCTGGAGCAGTAAGGCCTGATGTACCACGGTGGCGGCACACAGCGCGTAGTCGGTGGCCTGGATCAGGGTGTCTTCGAGGGAATAGGGGTTGTGGGGTGGATCAGGGACAATCTTCAACATCGCATAGTACCTTTGATGGGGCTGCCCCTTCCTGCTGTCAAACAGTTGGGTGGCAGCTGTACATGGGTTGACAGACCGGCGGACTATGCAAGTTCCGGCGCACGCAAGCGTGCCCCAAGTACAGCTGCCATAACAGGCAAGCCGTACGCATAATACCGTTACGGCCTGTCAAAGCCGTGTCGTTGATGTGCAACGACAGGCCGAGACTAGAGCTCTGCCAGAGCAGCCGCAACGGAAAATACGCGGCAGGAGTATGTTTGGGAAATGGACTACAAGGAAGGGGGTAAATCTGATTTTATTCCTCCAGAAGCGGGCCGCTATGCGGCCCATCGCCGGCAAGCCAGCTCCCACAGGGATAGCACAAGTCTTGAAGACTGCGCGGTCGGGGTGTGGAGCTGGCTTGCCGGCGATGGGCTGCGCAGCAGCCCCAAAAAGCTAGCTAACGGCATCCACCTCCAAAAACGCCGCCTCCAGCAACTGCCGGGTATACGGATGCTGCGGCGCATGAAATATCGCCTGCGCATCCCCTTGCTCCACCACCTGCCCATGCTTGATCACCATCAACTGGTGGCTCAGCGCCTTGACCACCGCCAGGTCATGGCTGATGAACAGGTAGGTCAGGTTGTACTTCTGCTGCAAATTCCGCAGTAACTCCACCACCTGCCGCTGTACGGTGCGGTCCAGCGCGGACGTGGGTTCATCCAGCAGAATCAGCGCAGGCTTCAACACCAGCGCCCGGGCAATGGCTATGCGCTGGCGCTGCCCCCCGGAGAACTCATGGGGGTAGCGATGGCGAGTGCGCGGGTCCAGGCCTACTTCCTCCAGGGCCGCGATAATCGCCGCCTCCTGTTCCTGTGCGGTGCCAATACTGTGAATGCGCAGCCCTTCACCCACAATGTCCGCCACGCACATGCGCGGGCTCAGGCTGCCGAACGGGTCCTGGAACACCACCTGCATTTCCCGCCGTAGCGGTCGCACGGCCTGCTGCTTCAACCCTTGCAGGTTCTGCCCATGGAAGCGGATGCCGCCCTGGCTGGAAATCAGCCGCAGGATCGCCAGGCCGAGCGTCGACTTGCCCGACCCGGACTCCCCGACAATCCCTAGCGTCTGCCCTTGCGGCAAGCTGAAGTTGACCCCGTCTACTGCCTTCACATGGTCAACCGTGCGCCGCAGAAAGCCCTTCTTGATCGGGAACCACACCTTGAGGTCGTCTACCTCCAGCAACGGCGCGCCTAGCGGGTTGTGCGCCGGCAGCCCGCTGGGCTCGGCATTGATCAGCATCTGCGTGTAGTGGTGCTGCGGGGCGCTGAACAACGTGGCGCATTCGGCCTGTTCCACGATCTGCCCGCGCTGCATCACGCACACGCGGTGGGCGATGCGGCGTACCAGGTTCAGGTCATGGCTGATCAGCAGCAACGCCATGCCCAGGCGCGCCTGAAGTTCCTTGAGCAGGTCGAGAATTTTCAGCTGCACGGTCACGTCCAGCGCGGTGGTCGGCTCATCCGCAATCAGCAGATCCGGCTCGTTGGCCAGTGCCATGGCGATCATCACCCGCTGGCGCTGCCCGCCCGATAATTCATGGGGCAGGGCCTTCAGGCGCTTGTGTGGCTCGGGAATGCCCACCAGCTCCAGCAGCTCCAGGGTGCGTGCAGTCGCGTCCTTGCCGGTCAGGCCCTTGTGCAGCAAAAGGATTTCGTTGATCTGCTTCTCGATGCAGTGCAGCGGGTTGAGCGAAGTCATCGGCTCCTGGAAGATCATCGCAATGCGGTTGCCGCGGATGCGCTGCAGGGTCTTCTCGTTCTGCTGCAGCAAGTCCTTGCCCTCAAAGCGGATACTACCGCTGGGGTGGCGGGCCAGAGGGTAGGGCAGCAGGCGCAGGATCGAGTGCGCGGTGACCGATTTGCCCGAACCGCTTTCGCCCACCAGTGCCAGCGTCTCGCCCTTGCGGATATCGAAGCTGATGCCGTCCACCACGCGGTTGACCTGGTCGCCGGTGACAAATTCCACGGCCAGGTCGCGCACTTCGATCAGGTTCTGTTCACTCATGTCACTTCCTCGGGTCGAAGGCATCGCGGGCGGACTCGCCGATAAATACCAGCAGGCTCAGCATCAGCGCCAGCACGGCAAAGGCGCTGATGCCCAGCCACGGCGCTTGCAGGTTGGACTTGCCCTGCGCCACCAGTTCGCCCAGCGATGGCGAACCGGCGGGCAGGCCGAAGCCGAGGAAGTCCAGGGCGGTGAGGGTGCCGATCGCGCCGGTGAGAATGAACGGCATGAAGGTCATGGTCGAGATCATGGCGTTGGGCAAAATGTGCCGGTACATGATCGCGCCATTGCGCATGCCCAGGGCGCGGGCAGCGCGCACGTATTCCAGGTTGCGCCCGCGCAGGAACTCGGCGCGTACCACATCCACCAGACTCATCCACGAGAACAGCAGCATGATGCCCAGCAGCCACCAGAAATTGGGCTGCACGAAGCTGGCCAGGATGATCAGCAGGTACAGCACAGGCAGGCCGGACCAGATTTCCAGAAAGCGCTGCCCGGCCAGGTCGACCCAGCCGCCATAGAAACCCTGCAAGGCGCCGGCGATGACGCCGACGATGGAGCTGGCCACGGTCAAGGTCAGGGCAAACAGCACCGAAATGCGAAAGCCGTAGATCACCCGCGCCAGCACATCGCGGCCCTGGTCGTCGGTGCCCAGCCAGTTGTCCGCCGACGGCGGTGCCGGGGCGGGGACACGCAGGTCGTAGTTGATGCTCTGGTA
This sequence comes from Candidatus Pseudomonas phytovorans, assembly GCA_029202525.1. Classification (NCBI taxonomy): domain Bacteria; kingdom Pseudomonadati; phylum Pseudomonadota; class Gammaproteobacteria; order Pseudomonadales; family Pseudomonadaceae; genus Pseudomonas; species Candidatus Pseudomonas phytovorans. The sequence continues at coordinate 2,517,042 of CP119325.1, forward strand.
GCTGAACGGGATCGGCGCCCACAGCACGAAGCTGTCTTTCTTCGCTAGCAGCTCGCGGATGTATGGGCTTTTGTAGTTGGCCTCTAGCGGGAATTCGCCGCCGAAGGTGGTTTCCGGGTAGCGCTTGAATGCCGGGAAGTACCATTCGCCGTCGTAACGCACGGCAACGGGCTTGTCATTGGCGATCAGCTCTGCGCCCAGGCTCAGGCCGAACAGGATCAGGAACAGCCACAGCGACCACCAGCCACGGCGGTTGGCCTTGAAACGCTCGAAGCGCCGGCGGTTGAGGGGGGACAAGGCCATGTCAGTGCTCCCGGCTGGCGAAGTCGATGCGTGGATCGACCAGGGTGTAGGTCAGGTCGCCGATCAGTTTCACCACCAGCCCCAGCAGGGTGAAGATGAACAGGGTGCCGAAGACCACCGGGTAGTCGCGGTTGATGGCCGCTTCAAAACTCATCAGGCCCAGGCCGTCGAGGCTGAAGATCACCTCGATCAACAGCGAACCCGTGAAGAAAATGCCGATGAACGCCGACGGGAAGCCGGCGATCACCAGCAGCATGGCGTTGCGGAACACGTGGCCGTACAGCACCCGCGGCCGGCTGAGGCCCTTGGCCTTGGCGGTGACCACGTATTGCTTGTTGATCTCGTCGAGGAAGCTGTTTTTGGTCAGCAGGGTCATGGTGGCGAAGTTGCCGATGACCAGCGCGGTGATCGGCAGCACCAGGTGCCAGAAGTAGTCCAGCACTTTGCCGGTGGTGCTCAGCTCGTCGAAGTTGTTGGAGGTGAGGCCGCGCAGCGGGAACCAGTCGAAGTAGCTGCCACCGGCGAACAGTACGATCAGCAGGATGGCGAACAGAAACGCCGGGATGGCGTAGCCGACGATGATCGCCGAGCTGGTCCATACATCGAAGTGGCTGCCGTGGCGCACCGCCTTGGCAATCCCCAGCGGGATCGACACCAGGTACATGATCAGCGTGCTCCACAGCCCCAGCGAGATCGACACCGGCATCTTTTCGATAATCAGGTCGATAACCTTGGCATCGCGGAAGAAGCTGTCGCCGAAGTCCAGTTGGGCGTAGTTCTTGATCATGATCCACAGGCGCTCGGGCGGCGACTTGTCGAAGCCGTACATGCGCTCGATTTCGACGATCAGTGCAGGGTCCAAGCCCTGGGCGCCGCGGTAGTTGGAGCCGGCCACTGAAACCTCGGCGCCGCCTCCGGCAATGCGGCTGGTGGCGCCTTCGAAGCCTTCGAGCTTGGCGATCATCTGCTCGACCGGGCCACCGGGGGCGGCCTGGACGATGATGAAATTGATGATCAGGATACCGAGCAGCGTCGGGATGATCAGCAGCAGGCGACGCAGGATATAGGCCAGCATCTTAGTTCGCCTCGTCCGCAGGGGCTTCGCTGACCGCCGGGGTTACCCCAGGCTTGATCCACCAGGTGTCGATGCCGATGTCGTATTTGGGCGACACTTTCGGGTGGCCGATGTGGTTCCAGTAGGCCACGCGCCAGGTCTTGATGTGCCAGTTGGGGATCACGTAGTAGCCCCACAGCAACACGCGGTCGAGGGCACGGCAATGGTCGATCAGGCTCTGGCGCGAGTCGGCGTTGATCAGCTCTTCCACCAGCTGGTCGATAGCCGGGTCGCGCAGGCCGATGAAGTTGCGGCTGCCGGGGTTGTCGGCAGCGGCACTGGACCAGAACTCGCGTTGTTCGTTACCCGGCGAGTTGGACTGCGGGTAGCCGCCGACGATCATGTCGTAGTCACGTGAACGCAGGCGGGTGATGTACTGGGAAACGTCGACCCGGCGGATGCTGAGGTCGATGCCGAGGTCGGCGAGGTTGCGCTTGAACGGCAGCAAAATGCGTTCGAACTCGGTCTGCGCCAGCAGAAACTCGATGGTCACCGGCTTGCCTTGGGCGTCGACCATCTTGTCGTCGACGATTTTCCAGCCGGCTTCCTGCAGCAGCTTGTAGGCCTGACGCTGCTGCTCGCGAATCATGCCGCTGCCGTCGCTGACCGGGTTCTTGTAAGCCTCGGTGAATACCTGATCGGGGATTTTGCCACGCAGCGGTTCGAGAATTTTCAGCTCGTTGGCGCCAGGCAGTCCATGGGCGGCCATTTCCGAGTTGTCGAAGTAGCTGCCGGTGCGGGTGTAGGCACCGTTGAACAGCTGCTTGTTGGTCCACTCGTAGTCCAGCAGCAGGCTCAGCGCCTGGCGCACACGCACGTCCTGGAACAGCGGGCGGCGGATGTTGAAGATGAAGCCCTGCATGCCGGTGGGGTTGCCGTTGAGCAGTTCTTCCTTGATCAGGCGGCCGTCGCGCACGGCGGGCACGTTGTAAGCGGTGGCCCAGTTCTTCGCGCTGACTTCCAGCGCATAGTCGAACGCCCCGGCCTTGAGCGCCTCCAGGGCGACGGTAGTGTCACGGTAGGAGTCAAAGGTCATGGCATCGAAGTTATAGAACCCACGGTTGATCGGCAGGTCCTTGGCCCAGTAGTCCTTGACCCGCTCGTAGCGCACCGAGCGCCCGGCCTTCACTTCGGCGACCTTGTATGGGCCGCTGCCCAGGGGGATTTCCAGGTTGCCTCGGTTGAAATCGCGGTTTTCGTACCAGTGCTTGGGCAGTACCGGCAGCTGGCCGAGAATCAGCGGCAGCTCGCGGTTGCCCTTGTGCTTGAACGTGAACAACACCTTGAGCGGGTCTTCGGCGACCACTTCGGCAACGTCGGCGTAGTACTGGCGGTACAGCGGCGCACCGTCCTTGATCAGGGCGTTGAAAGTGAACACCACGTCCTCGGCACGCATCGGGTGGCCGTCGTGAAAGCGGGCTTCGGGGCGCAGGTAGAAGCGCACCCAGCTGTTGTCCGGGGCCTTCTCGATCTTGCCGGCCACCAGGCCATATTCGGTGAAAGGCTCGTCCTGGCTCTGGCGCATCAGGGTGTCGTAGATGTTGCCGATGTTCTCGGCCGGTACGCCTTTGTTGATGAACGGGTTGAGGCTGTCGAAACCGCCAAAGCTGGACTGGCGGAAAGTGCCACCCTTGGGTGCGTCTGGGTTGACGTAGTCGAAGTGCTTGAAATCGGCAGGGTACTTGGGTGGCTCGTCGTACAGGGTGAGCGCATGTTGCGGTGCGGCCAGGGCGGGAAGGCTCAGGCAGGCGAGTAACAGGCTGCCTGCCAGCCGGCGCAGACGGTGCGTTGGCGTCATTGGGCTTTCTCCGAAGTCTTGATCCACCAGCTGTTCAGCCCAAGGGTATAGGGCGGTGTGGTGACGAAGGCGAACCGGTTGCGGTAGGCCAGGCGATGATTGTCGAGGTACCAGTTGGGGATCATGTAGTACTGCCACGAAAGCACGCGGTCCAGGGCGCGGGCGGCGGCGACCTGGTCGTCGCGCGTGCGTGCGGCCAGCAGGGTGTCGAGCAGGTGGTCGACCACCGGGTCCTTGACCCCAGCATAGTTCTTGCTGCCCTTGGTCGCGGCCTGGCTGGAATGAAAGTACAGCCACTGTTCAAGGCCGGGGCTCAGGGTCTGGTTCAGGGTCATCAGAATCATGTCGAAATCGAACTGGTCCAGGCGTTGTTTGTACTGGGCACGGTCCACGGTGCGCAAGCGCGCATCGATGCCAATGCTGGACAGATTTTCGACATAAGGTTGCAGGATGCGTTCAAGGTTGGGGTTTACCAGCAGCAGTTCCATGCGCAACTGCTGGCCCTTGCTGTCGACCAGGCGCTGGCCGTTCAGCTTCCAGCCAGCCTGGGCAAGCAGGCCCAACGCCTGGCGTAGGGTCTGGCGGTTGATGCCGCGGCCATCGGTCTGGCTGACCTTGTAGGGTTCGCTGAACAGCTTGGCCGGCAATTGGTCGCGGAACGGCGCCAGCAGCAGCCACTCCTTGCCGGTGGGCAGGCCACTGGCGGCGAATTCGCTGTTGGGGTAGTAACTGGTCGAGCGGCGGTAGGCGCTGCTGAACAGGGCGCGGTTGGTCCACTCGAAGTCGAGCATCAGCCCCAGCGCCTCGCGTACCCGTGGGTCGCTGAAGGTGGCCCGGCGGCTGTTCATGAACAGGCCTTGGGTTTGCGTGGGGATGCGGTGCGGGATCTGGGCCTTGATCACTTCGCCGCGGCGCACGGCCGGAAAGTTGTAGCCGTTGGCCCAGTTCTTTGCCTGGTGCTCGATGTAAATGTCGAATTCCCCAGCCTTGAACGCTTCAAAGGCTACCGTGGCGTCGCGGTAGAACTCGTATTCCACGCGCTTGAAGTTGTACTTGCCACGGTTGACCGCCAGGTCTTTGCCCCAGTAGTTCTTCACCCGCTCGAATACCAGACGGCGCCCGGGTTGTACTTCGGTGATGCGATAGGGGCCGCTACCCAAGGGGGGCTCGAAGGTGGTGGCCTTGAAGTCGCGCTTTTGCCAGTAGTGCTTGGGCAGCACCGGCATCTCGCCCAGGCGCAGGATCAGCAGCGGGTTGCCGGCGCGCTTGAACACGAAGCGGATGCGCAGCGGGCCGAGGATGTCTACCCGCTGCACTTCCTGCAGGTTGGTGCGGTAGATCGGGTGGCCGTCCTTGAGCAGTGTGCGGTAGGAAAAGGCCACGTCTGTCGACGTGATGGGCTGGCCGTCATGCCAGCGGGCTTCCGGGCGCAGATTGAACACCACCCAGCTGCGGTCCTCGCTGTATTCGACCGAACGGGCGATCAGGCCATAGCTGGAGGTAGGCTCGTCACCCGACGGGTCGTACTGACCGGTGCCGACCATCAGTGGCTCGTTCAGCTCGCTGATGCCGTATTGCTGGAAATTGGGCGTGGTGATCGGGCTCGAACCCTTGAAAGTGTAGGGGTTGAGGGTATCGAAGGTGCCAAAAGCCATGGCGCGCAAGGTGCCGCCCTTGGGCGCTTGCGGGTTGACCCAGTCGAAATGGGTGAATGTGGCTGGGTACTTGAGCGTGCCGAACTGCGCGTATCCGTGGCTTTCGCTCACCATCGCGACTGCGGGAAAGCTCAAGGCCAGGCTGAGTGACAGCAGGAGGGGACGTATCAAGTCGGCATCCGATCCAGAGGCGTTGGGCTTTGATCGGGTACAGTAACAGCTTGGTGGGGTTGGAAAAAGAGTGTGGCTCAGAGGGATTGCGAGGGGCTGCGAAGCAGCCCTCGGAGTTGCATCAATGCGAGAGGTAGACGGTCAAGGTCTGGCCTGGCTTGAGGGCGTGGCCGCTGCGTGGGTTCCAGCGCTTGAGGTGCTGCATTTCGACGTTGAAGCGCTTGGCCACCAGGTACAGCGAGTCGCCCTTGCGTACCTTGTATTGCGTGGAGCGCTTGCCGGATGCCGCAACCCGGTTGCCAGCGGCGCTCGGTGCGTTGCTGCCTCGCAGGGCCAGGACCTGGCCGGCCCGCAGGCTGCTGCCGGACAGGCGGTTCCAGCGCTTGATGTCACCGACCGAAACGCGGTTTGCCTTGGCAATGGCGCCAAGGTTGTCGCCACGTTTTACCCGATAGCTGCGCGCAGCCACGGGTGCCCTGTTTTCAGCAACGGCACGGGCGAACACAGCCTTGTTCGGTTGCAGGGCGACAAGTTGCTCGGGGTTGAGGTTGGACAGGCTGTTGCTCAGCAGTTGTGCCTTGGCTGTCGGCACCAGCAGTTGCTTGGGCCCGTCCACGGTCATGCGCTTCTTGAACGCCGGGTTTAGCTGGATCAGCTCGTCTTCGTCAATGTTGGCAAAGGCTGCCACCCGCGACAGGTCCAGGCGATCATTGATGGCTACCGCCTCGAAGTAGGGCTCGTTGGCAATCGGGTTCAGGTTCACGCCATAAGCTTCAGGCGTAAGCACCACCTGCGACAGGGCCAGCAGCTTGGGCACATAGTCGCGGGTTTCCTGTGGCAGCGGCAGGTTCCAGTAGTCGGTTGGCAGACCGAGCTTTTCGTTGCGCTCCATGGCGCGGCTGACCGTGCCTTCACCGGCGTTGTAGGCCGCCAGGGCCAGCAGCCAGTCGCCGTTGAACATGTCGTGCAGGCGGGTCAGGTAGTCCAGCGCAGCGTTGGTCGATGCGGTGACGTCGCGGCGGCCATCGTAGAAGTTGGTCTGGCGCAGGTTGAAGTGGCGACCTGTGGCTGGCATGAACTGCCACATGCCGGCAGCGCTGGCGCGTGAATAGGCCATCGGGTTGTAGGCGCTTTCGATGGCTGGCAGCAGCGCCAGCTCCAGCGGCATGTCGCGCTCTTCAAGGCGCTCGACAATGTAGTGCAGGTAGAGGCTGCCACGCTCGCCGGCGCTTTCGATGAACGTCGGGTTGCTGGCGAACCACAGGCGCTGCTGCTCGATGCGCGGATTGACGTCGATGCTGTCCTGCAGGGCGAAGCCCTGGCGCATGCGCTCCCAGACATCCTGCGGCGCCTGCTCGGCCGGCTTGACCAGCAGCGGTGAAGGCTTGTGCTTGATCCGCGCCTGATAGCTGTGCGCGCGAACGCTGTCGGATTCGTCAACCTGACGGGTGCTCTGGCAGCCCACCAAGGTGGCGGCCAGAGCCAGCGCACTGATTTGGGCCAGGCGCGTCAGGGCAACGGAATGAGAGGTTCTGCGGCTACGGAAAGACATCGGCTGAGACAGGTATCCGGGCGAAAAATTTCGGCGATTCTAGGAACCGCTCCGGGCCTGGTCAACCTTTGACCATCGATTGCGATATATCTTGAGGTTATCAGAAGGTGTCCTTCCAAGACCTCAAGGCAGCAAAAACAGTGACCTGCGAGTCGTTTGGATGTCCCTTCCATTCGTCTGCTTTTTGTTTAACTAATGTTTCAGAGGTACGCAGGAAGGGGTTGGTCAGGCGTTCCAGGCCAATCGTTGATGGCAAGGTGATGCGATTATCTGCACGCAAACGGGTAACGTCCTCGAACCGCTTTAGAACGTGCTGGTTGCCAGGTTCTACCGCTTTGGCAAAGCGCAGGTTGCTGAGGGTGTATTCGTGGGCGCAGTACACTTCGGTGGATGCTGGCAGCGCCGCCAGGCGGGCGAGGGCCGGCTGCATCTGTTCGGGTGTACCCTCGAACATGCGCCCGCAGCCTGCGGCGAACAGGGTGTCGCCACTGAACAGTACGGGTGTTGCCGGTTGGTCACTGAAGAAAGCGATATGACCCAAGGTGTGGCCTGGCACCGCCAGCACCTGGAACGTCACGCCCAGCACCGTCACCTGGTCGCCTTCATCCAGCGCCAGGTCGCGGCAGGGGATACGCTCGTGGGCCGGGCCGCAGACCCGTGCGCCGGTCAGTTGCCTGAGCCGTTCCACGCCGCCGACATGGTCGTTGTGGTGGTGGGTAATCAGGATGTCACTGAGCACCCACTCGGGGTTGGCCGAGAGCCAGCGTTCCACCGGGCCGGCATCACCGGGGTCGACCACCGCGCAACGGCGTTTGGCAGTATCCTGTAACAACCAGATGTAGTTGTCGGAGAAAGCGGGGAGAGCATCGATCTGTATCATGGTGCGGATCCGATTCGCCAAGCGTGGCACATGAAGGCATCTTAGCCGCGATGGCGCGGTGCGAGAACCTTCGAGGGAGAGCGCAATGACCGACCAAGCCTTTGCCCAGGCCGACCCGGACTGGGTCAAACTGATCAGCCTGGCCCGTGAGTGGTTCAATGGCCCGATCGGCCAACTGATGCTCAAGGAAGAGGAAAAACTGCTTGAAGAAGAGCTCGGCCGCTTCTTCGGGGGTTACCTTGTGCACTACGGACCTTGCGCCGACGCGCCGCCCAGTGCCCCGCAGGTGCAGCGTAATGTGCGCCTGGGCGCGCCGTTGCCAGGGGTGGAGATTGTCTGCGAGGAGCAGGCCTGGCCACTGAGTGAGCACGCCGCCGATGTGGTGGTGCTGCAACATGGCCTGGATTTCAGCCTGTCGCCCCATGGTTTGCTGCGCGAGGCCGCCAGCGCCGTGCGCCCGGGCGGGCATCTGCTGATCGTGGGGATCAACCCGTGGAGCAGTTGGGGCATGCGCCATTTCTTCAGCCACGGCGCCTTGCGCAAGGCGCGCTGCATCTCGCCGTCGCGGGTAGGTGACTGGCTCAACCTGCTGGGCTTCGCGCTGGAGAAACGCCGCTTCGGGTGCTATCGTCCGCCGCTTGCCTCACCGGCCTGGCAGCAGCGCCTGGCGGGCTGGGAGCGGGTGGCCGGCGGCTGGCAGAGCTCCGGTGGCGGGGTGTACCTGCTGGTGGCACGCAAGATGGTGGTGGGCCTGCGGCCGCTGCGCCCGGAGCGCCGCGAGCCGATGGGCAAGCTGCTGCCGCTGCCGCTGGCCAAGGTGAACCGCACGGCGGCCAACCCCGAAACTGACAAGCACTGAATTCAAGAGTGGTACATGAGCGATAGCGTCGAAATGTTTACCGATGGTGCCTGCAAAGGCAATCCTGGCCCGGGTGGCTGGGGGGTCCTGATGATCTACAAGGGCGTCGAGAAGGAACTGTGGGGCGGCGAACGTGAAACCACCAACAACCGCATGGAGCTGATGGCGGCAATCCAGGGCCTGATGTCGCTCAAGCGTGAGTGCGATGTGGTGCTGACCACTGACTCGCAGTATGTGATGAAGGGCATCAACGAGTGGATGGTCAACTGGAAGAAGCGCGGCTGGAAGACCGCCGCCAAAGAGCCAGTGAAGAACGCCGACCTGTGGCAGCAGCTCGATGAGCAGGTCAACCGCCACAAGGTGAGCTGGAAGTGGGTACGCGGGCACATCGGCCACCCCGGCAACGAACGCGCCGACCAGTTGGCCAACCGCGGGGTCGATGAGGTACGCGCCCAGCGTTGAGCTGAGTTACACTTGCGGCCTTTGTAACTGATGCAAGTTGGAGCGCCCCGCGTGGAGCAGCAGCAAGATAAACGGTTCGTCATTCTCGATACCGAAACCACGGGTATGCCGGTAGGCGAAGGCCACCGGATCATCGAGATCGGCTGTGTCGAGGTGATCGGCCGGCGCCTGACCGGGCGGCACTTCCACGTCTATCTGCAACCGGACCGCGAGAGTGACGAGGGCGCGATCAACGTCCACGGCATCACCGACACCTTCCTGGTGGGCAAGCCACGCTTTGGTGATGTAGCCGACGAATTCTTCGAGTTCATCCAGGGCGCAACGCTGGTCATCCATAACGCGGCGTTCGACGTTGGCTTCATCAACAACGAATTCGCCTTGCTGGGCCAGCGGGATCGCACCGACGCTTCGCAGTACTGCACCATCCTCGATACCCTGCTGCTGGCGCGTTCGCGCCACCCGGGGCAGCGCAACAGCCTCGATGCGCTGTGCAAACGCTACGACATCGACAACTCGGGCCGTGAGCTGCACGGCGCACTGCTCGACTCGGAACTGCTGGCTGACGTTTACCTGGCGATGACCGGTGGCCAGACCAGCCTGTCGCTGGCTGGCCATGGGGCTGACGCCGAGGGTGACGGGCACGGAGCTGGCGGCAGTGAAATTCGCCGGATTACCGGGCGTGCACCGGGGCGGGTGATCATGGCCAGTGCCGAGGAACTGGAGGCGCATGCCGAGCGGCTGGCCGCCGTTGCCAAGTCGGCGGGCGGGCCCTCGATGTGGCAGGCCCTGACCGAGACGCCTGCCGGCTGATTTGTAGCCTGTGCTGGCCTCTTCGCGGGTAAACCCGCTCCCACAGGTATCGCACCGCCCGCAAGGCTATTGCTAAACCTGTGGGAGCGGGTTTACCCGCGAAAGGGCCCTTACAGGCAATACAAGGCTCAACTACCCTGAAATGGACACCCTGTCCTTCGGAGGTAGCCACCTGATGTACAAGGACCTCAAGTTCCCGATCCTCATCGTCCACCGCGCCATCAAGGCCGACAGCGTAGCCGGCGAGCGGGTGCGGGGTATCGCCGAAGAGCTGGCCCAGGATGGTTTCACCGTCATCAAGGCCGCCGATCACGCCGAAGCCCGTCTGGTCGCCGCCACCCACCACGGCTTGGCCTGCATGCTGATCGCAGCCGAAGGGGTTGGCGAAAACACCCACCTGCTGCAAAACATGGCCGAGCTTATCCGCCTGGCTCGCCTGCGCGCGCCCAACCTGCCGATCTTCGCCTTGGGCGAGCAGGTGACCCTGGAGAACGCCCCCGCCGAGGCCATGAGCGAGCTCAACCAGCTGCGTGGCATTCTTTACCTGTTCGAAGACACCGTGCCGTTTCTTGCGCGCCAGGTGGCGCGTGCCGCACACAGCTACCTGGACGGCGTGCTGCCGCCATTCTTCAAAGCACTGGTGCAACACACCGCGCAATCCAACTATTCCTGGCACACTCCAGGCCACGGTGGCGGCGTGGCCTACCATAAAAGCCCGGTGGGTCAGGCTTTTCACCAGTTCTTCGGTGAAAATACCCTGCGCTCGGACCTGTCCGTTTCAGTGCCAGAACTAGGCTCGCTGCTCGACCACACAGGCCCCTTGGCCGAAGCCGAAGCCAGGGCAGCGCGCAACTTCGGCGCTGACCACACGTTTTTTGTCATCAACGGCACTTCCACGGCCAACAAGATCGTCTGGCACGCCATGGTCGGGCGCGACGACCTGGTACTGGTCGACCGCAACTGCCACAAGTCGGTGGTGCACGCAATCATCATGACTGGCGCCATTCCGCTGTACCTGTGCCCGGAACGCAACGAGCTGGGTATCATCGGGCCGATCCCGCTCAGCGAGTTCAGCGCCGAGTCGATTGCCGCGAAGATCCAGGCCAACCCGCTTGCCCGTGATCGCGGGCAGCGTATCAAGCTGGCGGTGGTGACCAACTGCACTTACGACGGCCTGTGCTATCACGCCGGGATGATCAAGCAGGCGCTGGGTACCAGTGTCGAGGTGCTGCATTTCGATGAGGCCTGGTTTGCCTATGCGGCGTTCCATGAGTTCTTCAGCGGACGCTATGCCATGGGCACCGCCTGCGCAGCAGACAGCCCGCTGGTATTCAGCACCCATTCCACCCACAAGCTGCTGGCGGCCTTCAGCCAGGCCTCGATGATCCATGTGCAGGACGGGGCCAGGCGTCAGCTGGACCGTGACCGTTTCAACGAAGCGTTCATGATGCACATCTCGACTTCGCCGCAATACAGCATTCTGGCCTCGCTGGACGTGGCTTCGAGCATGATGGAAGGGCCGGCCGGGCGCTCGTTGCTGCAGGAGATGTTCGACGAGGCGCTGAGCTTTCGGCGTGCCTTGGCCAACCTGCGCGAGCACATCGCTGCCGATGACTGGTGGTTCAGTATCTGGCAGCCGCCGGGTGCCGAAGGTATCCGGCAACTGGCCGGGCAGGACTGGCTGCTGCAACCCGCGGCGCAGTGGCACGGCTTTGGTGAAGTGGCGGATGACTATGTGCTGCTCGACCCGCTCAAGGTGACCCTGGTAATGCCGGGCCTGAACGCCGACGGTGTGCTCGGCGAGTACGGTATCCCGGCGGTGGTGGTCAGCAAGTTTCTTTGGGAGCGGGGGCTGGTGGTGGAAAAAACCGGCCTGTACAGCTTTCTGGTGTTGTTCTCGATGGGCATTACCAAAGGCAAGTGGAGCACTTTGCTGACCGAGTTGCTGGAGTTCAAGCGCCACTATGATGGCAATACAGCCTTGAGCAATTGCCTGCCGAGTGTGGTGGCAGCTGATGCTTCACGCTACCAGCGGATGGGGTTGCGTGACCTGTGTGATCAGTTGCACGACTGCTACCGCGCCAATGCCACGGCCAAACAATTGAAGCGGCTGTTCACCCGTTTGCCGGAGGTGGCGGTGAGCCCGGCCCGGGCCTATGACCAGATGGTGCGTGGCGAGGTGGAGGCAGTGTCGATCGAGGCGCTGCTGGGGCGTGTGGCGGCGGTGATGCTGGTGCCGTATCCCCCTGGAATTCCATTGATCATGCCGGGAGAGCGGTTCACCGAGGCGACCCGCTCGATACTCGACTACCTGGCTTTTGCGCGGGCATTCAATCAGGGCTTTCCTGGTTTTGTCGCCGATGTGCACGGCCTGCAAAACGAAAGCGGCTGTTACACCGTGGACTGCATCACGGAATCCGAATGATCTCGACGCCGCTGCGCGCCAGTTCGAAGCGGTTTTCGCCCAGGTGGTTGACCTTGTCGCCGATGGCCAGGCGGTAGGTGGTGATAGGGGCGCCCAGCATGCTGCCGTCGACTTGCAGGGTGGACTCCTGGAACTCGTGCACGGGGTAGATACGGCCTTCGGCGTCACGGGCGTGGAATTGGCCGACCATTACTGCTGCCATTTGGGTGGAAACCTCTGAATTACGTAGAAAATGTCTGAAGGCATAGACCGTTGAACAGCCCCGGAAGTTTTCCCTTTGCGGAAAAAAAACCAAAGCGCCGAGGAACGGTCATCTATAACTACAACGTCCCTTTACCCAGCAAAGGTTGGAAATTGCCATGAGCCAGGTGTATTCGGTAGCGGTTGTCGTGGGTAGCTTGCGCAAGGAGTCCTACAACCGCAAGGTCGCCCGCGCACTTTCAGAGCTGGCGCCGTCCAGCTTAGCCCTGAAGATCGTCGAAATTGGCGATTTGCCGTTGTACAACGAAGACGTCGAGGCTGAAGCGCCGCCGGCGGCGTGGAAGCGTTTTCGCGAGGAGATCCGCGGCAGTGATGCAGTACTGTTCGTCACGCCAGAGTACAACCGATCGGTACCGGGCTGTCTGAAAAATGCCATCGATGTGGGCTCGCGGCCCTACGGCCAAAGTGCCTGGGGTGGCAAGCCGACAGCGGTGGTAAGTGTATCGCCCGGGGCCATTGGGGGCTTCGGTGCCAACCATGCCGTGCGCCAATCGCTGGTGTTTCTGGACATGCCGTGCATGCAGATGCCCGAGGCGTACATCGGCGGGGCGGCAAGCCTGTTCGAGGACTCGGGCAAGCTCAACGACAAGACCCGGCCGTTCTTGCAGGCATTCATCGACAAGTTTGCTTCGTGGGTGAAGTTGAACAGGGCGGTTTGAGTCCTGTTCATTCGTACCCGTAACCATGGGGGCCGCTCAGCGGCCCCGATTGTTTAGCGGAAGCTGTAGGAAACCCCGGCGTACACGCCAAATCCTTCGCCCGGCGTCGAGCGGGCATTGTCGTTGCCGGCATCGTTGTAGGCCGGCGTCACCGTCGCCGCATACCGCTTGTTGGTCAGGTTGCGCAGGTCCAGCCAGGTCTGCCAGTCCTGTTTCGGCGAGTCCCAGCCAACCCGTGCGCCGAGCAGGGCATATTCATCAGCGTGGTAGCTGTTGGCATAGTCCACTTGCACCTTTGAGGCCATCTGCGTATTCACCCCGGCATAGAAGCCGCTCGGCCAGTCATAGCGCAGTTCGGCCTGGTAGTAGTGCATGGGGATGCCGGGCAGGCGGTTGTCGCCAAATTTATCGTCATCACGGTAATGGAAGTCGCCGAAGGTGTAGGCCTGGCGCAAGCTCAGTTTGCCGGTGTCTGCGCGCTCCCACACGGTGCTGTCGAGGCCGGCCTCCACGCCCTGGTGCACCGTAGCGCTGGCGTTGAACTCCGAGGTGAAGTTTGGCACCACCTCCACGGCCAGCAGTTCGTGGCGCACTTGCGAGTAGTACCAGGCAAGGTCCCAGCGGCCGAGCGCCGAGTCGCCACGTGCGCCCAGCTCAAGGGTAGTGGCAGTCTGATTCTGCATCTCGATCGGCTGGATCTGCTTGCCGCCAGTGCTTGGCGCGCTCCAGATCAGTGACCATGGGTGTGGCGGCTCGACCGAGCGGCTGAGGTTGCCGTACACCTGCAGGTCCGGACGAATGTCGTAGCGCAGCCCCACGCGTGGCGCGTAGTCCCAGTCATGCATGCTCACTTTGCCACCTTCAGCGGGGTAGGTGACGTCACTTTCGCGGCGGGTGTAGATCATCGCCAGGCCGGTGGTCAGCCACAGGTTGGGGGCCAGCTCCAGGTCGTTGCCGGCGTGCACCACGGTGTCTGAACCCTGGTAGGTGAAATCGCGGGTACGTGCGCCGAACACGTCGCCATTGCGCGCGAACTGCGAGGCGCCGCTGTTGGGCAGGTGCTTGGTGGTACGCCAGCCGAGGGTGGTCTTGCTTTCATGGCCGAACAGGGTGTCACGGCGGAAATAGTTCAGCGTGCCGCTGACATCGGTGTAGGCCACTTTCAGGCGCATCGGGCCTTCGCGCAGATCCATCGGGTAGTCGTGGTAGACCAGGCCGGCTTCCAGGCGTGCGTCGTCATCGAGGTAAAACGTGGTCTTGTTGCCGACCCAGGTGCTGCCTGGTTGCGGGCGGCTGTCGTCGCGGGCCAGGTACGCCGGGTTGGCCGCGCGCGGGTGGTGCTTGATCTGGTCTTTGGTCAGGCGCCCGGCCAGTTCGTTTTCGGTTTCCCGGTAGCGCAGGTAGAAGCGGGTTTCCAGGTTCGGGTTGAAGCGGTAGCCGACATTGGCGGCAATGCCCTTGGCGCTGCCGCTGCTGTGCGCCTGGTAGCCGTCATATTCCGAGTCGGTCAGGGCCACGTAGTAGTCGAGGTTGCCCAGCACTTGACCAGAGCTGATGTGCCGGTGCTGGTAACCGCGGCTGCCGACCTCGTAGCGCACCTGCAGTGGCGCGGCGTCGTAGCCGGTGTGGGTAACGTAGTTGATCGCGCCGCCCAGCGCCAAGGCGCCTTGGTCGAAGCCGTTGGCGCCGCGCAGCACTTCGGCACGGCTAAGCCACAGTGGCTCGAACAGCTCGTAGGGCGTACCGCCCGGGCCAGTCAGTGGCAGGCCGTCGAACATCGTGTACACCCCGGAACCGTGCGCCCCCGGTGCGCGGTTGATACCCGAGCCGCGGATCGACAGCTTGATGCCATCGTTGCCCGCCGATTGGGCGAATACGCCGGGCTGGTAAGCCAGCACGTCCTGGTTGCTGGCCACTCGGCCTTGCCCCACGCGTTGCATGTCCACCAGGTTGCTGGCGCCGGGAACCTCGCGCAGGCGTTCGCTGGCCGCTGTCAGGTCGTTCTGCGCCTCATCGGTGATCAGCACCTGGCCCAATTCGACCGAGGATGCTGCCAGGGCGGGCTGGGTGGCAGCAAAGGCAGCCAGCAGGCCGAGGCAGGGCGATGGGGGGAAAACGGCACGCATTGTACGACTCCAGGCGAAAGACGAATGGGCAACGGCGTTGAGACGAGCGAAATGCCCTTTGGAGCACGAAGAAAGTCAGCAAATCTTGCGTGGCTTTCGTCAGACGGTTTTGTACGAAAGTTCTTTACAAGCCGCAGCGGTGGAGCCACGCGGCATGGGCTTCGTAAGGTGATTGCAGATCGGCAGCGATGCCTCGCTCAATCACCCGTGGAGTACAAGCATGACTGACAACGCACGACACCAGCAGCAACCCCCGGCGGACGCCCCGGTTCGCCTGACGCCACGTGAACGGCAAGTGCTGTTGTGGTGTGCCTACGGCAAGAGCTCGTGGGAGATCGGCCGGATCCTTGAGTGCAAGGAGTCTACGGTGAACTTTCACGTGTCCAACATCCTGCGCAAGTTCGATGTGCCAACCCGGGTGGCGGCGGTCATCAAGGCCATTCGCTACGGCATGCTGGCTGAGCAGTAAGGAGTGCGGCATGAGCAACGATCTGCTGTTACCGCGTTATGCCGACAGCCATGACCCGTTCTGGCCGCGGGTGGACCTTGGCAGGCTGCGCGAGCGCCTGAGCCTGCCGCGGCCGGTCAGTGAGGCCGCCCTGGAAGTGGCCGCACGCTGCGCCGCCATTGATGCAGCACGGGAATTCGCCTGCTGGCGCGCGGCGCTGCGAGAGCGAGGATACAAGCGGCTTGAGGATGTGGCCGGGCATGACCAAGGGCGCGCATTGCGAGTGTGCTACATCCGTTTTGTTGAAGCTGCGGTCATGTACAGCTTGGGCGCAAGCGCATACCTGCCCAATGCGCGTCGGGGAGCTGCTCATGCCTGAGGAATCTGTTATCGATTGCTGGGGCCCGGAACTGATAGCGCTGCTGGGCGTGGATGGCAGTGTGTTGTTTGCCGCGCTGCTGGGGGCTTTGCTGGTGAGTGCAGCGCGCGACCGGTTGATCACCAATGCAACCAGGCGCCTGACGCTGAGCAAGAAGCTGTTACTGGTGTTAGTGACCGTGGGTGTCGGCCACCTGTTTGAACCGCTGGTTTCATCATTGGTGCCTTTGCTGACCCGTGACATGGCGGCGTTCGTCGCTGCCGTGGTGGTGATCCCCATCAGCCTAAAGGTCATGGTCTGGCTGGACACGCTGGACCCGCGCGAAATCATCCAGCGCTGGCGCCGCCGAAGTTAGCCGCTGGCGGCTGTGGGCGGGTGGCTGGTCAGCTCGCGCAATTGCAGTTCCAGCTGCTGGATGCGTTGCTTGTCGCTGATGAGCAGCAAGATGGCCTGGCGATCAGTGGGTGAGAGCGTGCGCAGCCGTTCGAGCATGTCGAACTCCCAGCCCGTTTCAGCCTGGTGTGCGGGGTGCTGCTGTACTTCGCCCAGCAGCAACCAGTCCAGCGAGCATGCGTGTTGCCGGGCCATTTCTATGCAAAGTGAGTACGGCACACTATCGCGCACCTTCCAGCTGCTAAGCGTCTGCGGGCTGACCGACAGCGCGCGTGACAAGTCGGCATCGGACTGGGCGCCGGTCAGAAGCTTCAGGCGCGTAAGCACCGCAGCAAGTACGTGAGTACTCATAACAAATATCCATGACTGGTTTAATGATATTCCATGGGCTTAAACTACTCGTTATGAATACAGCCCTGCGTTTTAAGGAGCACTTCTGCAATGAGAACCATCAAATTGAAGAATACACCCACAGTTGCAGCCAATACTGACACACAAGCTGGCCGGGGCAATGCTAGCAGGTACTTGCCGTGAGTACTTACAAGCTGGTTTGCCCGCACTGCCACAGCCGGATGCGCATACGTACTAGCGAAGGGCGCCATATTTTCCTGCGTATCGCTTATTTGCAATGCACCACTGAGGCGTGCGGCTGGTCAGTACGCGCCGAATTTGAAATGACTCATGAACTCTCCCCTAGCGGGATGCCCAATCCGGAAGTGTACCTGCCTTCGGCCAATGGTGATTTGCGCAAGGCAGCGCTGGCAGGAGAAGGCCATCCCGGTTGAGTGAGGCGCCATTGGGGGCAGGCAAAACAGTACGCAGATAAAAAAACACCCCGCATAAGCGGGGTGTTTTGTGTTGCCGGGGCGATCAGCCGATCAGTTGCAGGCCCGCTTGCTGGACCATTTCCAGCAGCGGTTGCGGGTACACGCCAAGCACGAAGGCGAGGATGGCGATGGCCAGCAGCATGACGCCGCCGGTGCGCTGTTCCCACTTCAGCGGGGCGTCGTGGCGACGCAGGTTTGGCTCGACCAGGTACAGGGTAACCATGACCCGCAGGTAGTAGTAAACGCCAATGGCACTACCAATGACCAGGGCACCGACCAGCCACCACAGGTGCGACTCGACGCCGGTGGCGATGATGTAGAACTTGCCGATGAAGCCGGCGGTCAGCGGGATACCCGCCAGCGACAGCATCATCACGGTCAATACCGCAGTCAGGTACGGACGGCGCCAGAACAGGCCACGGTACTCGTACAGCGCATCGGCGTCACGACCGCCATAAGGCGAGGACATCAGGGTGATGACACCGAAGGCGCCCAGGCTGGTGATCACGTAGGTGACCAGGTACACGCCCATGGCTTCCATTGCCAGGCCCTTGCTGGCGACCAAAGCGATCAGCAGGTAACCGAAGTGAGCGATGGACGAGTAACCGAGCAGACGCTTGAGGTTGCTCTGGGTAAGTGCCAGCAAGTTACCGATCAGGATCGAGGCAACCGCGATCACGGCCAGGACGGTGCTCAGCACGCCGCTGCTTGCAGCTGGGGAGATCATGAACAAGCGAACCAGCACGGCGAATACCGCAACCTTGCTGGCGGTTGCCAGGAATGCGGCGACCGGCGCCGGGGCGCCTTCGTACACATCAGGGGTCCACAGGTGGAACGGCACCAGCGACAGCTTGAAGGCCAGGCCGACCAGCATCATGCCCAGGCCCAGTTGGGCCAGCAGGCTTGGCATGTTGGTCGCGGCAAGCGCTTTGCCGATCTGGTCGAAGCTCAAGCTACCGGCATCGGCGTACAGCAAGGCCATGCCGAACAGCAGGAAAGCCGAGCCTGCGGCCGACAGCACCATGTACTTGATGCCGGCTTCCAGCGAGCGCTTGTTGAAGAAGGCATACGCGACCAGGCCGTAGACCGGCACCGACAGCAGCTCCAGGCCGATGAACAGGCCGGCCAGGTGGTTGGCGCTGACCAGCACCAGGCCACCGAGTGCCGACATCAGCAACAGCAGGTACAGTTCTTCACGGTTGCCCGGGAAACCCTTGGCGCCTTCGCCGAGGTAAGCGTGGGCAAGGGTGACGCATGCCAGCGTGGCCACGAGGACGATCGCCATGTACAGGCAGGCGAACTTGTCGATGGTGAGCAGCGGAGTGACCGCCAGCGGTGCGACTTTCAGTGCTGGCAAGATCGACAGCAGGGCCAGGTTCAGGCCCACGGTGGACAGCAGGAAGGTCTGCGAGTGGTTGCGCTTCCAGGCGATCGCCAGCATCACCACCACCGTGGTGATGGTGGTGATCAGCATCGGCGCCAATGCGATGAAGTGTTGAGTGGTGAATTCCATAGCGCTCTTACCGGGCCGAAGCGAGTTGAGTGAAAGCGGAACCGAGCCACTGCTGCACACCACTCATGGTGGCGGCAGAGGTGTCGAGGAACGGCTGCGGATACACGCCCAGCAGAATCAGCAGGCCCGCCAGGCCCAGCACCATGATCAGCTCGCGACCGTCCATGCCAGCCAGCACGGTGTCGGCCTTGGCCGGGCCGAAGTAGGCGCGGTGGATCATGATCAGCGAGTAGACCGAACCGAATACCAGGCCGGTGGTGGCGATCACGGTGATCCACGGTACATGGGCGAAGCTGCCGATCAGGATCAGGAACTCGCCAACGAAGTTACCGGTGCCTGGCAGGCCCAGCGATGCCGCGGCGAAGAACAGGCTGATGGCCGGCAGGTAGGCGATACGGTGCCACAGGCCACCCATCTGACGCATGTCACGGGTGTGCAGGCGCTCGTACAGCTGGCCGGACAGGATGAACAGCGCAGCAGCCGACAGGCCGTGGGCCAGCATCTGAATCACCGCACCTTGCAGGGCCTGCTGGCTGCCGGAGTAGATACCGATCAGCACGAAGCCCATGTGCGAGACACTGGAGAAGGCGATCAGGCGCTTGATGTCGCTTTGCGCGAAGGCCAGGAAGGCACCGTAGAAGATACCGACCAGGCCCAGGCCCATGGCGATGGGTGCGAACTCGGCCGAAGCGTTCGGGAACAGCGGCAGGGCGAAGCGCAGCAGGCCGTAGGCCGCGGTCTTCAGCAAGATACCCGCCAGGTCCACGGAACCTGCGGTCGGCGCCTGGGCGTGAGCGTCAGGCAGCCAGGAGTGGAACGGCACAACCGGCAGCTTTACCGCGAAGGCGATGAAGAAGCCCAGCATCAGCACGTACTCGACGCCAGCCGGCAGCTCGGCCTTGAGCAGGTCGCTGTAGTTGAAGGTGAGTACACCGGTGGTGTTGTAGTTGACCAGCACCAGGCCCAGGATCGCCACCAGCATGATCAGGCCGCTGGCCTGGGTGAAGATGAAGAACTTGGTCGCCGCGTAGATCCGGGTCTTCTTGCCGTCTGCCGAGCTGTGACCCCAGAGCGCGATGAGGAAGTACATCGGCACCAGCATCATTTCCCAGAAGAAGAAGAACAGGAACAGGTCCAGGGCCAGGAACACACCGACCACGCCGCCGAGGATCCACATCAGGTTGAGGTGGAAGAAGCCGACGTGGCGCTGGATCTCTTTCCAGGAACACAGTACCGACAGCACACCGAGCAGGCCGGTAAGCAGGATCATCAGCAGCGACAGGCCGTCGAGGGCCAGGTGAATGCTGATGCCGAAGCGCTTGATCCACTCGAGTTTGTATTCGTATGCCCAGTGCGGTTCAGCGCCCGGAGCCGGGGCCAGGGTGTAGTCGCCGTGAGCCCACAGCCACAGGCCGATGCCGAGCAGCAGGGACATGGTCAGCAGTGCGATCCAGCGCGGCAGGGTGGCGCCGAAGCGCTCACCCAGCCAGCACAGAAGGCCGCCGATGAAAGGAATCAGGATCAGCCAAGGCAAAATCATGACGGGTTGGTTTCCTTTGGCAAAGTCGCAAGGTTCTTCATAGTCATACCGCAGCCACCACCACAGCGCCCAGCACCAGTACGGCACCGACGGCGATCGAGGCGGTGTACCAGCGCAGCTGGCCGGTCTCGGTCTTGCTCATGGCAACGTTGCCGCCGCGAGCCATGCGAGGGATCAGGCCGATGCTGCGGTCTACCGGGTCCTTGCGCAGGATGTGGCAGATCAGCAGGTAAGGTTTGACGAACAGCTTGTCGTAGATCCAGTCGAAGCCCCAGGCAGCGAACCACCAGGCCGACAGGATGCGACCGATGCTGCTGTTGGCCACAGCGCTGGCGAAGCTGCGCTTGCCCAGGAACAGCAGGGCCGACAGCAGGATGCCGGCAACCGCGATGGCGCCCGAAGCGATTTCCAGCGAGTGCTTGGCTTCGCCACCAGCGTGGCCGGCGCTTTCAGGCAGCACGCCTGCCAGTGGCGGGTGAATCCACGCACCGACGAAGGTCGACAGCACGATCAGCACGCCCAGCGGCAGCCAGTGGCTGATGCCGTGGCCTGCGTGAGCTTCGGTCTTGGCTTCGCCGTGGAAGGCGATGAAGATCAGGCGGAAGGTGTACAGCGAGGTCATGAACGCACCGACCAGGCCGGCGTACAGCAAGCCGGTGTTGCCGCTGGCGAAGGCTTCCCAGAGGATCTCGTCCTTGGAGTAGAAGCCCACGGTCACGATCGGCAGGGCAGCCAGGGCAGCACCACCGACCACGAAGCTGGCGTAGGCCAGTGGCAGTTTCTTCCACAGGCCGCCCATCTTGAAGATGTTCTGCTCGTGGTGGCAGGCAACGATCACCGCACCGGAGGCAAGGAACAGCAGGGCCTTGAAGAAGGCGTGGGTCATCAGGTGGAAGATCGCCGCGTCCCAGGCGCCAACGCCCAGGGCCAGGAACATGTAGCCGATCTGGCTCATGGTCGAGTAGGCGAGGATGCGTTTGATGTCGGTCTGTACCAGCGCGGCGAAGCCGGCCAGTACCAGGGTCACGCCGCCGACCACGCCTACAAGGTGCAGGATGTCCGGCGCCAGGAGGAACAGGCCGTTGGTGCGGGCGATCAGGTAAACGCCTGCGGTTACCATGGTGGCGGCGTGGATCAGTGCCGAAACCGGGGTCGGGCCAGCCATTGCATCAGCCAGCCAGGTCTGCAGTGGCAGCTGAGCCGATTTACCGACCGCACCGCCCAGCAGCATCAGCGTTGCCAGCACCATCCAGGTGTCGCCTGCCTGGAACTTCTGCGGTGCCAGCACCAGCAGTTCCTGCACGTTCAGGGTGCCCAGCTGGGCGAACAGGATGAACAGGCCGATGGCCATGAACACGTCGCCGATACGGGTGACAATGAACGCCTTGAGCGCCGCGTTACCGTTGTTGCGGTTGCTGTAGTAGAAACCAATCAACAGGTACGAGCACAGGCCCACGCCTTCCCAGCCGAAGTAGATGAACAGCAGGTTATCGCCCAGGATCAGGAACAGCATGCTGGCGATGAACAGGTTGGTGTACGAGAAGAAGCGCGAGTAGCCGGCTTCACCACGCATGTACCAGGACGCGAACAGGTGGATCAGGAAGCCGACACCGGTCACCACGCCGAGCATGGTCACCGACAGGCCGTCGACGTACAGGGTGAAGTTCGGCGCGAAGCCGTCCACCGACATCCACTGCCACAGCAGCTGGCTGTACGCGCCGCCTGCAGGCGGGGCGACGTTGAATTGCCAGATGACGTAGGCGGCCACGGCGGCCGAGAGGCCCACCGAGCCGACCCCGATCAGGGCGGACAGGTTCTCCGAGAACCGCCCGCGCGAGAACGACAGCAGCAGGAAGCCGATGAGGGGGAAGACGAAAGTCAGGAAGATAAGGTTCATCCGCGCATCTCACTGGCAGCATCGATGTCGAGAGTGTGGAAGCGGCGATACAGCTGCAGCAGGATAGCCAGGCCAATACTGGCCTCGGCGGCTGCCAGGCTGATCACCAGAATGAACATCACCTGGCCGTCGGGCTGCACCCAACGGGCACCGGCGACGACGAACGCCAGGGCAGAGGCGTTCATCATGACTTCCAGGCTCATGAGCACGAAGAGGATGTTGCGGCGGACCATCAGGCCAACCAGACCTAAGCAGAACAGGATGCCGGCGACTGCCAGACCATGCTCGAGAGGGATAGCACCCATGATTTACTCCTTCGCCTCGTTACGGCCCAGGTGGAAGGCGGTGACGGCTGCAGCCAGCAGCAGCATCGAGGCCAGTTCGACCACCAGCAGGTACGGGCCGAACAGGCTGATGCCCACGGCTTTCGGGCCCACGGTGGTGCCGCTGATGCCTGCGCCACTCGGCGTGACGAACAGCACGTACAGCAGTTCCAGCAGCAGCAGGGTGCCAAGGATGACTGGCCCAACCCAGATGCCGGGCTTGAGCCAGCCGCGTTCCTGGGCGACCGAAGCCGGCCCCAGGTTGAGCATCATCACCACGAACACGAACAGCACCATGATGGCGCCGGCGTAGGCAATCACTTCCAGGGCGCCCGCGAACGGTGCACCGAGGGAGAAGAAGATCATCGCCACGGAAATCAGCGAAATGATCAGGTACAGCAGGGCGTGCACGGGGTTGGTACCGGTCACCACCCGAAGGGTGGAGACCACGGCGATCCCGGATGCGAAGTAGAAAGCGAATTCCATCTTTCTGTCCTTATGGGAGCAAGCTCTTCACGTTGATCGGCTCGGCTTCGTTCTGTGCAGAGCCTTTCGGCTTGCCAGCGATCGCCATACCCGCAACACGGTAGAAGTTGTAATCAGGGTTTTTGCCGGGGCCGGAGATCAGCAGATCTTCTTTCTCGTACACCAGGTCCTGACGCTTGAACTCGGCCATTTCGAAATCCGGAGTCAGCTGGATCGCGGTGGTCGGGCACGCTTCTTCACACAGGCCGCAGAAAATGCAACGGGAGAAGTTGATGCGGAAAAACTCCGGGTACCAGCGTCCGTCGTCGGTTTCGGCTTTCTGCAGCGAAATACAGCCAACCGGGCAGGCCACCGCGCAGAGGTTGCACGCTACGCAGCGCTCCTCGCCATCGGGGTCGCGGGTGAGGACGATGCGGCCACGGTAGCGCGGCGGCAGGTACACGGGTTCTTCAGGGTACTGCAGGGTGTCGCGCTTGCGGAACCCGTGGGAGAACACCATTGCCAGGCTGCGCAGCTGAGTGCCGGTGCCCTTAACGATGTCGCCGATATACTTGAACATGGGTCAAATCCTCACTGGGCCGCGACGGCTGGCGTGTTGTAAAGCACGATCGCAGCGGTCACCAGCAAATTGATCAGGGTCAGCGGCAGGCAGAACTTCCAGCTGAAGTCCATCACCTGGTCATAGCGTGGGCGCGGGATCGAGGCGCGCAGCAGGATGAACAGGACGATGAAGAACGCGGTTTTCAGCGCGAACCACAGGAAGGGTACCTGAGGCAGCAGGTCGAAAGGACCGTGCCAGCCGCCGAAGAACAGTGTTACCAGCAGCGCCGAGATGAGGATGATGCCGATGTACTCACCGACGAAGAACATGCCCCATTTCATGCCGGCATACTCGATGTGGTAGCCGTCGGCCAGTTCCTGTTCTGCCTCTGGCTGGTCGAACGGGTGACGGTGAGTCACGGCGACGCCAGCAATGAAGAAGGTACAGAAGCCGAAGAACTGCGGAATGATGAACCACAGGTTCTGTGCCTGGTATTCAACGATGTCGCGCATGTTGAACGAACCCACCTGCACCACCACGCCCATCAGCGCCAGGCCCAGGAACACCTCGTACGACACGGTCTGCGCCGAAGCACGCAAGCTGCCCAGCAGGGCGTACTTGTTGTTCGACGACCAGCCGGCGAATAGCACCGCGTAGACCGACAGGCCGGCCATGGCGAAGAAGAACAGCAGGCCGATGTTCAGGTCGGCGACGCCCCAGCTTGGAGTGATCGGGATGATCGAGAAACCGATCAGCAGGGCACTCATGGCCACGACCGGCGCCAGGGTGAAGATCATGCGGTCGACGAAAGGTGGGTTCCAGTCTTCCTTGAAGAACATCTTCAGCATGTCGGCAGCGATCTGGAACAGACCGAACGGGCCAACGCGGTTCGGACCGTAGCGGTCCTGCCACCAGCCCAGCAGGCGCCGCTCGACGAAGCTGAGGAAGGCGCCGCAAACCACCACGGCCAGCAAGACCACGATGGCCTTGACGACCTGAATGATCACATCGATCACTTCGGGGGTGAACCAGCTCATTGTGCTGCCTCCTGCAGGCCTTCGACGGATGCACCGAAGATGGCTGGCGGGATGCCGGCCAGGCCTTTCGGCAGCGCTACCAGGCCAGCGCCCAGTTCTTCATTGATGCGCAGCGGCAGACGCAGGGCTACACCGGCAACGTTCAGGCTCAGTAGAGCACCGTCGTTGACACCCAGGCGGTCGGCTTCGGACTTGGCCAGGGCCACGTAAGCAGCCGGGATGCGCTGTTGCACCGGGGCGGCGCGCGAAGAGCTTTCTTCGCTGCCGAACAGGTGGAAGAACGGCACGGCAGTCCAGGTGCCACGGGCCGGGCTGAAAGCGCCCGGAATGGTGTTGAACCAGTTCAGGCGGTCACCTTGCGACTCGATCAGGCGCACGCCCGGGTCACCGGCACGCAGGTGGCCACCGACCTCGTCCTGGAACTTGTTCCAGGCTTGCGGCGAGTTCCAGCCCGGCGACCAGGCGAACGGCACCTGCTGGCGCGGTTCGGCGGAGCCCGAGTAACCTTCCATCGAGAAAGCGAACGCGGTGTCCTTGTCTTGCGGGGTACGCGGCTCGTGCACGCTGATGTTGGCGCGCATGGCGGTACGGCCGGAGTAACGCAGCGGCTCACGGGCCAGTTTCATGCCCTTGATGCGGAACGCGGCACTTGGCGCGGCGTTGACGATGCCGGCCAGTTGCGGAGCGGCTTCGGCGCAGGCGCTGGTGACGTGGTCCAGCTGGGTCCAGTCGACCGGCTTGTTCAGCAGGGTGGCACGCAGGGCGTGCATCCAGCGCCAGCCTTCGTGAATCTGGATGCTGCTGTCCAGGTATTGCGGGTCGAACACCTGGAAGAAGCGCTGGGCACGGCCTTCCTGGCTGACCAGAGTACCGTCGCCTTCGGCGAACGAGGCAGCCGGCAGCACCAGGTGGGCGCGCTCGACAGTAGCGGTTTTGGAGTGATCAGCAACAATCACCACCTTGGCCGCAGCCAGGGCTGCGTCGACTTTGGCGGCCGGTACGCGGGCGTACAGGTCGTTTTCCAGCACGACAATGGCGTCGGCCTTGCCGCTGATGACCGCGTCCAGCGCGGCATCAATGGACTCGCCACCGAGCATGGCCAGGCCGATGCTGTTGGCCTCAGGCACCACCAGGCTCAGCGAACCGTCCTTCTCGCGCAGCTTGAGGGCCTTGGCGATGTTGGCGGCGGCTTCGATCAGCGCCGGGTCGGCCAGCGAGGTACCGGCAACCACCAGTGGGCGCTTGGCGGCGACCAGGGCGTCGGCGATGCGCTGGGCCAGGGCCTTGGCTTCGTCGTCCAGGCCAGCAACGGCAGGTGCGCTCGGGTCGATGGCGTGGGCCACGGCGAAGCCGATACGGGCTAGGTCGGCCGGGGCTGCGTGCACGCACTCTTCGGCAACGTCGTCCAGCTTGGTTTCAGCCAGCGAAGCGATGAACAGCGGGTACAGCGCGTGCTGGCCGATGTTTTTCACGGCGGCATCCAGCCAAGGCTGAACGCGCATGGCCTCGGCCATCGCTTCGGCCTTGCCTTTGGTGGCCTGGCGTACGGCCAGGGCAACACGGGCTGCCGTTTGGGTCAGGTCTTCACCGAGCACGAACACGGCGTCGTGTTTTTCGATGTCGCGCAGGGTCGGCACCGGCAGCGGGCTATTATTCAGCACGTTCAGGGCCAGGCGTACGCGGGCCAGTTCGCCAGCTTCCATACCCGAGTAGAAGTAGTCGGCGCCGACCAGCTCACGCAGGCCGTAGTTGCTTTCGAGGCTGGCGCGTGGCGAGCCGATACCCACGATGGTGCGGCCGCGCAGCAGGTCGGCGGCTTTGTCCAGGGCAGCGTCCAGGCCCAGCTTGGAGCCGTCGGCCAAGTGTGGCTGGCGTGGGCGGTCTTTGCGGTTGACGTAGCCGTAGCCGAAACGGCCGCGGTCGCACAGGAAGTACTGGTTGACCGAACCGTTGAAGCGGTTTTCGATCCGGCGCAGTTCGCCGTAGCGCTCGCCCGGGCTGATGTTGCAGCCGCTGGAGCAGCCATGGCAGATGCTCGGAGCGAACTGCATGTCCCACTTGCGGTTGTAGCGCTCGGAGTGGGTCTTGTCGGTGAACACACCGGTCGGGCAGACCTCGGTCAGGTTGCCGGAGAATTCGCTTTCCAGCACGCCGTCTTCGACGCGGCCGAAGTACACGTTGTCGTGGGCACCGTAAACGCCCAGGTCGGTACCACCGGCGTAGTCCTTGTAGTAGCGCACGCAGCGGTAGCAGGCGATGCAGCGGTTCATCTCATGGGCGATGAACGGGCCGAGGTCCTGGTTCTGGTGGGTACGCTTGGTGAAACGGTAACGGCGCTCGTTGTGGCCGGTCATTACCGTCATGTCTTGCAGGTGGCAGTGACCGCCTTCCTCGCACACCGGGCAGTCGTGCGGGTGGTTGGTCATCAGCCATTCGACGACGCTGGCGCGAAACGCCTTGGACTCTTCATCTTCGATGGAGATCCAGCTGCCGTCGGAGGCAGGGGTCATGCAGGACATGACGATACGACCACGGGTGTCGTTTTCGTCGGTGTACTGCTTGACCGCGCACTGCCGGCAGGCGCCAACGCTACCAAGCGCCGGGTGCCAGCAGAAATAAGGGATATCGAGGCCTAGCGACAGACACGCCTGTAACAGGTTGTCTGCACCGTTGACTTCGAGCGCTTTGCCGTCTACGTGGATAGTGGCCATTGTTCAAAGTTCTTCGTTGGCCCGCGTGAGCGGGCGTGGCTAATGGAAATCTGTGAGCCTGCGGCACGCCACGCTTCATGCGGGCCGGCCAGCGGGCTGGCGGGTGGCACGGACCACCCGCTTTCTATCTTTTTATGCGCCGACCACAATCGGCTTCGCCAGGTTCGGGCGCAAAGTGCCAGCGCTTTCAGGCGCCACACCGGCCTCGAACTCCGAGCGGAAGTATTTGATGGCACTGCCCAGCGGCTCGACGGCACCCGGTGCGTGAGCACAGAAGGTACGGCCTGGGCCGAGGAAGTTGACCAGCCCCAGCAGCGTCTCGATGTCTTCGGCGCGGCCTTGGCCATTCTCCAGTGCGCGCAGCATCTTCACGCTCCATGGCAGGCCGTCACGGCATGGGGTGCACCAGCCACACGATTCGCGGGCAAAGAACTCTTCCATGTTGCGCAGCAGCGAAACCATGTTGACGCTGTCGTCCACCGCCATGGCCAGGCCGGTACCCATACGGGTGCCGACTTTGGCGATGCCACCGGCGTACATCTGTGCGTCGAGGTGCTCGGGCAGCAGGAAACCGGTACCGGCGCCGCCTGGCTGCCAGCACTTGAGCTTGAAGCCGTCGCGCATGCCACCGGCGTAGTCTTCGAACAGCTCGCGGGCGGTAACGCCGAACGGCAGTTCCCACAGGCCCGGGTTCTTCACCTTGCCGGAGAAGCCCATCAGCTTGGTGCCGTGGTCTTCGCTGCCTTCACGGGCCAGCGACTTGTACCAGTCGTTGCCGTTGGCGACGATGGCCGGCACGTTGCACAGGGTTTCAACGTTGTTCACGCAAGTCGGCTTGCCCCACACGCCCACGGCGGCAGGGAAGGGCGGCTTGGAGCGCGGGTTGGCGCGGCGGCCTTCCAGCGAGTTGATCAGCGCGGTTTCTTCACCGCAGATGTAGCGGCCGGCACCGGTGTGCACGAACAACTCGAAATCAAAACCGGAGCCGAGGATGTTCTTGCCCAGCAGGCCTGCGGCCTTGGCTTCATCAATGGCGCGGTTGAGGTTTTTTGCCGCCGTGGTGTATTCGCCACGCAGGAAGATGTAGCCACGGTAGGCCTTCAGGGCGCGGGCGCTGATCAGCATGCCCTCGACCAGCAGATGGGGCTGTTGCTCCATCAGCATGCGGTCCTTCCAGGTGTTCGGCTCCATTTCGTCCGCGTTGCACAGCAGGTAGCGGATGTTCATGGATTCGTCTTTGGGCATCAGGCCCCACTTCACGCCAGTGGGGAAGCCCGCACCACCACGGCCCTTGAGACCGGAGTCTTTGACGTTTTGCACGATGTCGTCCTGCGACATCTCGCCCAGTGCCTTGCGCGCAGCTGCGTAGCCGTTCTTCGCCTGGTACTCGGCCAGCCAAACCGGCTCGCCGTCGTCACGCAGGCGCCAGGTCAGCGGGTGGGTTTCGGCCGAACGCGCGATGCGGTTGGCCGGGCCGAAGGAAGTAATGGTCATACGTAACCCTCCAGCAGTTTGGTGACGCCAGCCGGCTGCACATCACCAAAGGTGTCGTCGTCGATCATCAGCGCCGGGGCTTTGTCGCAGTTGCCCAGGCAGCACACTGGCAGCAGGGTGAAACGGCCGTCGGCAGTGGTCTGGCCGAGGCCGATGCCCAGTTCGCTCTGGATCTGGCTGACCACGGACTCGTGGCCGCCGATGTAGCAGACCATGCTGTCGCACACGCGGATGATGTGGCGGCCGACCGGCTGGCGGAAGATCTGGCTGTAGAAGGTGGCTACACCTTCGACGTCGCTGGCCGGGATGCCCAGCACGTCGCCGATGGCGTGGATGGCGCCGTCCGGCACCCAGCCACGTTCCTTCTGGACGATCTTCAGGGCTTCGATGGACGCCGCGCGCGGGTCCTCGTAGTGATGCATTTCGTGCTCGATGGCCGAGCGCTCTGTTTCGCTCAGGGCGAAACGGTCTGTCTGGATAAGCGTGCTGTTCATGCTTAGCGGTCCACGTCAGCCATAACGAAGTCGATACTGCCCAGGTACGCAATGAGGTCGGCGACCATGCTGCCTTTGATCACCGAAGGGATCTGCTGCAAGTGCGGGTAGCTCGGGGTACGGATCCGGGTGCGGTAGCTCATGGTGCCGCCATCGCTCGTCAGGTAATAACTGTTGATGCCCTTGGTCGCTTCGATCATCTGGAACGACTCGTTGGCCGGCATGACCGGGCCCCACGAGACCTGCAGGAAGTGCGTGATCAAGGTTTCGATGTGCTGCAGGGTGCGCTCTTTCGGTGGCGGCGTGGTCAGCGGGTGATCCGCCTTGTACGGGCCTTCCGGCATGTTGCGCATGCACTGGTCGATGATGCGGATACTTTGGCGCATCTCCTCGACACGGACCATGCAGCGATCGTAGGCATCGCCGTTGTGGGCCAGCGGCACTTCGAACTCGAAGTTCTCGTAGCCGGAGTAGGGGCGTGCTTTACGCAGGTCGAAGTCGCAACCGGTGGAACGCAGGCCGGCACCGGTGGTGCCCCATTCCAGGGCCTCTTTGGTGTTGTAGGCGGCGACACCGATAGTACGGCCTTTGAGGATGCTGTTCTGCAGGGCGGCCTTGTTGTATTCGTCGAGGCGCTTTGGCAGCCAGTCGACGAAGTCCTTCACCAGTTTTTCCCAGCCGCGCGGCAGGTCGTGGGCGACGCCGCCGATGCGGTACCAGGCCGGGTGCAGGCGGAAACCGGTGATCGCTTCGATCACGGTGTAGGCGCGCTGGCGGTCGGTGAAGGTGAAGAACACCGGGGTCATGGCGCCGACGTCCTGGATATAGGTACCCAGGAACAACAGGTGGCTGGTGATGCGGAAGAACTCCGCCAGCATGACGCGAATCACGTCGACCTTCTGTGGCACCTTGATGCCGGCCAGCTTCTCCACCGCCATTACGTACGGCAGGTTGTTCATTACCCCGCCGAGGTAGTCGATACGGTCGGTGTAGGGAATGAAGCTGTGCCAGGACTGGCGCTCGGCCATTTTTTCGGCACCACGGTGGTGGTAGCCGATGTCCGGTACGCAGTCGACGATTTCTTCACCGTCCAGCTGCAGGACGATACGGAACGCACCGTGCGCCGAAGGGTGGTTGGGGCCGAGGTTGAGGAACATGTAGTCCTCGTTGGCGCCCTGACGCTTCATGCCCCAGGCTTCCGGGTTGAAACGTGCCGATTCCTCTTCAAGCTGCTGCTTGGCGAGGGTCAGGCTGTAGGGGTCGAACTCGGTGGCGCGGGCCGGGAAGTCCTTGCGCAGCGGGTGACCTTCCCAGGTCGGCGGCATCATGATGCGGGTCAGGTGCGGGTGGCCGGCAAAGTCGATGCCGAACATGTCCCACACTTCGCGTTCGTACCAGTTGGCATTCGGCCAGATACCGGTCACGGTCGGCAGGTTCAGGTCGCCTTCGCTGAGCGACACCTTGATCATCACGTCGCTGTTACGCTCGATCGACATCAAGTGGTAGAACACACTGAAGTCGGCCGCTGGCAGGCCACGGCGCTGGGTGCGCAGGCGTTCGTCGACGCCGTGCAGGTCGTACAGCATGCTGTAAGGCTTGGCGACACCGCGCAG
This sequence comes from Candidatus Pseudomonas phytovorans, assembly GCA_029202525.1. Taxonomy (NCBI): domain Bacteria; kingdom Pseudomonadati; phylum Pseudomonadota; class Gammaproteobacteria; order Pseudomonadales; family Pseudomonadaceae; genus Pseudomonas; species Candidatus Pseudomonas phytovorans. The sequence goes on from CP119325.1 coordinate 2,547,813, forward strand.
GAAGCTGAGCACCTCTTTGAGCTGGGCGCGCTTGACCCACAGCACGGGCATGCCGGTGCGGGTTTCCTGGGCGACGAATGCTTCGGCGCCAAAACGGTTGTTCAGTTCGACGACCACATCCTGGTCGTCAGCCTTGTAGGGCGGAATAAAAATAGCGTTGTCCGCTGTCATGGTCTCGGTCGCTTTGGGTCAACGTTAAGAATGAAGCCAGGCCGCCGGCTCCAGGGGAGCGGGCGGCAGGTCGCTGGATCAGACTTCGTCGGGGCTGCGCAGGTTGGTTACTGCAATGCGCTGCTCACGACGCAGATCTTTCTGGGCTGGCATCTCGGCACGGTAAATACCTTGATCACCAACAACCCAGGAAAGCGGGCGTCGTTCTTGGCCGATCGACTCCTGCAACAGCATCAAGCCTTGCAGGAAAGCCTCAGGGCGTGGCGGGCAGCCGGGCACATAGACGTCCACGGGGAGGAACTTGTCGACCCCCTGAACGACCGAGTAGATGTCGTACATGCCACCGGAGTTGGCGCACGAACCCATGGAGATGACCCACTTCGGTTCGAGCATCTGCTCATAGAGACGCTGAATGATAGGCGCCATCTTGATGAAGCAGGTGCCGGCGATGACCATGAAGTCGGCCTGACGCGGCGAGGCCCGGATGACTTCGGCGCCGAAGCGGGCGATGTCGTGGGGTGCCGTGAACGCCGTGGTCATTTCCACGTAGCAGCAGGACAGGCCGAAGTTGTACGGCCAGAGGGAGTTCTTGCGACCCCAGTTGACCGCGCCACGCAGCACATCTTCGAGTTTCCCCATGTAGATGTTCTTGTGGACCTGGTCCTCTAGCAGTTGATCGGTGACGGTTTCCCGTTCACCTACCGGGTACTGCTCGTTGGGCGCATCCGGATCGATTCTGGTGAGATTGTATTGCATTGCCAAAGCCTCATTGTTTCAGCTTCGCTTGCCGCTTGCGGCGACCTTCGGGAGCCCAATCAAGAGCACCGACGCGCCATAGGTAGACAAGACCTGCCAACAGAATTGCTATGAAAACGAGAGCTTCGACGAACCCGGTCCAGCCGCTTTCGCGGACGGACACAGACCATGCAAAGAGAAAGAGGGCTTCGATATCGAAGATCACGAACAGCATCGCGACCAGATAGAATTTGGCGGACAGGCGCAGGCGCGCGCTGCCGGTAGGCAGCATGCCGGATTCGAAGGGTTCGTTCTTGGCGCGGCCCCAAGCCTTGCTACCGAGCAGGCTGGACAGGCCGAGCATGAAGGCGCACAGGCCGACGACACCCAGGAGGAAGATGGCAAAGCCCCAGTTGTGGGCGATGAGTCCTGCCGAATCGGACATGCTAGAGATCCTTATACAGAGACCCAGCTCTGCAGTCTGAAATAAGTGTAGAGCGGCGACTTGGTGTCGCACGTGCAGTGACCAAATGTCGCAGCTGAATCAATCGCGCTGATTTTATGGGTAAACCTGATGCAAGTAAAATTTCTGTAGCACTTTTATTCGTAGGATTTAGTACAAAACCGCTTTCTAACTGGCTGAAAGCCTTGAAATTCGGGCATTGCGTGCGGTTCTGTTAATTATGTTTCTTGCGACTGGTAACGAATTACAAGCTCCGGAATGATAATTAATATCATTTGACCTGGTGCCATGTAATTTGGCTCTTCTGTGCCTTGTAAAGTTCATCTGGCGATTCCCCCTACTTGCAAATGCGAAAGACTCTTGTTATGGCAGGTTTTGGAGGGGCGCGTACCGCTCTGGGTCAATGCTTTGGTGGTTGGGGTGAAGCATAGACCTGATATGGCGGGTTGGTTGGGAGAGGGGGATCGTGTTGGGCTGCAAGGTGCTCGCCACGACAGATTCAGCGCCTGTGAGATCGAAGCCAAGCTCCATAAAAAAGGCCCGAGGCTCTCACAAGCCCCGGGCCTCATTCACCACCCAAAAATCAGTGGAACTGCTCTTCCTCAGTCGAACCAGTCAGTGCAGTCACCGACGATGCCCCACCCTGAATCACGGTGGTCATGTCGTCGAAGTAGCCAGTGCCCACTTCCTGCTGGTGCGCCACGAAGGTGTAGCCTTTGCTGGCGTCAGCGAATTCCTGCTCTTGCAGCTTCACGTAGGCGGTCATGTCGTTACGGGCGTAGTCGTGTGCCAGGTTGAACATGCCGTGCCACATGTTGTGGATGCCGGCCAGGGTGATGAACTGGTGTTTGTAGCCCATGGCCGACAGCTCGCGCTGGAACTTGGCGATGGTGGCGTCGTCCAGGTTCTTCTTCCAGTTGAAGGAAGGCGAGCAGTTGTACGACAGGATCTGGTCCGGGTACTCCTTCTTGATCGCTTCAGCGAAGCGGCGGGCTTCGTCCAGGTCTGGCTTGGCAGTTTCGCACCAGATCAGGTCGGCGTATGGCGCATAGGCCAGGCCGCGGGAGATGGCCTGGTCGAGGCCGGCGCGGACCTTGTAGAAGCCTTCACGAGTACGCTCGCCAATCACGAACGGCTGGTCGTACGGGTCGCAGTCGCTGGTCAGCAGGTCGGCGGCGTTGGCGTCGGTACGGGCCAGGATGATGGTCGGCACGCCCGATACGTCAGCAGCCAGGCGCGCGGCCACCAGCTTCTGTACGGCTTCCTGGGTCGGTACCAGTACCTTGCCACCCATGTGGCCGCATTTTTTCACCGAAGCCAGCTGGTCTTCGAAGTGCACGCCGGCGGCGCCTGCCTCGATCATGTTCTTCATCAGCTCGTAGGCGTTCAGTACGCCACCGAAACCGGCTTCGGCGTCAGCCACGATTGGCGCGAAGTAGTCGATGTAGCCTTCGTCGCCCGGGTTCTTGCCGGCTTTCCACTGGATCTGGTCGGCGCGGCGGAACGAGTTATTGATGCGCTTGACCACGGTCGGTACCGAGTCAACCGGGTACAGCGACTGGTCAGGGTACATCGATTCGGCCGAGTTGTTGTCGGCAGCAACCTGCCAGCCGGACAGGTAAATGGCCTGGATGCCCGCTTTTACCTGCTGCACTGCCTGGCCGCCGGTCAGGGCGCCCATGCAGTTGACGAAATCTTTTTCCGGGCGGAAGGACGGGTGGGCACCTTGGGTGACCAGCTTCCACAGTTTTTCTGCACCTTGGCGGGCAAAGGTGTGCTCAGGTTGCACGGAGCCACGCAGGCGAACGACATCAGCGGCGGTGTAGGTACGGGTCACGCCTTTCCAGCGCGGGTTCTCGGCCCAGTCTTTCTCGAGGGCTGCAATTTGCTGTTCGCGTGTCAGTGCCATGGAAATAAACCTCGTCGCATCGATCTTGGGTTAATTGTGCTGATGCTCGGGTGCAGATCAGGGCGCCTGGCGGCTGTCCTGTTCGCAGGAGTGCGACGGCGAACGCGAAGGCTCGAAGGGGAAGGGAGGCAGGCCAGGCGATGGTGTGCTCCGGCAGGTCGGCTCGTGGTTGCCTTGCTGCGGTGCTACGCGGATTGCCAGTACTGCGATGATGCGCTTCCGTCCCTCGGGACAACTTCTTCGTTGCAGTCACAATCCTGTCGAACCGCCTTGTGGGCCGTATAGACATGAGGCGCCTCCAGGGGTGGGAGGAGTACGCCTCGAAGGCCCTTGCCAGGGCCCCTGATTAGCGGGAGCGAGGCCATCATGCCCTTGGGAAAAAGACCCTGTCAAATGTTTTGTAGTGAATTTTTCTACTTACTACATCTTTGGTCTGATACGACTTGTCAGTCAGTTTCAAGGCCTTTGGTCGAGGCCTTGAATTGCCTGGAATCAGTCGAGAAGGTCGACTTTTACACGCAAAGTCATGTTTTCACCGCGCTGGGTGCTGTAACTACGGCTTGACGCGCTGCGGTCGGCTTGGCTCTGCTGGTTATAGCCTGCCAGGGTGATCCATTCGCCGAGCCGGCCGGTGACAGTCGTGTCGGTACTTTGCACTTTCACTACATCTGCACGTTCCTGGCTGATGCGGTCGTTATTAGTGCTTATTTGCAGACGAACCGTATCGCCGCTCAAGCTGGGTGTAACGTAGAAACCCTGGGTCACGTTACGGTATTCGGTGTTGCTCTGCAGGCGCCCGTAGCCGTCGGTGCTGGTGCTGGTGATCGGGATGCTCTGGCCTACCTGAATGAGCGCAGGCTGGCCTTCGCTGGCCTGCACCTGCTGCATGCCACCGTCGCGGTTGCTGGTGCCGTAGTGGATGACGCGCGCATTGCCGCGGTTGTCCTGGAAGTTGCTGTCGTTGTTGTCGACGCTGATGAGCAGGCGTTTGGGCGCGGTGTCCAGCTGTTGCAGCAAAGCGCGCAGGTCGTCGATGCGTTCGGGGCTGGCGTTGACGATCAGCTTGTTCTCGAAAGCGCTGACGGTGCCGTCTTTTCCGATGAATGCCTGTGCGGCAGGCAGCAGTTCGGCGCTGCTGCGGTGCTGTAGCGGCACTACCTCGGTGCCGGCTTGGGCGGTGAGGCTGGCGATGAGCAGCAGGGAGGCGAGAAGAGGGCGTAGCGGCATGTCCATGATCTCCGCAGGTGGGGTTGCCATGATGGCAAAGGCGTCCTGCCTGTGCTGGAAGCACATCAAAAACTGCCTTTTATACTGACTTTATCCAGGCAACTATAAATTATAGTCAGCCAGATAATTACAGATAATCCCACTCCTCAGGCCCTGTCAGGCGGCTTGTGAGCTGTTCGGCTACATTGCGCGGTGGCTGCTGTCAGACAAATTCCGTAACATCGCGCCCTCGATTTTTGCTCGCTCTAAAGGCCGTACAGGTGCCCCAGGCTGTTGTACGGCTAAAAACAGGATGCTCATGAAACCCGCCCGACTACGTGCCGACCTGCTCGCCGGCCTGACCACCTCGTTCGCCCTGGTGCCCGAGTGCATCGCCTTCGCCCTGGTTGCCCACCTCAACCCGCTGATGGGCCTGTACGGCGCGTTCATCATTTGTACCCTGACAGCGCTGTTCGGTGGGCGGCCCGGGATGATCTCCGGCGCTGCCGGCTCGATGGCGGTGGTGATCGTTGCGCTGGTGGTACAGCACGGCGCGCAATACTTGTTGGCGACGGTGCTCTTGGGCGGGGTGGTGATGATCCTGTTTGGCCTGCTGCGCCTGGGCAAACTCGTGCGCCTGGTGCCGTACCCGGTGATGCTGGGTTTCGTCAACGGTCTGGCTATTGTCATTGCCATGGCCCAGCTTGAGCATTTCAAGGAGGGTGAACACTGGCTAAGTGGCGCGCCGCTGTACCTGATGATCGGCCTGGTGACGCTGACTATGGCGGTGGTCTACCTGCTGCCGAAACTGACCCGCGCGGTGCCACCGGCCCTGGTGGCGATCCTCGGCGTTGGCCTGCTGGTTTACGCGCTGGGGCTGCCCACCCGCACCCTGGGTGACATGGCGCACATCGCAGGTGGCCTGCCGGCGCTGGCGCTGCCGGATGTGCCCTGGAACCTGGAAACCCTGAGAATTATCGCCCCCTACGCGGTGCTGATGGCCATGGTCGGCCTGCTGGAAACCTTGCTCACCCTCAACCTGACGGATGAAGTCACCGAGAGCCGTGGCTTCCCGGACAGAGAGTGCGTGGCGCTGGGCGCGGCGAACATGGTCTCGGGCCTGTGCGGTGGCATGGGCGGTTGCGCAATGATCGGCCAGACAGTGATCAACCTCAGCTCCAACGGCCGTGGCCGGCTGTCGGGGGTGGTGGCCGGGGTGATGATCTTGCTGTTCGTGTTGTTCCTGTCGCCACTGATCGAACGTATTCCGTTGGCGGCGCTGGTCGGGGTGATGTTCGTGGTGGCCCAGCAGACCTTTGCCTGGGCCTCGCTGCGAGTGCTGCACAAGGTGCCGCTGAACGATGTGCTGGCGATCATTGCGGTGACCGTTGTGACAGTGCTTACCGACCTGGCCATGGCGGTGCTGTTCGGCATCATCATCGCGGCGCTCAACTTTGCCTGGCAGCATGCGCGGGAACTGTATGCCGACAGCCATGAGGATCCCGAGGGCGGCAAGCGATATCAGGTTCATGGCACGCTATTCTTTGCCTCGACTGCCTCGTTTCTCAACCAGTTTGATGCCGCCACCGACCCGGCCCAGGTCACGCTGGATTGCCAGCATTTGAGCTTTGTAGATTATTCGGCGGTTGCGGCATTGAAGACCTTGCGTGAGCGCTATGCCAAGGCGGGCAAGCATCTGCGTGTGGTGCATTTGTCGGAGCGGTGCAAGAAGCTGTTGAAGCGGGCGGGTGAGCAGCACTGAAGGTAGTCGTCACCTGTGCCGGCCTCTTCGCGGGTGAACCCGCGAAGAGGCCGGCACAGGTGACTGCATTACTCGCCGCGGTTTTTCTTCACGATGCCATCGGCAATGCTTGCCGGGGCTTCGGCATAGCGCGTGAACTCCATCGAGAAGCTGGCCCGGCCCTGGGTCATCGAGCGCATTGAGGTGGCATAGCCAAACATCTCGCCCAGCGGCACCTCGGCACGGATCACTTTGCCGGCCGGCGTTTCGTCACCGTCCTGGATCATGCCCCGGCGCCGACTCAGGTCGCCGAGGATATCGCCCTGGTATTCCTCCGGCGTCACCACCTCCACCTTCATCACCGGCTCCAGCAACACCGCGCCACCTTTCTGCGACAGCTGCTTGGTGGCCATCGACGCAGCGATCTTGTAGGCCATCTCGTTGGAGTCGACATCATGGTACGAGCCGTCGAAGACTGCCGCCTTGAGGTTGATCAGCGGGTAGCCGGCGAGCACGCCGTTCTTCATCTGCTCCTCGATACCCTTCTGGATCGCCGGGATGTACTCGCGCGGGACCACTCCGCCGACAATCTCGTTGATGAATTCCAGGCCTTCCTTGCCTTCATCGCCGGGGGCGAAGCGGATCCAGCAATGGCCGTATTGGCCACGGCCGCCGGACTGGCGGACGAAGCGGCCTTCGATTTCGCAGGTATTGCGGATTTTCTCGCGGTAGGCCACCTGCGGCTTGCCGATATTGGCCTCGACGTTGAACTCGCGGCGCATGCGGTCGACGATGATGTCCAGGTGCAACTCGCCCATGCCGGAGATGATGGTCTGGCCGGTTTCTTCGTCGGTACGCACACGGAATGACGGGTCTTCCTGGGCCAGTTTGCCCAAGGCAATGCCCATCTTTTCCTGGTCGGCCTTGGTTTTCGGCTCCACCGCCACGGAAATTACCGGGTCGGGGAAGTCCATGCGTTCGAGGATGATCGGCTTGTCCATGTCGCACAGGGTGTCGCCGGTGGTCACGTCTTTCATGCCGATCAGCGCGGCGATGTCGCCGGCGCACACGTCTTTGATCTCCGCGCGCTGGTTGGCGTGCATCTGCACCATGCGGCCGATGCGTTCCTTCTTGCCCTTGACCGAGTTGAGCACCGCGTTGCCGGAACTGAGCACGCCCGAATACACCCGGGCGAAGGTGAGGGTGCCGACGAAGGGGTCGGTGGCGATCTTGAAGGCCAGCGCCGAGAACGGTTCCTTGTCGTCGGCGTGGCGTTCCAGGTGCTTGTCTTCGTCGTCGGGGTCGGTGCCTTTGATCGCCGGGATTTCCGAGGGGGCGGGCAGGTAGTCGATCACCGCATCGAGCATCAGCGGGACGCCCTTGTTCTTGAACGAGGAGCCGAGAATGGTCGGCACGATTTCGTTGGCGATGGTGCGCTGGCGCAACGCGGCCTTGATCTCGTCGACGCTCAGTTCCTCGCCTTCGAGAAACTTCAGGGTCAGCTCGTCATTGGCTTCTGCCGCCGCCTCGATCATGTGCGCACGCCATTCGTCGGCCAGCGCCTGAAGTTCGGCGGGGATGTCTTCTTCGCGATAGGTGGTGCCGTTATCGGCATCGTTCCAGTAGATGGCCTTCATTTTCACCAGGTCGATCTGGCCGATGAAGTGCTCTTCACTGCCGATGGCCAACTGGATGGGCACCGGGTGGTGCCCCAGGCGCTGATCGATCTGTTTGACCACGCGCAAAAAGTCGGCGCCCTGGCGGTCCATCTTGTTGATGTAGGCCAAGCGTGGCACATGATATTTGTTGGCCTGGCGCCAGACCGTCTCGGACTGTGGTTCGACGCCGTCGGCCCCGCTGAACACCACCACCGCGCCATCGAGTACGCGCAAAGAACGCTCCACCTCAATAGTGAAGTCGACGTGGCCGGGGGTGTCGATGATGTTGAAGCGATACTTGTGCTCGAACTGTTTGGTCGAGCCTTGCCAGAATGCCGTGGTCGCCGCCGAAGTGATGGTAATGCCGCGTTCCTGCTCCTGGGCCATCCAGTCCATGGTCGCGGCACCATCATGCACCTCGCCCATCTTGTGGTTGACCCCGGTGTAGAACAGGATCCGCTCGGTAGTCGTAGTCTTGCCGGCGTCCACGTGGGCGACGATGCCGATATTGCGGTACAGCTCGATGGGCGTTGTACGGGCCATGGCGGACTACCTGCGGGTGGGCGGATTCCACCACGTTAGCAGACCGGTGGAATCCTGCCCTGCCGCCGGGCCGTCAGTCGGCCTGGGCTTGCAGCATCCATTGGCCGTCGATTTCGCGGGCCAGACCGCTGGCCGTCAGAAGCGCCAGCAGGCGTGGGTGCAGTGCGGCTTCGGTGAAGGTCTTGAGGGTGGCCAGGTCCAGTGTGCCGACCAGGTTGAGCTCGGCCTTGGTGTACGACAGCCAGGCCTTTTTCAGCGCCTGGGCGACATCGCTGCCCGAGGTGCTGGCGAAGCGACGGTGCCACTGGCGGCCTTCAAAGATGAAGGCGTGGGCGTGGCTGTAGGTGCTTTCGTCGCCACCTTCGGTGCAGCGGTGGCAGCGGCACGGGCCTTCGCCGAAGGCGCTGCTCAGGTAGCTGTTGAAGTCCACGACGGGCTTGAGGGACAGGCGTTTGTCGACATCGAACAGGTCGGCGATCAGGGGTTCTTCGGCGCTCACTCGGGATCCTCGTGTGGTGTGGCGTGCATCGGCGGGCACCCTAACAGATCAGGCCCTTCAGATCACCTTTTGCAGGCCCGGCCTCTTCGCGGGCACGCCCGCTCCCACAGGTGCTGTACACACGCTGAGCAACATGCGCTCCCTGTGGGAGCGGGCGTGCCCGCGAAGAGGCCAGTAGAGACAACACGGTGCGGCTGCCGTACTCTACGCGCCCACACGCCTACACATCTTTAGAGGAAACCCCGTTTGAGCAGCCAGTACCCCTACATCGCCACCGTCACCATCAGCGCCGAAGACCGTGGGGGCGACACCGAGGCCTCGGAAAACCCCAAGGTGCGCGTAGGCCTGGAGGCGGTCACCGAAACCCTCAAGAAGGTGCATTTCGTCGGTACGCTCGCGGCGCCCGAAAAGAACGCCACGCACATCTGCGTGACCTTGGAAAACGGCCTGACCTACTACGGCCCGATGGTCAATGGTCATGCCGAACTCGAAGGCGGCTGGATTGCCTTCGAGTCCGACATGCTTACCCCGCAAGAACTGGGCCTGTAAGCCCCGCGCCTATCAAGTGCCCAGTTCGGCCAGGCACTGCTCAAGGATATCCAGGCCTTCTTCAAGCACCTCGGCCTCGATGGTCAGCGGTGCCAGCAGGCGGATAATGTGCCGTGCCTTGCCGCTTGGCATCAGCAGCAGGCCCTTGGCCCGCGCTGCTTCCATCACCTTGGCCAGTTGCGCTGGCGCCGGGCTGCCATCGGCATTGACGAACTCGATGCCACGCATGGCGCCCACGCCGGTCAGGCGACCGATGAACGGGCTCAGGCCCGAGGCCGTCCAGCGTTGGTGGCGGCTGACGATGGCCTGCTCCTGGCGCTCACCCCAGGTGGCGACGTTCTCGTCGGTCATCTGCGCCAGGCTGGCAAGCGCCGCCGCGCAGGCAATCGGGTTGCCCGAGTAGGTGCCGCCGAGGCCACCCTTGGGCAGCGACGCCATCAATTCCTTGCGCCCAACCACCGCACCTAGCGGCATGCCGCCCGCAATGCTTTTAGCCAGCAACAGCAGGTCGGGCTCGATGCCCAGGCGCGGGAAGGCAAAGCGCTGGCCGGTGCGGCCGAAGCCTGACTGGATCTCGTCAATGATGATCAGGATGCCGTGTTCGTCGCAAAAACGGCGAAGGGCCTGGGCGAAGGCCGGGTCAAGGGCCAGGAAGCCACCTTCGCCCTGCACCGGCTCCAGGATGAAAGCTGCCACGTCTTCCACGGCGAGCTCGACGCTGAACAGTCGGTCCATGGCCTTGAGCGCCTGCTCGCAGGTAACCCCGGTGTCGGCACTGGGGTAGGGCAGGTGGTACACCGGCCCCGGCAGTTCGCCGACCCGTTGCTTGTAAGGGGCAACCTTGCCGTTGAGGTTCAGGGTGGCCAGCGTGCGGCCATGGAAGGCGCCGTCGAAGGCGATGATGGCGCGCTTGCCGGTGGCGCCGCGGGCCACTTTCAGGGCGTTTTCCGCGGCTTCCGCGCCGCTGTTGGTGAGCATCCCGGCCACGGGGTAGCTCACCGGTACGAACTGGCTCAGTTGTTCCATCAGTGCCAGATACGGGCCGTGGGGGGCTGCGTTGAAGGCGTAGTGGGTGAGGCGGGCAGCCTGTGCCTGGATGGCCTCGACAACGGCCGGGTTGCAATGGCCCAGGTTGAGCACGCCGATACCGCCGACGAAATCGATATAACGTTTGCCGTCCGTGTCCCAGACTTCGGCATTGCGGCCATGTGAAAGTGTAATCGGGTGAACGATGGCAATGGATTGGCTGATACTTTCCTGGTTCATGGGGCACGCGGACCTTGTTCGAGTTTCTTATTATCCAAGCGTGCCGAGGGGCTATTCCGCAAACGAATTATTGTATTGCGGTCATTCCATGGATTCGTGATCTGGCCATTGATCTGTGTTGCCTGTGCCGGCCTCTTCGCGGGTGAACCCGCTCCCACAGGTTTCGCCACAGGCCCTGGCATTGTGCGATCCCTGTGGGAGCGGGTTCACCCGCGAAGAGGCCGGTACAGGTTAACTCAATCCCCCTCGGCCACCCGCTCGCGAATCCACTGCACAAAAGCCCTGATCTTGGGCACTTCGGCGGCATGCTCGGCATGGGCAATGAAGTGCCGGCCGTTGCTCGCCACCGGGTGGTCCCAGGCCACCACCAGCTTGCCCTCGCTCAGCTCCTCGGCCACCAGATAGCGCGGAATCAGGGCAATTCCACAGCCTGCAATCGCCGCGCGAATGCACAGGTAGAACGTGTCGAAACGCGGCCCGTGGTAGCTGTTCTGGCTATGCAGCCCCAATCCCAGAAACCATTCATGCCAGGCCTCCGGCCGCGACACGCACTGCAGCAGGCGGTGCTCGGTCAGCGCCTGGGCACTGTCGAAAGCGTGGTTGGCCAGCAAATGCGGGCTGCACACCGGCACCACCTCTTCGCTGAACAACTCGATGCAGGTTGCCCCAGGCCAGGTGCCCTGGCCGAAGAAAAAGGCAACGTCGGCCTTGGCCTGCACCAGGTCGAATGGCTCCAGTTCGTTGCGTACATCCAGGTGAATGCGTGGGTAGCGGTCGCCGAAACCCTTGAGTTTGGGCACCAGCCAGCGCGCGCCGAAGGTGGGCTGGGTGGCGATACGCAGCACTTCGGTTTCGTCGCCGTAGCTGAGGATGTAGCGGCTGGAAATGTCGATCTGGGTGAGGATCTTGTTCACTTCGGTGAGGTACAGCGCGCCGGCCGGGGTCAGGTGCAGGCGCCGGCGAATGCGCTGGAACAGCGAGTGCGAAAGCATGTCCTCAAGCTGCGCCACCTGCTTGCTGACGGCGCTCTGGGTCAGGTGCAGTTCCTGCGCCGCACGGGTGAAGCTGAGGTGGCGGGCGGCCGCTTCGAAGCACTGAAGGGCGGTGGTCGAAGGCATCAGGCGTTTGGACATGACAGGCAAATACCGAGCAAAAAAGGAAAGAGTTCATTCCAAAACGGAATTATGTGGTTCAAAAAGGTCGTTTGTTGACCCCGGCCTATAGATTAATACTGACCTGGATCAACGATTACAACCGGTCATGCGAAGAGGAGGTCAGTACCCGCTTCCGGCATCTGCAAAACAACAACAACGACTATCAGAAATTTACAAGAATTCTGCTCCGACCTTCAGCCGCCTCAAAGCGGCCGACCCATTCGAGGGTTCTTCATGGCTTCGCAAGACAACAAGAAACAGCGTTCCCTGCAGCACGGCCTGACCTCGCGTCAGGTGTCCATGATCTCCATCGCCGGCATCATTGGCGCTGGCCTGTTCATCGGTTCCTCCAACGCCATCGCCACCGCCGGCCCGGCCATTCTCATTTCCTATGCCATGACCGGCCTGCTGGTCTTGCTGGTGATGCGCATGCTCGGCGAGATGGCCATCGCCAACCCCACCAGTGGCTCGTTCTCCACCTATGCCTCCGAAGCCATCGGGCCCTGGGCGGGCTTTACCATCGGCTGGCTGTACTGGTGGTTCTGGGTACTGATCATTCCGGTTGAAGCCATTGCCGGTGCCGACATCCTGCATAGCTACTTCCCCGGCGTGCCGTCCTGGCTGTTCGCCTTCCTGATCATGCTGCTGCTGTCGTGTACCAACCTGATCAGCGTGAAGAACTTTGGTGCCTTCGAGTATTGGTTTGCCTTGGTCAAGGTGGTGGCGATCATCGCCTTCATCGTGGTCTGCAGCCTGGCAGTGTTCGGCTTCTGGCCGCTGGCCGAGGTGTCCGGGGTCAGCCGGTTGTGGGACAACGGCGGCTTCATGCCCAACGGCTTCGGCACCGTGCTGGGTGGTGTGCTGATCACCATTTTCTCGTTCTTCGGCGCGGAAATCGTCACCATTGCCGCTGACGAAACCGCCAACCCGAAAGACAAGATCCGCCGTGCCACCAACCTGGTGGTGTACCGCATCGCCATCTTCTACCTGGCGTCGATTTTCCTGGTGGTGTCGCTGGTGGCCTGGAATGACCCTGCGCTGAAAGCGGTCGGTTCGTTCCAGCGCGTGCTGGAAGTGCTGAATGTGCCGGGCGCCAAGCTGCTGGTCGACCTGGTGGTACTGGTGGCGGTGACCAGTTGCATGAACTCGGGCCTGTACACGGCGTCGCGCATGCTCTATTCGCTGGGCGCCCGCGGCCAGGCACTGAGCGTGACCAAGCGTATCTCCGGATCGGGCGTGCCGACCGTGGCTGTCATCTTCTCGACGCTGGCCGGTTTTGCCGGGTGCCTGGTCAACTATGTGTTCCCGGGCAAGGTCTTCGGCTTCTTGCTGTCGACCACCGGTGCCATCGCCTTGCTGGTGTACCTGGTGATTGCCGTGTCGCAGCTGCGCATGCGTGCCCGCGCCGACCGCGAAGGGCGCCCGCTGGAGCTGAAGATGTGGCTGTTCCCGTACCTGACCTGGCTGGTGATCGGCACCATCGTCATGGTGCTGGGCTACATGCTGTTCAGCGATGCCTACCGCTATGAAACCCTGATGACCGCTGGGGTAACCGCGTTCATCCTGCTGGTTTCGCTGACCCAGCGGCGTGCCAAGGTGGTTGCCCAGACGGCTTGATGTATCTGCTTTAATTGGGGGCGTTGCGCGCCCCCATATCTATAAGCACAGGAAGCGTATGAACGACCACTCCCTTTCCCTCCAGGCCCTCGCGGCACCAGAAGGTACCTGCTACGGCTGCGGCTGTTCCCACCCCAGCGGGCTGCACCTGCAAAGCCATTGGGATACCGACGGCATTCACCTGTTATGCCGTCATGCGCCTGACAGCACGTTCATCGGCTGGCCCGGCCTTGTCTACGGCGGCCTGCTGGCAATGCTGGTCGATTGCCACTCCAACTGGACAGCCATGGCCTACCACTACCGCAACGAGGGCCGCGAACCGGGAAGCCTGCCGCGTATCGACTGCGTGACGGGTACGCTCAACCTGACCTATCTGAAACCCACGCCGATGGGCGTCGAATTGTTGCTCAAGGCGCGAGTGGAAGGCGAACCAGGGCGCAAGAGCCGGGTACTTTGCGAAGTGTGGGCCGGCGATGTGCTGACCGTGACAGCCGACTCGGTGTTTGTCCGTGTCGATACCGAAAAACTCAAGCTCAAGGCCCACGGCCAGGGCTGATGAGCGGTCGGTGATGGTCAGCGGCCAGAGATGCCTCTAGAGTGACAGGTTCATTCCCCAGGCAAGGTTGATCATGACCGATCTCAGTGCTTTCTCCATCACCCGCAAGTGGCCCGCCAAACACCCCGAACTGCTGCAGCTGTACTCGCTGCCGACGCCTAACGGTGTCAAGGTATCGATCATGCTTGAAGAGATCGGCCTGGGCTATGAGCCGCACAAGGTCAGCTTCGACACCGATGACCAGTTAAGCCCTGAGTTCATCTCGCTCAGCGCCAACAACAAGATCCCGGCCATCCTGGACCCTAATGGCCCAGGCGGCCAGCCGTTGCCGTTGTTTGAGTCAGGGGCGATCTTGCAGTACCTGGCGGAGAAAAGTGGACAGTTGCTCAGCCAGGATCCTGCCCAGCGTTACCAGACGCTGCAGTGGCTGATGTTCCAGATGGGCGGCATCGGGCCGATGTTTGGTCAGGTCGGGTTCTTCCATTTCTTTGCTGGCAAGGAATATGAAGACAAGCGTCCGCGTGACCGCTATGTCAACGAGTCCAAGCGGTTGCTGGGTGTGCTGGATCGGCACTTGAAAGGCCGGGAGTGGATGGTTGACGAATACAGCATCGCCGACATTGCCATCTTCCCTTGGGTGCGTAACCTGGTGGAGCGCTACAACGCCCGTGACTTGGTCGGCTTCGACCAGTTCATGGAAGTGCAGCGGGTGCTGGCCAAGTTCCTTGAGCGGCCGGCCGTGCAGCGTGGCCTGAAAATCCCCGGCTGATCCGACTGCGCGCCAGCAGCCCCGGTAGCCCAGCCTGCTAGAAAATCTGGTTCAGCAGCCAGTACAGGCTACCGGCCAACAGCATCGCCGCTGGCAGGGTGAGCACCCAGGCCATCAACAAGTTGAACAGCGTGCGCTTCTGAATCCCCGAGCCATTGGCCACCATGGTCCCGGCCACCCCCGAGCTCAGCACGTGGGTGGTCGAAACGGGTAATCCGAACATGTCTGCTGCGCCAATGGTGCACATGGCAACGACCTCTGCCGAGGCGCCCTGGGCATAGCTCAGGTGGGTCTTGCCAATCTTCTCGCCCACGGTCACCACGATGCGCCGCCAGCCAACCATGGTGCCGAGCCCCAGTGCGATGGCCACGGCCACTTTTACCCACAGCGGAATGTAGCGGGTGGCGTCGTCCAGTTGGGTCTTGAACAGTTGCACATGGCTGCGGGTGTCGGCATCGAATGCCACCAAGCGGTTTTTCTCGATCAGGCGAATGGCTTCGCTGGTCAGGTACATGTCATTGCGCACGTTGGCCATGGCCTCGGCGGGTATGCGCTTGAGCGAGCCGTAGCCTTTGACCTCTTCACCGATCATTCCGGTCAGTGCTGCCAGCGCCGGTACCAGGTGCGGGCTGGCCTTGGGTTCGCCAATGAACGCGGTCAGCGTCTGGCGCGGGTCGGCCGGGGCCGTTTGCGGGTCGCTGCGCACCAGCGCCTGGCGGGTCACTTCGGCGACGGCGGAAAACTGCAGGGCCTGCTCATTGGGCATGGTCTTGTTCAGCGCGTACGCCATTGGCAGGGTGCCGACCAGAATCAACATGATCAGGCCCATGCCTTTCTGGCCGTCGTTGGAACCGTGGGCGAAAGACACCCCGGTGCACGTCAGGATCAGTACGCCACGAATCCACCACGGCGGCGGTGTATTGCCTTCCGGCGCCTGGTACAGCGCTTGACGCTTGACCAGTGCACGCAGGGCGAGCAACAACAAGGCGGCGCAGGCAAAGCCGATAAGCGGGGAGAACAGCAGGGCGTAACCCACCTTGCTGGCCTGGGCCCAGTCCACGCCGCTGGTGCCGTCACGCCCATGCATCAGCGCATTGGCCACGCCCACACCGATGATCGAGCCGATCAGCGTGTGCGAGGACGAGGCCGGAAGGCCCAGCCACCAGGTGCCGAGGTTCCAGATGATTGCAGCCAACAGCAGGGCAAACACCATCGAGAAGCCAGCCGAGGAGCCGACCTGTAGAATCAGTTCCACCGGCAGCAGGGCGATGATGCCGAATGCCACCGCCCCACTGGAGAGCAGCACGCCCAGGAAGTTGCACAGCCCGGACCACACCACCGCGACCGGTGCCGGCAGCGCGTTGGTGTAGATCACCGTGGCCACCGCGTTGGCGGTGTCGTGGAAGCCATTGACGAACTCGAAGCCCAGGGCAATCAACAATGCCAGGCCCAGTAGCAGAAACGGCGTGACCGTGGTGATCACCGTGCCGCTGGCGCTGACATCCTGTTTCAGGCTCCAGGCGGTGTAGGCGATACCGGCCAGCAGCAGGCCGAAGAACAACACGAGCGTGGCACGCCCAGGCTTGTGGGCAAGTTGCGGGTGGGCGTCGCGTTGGGCCAGTTGCGGCTGGCTGGCCAGTGACGGGGTTGCCATGGTGGCTCCGGTTGGCGTAGGGCAGGTTGCCGAAGGCCTTGAGCATAGAAACAATTCGTAACCCGACCGTGACCTCGATCAATGAATTATCTAGGCTCAAGACGGACGGTAAATACAGGAGACACCCATGATCCGCTGCAAGCGTTTCTATGATGCGGTCAACGGAGACGATGGCCAGCGAGTGATGGGGTAATGCCCCTGCAACTGATTGCCGGCAACGACAGCCACCGTTCGTTTGCCCGCGACCTCACGCGGCGCGCCATGCTGCCGTACTACCGTGAATATGACCTGCTGTGGATCGAGGATGCCTTCGACCAGGCCTGGGGCTGGCGCGAGCAGTGGCTGGTCTGTGAAGGCGATAACCTGTTGGGTTACTGCAGCCTCAGCCAGGACCGCCAGGCGCTGTTTATCCGCGAGTTGCACCTGTTGCCCGAGCATCGTGGGCGCGGTGTCGGCAGTTGGGTGCTGGAGGCGTTGGCGCAGTGGGCCGGGCAGCGGCGCCTGCCGTTGCTGAGGCTGATGGTGTTTCACAGCAACCCGGCGCGCCTGCTGTACCAGCGCCACGGCTTTGTCAAAATGGGTGAGGACGCGTGCTTTGTGCGCATGCAACGCACGATTGGCTAGTAGCGCAATGATGGCTTGTCGCGATCGAAGCGCAGGGGCATAGTGAGCCAGGTGTTCACGGTCGCCCGCAGAAGAGGGCGGCAGAGGATGAACGTGATCCGGGATAAGGAGAAGCCCACAATGAACGGAATTGGTCCGCGACTGCGGGAAGAGCGTGAGCGCCTGGGCATGACCCAGCGCGTGTTTGGCGATATCGGTGGGGTTGAACCCAATGCCCAGGGCAAGTACGAAAGCGGCGAGCGTACGCCGCGGGTCGATTACCTGGCAGCCTTGGCGGCCAGGGGGGTGGATGCACTGTACGTAATTGGCGGTATCCGCACGCCGGCCCCGCTAGAGGGCCTGAGTACGGATGAGTCGGGGCTGCTGGGTGCCTTTCGGCAATTGCCGGTCGACGACCAGGCGGCCATCTGGCACCTGCTTGGGCGCTTGAGCAGCGATAGAAAGCCCAGGCAAACAGTGAGGCCTGTCACTGTTGAGCGTCAGGCGTTTCTTACAGAAGCAATGCGTTAGACCCGTTTGGAAAAATTTTGTTAAGGTGGCGGGATCCAATCGCCCTGCTGACGAGGTGTGTGCTTGATTAGGGTCTTAGTGGTCGACGATCACGATCTGGTACGAACCGGTATTACCCGCATGCTGGCCGATATCGATGGCCTGCAGGTGGTGGGTGAGGGTGATTCGGGTGAATCCGCGCTCAAGCTGGCCCGTGAGCTGAAGCCGGATGTAGTGCTGATGGACGTGAAAATGCCTGGCATCGGCGGCCTTGAGGCCACCCGCAAACTGCTGCGCAGCCACCCGGACATCAAGGTCGTGGCCGTGACTGTGTGCGAGGAAGACCCGTTCCCCACGCGCCTGTTGCAAGCCGGTGCCGCCGGTTACCTGACCAAGGGTGCAGGCCTTGACGAAATGGTCCAGGCCATCCGCCTGGCATTTGCCGGCCAGCGCTACATCAGCCCGCAAATTGCCCAACAGCTGGCGCTGAAGCCGTTTCAGCCACAAGGCTCACCGTTCGACTCACTGTCGGAGCGGGAAATCCAGATTGCCCTGATGATTGTCGGCTGCCAGAAAGTGCAGATCATCTCGGACAAGTTGTGCCTCTCGCCCAAGACCGTCAATACTTACCGTTATCGGATCTTTGAAAAACTCTCGGTCACCAGCGACGTCGAACTGACCTTGCTGGCCGTTCGCCACGGTATGGTCGACGCAAGCCTGTAAAACCTCATGTCCCAAGTGTTTGATGCCAGCGCATTCCTGGCGACCTGCAGCGGTCGCCCGGGCGTTTACCGAATGTTCGACGCCGAAGCCCGGCTGCTTTACGTGGGCAAGGCCAAGAACCTCAAAAAACGCCTGGCCAGCTATTTCCGCAAAACCGGCCTGGCGCCCAAGACCGCTGCGCTGGTAGCCCGTATCGCCCAGGTCGAAACCACCATCACCGCCAACGAAACCGAGGCGTTGCTGCTGGAGCAGAACCTGATCAAGGAATGGCGGCCGCCGTACAACATCCTGCTGCGCGACGACAAATCCTACCCCTACGTGTTCCTGTCCGACGGCGAGTTCCCGCGGTTGGGCATTCACCGTGGGGCGAAGAAGGCCAAGGGCCGCTACTTTGGCCCATACCCCAGCGCCGGGGCCATCCGCGAAAGCCTCAGCCTGCTGCAAAAGGCCTTTTCGGTGCGCCAGTGCGAAGACAGCTACTACGCCAACCGCACCCGGCCGTGCCTGCAGTATCAGATCAAACGTTGCAAAGGGCCCTGCACCGACCTGGTGAGCGCCGAGGAATACGCCGACGATGTACGCCACTCGGTGATGTTTCTTGAGGGCCGTAGCCAGCAACTGGGCAACGAGCTGAATGCCGAGATGGAGAAGGCCGCCATGGCCCTCAATTTCGAGAAAGCTGCCGAGTTGCGCGACCAGATCGCCTTGCTGCGCCGCGTGCAGGACCAGCAGTACATCGAGGGCGGCAGTGGCGACGTCGATGTCATCGCCGCCTTCGTCAACCCCGGTGGTGCCTGCGTGCACCTGATCAGCGTGCGCGGTGGCCGGGTGCTGGGCAGCAAGAACTTTTTCCCGCAGGTAGGCATCGAGGAGGAGGTGGCCGAGGTCATGGCCGCATTCCTGTCCCAGTACTACCTGGGCAACGCAGAGCGCGAACTGCCTGGCGAGTTGATCGTCAACGTTGTGCACGAAGACTTCGCTGCCATCACCGAAGCGCTGCACACGCTGCGTGGCCGCGAGCTGACCATCAGCCACCGGGTACGCGGCACGCGCGCCCGATGGCAGCAGTTGGCAGTGACCAATGCCGAGCAGGCGCTGAATGCCCGCCTGGCCAACCGCCAGCACATGGCCGCCCGTTTCGAAGCCCTGGCCGAAGTGCTGGGCCTGGACGAGGTGCCGCAGCGGCTGGAGTGCTACGACATCAGCCATTCCAGCGGCGAAGCCACCGTGGCCAGTTGCGTGGTATTCGGCCCCGAAGGCGCGCTGAAGTCCGATTACCGGCGCTTCAACATCGAAGGCGTCACTGCCGGCGATGACTACGCCGCCATGCACCAGGCCCTGACCCGGCGTTACGGGCGCATCAAGGACGGTGAGGGCAAGCTGCCCGACGTGTTATTGGTAGACGGCGGCAAAGGGCAGTTGAACATGGCCCGCGACGTGATGCAGGAGCTGGGCTTCACTGACCTGGCCCTGCTCGGTGTGGCCAAAGGTGTTACCCGCAAGGCCGGTTTTGAAACCCTGTACCTGAATGACGTGCACCACGAGTTCACACTGAAAGGTGATTCACCGGCCCTGCACCTGATTCAGCAGATCCGCGACGAAGCCCACCGTTTTGCCATTACCGGCCACCGCGCCCGCCGCGGCAAGGCCCGCCGGGTGTCCAGCCTGGAAGATGTGGCCGGGGTAGGGCCCAAACGCCGGCGCGACCTGCTGAAACATTTCGGCGGCCTGCAGGAGCTCAACCGCGCCAGTATCGATGAAATCGCCAAAGCCCCCGGCATCAGTAAAAAGCTTGCCGAATCAATTTATGCCAGCCTGCATAGCGAGTAGAATGCCGGGCTCAACTTGCGGCCAGTCGTACCGATGAATATTCCAAACCTGCTCACCGTTCTACGCGTCCTGCTCATCCCGATCTTCATTCTGCTGTTCTATGTGCCCTATCACTGGAGCTACATGGCCGCAAGCAGCGTGTTTGCGGTTGCTGCCGCCACCGACTGGCTGGACGGCTACCTGGCGCGTCGCCTGCAGCAGAGCACCCCGTTCGGTGCCTTCCTCGATCCGGTGGCCGACAAGCTGATGGTGGCAGTGGCCTTGGTGCTGCTGGTGCAGGTGCATGCCAACTTCTGGCTGACCCTGCCAGCTGCGGTGATCATCGGCCGCGAGATCGTGGTGTCGGCACTGCGAGAGTGGATGGCCGAACTGGGCGCGCGGGCGCATGTGGCTGTGTCCAACCTCGGTAAATGGAAAACCGCGGCACAGATGTTGGCGCTGGTGATTTTGCTGGCCAACCCGCCCGGCATGACCTTCTGGGTTATTCTCGGCTACGGGCTGTTGCTGGTGGCGGCGGGGCTGACGCTGTGGTCGATGGTGCACTACCTGCTGGCCGCCTGGCCGCACCTGCGCGAAGGCTCTGAGCAGAAATAAAAGTTTTTTTGAATCAAGGGGTTGACGCTGTTTTAGAAATCGCTAGAATGGCACCCATCACGACGCGGGAATAGCTCAGTTGGTAGAGCACGACCTTGCCAAGGTCGGGGTCGCGAGTTCGAGTCTCGTTTCCCGCTCCAAATTCGATCCTCGGTGCGTCGCCGGGATCAAAAAAAGAGGCCTTTAAGGCCTCTTTTTTTTGCCTGAAATTTCCCTCGGTACCCTTAATCAATTGAACGATTAATGTACGCCTCTGCTCTGCTCGGGCTATCCACAGCAGTTTAGAGCAGTCCTTCTCCCTTGAGTGTCTATCGGGCAATGCGCTCTCCTTCTTCTTTCGCCCTATGGAAAAAGTGTCAGGCCGAGCGCATGCATTCTCAGGCAGTGTGCAGTCTGAATATATTGCGCAAGTAGCTTCTTGCAGCAAATATCAGAGGGCCCGCTCCAGTTCTGGTACTGCTTCGAACAGGTCTGCTACGAGCCCGTAATCGGCTACCTGGAAAATTGGAGCATCAGGATCGCTGTTGATTGCGACGATGACCTTAGAGTCCTTCATACCCGCCAAGTGCTGAATAGCACCCGAGATACCGACCGCCAGGTACAGGTCGGGCGCCACAATCTTGCCGGTCTGGCCGACCTGCATGTCGTTCGGTACAAAGCCCGAGTCCACGGCGGCGCGAGAAGCACCTACCGCAGCTCCCAGCTTGTCCGCGACGCTGTAGAGAATTTTGAAGTTGTCGCCGTTCTGCATGCCGCGACCACCCGAGATGACGATCTTGGCTGTAACCAGCTCAGGACGGTCGGAGCTAGCGACCCTTTCATCTACGAACTTCGAGATCGTGCTCGTATGGGCGACGCTGATAGTCGTCACCGGAGCGCTACCACCTTCCGAAGCGGCTGGCTCAAAACTGGTCGACCTGACCGTCAATACGTGGATAGGAGCATATGACTGGACAGTAGCGATTGCGTTGCCTGCGTACACAGTCCGCTTGAAGGTATCAGGGGATTCGACTGAGGTGATCTCGGAGATTTGATCGACGTCCAGAAGCGCTGCGACACGAGGAAGAATGTTCTTCCCGTTGGTTGTCGCACCGCTGAGTACATACGAATACTGTTTCGCCAGTTCAGCTACTAATGGTGCCACGCTTTCTGCGATGAGGTTATCGTAGGCGCTCTCGTTGGCGAAGAGTACGTTCGCTACGCCTGGCACCTGCGATGCGGCTTCAGCCACATTCTGGGCTGAAGAGCCGGCGACGAGAATGTCAATTTCTGCACCAATCTGTTTAGCAGCAGTGACGGTGCTGAGTGTGGCAGGGGACAGCGCGAAGTCATGGGTGTAGTCGGCAAGAATCAGGGCTTTCATCAGATCACCTTCGCTTCATTCTTCAGTTTTTCAACCAGCTCGGCAACGGAGCCCACCTTGATACCTGCTTGACGCACAGGCGGTTCTTCCACCTTCAGCGTTCTTGCGGTGGCGAAGGTGGAAACGCCCAGCGCTTGCGGGGTGATGGTCTCCAGAGGCTTTTTCTTCGCTTTCATGATGCTTGGCAGCGAAGCGTAGCGAGGCTCGTTCAGTCGCAGATCGCTGGTGACGATCGCCGGCAGGTTAAGCTTGAGGGTTTGCATGCCAGTGTCTACCTCGCGGGTAACCACCAGGTTGCCGTCCTGGACTTCGAGCTTGGAGGCGAAGGTGCCTTGCGGATAGCTGGACAATGCGGCCAACATCTGGCCAGTCTGGTTGTTGTCGGTATCTACCGATTGCTTGCCCAGAAGAATGAGATCGGGCTGTTCCCTCTTCACCACGGCGTTGAGGATTTTCGCGACTGCGAGTGAGCCAAGGCTTTCTTCGGTTTCTACCAGGATCGCCCGATCTGCACCCAGCGCCAAGGCAGTCCGGAGCTGCTCTTGTGCAGACTGTGGGCCAATCGAGACCGCGATCACCTCGCTAGCAATCCCTCTTTCCTTCAGTCGGACAGCCTCTTCAATGGCAATCTCACAGAACGGATTGACCGCCATTTTGATGTTGGAGAGGTCGACGCCTGATCCGTCAGGTTTCACCCTGACCTTCACGTTGAAGTCGACGACACGTTTAACAGCAACGATAACTTTCATGATGACCCCTTACAGAAAAGCTGGAGCTTGAGAAGTCGATGGGTGATGCGAGGCGGCTGCGTGCTTGCGTTTCGCCGCTGCGATGGTGTTGCTCATGAGGAACGCGATGGTCATTGGGCCTACGCCGCCAGGTACAGGGGTGATGGCAGCTGCAACATCAGACGCGCTGGCGAAGTCGACATCACCGACCAGCCTTGGTCGGCCATCCACCTTGTCCTCAATCCGGTTGATCCCTACGTCGATGACGATTGCGCCTTTCTTCAGCCAAGAGGCATCGACCATCTGCGGGCGTCCCACCGCGACGATCACGATGTCTGCCTGGCGGCAGATCTCTTTCGCGTTATGGCTTCTCGAGTGGAGGATCGTCACCGAGCAGTTCGCTTGCAGGAGCAGCGAGGCCATAGGCTTACCTACGATGTTCGAACGCCCGATCACTACCGCGTGCTTGCCCGACAGGTCGGGGCACGTGTCCCTGAGTAGACGCATGCACCCGGAAGGAGTGCAGGGGGCTAAAACACCTTCTTCGGCCAATACCAGGCGGCCCACGTTGATGCGATGGAAGCCATCAACATCCTTGTCAGGGTCAATTGCATTGATGATTGCTGCTTCATCAATGTGGTCGGGAAGGGGCAACTGCACCAGGATGCCATGCACCTCAGGGTTGTCATTCAGCTCGTGGATGGTCTGCAGTACCTGCTGCTGGGTCGACTCGGCGCTCAGCTGGTGCTGGAAAGACTTCATGCCAATGCGGTGAGCTGTCTTGACCTTGTTGCGCACGTAGACGTGGCTGGCAGGGTCATCCCCCACCAGCACCACAGCCAACCCTGGTGTGTATCCTTGACGCGATAGTTCAGCAACGTCCCGAGCGGACTCTTCGATAACCCGCTCTGCGGCAGATTTGCCATCAATGAGTAACAACTGGGTTGAGGCTGTGTTCATTGGAAGATCACCGTTTTATCTTCGTTGAGGAAAACACGGTGTTCGATGTGGAATTTCACTGCTTTTGAAAGCGCCACGGTCTCGGTATCGCGGCCAATGGCAACGAGGTCTTCAGGCTCGTAGCTGTGATCCACGCGCTGTACTTCCTGCTCGATGATTGGGCCCTCATCGAGGTCAGCGGTTACGTAGTGGGCGGTAGCTCCGATTACCTTCACACCCCTGGAGAATGCTTGGTGATAAGGCTTGGCGCCTTTGAAACCAGGCAGGAAGGAATGGTGAATGTTGATCGCGCGCCCGGACAGTTTCTTGCAGAGCTCATCGGACAGGATCTGCATGTAGCGAGCAAGGACAACCAGGTCTGTGTTGGTGTCACTGATGATGTCCAGCAGCGCTTTTTCTTGCTGGGCCTTGTTCTCTTTGTTCACCGGAAGGTAGATGAAGCGGATGCCTTCGCGCTCAGCCATTGGCCTCAGATCCAGGTGGTTGGACACGATGGCCGAAATCTCCATGTGCATCTCGCCCTTCTGATGGCGATAGAGAAGATCGGAGAGGCAATGGTCGTATTTGCTGACCATCAACAGCACGCGCATTGGTTTGGCGGTGCTATGGAGCTCCCACTCCATGTCGAATTCACACGCCACATCAGTCATTGCGTCATGCAGTTCTTCGATAGAGGTGGTGGCGCTTTCCTCCAGGCGGAACACTGCACGCATGAAGAACCTGCCAGTGCTCTCGTCGTCGTACTGAGCCAGTTCGGTGATGTAGCACTTTCGATGAGCGAGCAACGAGGAAACAGCCGAGACGATACCCGAGCGAGCCGGGCAGCTGACCTTGATGACGTAAGGGGTGTGGGGAGTGCTCATTTTAATACCTTCGTGTCTTGTTGTTGGAACAGAGGTACCGCAAAAGGCCGGCGCTCTACGTTGAGCCGGGCGTGCTTTCTGGGAGGTGGCGCCCGCTACCGTCTATGCCGCCTGACAGAGGAGATATCGATCGTCTCTGCATCCTCGAAAGCACAGAGCTCATCAGCCATGGTGCTTCGCGATTCCTCAGGGCACGTTCGCGGTGGGCGTTTGAAGCCGGAACTCACGGCAACTGCAGTGGTGATCAGTGCAGCGCCGGCCAGGTAGAACAGCCACAGTTGATTGGCAAGCATCTTTCAGGCTCCACGGTCTGTTGATAGAGGCTTGCGCAATCCAGGCGGGGCAGCTGAGCGCCGCGTAAAACCACACACAGCTTGCACAAAGCCACATTTTCGGTTGGCTTGTGAAGGATTCTAGAAGTCGTCAAACGGCAATGTCAACACAAAACAACAATTGAAGGTGGGTATGTGTGCTTTGCCTGTGCTTTAATGTGGTTTTGTAGCGTCTTTTACACCGGGAGCTCAATCATGTTTGACGAAAATCGGTGCGATGAGCGATCTTTGGTGACGGCACACGCTCTGCGTAGCGGCCACCAATTGATCAAGGTGATGACAGCATTGAGTAAGAGACAGGCAGATATCCTGCAGGTAGTGCGTGACCACGGCTCGCGAAGCATTGGCGAGCTCGCTGATGCGTTGCAGGTGACCACCGAAACGATCCGCCGCAACATCAAGCCGCTGATTGACGAAGGCCTGGTGAGCAAATTTCATGGTGGTGTGATGCTGCCGCAGCGGACTGAAGAGCCACCCTTTCAGCGTCGTATGCACGAGAACCGTGAGGCCAAGCAGCAGGCTGCCAAGCTCGCAGCCAAACTGATCAAAAACGGTGACTCCATCATGCTCGATACTGGCGCCACCACGGCCTATGTGGCCCAGGCGCTGGAAAACCACAGCAACCTTTTTGTGGTTACCAACTGTGCTCAGATCTCCTGGTTGCTAGCTCCCCGTGGTGGAAACCGAGTGTTCATGGTGGGAGGAGAACTAAGGGGGGATGATGCAGCAGCCTTCGGAAGCTCTGCACTCACGTTCATTCGTCAGTTCAAGGTCAAGTACGGCGTGCTGTCCATCGCCGGTATATCAATGAGTGGTGAGCTCATGGACTTTCACTACTGCGAAGCTGAATTTTCGCGTGGCGTGATGGAGCAGGCTGAAGAGGTGTGGGTCGTTGCTGATAGCAGCAAACTTGGGCGAGGAGCCCCCATCAAGGTCTGTGACCTGAGGGCGATTGACTGCATTCTCACCAATGAAAAACCAGCGCCTGAATTCCTGGCCCTGTGTGAGCAGCACGACGTTAAAGTTTTTTGGGATGTCGACATGCTGGATCTCGAGGACATCTGATCCTCATCGCCGATCAGGGCGTCCAGATTGGTCCCTGGTCGGCTGTCTAACGCGCTCCGCTTTGCGGCCTCGCCACCCCTCTGGGTGAAGCGAGGTTTCGCATCTTCTCGCCCATTTTTCTCCATTTCGAGCCGTCCGCCAGGGCTGCCTGGCGTATTTTCATGGCCTGTTACCCAGCGGTGCCCATCCCAGAGCTTTCTGGATGCGGGGCTGGATGTGCAGATTTCTGTTGTCTTTCAGGGGCCAAACCACGCAAAACAACACAAATAGTAATTATGTGTGGTTTTAGGTTGTTTTTTTGCTTCGGCGTGGTTATTTTTTGATTGCCATGAGGCACACACCCATGAAGCCCTGGAGGCATCCATGAACGTTCCCGCTACCGATTCGTATGATGAATATGCTCGCTTCGCCCAAAGGCTTGCGGATACCGCTGCTCGGGTGTCTCTCAAATATTTCCGTCGTCCGCTCGATGTCGAGCACAAGGCAGATGATTCCCCGGTAACCGTGGCAGACCGTGAAACCGAGGCTGCGATGCGGTCACTGATCAGCGATGTCTATCCCGATCACGGTATCTACGGTGAGGAGCACGGCATCACCAGTGGGACGGGCTGCTACACATGGGTGGTCGATCCCATCGACGGCACCAAGAGCTTCATCACCGGTATGCCCATGTATGGAACGCTCATCGCGCTGCTTGAAGATGGGAAGCCAGTCGTGGGTGTGATTGACATGCCAGCGATGAAAGAGCGCTGGGTAGGCGTGGCTGGACAGCCCACTCGTTACAACGGCGAAATTGTTTCGACGCGACCAACTGCACGGCTTGCCGAATCCGTGGGTTACACAACTTCTCCGGATTCATTCCTGGAATGTGACATCCCTGGCTACGAAGCACTGACGCAAGCGTCGGCACTGCGCCGCTTTGGTGGTGATTGCTACCTCCACGGTCTGCTGGCGTCGGGATTCATTGACTACGTGTTGGAGGCGCAACTCCAGCCCTATGACTACATGGCAGTGATTCCTGTCATCGAGGGTGCGGGCGGTCGCATTACTGATTGGCTGGGCAAACCCTTGGGGCTGGAGTCGACAGGTCACTTGCTGGCATCGGCATCTGCAGCTCTTCACGAGGAAGCCCTGAAGCTCATTGGCCGTTGAGGCCTGGTACCTACTACAAAAACAAGCCTGGGTGGATCACCATGCAACGTGAATCTATGGAGTTCGATGTAGTCATTGTTGGCGCAGGGCCAGCAGGGCTGTCGGCTGCTTGCCGTCTGATGCAGCAAGCGCAGGACACTAATCTCGAACTCTCTGTCTGTGTCGTCGAGAAGGGCTCTGAAGTCGGAGCACATACGCTTTCCGGGGCGATCTTCGAGCCCCGCGCTCTGGCCGAGCTATTTCCTCACTGGAAAAGTGAGGGTGCACCTTTGCACACCCCCGTACTACGCGATGATATTTACCTGCTGCAGAGCGAGACTGAGTCGACTCGAGTGCCTGATGGGTTAGTCCCAAAAACGATGCACAACGAAGGCAACTACATCATCTCTCTTGGGAACCTCTGCCGGTGGTTGGCGCAACGGGCTGAGAGCCTCGGGGTAGAAATCTACCCAGGATTTGCGGCACAAGACGTCATTATCGAGGACGGGGTGATCAAGGGAATTGTCACTGGCGACATGGGTGTAGATCGTCAAGGTGAGCCGATTGCGAACACTCATGTGCCAGGTATGGAGCTGCGTGGAAAGTACACGCTCTTTGCAGAAGGCTGCCGAGGCCATCTGGGCAAGCAACTGATCGAGCATTTCGGGCTCAACGAAGGCGTGGATCCCCAGCATTATGGAATCGGCCTGAAAGAGCTGTGGGAGATACCTGCTGAACAGCACCAGACTGGCCTGGTGGTGCACAGTGCGGGGTGGCCACTCACCGATCAAAACCCTGGTGGATCATTCCTGTACCACTTGGAGAATCAACAAGTGGTGGTGGGGCTGATCGTGGATCTGAGCTATCAGAACCCCTATCTCTCGCCGTTCGACGAGTTTCAGCGATACAAACACCATCCGGTGATTGCGCAATACTTGAAAGGCGGCAAGCGGCTCTCATATGGCGCCCGTGCGATCTGCAAAGGTGGCCTGAACTCACTGCCCAAAATGATCTTCCCAGGCGGAGCGCTCATCGGTTGCGATGCAGGAACGCTGAACTTCAGCAAGATCAAAGGCAGCCATACGGCGATGAAGTCAGGGATGCTTGCGGCGGAGGCGATCATCGAAGCGATATGGCGTGGCAGCCAAGGGGGTGATTGCCTTACAGGGTACGAGAAGAAGTTCAAGGAAAGCTGGGTCTACGATGAGCTCTATCGCAGTCGGAATTTCGGCCCGGCGATTCACAAATTTGGCAGCCTCCTGGGTGGTGCGTTCAATTACATCGATCAGAATTGGTTCAAGGGCAAAATGCCCTTTACCTTGCACGATCGCACGCCTGACCATCTCTGCCTGAAGCCAGCCTCAAAATGCAAACCGATGGAGTACCCTAAGCCTGACGGTGTCCTTAGCTTCGACAAGCTCTCATCGGTTTTCCTTTCGAATACTAACCATGAGGAAAACCAGCCGGTTCACTTGAGACTGAGGGATCCAGAGCTTCCCATCCGATCGAACCTGCCGCTCTATGCTGAGCCTGCTCAACGATACTGCCCTGCTGGCGTCTACGAAATCGACGAGTCAGAGGCTGGGCGCCCGCGCCTGCAAATCAATGCTCAGAACTGTGTTCACTGTAAGACGTGCGATATCAAGGATCCTTTCCAAAATATCGTATGGACTGCCCCTGAGGGCGGTGGCGGCCCTAATTATCAAAGCATGTAATTTTTGTCAGAGAGGGAGCTGGTCATGGCGCTAGCTTTGTTTGATCTAGACCACACGCTGCTTGCTGGCGACAGTGGGATCATGTGGCAACACTACCTGGGGCGGCTGGGAGTCATGGGCGATGAAAAATCCCACCTCACCCGGGCACAGCGATTTTCTGATGACTACCACCAGGGGGTGCTCAACTACTCATCGTTTCTGGATTTCATGCTGGATCCCCTGGTCAGGTTCCCCTTGAGTGACCTGCTCGCTTGGCGAGAGGATTTCATCAATCAGAAAATCAAGCCAGTAGTTAAAGCCCAAGGCCTGGAGGTCATCCAGGCTCATCGTGATCGAGGCGATTGCCCTGTGATGATCAGCGCAACCAACCGCTTCATCACAGAGCCCATCGCGCAGGTTTTTGGCATCGAGCATGTCATCTGTACTGACCCTGAGGTTGTGGAGGGGAGGTACACCGGAAAAATTATCGGAGACCCTTGCTACCAGGAAGGAAAAATACTTCGGTTAGTCCAGTGGGTATCTCAGCATGGGCTCTCTTTGAGTGCTGCCACCTTCTACAGTGACTCGTACAACGATCTTGCGCTGCTGAGCTACGTTGATCATCCGGTGGCGGTCGATCCGGATGTGCGCCTGCGTGAGTTTGCGTCCCTCCAGGGCTGGGAAATTCTGGAACTAAAATGAGTCAATCTGCAGTGAGTGAGCGCCCGGTCGTTGGTGACCTGGCGCATCAGCAGTCTGTGAGTATCTGGCTTGGTTTGGGGAGCAACGTCCCTGGGCGGCGCGAATTTTTTCTTCAATGTGCTGTGGATAGCTTACGAATGCTGTACGGCCAAGTGCGAGTCTCACCCGTCGTGGAAAGCAAGGCTGTGGGCGGCTTGAACGAGCCGTTCCTGAATTTGGTCGTGAACTGTGTCGTAGAGTGCTCGATCGCTGATGTTAAGTCTCAGCTGCAAGCCATCGAGCAGCGCCTGCACCGTAAGAAGGGGCGCAAGCTAATCACACTCGACGTCGACTTGCTGCTCTATGGTGAGTTCATGGGTGTTGAGGATGGGCGGCAGATTCCGCATCCAGATGTTGAGCAGCATCTGCACGTATTGGCGCCACTACTAGCACTTGAGCCAGACCTGCGACTGCCTGGTTCAGGCTTGCTGCTTTCCAGCATCTGTCCTTTCGACGAAATGAAGTCGAATGGTGTCCACTTCGTATCCTGGGTACCGAGGTGACTTCTACAAGCGCTGGAAACTGCCCCCAGCCTCCACAGTTTTTGTGAGCTCTTGCATCAACGCGGCATCTCAGCCGCGTTGAGTTCTCTCCCTCCTGACTTTCCACGCTGCCTTCCTTCGTTTCCCCTCGGACACAATCGTGCCCTCATTAATTTTCCAAGGCTGAGAGGGGTGGGTTCGCCTTCAAGAATAGTAATTGTCCTACGCATATCCCTATCAGCCATTTCTGCTCCTTGAATAGAGCAGGACATGGAGACGCACCGTCTCTGGCAACAAAAGCCTACCTCGTACAACTTGAAACGAGGGATCCATCGGATATGAGTGCTGAAACCGGTGGTCAGAGAGGCGAGATGAGAAGCTGCTTAAATCCAGGCACCAGCGCCAGGAATTAAAAAAGGGCGCCAAAGGGCGCCCAAAGCGAAGGTTCGACAAGCGATAGAAGTGGTGCTGCGCTACACGAGTTCTTCAGCGCCCTCCAGCACCGTTTTGACATGATCCAGGAACGATGCAGACATCATGAGCTCACGGCAACGTTGGAAGCGCTTGTTCCCATAAGCCCAGAAGTCATCGGCCGGGTTGTGATTGGCATGCTGAATCAGGCCCCACAGCGACCACAGAAGATCGCAAAGCGCCTTGAAGATCACGATCCGACCAAACTCAATGGGCGAGGGCTCGCCATTGAAGTAGGCCTGCAGAAGCTCTTGTTCAGCCTTCGGCCCAAGCTCTGCTTCGATGATTAGATCCGCAATGTCCCACATCGGATCGTTCATGCCCGAGTATTCCCAGTCGACGATGATCATCCGATCCCCGGTGTCCAGGAAGTTCTCGCACAGCGGATCGCAGTGACACGGCGCCAAGTCTACCGGGAAGGCTTCCAATGCTGCTCGAGCCTTCTCCAGTATCGCCAGGATCGCGTCATAACCAGCCGGTACTTTCGCTGACTTCTGAGCGAGGATCTTGGTGTAGCCGTCCAGCATCTTGAACATGTCAAAGTGCGACGCGAACTGAGCATCGCTGGTATGCAATTGTCGAAGCGCCTGGCCGGCGCGAGCTATCGCACCTTGCCTCGACTGGAACAACTGAGGAGTCATGGTCACAACCTCCTCCATGAAGCGCGTAAGGCTGACCCCGGTGCGAATGTCGAAGAACTCAACTGGCGCACTGACCTCTACGCGAGCTGCTTCTTTCGCGGCAACGCATTCGTGGCCTCGATCGATGTACTCTGCAGTACCCTCACCAGGAAGGCGAAGGCAAAACACACCGGATGTCGTTTCTACACGGAACACACGGTTAGTCAGGCCGCCGAGGCGGGTGATCGACTTGATCGCTCCATAACGCTTGAGCGAACGCATTTCGTGGATGGTTTCCTCAATCGTTTGCATGGCATTAACCCCGCAGGCGATCGGACTTCGGATCGTAGAGGCAGCGAGCCCCACGCTGAGCTTGATAGGGTTTACCAAGCGCTTCGAT
The DNA here is from genome assembly GCA_029202525.1 of Candidatus Pseudomonas phytovorans. Classification (NCBI taxonomy): domain Bacteria; kingdom Pseudomonadati; phylum Pseudomonadota; class Gammaproteobacteria; order Pseudomonadales; family Pseudomonadaceae; genus Pseudomonas; species Candidatus Pseudomonas phytovorans. The sequence continues at coordinate 2,579,413 of CP119325.1, forward strand.
GATGAAGTCGCTTTCCTTGGTCAGCTCAACTGGCAGATATCCGAATGCCACCGTTTTCTGAAGGATGTGGCTGAAGGCGGTGCTGGTCAGGCGGCCAACGACTTTGCCGTCCTTGATGATGGTTTCGCCACCGTGGAAGGGTGCGAAGTCTTCGACGACAAAGGAGCACAGGCGACGTTTGACGCCAGCTTCCTTGATCGCGAGCAGTGCTTCCTTGCCGATGAAATCGCCTTTGTCGAACGCGACGCAGAAGCCCAGGCCAGCCTCGAACGGGTTGTAGTCCGGGGTGATGTCGCCCGACCAGTACAGGTAGCCTTTCTCCATACGGCAGGAGTCGATGGCGCGATAGCCAACGTTGGCGATGCCGTGTGGCTCACCGGCTTTCCACAGGGTCTCGTAAACGCTTGCAGCGTATTCCTGAGGGATGTACAGCTCCCAACCCAGCTCGCCGACGTAACCCACACGAACGGCCAGTACACGTGCGTAACCAACCTCGATGTACTTGGCGCTGAGGTAAGGGAAGGCCTCGTTGGATACGTCGTCATCCGTAACCGATTGCAGGATGTCACGGGCCAGCGGGCCGCAGATGTTGAGGGTAGCCAGCGAGTTGGTGACTTCGCGAATCTGAACCGAGGCAGGCAAGTGACGGCGAATCCAATCGCTGTCGCGCACGCCGAAGCCGGAACCGGTCACCATCATGAAGCGTTCGCTGTCCAGGTGTACGAAGGTCAGGTCAGCCTCGATACCGCCTTTTTCGTTGCAGAGCTGGGTGTAGATCGCTTTACCGGGTTCGCTCAGGTCATTCACTGCAATGTGCTGCAGTGCTTCCAGTGCACCAGGGCCGGTGATCTCGAATTTGGAGAACGACGTCTGGTCGATCAGGACGGCACGTTCACGAATCGCTTTGCACTCTTCTGCAACCGCGCCGAAATAGCTTGGCTTCTTCTCGAAGGTCGAGATTTCGGTGGGGCTGTCGATACCTGGGCGGGCGAACCAGTTGGCGCGCTCCCAACCGAAACGAGCACCGAATACTGCGTTGGCGTCTTTCAGATGTTGGTGGAACGGGGAGCGACGCAGCCCACGGCCAACCTTGGTCTCTTCACCTGGCCAGTGGATCTTGTAGTAGTTGCCGTAGGCCTCGATTGCACGCTCTTCCAGGTAGCGGCCAACACTGTGCGGGGCGCCGAAGCGGCGAACGTCGAAGGCCCACAGATCCATGCCTGGATCACCGTCCAGAATCCAGTTGGCCATGGCTACGCCGGCACCACCAGACGCTGCGATACCGGCAGTGAAGCCACATGCCACGTAGAAGTTGTCCAGTTCCGGTGCCAGGCCCATGATTGGCTCGCCATCAGCCGATGCCGGGATAGGGCCGTTGATGACTGTCTGGATACCTACCTCATTCAGGATTGGCAGCCGCTCAGAACATGGGAGGGCGAACAGTTCGAGGCGATCCATGTTCTCAGGGAACAGCTCGCGCCCGAATTCGAATGGTGGGCGAGAGCGCCAGCATCCTTTCGTACCGTCCTCCCAGCCACCGATAGCGAAAGCTCCGACGTCAGGCTTGAGGTAGAAATTTTTGTCAGGGTCGCGAAGAGTCGGAAGATTCTTCGGCAGGGTCAGCGTTTTTTCGGTCAAGAAGTATTGGTGCTCGACCACGCCAGCTGCCAGGTGAACCCCGGCCATCTCGCCGATGCGCTTGGCCCAGAGGCCTGCACAGTTGACCATGATTTCGCAGCCAATGGTGCCATGATCCGTAACCACACCAACGGCACGGCGTCCTTCGCGAATGATCTCTTTGACCTGGACGCCTTCGCGGATCTGCGCGCCGCGCTTTTTGGCTCCAGATGCATAGGCATGGGTCAAGGCATAGGGGTCAATGTAGCCGTCAGAAGGGATGAAGGCTGCACCTACAACACCCTCAGGATCCATGTAAGGGAAAAGTTCTTGAGCCTCCTTCGCATTCAGCGAGTGGCATTCGAACCCAAAGCTTTTCGCGAGCGTCATCGAGCGGCGAATTTCGCTCCAGCGATCCTGAGAGGATGCCAGGCGCAGTGAGCCAACCTTGCGCCAATCAATGACGTGGCCCGTCTCGGCTTCCAGCTCATCGAACACGGCAACCGAGTTTTGCATCATCCGAGTGAGGTTCAAGCTGCCACGCAGCTGGCCGACGAGACCAGCGGCGTGCCAGGTGCAGCCGTGGGTCAATTGAGATTTTTCAAGCACTACCACATCGCGCTCGCCACGCTTGGTCAATTGGTAGGCCAGAGAGCATCCAATGGCTCCGCCACCAATGATCAAGATTCGTGCATATGAATCGAAAGACTGCGACATTATTATTCTCCGAACCAATAAATGATAGTCAGTACATCTCCCCGTCAAGAGGTGTACTAATCAGTAGGCAGGATGTTGCATATAACTAGATAGGGAAGGCGTAGCGGCGCGCTGACTTCCAGCGAACGCGGTGGGGGGAAAGCACGCTGCATTTATTTTTGTTGTTCATGACAAGACCCTGTTTCTATTTGTATTTGAGTCGATCTCCAGACTAATCCTCTCCCTATAGATAACAATATCTCTCTCGGCCGAGTGACTATGCCTTAAGGCGTAGTGGCGTGTTGGTGGGGTCACAGCTGTATGTTTTTAGGCTGTGGCTTTACTGTGAAAACCACATTTCCATCCACGCAGGACAACAATCGAACGCTTGTATGAGGAATTTTTTGTGTGTTTTCGTTGTATTCGATTGACATTCCTCAAGGCGCGGCGTTTCCTGAGGGGGAGCAAATATAACTTTCGTTACTGTGTTCTTGAATCTGCCAATTAACAATCAGTGGCCTTCCATTGAGTGGGGCCTATAAGCGCGGAGAATCAGAAATGGGTCAGATAGGTATATATGTAACCTACGTGATAATGGCGTTCGTTTTTATAGGCGCGATAGCGGCTATACGAGACAGCCAGAGTGGCATGGGCAAGGAGTTCATTGAAGGTATTCACTGCATTGGCCCAACGTTCATCCCTGTAGCCGGTATCATGGCTGCACAACCCTACCTTTCACATTTTGTGGAAAACAGCTTTGGCCCGATATTCGCTTCGATCGGTGCTGATCCGGCGATAGGTGCGACTACCATCATCGCTGTTGACATGGGCGGCTACCAGTTAGCTCAAGCGCTCGCCGCTACCCATGAAAACTGGATCATGGCGATGATTGTTGGCTATATGGCCGGGGCAACCATCATTTTCTCGATCCCTGTTGGTCTGTCGATGCTTCAGCCCAAAGACCACAAATACATGGCGCTTGGCATCATGTCAGGCCTGTTGAGCATACCCATCGGCGTGCTCATGGCTTGCCTGGTACTGGTGCTCGGTGAGCCCATGGTTCGCGACACGATAGGGAGTAATTTCGAAGCAAATTACCAGCTCGCAATGGATCTCGGGACGGTGCTGCGCAATCTGTTTCCGCTGATCATCTTCTGCGTCGTGCTGGCATTGGGGCTTAGGATGTTTCCTGATCGTATGATCAAGGGCTTCCTCATCTTCGGCAAGCTCATGTACGCGGCCATTACGATGGTCTTGGCCTTGTCGATCATTCAATACTTCACGGGCTTCTTTACCTACCTGTTCGGCCATTGGGGATTTGACCCGATCATCGCTGACCAGAAAGACCAGTTCCGGGCTTTGGAGATCGCAGGGTACGGTGCGCTTATGCTGGCAGGCGCCTTCCCGATGGTTTATGCCATCGGCAAATACCTTGAAAAGCCTATAGGCGCCATCGGTGCGCGCTTGGGGCTGGATCCGAAGGGGGCTGCTGGCATGCTGGCTGCTGCGGCCAACATCTTGGCGATGTACCGCCTGGTAGCCATAATGCGCCCTAAGGATAAGGTGCTCTGTATTGCGTTTGCAGTCTGCGGCGCTTGGGTGATCGGCGACCACCTGGCCTTTACCGCGAACTTTCAGCCGACGCTCATCGTGGCGATTCTGTGTGGTAAGTTCTGTGGTGGGATAAGCGGCGCTCTTTTGGCTCGCTGGTTGTCAGTACCCAAGGCCATTCAGCTAGGTGAGCAAGATCAACGTAACGAGAGCGAATCGGTCGAGCGTGCGTTTGGAGCCCCAGCGGTCTAGAGGCGTCAGCGGGAGGGATCCCGCACCCCGGCAGGGGAGCCTGGCTGGAGTACCGAATGTGCGGAAATCGGCTTGGAAGATGACGGATTTCTAGGCATGAGCAAAGCGGTCACAACCAATGTGTTCCTGAAATACTGCAAGGCTCTCCTGCCTTCCTCCAGAGAGAGGCGTGCTGCACCTACGGCCTTTCAAGACTGGGCTGCTTCCCCCAAGCTCGCAGCGTTGGGATTCGAGCTGCTTAGCCACACGGATTGGCGCATTCCATTGGGCGCCATGGTCTTGGATCTACCGCTGTTTTTCTCGATAGAACACGCCCATCTGACCTTGCACGCGCGTGACATCTCTGATGTTCCCATCGTAGTTACCTCTTCTACTGAAGGAGAGTCTGGCCTCTCGACTGGCTCTTTACGTCGGCATCAGCTCGAGCTTCACGGCGCAAGTGGCTTGTCACTTGAGTTGGAGGTTCATACGCCGCCCATGGCTCCAGACGAACCTCTCGTGCTGATTGTTGATCGGCTGGTAGCAATCCTCGACAGGGCATACGCTGAGCGTTTGCGGGTAATCGCAGAGACGCGTCGAAATCATGAGTCTGTGACCCGTGAGTTGCATGATTCAGTGGCTCAGCAATTGGGCTACCTGAGCCTTACGGCTGCAACCCTTGAGAAGCGGCACATCGCCGGTAACCCCCTGAACCAGTCTCAACGCATCCGTGAGATTCGCTCAGGCCTTGAGCAGGTGCAGCGCCAGGTTCGTGAAATCATCGCAGGGGTGCGATTGTCTCTCGACGCTCCTTCACTCAGCCAAGCACTTGAAGCTTCCATGCGTGAATATGGTCGTCGTAGCTCGATCCTGTTTGAGCTTGACAACCGGGTTGCCGACTCGATTCTGTCGCAGGAGGTTGCCATGCAGATTTTGCAGATCGCCCGCGAGGCCATGGCAAATATCGTCAGGCATTCGCATGCCCAGTTCGCGAGCGTCTCGCTGCTGCGCCTGGACGACCGTGTTGAAGTGACCATCAAGGACAATGGCAAGGGTATCGGTGAGCAGCCCGGTGAGGATGACCATTACGGACTGATGATCATGCAAGAGCGAGCCCGCACGATTGGTGCGACACTGGACATTGCATCCACGCCAGGAAAGGGCACGACATTGACTGTCAATTTGCCAATGGGAATTCAGAAGTGAACAAGCCGAAACGAGTGTTATTGATAGATGATCATCCATTGTTCCGCAGGGGGCTCATGAACCTGCTGATGGATGAGGACGATTTCACTGTGGTAGGCGAGGCGGCGAACGGTGTGGAAGGTGTGGCAATGGCCAGTAGGCTCAAGCCTGACCTCGTTTTGCTAGATCTCCACATGGCCATGATGGACGGGCTGAAGACGCTTGGTGTGCTCAAGGCAGAAGGCCTGGCTGAGAGCGTCGTAATCCTTACAGCATCAGTGAGTCGCCAAGAGTTTCTGTCTGCCCTGAAAGGAGGGGCAGACGGCTACATCCTCAAGGACACCTCTGCAGAAAAAATGCTGGCTTTGCTCCGCAATGAAGATCAGAAGGATTTGATGCTTGATGATGATCTCCAACGGGTTTTCCAAAGCGAAAGCACGGCAACGTTGACGTTGGATGGTCTCAAGGCGTTGACAGAGCGAGAGCGTCAGACCCTCGAGCTCATAGCAAGGGGCATGAGCAACAAGTTGATCGCCCGAGAAATGGGACTCAGCGAGGGAACGGTCAAGATCTATGTTGGTAATCTGCTGCGTAAGCTTGAAGTCAGCTCTCGTCTAGAAATAGCAGCCCTGGTGCATGGCCATTCCAACCTGGAGGGGCACAAGTGAAGCGCATGCTCGATCGCATTCTCCCGCCCTGGCTTCCAATCCGGATGGGTGATACGTCGCTCTCGCAAGCGCCGGATGGCGATGAGTCTGGCATCAATCTCTTTCCGGCTGGATTGGTGAAGGTCACTCGAAATGGCGTCGTTAAAGTCTGCAACCTCAGGTCGGAGGAGCTGCTGGAAACGGCGCTGCGCGGGAAAGATCTAGGGGCACTGGTGCACCCCCAGGATAGCGACGCTTGGCGATATTTCGTGCAGCGAACGCCAAGGTCGCAAAAGCTGGCTGACCCTGAAATCTTCCGCTTCATCAATAGTGCGGGAGATGTTCGCTGGCTGCAGATCACGGCGAGCATGTCTGACGAGTACATCTGCATGTCGCTTGTTGATGTAAGCCAGACAGTTCGGGATGATCTGACGCTTAGAACCAGCAATCGCAGCCTGGAGAACCTGCTCAACGGGTTGCCGGCGATGGTCTATCGCTGCCGGAACGACAGACGCTTCACTATGGAATATGTGAGTGCCGGGTGCCTTGGTTTGACGGGTAAGACTGCCCAGGAGCTGCTGAACAACAGTGACTACGCTGAGCTCATCCACCCAGATGATCGAGAGAATGTTTGGATGAAGGTGCAGGAGGCGCTGCAGTCTAGGGCAGTCTTTGAGCTTCGCTTTCGCTTGGTGGGTGTGGATGGCCTCACCCGTCGCGTTGTCGAGCGCGGCCAGGGTTTCTACTCCGACTCGGGTGGGGTTTTGGGGATGGAAGGCGTTGTGATGCTGGATGTGGATTGAGCCGGTCACCAGGTAGAGTCTCGGGCTTAGCCATCAAGTACCGCCTGGAGCCAGACTTTCATCACGATGTGATCCAGCCTCGGCTGTGGTCTTGAAACTGCTTCGGTGTTACGGAGAACATCTCCTTGAATCGGCGGTAAAAGTGCGGGTAGCTAATGAAACCGCTGGCAACTGCCACATCCATGAAAGACTTGCTGGTGTGCTGGATCAGCTGGCGTGCATAGGTCAACCTCAGTTCCAGGTAATAGCGCGGTGGGGTTGCTTCCAGATAGCGGCGGAACAGCCTCTCCAGGTGGCGTCTCGAAACACCTGCTTGTCGTGCCATATACTCGATGCTCAGTGGCTCCTCGATATTGGAGTGCATGAGTTCCATTGCAGAGCGTAGGCCTCGTGGCAGCTTAGGGTCGATATCAAATGCCAGGGCAGGGGCACCAGATAGTAATCTGTCGCATGCGAGCGTTTGCTCAACCCCACGGCGCAATGCGTTATCTCCCCGCTGCTCAAGCAGATCGAGCATCATGTCCAATGCGCTATTGGCGCCAGCGCAGGTCATACGACGGCCTTCGACAACGTGAGCCAGCTGGCTAAGTCGAACCTTTGGGTACATTTCACTGATCAGGGCGCGACCATCAGGGTGGAAGGCGCAGTTGTACCCGTTCAGCAGCCCAGCTTCAGCAAGAAAGTAAGCACCATTCCAGAGCCCGCCCAGGATTGCGCCATGCTGATCACCCTCGCGAAGCTTGGCTCGGAGCAACGGCTCGCCACTCAAGCGAACCCGAAAACCTCCACACACGAGCACGATGTCTTGGGATGCCGCATCAAGCTGGGCGAGGGTCTCGTGGACGGGGATAGGAATACCCAAATCGCTCATCACAAAGTTTGTCTCGCCTACAACCTGGATGATGAAATTCGGTGCATGGCTCATCAGATTTGCGGTAACTAAAACGTCCATCGCCGCTGTGAAAGCCATCATCGAGAAGTGCTCCCGAACAATAAACGTGACTCGCTGGGATTTGAAGCTAAGCCCTGGCTTATAGTTTAAGTTTGAGTGCGCCAGATTTAGGTTTTTTAGAATGCTCTCGAAATGGCTCATGACTGGCTCGCTTCGCTATCTATGGCAAGGACTTAATCGGGGTATAGCGCTTGCCAAAGCTTTTAATTGTTATTGTGTATCACAAATTTTGGGGAATGCTCCGGAAAAAAGACTTGGTGCATGCCTTAAATAATTGTGGTTTGGTGGTTTGCGGGGTCAACCTTCACGCCTCGCTATTAATCGACCTCGAATGATGTGTCGATGATCGCCACCCATTATTTTCACAGGTTCGAGATGTATCGCTAGGAGAAGGTCGTGTTTAGGTACACTACAACACGACCTCGTCGCCGTGACATATGTCTAAAGGCATAGTGGCAGCTGCCGTAATGGTCGCATTCAGCTACGAAAAGCCCAATGACGACATGAGAGAGGCATGTATATCTTCTGATATATGGTCACCCCGCCAAAAGTATTGCACCCTTGAGCTCACGGGTCTGCAGCCGTCCAACAAAAACAATCCTACTTGTTGCGATTTTTTATCGCGAACCGGAGTGAATTATGAGTGGACGTTTGAAAGGTAAAGTCGCCCTGATTACTGGTGGGGCAGGTGGTTGTGGCCTTGCCGCTTCTGAGTTGTTTGCGGCTGAAGGGGCTCAGGTAGGTATCGTTGACCTCCCAGGCAGCAACGGCGCCCAGGTTGCCCAGAAGCTGCGGGACGAAGGGTATGACGCCATTTTCGCTCCAGCAGATGTATCGGATGCACAGCAGGTCAAATCAGCTGTTCAAGCTGTAGAGAAGGCCTTCGGCTCAATCACGGTGCTGATGAACCATGCGGGGATCCTCGCCGCTGGACCCTTCCTTGAAACCACTGAGGAGGAATGGGACCGCATCATGGCCGTGAACGTGAAGAGCATGTTCCTGGTAACCCGGGCTGTCTTGCCTGGCATGCTTGCGGCGGGTGGCGGCAGCATCGTCTGCACGTCCTCCATTTCGGCAGTGGTCGGTACGCCAATGGAGGTTCTCTACTGTACCAGCAAGGGCGCGACACACATGTTCGCACGTGCCTTGGCTGTCGAGTTCCGAGACAGAGGTATCCGTTCCAACGCCATTTGCCCAGGATTTATTGCAACCGCTCATGGGCTGCGCGAAATCGACACCCTCAATAAATACGGCGTGGACGTGACCGAAAGCGCAATTGCTGCTGCGCAGGGGCGCCTGTGCAAGCCATCGGAGGTCGCCACGGCTGCTTTGTTCCTGGCCAGTGACGATGCCAGTTTTGTAAACGGGGCTCACCTGTTTGCAGACAACGGCTACACAGCAATCTGATCTATAAAATAATAGCGGGAGACGACCGTCATGAGCACTTCATCGCACAACATGCACATCAACGAGTTCGGTATGGATCATGCGCACTGGCGCAACTGGGCAGGGAATCAGTCCTGTATCCGATCAGCACGTGGCGCTCCTGCCAGCGAAGATGAGCTGAGCGCCATGGTGCGCGAGGCGGCTAATAAGGGCATGAATGTCCGTGTGGCTGGCTCAGGCCACTCGTTCACGGCTGTTGCACTTACCAACGGGCTTCATCTGACCCTCGCCAACATGACTGGCGTTCGTCACATCGATCATGAAAAGAAGCGTGTGACCGCCTACGCCGGCACTACCATGAACGAGTTCGGTAAGGCCCTCAAGGCCGCTGGGCTTTCCATGATCAACCAGGGCGACATTGACAGCCAGTCGATCGCTGGGGCACTGACTACCGGTACCCATGGCACAGGCATCAACCTGGGCAACCTGGCGTCCTCGATTGTTGGCTTGAAGCTGGTTCAACCAGACGGCTCGGTCATTGTGGTCGACGAAAGCACGCCGGATATGCTCCAGGCATCGCGAGTGTCGATGGGCGTCTTGGGCATCGCCTCGGAAATCACTCTGCAAGTGACCGATAGCTTCAACTTGCACGAGCGCATCTGGCGGGAGGATTTCGAAAGCTTGATGGAGCGGCACGATGAGCTGGCGCAGAAGCATCGCCACTTCAGCTTCTTCTATTGCCCTTACGAGAAGAGCCGTCATTGCTATTGCCTTCCTGACACCGCAGCGACTCTGCCTTCTGGGCAGAAGACGGACGTCTGCGAGGTCAAGGTGATGGACATCACCGACCAGCCTCACTTCGAGAGTGAGTTCGAGAAGATCGCCTACAGCTCGGACGTTTACCCGATCGAGTACCTGCCAAACTTCCATGAACTGGAATATGCCATCCCCGTTCGATTCGGCAAGGAAGCGGTTCGGGCTGTGCGTAAGCTCATGCTTGAGGAGTTCCCGGAAGCGATCTACCCGATTGAGTACCGCTTTACCGCAGGTGATGGCGCATGGATCAGCCCGTTCTTCGAGCAGGACAGCGTAACCGTCTCGGTGTCTGGTGAGCCAGGCACTGACTACTGGGACTTCTTGCGCGGGGTAGATGCGATCCTGCGTAGCTACGGCGGTCGTCCACACTGGGGCAAGATGCACTTCCTGACGGGTGATGACGTCACTGCCATTTACCCGCGCGTGAACGACTTCCGCAAAATTCGTCGCGAACTTGATCCAGAAGGTATCTTCCTGAGCGAACACTTGAGTCCATACTTTAAGTAACCGCGGTAGATAAAAGCCTGGAGCCATTGGGTGCCTATCATGTATGGCATTGAATGGTTCCAGGCTTTTCTGCGTCTGGGCTAAATTTCAAGCCGCTCATGGATTGCACTCATTCCGATACCCAGAGAGAGATCTATATCTGTATGCAGTCATGCTACTGAATTAGGAACAACGAATCATCGTTGCTCCTATTCCTGATCGGCATCAATCCAAGCGTTCGTTCAGTGCCCAGAATTACAGCTCGAGCTTTGTCTCAGGGGTTGGTGGGGAGAATTGATAAGCACCCCAAACAGATTGATCAAAATTGATTACAGAGCCGGTCATCATGCCCGATTCGTCTGAGGCCAAAAATGCTACTGCTTTGGCTACCTCTTCCGGAGCAAGGAGGCGGCCAAACGGTTGAGCTGCTGCGGCCTTTTCCAGCCAGTTTTCTTCAGCACCGTGGTACTCACGTTGTATGCGATCTTCACCGTCGGATGCCATCCACCCAATGTTCAGCTGATTGACACGGATTTTGTTGCGCATTGCCGCAAAAGCAGTGTTGCGGGTGAGCGTCGCCAGTGCGCCCTTGGAGGCGCAGTACGGGGAGATGAAGGGCTGTCCGGCCAGTGCGGAGGTCGAACCGATGTTGATGATCGAGCCTTCCACACCATCGCGAATCATCCGGCGGATCGACTCCTGCATCAGGAAGAAGGGTGCACGTGTGTTGATCGCAAACATACGATCGAATAACTCCTCATCTGTGGTGAGGATGTCGCCCCGATCAGTCAGTCCTGCGGCGTTGACCAGGATGTCGACTCGGCCAAATTCATTGTCTGCGGCTTCTACGACAGCGCGGCAGTCAGCGACCTTCCCGAGGTCAGCCTGTACAAAGCGAACCTGGCAACCGGTCGCTTCATGGATTTTGCGCGAAACCGCTTCACCTTTCTCAGTGCCCCGGCCGCAGATCACGATGCCTGCTGCGCCTTCCTTAGCCAGATGCATGGATACAGCGGCGCCTAGCCCCTGAGTACCACCGGTCACTACCGCGATTTTGCCTTCGAAGCGTTTCATCAAAAAGTCCTCTTTTTGCAATGGAAATTGCGATTTTTGTCGACATGGAATTTATATTGACAACCGCCCAAGGATGCAACATATTTCGCTGCAACCAAGAACAAAAAAACGATGCAGAGATGCATCACAGCAGGAGAGTACCTATGCTTCGCATTGCTGTTTTGGGCTGTGGCCGCATCGGCCAGATGCATGCCGACAACGTCGCTAAACACCCACGTGCTCAGCTTGTTGCTGTGTACGATGTCCATCGCCCGTCGGCCGAAAAGGTTGCCCTTGCTCAAGGGGTACCAGCGGCTGCCACGGCAGAGGAGATCTTCTCTTCTGATCAAGTTGATGCTGTTTTGATCGCGACGGCGACCCCCACTCACGCGGACTACATCGAGCAGGCGATTGCTGCAGGTAAGGCAGTCCTCTGCGAGAAGCCTATCGATCTGAGTTTGGAGCGTGTCAACGCTTGCGCCGCTAAGATTGGTGACACCAAGCTTCCTATTCAAATTGGCTTCAACCGTCGATACGACCCGGGCCACAGCGCAGCTCGTGACGCGATGCTCAACGGTGAGATCGGTGAACTGCATCAGGTCATCATCACTTCACGTGACCCAGCGCTGCCACCACGAGCCTACCTGGAGGCTGCCGGCGGTCTCTTCCGTGATATGACAATTCACGACTTTGACCTGGCGCGTTTCATGCTGGGTGAGGAGCCGACAGAAGTCTTTGCGTTGGCGGACGCTCTGATCGACCCAGCACTCGGTGCCGAGTTGAATGAAGTCGATACCGCTATGTTTATCCTGCGTACCGACTCAGGTAAGCAGTGCATCATCAACAACTCGCGGGCAGCCGTTTATGGTTATGACCAGCGTGTTGAGTTGATGGGTAACAAAGGCATGCTCATCTCTGACAACCGTAAGCCGCATGAGCTGCGTCGTTACACCAGCACGACCGTTGAGACTGGCCAGCCGTATCAGTTCTTCTTCCTGGAGCGCTACAACGAGGCGTTCATGGCTGAGATCGATGGCTTCGTCGATTGTGTTGAGAAGGGCGCTAAGCCTCTTGCGAGTTTTGAAGACGGTCGTCAAGCACTGCGTCTCGCCGAAGCAGCCTACATCTCTATGCGTGAGCGCCGCTTAGTTCGCGTGCATGAGGTTGACTGATTAAAGCGCCATAATAGAGTCTAAGGGGGCGTTGCATTGATCAATCGTCTGCGCAGTGCAACGACCTCTTCCCAGTTACGACTTGTCCGAAACGATAGCAGTGAATTGAGTACAGCTTTGGCACCACTCAATTAAGCTAGCTTCAAATAAAAATAAGGAGTAGGCAAATGGGCAATATTAAGCTTGCGAAGCCATCATCCGGTGAATCGACTCGTGCTCTCTCCCTTGGCGGTCAACAAATTAGAAAGCCTGGTATAAAACTCGCTCGGAAGTTTGATTGGTTGGCACTTATCTTGCTTACCGGTCAGGGAATGAAGCCGGGTACTTACGTACACGGCCCCGGCAATTGACAGTCCAAGGCCTGGCGTCAATGAGCCGCAAGTCTGCGGGGTATCACGCCCTCTGCAACCGTCGGTAACTATGTTCATCTAAAGCAAAGCGCTGTTGTTCTAAAGATCGGCGTATGCCAATTCATAGCTGTTCCGTTAATAAAAATAAAGAGTGGGATATATGAAAATCGCCATTTATAAGAAAAAGGTTAATTGTTTTGCTCTCGCGAGTACCTTGCTTTTCGCTGTGGCCGCCGGCTCAGCCGCTGCAGACGAAGCCCAGGAGGTGCGGGTCGGGTTCACACCAAAATTTCTGAAAGATGACTTTCAAACGCTAATGCTGGATCTCTCCAAAAAAGCGTTTAAAGCCAAGGGCTTCACACTGTTGGGTGCTCCTGATCCGAATGGTGATGTAGCGGCCCAGGTAGATGCTCTCCAAAACCTTATGGCGAATGGCGCGAATGCCATTGTATTTGCTCCGATCGATGCAGCGGGTATTGTACCAGTTGTAAGGCAGGCGAATAATCAAAATGTAATGGTCTTTTCTATCGATGATGTCCCCTCGGGCGGGAAAGTAACATCCTCAATTCGTGCAGATAATGTAGACGCCGGTTCGCAGGCGGCCACAGAAATGATCAGTCGCTTGCAGAAAAACGCCTGCTGGCAGAAGAAGAGTTGTACCGTCCTGGAGCTGCAAGGTGGGCTGACCACTCCGAACGGTCTTGATCGGTCAAAGGGTTTCTCGGAAAAATTACAGGAACTTGGGCCTGATGTGAAGTTGATTCAGCGCCCCACGGACTGGACTGCCGACATGGCAGCTGATGCTGCACAGAATGTTATTACTCAAGTCCCAGCACTCAATGGGATTTTTATGGCCTCTGAATTGATGGCCACGGCTGTTAATGCCCAAGTAAGTGCTTCCGGGAGAGGCGCTCCAGTCGGTGATCCGGAATCGATTATACGCATTGCCGTTGATGGAACGCCCCAAGGGCTTCAGTTGATTAGAAACAAAGCTCTGGATGCAACCATTTCTCAGCCTTTGAATGCTTATGCGACGAAGACCGCTGACCTGATTGAATTGGTTTCCAAAGGTGGGAAAATCGAAATAGGCCCCCGCGAGGATGGTCAGGTTGTTGAAACGCCTGTAGGGCCTCAGTATCAACTAAAGGCTACCCTGGTTACTTCTGATAACGTCGACTCTCCGACGTTGTGGGCCAACATGCTCGCTAAGTAAACCGTAACGGAGGCTTAATATCGTGGAACTGAGCACTCATAATTCCTCGCGTCCGATAGTTGAAATGCGGAACATTACAAAGACCTTTGGCTCAACGCGTGCTTTGCGAGGTGTCGACTTTACCGTAATGCGCGGTGAGGTGCATGCGCTACTGGGGCGAAATGGCGCTGGGAAAAGTACGCTTGTCTCGACCATGAGCGGCTTTACGCCGGCAGACACAGGTACGATCCAAGTTGCTGAAACTAAAGTAACTGCCAATGGCCAGTGCTACTCAGCTAGCATTCGTAAGGCGATTGGTCATGTGCAGCAAACGCCTCAGCTATTTAACTTGCTTTCAGTGGCTGAGAATTTGTTTTTAGAAAATCCGGTGGTTCGTGGAAGGTTTGGCTTGGTCAGCCAGGAGCGGACTGTCAAACGCGCGAAGGAATTGCTCAGTAGTTGGAATATTGATATTCGCGCAGATGCGCTCGTGGCTGAACTCGATGCCGGAACTCGCCAGCTCTTGGAGATCATTAAGGCTCTCAGTCGTGGCGTGCCTGTGATGATTCTCGATGAGCCTACAGCTGCCCTCAGTCATGCTGAAAAACGGATCCTTTTTGAGCACGTGAAGGCGCTGAAGTCGCAAGGTGTCTCGTTTATTTACATCTCGCACCATTTGGATGAGATATTCGAAATTGCCGATACCGTAACTATCCTTCGTGATGGGCAGGTCGTCAAGGCGAGAGAGCCGGTTGCGGGTCTGGATGTTGAAAGTATTGCTGATCTTATGATGGGCAAGAAGACGGTACGTAGTATCCGTGAAGATCATGTGAAATCGCATATGCCATCTTTACTGGAAGCCAAACAGATTAGAATAGATCAGCGTGCCGCTCATGATATTAACTTTGAAGTCAAGGCTGGTGAGATTGTAGCCCTTGCTGGCCCTGTCGGTGGTGGTAAAGAAGCTCTGGCTATGATCCTGGCGGGCCAACAGATTCCGGCGAGCGGCCAGGTTTTGTCCCCTCGAGGTGGAATGCCAACAATCGGTCTCGTTCCGACGGACAGACATGTCAGCGGCTACGTCGGGTTGCTTGGTGTCCGCGAGAACGTGGTGATAGGGGGCCTGGACATCCTATCGAACCGATTTGGATTCATCGATCGGAGCAAAGAGGCTGCCCATGTTGAACAACTGGCTCAGCAAACACACGTTGTTGCTGCTTCGCTCGAGCAGCCAGTAAGCCAGTTGAGTGGCGGCAATCAGCAGAAGGTGGTTTTCGCCAGAGCTTTGTGCAGAAACCCAGAAGTCATTATCGCTATGAGCCCGACGCGGGGCGTGGATGTAGGTGCGAAAGAGCAGCTATATGCATTGCTACGCAATCTAGCTAAAGAAGGCTTAGGCGTAATTATTGTATCGGATGAAGAAGACGAGGTCGCGCAGCTTGCCAACCGTGTCGTGATTGTTTTTGAAGGGCAGGTGATGGATGAGTTAAGCGGCGATTACACTATTAAAGATTTGGTTTTGCGGATGGAAGGTGTGATATGAGCACAGACATGGTTGGCCAATCGGATGCTACGAAAACAACTTCGCATCGTTCTAAGTGGGCGTCTTTCGGGAGCTCATTTGTTTCTGATGGATATACGATGTATCCAGTGATCCTGTTGCTCGTAATCGTGGGTGCCATTGTCGCGCCTCGGTTTGCGACCGCAACGAATTTGGTAAACATTCTGGAGCAGATTAGCGTTCTGGGTCTCACTACGATCGGTTTGACCTTTGTGGTACTGATCGGGCGTCTTGATCTATCTCTTGAAGGTGTAGTCGGCTTCGCTCCCATGGTTGCAGCTGTCGCGCTAGTACCCGCAGCGATGGGCGGTTTAGGCCTTGAGCTGCCGGGTTGGACTGGGCTGTTCGTTGCCCTTGGCATTGCAGGGCTGATCGGCTGGTTCAACGGCTTTATGGTGGTGAAAGTAGGATTGAATCCTTTCATCTCAACCTTGGGGCTGCTGGTGTTGCTGCGAGGAGGGATATTAATCATTTCCAACGGCCGATCGATATACTCTCCCGGTAAAGAGTTTACTTTCCTGGGGTCAGAAAAAATCGCAGGTGTGCCCTTTTCAGTGGTCGTATTCATTGTCATAGCTACGGTTGTTGGTCTGATTTTCAAATACCATCGCTATGGCCG
Organism: Candidatus Pseudomonas phytovorans; assembly: GCA_029202525.1. Classification (NCBI taxonomy): domain Bacteria; kingdom Pseudomonadati; phylum Pseudomonadota; class Gammaproteobacteria; order Pseudomonadales; family Pseudomonadaceae; genus Pseudomonas; species Candidatus Pseudomonas phytovorans. Next base: position 2,595,730 of record CP119325.1, read on the forward strand.
CGCATTGTATGCGATAGGTGGTAATGAAGAGGCCGCTCGGGCTGCGGGGATTAATGTTGATAGGATGATCTGGTCTGCCTTCGTGTTTGCGGCGCTGCTCGGCGGTCTTGCTGGTGTCATCATGACGGGTCGCTTGGATTCAGCAGTCACGACACAGGGGCAAGGGATTATCTTCTCCGCGTTTGCTGCGGCGGTGATTGGTGGCGTGAGCCTCGGCGGAGGGCGTGGAACCATCGTGGGTGTGGTCAGCGGAGTGTTGCTTATCGGGGTGATTAATAACCTCCTTACTCTTGCCCAGGTTCCCTCATTCTATGTTCAGGCATCGACTGGCGCTGTAATCATAATTGCAGCGATTCTGACAACGTTGGCTAGCCGCCGCTCCTCCGGGGTCAAAACCAGAACTTGAGTTTTCGAATGCCTTGCATATATTGCGCACCCCTGCCTCATTTTCTGGTAGGGGTTTTTTATTTTGGTTGTTTAGAAAGTTCGTCCACCGACCACCGACCAAGATAACGGAGTTTGCCTACTACAAGGGGCAGTTCAGAAAGCGGACTTCATCGTTTCCGATGAGGGAACAGGGAAAGAGGCTGATGATAGCGAAGGAGGGGAGCGGAGACTGCGCCAGGCCGAGCAAGGCCTGGCACGCACAATCAAGCATTCGTCACGGTTGGAATTCTTGGTTCTGGAGCTTTCTGAAGGCGGGACGCTACAGCAATCGTGAGGGCCTGCACCAGGCACATAGGCGCAGCAAGCGAGCGTGAGAACGTATAATCATGTTCAGGAACAGAGAACAATACGGTAGCTGTCTTAGCTATTGGCGATAGCGTACTATCAGAGATTGCCACGATCGGTACCCCGGCAGCCTTTGCCTCTTCTGCGACATTCACGACCTCTGTTGCGTAAAAACGGAACGAGACGGCGATGAGCAAGTCCTCTTTTCGCATCGTCCTGGCAATGTGCGTCGCAAGCCCACCCCCTGCATCCAGTAACGAGCAGCGCTTGCCTAGCATGGTTAGCACGTACCTGAGCAAATCAACAACTGGTGAGGAGCGAAGCTGGCCTATCAAATAGATGGTATCCGCCTTCTCAATAAGGTCGACGGCTTTCGATAGGTCATCAGGGTTAGTGCGCTCAAGCATATCCTGGAGCGAGGCCATGTCCCTCAGAACCAGCTCGTGCAAGAAACCAAATTCAGAGGTGTCTTGGCGGTTTTGTAGCTCACTGCTTAGAACTCTAAGCCTCGCTTCAAAGCCTGGTGCAGCTGTCTCCAAGCGTCGTTGGAATAGCGTCTGCAGATCTTTGAAACCTTTATAACCAAGTGCTTGGGCGAAACGTACGAAGTTGGAAGCGTGAATCTTGCAGCGTTCAGCAATCGTGTTAACCGACTGAACAGCAACCTCATTTGGGTTCTGTGTGAGGTAGACGGAGATGAGCTGATACGTTTTGCTCATCTGATCATGGCGCTCATGGATTACTCGAATCAGCTCTTCGTAATCTCTGGGTGGATCCAAATTTTGCATATTGGCTTACTCACGAGGTCGCGGTATCTAGTCTGGGAGAATCAAGCTCAGTTCACTGAGTAGCGCTAGAGCGATGCCCGCTTCGCTATTCATGCAACCTGGTCCGTCGATCTCCATTAAAAATTTTTATCATTTTTGCGGTTACGGTGCTTCCACGCCAGATAGAAATCACCAAATCCGGTTCGATCCGAAAGGCGCTCAGCAGCGACTGCTGGGGCTCGAAAAACCATTTCGCCGCTAGGGTATTTCCTCAGCTCGCTGCAATTTCTTCCATCAGATTAAGTGAATGAGGCTCCTGGGGGGAGCCTCGTTCAGATCTGTTTAGCCTAACACCTGTTGGTTTGTCGGCTCTAGGCATTCCCGATTTACCACCAGGGTGGGATCGACTGTGCCTGAGAGGAAAGCCATTGCGTTGTTGATGGAGGCAATCGCCATACGCTCACCGCATTCCGCAGTTAAACCGGCGATGTGCGGCGACAGGACTACGTTTTGATGGCTGAACAACGGTATCCGTTTGACAGGTGGCTCCTCATCAAAAACGTCCACACCAGCAGCCCCTACATGGCCAGAGGTGAGGGCCTCGGCCAGCGCTCGCTCACACACCACTCCGCCACGGGCTGTATTCGAAATGATCACACCGGGCTTCATGATCGCGAATTCTTTGGCGCCCAGGATTGGGCGATCGCCGCGTGGCGTATGGACAGAGATGAAGTCAGCCCAGGCAAGACCCTCTTCCAGCGAAATCGGCGTGACTGCTCCGTCTGGCCACCCGGCCTTCTCAAGGTATGGGTCAAATGCTTTAACTTGCATCTCAAAGCCTGATGCCATTCGGGCCAAGTGGCGCCCAATCCTGCCGAAGCCGAGGATCAACAGATTCTTGCGAGAGATTTCCTGTTGTTCCAACCCGTTCCGCCAACCCCATTCACCGATTTGTCGAACAGAGCGGTCAGCCAGCATGGTACGTTTTGCTGCAGCAAGCATTTGAGTAATGGCGTGTTCTGCAACAGAAACAGAGTTGACATCGCCAACGATCGTCAACCCAATGCCTCTGGCGTTGAGCGCCTGAAGATCAACGGAGTCGTAGCCTACGCCGTGTCGAGACACCACTTTCAGCTTTTTTGCTTTCGCAATGGTTGCCGCAGACAGCGGCTGGGTTCTAATGACCAAAGCGTCAGCTTCGGCAATCAAGTGCTCGTAGGAGGCCTCAGAAACCTCCTCAACGTAGTCAACTTCAACTCCACGGCTTTCATAGTCCTTGAGAAGCGCTACACCAGACGGATGGAGTTTTCCTGCGACTAATAGACGAGGCATCAGTATCCCTCCTTCGTAGCTTTTTGCTCGGTGGCACCGGCGGTCAGATTTCGCCAGGTTGATACGGATTGCGCCGATGCTGCCGCTAGCAGACGGGTGTCACCAGAGACTGTGGTCATGTCGAAACCCCATTCAATTGCTCGGGCGGCGTATTCAGCAGTTCCGCAATGCAGCGCAGCTTTCTTGCCATTGCGTTTGCATGCCTCGAGGATCGTCTTGATGGCGGCGATGACTTCCGGCTCCTCACGATCAAACGCAGGGGTCAGCCCCCCTTTCGAGAGTGAGAAGGCGAGGTCAGCAGGGCCGACATAGATACCGTCCAACCCTGGCGTGGATGCGATTTCTTCCAGATTCGCCATGGCTTCTGCGGTTTCAATCATCGCGAAAGCGAGGATCTCGTCGTTCGCTTCTGCCGCATAATTGGCACCTGCTGGATAGGCGGCTCGAGTGGGGCCAAAGCTCCGCTCGCCCAATGGGGGATATCGCATGAAGCGCACGAACTGTTCTGCCTGCTCACGGGTATTGATCATCGGGCAGATGATCCCGTAAGCGCCGGCATCGAGGACTTTCATGATCCAGCTTGGGTCTAGCCACGGGACACGGGCCATTATCACGGCATCCGATGCCCTCATTGCTTGGAACATTCCTAGCACATCTTTGTAGTCCACCGCGCCATGCTGGATATCAATTGAAATGGCGTCATAACCCTGCGCAGCCATGATTTCAGCACTGAAGCTGCATGGCATGGAGAGCCACCCGTGGAGTACTGGCCGACCATCAGCCCAGATTTGGCGCAATTTATTCTTTTTCATGTGAGGCCTCTCTTAGAAGACGATTTGGGCGAGCTTGGTGTCCAGGAAGTCATCAATCCCCTCTGTACCTCCCTCCCGCCCCATGCCAGACCAGTTGGTGCCGCCAAATGGCGCTTCTGCGGCAGCCAAAGCAAAACTATTGATGCCAACCATCCCGGCCTTCAGTGCAGCCACTGTGCGACGGGCTCGATCAGGGGATTTGGTAAAGGCGTATGCCGCCAGGCCCATATTTGAGGCATTGGCCCGGGCCAACACTTCTTGCTCGGTGGTAAAGCGGGTAATGGCAGCAACCGGCCCGAAGTTCTCATCCGCGAAAACTCTCATGTCATCGCGCACGTCCACGAGCACAGTGGGTTCGAAAAAGAAGCCGCGATCCAGATTGGCTGGGCGTTTACCGCCCAGAGCGACAGTGGCTCCATCTGCAATGGCGGCAGCGACGATCGACTCGATCTCATCCAGGCGGTTTCGGTTGATAAGAGGGCCCATGGTCGACGCCGAGTTCAGGCCGTCCCCGAGCTTGATCTTTGCTGTACGAGCCACAAAACCGTCTACAAATGCCTCGTAGAGGCTATCGTGAACGAAGATTCGGTCAGCAGTTACGCAGACCTGGCCACAGTTGGCGAATTTGGCGGCGACAGTCATATCCAGGGCGCTTTCAAGGTCAGCATCGTCATAGATGATCAACGGCGCATTACCACCCAGTTCCATCGATACCTTCTTAACGGTTTCGGCGGAGTCACGGATCATCTGCTGCCCAATGCGGGTCGATCCTGTCAACGACACCTTGCGCACCCGGGTGTCAGCCATGATCGGTACGTAGGTATTTGAAGTTGATCCGACCAGTAGGTTGACCGCGCCTGAGGGAAGGCCAGCCGCTCGCAGGCAGTCGACCATTACCATTGCTACACCCGGTGTTTGGGAGGAGGGCCGAAGTACTACGGAACATCCTGCAGCAAGTGCAGGGGCGAGCTTTCGAGCAGGCAATGCGGCAGGAAAATTCCATGCCGTGAACGCACCTACGATGCCCACAGGCTCACGCGTAATTTCAAAACGGCCACCTGGTACGCGGCTTTCCACGATGCGTCCGTAGATGCGGCGTGCCTCCTCGGCATACCAGCGGAATTGCTCAGTAGCCAATACCCATTCACGTGCTGCCTGAGCCAGTGGTTTGCCAGTCTCAAGGGTGATAACTCGTGCAGCTTCTTCACTGCGGCTCGCCATCTCGCTGGCGACTTTATGTAGTGCCTCGGCTCGCGCGAAGCCTCCCATTTCTCGCATTGGCAATAGTGCAGCGTAAGCAGCGTCCAGGGCTGAATTGGTTTCGTTGATGGTCGCCATTGGCACCCTGCCGAGCGGCTGCTCAGTAACAGGTGAAATGACCTCGGCTGAGTGGGTGCCGGAGACCCAGCGCCCGCTGATGAAAAGACCGTATTGTTCGTACATATTCTTATTCGACTTCGCTGGTTTCGATGGTGTGTTCCTCGTCGAGGAACCCCTCTTGCTACCGGATAGTGATCAGTCGCCTACCCGTGGGGCCGGTGGCTGACCACGCTCTCCATGCGTCTTGAGGCTCGTCATAGGCAGCAACCGAGCATTCGCGTTTTTCGCTTGAAGATACGATTGCAATATTCGTTGCGAAATGCTCATATTGTCAATATGTGTTCCAATAACAACAAACGCAGGGCCCAATGGAGGAATTCAAATGACCCGCAAAACTGTGCGCTTGACCACTGCCCAGGCCTTGGTGCGCTACCTCTGCAACCAGTACACCGAGATCGAAGGGCAGAGGGTTCCGCTGTTCGCGGGCTTGTTTGGCATCTTTGGTCACGGGAACGTGACCTGCCTGTCGGAAGCGCTAGAAACGGTTCAGGATCAGCTGCCCACTTGGCGCGGTCAGAATGAGCAGTCGATGGCTCTCGCAGCTATCGGGTTTGCGAAAGCCAAGCGACGTCGCCAGATCATGGTGGCTGCTACTTCCATCGGCCCCGGCGCGTTGAACATGGTGACCGCGGCAGGTGTTGCCATGGCGAACCGCCTGCCGGTTCTTCTTCTGGCGGGGGATACCTTTGCTAACCGTTTGCCGGATCCAGTGCTTCAGCAAGTTGAGCATTTCGGTGATCCGTCGCTAACTGCAAATGACGCGTTCAAATCGGTCGTTCGCTATTGGGACCGGATCGTGCTGCCTGAGCAAATCCTGCAGTCCCTTCCACAAGCTGTTTCAGCAATGCTTGATCCAGGAAATTGCGGCCCTGCATTTATCGGGCTTGCGCAGGACACTCAGGAAATTGCCTACGACTACCCAGAAGTATTCTTTGAGCCAACAGTCTGGAAGATCCCTCGGCCCCGTGCTGATCGTGAGTCGATCGCAGTTGCAGCAGAAATTCTGAAGAAAGCTAAGCGGCCTCTCATCATATCTGGCGGCGGTGTGCGCTATTCGCTGGCAGAGGAAGCGCTGGCAGAGTTCGCGCTCAAGCGTGGGATTCCAGTGGTGGAAACGATCGCCGGTAAAGGTGGGCTTACTCATGAGCATCCTGTGCATGCCGGCCCGATCGGTATTGTCGGTTCTACTTCAGCAAATGCTTTGGCTAAAGATGCCGATGTGATTTTGGCCATCGGTACCCGTCTACAGGATTTCACTACCGGATCGTGGACGGCTTTCTCTGAGGATGCGCAATTCATCTCCATCAACGCAGCTCGCTACGATGCGATTAAACACCGCTCGCACGCAGTAGTCGGTGACGCCTTGGAAGGTATCGGTGATCTCGATGAGGCATTGGGTGGGTACCGAGCAGACAGCGCGCTCCTGGATGAGGCCAAGACACTCTTCGTCGAGTGGAATGCGCTTCTCGACCAATATCAGCGAATTTCAGATGCTCCAGTACCCTCCTACGCTCAGGTAGTGGGTGTGCTGAACAAAGTAGCTGGCCCGGGAGATACGTTGATCTCAGCCGCTGGCGGTACACCGGGCGAAGTCACTAAAGGCTGGAGAGTGAAAAACCCTCACACGTTTGACTGTGAGTTTGGCTTCTCTTGCATGGGTTATGAAATCGCAGCTGGCTGGGGCTGCGCTATGGCGCAAGAGGGCCCGGGTGGCGTGGGCGGTACACCAATTGTGATGATCGGTGACGGTACCTACATGATGATGAACTCCGACATCTATTCGGCCGCATTGACCGGCCACAAGATGATCGTGATCGTCTGTGACAACGGCGGTTACGCCGTGATCAACCGACTGCAGCAGGCGAAGGGGGTTCCGGGCTTCAACAACCTCCTAGCGGATTGCCGTATTCAAAACCGCGAAAACCCGCTGCATGTCGATTTCGTTAAGCATGCAGAGTCCATGGGAGCTAAGGCTCGTCATGTCGATGACCTGGCTGGCCTGGAAGAGGCGATGAAGTGGGCGCAGCAGAACAATGGTGTGACCCTGATCTCTATCGTATCCGATGCGTGGAAGTGGGTGCCTGGTGATGCGGATTGGGATGTAGGTGTCCCAGAGATTTCGTCGTTTCAAAGTGTCCGGGCAGCACGTGCTGCTCAGGAAAAAATCCGCACAGCTCAACGACTGGGTGTTTGAAAATGAAAGCCAGACTTGGAATTGCTCCGATCGCTTGGTGGAACGACGATCTTGAAGAGCTCTCGGATGATGTCAGCCTCGATGAATGCTTGCGTCAAGCATCCGTAGCTGGATTTACAGGCATGGAGACGGGACGGCGTTTCCCTATGAATATGGCCGAGCTGGGGCCTGTGCTCTCGCGGCACGGGATCTCCGTTTGTGGCGGGTGGTTCTCTGGTTTACTCCTGGAGGGTGACCTTGAGGCGGAGAAGGATCGAATATCCCAGCAGCTCGAGTTTTTCGTAGCCGCCGGGGCGCCATGTTTGGTTTATGGTGAGACAGCGCGGTCAATCCAGGGCGTAAGGTTTGCACCCCTTGCTTCCAAGCCTACGATTACCGAGGCTGAGATGGAGGTTTATGGGCGTAAGGTGTCCGATTTCTCCGATTGGTGCGCGCAGCAAGGCATGCCGTTGGCTTACCACCACCATATGGGTGCTGTGGTCGAGACTGAACCTGAGCTCGACCGTTTCATGAAGCATTCCTCGATTCCGCTACTCTTCGACGCTGGTCATATGTTCTTCGCCGGCGGTGATCTGATGCGGGTAATTGAAAATCACCACGCTCGGATCTTGCACGTCCATACCAAGGATATTCGCAGCTCGGTAGTCGACGGTTTGAACCGCTCGCGAGAAAGCTTCTTGGATGCAGTAATGAAAGGGGCTTTCACCGTTCCAGGCGACGGTAGCCTGAATTTCGAAACTATAGTAAAAGCCCTGGCCGCCAAAGGGTACCAGGGTTGGTTTGTCGTAGAGGCTGAACAAGATCCTCGTACCAATCCGCCCCTTGAGATGGCGATCAAAGGTCACGCGGAACTGCTGCGCGTGATGGCTGCTGCTGGTTATGAAGTAGCTAAATAATTATCAGGTAATACTTCAACCTGGCAAGCGTCGAGGCAGTCGCATCAGTTTGACCCTGTTGCGACTGGCAAGGGATTGGCTTGGATATTCGTCAGTGGTGAGTTTGGGCTGTTCTGAGTTTTGATTCTTCTCAGTTAGAAGCGTGACATAGTTTTAACTGCACCTGACTTGTTTTGGCTGTCCTGCGTTAGCGGGGTGATGCCAAGGGGCGTTTCATTCAATTGATACGATCTCGTAAAGTGTAAAAATAAAAAAAATAGGAGTGCTATCTATGTTGTATTCTGCTTTTAAGCGGGTGGCTGTTGCACGCCCGGGCTTTAGCGTTGCCGTTCTTGGCCTGGCTGCTGTAGTCTCGCAGCATGCTTGCGCTGTAGACACCTTCGACGCTTCTCACTACGCGCTGGGAGATTGGGGTGGTCTTCGCAAGGATTTGTATGACAAGGGTTACGATTTCACCATTGAATACGTGGGTGAAGCGGCCTCGAATCTCAGTGGTGGATATAATACTGATACCACTGCACGCTACGCTGATCAGCTTGCATTGGGCACTAGGCTAGACCTGAGCAAAATAGCAGGTTGGGATGACGCTATTTTTCAGCTCACCGTCACCGAGCGAAGCGGGCGAAATCTGTCTAATGATCGAATTAGCGATCCTAGGGCAGGAATGCTAAGCACTCCTCAAGAAGTCTACGGTAGGGGGCAAACCTGGCGTTTGACCCAGATGTGGCTTAGCAAGGGTTTCTTTGACGACACCCTTAACGTTAAGTTTGGACGCTTCGGCGAAGGTGAGGACTTTAACTCCTTCCCCTGCCAGTTCCAGAATAACGCTTTCTGCGGCCCGCAAATGGCGAACTGGGCCGGAGATGTTTGGTTTAACTGGCCTGTGAGCCAGTGGGGTATGCGCGTTAAATATAACCTGACGCCATCGTTCTTTGCACAAGTTGGTGCGTTTGAGGTAAATCCTAGTTACCTGGAAACAGGTAATGGGTTCAAACTCAGCGGTAGTGGTGGGAAAGGAATGTTGCTGCCCGCTGAGCTGGTATGGTCTCCAAAGGTTGCAGGTCTGCCTGGTGAGTATCGAATTGGCTACTTCTACAGCTCCGCGAAATCTCAGGACGTGTACGAAGGCGATACTGGCCAGCCTCAAGCGGTGACGGGTGGCGACTTCAAGTCGCATGGTTCCAAACACGGGTCATGGTTTGTTGCTCAACAACAACTGACAACGCGCCCGGGGAGTCTTGATCGGGGACTGAGTGTTTTCTTCAACGCCACCGTTATGGATGGTGCTACAAGCCTCGTGGATAACTTCGTTCAGCTGGGGTTTACCTATAAGGGAATATTTGATTCTCGGCCAAATGATGATTTTGGTATGGGTGTCGCGAGGATCCATGTCAATGACGACGTTGCACGTCATGCCAAACTGGTGAACCAGGTGTCCGGGATCGATGATTACGATAATCCTGCGTTCTTGCCTGTTCGTGACACAGAGTACGACGCCGAGATTCACTATGGCTTCGCTGTTACCAACTGGCTGACTGTAAGGCCGAACCTGCAGTATATCGCGCATCCAGGCGGCGTCAGTGAAGTGGATGATGCATTTGTGGCCGGTGTTAAATTCATTACCAAGTTTTAGGGTGAATTTGACTCAGGGGTAGATGCCCACGCTTGAGTGGGCATTAGACAGCGCTGAAGTTCTATCGGAATCCAGTCGCTAAGGATTCCCTCAAGAAACTGACAAGCGTTGTAACGGAGCGAGGAACATGAGGAGAGTAGGGGCGTATGAGGTGGATCTCGTCCGCGAAAATCGATCTCGGATTTTTCCATGATGTAATTGTTCAAAAATCAGGACAATGAGTTTTTTATATTGCTCTGGATTTGAACAAATTCAAAGCATATTGTGTTTTTCAAAGCTGGTTTGCAGTGACAACCGATGAGCAATCAGCTGATCTAGCGGAGGATTAGGGCTGTGCAAAATACTATCGAGCATTACATCAACGATGAGCGGGTTTCTCGTGACGACCGTTACCAGGATGTCTACAACCCGGCGACGGGCGAGGTAACCGGGCGTGTGGTTTTGGCCAGCGCTGGCACAGTGTCGGAAGCCGTAGCTGCCGCCAAGGCGGCATTTACCTCTTGGAGTGAAACGCCCCCCATTCGTCGCGCTCGCGTGCTGTTCCGCTATCTGCATCTGCTGCAGGAGCGCAAAGACGATCTGGCTCGCATCATCACCGCTGAGCACGGGAAGGTATTTACCGACGCTCAAGGCGAAGTTGAGCGAGGCATCGACATTCTCGAGTTTGCTTGCGGCATACCTAATCTGTTGACGGGTGATCACTCGGATCAAGTCTCCCGAGGGATGGACAACTGGACGCTCCGCCAACCTCTGGGCGTTGTCGCAGGCGTTACCCCATTCAACTTCCCAGTCATGGTTCCTATGTGGATGTACCCTGTTGCGATTGCTGCGGGTAACACCTTCATCCTGAAGCCGAGCCCAACCGACCCGACGGCCTCGCTGTTCATGGCAGACCTGCTGAGGGAAGCAGGTCTGCCGAAGGGCGTATTTAACGTTGTCCAGGGCGATAAGGAATCGGTTGATGCCTTGATTGAACACCCTGATGTCAAGGCAGTCAGCTTTGTCGGCTCAACGCCAATCGCTCAGTACATTTATGAGGCAGGCGCGCGCAACGGTAAGCGAGTGCAGGGTTTGGGTGGTGCAAAAAACCACATGGTTGTTATGCCTGATGCAGACATCGATCGGACAGTGGACGCGTTGATTGGGGCAGCATATGGTAGTGCTGGCGAGCGGTGCATGGCGATCTCGGTGGCGGTACTTGTCGGTGATGTAGCCGACAAAGTAGTCACAGCGCTGGCTGCAAGGGCACGAGAATTGCGCATCACTGATGGTCGTGATTTGAAGGCTGAGATGGGGCCTATCGTGAGTCGCGCTGCGTTGGAGCGTATCAATGGTTACATCCAGCAAGGTCAGGAAGCCGGTGCTCATTTGCTTGTGGATGGTCGAGACTTCACTCCTCAAGAAGCAGAGCTGCGTGATGGTTTCTGGCTGGGCGCTACCCTGTTCGACCATGTCACGCCTGACATGAGCATTTATCGTGAGGAAATTTTTGGCCCGGTTCTGGCCTGTGTCCGTGTTCGGGATTTTACAGAAGCGCTGAAACTGGTGAACGATCACGAATTTGGTAACGGAGTCAGTTGCTTCACCCGTGACGGGAACGTCGCCCGTGAGTTTGGACGCAGGGTCGAGGTTGGAATGGTGGGTATCAACGTACCGATTCCTGTGCCTATGGCATGGCATGGCTTCGGCGGTTGGAAAAAGAGCTTGTTCGGCGACATGCATGCCTATGGCTCTGAAGGGGTCCGTTTCTACACCAAGCAAAAATCAATCATGCAGCGCTGGCCGGAGAGTATCGAGAAGGGGGCTGAGTTCACAATGCCCGTCTCCAAGTAGCATGCGGTAAACGCCAATACGGCATCGGATCCCGACCATTGCTGGAAACTTCAGCAATGGCGGTCTCGATGGTTTTGGTTCGGTGAGGCGGCAGATTCAGCTGCTGAGTTAGTACTGAACGACGAATAAAACAGATAAAGGTTCCGGTCATGTCAACTTCCACTGATTCATTGAAAATAAGTGCTTCTGCCTATGCCCGACGACCAGTTGCCACCCACCAGCTGGCTTTCGTACTGATTACAACTTTGTTTTTCATGTGGGGTCTCTCGCACGGACTGCTAGATGTTTTGAACAAGCATTTTCAGGATTCCCTTGGCATCTCTCATGCGCAGTCAGCATTGATCCAAACTGCATATTTTAGTGCTTATTTTTTTGTTGCCCTTCCTGTCGGTTTTCTGATTGAGCGATGTGGCTATCGAGCCGGAATTCTCTCAGGTCTCGGACTGTTCGCGATCGGATCATTACTATTCTTGCCTGCATCCTGGGGGAGTAGCTTATTGCCATTTCTCATTGCGCTCTTTGTGCTGGCTAGTGGCCTCGCATGCTTGGAAACTGCTGCGAATCTGTATGCGGCAACTTTAGGTGATCCCGCGAAGGCTGAGCAGCGATTGACTTTTGCACAGTCCTTCAACGGCCTGGGCGCATTTATCGGCCCTATCATAGGCGGGTCAGTTTTCTTTCTGCCAAAATTCGAAATGGGTGGAAGTTCAGTAGAGCCGGTTTCCCTTACCTATGTCGCCTTGGCGGCAGTAGTTGTCCTCATGATGTTGGTTTTTGCACGCATTCGCCTCCCGGAAGCCAATGTGGAGGCGAACGCTGACAGCACCTGTGATAGTAGTATGAGCATCTGGCGGAAAAGTAATTTTCGCGGAGCACTGATCGCACAATTTTGTTTTGTGGGGTGTTACGTAGGTGTGGGTGCTTTTTTCATCAACTATGCTTTAGATCACTGGCCGGAGATGACGCCTCGTAACGCGGCCTATTTGTTGTCCGGGGGCATGCTTGCGTATATGATTGGACGTTTTTCGGGTACTTGGATCATGCGGTACGTCTCGGCCAGGTATCTTCTTATTTTCAATGCCGCAATGGCAAGTCTGTTGTGCGCTGTAGCTGTAATCGGCATTCCTAAAGTTTCTGTGATTGCAGTGGCAGGCATCTACTTGTTTATGTCCACGTTGTACCCAACGATATTTGCAATGGGTGTTCGTGGCATGGGTAAGCAGACCAAACGCGCTGGATCAATCTTGGTAATGACGTTAGTAGGTGGTGCTATTTTGCCATTAATCATGGGCGCATTGGGCGATAGACATGGCACCGAGGTCGCCTTTTCTGTTCCGATGGTGTGCTTCCTGGTCATCTTGCTGTACGGCATAAGCCAGCGCCCCAAGAAGATCTCGTGACGGTTTGAAAATCAGAATCTGCTTTTTGGGTTTTAGGGGCAAGCCAGGTAGCGAGGATGGCAATCAAATTGAAAATACTACATTTTCTGACTGTTCCAGGTTTCGTTCTGTGCATGAATGCCTACCTCAGGCGTATGGACAAGTGCATAGCGAACCAGCCTTTGATAGGCTGGCCGGGTGACTCCATGCGATTTAACTCAGCGGAAGATCGCCTCTGATATCATGCCGTCTCGCAAAGGGAGCCGTCGAGGCTCGTCCCCATCCATGTGGCGGCTTCCTTTCACACAGAGCACTAGCATCGAGTAGATATGACAAAGCGCTTCAGTACCCTTGACGATGTGGCAAAGGCGGTTGGTATGTCCAGAGCTCAGGTATCCCGTGCATTACGCGGTGATCCAGGCGTGCACCCTGACACCCGTAAGCTAATAGACAAGGCCGCTGCTGAGCTTGCATATCAGCCTAATCTGGCTGCGCGAAGTTTAGTATCTGCAAAGTCATCGATTGTTGGAGTAGTGCTGGGAGACCCTGATAACCCGTTTCATATCCAATTGGCGAGGGCGGTAGATCGACGCTTACTGGCGGAAGGTTTTGATCCTGTCGCATCCCTTCGTGAAATTGTTGATGATTCCGTTGATACTGAAGCTGACCGTTGGCTCCGGCTGCGAGCTGCAGGACTGATTCTCATCGCCACCCCTAGAAATCCAAGTGCGGTAGGTAAGATTGCTCAGAAGTTACCGTGTATTTATATTGGTAGTAAAAAGATTGACCACCCTCGGGTAAGTGAGATCGTAGTTGATGATGAGTCTGGTATTCGAAAAGCCATCAAGCATTTAATATCGCTGGGGCATTCGGATATAGCATTACTGGCTGGTGGTACAGAGTCATCTGCAAATGAACGTGCTCAAGCCTACCTGAAAGTTATGTCCGAGGAGCATCTTGAATCGGTCATCATTCGCGGTGAGCATAGCTCTGTCTTCGGGCGGAATGGTATAGATGCGCTTTTCAATAGTGCCTATCGTCCTACTGCCATTATTGCTTCGAATGACTTGATCGCCGTGGGGGCGCTTGATCGATTAAAAGGTATGGGTGTCGACGTTCCCGGTGATGTCTCCGTTGTAGGTTTTGACGATATCCCTGATGCTTCGAATCAGCTGTTCTCTTTGACAACATTGAAACAAGATGTCGATGAGCAAGCCCTCTCGGCTGTCACATGCCTTAAGAAGATGCTGAGAAACGAAGGAGCAGTTGGGGAGCGATTAAGCATGCCCGTGTCTCTGGTCATTAGATCGTCTACCGCTGCACCGCGCTCTTAGTGGAAACCTGAAAGCACAATTTTGTCCGGATCTTCAGAGGTTAGGTGAGATTTTCGCATCGAAATGAGAGCGCTCTCATTTTGAGGGTTTTCTAAGGCTGCGTTACGTATTCTAAATTAATATTAGAAGGGGAAGGTTTCTTGAATATCGGGATTGTGAAGGAGACATCAGTTGGAGAGACGAGAGTTTCTGCTACGCCTGAAACTATTAAAAAGCTGATAGCTCAAGGTCATAAAGTCATCGTCCAGAGGGAGGCGGGGCTGAAGGCTAGCATTCCCGACAGTGCCTATGAGGCCGTAGGCGCTTTTTTGGGAAGTGCCGCCGATGCGTTGGGGGCTCAATTAGTACTTAAAGTGGTCGCTCCCAGTGATCTGGAACTTGCCGAAATTAATAGTGGCAGCCTGCTGTTGGGCATGCTCAACCCCTTCAACAGCGAGCTGATCGGCAAGATGGCCGAACGCGGCATCACCGCTTTCGCCCTGGAAGCCGCACCACGCACCTCGCGGGCGCAGAGCCTCGACGTGCTGTCGTCGCAGGCCAACATCGCCGGTTACAAGGCCGTGTTGCTGGCTGCCCATCACTACCCACGCTTCATGCCCATGTTGATGACCGCCGCCGGTACCGTTAAGGCCGCGCGCGTGTTGATCCTGGGTGCAGGCGTTGCTGGCCTGCAGGCGATTGCCACGGCCAAGCGCCTGGGCGCGGTGATCGAGGCGTCCGACGTTCGCCCGGCAGTGAAAGAGCAAATCGAGTCGCTGGGTGCCAAGTTCATCGATGTGCCATACGAGACCGATGAAGAACGCGAGTGCGCCGAAGGCGTTGGCGGTTACGCCCGTCCGATGCCGGCCAGCTGGATGCAACGCCAGGCCCAGGCTGTGCACGAGCGCGCCAAGCAGGCCGATATCGTCATCACCACCGCACTGATCCCCGGCCGCAAGGCCCCGACCCTGCTCAGTGCCGAAACCGTTGCGCAGATGAAGCCCGGTTCGGTGGTCATCGACCTCGCTGCAGCCCAAGGTGGCAACTGCCCGCTCACCGTTGCTGACCAGGTGGTAAGGGAGAACGGCGTGACCATCGTCGGCCCGACCAACCTGCCGGCCCAGCTGGGTGCCGATGCCTCGGCGCTGTACGCACGTAACCTGCTGGACTTCATGAAGCTGCTGTTCGACAAAGACGGCGCGCTGGTCATCAACCTCGAAGACGACATCGTCGCGGCCTGCCTCATGTGCCGTGATGGTCAAGTCGTCCGCAAGAACGGCTAAGGAGCACGACAATGGAAGACATGCTGATTTCCCATGGCATCTATAACCTGATCATCTTCGTGCTGGCCATCTATGTGGGCTACCACGTGGTGTGGAATGTCACCCCGGCGCTGCACACGCCGCTGATGGCCGTGACCAATGCCATCTCTGCAATCGTTATCGTCGGCGCCATGCTGGCCGCCGCCCTTACCGTGACCCCTGCCGGCAAGCTGATGGGCACTCTCGCCGTTGCCCTGGCTGCAGTCAATGTGTTCGGTGGCTTCCTGGTCACCCGTCGCATGCTTGAGATGTTCAAGAAGAAAGCCAAGAACGAGGGGCAGAAGTAAGCATGAGCATGAATCTGGTAACACTTCTGTACCTGGTCGCTTCGGTGTGCTTCATCCAGGCGCTCAAGGGCCTGTCGCACCCGACCACGTCGCGGCGCGGCAACCTGTTCGGCATGATCGGCATGGGCATCGCCATGCTGACCACGGTCGGCCTGATTTACAAACTGGGCGCCGAGCTTGCAACCGCCGGCATCGGTTACGTACTCGTCGGCCTGTTGGCCGGTGGTACTGCCGGTTCGATCATGGCCAAGCGGGTCGAGATGACCAAGATGCCGGAATTGGTCGCCTTCATGCACAGCATGATCGGCCTGGCTGCGGTGTTCATTGCTATTGCCGCGGTACTCGAACCGCAGTCGATGGGCATCGTTGCCGCGATCAGCGACCCGATCCCCACCGGCAACCGCCTGGAGCTGTTCCTTGGCGCTGCCATCGGTGCCATTACCTTCTCAGGTTCGGTGATCGCCTTCGGCAAGCTGTCGGGCAAGTACAAGTTCCGCCTGTTCCAGGGCGCACCGGTACAGTTCCCCGGCCAGCACAAGCTGAACCTGATTCTCGGCCTGACCACCCTCGCCCTGGGCCTGCTGTTCACCTTCACCGGTCATTACAGCGCCTTTATCCTGATGCTGGCCCTGGCCTTCGTCATGGGCGTGCTGATCATCATCCCGATCGGCGGCGCCGACATGCCGGTGGTGGTGTCGATGCTCAACAGCTATTCGGGCTGGGCGGCGGCCGGTATCGGCTTCTCCCTCAACAACTCGATGCTGATCATCGCGGGCTCTTTGGTGGGCTCGTCCGGTGCCATCCTCTCGTACATCATGTGCAAGGCGATGAACCGGTCCTTCTTCAACGTCATCCTCGGTGGCTTTGGCGGCGATACCGACGTCGGGGCGGCGCAGGGCTCGAAAGAGCAGCGCCCGGTGAAGGCCGGTTCGGCTGACGATGCCACCTTCCTGCTGAGCAACGCCGACAGCGTGATCATCGTCCCGGGTTACGGCCTGGCGGTGGCGCGTGCCCAGCACGCGCTGAAGGAGCTGACCGAGAAGCTGACGCACAATGGCGTGACTGTGAAGTACGCGATTCACCCGGTGGCGGGCCGTATGCCTGGGCACATGAACGTACTGCTGGCCGAAGCCGAAGTACCGTACGACCAGGTGTTCGAGATGGACGACATCAACGCCGAGTTCGGCCAGGCTGACGTGGTGCTGGTGCTGGGTGCCAACGACGTGGTCAACCCGGCGGCGAAGAACGACCCCAAATCGCCAATCGCCGGCATGCCGATCCTTGAAGCCTTCAAGGCCAAGACCATCATCGTCAACAAGCGCTCGATGGCCAGCGGCTATGCCGGCCTGGACAACGAACTGTTCTACCTGGACAAGACCATGATGGTATTCGGTGATGCGAAGAAGGTCATTGAGGATATGGTCAAGGCTGTTGCATGATCAGCGTATGTCAGGCCCCAGCAAGGTAGGCTACGTAGCCAGCCGAGTGCCGATCACTTGAGTTGACTCTGGCTTGCGCTATCCATATCATCGAGACATAGGCGGCCTCCTGCAGGCCGCTTTTTTTTAGAAACTATTGAGAGCGCTCTCATTTGTCGTGCGATGCATGCCAAGATGGGTGAGGTAGTTGAATTTTTCTGCCATTGAATGCGCCCATACAGGACGACTCGCGTTCGGGGTCGCGCCCTGGCAGGCAGGAGGGGCGGATGGTAATTTCTCAAGCGAATTTGCAAGACTTCGAGGTTTTGGTGGAACTGGCATCAAGGTTGAACGAAGAGTGTGGGCATTTCGAGAGGGTAAAATTATCAGCGATAAATTCTAGTGTACGCCGTTGCCTGTCTGATTCCAGTAAGGTCGTGTTGGTGATACGAGAGCCCGTTAGGGTGGTGGGTTTTGCTGTCGTTAGCGAAGTAGGAAGCTTGTGCTCTGGAAGTAATGGGCTGATATCGGAGCTGTATATCCTCCCGGAGCGTCGTGGCGATGGGCTGGCTAAGGCATTGTTGAGTGCTGTGAATGAATATGCAATAAATCGTCAATGGCGCTGCGTTGAAATTGGTTCCCCCACTCGATTTCCTGTTGAGTCCTATGTGTTTTACTTGCGCAATGGTTTTGATGAAATTAATCCAAGGTTAAGGCGAGTTCTTTTCCATGTTTAGCGTGTGCGAGTATTCAGTGGGTTGGGCGGGCAATGAGTAGCTCTTGTATTCAGCCGACGTCACACCTCCCGCGCGATGACGCTGCTGATTGAAGCCTTGCGATAGGTTAGCACTTGGAAGTCCAAGTTAGAGCGCGCGGCACAGCCGCCACCTATCTTCGACGCCACTCAGTTGCCGGCAGTAACTTGCACAGCAAATTTATAGGCGCCTGAAAGATCTCCTAATGCATTCGTCATTGAAGTCCGTCCACCAACGCTCTTTCTAAATCGCGCAACTACACATTCAGATGTGCAATCTAAAATCTTGCAAACGCTCTTCCCGGGACACGATCCACGATACGTCGAAGCAGGCTTTAACTCACGCGTATTCCTGCCCCACCGACGCACCCTGGAAATGCAAAAATCCGGAACACCTGGCGGCATTCCGGACACTTGGAATCAAGGCGTTGTTCAAGTCAGTTGAGGCATGGGAGCGATGCTGTCGACCTGGTCTTCAAGGCCCATGTCATGTGCTTTGGGAACTGCCAGCCAATAGGCCATGAGCATGCCGAGGAGGCCGCCGCTGAGCTTGCCGATGATCAGCGGGAGGATGATCGAGGGCTGGAAGTTAGCGGAGTAGGCCAGGTGGTCGCCGAACGTGAATGCTGCGCAAACCGCGAACGCGATGACCATCACTTTGTCTTTAGGAGGCATTTCCTCAACCAGGCGGAACATTGCCAGCACGTTGGCAGAAGCCGCCAGCACGCCGGCTGCACCCACTGCCGACATCCCGAAACGAGCTGCGACTACCTCGATCGGTTTTGAGAGGAACCGCTTGATCAGGTACACCATTGGGAACGCGCCGCACAGCATGATGCCGATATAGCCGGCAGTCTCAAGTGCACGGAACTGATCTTGTGCGTCAGCGATGACTGGCGCAAAGCCCCAGCTTCCAAACACAGTGCTGAAGAAAGAGGTGAAGTATTCGACGATGGACGCCACTAAAACCAGCGTCACTGCCGCGTACATCAGCTTCCCAAGGCTGAGGAACACGCTGATCATAAGCTTAGGGAAGTAGCGCAGTGCTGCCGCGAGCGAGGCGCAGAACAGGATAAGTGGCATCAGGTTCTGTACGAGCATCGGCCAGGTAAAATTCAGAGGGAGGGTAGCGTCGCCCGTGGTGGTGATTTCGGGGCGCACACTTACTCCGGTGAACTGCATGGTCATCGCGATGATCAGAATGCTTAGCGGGACAGTCAGAAGGCCTGCCATAACGCCCAGCGCCATGTACTTGTGATCTACCTTGCGCAACATTGCCAAGCCAACAGGGATCACAAAGATGATCGTTGCACCGGACTGAAAGCCTGTGATGAGGCCCAGGATCCAGCCCTCAGGGCTTTGCGCCAGAGTATGAGCCAGGTGGTAGCCACCCATGTCAGCCGCAATGAAGAGCGCTCCAGCAATTCCGGGATCGGCGCCCACCGCTTCGAAGAACGGGGCGATGAAATGGTTGATGAAGCTGGCGATATAGGGGATGGAGGCCATGATCCCTGCGACGGGGATAAAAATAGGCCCAATGCTATGAAGCCCGGCGACAAACTCTTTGCCTAGTTCACATTCAGCATTATAGATGGATGCGACCGCACCTATGACAGCGCACGCCATGATGACGTAGATTACGTAAGTACCGATGTTTTCCATTCACTGCCTCTTTTTGTAAGAGTTGTTTATTGGCAGAACTGAATTCTTAAATGCTTGATTATTTTTATTGGGTGGTGTTGCCCATGGAAAGGGGCATGTTGTGATCTTCGAGTCCTTGGATGAATCGTCTGGCTAACGGATTTCTGTTGAATCTCCTCTCGCTCCAACAACCCCCTGCATTGTCACTTTTCTAGGCTATGGCTGCATTTGAAAGATGTCTATATATCAAGAGATATAGTTTTTCCTAACAGATTGATAAATATGACTTTTTTAGTTATTTGGCAGTGCTGGGATAGCCGCGCGTTCTGGGGTGAGGTTCGGAATCCCCAAGCCCTTTACCACCCTGGACGACGTCGCCAAAGCTGCGGGATGATGCTCAGGCCCAGGCGGCGGTCGACGCCTTGCAGACCATCCTGTCGGGCAACCCACGATGCAAGCGGCGTGTCGAAATGGCCGTGACGCTGATCGAACGTGCCTCTACGACTGTTCCGGCCAGTCAATAATTATTCTCATTTTATTGGCTGCGTCAGATTGACTCACAATGTAACAATCCATAACATTCCGCGCAGTTGATTAGCGGCCCATCGACGGCCGCTTTTTTGTGCGCGCTCCATGAGAGCGCTCTCATTGTGCCGGCCATTACGGGTGCGTTCGCTCCAATAATGCCGTCAAATGAGAGCGATCTCATTGCGTGGCGCACCATGGATGGAACTGATGTCTTCAAGGCAGAGGCTTTTTGCGGACGCCCGGCGGCGGGCATTGCCGGGCGTGAATCTGAATGTACGGCCAAGGCCGTTAGGCGTGTAGGAAGAAATATGAAATTGAAGGTCGTCATACCGATTGCGATCGGTGCCATATTGGCTTTGCTGGGGGCCGGCCTGGCACTAGGAGGCATCAAGCTGATCATGCTGGGCGGCAGCTGGTATTACCTGCTGGCTGGGGTGATGACGGCTGCCAGTGGCATCAGCCTGGTGCGCCGAAAGGTAGCCGCGACCTGGATCGCCTTGCTGTTGCTGGTCATCACCGCGCTATGGGCGTTCTGGGAGGTCGGTGCCGATTTCTGGCAGTTGGTACCTCGCCTGATGACCTTCATCGTCATCGCACTGGTGCTGACATTGCTGGTTCCGCTGTTGGAAGGCAACCGCAAGTTTCTTGGCGTCGCGCCGCGAGCCGGCATCAGTCTGGCGCTGATTGCCAGCCTGGTCGGCTTTGGCGTCGGCATGTTCAAGCCGCACCCGACCGTGGTTGCCGAGAAAGGCACTAAGGCACCGGTGCTGGTGGCGGATGCCGGTGAAGCGGATGGTAACGACTGGACCGCCTACGGTCGAGGCACTCACGGGGACCGCTTCGCCCAGTTCGACCAGATCAACCAATCCAACGTCAAGGACTTGCAGGTCGCCTGGACCTTCCGCACCGGTGACATGGCAATCAACGGCGCCGAGTATCAGGGCACCCCGCTGAAGGTCGATGACACGGTGTACCTGTGCACGCCGCTCAACAAGGTGTTCGCCCTCGACCCGGTCAGCGGTGCCGAGAAGTGGAAGTACGATCCACAGATCAAGGAAACGCCGTCCAACAAGAGCTGGAAGCGCTGCCGCGGTGTCGGTTACTACGATGCCGACAAGGCACCGCAGAACGCTTCCTCGCCGGCTGACCAGGCGGCAGAGGTTGCCGCCGCGCAGCCAGCCGAATGCCGTCGCCGCATCATCACTACCACTGTGGATGCCCGCCTTATCGCGCTGGATGCCGCCACCGGCAAGCCGTGCGAAGGCTTCGGCGAACATGGCCAGGTTGACCTGCTCAAGGGCATCGGCCCGAACACCGACGGCTCCTACTACCTGACCTCGGCGCCACTGGTGGCCGGCAACGTAGTGATCGTCGGCGGCAAGATCAACGACAACCTCAAGACCGGCGAACCCTCAGGTGTGACCCGCGGCTTCGACGTACGCACCGGCAAACTGCTGTGGGCCTGGGATGCGCTGAACCCCAAACGCGGTGTGCCGCTGCCGGAAGGCGAGAACTACCCGAGCGACTCGCCCAACTTCTGGGGCACTGCCTCGTACGATCCGCAATTGGGCCTGGCCTACATCCCGACCGGTAACCAGACCCCAGACTTCTGGAATGGTGACCGCAACCCTGGCTCCGATGAGTACAACGACTCGATCGTGGCCATCGACGTCAATACCGGCGTTGACAAGTGGCACTTCCGCACTGCCAACAACGACATGTTCGACTACGACGTGTCCGCGCAGCCGATCCTCTATGACCTGCCCAACAAGGAAGGCGGCAAGACCCCGGTGGTGATTGCCCTGACCAAGCGTGGCCAGATCTTCGTACTTGATCGCCGCACTGGCACCCCGGTTTTCCCGGTAGAGCAACGCAAGGTCGCCACCGATGGCATGCCGGGCATGCGCATCTCGCCGACCCAACCGTACTCGCAGCTGTCGGTCGGTGCCGAGCGCTTCAAGGAATCGGACATGTGGGGCGGCACGGTCTTCGACCAGTTGATGTGCCGGATCGACTTCAAGGCCATGCGCTGGGAAGGCGAGTTCACCCCGCTGGTCGAAGGCCAGGCCACGCTGATCTATCCGGGCTACTACGGTGGTTTCAACTGGGGTGGCGGTGCGCTGGATGCATCCACCGGCACGCTGATCGTCAACGATATCCGCATGGCGCAGTGGGGCCGCTTCATCAAGCGTGAAGACGCCAAGCGTACCGGCCTCAAGCCAAGCACCGAGGGTGAGTACTCCGAGCAGTTGGGTACGCCGTGGGGCGTGGAGCGTTCGATGTTCGTCTCGCCACTGGGCGTGCCGTGCTTCAAGCCGCCGTTCGGCACCATGACCGCCATCGACCTGAACAGCGGCAAGACCAAATGGCAAGTGCCGATGGGCTCGATCGAGGATGCGCCGGTCAAGGGCATCGTGCCAGGCGTGCACATCCCGCTGGGCATGCCGACCATGGGGGGGCCGCTGGTGACCAAGGGTGGGCTGACTTTCTTCCACGGTACGCTGGACTACTACCTCCGAGCGCTGGACAACGACACCGGTGAAGAGCTGTGGCGTGGCCGCCTGCCGGTCGGTGGCCAGGGCGCGCCGATGTCCTACGTCGGCCGTGATGGCAAGCAATACATCGTCGTCACTGTGGGGGGAGCAACCCGGACGGGTACCAACGACAATCGCGGCGATTACGTGATTGCCTACGCCTTGCCGGACGCCAGCCACTAAACCCTGAACCAGGCTGCAGGTATACCTGCAGCCGCCAGGTCCTGTAGATATGGCCAGATCATCCCAGTTGAAAGGTGTGTGGTTTTTCGCGGATCTCGCGGTGGACCCCACGAGCAGGGAAGCGGTATGCGGAGCGCGTCGGATAACAATGAAGGCGACGTCGTATAGAATCCTGGAATATCTGTTTCGTCACGCTGGCCAGCTTGTCAGTCGACGATCGATTTTCCTGAACGTCTGGGGCTACAACTTTGATCCCGGCACGAAAGTGCTGGAGGTGCAGTTGAGCTACCTTCGCCGCGTTCTCGTCGCTCTCGGCTGTGCTGTTGAAATTGAGACACATCGGGGTAGGGGGCTTACACTCCGAATATCGCCTCAGAGGCTGGATGACTAACGGCTTATCCCTCCGATAGGTTCATAAGGTCGAGATGGCAATCTCGCAGCTATCAGCTGAAGCGGGTGTTGAACGCCTAGGCAGCCGAAGAGAGCGTCCCCCGCATCTGCGCCACCAACTCCAACAGGATCGCTTTCACCGCTTGCGCCGGTACCGACAAGGGCAAGTGCGCAGACAGACACAGTGTCAGCGGTGCCTCAATCACTGGCTCAACAATGCGGCACATGTGCACGCCGTGCTCTGTACCCACCGCTTTTGCCGCCGATTCAGGCAGGATGGTCGCGGCAAAACGCTCGGCCACCGCGTTGCGCAGGGTGCTGGCCGACTCCACTTCAGCGATTACTCTCGGGTGTAAGGCCTGACGAGCAAAGGCCTCATCCACCAGTTGCCGTACTACGTTGTATTGCCGCGGCAACAGCAGGTTCATTTGTGCAACCCGCGCCAGTGGAAGCTGCGGATGGTTGGCCAGTTCGTCGTCGGCGCTCACCAGGTACAGGGTTTCTCGTAGCAAAGGTACAAAGTTCAGTCCGTGGATTTCGCGCCCGCCGTACAGCACTGCCATGTCCATGCGCCCGCTCATGATCAGCTCACTGAGCGTGACGCCGTAGTTTTCATTCAGGTAGAGGGTAATGCCAGGGTGTAGCTCGCGCACACGCTTGAGCAAGGGAACTCCCAGGCTGGCGGCGGCTGTGCCGGGTGCAAGCCCCACCGAGACGTTGCCGGTCAGTGCCTGGCTGCTGGACGTGACATCGCTCAGCGCCTGTTCGCACTGGCGCAGGATCAACTGGGCGTGGGCATAGAGTACCTTGCCGGCCTCGGTGGGCGTCACTCCGCGCTTGGTACGAATCAACAGCTGCTGCTGCATTTCCGCTTCCAGCGTCACCAACTGCTGGCTCAGTGCCGGCTGGGCGATGTGCAGTACATCGGCGGCCTGGGTCAGGCTGCCAATATCGACGATCTTCACGAAGTACTTGAGGCGGCGCAGGTTCATGGGCGTTGCTCGGGCTGTCTGTGTGGACGGAACTTTGCAAGCGGCGCGCCAGGTACGTGAGTGGCCATAAGGCAAGCCTATGACGGGGGTTTCGCCGATCCCGCAGCTGCGCGGCAGCACTCGAAGCGGGCGCCTGCGCCATTCTGGTGCGGGGGTCATAAGGCGGACTTATTCGTACAGAGCGAAGTCGTCTTGGTAACGGCTGGACCGCGCCCGTACCTTGACACTCAGCCTTCCCGTCAACCGTGAGTGCCCCGATGATCGCCGAACCCGCTGCATTGAGCTTCCGCCAGGCCCTGTTGGCCATGCTGGGTATTTCGCTGGTATTGATGTTGTCGGCGCTGGACCAGACGGTGATTGGCAACGCACTTCCAAGCATTGTCGCGCAGTTGCACGGCTTCGAACTGTACGCCTGGGTGGCCACCGGCTACCTGCTTTCGTCCATCGTCACCATCCCGGTTTTCGGGCGGCTGGGCGACTATTACGGGCGCAAGCCCTTCGTGCTGATGGCCACGGTGATCTTCATGCTCGCATCGCTGATCTGCGCGCTGGCCCAGAGCATGCCTTGGCTGGTCGCCGGGCGGGTGTTGCAAGGCTTTGGCGGCGGCATGCTGATCGGCACCGCGTTCGCCTGTGTACCGGAGCTGTTTCCCGACACCCGGCAACGCCTGCGCTGGCAGTTGCTGCTGAGCGCGATGTTCAGCGTGGTCAATGCCATCGGCCCAGGCCTGGGCGGCTACCTGACTGGCCAGTTTGGCTGGCGCTCTGTGTTCTGGCTCAACCTGCCGTTGGGGCTGCTGGCGCTGTTCTTCGCGTGGCGCTACCTGCCGTGGTACCGGCCGCAAGTGCATGCGCCCGCGCGCCTGGACTGGCTCGGCGCGGCGCTGATCGTGCTGGCCCTGGGCGGCCTGCAACTGTTCGTCGAGGGCCTGGGACGCAGCGCCACGGGCGTGAGCCTGGCGCTTGGCCTGTTGTCACTGCTGGCATTGCTGGCGTTGGTCTACCAGGAGCGCCGCTGCAGCGCACCGTTGCTGCCGGGGGCGCTGTTCACCCAGCGCAGCATGCGCCTGTTGTTCAGCCTGGCGCTGCTGGCCGGCGGGGTGATGTTCACCCTGCTGTTCTACCTGCCACTGCTGCTGCAGGGCGGCTACGGCTTTTCGCCGGAACAGGCCGGCATGTTGATCACGCCACTGGCGCTGAGCATCACCCTGGGGGCGATGGTCAACAGCCGGCTGATGACTCGCCTGGCCAACCCCAACTGGCTGCCGTTGGCCGGCTTCACCAGCTTGTGCTGCGCCTGCGCCGGATTGGCCGCAGTGGGGTTGGGCAGCCACATGCATGTGCTGGCGGCACTTATCTTACTGGCGGGGCTGGGACTGGGCTTCGTCTTGCTGAACCTGAGTGTATTCACCCAGACCCTCGCCGAACGCCAACATCTGGGCATCGCGACCGCCTTGCAGCAGTCGTTGCGATTGGTGGGCGGATTGATTGGCACTGCGTCGATGGGTTCGCTGGTCAACCTGCTTTACGCCGAGCGGATGCGTCTTGCACTGGACACCATTGGCGAGTCCGCCGCCTTCGAGCGCCTGCGCGACCCGCAAGTGTTGATGAGTGGTGCCGCTTCATTGCCGGCCGAATGGCTCTTGCTGGCTCGCACTGCCCTGGCCCAAGCCATCGGCGCGGGGCTGCTGCTGTGTGCGCTGGCCGCGCTGTTGGCGATCTGGCTGACCTGGCGCCTGCCGCGGGTCGACCTGCATGCCCGCCGCTGACCCTTACACCCTCCGTGACAGGAATTGCCAATGAACCAACCCTTGCAAGCACCGGGGCCTTTCACCGTTCACCTTGCCGAGCCGGTGGCCCGTGTCTCGCTGATCGGCGCCCGCGCCTATCTGCTTGAAGCCCCGGGCGATCTCACCCTTGAGGCCCAGCGGCGGATCTGGGCGCTGTCGCAGACCCTGCTTGCGCTACCCGAGGTGGAAAGCACCGTGCCGGGCATGACCAACCTGCTGGTGTTGTACCGCCAGACTCCGCCAGAACCCGCGCCGGTCATCGAGGCATTGCAACAGTTGTGGGGTACGGCCGACCCGCTGCATCGGGCTGGGCGCACCCACGAGATCGCCGTGCACTACGGCGGCGAGCACGCCATCGACCTGCCAGCGCTGTGTGACTACGCCGGGCTCAGCGACCAGGAAGTGGTGCGCCGTCATCACCAGGCGCGCTACAGCGTGTTTGCCGTGGCCAGTGCGCCTGGCTTCGGCTACCTGGGTGGCCTCGACCCCGCCTTGTACATGCCGCGCAAGCAGGTGCCGTCGCTGCACATGCTCAAGGGCATGGTCACCATTGGCGGCATGCAGTCGGGCATCGCCGTGCTCGACGGGCCGAACGGCTGGAACTCGATCGGCTTTGCCGACACCGTGATGTTCGATGCCAGCGCCTCGCAACCTGCCTTGCTTGCCCCTGGCGATACTGTCTGTTTCCTGCCTGAGAGGATCGAATTGTGATTGAAGTCATCGCCACCGGCCCGCAGAACACCATTCAGGACCTGGGCCGCGACGGCCATCGGCACATTGGCGTGGCCACCGCCGGGGCCATGGACAGCCTGGCTTTGCGGACCGGCAACTTGATGCTGGCCAACGCCCCTGGCAGCGCCGCCGTGGAAGTGCAGACCTTCCCGTTGAAGGTGCGCTTCAGCGCTGACGGGGTGATTGCCCTGACCGGCGCCGATGGGCGTGCCACCCTCGATGGCAGATCGTTGCTGCCGTGGTGGGCATTGCCGGTCAAGGCCGGCCAGGTGCTGGAAATACGCCACCCGCGCCAAGGCGCCAGAGTGTATCTATGCGTGGCCGGTGGCATCGACGTGCCGCAGCTGATGGGTTCGCGCAGCACGGCATTGCGCGGCGGTTTCGGTGGCCTCGAAGGGCGGGCGTTGCTGGTAGGGGATGAACTGGCGGTCGGGCAAGCCAACGCCTTGTCGATTGGCGCCGAAGGCTTCGGTGTTCGCCCACCGTCCTGCGCCATGGCCCAGGGCTTGCCGGTGCAAGCGGACGGTGCCCTTGCGCTACGCGCGATCCCGGCGGGCGAGGCGCACTGGTTCGGCAATGACCTACCGCGGTTCTGGGCGCAGTCCTGGAAGATCTCGGCGCAGAGCAACCGTACCGGCTACCGCCTGGCAGGCGAACCGATCCAGGCCGAGCAAAGCCGCGAGATGCGCTCTTATGGCCTGGTGCCGGGGGTGGTGCAGGTGCCGCCGGGTGGCGAGCCGATCGTGCAGCTGAGCGATGCCAATACCGCCGGTGGTTACCCCAAGGTTGCCGGGGTGATCGAGGCCGATTTGTGGCGCCTGGGGCAGGCGGCGATTGGTAGCCGCATACGCTTCGTTGAAGCGTCGCCGCGTGAGGCGATTGCCGCCGAAACAGCGATCGACTGCTACCTGGCGGGGGTTAGGCGCGTGATCGAGATGCGCGGTTGAATTACAGCAGGGGATAGACAAAAAAATGGGCTGCAATTGCAGCCCATTTTGCTGTCTGGCAATCAGCGCATCGTCGCGCAGAATTCAGCGATGCGATCACATCCTTGCTCCAGCGTCGCAAGGCTGGTGGCATAGGAAAGGCGCACGAACGGGCTCAGGCCATAGGCAGCACCCTGTACGGTCGCGACGTGATGCTCTTCCATCAGCGCCATGCAGAAATCAGTGTCGTTGTTGATCTTGCGGCCCTTGGCTGTGGTGCGGCCGATAAAGGCGGCCACATTCGGGAACAGGTAGAACGCACCTTCCGGCTTGTGGCAGGTCAGCCCCTGGATATCGGCCAGGCGGCCGAGCACGAAGTCGCGCCGCTC
The DNA here is from genome assembly GCA_029202525.1 of Candidatus Pseudomonas phytovorans. Taxonomy (NCBI): domain Bacteria; kingdom Pseudomonadati; phylum Pseudomonadota; class Gammaproteobacteria; order Pseudomonadales; family Pseudomonadaceae; genus Pseudomonas; species Candidatus Pseudomonas phytovorans. The sequence goes on from CP119325.1 coordinate 2,623,887, forward strand.
CTGGTAAATCGCCGCGCGCTCGCCGAGCAATTGCTGGGGGCCATCGAGCACCGCCGTTGCAGCGGCCTGGGTCAGCGTGCAGACGCCACCGCTGTTCTGCGTGTTGACGTTGCTCACGGCCTTGATCAGGTCCTTGGGGCCGCCGCAGTAACCCATGCGCCAGCCCGTCATGGCGTACGCCTTGGAGACGCCGTTGACGGTCAGCACACGGTCATACAGGCGCGGCTCTACTTCGGCGATGGTGCAGAATTCGAACCCGTCGTAGATCAGGTGCTCGTACATGTCATCGGTCATGATCCACACGTGCGGATGGTGCAGCATCACTTCGGCGATGGCGGCCATTTCCTGGCGCGAGCAGGCGGAACCTGTGGGGTTGCTGGGGTAGTTCAGCAGCAGCCATTTGGTCTTTGGGGTGATCGCGGCGTCGAGGTCCTGGGCATTGAGTTTGAAATTGTTGGCTTGGCTGCAGGGCACGGGGACCGGCACGCCACCGGCGAACTTGACGATGTCGGCATAGCTGATCCAGGCCGGGGTGGGGATGAGCACTTCGTCCCCGGGGTTGAGGGTGGCGAGCATGGCGTTGAAGATCACTTGCTTGCCACCGCCGGCCACGAGAATCTGCGAGGGCTCGTAGTCGAGGTTGTTGTCGCGCTTGAACTTGCGCTGGATGGCCAGTTTCAGGGCGGGTGTACCTTCGATGGCCGGGTACTTGGTATCACCGGCCAGCGCGGCGGCATGGGCTGCTTCGATGGCATGGGAGGGGGTCGGGAAGTCCGGTTCGCCTGTAGACAGGCTGATCACCTGAATGCCCTGTGCGGTGAGCTCGCGGGCTTTCTGGGTCATGGCGACGGAGGCAGAGACGGACACATTGTTCAGGCGTTCGGCGATACTGGGCATGGCGTTGGCTTCACGGTAGGGAACACTGTGCACAGCTTAAAAGTGTGCCTGCCGGCTGCCCAAATAGCGCTTTGCTGTGGAGTCATAAGGGAATCGGATGGATAGGCCCGAGGCAAAAAAATGCCCGGCTGACGGGCAGCCGGGCCAGGGAGCAAAAGGTTTATTCGAGGGCTTCGAACTTCATCTCGGCCAGCTTCTGCACCCGCTCTTCGCGCACCAGCTTGTACTCGGTCTGCGGCCCGATCCACTTGTCCCAGATCCGGTCGATTTCCCCAGCCTGGTCCATTGCGTACAGCGCCTGGTTGACCTTGTCGAGCAATGCCGGCTGGTCCAGCTTCATGCCCACGCCGATCGGCTCCAGCGCCATCGGCTCGGCGGTAATGCCCAGGTCGACGCCGCCGGCCTTGGCCTGGCTGACCAGCTTGGTGGCAGACATGGTATTGGTCACCACACCCAGCACCTTGTTCTGCTGCACCGCCAGGTAGGCGGAACCGGTGTCCTGGAAGGTCACCGGGGTGGCCTTGGCCAGTCGGATCGACTGCTCGGAGGTCGAGCCCTTGGTGGCGCTGATGCGCTTGCCTTCGAAGAACGCGCGCGGCTTGTCGGCCAGCGGCTTTTTCACCACCAGCACTTCCTTGGCCACGTAGTAGGGGTCGGAGAACTGGATCTGCTGGGCACGGGTCTTGGTGTAGGCCAGGTTGGCCACCACCACGTCGACCCGGCCCATCTTCACCTCAGCGATGCGCGCTTCGCCGGACAACGGTTTGAGCTCAAGCTTTACCCCCAACTGCTGCGCCAGCGCGGTGCACAGGTCGACGTCCATGCCCTCGAGCTGGCGCGTCTGCGGGTTGGGAGAGGAGAACGGCGGCACGTCGGAGTAGACGCCGCAACCCAGGGTCTGCCGGCCCTGGATGTCGGCCCATTGGTCGGCCTGGGCCGTGGCGGCCATCAGGGGGAACAGCATCAGTGCCACGGTGGCGTGCGGAGTACGCATGGGAGTGATCCTCGAAAAATGGACGGCTTGGGCAAAAAAGGGTGACCTGCCGGCCTCAATGGGCCCGTAGGTCGCTGATGAACCGCTGCGCACGCGGGTGCTGCGGCGCGCTGAAAAACTGCTCGGGGGTGGCACGTTCTAGAATTTCGCCGGCATCCATGAACCAGATCGTGTCGGCCACTTCACGGGCGAAGTTCATCTCGTGGGTCACGCACATCATGGTCATGCCGTCGCGCGCCAGGCTGCGCATCACCTGCAGCACCTCGCCGACCATTTCCGGGTCCAGGGCGCTGGTCGGTTCATCGAACAGCATCACAGGCGGCTCCATCGCCAACGCCCGGGCAATTGCCACGCGTTGCTGCTGGCCGCCGGAAAGCTGGCCTGGGTAGGCGCCGGCTTTGTGGGCCATGCCAACCCGGTCGAGCAACTCCATGGCTTGCTTCTTTGCTGCGCCCTGGCGCAGGCCACGCAGCTTGGTGGGCGACAGGATGATGTTGTCCAGCACCGACATGTGCGGGAACAGGTTGAAACTCTGGAACACGAAACCGATGCGCGAGCGCAGGCGGTTGAGGTTGGCGTCGGTGCCGTGGATGTCGTGGCCCTCGAACAGGATCTGGCCGCCCTGGATTGCTTCGAGGCGGTTGACCGTGCGGATCAGGGTGGATTTACCTGAGCCCGAGGGCCCGCATACGACCACCACTTCACCCTGGCGAATTTCTGCGTTGATGGTGGTCAAGGCGCGATACTCGCCATACCACTTGTCGACATTGGCAAACATGATCATGGGTTTCATGGCGATCATCTCGAAGGTTCGGAAGTAGTAAGGGCTGCGCCTTTGGGTGCGCCAGGCGTACTGGCGCGATCACCCTGGCGCTTGCGCTCGATACGCTGCTCCACGGTGGTAGCCACGCGGGTGAGGCCGTAGCACAGCAGGTAGTAAGTGATCGCAAGGATTGCGTAGACCTGGAACGGCTGAGTCAGCAACTGGTTGTTGACCTGGTTGGCTGCAAAGGTCATTTCCTGAACGTTGATCATGTAGCCCAGGGTGGTTTCCTTGATGATGGAGATGAACTGACTGATCAGGCTCGGCAGGGCATTGAACAGCGCCTGGGGCAGGATTACCCAACCAAAGGTGCGGAAGTAGCCCAACCCAAGGGCGCGGGCGGCTTCGGCCTGGCCAGCGGGCAAGCCTTGGATACCTGCACGCACGATCTCCGACAGGTAGGCGCTCTGGTAGATCACCAGGGTGCAGAGCATGGTGGTGAACCCACTGATATTGCGGCCGATGAGCAGCGGCACCAGGAAGTAGGTCCAGAAGATCACCATGATCAGCGGCACACCCCGCAAGACATAAACCCAAACGGTGGCCGGCCAGCGTACCCAGGCGAACGGTGAGATGCGCGCCATGACCACCAGCAGTGACAGTGGGAAGGCAATCAGCAGCGCCAGCGCCGACAGGATCAAGGTGTTGACCAGTCCGCCCAGAGGGCCGTGTGGGTACTGCCCGAGCAGGAACAGCTCCCAGTTGTCGCGCAGAATCAGGAATACATCGATCATTGCCGTCTACCTCGCCTGGGCCTGGTTGAAATGACGCGCCAGCAGTGCACCGGCCCCCATGAGCAGCAACGACACCACCAGGTAACCCAAGGTTGCCACCAGGTAGCACTCGAAGGTGCGGAAGGTGTAGTTCTCAAGTTCGCGGGCCGCGTAGGTCAGCTCGACCACGCCGATGGCCATGGCCAGGCTGGTGTTCTTGAACAGCAGCACGGTGTGGTTGATCAGCGAGGGCAGGGCGTTGCGCACCCCCTGTGGCAGGATCACGTAGCGCATCGAGCGGATGTAGCCCAGCCCAAGTGCCCGCGCCGCTTCGGTCTGGCCGGTGGGAATGGCGCGCAGGCCTGCCCGCAGGTCTTCGCAGAAGTACGCCGCTTGGCAAAGACCCAGCGCGATCACCGCGAAGATGAACTCGGTACTGAAATTGGCCAGCCACAGTTGAGTGCTTTCCGGCAACAAGGTGGGCACGCCGAAGTACCAGAGCATCAGTTGCACCAGGGTCGGTACGTTGCGGTGGTAGGACACATAGCCCGCCACCAGGCGCTCGGCCAGCGGCTTGCCGGTCAAACGGATTACCACCAGCAACAGCGCCAGAGCCATGGCCAGGCTCCAGGCGTACAGCATCAGTTGCGCGGTCAGGCCAGCGCCACGCAGCAAAAGGTCGGCGTATTCGCCGCTCAGGATCGGCCCCAGATCGAAGTCTTTGAACATGGGAATCACCCTATCGGGTCAAGGGGCAGCAGTCGTTCGCAACCGGTGTGGGGGGCGGCTGGGTCATGGCCCGCCGCTCTTGTCCGGTACAGGGTCAGTCGGCTTGCGGGCGGGTGGTCTGCAGCCCGCCGGGTACCTGCAGGGTGGGGGTGATTTCCATGTGGCCGACGTTCATCGCCACCGGTGCGGCAATGGCGAAAGCAATCGCCTCGGCGATGTCGCCGGCAACGGGCAGTTCGAAACCGTCGATGAATCTGGCGCGGGTTTCGGCAGCGTTGCCATGCACGTGTTCAAAGATGTCGGTGGCCACGCGGCCCGGGCAGACCTCGGTAACCCGCACACGCTTGCCGAACACGTCGATGCGCAGGTTGCGCGACAGCATGCTCACCGCCGCCTTGGTAGCGTGGTAGGTGCTGTTGCCGCCGAAGTTGTAGGCGCCGGCGATGGAGCTGATGTTGATCACGTGCCCGCGGTCGCGGGCCACCATGCCTGGCACCAGCAGGCGGGTGAGGTGCAGCACAGCGCGCAGGTTGACGTCGATCAGCGCATCGATGCCGTCGGCGGTGGCGTTGAGGATCGAGCCGGGCCGGTCGACACCGGCGTTGTTGACCAGGATGTCGATGTCCAGGCCTTCGACCACCTGGGTGACTGCGGCCAGGTCGGCTACGTCCACTGCATGCACGATGCAGCCAGTGCGCTCGGCCAACTCGCCTAGCTTGTCGGCGCTGCGGGCCAGGGCATGGACGGTAATGCCTTCACGGCTCAGGCGTTCGACTGTGGCAGCGCCGATGCCGGAGGAAGCGCCGGTGACCAGCGCGGTTTTGTAATCGGAAAATGGCATGTGGCCGTCCCTCATCGAATGGTTCACCCTGCAGCAGGAGGGCGTTGAATTGACTCTAAAGCCCTGGGCCGATTGTCGAACAAGACGGTTTGGCTCTCGGGTAATAAGTGTTTCTTATCCGTGCACGATTGTGGTGCGCTGCTCAATCGAACAGTCTGGAAAGGGGCACGATTTGCCCACCACCGTGCTCGATTTCGTGGCGGATATCCCAGGCCAGCTCCAGCGCATTGGCATTGTCGCCATGCAGCAGGATCGAACATGCAGGTACTGCAATTACCTCGCCGGTGTAGCAGGTCACGGTGCCGCTATCGAGGAACTGCCGCACGCGCTCGCGCACTAGCGCCGGGTCCTTGATCACCGAGTCCGGCAGCGCGCGGGGCACAAGCAGGCCGTGTTTGTCGTAGGCCCGGTCGGCAAGGAAGGTGGTGGCGATACGCAAGCCGTGCTTCTCGGCGGCTCGCTCCATCGCTTGGCTGGTGGAGGAACTGACGATCAGTTGCGGGTCGAAGGCCTTCACCGCCAGCAGCAGGGCATCGGCCAGCTCCGCGTCGGCGGCCACCCGGTTGCCCAGGGCGCCGTGGAAGCTCATGTGGGTCAGCTGGTGACCGTTGACCTTGGCCATGCCGGCCAGCGCGCCGAGCTGGTAGGTGACATAGGCCTGCAATTCGCGAATATCCACCTGCATGGGCCGGCGGCCGAAACCGAGCAGGTCGGGATAGCCCACGTGGCCACCCAGGTCGATGCCCTTGGCCAGTGCCAGGCGGGTGATGGTGTCCATGATCAGTGGGTCGCCGGCATGGAAGCCGCAGGCCACGTTGGCCGAAGAAATGATATCCATCAGGGCTTCGTCTTCGCCCATTTTCCAGGGGCCGAAGCCCTCGCCCAGGTCTGCGTTCAGGTCGATGCGCATCGGTTCAAGCTCCTGTTCTTGTCAGTGCCAGCACGGGTTTTCCGTAATCCACCAGCTGCCCGTCGGCCACCAGGTAATCCCCAGCGGTGCCTTCCATATCCGCAGTGACCGCGAGCAGTTGCTCGCCCACGGCGATTACGCCGACCACATCACCTGCCCGTATTGCCTGGCCCGGGTTTACCTGAGGTGTGTCGCGTGTCGGGTGGCGGGCATGGAAATGGCCGCAGCCCTTGGCGCTGATACTGGCGGGCGGCAAGGGTGCCGGCGGCGCAGCCGTGGTGGCGTTTACCGGTGCACCGGCGTTTGTGCCGGCGCTGCGCTGCAGGCGGAGCTCGAATTGCGCGGTCTTCAGTTCGATCCGGGCGAGCCCGGCGTTGCTCATCCAGCCGATCAACTGGCGAAGTTTGTCGATGTGCATATTCAGTTCCCTGCCTGACGTTGCTTGAGCCAGTGTTCCAGGTGATGGATGTCCACGGTGCCCTCGGTAAAGGCCGGGTCCTGCAAAATGTCGCGGTGCAGCGGCAGGTTGCTGGCGATGCCCTCGATGCGGAACTGTGCAAGCGCCGTGCGCATTCGGGCCATCGCCTGCTCGCGGGTGGTGCCGTGGGTGATCAGCTTGGCGATCATCGAGTCGTAATAGGGGGGCACGCGGTAGCCGGTGGTGACGTGGGTATCGACCCGTACACCGATGCCGCCAGGCACGTCCCAGCGGGTGACGGTGCCGGGTGTCGGGATGAAGGTGTGCGGGTCTTCGGCGTTGATCCGGCACTCCAGTGAGTGGCCTTGGGTGATGATCTGTTCCTGGCGCAGTTCGAGGGTTTCGCCACGGGCCACGCGCAACTGCTGTTCGACGATGTCGATACCAGTGGTCAGCTCGGTGACGGGGTGCTCGACCTGCAGGCGGGTATTCATTTCGATGAAGTAGAACTCGTCATCCTCGTACAGGAATTCGAAGGTGCCCACGCCCTGATAGCCAATCTGCCGGCAAGCTTCGACGCAGCGTTCACCCACTCGCGCCAAGGCGTCAGGGTGTATCCCCGGCGCGGGGGCTTCTTCCAGCACCTTTTGGTGGCGGCGCTGCAGCGAGCAGTCGCGGCTGCCCAGCCACACGCCATTGCCGTGGCGGTCGCACAGCACCTGGATTTCCACGTGGCGCGGGTGGCCGAGAAACTTCTCCATGTACAACTCGGGGTTGCCAAAGGCGCGGCGGGCCTCCTCGCGGGTGACGCTGACGGCCTGGCCCAGTTCCTGCTCGCTGTGCACCACGCGCATGCCGCGCCCGCCGCCACCGCCGGCAGCCTTGATGATGACCGGGTAGCCGATTTCGGCGGCAATGCTGCAAACCGTATCGAGCTCCGCGGGCAAGGCGCCATCTGGCCCCGGCACGCAAGGGACGCCTGCTTCACGCATGGCGCGCTTGGCGGCAACCTTGTCGCCCATGCTGCGGATGCATTCGGCATCGGGCCCGATAAAGGTCAGGCCGGCGGCGCTGACGGCCTCGCTGAAGGCGGCGTTTTCCGAAAGAAAGCCATAGCCTGGATGCACTGCCTGTGCGCCCGACGCCTGCGCAGCTTGCAGCAGCGCCGTGGCGTCCAGATAGCTTTGCGCAGGTGCGGCAGGGCCGATACACAGCGCCAGGTCGGCCTGCTCCAGGTACGCTGCGCCAGCATCACCCTGGGAGTAGACCATGACCGTCTCAAGGCCCAGTTGATGACAGGCGCGCTGTATACGCAGCGCGATTTCGCCGCGGTTGGCGATCAATACGCGTTTGAACATACCTTCAGCCTCCAATGCGCACGACGGGCTGGCCCGCGTCGACTTCGCTGCCAGCTTCGGCCAGCAGGGCCTCGACCACCCCTGCGTGGGGAGCCTGGACCTGATGGAACATTTTCATTGCCTCGACGATGCACAGCACAGCGCCGGCTTCGACCCGTTGGCCGACCGTGACGAAGGGGGCCTCACCGGGGGCTGGAGTCAGGTGCAAGATGCCGTACAGCGGCGAGGGGATGTCCTGGCTGAGTGCGGCAGCCGGTGCTGGCGGTTCGGCCAGGGTCAGGGTCGCGGCCAGGTCTGGCCCAGCGAGTACCGGCGACGGACTGCGCTGGGGCAGTTCCGCCTGGCGCGCCAGGGTCAGGGTGCAGCCTGCTTCGCTCAGGGTGAGCTCACTCAGGTCGCTGGCCTGAAGCAGGTCGATCAGGGATTTGATGCGCTGTTGTTCCATTCGCAGGGCCTCTCACGGCAGGGCGTCGATTGCGTCTGGGCAAACTGTAAAAGCAGGCCGTGGCACTGCACCAAGAGGGTTTGTGAGTGGGGTAATAAGGGCGACTTATGACGCCCCGGTCATAAGGGAAAGTTATCCAGCCAGAACGAAGTTGTCTTGGCGGCGCCGATTCCCGATTGCGTAGCGTGTATTGGCCGTCTGACAACAACGCCCGGGCCTCGATTAGAACGGGACGGCACCTTTGCTTCGCTTCTGCCTGCCGACATCCGATCATTTTGGGCTTGGGGAATTTGCTGATGATGAAGTACCCGTTGGGCGTACTCGGGCTGGTTGTGGCCCAAGGCGGCTATGCCGCCGGTTTTATCGACGACAGTCACGCGACGTTGCTGCTGCGCAACTTCTTCAGCCAGGCGGACAACCGCGACGGCGCCGCCGACCCGAACTACACCCAGGAATGGGGCCAGGGGTTCGTGCTCAACTACAGCTCCGGTTTTACCGAAGGACCGGTGGGCGTGGGCGTCGATGCGGTGGGTATGCTTGGCGTTCGCCTGGATTCAGGTAAGGGCCGGCATTACAACCCCACCAGTACCGCCAGCAACGGCAACATCTTCCCCACCGACAGCGATGGGCGCGCTGTCAGCGAGTTTTCCAGCCTGGGGCCGACGCTGAAGGCGCGGGTGGGCAATACCGTGTTGCGCTATGGGACCTTGCAGCCGCAGTTGCCTGTACTGTTCGCCAGCGATCGTCTGGTGTTCCAGACCTTCCGTGGTGCTCAGGTCGAGTCCAAGGACATCGAAAACCTGACCCTCACTGCGGGGCGCATCGACCGCGTCAAGGAGCGTGGGTCGACTGATTGGGAAGGCTTGTCCATCGCTGGCGCCAACGCCACGGTCGACCCGGTCAACCCGACCGTCAACATTACGCGCAGCACCCACGTGAACGAGTTCTGGTTTGGCGGTGGCCGCTACAAGGTTTCCGATGACCTGATGCTGCAGTACTACTACGCCAACCTTACGGACTTCTACAAACAGCACTTCCTGGGCGGGGTGTACGGCGTAAATCTCGGCCCCGGCCGGCTGACCACCGACGTCCGTTTCTGGGACAACCGCTCGGACGGGCGCAACAGCCACGATCCTGACTACTTCAGCAGCGGCTACTACGGTGATGGCCGCACCCGCGGCAAAGTCGACAGTCGCCTGAGCAGTGTGCTGTTCACCTATGCCGTAGGCGCACATACGATTGCCACCGGCTACCAGCAGGTAGATGGCGACAGTGATGCTGTGTGGGTCAACGAAGGGGCCGGCACAACGAGCTATTTCTTCACCGAGACCATGTCGGGCAAGTTCCAGCGTTCGGGTGAACGCACCTGGCAGTTGCGCTACCAGTACAACCTCGCTGCTCTCGGCGTCCCCGGCGGGACCTTCAAGACCAATTTCTACAAAGGCGGCAACATCCAGACAGCCAGCGGCGACAAGCAGGAATGGGCCCGCGACATGACCCTTGGCTATGTCGTGCAGAGCGGGCCGGCCAAGGACTTGAGTGTGCAGCTGCGTTATGGCGTATTTCGCACCGACATGCAGCGTGATACCGACGAATATCGTGTGATTGTGGATTATCCGGTCGATCTGTTCTGATTATGCGGTTCAGCGAATGCTGACCAGCAAGCATTCGAGGAGCGTTGGGCTCAATAGGTAGGGCTGTTGCCCTGATGCACATCTTGCGGCTGTGCCTATCTTGCCGTCAGGCAGCAATGAGTCCAAAATCAAGGCTATCCCTGTTTCAGGGATGTGTGAAAACCCTTTGATTTCAACGGCTCGCAAGCCCGATGCGAGTCTCGTTTCCCGCTCCAAATTCGATCCTCGGTGCGTCGCCGGGATCAAAAAAGAAGAGGCCTTTAGGCCTCTTTTTTATGCCTGCGTTTTATCGACACCCTCCTTTCATGGCTCCTGACCACGCTTGCGGATAAAGCCGCTGCACAGTACGCCAGCCTCGAACAGCAACCACATGGGCACGGCCAGCAGTGTTTGCGAGAAGATATCAGGCGGCGTCAGCACCATGCCGACCACGAAGCAGCCGATGACCACGTAAGGGCGGACCTTCTTCAGGTACCGCACGTCGACCACGCCGATCCACACCAGCAGCACCACGGCCACCGGGATTTCGAAGGCTACGCCAAAGGCGAAGAACAACGTCATCACGAAGTCGAGGTAGTTGGCGATGTCGGTCATCATTGCCACGCCTGCCGGGGTGGCGGCGGCAAAGAAGCTAAACATCAGCGGGAACACCAGGAAATAGGCGAAGGCCATACCGGCGTAGAACAGCAGGATGCTCGAAATCAGCAGCGGGATGGCAATGCGCTTTTCATGGCGGTACAGCCCCGGCGCGATGAAGCCCCAGACCTGCTGGAGGATGAACGGGATCGCCAGGAACAGCGACACGATCATGGTCAGCTTGAACGGCGTGAGGAACGGTGAGGCCACGTCGGTGGCGATCATCGTGGCGTTGGCCGGCAAGTGGTCACGCAGCGGCGCCGAGACCAGGGTGTAGATCTGCTGGGCAAAGGAGAACAACCCGGCAAAGATCATGAATATGACAGCAACGCAGCGCAGCAGGCGGGTGCGCAGCTCGGTCAGGTGCGAAACCAGCGGCATCGGCTGGTCGTGTTGGAGGTATTCGCTCATGGGGCTCGCGGCGGTTGAGGCGGTTCGGAGGATTCGAGAGGGCGCGCCGGCGTGGCGGCAGCAGGCGGGCGGCGGATGTCGCCTGCGTCGATTTCACGTTCCACTTCCAGCTTGATGCTATTGAGGCTGCGCTTGAGCCGCCCGACCCACAGGCCCGCCGTGCGCGCAGCACCGGGCAGCCGCTCAGGGCCAAGTACCAGCAGGGCGATCAGGCCGACCAGTAACAGTTCACTGAAGCTGATTCCGAACATGGGTCAGTCTTTGCCCTGCTGAGCGTTTGCCTGCTGGGCCAGTGGCGTGGCCTGTTCCAGCGGTTTGTTGTCTTCGTCGTTCATGGCTTTGCGAAAGCCCTTGATCGATTCGCCCAGATCGCTGCCGAGGTTCTTCAGCTTCTTGGTGCCGAAGACCAGGACCACGACGGCCAGCAGGACGATCCAGTGTTTCCAGTCAAAAATGCCCATGGTGTTCTCCTTGGGTGAAATGCAGGGTCCGGGCTGGCGCGCTGGCGCCAGCCCGGGCGGGATCAGGCTTCGAGACCCGCTTTCGCCTGGCCGGTGCGCAGGGTGAAGTTGACACCGATCGACAGGGCCGGCTGTGGCGGGTTCCAGTTTGGCTTTGGTGCAGAGAGCAGGAACTCGGTCAGTTGCTCGGTCTTGCCCGCCAGCATGTTTGCCAGCAGGGTGCCGGTGGCAGTGCCTCGTACGGTGCCCAGGCCGTTGCAGGCCAGGGCACCGTACACGTTCGGGCGCAGTTCGCCGAAGAAACCGGCGCCGTTGCGGGTCATGCCCAGGCCACCACCCCAAGTGTGCTCGAACTGCACGTCGGTGAGGGTCGGGAAGCGGCGCTCGAACGACTGGCGATGGGCGACACGGACCTTGTCGGTGTAACCGTCCTTGGAGCGGCCGTCTGGGTTGAAGCTGAAGCTGTTGCGCACCAGGATGCGGTTGTCGTGGGTACGGCGCAGGGTCGAGCCGAACGGGTCGGCCGGAATCACGCCCCAGAACGCGTGGCCACCGATGCTGGCCTGTTCGGCCGGGGTCAGCGGACGTGTCAGGCTGCCGTAGGTGAAGATCGGCAGCATGCGGTTTTCCAGGAAGCCGAAGTGCTGGCCGAAGTGGTTGTTGCCGAGGATCAGCTTGTCAGCGGTGATACGGCCGGTCGGGTGGTGCAACACGGTCTTCTGGCCGTAGTCGACTGCGGTAATCACCGTGTCTTCGTACAGCACGACGTTTTCCGGCAGGCTGTCGGCCAGGCCTTTCACCAGTGCCGACGGTTGAACCAGCATGGTGCCCGGGGTGAACAGCGCCTTGCGGTAGTACGAGGTGCCGATGTGGTCTTTCAGCTCGTTGCCTTCGATCAGCTCGACCTTTTCGCCCAAGGCTTCAAGGCCGCCACGGTAGGCATTGAGCACTGCGATGCCCTTGTCTTCGATGGCTGCCTGGTATTTGCCGGAGTGGCGCAGGTGGGCGTCGACAATGTTGTGCTCGGCCACCAGGTCGCGAAGGATGCCCTGGCCGCGCTGGTTCAGTTGCAGGATGTTCCTGGCATTCGCCTTGTCGCCGATGTAGTCCGGTGCGCCGATGTCGTGGGGGACGTCGATCAGAAAGCCCGCGTTACGGCCGGAGGTGCCGAAGCCGACTTGCTGGGCTTCGACCAGAATCACACGGTCCTGCGGGAAGTTCAGGGCCAGTTGGCGGGCTGCGGCCAGGCCGGTGAAACCGGCGCCGATCACTACCCATGGCGCCTGGTCATCACCGATCAGCGGCGCTTTCGGCTGGCGCACCCGGCTGGTGTGGAACCAGCCCGGGGACGAGTCGTCACGTGGCAAAGCATCGACGCGCACCAGCGAATCAGGGTCTTTCGGCAGGCCGTCGCTGAGCAGGGCGGCCGAGCCACCGGCGGCTATTACACCGGCACCAACCCCGGCACCGATAAGGACATTTCTTCGTGAAACTGCCATTTCAATTCATCTCGTTCAAGGATTACAGATGAAATGGCCAAGCCTGAAAACGTACATCGAGGATCAGCAAAACCGGCAGGACCGCTTAAGGCAAACCAACGTACAGCATCATTCTGACCATTAAATACAGTGTGTATACAAATGGTATATTGATGATGCGAGGTGCGTCAATCCGCCACGCGCAGCCGCCCGTGCCGGACCTCCGCAAGGTCGCCAGGCTAATTCAGGTAATACAGGTCCAATGCGGTTGCCATCAGCTTCCCATCAAGATGGTTCGATGGGCTTCGTCATAGTGGCTGGGAATGCATTTCGGGTGACTATGCGGGGGGTGGCTGGTGTGGGGCGGGCGAAAGACCGGGCTGCGCTGTAACCCTGAGTCACTGGTGTGCCCTTGCGAAGTCTGGTGAGCAAGGTGCGAGCCTTCCCGGAGCGCTTTTGGGCATGGCTGAAGGTGCTGCGTCACTGACAGACGTTGCTCTGAGGTTGGTGGCGGCGGTGATTACGACATGACCAGGTGTGCAGCGACTAAGGCGGTGATCAAGCCCACAACCCAAACACCACCAACGCCGCCACACCCAGCCCGAGCGCAACCGAGCAGCCGCCCAGCGACAGTGCGGCCCGGCCTTGCCGGTACCAACCGTCATGGCCCAGTTGCTGTGCTGGCGCCAACAGGCTACGCCAGCGTAGTTCCGTTTCATGAAACGCCTGCAGGTTCGCCGTGTCCGCATCCAGCCAGCGACGAAAGTCGATCCGTTCGCACGCCGACACTTGCGGGCTCTGCAAGCGCACATACCATTGCCCGGCGACGCTCGCCAGTACATCACGGCGCGAGCGGCCGACCTGCAATGCCTGGTCCATGTTCCGCTCGATACTCGCCAATGGCAGGTCCAGGCGCGCAGCGATGCTGGCGAAGTCCATCTGGTCGAGGCGGTTGAGCAGGAACACTTGCTGCACGCGCCGGGGCAGCCGCTTCAGGGCATGCAACAGAGCGTGTTCGGCATCGTGTCCGGCAGCAGGCGTTGGGTGCTCAAGGGGCAGCAGCAGACGGCTCATTGACAGCTCCTTGCTCTATAAGGGGGGGGAGGGGGCATCTTCCTTGACGCGTCATCAGCGTAGGCGAAACGAGATTGATTCTCAAGTGCTGATTCCGCAAAGTTTTGTAATGAGCGTTCACGCCCTGAAACACCTTTGCTATCATGCGCGCCATCACGATCTTCATTAGCCTGAAGAGCAAAAAAAAGACCCGGCAAAAAGCCGGGTCAAAAACCGTGATTAGCCTGATGAGGAGATAATCTGAGAGCGACCTAAGCTCCAGGTTATCCAGCTGATCTCGCGATCAGCTGAGTGCAATAATAATCGTTATCATTTGCCAGTCAAATGATTTTTCGCGAATTCGGTAAAAAAGTTTTACCGATGCGCTTCCTTGTCCCGGCAATCGGGGCCTCTGCCGTTACCCGGCCATCACGTTCTCTCCCTTCTTTCTATTCAGAAATCCGGATCTGCGGCGCGCTTGTGCTCCAGCAGGGCGCGGGCCATGTCCATCATGTGCATCAAGGCATAGGTCAGCTCGCGCTGGCTGCCGTGCTGGTGGCTGGCGGTTTCCTGTGCTGTGGCGGCGGCACAGCGCAGCAGGGCGATGGCGTGTTCCTGGGCCTGGTCGCTGGTCACACTCTCGTGCAGGGTCCAGATCTTGTTGTCCAGGGTGGGGCGCTGCGGCTTGGGGTTGAGGTAGTAGTCGAGGGCGCGGCGGGCGGCTTCGCTGTCGAGATCTGTTTCGTCGTTTTTCGGTGGTTTCATCCTGATACCTGCTAGAGCCAGTAGGGGAAGGGGTCAGGTCGATGTTAATACCTACAGTATTTTTGTGCTCTTCGATAAATAATACTGAATGTTTATTGAGCGGTTAAAGGCAGTCCGTATCGTGCCAGCGATGAATATGGATAAATGGATTGCCCTCGTCCGTGACCGGATGGAGGAGCTTGGGCTCACTCAAGAGCAACTTGCCGAGCGCGTAGGTGTGTCGCAAGGCAGCGTGGGGCATTGGGTGAACAAGCGGCGTCAGCCGAAGATCGAGTCGATGAACCGTACGTTCGTCGAGATTGGCATGCCCCACTACAATGTCAGCTTACAACTGCGCATTCAGGGGCAGGTTGGCGAGGAGCGTGGCGTTTACGAGATGGATGACGTCGATGACGATCTGGACCTCATGCAATACATCGTGTGTTTTCGCTACCCGGTGTTGGCCTGGAATGAGCTAGGGGGTGCAGAGCGTGCGGAGCCTGGTCTGTTTGAGCAGACCGATTATCTGGCACGGGGCAAGGCTTTCTGGTTGACCGTTGAAAACGACGCGATGAGCGCCGTCAGTGGCCGCAGTGTGCCGCAGGGCATGCGAATGCTGGTCGACCCTGGGGTTGAGGTTGAGGCGGGTCGTTTGGTTATCGCTCGTCAGCCCGGCAAACCGGCGATATTCCGCGAGCTGGCCGAGGAAGGCGGGCAGCGTTACCTGAAGGCACTGAACAGTAACTACCCGGCGCTGTTGTGCGATGAGGGCTGCGAGTTTCTAGGGGTGGTTGTGCGGGTGCACGGGGCCTTCTAGATCGCCGGGGCCGCGCAGCGGCCCCCGCTTACCTCAATCCGCCAGTTCGACCAGCACCGTCCCTTCGCTGACCATATCCCCTTCCTGGCAGAACAGCGCTTTCACCGTGCCGCCATGGGGCGCACGAATGCTGTGTTCCATCTTCATGGCCTCCAGCACCACCAGCGCCGTACCCGCTTCAACCACCTGCCCCGGCTCCACCAGCACGCGCACGATGCTGCCGTTCATGGGCGCACCCAAACCGCCCTGATGGCTATGGCTGGCCTCGGCCTGAGCAATCGGGTCGAAGGCCTGAACGGCGTGAATCTCGCCATCCCAGTGCAGGTATAGCGTGCCACCGCGGCAGATCGCCAGGTGCTGGCGACGCACGCCTGCCTGGTCGTGCACCAGCTGCTCGCCCTCTAACTGCCAGGTGGACGCAGAGTTGCGCTCCAGGGCCACCGCCTGGTCCTGCCCGCCACTCACCAGATGCAAACTGCTGCGTGCAGGCAGGCCCAAACGCAGCCCGTTGCGCTCACCCCACGGCGATATGCGGTCGTCCTCGCGCTGATGCCCTTCCTGGCCCTGCAGCCAGGCTTCGGCTGCCGCTTCCCAGAAACCGGCCGGCAGCGCCTGTGGCGCCGGCAGCAACACGTCCTGGTGGCGTGGAATGAAGCCCGTATCCAGCTCCGCCGCCGCAAACGCCGGGTGCGCCAGAATGCGCCGCAGGAAGGCGATGTTGGTCTTCAGCCCGCCAATGGCGAATTCGTCGAGCATGGCCAGCAAGCGCAGGCGCGCCTGTTCGCGGTTTTCACCCCAGGCAATCAGCTTGCCCAGCATCGGGTCGTAGAACGGTGACACCACGTCGCCTTCGCTGACGCCACTGTCCACGCGCCGCCCTTCACCTGGCGCCGACTCACGGTACAGCGCCAGCGTGCCGGTCGCGGGCAAGAACTCGTTGGCCGGGTCTTCGGCATACAGCCGTACTTCGATGGCGTGGCCGATCAGCGGCACCTGCTCCTGGGTGATCGGCAGGTGCTCGCCGCAGGCCGCGCGTATCTGCCAGGCTACCAGGTCCAGGCCGGTGATGGCCTCGGTGACCGGATGCTCCACCTGCAGGCGGGTGTTCATCTCCATGAAGAAGAACTCGCCGCGGGCATCCAGCAAGAACTCTACAGTGCCCGCACCCACATAGCCGATGGCCTGGGCCGCGCGCACCGCCGCCTCGCCCATGGCCCGGCGCAGTTCAGGCGAGAGGCCGGGGGCTGGGGCTTCTTCAACCACTTTCTGGTGGCGGCGCTGAATGGAACAGTCGCGTTCGTTGAGGTACAGGCAATTACCGTGCTGGTCGGCAAATACCTGAATTTCCACGTGGCGCGGCTTGAGTACGTACTTCTCCACCAGCATGCGCGCATCGCCGAATGACGACTGCGCCTCACGCTGGGCCGAGGCCAGGGCGTCGGCCAGCTGGCTCTCTTCTTCGACCACTTTCATGCCCTTGCCGCCGCCGCCGGCGCTGGCCTTGAGCAGCACCGGGTAGCCGATGCGTTCGGCGGCGGCGCGGAAGGTGTCCAGGTCCTGGGCTTCGCCGTGGTAGCCCGGCACCAGCGGCACGCCAGCGGTTTCCATCAGTGCCTTGGCCGCCGATTTACTGCCCATGGCGTCGATAGCGCTGGCCGGTGGGCCGAGGAAGATCAACCCGGCCTGTTCGATGGCGCGGGCGAAGCCTGCGTTCTCGGACAGGAAGCCATAGCCCGGGTGAATGGCCTGGGCACCGCTGGCCTTGGCAGCGGCCAGCAGCTTGTCGACCAGCAGGTAGCTTTCGGCGGCCTTGCTGCCGCCCAGGTCGACGCGAATATCGGCTTCGCGGCTGTGTCGGGCGTCACGGTCGGTGGCGCTGTGCACGGCGACAGTGGTCAGGCCCATGGCCTTGGCGGTGCGCATTATCCGGCAGGCGATTTCGCCACGGTTGGCGACCAGCAGAGTAGTCAAAGCGGGGCGGCTCATGGGCGCGGTTCCTTCTTGTCATCGGTTTGCCAGGCGGGGCGGCGTTTTTCCAGGAAAGCGCGCAAGCCCTCCTGGCCTTCAGCGCTGACGCGGATGCGGGCAATGGTGTTCTCGCAATAGCGACGAAGGGCCGGGCTGAGTTCGCCGTCGTCCACTTCGCGCAGCAAGTCCTTGGTGGCGCGCAACGCTTGCGGGCTGTTCTGTAGCAAGTTATTCACCCACGCTTCGACCTGGGCGTCCAGCTCACTGGCCGGGTACACCTCGGCCAGCAGGCCCAGTTCGCGGGCCCGTAGGCCGCTGAAACGCTCGGCGGTAAGGGCGTAGCGGCGCGCTGCACGTTCGCCGATGGCCTTGACCACAAACGGACTGATGACCGCCGGGGCCAAGCCTATGCGCACCTCCGACAGGCACAACTGGGCGTCTTCGGCGCCGATCGCCATATCGCAGCAACTGATCAGGCCGAGCGCGCCGCCAAACGCTGCACCTTGCACCACGGCCAGGGTTGGCGCCTTCAGCCGGTGCAGGGCGTACATCAGCTCGCCCAGTTCGTGGGCGTCATCCAGATTGGTGTTGAAGTCCAGCTGCGCCGACTGCTGCATCCAGGCCAGGTCGGCGCCGGCACTGAAGTGCCGACCACGGCCGCGCAGCAGCACAAAGCGCAGGCTGGCATCTTCGCCCAGCCGCTCGATGGCCACGATCAGTTCGCGGATCATCTGCGCGTTGAAGGCGTTGTTCTTGTCCTCGCGGCTCAGCCACAGGGTGGCGAAGCCGCGTGGGTCGCGAGTCACTTCAAGGGTGCTGAAATCGCTCATGGGTCACATCCGGAAAATGCCGAAGCGGCTCTGTTCGATCGGTGCGTTCAGCGCGGCAGACAACGCCAGGCCGAGCACGTCGCGAGTCTGTGCCGGGTCGATGACGCCGTCATCCCACAGGCGGGCGCTGGAATAGTAGGGGTGGCCCTGGTGCTCGTACTGATCGAGGATCGGTTGCTTGAGCCTGGCCTCGTCCTCGGCACTGAAGGACTGGCCGCTGCGCTCGCTTTGCTCGCGCTTGACCTGCGCCAGCACGCCAGCGGCCTGTTCGGCGCCCATCACGCCAATGCGCGCGTTGGGCCACATCCACAGAAAGCGCGGGTCGTATGCGCGGCCGCACATGCCGTAGTTGCCGGCACCAAAGCTGCCGCCGATGATCACCGTGAACTTCGGCACCCGGGCGCAGGCCACGGCGGTGACCAGCTTGGCGCCGTGCTTGGCGATGCCGCCTTCTTCGTACTTTTTACCGACCATGAAACCGGTGATGTTCTGCAGGAACAGCAACGGGATACCGCGCTGGCAGGCCAGCTCTATGAAGTGCGCGCCTTTTTGCGCGGCTTCGGCGAACAGGATGCCGTTGTTGGCCAATATTGCCACCGGGTAACCCTGCAGGTGAGCGAAGCCGCACACCAGGGTGGTGCCGAACAGTGCCTTGAATTCATCGAACACCGAGCCGTCGACCAGGCGCGCGATCACTTCGCGCACGTCGAACGGTTGCTTGGCATCTGCCGGCACCACGCCATACAGCTCTTCAGTGGCGTACAGCGGTGCCACCGGTGCCAGGCGTTGCAGCTTGCCCAGCTTGTGCCAGTTGAGGTTGGCCACGCTGCGCCGGGCGATGGCCAGGGCATGCTCGTCGTTGTCGGCATAATGGTCGGCCACGCCGCTGGTACGGCAGTGCACATCGGCGCCGCCCAAGTCCTCGGCGCTGACCACTTCACCGGTCGCGGCCTTTACCAAGGGCGGGCCAGCCAGGAAGATGGTCGCCTGCTGGCGCACCATGATCGCTTCGTCCGCCATGGCCGGTACGTAGGCGCCGCCAGCCGTGCACGACCCCATCACCACGGCAATCTGTGGGATGCCTTGGGCGCTCATGTTGGCCTGGTTGAAGAAGATCCGCCCGAAATTCTCGCGGTCGGGGAACACCTCGTCCTGGCGCGGCAGGTTGGCGCCGCCCGAGTCCACCAGGTAGATGCACGGCAAGCGGTTTTGCAGGGCGATGGTCTGCGCACGCAGGTGCTTCTTGACCGTCAGCGGGTAGTACGAACCGCCTTTGACTGTGGCATCGTTGGCCACAATCATGCATTCCACGCCTTCGACGCGGCCGATGCCGGCAATCACGCCAGCGGCGGGCACGTCTTCGCCGTATACCTCATGGGCAGCCAGTTGGCCAATTTCGAGAAATGGCGAGCCTGGGTCCAGCAGGCGGTCGATGCGCTCGCGCGGCAGCAGCTTGCCCCGCGAGGTGTGCCGTTCCTGGGCTTTGGGGCCACCGCCCTGGGCCACCTGGGCGAGCAGGCCACGCAGGGCCTGGACCTGTTCGAGCATGGCCGCGCTGTTGCCGGCGAACTCCGCCGAACGCGGGTTGATCTGGGTGTGCAAGGTAGCCATGTGCGCCCGTCCTTTATGCTCAGCGGGTTTCGTTGAACAGCTCGCGGCCAATCAGCATCCGGCGGATTTCGCTGGTGCCGGCACCGATTTCGTACAGCTTGGCGTCGCGCAACAGGCGGCCTGCCGGGAATTCGTTGATATAGCCGTTGCCACCGAGAATCTGGATAGCCTCCAGGGCCATCTGCGTGGCGCGTTCGGCGGTGTACAGGATCACCCCGGCAGCGTCCTTGCGGGTGGTTTCGCCACGGTCGCAGGCCTGGGCCACGGCATACAGGTAGGCGCGGCTAGCGTTGAGCTGGGTGTACATGTCGGCAATCTTGCCCTGGATCAGCTGGAACTCGCCGATGCTCTGGCCAAACTGCTTGCGGTCATGAATGTAAGGCACCACCAGGTCCATGCAGCTTTGCATGATGCCGGTCGGGCCACCGGACAGCACCACGCGCTCGTAGTCCAGGCCGCTCATCAGTACCCGCACGCCGCCGTTGAGCTGGCCGAGGATGTTTTCTTGCGGCACTTCGACGTCATCGAAGAACAGCTCGCAGGTGTTGGAGCCGCGCATGCCCAGCTTGTCGAACTTGTTGCTGCGGCTGAAGCCTTTCCAGTCACGCTCGACGATGAACGCGGTGATGCCGTGCGCGCCCTTGTCCAGGTCGGTCTTGGCGTAGATCACGTAGGTGTTGGCGTCAGGGCCGTTGGTGATCCAGGTTTTACTACCGTTGAGTACGTAGTGGTCGCCACGCTTTTCAGCGCGCAGTTTCATTGACACCACATCGGAGCCGGCGTTGGGCTCGCTCATGGCCAGGGCGCCGATATGCTCGCCGCTGATCAGCTTGGGCAGGTACTTGAGCTTCTGCTCGTGAGTGCCGTTGCGGTTGATCTGGTTGACGCACAGGTTGGAGTGGGCGCCGTACGACAGTGCCACCGAGGCCGAGGCACGGCTGATTTCTTCCATCGACACCACGTGGGCCAGGTAGCCCAAGCCAGCGCCGCCGTACTCTTCCGACACTGTGACACCCAGTAGGCCCATGTCGCCGAACTTGCGCCACATGTCGGCGGGGAACAGGTTGTCGTGGTCGATCTGCGCTGCGCGTGGCGCCAGTTCGGCGGCAACGAACGTGCGCACCTGGTCGCGGAGCATGTCGATGGTTTCGCCCAGGGCGAAGTTCAGGGAGGGGTAATGCATGCTGGGGTACCTGTTGTTCTTGAAATATGGGTAACACCGTAGCTCGCGGATCTGGCGCCGGTGTCTTCGATCACCTTTACGTTAACGTAAACCTGCCGTGAGTCACTGTCAATTGCCTCATCACCTTTACGTAAACGTAAATCTGCGCCAGAGTATTCCCGCTTGCTTCAGCCGTGCCCAGAACAACCACAAGAAGGGACACTCATGAGTCAACCCAGCTATACCCGCGGTCGCCAGGACCAACCCTTGCTGACCCAGACCATCGGCCAGGCTTTCGACGCCACCGTGGCCCGCTGTGCCGACGGCGAGGCGCTGGTGTCGCGCCATCAAGGCTTGCGCTACAGCTGGCGCCAGCTGGCCGAACAGGTCGAAGTGCATGCCCGCGCGCTCATGGCCCTGGGCGTGAACACCGGCGACCGTGTCGGCATCTGGGCGCCCAATTGCGCTCAGTGGTGCATCCTGCAACTGGCCAGCGCCAAGGTCGGTGCCATTCTGGTCAACATCAATCCTGCGTATCGCGTGGCTGAGTTGGAGTACGTGCTGCGTCAGTCCGGCTGCCGCTGGCTGGTGTGTGCCGATGCGTTCAAGGCCTCTGATTACCAAGCCATGGTCCAGGAACTGGTGCCCGAGCTGGCCTGCACCACGCCTGGTGAACTCGCCTGCGAACGCCTGCCGGATTTGCGCGGCGTGATCAGCCTGGCCGCCAACCCGCCTGCCGGCTTCCTGCCTTGGCAAGTACTGGCCGAGCGGGCAGGGCAGACCACCATCGAGGCCTACGTTGCCCGCCAGAGCAGCTTGCAGTTCGACCAGCCGGTGAACATCCAGTACACCTCTGGCACCACTGGCGCACCCAAGGGCGCCACGCTCAGCCATTACAACATCCTCAACAACGGCTTCATGGTTGGCGAAAGCCTGGGCCTGACTGCGCACGACCGTATGGTGATTCCTGTGCCGCTGTACCACTGCTTCGGCATGGTCATGGCCAACCTCGGCTGCATCACCCACGGCAGCACCATGATCTACCCCAACGATTCTTTCGACGCGGAACTCACCCTGCGCGCCGTGGCGGAAGAACGCGCCAGCATCCTCTATGGTGTACCGACCATGTTCATCGCCATGCTCGATCACCCGGCCCGGCAAAGCATGGACCTGTCAACCCTGCGCAGCGGCATCATGGCCGGTGCCACTTGCCCGATCGAGGTGATGCGCCGGGTCATCGACCAGATGCACATGGCCGAAGTGCAAATCGCCTACGGCATGACCGAAACCAGCCCGGTGTCGCTGCAAACCGGCCCGGATGATGACCTGGAATTGCGCGTGACCACCGTCGGCCGCACCCAGCCGCAGTTGGAGAACAAGCTGGTGGACGCCGACGGCTGCATCGTTCCGCGCGGCGAGATTGGCGAGTTGTGCACCCGCGGCTACAGCGTGATGCTTGGCTATTGGGACAACCCGCAGGCCACGGCAGATGCCATCGACCCGGCGGGGTGGATGCATTCTGGCGACCTGGCGGTGATGGATGAACAAGGTCACGTGCGTATCGTCGGGCGCAACAAAGACATGATCATTCGCGGCGGCGAGAACATCTACCCGCGTGAACTGGAAGAGTTCTTCTACACCCACCCGGCGGTGGCCGATGCGCAGGTGATTGGCATTCCATGCAGCCGTTACGGTGAGGAGATCGTCGCCTGGATCAAGCTGCACCCCGGGCACAGCGCCACGGTCGAGGAGTTGCAAGGCTGGTGCAAAGCGCGCATCGCGCACTTCAAGGTGCCGCGGCATATCCGCTTTGTCGATGAGTACCCGATGACGGTGACCGGCAAGGTGCAGAAGTTCCGCATGCGGGAGATCAGTGTGGCGGAGATATCGGCTGCAACTGCTGGTTGATGCATGGGTTCAACCGGCCCTTTCGCGGGCACGCCCGCGAATGGGGTCGGTCCTGACAGCTCGGAATCCTGGTCTACCCTTAAGCCTTCACCGGTGGCTCCTGGCTCGGCGGGTCGCCCACTGTCGGTGGCACGGTCGGCTTGATCGGCAGTTCGTCCGGCTTTTCTTCCGGCACGGGCGGCGGCAAGCTGGGGTCGTCGATATTCGGATCGGGGGTTTCCGGTGGAATGGGAATGTTCATTGCCTGACCTCGCGTGGGTGGATTGAAGAGGTGCTGCAGGCTGTGACCGCTGGCAGTTGCCGTTCGCTCAATTTTTTTGAACCCCACGCCTGTGCCCGGCTCTGAACCCTTACCGCCACCAGCCTGAGGGAGCAAGGTCGATGTCACGTAACGAGCCCTTTGAAAGTGTGCCCACGGCGAAAGATCACCCGGGCCAGGCTATCAGCCTGTCTCAAGCGCTGCTGGCGCCGCGCATCGTGGTCGAAGATACCCAACCCGTGCTCGAAGCCGGCACCTTTGCGGCCAAGGCAGTCAGTGGCCAGCCGGTGGCCGTCAGCAGCAAGGTCTATTGCGATGGCCACGATCGCCTGGTGGTGAACCTGAACTGGCGCCAGGCCAATAGCCGGCGCTGGCATTGCGCGCCGATGCACTCACCGGGCAATGACCTGTGGCTGGCTGAGTTCACCCCCACCGAGTTGGGCCCGCACGTGTTCAGCATCGAGGCCTGGATCGACCCGTTTGCCACCTATTGCCACGACCTGGAGAAAAAGTACCACGCCGGTGTCGAGGTAAAGCTGGAGCTGGAAGAGGGCCGGTTGATGCTGGGCAAGGGCATCGAGCTTTGCAATGGCGCCCTGCGCGAGGAACTTGAGGCCACGCAGCAACGCCTGGCCACGCTGAATGCCGACGATCAGGTGGCGCTGTTTCTCGACCCCGCTACCGCACGCCTGATGGGCGAAGCGGGGCATCGCAGTTACCTGGCCCGCAGTGGCGAATTCCCGGTCGATGTCGACCGCCCGGCAGCGCAGTTTGCCAGTTGGTACGAGTTGTTCCCACGTTCGATCACCGACAGCCCCGAGCGCCACGGCACGTTCAACGATGTGCATGAACGGCTGCCGATGATCCGCGACATGGGCTTTGACGTGCTGTACTTCCCGCCCATCCACCCCATTGGCATGCAGCACCGCAAGGGCCGCAACAATGCCCTGCGTGCAGAACCTGGCGACCCCGGCAGCCCTTACGCCATCGGCAGTGCCGACGGTGGGCACGATGCAATCCACCCTGAACTGGGCACCCGCGAAGACTTCCGCCGGCTGGTCGCCGCCGCCGCCGATCACGGCCTGGAGATCGCCCTCGATTTCGCCATCCAGTGCTCGCAGGACCACCCTTGGCTCAAGGAGCACCCGGGCTGGTTCAGCTGGCGCCCGGACGGCACGATCCGCTACGCCGAAAACCCGCCGAAGAAGTACCAGGACATCGTCAACGTCGACTTCTATGCCCCCGACGCGGTACCCAGCCTGTGGCTGGCGCTGCGGGATGTGATCATTGGCTGGGTGGAGGAGGGCGTGAAAACCTTCCGTGTCGACAACCCGCACACCAAGCCACTGCCGTTCTGGCAATGGATGATCGCCGATGTGCGCGCCCGCTATCCGGACGTGATTTTCCTCGCAGAGGCATTCACCAAGCCCGCGATGATGGCGCGCCTGGGCAAGGTCGGCTACGCCCAAAGCTATACCTACTTCACCTGGCGGAACACCAAGCAGGAACTGCGCGAATTCTACGAGCAACTCAACCAGCCGCCGTGGAGCCAGTGCTACCGCCCCAACTTCTTCGTCAACACACCGGATATCAACCCGTACTTCCTGCACACCTCTGGCCGCGCCGGCTTTCTCATCCGCGCCGCGCTGGCCACCATGGGCTCGGGCCTGTGGGGCATGTATTCGGGCTTCGAGCTGTGCGAAGGCACGCCGCTGCCGGGCAAGGAGGAGTACATGGATTCGGAGAAATACGAAATCCGCCCGCGCGATTTCACCCAACCCGGCAACATCATCGCCGAGATCGCCCAGCTCAACCGCATCCGCCGCCAGAACCCTTCTTTGCAAACCCACTTGGGTGTGGCGTTCTTCAACTGCTGGAACGACAACATCCTGTACTTCGCCAAGCGCACGCCCGAGCGCGACAACTTCATATTGGTAGCGATCAGCCTAGACCCGCACAACGCCCAGGAGGCGCATTTCGAGTTGCCGCTGTGGGAGCTTGGTCTGGACGACAACGCCGAAACCCACGGTGAAGACCTGATGAACGGCCACCGCTGGTCGTGGTACGGCAAAACCCAGTTCATGCGCATCGAACCCTGGCACTTGCCGTTTGGTATCTGGCGTATCGAAAAGGCCCGCTAGGGCTTGAGTATTCAGGGCCGCTTTGCGGCCCATCGCCGGCAAGCCAGCTCCCACAGGGTCGGTGCCGGCTGTGCTTCTTGTACAAAACCTCTGGCGCAATCCCAGCTTTGAGTTTTCAAGAAATCCTCAAGCCTGGAGATGGCGGTGAGATCTGCACAGACCCTGTGGGAGCTGGCTTGCCGGCGATGGGCTGCAAAGCAGCCCTAAACCAGGCAACACCGTCCCACAGAAATGAAAGGAGTCACCCATGGCCAAGCGTTCCCGCCCGGCAGCCTTCATCGACGACCCGCTGTGGTACAAGGACGCGGTCATCTACCAGCTGCACATCAAGTCGTTCTTCGACGCGAACAACGATGGAATCGGCGATTTCGCCGGCCTTATCAGCAAGCTCGATTACATCGCCGAGCTGGGCGTCAACACCCTGTGGTTGCTGCCGTTCTACCCCTCGCCACGCCGCGACGACGGTTACGACATTGCCGAGTACAAAGCCGTGCATCCCGATTACGGCAGCCTGGCCGACGCCCGCCGCTTCATCGCCGAGGCACACAAACGGGGCCTGAGGGTCATCACCGAGCTGGTCATCAACCACACCAGCGACCAGCACCCGTGGTTCCAGCGCGCCCGCCATGCCAAGCGTGGCAGCAAGGCGCGGGACTTTTACGTCTGGTCGGATGACGAACAGAAGTACGACGGCACGCGCATCATCTTCATCGACACCGAAAAGTCCAACTGGACCTGGGACCCGGTCGCTGGCCAGTACTTCTGGCACCGCTTCTATTCCCACCAGCCCGACCTGAACTTCGACAACCCGCAGGTGCTCAAGGCGGTGATCGATGTCATGCGCTACTGGCTTGACCTGGGCGTCGACGGCCTGCGCCTGGACGCCATTCCCTACCTGATCGAGCGTGACGGCACCAACAACGAAAACCTGCCCGAGACCCACACGGTGCTCAAGGCCATTCGCGCCGAAATCGACGCCAACTATCCCGACCGGATGCTGCTGGCCGAGGCCAACCAGTGGCCCGAAGATACCCGCCCGTATTTCGGCGAAGGCGAGGGCGATGAGTGCCACATGGCCTTCCACTTTCCGCTGATGCCGCGCATGTACATGGCCCTGGCCATGGAGGACCGCTTCCCGATCACCGACATCCTGCGCCAGACCCCGGAGATCCCGGCCAATTGCCAATGGGCAATCTTTTTGCGCAACCATGATGAGCTGACCCTGGAAATGGTCACCGACCGCGAGCGTGACTACCTGTGGAACTACTACGCCGAAGACCGCCGCGCACGCATCAACCTGGGTATCCGCCGGCGCCTGGCGCCGCTGCTGCAGCGTGACCGGAGGCGCATCGAGTTGCTCACCAGCCTGCTGCTGTCGATGCCCGGCACCCCGACCCTGTACTACGGTGACGAACTGGGCATGGGAGACAACATTTACCTGGGCGACCGCGATGGCGTGCGCACACCCATGCAGTGGTCGCCCGACCGCAACGGCGGCTTTTCCCGCGCCGACCCGCAGCGCCTGGTGCTACCGCCGATCATGGATCCGCTATACGGCTACCAGACGGTCAACGTCGAAGCCCAGAGCCACGACCCGCACTCGCTGCTCAACTGGACCCGTCGCATGCTGGCCGTGCGCAAGCAGCAGAAGGCATTTGGCCGCGGCAGCCTGCGCACCCTCACGCCCAGCAATCGGCGCATCCTTGCGTATATCCGCGAGTACACCGATGCCGATGGCAACACCGAAGTG
Source organism: Candidatus Pseudomonas phytovorans (assembly GCA_029202525.1). Classification (NCBI taxonomy): domain Bacteria; kingdom Pseudomonadati; phylum Pseudomonadota; class Gammaproteobacteria; order Pseudomonadales; family Pseudomonadaceae; genus Pseudomonas; species Candidatus Pseudomonas phytovorans. The sequence goes on from CP119325.1 coordinate 2,650,878, forward strand.
ATCCTGTGCGTAGCCAACGTTTCGCGCGCCGCCCAGGCAGCTGAACTTGAACTGTCACAATACGCCGACAAAGTACCGGTGGAGATGCTTGGCGGCAGCGCCTTCCCGCCAATCGGGCAGTTGCCGTTCCTGTTGACCTTGCCACCTTATGCTTTCTACTGGTTCCTGCTGGCGGCCCACGACCGCATGCCCAGCTGGCACATCCAGGCCACCGAGGGGTTACCCGAATTGACCACACTGGTATTGCGCAAGCGCATGGAAGAACTGCTGGACGCACCCGCCCGCGACACCCTGCAAACCACCATCCTGCCGCAATACCTGCCCAAGCGGCGCTGGTTCGCCGGCAAAGAAGCGCCCATCGACCAGGTGCGGCTGTGCTACGGCGTGCGTTTCGCCACCGCCACCACGCCCGTCCTGCTCGGCGAACTCGAAGTGGTCAGCGGTGAGGTGGCCAACCACTACCAGCTGCCATTTGGCCTGCTGCCCGAGGACCAGATAAACACCGCACTGCCGCAGCAGCTGGCCTTGTCGCGGGTGCGCCGTGCCCATCAGGTGGGCCTTATTACCGATGCCTTCGTTCTCGAACCGTTCATCCGCGCGGTGCTGCGCGCCTGTCAGGATGGCTTGCGCCTGCCTTGTGGCAGTGGTGCTGGCGAGCTGCGTTTCGAATGCACCGACCTGCTGCCAGGCCTGGCGTTGAACGATGAAAGTGCAGTGCGCTACCTCAGCGCCGAACAATCAAACAGCTCGGTGGTGATCGGCGACAGCGTTGTGCTCAAGCTGATCCGGCGGGTCAACCCTGGCATTCACCCAGAACTGGAAATGAGCGCCTACCTGACCGCCGCCGGCTTTGCCAATATCTCGCCGTTGCTGGCCTGGGTCAGTCGGGTGGACGAGCAGAACGCCCCCCACCTGCTGATGATCGCCCAAGGCTACCTGAGCAATCAGGGCGATGCCTGGGCATGGACCCAGAATACCCTGGAGCGGGCCATCCGCGACCAGATGGAGCCCGCTGGGCGCGATGCCGAGTCGCACACCGATGCCTTGGTGGAACTCACCGGCTTTGCCGCCTTGCTCGGCCAGCGCCTGGGCGAAATGCACCAGTTGCTGGCCGCGCCGACCGACGATGAAGCCTTCCGTCCACGCCCCAGTGATACTGACGACAGCCAGCGCTGGGCTGCGCAGATCAGTGCCGAACTGACCCACGCCCTTGACCTGCTGGCCCAGCACCGTGACACCGTCGACCGCGACAGCCAGGCCCTGATCGACGACCTGCAGCAACAACGCGACGGCCTGGCGCAGCACGTCTGCAACCTGGCCAGCCAGGCCGAGGGTGGCCTGTTGATGAGGGTGCACGGCGACTTGCATCTGGGCCAGGTGCTGGTCGTGCAGGGCGATGCCTACCTGATTGATTTCGAAGGCGAACCGTCTCGCCCACTGCAAGAGCGCCGGGCGAAACACAGCCCGTACAAGGATGTCAGCGGCGTGTTGCGATCCTTCGACTATGCTGCTGCGATGATCCTGCGCAGCGCCTCTGCGGTCGACCTTTCCGGCCCGGCGCAGCAGGCTCGTCAGCGGGTTGCCCGGCAGTACCTGCATCAGTCGCGCCACGCCTTCGTCGAAGCCTACGGCCTGGCCACCGCCGCCATGCCCCATACCTGGAAACTGGCCGAGGGCGAGCGCGCTGCACTGGAACTGTTCTGCCTGGAAAAAGCCGCCTACGAGATCACGTATGAAGCCGAAAACCGTCCGAGCTGGCTGGCCGTGCCTTTGCATGGCCTCCATGGACTGATCAGTACCTGGGGAGAGTCATAGATGAATGCAACCACGCGTGAAAACGGCGGCCTTCGGCAACGGGACCTGGATGCCCTGGCCCGCGCCGAACACGCCGATCCCTTTGCAGTGCTAGGCCCCCACGGCGATGGCAAGGGCGGGGCGTTTATCCGCGCCTTCCTGCCCGGTGCTCTGAATGCGAGGGTGCTGGCGCGCCATGATGGGCGCGTCCTGGCCGAAATGGTGCAAGGCGCAGTGCCGGGCTTGTTCACTGCGCACCTGGATGATGCACAAGCCTATCTGCTGCAAATCGGTTGGGCCGGTGGCGAGCAAGTCACCGAAGACCCCTACAGCTTCGGCCCGCAACTGGGCGACATGGACTTGCACCTGTTCGCCGAAGGCAACCACCGCGACTTGTCCGGGCGCTTCGGGGCCCAACCGATGCAGGTCGAGGGCATCGAGGGTGTGTGTTTCTCGGTGTGGGCGCCGAATGCCCGGCGGGTGTCGGTGGTGGGTGACTTCAACAACTGGGACGGCCGCCGCCACCCCATGCGCCTGCGCCACAGCGCCGGGGTATGGGAACTGTTCGTACCGCGCCTGGGCGTGGGCGAAACCTACAAGTTCGAGGTGCTGGGCAAGGACGGCATACTGCCACTGAAAGCAGACCCGCTGGCCCGTGCTACCGAATTGCCGCCAAGCACCGCGTCCAAGGTGGCCGGTGAGCTCAGCCATGCGTGGCAGGACCACGACTGGATGGCACAACGCGCGCAGCGCCATGCCTACAACGCACCCCTGTCGATCTACGAACTGCACCCGGGCTCATGGCGCTGCGAACTGGACGAGGCAGGCGAAGTCGGGCGCTACTACAACTGGCGTGAACTGGCCGAGCGGCTGGTGCCCTATGTGCAGGAACTGGGCTTTACCCATATCGAGTTGCTCCCGATCATGGAGCACCCGTTCGGCGGCTCATGGGGCTATCAGCCACTGTCGATGTTCGCGCCCACCTCGCGCTACGGCAGTGCCGAGGACTTTGCCGCGTTCATCGACGCCTGCCACCAAGGCGGCATTGGCGTGCTTCTGGACTGGGTGCCGGCGCATTTCCCCACCGACGAACACGGCCTGGCGCGTTTCGACGGCACCGCCCTGTACGAATATGACAACCCCCTTGAGGGCTACCACCAGGACTGGAACACGCTGATCTACAACCTTGGCCGTAACGAAGTGCGTGGATTCATGATGGCCTCGGCGCTGCATTGGCTGAAACACTTCCACATCGACGGCCTGCGCGTCGATGCGGTGGCCTCGATGCTGTACCGCGACTATTCGCGCAAGGCCGGCGAATGGGTGCCCAACCGCCACGGCGGGCGTGAGAACCTGGAGGCCATCGACTTCATCCGTCACCTCAACGGCGTGGCTGCCCACGAGGCCCCGGGGGCCTTGATCATCGCCGAGGAGTCCACCGCCTGGCCTGGCGTCAGCCAGCCGACCGAGCAGGGAGGCCTGGGCTTTGCCTACAAGTGGAACATGGGCTGGATGCACGACACCCTGCATTACATCCAGAACGATCCGGTGCACCGCAACCACCACCACAACGAGATGAGCTTCGGGCTGATCTATGCCTACTCCGAGCACTTCATCCTGCCCATTTCCCACGACGAAGTGGTGCATGGCAAGCACTCGCTGATCGACAAGATGCCCGGCGACCGCTGGCAGAAGTTCGCCAACCTGCGCGCCTACCTCACCTTCATGTGGGCGCATCCGGGCAAGAAGTTGCTGTTCATGGGCTGTGAGTTCGGCCAGTGGCGTGAGTGGAACCATGACAGCGAACTGGACTGGTACTTGTTGCAATACCCTGAGCACAAAGGCGTGCAACGCCTGGTGAGCGACCTCAATCGCCTGTATCGCGAAGTGCCAGCACTCCACGAACAGGATTGCCAGCCGCAGGGCTTCCAATGGCTGATCGGTGACGACGCACAGAACAGCGTGTATGCCTGGCTGCGCTGGAGCAGCAGCGGCGAGCCGGTGCTGGTGGTGGCCAACTTCACCCCGGTGCCGCGCGAGGGCTACCGCATTGGCGTGCCGTTTGGCGAGCGCTGGCAGGAGTTGTTGAACAGCGATGCGGGGCTGTATGCCGGCTCAAATGTCGGCAACCTGGGGGCGGTGGCCAGTGATGAAATTGCCAGCCATGGGCAGCCATTGTCGCTGGCGCTGAATCTGCCGCCGCTTGGGGTTCTGATAATGAAGCCGGCCTGATTCGTTGCCTGTACCGTCCTCTTCGCGGGCATGCCCGCTCCCACAGAGATTGCGCAATGTTCATTTCTTGTGCGGTCCCTGTGGGAGCGGGCGTGCCCGCGAAAGGGCCGAGCCTGCCTACCACCGCATCCGCACCCCAAGGCTGCCAATCAGCCCATTCAGGTCATTGTCATCCACATCGCTGCTGTAATCGGCGCTGACAAACAAGGCCACAGAAGGCGTCACCCGCGCCACCAGCCCCAAGCCCAGTTCCACCGTGGTCGAGTAACGCGAGCTTGAGATCTTGTCGACCTGGTCCAGCTTCACCTCGTCGGCATTGCTGAAGTCGTACCACACGTTGGTCCGTACATAGGGTTCGATAGGCATGCCGCGCACTTCGTAGCGCCCGGACAATCTGGCACCGACCCGGCCGCTCCAGCTCGGCTGGCTATCGAAGGCCTGCAGGGTGTCTTCCTGCACCTGGTTGCCGGGGAAGAACTGCTGGTTTATCAATTGTGCCTGCGGTTCGATTACCCAGTTGCCGCCCAGGCGGATCGGGTAGCCGCCTTCCACCGAGAAGGTCATCGCATGGCCGCTTTCGTCAAGGCGCTGGCCGTTCTCGCCCCGGCCCATTACATCGATCCGCGAACCCATGGCCACGGCATCCAGGTGCCAACCCTGTTCGTGGGTCATGCTCCAGTACACGCCCAGGCTTTCCCCGCTCAGGTTCACCGCATTGCGCTGCTTGTCGCCCAGCAGCGGGCGCATGCCGTTGAAGCTGCTCTGCAGGTTGTTGTGCCCCACGAAAATCCCCGCGCGGTGCACATTGCCCGCTGCAGTTTCACGCACGAACAGGTCCGGGCCGATCATCAGTTGCTGGCTGGGTGCCTCCAGCTGGTCTGGGGGTTGCGCGCCACTGCGCGCGGTGGTGGGGAAAAACTGTGCCCACTGGCTGGCGATCAGGTCGGGTGCCGCCTGACCATGGCGTGCGCTCATGTTTTGCGAAAACGCATTCAGGGTGCCGATGCTCAAGCCACTGGCGCTGATCGGGTCGAGCGACATCAGCGGCATCGCGGGTTGTTGTAGAAAACCGGGCGAGGTGGGGTCACCCTGCAGTTCATACGCGAAAGTTTCCACCGGGGTTGCCAGAAGCAGCGACGTGGAAACCGCGTAGAAAATGCTGTCGAAGCGCAAGGGGTTCGAGGTGCTTTTCATGGCGGATCTCCTTTGTTTTTGTGGGGTACAGCCCGAGGACCTGGCCTGTTGTCACGAGCTGTACGGCAAAAACAGTGGGCGACCCAAACCAGCGCGCCAGCCTTCGCCAGCGCGCACGAAGGCGCGAGCTAGAGGCCCGGCGCGAGATCTTTACTGCTAGATAATGTTCAGCTAAGGAGAGGTGACCGCTTGCGTCAAGAAAGCGTGAAGAATCTGTTCATCTTCCGTGGTTAGACTCAAGCCATTGTTTTTCTCGGGAAAAAGAACCGGCATAGCGGGGTTCGCTATTTGCCGCGCCGTCGCTATGAAGAATGATTGCTAGCGCGACGCTTTCGGCGCCAGCAGCAGGGTCGCTTGTGCGACGACCCTGGCCAGCGTTCGGGGTTATTCCTCGTCGTGCTGCAACACCATCAGCAACATCGACCGCCCTTTGACTTCAAAGGTACTGTCGAACTGCAGATGCTGCCCTTTGCGCAACTCTGGCCTGTCGGTGTCGACCAGGCAGCTCCAGTAATCGCCGTCGGGTACCGTCGGCAACTTGAATGGCACAACGTCATGGTGGGCATTGACGATCAGCAGCACAGTGGCCTCGGCACCCGGCCGGGCAATACCACTGACTTGCGCACGGCCGTCGATCAGCATGCCCAGGCAGCGCCCATGCGGGTCTTCCCACTGCGCCACGCTCATTTCGCTGCCGTCTGGCGCCAGCCAGGTCACGTCCTTGACTCCGATCGCCTCATTGTAGTCACCCACCAGGAAGCGTGAACGGCGCAGCACCGGGTAGGCCAGGCGCAGGCGGGTCAGGCGCTTGACGAAGGCCAGCAGTTCCTCGCCGTCCTGGTCCAGGTCCCAGTTCACCCAGCCGATTTCGCTGTCCTGGCAGTAGGCATTGTTGTTGCCATGCTGGGTACGGCTGAACTCGTCGCCGGCGACGATCATCGGCGTACCCTGGGCCAGCAATAGGGTGGCGAAGTAGTTGCGCATCTGGCGCATGCGCAGTGCGTTGATGTCCGGGTCGTCGGTTGGCCCTTCGGCACCGCAGTTCCACGACAGGTTGTTGTCGGTGCCGTCCTGGTTGTTCTCGTCGTTGTCTTCATTGTGCTTGTGGTTGTACGACACCAGGTCGCGCAGGGTGAAACCGTCGTGGGCGGTGATGAAGTTGACCGAGGAGTACGGCCGGCGTCCTCGGTTGTTGAACATGTCGCCTGATGCGGCCATGCGTGCGGCAAAGTCGGCCAGCTGGCCTTCGTCGCCTTTCCAGAAAGCGCGCGCGGTGTCGCGGAAGCGGTCGTTCCACTCGGCCCAGCCCGGGGCGAAGTTGCCTACCTGGTAACCACCTGGCCCGCAGTCCCAAGGCTCGGCAATCAGCTTGACCTGGCTCAGCATCGGGTCCTGGCGACAGGCGACGAGGAAGCCGTGGCGCTCGCTGTAACCGTCGTGGTAGCGGCCAAGGATGGTCGCCAGGTCGAAGCGAAAGCCGTCCACGTGCATTTCGCCGGCCCAGTAGCGCAGCGAGTCGGTGACCAGTTGCAGCACGCAGGGGTGGCTCAAGTCCAGGGTGTTGCCGGTGCCGGAATCGTTGATGTAATAGCGCTTGTCGTCCGGCATGAGCCGGTAGTACGAGGCGTTGTCGATGCCGCGCATCGACAGGGTCGGGCCGCGTTCGTTGCCTTCGGCGGTGTGGTTGTAGACCACGTCGAGGATCACCTCCAGCCCGGCGTCGTGCAGGTGCGCGACCATTTCCTTGAACTCGGCGATCTTGCCGCTGGCCAGGTAGCGTGGGTGTGGGGCGAAAAAGGCGATGCTGTTGTAGCCCCAGTAGTTGTTCAGGCCCTTGTCCAGCAGGTGCTGGTCGTTGACGAAAGCGTGGATGGGCAGCAGCTCGATGCTGGAAACCCCCAGTTCCTTGATGTGCTTGAGCAACTCGTCATTGGCCAGGCCAGCGAAGGTGCCACGCAGCGCTTCCGGTACAGCCGGGTGGCGCATGCTGATGCCGCGGGTGTGCGCCTCGTAGATGATCGTGCGCTCCCACGGGATCAGCACGCGCTGGTCGCGGCCCCAGGTGAAGGCCGGGTCGATCACCTTGCATTTGGGCACGAAGGGCGCGCTGTCGCGTTCGTCGAACGACAGGTCGCCGTCGGGGTGGCCGATGGTGTAGCCGAACAGGGCTTCGGACCACTTCAGGCTGCCGACCAGTTGCTTGGCATACGGGTCGATCAGCAGTTTGTTGGGGTTGAAGCGGTGGCCGTTTTCCGGCTCATACGGGCCGTATACCCGGTAGCCATAGACCAGGCCGGGGTGCGCGTCGGGCAGGTAGCCATGGTAGATCTCGTCGGTGTATTCGGGCAGCTCGATGCGCTCGATTTCCTGCTCGCCGGTGGAGTCGAACAGGCACAGCTCGACCTTGGTGGCGTTGGCCGAGAACAGGGCGAAATTGACGCCAAGGCCGTCCCAGGTGGCGCCGAGGGGGAAGGGCAGGCCTTCGCGGATGCGCGATGGGGCGACTGAGCGGGTTTTCTTTGGGGTGCGGGGGCTCATGGCAATCCTCTGGTGGCCGTGGTGGAAGGGGAGGGAGTGGTGCAGTGCTGTTCTGGCCTCTTCTCGGGCTTGCCCGCTCCCACAGGTGCAGCATCAACCTCCAGCCTTGTGGAGATCCTGTGGGAGCGGGCAAGCCCGCGAAGAGGCCGGAACAGGCTTAACCAGCAGTGGGCTTTTTCACCGCCCGAGGCTTTTTCGCCGCAGCGGGTTTAACCCCCGGCAGGGCAGCCACCTTGGGCTCGGCAGGTGCCTTGGACTCAGCGGCTGCCTTAGGCTTGGCCGGCGCCCGTTTGCGTGGCGCGGCTTTAGGTGCCAGAGCCTCTGCCTCGGCCAGCTTGCGGGCCATGTCCCAGTGACGCTCTTCCTCGCCGGCGGGTTTACCTTCGGACTCCCAGATCTGGTAGGCAAATTCGCGAATACGCTTTTCATCGACACTCATCATGACGCTCCTGATGCTCAAGATTGTTGTATCAACACGTTGACCGGAAACTCCGCCAGCAAGGCGCTCAACATCAACTCCTTGGAAGAGCTGACCGCCGTGCAGGGGAAAAGTCCCGTCGAGTTGGCAGGCGACAAGGCAAACGGCAGTACCAGCCGGGTGTCGTCCCAGTTCTGTGCCGGGATCAACGGTGTAGGGTTGCCGCCAAGCAGGTTACTGGCCAGGCGTGGCGCGACGATGACGGCCCGCTCGCCTTCGCCCAACCGGGCAAATGCGATCACCTTGTCAGCGTGTTTGCCCTGCACGGTCAGTGGCAGGTACGCGCCACGGCGGAACAGTTCGGCGTGCGCCTGGCGGCAGTCCAGCACCCGGCCGATCAAGGCCTGCTTGAGGCGACCGTCGCGCCAGTGCGCCAGCAGTTCGGCTACCGGCGTGGCATCGTCCAGGGTGCGACGCCTGCAAGCGTAGTCCACAGCGCGGCGGTTGTCCGGGTCGACCAGGCTTAAGTCCCAGTACTCGTTGCCTTGATACAGGTCGGGCACACCGGGTGTGGTCATGCGCAGCAGGGCCTGCACCAGGCCATTGAGGGCACCGGGGCAGGCCAGCAGCTGCGCGGCATCCGCCACGGATTTGCGCAGTTGCTGGTTCTCGCTGTCCAGCAGCAGCCCATCGATATAGCGGGCACAGGCGCTTTCGTAGGCCTCGTTGGGTGCGCTCCAGCTGCTGCGCAACTTGGCTTCGCGCAGGGCCTTTTGCTGCCACTGGCGGACACGCTCGGCGTACTGGCGCAGGGCGTTGTCGTCGTGCAGGTCCAGTGCCAGCGGCCAACTGCCCAGCAGGGTTTGCAGCAGCATCAGTTCGTCGCCGGGGCTGGGTGCCAGGCCATCATCCAGCTGGGCGCGTAGCGGCTGCGCCAGCTCACGCCAATGCTCCACCCGGCTGGCCAGCCACGGGCCGCGTTCGCTGATCACAGCCAGGCGCGCACGGGTGTCTTCGCCGCGTTTGTGATCATGGGTGGCGGTAGCCAGCAGGTTGTCAGGGAAGTCGCGCAGGCGCCGCTGGGCTTCGTTATGGAAGTGCATGGGCGAGGCGCTGAAACGCTCGGCCTCGAAGCCCACGTCGTTGCGCGACAGCAGCCGGGCACTGCGGTAGAAGGCGGTGTCTTCCACGGCTTTGGCCGCGCTGGGTGCAGTCAGCTGCTGGAAGCGCACGCAGGCGTGGCGCAATTGTTTGCGGGCCCGGCCCGGCGGCATCTGTCGCCAGGCTTGCCCCCCCAGCCATTGCTCAAGCTGCTCCAGTAACGGCCAGTCGGCTTCACCGAGGTCGTGCCGGGCGTCGGCCAGCGCCTGCTGGAAAAACCCTTCGTCTTCAGCTGGGCGCCCGCAAGCGTTGAAGTAGGTGCGATACACCGGGTAATGCGCCACCAGTGCCTGCAAGGCCCGGCGGATCGCGCCCAAGGTCAGATCCCGGGTCATCAGGTCGTTGCGCGCGACCTGCAGCAGCGCCTGGGCCACCGATTCGCAGTCACCGGCAAGGCTGGCATTGAGCACAAGATGACGCGCCTGGCGCACTTCTTCAGGGAAGTCCGGCCGTTCGGTAACGCTCGCCCACAACTCGGTCAGCGGCGCTTCGCCGGCCGGGTCGTGCTGCAGCAGCGAGACCTGGTTCATGAATTCGTAGCCGGTGGTGCCATCGGTGAGCCAGTCGCGGTGCAGGTGTTCGCCTGCGCCCAGAATCTTTTCCACGTAGATCGGGAAATGCTCCAGGGCCGCCTGCAAGGGCCGCTGCGCCAACAGGCCATCGACCCGACGGCGCAGCTTGCGGCAGTAACCGCGCGGGTCGGCCAGGCCGTCGATATGGTCGATGCGCAGGCCGTCCACCAGGCCGCGTTCGATCAGCTCGAACAGCTTGGCGTGGGTGGCCTCGAACACGACAGCGCGCTCCACCCTCAGGCCACCGAGTTCGTTGATGTCGAAAAAGCGCCGCCAGTTGATGTCGTCGGCAGCGGTGCGCCAGCTGGCCAGGCGGTAGGTCTGGCGCTCCAGGAGCAGGTGCAGGCGCTTGAAGCCATTTTCGGCGCGGCTGTCGAATGCCACCAGCGCCGATTCCAGGTCGGCACCTTCGCGTACCAGGCGTGCCAGTTCGGTATGCAGCGGCAGGGCATCGACCAGCGGGGTGGTCGATTCGGCCAATGCCGTGAAGTGCTCGGCCAGGGCCTTGAGTGCCGGCTCCGGGCTGAGGGCGAGAATCCAGCCATAGTCGACCGGGCAAACCGGGAAGCGATGATCGTAATGTGAGATTTGCAGCGTGCCGTGCTGCTTGTCGAATTCAAGCGGTATCTCGCCCTTCTTCAGGGCCACGCCGTAGTCGCAGCCAAGAAACGGCAACAGCAGTTGCCCGGCCAGCAGCGGGTCGCTGGAGTGCCATTGGATATCGAAGAACTCTGCATACGGGCTGCGCCGGCCCCAGGCCAGCAGGCACTGCCACCAGGGGTTGTCGGCACCGCCCACGGCCATGTGGTTGGACACCGTGTCGAGAATCAGCCCCATGCCGTGCTGGCGCAGGGCGGCGACCAGCCGCTCCAGTGCCGCCTCGCCGCCCAGCTCGGGGTTGACGCAGGTCGGGTCGACCACATCGTAGCCGTGGCGCGAGCCGGCGCGGGCCTTGAGAATGGGCGAGGCATACAGGTGGCTGATGCCCAGCTGGGCGAAGTACGGCACCAGCGGCACGGCGTGATCGAGGGTGAAATCACTGTGAAACTGCAGGCGCAGGGTCGCGGTCAGTGGCTTCATCGGTCACGCTCCCAGGCCTGTTCGCGGGCCTGGGCCAGCAGCTCCATGCGTCGTGCTGCATCTTCGTCATCCAGCAGTTCTGCCACCGGCCGGGCAAAGCGCCGCCGCCAGTTGGGGTGGCCGCTGGTGGTACCCGGCAGGTTGGGCTGCTCGTCGCAGCCCAGCAGGTCTTCCAGCGGCACCAGTACCAGCGGTGCACGGGTATGGCCAACGTAGCGGATGGCCGCATCGATCACCGCGTCGTTGTCCTTCAGCTCGCCGTAGTTGGCCTCCAGGGTGCGGCGCAAGCCATCGTGTTCTTTCTGGCGGTCGTGGCGCCAGTGCAACTCGGTTGCCGCATCGATCAGTTGCAAACGGTGGCTCCAGTCGATGTCGCGGTTTTCCAGCCAGCCGGCCAGTGGTGCCAGATCGTGGGTGCCCGTGGTGGCCAGGGCATTGTCCGGCCAGTCGAGAATCGGCTTGAACTGGCCCGGCTTGGTCTGTTCGAAGGGCAGCACGCGCATGCCCAGCACCGCCTTGGCCGCCAGCTGTTCACGCAGGCCGTCGGGCACGGTACCCAAGTCTTCACCGAGAATGATCGCCTGGTGGCGCACCGACTCCAACGCCAGCAGGCGCAGCAAGTCGTCCAGCGGGTAATTGAGGTAGGCGCCGTCGCTGGCTTTTGCGCCCTGCGGGATCAGCCACAACCGGCGCAGGCCCATCACATGGTCGATGCGCAGGCCGCCGGCGTGGGCAAGGTTGGCCCGCAGCATCTCGATGAAGGCGCGGTAGCCGTTGCGCTTGAGGCCTTCGGGCGAGAACGCACAGATGCCCCAGTCCTGCCCGGCGCGGTTGAGGATGTCGGGTGGTGCGCCTACCTTCAGGCCCGCCAGCAGTTCGTCCTGGCGGCTCCAGGCCTGGCTGCCGGCGCCGTCGGCACCCACTGCCAGGTCGGCGATCAGGCCGACAGCCATGCCGTTGCCGCGGGCCGCTTGCTGGGCACGCTGCAGGCCCCGTTCGGTCAGCCATTGGCAAAAAGCATGGAACTCGACTTTGGCCGGGTAGGCGTTGGCAAAGGCTTCAACTTCCGGGTGGTACGGGTCGTGCCAGGCCTTGGGCCAGTTGCGCCAGTCGGCGCCCAGGCCGTGCTCCACAGCGTGTGCCTGCAGCACCTCGAAGCGGCAGTGGTGCTCCAGCGCCTGCCCACCGGCTTCGCGGAAGCTGTCGAAGTCCCTGCGTAATGGGTGGTTACCTTGGCTGAAGCCCTGGTACAGCGCTTCAAGCAAGCGCAGGCGGGCGCGGGCGGCGCGCGGCCAGTCAACCAGCGTGTGTTGCTCCAGGTCGTCCAGCTGTTGCGCCAGGCCGCAGGCTTCAATCGCCATGCGCACTTCCCGTTCGCCCAGCAGGGCAGCGGGGCTGGCGTACAGGGTGTTGAGCAGCAGGCGGCTGGAGGGGGAGTAGGGGCTGTAGTGTTCCTGGTCGACGGCCGACAGCGCGTGGATCGGGCTGATGGCCAGGGCATCGGCACCGCGCTCGGCAGCCAAGCGGGCCAGTTGCTCCAAGGCCAGGCAGTCGCCATAGCCGCCGTCGCCGGGGCGGCGCAGGCTGTACAGCTGCACGGCCAGGCCCCAGCAGCGTGGTGGCGGCTGCTGCACGTTGTCTTCCAGGCTGTGGCAGCGGGGCGGGGCCACAGCCACGGTAAAGTGGCGGCTGTCGATTTCTACCTGGTGGTAGCCAATTGGCAGTTCACCGGGCAAGCGTGCCTGATCGTCCAGGCTCAGGGTGAGTGAGGCGTGGTCTTCCAGGGTGCAGCGCGCGACGCTGGCAGCGCTGAAGTAGCGCGCCAGCGCCAGTGGCTGGCCCAGGTCGGCGGTCAGCAGTGGCGGCAGGTGTTCGCTGTCTTCGGCAGTTTCCACCGCGCGCAGGCTGGCGGCGATGGCGGCCTCATCGGCGGCGGCGTGGCCCAGGCCTTCGAGCACAGCGCGCAGCACCTCGTCACCGACGCGCTGGGGCCGTGCATTGGCGTCGATCCAGTCGCGGCTCAACCCGACGCGGTTTGCCAAGCGGTGCAGGGCGGTTTCGCTCATGGGCGCTCCAGGGCAGGGGGAAGCAGGCTGACCACACAGCTATAGGCGGCCAGTTGGCTATCAGGGTGTTGGGTGTCGCTGCTGTCGAACAGCCGGGTGGCGGCAGCGGGCAGCTCTACCGCTTGCGCAGTAGCTGCGAGGTTCAGGTCGATGCGCAGGGTATTGCCATCGCCCAGTCGCCAGCGTGCGGTCAGCGCTTTGTCGCCGTGCACTTCGGCACCCAGTGAACGGCTGCCGGGCAGGTGCGGGATGACGTGGCGACGGCGCAGATCGAGCAATTGCTGGTACAGGCCGTGGCAGCCGGCAATTACTTCGCGGCTTTGCGGCCGTGAAGCCTCAAAGGTGTGTTCGGCGTTGGGGTCGGGAATGTGCTCGCGTTGCTCGGGGTCGGCGAACGCGGTGAAGTGGGCGAACTCACCCCGGCGCCCTTCGCGCACGGCGTCGGCCAATTCGTCATGGAAGTCGGTAAAGAACAGGAACGGCCGGCAACTGCCATCGTCGTCGCCCATGAACAGCAGCGGAATCATCGGCGCCAGCAGTAGCAGGCCGGTGGCCGCACGCAGGGCTGGCGGCGGGCACAGGCGGGTCAGGCGTTCGCCCAGGGCGCGGTTGCCGACCTGGTCGTGGTTCTGCAAGAACAACACAAAGGCGCTGGGCGCCAGGTGCCCGCTGGGCTCCCCGCGGGGCGTGCCATGGCGGTTCGCCTGGCCCTGGAATACAAAGCCTTCGGCCAGGCAACGCGCCAACTGGTCGATGGGGCGTTGCTGGTAGTCGGCGTAGTAACCTTCGGTTTCGCCGGTCAGCAGCACGTGCAAGGCATTGTGGCCGTCGTCGTTCCACTGGGCATCGAAGCCTTGCTCCAGCAGGCCGGCCTGGTTGTGCTCGTTCTCCAGCACCAGCCACACCTGGCGGCCCGGCTCGACGGCGGCGCGTATCCGCTGCGCCAGTTCGATCAGGAAGTCTGGCTGGTCGATGGCATGCACGGCATCCAGGCGCAAGCCGTCGCAGCGGTAGTCGCACAACCACATCAGCGCATTCTGGATGAAGTATTCGCGCACCTGCGGGCGGCGGAAATCGATGGCTGCGCCCCAGGGCGTCTGCCGGTCCTCGCGAAAGAACGGGCTGGCGTACTGGTGAAGGTAATTGCCGTCGGGGCCGAAGTGGTTGTACACCACATCCACCAGCACCATCAGTCCGTGGCCGTGGGCTTGGTCGACCAGTGCGCACAACTGTTCGGGGCTGCCGTAGGTGTTTTGCGGTGCGTAGGGCAGCACGCCGTCATAGCCCCAGTTGCGGTCGCCCGGGAACTGCCCCAGCGGCATCAGCTCGATGGCACTGATGCCCAGTTCGGCCAGGCGTGGCAGCTGCCGGGCAACCCCGGCGTAGCCATCGAGCAACCCGACATGTAGCTCCTGGATCACGGCTTCGTGCCACGGCCGGCCTTGCCAAGGGTGTTGCCAGGGGTAAGCGGCCACATCCACTACCTGGCTTGGCCCCTGTACGCCGTCAGGCTGGTAGCGCGACGCCGGGTCAGCCACCTGCAGTTCACCGTCGATGCGGTAGTGGTAACGGTCACCGGCCTGGCACGGCGCCACGCCGGTGTACCAGCCATCGTCTTCGGGCAGTAGCGCGATGGCCGGCTGCTGCTCCAGTTCTACGCTCACGCTGCGCGCATCGGGTGCCCAGAGGGCGAAGCGCGCCGACGTGGCGTCCAGCAAGTGTGCGCCATGCCTGTGCATCTTCCAGCCCCCGCTCAGTAGTGGCTCAGTTGCGCCTGCTTGACCAGGTCCTCGTAGAGGCGGGCGTAGGGTTCCACCGCTTGGCACCAGTTGAACGGCTGGGTCATCGACAGGCAGCGCATGGCGTTCAGCAAGTCTTTCTTGCCGTACACATAAAAGGCGCGGCGGAGTGCTTCGCGGTAGCTCTCGACGGTCGACTCGTTGAACAGGAAGCCCGTAACCCCGCACTCGATGGTGTCGGCCAGGCCGCCGGTGTTGCGCGCCACCGGCAGCGAGCCGAAGCGTTGCGCGTACATCTGGCTGAGGCCGCAGGGCTCGTAACGCGACGGCATCAGCAGGAAGTCGCTGCCGGCGAACATGCGCCGTGCATCGGTCTCGTTGAAGCCGATACGCACGCCAATGCGGCCCGGGTGGCGCAGCGCCAGCTCGCGCATGGCCTGTTCCTCTTCCGGCTCGCCACGGCCGATGATCGCAATCTGCCCGCCTTGTTCGACGATGTAGTCGGCCACGCCCAAGGTCAGGTCCAGGCCTTTTTGGTAAACCAGCCGCGAAACCACGGCGAACAACGGGCCTTCAGAAGCCTCCAGGCCGAATAGCTCGCGTACTGCATGGGTGTTGCGCGCCTTGCCTTCCCAGTCGTTGATGCTGAAGTTGTGCTGCAGGTGCTTGTCGGTGGCCGAGTCCCAGCTTTCATCGATGCCGTTGGGGATGCCGCCAAGCAGGCCTTGCTGGGCTTTGCTGGCCAGGAAGCCATCCAGGCCGCAGCCGAATTCCGGGGTGGTGATTTCCCGGGCATAGGTGGCGCTGACCGTGGTGATGTGACTGGAGTAAGCCAGGCCAGCCTTGAGGAACGACAGTTTGCCGTAGAACTCCATGCCCTCTTGCTGCATGGCGTGGTCGGGAATCGCCAGCTCCGGGCTGCAACCACGGCTGTACACCCCTTGGTAGGCCAAGTTGTGGATGGTGAACAGGGTAGGCGTGTTCAGCCCGCGCCAATGCATGTAGGCCGGCGCCAGGCCGGCGGGCCAGTCATGCGCGTGGACCACTTCCGGTGTCCAGTGGATCTTGCCTTCGCCCGCAGCGATTTCGGCGGCAGCCAGGCCCAGGCGGGCGAAGCGGATGTGGTTGTCGGGCCAGTCGCGGCCGTTGTTGGCACCATAGGGTGTGCCGTCGCGCTGATACAGCTCGGGGCAGATCAGCACATAGATGACCAGGCCGTCGGCCATGTCCATGCGCCCGATCTTGCACGGCGGCAGGGCTGCGTGACCGCCCAGTTCACCGACGATGTGGATCGGGTTGTCGCTTTCCATCACCTGCGGGTAACCAGGGATCAGCACCCGCACATCGTGCAGGTGGGCCAGGGCACGGGGCAGGGCTGCGGACACGTCACCCAGGCCGCCGGTTTTCACCAGGTCTGCGATTTCCGAGGTCACGAACAGAATCTTGCGCATGTTCGGGTTGTGTTGGCGCTGGGCGCCGGGTGCCTTGCCTGTCGTGGCGAAATCCGGGGTGAGCGGCTCGCGGTTGTCCGGTTTGAATGAATCTACGTGAGGCTCGACAGCGGCACTGATCATACTTCTCTCCGTCCCTATGCTTGGCCGGGTGCTGGCACCCGTGGCGATGTTTCGTGTTGGTTCTCTCTAGTTCTGAATACTGCGTAGTGCGTTCCTTGCCCCTGAGTCGTGCGCGCAGGCACAGCGCTGTCGGCGTTCCGGCCGCAGGCGATTGGACTGGTTGGGGTGCGTGGGCCGTGCCTGGGTGTATCCCCGGCGTTTGGCCTACTTAGTTCCTGACCCGCCCGCTTTCCTGAAAGTTCGACTTTTTTAGGTCACTCTTCCGTTGAGCAAATGGCGGGCCGAAAACCGAGTGTAGGAGAGAAAGTGATAAAAAGGTGACCCGCTGGTCACTATTGTTATGTGCGAGATAGACGCAAACGTTGGCGTTTGTGACCGGATGTGAAACGGGTTGGGCGAAGGCAGTGCGGGGGTGTTGCGAGGGTGCGCCAAAATGCAGCTCGCTACCTGTATTGCACATTTGTGGTGCGCGGCAGTTTCGAGCGGGTAGGGTTCACAGGTGAGAGGTGGGAGCCAGGCAGCCCCCACAAAAGGAAGAGAAACTAGAGGCTTGCGGCCTTGTCGCCAGCGCGCTGTTGCGCCAGCAGCATATTCAACTGGGCGACCTGCTGGCGCAGTTGGTCGCGTTCGTCCTTCAGTTTGCGCAGCTCATCACGGCGCACGGAGACATAGAGGGTCTGGGTTGGGGTTGCAGGCATCAGGGTACCCATGAGCACACCTCGCGGTTTTGGCTGGTGACAAGTCAAAGCGTAGACGCTTCACGCGGGGCGCATTCTGAATTCTTTCGGAGTCTGTGGGAACTTTTTTGTTTATCGTGGTCTTGCCGTTCGTCGCTGAACCCTCGGACGGCATGCTGGACTAATCTGAAAAGCTGGACTGTGTTGTCATCCATTTCGAAAGGGGAGCATCGGCTCATGCAACTGGGAATCGTCGGGCTGGGCCGCATGGGCGGCAATATCGCAAGGCGCCTGATGCGCGCCGGCCACCGCACTGTGGTGCATGATCGCAACCGTGAAGCCATCACCGGCCTTGAGGGCGAGGGCGCCCAGGGCGCGCACGACCTCGGTGCACTGGTGCAAAAGCTGAAAGCGCCGCGCGCCGTGTGGGTAATGCTGCCGGCTGGCGAGCCCACCGAGCAGACCATCGCGCAGCTGGCCGACTTGCTGGAGCCGGGCGATGCGATCATTGACGGCGGCAACACCTTCTACAAGGACGACATGCGCCGCGCTGCCGAGCTGGCAAAACGTGGCCTGCATTACCTGGACGTCGGCACCTCTGGCGGCGTATGGGGCCTGGACCGTGGCTACTGCATGATGATCGGTGGCGAAAAGGACGTGTTCGAGCGCCTGGAACCGCTGTTCAAGGCGCTGGCGCCGGGCGTGGGTGACATCCCGCGGACCCATGGCCGCAGCGGTGAGCACCAGCGCGCCGAGCATGGCTATATCCACGCCGGCCCACCCGGTGCCGGGCACTACGTGAAAATGGTGCACAACGGCATCGAGTACGGCCTGATGCAGGCCTATGCCGAAGGCTTCGACCTGCTGCGCAGCAAAGGCGGCAACGAGATACCTGAAGACCAGCGCTTTGACCTGAACGTGGCCGAAATCGCCGAAGTGTGGCGGCGTGGCAGCGTGGTCACCTCATGGCTGCTCGACCTCACCGCCGATGCGCTGGTAGCCGACCCGCAACTGTCGCAATTCAGTGGCTCGGTGTCCGACAGTGGCGAAGGCCGCTGGACCATCGACGCCGCTGTCGAACAGGCGGTGCCGGTGCCGGTGCTGTCCAGCGCACTGTTCGCGCGCTTCCGCTCGCGCCAACAGCAGGGCACTTATGGTGACAAAATCCTCTCGGCCATGCGCCTGGGCTTCGGTGGCCACGTCGAGAAGAAAGGCGAATGACTAAACAGACCATTCCAGCCGCACCCCCTTGTACCCTGTTCCTGTTTGGCGCCAATGGCGACCTGGTCAAGCGCCTGCTGATGCCGGCGCTGTACAACCTCAGCCGCGACGGGTTGCTGGACCGCAACCTGCGCATTGTTGGCGTCGACCACAACCCGGCCAGCGCCGGAGACTTTGCCGAACGCTTGCACGCGTTCATGGTCGAGCGTGACCAGGGCGGCGAGGGCAGCGCCAAGTGCCTGGACGAAAAGCTCTGGGCTCGCCTGGCCAAGCGCCTGGATTACCAGACCGGCGATTTCCTCGACCCGGCCACTTACCAGGCCCTCGCCAAGCGCATCGATAAAACCAGCCACGGCAATGCCATCTTCTACCTGGCCACCTCGCCGCGCTTCTTCCCCGAGGTTGCGCAGCGCCTGGGGCAGGCTGGCTTGCTCGACGAGTCTGCCGGCGGTTTTCGCCGGGTAGTGGTGGAAAAGCCGTTCGGCACCGACCTGGCCAGCGCCGAGGCGCTCAACGCCTGCCTGCTGAAAGTGATGGGCGAGCGGCAGATCTACCGCATCGACCATTACCTGGGCAAAGAGACTGTGCAGAACATTCTGGTCAGTCGTTTTTCCAACGGCCTGTTCGAGTCTTTCTGGAACAACCACTACATCGACCATGTGCAGATCACCGCTGCGGAAACGGTTGGCGTAGAAACCCGCGGTGCGTTCTATGACAGCACCGGGGCCCTGCGCGACATGGTGCCCAACCACCTGTTCCAGTTGCTGGCGATGGTGGCCATGGAGCCGCCGGCTGCGTTCGGTGCTGATGCCGTGCGTGGTGAGAAGGCCAAGGTGGTCGGTGCCATCCGCCCGTGGTCGGCGAAAATGGCATTGAAAAATTCCGTGCGTGGCCAGTACAGCGCCGGCAAGCAGGGGCGCAAGCAGTTGCCCGGCTATCGCCAGGAGGCCAATGTCGCGCCGGACAGCCAGACCGAAACCTACGTGGCGCTGAAGGTGATGATCGACAACTGGCGCTGGGCCGGCGTGCCGTTCTACCTGCGCACCGGCAAACGCATGAGCGTGCGCGACACCGAAATTGCCATCTGCTTCAAGCCCGCGCCGTATGCGCAGTTCCGCGAGTCGGAGCTGGAGCGGCCCAAGCCCAACTACCTGAAAATCCAGATCCAGCCCAACGAGGGCATGTGGTTCGACCTGCAGGCCAAACGGCCAGGGCCGGAGCTGGTGATGGAAAATGTAGAGCTGGGCTTTGCCTACAAAGACTTCTTCAAGATGACCCCGGCGACCGGCTACGAAACGCTGATCTACGACTGCCTGACCGGTGACCAGACCCTGTTCCAGCGGGCCGACAACATCGAGAACGGCTGGCGAGCGGTACAGCCGTTTCTGGATGCCTGGGCCCAGGGCGGCGAGGTGCATGAGTACCCGGCTGGTGAGGATGGGCCCGAGGCTGGCAATGAACTGCTGACCCGGGACAAGCGCGAGTGGCACCGGTTGGGCTGAGATGTTTGTAAGCCTGTACTGGCCTCTTCGCGGGCTTGCCCGCTCCCACAGGGACACCACCACCTTCACGGCTTGTGGCGATCCTGTGGGAGCGGGCAAGCCCGCGAAGAGGCCAGTACAGGCAATCACACAAAGGAGACCCAATGCCCGCCCATATCGAAGACTACGCCCTGCTGGGCAACTGCCGTAGCGCAGCCCTGGTCAGCCGCGACGGCTCACTCGACTGGCTATGCCTGCCCCGCTTCGACTCCCCCGCAGTCTTCGCCGCCCTGCTGGGTAACGAAGAAAACGGCCGTTGGCGCCTGGCCCCGTGCGACCCGGTCGAGCACAGCAGCCGCCAATACCTGGACGACACCCTTGTACTGGAAACCACCTGGGTCACCGCCACGGGTCGTGCCCGGGTGCTTGATTTCATGCCACTGGGCGAAGTCAATTCGGTGGTGCGGATCGTCGAGGGTCTCAGTGGCGAAACCAATTTCGAAATGGACCTGGTCATGCGCTTCGACTACGGCCGCAGTGTGCCCTGGGTGGAGCGCCTCGACCCACTGACCCTCAGCGCCGTTGCCGGCCCCGACCGGCTGATCCTGTGCACCACGGTGCCCCCGCATGCCGTCGACCACCATACCGTTGCGCGCTTTCGCGTCGGCACGGGCGAGCGCCAAGTCTTCAGCCTGCGTCATCAGCCCTCGCACCTGCCGCTGCAGCCCGATTGTGATATCGACCAGGCCTTTGCCCAAACCGTCGAGCAATGGCAGGCCTTCGCCGCCCGGTGTCCGCAGGTAGGCCCCTATACCCCCTTGGTACGCCGCTCGTTGCTCACGCTCAAGGCCATGACCTACGCCCCTACTGGCGGTATTGTCGCCGCCGTCACCACCTCGCTGCCCGAGCGTGTAGGTGGCGAGCGCAACTGGGACTATCGCTTCTGCTGGCTGCGCGATGCCACCATGACGTTGCTTGCCTTCATGAACCTCGGCTACTTCGACGAAGCCCAGGCCTGGCGCGAATGGCTGCTGCGCTCGGTGGCCGGCAACCCCGAACAGATGCAGATCATGTATGGCCTGGCCGGTGAGCGCGACCTGCAGGAATACACCTTGCCGTGGCTGGCCGGTTACGAACATTCGCAACCCGTGCGGGTAGGCAACGCCGCGTCGCAGCAGGTGCAGCTGGACATCTATGGCGAACTGGCCGATGCCATGACCCAGGCGATCAAAGGCGGCTTGCCCCGCCACCCGCGCAGCGCCGCCATCTCCCGCCTGATCTTGCCTTATGTCGAACGCATCTGGCGCGAGCCGGACGAAGGCATCTGGGAAGTGCGCGGCGGCCGGCAGCAGTTCGTGCATTCCAAGGTCATGGCCTGGGTCGCCTTCGACCGTGCCGCGGGGCTGGCCGACACCACAGAAGAAGGCCGCGAACGCGGGCACCATTACCGCCAGGTGGCTGACGAGATCCATCGCGAAGTGTGCGAGCACGGCCTGGACGCCAGCGGCCGGTTTTTCGTCCAGGCATATGGCTCGACCGAAATGGACGCCAGCCTGCTGCAGATCGCCCTGACCGGCTTTCTGCCGGCGGATGACCCACGCTTCTTGCGCACGCTGGAGCAGATCGAACAGCGCCTGCTGAAGAATGGCCTGCTGATGCGCTACGACAGTGACAGCTGCAGCGACGGCCTGACGCCGGGGGAGGGCACCTTCCTGGTGTGTTCGTTCTGGCTGGCTGACGTGTATGTATTGCTGGGGCGCCAGGCCGAAGCCGAAGCGCTGTACCAGCATCTGACCGGCCTGAGCAACGACCTCGGCTTGCTGGCCGAGCAATACGACCCGGCCGGCCAGCGCATGCTTGGCAATTTCCCCCAGGCGTTCAGCCATATCGGCATCATCAACACCGCACTGAACCTGCACCGCGCACAGTGCCCGGTGCGTGACCGGGCCAGCTGTGGATAGGACAAGCGCTCCGAGTACCCTGTGGGAGCGGGCGTGCCCGCGAAGAATCCAACGCGGTGCATGGCACCGGCTGCGCCGGTGTGCGCGGCGGTTCGACGCCTCGACACGCCCGCTCCCACAGGGATTGCATCCGCTTCGAGCAAGCGGAGTAGACTAGGTCAAACACCCTTCGGCACGGAGCACACATGGGCATTCGCGGTAGTGATCGGCAAATCGACAACATCGAGTTCAATGTCAGCGACATCCCACGGAGCAAGGCCTTCTATGGCAGCGTGTTCGGCTGGGCGTTCACCGATTACGGGCCCACGTACACCGAGTTCAGCGATGGTCGCCTGACCGGGGGCTTCACCACGGGTGAGCCGGTGCGCCCAGGTGGGCCGCTGGTCATTTTGTACGCCGACGACCTTGAGGCCACACAGCAGCGAATCGAGGCGGCCGGGGCGAAAATCAGCCGGGCGACCTTTGCCTTCCCCGGCGGGCGGCGCTTCCATTTCATCGACCCGGACGGTTATGAACTGGCGGTGTGGACGGCCCAAGCCTGATGGCCAACCACAAGATCGAAATCCGCCGCCGCAATATCGAGAAAATTTTGCAGGCGGCAGAAAAGGTATTCGCCGATAAGGGCTATGGCGCCACCTCGATGGGTGATATTGCCGAACAGGCCGAATTGCCGCGCTCCAACCTGCATTACTACTTCAGCACCAAGGACGAACTGTTCCGCGCGGTGCTGCAGGACCTGCTGGATGTTTGGAAGCAGGACGCACTGTGCTTCGAGAACTTCGACGACCCGCGCGTCGTGCTGACCAGCTACATCCGGGCGAAGATGGGCCATTCGCGCTCGCGGCCGCTGGGCTCGAAGATCTGGGCCGAAGAGATGCTGCACGGGGCGCCGGTGCTGGGGGTGAACCTTGATGAAAGCCTGGTGCCCTGGGCGAAACTGAAGGAAGCCAAGATTCGCCGTTGGGTGGAGGAGGGGCGTATTCGGCCGGTCGAGCCGTCGGCGTTGCTTTACATGATCTGGGCGTCTACCCAGCACTATGCCGACTTCGGTTACCAGGTGCAGTTGCTCAACGGCGGCGAGATGCTGTCGGACATGGCGTTCGAGAGTGCGCTGCAGACGGTGACCAGCGTGATCTTGCGGGGGATCGGGCTAGAGCCTTGAACTGGCGATAGGGGCCGCTGCGCGGCCCTTCGCGGGCACGCCCGCTCCCACAGGGTGGACCGCGCCGTTCATGAGGGCAACGCAGAACCTGTGGGAGCGGGCGTGCCCGCGAAGGGCTGCGCAGCAGCCCCAATGGCTCAGCTGGCCTCGCGGTAGGGGTTGCGCGGATCCTGCGTCCAGTTCAGGTACGGCTTGCCGGTATCCTGCGCCTCCATCTCGATGCAGTTTTCAACCGGGCAGGTGATCTGGCACAGATTGCAGCCCACGCATTCCTCCTCGATCACGCTGTAGGCATGCGTGCCATCTGCCTTCAGCGTGCTGGCAATCGCCTGGTGCGAGGTGTCCTCACAGGCAATGTGGCAGCGGCCGCAGCCAATGCATGCCGCCTCGTCGATGTGCGCTACCGACTTGTAGTTGATATCCAGGTACTTCCAGTCGGTGGTATGCCCCACCGCCTGACCACGGAATGCCTCGATGTTGCGATGCCCATGCTGGTCCATCCAGCGTGCCAGGCCATCCTGCATGTCCTCGACAATGCGAAAGCCGTGCAGCATCGCCGCCGTGCACACTTGTACGGCACCACTACCCAGGGCCATGAACTCTGCTGCATCACGCCAGTTGCTGATGCCGCCAATGCCGCAGATCGGCAAACCGTGGGTTTCCGGGTCGCGGGCGATTTCCGCCACCATATTCAGCGCAATCGGCTTCACTGCCGAACCGCAGTAACCGCCATGGGTGCTTTGGTCTCCGACGATGGGGTGGGCCACCATGCGGTCCAGGTCGACGCTGGTGATGGAGTTGATGGTGTTGATCAACGACACCGCATCGGCACCGCCACGGTGCGCGGCGCGAGCCGACTGGCGGATGTCGGTGATGTTCGGCGTAAGCTTCACGATCACCGGCAGCGAGCAGTAGGTCTTGCACCAGCGGGTGACCAGTTCCACGTATTCCGGCACCTGGCCGACTGCCGCACCCATACCGCGTTCCGGCATGCCGTGCGGGCAGCCGAAGTTCAGCTCGATGCCATCGGCCCCGGTGGCTTCGACCAGTGGCAGGATGAACTTCCACGAGTCCTCCAGGCACGGCACCATCAGCGACACGATCAATGCGCGGTCGGGCCAGTCCTTCTTCACCTGGGTGATTTCGCGCAGGTTGATTTCCAGTGAGCGGTCGGTAATCAGCTCGATATTGTTGATGCCCTGCACCAGGCGGTTGGCGCCGTAATGCGCCGAATAGCGCGACGACACGTTGACTGCTGCCGGGTCCTCGCCCAGGGTTTTCCAGACCACGCCGCCCCAGCCGGCCTCGAAGGCGCGGACCACGTTATAGGCCTTGTCGGTGGGTGGTGCAGAGGCCAGCCAGAACGGGTTGGGTGCCTTGATGCCGGCAAATACGATAGACAAGTCGGCCATTTACGCTGCCTCCACGTTGAGCATGAGTTGGGCATGGATGGCTTCGGCGGCCAGTTTGCCGTGCTGCACGGCCTGGACAGTGAGGTCCTGGCCCAGGGCGGTGCAGTCGCCGCCGGCATAAACGCCCGGCAGGCTGGTCTGCAGGGTTTCGTCAACGCGGATGCGCTCACCCTCGCGGGCCAGCTGCGCGGCCACCGGGTCGGCGAGGCTGGCATCATCGAAGCGCTGGCCGATGGCCTTGAAGATGGCATCGGCGGCCAGCTCGAAAGTTTCACCCGTATCGCGCAGGCGGCCGTCCGCCCGTTCGGTGCGGGCAAAGCGCATACCGCGCACCTTGCCGGTGTCATCCAGCAGCACGGCGTCGGGGCGCGCCCAGGTGTGCAGGCGCACCTGGTTGGCCTTGGCGATGTCTTGCTCGTGGCCGGTGGCGCCCATGTCGGCATGGCCACGGCGATACACCAGGTTGACGTCGCGGGCACCCAGGCGGCTCATCTGCACCGCCATGTCGATGGCCGTGTTGCCAGCGCCGATCACCAGGCAACGGTCGGCCAGGGGCAGCAGGCTCAGGTCGTCGGCCTGGCGCAGTTCACGGATGTACTGAGTGGCAGCGAGCAGGCCGGGTGCTTCCTCTTCGGGCAGGCCGAGCTGGCGCACGGCGTTCAGGCCGAGGCCGAGGAACACAGCGTCGTACTGGTCGCGCAGCTCGCCCAGGCTGAGGTTGCCGCCCAAGCGCTGGCCATGGCGCACTTCGATGCCGCCAATGCCCAGCAGGAACTCCACTTCACGCTGGGCGTAGTCGTCGACCAGCTTGTAGCGGGCAATGCCGTACTCGTTGAGGCCACCGGCCTTGTCGCAGGCCTCGAACACCACCACGTCATGCCCGTGCATGGCCAGCCGGTGGGCGCAGGAAAGACCGGCAGGGCCGGCACCCACTACGGCGATGCGTTTGCCGCTGGCCGGTGAGCGCTTGAACGGGTGTTCGGTGAAGTGGGCGTTGTCCAGGGCGTAGCGCTGCAATTGGCCGATCAGTACCGGCGCACATTCCTGCGCGTTGTTGCGCACACAAGCTTGCTGGCAAAGGATTTCGGTGGGGCAGACGCGGGCGCAACTGCCACCCAGGATGTTGGCCGAGAGGATGCGCTCGGCGGCGCCTTGCAGGTTTTCGTCGCTGATGCGGTGGATGAATGACGGGATGTCGATGTCGCTTGGGCACGCGGTGACGCAGGGGGCGTCGTAGCAATACAGGCAGCGCGCGCTTTCGACGGCGGCCTGGCGGGCGGTGAGGGGTGGGGCCAGGTCGCTGAAGCGCTCGGCCAACTGGTCGGCACCGGCCCGGGGGCGCGGCAAGTGGTTCAGGGCGTCGATCACGGTTGTAGCCTCTCTTTCTTATATTTGGCTTGGAATGGGGGCGCTATGCGCCCCAATCGCCGGCAAGCCAGCTCCCACAAGTACGGTGATGTCCTTGAAAGTGGTGCTATCCCTGTGGGAGCTGGCTTGCCGGCGATGGGCTGCGCAGCAGCCCCAATGGCTTCAGCGCTGGACGGGCGTCGGGCGCTGTTGTTCGGCGCGTCGCCCCAGCACCTCGTACACCGACGGATACGCCGGCCGCTCCACATACCGTCCCGCGCCCGGTTCGGCGCGCAGATCGCCATTGGCCCAGAGCACCTTGCCCTGGCTGATGGTGTGGCTGGGGATGCCGCGCACCGTGCGGCCTTCAAAGATGTTGAAGTCCACCCGCTGGTGGTGGGTCTGGGCTGAGATGGTGCGCGTGCCCTGCGGGTCCCACAGCACCAGGTCGGCGTCGGCACCCACGCGGATGGCGCCCTTGCGCGGGAACAGGTTGAAGATTTTCGCCGTATTGGTCGACGTCAGCGCAACGAACTCATGCATCGACAGGCGCCCGCTGTTGACCCCGGCATCCCACAGCACCGCCATGCGGTCTTCGATGCCAGCAGTACCATTGGGGATGCGGCTGAAGTCGTCGCGCCCCATGGCTTTCTGCTCGGCGCAGAAGCAGCAATGGTCGGTGGCGGTGGTGTGCAGGTTGCCCGACTGCAGGCCGCGCCACAGCGCCTCTTGGTGTTCGCGCGGGCGGAACGGCGGGCTCATTACATAACCGGCGGCAGTGGCCCAGTCCGGGTCGCGGTAGACGCTGTCGTCAAGCAGCAGGTGGCCCGGCAGGACTTCGCCGTATACCGGCTGGCCCTTTGCGCGCGCGTAGGTGATTTCATCCAGTGCCTCACGGCTGGAAATGTGCACCACATACAGCGGGGTACCAATCGTTTCGGCAATGCGAATGGCGCGGCTGGCCGCTTCACCTTCCACTTGCGAAGGGCGCGAAAGGGGGTGTGCCTCTGGCCCGGTCATGCCCTGGGCCAGCAGTTTCTTCTGCAGGTGGTACACCAGCTCGCCGTTCTCGGCATGCACGGTGGGCACCGCACCCAGTTGCAGGCAACGCTCGAAGCTGGCCACCAGGGTGTCGTCGGCGGCCATGATCGCATTCTTGTAGGCCATGAAGTGCTTGAAGCTGTTCACTCCATGCTTGGCTACCAGTTCGCCCATCTCTTCAGCTACCTGCTCGCTCCACCAGGTGATTGCAACGTGGAAGCCGTAGTCGCTGGCGCTCTTCTGTGCCCAGCCGCGCCAGGTATGGTAGGCCTCCAGCAATGACTGCTGCGGGTTGGGGATGACGAAGTCGATGATCGACGTGGTGCCGCCGGCCAGGCCCGCAGCGGTGCCGCTGAAGAAATCCTCGCTGGCCACGGTACCCATGAATGGCAACTGCATATGGGTATGCGGGTCGATGCCGCCGGGCATCAGGTACTGGCCGCTGCCGTCGAGGATCTCGCAGTCGGTGGGTGGTTCGAGGTTTGGCCCGATGGCACGGATCAGGCCATCGACACACAGGACATCGGCGGGGTAACTCTCTTCGTGGGTAACCACGGTGGCGCCACGGATCAACAGGGACATGCCGTTTTCCTCGCAGGCTGACCGGTCTCATGGCCGGTTCTTGGAATTGTCTGATGTCAGGGCGGGCAGGGCGGTTAATCCTGTCAGGCCTGACAAGATTCGAGGCTAGATGCTGATCTGGAATTCAGCAAGAAAATTTCCTATTAATTTTGTGGATTTTTAACGTATTGATTTTAAATGATTAATTTTTATAGGCCCGTTAACTACGGGGCTTTCAAGATTTTTGACTAACTTGACAAGATAGAAATTTGGTCAAGATTTCTAAGCACCGCTAAGCGTGTGTACTCCGGCCATCGAATTAGCCCGATGAGCAAACAACTACAAAAAAAAGTCTGGAGAAAGGCCCATGCAACAGAGCAGATCGGAAGTGGTCGAGCAGGATGGCCTGTTCGAGCTGGCCGAGGGCAGTGATGTCCTCGACAGCCCGCGCTACAACCACGACATCGCACCGACCAAGGTGCATCAGCGCACCTGGAACAAGTGGCACATCACCGCCCTGTGGGTGGGCATGTCCATCTGTGTACCCACCTACACCCTGGGCGGTGTGCTCACCGCCTACTTCGGC
This sequence comes from Candidatus Pseudomonas phytovorans, assembly GCA_029202525.1. NCBI lineage: Bacteria > Pseudomonadati > Pseudomonadota > Gammaproteobacteria > Pseudomonadales > Pseudomonadaceae > Pseudomonas > Candidatus Pseudomonas phytovorans. Next base: position 2,678,695 of record CP119325.1, read on the forward strand.
CTCAGTGTCGGCGAAGCGCTGCTGGCGATTCTGCTGGCCAACGTGATCGTGCTGATCCCGCTAACCCTCAACGCCTTCCCTGGCACCAAGTACGGCATCCCTTTTCCGGTACTTCTGCGCTCGTCGTTCGGCATCCTCGGTTCCAACGTGCCCTGCCTGATTCGCGCAGTGGTCGCCTGTGGCTGGTTTGGCATTCAGACCATGTTCGGCGGGTTGGCCATTCACCTGTTCCTTGGCTCGGTGTTCGATGGCTGGAAGGCCCTGGGCGGCACCGGTGAGGTGATTGGCTTCATGATTTTCTGGTGCCTGAACCTGTGGGTGGTGCTGCGCGGCGCCGAGTCGATCAAGTGGCTGGAAACGCTGTCTGCGCCGCTGTTGGTGGCGGTGGGCGTCGGCCTGCTGTTCTGGGCCTTGCCGCACATGTCGATGACCGAACTGCTGGCGCAACCGCCCAAGCGCCCGGAAGGGGCGAGCGTGGTCAGTTACTTCTGCGCCGGGCTTACGGCAATGGTCGGCTTCTGGGCCACATTGTCACTGAATATTCCCGACTTCAGCCGCTACGCCCGCAGCCAGAAAGATCAGATTCTCGGGCAGATCTTCGGCCTGCCGCTGACCATGTTCCTGTTCGCTTCGCTGGGCGTGATACTGACCGCTGCCTCGGCGTCGTTGGTAGGCGAGACGGTGTCCGACCCGGTCAGCCTGATCGGCAGGATCCACAGCCCGTTCTGGGTGGCCCTGGCCATGGCGTTGATCGTGATTGCCACGCTGTCGACCAACACCGCGGCGAACATTGTGTCGCCGACCAACGACTTCCAGAACATCGCTCCACGCCTGATCGGGCGCAGCCGTGCGGTATGGCTGACCGGCTTTATCGGCCTGGCGCTGATGGGTCATGAGCTGCTGAAGAAGCTGGGGCTGATTGTCTCCGACCTGAGCCTGGAGAGTGTGTACTCCAACTGGCTGCTCGGTTATTCCAGCCTGCTCGGGCCGATTGCCGGGATCATGGTGGTGGACTATTTCCTGATCCGTCGGCAGCAGCTGGACCTGGCCGGGTTGTACCGGGACGATGTGTACCCGGCGTGGAACTGGGCGGGTTTTGCCGCCTTCGCCTTGCCGGTGGCGCTGACCATGATGGCGATTGGTAACAGCAGTTTCAGCTGGTTTTACGACTACGGCTGGTTTACCGGCTCGCTGCTGGGCGGCGGGCTGTACTACGTGTTCGCCGGCCTGGCTGCGCGCAACCCGGCGCGGCTGGCCAAGCCCTTGCCCTGAGACCGAGTCTGCTTCTTCGCGGGCTCGCCCGCGAAGGGGCCAGAACAGAAAAAAAAAGCCTGAAGGAGAAACCCGTGACCCCAGTCAAAGAGATTCTGAAGACCACCGCCCACCATGTCGACGGCAACCGCCTGTGGCAATCGCTGATGGACCTGGCCCGCCTCGGTGCCACTGCCAAGGGTGGTGTGTGCCGCCTGGCCCTGACCGACCTTGACCGTCAGGCCCGCGACCTGTTCGTGCAGTGGTGCGAGGCCGCCGGTTGTACGGTCAGCATCGACGCCGTCGGCAACATCTTCGCCCGCCGCCCGGGGCGTAACCCCAAGCTGCCCCCGGTGATGACCGGCAGCCATATCGACACACAGCCTACCGGCGGCAAGTTCGATGGCTGCTTCGGGGTGATGGCCGGGCTGGAGGTGATCCGCACCCTCAACGACCTGGGCGTGGAAACCGAGGCGCCGCTGGAAGTGGTGGTGTGGACCAATGAAGAAGGCTCGCGTTTTGCACCGTGCATGATGGGATCGGGGGTGTTCGCCGGCAAGTTCACCCTGGAGGAAACCCTGGCCAAGCGTGATGCCCAGGGCGTTAGCGTTGGCGAGGCCTTGAATGCTATCGGCTATGCGGGCGCGCGTGCGGTGCTTGGCCATCCGGTCGGGGCCTATTTCGAAGCCCATATCGAACAGGGCCCGATCCTTGAGGACCAGGCCAAGACCATCGGTGTCGTGCTCGGGGCACTGGGCCAGAAATGGTTCGACCTGACCTTGCGTGGCGTTGAAGCCCACGCCGGCCCGACGCCCATGCACCTGCGCAAAGATGCTCTGGTCGGCGCTGCCGCCGTGGTGGAGGCGGTCAACCGCACCGCCCTTGGCCACCAGCCCCATGCCTGCGGCACTGTGGGTTGTCTACAGGCGTATCCAGGCTCGCGTAACGTGATCCCGGGTGAGGTGCGCATGACCCTGGACTTCCGCCACCTGGAAGGCGAGCAACTGAACGCGATGATTGCCGAAGTGCGTGGGGTGATCGAGGCGACCTGCGCCAAGCATGGCTTGAACCACGAACTGGTGCCTACGGCCGACTTCCCGGCGTTGTACTTCGACAAAGGCTGTGTTGATGCCGTGCGCGCATCGGCGCAGGCGCTGGGTTTGCCGCACATGGACATTGTCAGCGGCGCGGGGCATGACGCGATCTTCCTGGCCGAGCTGGGGCCGGCGGGGATGATTTTCGTGCCGTGCGAGAACGGCATCAGTCATAACGAGATCGAAAACGCCACGCCTGACGACCTGGCGGCAGGGTGCGCGGTGTTGCTGCGGGCGATGCTGGCGGCGTCTGAAGCGATTGCCAGCGGACGGTTGGCGGCTTAGGTTGACGTGAGTATTTCGGCGCCTGCGAGATCGAGCGCCGCCCGCGCGGCGCATCGCGAGCTGCGCTCGCTCCCACGTTTGTTTCTGGCCAGTAACGCCTGTCACAGGCGCGCGCGACCGCCTTATTCGTACGACGCGATTTCGAGCCATGCGCAAAAGCGTTCGCGCGCAAATCACACAGGAGTGATTGGCCCGAAACAAACGTGGGAGCGAGCGCAGCTCGCGATGCGCCGCGCGGGCGGCGCTCGATCTCGCAGGCGCTGAAGCTGTAATGACGGACACCCGCGAAGCGCCTCAATTCATCCGACCAGCTCCAAACAGCCATCACGACCAATACGATAGCGCTTCAGGTCCCGCGCCAAGGTCAGTTGCCCGCTGTAATGAGCAAGGGCTTCGTCACGTACGTTGTCGATATTCGGGCTGCGCCGCGGGTCGTACTGGTAGCGGGCGCTGAAGTGCGTCAGCACCAGGTTGCGCACGCCCGCAGCTTCGGCAAAGCGTGCCACCGCCGCTGCCGTGCTGTGGCCGAAGGTGACCCCGGTGCGTTCGACCACTGCCTGGGTGAACGTGGCTTCGTGCACCAGCACATCCGCACCTTTGGTAGCTTCGGCCAGCAGCTCGGGGTTGTCGTTGTCCCCACATACCACCACCCGCCGCGGCGGGCGTGAAGGGCGCAGGTAGTCATTGCCGTTCAGCCACTGCCCGTCATGCTGCACGGTCAAACCCTTGGCCAACTCGCCCCACAGCGGACCACGCGGTATGCCTTCGGCTTCCAGGCGCGGGATGTCCAGGCGCGGTTCGGGATTGAGTTCGGTGAACACGAACCCGACGCTTGGCACGCGGTGCGACAGCTGCACGGTGGTTACCTGCAGGGTCTCGCTGCGCCATTCGGCCACGTCCTCCACGGCCAGCAGGCGCAGTTCGAACGGTAGAAAGGTGTCGCTGGCCGCCAGACCCAGGCGTACCCAGTCATGCAGTGCGGCGGGCAGGATCAGCTCAAGCGGCTGGGTGCGCCCGCTCATGCCGGCGCTGGCCAGCAGGCCGGGCAGGCCAAAGCAATGATCGCCATGTACGTGGGTGATGAAAATGGCGCGCAGGTCGCGCAGCGACAGCGGGGTGTGCAGCAACTGATGCTGGGTGCCTTCACCGCAATCGACCAGGTACCAGTGGCTGCCACTGGCCTCGATAACGGCCGTGGCGCTGACATTGCGTGCCTTGGTTGGCACCCCGGCGCTAGTGCCGAGGAACAGCAGGTCCATGCTCCGGCTCCTTGGTTCAGCCCAACAGCCACAGGTCGCGCAGCAGTGCCTGCAGTCCTTGTGGCACCAGCGGGCAAGTGTGCTCGAAATCGGCGCTGTCGCACCAGCGGGCGCGTTCCTTCGAGGCGAGAAAGGGCGCACACCATAGCCGGATTGCCGCCCGCCGTCGACGGCCTGCTAGTCTCCCTGCCGCCAGATGAGCTTGCTGGTGTCATAACCTTGTTCCCGGGCGATGGTCAGCAGTTGCTCGCGCTGCTGGTCGGTGACCACAGGCGTGCGCGAAAGCAGCCACAGGTACTCGCGGTTGGGGTGGCCGACCAGTGCCACGCGGTAGTCTTTGTCGTGGTACAGCACCCAGTACTCGCCCTTGGTCAGGCCCGGTGCCAGGCGGCTGAACCAGTTATCAAAGCGCACCCACAGCTTGTCGGTGCTGCCCGGTTGCTGAGCCTCGGCGACGCCCTTGGCTTCGTTCCACTGGCCGTCCTTTTCCTTACAGCGGTTGGTCACGTCGATCCGGCCGTCTGTGCGCAAACCATAGTGCGCTTCGGACTGGACGCAGTTGCGCTGGAAGAACATTGGCAATCGCGCCAGTTCGTACCAGGTGCCCTGGTAGCGTTGCAGGTCGACCTGCTGGGTGCGCGGCGGTGCCGGATGATCGTTGCCGGCGCAGCCGAGCAGGGCCAGGGTCATGCAGGAAAGCAGCAGCGTAGTGCGCAGCACCATGGTTGACCTCCTTGGAGCGGTTAGGGGCTTACCTGGGATTCGATGCCGGCGCGTGGCAAAAGTTGTATGAGTGTGCGCGATCGCATCATCACAACCAGTAGGTCACCGCCCACCACCCCAGCCCACCCATCACCACGGTGTAGGGCAAGGCCATCCATACCATTCGCCCGTACGATAGCCGGATCAGCGGCGCAATCGCCGAGGTAAGCAGGAACAGGAAGGCTGCCTGCCCATTCGGTGTCGCCACGCTGGGCAGGTTGGTGCCGGTATTGATCGCCACCGCCAGCGTTTCGAAATGCTCGCGGCTCATGCCGCCATTGAGAAACGCCTGCTTCACCTCGGTGATATAGATGGTGGCGACAAACACGTTGTCGCTGATTGCCGACAGCAAGCCGTTAGCCAGGTACAGCATGCCCGGTTGCTGTTCGGCCGGCAGGGTCAGCACCCAGCTGATCAGTGGGCTGAACAGTTGCTGCTGGTGAATCACCGCGACCACGGCGAAGAACACCACCAGCAACGAGGTGAACGGCATGGCGTCCTGGAAGGCGCGGCCCAGCCGGTGCTCGTCGGTGATCCCGGTAAAGGCGGTGATCAGCACGATCACCATCAGGCCGATCAGGCCAACCTCGGCCACATGCAGCCCCAGGCACACGATCAGGATCAGCGCAGCGATCCCCTGTACCCACAGTGCCAGGCGCTGGGCCTGGGTGCGTGAGGCGTCATCCTCGTCAGCATAGGCAGCCAGTACCTGGCGCACGGGCTCAGGCATCAGCGTGCCGTAGCCAAACAGGCGCAGCTTTTCCAGCAGCACGCAGGTCAGCAGGCCGGCACCCAGCACCGGCAACGACACCGGCGCCACCTTGAAGAAGAAGTCGGCGAAGTGCCAACCCATCTCGTGGCCGATCAGCAGGTTCTGCGGCTCACCCACCAGCGTACACACGCCGCCCAGGGCGGTACCCACGGCGCCATGCATCAGTAGGCTGCGCAGGAAGTCACGGAACTGGTCGAGGTCTTTGCGGTGCAGTTGGGCGATCTGCTGGTCGCTGTCCAGCGCGGTGTCTTCACGCGGGTTGGCCCCGGACGCCACGCGGTGGTACACCGCATAGAAGCCGACCGCCGCGCTGATGATCACGGCCGTCACGGTCAGCGCGTCGAGAAACGCCGACAGAAACGCCGAAAGCACGCAGAACAACAACGCCAGCATGGCTTTCGAGCGCACCCCCAACAGGATGCGCGAGAACAGAAACAGCAGCAGCTCCTTCATGAAGTGGATGCCGGCGACCATGAACATCAGCAGCAGGATCACCGGGAAATTGTGCTGCAGCTCTTCATACAGCGCCTGCGGCGTGGTCAGCTGCAACAGCAGGGCCTCAATCAGCAACAGCCCACCGGGCATCAGCGGGTAGCACTTCAGCGCCATGCCCAGGGTGAAGATGAACTCGATTACCAGCGCCCAGCCGGCTGCAACCGGGCCAACGGTGACCAGTAGCAGCGGGTTGAGCACCAGGAACAGGCAGATGACCGCCTTGTACCAAAGCGGCGACTGGCCCAGAAAACCGTGGGCGAGGGCGCCGGTCAGGGAGCGCGACATGAATATGTATCCTTATAATTCGGCGATGGCGCACGGTGCCGGATCAACGCGTCTTAGGCAAGGCGCGCAGTCCCGTTTTTGGCACAAGTGCGGTCGCCGGGCTGGGTTACCATCCGCGCTATGAATCCTTCACCCGCAGGAGTGCCGCCCGTGACCGAGTACAGTGCGTTCAAGGTTGAACTGACCGACAACATCGCCCACGTTCAGATCAACCGCCCGGAGAAGGTCAACGCGATGAACGCGGCCTTCTGGGAAGAGATCATCGCCATCTTCCAGTGGATCGACGACACCGATGCCGTGCGGGCGGTGGTGATCAGTGGAGCCGGCAAGCATTTTTCTGCGGGCATCGACCTGATGATGCTGGCTTCGCTGGCCGGGCAAATGGGCAAGGATGTGGGCCGCAATGCACGCTTTCTACGGAGCACCATCCAGCGGCTGCAGGCCTCGTTCACCGCGGTGGACAAATGCCGCAAGCCGGTACTGGCGGCCGTGCAAGGCTATTGCATCGGTGGCGCCATCGACCTCATCTCGGCGTGCGACATGCGCTACTGCAGCAGTGACGCGCAGTTCTCGATCAAGGAAATCGACATGGGCATGGCCGCCGACGTCGGCACACTGCAACGTTTGCCACGTATCATTGGCGACGGCATGATGCGTGAGCTGGCCTTCACCGGGCGCAACGTCGCGGCCGACGAGGCGCTGCGCATTGGCCTGGTCAACCGGGTCTATGATGATCAGGCGGCTTTGATGGACGGCGTCTTTGCCATCGCCCGTGAGATTGCTGCAAAATCGCCGATCGCCGTGGCCGGCACCAAGGAAATGCTCAGCTACATGCGTGACCATCGTATCGACGATGGCCTGGACTACATCGCCACCTGGAACGCCGCGATGCTGCAGTCCGAAGACCTGCGCGTGGCCGTGGCGGCGCACATGAGCAAACAGAAACCGACGTTCGCCGACTGATCGGGCCGGGGGACGCGCAGTCAAGGAACCCCCCGACATGTCAGCACGCTGGACTACTGCAGTACTCGACCCGCAGATTACCGGGGGCGTGGCCGTGGCCCGCAGCCCGGAAGGGTTTCTGGTGGATGACAACGGCGCGCTGTTCCCCCGCGACTGGCTCAAGCGCCAGGATCTCGATGTACTGTGCGAACACGGTATTGGCCATTTTGACGGCCAGCCGGTGTTCCTGCTGGAGTTACGCAGCGCCAGCGATGTGCCAGGCTGCAGCTGGCGTGGCCTGCGTGCGTTCATGCTCGAAGGTGACTTCGATATCTACAAGGTGTTGGGCTACGCCGCGCAAATCGGCACGTGGGCCCGCGAGCACCGTTTCTGCGGCAGCTGTGGCCAGGCGATGACGCAAATCCGCTGGGAGCGGGCGATGTACTGCCAGCCGTGCGACCTGCGCAGTTACCCGCGTATTTCGCCGAGCATGATCGTGCTGGTCACCCGTGGCGATGAAATCCTGCTGGCACGCTCGCCGCGTTTCGTCACAGGGGTGTACAGCACACTGGCAGGCTTCGCCGAACCGGGCGAGTCGGCCGAGGACTGCCTGGTGCGCGAAGTGCGTGAAGAAGTGGCGGTCGAGGTGCAGAACATCCAGTACGTCGGCAGCCAATGCTGGCCGTTCCCGCATTCGATGATGCTCGGTTTCCATGCCGAATATGCGGGTGGCGATATCGTCATGCAGCCGGACGAGATCGAAGACGCCCAGTGGTTCAGCGTCCACGACCTGCCGCCGCTACCAGCGGGGCGCTCCATCGCCCGTTATCTGATCGACCTGTACGTTGCGCGACGCTTAGGCTTGCCCGAACCAGTGCTGCCACGCTAAGCGTACAGTCAGTGCCAGCACCACGGTGATGAACACCGGGCGGATGAACTTGCTGCCGCCGCTGATCGCCGTGCGTGCGCCGAAGAAGGCGCCGACCATCACCGACAGGCCCATGCAAAGGCCGACCACGTAGTCCACCTGCCCGGAAATGATGAACACCGTCAGCGCCGCGATGTTGCTGACGAAGTTCATGCTGCGCGCCACGCCGCTGGCGCGGACCAGGTCGATGGGGTACAGCAGCAAGGTGCTGACCGTCCAGAACGCCCCCGTGCCCGGGCCGGCGACGCCATCGTAGAAGCCCAGGGTGAAACCTTGCGGTACTTGCCACTTTTTCCTGATCGGCGCATCGGCATCCAGCGGCGCCTTGGGCGTGCCGCCGAACAGCAGGTAGATGCCACAGGCGAAGACGATCACCGGCAGCATCTTGTTCAGCCATTCAGCGGGCATGTAGTGAGCGATGACTGCGCCGAGCAACGCCCCGGTCAAGGTGGCGAACAACGCCGGGCGCCACTGAGCCGGGTGGAACAGTTTGCGCCTGTAGTAGGTGAAGCCTGCGGTGGCCGAACCGAAGGTGGAGCTGAGCTTGTTGGTGCCCAGTACCAGGTGCGGCGGCATGCCGGCGGTAAGCAGCGCCGGAGTGGTTAGCAGGCCGCCGCCACCGGCGATGGCATCGATGAAACCGGCAACAAAGGCGACCAGCGCCAGAATCAGCAGGGTGAGGGGTTCTACGGTGAGTTCGAAGGGCATGGGATCTGGCAGGCAGGGAGGCAATGGGGCGACAAAGGGGCCGCGCTAGAGGGGAGACATGGTAATCCTGAGAGGGGTGTGTTGCCAGTGCCGGCCCTTTCGCGGGCACTGGCGATCACATCAGCTGCGGATAAACGCCAGCAAATCCGCGTTGATCACATCGGCGTGGGTAGTCGGCATGCCATGCGGGTAGCCCTTGTAGGTCTTCAATGTGCCATTGGGCAGCAGTTCGGCCGACCGCGGCCCCGAGTTCTCATACGGCACGATCTGGTCATCGTCACCATGCATCACCAGCACCGGCTGCTGGATGCCCTTCAAGTCCTCGGTAAAGTCCGTCTGCGAAAACGCCACGATGCCATCGTAATGGGCCTTGGCGCTGCCGATCATGCCTTGCCGCCACCAGTTGCCGATGATGCCTTCGCTGGCTTCGACACCGGGGCGGTTGTAGCCATAGAACGGCCCGGTCGGTACATCCCGGTAGAATTGCGCGCGGTTGTTGGCGACCTGGGCCTGGAAGCCGTCGAACACCGACTTGGGCAGGCCACCGGGGTTGTCGGGCGTTTGCACCATCAGTGGCGGCACGGCCGCGATCAGCACCGCCTTGGCCACTTTATCCTCGGGGTAGCGGGCCATGTAGCGCACCACCTCGCCACCGCCGGTCGAGTGGCCGACATGCACGGCGCCCTGGGTGCCCAGGTGGGCGACCACGGCTGCGGTGTCGTCGGCGTAGTGATCCATGTCGTGGCCGTCCCATACTTGGCTGGAGCGGCCATGGCCACGCCGGTCGTGGGCCACCACCCGGTAACCGTGGGCGAGGAAGAACAGCATCTGCGTGTCCCAGTCGTCTGCGCTGAGCGGCCAGCCGTGGTGGAAGTGAATAACGGGCGCATCGCGCGGGCCCCAGTCCTTGTAGAAAATCTGCACCCCGTCCTTCGTGGTTACATGGCTCATGGTCGTGTCTCCTGTCTGCAGGCACCGAAGGGAGCTAATGAGCATAGGGGAGATTTCGGCGTAGCAAGCGCCGGCCGTCTTCAGATGTTGTCGCGCATCCTGTACCAGGCCTTGGCGGCGGCTTCCAGTGGCGCCGCGAGCAGATCACCGCCGGGGAAGCGGCCGTTGTCGATGCCTTGGTACAGCGCCAACAGATCGTCGTCGCCGAGAATGGCATCGCTCACCGCCCGCGCTGCGGCCAGGGTCGGCAGTACGCCATGCCCGGAGAAGCCCTGCAGCCAATAGCGCTGGCCCTCATGGCCGACGTCCGGGGTGCGCTGGATGCTGCAATCGATATGACCACCCCAGGCATAGTCGATGGCCACGCCGGCCAGTTGCGGGAACACCCGCTCCAGGTAGGGGCGGGTGGCGCTGGCGACGTCCTTGGGAATGCCGCCCAGGTAGGTGCAGCCGCCGCCGAACAGCAGGCGATGGTCCGGGGTAAGGCGGAAGTAGTCGGGCACGAACTGATTGTCGATCACGCAACTGTTGCGCGGTAGCAGCGAACGGGCGAAGTCGGCATCCAGTGGCTCAGTGGCCACCTGGTAGGAGCCGACCGGCAGCAGGCGGCGCGACAGGCTGCGGTCGAGGCGGTCGATGTAGGCATTGCAGGCCAGCACCAACACGTCGCAGTGTACCTCGCCGCAGTTTGTGCGGGCGACATAGCCGTTGCCGCTTGCCTGGTAGTCGAGTACCTGGCTTTGCTCGAAAATGCGCCCGCCGCCAGCCTCAATGGCGCTGGCCAGGCCTTGGGCCAGCTTCAGTGGGTTGAGGTGGGCGCCCTTGGCGTCGTACAGCGCAGCCTGGTAGCGCGGGCTGTCGATCCATTGTGGCAACTCGTCACGGCCGATCAGGCGCAGGGCGTCATAGCCCCACTTGTATTCAGCCTCGTGCAGGGCTTCTTCAAGCATTTTCACCCGACGCGGCATGACTGCGGTCCACAGGCTGCCCAGCCGGTAGTCGATGTCGAAGCCGTGGCGCTGGGGCAGCTCACGCATCTCGTCGGCGGCCCAGCACATGCTTGCCCACAGCCGTTGGGTACGCTCGACGCCCAAGGCCTTTTCCAGCGGTGGCATGTCGCATGACCAGCCCAGCAAGGCCTGGCCACCGTTGCGCCCGGACGCAGCCCAGGCCACGCGACTGGCCTCCAGCAGTGTTACGCGCTTGCCGGCCAGGGTCAGGCGCAGGGCGGTATGTAGGCCACTAAAGCCGGCGCCGATGATCAGGACATCGGTGTGGTGGGTGCCTTGAAGAGTGGGGCGTAGCGGGATGTTGGCGGGGTAGGTCTGGGCGTAATAGCTGGCGACGTGTTGGGCGGACTGTTTGAACATGCAAAAGCCTCATGAAAATTATTGTGATTATTTTCATGAAAACTTAGCAGTTTAATTTCATGGCGCCAATGTGTCGGGCAGGATTTGTGGTTTATCTGGTCGTGATGTATTGCCAGTGCCGGCCTCTTCGCGGGCACGCCCGCGAAGAGGCCAGTAAAGGCGATGCAGAATTTTCAGGTTGTCGCTTTTTTTCGGGGCTGACGCGGCTTGCTGGCGGCCGACTTGCTGCCAGCTGTTTTACTTTTCCCTCCACCGCGCCGCTTTTTCTTCCACGGCGGCGCTGCCCCTGCTGCCGAACCGCTGATGGTCATGCGCATGCCGCTGCAGCGCTCCACCAGCTTGCCTATCCACGCCGACTGCCGGGCGACGAACTCTTCCAAGGTCATCTCGCCACTCTGCACCATGTCCAGCGCCTGCTCCCAGATCGCCGTGGTACCGGGGTCGGCAATGGCGCGGGGTACGGCATCGATCAGGCTGAAAGCCGCAGGCGTGGCCGCAAGAGCCTTGCCGTTCTTTACCAGGTAGCCGCGGTCAAGCAGGCCCTGGATGATGCTGGCGCGGGTGGCCTCGGTGCCGATGCCGGTGGTTTCCTTGAGCTTCTGCTTCAGGCGTGGGTCGTCCACCAGCTTGGCGACGTTCTTCATTGCCTTGATCAGGTCGCCTTCAGTAAACGGCTTGGGCGGCTGGGTCCACAGGTCTTTCAGTTGCAGGCCTTGCACGTTGCAGTCCTGGCCTTCGCGCAGCACTGGCAGCACCTGGGCCGGTGGTGCTTCGCGGCCCTTGGCCGGGGTCAGTGCCTCGGGCAGGGCGCGGCGCCAGCCCGGTTCGACGATCTGCTTGCCCACCGCGCGCAGTGCATGGCCGGCACAGTCGAAGTCGGCCTGGGTGCGGTCGTACTCATGATTGGGCAGGAACTGCGCCAGGTAACGGGCGCGGATCAGGGTATACACCGCCTTGTGCTTGGCGGGCAGGCGCGACGGGTCGCTGGCAGCGGCGGTGGGAATGATGCCGTGGTGGGCGCTGACCTTGGCGTCGTTCCAGGCCCGCGAACGGCGCTGCGGCTCCAGGTAAGGTTGCAGTGGCGCTAGGCTGGCATCGGCCCGTTGCAGGGCGGCGAGAATGCCCGGGGCCTCGGCGTGCTGGCTTTGCGGCAGATAGCCGCAATCGCTACGCGGGTAGGTGATCAGCTTGTGGGTTTCGTACAGGGCCTGCGCGATGTCGAGGGTTTCCTGGGCGCCCAGGCCGAACTTTTTCGAGCACAGCTCCTGCAGCGTGCCGAGGTCGAAGAGCAGCGGCGCCGCTTCGCGCACGCGCTCGGTGGCGACCTTTACAGCCCGTGCAGTGCCCGCCTGGCCCATGGCGGCAGAGGCTTGTTGCGCCAGATCCTGTTTCAGGCAGCGGCCCTGGTCATCACAGGCGTCTTCGGGCGCACGCCATTGGGCGTTAAAGCGCTGGCCGGCGTGTTCCAGTTGCACGTCGATGGCCCAGAACGGCACCGGCACGAAGTCGGCGATGCTGCGGTCGCGGTCGACCACCAGGCGCAGGGTGGGCGTTTGTACCCGGCCCACCGGCAGCACGCCCTGGTAGCCGGATTGGCGGCCCAGCAGGGTGAACAGCCGGCTCATGTTCATGCCGATCAGCCAGTCGGCGCGCGAACGGCCCAGCGCCGAGTGGTAAAGGTTGAACGTTTCGTGGCCTGGCAGCAGGCGTGCCAGGGCCTTGCGGATGGAGGTGTCATCCAGCGCCGACAGCCAAAGGCGCTGGACCGGGCCGCGATACCGGCAATGCTCGACCAGCTCGCGGGCAATCATTTCGCCTTCGCGGTCGGCGTCGGTGGCAATCACCAGTTCCCGCGCTTCGCCGAGCAGGCGCTTCACTGCCTTGAACTGGCTGGCGGTCTTGGGCTTGACCAGCATCTTCCACTTGTCCGGGATGATTGGCAGGTCAGCCAGGTTCCAGCGCTTGTAGCGTTCGTCGTAGCTGTCGGGCGGGGCGGTTTCCAGCAAGTGGCCGATGCACCAGGTTACGCAGACGTCGGTGCCTTGCCAGCAGCCGTCGCCCTTGCGGGTGGCGCCGAGCACTTTGGCGATGTCTTTTGCCTGGGAGGGTTTTTCGCAGAGGAACAGGCGCATGGCCGGGAACGCTTCATCGGGGGTGATGGGCACTAGGATGCGCAAGCAGGGGCGCGGAGGCAAGGTTTATCTGGATGGATGTACAGGTTTTTGTCAGCAAGGATTTGCGTGGCCTGTGCCGGCCTCTTCGCGGGCTTGCCCGCTCCCAAAGGATCTCCACAGATTCCAGATGCTGTGGGGTCCCTGTGGGAGCGGGCGAGCCCGCGAAGAGGCCGGTGCAGGTTACGGATCAGGCGCGCGAGTCGCGCACCATGTCCACGTGCGGGATGCCGGCTTCGAGGAACTCTTCGCTGACTACGCGAAAGCCCAGTCGCTCGTAGAACGGGGTGGCGTGCACCTGGGCGCTGAGCATCTGTTGCTTCAGGTCGCGGTTCTGCGCCTCGATGATCACGGCGTTCATCAGCGCGTCACCCACCTTCAGCCCACGCCAGTCCTTCAACACCGACACCCGGCCAATGGTGCCGTCAGGCAGCAGGCGGGCAGTGCCGATCGGGTAGTCGCCTTCCAGGGCCAGGAAGTGCACGGCGCTCGGGTCGTCCGAGTCCCACTCCAGCTCTGGTGGCACGTGCTGTTCGGCAATGAACACCGCTTCGCGGATACGGCGGATGTCGGCGTTGTCCTTGTGCCAGTCGGCGAGGCGCACACGAATTTTATTCATCGGCGAATCCCAGGCTTCCTTGTTGGACCAGCTGCTGCACTAGCATAAGGCCATCTTCGTCTTCCAGCCACTCTGCCAGGTTGTCGATGTGCAGGGCATCGGCCGCGCACACCAGCTTCAGCAGCTCGCGCAGTTTGGCCGGCAGCGGGCAGCTGCGGCCGCTGGCGAACAGCATCAGGTCGTCGTTGAGCTCGGACCAGGCCATACGCGCGCTTGGGTTACGAATCAGGATGGCGCCATCCTTGAGGGCTTTGACCAGCTCGTCTTCGCTCAGCTCTTCGCCTGCAACCTGCTCCGGGTAGCGCGGCTCGGTCATGAACTGGCCGAACCAGGTCAGCAGCAGGTCTTTGTCGCCCATGTGCTTGTCGAGCAGTGCCTTGAGGCGGTCGAGGGCGTCGTGCTGGATCTGGTGCGGGTCGCTGACCGGCTGGGCGTCGGCGTCGCTGTAGCGCTCTTCGTCCGGCAGGAACTGGCCCAGGAAATCGGTGAAGTGGGTCAGCACTTCGGCGGCGCTTGGTGCGCGGAAGCCCACCGAGTAGGTCAGGCAGTCGTCCACGGCCACGCCGTAGTGGGCCAGGCGCGGTGGCAGGTAAAGCATGTCGCCTGGCTCCAGGGTCCACTCTTCACTCTGCTCGAATTCGGCAAGAATGCGCAGGTCGGCGTGCTCCAGCAGTGGGCTGTCGCTGTTGCACATCTGGCCGATCTTCCAGTTGCGCTCGCCGTGGCCTTGCAGCAGGAACACGTCGTAGTTGTCGAAGTGCGGGCCAACGCTGCCACCCGGGGCGGCAAAGCTGATCATCACGTCATCGATACGCCAGCTCGGCAGGAAGCGGAAATTCTCCAGCAGCTCGGCCACTTCCGGGACAAACTGATCCACTGCTTGCACCAGCAGGGTCCAGTCCTTTTCTGGCAGTTCGGCGAAGGTGTCTTCGTTGAACGGGCCGCGGCGCAGCTCCCACGGGTGGGCGCCGTGCTCAAGCACGATACGCGACTCGACTTCCTCTTCCAGGGCCAGGCCAGCCAGTTCGTCGGGGTCGATCGGGCTGATGAAGTCCGGGAAGGCCTGGCGCACCAGCAGGGGCTTCTTCTGCCAGTAGTCGCGCATGAATTCGCGGGCCGAGATGCCGCCGAGCAGCTGCAGTGGAGTATCAGGATTCATGTTCAACCTATTGAAAAAACGTAATTTTCGTCCGGGAATAAAAACGCCCGGCCAGGCCGGGCGTTGTACGCGACGGTCAGCTTAGATGCGTTTGGCCTGGGCTGCCGCGTTACCGATGTAGGTAGCGGGGGTCAGCAGCTTCAGCTCGGCTTTGGCGTCGGCTGGCATGTCCAGGCCGTCGATGAAGGTGAGCAGCGCGTCCGGGGTGATGCCCTTGCCACGGGTCAGCTCTTTGAGCTTCTCGTAGGGGTTTTCGATATTGAAGCGGCGCATTACGGTCTGGATCGGCTCGGCCAGCACTTCCCAGCAGGCGTCCAGGTCGGCGGCGATGCGGGCTTCGTTGACTTGCAGCTTGCCGATGCCTTTCAGGCTGGCTTCGTAGGCGATGATGCTGTGGGCAAAGCCCACGCCCAGGTTGCGCAGCACGGTGGAGTCGGTCAGGTCGCGCTGCCAGCGCGAGATCGGCAGCTTGCTGGCCAGGTGCTGGAACAGCGCGTTGGCGATACCCAGGTTGCCTTCGGAGTTTTCGAAGTCGATCGGGTTGACCTTGTGCGGCATGGTCGACGAGCCGATTTCGCCGGCAACGGTCTTCTGCTTGAAGTAGCCCAGCGAGATGTAGCCCCACACATCACGGTCGAAGTCGATCAGGATGGTGTTGAAGCGGGCGATGGCGTCAAACAGCTCGGCGATGTAGTCGTGCGGCTCGATCTGGGTGGTGTACGGGTTGAACTGCAGGCCCAGTTCGTCTTCGATGAAGGCGCGGGCGTTTTCTTCCCAGTCGATCTGCGAGTAGGCCGACAGGTGGGCGTTGTAGTTGCCCACGGCGCCATTGATCTTGCCCAGCAGCGGTACGGCGGCAACCTGGGCGATCTGGCGCTCCAGGCGGTACACGACGTTGGCCAGCTCTTTACCCAAGGTAGTCGGCGAAGCCGGCTGGCCGTGGGTGCGCGACAGCATCGGCACGTCGGCGTGGGCGTGGGCCAGGGCGCGGATGGCGTCGGCGATCTGGCGCATCAGCGGCAGCAGCACGTCGTCACGGCCGGCGCGCAGCATCAGGGCGTGGGACAGGTTGTTGATGTCCTCGCTGGTGCAGGCGAAGTGGATGAACTCGCTGACCTTGGCCAGCTCAGGCAGCTTGGCAGCCTGCTCCTTCAGGAGGTATTCGATCGCCTTGACGTCGTGGTTGGTGGTGCGCTCGATTTCCTTGACGCGCTCGGCGTGCTCAAGTTTGAAATCGGTGGCCAGGTTGTCCAGCAGGGCGTTGGCTTCGGCGGAGAACGCCGGCACTTCGCCGATCTGCGGGTGGGCGGCCAGGCGCTGCAGCCAGCGTACTTCGACCAGGGCGCGGAAACGGATCAGGCCGAATTCGCTGAAGATGGGGCGCAAGGCCTGGGTTTTGCCGGCATAACGGCCGTCTACAGGGGAAACCGCAGTGAGCGAAGAAAGCTGCATGGGGTGTTCTCGGACAGTCAGGCTTTTGGAGGGCGCATATCATACATGAAATTTGCGCCCGGGTCGGGTGGCTGACCAAAGGTCGGCCCTAAAACGCATGACGCGGTGCCTTTTGCAGGAGCGGCCTTCTGTCGCGAAAGGGCTGCGCAGCAGCCCAAAAATCTCAGTCACAGCACAAATTGCCGGGGCCGCTTTGCGGCCCATCGCGACGCAAGGCCGCTCCTACAGGGGTCGGTGTCGCCTATCAGGAAGGTGTGCGCATCATGTCGTACAGTTCGTTGAGCAGTTTGCGCCGGCTGAACACCAGCTGCCAGCGGTGCCCGCCCAGCTGGCGCCACAGGCGTGCGGCGCGGATGCCGGCCAGCAGCAGGGCGCGAATCTTCGAGGCGTTGTTGGGCTGCTGCAGGAAGCGCATGTCGCCATGCACCTGAATACGCTGGCGCAAGGTGCTCAGGGTGTCCTGGTACAAGGCTCCACTGGAAGCAATGACGTTTTCATGAACCAGGCCAAAATGGTCAGCCTGGGACTGGATTTGCGGCAGGCGGTTGCCGATGGTTTCGAGCAGGTCGCCACGCTTGTTCAGCTGACGCTCCAGGCCCAGCATCGACAGGGCGTAGCGCAGTGGCTCGCGCTGCAGGCTGTTGGGGTCGCGCTCCAGGGCACCGACCAGCGCGCGGTAGCCGTCGCGCAGGTTCAGGTCGTCACCGCCGAACACCTCCAGGGTGTCCTTGGGGTCGCGGACCAGCAGGCTGCCGAGCATGCAGCCGATGTTGGCCTCACTGGCCTGGCCGGTGCGGGCAATGCGGTCTACCAGTACAGCGGCCTGAAACACACCGCCCAACGCAATCAGCTGCTCCTGCAGGTTGCTCATGCGCGCGGGCTCCACGGCTCGGCCGCTTCGATCACACCGCCGCCCAGGCACACTTCACCGTCGTAGAACACCACCGACTGGCCTGGGGTGACGGCGCGCTGCGGTTCGTCGAACACTGCGCGGTAGCCGCTGGCAGTAAGCTCCAGGGTGCACTGCTGGTCGCTTTGGCGGTAGCGTACCTTGGCGGTGAGCCGGCGCGGGCTGCTGAGGTCGATCGGGTTGACCCAGAAAATTTCCGAGGCGAGCAGGGCGCGGGAGAACAGCCAAGGGTGTTCATTGCCCTGGCCGACCACCAGCACGTTGCGGGTCAGGTCCTTGTGCAGCACGTACCACGGCTCGTCGCTGGCGTCTTTCAGGCCGCCGATGCCAAGGCCCTGGCGCTGGCCGATGGTGTGGTACATCAAACCATGGTGGCTGCCGATGACTTCACCGTCAGTGGTCTGGATTTCGCCCGGCTGGGCCGGCAGGTACTGCTTGAGGAAGTCGCTGAAGCGGCGCTCGCCAATGAAGCAGATACCGGTGGAGTCCTTCTTCTTGGCGGTGGCCAGGCCGTGTTTTTCGGCGATGGCGCGTACTTCGGGTTTTTCCAGCTCACCGACCGGGAACAGCGTGCGGGCAATTTCCTTGCCGCCGACGGCGTGCAGGAAGTAGCTCTGGTCCTTGTTCGGGTCCAGGCCCTTGAGCAGTTCGGTCAGTTCGCCCGTGTCGCGGCGGCGTACGTAGTGGCCGGTAGCGATCAGGTCGGCACCCAGCGACAGGGCGTAGTCGAGGAACGCCTTGAACTTGATTTCGCGGTTGCAGAGGATGTCCGGGTTGGGCGTGCGGCCGGCCTTGTATTCTTCGAGGAAGTGCTCGAACACGTTGTCCCAGTATTCGGCGGCGAAGTTGGCGGTGTGCAGCTTGATGCCGATGCGGTCGCACACGGCCTGGGCGTCTGCCAGGTCTTCACGGGCGGTGCAGTATTCGGTGCCGTCGTCTTCTTCCCAGTTCTTCATGAACAGCCCTTCCACCTGGTAGCCCTGCTCGATGAGCAGAAGGGCGGAGACGGAAGAGTCCACGCCGCCGGACATGCCGACGATGACGCGGGTCTTGGCGGGGTCTTTGAGTGCTGGGCTGGTCATGGGTACCGGTGTGTATCAAGGGAAAAACGCCGATTCTATCAAACCCGTGGCGACGCGTCAGTCGCGTAGCAGCGTAAGGCTGTGCAGCGGGCCTTCGAGGTAGTCGTCGAGGCAACGTGGCACCAGCTCGCTGCGCCAGCGGGCCGGGTCGGCCAGCAGCTCGTCGCGGGTCAGCCACACGGCGCGGACGATGTCGCTGTCCAGGGCGAGGTCTGCGTGGTGGCGCACGGGGCGGGCGGCGAAGCAGATACGCTGATAGGTCACGCCGTTGCTGGGGGCGGTGTACAGGTAGATGCCGACCACGCCGGTGAGCTCGACTTCCCAGGCGGTTTCTTCGAGGGTTTCGCGCAGGGCGGCCTGGGGTAGGGTTTCGTTCGGTTCGAGGTGGCCGGCGGGTTGGTTGAAGACGTGCTGGCCTGCCTTGAATTCTTCGACGAAGAGGAACTTGCCGTCGTGTTCGACGATGGTGGCGACGGTGATGTGGGGTTGCCAGGTCATTGGTGTTTCCCTTTGAATTGCTGGGGCCGCTGTGCGGCCCATCGCAGGCAAGCCAGCTCCTACAGGAGACCGCGATCCCTTGTAGGAGCTGGCTTGCCTGCGATGGGCTGCAAAGCGGCCCCGTTTCCCAGAAAGCACAAACCCCGGTGCGTGGCCGGGGTTTGGGCTGTTACTTCAAGCGAACCTTACAGGGCAGCAATGGCGCTGTTCAGGGTCTGGCTTGGGCGCATCACCTTGGCGGTCAGCTCGGCATCCGGGGCGTAGTAGCCACCGATGTCAGCTGGCTTGCCCTGAACGGCGTTGAGTTCGGCGACGATGGTCTCCTCGTTCTCGGCCAGGGTTTTTGCCAGCGGTGCGAAGCGTGCCTGCAGGGCAGCGTCGTCAGCCTGGGCTGCCAGGGCTTCGGCCCAGTACAGGGTCAGGTAGAAGTGGCTGCCGCGGTTGTCGATACCGCCAACTTTGCGCGAAGGCGACTTGTTGGTGTCGAGGAACTTGCCGGTAGCCTGGTCCAGGGTGTTGGCCAGAACCTTGGCGCGCGGGTTGTCGTAGGTGTTGCCCAGGTGCTCCAGGGAAGCGGCCAGGGCCAGGAATTCACCCAGCGAGTCCCAACGCAGGAAGTTCTCTTCAACCAGCTGCTGCACGTGCTTCGGTGCCGAACCACCGGCGCCGGTTTCGAACAGGCCACCGCCGTTCATCAGCGGCACGATCGACAGCATCTTGGCGCTGGTGCCCAGCTCCATGATCGGGAACAGGTCGGTCAGGTAGTCGCGCAGCACGTTGCCGGTCACCGAGATGGTGTCCTTGCCTTCGCGGATACGCGCCAGGGAGAACTTGATGGCGTCGACCGGGGCCAGCACACGGATATCCAGGCCAGTGGTGTCGTGGTCTTTCAGGTACGCCTGCACCTTCTCGATCATCACGCCGTCGTGAGCGCGGGCCGGGTCCAGCCAGAACACCGCAGGGGTGCTGCTCAGGCGGGCACGGTTGACAGCCAGCTTGACCCAGTCCTGGATCGGCGCGTCTTTGGTCTGGCACATGCGGAAGATGTCACCGGCTTCGACGTTCTGCTCCAGTACGACGTTGCCCTTGCCATCGACCACGCGAACCACGCCGTCGGCCTTGATCTGGAAGGTCTTGTCGTGGGAACCGTACTCTTCGGCTTTCTGCGCCATCAGGCCAACGTTCGGCACGCTGCCCATGGTGGTCGGGTCGAAGGCGCCGTTGACTTTGCAGTCTTCGATGGTGGCCTGGTAGATGCCGGCGTAGCAACGGTCCGGGATCACGGCCTTGGCGTCTTGCAGTTCGCCAGCGGTGTTCCACATCTTGCCCGAGTCACGGATCATGGCCGGCATCGAGGCGTCGACGATCACGTCGCTTGGCACGTGCAGGTTGGTGATGCCTTTGTCGGAGTTGACCATGGCCAGGGCCGGGCGCTGTGCGTACAGGGCCTGGATGTCGGCTTCGATCTCGGCCTGCTTGTCAGCTGGCAGGTCCTTGATGCGGGCATAAAGGTCGCCGATACCGTTGTTGGCGTTGAAGCCCACTTCGGCCAGGACTGCGGCGTGCTTGGCCAGCACGTCGTTGTAGAACTCTTCGACGATCACGCCGAACATGATCGGGTCGGAAACCTTCATCATGGTGGCTTTCAGGTGCACCGACAGCAGTACGCCGGACGCCTTGGCATCGGCGATCTGCTCGGCGATGAAGGCTTTCAGGGCCTTGCGGCTCATGGTGGCGCAGTCGATGATTTCGGCGGCCTTGACGGCGGTCTTTTCTTTCAGAACGGTGGTGTTGCCGTCTTTGCTGACCAGCTCGATGCGCAGGCTGTCGTCAGCTTCGATCAGTGCGGCTTTTTCGCTGCCGTAGAAGTCGCCCTGGGTCATGTGGGCAACGTGCGACTGGGAGTCGGCGGCCCAGGCGCCCATCTTGTGCGGGTGCTTGCGGGCGTAGTTCTTGACCGACAGCGGCGCGCGGCGGTCGGAGTTGCCTTCGCGCAGCACCGGGTTCACGGCGGAGCCCTTGATGCGGTCGTAGCGGGCACGGGACTCTTTCTCGTCCGCGGTGGCCGGCTCGTCGGCGTAGTCAGGGATGTTGTAGCCCTTGCCTTGCAGTTCCTTGATCGCGGCTTTGAGCTGCGGGACCGAGGCGCTGATGTTCGGCAACTTGATGATGTTGGCTTCAGGAGTGGTAGCCAGCTGGCCCAGTTCCGCCAGGTGATCGCCTACTTGCTTCTCTGCGCCCAGTTGCTCCGGGAAGGCTGCGAGGATGCGGCCGGCCAGGGAGATGTCGCGAGTTTCGACGGCGATGTCAGCCGAGGCGGTGAACGCTTCGACGATCGGCAGCAGCGAGTAGGTGGCGAGGGCAGGGGCTTCGTCGGTGAAGGTATAGATGATCTTGGAACGGGTGGGCATGCGGGTTAACTCTCTGTGTGCTGAGCGTGCTCGAGTCTCGTGGTGCGCAGGGTAGGCGCATCGCCCTGGCAACGCCATGAGCGGAAAGTCGAGAGGCTGCGAGCGGTGATGGTGGATGCATCAGTCGAGCGTCAAGTGCTGAG
The DNA here is from genome assembly GCA_029202525.1 of Candidatus Pseudomonas phytovorans. Taxonomy (NCBI): domain Bacteria; kingdom Pseudomonadati; phylum Pseudomonadota; class Gammaproteobacteria; order Pseudomonadales; family Pseudomonadaceae; genus Pseudomonas; species Candidatus Pseudomonas phytovorans. The sequence goes on from CP119325.1 coordinate 2,700,242, forward strand.
CTGCGGTAACAACCCAGGCTTTCAGGCCATTCATGGCCAAGGGCGGTCCGCATTTTCCTGGGATTCGCCCCGATGACCCTTCGGTCGCGGCGGAGTATACCAAACCATTTGGGCTAATCAGCAAGGCCAAGTGATATCGGCCCATTTATAAGACCAAAGACTAAGCGGCAATGTGGCGTAATGCCGCATGCCTTGCAGGTCGGCAGATGTGGTTTAGGCTCAGTGGATCGCACGATGTCCAATCACACCCGACAGCGGAGTAGTGCAAGCATGGGATACCAGAAAATCAAGGTTCCGACCGACGGCGCCAAGATCACCGTCAATGCAGACCATTCGCTCAACGTTCCTGACAACCCCATCATTCCCTATATCGAAGGCGACGGGATTGGCGTCGATGTTTCGCCGGTAATGATCAAAGTGGTCGATGCCGCCGTGCAGAAAGCTTACGGCGGCAAGCGCAAAATCGCCTGGATGGAAGTGTACGCCGGCGAAAAGGCCACCCAGGTGTACGACCAGGACACCTGGTTGCCGCAGGAAACCCTCGATGCCGTGCGTGATTACGTGGTGTCGATCAAGGGCCCGCTGACCACGCCAGTCGGTGGCGGCATCCGCTCGCTGAACGTGGCCCTGCGCCAGCAGCTGGACCTGTACGTGTGCCTGCGCCCGGTGCTGTGGTTCCAGGGTGTGCCGAGTCCGGTGAAAAAGCCCGGCGACGTCGACATGGTGATCTTCCGCGAGAACTCCGAGGACATCTACGCGGGCATCGAGTGGAAGGCCGGCTCGCCCGAGGCGAACAAGGTGATCAAGTTCCTGAAAGAGGAAATGGGCGTTACCAAGATCCGTTTCGACCAGGACTGCGGCATTGGCGTCAAGCCGGTGTCCCGCGAGGGCACCAAGCGCCTGGTGCGCAAGGCCCTGCAATATGTGGTGGACAACGACCGCGAGTCGCTGACCCTGGTGCACAAGGGCAACATCATGAAGTTCACCGAAGGTGCCTTCAAGGACTGGGGCTACGAGGTGGCGCGAGACGAGTTCGGTGCCGAACTGCTCGACGGTGGCCCGTGGATGAAGTTCAAGAACCCCAAGAGCGGCCGCGAAGTCATCGTCAAGGATGCCATCGCCGACGCCATGCTCCAGCAGATCCTGCTGCGCCCGGCCGAGTATGACGTGATCGCCACCCTCAACCTCAACGGTGATTACCTGTCCGACGCCCTGGCGGCAGAAGTGGGCGGTATCGGCATTGCGCCGGGCGCCAACCTGTCCGACACGGTGGCCATGTTCGAGGCTACCCACGGCACCGCGCCCAAGTATGCCGGGCAGGACAAGGTCAACCCGGGCTCGGTGATCCTCTCGGCAGAAATGATGCTGCGGCACATGGGCTGGGCCGAGGCGGCCGACCTGATCATCAAAGGCACCAACGGTGCGATCGGGGCCAAGACCGTGACCTACGACTTCGAGCGCCTGATGGACGGCGCCACGCTGGTGGGCAGCTCAGGTTTTGGTGATGCAATGATCAAGCATATGTAAGGCGATACAAAACCGGCCGCTTCCTGTTAAAGAAGCGGCCGGTTTTTTCGTATACCGGCAGAAAGCAGGGATCACGCATTAACGGTAGTGGGCGAGTTCGGTACTCCCGTCGAAGCGCTGACATTGGCGCCCTTGATTTCAACCGCATGCAGGCCTTTCGGGCCCTGGATGATGTTGAAAGTCACGGCTTGTCCGGCTTTCAGCGTCTTGTAACCGTCCATCTCGATCGCCGAGTAATGGGCGAAAAGATCTTCGGTTCCGCCGTCCTCATTGATGAATCCATAGCCCTTGGCATTGTTGAACCACTTGACTTTACCGCTTGCCATCCCTATGTCCCTCTGCAAAGGACTCCATCACTGGAGTATCATCCACTTCATCCGCATACGAACCTTGCGAAAAATCTGGTTGACTGCGCGGATCTTTATCGCCCACGGTGGGTTCTTATTGGTTGTAACACCGTTTTGCCGATAGTCAAGGTCGCCCGGCGCCTGCGCTGGCCGTGGCCTGTGCCGTCAACCCACAACTTTAACCTGACGCTCATGATGAAATTCTTTCCATGCATGCACCTAGTGAGATTCGACTAACATTCAATCAGGATCGCCCGCAAACGAATGAGGACGACGGCTCGGGTCTTGCAGTCCAGGAAGCCAAGCCGATCCTGCAGGCGCCACCGATGTACAAGGTGGTTTTATTCAACGATGACTACACACCAATGGATTTCGTCGTCGAAGTGCTCGAGACGTTCTTCAGTCTGAACCGCGAGCTGGCGACCAAGATCATGCTGACCGTCCATACAGAAGGGCGGGCAGTGTGCGGATTGTTTACCCGTGACATCGCCGAAACAAAGGCTATGCAGGTCAACCAATACGCCAGGGAAAGCCAGCATCCGCTACTCTGTGAAATCGAGAAGGACGGTTAATCGCCGACCACTTGGGTATGAGGTGAAGCTATGTTAAACCGCGAGCTCGAAGTCACCCTCAATCTGGCCTTCAAGGAGGCCCGTTCGAAACGTCATGAGTTCATGACCGTCGAACATCTGCTGCTGGCACTCCTTGACAATGAGGCTGCTGCGACCGTTCTGCGCGCCTGTGGCGCCAATCTCGACAAGCTCAAGCATGACCTGCAAGAGTTCATCGATTCCACCACGCCGCTGATCCCTGTCAACGATGAAGACCGTGAAACCCAGCCGACGCTGGGCTTCCAGCGGGTGCTGCAGCGTGCCGTGTTCCACGTGCAAAGCTCTGGCAAGCGCGAAGTGACCGGCGCCAATGTGCTGGTGGCGATCTTCAGCGAACAGGAAAGCCAGGCCGTGTTCCTGCTCAAGCAGCAGAGCGTGGCCCGCATCGACGTGGTCAACTACATCGCTCATGGCATCTCCAAGGTGCCTGGCCATGGTTCGAGCGCCGAGAGCGAACAGGAAATGCAAGACGAAGAGGGCGGTGAAACGTCCTCTTCGAGCAACCCGCTGGATGCCTATGCCAGCAACCTGAACGAACTGGCCCGTGCCGGCCGTATCGACCCGCTGGTAGGTCGCGAGCAGGAGGTTGAGCGCGTTGCGCAAATCCTTGCCCGTCGGCGCAAGAACAACCCGCTGCTGGTGGGTGAAGCGGGTGTGGGCAAGACGGCCATCGCCGAAGGCCTGGCCAAGCGCATTGTCGATGGCCAGGTGCCCGACCTGCTGGCGCAAAGCGTGGTGTACTCCCTTGATCTCGGTGCGTTGCTGGCCGGTACCAAGTACCGCGGTGACTTCGAGAAACGCTTCAAAGCGTTGCTTGGCGAGCTGAAGAAGCGCCCGCAGGCAATCCTGTTCATTGATGAGATCCACACCATCATCGGTGCCGGGGCGGCATCGGGCGGGGTCATGGATGCGTCCAACCTGCTCAAGCCGTTGCTCTCGTCTGGCGAAATTCGTTGCATCGGTTCGACCACGTTCCAGGAGTTTCGCGGCATTTTCGAGAAGGATCGTGCCTTGGCGCGGCGCTTCCAGAAAGTGGATGTCAGCGAGCCGTCGGTGGAAGACACCGTGGGTATCCTGCGCGGCCTCAAGGGTCGCTTCGAGAGCCACCACAACATCGAGTACAGCGACGAAGCCTTGCGCGCCGCCGCCGAGCTGGCTTCACGGTACATCAACGATCGCCACATGCCCGACAAGGCCATTGACGTGATCGACGAAGCCGGCGCCTACCAGCGCCTGCAACCGGAAGCTAACCGCGTCAAGCGCATCGAGGTGCCACAGGTCGAGGACATTGTCGCCAAGATCGCGCGGATTCCGCCAAAACATGTCAGCAGTTCCGACAAAGAGCTGCTGCGTAACCTGGAGCGTGACCTGAAGCTGACCGTGTTCGGTCAGGACCAGGCGATCGACTCGCTGTCCACGGCCATCAAGCTGTCCCGTGCCGGCCTCAAGTCGCCAGACAAGCCAGTCGGTTCGTTCCTGTTCGCCGGCCCTACCGGCGTCGGCAAGACCGAAGCGGCGCGCCAGCTCGCCAAGGCATTGGGCGTGGAGTTGGTGCGTTTCGACATGTCCGAGTACATGGAGCGCCACACCGTGTCGCGCCTGATCGGTGCCCCGCCTGGCTATGTTGGCTTTGACCAGGGCGGTTTACTGACTGAGGCGATCACCAAGCAACCGCACTGCGTGCTGCTGCTCGATGAAATCGAGAAGGCCCACCCGGAAGTCTTCAACCTGCTGCTGCAGGTGATGGACCACGGTACCCTGACCGACAACAACGGGCGCAAGGCCGACTTCCGTAACGTGATCCTGATCATGACCACTAACGCTGGCGCGGAAACCGCGGCACGGGCCTCGATCGGCTTCACCCATCAGGACCATGCGTCCGATGCCATGGAAGTGATCCGCAAGAGCTTCACGCCAGAGTTCCGCAACCGCCTGGACACCATCATCCAGTTCGGCCGCCTGAGCACGGAGACGATCAAAAGCATCGTCGACAAGTTCCTTATCGAACTGCAGGCGCAGCTGGAAGACAAGCGTGTGCTGCTGGAAGTCAGTGATGAGGCTCGCGGCTGGCTGGCGGTTTCGGGCTACGACGTGCAGATGGGTGCGCGGCCGATGGCGCGGCTGATCCAGGACAAGATCAAGCGGCCGCTGGCCGAGGAGATCCTGTTTGGCGAGTTGGCCGAGCATGGTGGTGTGGTGCACATCGACCTGCGCGATGGCGAACTGGTGTTCGACTACGAGACCACGGCCGAGGTTGCCTGATAGATGGGGCCGCGTTGCGGCCCTTCGCGGGCGCGCCCGCGAAGGGCTGCAAAGCAGCCCCATCTATCAGGCAGGCACAAAAAAGCCCGGCACATAGCCGGGCTTTTTCATGGCTTGAGCTTAGCGCGCACGGTAAGTGATGCGGCCCTTGCTCAGGTCGTACGGCGTCAGCTCGACGCGGACCTTGTCGCCAGTGAGAATACGGATGTAGTTTTTGCGCATCTTTCCGGAGATATGCGCGGTTACGACGTGCCCGTTTTCCAACTCCACGCGGAACATGGTGTTGGGCAGGGTGTCGACGACAGTGCCTTCCATTTCGAAGCTGTCTTCTTTCGACATGCAGTAGAACCCTCGGATCCAGTGTTAGCCCGACGCATAACCGCACCGGGCAAAAAAGTGGCGTGGATTATGCCCGAAAACTGTGTGTCAAGCCAATGCTTTCAGTTGAGGCTGACCCAGCGCTGGTTTATCAGCAGTTCAATGGGCCGATACTGCGTCTTGTAGTTCATTTTTTTGCAGTTCTTGATCCAGTAACCCAGGTACACCGCCTCCAGGTTCTGGCGCAGGGCTTCGGTGATCTGCCAGAGGATGGCGAAGCGGCCCAGGCTGCGGCGTTCTTCGTCTGGCTCGTAGAACGTGTATACCGCCGACAAGCCATTGGGCAGCAGGTCGCACACCGCCACTGCCAGCAAGCGGCCTGCCAGGCGGAACTCGTAGAACCAGCAGAACGGCAGGTCGCGCACCAGGAAGGTGGAAAACTGGTCGCGGCTGGGCGGGTACATGTCACCGTCGGCGTGGCGCGTTTCGATATAGCGCCGGTAGAGCTCGAAGTACTCTTCCTTGAAGGCCGGGCGCGCTGCCGTCACGGTCAGGTCGGCATTGCGCTTGAGAATGCGCCGTTGCTGGCGATTGGGGATGAACCGCGCCGCCGGGATGCGCGCTGGCACGCAGGCGTTGCAGTTCTGGCAATGCGGGCGGTACAGGTGGTCGCCGCTGCGGCGAAAACCTATTTCCGACAAGTCGGCGTACACGTCTACGTCCATCGGCTGGCTAGGGTCGAGGAACAGCGTGGTCGCCTGCTCGTCTGGCAGGTAGCTGCAGGAGTGGGGTTGAGTGGCATAGAACTTCAACCGCGCCAACTCTGTCATGATCGACCCCTCGGTGAGACTTTGTCTTAAGTGTAAGCCAGCTATGGGAACTCGCCTAGGGAACCCATGTGGCGCTGTTGGGCTGGTCGAGGTGGCGCGCCAGGTAGCCGGCGAACTCGGCGCGGCTGATGGCGTGGGCGCCAAGGCTGTGCAGGTGGTTGGTCGGCATCTGGCAGTCGATGAGGGCGAAGCCGGCTTGGCGCAGGTGCTGGACCAAGGTCACGAAACCGACCTTGGAGGCGTTGTCGGCGCGGCTGAACATCGATTCGCCGAAGAACAGCTGGCCCATGGCCAGGCCATACAGGCCGCCCACCAACTCACCCTCTTGGCGTACTTCCACCGAATGTGCGATGCCACGGCGGTGCAATTCGCAGTAGGCGTTGCGCATGGTCTCGGTGATCCAGGTGCCGTCGGCGTAGTCGCGTGGTGCGGCGCAAGCGGCAATGACTGCGGCGAAGTCGGTGTCGAAGCTGACCTGATAGCGGCCTTGGCGCATCAGCTTGGCCAGCGAGCGCGAAACGTGCAGTTGGTCGGGCAGCAGTACCGTGCGCGGGTCGGGTGACCACCACAGGATTGGTTGGCCGTCCTGGTACCACGGGAAGCAGCCGTGGCGATAGGCCTGCACCAGGCGCTCGGGGCTCAGGTCGCCGCCAGCAGCCAGCAGGCCGTTGGGGTCGTGCAGGGCCTTTTCCAGGGGTGGGAAGGTCAGCGAGTCGCGGGTTAGCCAGGTGAGCATGGTCTATCGTGCGGTGGGGGAGGGGAGCGGGAAGCATGGCGCGCGTGAAAAGCAGGGTCAATCTGTTTGGCAATTCAGGCAATTTCCTACGCATTCATGAAACCGCAGGCACCATCCGCTACATTTGCTGTCACACCTGTGCAAAAACACAGCATAAGCCTTTGTCACAAAAGAAAATGCATGCTCAAATTGCAGCTATGTGAAAGTCGCCCCCGGCAAACGCCCCATGCGGCGTGCCGCCATGGCGGCTGGCGGGCAGTAATGTTAAAAGTAGTGGTTCATTGGCCGCACAGCCGGCCGATCACTATTGGACGCGCACCACGCGCAGGAATAGACGCGTTTTGAAGAAATCCACCGCAACCCCAGCTCCCTTGCCTGTGCCCCTGTGGCGGCAGCAGCTGCATTATCGCCTCAAGGAAGGTGCGTTGATCGCTGTCGGCGCCCTGTGCCTGTACCTGTGGATGGCGCTGCTGACCTACGACACCTCGGACCCTGGTTTCAGCCACACCAGCAACATTGACCAGGTGCAGAACGCTGCCGGGCGTGCCGGTGCCTACTTCGCCGACATCCTGTTCATGGTGCTGGGTTATTTCGCCTATATCTTCCCGCTGCTGCTGGCGGTCAAGACCTGGCAGATTTTCCGGCAGCGCCACCAGCCCTGGGACTGGAGCGGCTGGCTGTTCTCCTGGCGGCTGATCGGCCTGGTGTTCCTGGTGTTGTCCGGTGCGGCGCTGGCGCATATCCACTTCCACCCGCCAGCCAGCTTGCCGTTCTCTGCCGGTGGCGCATTGGGCGAGAGCCTGGGCGAACTGGCGCGCAGCTTGCTGAACGTGCAGGGCAGCACGCTGATGTTCATTGCCCTGTTCCTGTTCGGCCTGACCGTGTTTACCGACCTGTCGTGGTTCAAGGTGATGGACCTGACCGGCAAAATCACCCTCGACCTGTTCGAACTGGTGCAGGGCGCCGCCAACCGCTGGTGGGAGGCGCGCAACGAGCGCAAGCGCCTCGAAGCGCAGCTGCGTGAGGATGAGCCAGTATTCAAGGCTGCGCCGATGGCCGCCGAGAAGCGTGAACCGGCCAAACCGGCACTGCGTGAGCGCATCTTCAAACGTGAAGAGGCGCCCGCCCCGGTGGTTGAACCCCGTGAGCCGACCCTCGGCCGCGAGCCTGTCGTGCCGCCGCGTGAGCCAACCCTGGCCCGTGAGCCTGTCGTGCCACGCGAGCCGGTGGTGCCCCGTGTGCAGCCGGCTACCCCGACGATCGTGCCGCCGGCAGCCGACAAGGCGCCAGAGCCAAGCAAGCGGGTGATGAAGGAAAAGCAGACGCCGCTGTTCATCGACAGCGCCGTGGAAGGCACCTTGCCGCCGATTTCCATCCTCGACCCGGCTGAGCAGAAAAAGATCGAGTACTCGCCAGAATCCCTGGCCAGTGTCGGCCAGTTGCTGGAAATCAAGCTCAAGGAGTTTGGCGTGGAAGTGACGGTGGACTCGATCCACCCTGGCCCGGTGATTACCCGTTATGAAATCCAGCCGGCTGCTGGCGTCAAGGTCAGCCGCATCGCCAACCTGGCCAAGGACCTGGCGCGTTCGCTGGCCGTGACCAGCGTGCGGGTGGTAGAGGTCATCCCGGGCAAGACCACCGTGGGTATCGAGATCCCCAACGAAAATCGGCAGATGGTGCGCTTCTCCGAAGTGCTGGCCACGCCGCAGTTCGACGAGCAGAAGTCGCCGGTTACCCTGGCCCTGGGCCATGACATCGGTGGCAAACCGGTGATCACCGACCTGGCCAAGATGCCGCACCTGCTGGTGGCCGGTACCACCGGTTCCGGTAAGTCGGTGGGTGTGAACGCGATGATCCTGTCGATCCTGTTCAAGTCCGGCCCGGAAGACGCGCGGTTGATCATGATCGACCCGAAAATGCTCGAACTGTCGATCTACGAAGGCATCCCGCACCTGCTTTGCCCGGTGGTTACCGACATGAAGGACGCCGCCAACGCCCTGCGCTGGAGCGTGGCCGAAATGGAGCGGCGCTACAAGCTGATGGCGGCCATGGGCGTGCGTAACCTGGCCGGCTTCAACCGCAAGGTCAAGGACGCCCAGGAAGCCGGTGAAGTCATTCACGACCCGCTGTACCGCCGTGAGAGCATGGACGATGAGCCGCCTGCGCTGAAAACCCTGCCGACCATCGTGGTGGTGGTCGACGAATTCGCCGACATGATGATGATCGTCGGCAAGAAGGTCGAAGAGCTGATCGCCCGTATCGCCCAGAAGGCGCGGGCGGCCGGTATCCACCTGATTCTTGCTACCCAGCGCCCGTCGGTGGACGTGATCACCGGCCTGATCAAGGCCAACATCCCGACCCGCATGGCGTTCCAGGTATCCAGCAAGATCGACTCGCGGACCATCATCGACCAAGGTGGTGCCGAGCAGCTGCTGGGCCATGGTGACATGCTGTACATGCCGCCAGGCACCAGCCTGCCAATCCGTGTGCACGGCGCGTTCGTCTCCGACGACGAAGTGCACCGCACGGTCGAGGCGTGGAAGTTGCGCGGCGCGCCGGACTACAACGATGACATCCTCAACGGCGTCGAAGAAGCCGGCAGCGGCTTTGATGGCGGCGGTGGTGGCGATGGTGACGATGCCGAAACCGATGCGCTGTATGATGAAGCAGTGCAATTCGTGCTTGAAAGCCGCCGTGCTTCCATTTCTGCCGTACAACGCAAGCTGAAGATCGGCTACAACCGTGCTGCGCGCATGATCGAGTCGATGGAAATGGCAGGCGTTGTCACCCCGATGAACAGCAACGGCTCGCGGGAAGTGATTGCACCGGGCGGCCCGCGCGACTGATTAACACTCTGCCGGGCGCCAACGTTGGCGCCCGGCCTTTTCAACGCTCAATGAGGATTACCATGCGCGCGATTCGCATGCTGTTGGTTTCTGCCCTTGCTCTGGGCAGCGTTTCGGCTTTTGCCGGTGAGCAAGATGTACAACGCCTGACCCAGCTGCTGGAAAAGTCGCAGACCATCGAGGCCAATTTCTCGCAGTTGACCTTGGGTGCCGACGGCGCCAGCCTGCAGGAAACCGCTGGCCAGATGACCGTCAAGCGCCCGGGCCTGTTCTACTGGCACACCGATGCGCCGCAGGAGCAGTTGGTGGTGTCGGATGGCAAGATGGTGACCCTGTGGGACCCGGACCTGGAACAGGCCACTATCAAGAAGCTTGATGTACGCCTGAACCAGACCCCGGCGTTGCTGCTGTCCGGTGACGTGTCGAAGATCAGCCAGAGCTTCGATATCACCTCCAAGGAGCAGGGCGAAGTGATGGACTTCACCCTCAAGCCGAAAACCAAGGACACCCTGTTCGACTCGCTGCGCGTGTCGTTCCGCAAGGGCCTGATCAATGACATGCAGCTGATCGACAGCGTCGGCCAGCGCACCAACATCCTGTTCAATGGCGTCAAGGCCAACCAGGCGGTGCCGGACAGCAAGTTCAAGTTCGACGTCCCCAAAGGCGCGGACGTCATCAAAGAGTAAGCAGAGCTCACCATGGACCTGTTTCGAAGCGAACCTGTTGCCCAGCCCCTGGCTGCCCGCCTGCGCCCGTCCAACCTGGACGAATACGTCGGCCAGGAGCACCTGCTGGCGCGCGGTAAGCCGCTGCGCGAGGCGCTGGAGCAGGGTGCACTGCACTCGATGATCTTCTGGGGGCCGCCGGGCGTTGGCAAAACCACGCTCGCGCGGCTGCTGGCGCAGTTCTGCGACGCGCACTTCGAGACGGTGTCGGCAGTGCTGGCCGGGGTCAAAGAGATTCGCCAGGCGGTCGAGGTGGCCAAGCAGCAGGCTGGCCAGTATGGCCGGCGCACCATCCTGTTCGTTGACGAGGTCCACCGTTTCAACAAGTCGCAGCAAGATGCCTTTTTGCCCTATGTGGAAGACGGCACCCTGCTGTTCATAGGCGCCACCACCGAAAACCCGTCATTCGAGCTGAACAACGCGCTGCTGTCGCGGGCGCGGGTGTACGTGCTCAAGAGCCTGGACGAGGCGGCGTTGCGCAAGCTGGTCAACCGCGCCCTGACGGAAGAGCGCGGCCTGGGCAAGCACAACCTGCGGGTGGGCGACGAAGCATTCAAGATGCTGATGGCCGCCGCCGACGGCGATGGCCGGCGCATGCTCAACTTCCTTGAAAACGCCTCGGACCTGGCCGAAGACGGCAGCGAAATCGACGTCGAGATGCTGCAGAGCCTGCTGGGTGACAGCCGCCGCCGCTTCGACAAAGGCGGCGAGGCGTTCTACGACCAGATTTCCGCGTTGCACAAGTCGGTGCGTGGTTCCAACCCCGATGGCGCCTTGTACTGGTTTGCCCGCATGCTCGACGGCGGCTGTGACCCGCTGTACATCGCCCGCCGCGTGGTGCGCATGGCCAGCGAGGACATCGGCAACGCCGACCCTCGTGCGCTCAGCCTGTGCCTGGCGGCGTGGGATGTGCAGGAACGCCTCGGCAGCCCCGAGGGCGAACTGGCGGTGGCCCAGGCCATCACCTACCTGGCCTGTGCGCCGAAGAGCAACGCGGTGTACATGGGCTTCAAGACCGCCCTGCGCGAAGCGGCCGAGCATGGTTCGCTGGAAGTGCCGTTGCACCTGCGCAACGCCCCGACCAAACTGATGAAACAACTGGGCTATGGCGACGAGTATCGCTATGCCCATGATGAGCCCGATGCCTACGCCGCCGGTGAGGATTACTTCCCCGATGAGCTGGAACCCCGCCAGTATTACCAGCCGGTGCCCCGTGGCCTGGAGCTGAAGATTGGCGAGAAGCTGCGCCACCTTGCCGACCTCGACCGCAACAGCCCCCGCCAGCGGAGAAAACCGTGATTGCACTGATTGCCGCGGTCAGCGCGGGTGGTATTGCCGGTACCTTGTTGCGCTTTGCCACTGCCAACTGGGTAACGGCCCACTGGCCACGGCACTTCTATGCCGGTACGCTGGCGGTCAACCTGGTTGGCTGCCTGCTGATCGGCCTGCTCTACGGCTTTTTCTTGCACAAGCCGCTGGTGCCGGTCGAATTGCGCGCCGGCCTGATTGTCGGCTTTCTCGGTGGCCTGACAACCTTTTCCTCTTTCTCGCTCGATACCGTGCGCCTGATGGAAAGCGGGCAGGTGCCCCTTGCCTTGGGCTATACCACTATCAGCGTTGTCGGCGGGCTGCTCGCAACCTGGGCCGGCCTGTCCCTGACCCGATTCTGAACCAACACCTACCTATAACGAGAGAACGATATGCTCGATTCCAAACTGTTACGCGGCCAACTTCAGGAAGTGGCGGAACGCCTGGCCTCCCGTGGCTTCAGCCTGGATGTCGCGCGCATCGAATCACTGGAAGAGCGCCGCAAGGCGGTGCAGACCCGCACCGAGCAACTGCAGGCCGAGCGTAACGCCCGCTCCAAGTCCATCGGCCAGGCCAAGGCCAAAGGCGAAGACATCGCGCCACTGATGGCCGACGTAGAGCGCATGGCCAATGAACTGGCAGCCGGCAAGACCGAACTGGACGGCATTCAGGCCGAGCTGGACGGCATCCTGCTGACCATCCCCAACCTGCCGGACGCCAGCGTGCCGGTCGGTGCCAGCGAAGATGACAACGTCGAAGTGCGCCGCTGGGGTACACCGACGGCCTTTGACTTCGAAATCAAAGACCACGTCGCCCTCGGTGAAGTCAGCGGTGGCCTGGACTTCGAGGCCGCAGCCAAGCTGTCCGGCGCCCGCTTTGCTGTGCTGCGTGGCCCGATCGCCCGCCTGCACCGCGCTCTGGCGCAGTTCATGATCAACCTGCACACCGGCGAGCATGGCTACGAGGAGCACTACACCCCGTACCTGGTGCAGGCGCCTGCATTGCAGGGCACTGGCCAGCTGCCGAAGTTCGAGGAAGACCTGTTCAAGATCACCCGCGAAGGTGAAGCCGACTTCTACCTGATCCCGACTGCCGAAGTGTCGCTGACCAACCTGGTGGCCGGTGAAATCCTCGACGCCAAGCAGCTGCCACTGAAACTCGTTGCCCACACCCCATGCTTCCGCAGTGAAGCCGGCGCTTCCGGCCGTGACACCCGCGGCATGATCCGTCAGCACCAGTTCGACAAAGTCGAGATGGTGCAGGTGGTGGAGCCAGCCAAGTCGATGGAAGCCCTGGAAGGCCTGACCGGCAACGCCGAGCGCGTACTGCAACTGCTGGAGCTGCCGTACCGCGTGCTGGCTCTGTGCACCGGCGACATGGGCTTTGGTGCGGTGAAAACCTACGACCTGGAAGTGTGGGTGCCAAGCCAGGACAAGTACCGCGAAATCAGCTCGTGCTCCAACTGTGGCGACTTCCAGGCGCGCCGCATGCAAGCTCGCTGGCGCAACCCGGAAACCGGCAAGCCAGAGTTGGTGCACACCCTCAATGGTTCCGGCCTGGCCGTAGGCCGTACCTTGGTTGCCGTGCTGGAAAACTACCAGCAGGCCGATGGCTCGATCCGCGTGCCGGAAGTACTCAAGCCGTACATGGCTGGCGTCGAGGTCATCCGCTAAATGGATTACCTGCCGCTGTTCCACAAGCTGCAGGGCGGCCGCGTGCTGGTCGTCGGTGGCGGTGAGATCGCCTTGCGCAAGGCGCGCCTGCTGGCGGATGCCGGCAGCGTGCTGCGCGTGGTGGCGCCGGATGTCGACGGCCAGTTGGCTGCGTTGACCCGGGAAGGTGGCGGAGAGGTGCTGGTGCGTGGCTATCAGGCCGCCGACCTGGTCGGTTGCCGGCTGGTAATCGCGGCCACCGACGACCCTGGGCTGAACGCCCAGGTGTCGGCGGATGCGCAGGCCCTCAGCCTGCCGGTCAACGTGGTGGATGCACCGGCCCTGTGCACGGTGATCTTCCCGGCGATTGTCGACCGCTCACCGCTGGTGATTGCGGTATCCAGTGGCGGTGATGCCCCGGTTCTGGCGCGTTTGATTCGCGCCAAACTGGAGGCGTGGATCCCGTCGGCCTATGGTGAACTTGCCGGGTTGGCTGCGCGTTTTCGGCACAAGGTCAAATCCTTGTACCCGGACGTCAACCAGCGCCGCGGCTTCTGGGAAACCGTGTTCCAAGGGCCGATTGCCGAGCGCCAGTTGGCCGGGCAGGGTGCTGAAGCCGAACGCCTGTTGCAGGCGATGGTTGAGGGTGCACCGGTGCAGCAGGGCGGTGAGGTGTACCTGGTAGGCGCGGGTCCGGGTGATCCGGATTTGCTCACCTTCCGCGCCTTGCGCCTGATGCAGCAGGCCGATGTGGTGCTGTACGACCGTTTGGTGGCGCCCGCGATTATCGAGATGTGCCGGCGTGATGCCGAGCGTATTTACGTAGGCAAGCGCCGCGCTGATCATTCCGTACCGCAGGACCAGATCAACCGCCTGCTGGTCGATCTGGCCCAGCAGGGCAAGCGTGTGCTACGCCTGAAGGGCGGCGATCCATTCATCTTCGGCCGGGGTGGCGAAGAAATCGAAGAACTGGCCGAGCATGGCATTCCGTTTCAGGTGGTGCCGGGCATTACGGCGGCCAGCGGGTGCTCTGCGTATGGCGGGATTCCACTGACTCACCGCGACTACGCCCAATCGGTGCGCTTCGTTACCGGGCATTTGAAGGATGGCACCAGCAACCTGCCGTGGGATGACCTGGTGGCGCCGGCGCAGACCTTGGTGTTCTACATGGGGTTGGTCGGTTTGCCGACCATCTGTGCCGAGCTGATTCGCCATGGGCGTGCGGCGAGTACCCCGGCGGCATTGGTGCAGCAGGGTACTACGCGTAACCAGCGGGTGTTTACTGGCACGCTGGCAGACTTGCCAGACTTGGTGGCACGGCATGAAGTGCATGCGCCAACCCTGGTGATTGTCGGGGAAGTGGTGCAGTTGCGCGACAAGCTGGCCTGGTTCGAAGGTTCGCAGCACAGCTGAAATCGCCGGGGCCGCTTTGCAGCCCCGGCTATCTCAAGCCTGCCAGATCCCTTTACCCACCAACCTCTCCCGATCATGCGGCAGACCAAAGTCCTGCAACGGCCCTTTAGGCACGATCCCGGTCGGGTTGATGGTCTTGTGGCTCATGTAATAATGCTTCTGGATATGCTCCATATCCACGGTCCCCGCCACTCCTGGCCACTGATACAGCTCACGCAACCAGTTCGACAAATTGTGGTAATCGCTCAAGCGCCGCAGGTTGCATTTAAAGTGCCCGTGGTACACCGCATCGAAGCGCACCAGCGTTGTAAACAGGCGTACATCGGCTTCGGTCAGGTACTCACCCGCCAGGTAGCGATTGCGGCTTAGCAGGTCTTCCAGATAATCCAGCTCGTTGAACACATCGTCGAACGCCGCCTCGTAGGCGTCTTGCGTGGTGGCAAAGCCTGCGCGGTATACGCCGTTGTTCACCGCCGGGTAAATACGCCCGTTCAGTGCCTCGATGGCCGGGCGCAGTGGCTCGGGATAGAGGTCTAGCGTATTGCCGGTCAGCTGGTTGAACGCGCTGTTGAAGATACGGATGATCTCCGACGATTCGTTGTTTACGATGCGTTTCTCTTTCTTGTCCCACAGCACAGGCACAGTCACACGGCCGGTGTAATGCGGGTCATCCTGGGTATAGCGCTGGTGCATATACTGCAGGGCGTCGAGGTGGTCACCGCTGGAGCCCTGCTGCTGGTCGAAGGTCCAGCCACGGTCCTGCATCAGCCAGCTGACCACCGACACATCGATCAAGGGCTCAAGGCCTTTAAGGGCGCGGAGTATCAGGGTGCGGTGGGCCCATGGGCAGGCCAGCGAGACGTACAGGTGGTAACGGCCGGCTTCAGGGGCGGGGAGTTGATTGCGGCGCTGGGCGTTTTCGCGTTTGAACGTGCCGTCCTTGCCGTTTTCGTACCACTGGTCATGCCAGCGGCCGTCGATCAAAAGGCCCATGAGTGAGCTCCTCGGAACAAAGTTGTTTGTCGTTGGAGCCCAGTCTAGGCCAAATCGTTCGAACAAATAGCGCAAAGATCGGGGTGGTATGATCGGTTAAATCGATCTATTTCGTGCGTTCCAATAGCTTTGGGCTGTCGCAAATGCCTGCTCGCGGTCTTGCCCCAAGCCACGCAATGCCAGGGCCATGGTGGCGATGACGGCCTTCTCGCCGTAGCTGTCTTCAACCTCGCCGCGCCAGAACTCCAGCAACTGTTCGGCTTGCAGGCTGGGCGGTTTGACATGGCGGCGCTCGCTCAGCGCGGGCCACTCTTCGTCCCACGCTTCGCCTGCCGTGGTGCCGTAGAGGTGGCTGATAACATCGGGGTTGACCTCGATCTCGCCGCCATCGCCCTTGATCACCACGGCATGGTCGCCCAGCAGGCGGCTGGCCTCACGGTGCACGGCCTGGTAGCCAGGGTGGAAGATGCTTTGCAGGCCACAGCGTGCGCCCAGCGGGTTAAGCACCCGGGCCAGCGAGTGAATGGGCGAGCGCA
This sequence comes from Candidatus Pseudomonas phytovorans, assembly GCA_029202525.1. Classification (NCBI taxonomy): domain Bacteria; kingdom Pseudomonadati; phylum Pseudomonadota; class Gammaproteobacteria; order Pseudomonadales; family Pseudomonadaceae; genus Pseudomonas; species Candidatus Pseudomonas phytovorans. Next base: position 2,716,346 of record CP119325.1, read on the forward strand.
AGCCCAGGGTGTTGCGCAGGTCGATCATGCGCTGCAACTGCGGCGCCCAGTCGTGCAGCGGGAAGAACGCCAGCTGGTGCTGGTCGAGGGCGTTGTCGACGGCGGCCCAGTCGCGGCACAGCGGTATCTGCAGCAGGTCGAGCAATTGCTCGCTGTACATGCGCCCGGCGGTGTGTGCGCCGCCGCCGTGCATCAAGATACGCACGCGATTGCCGGCCAGGCACTTGGCCGCCAGCAGGTACCAGGGCAGGTGACGCTTCTTGCCAGCGTAAGTAGGCCAGTCCAGGTCCACCGCGATGCTCGGCGCCTGCAGGTGGGCGCGCAGGGCCTCGGTGAAGCCGGCCAGCTCTTCGGCGCTTTCTTCCTTGTGGCGCAGCAGCATCAGGAAGGCACCCAGCTGGGTGTCTTCGACCTTGCCTTCGAGCAGCAGGGTCATCGCGGCCCGCGCTTCTTCGCGGGTCAGGCCGCGCGCGCCGCGCTTGCCTTTGCCGAGAATGCGCACGAATTCGGCGAACGGGTGTTCGGCCGGTGTTTCCAGGGTGAGCGGGCGTGGTTCAGTCATATGCAGTTAGTCGGCTTGGGCAGGCCCGCCAGCTTGGCGGCGAGTTTGGCGGGAGTGCCATTGAACAGGCGGTTCAGGTGCGGGCTGTTGCCCTTTTCAGGGCCCAGCTTCAGGGCTGTGTACTTGATCAGCGGGCGCGTGGCCGGAGACAGTTGGTACTCCTGGTAGAACTGGCGCAGCAGTTCGAGGATTTCCCAATGGTCCGCAGTCAGCGCAATGCCCTCGCGCTCGGCCAAAGCCTCGGCGGCGGCATGGGACCAGTCTTGCAGGTCGACCAGGAAGCCGTCCTTGTCCAGTGCGATGGCCTGATCGCTCACGTTAAGCGTATTCATAGCCAGCTGTTGACCTTGTCGTAATGCAGCGACAGTTCGACGAACCCGGCGTAGTCCACGGCCTTGGCCAGATCGTTGCCGACTGCGCGGGCCTGTACGTCTTCGTCCAGCGCGAACAGCCGCTGGGCCAGGCCGGCCGCTTGTAGCAGGCGGTGCGGCTCGCTGCCGCTGCGCAGGGCATACACTGCATCGCCGCACAGCAGCACGGCGTCGTCGGCACCCAGCAGGCGCAGGCAGCTAGCCAAGCGCTCGTCGCCGAACGGGGAGTGGGCAATTACATGCAGGGTCGTCATCAGAGCGTTACCACCTGGTCGAAACGGGCGATCAGCGCGGCAAGGGCTGCGTCATCGAGCACTTGCACCGGCAGCGCCAGGGCATTGGCTGCCATACCGCGCCGGGTGAGGCTGTAGCTACAGGCGAACAGGTCCTCGACGCCGAACATCGGCAGCGCCTGCAGGTTGGCGGCCAGGTTCTTCTGCTGCACGGCGGTGGGTTGCTGGTCTGGGGCGAGTTGGAACACGCCATCGTCCAGGAACAGCATGCCCAGGGGCAGGTCGAAGGCGCCGCCGGCCAAGGCGATGTCCAGTGCCTCGCGAGCCGATGGCCCGTTCCACGGTGCCTGGCGGCTGATGATCAACATGGATTTGGCCATAGTCAGTCGCCTCCGAAGCTCACAAGGCGATCGGCAACTTGCGCGGCCTCATGCAGTTGGCCCAGGCCGGACAGCTCCCAGGGTTTGGGTAGGTTCACAGCCTGGCGCTGGTAACGGTTGGCCTCAGCGTCGTCGAGTACCCCGCGACGAAGGGCGGCGGCAATGCACACCACGGCGTCCAGTTGGTGGGTCTCGATAAAGGAACGCCACTCGCGAGCCACGTCCACTTCATCCTGGGGCGCGACCACGTTGGCCGAGGCACTGTGCACCCCGTCCTGATAGAAGAACAGCCGGGCAATCTCATGCCCGCCAGCCAGCACCGCCTCGGCATAGCGCAAGGCGCGCCGCGAGGAGGGCGCATGGGCCGGGGAGAACACCGCGATAGCGAATTTCATGGATAACTCATGCAAAGGAATGCTGCCATGATAAAGCAAAAAAGCCCGCGCCCGCTTGTGCATGGCGGGGCGGGCTTTTTGCGCCATCCCTGTAGGAGCTGGCTTGCCTGCGATGGGCTGCAAAGCAGCCCCATGGCCCTATCAGAAGGAAACAGAACTCAAGCCTGTTCCTTGCTATCCGGCAAAAACCAATTCAACACCAAGGCACAGATACCGCCCGTGGCTACACCCGATTCCAGCACATTGCGGATCGCCGCCGGCATGTGCGCCAGGAATTCCGGCACCTGCGCAACACCCAGGCCCAACGCCAACGACACGGCAATGATCAACAGCGCACGGCGGTCCAGCCGGGTGCTGGCCAGAATATTGATACCCGAAGCTGCAACTGCACCGAACATCACCATGGCCGCGCCACCCAGCACCGGTTCCGGCACTGCCTGGATCACCCCGGCAACGCTAGGGAACAACCCCAGCACCACCAGCATCACGGCAATCCAGATACCGATATGGCGGCTGGCGATACCGGTCAGCTGAATCACACCGTTGTTCTGGGCAAAGATCGAGCTTGGGAAGGTGTTGAACAACCCGGCCAGCAGCGAGTTGGCGCCGTTGACCAGCACGCCACCCTTGATGCGTTGCATCCACACCGGCCCTTCAACCGGCTGGCGCGACACCTTGCTGGTGGCGGTGACGTCACCGATGGCTTCCAGTGAAGTCACCAGGTAAATCACCAGCATCGGAATGAACAGCGCCCACGAGAAGCCCAGGCCGAAGTGCAGCGGGGTAGGCACCTGGAACAGCGCAGCCTCGTGCATGCCGGTGAAATCCAGGCGGCCCAGGTAGCCGGCCAGCGCATAGCCAACGGCCAGGGCGATTACGATGGCGCAACTGCGCATCCACACCACCGGGACGCGGTTGAGGATCACGATGATCGCCAGCACCGCGCCCGACAGCAGCAGGTTTTCGCCATTGGCGAAGGTGCCATTGGCCATGGCGCCGAAACCGCCACCCATGCTGATCAGGCCGACCTTGATCAGGGTCAGGCCGATCATCAGCACTACGATACCGGTCACCAGCGGGGTGATCAGGCGTTTGACGAACGGCAGAATGCGCGACACGCCCATCTCTACGAACGAGCCCGCGATCACCACGCCGAAGATGGCCGCCATCACACCTTCAACCGGCGTGCCCTGCTTGACCATCAGCGCACCGCCCGCAATCAGCGGGCCGACGAAGTTGAAGCTGGTGCCCTGAACGATCAGCAGCCCGGCGCCGAATGGCCCGAAGCGCTTGCACTGGACGAAGGTGGCGATACCCGAAATCACCAGCGACATGGAAACGATCAGGTTGGTATCCCGCGCAGAAACGCCCAGAGCCTGGCAGATCAGCAGGCCAGGGGTGACAATCGGCACGATGATCGCAAGCAGGTGCTGCAGGGCTGCCAGCAGGCCGATCAACAGCCGTGGCTTGTCCTCAAGGCCAAGCACCAGTTCATTGGCAGGCGCCGCTGCGCCTGGGCTGTGTTCGTGTGAGCTCATTGCTGAAAGCTGCCCCAGAAGAAAAAAGGAGCGCATTCTACGGGCTGATGACGGATTACGGTAGGAAAAAGCACGATAGCGGCATGATCGGCGGGTATGCATCCAATAAGCTGACTTTTAAGTCAGTCCTGCGGGTGCAAAAAAGCCCGCCGAAGCGGGCTTTCTCATACACCAATCAATCAGTCATCACGACCCATGATGCCAAACAGCTGCAGCAGGCTGACAAACAGGTTGTAAATCGACACATACAGGCTGATGGTCGCCATGATGTAGTTACGCTCGCCACCCTGAATGATCGCGCTGGTCTGGAACAGGATGCACACCGACGAGAACAGCACGAAGCCAGCGCTGATCGCCAGTTGCAGGCCGCTGATCTGGAAGAAGAAGCTGGCCACTACCGCGCCCAGCAGAACAAAGAAGCCTGCAGTGATGAAGCCACTGAGGAAGCTCATGTCCTTGCGGGTAATCAGCACGTAAGCCGACAGACCACCAAAGACCAGCGCAGTCATGGCAAACGCCGAGCTGACCACTTCAGCGCCACCGGCCATGCCCAGATAACGGTTGAGGATCGGGCCGAGGATGAAGCCCATGAAGCCGGTAAGGGCGAAGGTGGACACCAGGCCCCACGCCGAATCACGCAGTTTGTTGGTAAGGAAGAACAGCCCGTAGAAGCCGATCAGCACCACGAACACGTTCGGGTAGCCGACGTGCATCTGCTGGGCCACAAAGGCCATGACGCCGCTGAAGGCGAGGGTAAGCGCCAGCAGGCTGTACGTGTTGCGCAGGACCTTGCTGATCTCCTGCTGCTCGACCTGCTGGCCGTGGTGTACGGCATAATCCTGTTCGCGCATGGCGACACTCCTTGGTAAAACCTGTGGTTTCGAACGTTCAGATGCTAGGAGTCTATCAGAGCTCCTGCAACCCGCGACACAGAGAGTTTGACAGCGTGTTTCATTACGGTATTATGGCGACCGCAAAACGAGCTGGAAGCGTGGCCGAGTGGTTTAAGGCAACGGTCTTGAAAACCGTCGATGGGCAACTATCCTAGAGTTCGAATCTCTACGCTTCCGCCATTATTTTCATTAAAGCCCTGATTTATCGGGGCTTTTTTGTGTCTTGGATTTTTCAGCCCATCTTTTTGGTCCATGGCTTTCCATGGCCGATCCTCAAGCAGATCTCGGCAGCTATTTTTCAACCTTTTCGATCCTGCCGCCGCACGCTACATATTTTTCTTTGTACCCAGAGCGGCAGTAATTGGCGACCTTGGCGGGGGGCGGTGGCGGTGGGCAAGCATTGGGCATGTTAAGCGTGTTGAAGTGCTCGCATTGCTGCGTCGAACGCGCCATGGTCTCGTGAAGAGAGTCGAAACCATCCTGCTGCGCTTTGACTTCGGATTCGCACGCATTCACTCGTGCTTGTAGCTTGTGCAGGCAGTCCAGGCCTTCGGGCGTCTGCGGGGCGATGTATCGGTATTGCGTGCAGCCAGCCAGCAGCACAGCTATCGACAGGGTGGCCAATCGGATCATCAATGTCGCGGCTCCATCCAGTTTGAGCGTGACGGTTTCGACTACGGAAGGTGATATCGGTTCATTGGGCGGCTCGTCGCTTGAGCTTGGAGTCCGTTTTCTGCCGTCCCTCTGGCAGAATGCTGAACAACCATTTTTTGCCGAAGGAAGCCATCCATGCCCACAGCGTCGGAGTTGACGTCATTGGCCCATCGCGCGCACGAGGATCTCAAATCCTGGTCGAGCTTCGTGGCGCTGACTGAGTTTGTCTGGCAAGACTCAGGCGTGGTCTCAAATGCTCGTCGGTGGCAGGCGATCTGGTTTGAGATGGAAATCGTCAACGCACTTGCATTAGCTGAGTGGGAGGAACAAGGGTTCCCTTGTGACTGGCTCAACCGGTGGCGCGAAGAGTACCAATCCGACGCACAGACGTTACTGTCGAAGCTTTTTTGTCTGATCGTGAGGCAAGAATAGTAAGAACAGTGCTGGCGAAGAAGTACCCGTGTGGTGGAGAAGTGCACGACAGGCGGTGTTTGCCGATCGCCAGCTTGAGTGGGTGCATGCAGTCGCCGCTGAACATTGAAGATGGGTTGCACTGTGTATTATTTTACGTAAAATAGATCGTGTAACAGTGCGGGTGATTAGGGCTGCATCTCATCTACCCGTGTACACTATGGAGAAATGCAGCTTTTTCAGTCCATGACGGAGTATCCCAATGGCGTCCTTAATGAGCAGGTCTGAGCAGGCGGTGTCTGCTACGACGATGGCTCGGACGTTCGGTGCGAGGTTGAAGCAAGTCACGAGTGGGGAGGCAATCCATCTGGTGATTTTCAAAGACAATGAGCCCGCAGCAGTGCTGATAGGCGTTGATGCCTTCCAGGCAATGCAGGATGAGCTCGAAGATTTGCGCGCCGACCGCTTGGCATCCGAGCGTTTGCTCAGCCTGAACGATGAAAACACAGTGAGTCTCGAAGACATGGAGGCTCGCTTCAGGTAGCTAATCTATGAGCTGGAGCGTTAAGTTTCATCCCGAAGTGGAAGGTGACCTCAAGCAGCTCGGTACTGCTGAGGCGAGGAGGATCCTGAAGGTGGTGCGCGAGCGCATTGCTGAAGGGGAGCCCGACAAGCTGGGCAAGACCCTTCGGGGTGTGCTGGCTGGATGCCGCAGGCTTCGGACGGGTGATGTGCGCATTGTCTACCGGATCCAGGGCACAGAAGTCGTTGTGGTCCTGTGTGTTGGGGCGCGACGAGATGACGAAGTCTACGAGGCCGCAGTCAAGCGAGTCTGAATTCAAACCCCGCAGATGCGGGGTTTTCATTTATGTGGTTCACCGCAGTTGTCGGCGAGGCAAAACTCGACGTGCGCTGAAAAGAGCACGGCGGCGTCCGTGGGACGATCTTTGGGTCCGTCCATGATCTGGCAGTTCCCCACTGTATCCCTGTGTATCTCGCCCTACGCTCACGGTACTTCGCTTACAAACGCCTCTGCTCCCGGATACGTCCCGGATACATGCCTCCGGTCAAATGGCCCTGCCCGAACGAACCAGCCCCCGAGCTACATTCGCTCGCGCTTTCGCCCTTGAGGCTCCATTCGAATAGACACCCGGAGAAGCACCATGTCCCGTATCCAGTTCCCCAACAAAACCCGTCTCGGCCTGCTCACTGTCGCCCTGGTCGGTGGTATCAACATGACCTCTGCCGCTTTTGCCGTGGAAGCACTGCCGCAAGGCTACCAGCTTGCCGCCGCAGAAAAGGCCGGGGAGGGCAAGTGTGGTGAGGGCAAGTGTGGTGCCAGCGGCGCCCAGGCGAAAGCCACCCAGGCAGAAGGCAAGTGCGGTGAAGGCAAATGCGGCGACGCTTCCTTTGCCCGCACCGACGCCGACCACGATGGCCGCGTTTCCCGGGCCGAATTGCTGGCCGTAGCCCCCAAGGCCAATGCCGAGTTCGACGCTATCGACGCCAACCACGACGGCTTCCTCTCTGAAGGCGAGGTTTACCAGTTCCGCAAGAACCAGTTCGACGCCAACGGCAACCCGTTCCCTGCTGACCTTTACAGCAAGCTGAACCAGGCCAGCAACTGAGCCCGCTGATGTCCTCCCCGAGCCTTTGGCCGGGGAGTGAACCTGGCCTTGAGGAGAACACCTATGAGTACTTCACTTGCCCTGCAGGGTGCGGGGCTGGGCCTGCGTCGGTCGATGCTGCCTGAATTGCTGGGCATGGGCGCTGGCGCGGTGGACTTCCTGGAGTGTGCGCCGGACAACTGGATCAGCGTCGGCGGCGCCTACGGCGAAAACCTGGCTCGGCTGGCCGAGCGCTATCCGCTGGCCTGTCATGGCCTGTCGCTTTCCCTTGGCGGCCCCGCGCCGCTGGACCATGATTTTCTGCGGCGCATCCGCAGTTTTCTCAACCGCTACCATGTGCCGTTGTTCAGCGAACACCTGAGCTACTGCTCCGATGACGGTCACTTGTACGACCTGATTCCCATGCCATTTACCGACGAAGCCGTGCACCACATCGCCGGGCGTATTCGCGAAGTGCAGGACGCCCTGGGGAGGCGCATCGCCGTAGAAAACATCTCCTATTATGCGGCGCCTTACCAGGCGATGAGCGAGATCGATTACCTGCGTGCGGTGCTGGAAGAGGCGGACTGTGACCTGCTGCTGGATGTCAACAACCTGATTGTCAACGCCTGCAACCACGGCTATGACCCGGCAGCTTTCCTTGCTCGGGTCCCGGCCGAGCGTGTGGCCTGCCTGCATGTGGCCGGTCATTACGACGAGGCGCCGGACCTGAAGATCGATACGCACGGTGCTCCTGTTCAAGATGATGTCTGGCACCTGTTGGGCAGTGTCTACCAGCACGTGGGCGCGGTACCGACCTTGCTGGAACGAGACTTCAATTTCCCGCCACTGGCCGAACTGCTCGGCGAGGTGGACTGCATTCGCGACCTGCAGGCTGCCGCACGACCGCTGGCGGTGCGCCATGGATGAGATGTTGCGGGAACAGCAATTGCGCATGACCCGCTTCATTCGCGATCCGCAAGCCAACGAGCCGCCGCCCGGCGTGCAAGCAAGGCGGATGGCAATGTACCGGCAACTGTTTATCGGCAATGTGCAGTCGCTGCTGGCCGGCAGCTTCCCTGTGCTGCGTTCCAGCTTGCCGGCTGAGCGATGGCAGGCACTCATCGAAGACTTCTATGCCCACCACCGATGCCACACACCACTGTTCACGGAAGTAGCCGGTGAGTGGGTCGACTATCTGGAAAACCGTGTGGAGCTGCCCGGCTGGGTTGCCGAATTGGCCCACTACGAATGGATCGAGACTGTGTTGCTGCTCAGCGACAGCGTTGAACCGGCCCATGACCCGGAGGGCGATCTGCTTGACGGCGTGCCTTTATTGTCCAGCCTTGCCGTGCCACTGGCGTATGCCTGGCCGGTCAGCCATATAGGCCCCGATCACGTTCCGCAAGAGGCACCGGCCGAGCCCACGTTGCTATTGGCCCGCCGCGCAGCGGATAACAAAATACACTTTTCGCGGCTTACGCCGCTGGCCTATGCGCTACTGGTGTCGGTGCTTGACCAGCAACTCACCGGACGTGAACACCTTGAAGCGCTGGCAGAAATTGCGGGTATCGAACTGGCTGCCCTCGAGACCCAGGGAATTGCTTTGCTGCTAGGTCTCAAAGCGCAGGGTGTAGTGCTTGGCACTTATCCTGGGTACACCACCCTCGTTGCTTCTGGAGGAGAAAGAGGGTGAAGACATTTGCTGTTTGGGTGGAGGGCAGTTAACGGCCAAATGCCGACAGTCTCATTCTATTACGTCGCTACCATTCCTCTGGGCCGCCTTAAGCAACCAATCGCCTACCTGCTGGGCCGCCGTACTGAGTTGCCTGTCTTTTTTGTGTACGAGGAAATAGTTTTTCCCGGTTCGCAGCGTGTGCGGAAACAGTTCCACAAGGCTCCCGCGCTCCAGGTCATCTTCTACAAGCCAAGGGCTTGTCAACACCAGTCCCTGGCTTCGTCGGGCAGCATCGATAGCCATTTCCGAATGGTCAAAATGCAAGTCAGCTAACGTGCCATCAAAGGACATACCGGCTCGTGTAAGCCACCTCGACCAATTGGCATGAGAGGTGGTGTACAGCAGGGTCGCTCCCCTGACCTCGACCCTACCCCTCGATAGCTGGCGCTCTCGGTATTCAGGGCTGCAATAAACCTTCACCTCGTCACGCAACAGTAGACGGACGTGGAGGCTGTCATCCTGACCGTCAAAATGACGTACGGCCAGATCAAACGTAGAGGTATTGAAATCGACGGGCTCGACCGACGAACTCAGGTGGAGCTTCAACCCGGGATAGTTGCATGTCAGGTCAGGCATGCGCCTTGCAAACCATGTATTTGCGAAAGCGGGGGGCATGCTCAGTCGTACCAGAGATGCGCCTTTACCCTGCAGCGTGGCATTGGCTTGGTCGATCTGCTGTAGCGCTGGCCTGATTTGCTCCCAATAGCGAAACGCCTCCTCGGTAGGCTGCAGCTTGCGCACGCTACGCAGGAACAAAGGAGTGCCCAGCCAATCCTCCAGTTTGCGAATCTGCTGTCCGATAGCACCGGGTGTGACAAACAGCTGTCGCGCCGCCAGTAATGCACTGCCCGTTTGCATGACCGCGTCGAAGCAGACGATGGCCTTGAGTGGGGTATTGGCTTGCATGGTGCAGTTTTTCTCTTCCATAGCCTCAATACTGATGATTTGTAGCGCGTCGGCGTTCTCGCGACAATCAGATCATTACGCGATCTTGCCTATAGAGGGTTTGTGACATGAACATTCTGATTATCCATGCCCATCCAGAACCACGCTCTTTCAACGGCGCGATGACCCTGACTGCCGTGCAAACGCTTACTGCATCAGGGCACGAGGTACAGGTGAGCGACCTCTATGCGCAGGGCTGGTCGGCCGTCCTCCAGGCTGACGATTTTACCCAACGCGTGAATGCGGAGTATTTCGACGCATCAAAGGAGCAGGAGCACGCTCAGGCCACTGCAACAGTATGTGCGGATGTCCTGCGTGAACAGGCCAGAGTGGAATGGGCAGATCTGGTGATATTCCAGTTCCCGATGTGGTGGTTTTCCATGCCCGCAATCCTGAAAGGATGGGTCGATCGCGTGCTGAGCCGTGGTTTCGCTTATTCAGCAGGACGCAAATACGGCACGGGGCATCTGAAGGGTAAGCGAGCAATGTTGAGCTTGACCACAGGCACAGCGGACACCCTTTATACACCGAACGGCATTGATGGCGACCTGCATCACATTCTGTGGCCCATTCATAATGGCGTGCTTGCGTACACGGGCTTCACCGTGCTGCCGCCGTTCGCGGCCTGGATGCCGGCACAGGTTACGCAAGAACAACGTACGCACTACCTTGAAGACTACGCTGAGCGCTTATCGACAATCGATGATGTTCAGCCGCTGTTTTTTCACCCCCGGCAAGACTACGACGAGCATCAGCAACTCAAGGCTGGAGTAATCGCTCGCTCTGGCGTGCAGTGGAATCCGCGCGCAGGTCAAACCTTCGAAGCGTCGGCTGAAAATTACGCCCGACGCAACGCCTGACGCAATGGCCATCACGGGCCCTTCCTTCAACGTCTTACGAGTAAGAGAACGACATGATGAAAGGTTACTGGATCATTTTCGGGGCAGACGTAGTTGATGCGGATGCACAGCAGGAATACAGCCGGCTTTGGGCTCCGATCAGTGATAAGTACATGGCCAAAATAAAGGTTCTAGAGCCCGGTGCGCTGGTCGAATTCCACTCCAGCACCAGGGTACTGATCGTGGAATTCCCAAGTTACGAACAGGCCAGAGCTTGCTACAACGATCCCGCTTACGCGGATGCCAAGCAATTCGCAACACGCGCCTCTCGCCGCGAAATGGTCATCATTGAGGGCGACCTCGCCTAGTTTGTGCGCGCCACACTGGGCCTGGCCAATCAATGAGCGTCGGCGGAGGGTTGCTGAGGTGGCTGGATTTTGCGCATCAAAGGCACCAGTGCCGTTGCGACCATAAAGCACACCATGATCACCAGGAAGGCGTCGGCAAAGGTCATGGTCTGTGCTTCGCGCCACGTCAGCGCCCAGAGTTGGTGAAGGGCGGTTTGACTGGCGCCCAGGCTGTCCTGGCCCAGTGCCTGAGCATTGCTGCTCCATTGAACCAGCCAGGTATTCATGGTTTCGTTGCGCACGTTCAGGTGCTCGGCCAAACGCAGAAAGTGCAAGTTGGTACGGTCGTTGAGTACCGTGGCACACGCGGCGATTCCTAGCGCGCCGCCCAGGTTGCGCATCAGGTTGAACAGGCCAGAGGCGTGCTTCAAACGTGCGGGTGAGAGTGCGCCCAGGGTGAGGGTTACCGTCGGTGGAACCGCCATCTGCTGGGCAAACCCTCGGATGGCTTGGGGCACGAGCAGTTCCTTGGCGCCCCAGTCGTGGGTGATGGGCGAGAAGTCCCACATCGAAATGCCAAACAAGGCCAACCCCAGCATCAGGATCCAGCGCAGATCTACCCGATTGGCGAGGAAGGCGTACACCGGGATGGCCAGTAACTGGAACACGCCGGTGGAGAAGACCGCCAGGCCGATATCCAGTGCGCCATAGCCACGCACGCGGCCCAGGAACAGGGGAGTGAGATAAATCGTGGCGAAAATACCGATGCCGGTGATGAAGGAAAACAGGCAGCCCAAGGCAAAGTTGCGATCACGCAGGGCGCGCAAGTCAACGATGGGCTCGGCGATTGTCAGGCAGCGCCAGATGAACAGCATGCCGGTCAGCCCTGCCATCCAGGCGGTGGTGGAAATCGTGGCATCGCTGAACCAGTTCCAGCGCGGCCCTTCCTCCAGTGTGTATTCCAGGCACCCCAGGAACACGGCCATCAGCCCCATGCCCAGGTAGTCGGCACCCTTGAGCAAGGCCAGGTCTGGGCGGTCGACCTTGACCAGCAGCGGTACGGCGACCGTAACGAACAGGCCTGGCACCAGGTTGATGTAGAACAACCAGTGCCACGACGATATGTCGGTAATCCAGCCGCCCACCGCCGGGCCCAGTGTTGGCGCAAGCGACGCGATGGCACCGATCACCGAGGCCGCGATTACGCGTTGCTTGCCGGTGAAGTAGATGAACGCCGTGGTGAACACCAGCGGGATCATCGACCCGCCCAGAAAGCCCTGCAGCGCGCGAAAGGCGATCATGCTCTGGATGTTCCAGGCCAGTGCGCAAAGCAGGCTGGTGAGGGTGAAGCCCGCGGCTGATGCGGCGAACAGCCAGCGGGTGCTCATCACCCGCGACAGCCACCCGGACAGGGGAATGACAATGATTTCGGCGATCAGGTAAGCCGTCTGCACCCAGGCCGTATCATCCGCGCCGGCGCTAAGCCCGCCGCCTATGTCCTTGAGCGATGCCGAGACTATCTGGATGTCGATCAAAGCAATGAACATCCCCACGCACATGCAGGCGAAGGCCGTGACCTTTTGAGCAGGTGTGAGGGCTGGCAGCTCGGCGTTCACGGCCTGCCTGCCGAGGCAACGTCGGGTTGTGCCTGGGGCTGTGGCTGGAGTGGCTCCCTGGTATCAATCTCGGCAAATACCGAGAGGCCGGGCCGCAGGGCGCCGAAGTCGGCGTCGCGGCCTTCCAGCCTTACCCGCACCGGCACGCGCTGCACAATCTTGGTGAAGTTGCCCGTGGCGTTCTCGGGTGGTAACACGCTGAACTGCGCGCCAGTGGCTGGCGCAATGCTCTCGATGCGGCCATGGAGGGTACGCCCTGGCAGGATATCAGCTGTGATGCTCACCGCCTGACCGGTTTGCATGCGCGCCAGCTGGTCTTCCTTGAAGTTGGCATCCACCCACAGACCGTGAGCCGGCACCACCGAGAGCAACTGGCTGCCGGCGGCGGCATAAGCGCCGACTTTGGCCCGGCGATTGCCTACGTAGCCGTCCACAGGGGCGCGCAGCTCGGTGTACGCGATATTGAGTTGCGCCTGTTGCCGGTCGGCTTCGGCCTGGGCCAGCGCCGCGCGTGTTTGTTCACGCTGGGTGCCGATCACCGCCAATTGCTGGCGGGCCGCAAGCAGGCCTGCCTCGGCGTGGGCGCGGTCGGCCTGGGCTGTTTTCCAGGTGGCTTCGACACGCTGGGCGCTCTGCACGGAAACGGCCTGGCTGCTTACCAGGGTCTGGTAGCGAACCCGGTCGTTCAGGGCGCGTTGTGCTTCGGCGCTGCGCGCATCGATCTGTGCTTTTGCCTGGTTGATGATGGCCTGCTGCAGCAGCTCGACCGCGTCCAGGTTGGCAAGGCGGGCACGCTGTGCTGCAACGGCCCCGTCGGTTTTTGCCAAGGCTGCTTGGTAGTCGCGCACATCAATGCGCGCCAGCAGGTCACCGGCTTTGACGAACTGGTTGTCCACCACTGCGACTTCGCTGATGTAGCCCGGCACCTTTGCGCTGATCACAGTGGTATCTGCGCCCACGTAGGCATCGTCGGTGTCCTCGATGAAGCGAGCGCTAGACCACCAGTGGCTGGCATAGCCCGCGCCGGCAATTACCGCGATCGCCAACGCCGCCATGCGTAGCACTGCTTTTTTTCCTGCCGGTTTCTTTGCAGTGGCTTCGGTGCTGTCGGCCAGGCCGGGTGCTACGCCAACGTGAGCGTTCATGGCAATCAGTCCTCTGATGAGGCTTGGGTGGGGAAGGGGCTCACCAAGGCATTGCCTTGGCGGTAGGCCTTGCCGGTTTCGGCGCGCCAATGGGTCAGCGGGTCGGCATCGGGGGTGATACGCACCCGGTGATCGTCCACGGTGATGCGCTTTCCGGTATTGCTGTCCATAAGTGCCAGCGCCACCGGCTCGCCGGTGTGCTCGTCGGCGAGGTAGACCTTTTGCGAGCCTTCGGCGTGCTTGGCGCCCCACGCCATCAAGGTCAGGATCACCGGGCGCAGGTCGCGCCCGGCCTCGCTGAGCAGGTACTCAAAGCGCGGCGGGTTGTTCTGGTACGGGCGGCGTTCCAGCAGGCCTGTGGTGACCAGGTCGCTCAAGCGGCGGGTGAGGGTGTTGGTGGCGATACCCAGGCTGTGCTGGAACTCATCGAAGCGGCGCAAGCCGTAGAAAGCGTCGCGCAGAATCAACAGGCTCCAGCCATCACCAATGTGTTCGAGCGCACGGGCCACCGGGCAGGGCATGGGTTGGAAGCTGGCTTTTTTCATGGCATTGGCCTTGGGTGTCATTTGCGTATGGCGTTACTATCTGCCTGTAACTTTCATTATGCAAGTAACTATGGCCGTACTCTAGGTACCCGCTCGTCGGCTAGCTCAACGTGCTATTCCGGCAGGCCGGCCAGGCGAAGCCCATCAGCAAGCCGGGCGAGGTCCTGGTCACGGCACACGGTAGTGCGTGCGCCAATCAAGCGAAAAATTCTGATTTTTCGAATCAAATGGACATCATTTTGGATGGGGTGGGGCTTGGGATTTCGGCTGTTGGTTGGGGCCATGGGGCTGCTACGCAGCCCATCTCAGGCGAGCCAGCTCCCACAGGTATTTGCATCGCTTTCGAGTGGTGCATCCAACCTGTAAGAGCGTAAGCCCGGGGATCACTTGATCAGCGGCACACCACTGAGCTTCTGCAACTCCTCAAAGTCGATATCCGCGCAGATCTCGACCACTTTCAACCCTTCAGGCGTCACTTCCAGCACCGCCAGATCGGTGTAGATGCGGCTGACGCAAGCGATGCCAGTCAGCGGGTAGGTGCACTCGGGCACCAGCTTGCTTTCACCGGTCTTGGTCAGGTGGTCCATCATCACGAACACCTGGCGGGCGCCGGTGGCCAGGTCCATCGCGCCGCCTACGGCCGGGATCGAACCTTCGGCGCCGGTGTGCCAGTTGGCCAGGTCACCCTTGACCGATACCTGGAAGGCGCCCAGTACGGCGATGTCCAGGTGGCCGCCACGCATCATCGAGAACGAGTCGGCATGGTGGAAGAAGGCACCACCGGTCAGCAGGGTGACGTGCTGCTTGCCGGCGTTGATCAGGTCATCGTCTTCCTCGCCCGGCGCCGGGCTTGGGCCCATGCCCAGCAGGCCGTTTTCGCTGTGCAGGAACACTTCCTTGTCGCCCAGGTAGTTGGCCACCAGGGTCGGTGCGCCGATGCCCAGGTTTACGTAGGCGCCTTCCTGGATGTCTGCGGCCACGCGCTGGGCCATCTCGGTACGGGAGAGCTTTTTGGTGATGGTCATGGCAGGCCTCAGACAGCTTTGGCGATCGAAGAAGCGGCAGCGCCGGTAACGGCGACCACGCGCTGGACGAAGATACCCGGGGTGATGATGTGTTCCGGGTCCAGTTCACCGAGTTCGACAACCTGGTCGACCTGGGCGATGGCGGTCTTGGCGGCCATGGCCATGATCGGGCCGAAGTTGCGGGCGGCCTTGCGGTAGGTCAGGTTGCCCCAACGGTCACCCTTGTGCGCCTTGATCAGTGCGAAGTCGGCGTGCAGCGGCATTTCCAGCACGTACATGCGGCCGTCAATTTCACGGGTTTCCTTGCCTTCGGCCAGCAGGGTGCCGTAGCCGGTTGGCGAAAAGAACGCACCGATGCCCGAACCCGCTGCGCGGATACGCTCGGCCAGGTTGCCTTGCGGTACGACTTCCAGCTCGATCTTGCCGGCGCGGTACAGTTCGTCGAACACGTAGGAGTCGGACTGGCGCGGGAACGAGCAGACCACCTTGCGCACGCTGCCGGCCATGAGCAGGGCGGCCAGGCCGATTTCGCCGTTGCCGGCATTGTTGCTGATAATGGTCAGGTCGCGGGCACCGGTTGCGATCAGGCCATCGATCAGCTCGGACGGCATGCCGGCAGTGCCGAAGCCACCGACCATGATGGTCGAACCGTCGGTGATCCCTTCCACCGCGCTGGCGATGGACTCGTACGTTTTATTGATCAAGGCGAGCTCCTGGTTGTTCCTGGAGTTATGGTTGTCGGGTTGGCCGGAGCGCGTGAAGCGAAGGGGCCTGTCAGCATTTGAAATTGCTTGCTGACTTTCGCTATAGCGTGCCGCAAGATAGGGCAACAGTAGAGGGGGTTTAGCGGAATTTGTGCGATTATCGAACTGTTGTGCGATGTGCGAGCAGTTGTGGTCGCTATTTGTCGCACTTCGGATTTAGCGCGCAATGAACCTTTGCACGCGTACAAAGACCTTCCCGCACAAGGGCAATGCTGCATCCCCTTGAGCTTCAGGCATCATGTATCCAGCCCCTCCAGACAGCTGACCCCGTAAATGCCCGAATCCACCAACCCCAACCGAGCCA
This sequence comes from Candidatus Pseudomonas phytovorans, assembly GCA_029202525.1. Taxonomy (NCBI): domain Bacteria; kingdom Pseudomonadati; phylum Pseudomonadota; class Gammaproteobacteria; order Pseudomonadales; family Pseudomonadaceae; genus Pseudomonas; species Candidatus Pseudomonas phytovorans. The sequence continues at coordinate 2,732,658 of CP119325.1, forward strand.
TCTACGACCTGGACATGCTCCGCACCGTGGTCATGGTGGCCGACTGCGGCAGCTTCACCACCGCCGCTGCACGCCTGCATTCCACCCAGTCCACGGTCAGCCAGAAGGTGCGCAGGCTGGAGGAAATGATCGGCCAGCAGTTGCTCGACCGCAGCAACCGCGAGGTGCACCCGACCGATGCCGGTGAAACCCTGTTGGGTTACGCACGTCACCTGCTGGCGGTGAGCAGCCAACTGACCGAGGCCATGTCTGGCGGGGTGACGGTGACCGTACGCATCGGCTTGCCGGACGATTTTGTGGCGGGCAAGACGATGCAGGCGTTGGCGGCGTTCAACCGGCGCAACCCGACGGTAAAGCTGGAGATTACCGGTGGGTTGAGCCGCGATTTGATGGGTACCTACGACCGTGGCGAGCTGGACCTGGTATTGATCAAGCAGCGCCGGAACAGCCGCGAGGCGAATGCCTGCCAGCCAGAGCGTATCGAGTGGATCGACAGTGCGCAGTACCCGTGTTTCGCCCAGGACCCCATTGCGCTGGTTACCTTTCCGCCACGCGGGTTGTACCGGGATGACATGATCAGCGCGGTCGAGGCGATGGGGCGCAGCTGGCGGATTGCATTTACCAGTTCAAGCCTGGCAGGGATCCAGGAGGCGGTGGCCAATGGGTTGGGTGTCAGCCTGCTGCCGTCGCGGGTGGTGGCGGCAGGGCATCGGGTGCTGGGAGCGGAGGAGGGGTTCAAACCGATCAGGGTGTTTGAGGCGGCGATTTTCCATCGGCCTACGGCAGACCCGATGGTCATGGAGCTGGCTGAAATTCTGATTGGCATTCTTCGGGCTGACGCGCAGTGACATCTGCTGCGCTGCTTTTTCGCGGGCTTGCCCGCTCTCACAGGTATTGCGCTTACTCTGAATTGACGCCGTAGATGTGGGAGCGGCCTTGTGTCGCGAAAGGGCTGCGAAGCAGCCCCGGCAATTTCAGGTTTGGGCACAGACACTGGGGCCGCTTCGCGACCCTATCGCGACACAAGGCCCACACAAGGTGATCGTGTTGGTAACTCAGCGGCGCAGCTCGGCAGCAAACTGCGCAGCCTGCAGCTGCAACTGCGCAGGCCCGCCCCAGAACGCGCCGTGGCGCACGATCACCCGTTCGTGGATCGCCGCTGCCACCGCTGCCGCCGCATTGGGCGCCTTGAACAGTACGAAGCTGGCCTCGTTACCCACCTTCAAGCCATAGTCCTGCTTGCCCATTACGCCGGCACCGGCCTCGGTCGCCATCTCCAGCGCCACCCGCAGTTCCTCGTCAGTATTGAACCCCGAGCGGTAGCTGATCAGCATCGCCCGCTGCAGCATGTCGCCATTGCCATAAGGCCACCATGCATCCTGGATGTTGTCGTTGCCGGTAAACACCCGCACGCCACCGGCCCGCAGGCGCAGCACGGGCGGGAAGGCGTGCTCGCCCGGGGCGTTGGTCATGATCGATATGCCAGCACCGGCCAGCACTTCAGCGGTGCGGTCGACCACGGCATCGGAGACGTCGCCCAGGCCGTAGGCGTGGCTGACCGCGACCAGGCCTTGCATGCCCAGTGCCTGAGTCCTCGCGGCGATGCGTTCGAGTTGGGCGATGCAGATATCACCGGGTTCGTGCAGGTGGATGTCGACCTTCACACCATATCGCTCGGCAATGCCAAACACGATGTCCAGCTGGCCGTCGGCGTCGCCGTCCAAGGTGGTCGGGTCGATGCCGCCGACCACTTGCACGCCTTCGCGGATGGCAGCATCCATTACTTCAGCGGTACCGGGGCAGCTCACCACGCCGGCCTGAGGGAAGGCCACCAGCTCGATGTCGAGCAGGCCTTTCCACTTCTCCCGGGCTTCGAGAATGGCGTGCAGGTTGCTGAGGCCGGTGGTGGCGTCCACGTCCACGTGGCAGCGCATGGCCAGGGTGCCGTAGGAAGCAGCCTGCCGGATCAGCGCGTCGGCGCGTTCGACGATGGGCGGGGCGCTGGCGAGTTCGCGCTTTTCCACGGCCAGTCGCTCGCGCAGGCTGGCGACAGGCTGGTGCGGTCGCCAGCGGTCGCCGACGAAGCTTTTGTCCAGGTGAATGTGGCCGTCGACAAAGCCTGGCAGCGCCAGCAGGCCTTCAAGGTCGATGGTTTCGCGGGCCGGGGCGCTGGCGCGTTGCGGGCCGATGTGGCTGATGCGGCCGTTGCTGACGGCAATGTGCAGCGGCAGGCCATCGGCGTCGATGGCGTTGATGAACTCACGGTCGTTCATGATCGGGCCTTTTCTACTGAGGCTTGGGTGACGTACCACGGTAGGGGGGATGCGGGTATGTCTCCAATTAATTATCAGGATCGCCTTCAGTGCATTTCTGGATACAGTCGCGGGCACTTGGCCTGCATTAAAAACTCCACTGATCCCGATTCCGATAATTAACTTTCCAAGCCTCCGATCTCGCCCCAGCATTGCCCACGAGACCAGCCCGGCCGCCGGCTACAGCGCGCTCCAGCGCTGGTCATCAAACACACAATAAAAACAAATGCCGTGTCGGAGTCCCCATGACGCAAGATTCCAAGCTGCTGCGTGCCGCGCTGATTTTCATTGCCTGTACTTCCTTCATTGTCTGTGGCGTACAACCCATCTTCATGGGGTTGGTCACCGAACAACTGAACCTGTCACTCGACCAGCAGGGCTGGGTGGTGTCGGTCGAGATGATCGGCATGACCCTGGGCACGTTGCTGTGCCCGGCGCTGATGAAACGACATGGCGGGCGCAGCCTGTGCCTGTTGGTAGGTGCGCTGTGCGTGGCATTGAGCATCGCGACCGCCTATGCCACCACCAACACCCTGCTGCTGATCGTGCGCCTGGCGGCCGGTACCTGTGCGGGGCTGGTGTACGCCTACGCGGTGTCCACGCTGGGCCGCCTGCCCAACCAGGACCGTTCGTTCGGGTTGATGCTGTTGCTGCAAACACCCGAGTACTCGCTGTTTTCCGCGGCATTGCCGTTGCTTGCCGCGCAAAGTGGCACGGTGACTGCCTTGAGCGCGTTCGGCCTGTGGTACCTGCTGATCTGCGGCGCCAGCCTGGTGCTGCCGCGGCGCCCGGCGGCAACGCTGGCCAGTGGCGAAGGCTCGCCCGCCCAGGGCGGGTCGGCGCGCACCGGGCGCACTGCGCTGGTGGGCATGCTGTTCATGCAGATTGCGATTTATTGCGTATGGGGCTTTATCGATCAGTTGGCCCGCGACCAAGGCATCGGCGGCGTCGATATCGGCTGGGCGTTCGGCTTGTCCGCGTTAGGCGGCCTGCCGGGAGCGGGGCTGCCGAGCCTGCTGGGCGCACGGGTCAATCGCCAGTTGATGATCGGCGTGGGGCTGGTGGCGGTGTTCATCTCCATTGCCATGCTCACCGGCCATACCCGCACGCCGATGCAGCTGTTCGTCGCGCTGCTGCTGATCAACTTCGGTTGGGTGCTGTCGTTGTCGTATTACATGGCGCTGATTACTACCAACGACCCGACCGGCAAGCTCACGCCGCTGGTCAGCATCACCTTGATGGGGGCTGCTGCGGTCACGCCAGCGTTGATTGCCATGTTGGTGGAGGGCTCCAACCCGCAGTTGATCTTCCTGCTGGGTACGGGGGCACTGGTGATTGCCTTTGCCATCACCTGCCTGGGCGCACAAGGCAAGGGGGTGCGCAGAAAGGCTGCCTGGTGAGCAGTGGCTGGGTATGATGCAGTACAGCCGCTGCATTGGAGACAAGCGTGTTCAGGTTTCTGGTCATTGTGTTCCCGTACTTCAATGCGGCCGCCACCTCTGCCTTTGTCGACCCGTTCCGGGCCGCCAATTACCTGAGCGGCGAGTCCCGTTACCACTGGGAGTTCGCCTCACTCGAAGGCGGTGGCATCCGGGCATCGAATGGCATGGACCTGTTCACTCAATCCGTCGCCAGCGTGCGCGACCAGAGCTGGGATCTGGTGTTGGTTTCTTGCAGCTGGACGCCCGAAAAGTTCCACAGCCCCCACCTGCAAGGCCTGCTCAGAACATGGGCCAGCAAAGGCTGCATGCTGGGTGCGATCGACACCGGCACGTTCCTGCTGGCGGAGGCGGGCTTGCTGGCGGGGCGGCGGGCGACCGGGCATTACGAACATATCGACGCGCTGATCGAGCTGTACCCGGACGTTAACATCGTCGAAGACCTGTATGTATTCGACGACAACCGCATCACCTGTTGTGGTGGTGCAGCGGCGACCGATACCGCGCTGCAGCTGATCCGCAACATGCACGGCGAAACACTCTCCAACGAAGCCGCGCGGTACGTGTTTCATCAGCAGTTCAGGCCGGGTAGCACGCAGCAGAACCCGCAAGACCATCAACCGTTGGGCCACACGATTGCGCCAGCAATCATGCAGGCGATCAAGTTGATGGAAACCCACCTTGAAGAGGTCATCAGCATTCCTGACATCAGTGAGCGGGTGGGTATTTCACAGCGTCAACTCGACCGCCTGTTCCGTCAGGTCACCCACAAGACCCCGGCGCTTTACTACCGCGATATCCGTCTGGACCGGGCGCGTGGGCTAGTGACCCAGACCAACCTGGCGCTGACAAAGGTGGGCGTGGCCTCGGGCTTTCCCAACCAGTCGCACTTCTGCAGGATCTACCGCGAGCGCTTTGGCCTTACGCCTCGGCAGGACCGCCAGGAAGGGCGCGTGCCGTTCGATTACCGCGCCTGGCCCATGCATCAGGCGGGTAGAGAGCGCTGAGCGTTGTCGCGCATTGCATGCACATACCTAAAAACGACCTTGGCGAGATAAGCAAAAAACTCGGCGAATACTGCACATTTTCCAGGCTTCAGGCAGACCACTATCAGCCCCACAGAACGAGCAGAACTCCATGCTCGTGACAATAAAAGGGCCGTTGATATGTCTGAGTTGCTGCATCCTCGCCAATTCGAATCGATCAAGCAGGGCTATGATCCGGATCCGCTGATTTCCCAGTCGCTGCGCGCTGACGCCTATGTGGAACCTGAATGGTTTCGCGTAGACCAGGAGGAAATCATCGCCAAAAGCTGGCAGTGGGTGTGCCATGTGGAGAAGGTGCGCGAGCCGGGTAGCTACACCACCGTAGACATCGCCGGGCGCCCGATTGCAGTGGTGCGTGACCAGGAGGGTGTGTTGCGGGCCTTCTATAACGTGTGCAAACACCGCGCGCATCCGGTGCTGCAAGGGGAAGGCAAGACCCGCCGTATCGTTTGCCCGTACCACTCCTGGTGTTATGGCCTCAACGGTGGCCTGGTGGCTGCGCCGCACGTGGGCGGGTTGAAAGAATTCAACAAGGAAGAGATTCACCTGACCCCGGTGCAGGTCGAGGAATTCTGCGGCTTCATCTACGTCAACCTCGACCCGCACGCGGCGCCACTGCGCGAGCAGTCAGGTGACCTGGCCAAGGAAGTGCTGAAGTGGGCGCCCGACATCGACAAGCTCACCTTCGGCCATCGCCTGACCTACGAGATCAAGTCGAACTGGAAGAACGTGGTCGACAACTTCCTTGAGTGCTACCACTGCCCGACCGCGCACAAGGACTTCTGCACCCTGGTCGACATGGACACCTACAAGGTGCAGACCCACGGCATCTACTCCAGCCACATGGCCGAAGCCGGCAACGGCCAGAACTCGGCCTACGACACCTCCAAGGCCAGTGTGCGGACCCATGCAGTGTGGTGGCTATGGCCGACCACCTGCCTGATGCGCTACCCCGGCCGTAGCTCGATGATCGTGCTCAATATCGTGCCGGTGGGCCCTGACCGCACGCTGGAAACCTACGACTTTTTCCTCGAAACGCCCGAGCCGGACGACATGGAAAAAGAGGCCATCCGCTACCTCGATGAGGTGCTGCAGGTGGAAGACATCTCGCTGGTGGAAAACGTCCAGCGCGGCATGCAGACCCCGGCATTCCAGCAAGGCCGTATCGTCACCGACCCTGACGGGTCGGGCAAATCCGAGCATGCATTGCACCATTTCCACGGCCTGGTGCTCGACGCCTACGCACGCGGCGTGAAGCGATAGGCCCCCGACTGCTACAAGCCCAACACATGAAACTGTGAGCCTTGCCATGCCAAAATCCGTGATCATTACTTGCGCCACCACCGGTGGCGTACACACCCCGACCATGTCGCAATACCTGCCAATCACCCCGCAGGAAATTGCCGATTCCTCCATCGACGCCGCCAATGCCGGCGCCTCGATCATCCACCTGCATGCCCGCAACCCCGAGACCGGCAAGCCCGACCCACGCCCGGAACTGTTCCAGGACTTCATGGGCCAGATCCATCGCCAGAGCGATGCCGTGCTGAACGTTTCCACTGGCGGTGGCCTGGGCATGTCCCGCGAAGAGCGCCTGCGCGCCGCCTTGGCGGTAAGCCCGGAAATGGCCTCGCTGAACGTCGGCTCGATGAACTTCGGCATCTTCCCGATGAAGGCCAAGTATTCGAACTGGAAGCATGACTGGGAGCCGGCTTTCCTCGACAGCACCCGCGATTTCATTTTCCGCAACACCTTTGCCGACATCGAATACATCGTCAAAGAACTGGGCGACGGCCACGGCACTCGCTTCGAATTCGAATGCTATGACCTGGGCCACCTGTACAACCTGGCCTGGGTGATCGACCAGGGCTGGGTCAAACCACCGTTCCTGATTCAGATCGTATTCGGCGTGCTGGGCGGGGTAGGGGCAGACCTGGACAACCTGATGCACATGCATACCGTGGCCCAGAAGCTGTTCGGCAAGGATTACGAGTGGTCGGTACTGGCCGCAGGCAAAAACCAGATGAGCTTCGCCACCCAGGCGGCGATGCTCGGCGGCAACGTGCGCGTTGGCCTTGAAGACAGCCTGTTCATCGGTGCCGGCGAAAAGGCCAAGAGCAATGCCGAGCAAGTGCTGAAGATTCGTTCGATTGTCGAAAGCCTCGGGCTCAAGGTGGCCACGCCTGAAGAAGCACGAGCACGCCTTGGTTTGAAAGGGCGCGAAAAGATCACCCTGTGATTCGTGATTGGGGATATGCCATGCATACCAAGATGTTGATCAACGGCGAACTCGTTGAAGGCGCCGCTGCGCCCCTGGCTGTGATCGATCCCGCCACGGGTGAGGAGATCGTCAGCGTTGGTCAGGCTGATGATGCCCAGCTCGACAGCGCTGTGCGAAGCGCGCATGAGGCGTTCGAGTCGTACTCCAGAACGACCCCGGCGCAGCGTGCCGCGCTGTTGCAGGACATCGCCGGGGTTATTGAACAACACGCTGAAGAACTGGCCGCGCTGGAAAGCCAGAATGTGGGCAAGCCATGGCCATCGGCACTCGACGATGAAATGCCGTTGACCCTCGATACCTTCCGCTTTTTTGCCGGGGCCGCTCGCACCTTGGCAGGCGTGGCCGCAGGCGAATACGTGACGGGGCATACCAGCCTGATCCGGCGCGACCCGATCGGCCCGGTGGCCGCCATCGCCCCCTGGAACTACCCGCTGATGATGGCCGCCTGGAAGCTGGCGGCGCCGCTGGCGGCCGGTTGCAGCGTGGTGCTCAAACCATCAGAAGTGACGCCGCTGTCGACCCTGCGCCTGGGGCAGCTGTTGGCCGATGTGGTTCCCAAAGGCGTCATCAATATTGTGCATGGAGTTGGCACGTCGATCGGGGCTCGGCTGATCAATGCAGATGGCATCGAAGCCGTCAGCATCACCGGTTCGCCGGCCACGGGCAGTGCGGCCATGCGTGCGGCAGCACAGCAGATGCGCCAGGTGCATGTCGAGCTGGGTGGGAAGGCGCCGGTCATCGTGTACGAGGATGCCGACCTCGAAAAGCTGGTGGCGACCCTGCGCGCCACGGCCTTCTTCAACGCCGGGCAGGATTGTGCCCAGCCTTGCCGGGTGCTGGTTGCCAGCAAGGTCTACGACCGCGTCGTCAGTGCCCTGGCGCAAGCCGCCTCGTCCATCAAGGTAGGCGCACCCAGGGCGCATGGCACAGAAATGGGCCCATTGGTCACTGAGCTGCATCGTCAGCGCGTGGCCGGCTTCGTTGATCGCGCTCGGGCCTATGCCGAAGTGGTCACCGGGGGGCGGGTGGAAACGGGTGGCGGCTTCTTTTACAGCCCTACCGTGGTTGCAGATGTCGACCACCATGCCGAGATCGCGACACAGGAAATGTTCGGGCCAGTCATCACGGTGTCGCGGTTCACCGAGGACCAGGACCCTATCGCTATCGCCAACGCTACCCGCTATGGCCTGGCGTCTTCGCTGTGGACGCGGGACAGCGGCCGCGCAATGGCGGCCAGCAGCCGGCTTCGCTACGGCTTCACCTGGGTCAACACGCACGGTATTGCCACGCCGGAAATGCCCTGGGCGGCCATGAAAGGCTCGGGGCACGGTTGCGACATGTCGGTGTTTGCACTGGACGCCTACACCAGTGTTCGCCACGTCATGCTGGCACATGAGTGAGCAGCATTCTCCTTACAATCGAGGTTGTTTCTGATGACTGAATTCGAAAATGTCGCGGTAATTGGCGCAGGTGTGATCGGTGCCAGCTGGGCCGCACTGTTCCTCGCTTCCGGGCGCAACGTTGCGGTCTACGACCCGTCACCGACCATGGAGGCCGACGTTCGCAGTTACATCGACAATGCCTGGCCGACGCTGCGCGAGCTGGGCCTGGCTGACGCACAGCCGGGTCAACTGAGTTTTCACGGCGATGTGGCCAGTGCTGTTCAGCAGGCCGACTTCGTGCAGGAAAGCGTGCCAGAGCGCATCGCCATCAAGCACGATCTGTTCGCCAAGCTGGAAGCAGCGCTCAAGCCCGGTGCCATCGTGGCTTCCTCTGCCTCCGGCTTGCGCCTGGGTGAGATGCAGGCCGGCTGGCAAAACCCGTCACACTTTATCCTTGGCCATCCGTTTAACCCGCCCCACCTGATCCCGCTGGTCGAGGTCATGGGCAACGAAAAGACCGCTGCTGGCGTGGTCGAGAAGGCCGAGCGGTTTTATGACCTGGTCGGGAAAGTGACCATCCGGGTCAACCGTGAAGTGAAGGGGCATGTCGCCAACCGCCTGCAGGCCGCGCTGTGGCGGGAAGCCATTCACCTGGTCAAGAGCGGCGTGGCCAGTGTGGAAGACGTCGACAAGGCGGTATGGGCCGGGCCGGGCCTGCGCTGGGCGGCGATGGGGCCAACCATGCTGTTCCACCTTGGCGGCGGTTCGCAAGGCCTGGGTTCGTTCTGCCAAAAATACACCGAAAGCTTCCACGGCTGGTGGGATGACCTGGGCGATCCGCGCCTGGACGCTGAAACGGCCTCGTTGCTGGTAGAAGGCGTTCATCAAGAGGCCGGGGACCACAGCTGGGCATCACTGGCGACCAACCGGGATCAATTGATCACTCACATGTTGAAGGCAACCGCGCCACTGCGGCGCCGTTGAGTGTGGGCCCGTGGCGCACGGCGCCCCGGGCCAGTTTGCCGTTGCGTGAGGTGTGCCATGCCTGATGAAGCCCTGACCCTGCAGATAACCGACCTGATTGCCGAAGCCAAAGGCGTCATGGTCATCGAGCTGCGCTCGCCCACGGGCGAAGCGCTGCCGCCATTCAAACCCGGCGCCCATATCGAGTTGCACCTGCCCGGGGATATCGTGCGCCAGTATTCCCTGTGCAACGACGCGCGCGAGCAGCACCGTTATTGCGTCGGGGTCGGCCTGTCGCCAACCAGCCGCGGTGGTTCCCGGCACGTGCACCAGGCCCTGCGCGTGGGCGATACGCTGAAGGTCAGCCCGCCGCGCAATCATTTTCCGCTGGAAGAAGACGCATCGGGTTTTGTGTTTTTCGCCGGTGGCATCGGCATTACGCCGGTGTGGTCGATGATCCAGTGGTGTGAAAGCAACAAGCGTCCCTGGCAGCTGTTCTACCTGGTGCGCAGCCGGCAGCGGGCGGCCTTTCTGGAGGAACTCCGAGCCTTTGGCGATCGGGTGACCTTGCACGCCGACGACGAGGCCGGGGGCTTGTTCGATGTTGCGGGCGCGATCAGCCGGCAGGCACCCAATGTCCACTTCTACACCTGTGGGCCCACGCCATTGATGCTGGCCGTTGAAGCCGCAGCAAGTGGCTTTCCCGAAGAACAGGTGCATTTCGAATGGTTCACGCCGAAAGCGCCGCAAACGTCGGTAACCGACAAAGCCTTCACCGTTCAGCTGGCCAGAAGCGGCAAGTCATTCGACGTGCCTGCAGACAAAAGCATTCTTCAGGTGCTTGAGGCGAACGGCCTGCGGGTAGAGAGCTCTTGCCGGGAGGGTACATGCGCCTCATGCGAAATCTGCGTGCTGGAAGGCACCCCGGACCATCGCGACAGCGTGCTGACAGCGGCCGAACGCAAGAGCAACGAGGTGATGATGATCTGCGTTTCCCGGTCATTGTCAGCAAGCCTCGTGCTCGATCTTTAAGCCGCAACCCCGACTTCTGGAAGGACTTACTCGTGAATAACCTGCTGCTGATTCACCAGGCCACCATCGTCGAAGACTGGATCGACTACAACGGGCACCTGCGCGATGCCTTCTACTTCCTGCTGTTCAGCCACGCCACCGATGCCTTGATGAATCACATTGGCCTGGACGCTGATGGCCGGGCCATATACGGCCATACGCTCTATACCCTGGAAGCGCACATCAACTACCTCAGCGAAACCCGCCTGGGCGAACACGTACAGGTCTTTACCCAGCTGATCGACCATGACAGCAAACGCCTGCACATCGTCCATCACCTGTATCGCCCCAAGAATGGAGAACTGCTGGCTGCCAGCGAGCAGATGCTCATGAACATCGCCGCTGAAGCGGGCCGTGCGGCGAAATTTGCCGCGCCGGTTGAAGCGAAGATCGGCGCGATCTTTGCCGAACAGCGCTCACTGCCGCGCTCCGGCTATTGCGGCCGGGTGATCGGGATTCGTCGCTAGTACTTGCCGTGCCCTTGCATAGATAACAACAAGACTGCGTTGCCTCTGAATAACAAAAAAACTGCCGCTTCCCATAGCTGCCACAGAGAGGATTTGCGTCATGAAACATGCACTGCGCGTTATGTTCTGCTCCGCCTTGGTGCTGTCTGCAAACACATATGCAGCAGAGCCACCTCAGTGTCGCCTGGTACGGATGTCCGACCCTGGCTGGACCGATATCCAGACCACCACCGCTATTGCCACCACGCTGCTGAAAAGCCTTGGCTATCAAACCAAGTCCACACTGGTGGGTGTCCCTCTGACCTTCAAGGCCTTGTCCGATGGCAAGAACATGGATGTGTTCCTGGGTACCTGGTTACCTACCATGGAGCCGGATCTCAAACCCCACCGTGATGCCGGCAGCATCGATATCGTGCGGGTCAACCTGCAGCATGCCAAGTACACGCTGGCAGTACCGCAGGCCCTCTGGGATCGCGGGCTGAAGGACTTCGCCGACATCACGAAATTCAAAACCGAACTGGGCGGCAAGATTTATGGCCTGGAGCCCGGCGATGGCGGCAACAACGCCGTGCTCAAAGCCATCGGCGACAATGCGTTTGGCCTGAAAGATGCCGGCTTCTCGGTGGTGGCATCGAGCGAGTCGGGCATGCTGGCGCAGGTAGAGCGGGCGCAGCGGCGCGATCAGGCGATCGTGTACCTGGGGTGGGAGCCGCACCCTATGAATACCCGATTCAAGATGAAGTTCCTTACCGGCGGCGACAACTATTTTGGCCCTGATTTCGGCGATGCCACGGTCTACACCAGTACCCGCAAAGGCTATGCGGATGAGTGCCCGAACGTGGGTCTGCTGTTGAAGAACCTGAGCTTTAGCCTGGACATGGAGAACCACATCATGGGCGCCATCCTGTACCAGAAAATGGAGCCGGAAGCTGCCGCCAGGGCCTGGTTGAAGCAGAACCCTCAGGTACTTGATGGCTGGTTGGCCGGCGTGACGACCTGGGATGGCCAGCCTGGGCTGGATAGCGTCAAAGCGGAGGTGGAACGGTGAAGTGCTTCATGCCTGTCTGTGCAAACGCGCGTTTGGTGACAAGGACAATAATATGAAAGTCGAGAAGCGCAGTATCGAGTTCGTACCTCACAGCGAGCGCTATGGCAGGCCACGGCGGCTGTTCTCTGTGTGGTTCAGTTCAAACTTGCAGGTCACCGCTTTGATGGTCGGAACCCTTGGCGTGGCCTCGGGGCTGAGCCTGATGTGGACGCTGGCCGGGCTGCTCATCGGCTGCCTGTTGGGCACCATTTTCATGGCCGCGCACTCGGCGCAGGGGCCGCACCTGGGGGTGCCGCAGATGATCCAGAGCCGCGCGCAATTCGGCGTGTTCGGTGCAGCCATCCCCTTGCTGGTAATGGTGACTGCCGCGGTGCTGTTCATGGCCGCCAGTGGCGTGTTGATGCGCGCTCCCTTGAAGGCGCTGCTTGCCATCAGCGACGATCAGGCGATCCTGATTGTCGGTATCACCACCTTCCTGATCGGTGTGGTCGGGTATGAGCTTATCCACCGTATGGGGGCGTGGATGAGTTGGCTTTCTGCCGTGGTGTTCGGTACCGCCCTGGTGTTGATCCTGATGCGGGCGAGCGCAGCGGGAGGCCTGCACGGTGATGCAGGTGGTTTTTCGATGCCGATCTTCAACCTGGTGATCGCACAGGCGGCTTCGTGGACGCTTGGCTATGGCCCTTATGTGGCGGATTACTCCCGTTACCTGCCGGCCGATGTGAGCACCCGGCGAACCTTCTGGACCACCTATTCGGGTTGCGCGCTGGGTTCGTTGGGCATGATGGCGCTAGGCGCAGTGCTGGCCGCTTTCGTGCCATCGGCCCTGGGTGTCGACCCTGGCACTGCTATCGCCAGCCTGTTCGGGCCCTGGGCCAAGGCTGCGCTGATCGTGGTGGCATTGGGTGTTATCCAGTACAACGTGTTGTGCCTGTACAGCGCTTACATGTCCACCACCACCATTTTCAGCGGCTTTGCCAGGCTGCAGCAGGTGCGGCACGGCACCAAGGCTTTGCTGATGGCGGTGTTGTCGCTGCTGGCCTGCGTGATTGCCATCCAGACCCAGTACCACTTCGACACATTCTTTGCCGACATCCTGATCGGGCAGCTGTATCTGTTGATTCCATGGAGCGCGATCAATCTGGTGGATTATTACGTGGTGCGGCGCGGTAGCTACAGCATTGGAGACCTGTACGATGCGCAAGGTCGCTATGGCCGATGGAATCGCAAGACCATGATCGTGTATGGCGTTTCGATCATCGGCACTGTGCCGTTCATGAAGCTCTCGTTTTTCGAGGGTTTTTTCGCCCGGTTGATCGGCGCGGATGTCAGCTGGATTGCGGGGCTGGTCTTGGCGGGTTTGCTCTACTTAATCTTCAACCGGCCCCGCGTTCTGGCTGAGCACAGCCCGCCTGCTACAACGCCGGAAGAATGCCCGGAGTGTCCGAGAACAGTTCGAACATCAACTGCCGAAGCCAGCGGTTAGCCGGGTCCTTGTTGTAGCGCCCATGCCAGAACAGGTTGATCTCGATGTTTGGTAAATCCACCGGCGGCGGCAGAGCGCTCAACCCGAACGGCACTTCACAACTGGCGGCAAACCGCTCCGGCACCGTCGCCAGTAAATTCGTGCGCTGCAAGATATGCCCCACCGCCACAAAGTGCGGCACTTCCAGGCGAATGTTGCGCACGACGCCCGCCCGCGCGTAATACGTGTCGACCTCGCCGTGCCCGGTATTGGCCGCCACCACATTTACATGATCGAAGCCCATGAACGCTTCCACGGTAAGCGGCTGTAGCGTAGCGGGGTGCCCGTTGCGGCACAGGCACACATAGCGATGGTGAAACAGTCGTCGCTGGAAGAACCCCGCCTGCAAGTGCGGTAACAAGCCAACCGCCAGATCGATAGTGCCGTTCTGCAAGCCTTCGGCGAGTGTGTCGGTCGAGTTGCGCAACGTGCTGATCGTGCAGCCGGGTGCCAGCGCGGCGAAGGCGTCCATCAACTTGGGCATGAAGTAGATTTCGCCAATGTCGGTCATGGCCATTGTGAAGCGACGGTTGCTGGTGGCCGGGTCGAAGGTGTTTTGCCTGGCGAGTGCATCGCGTAGCGTCTGGATGGCTGTGGTTATCGGCTCTGCCAATTGCAGTGCGTAAGGCGTCGGCTCCATGCCCTGGTAAGTGCGCACGAACAACGCGTCCTGTAGCACGGTGCGCAGGCGCTTCAGGGCATTGCTCATTGCCGGTTGGGTCAGGTCCAGGTTCTCGGCGGCGGTCGAGACTTTGCGGTCGATCAGTAACTGGTTGAAAACCAATAGCAGGTTCAGGTCTAAATCGCGTAATTCCATGATACCTCTCAGGTATTAATCGAGACGCGATGGGTATTGTTTTCAGGCTTTATCGGCGTCCGCATACAACGCTACCCGAAACCAGACTCACTGGGTATGCCTGAACACTATTCACACCCGAAATAACCACTATGCGAGTGGCTGCATGTGAGGCCTGTTGCGCCTTGTTCATGATGGTTCGCGCTAGCCCATTGGGGCATACCCCCAACCCATAACAACTACAAGAACGAGCGATGCCATGCGAAACATCAATGCAGCGGCCCTGCTGGACGGGGCCCGGTTCAATACCTTTCACGCGCGTTTACTGTTCTGGTGCGCGCTCATCATCATCTTCGACGGCTATGACCTGGTTATCTATGGCGTGGTGTTGCCTTCGCTGATGGCCGAATGGGGCCTGAGCGCCCTGCAGGCCGGTGCCTTGGGCAGTTGTGCGCTGGTCGGGATGCTGGTGGGGGCGCTGTTTTTCGGTTCGCTCTCGGACCGTATAGGGCGGCGCAAGACCATCATGGCCTGCGTGCTGCTGTTCAGCGGGGTTACCGCGCTGAACGGGCTGGCCACTTCCCCTGAAACCTTTGCACTGTGCCGCTTCATTGCCGGGCTTGGCATTGGTGGCGTCATGCCCAACGTGGTCGCGTTGATGAATGAATACGCACCCGGCAAGTTGCGCAGTACCTTGGTGGCAATCATGTTCAGCGGGTACTCGCTGGGTGGCATGTTGTCGGCGGGGCTGGGCATGCTGGTCATCCCGCAGTGGGGGTGGCAAGCGGTGTTCTACGTGGCGGTGATCCCGCTGTTGCTGTTGCCTTGGCTGATAAACCAGTTACCAGAGTCCATGGACTTTTTATTGCGCAGCGGGCAAACCGAACGGGCCAGGGCGTTGCTGGCTCAGGCAACGCCGGGTTATTTGCCGGACAACGCCGATCAACTAAGCCAGGCCTCGGCCGGTGGGGCAAAAGTATCGGTCCGCGAAATATTCAATGAAGGCCGGACGTTCCATACGCTCGCTTTGTGGGTCGCATTCTTCTGTTGCCTGCTGATGGTGTATGCATTGAGTTCCTGGTTGCCCAAGTTGATGGGCAGTGCCGGCTACGGGCTGAACTCAAGCCTGGCGTTTTTATTGGTGCTTAACTCGGGCGCTATTCTGGGTGCGGTAGCGGGTGGCTGGTTGGGCGACCGGATCGGTATCGCCAACGTGTTGTTGTGCTTTTTTGCCTGCGGGGCGTTATCGCTCAGCCTGCTTGCGTTCAAAGCGCCGGTGGCGGTGCTGTACCTGCTTATTGCAGTGGCAGGTGCCTCTACCATCGGCACACAGATTCTGGCCAATGCCTGCGCGGTGCAGTACTACCCGCCGCACATACGTGCCACCGGCCTTGGCTGGGCGATGGGCATCGGGCGGCTTGGCGCAATTGTGGGGCCGGTGTTGGGCGGGATACTGCATGGCGCGAACTTGCCTTATCAGAGCAGTTTCCTGGCGTTTGCCGTACCCGGTGCCATTGGCGCAGTGGCCATTCTGCTTTTTATCCGGCGTCAGGTTATTGCTCCGGCATTCGCCGCGCTCGGCAAGTAACCGGCTGAGCGATATTCAGGGCGGTGATGCCGTTTATGGGTTTGGCAGTATTTATCAATGGCTGGCCAGCCGTAATGATTGGCGTATTCCAATAACAATCAGCCCCGAGGTACCTTGCAATGCACAAAACGACAGCGCTTGAAGTTTCGATTATTGGTGGTGGGATTGCAGGTGTTGCACTTGCACTCGACCTTTGCCGGCATGCGCACCTGAAGGTTCAACTGTTCGAATCGGCCGCCGCATTGGGTGAAGTGGGTGCAGGCGTGTCTTTTGGGGCCAATGCCGTGCGGGCCATTGCCGGCCTGGGCATGGCCGAGCCCTACGCCAGGATTGCCGACAGTACGCCCGCACCTTGGCAGGATGTGTGGTTCGAGTGGCGTGACGGGCGCGATGCGCAGTACCTGGGCAGCAGTGTGGCGCAAGGGGTGGGGCAGTCATCTGTGCATCGGGCCGACTTCCTCGATGCGCTCGCCAGCCAGTTGCCGGCGGGCATCGCAAAGTTCGGCAAGCGTGCTCAGCGGGTCGATCAAGTGGGGGACCGCGTGCAGGTGTGCTTTACCGATGGTACGGAACACCACTGCGACTTGTTGATTGGTGCCGACGGCATCAAGTCGACCATCCGCGACCATGTGCTTGATGGGCTGGGCGTGCCCCGGGTTGCGCCGCGGTTCAGTGGCACGTGCGCCTACCGTGGGCTGATCGATAGCGAGCGGTTGCGCGAGGCTTATTGGGCACGTGGCCTCGGCGAGCATCTGATAGATGTGCCGCAGATGTACCTGGGGCTCGACGGGCATATTCTGACCTTCCCGGTCAAACAAGGGCGGCTGATCAACGTGGTGGCGTTTGTGTCGGATCGTACCCGGCCGAACCCGGTATGGCCAACCGATGCGCCTTGGGTGCGGCAGGCAACGCAGGCCGAAATGCTCAAGGCGTTTGATGGGTGGGGGGAAGCGGCGCAGGTACTGCTGGCGTGTATCGCAACGCCATCGTTGTGGGCGCTGCATGACCTTGCCGAGTTGCCGGGGTATGCCCATGGCCGGGTAGGGCTGATGGGTGACGCTGCCCACGCCATGCTGCCGCACCAGGGCGCGGGGGCCGGGCAGGGGTTGGAGGACGCCTGGCTGCTGGCGCGGCTGTTGGCGGACCCGCAAGTGCTGCAACGCAGCCCGCAAGCGCTACTGCAGGCGTATGACGCTGTACGGCGCCCGCGTGCATGCCGGGTGCAGTGCACATCGCGGGAGGCGGGTGACCTTTATGAGTTTCGTGATCCGGCTGTGCGGGATGACGCCCAACAGTTGGGCAAGGTGCTGGCAGAGCGGTTCGACTGGCTGTGGAACCACAGCCTGCAGGATGACCTGAAGCAAGCGCGGCAGTTGCTGGGGTTACAGATACAGGCAGCCTGAGCGGGACGAAATAACGTGGTGCCTGGCATCGGCTTTATCGGGGGACGCGGATAAAGCCCGGTGCCAGTCAGTGATGGGCTTCAGCACGACAGCGTAGCCCCGTGCAGGCCGTGATCGTCACTGCAAGGTCACGGGCTTCATGCTTTCCGGCAACTGCCCAATGGCTGTTTCCAACCGCTCGATCAGCCCGGCAAGCTGGTCAGCCTCCTTGTCTTTGCCCTCACTATTCAGGCGATCACGCTCAAGGCGCAGGTTGAGCAAATTTTTCTGCAGTTGCAGGGCCGAGGCATTGTACGGGTCCATGCTTTTCTCACGCTGTGGGCTTCCGTGCCGTTGTAGGAAAAGCGGACCGTAGCAGCTCGAATTTCCTGTAGAAACTGATGTTTCATACAGGAAAATCCTTTCGGTTCGATGATTCCGACATCGTGCGGTAAAAGATCCTACATCCCGCATTTCAAATCGTGTCATTCAAATCAAGCTCAACCCCGCGTGATAGCGGGCCACAATCGGTTTTCGGCAATGCCGGCCCTCCACGCGGTCCCACCCAAGGCCTGCCGTGCTGTTCGAAACCTTATGTAGCAATTGCCGCCCCGCAGACCTCAATTTATACACATATCGATATAAACACAGCGCGGCGGCGGGTTTGCCCACCTCTGCTACGATCGAAGGTTTTCCGGCCAGGGAGAGGCCCATGCATTACGTTGTCATTGAACCCCACCGCAGCGAATACCTGCGGCCCATCCGCTCTGCCAAGGGTGTTGGTAATCGGCCCGCGCTACGAGGGCGGGCTAGGCTGGTTACCGGCGGAAAAACTTCAGCAACTGGCCTGAGGTACGCAGCCCGCGAGCACTTGCTGCGTGCGCAGGATGCGCGCGTAATCCATTGCCAGGTTGCTCAACGACAGCGCGTGCACGTCCTCTGCGGGCCATAGGCGCCCTTGCAGGTCGCGCTGGTCAAAGGTGAAACAAGCGTCTTCCACGACCACTACCTCGAAGCCGAGGTTGCCCGCCGAGCGTGCGCTGGATTCCACG
The DNA here is from genome assembly GCA_029202525.1 of Candidatus Pseudomonas phytovorans. Taxonomy (NCBI): domain Bacteria; kingdom Pseudomonadati; phylum Pseudomonadota; class Gammaproteobacteria; order Pseudomonadales; family Pseudomonadaceae; genus Pseudomonas; species Candidatus Pseudomonas phytovorans. The sequence goes on from CP119325.1 coordinate 2,751,010, forward strand.
GAATTGTTGGTAACACCCCGGCGATCACCAGTTCGGTGATGCCGCGCGCATGCAGCCAGCGCTCCAGGCCCGAATCGGTGAAGGCATCGGGCACATGTTTGTCGAATACTGCTTCGCTTGCCAGCGGGGTGAACGCGGGTTGGAACTCGCAACCGGACTGCCCCGGCCAGAACACGGAGTCCACCGAGCGGGACAAATGCCGCACATGAACCACCGGGCGCCGTTCCTTGCGCCACACAGCCAGCAGCTCGCCCATGCGCAGTTCGGCTTCGGGGTTATTGCGTCGACCTAGGCGCGGGTGGTGGATACCGGCCTGAAGGTCGATCAGCAGCAAGGTGGCGTTCGCGGCGAAGGCAGTCATGGCGGGGCGGCATTCCTTGGCAGGTTCGAGCGATTGACACTAGCACAGCGTGAGTAGCTGGAAAAAGTTGCTGAAAATTCGAAAACGCTGATCTGATCCGCTTTTTTTCCACAAACCTGCATCTGTAACCGTATCAGCCCAGGCCCGACAATATGCCCATTCCCGCATCACAACTGTAGAGGTTCCAATGGGCAAGCTGGCGCTGTTCCTGGGTGGTTTTCTGCTGCTGACCATTCTGATTGGTATTCTTGGCACGATTCCGCCAAGCTGACTTCAACTGTGTTTTTCCTACGCGGCCCGTCTATTTCAACTGACGGGCCCAATCCCTGACCATATGGCCAGTATTTCCCCTCTTGCACTGCTGGACCAGCGGTAGGTGCAAGTCATTCTCAAGTGCAAAAGCCTCGTGTAGTCTCCCGCCGCCGCTCATTCGGGCCGGTCCTTTTGCCTTGGAGTCGATACATCAATGGAATACAAGAAAGGCACTTCAGCCATGCTGGAGTGGCGTAGCCGTTTTCTTGCCGAAGGCATACTTGATGAGCAGGTTTATGACCAGGCATTGCGCGATGCCTTGGTGCTGGAGCAGGCTGGCGTGATCAGTACGTCGGAGTGGATCGAGCTGGTCAAGCTGGCCAATACGGCCTTGCTGGTTGTGCGATAAGTCATTCTTTGCGTTGGGAAATCTGTCCACAAAAAACGTGGGTAGGTCTGTGGATAAAGTGCTGCAAGCCAGGCCGGTTGCGGGCTCTGTTAGATTGAGCAGAAATTGAACAGCCATTTCAGGGGGCTGTTTCATCAGCTGAGGCCGGCACGGCGCAATGCCGCCAGCAAGTCGCGGACTCGCGCCGGCAGCTCGCCAGCAGGGTACACGGCATGCATTTGCGGGTCCTGGCCGCTGCTGGAAGTCAGGCGGTAGTGCGGGCATACCCGCACCAGCCGCCCTGCCTTGACCTGCGGTTCGCCAACCCAGGCCGCCAGGCGGGCGATGCCTGCGCCTGCCAGGGTGCCGTGGTACACCGCGTCACCCGAGTCCAGGCGCAGCCTGGGCCTGGGGCGCAGGCTGGTGATCTGGTCGTCGCGGCAAAAATGCCAGGCTTTAAGAATGCGCGGAGCGGTGTGCAGGATCAGCGCATGCCCATCGAGGTCTTCAGGTTGCTGTGGCGTGCCGGCCCAGGCCAGGTAAGCCGGGCTGGCATACAGGTGGCGCTGGTAGGCCCACAGCGGGTAGCCGATCAGCTCGCTTGATTGCGGGAAAGCGCCACGCACTACGAAATCGAATTTACCCTGCAGCGGGTCGAGGGGTTCGTCGCTGTACTGCACGTCCAGGGTCACCTTGGGGTGGCAGCGGGAGAACTCGGCGAGCACCTGTGGCAGCACATGCTCACCCAGCAGTTGCGGCACGGCAAAGCGTATCCAGCCTTGGGCGCTGCCGCTTAGTGCGGCCAACTCGTCGGCCGCATCACGTTGCACATCAAGCAAGCGTTCGGCATGGGGCAGCAGGCGCTCACCGGCTTCGGTAAGGGTTACTGCGTTGGCGTTGCGGTTGAGCAGCTTGCTGCCGGCGTTGTCCTCCAGGGTTTGTACCGCGCGGGTTACCGCACTAGGCGAACGCCCCAGCGCGCGTGCAGCGGCGACGAAGCTGCGCTTGTGCGCCACGCTGACGAACGCCTGGATTTCCCGCAGCATGTCCAATGCCATTGCCTGCTCCTTGTTGCAGTTTTCGCAATATGGCATTTCACCACAAGCGCGGCACTTTGATTAGCCTTGCAGGGTATTCACTGCCTGGAACCGCGTCATGATGGATATTGCTGTGCTTTCTGTGTTTGCCTTTGCTGCTGGGTTGATCGACGCCGCAGTGGGGGGCGGCGGGCTAATCCAGATCCCGGCCTTGTTCAACGTGCTGCCCACCGCGCAACCAGCGGCTTTGCTCGGCACCAACAAGCTGGCATCGGTGTGTGGCACGGCCTTCGCGGCGCGCTCGTTCATTCGCAAGGTGACGCTGGACTGGGGGCTGATCGTGCCGGCGGCGCTCAGCGCCTTCGTCATGTCGTTCGCTGGCGCTGCCACGGTGTCACTGGTGCCGCCCAGTGTGATGCGCCCGGCAGTGCTGGTGATGATCGTGCTGATGGCCATCTACACCTTCTGCAAGAAAGACTTCGGCACCCTGCACAAACCTGCGCGGATCGGCCGCAAGGAGCAATGCCTGGCGGTGCTGATTGGTGGCGCAATCGGCTTTTACGATGGCCTGTTTGGCCCGGGCACCGGCAGCTTCCTGATCTTCCTGTTCATCCGCTTCTTCGCCCTGGATTTCCTGCACGCCTCGGCCTCGGCCAAGGTGGTGAACATTGCCACCAATCTGGCGGCGCTGGTGTTCTTCGTGCCCTCGGGCAACGTGCTGTACGCGATCGCTTTGCCCATGGCCGCGTGCAACGTGCTCGGGGCGCTTACCGGCACCTGGCTGGCGGTACGCAAGGGCGCAGGCTTTGTGCGCGGGCTGTTCCTGATACTGCTGTGCGTGCTGATCGCCAAGCTGTCGTGGGACCTGCTGGCCGGCTGACTCAGATCACCTGGCGCTGTGCTTCGGCCTGCTCGACGCGGTTGCGGCCCTGGGCCTTGGCCCGGTACAGCGCTTGGTCGGCACTTGCCAGCAACGCGTCAAGGCCCGGGGCCGGGATATTGGCGTCGCAGCCGGCAACCCCAATACTCACGGTAATTTGCAGGTGCTGGTCGCCCTGCGTCACGTGCAGGTCTTGTACGGCGCGGCGCAGGCGCTCGGCGGTGAACTTGGCACGTTCTGGCGCAAGGCCCGGGAGGATGACGACGAATTCCTCGCCGCCCAGGCGGGCGAGTAGTTCATCGTTGTGCAACTGGTCTTGCAGGGTGCTGGCGAACTGGCGCAGCACCTGGTCACCGACCCCGTGGCCGTGGGCATCGTTGATCGACTTGAAGTGGTCGATGTCCAGCATCATCAGGGTCAGCGGCAGCGCCTGGGCATGCTGTTGGCGGCTGTCCAGCAGCGCGTTGGCGCGGCGGGTGAAGGCGCTGCGGGTGAGCACGCCGGTCAGGTGGTCGATGGTGGCCTGATGCGCCAGGCGAGCCATCAGGCTGCGGTTGGCCTGGCTGACGCAGGCCACCACCAGCGGGCCGAGCACCAGCATGGCAATGCCCAGGCGTGCCGACATCAGCGTGGTCACACCGGGCTCGCTTTGCGGCACGCTGAAGTGCATGAGGTTTTGCGCCACCGCCACAATCAAGGTACTGCCGGCGGTGAGTGTCAGCAGCGCCACCATGAACGGCGAGTAGGTCCAGGCGCACCACAACAAGGCGGCAATCGGGAAGGCAATGGCACCCGGGCCGCCAAAGGCGATGCTGAACGCCAGCGAGGCCAGCAGCACCAACAGTGGCGCCAGGCGGATGGCCTGGGCTCCACCACGCACCAAGGCCCGAGCTGAGGGGGCTGTAAGCAGCACCGGCAGCACCAGCACGCTGGTCGAAAACTGTTCGCTGAACCAGGCCAGCCAAGTGGCACGCAAGGATTGCTCGAACCACGGTGCGGCCATGGCTGCAGCCATGCTGGCCGCCACCATGGCACCGACGGCACAGGCGCCGAATACACTGAGTACGCCGTGCGGGGTACGCATGCGCCGGTGCAGGCGCGGCAAGCGCGACAGCAATTGCCAGAGGGTAACCACCACCCCCAGGTTACACAGGTTGAACCACAGGGCCGGCACCCAGGCGCTGCCGCACAACAGGTCGGCGCCGACCATAGCCAACCAGACCAGGCTGAAGCCGGTAAGCGTGGCCTGGCGCGGGTAACGCAGAAGCACCCCGGCCAGCACAGCATTCACCGGCCAGAACAGCGACAGCGATTCGATTGGGCGTGCCAGGATGCCGGCCAAGGTGAGGGCAAAGGTCAGGCAAAGCAGAACGACGTAAGGCAACAAGCGCGATTGGGCTGGAAAAACCATGAACTCGACCGGCAAGCGGAGACGAAATCCAGGAAAACGCCTTGAAGCACCTGGGGCAATAACCCGCAGTGTGTTTCGTCAGGCCAGTTGATGTCAATCTGCCGCGATCGGTCGAGATAATGTCAAATTGCTTCTACTCTCTGCCGCTTTTTCCTACAACCCGAAGAACCACGGCACCATCACGACAGTGACTACCATCACCAGCAAGGTAAACGGCACGCCAATTTTGACGAAGTCTGCGAAGCGGTATTGCCCCGGGCCCAGCACCAGTGTGTTGACCGGCGATGACACTGGCGTCATGAACGCCGCCGACGCGGCCAGTGCGACGGTCATGGCAAACGGGTAGGGTGACATACCCAATTGTGCTGCGGTACTGACAGCCACCGGCGCCATCAGCACCGCAGTAGCCGTATTGGAAATGAACAGGCCAATCACCGCCGTGACGGCGAACAGGCAGGCGAGAATGGCACTGGGGCCGGCCCCGCCCAGCACGCTGACCAGCCCGCCCACCGCCAGGTCGATACCACCGGTTTTCTGCAGGGCCTGGGCGAACGGCAGCATACCGACGATCAGCACCAGGCTTTGCCAATGAATGGCCCGATAGGCGCTGTTCATGTCGATGCAGCGGCCGGCGCCCATCAGCAGGCAACCGATCAGCGCCGCCATCACATTGGGTACGGCACCGCTGACCATCAGCCCGACCATCACCGCCAGGCTAAGCAACGCCTGGGGCGCGCGGGTGCGGGCTGGCGCGACCTGGTCGATCTCGGCGGGCAGGCTCAATACCAGAAAGTCTCGGGGCTGGCTTTGCAGCTGGCGCACGGCCTTCCACGGGCCGACCACCAGCAAGGTATCGCCAAGGCGCAGGTTTTCTTCCACCAGTTGCGCTTCGATCGCCGCCTGCTCGCGGCGCAGGCCGACCACGTTGAGGCCATAGCGGGTTCGGAACGCCATTTCGAGAATGCTCTTGCCGATCAGCTGCGAGCCTGGCGGCAGCGACACCTCGGCCATGCCCAGTTCCTGGGACTGGTCAATGAAGTAGGCTGCCTTGAAGTGCAGCGGCTCCAGTTGCATGGTCTGGCACAGGCTGCGCAGGTCGTCCCGGTTGGCGAACAGGTCGAGTAGCAGCACGTCGCCCTGGTGCAGCACGGTGTTGGAGTCGGCGGCGATCACCCGCGTGGTGAACTTGTGCTGGCGCTCGATGCCGATCACGTTGGCGCCGTGCCGGGTGCGCAGCTCCAGCTCACCGAGGGTGTGGCCGATCAGCGGCGACTGAGGGCGGATGCGCAAGCGCCGCTCACGGCCGTTGAGCTTGTAGTCCAGCACCAGGTCAAGCAGTGTGCGGCGGGTTTCCACGCGGCCGTCCTTGCGGACTTCGCCGTTGAGCCAGTGCCGCGTCAGCAGCATGTAGCCGATGCCAAGCACCAGTACCACCAGGCCGAACGGGGTGAAGCTGAAGAAGCTGAACCCCGCCTCGCCGTTGCGCACCAACTCGCTGTGCACCACCACGTTGGGCGGTGTGGCCACCAGGCTGAGCATGCCGCTGATCAGGCCGGCGAACGCCAGTGGCATCATCAGGCGGCTGGGCGAAAGCTTCAGGCGCGCGGCAATGCTCAGCACCACCGGAATGAAAATGGCCACCACGCCAGTGGAGCTCATGATCGAGCCCAGCCCGGCTACGGCCACCATCAACAGCACCAGCAGGCGTGTCTCGCTATTGCCGGCCCGCTCGCTCATCCATTCGCCGATGCGGTAGGCAATACCGGTACGCACCAGGCCTTCGCCGATCACGAACAAGGCGGCGATCAGGACCACGTTGGGGTCGCTGAAGCCGGCCAGGGCCTGCTCCACGCTAAGGATGCCGAGTAGCGGCAGGGCCAGAATCACCAACAGCGCGACCACGTCCATGCGTGGGCGATTGATGATGAACAGAACGACGACGATGGCCAGCAGGCCGATGACCCAGAGCAGCTCTTGGTTCATGGGGAGGGGGTGTTCCTTCACACGGGGGCACGATAGACAGTAGCAGTCAGTGTGCCAGCTTGTGATGAAGGGGGTGTTGATGTGCTGCAGGGTTTGCAAATCAAAAGGGGCCGCAATGCGGCCCCTTGGGTTACCGGATCAGTGACGGTGGCGGCGGTGCTTCTTGCTGCTGCCGTTGTTGTCGCCCAAGTGGTTGCCGATGGCGCCACCGGCAGCGCCGCCCAGGCCGGCACCCACAGTGGAGCCGGTCTTGCCGCCCACCGCGCCGCCCAGCAGCGAGCCGCCAGCCGAACCCAGGCCACCGCCGATGGCGGCTTCGGTACGGTTGCCCTTGCGTGCGCCTACCGCACTGCCGGCTGCGCCGCCTACGCCGGCACCGATGGCCGCGCCGGTCTTGCCGCCGAGTTGCTGGCCGACAACGTTACCCAGAACACCACCCAGGCCACCGCCAATGGCGGCAGTACCGTCACCGGCGAAAGCGCCCTGGCACAGCAGCAGGCCAAAGGCAAGGGAAGGCAGAGTCAGACGCATGATACGAACCTCAAAGGAATCATCAGGTTAAGTTGCCGCATAATGGGCGGCAGGTCAGGGGTGCAAAGACGCTTCAGCGGTATTCGCGGTCACCGCGGTACTGACGATTGTCATCGTCATCACGGTCATGCCGATCGTGGTGGCGATGGCCACGGTCGCGGTCGCGCCAACCATCGTCGTCGTCATGGTAGCGATGGCTGTGGCAGCCTGCGGTCAGCAGGACTGCAGCAATCAGCGAAAGGTTTGCAAAGCGCGTTCTCACGGTATAGGTCCTTGATCCGCAATGGTTTACGGGACACTTGCTGAGACTGGGAATGATCCATTTGGTTTCCCGGGCGGGCAAAAATTTGTCGCGCCTGTGGTGAGCGGCGTGCTTGCAGGCTGTTGTTCTGTCCCATTCGGTCATGGTCGAGTGCGCAATGTCCCTCTAAACTGTGGGGTAAGCCGCAGCCAAGACGGCAATCTGCCACACGGTGAATCACGATGATCGCCCATACCCCCACGTTGTTCGCCGCCGTTGCGTTGGTCGCTACCATTCTGGCCTTCTGCCTGTTGCTGGTCGGGCGCAGCAATCGCCGTGACAACCTGCTGCTCACGGGTTGCGGGCTGCTGGTGCATGCCTTGGCTTATGTCTGCTACACCGTCTACGCCCAGGCCCCGCTGTGGGTCAGTTATGGTCTGGGCAACAGTTTGCTGTCGCTGGCCTTGGCGTTCTACACCGCCAGCCTGTTCCGGGTGCGTGAGCAGGTGGTGCCTTGGCGTGTCATTTTCGTCATTCCCGCCTGCATGCTGGTAGGGCTGATGCTGCTGCTCGATACGCTGGAGCCGCGCATGCTGCTGGCGACGCTGGTATTGATGCTTCAGTGCTCGATGATTCTTTACTGGGCCTGGCGCCATGCCGAGCGGCCGGGCAGGGCCCACTTGCTGTTGCAAATCGGTGCGTTGATCAGCCTGGTCGGCCTGGGTATGCGGGTGGTGGCGGTGGCGAATGGCACCGCAGTGGAAATGCGTTATGACACCAGCAACCTCAAGCAGAGTATTTCCGTGGCAATCGGTACGGCCACGGTCATGATGTACTCGATCGGGCTGGTGCTGATGGCCAAGGAGCGCAGTGAGTCCCGCTTGCAGCACCTGGCCCTGCACGATGTGCTGACCGGCACATTCAACCGCAGGGCGATCCTCGAACGGTTTGCCGTGGAGCTGGACCGTGCTCGCCAGCAGCAGGCCAGCCTGGCCGTGGCAATGATCGACATCGACCATTTCAAGCGTATCAACGACCTGTATGGGCACCTGGCCGGTGACGAGGTGTTGTGCCATTGCGTGCGCCAGTTGCAGCAGCGCCTACGCCAGGGTGACAGTCTGGGCCGTTATGGCGGAGAGGAGTTTTTACTGTTACTGCCGGGCAATGACCGCAGCGGGGCGATGGCTGCGCTGCAAGGCCTGCGCGAGGCCATTGCGCGCAGCCCGGCGCGTTTTGCCGGTGACCAGATAGAACTGCGCTTCAGCGTCGGCCTGTGGTGTGGCGTGCCGGGCCCCAAAGACAGCACCGCCAACCTGCTGGCCCAGGCGGATGCTGCGCTTTACCAGGCCAAGGCCGCCGGGCGCAACACGGTGCACATGGCGGCATTGGTCCAGGCAGTTTGAGTCATGACGCCGGCTGGATCGCCAGCACCACACCATTGGTGATCTGCACCAGCACGTAGTGATCGCCCATGCGTACCCAATGGCTTTCCTTTTCCGGGGCGGGCAGGCCCTTCGCTTTCCAGTTCTGGATTGCCGCGTCGTCGCGTTTGTACTGATCCGGCGCCTTGTCGCCGACCTTGAGCTCACGGTTGTGCGTTTCCGGCGCAGTGACGCTTTCTTCTGACGAAGGGGCTGCGGTTGCAGCCAGAGGGAGGCAGGACATGGCGGCGAATAGCAGATAGTGCAGTTTCATGACGGTCTCCTTGTGACTCATGCCTTAACTGCGACAGCGACTTGTGCGCGACAATTCACTCGCGATACCTGCTGGTGCTAGAGTCGCGTTCTTTTTCAAAATCCTGAGGATGGAACATGCGTGCGATTCTGCCGATGGCCGCAGCGCTGATGCTGGTCGGTTGTGCTTCTGCGACCATGGAGACGGCCCGCGGCGGCAAGCCCACTGCGCAGCTTGATTCGCACAAGGCGCCGGAGCTGGTGGCGCAGTGCATCCAGTTCAGCTGGCAGGAAGAGAAGGTGTTTGGCGACGATGCCAGCGGCTACCTTGAGCCGCGCAAGCAGGGCGGGTTTACGGTGTACACCCGTGAGGCCGAGGCGTTTGTGGATGTATACCCACAGGCAGGCGGGGCGCGGGTCGATTACTACGCGCAGAAGAATGATGGCGTGGCGCTGCAGCGCCGGGCAGCGGCGGCGACCTGTTTGTAACGGCTGCAGTTGACCCTGCGGCAGCGGCCTTTACAATTTTTAGCAAGGCAGTGGTGTCGTAGCTGGGCAGGTGGCGGCTAGCATGAGCCGTTACCACTCAAGGAAGACACCATGGACCGTTCACTGCAACTCAACCGCAGCAGTTGGGACGAACGCGCCCCGCTGCACGCTGCCTCGAAGGACTACGAAGTCGAGATTCTGGTCCAACGCCCCGGGCACCTTTCTGAAACCGTCCGCTTCGACCTGCCTTTGCTCGGCGATATCACCGGGCTGAACACCGTGCACCTGCAGTGCCACATCGGCACCGACACCCTCTCGCTGGCGCGCCTTGGCGCCCATGTCTGCGGCCTGGATTACTCCGCGGCTTCGCTGGCTGAGGCGCGGGCACTGGCCGAGCGTTGCGCGACGCCCATCGAGTATGTCGAGTCCGATGTCCATGCCGCCGACAAGGTACTGCCGGCAGGCACGTTCGACCTGGTCTACACCGGTATCGGCGCACTCTGCTGGTTGCCCCGCATCGAGCCGTGGGCACGTGCGGTCGCAGCGCTTCTGAAGCCGGGCGGCCGGCTGTTCCTGCGCGATGGGCACCCGATGCTGATGGCTGTCAATGAAGACCACCAGGACCGCCTGCAGCTCGAATACTCGTATTTCGAGCACGAAGCGCCGACGGTGTGGCACAACGACCAGACCTACGTCGAGACCGACCAGCGCCTTGCCCACACCGAAACCCACGAATGGAACCACAGCCTGGGTGAAGTCGTTACGGCCTTGCTGGCCCATGGGCTGCAGCTGACGGCCCTGGTCGAGCACCAGAGCATCCCCTGGGAGGCGCTGCCGGGTCAGATGGTCAAGGGCGGCGACGGTGAGTATCGCTTGCGCGAGCAGCCTGCACGCCTGCCCCTGAGCTACACCTTGGTAGCGGTCAAAGCCTGATCACGACAGGTAGCCGCCGTCGACGTTGAGTGCCGTGCCGGTGGTGTAGCTGGAGGCATCGCTGGCCAAGTACAGCACCGCGCCGGCCATTTCCTTGGGATCGGCTACGCGCTTTAGCGGGATCTGCTGCAAGGCAGCGTTGAGGATGGCGTCGTTCTTCACCAGTGCAGAGGCAAATTTGGTGTCGGTCAGGCCCGGTAGCAAGGCGTTGCAGCGAATGCCGAATTGGGCGCACTCCTTGGCGAAGACTTTGGTCATGTTGATGACTGCCGCCTTGGTCACCGAATAGATCCCCTGGAAGTGGCCGGGGGACACGCCATTGATGGATGCCACGTTGATGATGCTACCGCTACCTTGTTCGCGCATCAGCTTGCCGGCTTCCACCGACATGAAGAAGTAACCGCGGATGTTCACGTCCACGGTTTTCTGGAAGGCATTCGGGTCGGTGTCCAGCACGTTGCAGAACTGCGGGTTGGTGGCGGCGTTGTTGACCAGGATGTCCAGGCGCCCGAATTGTTCGCGGATACCGGCAAACACCTGCTGGATCTGCTCCAGCTCACCGATGTGGCAGGCCACCGCCGTCGCCTTGCCACCCGCCGCGATGATCGCCTCGGCCACCTGCTGGCAACCGTCAAGCTTGCGGCTGGAAACGATCACATGCGCACCTTGCTGGGCCAGCAGGTGGGCGATGGCCTCGCCGATGCCACGGCTGGCGCCGGAAACGAAGGCAATCTTGCCGTCGAGGTCGAACAGGTGGGTCTTGGACATGCTGTTTTCCTTGTTATCCGTCGTCGTGGGCGTTAGAGGCTGGACTTGGCAATGACCTGCAAGGTCATCTGCTCCAGCAAGCGGTTCATGTGGATGAACTGGGCGAAACGCTTGTCCTGGGTCTGGCCGTGGTAGTAGCGGAAGTAGATCTGCTGGACGATGCCGGCCAGGCGGAACAGGCCATAGCAGTAGTAGTAATCGAAGTTGTCCAGCTGGATGCCCGCGCGTTCGGCGTAGTAATCCACGAACTGGCGGCGGGTGAGCATGCCCGGCGCGTTGCTCGGTTGGCGGCGCATCAGTTGCACCGGCGCCGGGTCGTCGGCCTCGATCCAGTAGGCCAGGCTGTTGCCCAGGTCCATCAACGGGTCGCCCAGGGTGGCCATTTCCCAGTCAAGCACACCGATGATGCGCATGGGGTTGTCTGCGTCGAGGATCACGTTGTCGAAGCGGTAATCGTTGTGCACGATGGCGGGCTTCGGGTGGTCGGCGGGCATTTTATCGTGCAACCAGGCGGTTACCTTTTCCCAGCGCGGGGCGTCCGGGGTCAGGGCTTTTTCGTAGCGGCTGGTCCAGCCCTCGATCTGGCGCTGCACGTAGCCTTCCGGCTTGCCCAGGTCGGCCAGGCCGCAGGCGTTGTAGTCCACCTGGTGCAACTCGACCAGGCGGTCGATAAAGCTTTTGCACAGGGCCTCGGTGCGGCCGTCGTCAAGGTTCAGCTCGGCAGGGATGTCCGAGCGCAGGATGATGCCCTTGACCCGTTCCATGACGTAGAACTCGCCGCCGATCAGGCTGCTGTCGGTGCAGTGCACATACGCTTTGGGGCAGAAGGGAAATCCGCTGTTCAACTGGTTGAGGATGCGGAACTCGCGGCCCATGTCGTGGGCCGACTTGGCCTTGTGCCCGAATGGCGGGCGGCGCAGCACAAAGTCCCGGCCCGGGTAGCTGACCAGGTAGGTGAGGTTGGAGGCACCCCCAGGGAACTGGCTGATGCTCGGCAGGCCGTCCAGCCCGGGAATACTGGCCTTGAGGTAAGGGTCGATGACGGCCGCGTCGAGTTCTTCGCCGGGGCGTACCTGGGTGGACTGGTCGGTGAGCGTCATGCGTTTTCCTTATTCTCGATCTCAAGGACTATTGGCTAATCTAATGGCCTGCCGGCGCTGGAACAAGCGTGCCAGGTACCCTATAGGTGAGGGTGTTGCTGGTAGATCACTGCACCGAATGCAGGGCAAAAAAAAACCGAAGCCGCCAAGGCTTCGGTTTTTCGATCATCCGGTGTACCCAGCCCTCAGGACGGGAACAGCTCGCTGAGTTTCATCGACAGCATCATGTCGCCTTCAACGCGCAGCTTGCCGCCCATGAAGGCCTGCATGCCGTCGGTTTCACCACTCACGATGCCCTTCAGGGTTTCGCTGTCCATCACCAGGGTGCAGTTGGCGTCCGGGTTTTCGCCTTCCTGCAGTTCGCAGGTGCCGTCTTTGACGATCAGCGCGTATTGCTTGCCTTCGTCGGTGATGTTGAAGCCGAACACCAGGTCCAGGCCGGCGGCAGCGGATGGGTTGAACTTCTCTTGCATCTTTTTGACGGCATCAGCTACGGAGGTCATGGCGCATTCCTTATAGAGTTATTTACACGTCCCCGCAGGGACACAACAAACCGGGCTCATCGATAGGTGACAAGCTCCGGTACCCTCAACAGCTGCACATGGGCCTGGCTGTTGAAGGAGGCCAGTGCCACGTCGCGGCCGCGAAACTTCAGTTGGCTGAGCGACGTGTTGATGATTTGCCAGTTCAGCGCGAACGCCTGGCTGGGGGTAATACGGGTAACCAGGTGGAGCAGGGCGGCAATGGTGCCGCCCGAGGTGAAGATGGCGACATTGTCGCCGCTGCCGGCGGCATCGAGCACGCGCTGCAGGCCACCTTGCACACGGCGGGTGAAAGCCTGCCAGCTTTCCAGCCCGTCGTCTGCATGCTCGCCTGCGTGCCAGCGTTGCACCATCAATGCGAACAGGCGCTGGAACTCGCTGCGGTGTTGCGTAGCATTGCGCAGGATATGCAGGGCATCGGGCTCTTCTGGCAGCAAACCGGGCAGCAGCGCGCGTATCACCCCATCGGCATCGAACTCATTGAACGCCGCGTCGGTCTCAACAGCCGGTACCGGGCAACCACTGGCATGCAAAGCCTCCAGGGCCAGGCGCGCGGTATCCTGCTGGCGGCGCAGGTCACCTGCCACGCAGCGGTCCAGCCGCAAACCCAACTGGGCCAGATGCTCACCCAAGGCCTGGCTCTGGCGTACGCCCACGGGCGAAAGGACGTCGTAGTCCTCGGCGCCGAAGGAGGCTTGGCCATGTCGGATCAGGTAGAGGTTGCCCACGAAAGGTTCCGGCCTGTTTGGAGGTTGCTGCGAGGTTAGGATGCAGCACACGGGCTGTCAACGAAAAAACATACAAGCGTTTGAAAAGGTTGTTTGAAAGGTGTTGCCAGCGTTTACACCGGCTGGCAGCACCCAAGGCGCAGCGGTATGCTTGCATCAGTTACGCGCCGCTTTGGCGCAGGTATTTAAGGAGTCAACGTGGAGTTTCTTGCCGAATACGCAAGCTTTCTCGCCAAAACCGCCACCCTGGTCATCGCCATCCTCGTGGTGCTGTCGGCCATCGCCGGGTTGCGCAGCAAAGGGCGCCGCAAACCGGGTGGGCAGCTGCAAGTCACCCGCCTGAACGAGTTCTACAAGGACCTGCGCGAACGCCTGGAGTCCGGCCTGTTCGACAAGGCCCAGCTCAAGGCCTTGCGCAAGCAGCAGGCCAAGGCCCAAAAACAGCAGAAGAAAGGCAAGGCCGAGGAAAAGGGCCGGGTCTTCGTGCTGGACTTCGATGGCGATATCAAAGCGTCTGCCACCGAAAGCCTGCGTAACGAAATCACTGCGCTACTGACCCTCGCCACCCCGCGTGACGAAGTGGTGCTGCGCCTGGAAAGCGGTGGCGGCCTGGTGCACAGCTACGGCCTGGCGGCGTCGCAACTGGCGCGCATTCGCCAGGCGGGTATCCCGCTGACCGTGTGCATCGACAAAGTGGCCGCCAGCGGTGGTTACATGATGGCCTGCATCGGCGAGAAGATCATCAGTGCGCCATTCGCCGTACTGGGTTCGATCGGCGTGGTGGCACAGCTGCCCAACGTCAACCGCCTGTTGAAGAAGCACGATATCGACTTCGAAGTGCTGACTGCCGGCGAGTACAAGCGCACCCTGACCGTGTTTGGCGAGAACACCGACAAGGGCCGGGAGAAGTTCCAGGAAGACCTGGACATCACCCACCAGCTGTTCAAGGATTTTGTCGCCCGCTATCGCCCGCAGCTGCACATGGACGAAGTGGCCACTGGCGAAGTCTGGCTGGGCGTTGCCGCACTCAACCACCAACTGGTGGACGAACTGCAGACCAGCGACGAATACCTCAGCGAACGCGCGCGCAACGCCAACCTGTTCCACCTGCACTATGCCGAACGCAAGAGCCTGCAAGAGCGAATCGGCATGGCCGCCAGCGGCACGGTGGAGAACACGGTGGTGGGCTTGTGGAGTAAACTCAGCCGCCTGCGCTAACACCTTGAGCCCGTTGGAATTTTTTTTCGTTCAGGGGGTTGCAAGGTTAAACGAATGAAGACATAATGGCGCCCATCGAAACGCAGCAAACTTTGAAAAAGGTTCAGCGTTTCAAGGAGATAGCAAAGCGCAAGCAGCTAGATCCGACCTTTGAGGCCGAGTAGCAAAGTGGTTATGCTCCGGATTGCAAATCCGTCTACGCCGGTTCGATTCCGACCTCGGCCTCCATCATTCGAAAGCCCCGCAGATTAACGTCTGCGGGGTTTTTCTTTGGGCGATAGAAAATACCGAAGTCCCAAAACTATTTGCAGGCAGTCCCAAAACTTCCTCATTTGGAGGGCTTGGCAATGGCCCCGACGCGCCGGTAAACGCGCTCGGTGATACCCTCTTTCGAGTGACCAAGAAGCACGCTTGCCTCGCTCAGATCGGTGATCTCCGAAGCGGCCTTCGGACGAATATCTCGGAACTGGAATTGGGCGATTCGATTGGCCAGGTCCGGCTTCTTCTCCAGCTCAGCTTTCACCCTCGCAGCCTCGCGAGCATCGGCCCACCGGTTTCGCAACATTGGCCAGCTCATGCGCTTGCCGTGCTCGTTGACGATGAAGAACGGCGAAAGGTGCTGGCTGGTGTATCGCATGATCCGATCGAGCAGTAGGCCCAGGCTGTTCTTCACGCCATTCGCTTCCAAGATGATCCTCAGTCGCTTGCCGGTCTTGCCCTGGCTGACCATCAGGTAGATCCCTTCCATATCGTCCTTCCGCATGGACAGAACGTCCGACGGCCGTTGGCCTGTCAGGTACGCCAGGTCCATCGCGTCCTTCAGCTCCGGTGGAGCCTCCTCATACACCGCCTGCCACACCGCTTCGTTGGCGTAGAAGTCGCGCGGTTTCTCCTTGTTCTTCCTCACACCCAGGCACGGGTTGTCCCGGGTGGTCAGTCCCCATTCCCTCGCCGTGTTAAAAACGTGGGAGAGAAGGGCGATCTCCCTGTTCGCCCTCGTCTTCGCCGATCGCGAGTCGCGGTACTGAGCAATCATGGCGGGCGTGATGGCGTCGATCGGCGCCGAATCGAACACCGTACGCAGCTGCTTGAGCTCGTAGATGTTGTCCTTCTGCGTTCTGGCGGCTTTGCCTGGGATGATCTTCAGCAGGTATTCGTCGAAGATACCCTTCATCATGGTCAGTTCCTTCGGAACTGATTTTGCTTCGAGTTCCGCCCACTTCAGCTTGGCCTTCACCAGGTCATTACCGAGGAAGATGTCTTTTCCTGACTTGTCCCGGTAGTACAGGGCCTCCCACACCTTGCCATTCGCTTTTGCTCTTTTACGTCGATACATGCCTGGTGGCAGGTCGCGATTCTCGGTCTTCCTTGGGCGCATTTTACTTCACTCGGGAAAAATCAGGGGTCCAGGCGGGTGCTGGTGGAGGGGCCGCAGCGACCGGCACGGTATCAATCACTACCCCGCTGAGCTTCTGGCGGGCGTACTGGCGGCCCACAAGAGGACGGCCGCCGCGACTCTCTACGAAGTGCCAGCCTTTATCTGTCAGCCAGCGGCGCTGCCACGCCCGGGGTTTGTAGCCGGTGATCGCCACCAGCTCTTCGTCCGAAAGGATCTCGGTTTCCATGGGATGGTCTCCACGCCGCCCGTGGCGGCAGGTTGGTGGTCAGGCCAGCAGGACTTCGCGCACGACTTCCCAGAGTCGGGCGGCGGGCCACTGGTAGCGGTCGAAGTCCGTGTCTGGCTGGATGCCGTGGCGGCAGGTGGAATGAGCGCCGGCCGGGTACTCGCCGCGCTTCTGCATGATGGTGGCCACGCGGCCGTCACCGCCTGGCTCTGTGCGGTGGTACGCATAGGCCTGGGTGTTGTAGTCGTTCCCGGCCTCGATCTTGAAGGTGGTTTCGTGCACCAGGTCGGCGCGCCCGTCTGGCGTCCAGGGCCGGCCGCCGTTGGCGGTGCGCTTGCCTTCGTGGAGGTACAGCACGAATTCGCCTTCGGGGTTATGCATCAGCCAGTAGCAGTGATTGATCTGCGTGCCGACCAGCACCCGGGAGATGAAGTTGAAGCGGTGATCGTGGATCGCCGAGTGCTCGAAGCAGGCGCGGCGAGGCAGCTCGGGGTGCCAAACATGCAGGCGCTGATCGCCCTGCAACTGAACCTGGACGAAGCCGAGGCCGTGGAGCGTGATTTTGTCGGTCATCACGTCGTCGATGATCATGGAAAAAGCTCTCCATGCCCGCGCATGGCGGCGGGCTTGAGTTGTAGAGGGAGGGGTTAACGCTTTTGGAGGTCGGTGGTGATGGCCTCGACGATCACCGAGCCCATGATGCGGGTGGTGGCGACGTGATCCTTGAGGACCTTATTCAGTCGCCCAACCGCCGCTTCGCGTGCTTGGCGGTAGACCTGGTCCAGGGTGCAGTCGGGGCCCCACGATCCGAGATTCGTCATCTCGATGGTGATAGTGACCTTTGCGCCGGTGCTGGTTCGTGCGTGCGGCTTGCTCATCGCGGCCCCCTGTAGATCAGGTAGGCCATGTACATCAGGGGCAGGATCATGCAGCACCCCCGGCAGCCAGGGCTTCAGCCTTCAGAGACGAATACGCGACGCCATCCAGCGCGCTGTCCTCGTGGAACTTGTCCGGATTCTGCCACTGCCGCACATCCTTCAGCACCTGGAGCAGCAACCACCCTTCGGCCTCGGTGAGGTCGCGGCCGGTTATGGCGTTGAATGCCTGGACAGTGCGGCCCATGCGGCGCTCGCCGCCCGGTGAGTCGTACTGCTTGCCGCGCTCGGCCTGCACGTCGATGGCGGCCTGCAGGAAATCGACCGATGTCTTTACCTTGGCCTGAACGTCCAGTGGGCGACCCTCGAGCGAGTTTCGCCAGTCACCAGTTGGCCCCCGGGCAAGCCAATCGCAGTCGCTCGACAGCAGAGAGAAGGTGTCGCCCTCCTTGAAGTCCTGGTGAATGTTCATCTTCCAGCCGGCCTTCACTCCATACCAGTGGCCATCGGCGGACTGCACAACCTGCGGCCAAGCGTGCTCATCCCAGCCAGGCTTTCCGGTCCAGATGCCCTTGCCGTAAAGGTCCTTCTTTTCCTCGGTGGTCAGAAATCTCACAGCTGATACCTCTCATCAATCCAGCGCCCAGGCGCCAGTGCGGGTGTAGGTCCGTTGCCCTGCTGTTCGTGCGGGGAGAGCTGGCGCTGGTTGCCGGCCTGCAGCTGGCTGTCCGGGATGCAGCTCAGCCCATTCGAGAACTGCCAGCAGGTCACGGCGCGCTGATCGTCGTGATAGACCTTGGCGCTGTAAGGCAGTGGCCGGGTTTCGCGTGGGTCTGCGCTGGCGCCGGTGGCCAGCAGCAGGAGGCAGAGGGCGAGGCGGGTCATGGCTGAACCACCGGGCTGTCGTTGTCCAGCTGGCAGCCGTTGGTGCAGCCACCACAGGCGCCGCATTTCTTGGCTTCCTGCTGAGCGCCGGCCTCCGGAAACTCAACCAGCGTCGTACTTCCTTCCTCCGGGTATTCATCGGTCGCGATGTGCAGCCCGTGGACTTTGTTCCCATCATCGTCCAGCACGTAGCCGACCCACAGCCGGCCATCGGTGTACTGCCCGAACTGGCCACCTTCTTCCTGGTCGGTGTCGCCGCAGTGGAAGTTGATGACGCCGATGACATCCTTGCTGAGCAGCATGCTTTGCGGCACCAAAGCGAAGCCGTCCGGCACGCGGGGCTGCTGCAGCGTTTGGCGCAAGTGTCGTACTTCTTCGATCAGGGCCAGAGCTACGGCCGGGTCGGGCAGGACCAGGTAACGCTCATCGGTTCCCAGCAGGTCGGCATCTTCGACCATTCCCTTCCAGCCGTGGGAGCGGATCACATCCTCGGCGGCAGCTTTGGCGGCGACATGCAGAGCGTCCAGATCGATGGAATCGAGAGCAGTTTTTTCTACAGGCACGGTCGTTCCTTGGCCGCCATATCGCGGCAGTTAATTGATTCAGTGGTTAGGAAATAGATAGCTATTGGGTGGGCATGCTGTAGCCTGTAATGACAATTCATCACTTCTGGGCCCATCCATGCGTAATCGCGGTAAGGTTTACTGGGATTGGGCCAACCCGGAGTTGCATTTCCGCAACTACGATGAGCGCTTGTCCTGCGGCACCCTGATCAACGTCCAGGTGCGTACATCCACCCTCAACGTCACTCAGCTTTTCTTCGGCATCTACGGCGCGAAGGGCCTGTTGCTGCTTGAGGAAAACCATCCAGATTGCCAAGGCCAGACCATGACCACCGCAATGGCCTGGGGCCTTCAGCGTGCCTGCGACTGGATTAGTGAGATGCTGCCTGCGCCCACCACCCCACTGCCCAAACCGCTTCCTCGCAGAGGCTCGCGTTTTAACCGATAACGATCCTGGTCAACGGAACGCTCGTAAGAACGCATCAGTCGTATCTCAGTCAGAGCATTTGAGGCGCCCAGTCGGAGAGAGTGATGAGCCTTCAGTCTTCAAGTCATGACCTATAGGTGCACTCGTATCTCGGATACCAGGCATCCATCTATGTTCTCTGGGAGCCAGACTTCAATTGCCCCACGGGGATGCTGGTGGAAGTCGGTCGCCCTGGTGGGATCACGCGCGCGCTAAGGGTGCGCAGTGGGTTCGCCTCTTCGGAGGAAGCCGTTCTGGCCGGCAAGGCGCTGGCTCAGCAATTTGTCGAAACCGAGGCTACTCGGTCTTGATTACCTTGTTTGCCTGTAAGAAGAGGGATCGTGAAGGCGCACTCTTCGCGGGCGAACCCCGCGTAGGCACTTGCGGAATTTTCAAAGAGCCCCCGCTGTCCATTCCGCACTTGTTCATGGAGTGGCACTGATGAATGGACCGCAGCTTTACGTAGTAGAGTACCGCCTGCATGGCATCTATAAGACCTTCATAATTCGTCTGGAGCGAATGGATAACGCTGAGGCTTGGCATTGGGCGAGTTGCGATGCGGGCCTTGGTGTGATTCCACGATTTGGGCAGCAGAAAATCAAGAAGGTCAGCAGGCCCATAGCAGAGAGCCACGGAATAACCGATGTCCGGTGGTGGGTTTCCGGACAGGGTGAAGAGTTCAAGCCCATACCGATTGATCCCAAAAATTTCAGCCGAGAGTGATGGTGCAATGCCGCTTTTTGTCGCCGGGCCTCCAACGGTACGTGTCCGTCGGTATCAAGTGCGTGTTTAGACTCTGCTCGGGTGGAATAGAAATTGCTGACTGCAAAAATTGGAGGATGCCGACATGCTTCCGCGCGATCACTACTTGATGCTCCTTGCGATTGCAGTCGTGGTGGTAATTGATGTGGTGGCCTTGTTTCTTTATTTGAGACGCAAGCCGTGACACCCAAATTGCCGGCCTCGGCGGACGAAGCATTAGCGCACGCCGCAGGTCCATGCGTGCAGGCGCAGATCCTGCCGAGGTTCGCAGTAGTGGCAATTTGATGTCATTTGAGCTATTTGTTGTGGTTCTAACTCAGCGAGTTGAAGCCCGATGGATCGCGAACCCACCAACCAGGAAGTCGCAGACGTTGTTGGAATCGAGGTAGACCAAGTCAAGCAGTACCGCGACTCAGCTCTGCAACTCGGCGATGGCTCCTGGCTTGTCCACTTCTCCTTCGATATGCCGCGCGAGCTTCGGCACAGCTTCACCGGAAGCTTCACGGCAATAGTCGCGGAGCCTCTTGATGCAATTGACGAGAGGTCGCTGGACTAAGCGGTGAGGCGTGCCACTATCGCACCGCACTGGGCCTAGAGGCTTCACTGCTGGTATGCCTAGATTCTCAGCAGATTCTGAACTTCAGGGAGCAGTAGAGGCTCTGAGATTGGTGAAGCGTTCTAGACACACTGCGCACTGACCTCAAGACCTCCTGCGGAATAACTGAAATGTTTTCGGAAGATTTTCACGGCGCGCTTCTGGTGGCCGAAGCAGTGATAGCGTTCACCGTGCTAGCTGTCGCATTCCACTGGAATCGTGGTGCTTGAGCCATCAAAGGGCCACTAGGTGAGCCCTTTCGAGTGGTAGCTTTGTGATGTTGGAGCTGCTTGATCCGTTCTGGCGTTCTATGGAGAGAACTGAAATGCTCACCGTTGGCGTGGTCGAAAAGATGAATCAAGATCGTATTGCGATCTGGGTTGAAGCGCAGGCCGGCTACACCGTTGTGAGAGTCCAGTCGTCCGCGCTAATAGAGCAGGGCGACGTAATTTGCTGGCAGGATCGCTTCTCAATGGGGCCTTGCACCTACTGGAATGCCACCAAAGGATGGGAGGCTGAGGTGAGTGTGCAGGATCATGATGTGCCGATTGACCTGCTCCGACAGCAACTCTTCGCATGAGCGTATGATCAAGCCTTTCGTCCAGAGTGGCCGGCTTGCAGCGGACGGCTACGTGGCAGTGGTACATTAATTACTGGCGGCTCAAAGCCGCGTTAGGGTTTGACTGATGAACACTCAGGAGTGCGAAATCGAGCGGCTCGAGAAGCTCTGGCTTGGTTTCTATGACGTTATTTCAGTGGCTCTTGAAGACGGAAGCGAATTGCCGATCTGGGCGGTTGATCGCGACCAGCCTGCTGAGTACACGAAAGCTGATTCTGCCAAGCTGCTTTTAGTGTCAGCCAAGCCGATCACCAGGCAGTGCGCCCTGGAAGCCCAAGCACAGCTCAAAGCTCGAACCGAGATTGGCTGGTTCTTTGACATTGAGTAGTCATTTTCTAGCAGCTATCAAAAGGCTTTCGAAATGCATTACACCGCCATAGGTCCGTTCGACATCACGCTCAATCCGGAACCTTTGAGTAGCGTCGCTGAACAACCTGGCCTCCGCCGATTGGCTTTGGACAAGCAGTTCCAAGGTGATCTAGAAGCGACCAGCCAAGTAGAGATGTTGTCTTTCCGCAGCAGCGTTCAAAATTCGGCCGGCTACGTTGCCATGGAAGTTGTGCATGGAACCTTGCACGGTCGCAGCGGGAGCTTCGTACTTCAACACAGTTCGTCTATGAATCGAGGAACACCCTTCCAGTCCATCACTGTGGTACCTGATTCCGGAACTGACGCGCTGTCGGGGCTGACCGGTAGCATGGTCATCACGATCACCGATGGGCAGCACTCTTATAAATTTGAGTATGCGCTGCCAGACCAATCCTGAAGGCTGGATGGCTGGCAGTTCGGGAGATCTTGGTAGCGTAACGATCTGGTAGGCCCTCGGGTTGAAGCCTTCCCTGTGTTGCTGGATCGGTTTTCTGTGGGCATGGGGGACCTCGCATTGTCAGCTATCCTGAAATGCTTATTGGGTAGGGGGTCTCTATGGCAACTGACGTGATAGTGGCAGTACAGTTCGACGACACAGGCCGGCCGTTGAACTTCGAGCTCGCAAGTTACTCGGGATATGGGGCTAGCCCAATTGAAGGCGGCAACCGGTTCGAGCTCGCATCGTGGGTCGCTGAGAAAGTTCTGAATGGGGCGAAGTTTGATACGTTGATAAACACGGGCTCTGGCTCAGCGCTGGCTGGCTATCTAACGGTTGTTCAAGGAGAGCACGGTGAGCCGATTTTTGGCATAGATGACCGTCTAGGTGTAGGGAGAACGCTGCAGGATCTACGGAGGTTCAAATAGTTACCGGTGGCAGAGCGTTGGGCCTGGTACGAAACTCAATCTCCGCACATGCAGTCGATGAGGTCGTCGTTTTCGGCGAAGTCCAGGTCTAGCGGCATCTGGCGGCCGAGCTGGTCAGCCATCCAGGCCAGCGCTTTGTAGTTGGGACGGTCGCGGCGGAAAACCTGGCCGGTGCGCTCTTCCGCCTCGATCCACCAGCGGGCCGTTTTAGGGTTCTCGATGATTGCCCGGATGATCTTCTCGGGTGACTTGAGGAAGCAGAGATCGCAGTTGCCCAGGTCAGAGTCGATGCCAAGGTCGAAGAGTTGTCGCGCCCAGAAGCTGTTCACGTCGGCCTTGAGCACGCCCGCGTGATACATGGGTGTCACGTTCTCCCACCGGTTACCGCCTTTCTCGTTCGCCGCCATCATGCGGTGGTAACGCCGAGGCTCATCCGCCCGGATACCAATGATCGCGTCCCATGAGGTCAGGCCGACCACATCTCGCATGTACCAGGTGCTGGCCTTGATCTTCATTCGATCCGTGCACATCCGGTTCACTGGGTTCGGCAGGATGGGCGGCTCACCCTTTTCTTCACGCCGGTAGTCGGTGTAGTACTGCAGCATCAGGTCGAACGGCTCGCCGTTTCGGCTGGCCGCCTCGTGGCTGACTACTTTCCAGCTGAGGCCCTGGCCATACACCCCGTCAAACTCCAGCCAGGTGATGGGCACGTTCCAGTGGCGCTGGCACTCCCGAATGAAGTCGAGCGTCTCCTCCCGCTCTTTTCCGGTGTTCTGGAAGGTGACGTGAACCCCTTCGGGCAACTGGCCGCCGTGCGCTTCGAGTATGTGGTACAGCATGTACCCGGAACTGCGTCCGCCACTGAAGCCGATCTGCGCCGGCCCAGTGATCTGGTAGGGGTTCATGGCAATCTCCATTGCAGGCGCCGCCCTCGCCGGGGAGGCGTTATCGTTGAATAGGGGAAGGCGCTGGCGGGCAGCGCGGCGGAAAGCCCACAAGAGGAAGGGCGGTCAGAAGAGGCGGATCTTTAAAGGTGCATACCGTGACAGAACTAGCTGTCCACTTTTTGGAGATCCGCCCGATGAAATACCTTCGCTTGATCCTCGATATCCTCGAGGCCCTCTACCACATCGCCGTTCTTATTCAGCAAATTCTTAGCGGAGGATATGTCGCATGAGTTCAGAGAGCGCCTCGGGCCGTGTCAGGCAGCGCGAACTTTGAAGCTCAGCATGGCGGTGGCGTCGTCGTTGAAGCACTCAGCCAGTTCTTGATACACCCGGTACTTTGCCTGGCTGCGAGTAGCGGCCCACACGCGCTGCACGTAATGGCGGGCGTCACCCAGCATGTACCGGACGTCATCCCAGTCGTACATGCAGTTGGTGAGCACTTCCCACTCCTTGAGCGGCAGCTTATCGGCCATTTCGCCGTACTGCATCTCCCAGGTGGGGTGGTAGTTGCGGATGCGCTTCTTGGGGTCGCTGTCGAGGATGACGCCGATGTAGTTCCCGCGGTCGGCCATGATGATGCCGGGCTCACCATTGGCGATCACGCGTCGCCCAACCTCGGCCGGCACATCGTAGGTGCGGCGAACGTAGTCGCGGTTGTAGTTGCTCATGAAGTACTCCTTGGTCAGGCGGCTTTCGCTTCTGTCTGCTGGGCGACAATGGCCTTGGCTGCATGGTTGATCAGGTACAGCCGGTTGATCAGGCTGTCCCGCGGCTTATCGATGCTGATTTCCCAGTAGTCGCAGCCCAACCCCAGCTTTTCGTAGTAGGCGCTCATGAACAGATGGGCCTGCTCGACATAGCTGATGTCGCTCGCCTCGCTCAGTAGCTCGTCCAGCTTTTCCCAGAAGTCGTGGCCGTCTTCGCCGTACGCGATTGCGGCGAATTTGCTATCCACCAGGTCGATCAGCTCCTCCCACCGGCCGGCCTCACCGACGCCACCGTCGTTTCGCGCCCACTCTGGTAATAAGCCGTACTGCTCTTCGTCATTGGTGTTTTCGCAGATTTGGCTGCAGACGCCGGTCACGATCGCGGCGCGGAAGGCATCCTCATCAAACTCGCGTTCGCGGCAATGCTCTTCGAGCTTCGAATGGATGTAGTAGCCGATGTCGTCCCCGGCCAGGAACTCGATTCCGTAGGAGAGACCTACGTTGAAGGTCAGGCCGTCGATGTCGCCGACAGTGGCGATGCCGAATCGGGTGATCAGGATGTCGAAGGCGTAGCAGGTGGTGCGCGGGGCTTTACAGCGCCAAGCCTTCAGCTGATCAGTGTCAGCCAGGACTATGTATTCGTGGTCCTTCAAGCACTCGGCGGCACGTTCGCGGCGCTTGGCCTCTTCCGCTTTGCGATGGGCGATCCATTCTTGGTGGCGTTGTTCGTCGTTCATGGCTTTCTCCATGCATGCGCCGCCCTCCGTGGCCGGATGCGGCATCGTGTTAAACTGGTTGGGTTATGGCGTACGGGCCACGGTTGGCAAGCGCGTAAGGGGTTGGCTTATGGCTACACAAGAATGCGAAATAGAGCTGCTGGATAAGCAATGGCTCGGCTTCTACGACGTGATTGCGGTGGCACTGGAGGACGGGATTGAACTGCCGATTTGGGCGGCGATTAGCGACCGTCAGAACGGGCCGTCCGACGAAGACTTTGCCAAGCTTCTGCTGGTCTCAAGCACCCCGATCACGCGGGAGCGTGCCGTGGAGATCCAGGAGCAGTTGAAGGCGCGAAGCAAGAACGGCCGGTACTTCGACATTCGCTAGGCCGGTGCTAAGTGCCAGAGCATCAAGCGTCCGAAGCGCGCTTCAGTTGATCGACCAACTGGGTCGGAACCCCCTTGATCATCAGGGTGCCGGCCTCTCGGTCAAACTCGACCTTGTCGCCCAGCAGATGGGCCTCAAAGCTGATCGACATTCCCTCAGCGCGCCCGGTGAAGCGCCGGTACTGCGTGAGGGTTCGCTTGTCGGCGGCGAAGCTCTCGGCGATCCCGTAGTCGCCAGACCTGATGAAGTCGGCGAAGGTCTTCGGCCTGTCCTCATCCAGCGCTTCGGAAAGATCGTCCAGGCTAATCGGCTCGCCCAGCTTGCCCTGCGCCTGGGCGTATGCCACCAAGTTCTGGCTTTTCTCGCTGGCGGTGTCGCTCGGCAATTCTTCAGCATTCACGAAGTCGGTGAAGGCCTTGAGCAGGGTGCGCGTTTCGCCTGGGCTGTCGATCCCTTCCTGGCAGCCGATGAAGTCCTGGAAGTAATGGGAAATCCGCTTGCCGTTCTTGCTCTTGATGAACGAGATGTACTGCCGCGATGCCGGGTTGTTCTTCCACTCGCTCAGGTTGATCCGGGCTGCGAGGTGCAGGGCGCTGGTGTCCAGGTGGCGCGACACGGACACGGTGAGGTCATCCCCAACCGAGATCGTTTCAGCCTGGCGCAGGATTGCGATGGTCAGGTAGTCGGTCATACCTTGCTGGTACAGGGCGAACAGAACATGGCCGCCAACGGCCAGATTGGACTCCTCCATGAGCCGGGTCAGGTGTTCGACCGCGGTTCGCGTGAAGTCGATGAACTGCATGTCGCCGCTGACGACCTTAGCCAGCCAGCCGCTGAGGGGGTAGGCGCCGGATTCGCCGTGGAAGAAACCCCAGGCTTTGCCGGTCTTGGCGTTGTAGCCGTCGTTGACATCGTGCACCAGGTTTTCGATGGCGCCGCCTTCCGGAAGGCTGGCACTGGCCATGTGCAAAACCGCTGGGCTGCCGTCCGGTTTCTTGTCGATGAAGTGCATCACTGCGTGGCGAATGGGCATGGGTGATTCTCCGTGGCCGGCATGCGGCATGGTGGCAATGGGTCTGTTTTGTCGGGATCGCCTGTCACGGCGACATGTCACGTTATGCGAATCAGCTTTTCGAGCTGCTTGTCCGTGAGGCGATCGGCGCCGTGGATGAGGCGCGAAATCAGGTCCTGCTCTTCCTCGATCCCGCCGCGGGCCATCGAGCGTTTAAGCGCGTTGTCCGTGTTGTGATATAGGTCCGTGACAATGCGGCGTGACAGCAAAAGGGCTTCGCGCTCCTCATTCGTCAGCTTGTCCCGCTCGCGCTGTTCTTTCTTGCGCTGGGTTGGTGTCTTCGCCATTGCTGAAACCTCCCAAGCCGCTGGGCGGCAAATTTATGTGCTGCTGGCGCCGGCCTTGTCGCGCTCGGCTCTTGACTCGATTCATGCTGCTTTCTGCTGATTCCAGGCGCCGACGGCGGCAAAGACCTTTGCGGCCTCAGATTCGTCCAGCGCTGTGTCAGTGGGAATTGCGATCCAGCCGGCCGCCACCAGGTGGTTGGGGTTGGCGGTGGCCCGCAGATCCATGTAGGTAGTCTCGATCACGTCGGTCAGGTGATCGGCGCGATAGTTGCCCTGCGGCACGATCTCGATCGACTTGTGGTACCGCTCAACTACCGCCGCACAGCTCAGGAAGAAATCGCCAGGCATCAAGCCTCTGCGTTCAGGGAGGGTCTGGCAAAAGCCCAGGCAACAGCCAGATAGCCGACAGGTCGACCTGAAAATGACGGGCCTTGGGTCGATTCGCCGTCAGCGGGCGCAGGGAAGGGCATAAATACCCTCTTAGGCCCCCTATCGCGGGTCCCTCCTGAGACCCTGTGCACCGAGGGCATTGCGCGGCTCGGTGCGTCCCTAGCTGAACAGTTTTCAAATTTGGGTAACAGGTAACAGGGCAGAGGCGCATGAATCAGAGCGAATTCGCAGCACTCCACGGCGTCAGTCGCAAGACGGTCACCAAGTGGAAAGAGCGCGGCTGGCTTGAGTTTGCGGCCGATGGTGCCTTGGACGTCGACGCCTCAAATGCCCTGATCGCGAAGTACCGCCGCGACGGGGTCGATGTTGTTACCCATCAGGGGTCGGGTAACAAGTCCTCCCTCCAGAAAACCGGCGTTACCCGAGCTGCTGCGCGGGTAACAATCGAGTCAGGTGAGACCCCTGACCAGGCTGTCGCCAGGATCATGATCGCGACCGGCGCCGACATGAATATTGATGAGGCGCGCCGGGTCAAGGAGAACTACCTGGCCCTCCGGGCTCAGCTTGAGTACGACCAGGATGCTCGCTTGGTGGTCGCTGTCGAGGATGTGGCGAGGGCCGTCGGCGATGAATACGCCAAGGTGCGTTGTCGCTTGCTGTCGATCCCTGCCGAGCATGCCCCTAGGATTTTTCGCTTCAGGTCAGTTCTGGAGGTCCAAGACGCCTTGCACGGTGTCATTGTTGAAGCGCTGGAGGAGTTGACCCGTGATGGAGGTGGGATTAGCGCCTGAGCGCCGCTATGCCGAGGGGTTCTTGGCCCTGCAGGCAGGCCTGCTGGAAGCGCGGCGCCGTAATATCCAGCCCCCGCCCAAGCTGAGCTTGAGTCAGTGGGCGGCGAGATACGCGGTACTGTCCCGAGAAACAAGTGCGCAGACCGGCAAGTTTCATGCATTCCCTTATCAGAACGGCATCATGGACGCGATCACAGATCCGGCCGTGAATATGATCACTGTGCAGAAGTCGGCCCGTGTCGGCTACACCAAGATTCTCGATCACGTCGTCGGATTCTTCATTCACCAGGATCCGTCGCCCTTGTTGGTGGTCCAGCCCCGGGTTGAAGACGCCGAGGACTACAGCGTCACCGAGATCGAGCCGATGCTGCGCGACACGCCGGAACTGGCGGAGATCGCAGGCGACCTCAAGCGTAAGGACTCCAAGCAGAAGATCGCCAAGCGCGTTTTTCGTAATGGCTCATCAGTCAGCTTTGTCGGTGCCAACAGCCCTGGTGGCTTTCGCCGGATCACCGCTCGCGTGGTGTTGTTCGACGAAGTGGACGGCTATCCCATCATGGGGGCCGGCAAGGAAGGCGATCAGATTAAGCTGGGCATCAAGCGAACCGAGAGCTTCTGGAACCGCAAAATCGTCTTGGGTAGCACACCCACGGTCAAAGGCGACAGCCGGATCGAGAAAAGCTATGCCAATAGCGATCAGCGCAAGTATTACGTGCCCTGCCCGCATTGCGGCGAGTACCAGGTACTTGAATGGGGCGGACCTGATACGCCTTACGGGATCAAGTGGGACAAGGACGAAAACGGGGTGGGCATAGCCAGCAGCGCGTTTTATGTCTGCCGGGCAAACGGCTGCGTGATCCAGGAAGAGCATAAGGACGACATGGTCGGTCGCGGAGAGTGGCGAGCGACCAAGCCATTCGATGGGCATGCCGGATTCCATATCTGGGCCGGCTACAGTCTTTTCGTCAACGCGGCCTGGGCCCTGCTGGTGAAGGAATGGCTGGAGGTGAAGGACGATCCGCTGATGCGACAGACCTTCATCAACCTTGTGCTGGGCGAAACCTATGAGGATCGCGGCGAACATGCGCTGCAGGAAGACCGCCTGGTCGCGCGATGTGAAGTATGGCCCTCCGAGGTGCCGGATGGCGTTGCAGTCATCACTGTAGGCGTCGACACCCAGGATGATCGTTTTGAATGCGAAGTTGTAGGTTGGGGGATGAACGAGGAAAGTTGGTCCATCGACTTCGAGGTCATCCATGGCGACATGGAAACACCCGATCCTTGGAATCGCCTAGATGCCTATTTGCAGCGCATATGGTACCGATCCGACGGTCGCGGATTTGAAGTCATGGCGGTGTGCCATGACTCCGGTGGTCACCACACCCAGAAGGTCTACGAGTTTGCCAAATCCCGGATCGGTAGGCGTGTCTGGGCGATCAAGGGCGAGTCAGCAGTGGGCGGTAAGCGTTCACCTGTGTGGCCTACCAAAGTCCCGAGCAAGCGCAATAAGTCAGCGTTCAGACCTGTAATTATTGGGGTGAACGCTGCAAAGGACTCGGTTCGGTCGAGGCTGCACCTGACGACGCCGGGCGCTGGCTACATGCACTTCCCCGTAGAGCGGGATATCAACTACTTCGCTCAGATGACGGCTGAGCGCTCGGTGCGTAAGACCTCAGGTGGACAGCATTACCGCGTGTGGGAGCTTCCAAACGGCCGCGCCAACGAGGCGCTTGACTGCCGTGTGTATGCCTATGCAGCCCTCTGCGGGTTGCTCCATATGGGACTCAAGCTGAACAAGCGGGCCGAGGACGTCAATGCGTTGATCGGCCTGTCCGTGCCCAAGCCTGTTATCTCAGCGCCGGACCTGCCGGAATCAACTGCGCCAGATCCGGTACACGGCTGAAATAGTGCGCGACAGGGTTTATGTGGCCCCCAAGGACTCTACGTCAGCACAGGCGACTATTTTTCAGTTTGCAATGCGCGGATGTCGATAGCTCCGCCCTGCACAGTTAAGTGAAGACCCGCCTTGGCGGGTTTTTTCGTTATTGGAGCAACGATATGCCTTTCATGCGCCCGACACTCTCGGACCTGCGAGCGCAGGTTTCCGCCGACATCACTGCAGGACTGCCCACCGCGGATGGCCTCCTGCGTTTTTCGAACCTCGGCATTCTCGGCACGGCCGTCGCTGGCCTCGGCCATTTGAACTATGGCTATCTGGATTGGATTGCCAAGCAAGCAGTGCCCTTCACCGCCTCGGCGGAATACCTTGAGTCGTGGGCAGCCCTGAAAAAGATCTACCGCAAAAAAGCGACCGCAGCCCAAGGGCGGGTCACGCTGTTCGGCACTCCTGGCGTATTGATCGATGCGGGCACCGAGGTCGTGCGGAGCGATGGTGCGGCTTTCATCAGCAGCGTTACGGTACCGGTGAGTGGTAACGGTCAAGCCGTCATCACCGTTCAGGCGGCCAGCGCGGGCGACGATGGCAATACGGCCGTCGGGAGCGCCATGACTTTGGGCTCGTCTATCACCGGCGTACAGTCAACCGGCGCGGTCAGTGGCGTAATCACCGGTGGTGCAGATCAAGAAAAAGACGACTCACTGTTTGCTCGGATGCTCGATGCATTCCAGAACACTCCTAGAGGGGGGGCTGGCGCCGACTACGTATCCTGGGCAATGGAAGTTAGCGGTGTTACTCGTGCCTGGTGCGCTCCGGGTGGATATGGTGCCGGGACGGTAATTGTGTACGCCATGCTCGATGATGCCAACGCTGAGCACGATGGGTTCCCGCAAGGTGCTAGCGGGGTATCGGCTGCGGACCCTCGCGCTACGCCCGACAACACTGCCACAGGCGATCAACTGATCATCGCCAATCACTTGTTCGACCTCCAGCCGGTCACTGCCATGGTGTACGTGTGCAGCCCGGTACCTCGTGCCGAGTCGTTCACGTTCACCGGCCTGGCAGCCGCATCGACGACAACTCGCGCCGCGGTCGAGGCCGCGATCCGCGAAGTACTGGCGGAACAGGGGGCGCCCAAAAATGGATCGATTGTTGAGCTGTCGGCGATAGATTCAGCGATAGCGGCTGTGACCGGTACAGCCGGTTTCGTGATGACTTCACCGATGCAGAATATCGTCAACGTGCTGGGCGAGCTGCCGGTGCTGGGTACGGTGGAATATGGCTAAGTATGCTCGCGACGATTTCACCGCTGCGCTGCTTAGCCTGCTACCGCGTGGCCGGGTCTGGCCCAAAGAGCTGACCAGCGTACAGGCGCAGGCTTCAGGGTGTTATGCGCCCACCTTTGAACGCATCAGCGATACTGCCGTCGCCTTGCTCGTCGATGCGTTCCCGGGTACGACCACGGACTTGCTGACCGAGTGGGAGGCGACCTTGGGACTGCCGGATGCTTGTACCGCACCCGGTTCGCAGACCTTTGTAGAGCGTCAGGAGGCGGTGGCCGACAAGATATCGGCGTCCGGCGGGCCCCAGCGACCCTATTTCATCCAAATCGCCGCTCGGTTACGCCTGAGCATGACAATTAATGAGTACGAGACCCTTACCGTAAGCAACGGTCTCGTAGGCTCATTTCTCTATGGCGACGGCTGGCCTTGGTCCTGGCTCGCAGACTTGCCTGTCGCAGCCTACGGAACAGTGGCGGCCAACACGCTCAATTGCCGCCTCCAGACAGAGTCCCCAGAGTACACCGATGTGGTGCTTGGATTTGGTCAAGAGGTAGTGACCGACATTTTCAATAAGGTGGACCAGCTGTTCAACGCTGTCCATTACGTGATCCCCGCCGCGATATCGGGGGAAGGCTAACTATGCAGCTCATTTCCCAATGGACCCCGTACACAACACCGGAGGGCGGGTTTCGCTACGGCTCGGCGGTGGGTGGCAAGCCACCGACCCCGATCAAAGCCGAGTGGCTGAACGTCATCCAGGCCGAATTGGCCAACTTCATTCTGGCCTACTTGCCCGCGCTCAACGCCAACGACAATGAGCAGCTGCTGAAAGCGGCTCAGCAGATGATCTCCAACTTGGCGGGAAAGGCGACAACGCTGGCCGGGTACGGTATCACCGACGCTTACACCAAGCCCCGAGTGGATGACTTCCTGTCGCGCAAGGCGAATTGGGGTATCACCCTGGCCGACTACGGGATCGGGGACGCCTACACTAAGTCGCAGGCCGATACTCTGCTGCAAGCCAAGGCCAACTGGGGCACCACTCTTGCGGCCTACGGCATTACCGATGCCTACACCAAGCCGCAGATAGACTCGCTGCTCTCCAGCAAGGCGAATTGGGGCATTACCTTGGGCTCATATGGCATCGGCGATGCCTACACCAAAACCGCTGTTGACGGGCTGCTGGCTGCCAAAGCGAACAAGGCCACCACGCTGGCAGGCTACGGCATCACGGATCCTATCTGGACTGACTTGAACGCTACCCCTAAAGCCATCGTGGCGCAGGCGTCGGCTGAAGTCGGGGGAATCGGTACCTATGCGCTGTTGCTAGTTGGCGGCAGCGCCTCGGGAGACTATGCGCCTGTGGCGGCTGGCACATTGGTGGCGGGTGGCAACTGTCTGTATACCAACTGCGGTGCATCAACCAGCGCCGGGGCTCCTGCTGGCACTTGGAAGGTGATGGGGGCGCTGTACAATCGGGACGGGAATCAACCCGACTCGGCCACGTTATGTCTGAGGGTGTCCTGATGTTGACCGTACTCGATGCCCGTGACCCTCAGTGGAATGATGCCGGGCACACTTCGCTGAACCTATGGGTGACCTTCGCGGAAACCGCTGACACCTTGGGCGAAATGCCCTTTACCGCCTCACCGGTTGACTGTGAGTCCTACGGCCGCGAGCTGTTCGAAAGGGCTGTGGCCTTGGATTTTGGCGATGTGTTGGAGCCTTCCGATGCAGTAATGGCGCGCGCTGCGGCACTCATGTTGACCCGCCTTACAGGTGAAGCGACTTCTACTATCAGCGCTTTGCAGCCGGTACTGGCCACTCTTCAGGACGCCGAGCGCCTGGGCATGGCCAACGATGCCGAAGAGGCCGCCTTGCCGCTCAAGCAGGCTGAATACGATGCCTGGTGCGCCTACCGCGTGCTGCTGTCGCGAGTTCCAGAGCAGGCCGGATATCCAGCGAGCATCAACTGGCCAGCGTTACCAGATACCGAGGATGAGACCGAAACTGCCCCATCCCCCGAGTAAATCCTCGGGCTACTACCTTACCCCTTTCATGAACCTGCCTCGGCAGGTTTTTTTGTGCCCGGAGAAAAGTGAATGACCGATATTTCAGCGCTGGAGGCATACGCCGGCCAGATGTCGGAGGCGGCCGCGCGCTCCAGCGCCGCAGCGGAAAAGCAGCATCAATACATCCATGGGAACAGCCAGGCTGATGTGTCCACTGAGTCAGGCCCAGTGCCCTGTATTGCCAAGCAGGCGCGGATCTCCCAAGAGGCAACGTCCGGTTTGGCCGGTAAACTTGCCGCTGCCGCTGGCACCAAGGAAATTGGCTTACATGGGCTGACCTTGGAGGCCGCCTTGATCAGCCCAAAGATGGCCCCGTACTTGGCCGTGGGTGATGGGGTCACGAACGATGAAGTTGCAGTGACGGCCTTCGATAACGCCTACAAGTGCCGAGTGGTCGATCTGTTGGGGGCTACGTTCGTGGTCAGCACCATCCCGACCCGAAACGCCTACATCAATGGCTTTTTCAAGGTTAACGGTTTCAAGCGCTCGGCCTCGTGGAATGACACGTTTGCCGCCAAGCCGCCCAGCTTTCATGCCTTTGGCGGTCAGTTGTCCAGGCTCAAGGCATCGCTGACCAATCCGTTGGAGCAGTTCACCGGTATCGTATTCCTCGGTGACTCCATCACCTGGGGAAGCGGCAATACCGGGGAGCAGGCGCCCACTGATCCGCGCGACGGTACGCTTTCCGACCCTCGCGATTACTTCGGCACGTCTTCCTATGTGAACATCATCAAGCGCTATATCGGGGAAAAATATTTCTTTGGGGCTGCCCCCGAGCTATCGAACTGGCCGGCAAGCCCCAGTGGCGAATCTATCGTCCAGTACACCCGGCAGCACATCCTGTTCCCGCAAAATGGCTTCTTCACCACGACCTCATCCGGTGCCGCTGTTACCGTAACGCGGTCGGCAACGAGCGGGGCGCTGCTGGGCTACCAGATGAATCTGGCAGACGGCAACCAGGCAGGTACCAGTAGTCATACCTTGTCGTTCAATTTCACTGGGACCTCGTTCACGCTTTCGTTTGGTGTAGCGCCTGAAGCGGGGCTGGATTACGAATTGATCGTGGATGGCGTCTCCCGGGGCGTCTTCACAACGTCGGTGGGTGAGGATGGTTTGACCTACGGCAATGACCGGCGCCGCCTGCACACATTCCCGTACGTGCGTAACAAGAAGATCGAGCTTAAAACCAAGCGCCGCGTCGGCCAGGTCAGCACGCTGTCGTTCCGGCCAGAAGCCATCCTTATCGACAAGAAAGTTCGCATCATGAACCAGGGCATCAACGGTGCGACTTCTATCAGCTACCGGCTGTACAACCTGGCGGGCAACAACTTCGGCGACGGGGTGGCCGTGGGTGCCGATGACAATTACGTGTTCTGCCAGCTCGGGACCAATGACCGGATCATCCCTAATAACCGGCCACCAGGTGTGAATGAATTCGTTGCCAACTACGACCTGCTGGTGGCAGCCATTCAGCCGCTGGCCGATGTAATCCTGATGGCTGCCAATCCATCGTCGGATGAGTCCCCGACCAAATACAGCTTCACCATGCAGGACGTGAGGGGGGTGATCTATCGTGCGGCGAAAGCACGAAACTTGGACATGATCGACAACTACACCGCCATGTGTCGCCTGAATCCACGGGCGACCGCCAATGACGGCCTTCACCCTGATCCGTTCGGTTACGGACTGATGGCTCGTAACTGGATCGACTCTTTCGAGTGCGCTGCCTGACCGCGCTCTTGCTTCTCATTGCCCGCCCAGTGCGGGCTTTTTTGTGCCTGGAGGAAACCAATGACCACACCGCGTGGAGTCCGCAACAAGAACCCTGGCAACATCGATTACAACCCCCGCAACGCCTGGCAGGGCCAGCTCGGACTGGAAGAGGGTGTATCCAAGCCGCGCTTCGCGCGCTTTGACCATCCTGAAAACGGCATTCGCGCCCTAGGCAAGCTGCTGATCAACTACCGCGGCAAGGACGGCATGCCCGGCGTGGGCGGGAAGGGCATCGATACCGTGCTTGAGACCATCAACCGCTGGGCGCCGAGCAGCGAGAACGACACCCAGGCCTACGCCTCGACCGCGGCCAAGCGCCTGAGTGTGCGCACCACCGACCCGATCAACATCAAGGACCCGGCGACGCTGCGCGGGATGGTGCTGAGCATAATCATCCACGAGAACGGCGGCAATCCGTATCCGGAGGTGATCATTGATGAGGGCGTGCGGAGGGCGCTGGCATGAGAGCCTTGGCGCTGCGTGCTGCTGGCGCCGGGCTGCTGGTCATTCTGGGCGTGCTCCTGGGGAGCTGGGCAACCACCCGGCACTTCCGGCCGTTGCTGGACGCAGAGCAGGGTCTGGTGGCCAGCTGCGAGGCGGCTCGCGACAACCTCGCCGGCCTGGCCGCCGAGCAGGGTAAGGCACTCGGCGACTTGGTGCTGGCGGCAAACACGCGCCAAGCCGGCGCCGAGAAAGCAGTTGCCGAAGCGAAGACCAGCGCGGATGTCGACTACGCCGCAGCGAGCCGGCTTCAGCAGGAGCGTATCGGCGGAGACCAGTGCGCTGCTGCCACATCGATCATCGACAAGGAGCTGGGCCTGTGAACGACAAGATCGGCTACAAATTATTCCTGCTGACTTGCATGTCGCTGGTGGGATGCGCGACCAAGCCGCCGCAGGTGCAGTACGTGCGCGTTGAGGTGCCGGTGCAGGTTCCGTGCCGCGCGCCGGAGGTAGGGGTGCCGCCATGGGCCGCCGCCGGCCTACGAAAGAGTGATAGCTTAGAGGTGAAGGTGAGGGCGCTTCTGGCCGAACGCCGGCAGAGGATTGGGTATGAGAAGCTACTGGAAGCGGAGATAGATGCTTGCCGCTAGAAATATTCTAAGCTTCTCGCATCATATTTTCTCGTGTTCACGTGAGACTCTCTATGAGAACCTTACTTCATCGGTTACGTGCCAGCAGCGTGGAGGAAGCTATGAAGAGCATGGAGAGGTGTCTCGATGCGATTGAGAGCTACCTGTCGGCTATTGAGTGTGGTGAGCGACTTGAACGCTTGGCAGGTCTACGTGAGGAAGCCATACAGCGACTCGACGATCTAGAGCATTATTGCGGCACTGTCTTGGTGAAAAGACGTCTGAAACTGTGAATTGAATGCCATCGATGTTGAAAGGTTGGGGAAGCGGTGAAGCCAGATTTCAAGAAGGAAGACCGAGGTAGCGTACCAGATTTGCGAGAGGCACTTGAGGCTATTAGAGCTCATAGGGATGCCGAAGCGGGACAGGCACCGGGTGAGGAAATCCAGCGGCTTCAAGTGCTCGCGGACGATCTCTACCGCTCCGTAATCGGTTATCGCATGTTGCTCGCTGCAGAAGCCGGCAAGTCGTCCCATTAACGCATGTATGTCCTCTTTCAGGACGTTTATCGGCGAATGAATACCGCTCAAATAACGAGGCTTGCTTTCGAAACGTCCTATAATGCGTCAATTGAATAACTGGAGCAGTAACTTGGACAAGCGAACCTTCATTGGTATGGTCGAGGCCGGCGAGCCGCTAATCCAGCAGGCCGTTGATGCCTTTCGGGATTATCATGAAGCTCAAGACTTCGGCGCGTCCCCTGAAGAAGTCGAGCGTCTTCGCCTGCTGGCGGAGTCGCTGTTTCAGGTGGTGTCCGACTACCAGCTTCGGGTGATAGCTAAAGCTCGCGGGAAAGATCTACCACCTCTTCACTAGGCCACCCATCAGGAATTTTAGCACTGCAGCTCTCCTGGCCATCGCCATAGTCGCGAGAAAGCGTGGCCATAGCATTGGCCCGCCTCGACGCCCTACAGTCTGCCTGACTAATTTCTCTTCTAAGTGCGGCTCTGGATACAAAGGGCCAAGAATCATTTCGCTTGCTGAGCCCTCAATGTCGAGAATCCAGACTAAGGTTGTGGAGCGACTACAGGAGACTGCACATTGGCCATTAGCGCGAAGGTCGCAGGCGATCACGCAGAGCAGCCCGACTCTGCGGTGCAGAACGTGCTTCTGCAGGCCTGCGGAACAGGTAATCGGTTGGCTTTCGAAGCGCTTTACCGCACCACGTCAGCTAGGCTGTTTGGCATATGCCTGTACTACCTCAGCAATCATGCCGAGGCGGAGGAGGTGCTTCAGGAGATCTACACCAGCGTTTGGCTCAAGGCATCTACCTTCGACCCAGCCCTTTCCAGTGCCGGCACCTGGATGGCTTCGATAGCCCGCCACAAGGCAATCGATAGGCGCCGCGCCCGACATGCACATGAGCCGCTCGACACTGTCGCGCAATGGCCCGAGCAAGAGTCGGTGTTGGACAGTGTCGAGCGTGACCATCAAGGCAGTGCGCTCGAGCGGTGTCTCTCCACGCTGGAAGAAGAACAGCAACGCTATATCAGAGTCGCTTTTTTCGAAGGTTATTCATACGCTGAACTGGCTGAACGCCACAGCGTCCCTCTGGGTACGGTAAAGAGTTGGATTCGCCGTGGACTACTTAGACTTCGGGTGTGCCTTGGCCTATGAACGAGTATGGACTTCCTCCGAACGATGATCGCGATCTCCTGATTGCAGAGTATGTGTTGGGAGTTCTGACCCGCGAAGAGAACGCTCACGTTGAGGCACTAGCAGCTCGAGATGCTGCCGTTCAAGGCGCAGTGGCCGCTTGGCAGCGACAGTTTGCCGGATGGCTTGCTCAGATGCCTCAGGTACAACCACCAGCGTCAGTATGGCAATTGATCGAGCAGCAGTTGTTTTCCAATGCGCGCCCCGTAGACCAACCGCGCTGGCATTGGTGGAGTTCAGTCGGTTTCTGGCGCTGGTCCAGCGCAGGACTAGCTGCCGCCCTGATTGCCGCCATTCTCATCCTCTCCGTGCCTGAACGTACTATCACGACACCAATGCTTGCCCGCCTTGAACAAAATGACGGCAATGTACTGTTCACCGCTACGGTCCAGCCTGAAAGTCGCGAGGTGTTGTTCGTTCCCACACGTACCTCGTTCTGGACAGACCAGAGCGCTCAGGCGTGGCTGATAGGAAAAGATGGCAGACCCCACTCACTGGGTCTGCTGCCAACGAATGCGGCCGCGGCCCTTGCAATCCCCACCGAATTGGCTGCGTCACTCAGCGATGGTGCGGTGCTAGCTGTATCGCTGGAGCCGGAAAATGGCTCTCCTACTGGTCTGCCGACTGGGCCAGTTATTGCTCAAGGAAAAATATCGTCGTTGTAATGCATCCGTTTTCCGGGCTGCTCCGTATATTCCTCACCTTCATTTGAAGGATCGAAGAATTGAGGAGATGCATCATGCTTACCTTTGTTCAACGCATCGCAGCAACCTGCTTTGTCGGCCTCTGCCTTGTTGCATCGAATGGCTCCGCCGCTAGCTTACCCATGGTCGGTGGAGCGCCGATGTATCCCGATAAGACCATTGTGGAGAATGCCGTTAACTCTAAGGACCACACGACGCTGGTAGCAGCAGTCAAAGCCGCGGGGCTTGTGGACACCCTCAATGGGAAGGGGCCCTTCACCGTCTTTGCCCCTACCAACGAAGCTTTTGCCAAGCTTCCGGCCGGCACGGTGGACAACCTGGTGAAACCTGAACACAAAGCTGATCTCACGAAGATCCTGACCTATCACGTAGTTCCCGGTACTCACACTGCCAAACAGCTCATGGACGGCGCCAAGATGCATGGCGGCAAAACAGTGTTGACTACTGTCCAGGGAGAGTCTTTAACCGTTATGGCACACGACGGCAAGCTTTGGTTGATGGATGCCAGTGGTGGCAAGGCAATGGTTACAATCGTCGATGTGATGCAATCCAATGGAGTAATCCACGTGATTGATACAGTGCTGATGCCGAAATAGGTATGCCGAATTGCGACGGTCGGGTTCAGACCGTCGCTGCCTGGCTCGGGGTGCTGTTCTCAGGTTCGGAAATGGGTGGAGTCAAAGACGAGCTGATCCTGATGACCGAGCTGTCGTGGTTGCCGAGGAGGCTTTGGTCGCGAACGGCATGGCATGACGTCGCTTTTTCGCTGCTGGTGCGTTGCCGGTAGTTGCGCACGTCGAACAGATCCTGTCGGATAATCTCGGCTCGCTGTGCAAACCCGTTTATATATTCAGCCATCTGCATAGGGTATGGTACTGAGCTGAGGCATCAAATGGGCGTCGGACTCGTGTTCAACCGCGCCCAGGAACCAATACAGCAGCTTTATCTGGGGTCCACTATTCTTTCTGACAGATTAAACGGGCTGGCAATTTCAGCACAATTTCGAACGAAATCAGGATATGTATGACTCTGCAGAAACGAAGCAACGTACATATCGCTGGAAGCGGCAATGCTACCTTGATTCTCTCTCATGGCTTTGGCTGCGATCAGTCGATGTGGAAGTTGTTGCTGCCGCATTTCGCCAAGCAGATCCGAGTCATTACCTATGACCTGGTCGGCGCAGGACAGTCCGCCCTTGCTGCCTATGATCGGGAAAAGTACTCATCGCTTTGGGGCTATGCGGCGGATCTAAACGAGATCATAGACGAATTTGGCCAAGGCCCAGTCATCATCGCTGGTCATTCGGTCAGCGCCATGATTGGGGTGCTGGCCGAGCGTCAGCGGCCCGGCCGAATTACGGGTCTGGTCATGATCGGTGGGTCGCCTTGCTATGTCGACTCAAGCACTTATACCGGCGGCTTTTCGCGCGATGAAGTGCTGACACTTCTATCCGTCATTGATGAAAACTACCTTGGCTGGTCCAGTACCATGGCGCCCGTGTTAATGGGGAGTTCGGGGGAGCCAGCTCTACAGGGGGAGCTACTCAGCAGTTTATGTCGTACCGATGCTCAGATCGCCCGACATTTCGCACGGGTCATCTTTTTGTCTGACCATCGGCAAGATGTCGTAGGCCTGCGCTTGCCGACGCTGATCCTGCAATGCACGGAAGACCCAGTGGTCCCGGTGGCCGTGGGGGAATACCTTCACAGTGTGCTGCCCAACAGCCGGCTTGTGCTGGTCGACAACATGGGCCATTACCCGCAGCTTAGCGCGCCTAGCGCCTGCTCTGCGGCGATAGACGGATTTTTAGCCAGTTTGAGGCTTGGCCATGAAGGATCCGATCTTGCAGTTCACTGAATCATATTTCGAGCACGCGCCCTGCGGGTTGGTAGTCATGGAGGCAGATGGCACCTTACTTCGCTGCAACGCAACGCTTGGCAACTGGCTGGGGTATGACACTGAGCATTTGAAGCAACGTAGTTTCGATCAGCTCCTGACCGTAGTTGGACGGACGTTTCAGCTTACCCACTGGGGCCCGTTGCTGAACATGCAGGGCTCCGTGTCAGAGGTGAAAGTCGCTCTGCGGCACCGCGATGGCCATGTGGTTGCGATGCTGCTCAATGCCGTTCGGCGTGAAACCGACGAAGGGGTGCGTTATCACCTAGCACTTTTCAGCACTACCGAGCGCGATCGCAACGAGCAGTTGGTGTTTCAGGCAATGCAGCGTGCTGAGGAGCTTCTGGCGCAGAAAATCAGTGCTGAGCATGCCTTGCAGCGGGCCCAGGATGAGCTAGCCACGGCATATGCCGAGGCCCAGCGGCGTGCGGCACTGGCCGAGCAGATGGTCGCCGTCGCCAGCCATGACCTGAAAAACCCCATGACGGCTATCAGGATGGCGACCGAGCTGCTCGATCGTGACGATCAAAGCGAACGGGCGCGTCGCCTACTGTGCAGCATCAGTATGTCGGCCGAGAGGGCGCAGCGTATGATCGTCGACCTGCTGGACTTCGCCTCGGTCAGGCTAGGCCAAGGCATCAACATAAGGCGCCAGCAGGTCGACCTGTTGAGGGCGGTGGATCAATGTGTGAACGAGCTCAAGATCGCCTTCGGCAACGCCAACATCCGTCATCTGTCCCGCGGGCAGGGCGCGTTTGAAGTAGACCAAGACAGACTGCAGCAGATGATCGGAAACTTGGTAGCAAACAGCGTCGTCTACGGAGACCTGCGTTACCCAATCACGGTGACAACTGAGTTCTGCGTGGATGGCGTGATCATCGGAGTCCACAATCATGGTCCTTCCATCGCCGAAGAGCTGGTTCCGACCTTATTCGAGCCGATGACTCGGGGCAGCGATCGGCAGGACGCGCTGAGGTCTATCGGACTTGGTTTGTTCATCGTCAAACAGATTGCCGAAGCCCACGACGGACGTATAACCATGACCTCTAACCCAGTCTATGGCACCACCTTCATCGTCCAGCTCCATAGCGAGCTTCCGGCAGGTTAGGCGAGGACCGACTGTAGGTACCCTCGGCCTTTCCTTCAGCAAAATTCGGTTCCAAAACTCAATCGATGACCCTTGTAGAATGCGGGTTACAGCTCGATAAATCCCGCTTCGTTTTGGAACTGGTTTTCACGCCAAGACCGCATGAGATAGGAATTCTTGTATCGGATTGCAAATCCGTCTACGCCGGTTCGATTCCGACCTCGGCCTCCATCATTCGAAAGCCCCGCAGATTAACGTCTGCGGGGTTTTTCTTTGGGCGTAGAAAAACCGGATCGTTTCCGCATCCTGAGGCATCGTTTCCGCATCAGCGATTTACTTGGTGGGGGAAACCACCTCACCGACTCGGCGATAAACGCGCTTGGTGATTTCCTCTTTTGAGTGCCCAGGCAGCCGACTGGCGTGGTTGATGTACATCAGGGGCGGGATCATGACGCCACCTGCATGCGGTAGCCGATCAGCTTGAGGCCCACCATTTCGTCGTCGCGCTAACCACCGTAATCGTGGTCGTACCGCTCGCAGCAGAAGCCTTCGTCTCCGTCGCGGGCCGGGATCGTGTAGTTGTCGAAAGGACCGCCATATGTCGGCACCATCCCGCCGTCGGGGTGCTCAATCCACATGAAGAACTTGCGGCCTGTTATCGGGCATTCGTCCGGGCACCACCGTGCCGCCATTTGTGCGCTGGGCATATGGATTCCTTGGCCGCCATATCGCGGCAGTGAATAGAGGGGGAGGGGTTACAGCTGGTGAGTGGTCGTGGTATCAGTGCAAGGAGCCAATGCATGACAAGTTTTGAGCTACTAGTAAAAGAGGGCGCAAGGTGGATCAACGAGAGAAGGAGATTGCTGCCGTCGCGGAGGCGCTTGGAAAGCCTGCTGGATTTGATATCTCTGAGCCAGCCGTAAGGGTTCGTAAAAGCCTCATGGCGGCGTCGGTCGCACTGTTGTGTTTGGTAATAGCCAAGATTGAACCAAGTGACACTTTCACTATTTTCGGGGTGGCTTTCAAAGGTGTTACTGCCGAGAAGATAGTGATAGGCGGGATGATTGTTCTAACGTATTCGCTCGCGCACTTTGTCTTTTATGTTGTGGAGCTTCTGGGTGAGTATCGGGTACGTATGACTGGCGCCAGGGTTGCGTTTCAGACTGGTGCGCGCGCAGGCAGCGCGCATGTGGATTATCCGGATGATCCGAAGCAGTCTAGCTTAGCAAATTGGTGGAAGTCGTACGCGCGCAGGCTCCACTCAGTAGACGAGCTGACAGACAGACTTAGTAGCGATTTAGATGAGATTAAACATAGACTGGGTAGCCCAGATGAAATCAAGGGCGCGCCGGACGATATCGCCACCTCTCAGTTGATGGGGCAGGTAAATACTAATTTAATGAATCTTCGAAACGAAATTCAGACTGCCAGAGAGGTTGTTTTGAGTCCAAGAATTGAAGTGTCTTTAGAACGCTTCGACTCTTGGTACAAAGGCTTGATGAGTCTGCAAGGTTTCAGAGTGGTGGTAGTCGAGGTTGCATTGCCAATAATTCTTGGTCTAATTTCGCTGACCGTTGCAGCTCGATACCTTTTTGCCTTCTGATGATTTTCATGCGGCCTCGGTGAGGGCTTCGATAGCCCGTTGGCCAGCCAGCGGCGGTGACGCATTGCCAGCAATGTGCATGGTCAGTCGGTGGTTGTCCGGGTGCATGGTGTCTGCTGGAAGTGACACCGTGGTCCGGTTTAGGGAAAACTAAGCTCCGGGGGCTCTGTGTATGGCATCATACGGCCATCATACGGAGATGCCTGATGAGTAAGTACTCACCGTTTGCAGACTTTCTGCGGAGCCAGACCGCCGACACCATTGAAATCTCGTTCGACCAGTTGGGAAGCCTCGTTGGAGGGCTTCCTGCTAGCGCATGGAATCATGATGCTTGGTGGGCAAACTCAAGTCCTGGTGATTCGCACACCTGGGCACATCAATGGGCGGCGGCAGGCTGGAAGTGTGTTTCGGCGAAGAGGCGGCTGGGAGTCGCTGTCTTCCAGCGCTCTGGAACAAATGCTGTTCGTCGCATCCCTGTAGGTGAGCTTCGCAACGTGACACCTGAGCATGTTTGGATGGCGGTTCAGGCTTTACTTAATGGTGTAAAAGCGGAGGGTTTCGCCCCATCCACCGACTATGACTTGATCGTTGATGAGGGTATCCGTCTCGCACCAAGGCACGTTTTTGGCATTGCTGCCACATCTGCTTTTGGGTTCGAAGTTACCCCGGCGCACTTTGCTGGAGGCCTGGGAACATTTTGTTTCGAGCTGTTGGAGGAGTGCGGCTATAAAATTATCGAAAAAGGCGAAGTCACCCAATTGGAGGTAGGGGGTTCAGAAGAATTCCGGTGGTCCGAGGGTAGTCCAAAGCTCGTTACTCACCTTCGCAGGGAGCGTGCACCAGGTTTGTCCAAAGCGAAGAAAAGCTGGTTCGTCCGTAATTTTGGGCGACTTTACTGTGAGATCTGCAAGCTCGACCCCATCAAGGTCTATGGTGAAATCGGTGCATCCTGCATAGAGGTTCATCACTCATCGACACACATTGCGAATATGGGCGGAGGACATAAAACTGCTTTAGAGGATTTGCAGTGTCTGTGTGCAAATTGTCATCGAATTGAGCATCGTCGTTTACGAGAAAGTAGTCAGGAATGATTTCGGCCTGGCGAGGACGCCACGAGATCCGCTTCCGCCATCTCGCAGAAGAATGAGCAGGCTGGTAGCTTTTCGTTGCGGCGAACCGGGCCAGCGCCAAGTCCGCATAGAGAGAAGCGCACGTTGGCGGACCGGTTGCGGAACAGGTAGGAACCTTCGCCCAAGTCGTCTTGGATCACGCACAGCGCTTCAAATTGCTCGGGGAAGTCCTGGCGGATCGCCCAGAAGTAGCCTTCGCCGCCCTTGACGCAGCCGATGCAGTTGGTGTTGTCGCAGTTCATCCAGTACATCAGCGGCAGTTCGATGCCTGTGCTCAAAAGGATTGCCTTGCGGTCGTCCTTGCCCAGGCCTCGGTCGATCAGAGGGGCGATCACTGTGCGGTCGGGATTTCGCTCCCTGAAGTCTTCCAGGCGGTCGGCTTTCTCGGCGGTGTAGCCGAACATCATCACATCGCCTGGCTGCTTCCACGTGTTCAGCAAGCGGCGTTTCAGGATCTTGGTGCACGGGGCACCAGTTCGACCCTTCATGTAGCGCTCCCGGCGGAACACCTCATGGGCGTCGGCGCCGTCCTTCTCATCGCGCAGGACGGTGATCGGCTGGCCGAATCAGGCCTCGCAGTCCTGGGCGAACTGGCGGTTGTCGGCTTCCTCGTTGGCAAGGAAAGCGTTAATTATCTGCACGTCGTGCGTGCTGCCGTGCTCGGCCAAGGCCAGCTTGGTGGCCACTGCCGAAGCGGCGCCACAACTGAACTGGCAGACGATTCGATTGGACATGGTGGATCCTCGCGGGGGAGGCGTTATCGTTGAATAGGGGAAGGCGCTGGCGGGCAGCGCCGGAGGGGCAGATCTCATGCTGAAATATCCGTAAAACGTAATTAATTCCGTATTAATGGAAATCAACATGGATTTGTTGTTGTTGCAATTACGTTTTGCTGAGTCCATGATGCTGACGCGGCACGTGGTCGCGCTCAAGGGGAATGCAATGGAAATTTGGCGTCAGGGTGCGAACCGAAAGACTGGTTGGAGCATAATTCGATCGAAGAAAGCACCGATTTTCTCTATCGAGGAAGGTGCTAAGGCGGGCAGCGTTGTTGAAATCGTGC
Organism: Candidatus Pseudomonas phytovorans; assembly: GCA_029202525.1. Classification (NCBI taxonomy): domain Bacteria; kingdom Pseudomonadati; phylum Pseudomonadota; class Gammaproteobacteria; order Pseudomonadales; family Pseudomonadaceae; genus Pseudomonas; species Candidatus Pseudomonas phytovorans. Next base: position 2,795,765 of record CP119325.1, read on the forward strand.
TCAAGTCCACCTCAGATCCGAGTCAGGTTGGAGTGTATGATCATGCGGTCCGCTTGAGTTTCGAGGAGGTGGGGTTGCTCCTTACTGAGCTCAGCGAGCACAGCGATCCAAGAGCTCAGGCTGAACTTGCTGAGAAACTTTCGGACTACGTGAGGCCTTTGCATCGGCTTTTGAATCTCGCCAGTGGTGTCGGGATCCTTCGCTAAGCTTTACTAGCCCCCGCCTGAGTTTCCGGGCGAGGGGCTGTTTTAGGCTCTGTACGAAATCCCGAGAAACCTAATCGCCGCTCCTCCAGCGCTGAGATTTTGTAGAGTCCCGCGCCATTAACGGAAAGGAATTCTGTGATGGCAAGGCGCTACGAACTCACGGACGAGGACTGGGATGTGGTCTCTGATCTCTTCATCGAAACCCATGGCCGGGGCCGGCCGCGACTGAGCGACCGACTGATGCTCGATGGCGTGCTGTGGGTACTCTGCTCGGGGGCTGCATGGCGAGATTTGCCTGAGCGCTTCGGCCCATGGTCAACGGTGTATCAACGGTTTCGAGGCTGGCGAAACCAGGGATTTTCGAGCAGATGCTCAAACGTCTGCACCTGAGACTGAATGAGCTGGGCTTAATTGATCTGCAAACCTGGATGCTCGACTCAACCGCAGTACGCGCAACCCGAGCCTCATCTGGCGCCGGGGAAAAAGGGTGCCTGACGAACCTGCCGATCACGCTCTAGCTAGCAGTCGCGGTGGCCTGACCATCAAAATCCACATGCTCTGCGACGCCAACGGGACACTGTTGCGCTTCCTTCTCTCTGGTGGTCAAGGCAGTGATATAAGCTACGCCCAGCCTCTCCTGGACGAAGTCAGCATTCCTTCAAGCCAACGTGGTCGCCCGCGCAAACGCTGTAAATGGCTGCTGGCCGACAAGGGCTACGACGCCGAAGCGCTACGCCGCTACTGCGATCAATATCGAATGCAGCCCGTCATCCCCCTGCGCTCAATGAAGCGCAAACCTAGGCCTGGCTTACCCAGGCTGTTCGATCGGCGTAAGTACCGACAGCGCAACATCATCGAGCGCATGTTTGGCTGGCTGAAAGAGAACCGCAGAATCGTGACACGCTTCGACAAGCTCGCGAAAAGTTATGCCGCCATGGTCTCGTTGGCTTGTTCCATGCGGTGTTTGCGACATCTCTTTTCGTACAGAGCCTAGCAACTGACGACCGCCCCAGAGATGCGGTTATGAAAGGCAGTTACGGCTGGGTTTGCACGGCAACCACAACAAACTCGCTTCCCTCTAGTTCTATGGCCTTTCTCCAGGCGTGCTTGATGTTCGCAATGGCGGGGAACTCTGCCAAATGCGCCTTTCTCGCTAGATCTCGGTGCAGAGCGGGCGTGAGCGCGGGTAGCGCACCAGCAGGGAGGTTGGTGCACCAGGCATCAATGAAACCTTTGAAATTGCTATGACTACCTTGGGTCACGTGTGTCGACCCTTTGTACGAAACTACATAGGTATAAAGCGGCATGAGGACTTCCTGTCTGGATTGTTGATTCCTATCCAAGCCCGCGTGAGACAGCAATTCTTGTATCGGATTGCAAACCCGTCCACGCCGGTTCGATTCCGAGCTCGGCCTCCATCATTCGAAAGCCCCGCAGATTAACGTCTGCGGGGTTTTTCTTTGTGGGCCCCAAAAAATCATGAGTTCCGAAACTTCTAGCATGTGTTCCGCAATCCATCCTGTTTCGTGGGTGTACGGAACCGAATTCACGGTGGTGTGAGTGGATGGCGGATGTGAATCCGCCGCCTACCCGATCTTGCTGCTCGCGTGAACCTACACGGACCACTGGATCAAAGCCCTGTTCGCCGTACGAACCATCTCGACCCACTCGAGATGTGAGACCTGCTTCCGATGCTCCAGGTTCGCCGCCTCAAGTAGTGCCCGATCGTAACCAGCCTCATCGAGAACGGGTCTGCGCATGTGCCGCGACAGCCATGTAATGAATGCTGCCGATCTGGTCTGGGTGGTCTTCATAGTGCTGCTCCTCCGTGAATGCTCGAAGTCTACACTATATGATAATGCGAATCGATATCATTAAATTGATTGAGCGCTCGATATCTGTTGAGGACCACCACAGACCCTGACTTCCCGTCTGGCCCTGTCGGCAAGGTCAGCCAACTCATAGCTCCAGGTCGCCCTGGCGACACCCATCATTCACAGGTTCAATCAGTTCCGGGCCTTGGTTGCGTACGTTGCCGACTGCTCTTGCTACCGGGAACCAGCGGAAATCCTCAGCAGGCCGGCATCCCGCTTCGGCAATCTCCGCCGCGCGACGGGGCGTTGTGGCCGGGTCCACCCATTCCCTGGCAATCTGCGGCGATAGCACCAGGGGCTTTCTGTCGTGAATGTCGACCAGCCCTTGATCGGCCGCTGCAGTGATGATTACGAACCCATCGCGCTCATCCGGCTCGACGCTGTGGTGCACCTCGGCCAGCGCCGCAAAGAACAGTGGGGCGCCGTCGGCACTCGTGATGTAGTAGGGCTGCTTTCGTTTTGGGTCCGCAGGATCGACAAGCCATTCAAACCAGCCATTTGCAGGTGCCAGGGCTCTGCCGTTCGGCCAGAGGCCCTTGAAGAACTTTCCTGTCATCACCGTCTCGGCCCGGGCATTGATCGGGTCCGGGCGTTTCCCCTTCGCCCAGAATGGCGACCATCCCCACTTCACCCTGTCGACGCTCAGCCCATCCCCGATCTGCCGGATGATTTCCACGCGAGTTGAAGGCGCTACATTGAATCGGTTGATCGGCTCATGGTCGTAGCCATTGATCACAACCAGGTCCAGCGATAACTGACGCAGGTAGTGATCCATCGACTCGTAGATCGAGTACCGTCCGCACATCTCCCACCTCTCGTCTGTCAGAAATATCACCACCCCGCATTGACCGGGCGCCCGATGCCATATCTACTGTATATGCATACAGCCTGCATTGGACCTTCCGTCATGACCATCACAATCCTGGGTACGCCAACCGGCGGAACCGAACCACTACCGCTGTATTCGTTTCACGTTCCGGCCGGGTTTCCATCCCCGGCAGCGGACCACCTGGAAGGCCATATTTCCCTCGATGAGTTATTCGACCTCCGTGCGCCCCATGTGTATCTGGTGAAAGTGGAGGGCGACAGCATGCAAGGTGCAGGGATCTATTCGGGTGATATCGTCATCGTAGACCGCGGCCGCGAGGCCGAGCACGGCGATGTGGTGATTGCAGCAGTCAACACTGAGCCGGTCTGTAAGCGCCTGCATCGTCGCGACGGCGTGGTGATCCTGAAATCTGAAAATCCCGCCTACCCACCCCGGTACATCATGGAAGGTGATGAGCTCGTCATCTGGGGCGTGGTTCGATACAGCGTTCGCGACCATGCGCAGTGACCCGGTATTTGCGCTGATCGATTGCAACGCGTTCTACGCGAGCTGCGAGCGGGTATTCCGGCCCGACCTGGCCAGGACCCCGATCGTTGTGCTGAGCAACAACGACGGCTGCGTGATCGCCAGGTCGTACGATGCGAAGCCATACGTGAAGATGGGCGAGCCGTATTTTCAGGCGAAAGACACGTTGCGCCGGCACGGCATCATGGCCTTCAGCAGTAACTACGCGCTGTATGGCGACATGAGCGAGCGTGTCATGACGCTGATCGAGTCGATGGTGCCTGCGACAGAGGTCTACAGCATCGACGAATGCTTCGCTGATTTCTCCGGCATTCAGGAAAACCTGACGCAGTTCGGGCGAAAGCTGCGATCCAGGGTTTTCCAATGCACCGGTATACCCGTGGGAGTTGGCATCGCCGGGACAAAGACCCTCGCCAAGCTGGCCAATCACATGGCCAAGCGTCTGCAATCCCAGACTGGCGGTGTGATCGACATCACCGATCCGTTCAAGCGCGATTGGGTGCTGCGCAACACCAAGGTGAAAGAGGTGTGGGGCGTTGGCCGGCGCATGACCGCCCACCTGGAGGCGATGGGCATCCACACGGCGATGGACCTGGCCAAAGCTGACGCGCGAACGCTTCGGCAAAAATTCAGTGTGGTGGTGGAAAAGACTGCGCGGGAACTGGCTGGCACGCCATGCCTGGAGCTGGACGAGGCCGAGCCTGCGAAGCAGGAGATCTGTTGCAGCCGAATGTTCGGTAAGCGCCTTACCGAGCTGGCGCCTATCAAGCAGGCAGTGGCCACGTATGTGGGGCGCGCTGCGGAGAAGCTTCGTGCCCAGGGATCGGTTTGCAAGCGCATACGCGTCAGCATCCGTACCGGGATATTCAACCCGGACGAGGCGCACCATGCTCAGGGCGCTTTGCTAGAGCTGCCTTACCCGACCTGCGACACGTTGCTTATGACCCGGTTGGCTAATGATGCGGTTTGTAGGATCTTCAGGCCTGGATTTAGATACAGCAAAGCCGAGGTGTTGCTGATGGACCTGCGGCAACCAAGTGAGTTTTCAGAGGACTTGTTTGCGCTCAAGCAGTCGGTGGCATGTGACCGACTGATGCAGGTGATGGATGACATCAACGAACGCTGGGGGAGGGGGCAATGCGGGCCGCTAGCGTACCGGCGGCACCGGACTGGGGTATGAGGAGGGAAATGATGAGCCAGTCCTATACGACGCGGATCGATCAGCTGTGGACAGTCAAATGTTGAGGCTGCTATCGGCTTGGCTGCAGTACTTGCTCAGCTGGCGATATTGGCCCCTTAAGCCGGCAAGAAATACCCGTGATGCTGGCCGCCAAAGCGGGTTACCAGTCCCACCGCTGGTCGCAGATAACGAACGGCTGGTTATGCTGACCACTCTCCTGTTCTGAGCACCGCAGAAATGCGGCGTCATCCGAGCAGCTCTACTGCCTGTGGCCTCTGGCCAGGAGTGCACTATGAACTTCGAAGAACGCGACAAGTACGGTATGTACAAGGGACGGACCGATTTCACTGCCGAGGGAGACCGCGGCCCGGGGCCGCGGCTGATGGGGGCGGATACCCTCATCGGCAACGACGTGTATAACACGCAAGACGAAGACCTGGGTGACATCAAGGAAATCATGTTGGACACCGCCAGCGGCAAGGTTGCGTACGCTGTACTGTCGTTCGGCGGCTTCCTGGGGATGGGTGAAAAGCTGTTCGCCGTGCCGTGGGGTGCTTTGCGCCTGGATACGGTGAACAAGCGCTTCGTCCTTGATGCCGACAAGGACCGACTGAAGAATGCACCAGGCTTCGATAAGGATAACTGGCCAAACATGAGCGATCCGACTTGGGGCAGAGGTATCCACGATTACTACGGCACAACGTGGGAAAACGATCCCCGGCTGTGATGTGCCACCCTGCTTGGCCGGAACTCCGGCCAAGCCTCCTGACCAACAGGACCGTGACAGGCGGCTTTGGGTCGTTAGCTGCGACAACCAGGCCCCACAAGAGACGATGCAGGGGCAAGGACTGGCGATTATCCAGCTTCGAACTGCCAGGCATGGTCGACACAAACAAGCCCGGTACAGATAATCAATGCTTCACAGGGATGCCCAGGAACGAATGCCATGGATCGTCTTCCGACGCTGATCACCGATCGGCTGGTGCTCACGCCCCTCCAGTTGGAGGATTCAACCATCATCCAGGAGCTGTTCCCATGCTGGGAGGTGGTTCGCTACCTGGATAGTCGTGTCCCTTGGCCGTACCCGGAAGACGGGGCGCTGACCTATGTCCGGGATATCGCCCTGCCCGCCATGGCAGTGGGGCGTGAATGGCACTGGATGATCCGCATGCGCAACGATGCCGGTTGCACCCTGGGCAGCATCAGTTTGTATGATCAGCCCGGAAACAACAGAGGCTTCTGGCTCGCACCGCAATGGTGGGGCAAGGGCTATATGCGTGAGGCATGCCGGGTTATCAACGCCTATTGGTTCGAGACACTGTCGCGTCCGGTCATGCAGGTTCCCAAAGCTGTTGCCAACGAGGCCTCTCGCAGGGTCTCGGAACATGAAGAGATGCGCCTGATAGACGTGCGGGCAGGCGATTTCGTATCTGGGCTGATGGAGGTCGAAATCTGGGAGATGACGCGTGCTGACTGGTTGGAAAGGTCAACGGCCAATCGCTAGTTCTACGGAGCCAGTCACGGCCAGCTTTGTATTGCACTTTGTACCTGGGCATTTCCTAAAGCAATTTTGCAACGTTTCCCGGCTATCGTTGAAGGTAAGTGAAATTAACCAACGAAGGAGTCAGGAAATGGATTACTCCAGCATGGTTGAATCATTGGACAAGATGCTGAAAGAAGCGGCTATCGAGCGCGACCGCTGGGCTGGTCGAGCCTGTTTGCTCATACCCGATGCGGGTGGTCACCGATGCATACGCAGCCATTCATCCGCAATGTCGCCCATGGTGAGTGGTGCCCCGCTTTTGATCCATGCCATGAATGCACGGTCGAACTTGAATGATGCGCCACACTCGCTGAGAAGAAACTGACGAACCTTCGGCGTGTTGCGGTAGTGCTTGTCCAGCGCAGTCGTGCGGGTAATCGGCCCTGCGTGCCAGTCGACGTTCATGGTCTGTTCCTTGGCTGTGAGAAGGCACAAAGCCCGTAGACGATCATCTACGGGCTTTGAGGTCGTTCTGATTGATGTGCTTTCAGGCTATCAACCTTCGAACTGGATCACCATGCGGCCTTTGATCTTGCCTTCCAGCATCTCGTCAAAGATCTGATTGATATCTTCGATCGGTCGCAGGGTCACCTTGGGCACTACTTTGCCTTCAGCGGCAAACTGGAAGGCTTCCTGCAGGTCCTGGCGTGTACCTACCAGTGAGCCCACCACTTCGATCCCGTCCAGCACCAGGCGGGGAATATTCAGGTCCATGGACTCTGACGGAAGCCCGACAGCAACCAGTCGTCCGCCAGCGCGCAGGGCATCGACGGCGGAGTTGAACGCGCCTTTGGCGACGGCAGTCACCACGGCCGCGTGGGCGCCACCGGTTTTGGCCTGGATGACCTTCGCAGCGTCTTCCTTGAGCGGGTTGACGAGCAAATCTGCGCCCATCTCGTTGGCGAAGCGCAGTTGCTCTTCATTGACATCGATGGCGATCACTTTGGCGTTGAAGACGTTCTTGGCATATTGCAAGGCCAGGTTGCCCAGACCGCCGAGCCCGTAGATGGCGATCCATTGGCCAGGGCGGATGTTGGAGATTTTTACCGCCTTGTAGGTGGTCACGCCGGCGCAGGTAATGCTGCTGGCGGCAGCGGAGTCGAGGCCGTCGGGTACTTTGACCGAGTAGTCGGCCTTGACGATGCACGCCTCGGCCATGCCGCCGTCTACGGTGTAGCCAGAGTTTTTCACTTCGCGGCACAGGGTTTCGTTGCCGCTGTTGCAATACTCACAATGGCCGCAACCCTGGTAGAACCAGGCAACGCTGGCGCGGTCGCCCGGCTTGAGCGAGGTAACGCCCGGCCCGACTTCCTGAACCACGCCGATACCTTCGTGGCCCAGCACGACTCCGGTCTTGTCACCGAAGTCGCCATTCTTCACGTGCAGGTCGGTGTGGCAAACACCGCAGCATTGCATCTTCAGCAGCGCTTCGCCGTGTTCGAGGGGGCGCAGGGTTTTCTCTACCACGTCCACGCGACGGCCTGGTGCAACAACAGCAGCTTTCATAAGAGCCTCCGTGTCTATCCGAGTGAGCTTGGGTTATCGCTGGGTTAGCATAGCCCGTACCTCGGCAGGCAAAACTGCTACAGGTCATGCTTCAACGCGTTAGCAGTAGCGCCTACGGGTTTCAAGAACACGGCAGAAAAAGAAAAGCCCGCGGCAATGATGCGGCGGGCTGCAAGAACGTACGGAGCGGGGCCAGTGTGCCAATCCGTTTGTCAGTATTTCGTGAAGCGCAAGTCATGACGCTGTCATGTTTCCCGGGCCATAAAAAAGCCCGCCATTACCGGCGGGCAAAAACGTTTGAAGGGAGAGCCTGTAGGTTGTACCCGGCCGGTTAACCCAGGATTAACCGCAACGCATTGACCTCGGAACCTGATCAGCCTATATAGGCCTGCCATCAACCCAGGAGCCAGCATGCACGACGAAGACGACCTGCACGAGCCCGAGCACGATCACCTGCTTGACCATGAATTTCTCTACGACGGCATGGAGCCCGAGGCGGATGCCCAAGGCGCCGAGGATGAAGTGGAAGAAGACGAGGAAACGCTGGATGACCTTGATGATGAGGAGCGTGATCACCCAGCCTGGTTCGATGATTGCGAAGACGACTGACTCAGCGCCCGTCCACCGAGAAACGCCCTGGGCCGCTCACGGCCAGCAACAGCAGGCCACCCATGATGCTCATGTTTTTCAGGAACTGGGTCATGTTGGCGCTGCGCTCGGGGTCGACCATGTTCCAGAACGGGTGGCCCAGCAGCGCCGTACCCAGCACGAACAGTGCGAACAGAAACGCCAGCGGCCGGGTGTAGAAACCCAGGATCAGCAGGATGCCGACGACGAACTCCATGAGCACGGCAATGGCTGCCGCCAGCATGGGCGCAGGGGCGCCGAGCGACGTCATGTAGCCAACCGTGCCATCAAAGCCGGTGAGCTTGGCCCAGCCAGACAAGACGAACAGGATCATCAGCAGTACGCGAGCAATCAGGATAATGATGTCGCGTTGGCCATCGAACAGGGAGTAGCGCATGGCGGCGTTCCAGTGGACGGGGACAAGCTCCACTTTAGCAGTTGCGCCAAGGATTGCTGGCAGGCAGCAAAAAGGCGCCGCAAGGGCGCCTTTTCGAGGGAGTTTGGTGCGAGTGGCGGGACTCGAACCCGCAAGGCTCACGCCGACAGATTTTAAGTCTGCTGTGTATACCAATTCCACCACACTCGCACGCTTGAAAGGGTCGCAACGACCAGCTCGCTTCTAAGCAGAAGGGCTTTGCAATCAAGCGCGCTTTATAACCCATTGTTATAGTTGAGTCAACTGCAGCACCTATGATCAACAGAATGAAGGGTCGAACCACTGGGCAATTGACACCTTGCTGTCATTAAGCCACTGTTGCCCCCTTTATTGGATCCAAGAGTATGCGGCGATGACCCAGTCCGACGCCAGCGAGCGTGTCGTGCGGCCACGGCTGTTCTGGCGGCTGTTGTTTGCGCAAGTGATTGTGCTGGGCGCTTTTCTGTATCTCAGCCTGATCAGCCTGGGTGGTTACTTGCTGATGCTGGGTTTTGATGCCGAGCACCCTCAGCCGCAGCGGTGGATGGCGCTGGCTGGCGGCGGGGTTATCATGCTGGTTGGCCTGTGGCTGCTGAAAGTGGCCATGCCACGGCGCATCAGCCCGGTGCTGGTCGAGCCTGAGCGCTGACCACCGGTAGCCGCGGGCAGGCGCCCTCGGCTAAGCTCATATCGTCCCTCCTGCTGTGCCAGTGGAGTCTTCATGGTTTTGGCAGACTGCCTCGATCACCCCGTCATGCCTGCCCACCGCTATGAACAGCTGGTTCAGTCGGTGGTGGATTACGCCATCTATATGCTCGACCCGTCCGGCCATGTGGTGTCGTGGAATGCCGGGGCGCAACGGATCAAGGGCTACCGCGCCGATGAAGTGATCGGCCAGCATTTCTCGCTGTTTTTCACCCCGCAAGATTGTGCCGACGGCCGCCCCGAGCGCTTGCTGCGCCAGGCGCTGGAGCAGGGTGTGGCGCAGGATGAGGGCTGGCGCGTGCGCAAGGATGGCACACAGTTCTGGGCCTTGGCGGCGCTGGACGTGATCCGCGATGACCAGGGCCAGATCATCGGCCTGGCCAAGGTCACGCGGGACATCACTGACCGCCGCGAGTCGGCAATGCAGCTGGATGCAGTGCGTGCCCAACTGTTCCAGGCGCAGAAGCTGGAAGCCCTCGGTCAGTTGACTGGCGGGTTGGCGCATGACTTCAACAACATGCTGACCATCATCCTCAGCTCGGCGCGCCTGGCGCAGGCCAGTCAGGACCCGACACGCATCCAGCGCATGCTGCAGCACATTCTCGATGCCGGGCAGCGGGGCACCGAACTGACCCAGCAGTTGCTCACCTTTGCCCGCCACCGCCAGCTCGATGTGGCTTGCGTCGCACCGGCAGACCTTGTAGCCGCTACCCGCGGTCTGTTGGAGCACGCACTGCCCAGCTCGATTGAGCTACAGGTGCAGCTGCAAGCGGGTTTGCCGTTGATCGAGGTGGATGCGGGGCAGTTGCAGATGGTGCTGCTGAACCTGCTGTTCAATGCCCGCGATGCCATCGCAGGGGAGGGCCGGATAGGCCTTACGGCCGAGGTGGTCGACTTGGCCGGTGAGGTGGAAGGGCTGCACGGCAGCTTTGTGCGCTTCGTGGTACAAGACACCGGCGAAGGGATGGGGCCAGACGTCTTGCCGCGCATCTTCGAGCCATTCTTCACCACCAAGCCGTTCGGCAAGGGTACTGGTCTGGGCCTTAGTCAGGTGTATGGTTTTGCCAGGCAGAGCGGTGGCGCCATTCACGTCGACAGTGAGCCCGGTCATGGAACTTCCATGCAGCTTTACTTGCCAACGTATCAGGACAAGACCAACAGCCCACACGACAGGTAAGCATCATGGCGCAGGCACTCAGGCGGTTGGTGACAGGTATCGAAGGGCTCGATGCACTGCTCAAGGGTGGGTTGGTAGCTGGAGCCTCGTACATCATTCAAGGCCCGCCGGGTGCCGGCAAGACTATTTTGGCCAATCAACTGGCCTGCGGACACGTGCGCTCGGGTGGTCGGGTACTGGTGGCCACGTTGCTGAGCGAGTCGCATGAGCGGCTGTTCCAGTACCTGGGCACCCTGGACTTTTTTGACCCGACGCTGGTCGGCGATCAGATCCAGTTTGTCAGCGCCTTCGACACCCTTGAGCAGGAAGGGCTGGATGCCGTGGTGCGGCTGCTGCGCCAGGAAATCGCCCGGCAGCAGGCCAGCCTGCTGATCGTCGACGGTGTGCTCAATGCCCGGGTGCGTGCCGAAACCGCGCTGGACACCAAAAAGTTTGTCTCCGAACTACAGGGCCATGCGGCCTTCGCCGGCTGCACCGTGCTGCTGCTCACCAGCGCGCGGCTGGACGAGGGCAGCCCGGAGCACACCATGGTCGATGGGGTGATCGAGTTGGGTGAGCAACTGGTGGGCAGCCGCGCCGTGCGCCATATCCAGTTGCGCAAGACCCGCGGCAGTGCAGCGTTGTCGGGCCGACACGAATGCGTTATCGATGAAGGCGGTATGCATGTCTACCCGCGCCTGGAGGCGTTGTTCAGTTATCCCAGCCAGATGGGCAGTGCTACCCCTGCGCGGATCAGCAGCGGTGTGCCGACCCTGGACGAGATGCTCGATGGCGGCCTGTCGATGGGCTCGGTCAGCCTGTTGATCGGGCCATCGGGTATTGGCAAAACGTCATTGGGGCTGGCCTTCCTTGGCGCCAGTACCGTGCAGGCGCCGGGGCTGCATTTCGGCTTCTACGAAACGCCCGAACGCCTGCGCAGCAAGGCTGCCTCGCTGGGTTACGACTTTGCAGCGATGGAACAGGACGGTAGCCTGCAGCTGTGCTGGCAACCGACTACCGAGGGCCTGCTGGACCAGATCGGCGCGCGCATGCTCGAACGTGTCGAGGCGCAGGGCAGCAAGCGCGTGCTGATTGACAGCCTCGGGGCGTTCAGCCGCCTGGCTGTCGACCCGGCGCGGCTCAATGCGTTTTTCCGCGCCATCGCTGGCGAACTGCGTGCGCGTGATGTGAGCGTGATGCTGACCTGGGAAATGCGCGACATCTTCGGCGCGGAAATCAGCGCCCCGGCCCCGGACCTGTCGAGCATTGTCGACAACCTGATGCTGATGCGCTTCGTCGAGCTGGATTCACAGCTGCGGCGCATGCTGTCGATTCTCAAGGTGCGTGACAGTCACCATGATCCTGCCTTGCACGAGCTGCTGATCGGGCCGCAGGGCATTACCTTGCGCAAGGCGTTCGAAGGCGCCTGTGGTGTGCTCTCGGGGACGCCGGTGCCGCAAGGAAGCGGGTGACGGAGTGCCGATGAACACCATCCTGATCGTCGATGACGAATACCTGATTGCCGATATCCTCGGTTTTGCGCTGGAGGACGAAGGCTATCTGGTGGAAAAGGCGAGCAACGGCTGCAAGGCACTGGAGGCATTGAAAGAGAAGCGCGTTCAGTTGGTCATCACCGACTACATGATGCCGCTGCTCAACGGTGAGGAGCTGGCACGTGCGATTCGCGAAGACCCGACGCTGTGCGAGTTGCCGGTCATTTTGATGAGCGGCGCGCAGGCCAGCCAAGGCTGCCCGGCGCTATTCGCCGCCATATTCGACAAGCCATTCGACATGGACGAGATGATCGCCAAGGTGCATCAGTTGCTGAGCACCTGAAGTTGGCGGTTGAGCGCATCCATGCACCCTGGGAGGGTAGGTTCAGTGCGAGTCGTCGTGCTGCTTTTCCGGGGCCGGGCTGCCGGCCTGGATACGTTTGAAGATCTCTTCGCGATGAACCTGAACATCTTTCGGTGCATCGATACCGATCCTCACCTGCATCCCTTTGACGCCCAGAATGGTGACTTTGATGTCATCGTTGATGACGATGCTTTCGCCAACCTTACGGGTGAGTATCAGCATGTAGTTCTCCTTGGTGATGTAAATGACCGCTGGGCCAGTTGCCGCGGCGGCGGGAGCGTGTCCCTCTTCCTTCTCATTAAAGACGCTTTCGGCGGATAGTAATTCCCCGACAAACAAATTCTGTTACGTGTCTTCAGTTACAGGAGCCGTTGCAAACCGTCAGCGGTTTGTCGGCAAAGGTGCTCGATGGCAAGAATAGGGGGGTTGGCGGCGAATGGGAAATTTCTTCGTATCATGGCCTGAATAGACAGGCTTAATGGGCATCCTGTTCCTCAAGTGCCTGAAGAAATAGCAGAAGTGCCACTTCCTCGGGGTCCAGGCCCTTGCGCACACGGCGCTTTGGCAGTTCGCCAAGGCGCCCCAGAGCATAATGTTCAAGCACCGCCGGGTGGATGTAGCAGCGCCTGCACACCGCCGGTGTGTTGCCCAGGCGCGCAGCCACCTGACGAACGATGGCGGCGAGCTGGCGTTTGGCCTCGGTTTCGGGCTCCCAGGCCAAGGGCCTGAGCAGGTCCAGTGCCAGGCTGCTGCCGGCCCAGGTACGGTAGTCCTTGGCCGTGAAATCGGCACCGGTCAGTTGCTGCAGGAACTGGTTGACCTCGCTGGAGCCGATGCTGTGCCGCTGGCCGTCTGCATCCAGATACTGGAACAGTGCCTGGCCAGGCAGCTCCATGCAGCGCTTGAGCAGGTTGGCCAGGCGCCGGTCGTTGAGGGTGACGTTGTGCTCCACGCCGCGCTTGCCGCGGAACTGGAAGCGAATGGTGCTGCCTTTCACCTCGACATGGCGGTTGCGCAGGGTGGTCAGGCCATACGACTGGTTATCCCGCAGGTAGCGCTGGTTGCCAATGCGAATCAAGGTGTGGTCCAGCAGGCTCACTACCAGTGCCATCACCTTTTCCCGGTCCAGGCCTGGCCGGCTCAGGTGGGCCTCCAGTTGCATGCGCAGCTTGGGCAGGGCTTGGGCGAAGGCGAGCATGCGCCCGTACTTGTGCTCGTCGCGCGATTCACGCCATTGCGCGTGGTAGCGATACTGTTTGCGGCCACGGGCATCACGGCCGGTAGCCTGCAGGTGGCCCTGCGGGTCGGCGCAGATCCACACATCGGTGTAGGCCGGCGGGATCACCAGTGAAGCGATGCGCGCAAGGGTGTCACTGTCACGCACCCGCTGGCCATCGGCATCCAGGTAGATGAAACGGTCGCGCCAGCGTCGCCGGGTCAGGCCCGGCTGATTGTCGTCAACGTAGTGCAGGGAGCGCGGCAGGGGGCAGTCGAGCATGGTTGGCTGGCCTCGATCAGGTTACTGATCAATGGACAACGCCCACGCGAAGGATGCTCAGCCCAGTAAGGCCACCGACTTGATCTGGGCGAACAGTAGCTGGCCCGCGTGCAGGCCGAGCTGGTCGGCCGAGAAACGGGTGATGCGCGCCAGCAGGGCATTGCCGCCGGCATCCAGGCTGACCAGCACATGCGCCGGGTTGTCGGCCGGGCGGCTTTCGCGCACGCGCACCGGCACGCGGTTGAGGATGCTCGACGTGCTGTCGGCCGTCAGCGCCAGGCTGACATCCCGGGCCTGCACCTTGACCCGCAGGGTGCTGCCCATCACATGCGCCGGGTGAGCGATGCGCAGCAGCGGGCCGCTGCTGCCGGACAGGCGCAGGTCGAGCAGGTCGTACTGCGGGTCATGCCCCACTACCATGCCCTCGAACACCACGCCGGCATCCTCGCCCTGGGCCAGTGAGAGGTCGAGGCGCGCCAGGGTGTCGCCGATCGGGCCACTGGCCACCGCCTGGCCTTGCTCCAGTAGCACCAGATGGTCTGCCAGCCGAGCCACTTCATCCTGGGCGTGGCTGACATACACCAGCGGGATGTCCAGCTCGTCGTGCAAGCGCTCCAGGTAAGGCAGGATTTCACGTTTGCGCGGCCCATCGAGGGCCGCCAGCGGCTCGTCCATCAGCAGCAGGCGTGGGCTGCTGAGCAGGGCACGGGCAATACCCACCCGCTGCGCCTCGCCACCCGACAAGGTCGCGGGGCGGCGTTCCAGCAAGTGGCCGATGCCCAGCAGCTCGCAGGCCTGGTCGAGACTGACCTTGCGTTCAGCGGCCGCCACCCGGCGCCAGCCGAACTCCAGGTTGCCGCGCACCGACAAGTGCGGGAACAGGCTGGCTTCCTGGAACACGTAGCCCACCGGGCGCAGATGCGGGGCCTGGAAGTAGCCGCGTGCGCTGTCTTCCCAGACTTCGCCATTAACCTCTATGTAGGCGCTGGCGGCCCGTTCCAGGCCAGCCAGGCAGCGAAGGCAGCTGGTCTTGCCCGAGCCCGAGTGGCCGAACAGTGCGCTGATACCGCGCCCGGGCAGGTGCAGGTCAACGTCCAGGGTAAAGTCGTCGCGCGCCAATTTAAGGCGCGCCACTATCGATGCGGTCATTTCAGCTCCAGCCAGCTTTGCCGCGGCGCCCGGCATACAGCAGGAGCAGCACCAGGAAAGAGAACACCAGCATGGCACCGGCCAGCCAGTGGGCTTGCGAATATTCCATGGCCTCGACGTGATCGAAAATCTGCACGGAGACCACGCGGGTCTTGTCGGGGATGTTGCCACCGATCATCAGCACCACGCCAAATTCACCTACGGTATGGGCAAAGCCGAGGATGCTGGCAGTGACGAAACCGGGGCGGGCCAGTGGCAGCACCACGTGGACGAAGGTGTCCCAGGGGCTGGCGCGCAGCGTAGCCGCCACTTCCAGCGGGCGCTGGCCAATCGCGCCGAAGGCGTTTTGCAGCGGTTGGACCACAAACGGCATGGAGTAGATCACCGAGCCGATCACCAGCCCGGTGAAGCTGAACACCACGCTGCCCAGGCCCAGCGCCTGGGTCGCCTGGCCGAGCCAGCCGTGCGGCCCGAGGGCGATCAGCAGGTAAAAGCCGATCACCGTCGGTGGCAGTACCAGTGGCAGTGCCACCACCGCACCCACCGGCCCGCGCAGCCATGAGCGCGTACGCGCAAGCCACCAGGCGATGGGGGTGCCGATAACCAGCAGGATCAGGGTGGTCAGGCTGGCCAGTTTGACGGTCAGCCAGATTGCACCCAGGTCACTGGCGTCCAGTGGCATCAGAGTTCATAGCCGTAGGACTTGATCACTGCAGCGGCTTTCGGGCCTTTCAGGTATTCGACCAGCGCCTTGGCGGCCGCATTGTCCTTGCCTTTGTTGAGGATCACGGCGTCCTGGCGGATCGGGTCGTGCAGGCTCGATGGTACGATCCAGGCCGAGCCATTGGTTACTTTACCGTCCTTGTAGATCTGCGACAGGGCAACGAAGCCCAGCTCGGCATTGCCGGTGGAGACGAACTGGAAGGCCTGGGTGATGTTCTGGCCTTCGACAATCTTGCCTTTGGTGGCGTCGGTGAGCTTCAGCTTGTCCAGCACCTGGGTCGCGGCCAGGCCATAGGGTGCCGCTTTCGGGTTGGCGATGGACAAGTGCTTGTATTCGTTCTTCTTCAGTACGTCCCCCTTGGCATCCACGTAGCCTTCTTTCGCCGACCACAGGGCCAGGGTGCCGATGGCGTAGGTGAAGCGCGATCCAGGGACGATTTCCTTTTCTTCTTCCAGCTTCTTCGGGGTGCTGTCGTCTGCGGCGAGGAACACTTCAAACGGTGCGCCGTTCTTGATCTGTGCGTAGAACTGCCCAGTGGCGCCGTAGGCCGCGACCAGTTTGTGGCCGGTGTCTTTTTCGAAGTCTTTGGCGATGGCCTGGATAGGGGCTGTGAAGTTGGCTGCGACCGCGACCTGGACTTCGTCGGCCCAGGCAGTGTTGAAGGCGAACAGGGTGGCCAGAGCGGTGACGGCCAGGTGGGATGGGCGGATACGCATGAAGACAGCTCCTTGGGGTTATCGTTATATCCTGAACTATATAGCGATAGGCCATTTGCCGGGAAGAGGGCGGCCTCGTATATGAAGATGTCTAACGCTTAACCAGGGTCAGCGCCTTGGCGGCAATCTCCCGGGTCAAATCCCCTGCCGGCATGTGTCGCCCCAGCCGCAGAGCCTGCCCCGACCACAGGTTACTGAAGTCACTATTGCCTTGCGGCTCAGTGATCGCCCGCAAAGGCATCAATGCCCCACCCGCCAGCGGGAAGCGCGGTGCAAGGTCGCTCATCGGCCCAAGCTCGCGCATGATGCGGTTGTTGATGCCACGCGCTGGGCGGCCGGTAAACAGGTTGGTCAACGCCGTGTCGCTGGCGGGCGCGCTGTCCAGCGCCTGGCGGTGGGCCGGCGACACCTTGGCCTCGGGGCAGAACAGGTAAGCCGTGCCGATCTGCACTGCCGAAGCGCCCAGCGCCAGCGCTGCCACCAGGCCGCGGTGGTCGCCGATACCGCCTGCGGCAATCACCGGCACGCTGACGGCGTCTGCCACCTGCGGCACCAGGGCAAACGTGCCGATCTGGCTGGTGATGTCTGCGCTGAGGAACATGCCCCGATGCCCGCCAGCTTCATAACCCATGGCGATGATCGCATCGCAGCCATTGCGCTCCAGCCAGACCGCCTCTTCGACGGTGGTGGCGCTGGACAGCACCTTGGCACCGCTGGCCTTCACCCGTTGCAGCAGGTCAGCCGGGGGCAGGCCGAAGTGGAAGCTCACCACCTCCGGGCGCAGTTGCTCCACCAACTGGCAGATCTGTTCGTCGAACGGCGCACGGTTGGACACTGGCGTGGGGGCGGTGAAATCGGCACCCGTTTCGCTGTAATAAGGCGCCAAGGCCTGCTTCCAGTGTGCATCGCGCTCGGCATCGGGCGCTGGCGGCTGGTGGCAGAAGAAGTTCAGGTTCAGCGGGCGGCCCGGGCAGCCAGCACGAAAGGCGGCGATCTCGGCGCGCACTTGCTCAGCAGTGAGCATGGCGCAGGGCAGGGCACCCAGCCCGCCTGCCAGGCCCACGGCAATGGCCATGGGCGAACCGCTTGCCCCCGCCATGGGTGCCTGCAGGATGGGCAATCCGATGCCCAGCAGGTCGAGGATGCGGCGGTCGGGCCAGTGACTCATGCGACTCTCCTTGCGCGGGGCGGGCGGTGCTGCGGGTTTTACAGGGCCTTGCTGACCTGGATGTCGCTGATTTTCTCCGCGTCGTCGCCGTGGATCTTGCGCAGCGCTTCCAGTGCTTGCTCTTGGGAGGCATCGGGCATCAGCGCGAAATCCCAGCGGCGCTCGCCGTCGAGTTTGTATTTGATGACGTACTTGATGGTCTGGGTCATGGCAGTCTTATCTGAGTTTCGACGACGAGCGACGGATGATCTTGATCTTGTGGCTCAAGGTTGGCTTGCGCGTTACCGAGATCGGGCGGGTGGTCACGGTGTCGATGGTGATGTTCCAGAAACCGGTGCTGGGTACCGTGATTTTGGCCGGGAAGTCAACGAACTGGCCGCCATGGTAGGTGTGACGGCCGCCGTTCTTGAAGCTGCGGAAGTTGGCGTCGTTCATCAGGCGGATATTGCAGCGCTGGGAGCATTCGATGACGACGATGTCGTCCTCGTTGAGGTGCTCGCGCTGGTGTACGTATTTCATGTGATGCTCCGCAAGGTTTGGATCTGTAATGGCAAACGATACCACGATGTGCCGTTACACTGGCGCGCTCGATGGCCAGGCCCCGATAAATCTGCCAGTGCAGGGAGCAAAACCGCCTGGCTGCGGTCGAACAGGATTCTTGAAGGCTGAGGTGCTCTAAATGAAGTGGATGGTAGCGGTGGTGGCTGTGGCACTGGGAGGGTGTGTCAGTGTTTCGGAGCTGGAGCAATCGCACGAAACGCTGGATGTGATCTCTGGCAAGACCCCGCGTGAATATGCCGACTGCATCAAGCAGCAGCTGGCTGATACCCGCGATCCACTGGTGGAAGAGGCGCGTGGCGACGGCCTGCGTTTGATCGTGCCGCAGAAGATCAGCTCGGGGGTGGGCCCGGCGGCTCTGGTGGACATCGACAAGCGTGGCAGCGGCAGCAGCATCAAGCTGCACGAGCGGCTGAACAATTTCCCCCTGCGCCTGGGCGATGTGCGCACGGCAGCCACGAAATGCATCTCCGGAAGTTGATCTGAGGCAACGGGTCTACTTCTCTTTGCTTATATGTTTTAAGCCTAAACATATAACAAAAGAAAAGGAGATTCGTGATGACACCGTTGAGACGCGTCGTGATCGGCAGCCTGCTGATCCTTGCCTGGCCCGTGGCGCATGCCGCCGATGGCCAGAAAGTTTTCACCCAGGGCGGGGCCAACCCCGCTGCCATGGCTTGCCTCGGGTGCCATGGCCCAGACGGCAAGGGCATAGCTGCCGCCGGTTTTCCGCGTTTAGCCGGGCTACCGGCCGGTTACCTCAGCAAGCAATTGCACGACTGGCGCAGCGGTAGCCGCAAGCAGCCGGTGATGGAACCGTTGGCCAAGGCCCTGACCGAGGATGAAATCAAGGCGGTAAGTGCCTACCTGGCCAGCCTGCCGGCAGACCCCGCCAGCAACCTGTGGCGCCAGCAGATTGCCGATGACCCCACCACCCGCATGGCCCTGTACGGCGACTGGAGTCGGCAGATACCCGGCTGTGTGCAGTGCCATGGCCCAGGCGGCGGCGGGGTTGGCGAACACTTTCCGCCTTTGGCCGGCCAGCCTGCCAGTTACCTGGTGGCGCAACTCAATGCCTGGCGCGACGGCAGCCGCAGCAATGATCCAAACCAGCTGATGGTCGGCGTGGCCAAGGCCATGACCGATGACGAGATCAAGGCTGTTGCCGAGTTCTTCTCCCGCTCCGCCAGCCAGGAGGTCACGCCATGAAACCGTTGATTCCAGCCATGTTGCTGCTGGCCATCAGTAATGCCCAGGCCGCCCCGGTCGCCATGGAAGACCAGTCGCAGTTGAAAGTACCTGGCGTACAGGCCGCGCCGCAGTTTGTGCCGCCCGCTGAAACCGAACTTCCCGACAATGCTTTTGGCAAAATGGTGCGCGAGGGCCATGCCCTGTTCGTCGATACCCGCCGGCTGATGCCCGAAGCCGTGGGCAACGGCATGAACTGCAGTAATTGCCACCTCGACCAGGGGCGCCTGGCGCACTCGGCACCGATGTGGGGCGCCTATCCGATGTACCCTGCGTACCGCAAAAAGAACGACAAGGTGAATACCTACGCAGAGCGTATCCAGGGGTGCTTCCAGTTCAGCATGAATGGCAAGCCACCTGCCGCCGATAGCCCGCAGATGACGGCGCTGGCGACCTACGCGTACTGGCTGTCGACCAAGGCGCCCACTGGCGTGGAGATTGCCGGTCGTGGTTACCCGGAGGTGCCGCAGCCCGAGGGCGGCTATGACTTCAAGCGCGGCCAGCAGGTGTACCGCGAGCAATGCGCGATTTGCCATGGCGACAACGGCGAAGGGCAGAAGGTGGCCGATGACTACGTGATGCCGCCGCTGTGGGGCAAGGACTCCTACAACTGGGGCGCCGGTATGCACCGGATCAACACGGCGGCGTCATTCATCAAGTACAACATGCCGCTGGGCAAACCGGGCAGCCTCAGCGATCAGCAGGCCTGGGACGTGGCGGCGTGGATCAACCGCCATGAACGGCCGCAGGACCCGCGGTTGGTGGAGGGCTCCATCGAGAAGACGCGGGTGAAGTTCCATGCCAATGACGGCGTGAACCTGTATGGTCAGAAAGTGGATGGGGTGCTGATCGGGCAGGGTACCGGTAGCTGATGGCGGGCCCGTGCCGGCCCTTTCGCGGGTACGGGCCGCCTGTCATTTCGCTGTCATGTATGACGGTAATATTTACCTTCCGCCGGAACTATCTACACTGGGTTATCTCTATCTTCCAATCGGCCGGCACAGGTGGGGCATTGTAAGGTGACTGCCGCCTGATTAGACTGCGCCGAATTCCACAGGCCTAGCCTTTTTGTAAGGATGTATATGATCAAAAAATGCTTGTTCCCGGCAGCCGGCTACGGCACTCGCTTCCTGCCTGCTACCAAAGCCATGCCCAAGGAAATGCTGCCGGTGGTCAACAAGCCACTGATCCAGTATGGCGTTGAAGAAGCATTGGATGCTGGGCTGAGCGAGATCTCCATCGTTACCGGTCGTGGCAAGCGCGCACTGGAAGACCACTTCGACATCAGTTACGAGCTGGAAAACCAGATTAAGGGCACCGACAAGGAAAAATACCTGGTCGGTATCCGTCGCCTGCTTGACGAGTGCTCGTTCTCCTACACCCGCCAGACCGAAATGAAAGGCTTGGGCCACGCCATCCTGACCGGCCGCCCGCTGATCGGTGACGAACCATTCGCCGTAGTACTGGCCGACGACCTGTGCGTCAACCTCGACGGCGACGGCGTGCTCGCGCAGATGGTCGCTTTGTACAAGAAGTACCGTTGCTCGATCGTCGCCATCCAGGAAGTCGACCCGCAGGAAACCAACAAGTACGGCGTCATCGCCGGTGAGGAAATCAAGGACGGCATCTTCCGTGTCGACTCCATGGTCGAGAAGCCGAAGCCGGAAGATGCTCCGTCGAACCTGGCGATCATCGGTCGCTACATCCTGACCCCGGACATCTTCGAAAAGATCGAACAGACCGAGCCGGGCAAAGGTGGCGAGATCCAGATCACCGACGCGCTGATGAAACAGGCTGCCGAAGGCAACGTGATCGCCTACAAGTTCAAGGGCAAGCGTTTCGACTGCGGTGGTGCCGAAGGCTACATCGAGGCGACCAACTTCTGCTTCGAGAACTTCTACAAGGCCGGCAAGGCGTACTGATACGCCAGCGCGGGTTCCATGGAGCCACCCTTCGGGGTGGCTTTTTTGTGTGCGCCAGCCAACGGCGTTATGCTGGGCGCCTGCCTAGGAGACTGAATACATGGCCTACGATTTTGATCTGTTCGTGATTGGTGCCGGGTCCGGCGGTGTGCGCGCAGCGCGCTTTGCCGCGGGCTTTGGTGCGAAAGTGGCAGTGGCCGAAAGCCGCTACCTGGGTGGTACCTGCGTCAACGTCGGCTGCGTGCCAAAAAAACTGCTGGTGTACGGCGCGCATGTCGCGGACGAACTGGAACAGGCCGCAGGTTTCGGCTGGACCCTGGAAGAAGGGCATTTCGACTGGGGCACCCTGATTGCCAACAAGAACCGCGAGATCGAGCGCCTCAACGGCATCTACCGCAACCTGCTGCTCAACAGCGGCGTCACCCTGCTGCAGGGCCACGCGCGCCTGACCGGTGCCAATGAGGTGGAGGTGGAAGGCCAGCGCTACACCGCCGAGCACATCCTCATCGCTACCGGTGGCTGGCCGCAGGTCCCGGACATCCCGGGCAAGGAACTGGCCATCACCTCCAACGAAGCCTTTTACCTCAAGGACCTGCCACGCCGGGTGCTGGTGGTGGGCGGTGGTTACATTGCCGTCGAGTTCGCCGGTATTTTCCAGGGGCTGGGGGCGCAAACCACGCTGCTGTACCGTGGCGATCTGTTCCTGCGCGGCTTCGATGGCTCGGTGCGCACCCACCTGAAGGAAGAACTGGAAAAGCGCGGCCTCGACCTGCAGTTCAATGCCGACATCCAGCGTATCGACAAGCTGGAAGATGGCAGCCTCAAAGCCACCCTGAAGGACGGCCGCGAGCTGGTTGCGGACTGTGTCTTCTACGCCACAGGGCGCCGGCCGATGCTGGACAACCTGGGCCTGGAAAACACCGGCGTCGAGCTGGACGCACGCGGCTACATTCGTGTCGATGAGCAGTACCAGACGACCGCGCCATCGATCCTGGCCATTGGCGATGTGATCGGCCGTGTGCAACTGACCCCAGTGGCCCTGGCCGAAGGCATGGCCGTGGCGCGGCGCCTGTTCAAGCCGGAGCAGTACCGCCCGGTGGACTACCAGAACATCCCGACAGCGGTGTTCAGCCAGCCACCTATCGGGACTGTGGGCCTGACCGAGGAGCAGGCGCTGGAAGCGGGGCACAAGGTGCAGGTGTTCGAAAGCCGCTTCCGCGCCATGAAGCTGACCCTCACCGACATTCAGGAAAAGACCCTGATGAAGCTGGTGGTGGATGCCGAGACCGACAAGGTACTGGGTTGCCACATGGTTGGCCCTGACGCTGGCGAGATCATCCAGGGCCTGGGCGTTGCCCTGAAGGCCGGGGCGACCAAGCAGCAGTTCGACGAAACCATTGGCGTGCACCCGACGGCAGCCGAAGAATTCGTGACGATGCGCACCGTCACCCGCTGACGCCACTGGCCTCATCGCCGGCAAGCCAGCTCCCACAGGTATTGCACATGTCTACGGGCCTGTGCTGTACCTGTGGGAGCCGGCTTGCCGGCGATGAGGCCCGTAAATGCTGCGCAATCCTTTGCTCAGCCCATTCCCTTCTATTAATAAACCCCGGTTATAGCCAAAACCAATCGCAAGCATGAGCTTTGCCAATGAGCCTTCCGCGCAATGATTAGTTAGGATTCTATCCATCAACTGATTCCAACCCCATGAAGGAGCGTCTCTCATGCCAATCATCAACAGCCAGGTCAAACCGTTCAACGCCACCGCCTACCACAAAGGCGAGTTCGTTCAGGTCAGCGAAGCCGACCTGAAAGGCAAGTGGTCTGTCGTGTTCTTCTACCCGGCCGACTTCACCTTCGTTTGCCCGACCGAGCTGGGTGACCTTGCCGATAACTACGCCGAGTTCCAGAAGCTGGGCGTGGAAATCTACGGCGTGTCCACCGACACCCACTTCACCCACAAAGCCTGGCACGACACCTCGGACACCATCGGCAAGATCGAATACCCGCTGATCGGTGACCCGACCCACGTCATTTCGCGCAACTTCGACGTGCTGATCGAAGAAGCCGGCCTGGCCGATCGCGGTACCTTCGTGATCAACCCGGAAGGCCAGATCAAGATCGTCGAACTGAACGACGGTGGTGTAGGCCGCGATGCTTCCGAGCTGCTGCGTAAGGTGAAAGCTGCCCAGTACGTTGCCGCTCACCCGGGCGAAGTTTGCCCAGCCAAGTGGAAAGAAGGCGAAGCCACTCTGGCGCCATCGCTCGACCTCGTAGGCAAGATCTAAGGTCATGCGCTTAACGCGGGCGGTAAGCAGCCGCCAAAGCTGAAGTTGTTACCGCCCCGTCAAACGCCCGGGCGACCTCGCCTGGGCGTTTTTGTATCCGAGTTTTGAAAAAGGAATCGCCCGTATGTTGGACGCCACGCTTAAATCGCAACTGAAAACCTACCTGGAGCGGGTCACCCAGCCGATCGAGATCGTTGCCTCCCTTGACGACGGCGCGAAGTCCCGCGAATTGCACGACCTGCTGGCGGAAATTGCCGGCTTGTCGAACCTGATTACCTTCAGCGCGGACGGTACCGATGCCCGTCGCCCATCGTTCTCGCTGAACCGCCCGGGTAGCGATATAAGCCTGCGCTTCGCCGGCATACCCATGGGCCACGAATTTACCTCGCTGGTGCTGGCGCTGCTGCAAGTCGGCGGCCACCCGTCCAAGGCCAGTGCCGAAGTGATCGAGCAGATTCAGGCGCTGGAAGGCGAGTTCACCTTCGAAACCTACTTCTCGCTGTCGTGCCAGAACTGCCCGGACGTGGTCCAGGCGCTGAACCTGATGGCGGTACTCAACCCCAATGTGCGCCATGTGGCCATTGACGGTGCGCTGTTCCAGGAAGAAGTGGAAGCGCGCAAGATCATGGCGGTGCCAAGCGTTTACCTGAACGGCGAAGTGTTCGGCCAGGGCCGCATGGGCCTGGAAGAAATCCTCGGCAAGATCGACACCAATGCCGGCGCTCGCCAGGCCGAGAAGATCAACGCCAAGGACGCTTTCGATGTGCTGGTCGTCGGCGGTGGCCCCGCCGGCGCTGCAGCGGCTATCTACGCTGCACGTAAAGGCATCCGCACCGGTGTTGCCGCTGAACGTTTCGGCGGCCAGGTGCTCGATACCCTGGCCATCGAAAACTTCATCTCAGTGCAGGAAACCGAAGGGCCGAAGCTGGCCACGGCACTGGAAGAACACGTCAAACAATACGACGTGGACATCATGAACCTGCAACGCGGCGAAGCGCTGATCCCGGCCACCGATGGCGGCCTGCATAAAGTACGCCTGGCCGGCGGCGCTTCGCTCAAGGCCAAGGCCGTGATCCTGGCCACGGGTGCCCGCTGGCGCGAAATGAACGTGCCGGGCGAGCAGGAATACCGCGGCCGTGGCGTCGCCTACTGCCCGCACTGTGACGGCCCGCTGTTCAAAGGCAAGCGCGTGGCAGTGATCGGCGGTGGCAACTCGGGCGTGGAGGCCGCCATCGACCTGGCCGGTATTGTCGCCCAGGTGACGCTGATCGAGTTCGACAGCCAGCTGCGCGCCGATGCGGTATTGCAGCGCAAGTTGCACAGCCTGCCGAACGTGAAAGTGATCACCAGCGCGCTGACCACCGAAGTGTTGGGCAATGGTGAGAAAGTGAGCGGCCTGCGCTACAAGGACCGTACCACCGACCAGCAGCACGACGTGGCGTTGGAAGGTATCTTTGTGCAGATCGGCTTGCTGCCGAACACCGATTGGCTGAAGGGCACTGTCGAGCTGTCGCCGCGTGGCGAGATCATCGTCGATGCCAAGGGCCAGACCAGCATCCCGGGTGTGTTTGCTGCCGGTGACGTGACGACCGTGCCGTACAAGCAGATCGTGATTGCGGTGGGTGAGGGGGCCAAGGCTTCGCTGGCAGCCTTTGACCACCTGATCCGGACTTCGGCACCGGCGTAAGCCTGTACCGGCCTATTCGCGGGCTTGCCCGCTCCCACAGGTACTGCACAGGTCTTGTTGACTGCGAAGATCCTGGTGGGAGCGGGCAAGCCCGCGAATGCGTCAGAACTGACAGAGATGAACCTGAGGGTGTCTATGATTACTGCAGATCCCCTCAGGAATCACACCCATGACCCTGATCAGCCGCGAACCCTGGTGGCTAGTTCCCCCAAAGCCCGGGCAGAAAGAGCAGGACCTGCACTGGGGCTACCTGGAAATCTACGCCGACGGCCGCACTGTGTTCGTCGACCAGCGCCCCAGTGACCGGGAGCTGGCCGAACGCAAAAGCTGCCGCAACTTCCCCGACCGCGAGCCGTGACGGCTCAGCCTTCCAGCTCGGCCAGGCGCGCCTCCAGCGCCGCAATGCGGGCTTCGAGGGCTTCGATGCGGTCTTCCGAGATGCTGCCGCCACTGCTGCGCGCGCCACCTTCTTGCTGGCGTGCAGCGAGGATTACCTCGATTTCAGCCGGGTCGCCCAAGGCGTGGGTGTAACGGTCCTCACGCTGGCCGGCCTGGCGTGGCAGGTGCAGGGCCAGGTTGCGCGAAATCAGGCGTTCGAGCTGATGCTGGATCTGGTCGGTGTCGTCGAAGTCGTGCAGGCGGTTGCTGCGGCTCAGCAGTTCGTTGAGGGTTTGCGGGCCCCGCAGGAACATCAGGCCCATCAATATCAGCTGCGCTGGCACCAGCTCCAGTGCCTTGTCTACCCGTTGCTCCCAGCGGTCGGCACGGCTGCCCATCTGCAGGCGGGTCATGTCCTGCCCCTCAAGGGCGCGCAAGGCCTGGCCAACCTGGCCTTGGGTAAGGTTCATCACCGGCTCGCGGCTGGTCTTCTGGTTGCAGGCCAGGACCAGGGCATTGAGGGTCAACGGGTAGCTTTCCGGGCTGGTGGCCTGCTTTTCGATCAGCGAACCGAGAATGCGGATCTCAACGCTGTTGAAGCGGCCTTCATCTGCGGTTTCGTGTTCTGACATGGCCCTGTCTCATTACTGGGGAAAGGCCACTAGCCTAGGTAATGCGCCTGGCTTAAGCAATCACTGGCATCATCGCCGGCAAGCCAGCTTCCACAGGTACTGCGCAAGCCGACAGGTCGGTGTGATCCTTGTGGGAGCTGGCTTGCCGGCGATGGGCCGCAAAGCGGCCCCTTGGCCCTCAAGCGTTACGCCGCTCTTCAGCCTGGCATGCTGCCGCAGTGAACAGTACATCGGTCGACGAATTCAGCGCTGTCTCGGCCGAATCCTGCAGCACACCGATGATGAAGCCCACCGCCACCACCTGCATGGCAATTTCACTGGGGATGCCAAACAGGCTGCACGCCAGCGGAATCAGCAGCAGCGAACCCCCGGCCACACCCGAGGCGCCGCAGGCGCACACTGCCGCCACCACGCTGAGCAGCACGGCCGTCGGCAGGTCCACCGGGATACCCAGGGTATGCACTGCGGCCAGCGTGAGCACGGTAATGGTGATGGCCGCCCCGGCCATGTTGATGGTTGCGCCCAGCGGGATCGACACCGAGTAGGTGTCTTCATGCAGGCCAAGGCGCTCCGACAGCGCCAGGTTGACCGGGATATTGGCCGCCGAACTACGGGTGAAGAACGCTGTGATGCCGCTTTCGCGAAGGCACAGCAGGGTCAGCGGGTAGGGGTTGCGGCGGGTTTTCCAGAACACGATCAGCGGGTTCATCACCAGCGCCACGAACAGCATGCAGCCGATCAGCACTGCCAGCAGGTGCAGGTAGCCGAGCAGGGCCTGCAAGCCCGACTGGGCCAGGGTGGAGCTGACCAGGCCAAAGATGCCCAGTGGGGCGAAACGGATGACCACACGCACGATCAATGTCACGCCATTGGACAGATCGTCGACCACAGTGCGGGTAGTCTCGCCCGCATGGCGCAGGGCTACGCCCAGGCCGATGGCCCAGGTCAGTACGCCGATGAAGTTGGCATTGAGCAGGGCATTGACCGGGTTGTCGACCGCACTCAGCAGCAGGTTCTGCATCACCTCGGTGATGCCGCCTGGCGCGCTCAACGTTGCCTCGTCAGTGCTCAGCACCAGTGTGGACGGGAACAGCATGCTGGCGCCCACGGCCACAACCGCTGCGGCGAAGGTGCCCAGCAGGTACAGCCACAGGATCGGGCGAATATGGGTTTCCTGGCCGTGCCGGTGGTTGGCGATAGAGGCCATGACCAGCACGAACACCAGCACGGGCGCGACTGCCTTGAGGGCACTGACGAACACCTTGCCGAGGAAGGCCAGGTCACGGGCGATGGCGGGGGCGAGCAGGGCGAGGGCAATGCCGGCGAGCAGGCCAATGACGATCTGCGTCACCAGGCTGGTGCGGTTGAGGAGGCGGAAGACAGGGGTCATGTGCTGCGGTATCTCGGAATCTGGAAAGGGCGAGACTTTACCATAAGGCACTTGTAAGGCTGTTCCGGCCTCTTCGCGGGTAAACCCGCTCCCACGGTACTGCATGGGTTTCAAAACCTGCGGAGTAGCTGTGGGAGCGGGTTCACCCGCGAAGAAGCCACCACAATCACCAATGAAACAACTCCCGCCGCGCGCCTTCGGTAATCGCCACGATCCCCGGGTGCTTGACCTTGCGCTCTACCGAAATGGCATAGAACGATTCGTGCACGGCCTCGGTCTGGCCGATCAGCGTCACGCCATACTGGCGGCACACTTCTTCGGCGATCACGCTGGGGGCGACGAAAATGCCGCTGCCCGACTGGCCGAACGCCTGCATCAGGGCGCTGTCATCGAACTCGCCGACGATGCGTGGCTGCACCTGTTGCTCACCCAGCCACCGCAGCAGGCGGCTGCGCACCACCGTTTCCTGGCCAGGCACCAGCAGTGGAGCATCCTGCAGGCAGGCGGGGAAGGGGCCGTCCAGGCGTTGTGCCAGCGCCGGCGTGGCGAAGAAGCTCAGGCCGCATTCACCCAGCTTCTGGCTATAGCCCTTGATGTCCAGGTTGCCGGGCATCGGGCTGTCGGAAATCACCAGGTCCAGGCGCTGGATGGCCAGGTCGGCCAGCAACCGCTCAAGCTTGTCTTCGCGGCAATTTATGCGCAGCACTTCGTCCAGCTCCATGGTCGGTGCCAGCAGGCGGTAGACGATGGATTTGGGCACCACGTCGGCCACCCCCACGCGGAACAGGATCTGCTCCTGCGGGCCGGCGCGGAGCATGGCTTCCAGTTCGCCGCCGATCTGGAACATCTGCTCTGCATACACCAGCGCCTGGCGGCCGGTCTCGGTCAGCTCCAACTGCCGGCCGGCGCGCTGGAACAGTTCCAGGGCGTAGGTTTGCTCGAACAGGCTAATCTGCCCGCTGATGGTCTGCGGTGTGAGGTTCAGTTGTTCGCTGGCGCGGGTGATGCTGCCAGTCTTGGCCACGGCCCAGAAGTAATGAAGCTGGCGATAGTTGAGCACCGTCGGTCGTCCCGATTCGTAAAAACCGAAGTATACGCCATGAAAATACGAATTTTCCTGAACTATCGGCGTCTCTAGAATGCACCGCATCAGGCGCCATGCGCCGACGGGATATTTCAAGCGAGGACACCATGCTGCAACTCAAATCCATCGGTACCCCATTGGTGCTGGCGTTGGCCCTGTTTACCCTGGCAGGCTGCGACCAGGCCGAGAAGTCCGCCCAGCAGATGCTCGATCAGGCCGCGCAGTCGGCCAAGCAGGCCATCGACGACACCAACAAGGCCGCCCAGCAGGCATTGAACGAAGCCATCGGCAGTGAAGGGCAAAAGCCTGAGGATGCCGACAAGAAAAAAGACACTCAGGAAATCTGACCCTAAACCGCCGCTGCAGGATTTGAACAATGGAATACTTGCTGGAACTCGCCGCTAGCCCTACCGCCTGGGTTGCCTTGGCTACATTGGTGGCCATGGAAGTTGTGCTGGGCATCGACAACCTGATCTTCATCTCCATCCTGACCAACAAACTGCCTGTGGAGTACCGCTCCAAGGCACGCCGTATCGGTATCAGCATGGCGTTGGTGATGCGCCTGGCCTTGCTCAGCACGGTGGCCTGGATCGTACAGCTGACCGACCCGGTGTTCGAAGTGTTCGGAAACGCCTTCTCCTGGAAGGATGTGATCCTGATCGCCGGTGGCCTGTTCCTGCTGTGGAAGGCGACCAAGGAAATCCACGAAAGCGTCGACCCGCACGGTGCCAAGGAAGAAGCCAAAGTCGGTTCTACCGTTACCCTGGGCTTTGCGGCGGCAATCTTCCAGATCCTGCTGCTGGACATCGTCTTCTCGGTCGACAGCATCATCACCGCAGTGGGCATGACCGAGCACTTGCCGATCATGATCATCGCCGTGATCGCCGCAGTAATCGTCATGATGGTGGCCGCCGACCCGCTGGCCAACTTCATCAATGACAACCCGACGGTGGTCATGCTGGCTTTGGGCTTCCTGATCATGATCGGCATGACGCTGATCGCCGAAGGCTTTGGCGCTCATGTGCCGAAAGGGTATGTGTATGCGGCCATGGCGTTCTCGACGGTGATCGAGATCCTCAACATCCTGACCCGTCGGGCACGGGTGAAGCGTGAGGCGGCTGAAGGCTGATGTAAGCTGTAAACAGACGGGGCGCATTGCGCCCCGTTCGCGGGTTCTGAAGCCTTAGTGCGCCCCGGCTGGCCGCCGTGCCCTGCGCACAGGGTGCGGCTTGGCAGCGGCCTGCGGTGGCAGGTGGTGGTGGGCATGACGCCGCACAATTCGCATTACACCCCACAGCATGGCGGCCGCAACGCTTAGCCACATGCCTACTAGCAAGAGAATTGCCATGGTCAGGCTCATCTGTGCCTCCATCTCTACGGCCTACGCTTGATTGGTCAGCGCTTGCCTTCCAGACACTGCTTTAGTCTAGCCTTTTGCCTGTGACGTTCCATCGAACAAAGGTCTATCTCTGAGTCCGATTCGCTCCAAGCCGCCGTCGGACTATACCCGCGCCGCTGTGAGACCTATGATCGGTGGCCAGAGCCGGGCGCTGCCTGCCTGGCGTTGAAGCAAGCGAGTGTCCATGCAGCAACATTCCTTCAAAACCGCCCCCCGTCGGCTGCTGGCTGCCTGCCTGGTTGCAGCAAGCCTTGCCGGTTGTGCCGGCACGCCGCCTGCCAACCTCAAGGGCCTGCCGCAGCGGGTCGAAATCAGTAGCGTGCCGTTCTACCGTGGCAACGCCAACCACAGCGGGGCCATGGCGCTGGCAGCGGTGCTTTCGCAACAGGGCGCGCCCATCACTCCGGGGCTGCTGGACAAACCGTTGAACCTGCCCGAGGGCGCCGAAGCGCTGGACACCGGCATTCCTCGCGTTGCGCGGGACTATGGCATGGTGGTGTACCCGCTGGACAAACAACTGGACGCGCTGCTGGCCCAGGTGGCGGCGGGCAACCCGGTGCTGCTGCGTTACGAGGACGGTTCGGCCTGGTGGGGTGAGCCGCGTTATGCGGTGCTGATCGGCTACGACCGCTACAAGCAGCGTGTGCTGCTGCGCGCGGGCATGCATCGACGGCAGGTCATGGCATTTGATGACTTTGCGTCGGCGTGGGCGAAGCAGGGGAGTTGGGCGGTACTGGTGCAGCCACCGCGGCAACTGCCGGCCCAGGTGGATCGCCAGCGCTGGTTGAAGGCAGCGGATGAGTTGGCGCGGGCGGGGCAGGAGATAGCAGCGAAGCAGGCTGTAAATAGCCTGAATAAATAATATTGCCTGTACTGGCCCTTTCGCGGGCACGCCCGCTCCCACAGAAAACCGTGCAACCTGCACAAATTCTGTGGGAGCGGGCGTGCCCGCGAAGAGGTCAGGCCTGTTTACATCAGAAGCCCAGGCGATCGCGCAGGCTGTAGTACCAGGCGCCGAGGGCGCTGAACGGTACGCGCAGCATCTGGCCACCCGGGAACGGGTAGTGCGGCAGGCCGGCGAAGGCGTCGAAACGCTCAGCCTGGCCGCGCAGGGCCTCGGCCAGCACTTTGCCCGCCAGGTGGGTGTAGGTCACGCCGTGGCCCGAGCACCCCTGGGAATAGTAGATGTTGTCGCCGATACGGCCAACCTGCGGCAGACGCGACAGGGTCAGCAGGAAGTTGCCGGTCCAGGCGTAGTCGATCTTCACATTCTTCAGTTGCGGGAAGGCTTTGATCATCTTCGGACGGATGATCGCCTCGATGTTGGCCGGGTCACGCGCGCCGTACACCACGCCGCCGCCGAAGATCAGGCGCTTGTCGCTGGTCAGGCGGTAGTAGTCGAGCAGGTAGTTGCAGTCCTCGACGCAGTAATCCTGCGGCAGCAGGGTGCGTGCCAGTTCTTCGCCCAAAGGCTCGGTGGTGATCACCTGGGTGCCGCAAGGCATGGACTTGGAGGCCAGTTCCGGCACCAGGTTGCCCAGGTAGGCGTTGCCGGCAACGATGATGAACTTGGCGCGGATCTTCCCTCGTGGGGTATGCACGACCGGGTTGGCACCGCGCTCGATGCGTACCGCCGGGGTTTGTTCATAAATGATGCCACCCAGCGACTCGACCGCAGCCGCTTCGCCCAGGGCCAGGTTCAGCGGGTGAATGTGGCCGCCACTCATGTCGAGCATGCCGCCAATGTAGCTGTCGCACGCGACCACTTCGCGTATGCGCTTCTGGTCCATCAGCTCCAGCTGATTATGGCCATAGCGTTCCCACAGGCGCTTTTGCGACTCCAGGTGGCCCATCTGCTTGCTGGTGATGGCAGCGAATACGCCACCGTCTTTCAGGTCGCACTGGATGTTGTATTTGGCCACGCGCTCACGAATGATGCGGCCGCCTTCGAAGGCCATGTGGCCCAGCAGTTGCGCCTGCTGGGGGCCGACGGTGCGTTCGATCACGTCGATGTCGCGGCTGTAGCTGTTGACGATCTGGCCGCCGTTGCGGCCCGACGCGCCGAAACCGACCTTGGCCGCTTCGACGATGCTCACCTTGAAGCCGTTTTCCAGCAGGAACAGGGCGCTGGACAGGCCGGTGTAGCCGGCGCCGATGATGCACACATCGGTTTCCACCTCACCCTGCAGCGCCGGACGTGGCGGCACCGGGTTGGCCGAGGCGGCGTAGTAGGACTGGGGGTAGGGGGTGTTAGCCATGCTGCGGGAACCTCGTGTTTTATATTTTTAACGAATGTACCGATGCTATCAATAATAATAAACACCCGCTAGTCGTCTGGTGAAAATCCTTTACGGCTAACCGCCAGCCAGCCTCTATATAAAGAGTTTAAGATTCAGTAGGTTAGCTCGAAAAAAAGTGTTGACAGGGTTTTTGTAATGCGTAGAATGCGCACCACACGACAGGCACATAGCTCAGTTGGTTAGAGCACCACCTTGACATGGTGGGGGTCGTTGGTTCGAGTCCAATTGTGCCTACCAAATCGAAGAAGGGGTGATCCGAAAGGGTCACCCCTTTTTTCATTGTCCCTTTCCATGGGCGCCGCAAACCGCGCCATGGGCACACAGGGCTTACATCCGAAAGTTTTTGATTTTTCTCAAAAAAAAGCTTTACAGGTACGCATCGGATCACTAATATGCGCACCACACGACAGGCACATAGCTCAGTTGGTTAGAGCACCACCTTGACATGGTGGGGGTCGTTGGTTCGAGTCCAATTGTGCCTACCAAATCGAAAAAGGGCGATCAGAAATGATCGCCCTTTTTTCATGTGCGCGTGAAGCAGCGTGTAACGTTTGGTCGCGGTTCGGGGCATACCCCGGCGTGCTAGAATCCGCGCCTTCGAATCTGGAGGTACACGCGTGCGCAAACTGGCTGTGGTAATGGCAGTGCTCGCCCTGGCGGGCTGTGAGAACGAGGTCGAAGGCGTGCACAAACAGGTGGCCGAACACCTGCACAACCCCAAGACCGCCAAGTTCGGCAACGTGCGGATCGACACCCAGGGCACCATCTGCGGCCAGGTCCGCGGCAAGGACGATGCCGGGCAGTACGAAGCCTACCGCAGCTACGTGGCGATCAAGCGCGACGGCCAGTACGACATCATCGTCGACGACAGCGGCAACAACCTGCGCATCCGCGAGGTGTGCGGCGGCGCCGACCTGCAGCGCCGTGCCGATGCACTGGCTGGCCAGCCGGCACCCGAGGGCTGGGATGTGGAAGTGATCCAGGGTGCCAACATGGGCGCGCTGAGCGACATGACCGCACGGCTGATCGAAAAGGGCATCCCGTCTTCGGTGGAATACCGCAACGGCAAGCCGGTGGTGCTGATGGGCCCGTTCCCTACCCGTGAAGAAGCGCAGGCGCGCAAGGACGACGTGATGGCCAAGCTGGGCACCGACTCGGTGGTCATCCAGCACGGGGCAACCCGCTAAACCCTCTCCTGCAGGGGTAGCGCAAGCTTTGTCAGGCGTGTGTTAGACATTGTTCACACAAGTTTGGCTATGCTTGGGAGGAAGATGCCGAACGGGGAGGGGCCTCATGTCTACACTGGAGCGGGCCATTGCCGTGGCCGCCAGGGCGCATGAAGGGCAATTCGACAAGGGTGGGGTGGCGTACATTCTCCACCCGCTCCGCGTGATGATGCGGGTGTCCACACCCGAGCAACGGATTGTCGCTGTGCTTCACGATGTGATCGAGGACACCCCGATGACGCTGTCCGACCTGGCGCGTGAGGGGTTTGCGCTAAAAATTCTTGCCGCCTTGCTGGCGCTCAGCCGCCGTGAGGGCGAGCCTTACCAGGACTTTGTGGTGCGCCTGGGCGATGACCCGTTGGCACGCACCGTGAAGTTGGCCGACCTGGCCGACAACAGTGACCTTTCACGCATTGCTTGCCCAGGCCCCGCTGACCTGGCGCGGCTGGTCCGTTATCGGGAAGCCAGCGCCTACTTGCAAGCGCTGGCCTGATGCTCAGCCGCACGGCTTGAGGTTGACCGGCCCGACAAACGCGTTGACAGGCAGGCAGCCGCCAAAAACGAAACGCTCATACGCGATCAGTCTTCCTTGGGCACAGTCCAGAAAATCTGCACACCGCCATCGTCGCGGTGGGCGACGGTGACGTTGTCGTTTTCGGCGATTTCCTCCAGCAAGCTTTCCCAGTCTTCGGGGCTTTCCTGTTCCAGCCGGAAAATCAGCGCCGCACGGCTGCGCTGAGCGGTGGGCCCGTTGATGATCTTCTGGATGCGTACACCCAACTGTTCATAGCTGCTCGGAGTGGCGGAGGCGGTGCTGGGCACAGGCATTTCCTTGTTTTTGCTGTATGCGCATACAGTATTTCACTGTAGGTAAAATCGCAACTGCTTGTCAGGTGAAAACTGTGCTCAAGCCTGGGCGGATGCGTGTGCAGCGTTGTCCAGGGTATTCCACAGGCTTCTCATGGTGGGGTTCTGGTTCAACAGCGAGCAGTACGAGCGGATTTCCAGCCGAGTGCTCCATTCGGCGCCACCGGCTTGCACCAGCAACCCTCTTTCCAGTTCATCCTGCACAGCGCTGTAAGGCAGCCAGGCTACCCCGTAGCCCTCTACCGCCATGCGCACCAGCAGCATCGCCATATCTGCCTCATAGCACCGTTCCAGCGGTGCACGCTCAGGGGCGTTGCGAATGACCACGTCTGCGACTTTGCCAAGGAATGTGGTGGCTGTGTAAGCCAGGTGTGGAATGGGTTTGTTGTTTGCAGCAAGCGCGAACAGCGGCTTGCCATGCGCATTGGGGGCGCACACGGGGATAAACGCGTCATGCCCCAAGGCCAGGCTGGCGAAGCGTTCAGGGTCCAGCGAGATGGGTGTCAGCGGGTGATGGTAGACAATCATCAGGTCACAGCTGCCTTCTTCGAGGGCGATAACGGCGTCATTGATATTGGCTGCCACAACCCGGGCATTGAAGCGCTCGTTGTGCTGCTGGAACTGGCTGAGCCATTTAGGCAGGAAGGTCATGGACAGGCTGTGGGCTGCGGTGATCTGGATAGACCGCCCCGGCATGCGCTTGACGTCCCGAAGGTTGGCCCGTAAGGCCATCAGTGCGGCGAGTGCCTGGCGAGATTCATCGCAAAAGGTCTGGCCAGCGGGGGTGAGCTGTACCGGGTACGTAGCACGGTCAACCAGCTCGACACCCACCCATTCTTCAAGAGAGCGAATTCGCCTGGACAGCGCGGACTGCGTCACGCACCGCACCTCGGCGGCGCGCGAGAAATTCTTCCACTCGGCGATCGCCAGGAGGTCGTCCAGCCACTTGATCTGCATCGCGAATCTCCTTCACCAGGCGCACAGTGTAAGCGTGTTCGCGCGAACGCTGATAGCAATGACGAAAAACTATTCCGAAAACGCATAGGGTCAGCCCTATTACTCATCAACTTGCTTTTCGCCTGGCGATAAACTTGCCCAACACCCACTCGGTAAGTGGGTGTGCCTGTCCCTATTTCAATCCTGCCAAGTAGAAAAAATAGAACATCACTTGAGGAAACTGTCGTGAAAAATAATAAGCTTCCGCGCCGCATCGCCATGGGTATTGCCTTGGGCGTATTGGTCGGTTGGGCATGTCATCATTTCGCAGGCAGCGAGCAAGCCGCGAAGGAAATGGCTGCGTACTTCAGCATGGTGACGGACATCTTTCTGCGCCTGATTAAAATGATTATTGCGCCGCTGGTGTTCGCCACGCTGGTGGGCGGGATTGCCAGCATGGGCAATTCGCGCTCGGTCGGTCGCATCGGTTTCCGTGCCATGGCCTGGTTTGTCTGTGCTTCGGCCATTTCATTGGCCATCGGGATGGCGCTGGTGAACCTGTTCGAGCCAGGTGCGGGTATAAACATGCAAGTCGCACCGCATGCGGGTGCCGCTGCAATTCCGGTGAATACGGGTGACTTCAGCCTGAAAGTATTTATAAGTCATGTGTTCCCGCGCAGTATTGCAGAGGCGATGGCGAATAATGAAATACTTCAGATCGTGGTCTTCTCATTGTTCTTCGGATTCGCCCTGGCTGGTGTCAACCGTGCTGGCTACACAAAGATTGTTGACTGCATCGATGAATTGTCGAAAGTCATGTTCCGCATCACTGACTATGTGATGGCTTTTGCACCCATCGGGGTATTCGCGGCCATCGCCTCGGCCGTCACCACCCAAGGCCTCGGTTTGTTGGTTGACTACGGTAAGCTGATTGTCGAGTTCTACCTGGGTATTCTGCTTCTGTGGGCGGTGTTGTTCGGTGTGGGCTACCTGTTTCTGGGTAAGTCGGTCATCACGCTTGGCAAACTGATTCGCGAGCCGGTCCTGTTGGCGTTCTCTACCGCCAGCAGCGAGGCGGCCTACCCGAAAACAATGGAGGCGCTGGAAAAATTCGGCGCGCCCAAACGAGTGTCCAGCTTCGTCTTGCCATTGGGCTACTCGTTCAACCTCGATGGTTCGATGATGTACCAGGCATTCGCCATCATGTTCATCGCCCAGGCCTACAACATCGATCTCAGTTTTACCCAGCAGGTGTTGATCCTCTTGACGTTGATGATCACCAGCAAGGGCATGGCAGGTGTTGCGCGTGCTTCGGTGGTAGTGGTCGCTGCGACCTTGCCGATGTTCAACCTGCCAGAGGCTGGCCTGCTACTGATCATCGGCATCGATCAGTTCCTCGACATGGCCCGTACGGCTACCAATGTCGTTGGCAACAGCATCGCCACGGCGGTAGTTGCCAAGTCCGAGCCACAGTCCGAGCCAGAAGAGGCCAATGAGATAGTCGCTCAAGCGCCCACCCTCGACCGCCCTGTATCGCTTGTTTAAGGAATTTGCTGATGAAGTCGAAGAAGGCAGCAGGGGAGCTACCCCACGCATACAAGATCGGGATTGTTGGTGGGCTTGGATCACTCGCGGGCGGCGACCTGTTCTACAAGCTGGTGAAATCGCGGGCCGTGCTGGCGGACCAGGGGCGATTTCATTTCCTGCTTGAACAGCATCCCTTCAAGGGCGTACAGCTGCCTTTGGACGCTGACGCAAGCATGACATCGCGAAAGTTCTACGCATTCGAGGTGTGCAGGTCGTTTGAAGCGAGCGGTGTAGATGCAATCATGCTGCCGTGTTTTGCCAGCCAGACCTTTCGTGCAGAGATTCAGGAAGAACTGGGCATTCCTGTACTGGACATGATGGAAAGCCTGGTACGGCACATTCGCCAGATCGCCGTGCCGGGCAGCACGCTGGGTGTGCTTGCTTCGGATTACGTGCGCCATTCCGGGCTCTTTGAGCGTGCGTTGGGCGGCGAGTACGCAGTTGTGTATCCCGACGCGCAGGCACAGGTCGGCCTGATGCAGGCCATGTACGGGGGCAATGGCATCAAGGACGGGTATCTGGACGGGGTGCCGCTGGAGTCGGTCTACCAGGCCTGCCTGTCAGTACAGGCGCAAGGCGCGGCGCTTATCGTGCCTGGCATGACCGAGCTCTCACTGGTGTGTGCAGACTTGCAGCGCCGGGGCATCACTGCGCTCGATATCAACGACCTCTATGCCA
Source organism: Candidatus Pseudomonas phytovorans (assembly GCA_029202525.1). Taxonomy (NCBI): domain Bacteria; kingdom Pseudomonadati; phylum Pseudomonadota; class Gammaproteobacteria; order Pseudomonadales; family Pseudomonadaceae; genus Pseudomonas; species Candidatus Pseudomonas phytovorans. The sequence continues at coordinate 2,833,623 of CP119325.1, forward strand.
CCTATGCAACACTGGGTTCGGGTGCGCCACGTGCCCTGCCATTCAAGCTGGGTATCGTGGGGGGCGTTGGCCCTGCAGCGACGGTTGATTTCATGGGCAAGGTGGTTGCCAGCACGCCGGCAGGTCGTGACCAGGACCATATCAAGATGGTGGTGGAGCAGAATCCGCAAATACCGGATCGTACGGCCAATCTGCTGCACGCTGAGGCGGACCCCACAATGGCCATGTACGCGACCTGCAAGCGCCTGGAGAGCGCGGGTGCCAACGCAATTGCAATCCCGTGTAATACCGCGCATGCGTTTGTCGAGCGTATCCAGGAGCACCTGCGCGTGCCGATCGTCAACATGCTCACGGAGACGATCGACTGGATAAAGCAAACCTACGGTTCCGATAAAACGATTGGTTTGCTGGCTACTTCAGGAACCGTCGCCAGCCAGGTGTATCACCAGGCAGCCAGCCGCGCAGGGCTTGAGCTGATCGTGCCGGCGCCGGATTACCAAAAGCTGGTCATGGAGGCTATCTACGGCGAGCGCGGCGTCAAGGCAGGGTTCACTGACGGGCTGTGCCGGGATGAGTTGCTGATTGCTGCCGAGCACTTGTCGGAAGTAGGCGCGCAGGTCCTTATTTTGGGATGTACGGAGCTACCCCTGTTGCTCAGTCACTGTGATGCCTACGACCTCAATGGCAGGGCTGTCGCCCTTGTGGACCCGACGATGATCCTGGCCCGCAAATGTGTAGCGCTGGCGCATAAGCTGCCTGCTGAGAATTGAAGCTGTCTCTGGCCAGGGTGATGTCATGGATAGCGTGGTTGGTCGGAATCCTGGGGCGCAAAGCGCCCCCGGGATCTAAGTTCAAACGCAGCTTTTCAGCCGGTCCAGCAACGCCTGCGGCACCTCGATGAAATCACTGTGTTCTTGCCGTTCATGTATCCGCCGCTGCCCTGGCAAGCGCACGCCCGGTTGCGCCAGCATGGCGGTGAACAGCGCTTCGACATGGCTCAGGTAACCGGGGCCAAAGCGCTGCGGGTCAATCAGCAACAGCAAGTGCGCCACACCCGGTGCATCCCCCTGCGCATCGAAGAACGAACTGGCCTGGAAACCGAAATGGCTGCCGGTCAGGCCCGCCGTCAGCAGTTCCACCATCATTGCCAGCGCGGCGCCCTTGGCATCGCCCATGGGCACCATGCTGCCGGCCAGTGCCGCCTGCGGATCGGTCGTGTCATTGCCGCTGCTGTCGATCGCCCAGCCGGCCGGAATCGGTGTGCCCGCTTGCCTGGCCAGCATCACCTTGCCGCGCGCAACCTTCGACAGCGACAGGTCGATGACAACCGGTTCTGCATGCTGGCGCGGCGAGGCGAAGGCAATGGGATTAGTGCCAAACAGCGGCGTTCGTCCACCCCAGGGGGCCATTGCTGCTGGCGCATTGCTAAGTGCCAGTGCCAGCAGGCCCTCGCGCGCGGCCCTTTCCACCGGTTGCCCGGCCACACCGAAGTGATGCGAGCGGCCGATGGCCAGCGCCGCAATGCCGAGGCGGCGGGCCGTGGCCATCGCCGGGCCCAGGCCAGCGTCGATGGCCGCAAAGGCCAGGCCGTGGCAGGCGTCCACCCGCACAACTGCACCTTCGAGCACCACGCTGGGCTCGGCCTTGGCGTCAACCTTGCCGGTGGCCATCTGCTCCAGATAGAACGGCAAACGCGACAGACCATGGGAGGGCAGGCCTTCGCGTTCGGCCTGCACCAGGGCATGGGCGCAACTTTGCGCGGGGCTTTCCGGCATGCCGGCGCTGCGCAGTGCCTGCATGGCAAGGTCGTGTGCCTGCCGAACGCTGATTTGTACCGTCATGGGTTGGCTCCTTGCAGCGGATTCAGGGTTTTTTCTGCGACAGGTTCAGCGGTGCCGGATCAAGCGCAGGCAAGCGGCCAGGGGCAGCCAGTTCGGCGCGAGCCTTGGCCAGGTCGAGCTTGCCCTCCCAGCGGGCAATCGCCAGTGTGCCGACCACGTTGCCCATCATGTTGGTCAACGCCCGTACTTCATTGAGAATGCGGTCGATGCCCAGAATCAGCGTAATCGCTGCCACTGGGATGATGTCGTGGCTGGCCAGCGTGGCGGTCAGCACGATCAGCGCCGCACCGGCTACCCCTGCGCCGCCCTTGGAGGTGATCAGCAGGATCACCAGCAAGCTCAGTTGCTGGCCCCATGACAAGTCGATGTTCAGCGCCTGAGCCAAGAACAGCGAGGCCATGGTCAGGTAGATGGCGGCGCCGTCGAGGTTGAACGAGTAGCCGGTGGGCAATACCAGGCCGATCACCGATTTGTCGCAGCCCAGCCGTTCCAGTTTCTGCATCAGCCGTGGCAGGACCGACTCGGTGGTGGAGGTGCCCAGCACGATCAGCAGCTCTTCGCGCAGGTACTTGATCAGCGACCAGATGTTGATCCCGCAGGCAAAGCTGATCGAGCCCAGCACAATACCGATGAACAGCAGGCTGGTGACGTACAGGCAGACGATCAGCAAGCCCATCTGCTGCAACGCCCCGATACCGTACTTGCCAATGGTGAAGGCCATGGCGCCGAACGCACCGATGGGGGCCAGCCACATGATCATGCCGACGATGCGCAGCAGGGTTTCGCCAAACTGTTCGATCACCTTCGCAGCCAGCCGGCTGCGCCTGGACATGCCGGACAACGCCACACCGAACAGCACCGAGAACAGCAGCACCTGCAGCAGGTTACCGCTGGCGAAGGCGCCGACCACCGAGTTGGGGATCAGTTGGGTCAGCAGGCTGGAGGACTCCTGCGCGTGCACCTGGTCCAGGTATTGCGACATGGCGCCGCTGTCCAGGCTGGCCGGGTCGATGTTCATGCCGGCGCCGGGCTGTACCAGGTTGGCGATGATCATGCCCAGCAACAGCGCCAGGGTCGTCACCACCTCGAAGTACAGGAAGGTCTTGAAGCCGACCTTGCCCAGTTCCTTGAGGCTTTCCATGCGTGCGATGCCAATGGCCACGGTGCAGAAAATCACCAGGGTGATGAGCATCTTGATCAGGCGGATGAACGTATCGCCCAGCGGCTTCATCTCGACCCCCAGCGAGGGCCAGCAGTAGCCGAGGGCAATGCCGGCGATCAGGCCGATCACCACCTGGACATACAGGTTCTTGAGGATTTTCACGGTTGTTTCTCCATGAGCGGATACCCCGCGCCAATCTGGCTGATCAGGGCAGTGCAGCAGATTCGGGTTGTGTACGCGGCACGCGGGCGCTCACTACGGTCGTCGTGGCTGCGTGGGCTTGGGGAGAAACACCGGAGGGGGCAGGGCAGCGGGGCAGAGCGGTTTCATGAAGGTCTCCATTTATGGTTGTTGTGAGACGTACTTCTTGAACGCAGGCAGGAGCAAGCGCCGTTGCCTGAGGATGCAGGCAACGGCGCGGCAGGTCAGGCGCTTTCGAACAACCGGGTCAGCACGAACTCACGGTGCCCCAAGGCTTCTGCGGCAGTGTAGCGACCGTTGGCGGTACGCATCAGCATGTCGAGCAAGCGGTCGCCGGCATCGTCCATGTTGATTTCGCGGCGCAGCAGGCCGGATACATCGACATCGATGTGTTCACCCATGGTGCGGAAGGTTCGCGGGTTGGCGCAGATCTTGATCACCGGCAATATCGGGTTGCCGATGACGTTGCCCTGGCCGGTGGGGAAGAAGTGCGCCACATAACCGGACGCTGCGCACAGGGTGACCATTTCTGCCGCCGCAGACGACGAGTCCATGAACCACAAGCCAGGCCCGGTCGGCGCCTCGGCCTTGTCCAGCACACCATCCACCCGGCATTTGCGGCCGATTTTCTGGATATTGCCCAGGGCCTTTTCCTCGATGGTGGTCAGGCCGCCTTCGATGTTGCCCTTGGTCGGCTGCGACTCGGACAGGTCGCTGGTTTTCCAGCGGTCGATCATGGCGCTGTAGCGGTCGAACATGAACTGGAACCGCTCGCGTACTGCCGGGGTGCTGCAGCGCTCGGCGACCAGGTGTTCGCCGCCCGTCAGCTCGGAGGTTTCACCGAACACCAGCGTGCAGCCCTGTGCGTACAGCTTGTCGAAGGCGTTGCCCACGGTGGGGTTGGCGCCGCAGCCGGAGGTGGTGTCGGACTCGCCGCACTTGGTCGAGACCCACAGTTCGCTGATAGCGCACTCCTCGCGGCGCAGCTCGGTGGCGTACTGCACGAATTCGCGCGCTTTGCGTGAAGCGGCGCAGATGGTGTTGTGGTCGCCGTTCTGTTCGATCCAGAAGCCTTCCGCCGGCTTGCCGCTGGCGCGGATGCCGTCGACCACGCGACGGGTCCAGCCGGGCTCGATACCGATCACCACCACCGCAGCCACGTTGGGGTTGCAGCCGGTACCGATCAGGGTGCGGAAGTGCAAGTCCAGGTCCTCGCCGAACTGCAGGCGGCCATAAGGGTGGGGCAGCCCGAGGGTGCCCTTGATGTTGTTGGCCACCGCTTCGGCGGCCGCATTGGAGATGTCGTCCACCGGCAGGATGATCACATGGTTGCGAATGCCCACACGGCCATTGTCGCGGCGGTAGCCCAGGAAAGTGCGTCCGTTGAGTTGCATGCTTACCACCTCTTGGTTTTGACGTTGTGGACGTGCAGATGCTCGCCTTCGCGGATGGGCTTGATCACCCGGCCGATGTCGACGCCGTACTTGATCACCGTATCGCCTTCCTGCAGGTCACGGATGGCCAGCTTGTGGCCGATCGGGATGGCGTCACGCACCACGAATTCCAGGGTCTGGTCCTGGTCCATGACCCAGCCTGTCAACTTCTGGCCCGCCTGCACGCCTTCGACTACTACGACGCCGACGGCGTCGTCGGCATCGTGGACGACAAAATCAATGCTCATTGTTGTTCTCCTGTGACGGTCATTCATATGCCGTAAGTCATGTATAGGACATAGGTTATAGGATAGTCAAGGCGCTCTGCTTTTTTTGTGTTTGGGGTATACTTGCGGCCTACGAACTGCCGACGACAGATGACCATGACCGACGCCCTGCAGAACCCGCAAAAGGCCCCGAGCTTTCAGCCGCTGTACATGCAGATCAAAGACTTGCTGATGGAGCGCATCCATTCAGGTGAATGGTCGCCCGGCACGTTCATCCCCAGCGAGGCGGCGCTGGCGACCACGTATCAGGTCAGCGTCGGCACTTTGCGCAAGGCGCTCAACGAGCTGGTGGCCGAGAACGTGGTGGTGCGTCAGCAGGGCAAGGGGACTTCGGTCGCCACCCATGATGGCGACCATGCCTTGTTCCGCTTTTTCAACATCTGCCGCCCCGACGGTGAGCGCTGCCTGCCGGTGTCGATCGTGCTGGGGCGCAAGGTTCGCAAGGCCAGTGCCCAAGAGGCGCAGGCGTTGGGCCTGCAGCCGGGTGCCAAGGTGATCCACATTTCGCGCACCCGCGAGCTGGAGGGCAAACCGGCCATCTACGAGGACATCCTCCTGTGCGCCGAGCGTTTCATTGGCCTGGACAGGCAGCCCGAAGTGTTGCCCAACACGCTGTATCGCCTGTACCAGCAGCGCTTCGGCGCCACCGTTGCGCATGCTGATGAGCGCATCTTTGCCATCAGTGCCGACGCCAGTCAGGCGCAAGCGCTGGGCGTTGAAGTGGGGGCGCCGTTGTTGCAGATCGTGCGTATTGCCCTGGATTACCAAGGCAGGGCGATCGAGAAACGGGTGTCGGTGGTCAGCACACAGGGCCACTGCTACGTCAATAGAATCTAGGGCCTTTGGCCTGATGCCAATCAACCCGTTTGGGCCGCGAATCGGCCTTGATGGCTGCCGGATTTATGGAAATTTCGAATGTCTTCACGTGTTTTTCGCCAGCCCGCCCGTTGCGGGCAGCTGGTGCTACTTGCATTGGGCGTCAGCGCCCCATGCCTTGCCGCGGCCGATAGTGCTACCACAGTGCTCATGCAGCCTCTGGTGGTCACCGGCGCCTATGCGCCCACCAGCACATTCGACCTGCCGTTTTCGGTGGATACCGTTGACCTGTCCCACGGCACTGATGGCCAGCTTGGCGTCAACCTGTCAGAGGTGCTGAGCAAGGTACCTGGGCTGGTGGTGCAGAACCGCCAGAACTATGCCCAGGACTTGCAGATTTCCTCACGCGGCTACGGCGCACGCTCGGCCTTCGGCGTGCGCGGCATCAAGCTGCTGAGTGACGGCATACCGGCCAGTACGCCCGATGGGCAAGGGCAGGCAGCCACGCTGAACCTGGACGTGGCCGACCGTATCGAAGTACTGCGCGGCCCGGCAGCAACACTGTACGGCAGCAACGCCGGTGGTGTGATCCAGATGTTCACCCGGGACGGGCAGGGGCCCGCACGCGTGGGTGCCGAAACCACGTTCGGCAGCGACGGTTTCAACAAGAATCACCTGTCGGCAGAGGGCGGTAACGACACCGCCGGTTTCGTGCTGGATGCCTCGCGGCTGGATACCGATGGCTACCGCGACCACAGTGCCGCACGCCGTGACCAGACCTTCGCCAAGGTCAATTTCAAGCCCGACGACGACTCGCGCATGGCGCTGATCTACAGCAGCCTGGAGCAGAACAACACGCAGGATCCGCTGGGGCAAACCTGGGATGCCTACAAGCATGACCCGCGTTCCACAGCGGCAGTGGCCGAAACCTACAACACCCGCAAAAGCATCGACCACCAGCAACTGGGCATGAACTACGAGCGCTACTTTGGTGATGCCACGCTGCAGTTCAACCTGTACGCGGGGCGGCGCAGCGTGGTGCAGTACTTGTCCATCCCCAGAACGGTGGCCTCCAACAGCCAGCGTGGCGGCGGGGTTGTCGCCTTCGACCGTGAATTCCACGGCGGCACTCTGCGCTGGATACAACCGGTTGCCGACGTGCCTGGTGATTTCACCTTCACCGTCGGCGCCGATTACGACCAGAGCAAGGACGACCGCCGCGGCTACCAGAACTTCAGTGGCGACCAACTGGGCGTGAAAGGCGAGTTGCGCCGTGACGAGAAAGACACCGCCACCAGCCTGGATCCGTACCTCCAGGCGCATTGGGAAATCGGCAACTGGACCAGCGAGCTGGGGCTGCGCTACAGCACCATGGAAATGCGTGTAAACGACCATTACCTTGCCAACGGTGACTCAAGCGGCTCGAAGAAGTACCAGCAAGCCACTCCGTCGCTGTCGGTGATGTACGCGTTCACGCCGGACCTGCGTGGCTACGTGAGCGTCGGCAAAGGCTTTGAAACCCCTACGCAAGCCGAGATGGCCTATGCGCCGGGCCTGGCCGAAAGCTTCAACTTCGGCCTCAAGCCAGCCACCAGCATGCAGTACGAGATGGGTGTGAAGTACCGGCTTGGCGAACGCACACGTTTGAACGCGGCGGTGTATGAAATTCATACCGATGACGAAATCGTCGTGGCTAGCGCAACCGATGGCCGCACCAGCTATCGCAACGCAGGGCGCACTGTGAGGCGTGGCTTTGAGGCGAGCCTGCAGAGCGACCTGAGCGAGCAGTGGCAGGCGAGCCTGGTGTATACCCGCACCGATGCCCGCTACGCCGATGACGTCAGCCAGACCATCGAAAGTGGCAACCGGCTGCCAGGTGTGCCGCTCGACAACCTGTATGGCGAGCTGGTCTGGAAGCCTGTCTCGTCCATCAGCATGGGGGTTGAAGGGCAGTACCGCAGCAAGGTCTATGTAGACGACAGCAACAACGCCAAGGCTGCACCTGCCTATGCGATATTCAACTGGCGGACCCGGTTCGAGCAGCATGTCGGCCCTTGGACGTTCCACCAGATGGTACGGTTGGACAACCTGTTTGACCGGCAGTATGTAGGGTCCGTTATTGTCGGCGACAGCAACGGGCGCTATTACGAGGCAGCGCCCGGGCGCTCGTGGTACGCGGGGGCGGGGCTGGAGTACCAGTTCCGCTAGCCGGCAAGCGTTTGCGCACTCCAGGTTCCGCAGGGGTCAGGCGAATCGCTCGAAGCGGTAAGGCGCAGGGTCGATCAGCGGGGTAGCCTGGGAAACCAGGTCTGCCGCCAGCTGGCCGGCAGCAGGCGAGGTGCCGAAGCCATGCCCGGAAAAGCCGGTGGCCAGGGTCAGGCCCGGGATACTGGCCACAGGGCCGATGACTGGGTTGGAGTCGGGGGTGACGTCAATCGTGCCGGCCCAGGCGCTGGCGATGCGTGCCTGTTCGAACACCGGCCAGGCCGCCTTGAGGTTGCGCATGGCTTCGTCGTTGAGTGCCGGGTTGGCGTGCGGGTCTTGTACCCGTACCTGCTCGAAGGGGGTTACATCCGTGGCCTTCCAGCGTCGGGCCAGGGCCAGGTCCTTGAAGAAATACCTGCCAAAGCTGATGCGTAAAAAATCCCGCTGGGCACGCAGCTGGGGCAGGTAACGCTTGCCCAACAGCAGGTGGTCGAGGGTGAGGAAGGCATCCAGCGCGCCGCGCTGGGTGATGATGTAGCCGCCATCCTTGTGCTTGCGGAAGGAAAAGTCCGGTGCGCCAACGGCGATGTCGGTTGGCCCGTCCATGGGTTCTGTGCGCAGCACGGAACAGGTCAGCGGCAAGGTCGGCAGGTTGATGCCCAGGTTGCCAAGGAACTTGCGCGACCACAGGCCACCGGCCAGCAATACCTGGTCGCAGCGGATTTCGCCTTGCTCGGTGACCACCCCGCTGACCCGGCCAGCTGCGGTGACCAAGGTACGCACTGCGCAGTTCTCCACCACCACCGCGCCTTTGGCAATTGCCGCCCGGGCGATGGCGCTGGCGGCCAGGGTGGGTTCGGCGCGGGCGTCCGAAGGGGTGAAGATGCCGCCTGCCCAATCCGCTCGACCACCTGGGACCATGTTGGCGATTTCGCGCGAGCTCAGCAGGCGCGAATCCAGGCCCAGCGCCTCGACGCTTTTCAGCCAGCCTTCGTGCATGCCCATCTGGGTGTCGTTGCGGCCGATGAACATGATGCCGGCCTGGCGATAGCCGACGTCGCTGCCCACGCGGGCGGGCATCTCGGCCCACAGCCTGTCAGCTGCCAGCGCCAGGGGGATGTCGTGGGCGTGGCGGTTGGTCTTGCGTACCCAGCCCAGGTTGCGCGACGACTGCTCGCCAGCGATGCGCCCCTTTTCCAGCACCACCACCGGTATGTTGCGTTCGGCGAGGCTCAGTGCGGCGGTAAGGCCGATAATGCCGCCGCCGATGATCACCACGGTGGTGGCGTCGGGGTGGCGGGCGCTGGTTTGCACAGGGGCGATCGTGGGAGACATGGCTTTACTCGATGCGGTTGGGACAGGGTCAGTGCTCAGGGTTGGCCAGCGGCCTCACTGGCCAAGGCGGATCATCGTCACCTGCGCTTGCCCCGCGCCGCGGTAGGCCGTGACTTCCAGCTCGACCTTGTACACGGTCGAGCCCAGCGGCGGGCAGGTGACGGTGGTGGCCGGGTCGATGCCGCGGAACTTCTCGCCGATCACGTCCATCACCCGTGGCACATCGGCAGGGTCCTGGATGAACACGCGAGAGTTGATGACGTCGGCCAGGCTGGCATCGACCGCAGCCAGGGCGGTTTCGATGTTGGCGAACACCTGGTGGGTCTGTTCGATAACGTCTTCTGGAATCTGCTGGGTCTGCGGGTTGCGCCCGGCGGTGTTGGACACATGAATCCAGTTGTCCACCGCCACCAGGCGGGAGTAGCTGGCCATGTCTTCGAACCTGGAGCCGGTTTTCAGTTTGGTGATGTGTGTCATGGGCTTTGCCTTGTTATCCGGTTGTGGGGGGATCAGCTGAGAACGGGGGTTTCCCAGAGGTTGAGCTTCACGCCGATGCCTTGCTCGAGCGCCTTGCGGTACACCACGGTGCCCCAGGCCACGTCTTCGACGGGCATGCCGCCCACCGACATCAGGATGATTTCGTCGTCATGCAGGCGCCCCGGTGCGTCGCCGCTGATGATCTTGCCGATGTCCTCCACCTGCTCGGCGGCCAGCTTGCCTTCGGCGATCATGTCCATGAAGCGCACGCCTACCAGCGGCACGTGGTTGTGCGCAGGCTTGGGCAGCTCTTCGAACCAGGCTTCGTACAGGCCGGTGTTGTCCACCACCTTGCGCACGTCGTCCTGCTCCATGCCGGCGTCGATGCTGCAGGGCGCGGGCATCGCCAGGAAGGCGCCGGGCTTGACCCACTCGCGGCGCACCAGCGGGTATTGGCTGGGGTCGCCGACTTCGCCGGAGCTGCAGTAGCTGACCAGGTCGGAGCCGCGCACGACGTCTTCCAGGGTTTCCACTACTTGAACATTGGTGATTTGCGGGAAGCTGGTTTTCACCCAGGCGACAAACGCATCCAGGTTCTTCTGGCCACGGCCCTTGATCTTGAGGGTATCGATCAGCGGGCAGACAGCCATGAACGCGGCGACCGTGGTCTTGCCCATTACACCCGGGCCGGCCAGGCCGATGACCTTGGCGTCTTTGCGCGCCAGGTGGCGGGCGCCGACACCCGGGATGGCGCCGGTGCGATAGGCCGACAGCAGGTTGGCCGACATGTGCGCCAGTGGCGCGCCGGTGTCGGCATCGTTGAGGGTGAACATCAGGATCGAGCGGGGCAGGCCTTTCTCGCGGTTGGCGATGTTGGAGCCGTACCACTTGGCGCCTGCGGTCTGAAAGTGGCCACCGAGGTACGCCGGCATCGCCATCATGCGCCGGTCGGCCGTGGGCTTGGGCATGTTGGGGAATGGCGAGTGCTCGGGGAAGGTGATCATCGCGCCGTGCGAGTCGCTGTTCGGGCCGGCCATGCGGTAGTCACCCTGGTACAGCAGGCCGAACATTTCTTCCATGGTGTCGACACAGGCGGGCATGTCGGTGACGCCGGCGCGGATCATGTCCTGCTCGGACAGGTAGATGAAGTCAATTCTGGTATCGAGGGTCATGGCGGGTCTCGCAGGGCTGGCTGCCGTCGGATTTATTGTTGGTATCGAGGCAACCAGTTTCGCTAACGACTGGTAGGTCGTCTTGTGCCTGCCTGCCAGCCGAGTTGACCGTCAGTGCCAGCGCTTCAGTGGCCAGCGAGCGAAAAGCTGGCGGGGGTGTCGCGCAGGCTGAGGGCGGTCAGCAGGCACACCACCAGGGTGCACAGGGCCAGCAGCGCCGCCCATGCGGTCGGCCCGTGGTTGAGCACCACCGCAGCCAGGGGGGCCGCGCCGGCAGAGGCCGAGAGCTGGATGGCGCCCAGCAGCGCTGCGGTGGAGCCCAGTGCCTTGTCCTGCGAGGCCATCACCAGCGACATTAGCGTCGATTCGGCGATCCCCAAGCCGAACAGGGCCACCACCATGCCGCTGGCCACACCCGGCAGCCCCAGCCCCGTCAGTGCGCCGAGCAGGCTGATGCAGGCGCCGCCGGCCATGCACAGCACGCCTGCACGCGTCAGGGTATTCAGGCCCAGCCGGCTGATCAGGCGGCTGGCCGTCATGGCACCGAACAGGATCGATACCCCGGTGGCGCCGAACAGCAGGCCGAAGGCCTGGGCGCTCAGGCCGTAGTGGGCCTGGTACACCAGGGTGGCACCGCCGATGTAGGCGAACAGGAAGAAGAACACCGCCGCCACTGCCAGGGTCGGCCGCAGGAAGCGGCGGTCAGCGAGGATGGCCAGGTAGGTACGGCAGGCGTGGCCCAGGCGCAGCGGTTCGCGTTTACCCAGGGGCAGGGTTTCTGGCAGGTTCAGCAGGCTGTTGACCAGCACGGCCAAACCCATGCCGGCGAGTACCAGCATCACGGCGCGCCAGCCGAAATGCGCGTCGATCACGCCGCCCAGAGCCGGGGCCAGGATCGGCGCCACGCCTTCGATGGTCATCAGCAGGGCGAACAGCTTGGTCGCGGCTACGCCCTGGCTGACATCACGGACCATGCTCATGATTACTACCAAGGTCAGCGCACTGCCCAGGCCCTGCAAGAAGCGCAGGATGATCAGGGCGTCGAGGCTGGGAGCGGCGGCTGCGCCGAGTGAGCAGAGGATGAACAGCAACAGGCCGGTCAGCAGCGGCCTGCGCCGACCAAAGGCGTCGACGATGGGGCCGAAGAGCAACTGGCCGGCGCCCATGGCCAGCAGGAAGAACGTCAGCGTCAACTGCACGTGGGTGAAGCTTGCCTGATAGTGGCTGGCGATTTCCGGCAGGCTCGACAGGTACATGTCGACAGCGGACGGGCCGAGGGCGCCGATCAGGCCAAGGCCCAGGGCGAAGCGCAATGGTGTTGGGGGAGCGGGATCTGCTTGCATGGTTTTCTCTGGCTGATTTTTCACCTACCGATCGGTAGGTTGGCGAATATTATGCGCCGGGCCAGGCAAGGTCAAACGTTGTTCGCCCTGAAAAGTTCGGCGCCTGGGAGATCGAGCGCCGCCCGCGCGGCGCATCGCGAGCTGCGCTCGCTCCCACCTTTTTTTTGGCCAGTAACGCCTGTTACAGGCGCGCGCGACCGCCTTGTATGTACGGCGCGATATCGCGTCATGCGCCAAGGCGTTCGCGCGCAAATTCCCCAGGAATAATTGGCCCGAAAAAAACGTGGGAGCGAGCGCAGCTCGCGATGCGCCGCGCGGGCGGCGCTCGATCTACCAGGCGATGCAGCCGCCTCGGCGAACTCAGAACGGCAGAGCCACGGTCAGCTGGCTATACACATTGGTGCCATTCCCCCCCACCTGATTACCGCCGTTGCTCTCATCCTTGCGCGGCTGGTACAGCCCCACCAGCGGGCTGATGATCAAATGCTCGTTGACCGCCCATTCCACATACAGGTCCAGCTCCCGGGCATCGAGGTTGAGGCTGTCGCGGGTCCGCACGGTGTCGAAGTCGAAGTACAACGCGCCGACGGTGAGGTTTTCCAGCGGCGTCGCCTTCACGCCCACATGGTGAATACCAGTATTGCTGTTGAAAGGGCCGGCGTAATTGGCGGCGACCTCACCCTGAAACCAGGTGCCGTAACCGCTGGACAGGCCGCTGAACAGCGCGTCCCAGCCCGCCGAGTAACGGGTATAGCGATAGGTGACCGACGGCGCCCACGGCAGGTCGGCAAAGGTGTAGCCGGCCTGCAGATACCAGGCTTGCTCGGGGCCATCTGTCTTGTCCTGCCAGGCGTATTCAAAAGCGAAACTGGCATTGTCGATGCCGGCGCTGCCCTCACCGCGCACGCTGTACACGTCCATGCCCTCGCGGGCTTTTTGAAAGTCGCTGGCCCACTGGTCGGTAACGTCGATGCCGTGAATCCAGGTCAGCCCCAGGGTGCCCAGGGCGTGGGTGTAGTCCAGTGTGCCGGCGGCCAGTTCGGTTTCCGCCTGGGCGCGGTTATCGGATTTGAGCCACAGCAGGCTGCCATGCAGGCCTTCGCTACCACCCAGGCGCAGCATTGCGGTGCGGTCGAAGGCGTGACGGGCGGCCAGGTAGTAAGCACCGCCGCGGTCCAGGGCACCGTCGGCGACGCCATTACCCAGGTTCGGGCCGTCGTCGTTGATCAAAAAACCACTGCCCAGGCGAATGGTCTGGCGGCCGGCGGAAACGTCCACGCCATCCTTGCCCAGCGTGGGGAACAGGTCGGCTGAGCGCCAGCCGAGGAAGGCGTCCTCGATCTTGGTGGTGCGTTCCGTGCCGTCGGTGTTGCCGGCTGCATCACCATCGCCCCAGGTGGCCGAGCTTACCCAGTTCAGGCTGCCATACAGCGTGCCGTTGCCGGCCAGGCCCTGGTCCCCGCTGAGGCCATACTTGATAAAGCCTTCGCGCCAGGTCGAACCACCTGTGGTGCCGTCGTAGTTCTTGCGGCTGTTGAACATGCCCCATACCGCCAGCATGTCGGCGTTCAGGTGGCTGTCATCGTCGGCGTACAGCTCAACGGCCGGCGCGGCCTGGCTGGCCAGCAAGGTTGCCAGGGCCAAGGTGGACAGCGTTTGCGGTTTGACCATTACACATCCCTCGATTGTTCTCGGCACCTTCACAGGGGCCTTTGTTGTTCGGGGGCGCCCTCGGTCTGACGAGGGGCCATCGCGGTTGGCGGCGATGGCCTATTAGGGCGTGTGCGGCGGGGCGGGGTCTTGTTCGAGGCTGCCAAGGCGCTTGCACGCCTTGGCCAGGGGCGTGGTCAGTAGCGGATCATCACCGACTTCAGCTCGGTGAAATCGTCGATGAAGGCCGAGCCGAACTCGCGGCCAATGCCGGAAGCCTTGATGCCGCCAAACGGCACAGCCGGGTCGAGCAGGGTGTGCATGTTCACCCACAAGGTACCGGCCTGGATTTCGGGGATCATGCGCATGGCCTTGCCCAGGTCATTGGTCCACAGGCTGGCGCTGAGGCCGTAGGGCGAGGCATTCATCAACTGCAGCAGTTCGTCTTCGTCGTCATACGGCAGGAAGGTGGCCACCGGGCCGAAGGTTTCCTGGTTGAGCAGGGTGTCGCTGGCTGATTTGGCGAGAATCACCGTGGGCTCGACGAAACAGCCTGGGCCGTCGCCTATCTTGCCGCCGTGAATGATCTGGCTGCCCTCGGCGCGCGCGATGGCGAACAGATCGGCCAGCTTTTGCTGGTGCGGCTTGTTGGCCACCGGGCCGAACTGGGTGGTTTCGTCCAGCGGTGAGCCGATTTTCAGTTGGCCCAGCCGCTGGGACAGAGCATCCAGCAGTGGATCGATGCGTGAGCGGTGCACATAGAAGCGCTCGCCCGCGGCGCAGATTTGCCCCGAGTGCAGGAAGCCGGCTTCGATGATGCCATCGACTGCCTTATCCACGGCCACGTCGGGCAGGAAAGCCACCGCGTTCTTGCCACCCAGTTCCAGCGTTGCACGAGTCAGCTTGGCGCCCATGGCGGCCTGGCCGACGGCGATACCGGTGGGCACGGAGCCGGTGAACGAGACCTTGTCGGTACCGGCGTGCTCGATCAGCGCCTTGCCCACCAGGCCACCCCCGGTCAGCACGTTCAGTGCACCGGCCGGCAGGCCTGCTTCGGTGGCCAGTTCGGCAATGCGCAGCAGGGTCAGCGGGGTGAATTCGCTGGGTTTGAGGATGATGCTGCAGCCGGTGGTCAGGGCCGAGGCCAGCTTCCAGATGGCGATCATGGTGGCGAAGTTCCATGGCACGATGCCCACCACCACGCCAATCGGTTCGCGCAGGGTGAAGGCGCTGTAGCGCTCACCGGCGAAAGAAGGCAGCGACGGGGTAATGGTCTGGCCGGTGATCTTGGTGGCCCAGCCGGCGTAGTAGCGCAGGAAGTGCGCGGCCTGCTCTACTTCAAAGGCACGGGAAATGCCGATCAGCTTGCCGGATTGCAAGGTTTCCAATTGTGCCAGCGCTTCGCGATTGGCTTCCAGCAGGTCGGCCAGCCTGAACAGCACCGCGGCGCGGGCGGCGGGACTGGTGTGCGACCAGGCGGTAAACCCTTGGCGCGAGGAGCTGACGGCATGGTCGACATCGGCCTGGTTGGCGTCGGCGATGTGGGCGATGGTCTGGCCGTTGGCCGGGTTGACCACGGCGATGTTCGAGGACGACTGGCTGGCCAGGTGCTGGCCGTGGATGAACACGCCATGCTCGCGGGCCAGGAAGGCCGTGACGGCAGGGAGGAGGGTGATGTCGCTCATGCAAACTCCGGGGCAGGTGGCCAAAGCCTGCAGCTTAGTGAGCGGGGCAGAGCGGTTCTTGTGCCTGCGTGACAGGGGCATGACTGTGGCTGCCAGGCTTGCCGGCGATGAGGCCGATGCAGGCATGAACAGAGGGCGCTGGCAGGCAGCAACAAGGGCGGCGGCAGCCATTGGCAAGACGCCATGCCACCTGCAGCGCACAGTGATCACTCGTTCAACGCCATAAAAACAAGCCGGGGCATACGATGTCACTCAATAACAAGCTCACCGAGCACCTCAACCGCGGCACGGTCGGTTTCCCCACCGCCCTGGCCAGCACCGTCGGGCTGATCATGGCCAGCCCGGTGATCCTCACCGCAACCATGGGCTTTGGCATCGGCGGCAGCGCCTTCGCCGTGGCCATGGTCATCGCTGCATTGATGATGCTCGCGCAGTCCACCACATTCGCCGAAGCCGCTTCGATCCTGCCGACCACAGGCTCGGTGTACGACTACATCAACTGCGGCATGGGCCGTTTCTTCGCCATCACCGGCACGCTGTCGGCCTACCTGATCGTGCACGTGTTCGCCGGCACCGCCGAAACCATTTTGTCGGGGGTGATGGCGCTGGTGAACTTCGAGCACCTCAATACCCTGGCGGAATCTGCCGGCGGTTCGTGGCTGCTGGGGGTGTGCTTCGTGGTGGCGTTCGCGGTGCTCAATGCCTTTGGTGTCAGCGCCTTCAGCCGCGCGGAAGTGGTGCTTACCTTTGGTATGTGGACCACCTTGATGGTGTTCGGCGTGCTCGGCCTTATTGCTGCTCCAGCAGTGGAGCTGGACGGTCCGTTCGGCGTGTCACTGGTGGGCACCGACCTGATGACCATCCTGTCGCTGGTCGGCATGGCCATGTTCATGTTCGTCGGTTGCGAGTTCGTCACACCGCTGGCGCCTGAGCTGCGCCGCTCGGCCTGGGTGCTGCCACGGGCCATGGCGCTGGGCCTGTTTGGTGTGGCCAGCTGCATGTTCATCTACGGTGCGGCGATGAAGCGCCAGGTGGAAAACGTGGTGCTCGATGCCGCCAGCGGCGTGCACCTGCTGGACACGCCCATGGCCATCCCGCGTTTCGCTGAGCAGGTGATGGGCGACATCGGCCCGGTGTGGCTGGGTATCGGCTTTTTGTTCGCCGGTGCGGCAACCATCAACACACTGATGGCCGGTGTGCCACGCATTCTCTACGGCATGGCGGTCGACGGCGCGTTGCCCAAGGTGTTCACCTACCTGCACCCGCGCTTCAAAACGCCGTTACTGTGCATTCTGGTGGTGGCGTTGATCCCTTGCCTGCATGCCTGGTACCTGGGCGGCAACCCGGACAACATCCTGCACCTGGTGCTGGCCGCCGTGTGCGCGTGGAGTACCGCTTACCTGCTGGTGACGCTGTCGGTGGTGATCCTGCGCATTCGCCGCCCGGACCTGCCGCGGGCCTACCGCTCGCCACTGTTCCCGTTGCCGCAGATCTTCTCCAGCAGTGGCATCCTCATCGGCATGGCGTTCATCACGCCGCCAGGCATGAACCCTGCCGATGTCTACGTGCCGTTCGCCATCATGCTGGGTGCTACTGCGGCCTATGCGTTGTTCTGGACGCTGTGCGTGCAGAAGGTCAACCCGTTCAAGCCGGCACGGGTTGAGGATGTGCTAGAGAAAGAGTTCGCCGCCGAACCTGGCCACGCCGTGGAGCACGTGCTGCATGATCAGAAGTTTGCGTGAACGCCTGCTGGCGCCACGAGCGCCTTCCGGTTACCGACCCGGGACGACGCTGGCATGCCTGGCGCGCAACCTGGGGCAGCAGAACCTGGCTGCCGGGGTGCTCCACGGCCCGGTACCGGGCTGGCAGGCTCAGGTGCACGAACGCATCGAAGCCCACCTGCTGATGCATATCGTCACCTGTGAGTTCCAGCTGTTGCTGCCTGCCCCGCAAGGGGGCGATGTCAGCCTGGAGCTGCGCCACACCGGTGCGTTACGCCGCACCGGCCTGGCGTGCGTGTACCGCAAGGGTGACCGTGTACGCTTCGCTCAACTGCGTGACCGGTTGCTGCAGCAGGCAGCACTGGTGGCAGCCCTGATGCCACTGGATTTCAAGCGCTTGACCCTGGCCTGGCGCGACGGCCAATGGTTGCTGACACTGGAGCACATGGGCGGCAGCGAAGTGGTCAACCGCATGCCAGCGTTTCGCCGCTACATCCCGATCAGCCCGCAGCAGCGGGCGCACCTGATGGCCAGCCTGGCCCAGTTCAACGCCTTGCTACCCAGCCTTTGACGCAACCTGGCATACGCCTTGCGGTATGTACCGACGAATGATGACAGTTGTGCGTACATAGATAACATGTTAACAATGTGCGCATAACAACAAATCCTGCGTCGAGGGTAGCCATGCATACTCAACAATCCAACCGTTATGGGCTGGAACGCTGGACCACGGCCTTGCAGCAGATCTGTGGCCGCTTCGAGACGGAGCTTGCGTCCAACCACTCGCTGTTCATCGGCGAAATTTCCACCTTTTCCCGCGCAGGCTTACCGCTGGCCAATTTGCGCACCAACGCCGGCAACATCCGCCGGCTGGGCGAAAATCCCACCCTCGACGATGATCAGCATTGCTTTCTGGTCAGCCAGCGTGCCGGGCATTCCACCGTGTGCCAGGGCGGCGTGCAGGTCAGCCTGGCGCCGGGTGAGCTGCTGCTGATGGATTCGGTCGGGCGTTGCGAGATCACCCCCAGCGGCTTGATCGAGCATGTCTCGCTGGCCCTGTCGCGTGAGCAGGTGCGCAAGTACGTGCAGGGCAGCGGCCCGATGTTTGGCAAGATCTCCTCGACCAACGCCTGCGGGCGCATGCTGCATGTGCTGATGGACCAGCTGTGCAAGGACGGTAACGTAAGCGGCGATGGCGCCCAGGGCGACGCGCTGCAGACTGCCTTCATCGCCCTGCTGGAGCCGGGCTTCGAGCGCCATGGTGAAGCGCCGGGCAACCTCCAAGCCTTGAACGGTGCCAACCTGCGCGGTTACGTGCAGCAAGTCATCGACGAGTCGCTGTCACAGCCCGGGCTTAGCCCGGCCAACCTGGCAGGGCGCCTGAACATCTCGGTGCGCCACCTGTACCGTTTGTTCGAGGAGGAAGGCGATAGCGTGTGCCGCTATATTCAGCGGGCACGCCTGAAGCGCAGCGCCGATGACCTGGCCAACCCGTTCTTCAGGAGCGAATCGATCACCTCGATCGCCTACAAGTGGGGGTTTACCGACTCGGCGCACTTCAGCCGCTCGTTCAAGAAACAGTTCGAGCGCTCGCCCAAGGATTACCGGGCCCAGGCGATGGCCTGAGGCGCAACCGACGGCTGGCGTTGCTGCCTGGAAATGGGTGGAAATCATTCTATTAATGTATTAATGATTATGCACTGCCATACTCGCCGGTTTGCTGATTCCAGCCCTTCAGAGCCCGCATGACCACACCAAGACCTTCCCTGACCCTGACCTTGCTGCAGGCGCGCGAAGCCACCATGGCGTTCTTCCGCCCGGCGTTGAATGCCCATGACCTGACCGAGCAGCAATGGCGGGTCATTCGTATCCTGCGCCAGCAAGGCGAGCTGGAAAGCCATCAGTTGGCGGAGCTGGCCTGTATCCTCAAGCCCAGCATGAGCGGGGTGCTCAAGCGCCTGGAGCGTGACGGCATCGTGGCGCGGCGCAAGTCGCCGGAGGACCAGCGCCGGGTGTACATCCGCCTGACCGAGGCCGGCCAGCAGGCGTTTCTGGCCATGAGCGAAGAGATGGCGAGCAACTACGCCAAGATCCTCGCCCAGTTTGGCGAAGACAAGCTGCAGCAGCTGATGCAACTGCTGGATGAAATGAAGAAGATCAAACCCTGACGCGCCAAGCGTCAGCCGTTGAGTGACAGTGAGTCTTCGAGCACTTTCAGCAGTGCTGCCGCGCGGCGCTCATAGGCAGCGGGGCCTGCGTACATCAGCTCTACATACAGGCTGTCGATGATGCCCAGGTAAGCATCGGCATACAGCGCCAGGCGGCTGTGCTGCTCACGCGCCCAGCCATGGCGAGCTTGCAGGGCCACACAGAACCCTTCGCGTATGCCGTTCAGGTAGTTTTCGAAGCCCGTTGTGACAATCGGCTTGATCCCTGACGGGGGCAGGAACGCTGTGCGCAACACGAAGCGCAGCTCGGCCGAGTCGCGATAACGTTCGGCCAGGTGCAGGGCCAGCCAGTGCCCCGGCGCCAGGCCGTCGCGGCCTTCCTGCGCAAAGCCGTGCTCGACAAAGGCTGTTTCCTGCACCAGCGCACGCTGGAATACCTCCACGAACAAGGCGTCCTTGTTGGCAAAGTGCGCATACAGGGATGCCTTGCGCATACCCGCCAACTGGGCGATTTCGTTCAGCGAAGAGGCGTCATAGCCGTACTCGGCGAAGTGGCCGACGGCGGCATCGCACACCCGCACCGCAGAAGGGGAAAGGTCTTTCAACAGCATCGCTCCATCAGGGGCGCGGCGGGCCGCGCGCGTCTTGAGGGTGGGATTGTGGTGATCGAAAATGCACGGGTCAATGCTTGTCGCCAGGCAATTTCCGCAGGCCATGGAAAGTGCAATGTTCCCCTCGTAACGTGCATTCCGCGGCCCAGTTGCCGCTCACATACTGATCGCGTCTTTGAATCCAATAAGAAAGAGACCGCTCATGAAAACGCCAAACCCCCTGCTGGAAGACCTGAAGTCCGTCCTGCCGACCATCGCCGCCAATGCCATGGCCGCTGAGCAGGACCGCAGTGTACCGGCAGAGAATATCGCCTTGCTGAAAAGCATCGGCATGCACCGCGCCTTTTTGCCCAAGCACTACGGCGGTATGGAAATCACTCTGCCAGAGTTTGCCCAGTGCATCGCCCTGCTGGCGGGGGCCTGCGCCAGCACCGCCTGGGCCATGAGCCTGTTGTGCACCCACAGCCACCAGATGGCAATGTTCCCGGCCAAGCTGCAGCAGGAGGTGTGGGGCAGCAACCCGGACGCTACCGCCAGCAGCAGTATCGCGCCGTTCGGCCGCACTGAAGAGGTTGAGGGCGGCGTGTCGTTCAGCGGCGAAATGGGCTGGAGTTCCGGTTGCGACCACGCCGAATGGGCGATCCTCGGATTCCGCCGCAAGAACGCCGAAGGCACTCAGGATTACTGCTTCGCGATTCTGCCACGCAGCGACTATGAAATCCGTGATGACTGGTATGCCGTGGGCATGCGCGGCAGTGGCAGCAAAACCCTTATCGTGCGTGACGCCTTCGTACCCGAGCACCGCATCCAGAAGGCCAAGGACATGATGGAGGGCAAGTCGGCGGGCTTTGGTTTGTACCCCGACAGCAAGATTTTCTTCGCCCCGTACCGCCCCTATTTTGCCAGCGGCTTCTCCACGGTCAGCCTGGGCGTTGCCGAGCGTATGCTGGAGGTATTCCGCGAGAAAACCCGCAACCGCGTGCGTGCCTACACCGGTGCTGCAGTGGGCGCCGCCACCCCGGCGTTGATGCGCCTGGCCGAGTCGACCCACCAGGTGGCTGCTGCACGTGCACTGCTGGAAAAGAGCTGGGACGAGATTGCCGAGCACAGCGCCCGCCACGAATACCCATCGCGTGGCACGCTGGCGTTCTGGCGTACCAACCAGGGCTATGCCGTGAAAATGTGCATCCAGGCCGTCGACCGCCTGATGGAAGCCGCCGGTGGTGGCGCCTGGTTCGAGCGTAACGAACTGCAGCGGCTGTTCCGCGATTCGCACATGACCGGTGCCCATGCCTACACCGACTATGACGTATGTTCGCAAATCCTCGGCCGCGAGCTCATGGGCCTGGAGCCTGACCCGGCAATGGTCTGAGCCGACACCTGTTTTCAACCATCCCTTACAAGCACAACAACAAACAGGGCAGGCTGCCAGGCCTGCCCGGGAGTCTTGCATGTCCAATGAAACCTTCGATGCACGCGCCTTCCGCCGCGCCCTGGGCAACTTCGCCACCGGCGTGACCGTGGTCACGGCTGCCGGGGCCAGTGGCCGCAAAGTCGGCGTTACCGCCAACAGCTTCAACTCGGTATCGCTGGACCCGGCGCTGATCCTGTGGAGCATCGACAAACGCTCGACCAGCCACGAAGTGTTCGAAGAGGCCTCGCATTTTGCCGTGAACATTCTGGCGGCGGACCAGATCGACCTGTCCAACAACTTTGCTCGCCCGAAAGAAGACCGTTTTGCCGGCATCGACTACGAAACCGGCACCGGCGGTGCGCCGCTGTTTGCCGACTGCGCGGCGCGCTTCGAGTGTGAAAAGTACCAGCAGCTGGACGGTGGCGATCACTGGATTCTGGTGGGCAAGGTGGTGGCCTTCGATGATTTTGGCCGCTCGCCGCTGCTGTACCACCAGGGCGCCTATTCCATGGTGCTGCCGCATACCCGCATGACCCAGCCCGCAGAGGGGCAGGCGCCGAGCAGCCACTTCCAGGGCCGCCTGCAGCACAACCTGTACTACCTGATGACCCAGGCGTTGCGCGCCTACCAGGCGGATTACCAGCCACGCCAGTTGTGCACCGGGCTGCGTACCAGCGAGGCACGCATGTTGATGGTGCTTGAAAACGATGCGGGGCTGAGCCTGAACGACCTGCAGCGCGAAGTGGCGATGCCGGCGCTGGAGATTGAAGAGGCGGTGGCCAACCTCAAACGCAAGGGGCTGATTGCCGATGACGAGGGCAGGGTGCGCTTGTCGGTGAAGGGCGTGGACGAGACCGAGGCGTTGTGGACCATTGCCAGGGAACAGCAGGACAAGGTGTTCGGGCAGTTCAGTGAAGAGCAGCTGGATAACTTCAAGACAGTGCTCAAGGCCCTCATCAACATCTGAACATCGCGTTGGATGGCACCGGCTGTGCCGGTGTTCGCGGGTGAACCCGCTCCCACAGGTTCAGCGCCAACAGCAGCTACGGCGCGGTCCCTGTAGGAGCGGCTTTAGCCGCGAACACCGGCACAGCCGGTGCCATCCGCTGATGATGTCTTAGTAGACACCACCCCCGGCATTGCTGGCCACAGGCATATCCTTGAACTTCCCCGCCAGCTCGCGCAGCCCGCGCATCAGCACTGTGGTATCCACCCCCACCGCCACAAACGCCGCACCCAGCTCGATGTAGCGCCGCGCCAGCTTTTCATCCGCGCTGAGAATACCCGCAGCCTTGCCTGCCTTGCCGATACGCACGATGGCGTCTTCAATCGCCGCCTGCACCTCCGGGTGCCCGGGGTTGCCCCGATGCCCCATCGCCGCACTCAGGTCCGCTGGGCCGATGAACACGCCATCCACACCCTCCACCGCAGCGATCTCGTCCAGGTTTGCCAGGCCTTCCGTGTTCTCGATCTGCACCAGCAGGCACATCTGCTCGTCGGCATGGTCCAGGTAACCTGCAATGCTGTTCCAGCGCGAAGCCCGCGCCAGCGCGCTGCCCACCCCGCGAATGCCCTTGGGTGGGTAATGCATGGCCTTGACCAGCTGACGCGCCTGCTCGGCACTTTCGACCATCGGCACCAGCAAGGTCTGCGCGCCGATATCCAGCACCTGCTTGATCAGCGCGGTATCGCCGACTACCGGGCGGATCACCGCCTGGCTGGCGTAGGGCGCCACCGCCTGCAACTGGGCGAGCATGCCGCGCAGGTCGTTGGGTGCGTGCTCGCCGTCGATCAGCAGCCAGTCGAAGCCGGCATTTGCAGCAAGCTCTGCGCAGTAGGCATCGGCCAGGCCGAGCCACAGGCCAATCTGCGGCTCGCCGCTGTGCAGGCGTTGCTTGAAGTGGTTGATGGGCATGTCCATGGGCAGGTCCTCAAACGAAGCGGCAGGCGATGGAGCCGAGCATGTCGTAGTCGACGTGGAAGGTGTCGCCGGGGCGCGCTGCGACCGGGCGGGTGAACGAACCACCAAGAATGATCTGGCCGGGCTGCAGGGTGACGTCGTACGGGGCCAGCTTGTTGGCCAGCCAGGCAACGCCCTTGGCCGGGTGGTTGAGCACCGCAGCGCTGACCCCGGACTCTTCGATCACACCGTTGCGATAGAGCACCGCCGGCACTTTGCGCAGGTCGATTTCGGTAGGGCGTACAGCACGGCCGCCCATGACCACGCCGGCATTGGCGGCATTGTCGGAAATGGTGTCGAACACCTTGCGGGTGGCCTGGGTTTGCGGGTCGACCTGCTGGATGCGCGCGTCGATGATTTCCAGCGCCGGGATCACCCACTCGGTGGCGTCCAGCACGTCAAACACGGTGACATTGGGCCCTTTGAGCGGCTTGCCGAGAATGAACGCCAACTCCACTTCAACGCGCGGCACGATGAAGCGCTCGAAGGGGATGTCGCTGCCTTCATCGAACAGCATGTCGTCGAGCAAGGCGCCGTAGTCGGGTTCGGTGATGTTCGACGATACCTGCATGGCCCGCGAAGTCAGGCCGATCTTGTGGCCCACCAGCTTGCGCCCGGCGGCGATCTTTTTCGCCACCCAGGCGCGCTGGATGGCATAGGCATCTTCGATGCTGATTGCCGGGTGGTCCAGCGAGAACTGGCGCACCTGCTCGCGGGAGCGTTCGGCCTGGTCGAGGCGTTCGGCGGCTTGCTGGATGAAAGCGTTATCTAGCATGGGGACGGTCTCTTGATTCAAGGATTGACGATGGCAGCCTGGGTGCGCAGCACCAGCAGGCCTCCCAGGGCGATGAAGACGGCGAGTACGTACAGGGCCAGGCTGGCGCTGTGGGTGGTGTCGCGCACCCAGCCGATGAAGTAGGGCGTGAAGAACGAGGCGATGCTGCCCAGCGAGCTGATCAGGGCAATGCCGGCGGCCTGGGTGCGGGCATTGAGGAAGGCTGGCGGCAGTTGCCAGAACATCGGCAGCGCGGCGCTGGCGCCCATGCCAGCCAATATCAGGCCAGCCAATACCGGCACCGCCTGCTCGGGCGCAATCGCGGCAATGGCGATGCCGGCGGCGGCCATCAGCAGCGGTACACACAGGTGCCAGCGGCGTTCACGCAGGCGGTCGCTGGAGCGCCCGCACGCCAACATGAACACGCAGCCGGCCACATACGGCACGGCGCTGAGCAGGCCGACACTGGCGTCGCTGGCCACCCCGGCGCTGTGAATCAGGCTGGGCATCCAGAACGCCAGGGTGTTTACCGCCAGCATCACCGCGCAATACACCGCCACCAGTAGCCACAGCGCGCGGCTGGCGAAAATGGCGCTGAACGAGGTCACCGGCTTGCGCTGCTCTTCTTCACCGAATTGCGCGCGCAGCGTGGCTTTTTGCTGATCGTCCAGCCAGCGCACCTTTTCGAAATGCTCCGGCAGCACGGCCAGCACCACCAGGCCCAGCAGCACCACCGGCGCGCCTTCGAGCAGGAACATCCACTGCCAGCCGCGCAGCCCGCCCGTGTCGTGCATGAACGCCAGGATAGCGCCGGACACTGGCCCGCCGACCACTCCGGCCAACGGCACGGCAATGGCGAACAGCGCGGTCACCTGGGCGCGGCGCCCGGCCGGGTACCAACGGTTGAGGTAGACCAGAATGCCCGGGAAGAACCCGGCCTCGGCCGCGCCCAGAGCAAAGCGCAACATGTAGAACGCGCTGCTGCTTTCAATCAGCAGCATGCTGGTCGACAGCAACCCCCACACCACCATCAGGAAGGCGATCCAGCGGCGCGGGCCAACGCGGTCGAGCAGCAGGTTGCTGGGGACGCCGAACAGCGCATAAGCAATGAAAAACAGCCCGGCGCCCAGGCCGTAGACCGTGTCTGACAAGTGCAGGTCCTGGCTCATCTGCATCTTGGCGAAGCCGATGTTGATGCGGTCCAGGTGGGCGAACAGGTAGCACACCAGCAGCAGCGGCATCAGCCGCCAAGTGACTGCCCGGTGGGTACTGTCGGCCCGTTCAGCGTGTGCCTCGCGCGGCGAGGCTTGTTCGAGTGTGCTCATGTTTTTGTACTTGTTCTGTAATGAGACGGGAAGGGAATGGGTGCTAGCGGTTGAACAGCGGGTGCAAGGTGCTGTGCTTGGCGTCGTAGACCTGGGCAGCGCTTTGGTCGATCTGCACGGTGATGCCGATCGGGCGCTGTTGCAGCAGGGGCCCCAGGTGGGCTTTCAATACCGCCAGCAAGCTGTCGCCCACTGCTTTGTGCACTTCGGCGCTGCGGCCGGTAGCCATGCGCAGGTTGGCGTACAGGAAACCGTATTCGCCTTGGCCGTCGGCAACCGCGCAATGGGCGGCGGGGTAGGCCAGCACACGGGTGCCGCCAGTGGGGAACACGGCTTTGCCTTCGGCATCGCGTTGTTCGAGCATGGTGTCGGCCAGGGCGCGGCAAAGGCCGGGGATGTCGGCGTCGGTTTCAAGGTCGGGTGTGTACAGCAGAACCAGGTGTGGCATGGGGGCCTCCTCGGTGAGGAGCGGCTGGCCACCCGCCAGGGAGGCCAGCCGCGAACGGGTGGGTTACAGGCGGCTGGTGGACGCGACGGCGGCCGGATTGGCGGCCTGCGCCGAAGGAATCGTCGAGCCATCCTGGGGCGTGACCGGGAAGATCGCGTTGATCTGGCCAGTGCCCGAAGAGCCGAAGTAAGGCGTCACCACCTCAGCCTTGCCGTCATACTTCGACCAGCCCAAGGCGCCGAGCAGCATTGCCGTGTCATGCATGAAGCCTTCGCCATGGCCCTTGGAGGCATACTCAGGGAGCATCCCGCAGAATTCTTCCCATTCGGCGTTTTCCCACATCTGCACCACGCGGTGATCGAGGGTTTCCAGGAACGGGCTCCACACCTTGGTGGCGAAGTCCGGCGCCTGGCCGTTTTGCGCGAAGCGGTGCGACAGCGAGCCACTGGCCAGGAACGCCACGGTGCCGTCGTAATGGTCTTCCACCGCCTTGCGCATGGCCCAGCCCAGGCGGGCGCTGTCGGCCAGGTAGTGCGAGGTGCACAGTGCCGACACCGAGACCACTTTGAAGTGCTGGTCCTGGTTCATGTAGCGCATCGGCACCAGGGTGCCGTATTCCGGAGCCAGGGTGGTGGCATGGTGGGCCATGGTTTCGACGTTGAAGCGGTTGCATTCCTCGGCCAGCAGCTTGCCCAGCTCGGGGTTGCCGGGGAAGGCGTAGGGCATGTTGCTGATGAAGTGCGGCAGTTCGTTGCTGGTGTAAACGCCTTCGAAATGCGGCCCGCACAGAACGTGGTAGTTGGCGTTGACCAGCCAGTGGGTGTCGAACACGACGATAGTGTCCACGCCCAGCTCGCGGCAGCGGCGGCTGATTTCGTGATGCCCGTCGATGGCCGCCTGACGAAAACCCTGGCGCGGGCCAGGCAGTTCGGACATGTACATGGACGGTACATGGGTAATCTTGGCAGTGAGAGCGAGTTTGCCCATGGAAAGCTCCGTTAAAGGATGTTGTTGTCGTGTAGAGGCTACGGTCCTGCCCGGTTTTGGCCGCCGCGATCCTCTGTGGGAACGGGCGAGTCCGCGAACACCGGCGTAGCCGGTGCCATCCACCGCGTTGGATTCTTCGCGGGCACGCCCGCTCCCACAGGGTTAACTGCCCCATCGGGGTGGCTTTATATGCCCCAACGCGGAATGTGGTGGCTACCCATGGAAATACACACGTTCTTGATTTCTGCAAACACCTCGAAGCTGTACTGCCCACCTTCACGCCCGGTACCGGAACCCTTCACGCCGCCGAACGGCTGGCGCAGGTCGCGTACGTTCTGGCTGTTGATGAACACCATGCCGGCCTCGATGCCACGCGCCAGGCGGTGGGCCTTGCCGATGTCCTGGGTCCAGATGTACGAGGCCAGGCCGTACTCGGTGTCGTTGGCCAGCTGCAGCGCCTCGGCTTCGTCCTTGAACGGGATCAGGCACACCACCGGGCCGAAAATCTCTTCCTGGGCAATGCGCATTTTGTTGTTCACATCGGCAAACACCGTAGGCTGGATGAATTGCCCCTTGGCCAGGTGCGCCGGCAGGTTGGCCGGGCGCTCCAGGCCACCGGCGACCAGGCGTGCGCCTTCTTCGATGCCGATGCGTATATAGCCGGTGACCTTGTCGTAATGCTGCTGGGTGATCATCGAGCCGACCTGGGTTTTCGGGTCGGTCGGGTCGCCGACGATCAGGCGCTTGGCGCGGGCAGCGAACTCGGCGACAAACTGCGGGTACACGCTTTCCTGGATGAAGATCCGGCTACCAGCGGTGCACCGCTCGCCATTCAGCGAGAAGATGGTGAACAGCGCAGCGTCCAGGGCGCGGTCGAGATCGGCATCTTCGAAGATCAGCACCGGCGACTTGCCACCCAGTTCCATCGAATACTTTTTCAGGCCGGCGGTCTGCATGATCTTCTTGCCGGTGGCAGTGCCGCCAGTGAAGGAGATGGCGCGTACATCCGGGTGGCGTACCAGGGCGTCGCCAGCCGTGGCACCGTAACCCTGAATCACGTTGAGCACGCCATTGGGGATGCCCGCTTCAACCGCCAGGCGGCCCAGCTCGTTGGCCGTCAGCGGCGACAGTTCGCTCATCTTCAGCACGGCGGTGTTACCCAGCGCCAGGCACGGCGCGGTCTTCCAGGTGGCGGTCATGAACGGTACGTTCCACGGGCTCACCAGGCCGCACACACCCACCGGCTGGTACAGGGTGTAGTTGAGCATCTGGTCGTCGACCGGGTAGCTGTGGCCGTCCATGCGCGTGCACACTTCGGCGAAGAAGTCGAAGTTGTGCGAGGCTCGCGGGATCAGCACGTTTTTGGTCTGGTGGATCGGCAGGCCGGTATCGAGGGTTTCCAGCTCGGCCAGTTTCGGCACGTTCTGCTCGATCAGCTCACCTAGCTTGCGCATCAGCCGGGCACGTTCTTTGGCCGGGGTGTTGGCCCACTTCGGGAAGGCTTCTTTCGCCGCAGCAACAGCCTGGGCCACTTCCTCGGCGCCGCCGCTGGCGACTTCGCAGATGGCATCGCCGGTGGCCGGGTTGTAGTTGACGAAGGTGTCTTTGCTTTCGACCTCACGGCCGTTGATCCAGTGCTTGATCATGCTGCTCATGCCTTGTTGTTCTTGAAGAAGTCAGCTTCGCTGACGATACGGTTGACCAGGCGACCGACGCCTTCCACTTCCACCACCACTTCATCACCCGGCACCACATCGGCCAGGCCTTCTGGCGTGCCGGTGGCGATCATGTCGCCCGGTTGCAGGGTCATGAAGCTGGAGAAGTATTCGATCAGGTGCGGGATGTCGAAGATCATGTCTGCCGTGGTGCCTTCCTGCTTCAACTCACCGTTGATCCAGGTGCGCAGCTTCAGGTTGCTGACGTCTGGCACATCGGCGGCGTCGACGATCCACGGGCCGACCGGGGTGGTGGCGTCCCGATTCTTCACCCGCAGGTTGGGGCGGTAGTAGTTTTCCAGGTAGTCGCGGATGGCGTAGTCGTTGCACACGGTGTAGCCGGCTACGTAGTCCAGAGCGTTCTCGCGTTTGACGTTCTTCGCCGCTTTGCCGATGACCGCCACCAGTTCGCACTCGTAGTGCATGTACTCGACGTTGTCCGGGCGCCAGGTGACCTGGTTGTGGCCGGTGTAGGTGCCCGGCGACTTGATGAACGCCAGCGGTTCGGTGGGCGGCGCGAAGGCCAGCTCTTTGGCGTGGTCGGCGTAGTTCAGGCCCAGGGCGAACATGCTGCCGGTGGCGGGTGGCAGCCAGGTGACCTGGTCCTGATGGACCAGGCGGCCGTCGGCCAGGCGCAGGTGATCGTCTTCGACAGTGACATCGTGGACCTGGCCGTCGAACTGGATACGGGCGTGTTTCACAGGTAATTCCTCACTCGGCGACGATGTGGTTGGTCAGCTTGCCCAGGCCGTCGATCTCGATATCGACGCGGTCGCCTGGCTGTACATCGACGCGGCCCTCGGGGGTGCCGGTAATCAGGATGTCGCCAGCATGCAGGGTCATGAATTCGCTGATCTCGGCGATCAACTGGGCCACGGTGCGCACACAGTTGGCGGTGTTGTTGTGCTGGCGCAGTTCGCCATTCACATACAGGCGCAGGCCCAAGGCATCGGGGTTGACCACCTGGCTGGCGGGTACCAGCTCGGGGCCGACCGGGCAGAAGCCGTCGCGGCACTTGGCCTTGACTGCCGGGCGGTAGTAGCTGTCTTCGGGCAGGCTCACTTCGTTGACGATGGTGTAGCCCGCCACATGCTTCAGGGCATCGGCCACGCTGACGCGGCTGGCGTCCTTGCCAATCACCACGCCGAGCGCCGGGCCAGGTTGCAGGCGCTGCACACCGGCCGGGAACACCACCTGACCTTCATGCTGGTTGCGGGTGTTCGGGGTCTTGACGAACAACACCGGCTTGACCGGCAGTTGCTTGTACGGTGCTTCGACGAACGCCGCTTGGTGCTGCTGCAGCAAACCCTGGTAGTTCAGCGCGACGCCAAACAGGGTGCCGCTGGCAACGTCATGCAGGGCATGGCTCATGCTCTTCTCCTGGCAGTGCAGGGCGGTGGCCGTCCTGCGGATTTCGTTAATGTGTTAATGTTATAGTTAATATGTTAACGATGGTCAAGGGGTGGCCTGTAGCGCCTGCCGGCAAGGCAGTGCACCATGGGCCATCGTCAACAGGGTCAAGCGATTTGCGAGCAAGCAGCCATGAGCGACCGGCATCCGATACCGAACATCAACATCGGCCAGGTCTATGACCAGCGCTACAGCGACAGCGAGGTGCATTACGACCGGCTGGGCAACCTGGCGGGCTTTTTCGGGCGCAACATGCCGGTGCACCGGCATGACCGGTTTTTTCAGGTGCATTACGTGAAGTCGGGCACGGTGCGGGTGTACCTGGACGACCAGCAGTACATCGAGGGCGGGCCGATGTTTTTCCTCACGCCGCCGACGGTGGCACACGCGTTCGTCACCGAAGCGGACAGCGACGGGCACGTGCTGACCGTGCGCCAGCAACTGGTCTGGCAATTGATCGAAGCCGATGCCAGCCTGCTGCCGGCGGGCATGCAGGTGCAGCCGGCCTGCGTGGCGCTGGGCAACCTGCCGTCTGAATACAAGGCCGAGGCGCAGCGCCTGCAAGGCTGGCTGGACGCCTTGAGCGACGAATTTGCCACCCAGCAACCGGGGCGTGAGGCGGCGCTGCAGTCGTTGACCCGGTTGATCATGATCAGCCTGCTGCGGCTGTGCCCCAACTCGCTGGAGTCGACCCCGGCCCGGCATGAAGACCTGAAGATCTTCCACCGTTTCAACGCGCTGATCGAAGCGCATTATCTTGAACACTGGCCGCTGGCCCGCTACGCCCGGCAGATCGGCGTGACCGAGGCGCGCCTGAACGATGTGTGCCGGCGCATCGCCGACTTGCCGTCCAAACGCCTGGTGCTGGAGCGGCTGATGCAGGAAGCCAAGCGCCTGTTGCTGTTTTCCGGCAGCACGGCCAACGAAATCTGTTACCAGCTTGGCTTCAAGGACCCGGCCTATTTCAGCCGTTTCTTCAACCGTTACGCCAAGCTCACGCCCGGGGAATACCGCCAGCGGCAGGCGGGGTTGCAATGAAATGGCCATGGCGGCGCACCCGGTACGTGTTGTTGTTTGCACTGGATGGTCGCAGCTCGTGCGCCTGGCCTGAATGGGTTTTCCGTGGAACAGATTGCACTTTCCATCGTGCATGCCCTTAAAATCGTGAATTGAGAAAAACCACAGGTTTGACCATGACCAAGACGCAACCCTCGCTGACCCTGAGCCTGTTGCAGGCCCGGGAGGCCGCGATGGCATTTTTCAGGCCGCTGCTGAACGCGCACGACCTGACCGAGCAGCAATGGCGGGTGATCCGCATCCTCAAGCAGCATGGCGAGCTGGAGAATTACCAGCTGGCGGAGCTGGCCTGCATCCTCAAACCGAGCATGACCGGGGTGCTGGGGCGGCTGGAGCGCGACGGGCTGGTGCGCCGGCAGAAGGCCGCGCAGGACCAGCGGCGGGTATTCGTGACGCTGACCGAAGGCGGCGAGGCGTGCTTTGCCTCGATGAAGGAGGGCATGGAGGCCAACTACCAGAAGATCCAGGCGCAGTTTGGGGAAGAGAAGCTGCAGCAACTGATGGCGTTGCTGAATGAGCTGAAGCGTATCGAGCCATAGCATCGCAACAGGCCACTTTCATTGAACTGCACATCAACCCGTTGTCCGGAGCCTGCACCATGAGCAACACGCAATTCCGCCAGCCCGTCGTCGCTGACGCCGAGCGCTGCTACCAGATCGAGATCGGCGCCTACGAAGGCGACGAGGCCGCCACCCTGGAAAAGATCCGCACCCGCATCAGCCAGTATCCACAAGGCTTCCTGCTGCTCGAAGACCCGCAAGGCATCGTCGGCTTCATCAATTCCGGCTGCGCCCATAAAGTGGTGATGTCCGACGAAGCATTCAAAGAACTGGTCGGGCATGACCCGCTGGCGCCCAACGTGGTGATCATGTCAGTGGTGGTCGACCCTTCCCACCAAGGCAAGGGCTACGCCAGGCTGTTGATGAATGAATTCATCGCGCGCATGAAGGCGCAAGGCAAGCAGACCATCCACCTGATGTGCAAGGAACAGCATGTCGAGTTGTACCGCAAGATGGGCTACCAGTACGTGCGACCTTCGCCTTCCGACCACGGTGGCATGGCCTGGCACGAAATGGTCATGGGTCTCTGATCCGATAGCGAAGAATACCTCAGCAGCCGGCGACTGCTGAGGTTGTTGCTATCTCAGTATTCCCAGAAGATCCGCTGCAGCTCTTTGCTGTCCTGCGTCTTGGTCATTGCCACCATCGCCAGAATCCGCGCCTTCTGCGGATTCAGGTCATGGGCTACCACCCAGTCGTTCTTGTCGTCCGGCTGCTCGGCGTTACGCAGCACGAAGCCACCCTGGTTGACGTGCGACGAGCGGATGATCTGCACGCCGTTTTTACGCAGCTCCTGCAGCGCCGGCACTACCCGCGACGATACCGAACCGTTGCCGGTACCGGCATGGATCAGCGCCTTGGCACCGTTCTGGGCCAGCGCCTTGTAGGCGGTGTCGGTCACGTTGCCATAGCCATAGGCAATGTCCACCTGCGGCAGGCTGCTGATCTGCTTGATGTCGAACTCGGAATTGACGGTGTGGCGCTTGGCCGGCAGGCGGAACCAGTACGATTTGCCTTCCACCACCATGCCCATCGGGCCCCAGGCGCTCTTGAAGGCCTCGGTTTTGATGTTGACCGACTTGCTCACGTCACGACCCGACTGGATCTCGTCGTTCATGGTCACCAGCACGCCCTTGCCACGCGACTGCTTGTCGCTGGCCACGGCCACGGCGTTGTACAGGTTGAGCATGCCATCGGCGGACATGGCAGTGCCCGGGCGCATCGAGCCAACCACCACGATCGGCTTGTCGGTCTTCTCTACCAGGTTGAGGAAGTAGGCGGTTTCTTCCAGGGTGTCGGTGCCGTGGGTGATGACGATACCGTCGACGTCCTTGCTTTCGGCCAGCTCGGCGACGCGTTTGCCCAGCTTGAGCAGGTCTTCGTTGCTGATGCTTTCCGAGGCGATCTGCATCACCTGTTCGCCACGTACATTGGCGATGTCGGCCAGTTCCGGCACGCCGGCGATCAGCTTGTCGACGCCGACCTTGGCGGCCTGGTAAGTGGCGCTGTTGGCGGCGCTGGCACCGGCGCCGGCAATGGTGCCGCCAGTGGCGAGGATGACCACGTTGGCCAGCTTCTGCTGGGTTTCGGCCTCTTTGGCGGAGGCAGTGGCGGGCAGGATCAGCAGCAGGGCGAGTGCGCTGGGGGCGAAGGTTTTAAGTGCGGCATTCATCGTTATTGTTCTCTCTCTTCCTAGTGAGATGATTTTTTGAGTCGCGCAGGCTTGAAGGCATCTTTCATACCAACCCTGCGCGCGATGCTTTTGTAGGAGCGGCCTTGTGTCGCGAAAGGGGTGCGTAGCGCCCCCGGAAATTGGCGCCATAACACACATTGCCGGGGCTGCTGCGCAGCCCATCGCGACACAAGGCCGCTCCTACAAGGGGCAGTGTTCCATTCGACATTCCGAACAAACATAGGAAAAGGTGTTCGGTTTTTCGGAAAAATCTGGATAATCAGCTCAGCCAGCGCTTAGGCCCCAAGCGCCAAACGCATTTGACAAAATCAGGTCTTGTTTCCATAGTTAGGTACCGCAAACGTTTGCGATCCGATAAAAAAACAAGATTCGGAGTCATCGTCCATGAAACTGCCGTTCCCCGGTCGTCTGCTGGCCCTCGCTGTCGTTTCCTCCCTTTCTCTCGCCCTGCCATTGTCTGCCGCCCATGCCGAAGACAAGCCCAAGGTCGCCCTGGTGATGAAGTCACTGGCCAACGAGTTCTTCCGCACCATGGAAGACGGCGCCAAGGACTACCAGAAAGCCCACGCCGATGAATTTGACCTGATCGCCAACGGCATCAAGAACGAAACCGATACCAGCGAACAGATCCGCATTGTCGAGCAGATGGTCAATTCCGGCGCCAAGGCGCTGGTGATTGCCCCAGCGGATTCCAAGGCACTGGTGTCAGCGGTGAAGAAAGCCATGGACCAGGGTGTGGTGGTGATCAACATCGACAACCGCCTGGACCCTGACCTGCTCAAGAGCAAAGGCATCAGCGTACCCTTCGTCGGCCCCGACAACCGCAAGGGCGCGCGGCTGGTTGGCGACTATCTTGCCAACGAGAAGCTCAAGGCCGGTGACCAGGTCGGCATCATCGAAGGCGTGCCGACCACCACCAACGCCCAGCAGCGCACCGCCGGTTTCAAGGACGCCATGGACGCCGCGCAGATGAAAATCGTCTCGGTGCAAAGCGGCAATTGGGAAATCGACAAAGGCAACGCCGTCGCCGCCTCCATGCTCAACGAATACCCCGACCTGAAAGCCCTGCTGGCCGGCAACGACAGCATGGCCCTGGGCGCCGTTTCGGCCGTGCGTGCAGCCGGCAAGGCCGGCCAGGTGCAAGTGGTGGGCTACGACAACATCAATGCCATCAAGCCGATGCTTGACGATGGTCGCGTGCTGGCCACCCTCGACCAGGCGGCCAGCCAGCAGGCGGTGTACGGCATTCAGGCCGCGCTGAAGATGGTCAAGGGCGAGAAGCCTGATGTGGATGCCGACAACGTCATCCAGACCCCGGTCGAACTCATCACTAAAAAGCCCTGACACCCAGGAGAAACGGCCATGCCTGCATCGGCCAATGAAGTGGTGCTCGCCGCCAGTGGCCTGGGTAAAACCTACGCCCAGCCTGTGCTCGGCGACGTCGGGCTGAGCCTGCGCGCCGGCGAAGTGCTGGCCCTGACCGGCGAGAACGGCGCGGGCAAGAGCACGCTGTCCAAGCTGATCAGTGGCCTGGAAACCCCCACCACCGGGCACATGACCTACCGCGGCCAGGCCTACGCGCCTGGCAGCCGCAGCGAGGCAGAGCGCCTTGGCGTGCGCATGGTCATGCAGGAGCTGAACCTGCTGCCCACGCTGACCGTGGCGGAAAACCTGTTTCTCGGCAACCTGCCCAGCCGCTTCGGCTGGATCAGCCGTAAACGCCTGCGCCAGCAGGCCACGGCCGCCATGGCTCAGGTCGGGCTCGACGCCATCGACCCTGACACCCCGGTCGGCGAGCTGGGCATTGGCCATCAGCAGATGGTCGAGATCGCCCGCAACCTGATCGGCGACTGCCATGTGCTGATTTTCGATGAGCCCACCGCCATGCTTACGGCGCGCGAGGTGGAACTGCTGTTCACCCAGATCGAGCGGCTACGCGAGCGCGGGGTGGCCATTGTCTACATCTCGCACCGGCTGGAAGAATTGCAGCGCGTGGCCCAGCGCATCGTCGTGCTGCGCGACGGCAAGCTGGTGTGCGACGAGCCGATCCAGCGCTACAGCAGCGCCGAGCTGGTCAACCTGATGGTCGGCCGCGAGCTGGGCGAACACATCGACCTGGGCCGCCGGCAACTCGGTGCGCCGCTGCTCAGAATCGACAAGCTCAGCCGTGCGGACAAGGTGCGCGAGGTGTCGTTTGAAGTCAGGGCAGGGGAGATCTTTGGCATCTCCGGCCTGATCGGCGCCGGCCGTACCGAACTGTTGAGGCTGATCTACGGCGCCGACCGTGCCGACAGTGGCAGCATCGCGCTCGGCCAGCCACTGCAGGCGGTCACCATCGACTCGCCCAAGGCCGCGGTGCGGGCGGGTATCGCCCTGATTACCGAAGACCGCAAAGGTGAGGGCCTGCTGCTGACGCAGTCGATCAGCGCCAATATCGCCTTGGGCAACCTGGGCGCGGTGTCGCGGGCCGGGGTGCTGGATGGCCAGGCGGAACAGGCCTTGGCCGAGCGCCAGATCCAGGCCATGCGCATTCGCAGTGCCGGCGCCCATCAGGTTGTGGGCGAGTTGTCTGGCGGCAACCAGCAGAAGGTGGTGATCGGCCGCTGGCTGGAGCGCGACTGCCAGGTGCTGCTGTTCGACGAGCCCACCCGTGGCATCGACGTGGGTGCCAAGTTCGACATCTACGGCCTGCTGGCCGAACTGGCGCGCCAGGGCAGGGCGCTGGTGGTGGTGTCCAGCGACCTGCGTGAACTGATGTTGATCTGCGACCGCATCGCTGTGCTGTCTGCCGGCCGCCTGATCGACACCTTCGAACGTGACCATTGGAGCCAGGACCAGCTGCTGGCTGCGGCCTTTGCCGGTTATCAGAAACGTGACGCGCTGCTGCACGGTGCAGCCCCCAGGATGGACGCATGAAAACCACCCCGCTCGATAGCCAAGGCGCCGCCCCGGTGCGCCGCAGTGGCACCTACTTTGGCCTGGGTACCTACCTGGGCCTGGCCGGCGCCTTGCTGGCGATGATTGTGCTGTTCTCGTTCCTTAGCAGCCACTTCTGGTCGTACAACACCTTCAGTACCCTGGCCAACCAGATCCCCGACCTGATGGTCTTGGCCGTGGGCATGACGTTCGTGCTGATCATCGGCGGCATTGACCTGTCGGTGGGCTCGGTGCTGGCCCTGGCGGCTTCGGCAGTGAGTGTGGCGATCCTCGGCTGGGGCTGGGGCGCGCTGCCGTCGGCGCTGCTGGGCATGGCCGTGGCTGCGCTGGCCGGCAGCATTACCGGCGGAGTCACCGTGGCGTGGCGGATTCCCTCGTTCATCGTCTCGCTGGGTGTGCTGGAAATGGCCCGTGGGCTGGCTTACCAGTTCACCGACTCGCGCACCGCCTACATCGGCGATGCCTATGCCTGGTTTTCAAACCCGGTGGCCTTTGGTATTTCACCCGCGTTCATCATCGCCTTGCTGGTGATTGTGCTGGCCCAGTGGGTGCTGACCCGCACGGTGTTCGGCCGCTACCTGATCGGTATCGGTACCAACGAAGAGGCCGTGCGCCTGGCGGGCATCGACCCGCGCCCTTACAAAGTGCTGGTGTTTGCCCTGATGGGGTTGCTTGCAGGCCTGGCCGCGCTGTTCCAGATATCGCGCCTTGAAGCAGCCGACCCCAATGCCGGTTCTGGCCTGGAGCTGCAGGTGATTGCCGCCGTGGTGATCGGCGGTACCAGCCTGATGGGCGGGCGCGGCTCGGTCATCAGCACCTTCTTTGGCGTACTGATCATTTCCGTATTGGCCGCCGGGCTGGCGCAGATTGGCGCCAGCGAGCCGACCAAACGCATCATCACCGGGGCGGTGATCGTCATCGCCGTGGTGCTTGACACTTACCGGAGCCGGCGCGCAGGCCGGCGGAACTGACACCATGGCAACCATCAAAGATGTCGCGGCACTGGCGGGTATTTCCTACACCACCGTGTCCCATGTATTGAACAAGACCCGGCCGGTCAGCGAACACGTGCGGCAGAAGGTTGAAGCCGCCATTATCGAGCTGGACTACGTGCCCAGCGCCGTGGCGCGTTCACTCAAGGCCCGCAGCACGGCCACCATCGGCCTGCTGGTGCCCAACAGCGTCAACCCGTACTTCGCCGAGCTGGCGCGGGGGATTGAAGACGCCTGCGAACGCAACGGCTACTGTGTGATTTTGTGCAACTCCGACGACAACCCAAAGAAGCAGCGCAGTTACCTGCGCGTGCTGCTGGAAAAGCGCATCGACGGCCTGGTGGTGGCCTCGGTGGGCCAGGACAGCGACCTGCTGCAAAGCCTGGCATGCGTGCGCACGCCGATGGTCATCGTTGACCGTGAGCTGGAAGGCGTCGATGCCGACCTGGTGCGCATCGACCACGAGCACGGCGCGTACCTGGCCACCCAGCATCTGCTGGAGCTTGGCCACCGCGACGTTGCCTATATCGGCGGCCCCGCCGAAACCGGGGTTACCCAGTTGCGCCTGAACGGTTTTCGCCGTGCCATGGCCGAAGTCGGTGCGCCGGTGCCGGGCAGCCGTGTGCTGCACTGCGACTTCACAAGCCCAGGTGGGCATGCCGCAGCGGCGCAGTTGCTGGAGGGCAAGCGGCCCACAGCGATTTTTGCCGGCAACGACATGATCGGGTTTGGCGTACTGCGTGCTGCAGCCGAACGCAATATCAGCGTACCGGGTGAGCTGTCGGTGATCGGTTTCGACGACATCGAGCTCAGCCGCTACGTGTACCCGCCGCTGACCACGGTGGGCCAGTCGATTCGCGAGCTGGGCGAGAGCGCCGCTTCACTGCTGCTGGCACGTATAGGCACACCCCGGCAAGGCGCGGCGGAGCAACGCATCGTAGCCCCGCGCATTGTGCTACGTGAGTCCACCGGGCCACGCCCGGACCTGTTCAACGATTACCGCTAGCGCTAAGGAAACGTCATGAATGCGAAGGTCGTGGTGGTCGGTAGCCTCAATATGGACCTGGTGGCCCGCGCCCAGCGCCTGCCCCGCGCTGGCGAAACGCTCCCCGGCGAAAGCTTTTTCACCGTGCCGGGTGGCAAAGGCGCCAACCAGGCGGTGGCGGTAGCACGGCTGGGCGGCAGCGTGGCAATGATCGGCAATGTGGGTGACGATGACTACGGCCGGCAACTGCACCGTGCGCTGTATGTCGAAGGCATCGACTGTCAGGGCGTCAGTACTTGCCCCGGGGTGTCCAGCGGTGTGGCACTGATCACCGTGGATGCTGCCAGCCAGAACTGCATTGTCATCATTCCCGGCGGCAACGGCCTGCTGACGCCACAGGCGGTGCGGCGCTTCGATGCGCTGCTGCAGTCGGCCGAGGTGGTCATCTGCCAACTGGAAGTGCCGGTCGACACCGTGGCCTGGACACTGGCCAGGGCCCATGAACTGGGCAAGCAGGTAATCCTGAACCCGGCGCCTGCCACTGGCCCCTTGCCGGCAGAGTGGTTTGCCCACATCGATTACCTCATGCCCAATGAAAGCGAGGCCGAAGCCCTGACCGGCATGCCCGTCACTGACCAGGGCAGTGCGCTGCGTGCTGGCGAGCGCTTGCTACAACTGGGCGCGGGTAAGGTCATCATCACCCTGGGTGCGCAAGGGGCCTTGCTGGTGACTGCTCAAGGCCATTGGCACTATCCGGCGCCGGTGGTGCAACCGCTGGACACCACGGCGGCTGGCGATACCTTTATTGGTGGCTTTGCTGCCGGGCTGGTGCGGGGGCTTGAGGAGGGCGAGGCCATCGCCTTTGGCCAGCGTGCCGCCGCCTTGTCGGTTACCCGTGCCGGTGCCCAGCCGTCGATTCCCTATCTGGCGGAGCTGGCACCATGAAGAAAACCCCCTTGCTGAACGTTGCCCTGTCGCGGGTCATTGCCGGTATGGGGCATGGCGATATCCTGGTGATCGGCGATGCCGGGCTACCGGTGCCCCCGGGCGTGGAACTGATCGACCTGGCCGTCACGTCCGGCCTGCCGGATTTCGCCAGCGTGTTGCGGGTAGTGCTGAGCGAGTTGCAGGTAGAGCGGCATGTGCTGGCTGAAGAAATGCAGAAAGTGGTGCCGCCAGCGCTGGTCGAGATCGAGCGGCTGAAGGGTAAGCTGGGCAAGCGGGAATGGCTGAGCCATGAAGATTTCAAAGTACTGTCGCGTAGTGCCCGTGCGGTGGTGCGTACCGGTGAGTGTCAGCCATACAGCAACATCGCCCTTATCTCCGGCGTCACCTTCTAACAGGCGAAACACGGTTTTTTGTGTGGGAGCGGCCTTGTGTCGCGAAAGGGTCGCGAAGCGGCCCCGGCATTTCATGCTGCGGAGCTGAGAACCTGGGGCCGCTTCGCGACCCTTTCGCGACACAAGGCCGCTCCCACCTAAAGCACACCGCGGCGTGCTTGCGTATTCTGTTCCGGCAACAGGAGTGCCCCCATGCTCAAACCCCTGCTACAAGGAATCGCCTTCATCGCCACAGCCACCACCCTCCAGGCCGCCCCCATCGACCTGATCATCGACACCGACCCAGGCGCCGACGACGTGGTCGCGCTGTTCCTGGCCATGGCTTCGCCCGACGAACTCAATATCCGCGCCATCACCACGGTGGCCGGCAACGTGCGCCTGGATAAAACCTCGCGCAATGCCCGCCTGGCCCGCGAATGGGCGGGGCGTGAAAACATTCCGGTCTATGCCGGCGCCGGCCGGCCACTGGTGCGCGCGCCGATCTATGCCGCCGACGTTCATGGTGAAGAAGGCCTCACCGGCGTACAGGTTCACGAGCCCAAAGCGCCTCTGGCCCAAGGCAATGCGGTGCAATACCTGGTCGACACCCTCGGCGCAGCCAAGCCCCACAGCATCACCGTTGCCATGCTCGGCCCGCAGACCAACCTGGCCCTGGCGTTGATCCAGCGCCCGGAGATCGTCAAGGGCATCAAGGAGGTGGTGGTCATGGGTGGCGCCCATTTCAATGGCGGCAACATCACCCCGGTGGCGGAATTCAACCTCTACGCCGACCCGCATGCCGCCCAAGTGGTGCTGGCCAGCGGCGTACCACTGATCTACCTGCCGCTGGACGTCACCCACAAGCTGCTGACCAGCGACGCCCGCCTTGAACAACTGGCAGCCGTGAACAACCAGGCCAGCAAACGCGTGGTGGATATCCTGAATGCCTACATCACCCACGACATGGACCTGTACGGCATGCCAGGCGGCCCGGTGCACGACGCCAGTGTCATCGCCTACCTGCTACAACCCGAGCTGTTCAGTGGCCGACGCATCCACATGAGCATCGACAGCCGCGAAGGGCCGACCTTCGGTCAGACCATTGCCGACTGGTACGGCGTGCTCAAGCAGCCGGCCAATGTGCTGTGGGTAGAGCAGGGCGATGCACAGGGGCTGTTCGACCTGCTCAGCGCCCGTCTGTCGCGATTGGAATAGCCGTGTGGGGCGCGTAGCGCTCGAACACCTGGTCGATGAAGCTGCGTGCCGCTTCGGCACCGTTGTCGCGTACCAAAAGGTCAATGGCGATCAACAGCAACTCTTCCGGTGTGCCAGGGCTGTACGCGCTCTGGCCCTCCGCCCATTTGACCTTGATGTCGGCATCGATGCTATGGGTACTCATGAAAAGCTCTCGCTTGGGGCCCGGAACGAAGGAGTGAACACCTGACCCTGGTGTTCGATGGAGGCGGGATGCACTCCACTTCTTGCAGCAAATCATGGCTTTGCGCCAGTGACCGTGAGCGCTAAGCATATGGCAAACGCAGGGGGTTGTGCAAAATCCGGTCACGATTGCTTTTCGCCTCGGTGCTAGAGTTCAGGCAGACTTGACCGGTTTTGCAACGAATACTGAGCGGAGCTGTCGGAACAGACAGTTCCCGGACCCATTTAGGAGGCTTCATGTTCCGTACCCGTGCTTACCTGGCAACCCTGGCGGTGGCTGCTGTCCTGGCTGGTTGCAGCACTGGTGGCAACGCTGGTGGCGATGCACCGGCCGCATCGGCTGGCAACGATGGCCGCTGCGACGCCAGCGGCGCCGATTTCGCCATGGGCAAACCCGGCAGCGCCGAGCTGCTGGAGCAGGCGCGCAAGGCCAGTGGCTCGCAGACGGCACGCATTCTCAAGCCGCATGATGTGGTAACCCTGGAGTACCGCTCCGACCGCCTTAACCTAAACGTGGACGAGCAGGGCAACGTAACCCGCGTCAACTGCGGTTGATCGAAGGGCCTTTCGCGGGTAACCCCGCGAAAAGGCCGCGGCAGGGCTGCGCAGCGCCCATAAAAAAACCCGCCACGAGGGCGGGTTTTTTCACAGCTTCCGAATTACTCCGGACGAACCTGTGCAGCCTGCATGCCCTTCTGGCCGCGCTCGGCGACGAAGGAAACAGTCTGGCCTTCTTTCAGGCTCTTGAAGCCGTCAGATTCGATGGCTTTGAAGTGAACGAACAGGTCGTCGCCGCCGCCTTGTGGGGTGATGAAGCCGAAGCCTTTTTCATCATTGAACCATTTGACGGTGCCGGTTTGGCGATTGGACATGGGATGAATCTCCAGAAACTTGAATTTTTTCGAAGTGCCTAAGCGCCTGAGCTGCCTGGCACAGAACACATCATAGTCTAATTCTGCGGATGTAGCGCCTTTTACCTTCACTAGATGTTGATCTAGCGCAAATAAATTTTCGTCAACCCCGGCTTAAAGGCTTCAGCTATGGGGTGCGCAGGCCTGTTTGACCACGGTTTGGGCCTTGGCCATCAGCTTGGCATCCACCCCGTCCTTGCTGTCGAGGTCGGCAATTTCCGCGTCGGTAAAGTTTTTCTTGATGGCCTGGGCGCCGCACGAGCAGTGCTTGGTCGCCATTTCGGCGCTCACGCCCTGGCCTGTCGCGACTTCCCGGCACTGAGCCATGTAGCCCTGCTCCTTGCCTGGCGGGAAATCGCCTGCGTGGGCCGCCAGCGGCAGCAGGGCACTCATGGCACATACGGCCAGAAGGGACTGAAATCTCATAACCAGTTACTCCTTGGGTCAAGGTCTCATCAAGAGTAGGTTGCTTCCCAAGGTCTGAGCGGTATTTTTCCGCGATAGTTCACCCCTGCGGTGCAATTTCCAAATATTTCTGCCTGGGGTGCAACCCGCGTGCTAGCATGCTCGGCTTGTGGTCGCGCTGTGCCGGCCGCAGCTATCTTTTTCTTTCCAGTCACTCTGGTTCGTCCCTTGCAAGCCGAAAGGCTTCTGCCACTGTGAGGCAGGCTTCCTTATAAAGGGAGGCAGGTCGGATCTTGTACTGGCTCATCCCAACCCACGTGACCTTTGGTAGGGGTCACCACTAGGAGAGGAGGCGCCATGCCCACTATTACTCTTCCCGATGGCAGTCAACGTTCGTTTGATCACGCCGTATCCGTAGCCGACGTCGCCGCTTCCATCGGTGCCGGCCTGGCCAAGGCCACCGTCGCCGGCAAGGTCGACGGCAAACTGGTCGATGCTTGCGACCTGATCAGCCACGACGCCACCCTGCAGATCATCACCCCTAAAGATGAAGAGGGACTGGAGATCATCCGTCACTCGTGCGCCCACCTGGTCGGCCACGCCGTGAAGCAGCTGTACCCGACCGCCAAGATGGTGATCGGCCCGGTTATCGACGAAGGCTTCTATTACGACATCGCCTACGAGCGCCCCTTCACCCCTGAAGACATGGCTGCCATCGAAAAGCGCATGATGGAGCTGATCGAGAAAGACTACGACGTGGTCAAAAAGGTGACCCCGCGCGCCGAAGTCATCGACGTGTTCACGACCCGTGGCGAAGATTACAAACTGCGCCTGGTCGAAGACATGCCGGATGAGCAGGCCATGGGCCTGTACTACCACGAAGAATACGTCGACATGTGCCGTGGCCCGCACGTGCCGAACACCCGCTTCCTCAAGGCATTCAAGCTGACCAAGCTGTCCGGTGCCTACTGGCGCGGCGATGCCAAGAACGAGCAGCTGCAACGCGTGTACGGCACCGCATGGGCCGACAAGAAGCAGCTGGCCGCTTACATCCAGCGCATCGAAGAAGCCGAAAAACGCGACCACCGCAAAATCGGCAAGCAGCTCGACCTGTTCCACCTGCAGGAAGAAGCCCCGGGCATGGTGTTCTGGCACGCCAACGGCTGGACCGTGTACCAGGTGCTCGAGCAGTACATGCGCCAGGTTCAGCGCGCCAACGGCTACCTGGAAATCAAGACCCCGCAGGTTGTCGACCGTATTCTCTGGGAGCGTTCCGGCCACTGGTCCAACTACGCCGAGAACATGTT
The DNA here is from genome assembly GCA_029202525.1 of Candidatus Pseudomonas phytovorans. Taxonomy (NCBI): domain Bacteria; kingdom Pseudomonadati; phylum Pseudomonadota; class Gammaproteobacteria; order Pseudomonadales; family Pseudomonadaceae; genus Pseudomonas; species Candidatus Pseudomonas phytovorans. The sequence continues at coordinate 2,877,387 of CP119325.1, forward strand.
CACCACTTCGTCGGAAAGCCGTGACTACGCGGTAAAACCGATGAACTGCCCATGCCACGTGCAGGTGTTCAACCAAGGCCTGAAAAGCTACCGCGACCTGCCGCTGCGCCTGGCCGAGTTCGGTGCCTGCCACCGTAACGAGCCGTCCGGCGCCCTGCACGGCATCATGCGCGTGCGTGGCTTTGTACAGGACGACGCGCACATCTTCTGCACCGAAGAACAGGTGAAGAAAGAAGCCGCCGATTTCATCAAGCTGACCCTGGATGTGTACAAGGACTTCGGCTTCAGCGACATCGCCATGAAGCTGTCCACCCGTCCGGCCAAGCGTGTCGGTTCCGAAGAGCTGTGGGACCGTGCCGAAGCGGCGCTGGCCGACGCCCTGAACGAATCGGGCCTTGAGTGGGAATACCAGCCAGGCGAGGGCGCCTTCTACGGCCCGAAAATCGAGTTTACCCTGCGCGACTGCCTCGGCCGTAACTGGCAGTGTGGTACCCTGCAGTACGACCCGAACCTGCCAGAACGCCTGGATGCCAGCTACATCGCCGAAGATAACAGCCGTGTGCGCCCGGTCATGCTGCACCGCGCCATCCTTGGTTCGTTCGAGCGCTTCATCGGCATGCTGATCGAGCACTACGCTGGCGTGTTCCCGGCGTGGCTCGCTCCGACCCAAGCGGTGATCATGAATATCACCGACAAACAGGCCGATTTTGCCCTTGAGGTTGAAAAATCTCTGAACGGTAGCGGTTTCCGTGCCAAGTCGGACTTGAGAAATGAGAAGATCGGCTTTAAAATCCGCGAGCATACTTTGCTCAAGGTCCCGTACCTTTTGGTTATAGGGGATCGCGAAGTCGAAACGCAAACCGTTGCAGTGCGTACTCGTGAAGGCGCAGACCTGGGCTCCATGCCCGTCGCGCAATTCGCTGAGCTGCTGACACAGACGGTTTCCCGGCGTGGTCGCCAAGAATCGGAGTAATGACTATTAAGCGTGAAATGAGAAACGATAAGCGTGCTGTACCGAAGGCCCCGATCAACGAGAATATCTCGGCCCGCGAGGTTCGGTTAATTGGCGCAGACGGCGAGCAGGTTGGCATCGTCTCGATTGATGAAGCGCTGCGTATCGCTGATGAAGCGAAGCTGGATCTGGTAGAAATCTCTGCAGACGCGTTACCGCCTGTCTGCAAGGTCATGGACTACGGCAAGCACATCTTCGAAAAGAAGAAGCAGGCCAACGAAGCCAAGAAAAACCAGAAGATCATCCAGATCAAAGAAATCAAGTTTCGTCCAGGGACGGAGGATGGGGATTATCAGGTAAAACTACGCAACCTGATACGTTTCCTTAGTGATGGGGACAAGGCCAAGATCTCTCTGAGATTCCGTGGTCGTGAGATGGCCCACCAGGAGCTGGGCATGGAGCTGTTGAAGCGGGTTGAAAACGACCTGATTGAATACGGCACCGTTGAGCAGCATCCTAAGATGGAAGGACGCCAGCTTATGATGGTCATCGCCCCCAAGAAAAAGAAGTAATCTCCCGGGCACGGCAGGCCTGATGATTATGTGTAATTTTAACGAATGCGGAGTTCCAACATGCCAAAAATGAAAACCAAAAGCGGTGCTGCGAAGCGCTTCCTGAAGACAGCTTCGGGCTTCAAGCACAAGCACGCTTTCAAGAGCCACATCCTGACCAAAATGTCGACCAAGCGTAAGCGTCAACTGCGTGGTAGCAGCTTGCTGCACCCGTCCGACGTGGCGAAAGTCGCGCGCATGCTGCGCGTTCGTTAATTCTGGTTAAGATAGAGGAAGTTACTCATGGCTCGTGTTAAGCGCGGCGTTATCGCTCGTAAGCGTCACAAAAAAATTCTGAAACTGGCTAAAGGTTACTACGGTGCACGCTCGCGCGTATTCCGCGTAGCCAAGCAAGCGGTCATCAAGGCAGGCCAATACGCCTACCGCGACCGTCGCCAGAAGAAGCGTCAGTTCCGCGCACTGTGGATCGCTCGTATCAACGCCGGTGCCCGCGTTAACGGTCTGTCCTACAGCCGTTTCATCGCTGGTCTGAAAAAGGCTTCGATCGAAATCGACCGTAAGGTTCTGGCTGATCTGGCAGTGAACGAAAAAGCGGCGTTTGCTGCGATTGTCGAGAAAGCTAAAGCCGTTCTGGCTTAAGTACCCGCGACAATCACCCGGCGGCGCTAGCGCCGTCGGGCATTGAACGTCATCGATAGGGGAAGAGCCTTCAAAGCTCTTCCCCTATTTTCGTATCTGGAGTCTGTACATGGAAAACCTGGATGCGCTGGTCTCCCAAGCCCTAGAGGCCGTGGAACGCGCTGAAGACATCAATGCCCTGGAACAGATCCGGGTTAATTATCTCGGCAAGAAGGGCGAACTGACCCAGGTGATGAAGACCCTGGGCAACCTGCCAGCCGAAGAGCGGCCGAAAGTCGGCGCGCTGATCAACGACGCCAAAGAGCGCGTCACCGTTGTGCTCAATGCCCGCAAGGCCGCCTTTGAAGAAGCCGAGCTCAGCGCTCGCCTGGCTGCCGAATGCATTGACGTCACCCTGCCAGGCCGCGGCCAGGCCACCGGTGGCCTGCACCCGATCACCCGTACACTCGAGCGCATCGAGCAGTTCTTCACTCACATCGGCTACGGCATTGCCGAAGGCCCAGAGGTTGAAGACGACTACCACAACTTCGAAGCGCTCAACATCCCCGGCCACCACCCGGCCCGGGCGATGCACGACACCTTCTACTTCAATGCCAACATGCTGCTGCGTACCCACACCTCGCCGGTGCAGGTGCGGACCATGGAGTCGACTCAGCCGCCGATCCGCATTGTCTGCCCGGGCCGCGTTTATCGCTGCGACTCGGATATCACCCACTCGCCGATGTTCCACCAGGTCGAAGGCCTGCTGATCGATCGCGATATCAACTTCGCCGACCTCAAGGGCACCATCGAAGAATTCCTGCGCGTATTCTTCGAAAAAGAACTGGCGGTGCGTTTCCGTCCATCGTTCTTCCCCTTCACCGAGCCGTCCGCCGAAGTCGACATCCAGTGCGTGATGTGTTCCGGCAATGGCTGCCGCGTGTGCAAGCAAACCGGCTGGCTCGAAGTGATGGGCTGCGGCATGGTGCACCCGAGCGTGCTGCGCATGTCTGGCATCGACCCTGAAGAGTTCCAGGGCTTTGCTTTCGGCATGGGTGCCGAGCGCCTGGCCATGCTGCGCTATGGCGTCAACGATTTGCGTCTGTTCTTCGACAACGACCTGCGCTTCCTCGCGCAATTCCGCTAGGTCAATGCCCGACGCAACTTCTAGGAGAACAGCATGAAATTCAGTGAACAGTGGCTGCGCGGTTGGGTAAACCCGCAAGTCTCCCGTGACGAACTGGTCGCCCGCCTGTCCATGGCCGGCCTCGAAGTCGACAGCGTTACCCCCGCTGCCGGCCAGTTCAGCGGCATTGTCGTGGGCGAAATCCTCGCCACCGAACAACACCCGGACGCCGACAAGCTGCGCGTGTGCCAGGTAACCAACGGCCAGGAAACCTTCCAGGTCGTGTGCGGCGCGCCTAACGCCCGCCCAGGCATCAAGATTCCGTTCGCCATGATCGGCGCCGAGCTGTCTGGCGACTTCAAGATCAAAAAGGCCAAGCTGCGCGGCGTCGAATCCTTCGGCATGCTGTGTTCGGCAGCCGAGCTGGAAATCAGCGAAGAAAATGACGGCCTGCTGGAACTGGCTGTCGATGCCCCGGTTGGCGAGAACATTCGCACCTACCTGAGCCTGGACGACGCCAGCATCGAAATCGGCCTTACGCCGAACCGCGGTGACTGCCTGTCCATCGCCGGCCTGGCCCGCGACGTCAGCGCCCTGTACGACACCCCGGTCACCCGCCCGGTAGTGCCAGCCGTACAGCCAGCCCACGACGAAGTGCGCTCGGTCGAAGTCAGCGCCCCGGCTGCCTGCCCACGCTACCTGGGCCGCGTTATCCGTAACGTCGACCTGAGCAAGCCGACCCCGCTGTGGATGGTCGAGCGCCTGCGCCGCAGCGACGTGCGCAGCATCGACGCCGCCGTCGACATCACCAACTACGTGATGCTCGAGCTCGGCCAGCCGATGCACGCCTTCGACCTGGCAGAAATCAACGGCGGCATCCGCGTACGCATGGCCGAAGAGGGCGAAAAACTCGTCCTGCTCGACGGCCAGGAAGTTGCCCTGCGCGCCGACACCCTGGTGATCGCCGACCACACCCGCGCCCTGGCCATCGCCGGCGTCATGGGTGGCGAGCACAGCGGTGTAAACACCGAAAAAACCCGCGACCTGTTCCTGGAAAGCGCCTTCTTCGAGCCGATTTCCGTTGCCGGTAAAGCCCGTTCCTACGGCCTGCACACCGATGCCTCGCACCGCTACGAGCGCGGCGTCGATTCGCAGCTGGCCCGCGAAGCCATGGAACGCGCCACCCAGCTGCTGCTGGACATCGTCGGCGGCGAAGCCGGCCCGATCGTCGAAGCCGTCAGCGAACAGCACCTGCCGCAAGTGGCCCCGGTCACCCTGCGCGCCGAACGCATCACCCAGATGCTCGGCATGGAAATGGACCCAGCCCAGGTCGAGCAGCTGCTCAACGCCCTGGAACTGACCACGGCCAAAGGCGCGGAAGGGGAGTGGACCGTTACCGTTCCAAGCCACCGCTTCGACATCAGCCTGGAAGTGGACCTGATCGAAGAACTGGCCCGCCTGTACGGCTACAACAATCTGCCGGTTCGCTACCCGCAAGCCCGCCTGGCCCCACAGGGCAAGCCGGAAACCCGCGGTGACCTGCCGAACCTGCGCCGCCTGCTGGTTGCCCGCGGCTACCAGGAAGCCATCACCTACAGCTTCATCGACCCGAAACTGTTCGAACTGTTCAGCCCGGGCGTAGAGCCGCTGCTGCTGGCCAACCCCATCTCCAGCGACATGGCCGCCATGCGTGCCTCGCTGTGGCCGGGCCTGGTCAAAGCCCTGCAGCACAATCTGAACCGCCAGCAAGACCGCGTTCGCCTGTTCGAAAGCGGCCTGCGCTTCGTTGGCCAGCTGGGTGACCTGCAGCAGCAGCCAATGATCGCCGGCGTTATCACCGGCAGCCGCCTGCCAGAAGGCTGGGCCAACGGCCGCGACGGCGTCGACTTCTTCGACGTCAAAGCCGATGTGGAAGCCCTGCTGGGCTACTCCGGCGCCCTGAGCGACTTCACCTTCAGCGCCGGCAAACACCCAGCCCTGCACCCAGGCCAGACCGCCGCCATCGAGCGCGACGGCAAACTGGTCGGCTACCTCGGCGCCATCCACCCAGAGCTGGCCAAAGCCCTGGGCCTGGATCGCCCGGTGTTCCTGTTCGAGCTGGTATTGGGCGACGTGGTCGAAGGCCGCCTGCCGAAATTCAGCGAGCTGTCCAAGTTCCCGGAAACCCGTCGCGACCTGGCTTTGATTGCAGGACGTGATGTTGCTTCTAGCGCGGTGCTTGAATTAATTCGTGACAATGCAGGCGAATGGCTCACAGACCTCAGGCTGTTTGATGTCTACCAAGGTAAAGGCATTGATCCTGATAGAAAAAGCCTTGCCGTCGGCTTGACCTGGCAGCATCCATCGCGCACTCTTAACGACGATGAGGTGAACACTACCCTGCAAAACATCCTCACCTCGCTCGAACAAAGGTTGAACACCACGTTAAGGAAATAACGGCATGGGTGCTCTGACGAAAGCTGAGATGGCCGAAAGGCTGTACGAGGAGCTGGGGCTTAACAAGCGTGAGGCCAAGGAGCTGGTCGAGCTGTTTTTCGAAGAAATTCGGCACGCACTTGAAGAGAACGAGCAGGTCAAGCTGTCCGGTTTCGGCAACTTCGACCTTCGCGACAAACGCCAGCGGCCGGGCCGCAACCCCAAAACAGGGGAAGAGATCCCGATCACTGCACGGCGCGTCGTCACCTTTCGTCCAGGGCAGAAGTTGAAGGCCCGGGTTGAGGCCTATGCTGGAAGCAAGCCATAACGACGAACTGCCCCCCATACCGGGCAAACGCTACTTCACCATTGGTGAAGTGAGCGAGTTGTGTGCCGTTAAGCCACACGTGCTGCGGTATTGGGAGCAGGAGTTCGACCAGCTTAACCCTGTGAAGCGGCGGGGGAATCGGCGGTATTATCAGCGGCAAGACGTGCTGATGATTCGCCAGATTCGTGCGCTGCTGTATGAGCAGGGGTTCACCATTGGCGGGGCTCGGTTGCGGCTTTCCAGTGATGAGGCTAAGGATGAATCTAGCCAGTACAAGCAGCTGATTCGGCAGATGATTGTTGAGTTGGAGGATGTGCTGGTGGTGTTGAAGAAGTGAGCCTGGGTTTTTCTGATGAGTGGGAAATTTTTTGAGAAAAAGCTTCCATTTATCAGGGGGTTAGGGTAAATTCTTCAACGTTCTCGGCAACATTGAGAACATGCTTCAAGCCCAGTCGGGGCGTAGCGCAGCCCGGTAGCGCACTTGCATGGGGTGCAAGGGGTCGAGTGTTCGAATCACTCCGTCCCGACCATTATTTGAGAAAAACCACCATTAATTTGGTGGTTTTTTTTTGCTCTCGATAATAGAGTCGGGCGATTGTTGTTCTTCGGGTTCGCTTGCTAATTTAAAAGTCTTCGTCTTGCCGGCGGTAAATATCATCACGTCCCCGCTGTTGGCCAGGTGTTGAAGACTGCAGAGCACCTGGGTTTTGGTAAGCTTAGATTTATTTATCAGCTCAGTTAGCTTGTATTCTCGACCATTAGCCAGGATATGTCGCACTTTGACGATATCCTCTGACCTGGGTGGGAGTAGGTTGAAATGGTCAATCTTAATCATCTTGCTTCCAATGATTTACAGTTGGTGCTATATTACCATGTTTATTCAGTGGCGTTAGCGGCGGTCTAGTGAAAATGAGTGGCGTAAATTTTGAGCCTTCAGTTGTAAGTCTTTTTGCTGGATGCGGTGGTTTGGACATCGGCTTTAAAGAGCTAGGTTTCGATCTTATCTACGCTTGTGATAATGATCCTGCTGCTATCGCTACATATAAAGCTAATATCGATGAGCGGGCATATGTTAGAGATGTAAGGAGCGCCGAATTTCATAGTGATATGGAGTCATTGGGTTCTTGCGATGTGGTGCTCGGAGGTTTTCCATGTCAAGGCTTTTCTAAAGCTGGGCCTAAGCGCCAGAGTGATGACAGAAATCTTCTTTACTTGGAAATGAAGTCTGCGGTAGAAAAATTGAGGCCTAAGATTTTCCTGGCTGAAAATGTAGATGGGTTGTCTCAAAATTTTAAAGGTTCATTCTTGCAAACAATTGTGAATGAATTTAAAGCCGTTGGTTATGACGTCATCTACAAGTTATTCGATTCAGCAGCGTTTGGGGTGTCGCAGCATAGGCGCAGAATTTATTTTATCGGTGTCAGAGAAGATTTAGCAAGTGATTCATTTGTATGGCCGAAACCTACTAATGACGTAAAAAGCAGAAACGGTGAGTCGGCCATCTCCATGGATGCAGACTTATTTTCAGGAGGGCAGGGTAAGCTAGCTCCCGTCAAAACTATTTCTGATGCTATGTCCGACCTTGAGATGCTAGACGATTCAGTTGATGGACATAAGATAGCCAATAACTGGAAGCCAGATCTCCAGCTTATTTTTTCGAAGATAGGACCGGGCCAGAAGCTTTGCAATGTCAGGCATTCAGATACCTCTGTGTATACTTGGCGCATACCTGATTACTTTGGTCCAGTGACTGAGAACGAAGTTAAGGTTCTTGAGGCCATAAGTAAAAATAGACGGCATAAAAAATATGGCACTATACCAAACGGAAATCCACTGCCGCTAGATGTGATTTCACACTTCTCAGGTGTCACTGAAGTTTATTCATGCGTCCGTAGCTTGCTAGAGAAAAACTACCTGAAAGAGATCTCTGGGAAGTTTGATCTCAAAGGAGCGATGTTCTGCTCAGGACTATACAAGCGACCGCTCTGGCATGCGCCCTCACCTACGGTATTGACTAATTTCCACAATCCGCGATATTTCTTGCATCCAAAATCTGATAGGCCTTTTTCTTTGAGAGAATGCGCTAGATTGCAAGGGTTTCCGGATGATTTCAAATTTGAGTTTTCTCAGGACACAATTAGTCTCGTAGACGGGTATCGTTTGGTAGGGAATGCAGTGTCGCCTCCCGTAGGGCGGGTTTTTGCGCAATCTATACACAGTTTTTTACTCAAGGAAGCGAATTTTGAAACTGCCAGCTGTCAGTCTAAGTCTCGAAGAAAAAGTTGCTGAGTTTGACTCTTGGATCACTGCGTCAATTCAGCAGGTAACAAAAACTGACACCTATAGGCAAGAGCTTTCGAAGGTGTCCATTTTGCTCGAGTCGCTAGGCGCGGCAACGAATAGTTTCAATAGTCCTGAAGACTGTAATGCTGAAAAAATGGCGGTATATTGCGTGGCTGAAATCGAAAATATTATTTCGAAACAGTCAACAATTCACGATGCTCTAGTTGAGGCAAATGGTTTAGTTGACTCGCTAGTGTCTATGCTTTTTTTGGTTACGGGAAAGTCGGATAATAATAATAAATGTCAATTCCCTGTTTGGCTTAATACAGTCGAAGGCAAATCATCATTTCCCGTAGTTCGGTCTAGGCTTAACGGCAAAGTGCGATTTGAAAGCCAGGACCTTGGTCGTGTCATAAAGCAAGAAAGAATATGTAAGCTGATTTCAGATGCGTTGGTATTAGCCAGTGGTTATTCAGGGCCTATTGACTTGGAAGCTGAGGCGACATGGTTGTTGAAATGCTATATTAATAGCATTTTGGATTCTGAGGATTCCGTTGAGCAGCTTTGGGTGCTAGGTTATAGTTTCTTCAAGCTCCGGAGTGAAAATCCTGGTTTCGAGAAAAAGTTACTGTCGCCGATTGTAGCATTCAAAGTGCGCGGTTCCGTTGCCGCTCAGAGTGGGCACCTCCCTGAAAAAATTCTTCGTCGTTGCATGTCTATGTGGGGACTGAAGGCCGGCGTCGACTACAATTTAGATGATGTTGTAATTGATGCTGGAGGTGTTCAGTCTGAAGTCCTTAAATCAGCAGCAACAGGCCTTGGTGAGGTAAGCGTTGGATTACAGGTCGTAGATGATTTGAAAGGTGATCCTACAAAAACTCGGGCATATGATTTCGTACTTCCCTACAATACGCCTGGATGGTGTCAAAGTGTATTCATTCAGGCGCAATTTTATGCTGGAGATTCAGGGAGTGTCTCGCATAAAGTTGTAGATCAGACTCGGTCTTCGAGAGTTTTAACGAGAGCTAAGTTTCCTAAAGCACTATTTGTGGAGTACTTGGATGGTGCCGGCTATTATTCGAGCTTGTTTCGAGACTTGAAGCATATGCTGGAGATGCCTTCGACTTTTGACTTCTTTCAAGTGAGAACGGTGCATACCAAACTGCGCCGGGTTCTTCAGGCATGCGGCTTTCTGACGCCGCTTGATTTTTCACATGCTTTGATGCGTGCGGGCTACTCTTATGATAATGCTCGCACTATCCTCCTGGATGAAGGATATGCTGAGGATGAAATCACGCGTTGCTTTACGCATTGTTTAGGCGAAGTGTTGTTTGCTGTCAAAAACAGCTTGATTGTGATTGAGCCCAGATTGCTGGTCAATTCTCGCAGAATTTTGTTGTTGGATTTGGTTTTGATTGAGGGCGTTTGTACACCACCTAAAGTTGGTGAGTTAAATATTTTTGCACCTGGAGGTAAAGCGAATACTCATATCTCGTTAGTTTCGGTTGCAAAGTTCTATGAGGGAGTAGTAGGTGACTCAACTAGTGCTGTGAAAAGATTTACTCAGGACCTAAGCTGGCTAAGTTCAAAGTCTCTTGTTAGGGTGAGTGCGGGGCGATAAATTTATGGTTGCTCCGCATTTAGGATGGCTGAAATTATAAAATACGCTCGATATCCATCCTATATTTTTGCCGATTTCGATTTTCAATGGCCTTTTTTATTGGTGCGACGTAAACCAATGCAGTGGTGGAATTATGGTTGATTGGTGATTCAAGAACTCTTGATTCGCTATCATTGTCCGTTGATATATAGAGCATGAATTGGATCTGTATTCTGCGATCGGCTCGCCATTACGCCCAGGGCGCTGAGCGTGTCCTCGGTGCCGCCTCCGCCCTGCAGCTAGAAGTACACGATAGAGCGTTGACTCAGAGCCTACGTAGATCTGCTTATCGATAAGCGCGCCATGAACCCCGCATTCGAAACGGGCCGATGCTGTGCTCCGATTTTTCAGGAGCCCGTTTACCATGATGCGACCCGGTACAGACAGGGGGGAGCGGCCTGATCGGGCAGTGATCCTTTTCAAGTACGCACCCAGCCTGGCTCAGGATGTGCCGAAGCGCCTACTTGATCGCTACCGCGGCTATCAAATGACGGACGATTACTCCGGCTATAATGGGGTGGGTGCGCGAGCAGGTGTTGAACGTTTGGGCTGCTGGGCGCATGTGCGGCGCAAGTTCCTTGAAGCGCAGAGTGTGCAGCCCAAAGGCAAGACGGGGCGTACGGATGTCGCGTTAAAAATGATCGGTAAGCTCTATGGCATCGAAACTGCCTACCGGCAAAAAAGCGATGATGTTCGTAAAAGAGCCCGGCAGGATATGAGTGTCCATGTCATGGGGCAGCTCAAGGCCTGGATGGAGACAGAAGCCGTTACGCTCCCAATAGAGGATCTTCACGCGGTTGCGTGGCTTGTTGAGGAACACGAAAAGCACCGGATCGAATAAGGCCACCTTGATATCGAGTTCCACCAAAGCGGCCAGTCCATCGATGGATTTTCGGAAGTCGGCAGGCTTGGGATAGAGGTAAACCTTTTCGACTTTGGCGTCGGGTCGCATCATGGTGAACGGGCTCCTGAAAAATCGGAGCACAGCATCGGCCATCAACAAGCCGCTTTGAATGTTGGGTTCATGGCGCGCTTAGGGAAGACAGCGTCTTGTTCCCCGTTAGAGATTTGTGTCACCTGAACATCTCAAAGCAGGTGACGCAACGTGACACCCACCCCAGGCACTTCACGGTGACAGGTCTTCAGTATCTCGGGCTCTGGGCGCCTGGCCAGTCTTTATGGCTGTCCCTTGGGTCGTAACTGCGCCAGTTCGGCGGGCTGGGGACGACCGCGGGCGAAAATCTTTTCCTTTACCTGCAGCAGCGTACGGTGCAGCTGACCATCGCTTCGGACTCCGGCCCTTTCGGTGTGGTTCTGCAGTTTCGATCCAGCATCAGCGGCTTGATTCTCGGGGATTGCGGCAACAGCATCAGCGGTTCACCCGACAGTGCATTTTCGCAGATTGCTCGCCCCGGGACCTTTTCCGTCGGTGGCACTTTTTTATTTCCGTTGAGGCTACCTGTTGACCGTGGTGCCGAGCACCTTGACCAACTTTTTGTTGGGCGCCATGGACGCGCGAGCGTCCGGGCACCTGGCGCTATGGCTACAACATTGGCGGCGCGTCCATGTGGTCCGCTCCCGGGGGCACCGTGGCCAGCGCGGTTCCGGAGGGTGATGTGCTAGCGGGGGAATGGTCACTGGTCAAATCGCGATCCAAGCGGAGCTCTTGCGTTGCGAGTGACAAGCAGAACGGCTGCTTGGACTTTTAGGATCGCGATGTAGCTTGATCTCCTGTAGGAAAACGCTGAAAGTTGTTGCGGAATTTCCCGCAAGGACGCGCAGCCAGTGCCTCCTTGGTCAAGAAAAAAGGATGTGTACGTGTATTACCCGACTTTACCTGATCAAAGCATGCAGACCTTCGAAGCTACGCAGGATCAGTTGTTGGAAAAGCGCCGTCCGTTGATCCAGGGCATATTGCACGGCGCCTCTGAGGTTCAAGTGGCGGAGTTTGGCCGGCTGCTGAGGACTCATGCATGAATGAGCCCATCGAAGAGCGTCAGGCACTCTGGGAAAGCTTTTTACATCGCTGGCCGCTGGAAGCGCTGGAGAATATGAGGCTGGTGCAATACAGCCATTCGGGTGATCAGGACTGCTTCGTTTACTGGGTCGAAATATTGACTGAGTCGCTGGGTTCGATATGGGGCGGTTCTGCGTTTAAGTTCGGTGTCTACTCGCGACGTGACGAAACCGAAAAGGTCAGTGATAGCGAGCGATCCTATTCGACTAATTACGCGTGGTACAGCCAGTACGGGGCTACGGCCGACGAGGCTTTTGCTCAGGTACTTGGCCAGATCATGCTTATCGCCAACGCGGCTCGAGCCGGTGATCTGGACGCGGTGGAGCAGGCTCGATTGGGGCCAGCACTAAAATGGAAATTGGCTTTTTTGTACCAGCGCCCCGAGCAGCCATGCGTGCTGCCCATTTATGGTTTGCGGGTTCTGCGTGCTGCCACAAACCAGCCTAGTGCACTTTCTGCACCAGCATTACAGCGACAGCTGCTCGATGGGCGTGGCGATCAAAACATGTTTGCTTATGCCGACACCTGCTGGGCTACCGCTAAGTCTTGGCTGCAGCAGCAGGCAGTGGGCGAGCAGGCGCTGGCCTATTTCAACGAACAGCCTGAGCGTTTTGTTCCCATTAATACGACGCAGAAGGTCGCGGGTTATCGGCTGATCAATGGGCGGCAATTGGCGCTGATCCGAGAAGGAAAGAAGCTGACCCTGTTTGTGGCTCCAGGCGCTTGGCTGAACACAATGGTCGAGCCGCCGTTAAGTCGTGATGACTACCTCCCTGATCGGAGCCGCAATAGTAACTTGCGCTCATGTGCTCCTGAACTGGCCAATGGTCGTGAGGCTGTGTGCATCACCTTAAGTGGAGTCGAGGCCCTGGAAGCGCTGTGCAGCGCCTATGAGGGGACGGAGCTCGATGATGACGTCCATCCTGTGACCTTTAAAGGACCTGCTGTTATGCCCAGTGTGCCACTCAATCAGATCCTGTTTGGGCCTCCGGGTACCGGTAAAACTTACGCCACTATCGAGGCTGCGCTAGAGGTATTGGACGCCGCATTTCTGCAGTCTTGGAAAGCTGATCGTGCTTCGCTAAAGGCTCGCTTCGATGAGTTAGTAAAAGATGGGCGAATCCGTTTCGTAACATTCCACCAGAGCTTTAGCTATGAGGATTTCGTAGAGGGATTGCGTGCCGAGAGCGACGAGTCCAGTGGACAGCTCCGCTATGAAGTCGTGGATGGTGTTTTCAAAAGCTTGTGCGAAGTGGCGGCTGTCAAAGTCCTCCAACAAACTGAGGCACCGCTAGAGCTGGGCAGCCGTCGGATCTGGAAGATGTCATTGGGCAATACGCTTGGCAGAGATGCCAGCATCTATGAAGAATGCTTGCGGGGGGGCTATGTCCTGCTGGGATACGGTGGGGCAATCAACTTCGGCGGTTGTAAGAGCCGTAGCGATGTGCAGCAGCGCTTTGCTGATGAAGGTGTTCCGCTGGACGGGGCTATGGATTACAGCCTGACCAGTGTTACTGCCTTCGTGACCAAGATGAAGCCGGGTGACTTGTTGGTGGTCAGCGATGGGAATTTCAAGTTCCGGGCCATTGGTGAAATCACGGGTGACTACAGCTTCAAGGCTCACCCTGAGTATGAGGCAGACTACTCGCAAATGCGGCCAGTGAAGTGGTTGCGTCAGTACAGGCCATCACTACCACATATCGAACTGCTCAATAATCAGTTCACTCAGACGACGCTATATGAATTATGTAGCCCGACGCTGAGTCAGGAAAAATTGCAGGCGCTGTTGGGAGCTCAAAGCGTAGCGGGCGTAGGGACTGCTGCGGGCTTCAGCACGGGGCAGGTTTTTAGCCGGGGCTACCAAGTTATTTACGCCAGTGCTGATTTGCTGGAGCTCCAGAAGCCCAATGGCAATTTTTTGGGCTTGTCAATCCGTCTGTTGAATACATTGGCCGACGCTGTACGGTCTGGTCAGATTACCCTGCAAGACATTCGTGACAAAGAGGCGATTAAGAAGCTTCCGGGATTGAGTCTCGAGCCCATCATGGTCAACGGCTACAACAACATATTGGCGCCGCTGATAGAGCATATGCTAAGCCAGGCGGTGCCGGCGGCGGATAGTGGGCCTGGCAGTGATGCTCGCGTTCTGATCATCGACGAGATCAATCGGGGCAACGTCTCGCGTATCTTCGGCGAGCTGATCACTCTAATCGAGCCATCCAAGCGGGCGGGCGCCGATGAAGCGTTGTCAGCGGTGCTGCCGTATTCCAAGCAGCGGTTCAGCGTTCCAAAAAATGTTTACTTGATCGGCACCATGAACACTGCTGACCGCTCGTTGGCGGGTGTTGATATCGCTTTGCGCAGGCGCTTTACCTTCCGAGAGATGCCGCCTCGGCCAGATCTCCTGGATAAAGTTGAAGTGGAAGGCGTGCCGATCGGCGAACTGCTGCGTGTGATGAACCAGCGCATCGAGGTGCTGCTTGATCGCGATCACTGTCTTGGGCATGCCTACTTTATGCCGCTGCAGGCCGAGCCAAGTCTCGATCGATTGAAGTTGATATTCCGCAATCAGATACTGCCGTTGTTGCAGGAGTACTTCTTCGAAGATTGGGAACGTATCGGCTGGGTGTTGAATGATCACCATGCTAAGGCCAATGGCACTGATCCCTTCATACAGCGACCGCTTACCGAGCAGGGGCTTTTGACCCTATTTGGTAGTGAGGTAGCTGGCAAGCTAAACGATCAACGCTGGGAGCTAAATAACGATGCATTTGGCTCGCTTTCCAGCTACCGCAACATCTTGGGCTAACCAACGTGAACCGCGCGCTGATTACCGTTCGTGAATATGCACGTCTGACCACTGAGGCAGTGACGCCTTCATTGGATTTGGCTCAAGTGTCCTCTAGCGCCTTTGATTGGTTGTGTGAGCTCAGTGCCAGTTTCAGTCGCAACGGTGCGACCCTGCTACAGGTGGAGGGGCGCCGCTCGCTCAAGTGGGACAGCTATGTAGGGGTGTTGGAAGCACCCTGCGGCACTCGGCTGGAAATTTTGCCCAAGCACTTCGAGCGCGGCGATTGTGTGCTTCAAAGCCGTCAGTTGCTGCGCAAGCTGATTCAAAGCGCTTTATCACTCAAACCCCGCGAAGCCTCTGTGACCAGTTTGGAGTTATTCGATGCTCCCCTGAGCGAGTGGGTGATGGGTGAGTTTCTCCGAGAACTAGATCTGTTGGTCAAACGCGGCGTGCGTTTCGACTATCAACGCATCGAAGAGGAACAGCGTTTTCTGCGGGGGCAGATGAATGTAGTGGCACAGATGCGCCAGCCCTTGGGGCGACAACATCATTTTCAGATTCGTCACGATCTGTTCCTACCAGATCGCGCTGAAAATCGACTGCTCAAAATGGCGTTGGAGCAGGTGGCCAAGACCACACAGGATGCGAGCAAATGGCGCCTAGCCAACGAGCTGCGTTCCATGCTTGTTGAGATACCCAGCAGTAAGCAGGTCCAAGCAGATTTTCGTGCCTGGAGTCGAGACCGCGTTTTGGCGCATTACCAGCCGATCAAACTCTGGTGCGAGCTGATCCTTAACCAGCAGATGCCAATCGCCGTGAGCGGCGAATGGCAAGGTATGAGTCTGCTATTTCCAATGGAAAAGCTATTTGAGCGATATGTGGCAGGGTGGCTGCAACGGAATATGCTGACTGGCGCCAAGGTGATCCCACAAGCCTCAAGGCATTCTCTTTGCGTACACGAAGGGAAACCTATCTTCCGCTTAGAGCCGGACCTGTTGGTGCGGCACGGCGGTGAGGAATGGGTAGTGGATACCAAATGGAAGCGCCTGAATGGGGCAGATCGCGCAAACAAATATGGATTGAGCCAAAGCGATTTCTATCAGCTGTATGCCTATGGGCAGAAGTACCTGAGAGGGCAGGGGGAGATGGTGCTGATTTACCCGTCTTGGGCCGACTTCAAGCAGCCGTTGGCACCGTTTGACTTCGGTGAATTAAGACTGCATGCGCTTCCATTCGATTTGGATGAGGAACGATTGATCGGGGCTGAGTTCACCAGCTTGCCTTTGCTACCTGCTACAGAAATCACCAAGAGTATTCGCCAAGTGAGACAAAGCTTGGCCATGGCTGAGGACGTTCAATGATCGCAGGTCAACTTGAACTGGCGTCCCAGGCTGGCTCAGAGAGGCTTGCCAACTTCCTGATGCTTGGACTGGTCGGGCCGCTATGCGGCCCATCGCGGATGAATCCGCTCCAGGGTGGGACGTTGGGCCGGGAGGATGAGAGTAGTCAAGGACCTTTTATCATGCCCAGTTCGGCATCGTCGAGCAGGGCCTTGGCCAAAGCGCAGATGTAGTGCGAGGCCCAGATCAGCTGCGGCTTGTCTTCCATCAAACCGTCCAAGGTCATATCCCGCGCGTAACCCATCAGCTCCGAGGCTTGCTCACGGGCGCTCTGGCAAGGGATGCCGGGTTCGATTCGGAACAGCGGATGGGTCTGGTTTTCACCTTGGTAGAAGGTGGTTTTGCCGACGGTGAATTTGGTTTCTTCTGTAGACATTGTTCAATCTCCCCGAAATCTCGAGAACCTGGGTCAACGCCATCGCCAGCAATCCCCCACAGTGGCTCACAAGCGCTGAGGCCTGTGATGTAGGTCAGTTCACTGTCGGGGCCTGGCTTGCCGGTTATGGGCCGTGCCCAGGCCACGCAACCAGTTAAGCGTCAGTGCGAAGTCGCGGCTTCAGTGGGTGTCTGTAGCTGAACCAGCGCGGACTCAAGCAATGCTCGCAGCGTCTCCAGTTCGTGCATCGAGGTCATCATCAGAATCGACGCTGGTGACTTGGGCTGCAGCAGCATTGCCTGATGCACGACGGTCGCTGCGCACAGCGCGTAATCCGTGGCTTCGATCAGCGTGTCTTCAAGGCAGAGAGATTTGTGAGGTGGATCTGGAACGATCTTTAGCATGCTGTAACTCCAACGTCGAAAAGTGGAGCTACCTCAACCTTGCTGTCAAACAAGAGGGTGGCAGCTGTACGCGGGTTGACAGACCGAGACGTTGGCACTCGGCGCACCAGAGGGTGCCCGCACGTACAGCCACCATAAAAGTGTGCACATGAGGACAACGTCAGCGGTCTGTCAAAACCGGTCGCTGAATTGGCAGCGACCAGCCGAGACTAGAACCCACGTTGACCATGTGCAACGGAAATCAGGTGCAGGGAGTATCTTTGGGAAATGCCCTACAAGGAAGTTCTTTTTTCTGATTCTTCCCCCGCGTTTGCCGTCGAATTCTGCATCGTTCGCCGCTCGGCCAATCCTTCAAACCTCTCAAAAAGCGAACCACCCACCCATCCCTGTATCCAGCCATGTCCCGATGATGTCAAACGGTCACCATGGACTTCCGCCCCCCAGCTCCCGAAACTCCCCCAATCGCATCCAGACCAAGGCAGGTTCAACCTCAAGCGCGCCATCTCTCTCCTGCTGTTGCTGGCCACAGCCTCACTAACCGCCTGTATCCCCTGGAAACGCGAACGCGCCGCCTACGCGGACCTCTGCGAATCCGAGTTCCAGTTCAATGTGCCAGGCCCGCAGGGCGAAACCACCCTCTACCTGGAAACCTACCTCTACGACCACGCGGCTCAATGGGGTGAAAAGCGCTACGAGCAAGGCCTGCACGTGCAGTACCCGGGCGAGCAGTACCCGCGACCGGAATTCTTCGTGCAGTTGATCGCCTACAACAAGGACCGCCAGCGCCCATCGACGGCCTCCAAACGTGGCGAGCCGCCGATCCCGGTGCTGTACGACAGCCACCAGGCCTACATCACCTTCGAAGACGGCTCGCGCCGGAATGCGCGGCCTGAGGTGTATGTGGGCCTCAACGACATCTACGACTATCCGTCTGTGACTGAGCGGGCTGCCAGGCCATCGCCGTACGACATCAACAGCGACGAAGTGCACCGGATGATTCCCAAGCTCACCAACAACAAGCGCTATGGCTCGGCGTATGTGATCTTCCAGACGGACAAGCTGAATGCCGATTCCAAATGGGCGATCAACCTGGGTAGCCTGCAGGTTCAGGGGCGAAAGGTGGAAATTCCGCCCCTGCAGCTGTGTTATCACCCGGTGAAGAAATGGATTGGCATCGAGCCGCTGATGAAGCCCTGATAACAGCGGTTGAAGGCGGCCCGAGCTTTCTTCATGAGCATGCGCGCTCAACTGTACATTCAGGTGAGCGCAGTTGCGGTTCGCTCAACTTAAAAGTAGGTGGTTACCCCAACAAAATACGCCCGACCGGGCACGTAAAAGGTGGTCGAGTCATCACGCGGGTCTTCATCCAGCAAGTTCTGCACGCCAGCGTTCACGGTTAACCAGTTGGTGGCCGCCCAGTTTCCGGTCAGATCATAGGTGGTGTAAGACTTGACGAAGTCTGTGCCTAGTCCGCGTTGCTTGCCCACATGCTGAGCCGAAAGCTCGGTACCGATCCGGTCGCTGATCTGCCAATCAATGGCGCTGAACAACGAGAGCTTCGGCGAACTGATCAGGTCTTCACCGGTCGACAGGTTGCGGCTTTCGAGCATGTAGGTTGCGTTGGTGCGCCAGCTGGCATTCTCCCACAACGGCACCTTGGTGCTGCCTTCCCAGCCGCGGGTGCGGGCTTTGTCCGCATTCTCCAGCATGGTCCACCAGCGGCCCTCGAAGTACCCCAGAGGTGCATATTCAATTTTGTCTTTGAAGTCGGTATGGAAGTAGGTGAGGCTGGCCTCCCAGCCGTCGTGGTCGAACGAAACGCCGATTTCCTTGTTGGTACTGATTTCCGGGCGCAGGTTCGGGTTGCCTGCCATCCAGCAACTACCGGTAACGTAGCCAAGCGGGCGCAGAGAGGTACAGCCGCGACCGCCAGAGTTGGTCGCTGCGCCCGCACTGCCTTCTTTCAAGCTGGGGGCCCGGAACCCGCGCGATACTCCACCGCGTACTGTCCAGTCTGGGTGAGGGTGATAGACCACATAAGCGCGTGGGCTATTGTGGTTGCCGTATTCATCGCTGTGGTCGAAGCGATTGCCCAGTGTCAGCGACAGGTTATCGAGCAGGAACAATTCATCCTCGACGAACAGCGCGGAATAGTCACCTTCAAGGTCCGACCCTCCCACTGCCGCACCTTGGTAATCCACGGGCACCGTGCCCAGCGTGTCAGTGTTGGTCAGCTGTTCTCGTTTCCACTGGCCGCCCACGGTCAGGCGCTGGTTGACCAACAGTTCGAACGGGATATTCAGGCTGCCTTCGACAATTTTTTCTTCCGAGTTGGCCTTGCCCTCGCCAATGTCATTGTCGAATTTATTCAAGTAAGCGTCGATACGCGAGGTCCCAAAGCCCCAGTCGCCATGGTGAGAGACCACGAAACTGTCGCGCGTCAGGCGCCCGGCGCCGAACGCTTCACCTACGGTATCCCCCCAGTCACCGAACGTTTTCTTTGACGACCACGAACGCTCCACGCCGTGGATGGCCTCGAAGGACAATTCATGGTTGTCATTGATTTGCCAATTGAGCAAAGCGTTGACGCTGTGGTCTTTGGCGCCGCCGGCGCCGTCGTTGTAAACGAAGTCACCCATTGCGTCGAGGCGAGGGGTGGCCTCGTCGGCAGCGCGTCGGGTGACATTGGCGCCCAGGCGCAGGCCGATGGCGTTAGTGACAGGGCCAGACAAGTTGACGCTGGTTTGGTTGGTCTGCCCACGGTCGGAGTCTTCCGGCATCGTGGTGTTTACGTTGAGCGACCCACTCCACTCACGGGATACCTTGCGGGTAATGATATTGATGACGCCGCCCATGGCGTCTGAGCCATACAGCGAAGACATCGGCCCGCGCACGATTTCGATCCGCTCAATCATGTTCGGCGAGATCCAGTTGATGTCCTGGCGACCCAGATCACGGCGGTAATTAGTGTCGGCGGAGCTACCGATGCGTTTCCCGTCCACCAATATCAAGGTGTATTTGTCGTCAAGGCCTCGTAGCTTGATCTTCGACTGCTCGCCCACCGGGCCGTAACCGCCTGTCACCCCGGGGATGCGGCGCAGGAGGGTGTTGAGGTCGTAGACAGGCTGGCGTTCGATCTCTTCCCGCGTGATGACGCTGACACTGGCTGGCGCATCTCGTACATCCGTACCGCGCCCTGTGGCGGTGACGAATGAGGCTTGCAGTTCTGTGGCGGGAAGCGGCTCGAGCTCGAGGGGTTCCTCGGCATGGGCTGCAGCCGCGGCAAGCAATCCAACGGTGAGCAGGGCGCGGGCGGAAGGAGGGCATGGCAGCATTGCGTAACAGTCCTTGTCGATCGGTAGGGTTGAAATCGAGGCGGGACGTTAACGCAAATAAGAAGCATTTGGAATAAAATGTGTAAAATAATTTACATAAAACTGACAAATAATTTACTCAGTGGGCAGACAGGCGTTCAGGATCGGTATCGAGCCGCTGATGCGGCCGTGAGCCTGCACCTGCACATGCGCTGGTAAGGAGTGCGCCAAAGCTGATTGGCGCAGCTACAAGGATCTAGTCGCTGTCGCTGGCCCAGTACCAATCACTGTGGGAGCTGGCTTGCCTGCGATCGGCGGCGCAGCCGTCGTAAATCCTGAGTCCGTGAGTTGCCTGCTACACCGTGGATACTGATTTTACGACGGCTGCGCCGCCGATCGCAGGCAAGCCAGCTCCCACAGGGATCGCATCAGGGCTTACAGGTGTTTGCCATAAGATATGCAGCGCCTGTGAGATCGAGCGCCGCCCGCGCGGCGCATCGCGAGCTGCGCTCGCTCCCACGTTTGTTTCTGGCCAGTAACGCCTGTCACAGGCGCGCGCGACCGCCTGGTTCATACGGCGCGGTATCGAGACATGCGCCAAGGGTTCGCGCACAAATATCACAGGCTAAATTGGCCAGAAACAAACGTGGGAGCGAGCGCAGCTCGCGATGCGCCGCGCGGGCGGCGCTCGATCTCACAGGCGCTGCTTATCTTGTGGCGAACACCTGGCAACCCTGCTGCGGATCGAGCAGCGGAATGAGGGCACCGCGTTTTTCTTTGATTCGATCCGCTGCCTTAGCCATTTTCTTCACTTGTGAATGAAAATCTTCAGATTCGCCAGAAGGCCTGATTTTTTCTTCAGTCTGTTGTCGCACAACGGCTAAATACCGCTGAAACAGCGGTGTTCGTGAGCCGTCGCTGGCACTGCTTGGCCGGATGCTGTCGGTGCGGAGGATTTGCGAATTGGCAGGGCAGCGTCAGTTTGATGCTGAGCGATAATTTCGATGCCATCCCGTTTCGCCATGATGCGGTCGTTTAGCGAAATGACAGGGCGTGCAAGCAAGGAACTTTAACCCATGCGTTCGCTCAATTACGCACTGCTTTGCCAGTGAACGCTGCGCCTTGTGCCAGCCTACTAACTGAATTGAGCGGTTCCCGAAGTCGCCCCCAGGAGGCTTTACGTTGAGCACAGGAAGTCACATGAAAAAAATGCTGTTGGGTGCGTGTTTACTGTCACTGGCCGGTTGTGCCAGTTCGCCCGATCCTTTTGCCCAGGCCAGCCCTGGCTGCAAAACGGAAACAGTGCAGGTGAATGGGAAGCCTGTTACCACCGAGTTCTGCATCAAATCCATCGTTCTCAAGCCTTCCGACTACCGAGTCACGGTCAACGATCAGGCGTTGTTCACAGGTACCGGCTTCAAGCGGGTTGATTACACCAAAACCCTCAAGGAAGGCGAGACGAGAGTCGCCTGCGACGGGATAGTCGATATACAGAAGCTCCACGGTAGCAAGTTGACATTGAGCGAGTTGCCCCCTGAGTTGGTGACAGGTTGCCGTATTACCGCCGACGCAGCCGGCCACGCCCAGCCCTTCGTGAAGGACGTCGCTTGCGATGAAGTGTTCTACAAGGCGATGTATCCGTTGCTGGGCCCGATGCTGCCGGTTGAAGTGGCCCGCCAATGCACAGTGACGGTGGGTGATCAGACGGTGTTCGACCAGCGTTTCAAGTTCTGAAAAACAACGCTAACGTTGGGTCTGTTTGCGCTGGCTGCTGAGTATTTTTTAGCAAGGGCGGGGTTGATGTACGCACAGTGGTAGCGCAGTGTCGATGGCCCCGCTTCAATCGATCAACCGCTTCTCCATCGGCTGATAGACCAGCCCGGCGAACTCGCCCACTTCCCCCGCCAGCGCAAATCCGTAGCGTTGATAAGCTGCCACCGACGACAACGACGCTCTGACTGTCACCACATTGCCCCTGGCCTGCTGCAGCGCAGCGTCTACCAGGTACTTGCCGATACCCTGGCGTTGCCAACCCGGCGCAACGAACAGCATGGCCACGTGGCTCCCTTCCTTGAGTTCGATCAGCCCAGTCAGGGATCCCTCTACAACGCACACCAGCATCAAGTTGTCGCCGGTCATTCGTTCGGCGAAGGCCTGCGGTGCTGCTACCTTGCTGAACGTTTCCACGCCTTGGGGCGACAGTGATGGCGCTACCGCCAACATGAATGCCTCCAGGCACAGGGCACTGGCGCTGTGGCAATCGTTGTGGGTCATCGTGCGTAACTGCATGGTCGTCTTCCGTGACTTGAGTAGCGTGGCCTCTGCAGCCTGTTCAGCAAACATCGGTGCAGTGGCTTGTTAGCGCTGGGCTTTCTGCCGTTGGTAGCGCTGGAAGCGGGCAACGATGATTTGCACGACAAACGCCACCAGGCAAAGGAGGCCGATTTTCCAGCTACCTTCCAGGCCGTAATGCTCGGCTATCGTCCCCGTAATGAGCACGCTAAAGAAGATGGCAACAGGCAGGATCAATTTGTTCATCGGGTCTTCCAGTACGCTGCAAATAGCTTGGTGAGTATGAGCGCGGGATCATAGCAAATCTGCTTCCAGCCTCGTCGCCGAACACTTGCGAGTTGTTCATCGCCACGCCTGTGCCCGAGGTTCAGCAGCATTTGGACCGAGCTTGCTGTCAGTGAACCTGTCTCGCCCCCTTGCGCTGAGTCGCCAACGCCAACAACTCGCGTTGGCCGGAAATCCCCAGCTTGCGATACAGCCGTTTGATGTACGTGGCCGCACTCGACAGCTGAATGCCCATGCCCGCGCTGATGGCCTCGACCTCGCAGCCGGCCAGCATCAGTTGCAGTAGCTCGCGGTCGCGCCGGGTCAGTTCCGGGTACAGGCTGATAACCCGTTCACTGAGCAGGGCCGGCATTTCATTTGCTTCGAGGTAGGCGCGGTAGTGCAGTCGGGAGAGTTGTACGATCAGCGGGGCGGCTGTTTCGATGACATTGATTTCGTTGGCAGAGAAGCGGCCGTGTTCACGGCCTCGGTATAAATTCACCGATAGCCAGCGGTTGCCCTCGCACTGGGTCAGCAAGGCGACACGTTCGGTGATTTGCGGCAGCTCGTAGCAGATGCGGCGGTAGTCGCGGTGAGCAATGTCTTCGATGCCTTGGCGTTGCACCATGATGCGGTCGGCTGCGGGCAGTGCAGGGCGCTCGGTCATCGCCTGTTGGTTGCCGTCCATGCTGTAGAAGCGTTCGGCGTAGTTGCTGGAGATTCTGGGCAGCTCAAGCATGCGTGCGCGGTCGGCGAAGGAAATGATCTGCGGGCTGCGGTTGGGGCCGTAGGCGAAGAGGGTGCATTGGGCCAAGGGCACCTGGGCGCTGACCAGTTTCAGCATGTCGGCGGCCAGCAGCTTGCCGTGGCTTTCGCGGCTGCGGGAAAGCAGGGTGGCGGTTTGCTCGATGGGCAGGTGGAAGTGGGTAGTGGAAGGGCGTAATGGCCAGAATTCCATGCTGCTACTCCCCGGGGGCAAGGCAGGATTTATTGTTTTAGGTGGCCACTGGAAGGTGGCCTGCCGGGCAGGATAACCAATTTGCCAGCTTGGCGCGTAGCCGTGCCCCGGCCGTAAACAGTATTCTGGGAATACACACCTTTTTCAGCAAGGAACGAACAGATGCCTCAACCACCGGATGGAATGCCGATTTACCGGGTGCTAACGGGCCCCGATGACGCTTCTTTTTGCCATAGGGTCAGTGATGCCTTGAAGCTGGGGTACCAACTTCATGGCGGGCCTGCACTCACGTTCAATGGCAAAGATGTGATCGTAGCGCAGGCTGTGACCTGGCCTGGGGCACAGGTAGCTTCGGCTTGAACCCGGTCCGGGCCTTCTGCTGGCATCCAGCATCAGGCCCGGATAAGAGGCTTAGAAGCGCACCGTAACCCCCGCATTCACCGAGTGGAAGCGGGCATCTGAACCAAACTGGCCCTGGTACGACAGCCCCACTTCAGTCTGGCGGTTCAGTTGTACTTTCGCGCCCACTTCGGTCATTGCCACGTTACGCGTCTGGGCGATGCCCTGCACCGCGAAGTCCGGCCCCCCTGCAAACGCCTGGGTGCTGCTTGGGTCCAGATCCCCATAGGCGCGGCGCCAGCCCAGCGAGCCGTAGAACTGAGTGTCGTGGTCGGCCACGCGGGTGCGCGTCGAGGCGCGCATGCCCACGGTCGAGAACCAGGTGTCCTGCTTCTCGCTGGACACGCCCAGCGCTGCGGCATCGCCTTTTTCATGGAAGCTGTCGGCGTCGTACTTCACGTACGACACGCCCACGAACGGCTCCAGCGCCACCGCGCCCAGGCCGATGCGGTAAGCCGCTTCGCCACTGGCCTGCAGGGTGTTGGCGTCGCGCTTGCCCTTCAGATGGTCGTTGAACCCGGCAAAGGCCACGTTGCGTTTGCTGTCCAGCTTGTGCCAGGTGTAGCCGACATCCGCGCTCAGGCGCAGGGCATCAAGCTGGGCGCCGGTGTACAGGCCCAGGTGGTAGTTGTCGCTGTGGCCCTTGGCATCGCGGTCGTCGGCGTCGAACTTGGTGCGGCTGTAGCCGCCGTACACGCCGGCCCGCCAGTCCGGGTTGATGCTGCCGTCGGCACCGATCAGCACACCGCCGGTGCGCTGGTGCAAACCGCTAGAGCCGTTATTGCCGTCCAGTTTCGACCAGTTACCGAAGGTTTGCGCCCAGGCGCCGCCCTGCGCTTCAGGGGTGGTTGGCATCAGGTTCGACGCACCCAGTGGCATGCGCACTCTGCTGCTGTCGAACAGGTCGCGCAGGCGGGTGCCCAGCACGCCGGACACCACCTGGCTGTTGGCGATCAGCGCGGTGCCGGTGCTGGCGTGGTAGTCGCCGGAGAGCTGGTCGATGGCATCGCGGGCGCTGTCGGCATCCAGCACCAGCAAGTTGTTGTACAGGCGCAGGGGTTCGCCGCTTTGCTGCAGTACGCTTAGCGCGCCTGCGGTGTTCCACTGGTTTTCAGTAAGTGCCACGGTCTGGAAGATGCCTGGGGTGCCTGGCCCGCCCGTTTCTGGCGGCTGCACCGGTGGTTGTACCGGGGGCTGAACGGGTGGCTCGACAGGTGGCTGTACGGGCGGCTCAACCGGTGGCTCTACCGGAGGCTGTACGGGTGGCTCTACCGGTGGTTCGACAGGCGGCTCGACCGGTGGCTCAACGGGTGGCTCTACAGGTGGTTCCACCGGCGGCTCAACAGGTGGCGTGGTCTTCTGCGCAATGGTCAGGTTCAGCTCATTGGCCGTGCGCTGCAGGCTGACGTTGAGAAACGCCGAGTTGGTGAAAGCCTCGGCATAGGCAGTACCTGCCGCAGCGCCGTCCACCACACCGCCCTGGGCGGCCAGCAGTGTGTAGGTTTGCCCGGTCTGGTAGCTTTGCGCGTCGTTGAGGGTGGTGACATCGACCCGCGTGCCACGCAGGGTCGCGGTGCCGCTGACGTTGACGCGGTCCGAGCCGCCATCCCCTGCGATATCGGCGGCGTAACGCGAGCCGGCTGCCATCTCCAGGTCGCCGTTGATCGACAGGGTGCCCAGCGCGCCTTCACCCGGCGACAGGGTACCGCCCGAGGCAACCTGGGTGCTGCCGACCTGGCCGACACCGGCCAGCACACCGCCGTCCAGTACCTGAGCGCGGTTGCTGTAGTTACCGGTGCTGTCGGTATGGCCGACGGTGCCGTTGACCACCAGCGTGCCGTTACCGATGCTCAGCAGCGAGGTGCCACGGGGGTTGGTCTGGTCGACGTCGCCGGCAAGCACCAGGCGCCCGCCACGCACTACGGTGCTGCCAGACATCCCGGTAAGGTCGCCGCTCAGGGTGGTGTTACCGCTGAAAGAATACACCCGGCCCGCTCCGCTGATGCTGTTGCTCAGGTTCAGGTCGCCATCGGTGTGGTTGAAGGCCAGCGCGCCGCTGCCGGCACCGAAGCGGACGGCCGTTTGCGGGTCGAGGCGGCCGGCAGCCTGTGCGGAGCTGGCGGTGAGGGCATCGATATCGGTGCGGCTGTCGTCCCTCACCACGCCGCCACCGATGCTGAGGGTGCCACGTGCGGCGGAGTTGATGCTGGTCAGCACGCTGATGTCGATACCGTCGGTGCTGCTCAGCTCGGCGCCGTTGGCCAACACCAGGTTGGTGCTGTTGGTGGTCGTACCCAAGGTCAGTGCGCGCGTTGCCAGGCGCGTGCCTTCGCCGGATACGCTCACCACGGTGTTGCGGCCAAGGTTGGCCGAACCCAGCTCCATCGAATCGCTGGTCAGCACCGCGCCATTGCTCAGGCTGAGGTCGTTGCGGTTGCGGAACGTGCCGGTGTTGTCCCAGCGCGTGTTGGCCCCGGACAGGTCGCTGATCGAATTGATGGCCACGCGTTCGCTGGCAAGTTGCCCGCCATCTTTCAGTGTGATGCGCGAATCGTAAAGGAACGTGCCACCGGCGGTGACGTTCACGGCATCTACTTTCGAACCGGCGCCGCTGACCACCAGGTTTGCCCGGGACAGGGCATTGCCTGTGTTGCCGTTGTCGCTCAACTGAAGGTCGCGCACCAACACTTGCCCGCCGTCGAGTACGTTAAGCGTGCCCTGGCCAGCGCCGCCGACGACAATGGTATTGCCCAGCACGGCAGTGGTGCGCGGTACCACCCAGCGTGAACCGGGGCCCTGGACCGAGACCGTGGCCATGGCCGTACTGGCTTCGTTGTTGGTCTGCGACCCACCGATCCGCCCACCTTTGCTGGTGAGTTCGGCGCCATTGTTGATGGTCAGGCTGGCGGGGATGCCATCGCTGGGGCGTAGCGACACCGTGCCGTCGTAGGCGCGGTCGCTGCTGAAAGTGTCCTCTGCGCTATTGAGGATGTAGTCCGCTGCGTGGGCGCTTGGCAGCAGGGCAAGCGTGATCGCGAACGTGAGTGGGGACAGTCTGAAAAGGGGATTCATGGCGACTCCAGATACTCCATTAGATGCCACGCAAGTGGCTGCCAGCTTTGGGGGCAATGGCATTCCATATGTGCAACGGATTAGCGCTGGGAGTATCGGCAAGTGCTTGCCGTGGTGAGAATAGTACGCATGTGCTAGCGTCTTCCGGAACGTGACGTTGCGCACACTGTGGTGTTGGGTTGCCCGCGAAGAATCTTGCAGTAGTATGCCAACACCCGTCATCAGGGCGGGTGAGCATGTTGAAAGGATTTCAGATGATATTCAGAGCCTGTGCGGGTCTTGTTCTTTGCTTGGCCGTGGTTCCGGCAGCCTTGGCCGGCTATGACAAAAACAGGGTAGCCATCGCCAAACGCTGGTACTCAGAGGCCTACGTAAAGGGCTATCTGGAAAAGTTCTACCCCAAGTCAGTCAGAGCTGCTTTTAACGAAAGCATTGCATACAGCTATGCCGCAGACGGCCCTCCGTCCAATATGGGCGGGTACAAGTATTACCCTGAACCCATGTCGACTCGGCAAATCAACGGTATTCGGTTGAAAACTGCGGGTATCGGAAAAAACATAGATGCTGAAATTGACAGGATGTGTGTGCTGGAAATTTCTGGTGCGTTGATTGCGTTGAAGCTTACGGTCCAGAACGCCGCGCGAAAGAAAAATATTCGACGCGATGACCTGAGAAAAGGCGTAGTCGCCGCCATTCGGTCCGGCGAACTCACCTCTGCGCCATTGGATTTGAACACCAATGGCGGGCGTCCAATTTCAGTCATTCCTCCAGATAGCGCAGAGAAGCTTCTGTGTAACGTCTATGTCACGAAAAAAACCAAGGAGGTGATTTACCAGGTTTCAGTGGCGCTTACTGCTGAGGGCTTCTACGGCAGAGGTCGATAGCCTGCCAAAACCCAGCACCTTGACGATCAACGGCACGCGCCAGCTTGGCCGCTCGCCCGCAGCCAGGCGTTCGACCAGCATGATGGCGCCGGCCAGCAGCATGACGGGAATGTGCCCTTGGTGGACCAGCAGCGGCACCATCATCCAGGCCCAGCATGCGCCGATGCACCACACCCCGTGGCTCAGGCCAAAATACAGGCAGTCCCGGTCTGCCTTCCACCCGAACAGGCCAATACGTTGCAGCCGGTGCCCCCGGTTAAGCGCTGCCCGGTGCCACGGGCTGGCAGACCAGACCAAGGCCAGCAATACGCTCAGGCCGAGGGCGCTGTCCGGGAAGACCAGCGACAGCAGCAGCGCAACTGCGCTGAGCACCAGCCCGGCGGCCATCCACAGGGTGCTGTAGCTCAGTAAAAAACCGAACAGCGCACGCACGCGCCGGCGCGGCAGGCTAGAGCGCCATACATGCATGAGTGGCATCGCCAGCAAGGGCGGCATCATCGCAACCAGCATAAGCGCCCAACTGCCCAGCACGTCATGCAACGGGGTCATGACCAGTTCCGCCCGTATGGCGCTGAACCAGAGTGCAGCTACGCCCAGCCCCTCAGTGCTGATGCAGAACGCCGCGTAAGCCGCGTGCCCATTGTTGTAGATGCAAAAAACCAGGCCGACCCCGGCCGTTGCGAACAGCAACGGCCAAGGTGCCCGAGTGAAACCGCGCAGTATCGAACCCGGTTTGGCCATGCCTGTTATCAGCTCACGATGCCCGTGCGTTTGACCACACTGATCCGCTCGACTGTCACCGGCGTGCTGGCCGAGATCTGCTCGCCAGGTACCAGGGTTACCTGCAGGTGTGCAGGGTCGAAGCTACCACTGGCTTTCAGTCGCTCGGCCAGGTCGGTAATGTCGAGCGTATAACCCAGGCCGTTGCCGCCATGGCCCGAGTCAGTTCTGGACGCTACGTTCAGGCCGAACAGCGTGAGGCTGCCGGCGTGAAGTTCAGGGTGGTTTGCAGGGGCCGCGCCGGCGGGCAGGTTGACATACACCTCAAGCAGCGGCGAGGGCGCTTTGCCACGGACTGATTCGAGCCGCAGATAAAGCCGGGTAACTTCCTCACCCGCTGTGCTGGCGCCCAGCGCTGCAACGCCGGCGCGGGTACTGGCGGGGTCGAGATCGACATGGGTGACTACCGGGGCAGCGCCCACAGTGACCACTGAGGCGTTGGCACCGATAGGTACAACGCTTTGCTGATCGGGTGAACCCATGCTGACTCGCCTCACGCCTCGCACTCCTGGTGTTACACCGGTGCCGATGGTCAAATTGTCGTATGGGCGGTGCAGGCTGCCCTCCGGGAGTGTATCGCGGCTGGTGAATGTCAGGCCGGTCTCGGCGCTGCCTGTTTGCGGCACGATGAAAACCCGGTCAAGCGGGCCGTTCAGCCACTGCGGGTCATCCACCATATGCTTGCCCGACGTGCTCATCCAGGCTTCCCAAAGACGGTCGACGTTGCAATGGTGCAGCCAGAAGATCGGGTCCAGGCCAGCCAGAAGCGGGTCAGCCATAAACCCGTAGTTACCGCCGATCAGGCGGTGCACGGTGTTGTGCGGGTTGCGTTCCAGGTCGCCTGTCCAGCCGCCAAACTGAACGAAATCACCTGAGACGCCACCCCCGAAACCGATGCCGCCGTCTACGGTGAAGTCGGTTTCTTTCATGGCATCCAGGCTGAACGCATCGGTAGGGCCTGGTTCCAGCCTGGTCAGGCCGGGCCGGCGCGGGTATTTTTTCAACGGGTTGGGGGAGCCGTCCGGCAAGGTGTCCAGCAGGAACGCGGCTGGCAGATCGCGTGCCTGCGGGTCATCGGGGTTGAAGTAGTTCCAGTACGGCAGGGCCCAGTCCTCACCGGTCAACTCCTTCACCTTCGCAGCTACGATGGCTTCGAATGAGAACAGATAGCCGCGGTGCCATGAAACGAAATACCAGCTGCCGTGCTGGCACTGATTGCCATAGGTATTATCGAGCAGCGCCTCTGGAACAGGGTCGCCGTGGTTGATGAGCTCACGCTGAATCCACAAGTCCTGATCGAAACCGTGGATGGCCCCCAGAAACTTCCAGCTGTTGTGGTCGGTAATGGGTAACTTGTCCAGTTCGCGAACTGCCAAGGCGTAGTGCAGCAGCGTCTTGTTGTCCCAACCAGAGCCCAATGTGGCGACGTCTTGTCTTTCCCTTGCCATTAGCATCTTCTCCTTGATGACAGTTGCAGGCGGCCCCGCCTGCAGACCCATTGAACGTTGACTCCAGAAAACTGTCGGGCCTGAGTATAGGCGGGATTATCAAATTGCCATTACCTTGCGTTTTCATCGTCTCAAACTACTTTTCCAGTTGAATATCCTGTTGCCAGCCACTGGCAATTACTTGGGAAGGAACCTGATATGCAGTCAAAAGGATTGGCTCTGTGCAGCGGGTCATTGGCATCGCTTTTCTGGGTCGCCAACGCTTTTTCCGCTCAGGCTGGCGGCATCAGCAACCCACCTGCACTGACGATGGGCATCGATCGGGGTGGGGCTGCAGCGGCTCACGGCATGCTTGAAGCCAGCGGCGTCACTTCGCGCACGGTCATCCGCCAGAAAGACCCCGGTGCGCAACTGGAACTGCGCCTGAAACAAGCCGAAATCCACGACCCGAAAAAGGGCAGCAACGACAAGGTCTGGTTGCGCGGTTATGCCGACCTCAACGGCGCCAGTGCCGAAGGCCTGGTCGCGGCCCCGCTGATCAAGGCGTTTCCGGGCCAGACGGTCCGCTTTGATATCTACAATCACCTGTTGCCTTGGGACCAGCTGCCCGCAGGCCTGCGCCAGGACTATACCCAGGCCGGGCTTGGCAAGGATGTATATGAAAAGCTGATCCCGCAGCAGCAGTGCGACCCAGCGGCCCATGACCCTGGCACGATGAATATTCCCAACAGCCGCCCGGGTTGTTTCAACACCACCAACAACCACTTCCACGGCAGTTGGGTGAACCCGGCCGGTAACAGCGACAATGTGCTGCGCACCTTGTACCCAAGTGCCGGTGTGGCGCACGAGTACGAATACAACATCCCTGCCGATCATCCTGCCGGAACCTTTTGGTACCACCCCCACGTTCACGGCTCCACCGCCTTGCAGGTTGCCAGCGGCGTGGCTGGGGCGCTGATCGTGAATGGAGATCGATGGCCGGTTCCGGGCGTGAATGGTCAAGGTTTGCGCAGTGGTGACATCGATGTGCTGTTGAGCAGGCCCGATGGAAAACCGATTCCCGACCGGGTCTTCATGCTGCAGCAGATTCAGTACAAATGCTTTGCCCCGGACGGTACGCCCAAAGCGGACAAATGGAACTGCGCCGCCGGTGATATCGGCGCCATCGTCGACTACAACGATCTGGGCGGCCCCAGCAACTGGACAGCTTCGGGGCGCTTCACTACCGTCAACGGCCGTGTCACCGACATGCTGGGCATTGGCAGCGAACCTGGCCAGGAGAAGGTCATTGCCGGGCAGCCGGAGCGCTGGCGCCTTATCCATGCAGGCTTCAATGACAGCATCAAGGTTCAGGTCTTTCCTGCAAAGCCGCGCCCGGCACAGGCGGAGTCAACGTCGCTGAAGACGGTGTTCAGCAACACGTCCGCCGCTGACAACGATCGAGTGATTGCACGTGAGTGCGAGGTCGATGGCCCGCCACTCAAAGTGTTCGAGATCGCTGCCGATGGGCTGACCAGGTACCAGGCCCTGGAGACGGACAGCCGGGTACTGCAGCCGGGTTATCGCAGCGACATTCTGGTGTCCTTCCCTCAGCCTGCCGGCGATCTGCGCCATCAGGATTACTGCGTCATCGATGCCCCTCTATCGGCGCAGGCCAGTGTGGAAGGGTCGGTGGACAGCCGGCGCCTGCTCTTCACTGTCAGGGTCGAGCGCAACGATGCCCAGCAGATTGCTGACGCCAAGGTGGTCATTCATGACATGCTGGTCAGCGCGGCCAAGCGGCTGGCTGCAGATCGCGAAAAACAGGGGCTCGACACCTCGAAACTGCCGGCGATTCTGGCCGACCTCGACGCCGGCCTGAAGCTTGAGCATTTCTCGCCACACGACAGGCTGACAGGGCAAGCGCCGCAACAACAGGAGGAGGCCTGGGAGCGGGTAGACAACGTCCGTCTGCTTCGTTTCAACCTGAAGTCAGTGCAGAAAGGCGTGGCCTCTGCACCTTCGGGCGCGGGGTTGGGGCATGCACGGCTTACCCGTGCAGGCTTCGAGGCAGCGTCTGATCCCGACCCGCAAGCGCCGTGGGGGAAGGTTGAAGATGTTCGTTTCAGCGAACGAGAGGACGAACTTATCGCACTGCAACTTGGCAACACGGACGAGTGGCGCCTGCGCACCGCCGATGTTGCTCACCCGTTCCATATCCATATCAACCCTTTCCAGGTGGTACGCGTAACGCGGTTGGCGGATGGCGTGGATGTGACCGGGGACGCGACCTCGCAGTATTTCGGTATGAAGGACGTGTACAAGGACACGATCATCGTTGAGCCCGGCGTCGAAGTTGTAGTGCGCTCACATTATGAGCGCTACGTTGGGCGCTTCGTTTTGCATTGCCACATTCTGCCCCATGAAGACGGCGGGATGATGCGCCTGGTCGAGATTTTCGAGGCCGGTATACCGGGTGGGCTGGACTGGATCGAACAGCAAGGCAAAGGCGCCGGGGGCGCCGCCAACGGATCGGCGACCCCTACGCATGCGCACTGAACGGCGCGCTACCTCGACCTGCTGATACAACGTTGGCTGTTGTCGTCAGGTCGCATGCCCCTTAGCGAAACCTCAGGGCGGCAGGCGGCTACTCCCGCCGCCCCGAGACTCGCGGTTCGGCTGCGCTGAGCGCCTGGAACCTCAATCGGATTCACACTGCCGCGCCTGCGATCTCCCGGGCAACCCAACGTTTGAATGCCTCGGCTACCGGCGATGGGTGCATCGCGCCTGACTGGGCCAGCACCACTTTTTGTGGCACTACCGCTTCCAGTAATGGCCGGCATAGCAGTGGTGTGCCGTCGTAGCAGTGGTCCCCGGCGGGCCGGGTACACGACAAGGCAACCCCGTAGCCATGCGCGACCAGGCCCCGCTGCATTTCGAACGTCTGGGTGTACTGCTGAGTGCGCGGTTGCAGGTTATGCGCCCAGAACAGTGAAAGGAAATATTCACGCGTTTGTGCAATGTCCTCAAGAATGAGGCATTCCTGGGCCAGTTCATGCAGCGGTATCGCTGCCAGGTGGGCCAGGCGGTGGTCCGTGGCAATCAGCGCGTAGGGTTTCAGTTCAGCCAGTACCTGGCGCGGCAGCGAGTGATCCAGGCCGATGTCATAAGTAAGCGCGAGCTCGGCTTTGCCGGCACTCAGGTTGCGGTGTACGCCTGCCAGGTCAGTTTCGAACAGCGTTACCTCGACCTCGGGGTACTGCTTGCGAAAGCTCGATAGCAGCCGCGGTGCAAAGTAAGGTCCCAGGTCTTGAAAGCAGATAAGCGACAGGTTGCCGCGCAGTGAACCTTGCGCCTGATCCGTTTTTTGATTCATGGCGATGGCCATGCCAATGATATCGCGAGCCTGTGCAAGCAATCGCGTGCCCGCTGACGTCAGCTCCAGCCCGCGACTGACCTGGCGCCGGAAAAGCCGCTCGTTCAGCGCTTCTTCGAGCTGGGCGATGGCAACCGACACCGAGGGCTGCGAAACGTGTCGTGCTCTCGCAGCAGCGCTGATGCTGCCGTGCTCGGCCACGGCGACGAAATACTCTAACTGCCGAAACGAGAACCCTATCATTTTTTCCTATACTCAGGATTAGGAAATATATTCTTTTCCTATTGGTGCCGAAAAGCAATACTCGCTTTGCACCTTGCTTATTCCGCTCGACACTTGGCAGTGGTGCTGTTGCCCAATAAAAAGACCAAGGGTGCTTTATGAAACAGTCCGTCGAATTTCAACTAAGCGATGAAACCATCGAGGCTTTCCAGCGTGATGGTGCTGTCTGCGTCCGTAATCTGTTCACGCCGCAGGAAGTTGCACTGCTCGAAACCGGCATCGAACAGAACCTGAAAACCCCAAGCGAACGCGCCAAAGTGGCCAGCCGCGCTGACGACCCTGGTTGGTTCTTCGAGGACTTCTGCAACTGGGGCGATATCGCGGCCTATCGCCAGTTCATCTTCGAGAGCCGGGTGGGTAGTGTTGCCGCTCAACTCATGAACAGCGAAACAGCCCGGCTTTATCACGATCACCTGCTGGTCAAAGAGCCAAACACGCGCCAGCGTACGCCCTGGCATCAGGACCAGCCGTACTACAACATCGATGGGCGCCAGAACTGCAGCATGTGGATGCCAGTCGACCCCGTCGCGCGGGCGTCCACCCTTGAATTCGTAGGGGGCTCGCACCTGGGTCCGTGGCTGATGCCACGCAGCTTCCTCGACAGCCAGGCGCAATGGTTTCCGGAAGGCAGCCTTACCGACTTGCCGGATATCGAAGCTGACCGCAGCGCCTGGAACATCCTCGGCTGGGAGCTTTCCCCGGGCGATGCCGTGTTCTTCCACATGCTGACCCTGCACGCCTCTGGCGGTGTCGGGGGCAATCGCCGGCGCCGTGCCTTTTCAGTGCGCTTTCTGGGCGACGACATCACCCACGCACCGCGCCAGTGGAAAACCTCGCCACAATTTCCCGGGCTCGAAACGCAATTGGCGAGCGGTGCCCAGATGAACCATGCGCTATTCCCGGTGCTGTGGCCAAGAGATTGATGATTGAAACAATGCGTGCCTGATTAAAACGCACAGCCTCTGTGCTGTGCGGACCTGATAATAAAATCAAGAAGGTATCTATGAGCGCTCAATCTTCACAACAGCTGAAGCGGGGCCTGTCTACCCGGCATATTCGTTTCATGGCATTAGGTTCTGCCATCGGCACCGGGCTGTTTTATGGCTCGGCATCGGCAATAAAACTGGCAGGCCCATCCGTTCTGCTCGCCTACTTGATCGGCGGCGCAGCCATTTACATGATGATGCGCGCCCTTGGTGAAATGGCGGTTCATAACCCGGTGTCAGGCTCGTTTGGCCACTATGCCAGCCAATACCTGGGCCGCTACTTTGGCTTTCTGACAGGTTGGAGCTACGCGTTTTCGATGTTGGTGGTGTGCCTGGCAGACGTGACGGCGTTTGGCGTTTACATGGGATTGTGGTTTCCCGAAACACCCGCCTGGATCTGGGTGCTTGGGATCGTGTTCTTCATCGGTGCGCTCAACCTGTGTAGCGTGAAAGTGTTCGGGGAAATGGAGTTCTGGCTGTCGTTGCTGAAGGTGACCGCTATCGTCGCCATGATTGTGGCAGGCGGTGCCGTGCTGCTGTTGGGTATCCAGCTGAATGACGAGGCTGGCACTGTGGCCGGTATCTCGAACCTGTGGAGCCACGGCGGGTTCTTCCCTAATGGCGTCGGTGGGATGATTGCTTCCTTCACCGTTGTGATGTTCGCCTTTGGCGGGGTCGAAATGATCGGCATCACCGCAGGCGAGGCAAGGGACCCAAAGCGCGTGCTGCCAAAGGCGATCAACTCGGTGCCTCTGCGCATTCTGCTGTTCTATATCCTGACCCTGTTCGTGCTCATGGCCATTTACCCATGGACCAGCATTGGGAGCCACGGTAGCCCGTTTGTTCAAATCTTCAGTGGCCTTGGCATCAGCTCAGCGGCAACCGTGTTGAACATCGTTGTAATTTCCGCTGCGGTATCCGCGATCAATAGCGACATATTCAGTGCCGGGCGAATGATGTACGGCATGGCTCAAAACGGCCAGGCCCCTGCCGGCTTCGCATCACTGTCGCGTTTTGGTGTGCCGTGGATGACAGTCGCAGTGATGGGCGTCGCTTTGCTGTTGGGCGTGGTATTGAATTACCTGGTGCCAGAAGACTTGTTCCTGGTGCTTGCCGCGGTGGTCACTTTCTCCATTGTCTGGGTGTGGTTGATGATCCTGCTATCGCAGGTGGCCATGCGGCGCGGCATGAGCAAGGAGGAGGTAGCCGCACTGGATTATCGGGTGCCACTGTGGCCGGTAGGGCCGGCTTGCGCGATTGCGTTCATGGTGTTCATCTTTGGCGTGCTCGGTTGGTTCCCGGCCAGCCGCACAGCCATGTATGTCGGGGTAGGCTGGTTGGTCCTGTTATCCCTGGGCTACTGGCTATGGGGCGTGCGTACACCGCGCCCGGTATCAGCCAGCGCTTGAGGCATTAAACCGTTCGCGGTCGGCAAAGGACTGCCAGGACGTGCTTCAGGTATCTTCTATAGCCTTGGCAGGTTTATGGCATTAGTCTCTTGCTGACACTGTGCAAAATGGAAGTGCCATTGTGATAGTCCGTCCTGTAACAGCAAGTGATTGGCAAACTTATCGGGACTTGCGTTTGAGGGCTCTGCATGAGTCGCCGGATGCTTTTGGAAGTACTTACGAGCACGAGTCAGCCAGGGCAGATAATGAGTGGCAGACGCGTATATCAGCTGTCGCATCATCCAGCAGTGCCGAGGCTTTCTTTGCTATCAGGGGTAATGAGGTTTGTGGCTTGGTGTGGTGCAAGGCGTCGGGCGTCGAGGCAGCCGTGGTCGAAATATTCCAGATGTGGGTAGCGCCGAATGCGCGTGGCTTCGGCGTTGGTCGTGCCTTGCTTGAGCGTGCTACCAACTGGGCGAGCAGCCATGGTGCGCAATGCGTCCGCCTGGGTGTGACGATCGCGGACAGCCCGGCGATGCGGTTGTACACAGCTGGCGGGTTGCATCCCGTTGGTGTACCCGAGCCTTTACGAGAGGGGTCGGCTTTGATGTCGCAATCGATGGAGCTGACTCTGGGCGAATATCGAGACAGGGAAGAGCATGATCAATAGTCATGCCCAACCCTCGAGTTCTCTGATGCTCCACCGGCCCTTTCGCGGGTAACTCCGCGCCCACAGGTTGCGAACGCCTCTGGTGTATCGAGGAGCGAACCGCCGCCTACAGTTCCTGTGCAGGCTTTGAAATCGACTTGGCCGAGGGCAGGGGCAGCACAAAGGTCAGCAACGCGCCAATCACCAATAGCACCGTGGCATACACAATCCCGGCCGTGAAGCTGTGGGTCAGGTCCTTCAGCCAGCCAACCACCAGCGGATTCAGCGCCGAACCGATGTTGCCGAACGCGTTGATCACCGCAATGCCAATGGCACGCGCCTTGAACGTCAGCGCCTGGTCCGGGGTAGTCCAGAAAATCGACATGGCGGTGTACGACCCCGTGGCGGCCATACAGATACCGCACAGTTGCACCATCGGGTTACCGGCATAGGCGGCGAACATCCAGCCGGCAGCGGCCACCAGCATGGGCAGCACCAGGTGCCATTTGCGTTCCTGGCTGCGGTCGGAATGCAGCCCCCACACCAGCATGCCGATGATGGTGCACACCTGCGGAATCATCGCCAGAAAGCCAATGGTGCTGTTGCTGCTGTCGGCGGCACTGATGCTCTTGATGATCAGCGGCGTCCATACAGCGATCATCGCCAGCGTGTTGACCAGGCAGAAATACACCAGGCTGAACTTCAGCACGGTGGATGAGAGCATTTCGCGCAGCAGGCTGCCGGTGCCATCCTCTGCTGTAGAGGTTGAAGGTGGGGTGTCTGCGGCCAAGGCATGCTGCAGATGCTGCTTGTCTTCGGGGCTCAGCCAGCGGGCCTGGTGCGGCGTGTCGTTCAGGTAGCCGAACACCACAAAGCCCATGATCACCGAAGGCATGCCTTCGAGCAGGAATAGCCACTGCCACCCGTGCAATCCCCACACGCCGTCCAGGCTCAGTATCAGCCCGGAAAGTGCCGACCCGAAGCCTGCGGTGAATGGCATCGCGATCATGAACAGGGCATTGGCGCGGGCGCGGTAGGCCGCCGGGAACCAGAACGTCAGGTACAGCAGCACACCGGGCAGAAAGCCGGCTTCAGTGATACCCACCAGAATCCGCAGCAGGTACAAGCTGCTGGCATCGGTCGCGAACAAGGTCGCGGTCGAAGCCAGCCCCCAGGCGATCATCAGGCTGCCGATCCATTTTCGCGCACCCACTTTGGCCAAGGCCATGTTGCTGGGGATGCCACAGGCGATATAAGCGATGTAGAACAGCGTGGTGGCCATGCCGAACTGGGTGCTGCTCAAGCCCAGGTCGCCCATCATGGTCAGGCCGGCAAAGCCGATGTTGATCCGATCTAGAAAAGACAGCACAAAGCACAGGAACAGAAAGCCCAGCAGGCGCCTGGAGACTTTGCGCATCACGTTGTGCTGGGCGCTACTGGCGGTTTCTATCGGGGTAGTGGGGGCAGTGGTTTGATGCATGTGGGCGCCTGATTATTATTGGTTTCAGCGGCACCGGCTCCGGTGCTTTGGCAACTGCAGTCACTACAGGTCTTGTAGCGCCGACCGGGTAAGTTCGATAAAGGCCAGGGCATCGCCAAGTGCATGGGCGTTGAGCAGCGCCAGCTTGGTCAGGAACAGCTCGGCCTTGGCCGGTGTGGCCTGGTCCAAGGCATCTGCCAGTACGTCGTAAACCACTTCTAGGTCTGTTGCGGTCAGGGTGTTCATGGCGGTTCCTCTCAGAGCTTGCCCAAGGCAGTGTCGATGGCGGATTGCACTTGTGCGGCAGATACCTGCAGCCACCGGGCGCAGATGTGCTGGTCTGGGCGCACCAGGTAGGCGCCATTGCGGGTGATGCCATACCTGGCGGCAATGTGGCCGCTGGTGTCATCGATCAGGTGGTCTGCACCGCTGATAGCGGCCTGGGCGCTTTGCGCAATTGCGATGATCTGCAAGGGCACGCCGCTGCTGCGAATGGCGTTCGCTTGCTCGATCACGTCACTAGGGATGCAGTTATCGTTGGTGAAATAGAGCAGGTAGAAACAGGCGCCCAGGTGGTCAAACAGGTAGTCGTCTTCGGCCAGCCGGATGTTCAGCAGCGGGGCGCCGTTGCGCGGGCCCGCAGTGAAAAGCGCGTTGTCGTCAGTTGCACAGTTGAGCACCGAGTCTGCGTAGTCGTGTGGCCGCGAGGTACGCCAGTGGTACAAGGGGCGGACGAACGCTTGGGTCAGCGACAGCGACAGCACCGCATCGCGGACCAGGCGGTAACCCGCAGTAGGTGGCGCCATGAAGCGGGTGCTCTTGCCTGCCTCGCTGATGATCTCCCGCGCTGCACTGACGCGTTCGTTGGAGTAGGACGGCAGCAGCTTGGGGCCTGCCAGACCTTTGAGGGTGAGGGCCAGTTTCCAGACCAGGCCATGGCAGTCCTGGAACCCGGTATTGGCGCCACGCACGCCAAAAATCGGCAACAGGTGAGCCGCGTCTCCTACGAAGATCACGCGCTTGTGTATGTAGTCCGGCAGGGTCAGGGCGCGGGCTGAATAGACCGAGCTCCAGTCCATTTCCCACTGGGGGTCGTCTACGCCGAGCATCTGTAGCTGGGCATTGATGCGTTCGCGCAGTGACTCCGGTTGCAGCGCCTGTTCCGGGGTTTCGTTCTCGGGCAGTTGGTAGTCAATTCGCCAGATATCACCCGGTTCGCGGTGCATCAATACGGTGTTGCCCGGGTTCCAGGCCGGGTCGAAATAGGCCAGGCGCTCGGTGGGCAGGCCCAGGTCAATCTTGATGTCTGCGATCACGAAGCGGCCTTCGTAAGCGGTACCTTCCAGCTTCAGGTCCAGCAGTGTGCGCAGCGTCGAGCGCGCGCCGTCAGCTGCTACTACCCAGTCAGCGTCCAGCTCATAGCTGCCGGCGGGGGTATCGATGCTCAACCGGGTGAAGCCGTCATGCTCCGCCAGGCCACTCACCCGATTGCCCCAGCGCAGCTCCACCAACGGGTTGGCTTCGGCGGCCTCTACCAGAAACTGCTCCAGGCAGGGCTGTTGCAGGTTGGTCATGGGCGCGTAGCGGTCGTCTGGGTCGTGTGGGTTTTCCATACGGAACACCAGCTGGTTGCGGTAGAACGAATTGCCACAGCGCCATGGCAAGCCAAGCTCACAGACCCGATCGGCGACGCCGACCTGCTGCAAAATTTCCATCGAGCGGCGGGTAAACACGATGGCCCGGCTGCCTTCGCTCACTTGCCGTTCCGCCGCCAGTACCACGCAGGGTATGCCATGGCGGGCGAGGTCCAGCGCCGTGGTCAGGCCGATCGGGCCGGCGCCTGCCACCACTACCGGTTTGCGTTCCGGGTTGGCCGCGCCGACGCTGGCGGTGTGGGCGGGGAAGACCTGATAGTTGAAATAGAGGGAGCGGCGCGGCTCGCTGTGGGGCTGATGCATGGCAATGCACATCCTTATTTTTGTAGGTATCAAGGTGTGCGAATGACTGTACTTGAGGCCACAGCGAACGATGTCCCCGGTAGGGGACAATTGCTCTGCCCCAAGAATGCTTGTTCTCGTTTACGCCCGGATTTGATTTTTTGCTAGGTTAGGTATACGTTACATTTACTTTGTTTTGTTACGTATACCGAACATGGATTATTCTCTCATCACCACCCGTCTGGGCGAGATGCTTCGCAAGCGGCGGCTTAATCGCGGGCTTACCCAAGCCCGGCTCGCTGGCCTTGCCGGTATCACCCGGCAAAAGCTGATCGCTATCGAGAAAGGCGACCTGACAGTAGGGATGTCAGCTTATGCGCGAGTTGTCGGAGCCCTGGACTGTGAATTCGCACTCGTGCCAGCAGCCATGCCTACGCTGGATGAAATTCAGGGGATTTTCGACTCATGACCACCCTGTTGAATGTGAAAACGCCTGAAGGCAAGAGCGGTAAAATTTTTAGCGCTGGGGCGGACTATCTGTTCCGCTACCGGGAAGATGCCAAGCCATCTGCAGCAGTCAGTTTGCTGATGCCTGCGCGCTTTGAGGAATATCGCCATCGGGAGCTACATCCGATTTTCCAGATGAACCTGCCTGAAGGTTACGTGCTGGAGCAGCTGCGCAACCGGCTGGCAAAAGTGGTGAATGTCGATCCTATGCTTTTGCTGGCGCTGTCCGGCAGCAGCTCTCCAATTGGGCGTGTGGCAGTGAGCTCCGATCAGGTCGATGCGCTTTTGCAACGGCAGCAGTTTCCGGGAGAAAAGCTGGAGGAAATTCTGGCCTGGGACGGGGCCGAGGACATTTTTCCAGACCTGGTGGATCGTTACATCTTGCGCGCCGGAATCTCTGGCGTTCAGCCCAAGGTACTGGTGCCAGAGCAGCAGGGCGCAGGGCCGCAACGTTTTACCTCAAAAACTTCCGATTTGATCATCAAGAGCGGACGGGATGAGTTTCCCGGTTTGGCGATCAATGAGTATTTATGCATGTCCGTGGCCAAGGCAGCGGGGATCGCGGTACCGGAATTCTACCTGTCCGATAACGCCAAGCTGTTCGTGATGCGCCGTTTTGACCGTGACGAGCAACTTGACCCTATCGGCTTTGAGGACATGGCGGCATTGATGGGACTGGCTGCCGCGCAGAAGTACAGCAAGAGCTATTCGGCAATCGCCAAGGCCATACGGCTATTCTGTCCACCCGATGCAGTGGAGAGTTCGTTGGCGCAGTTGTTCTCGATAGTAAGCCTGAGCTGTATCGTCGGGAACGGAGATGCCCATCTGAAGAACTTCGGGCTCTTGTATTCCGACCCTGCCCAACGGGACGCACGGCTGGCACCTGCCTACGATATCGTCAACACCACGGCCTACATTCCAGAGGACGTATTGGCGCTGGACCTTGTCGGCAACAAGTCATTGTTTGCTTCGCGTCAGGGGCTGCTGGAGTTCGCCAAGGCGTGCGATGTAGCCAAGCCAGAAGAGGTTATCCGCGGGCAGTTGCAGGCATTGGAGCAGGTGCTCAACAGTTCGGCCGAGCTGTGCGAGCAGGCACCTCATGTAGCCGCCGCTATCCGACAATGTGCTGAGCCATTCATGAGAACATTCGGTTAGGGGCAACCCTGAATCAAACGTTTCTCCATGATGATCGTGCGTTCCTGCCCATGGAACGCATCACGTACTGTCCGATACCCCAAGCGGGTATAAAAGCCCTGGGCAGTAATCGAGGAGGGTACTCGCAACTGCAGTGACCCACGCGTCAACGCCTCACTCTCGACTGCGCGCATCAGCCGTTCGCCAATACCCATGCGCTGGAAGCCGGGGGCCACGAACATGCTCCTGACGACATCATCGTCAAGGCTGGCAGTAGCCACCACTTCATCGTCGCCCGTCGCAACGAAGACCAAGCGCCTGCCAAGCAATTGAGCAACGCTCGTTTCGCTGAATGATTGCTCCACTCTGGCAATGGTCGCGGCATCGTAATCGGCTGCATTGGTCTGCCTTAAAGCGGCGATGATCACTCGGCTGATGCCTGCTGCATCCTCCGCCACCGCCCGGCGAATCTGATAGTCCATATCGTCCTCAATCGACTGATGTTTCGTGCTGCGTATCAACGCCGCCGTAATAGCGTGACCAGCCCGACAGTCAGCACCACAGCGCAGATCATTGCCAGACTGATGGTAACGCCAACGCCCCAGGCTTCGAGCAGCCACGCCAAAACCAGATAAAACGCGACCACTCCCACCGCCCCGATTGCATTACCCCGCACCATCGCCGCCATCCCGGCACGGCCGCTTTGCACATGCGCGAACACCACCAGTGGCCAGGCAATCACCGGGATCGGCGCAAGCATCCCGCTGGTCGCCGGGCCTAACCAACTTGCAAGGCTGGTGATGGCCATCAGCAGGCAAGTGGCAGACACCATGCGAAGAGGGATCTCCCAATACCGGTGCCGGGGGCGGGCGAGAGTGTCGGGCTTGGGCTCACGGCCGCTGGCGCGTATCAGCACGCCAATCAGCACCAGCGTCGCGGCGATCGACAGGTACAGGTTGCCCCAATGGGTAAATGCATAGGCAACCAAGCCATAGAACAGCACTGCCAGCAGAACGGCCTGGGCGATCCCGAGCCTGTGCGTGGCCAACAGGTAGAAGGTGTAGGTGGCCTGTACGGCCGCCAGGCCACCCAACGCGCCGGGTATAGCGCCCAAGGCGAAGGCCGTGCCCTGTTCCAGGCACAGGAAGGTCATCACCAGCGCCGAAGTGATCGGCAGGCCGGACAACAACCCACCCAGCAAACCGCCCCAGCGCCGCGAAGCGAGGGAAATGGCCCACATCAGCAGTGGGGTGACGATGAGTTTCAGGTAGAACAGGGTCATTGCGGGTGTGTCCAGGCTGAATGACTGTGCGCCCGCCGTCGGCATTGGGTGGGGCGCGGAGCGATCACCCGCGGCTGGCCTCCAGGGCCTGGGCCAGGTCGGCGATGATGTCGTCGCTGTGCTCGATGCCGATCGACAGGCGCACCATGTCGCGCGGTACGCCGGCTTTCTCCAGTTCCTCGTCGTTGAGCTGGCGGTGGGTGGTGGAAGCGGGGTGGCAAGCCAGTGACTTGGCATCGCCGATGTTCACCAGGCGCACGACAAGCTGCAACGCATCGATGAACCGCGCACCGGCCGCCTGGCCGCCCTTGATGCCGAACGACAGGATCGACGCCGGCTTGCCGCCGGTGTAGCGCTGGGCCAGTTCATGCTCGGGGTGGTCGGGCAGCCCGGCGTACTTCACCCAGGCCACCTGCGCGTGGGCTTGCAGGTAATCGGCGACTTTCAGCGCGTTCTCGGTGTGGCGCTCCATGCGCAGGGCCAGGGTTTCCAGGCCTTGCAGGATCAGGAAGGCGTTGAACGGCGACAGCGCAGCGCCGGTGTTGCGCAGCGGTACCACGCGGCAGCGGCCAATGAAGGCAGCGGGGCCGAAGGCTTCGGTGTAGGTGACGCCGTGGTAGGACGGGTCGGGGGTGTTGAGCAGGGCGAAACGTTCCTTGTTGTCGGCCCAGGGGAACGTGCCGGAGTCGATGACGATGCCGCCGATGCTGGTACCGTGGCCGCCGATGTACTTGGTCAGCGAGTGCACGACGATATCCGCGCCATGTTCGAACGGTCGGCACAGCACCGGGGTGGCCACGGTGTTGTCGACGATCAGCGGCACACCGTGGCGGTGTGCGGCCTCGGCCAACGCGGCGATATCGACGATATTGCCGGCGGGGT
This sequence comes from Candidatus Pseudomonas phytovorans, assembly GCA_029202525.1. NCBI lineage: Bacteria > Pseudomonadati > Pseudomonadota > Gammaproteobacteria > Pseudomonadales > Pseudomonadaceae > Pseudomonas > Candidatus Pseudomonas phytovorans. The sequence goes on from CP119325.1 coordinate 2,921,622, forward strand.
TACCGATGGACTCGCAGAACACCGCCTTGGTGCGATCATCAATCAACGCTTCGAGGGCGGCAATGTCGTCATGGGCGGCGAAGCGGGTGTTGATGCCCATGCGAGGCAGGGTATGGGCCAGCAGGTTGTAGGTGCCGCCATACAGCTTGGCCACCGAGACAATGTTGTCGCCGGCCTCGGCAACGGTCTGGATGGCGTAGGTGATGGCCGCCATGCCCGAGGCCACCGCCAGCGCGCCAACCCCGCCTTCGAGGGCGGCCATGCGTTTTTCGAGCACATCGTTGGTAGGGTTCATGATGCGCGAATAGATGTTGCCGGCCACCTTCAGGTCGAACAGGTCGGCGCCGTGCTGGGTGTCGTCGAAGGCGAAGGAAGTGGTCTGGTAAATCGGTACGGCCACTGCCTTGGTGGTCGGGTCAGGGCTGAAGCCTGCGTGGATGGCGAGCGTTTCCAGCTTCATGCAATCGTTCCTTGAGCGTGGGGTGGAAGCGCTCGAGCATGCGGTGGCCGGTTGCAGCGGGTCAAGGATGTTTTGGTGGCGCCTTCTGAGCTGCGCTCCCTGCGCCTGCACCGACTGTAAAGTTATGCAAAGTTTCCCTGTGCCATCACCCCGCAGCTCTAGAATCCGCCCGCTGCCGAACCGGCCAACGGGGGCAGCAGATCTAGCCTTGTGGAGCGTTCCAATGAAGTCGAAACACCTTTTCCGCGCAGCCTTGGTGGCGGCGCTGGTATCTGCCTTGTCGGGTTGCTGGATGTTCATGCCGCCGGGTGGTGGCGGTGGTCACGGTGGTGGTGGCCACGGGGGCGGCGGCGGTGGCTTTGGCGGCCATCAGGGCGGCGGCCCTCGCTGAACCGACCCGCGATGGAACGCACTGCCTCGGCCGGGCTGCAACAGTGCACCCGGCGCGGGCGCACGCCAACTGCTTGAACTCATCCCGATCGCCCAAAGCGCTTGCGATACTCTGCCGGCGTAACCCCCACATGCTTCACAAACGCCCGCCGCAATGTATCGGCATTGGCGAACCCGCACAGCGCAGCCACTTGTTTCGGCGCCTCTTGCCCAGCCTCCAGTCGCGCGCGTGCCGCGTTCACCCGTGCCAGTTCTACCCAGGCCGCCGGGGTCATGCCCACATCGTGCTGGAACACGCGCGCAAAATGCCTGGGGCTAAGCCCCACCCGTGCCGCCAGGCTGGCCACGCCGTGCTCAAGCGCAGGGTTGGCAGCCACATAACGTTGCAACCCCTGTAACGCCGAGCGCCCGACCGATGATGTGCCGCCCTGGCGGCTGAATTGCAATTGCCCGCCCGGCCGCTTGAAGTACATCACCAAATGGCCCGCCACCTGCCTGGCAATATCCCGCCCCAGGTCCTCTTCCACCAAAGCCAGTGCCAGGTCCAGCCCCGCTGTCACCCCGGCAGCGGTTCGCAACTTGCCGTCGTGCACCTGGATGGCGTCGGCATCCACGTGCACGCGTGGGTAACGCTCGGCCAGCATTTCGGCCACAGCCCAATGCGTGGTGACTCGCCGGTTATCCAGCAGCCCGGCGGCTGCCAGGGCAAAGGCCCCGGTGCACACGGAGCCATAACGGCGGCAAGCGCTTGCCCGCTGCTGCAGCCAGTCGAGAATGCCGGGGCGCAGGTACTGGTCGGCGGCTTGCGGCGTACCCGCGATCAGCAGGGTATCGATGGCTGGCGGGTCTTCCCCGATCCAGCCATCGGCATACAGCCGCGTGCCGGAAGAACTCACTACCGGCCCCGGTTCGCAAGCCAGCAGCAGCAGGCGATAGGCGTCGTGGCCGAGTTGGCGGTTGGCCTCGGCGAACACATCCAGCGGGCCGCAGGCATCCAGCATCTGCACGCCGGGCATGGCCAGGATGGCGATCGTGAGGGGGGGAGGGGGCATGGTGGCTCCGGGCATTTTGCGGCAAGTCTGTAATCCAATGACAATGGCAGTATCTGACGTTACAAGTCAATTGAGGACGTGGGGGTGTGGTTGCAGACTGAACGCGTCACCAACCCACCCAAGGAGCGACCATGTCCTCATCCATTGCCGGTATCCACCTGCCTGACAGCGCCATGGCTCGGGAAATCACCGAGCTTGTCCGCGAAACGGCTTCCCCTTTGCTGTTCCACCATTCCAGCCGGGTGTTCTACTTCGCGGCGCTTGCCGGCCAGCGGCTGGGGCTGCGCTACGACAGTGAACTGTTGTACGCGGGCTGCATGTTCCACGACATGGGGCTGACCCATGAGCACAGCAGCGAGTGCTGCCGCTTTGAAGTGGATGGCGCCAACGTGGCGCGTGATTTTCTCCAGCGTCATGGTGTGGATGAACGTGATGTCGAGCGTGTATGGACGGCGATCGCGCTGCACACCACGCCGGGCATTCCGGAACATATGCACCCGTTGATTGCCTTGGTCACAGCGGGTGTGGAGACCGATGTGCTGGGCTTGCATCACGAGGGGTTGGGCATTACTGCGCGGGATGCCGTGGTCCAGGCGCACCCGCGCGGGGAACACTTCAAGGAGGCGATTATCCAGGCGTTCTATAACGGCATACGGCACAAGCCGCAAACCACGTTTGGCAATGTGAAGGCGGATGTGATTGCCGACAAGGAGCCGGCATTCCGGCCCGGGAACTTCTGCAGCGTCATTCGCCAGTCTTGCTGGGCCAGTTGAGTGGTGATGTACCTGTCAGCCCTGATGCGGTCTCTGTGGGAGCGGGCGTGCCCGCGAACACCGGCGCAGCCGGTGCCATGCACCGCGTTGGAGCTTTCGCGGGCGCGCCCGCTCCCACAGGGTACGCGGAGCGTCCAACATCAGTTCTCTGCGTGACAACGTGGGCAATCTCTCACAGGGGGCTATGCGTTTACCAGGCTATCCGCTCGCCATCCCAACCCCAGAAGCTACCACTCTCAGCAGGCCCAAGCCGTCCCAGCAGATCGATAACACACTGCGCAGCAAACGCCGGCTCAAACAGCTTCCCCTCCGGTACGTTCCCTTGAAACGGCCGCGACAGCTCGGTATCGGTGGTTCCCGGATGCAGCGCCAACACAGTCATGGCCGGGTTCAGGCGTTTCAGTTCGATGCTTGCCGTGTGCAGCAACTGGTTCAGCGCCGCCTTGCTCGCGCGATAGCTGTACCAGCCACCCAGTCGGTTGTCGCCGATCGAACCGACCCTGGCCGACAGCGCTGCAAACGTGGCGGGCTGTTTGCGCAGCAGTGGCATCAGGTGCTTGAGCAACAGGATCGGCGCGAATGCATTGGTGGCGAAGCTGGCTTGCAGGGCGGTGAGGTTCAGTTGAGCCAGCGACTTCTCGGCTTTGCTGCCCTCCTGATGGAGGATACCGAGTGTGCTGATGACCAGATGAAGGTGCATGCAGGCAATGCCCACCTCGCTGGCAAGCGCAGCCAGCGCCAGTTCGTCGCGAGCATCGCAGTCCAGCAGTACCACGCGTTCGCCATGTGCCTGGGCAAGGGCAAGCAGCCCGTCAGCGGTGCTGGCGTGCCGCGACACAGCCCAGACTCGGCTTACATCATCGCGGGCCAGTAACGCCGTACACAGTGCCAGGCCGATGCCTCGGCTTGCGCCGCATACCAATACGCAGGCTTTGTCAGATAATCCGGGGATCAGGCTCATAAGGTATGCCTATTGTGGGAGCCTGGGTTGCACATCAGAAATTGTAGGTCAGCCGGGTAAAGTAGTAACCCCCGGTAAAACCATAAGGCGAATACGCCCCATACCCCTTGGTCATGGTCTTGCTGCTGGGGTTCTGCCGTTCCGGATAAACATCAAACAGGTTCTGCGCCCCCACAGCCAGGTTAAGGTCTTTGGTCAGCTGATACCCCACGTCGATGTCGGTGATCCAGCGCGCCTTGTACTCACGGTCCAGGCTGCGGTCGGTCGCCGAGTTCACTTCGCGCCAAGAGCCGTAGCGGGTCAGGGTCAGGTTGCTGGTCCAGCGGTCGCGCTGCCAGTTGGCGCCGAGAATCAACTTGGTGTGCGGCTGCACTTCCGTGAGGAAGTTGCGCGCCTGGCGGTCCATCAGGTTGTAGTCGGTTCCCTGGATATTGACGTTCTCCTTGTAGCTCAGGATCTGCGTCTGGTTCCAGTTGAAGGCGGCTGTCCATTTCAGTTGCCCCCAGTTGCCCAGGTTCTGGTCGAAATTGCCGACCAGGTCCAGGCCCTTGGTGCGGGTATTGGCGCCGTTGGTGAAGTAGCGCCCGCCAGAGGTGGAGTCGATACCGTTGTCCAGCAACGCCTGGGTCACTTCGTCGCCCAGCAGGGTACCGGTGAGGGTGATGCGGTCGCGCACGTTGATCACGTAAGCATCTGCGGTAAACGACAGCTGCGGGGCAGGCTGGTAGGTCAGGCCCAGGCTGTAGTTGGTCGAGCGCTCGGGCTTGAGTGCGCTGGCGCCCAATGCCTTGGCGGCCGCCGAGTCCACCGGCAGTACGCCATAGTTGATCGATTGGTACACGCCATTGACGACGCCGTAGGTGGTCGAGCGGGCGCTGAACAGGCTGTTGGCCAGCGACGGGGCACGAAAGCCGTTGCTGACCGTGGCGCGTACGGCCAGCTCGGGGGTGAAGTCGTAGCGGGTGGTCAGCTTGCCGCTGCGGGTGGCGCCCACCCCGCGGTTGTAGTGTTCGTAGCGCAGTGCGCTGCCCAGGTACCACTGCGGCAGCGGGTTGAAGCCGACGTCGATGTAGCTGGCCACGCTGTTGCGGCTGGTGCTGGTGGCTTCGTCAGGCGAAATGCCGTTGGTGACCTGTGCACCGGATGCGGCGCAATCGCCGGGCGCACGGCAGTAGCCGCCGTTGGCCCACGAGGCCCAGTCGCCTTCGCGCACCTGGTAGGTATCACGGCGGTGCTCCAGGCCCCAGGACAGGTCAAGTGGCTTGTCCAGCCCGATGTCGAAGCTGCGCTGCAGGTCCAGGTTGCTGGTCAGCTGCGTGGCAATCCAGGTGCCCGATTCAAAATGGTTGGGCGTGGCTTCGCCCAGCGATGCATTCTGGTTGTGCGTGGTGCCCTGCAGCGCCTCGTTGCGCCCGTAGGTGCTGGACAGGTCCCAGGCCCATTCACCGGCATTGCCCTTGGCGCCGAAGGCCCCTTGTACATCATCTTCCTCGATGTACCAGGTGGGCGTGTAGCCGCTTGGGTAACCGTTAGGGCCGGTGGTGATGGTGTTGGTGATGGTCGGCAGGCGGAAGTTCTGGCCCTGCTCGGCCTTGCGATGCGAATACGTGGTGAAGGAATACAAGGTCAGGTCGTCGCTTACCGGCAACTCGGCGTTGTAGCCCAGGGTCAGCAGGTTGATCTTCGGTGTGCCATAGCCGCCGTAGGTGGACTTGCCGGCCTTGTCTAAGGCTTCGGCGTAGCTGTAGCCGTTGGCGCTGGCCTTGTTGTCGTCGTTCTGGCTGCGCGCATCCAGGGCCAGTTGCACGATGCCGCTGTCACCGATTTCGAAGCCTTTGTTCAAGCTTTGCTGCACGGTCTGCTTCTTGCCGTCGTAACCCTGGCCTGCGTTGGTCACCGAGGTACCGGAAGCGTCGGCCTTGAGGATCACGTTGATCACCCCGGCGATGGCGTCGGAGCCATACTGGGCCGCCGCGCCATCGCGCAGCACCTCGACGTGGTCGATGAGACTGATGGGGATCAGGTCAAGGTCGGTGGGCGCGGCGCCCGCATGGATGCCGCTGATGTTCAGGGTGGCGCTGGTATGGCGGCGCTTGCCGTTCACCAGCACCAGCACCTGGGCCGCGTTCAACCCGCGCAGGCTGGGCGCACGGGCCATGCCGCTGGCATCCCAGCCGGTTTTTTCCGGCAGGGTGAAGGACGGCACGCTGGCGCTAAGGGCTTCCATCAGGCCGGGTTTGCCGGTTTGCTGCAGTTGTTTGGCGCTGATCACATCGATCGGCACCGGGCTTGTGGTGACCGTGCGTTTTTCCGAGCCGCGGTTGCCGGTGACGATCACGGTGCCCAGCTGTGCCGGGTCGGTGGCCTGGGCAGTGCTTTCGGCGAATACAGCAGGCGCGGCCAGGCCGCTGGCGCCAAGGGCCATGGTCAGCAGGGCGGGTTGCAGGCGTGGGCTGGGCAGTTTCAAGGCGTGAAGCATGTTCGCTCTCCATGAGCGCTGTCGAACAGCGGGTGCACAGGGGCCGCCCGCCGGGTGGCCCGGCAGGCAAGCAGTAGGGGGAATGGCTTAAGGGCGTATCAGGGCGCTTTTGCAGCGACCGCTTCGATCTCGACCAGGGCGCCCGGCAGGGGCAGGGCCACCACCTGCACGGCGGTGCGGGTTGGTTTTTTCGGTTGCTCGGCGGTGGCGAAGAATTCGGTGTAGGCGGCTTGCAGCCCGGCAAAATCCAGCTTGCCTTCGGTGGCCGGGTCACCTACCAGAAACACCCGCAGTTGTACGATGTCACCCAGGCCCAAGCCCTGGCTTTGCAGGGCCGCCTGGATCTTTTTCAGTACCGAGCGGGTTTGTGTTTCGGTATTGCCATAGGCGGCAATGGTCTGCGCTGGCGCGTTGGGGTCGGCGACGTCCGGCAGCGTGCCGCTGACGAAGGTCAGCGAGGTTCCGGCCGGTACGGTGACCAGTTGCGAAATGGGGAACTTCGAGCCTGGCGGGTCGACACGTTTGATGGTGTCGGCCTGGGCGGTAATTGCAGACAGTGACATGAAGGCTCCAAGCAGCAGGGCAGGTGTGTTCATCAGAGGGCTTCCTTGTTCAGGCGGCGACGCCGCGTTGCTGTTGCAGGGCGTGCCGGGCGATCTGCCCGACCACATGGCGGGCCGAGTCCGCCGCACTGTTCTGCCAGATGCCCACCCCGCCATGGGCCAGTGCATCGCTGGCCAGCCAGGTGCGGCCCTGGGGCAGGTTGAGGTGCGAGTAACCGGGTTCAGCCAGCACGTCGTGGACAATCCACGGGCTTTCGCTGAACGGTACCTTGGACCAGTTGACCGCCACCCCGCGCTGCAGCTTGCCGGCATGGCCCGGGTGCAGCGACTCCACGGCCTGGCGCGACGACGCCAGTTGCTGCTCTGTCGAACGCGTGGCAAATGTGCGCGCCACTTCGCCGGTGTTGTAGGTGCCCACCAGGATGCCCTGGGCGCTGTTCAGGTGGTCGCTGGGGTACCACAGCAGCCGCGCTTCGTGGTTGATGTAGGAGAGCCCGCCATAAATCTGGAACTCGCTTTCCCAGAACCGCGGTGCCTGCCACGCCACTTTGTTGGCCAGGTCCGGCTTGGCCTGGGCGATGGCTGCCTGGGTGGTTTTGCCAAAGTTGTGGTCGACACGGGCCAGCAGGGGCAGGGGGATGGTGACGATGGCATAGTCGGCGGTTTCTACCTGAGTCTTGCCGCTGCGCCGGTCCCGCCAGGTGACCTGGCTACTGTTTTCCCCGGTGCGGATCGCCTGCACTTCGGCGTGCAGTTGCACCTTGTCCTGCACCTTGGCGTACAGGGCCTTGGCAATCTGGTCCATGCCGCCTACCGGCTGGAACATGGTGGCGGAAAACTCCGGGATTTCATCGAACACCAGCGGCAGCATCAGGTTGGGGTTGAGCAGTTGCTTGAGTGCCACTGGCTGGCGCTGGATCGGTGTCTGGTCGCCCGCCCCGGCGAAGCGGGTGTAGCCGGCGCGGACCGAGCCCTTGTAGTGGCGCTGCTCGTCGAGGTCGCCGTACACCTTGAGAAAGTCCAGCAAGGCGTTCTGGTCGCCAGTGTCCAGTTCTTTGTCCAGCGCTTTGCCGCTGATGCTGCGCGACAGCAGTTCGCTGAGGTGCCCACGGGTGTCATTCACCGCCTGGCGCAGCAGCAACGGTGGCTGGGCGAGGTCCGGTTGGGCGAGGGCGTTGCGGCTGCTGTTGACCAGCACTTCCAGCGGCACGCCCAGCTCGCGGCAGTAGCCGAGGATGGTCAGGTGGTGGCTGGGCAGGCGTGCGGGGCCGGCATTGAAGTAGTGGCCGTTGTCGAAACGGACCTGCTGGCGGCTGCCGTCATTGTGCAGTACCTCGTCACCGTTGCGCAGCGTCCAGGCGCGCCCGCCGATTCGCTCGCGAGCTTCCAGCACGCGTACATCAAAACCGGCTTTGCCAAGTTCATAGGCCGCCACCAGGCCGCTGATGCCAGCGCCCACCACCAGCACGCGCTTGCCGTTGCCGGACGTGGCCGGAAGGCCCAGGGGCTCGAAGGTGCTGGCCGTGGCGGCAGTGGGCAACAGGCCCAGGGCGGACAGGCTGCCAAGTGCGGCGCCGTAGCTGCCAGCGGCCATCAGGTGGGCAATAAGGTCTCTACGGGTCAAGCCCATGGTGTGTTCTCCTTGCAAGTGGGGAGTGAGTCCGTTCAGTGCGGCGCTACAGTTCGTAGCGCACGCTCAGCAGCACGGTGCGGGGGTCATTGACCGAGTAGTAAGCGGTGCGGCTGGCGGCCGAGTAGGCAATGCTTTGCGGATAGGCGCGGTCGAGCAGGTTCTTGACCGACAGGGTGGTGGTCCAGTGGCCGTCCGCACTGGCATAGCTGGTGCTGGCATTCCAGAAGCCCTGGGCAGGTACTTCATAGATGTCGGCGTTCAGCGGGTTGGCGTAGGACCGGGTCTGGTACTGGTAGTCGGTATTGGCCACCAGCTCACCCGGCAAGTTGACGGGCACTGTCCAGTTCAGGCCAAGGCTGGCGTTCCACTCCGGGGCAAAGATCATCTTCTTGCCATCGGCGCTCACGCCCGGGCCACTGGCGTTCTGGAAGTCGTCGTACTGGCTTTTCAGGTAGCCGAGGTTAGCGGTGAGGCGCAGGTCGCGTGCCAGCAGCACGGTGTTTTCCAGCTCCACCCCGTAGGTGTGGGCACTGCCGACGTTGGTGCGCAGGTTGGCGCTGATGGCCGGGTCCCAGGCATTGGTTTGCAGGTCGTCGTAGTCGTTGTAGAAGAAGGCGATGTTGCTGCGCAGGCGGCCATCGGCAAAGTCGCCTTTGAAGCCCACCTCGTAGGTGGTGACGTTTTCCGGGTCAAAGCCCTGTTCGGCTGCGGCGCGGGTTGGCGCGCGGTTGTCGAAACCGCCGGCCTTGAAGCCCCGGGCAACATAGCCGTACTGCACCAGGTTGCCGCTCCAGGCGTACTCCAGCCCAACCTTGGGGCTGAGGGATGCCCACGAAGCGCTGGTTTCGGCAGCGAAGTTGGTGCCGGTGATTGCCCGGTCGGTGGTGATGGCGTAGTTGCTGTAATCGAAGTTTTTGTGCTCGTGGGTGTAGCGCAGGCCGGTAGTCAGCGACAGGCGAGGGGTCAGCTTGTAATTGCTCTGGCCGTACAGCGCGTAGCTTTCGGTATCGGTGGTGCTGTACTGGCCGCTGGCATTGACCCGGTCTTGCGCCACCGAAAAGGTCAGGCTGTCGCGCTCGGCGCGGAAGCGCTCCTTGTACAGGTACACACCCAGGGTGTAGCTGAACCTGTCGTATTCGCCGTTGAGCTGGAATTCCTGAGTGGCGTAGCGCTGCTTGTAGGTGATCAGGTTGTTCTGGATCGGCGATGCGGTGCCGCTGTTGGCCTGGCCGGAGTTGTCGTAATCCACCGGCTGGTCGAATTCCGACCAGGCCGTGACCGACTTGAAATTCAGGTGGTCATCGATGTTGTAGATTGCCCGCAGCACCGCGCTGCCCTGGTCCAGCTTGTTCTTCGGGTCGAGGCTGCTGTAGGTCTTGAACTTGTCGAAATGGCCGTTGGCCGGGTTGAAGGGGGTGTAGCTGGTGGTGTCGCCGCGGTCGAAGGTACCGGCCAGCGTCAGTTGCACGTCCCAGGGAGAATCCTGCGGGGCCAGGCGCAGCTTGCCGCGGTACGACTGGATGTCGATGTTGTTGACGTCCTTGTGACGGGTGCGGTTGTACACGGTGCCATCGCGGGTCAGGCGGATGGCCGAGAAACTGCCGAACAGGGTGTTGTCCACCAATGGCCCGCTGACCAGCAGTCGACCGTTCTGTGCGTTGTAGTTACCGGCACCCAGTTCGACGAACGCGCGGGCCTGCTGGCTCGGGTCGCGGGTAATCACCCGTATCGCGCCGGCGGCACTGTTGCGCCCGTACAAGGTGCCTTGCGGACCACGCAGCACTTCAACGCGCTCGACATCGTTGAAGTCCAGCATCGAGGAAATCGCCCGCGGGATGTACAGGTCGTCGGCGTATACCGCAACGGCAGCTTCCTGGATCGGGTCGGTCTCGCCAATGCCGCGAATGCCGTAGGTTTGCGCGCTGTAGGAAATGGACTGGCGGTTCAGGGAGAGGTTGGGCACCCGACCGGACAGGTCCCGCACGTTGTTGATCTGCGCATCCTGCAGGGTGCGCTCGTCGAAGGCACTGATCGCCAGCGGGGTTTTCTGCAGGTTCTCTTCACGGTGCTCCGCCGTGACGGTGACCGTTGGCAGCTTGTCGCGTGGCGTTTCGGCAGGCTCGGCGAAGGCCGTGGGCGTGAACAGGGCGAATGCAACGGCGGCGGACAGGTGATGGCGAACAGGGTAGGGCAAATGCTTCATGTTGCAGCTTCCAGATAACCAGCATCGAGTGGGATTTCGGATACCTGGATACCGGAGCCGGGTGAGGTGGCATGAGGCTTAAGGAGGTATCAGGTTCCTTTGCCTCCGCCATTCAGGGGTCGGTCTGGTGAGAACATATCTCTATGAAAAACTGTTTTGAAATACTTTTTACGTCTAAGCTAATATTATTAAATAGAATTTATTTAGTTATTTAAGATTCAAAAAATGCATTTTATGGAATGGTGGAGGTAAGTTCTCCCAGCAGCGAATGGTCGGAGCTGATAGCTCCAAGACCGCCTCATTCCTGATAGATCTTCGTCAGCAACCGCAACAGCTGCCCGCGTTCCTTATCATCCAGCGCCGAGGTCGCCTCGCGGTCGCTGTCATGGGCAATCTGCTTCAGTTCCTTCAACAGCGCTTCGCCGGCCTTGCTGAGAAAAATCCCGTAGGAGCGCTTGTCCGGCTTGCATCGCACGCGCACGGCCAGGGCCCGCTCTTCCAGCTTGTTCAGCAGCGGCACCACTTGCGGCGGTTCGATCGCCAACGACCGCGCCAGGTCCGCCTGCATCAGCCCAGGGTTCTGCTCGATCACTGCCAGCGCCGAGAACTGTGCGGGGCGCAAGTCGTGCGCCGAGAGCCGGGCAATAAGGTTCTGAAACAGCTTCAATTGGGCACGGCGCAGGGCGTAGCCGATCAAGTCTTCAAGCACCCCATCCGCCGCAGCAGCGGGCATGGAAACGGTTTCGGCAGTGCGGGCAGACTTTGCCATGGGGTGCAGGCTCCTGGCTCATGGATAAGAAAGTTACCCAGTCTGCCTGCCTTGGCGTCATCCGGCTAGGGGAATTGGCGGGAAATGGACGTTACACATGCTGCGAAAGAAAGATAATTTTCATAATGGTTAATTGACATAACTAATTTGCTCGCTTAGCTTGGTGTTCACCACCTCGAACAACAAGAGTGCAGAACCATGAGCAAATACGAAGGCCGCTGGGCTACCGTGAAGGTCGAACTGGAGTCGGGCATTGCCTGGGTCACCCTCAACCGGCCGGAAAAGCGCAATGCAATGAGCCCCACGCTGAACCGGGAAATGGTCGACGTGCTGGAAACCCTGGAGCAGGACAGCGAGGCCGGGGTGTTGGTGCTGACCGGCGCAGGTGAGTCGTGGACCGCAGGCATGGACCTGAAGGAATACTTCCGTGAGGTGGACGCCGGCCCGGAAATCCTGCAAGAAAAAATCCGCCGCGATGCCTCGCAATGGCAATGGCGGCTGTTGCGCATGTATGCCAAGCCGACAATCGCCATGGTCAACGGCTGGTGCTTTGGCGGTGGCTTCAGCCCGCTGGTGGCATGCGACCTGGCCATCTGTGCCGACGAGGCCACCTTTGGCCTGTCGGAAATCAACTGGGGCATCCCGCCGGGCAACCTGGTCAGCAAGGCCATGGCCGATACCGTTGGCCACCGCCAGTCGCTGTACTACATCATGACCGGCAAAACCTTCGGTGGGCCGAAAGCCGCCGAAATGGGGCTGGTTAACGACAGCGTGCCACTGGCGCAATTGCGCGACGTCACCCGCGAACTGGCGCTCAACCTGCTGGAAAAAAACCCGGTGGTATTGCGTGCAGCCAAGAACGGTTTCAAGCGCTGCCGCGAACTGACCTGGGAGCAGAACGAAGACTATCTGTACGCCAAGCTCGACCAGTCCCGCCTGCTGGACACCGAAGGTGGACGCGAGCAGGGCATGAAGCAGTTTCTCGACGACAAGAGCATCAAGCCGGGCCTGCAGGCCTACAAGCGCTGATTTCAAGCAGGCTGGGCCATCACCGGCCACAGCCTGCGGATATTCCCTATAAGTACAACAAGAGGAATAAGCATGTTGCAGGTGCCTTTGCTGATAGGCGGGCGGTCGTGCCCCGCCAGCGATGGACGTACCTTCGAGCGCCGTAACCCGGTCACCGGCGAAGTCGTGTCGCAAGTTGCCGCCGCCACGCTGGCCGATGCCGATGCGGCCGTTGCCGCTGCCAGTGCAGCGTTCCCGGCCTGGGCCGCGCTGGCGCCCGGCGAGCGTCGCAGCCGTTTGCTGGCCGGTGCAGACTTGCTGCAGGTGCGGGCAAACGAATTCATCGCGGTGGCGGGTGAAACCGGGGCCATGGCCAACTGGTATGGCTTCAATGTGAAACTGGCCGCCAATATGCTGCGCGAAGCCGCCGCCATGACCACGCAAATTACCGGCGAAGTGATCCCTTCGGATGTGCCAGGCAGTTTCGCCATGGCCTTGCGCGCACCTTGTGGCGTGGTGCTGGGCATCGCGCCATGGAACGCCCCGGTCATCCTTGCCACCCGCGCCATCGCCATGCCGCTGGCGTGCGGCAACACGGTGGTGCTCAAGGCCTCGGAGCTGAGCCCGGCCGTGCACCGGCTGATCGGCCAGGTGCTGCACGATGCAGGCCTGGGCGACGGTGTGGTCAACGTGATCAGCAATGCCCCGGACGACGCCCCGGCCATTGTTGAGCGGCTGATCGCCAACCCGGCCGTGCGCCGCGTGAACTTCACCGGTTCTACCCACGTCGGGCGCATTGTCGGTGAGCTGGCCGCCCGGCACCTCAAGCCAGCCCTGCTGGAGCTGGGCGGCAAAGCCCCGTTGCTGGTGCTGGACGACGCCGACCTCGACGCTACCGTCGAAGCCGCCGCTTTTGGCGCCTACTTCAACCAAGGGCAAATCTGCATGTCCACCGAGCGGCTGGTGGTGGACAGCCGCGTCGCCGACGCCTTCGTCGACAGGCTGGCGGTGAAGGTGGCCGGGCTGCGCGCCGGCGACCCGCAGGCCAGCACGTCGGTGCTCGGCTCGCTGGTCAGCGGCGCGGCCGGTGAGCGCATCAAGGCGTTGATCGACGATGCTGTAGCCAAGGGCGCACGCCTGGTGTGTGGTGGTCAGCTGGATGGCAGCATCCTGCAGCCGACCCTGCTCGACAACGTCGACAGCAGCATGCGCCTGTACCGCGAAGAGTCCTTCGGGCCGGTGGCGGTGGTGTTGCGTGCCGAGGGTGACGAGGCCTTGCTGAAGCTGGCCAACGACTCCGAGTTCGGCCTGTCGTCGGCCATCTTCAGCCGCGACACCAGCCGTGCACTAGCCCTGGCCCAGCGGGTCGAGTCGGGCATCTGCCATATCAATGGCCCGACCGTGCACGACGAGGCGCAGATGCCGTTCGGCGGGGTCAAGTCCAGCGGCTACGGCAGCTTCGGCAGCCGCACGGCCATCGATCAGTTCACCCAGCTGCGTTGGGTCACCCTGCAGCATGGTCCGCGGCATTACCCCATCTGAGCAACACGCGATTGGCCGCCACCGGCAGCGCCGGGCGGCGGCAGGATGTACAACAAGAACAAGGAGCAACCTGCGTGAATACCGAAGCCCGCTTACGGTCGTCCGACCCTGGCCAATGTCCGCCTTACCGACAGGTGTCCATCGGCCACCCTCAGGTGCAGATCACGCAAGCCGATGGCATTCTGCGGATGCAGCCGGTCGAGCCCCTGGCACCGCTGCCTGCGCGTTTGCTCGATCGGCTGTTGCACTGGGCGCAGATACGCCCCGACACTGTTTTCATCGCGGCGCGTGAAACTGATGGCGCCTGGCGTGAGATCACCTATGCGCAAATGCTCAGCCAGGTGCGCACCATTGCCACCCACCTGCTGGGCTTTGGCCTGAGCGCCGAGCGGCCGCTGGCGCTGTTTTCCGGCAATGACATCGAGCACCTGCAGATTGCACTGGGTGCCATGTATGCCGGCATCCCGTATTGCCCGGTATCGCCGGCCTATGCACTGCTGTCGCAGGACTTTGCCAAGCTGCGGCATGTGTGCCAGGTGTTGACCCCGGGCCTGGTGTTCACCACCGATACTCAACCGTTCATGCGCGCCTTCGATGCTGTGCTTGATGCTTCGGTGCCCGTGGTCAGCCTGCGCGGCGAGGCGCCGGGGCGTCGGCATGTGAGCTTCGACGGCCTGCTGCAACCCTGCGACCCGGCTGCGGGTGATGCAGCCTTTGCCGCAACCGGGCCCGACACCATCGCCAAGTTCCTTTTCACTTCGGGCTCGACCAAGCTGCCCAAGGCGGTGATTACCACCCAGCGCATGCTCTGCGCCAATCAGCAGATGTTGCTGCAAACCTTCCCGGTGTTCGCTGAAGAACCGCCGGTGCTGGTGGACTGGCTACCCTGGAACCACACCTTTGGCGGCAGCCACAACCTTGGCATCGTGCTGTACAACGGTGGCAGCTTTTACCTGGACGCGGGCAAGCCTACCCCGCAGGGCTTCGCCGAAACCTTGCGCAACCTGCGCGATATCTCGCCAACGGCCTACCTCACTGTGCCCAAGGGCTGGGAAGAACTGGCCAAGGCGCTGGAACAGGACGCCCAGTTGCGTGACGTGTTCTTCGCTCGCATCAAGCTGTTCTTCTTTGCCGCAGCGGGCCTGTCGCAAAGCGTGTGGGACCGCCTGGACCGCATCGCCGAGCAGCACTGTGGCGAGCGCATCCGCATGATGGCTGGCCTGGGCATGACCGAAGCGGCTCCGTCCTGCACCTTCACCACCGGGCCGTTGTCGATGGCCGGTTATGTGGGGCTGCCGGCGCCGGGTTGCGAAGTGAAGCTGGTACCCCAGGCCGACAAGCTGGAGGCGCGCTTCCGTGGCCCGCACATCATGCCCGGTTACTGGCGTTCGCCGCAGCAAACCGCCGAAGCTTTCGACGAGGAGGGGTTCTACTGCTCGGGCGATGCATTGAAGCTGGCCGACCTGCAGCACCCCGAGCAGGGCCTGATGTTCGATGGCCGTATCGCTGAGGACTTCAAGTTGTCGTCCGGGGTATTCGTCAGTGTCGGCCCGCTGCGTAACCGTGCGGTGCTGGAAGGCTCGCCCTATGTGCAGGACATTGTGGTAACCGCGCCGGATCGCGAGTGCCTGGGGTTGCTGGTGTTCCCGCGCTTGCCCGAGTGCCGGGCACTGGCAGGCCTGTCGGCCGACGCCAGCGATGCCGAGGTGCTGCGCAGCGACACGGTGCGCAACTGGTTTGCCGCCTGGCTGGCGCGCCTGAACCGTGACGCCCAGGGCAACGCCAGCCGCATCGAGTGGCTGGCGCTGCTCGAAGAGCCGCCGTCGATCGATGCGGGCGAAATCACCGACAAGGGTTCGATCAACCAGCGTGCGGTGCTGCAGCGGCGGGCCCCGCAGGTGGAAGCGCTGTACCGTGGTGAAGACCCGGCCCAGCTGCACGCGCAGGGTCGGCCATGAGCAGTGCCGGCCTTTGCACCATGTTCGATGACGTGGCCATTGTGGATATGGTGCGCACCCCCTGGGTAGACCTGGGCGGCGCACTGTCTGCGGTATCGCCCATCGACCTGGGCATCCAGGCCGGGCGTGCGGTGCTGGCCCGGGCTGGCATCGCCCCGCAGGCGGTGGACAGCGTACTCGCCGGCAGCATGGCCCAGGCCAGTTTCGATGCCTACTTCCTGCCGCGCCATGTGGGCTTGTACTGCGGTGTGCCGCAGGCCGCCCCGGCGTTGGCGGTGCAGCGTATCTGCGGCACCGGCCTTGAACTGTTGCGCCAGGCCGGCGAGCAGTTGCGCAGTGGTGCGCAGCAGGTGCTGTGCGTGGGCGCCGAATCGATGTCGCGCAACCCGATTGCGGCCTACGAACACCGAAACGGCTTCCGGCTAGGTGCTCCGGTCGGGTTCAAGGACTTTCTCTGGGAGGCGCTGTACGACCCCGCTGCCGGCGTGGACATGATCGGTACTGCGGACAACCTGGCGCGTGAGTTCGGCCTGCACCGTGAAGCGGTGGATGCCTGGGCCTTGCGCAGCCACCAGCGCGCCTTGCACGCCCAGCAGCAGGGCTGGTTCGATGAAGAAATCGTCGGCGTCACGGCGCAGGCATTCGTCGTTGAAGGCTGCCTGCCACGCGGTATTGAATTACCGCGTGGCGTGACCGGAGTCAGGCGGGACAGCCACCCACGGACTACCGACGCTGCTGCGTTGGCACGGCTGCGTGCGGTGCACAGTGGCGGCGTACAGACGGCGGGTAACAGTTGTGCAGTGGTCGACGGTGCCGCAGCTGCTGTGGTGGCGCGCTACTCAACCTGTACCCGGCCCCCGTTGGCCCGGTTGCTGATGGCCACGGCTGTTGGCGTATCGCCACACACCATGGGCATCGGGCCTGCTCCGGCCATCGCGTTGCTGCTCGAGCGCAGCGGCCTGCGCCTGGAGCAGATCGACCGCTTCGAAATCAACGAGGCCCAGGCTGCCCAGGTGCTGGCCGTGGCCAGCGCGCTGCAGCTCGATGTGGAAAAGCTCAACGTCCATGGTGGTGCCATCGCCCTGGGGCACCCCTTGGCCGCCACCGGCCTGCGGCTGGTACACACCCTGGCTCGGCAGCTGCGCCGCGACGGCCTGCGCTACGGGATCGCCGCCGCCTGCATCGGCGGTGGCCAAGGCATGGCGCTGCTGATCGAAAACCCCCAATTTACTGCTTGAACGCGAGGTGGCTCATGCCCTGGAAGGCGCCATTGCTGGACATGCAATTCGTGCTGCAACACTGGCTGCGGGCCGACCAGGCCTGGCAGGCAATGCCCCCCTATGCAGGGTTTGACCTCGACCTGGCCACACAGGTGCTGGAAGAGGCTGCCCGCTTCAGTGAACAGGTGTTGGCGCCGCTGAATGCAACGGGCGATCGCCAAGGCTGCCGCCTGGACGACGGGAATGTGCACACGCCGGAGGGTTTCCCGGCGGCTTATCGTGCCTATGTCGAGGGTGGCTGGCCGGCATTGGCCTGTGACCCGGAACTCGGCGGCCAGGGGCTGCCCTTGGTGCTGGATGCTGCCGTGCAGGAAATGCTGTTCGGCAGTAACCACGCCTGGGCCATGTACGGCGGCATCGCCCATGGCGCCTACCTGTGCCTTAAGGCCCATGCGTCTGACGAACTGCAGGCGCGCTATCTGCCGGGCATCGTCAGTGGCGAAACCTTGCCGACCATGTGCCTGACCGAGCCTCAGGCCGGCAGTGACCTCAGCCTGTTGCGTTGCCGTGCCGAGCCGTTGGGCGACGGCCGCTACGCGGTCACCGGCAACAAGTTGTTCATCTCCGGCGGTGACCACGACCTGACCCACGACATCGTGCATCTGGTGCTGGCGCGGCTACCGGATGCGCCGGCGGGCAGCCGCGGCTTGTCGCTGGTGTTGGTGCCAAAATGGCGGGAGGATGGCCAGCGCAATGCCGTGCACTGCGATAGCCTTGAGCACAAGCTGGGCATTAGCGGCAGCGCCACCTGCGCGCTGCGCTTCGAGGGGGCCAGCGGCTGGCTGTTGGGGCAGGCGCACGCTGGCCTGGCCGCGATGTTCGTGATGATGAATTCGGCCAGGCTGCATGTCGGCCTGCAGGGGCTGGCGCATGCGCAAGCGGCTTGGCAGTACGCCAGGGACTATGCCCTGGAGCGCCGGCAAATGAATGCACCGGGGCAGCCCAAGGGTGCTCCCGATCCCATTCACCTGCACCCTGCGATGCGCCGGATCTTGCTGGAACTGCGGGTGCGCAGCGAAGGCATGCGTGCCCTGGGCTACTGGGCAGCGCACTGGCTGGATATCGCCGATGCATCAGCTGACCTCGCGCAGCGGGCCAAGGCATCGAAGCTGGCGGGGCTTTTGACGCCCATCATCAAGGCGGTATTCACCGACCACGGTTTCAACCTGGCCAGCAAGGCGCTGCAGGTGTTCGGCGGCTATGGCTACACCCGCGAGTTCGCCATCGAGCAAACGCTGCGCGACAGCCGCATCGCGATGATCTACGAAGGTACCAACGAAGTGCAGGCCAACGATCTGCTGCTGCGAAAGGTGCTGGGCGATGGGGGCGAAGGCTTTGCGCTGCTGCTGGCCGAACTGCGGGAGGAAACGGGCGCAGGCGAGGCGGGCGATGCGTTGCGCAGGGTTTGCGACACGCTGGAAGTGGTGCTTACCAAATTGCGGCTCAGCGCGGCAGGCGACCCCGAGTACCCGTACCGGGCTGCGGGCGACTTCCTGCAACTGTGCGGCACAGCCTTGCAGGCCTATGCCTGGGCGCGCACGTGCCGCTGTATCCAGGCGCTGCCCGCAGATGCGCCACAGCGGCTGGAAAAGCAGGAAAGTGCCCATTACTTCTTCAACTACCTGCTGCCCGATTTCGACCGGCAGGTGGCGGCCATCGGAGCGGCCGCATCACCTTTGCCCTTTATTCACCAACCGTTCTGAAACCTACGTGTGAGGTTGCCATGAACACCGGCTGCGGTTGCCGCGCCGAGGGCCGGTAGCGCATGCACCGGTCTGCCGAGCACAGGTGCGAACCGCCCTTGATCACGGCCAGATTTCGCTGCCCAGCGCGCACAGGTCGGAAAAGCCGAGGTCGTCGTCGACGTTAAGCAGAATGTTTGGTTGCTTAACTGTTTGCGCAGCCATGGCTTGGCTGGCGCCGAGCATGAGCAGGCCGAAGGTGGCAAGGGGTTTGAGGCAGTTCTCTTGTTGTTTTAATGAGTGATTGCGCGCGGATGACTGCGTAACAGACACCGCGCAGGACCAATACTAGCCACAGATGGCGCCATGTCTCAGCCCTTGCACGCATTTGCGTTCGATCAGCGAACGCAGAATGGCGATGGCTTCTTGCGGGCAGTCAATTGGCTATTGACGGCGAGATGATTAACAAAAATAATCGTTAACAGAGTTATCCAATTTTATAAAAACAAGTAAAAGGAAATTCTGATGACGAGGCCGTTGAACCGGGCGTTGCTGCCCGTTGTACTGCTTTCGCTGTGCCAGTGTGTGCAAGCGGCCAGCCCGCTTGAAGACAGCCGGCCAGGCCGGCCAGGCGCTCCGCGCTGGGTCGAGGACTACCGTTTTCTGGATGACCCTGCCAAGGCCAGCGACCCGTTCGATGGCCTGCGCTACCACCGTTTGTCCGAGTCGGCTTGGCTGCAACTGGGGGCCGAGGCGCGTTACCGCGCCGATGTGCTTAACCGGCCCTTCTTCGGCTTGCGTGGCCTGAAAGACGACTCTTACCTGTTGCAACGGTTGCAAGCCCATGCCGACCTGCACCTGTTCGATGATGCCTTGCGTACCTTCGTGCAGGTGGAGAACACCCGGGCATTCGGCAAAGACCTGTACTCACCCAATGACGAAGGCCGAAATGAAATCCGCCAGGCATTTGTCGACTTCAACCACGACTTCGCCGCAGGGCGTTACACCACCCGGGTCGGGCGCCAGGAGATGGCCTTTGGCGACCAGGTGTTCGTCACTTACCGGGATGTGCCCAACCTGCGCCTGAGCTTCGACGGTGTGCGTGCCAGCCTCAACCTCAAGGACGGGCGCAAGCTCGATGCTTTTGCCGTCAGGCCGTTGAAAACAGGTGAAGACAGCTGGGATGACGGCAGCAACAATGCGGTGAAGTTCTACGGCCTGTACGGCACCTTGCCGCTGACGGCGGCGTGGAACATGGACCTGTTTGCCTTCGGCCTGGAAACCGACGACCGCAGCCTGGCTGGCGAGACGGGGGACGAGCAGCGTTACACCTACGGCACGCGCCTGTTCGGCCGCTATCAGTCCCTGGACTGGAGCTGGAACCTGGCCGGTCAGGGTGGCCACCTGGACGGCGCTTCGATCCGTGCCTGGGCGGTGTCCAGTGACAGTGGCTATACCTTCGACCACCCCTGGCAGCCGCGCCTGGGCATGCGTGCCGACGCCGCCAGCGGTGATAGCGACCCGGGTGACGGCAAGGTCGGCACCTTCGACCCGCTGTACCCGCGTAACGGGGTTTATGGTGAGGCAAGCCTGACCACTTTGAGCAACGTGATTGTGGTGGGGCCCACGTTTGGCTTTTCGCCATGGCGCACGGTGCGCTTCGAACAAGGCGTGCTCGAAGTCTGGAAGCAGCGCGAAGAAGATGGCGTGTACATGCCCGGCATGAGCCTGCTGGCCAACACCCGTGGCACCGGCCGCCATGTGGGCACCATCTACCGCGCCAACACCCGATGGCTGGCGACACCCAACCTCACGCTGGATCTCGACATGAAGTACTACGACGTAGGGGCTGCCATCAAGGAAGCCGGCGGCGAAGATTCATCGTTCGTTTCCTTGCGTGCCACGTTCCGGCTTTGACTTCCCGACCCAAAACAACAAAAGGGGCCACACATGAGTCGTTCATTCTCATCTTCAAGCAAGCCGGTGCTTACCATCGGCCTGTGTTTTCTGGTGGCGTTGCTGGAGGGGCTGGACCTTCAGGCCACCGGGGTCGCTGCGCCGCACATGGCCAAGGAGTTCGCGCTGACCCCAGCCATGCTTGGCTGGGTGTTCAGTGCCGGGCTGCTGGGGTTGCTGCCGGGGGCATTTATCGGTGGCTGGCTGGCCGACCGTCTGGGCCGCAAGGCAATCCTTATCGTGGCGGTTGTGTTGTTCGGCGGTTTCTCTCTGGGAACCGCACATGCCGAAACGTACACCTCGCTGCTGATTGCGCGGTTGATGACCGGGTTGGGGTTGGGGGCCGCCTTGCCGATCCTCATTGCCCTGGCCAGCGAAGCCGCGCCTGAGCGCCTTCGTAGCACGGCGGTGAGCCTGACCTACTGCGGCGTGCCCCTGGGCGGGGCGATCGCGTCGGTCATCGGCATGGCCGGGCTGGGAGAAGGCTGGCGTACGGTCTTCTATGTGGGCGGTATTGCCCCCATCGCGATTGCTTTTGTGCTGATGGTGTGGCTCAAGGAGTCCCAAGCATTTCGTGCCCAGCCTGTAGGCAGCGCCGCTGGCAACGGCATGCTGGCTCAGCTGTTCGGGCCGGGGCAGGCAAGCCGTACGTTGTTGCTGTGGGTGGCGTGCTTCTTCACGCTCACCGTGCTGTACATGCTGCTCAACTGGTTGCCGTCGCTGCTGATCGGGCAGGGCTATAGCCGGCCACAGGCGGGCGCGGTGCAGATTCTGTTCAACCTGGGCGGGGCGGCAGGCTCGTTCCTCACCGGGCGAATGATGGACCGGGGCTTCGCCGGGCGGGCCGTGTTCATCGCTTATGCCGGCATGCTTGTCTCGCTGGCGGGCTTGGGGTTGTCGAGCACCTTTAGCCTGATGTTGCTGGCCGGGTTTACCGCAGGCTATTGCGCTATTGGTGGGCAGTTGGTGCTGTACGCGCTTGCGCCGACGCTGTATGCGACCCAGGTGCGCGCGACCGGTGTGGGGGCTTCGGTGGCGGTAGGGCGCCTGGGGTCGATGGCCGGGCCGTTGGCCGCAGGGCAAATTCTGGCGGCGGGGGCTGGTGTTGGTGGTTTGCTGCTGGCGGCATCACCTGGCCTGGTGGTAGCGGCATTGGCGGCGCGTGCGTTGCTGGGGCAGCGAAGCCGCCCGACCGCCAATGCCCCGGTTGAGGAGGTTGCTCGCTAGACAGGTTGGATGGCACCGGCAATGCCGGTGTCTTCCTGATCCTGCAAAGGCTTGTCGGGCGGGGAGAGCGTCGATGAACGCCCCCTGTTCGCCACCCCGAACGGCACGTGCACCATCGGCAAATCACCCGCCGGCGACTGCAGGTGACTGCGCTGGTCGTCGAAGAATACATGCGGCTTCAGAATCGACAGCACCCTGGGCTTTTCCATTCCGCCGAGGAAGAAGCACTCATCCGGCGACACCCCCCAATCCTTCAACGTCGTCACCACCCGCTCATGTGAAGGTGCATTGCGCGCGGTGACAATGGCAATCCGCAGTATGCGTTTGTAGGCCGGGTTCTCGGCCAGCTTGCGGTCTTCAAGCATGCGTATCAGCGAAAGCTTGCGGTACAGGTCTGCCAGCGGCCCGGGCGAATGCGGGATGCCCTTGTGCACGCGCTCGTGCTCCTGAAAATCATCGAGGTTGTCGTTGCGCTTGTACACGCTTTCCGCCTCGTCGTCGGCAATCACGCCATCGAAGTCGAAGGCCACCCGTAGCTCAGTGTCGATCTCGTCATCGTAGATGCGCGTCGGCAGCACCCGACCGGCCGGGTAGTTGGCGTCGATGGCTTTCTGCACGTCTTCTTCATTGGCACTGAGGAACAGCGAGGCATTGAATGCCGGGATGTACTCGTAAGGCGAGCGGCCCGACATGAAAGCCGCGCGGGTGATGTCCAACTCGTAATGGTTGATCGAACGAAACACCCGCAGGCCGGTTTCCGGGGAGTTGCGCGACAGCAGCACCACCTCTACCGGCAGTTGCTCGGGGAAGGCCTTGTTGATGCTCAGGAAGCGGCGAATGAACGGGAATGCCACGCCTTTGGGGAATGGCTCGTCCAGGTTCTGCTGCTGGTGATGGCGGTACGCTTCGACACCCTGAGTTTTATAGATGTCGTCCGGGACGGTGAGGTCGAACAGCGCACTCGAGGCAACGCCAATGACCAGTTTCTGTTCGATGGGGTAGGGCATTGAGCAACTCCTGAGCCTGTGCTGAACGCAAGTGTACGCCTGCGCGGTGACGAAAGCCCTCAGGCCTCTGGTGCCCCGATACCTGATCAACCGCTCAATTCTCTCGTTCGCCAGTGGATTCAATGATGCCAATTTGATAGCGTTCCGCCCTTTAACGCTGTATCCGGACAGAAATTGATGAACCAGCTATACGAACCCAAGCAACAGCTCGACGAACTGCCGGGGCTGGCCGAGGGTCATGCCTTCTGCAAGCAAGAGGTGGAGCGCCTTGAAAGTGTGCAGGGCCAGCATGCAATCGAACTGGCCGCGCTGCAGGCCAGTGGCGAGGCGCAGACCCGGAAGCTGGTGGCAAGTACCCTGGCCCGCGTGCAGAAGGAAGGGGCGATTCGCAAGAGCCTTGCGCAGCACCAGGAGCAGTTGGCCGCGAGCAACCTTGCACGGGAAGCACTGTCCACCACTGCGACTACGGCGTTGAAGAAGCTTGCGCTGGCAGCCAGCACCCAGGCTCAGCGCGTTGACAGCGTCGAGGCGCGTTTGGCCAGCCTGGCGGAGCGCCAGCGTGAATGCGAGCTGCAATTGCAGCAGTTGTCCGGCACCAGCTGGGCGGCGTACTTGGAGCGCAATGCCGTGCCGCTGGTGGCGCTGGCGGTGGCTGTGTTTGCGCTGGGGCTGAACCTGTTCGGCTGAACGTTACTTAAAGGCAAAAGCTCACGTCATGAATGGAGCCGCTCTGCGGCCCTTCGTGGCGGTCCGGCTGCTCTGACAGGTACTGCACAAGACTGAAGCCTACGCGGTCCCTGTGGGAGCGGGCATGCCCGCGAAGAGCCCAGCGCGGTGGATGGCACCGGCTTCGCCGGTGTTCGCGGGCACGCCCGCTCCCACAGTGATCGCGCAAACGCTTGGATTGTGAACAAGACAGTTGCTCCCAAATGGCTCAGTGCCGAACCGCCAGCGCCTCTGGGTTGGCAACGTTCTTCGGCTTGCCTTCGAAAAACGCCAGCACATTGTCGAAGGCATCGCCAAAGTACAGCTCGTAGCCGTTCTTCTCCACGTATCCCAGGTGCGGCGTGCTCAGTACACACGGGTGACGAAGCAGCGGATGGGCCGGGTCTAGCAGCGGCTCCTCCTCGTAAACATCCACCGCCGCGTATCCCGGCCGCCCGGCAGCCAGTGCCTGCAGTAACGCCCCCGGGGCAATCAGTTCGGCACGGCTTACATTCACCAGCAACGCGTCTGGCCTCATGTGGGACAGGTCGTCGAAGGTCACCCCGTGGCGCGTCTGTTCCGAAAGGCGCAGGTTCAGGCTGACAATATCGGCTTCGGCAAAAAATGCCTCGCGCGAGGCGGCAGCGCGGTGGCCATCGGCCTCGGCTGCGGCGCGGCTGCTGTCGCTACCCCACACAAGCACGGGCATGTCGAACGCCTGCGCATAACGCGCCAGGCGCTGCCCGATCTTGCCGTAACCCCAGATGCCCAGCAGTTGGCCGGCCAGCGCCTGGCCCAGGTTGACCTGCCATTGGCCTTGGCGGAAGGCGTCGATGGCTGGCACCAGCTGCCGGCGGGCATTGAGGATCAGCGCCCAGGCAAGTTCTGCGGGCGCCACCGGCGAGCCGCGGCCCTCGGTCACGGCAACACCGCGCGCTGTGCAGGCCGCCAGATCCAAGTGGCTGGACACCTTGCCGGTCTGGCTGATCAGTTTGAGGTTGGGCAGGCGGTCGAGCAAGGCGGCGTCGATGCGTGTACGTTCGCGGGTAAGTACCAGTGCGTCGGCATCGGCAAAGCGTTCTGCCAGTTGCTCCGGCGTGGCAGGCTGGCGCTCATGGAGTACCCTGACAGCGTGCCCGCTCAGCTTGGCGAAGCAGTCGAGCGTGCGGATCACATCCTGGTAGTCGTCGGGAATGACAATGCGCATGGTGTTCTGGCCCTGGCGGTACAGTGAGGTGTCGAAGATAACCCAACTGCTGGCATCAACGTCAGATCAGGATGTAGTCGCTGCGCACCACCACCGGCTCATGCGACCCTTCGACCAGGTGCACGAACTGCCCGCCCACCTGGTCGATCGCCAGGCAGTCGTCGACATCGAGCAAGGCGTCGGTGTGCGGCTTCAGCCAGTGTGCCTGCATGCGTTGCTTGCCCAGGGCCTTGGCTTCGGTCTTGTTGCGGGCGGCAACCAGCAGATAGCGGTGCGCCTCCCCGAACACATCGCGTTCGTAACCGCCGAGGTTGATGAAGTACAGGCGCAGGGCGCCGCGGACCGGGGCGTCGTGGCGCAGTTCGATGCGTTGGCCATCTACGCCGTGCACTTGCAGCCAGGAATCGATGTGCAAGCCTTTCGGGCTACCGAACCAGGCTTGGCGCAGCTGCGGGTAGGCTTGTTCGAAGGTATCGGCCTGGGCGAAGACCACGTCGTGGACTTCAATCTTGGCGCCGGGGTGGCGGCCTCCGAGCATGACAACGTAAAGCATGGGTGGTCCTTTGCATAACCTGGGTGAATGTGCAGATTGTAATGCTTGCTGCTCCTACAAGGGACTGCGCAGGCCGCCAGCCAGGTGCTCTATCAGAAAATCCACAAACACCCGCACCCGCGCCGGCATCGCCTGGCCGCCGACGAACACCGCATGGATCGGCTCACGGTCGTCAGGGTTGTAGGCTTCAAGCAACGGTACCAGCCGCCCGCTGGCGAGGTCATCGACCACAGTGAAGGTACCGATGCGTGCCACGCCGGCACCGAGCCTGGCCAGTTGTGCCAAGGCTTCGCCGCTGCTGCATTCGATATTGCCCGTCACCTTCAACGAGAACACCTGGCCGTCGCGGCGGAACGGCCAGTCGGGTGCAGCGCGGCGGAAGTTGAAGCGCAGGCAGTTGTGCCGGGCCAGGTCCTCAGGCTCAAGCGGGGTGCCGCAGCGGTGCAGGTACTCGGGCGAGGCGACCACTACCTGGCCGGTTTCGCCAATGGCGCGGGCACTCAAGGAGCTGTCCGGCAGGTGCCCGAAACGCAGTGCCACATCGGCCTGGCCGCCGAGAATGTCGGCCACTTCGTCACTGAGGGTAAGGTCAACCAGCACTTGCGGGTAGCGTGCACTGAACGCCGCCAGCAGCGGTACTACGGTCAGTCGGGCATGGCCGAGCGCCGCGCTTACCCGCAAGCGCCCGCGCGGCACGCCCTGGTCGGTGATGGCTTGTTCCACTTCGAGCATGTCGGCCAGCACCCGCCGTGCACCGCGCAGGTACGCTTCACCCTCGGGGGTAAGGGTGATCGCCCGGGTAGTGCGCAGCAGCAGGCGGGTCCCCAGGCGGTGTTCGGTGCGGGCAATGATGCGGCTGACCGCAGAAGGCGTCAGGTTCAATGCTCGCGCGGCTGCCGACAGGCTGCCCTCTTGCGCCACCCTGGCAAAAATTTCCATTTCTCCGGATCTGCCGCTGAAGTCCATTTGTGCCTCGTGCGCAAAGGTGGTTGGCAAAAATGCAGTCTAGTGCGCTTTTGAAATGGATCGTAGCATTTGCGGCATAGATAAGGAGCTTGCCATGCGTATCAATCCACCTCTTGTCGCACTCGCCATCGGTGCCTTTGGCATCGGCGTCACCGAGTTCGCCCCCATGGGCATGTTGCCCAGCATCGCCACTGACCTTGGCGTTTCCATCCCTGCTGCCGGGCTGCTGGTCAGTGCCTATGCCATTGGCGTGTTGATCGGCGCACCGCTGATGACCCTGGCCACGGTGAAGATCCCACGGCGTTACCTGCTGATCGGGCTGATGGCCATTTTCACCCTGGGTAACCTGATGTCGGCTTTGGCCAGCGACTACGCCAGCCTGCTGGTGGCCCGTGTGGTTACCTCGCTCAACCACGGTGCCTTCTTCGGCATCGGCGCGATTGTAGCGGCCAGCGTGGTACCGCCCGAGAAGCGCGCCGGCGCCGTGGCGGCGATGTTCATGGGCTTGACCCTGGCTACCATCGGCGGCGTGCCGCTGGCGGCCTGGTTTGGTGAAATGCTGGGTTGGCGCACGGCATTCTGGGGTATTGCCGGGCTTGGCCTGGTGGCGATGACTACGCTTTGGTACGCGTTGCCCAATGTGGCGTCACCCAAAGGCGACGGGGCCATGGCCGAAATCCGTGTGCTGGGCCGCGGTCCGGTACTGGCGGCGTTGCTGCTGACTGTGGTGGGCTCCAGTGCGATGTTCACGGTGTTCACCTACATTGCGCCGATCCTGCAGAGCGAGGCGGCGGCGTCCACCACCTTGGTGACCGGTATGCTGGTGTTGTTCGGGGTTGGCCTGACCTTGGGCAACGTGTGGGGTGGCAAGGCGGCAGACCGCTCGATCGACCGCACCCTTATCCTGTCATTGTCGCTGTTGATTGCCGTGCTGCTTGTGTTCCCGCTGGTGCTGGACTGGCCGCTGCCGACGGCCCTGGCGATTCTGGTTTGGGGCGCGGCCAGCTTTGCACTGGTGCCGCCATTGCAGATGCGGGTGATGGAGGCAGCCAAGGATGCACCTAACCTCGCCTCGGCGGTCAATATCGGTGCCTTCAACCTGGGCAATGCGATTGGTGCGGCGCTGGGTGGCGCGGTGATCAATGCAGGGTTGGGCTATCCGGCAATTTCCCTGGCGGGCGCTGCGATGGCGGCGCTGGGATTGGTGATGGTGCTGCTGTTTGCCTGGCGTGGGCGCGGGGCAGCAGCAGGGGACCAGGTGGCCGCGTAACAGGCCGATACCCCGGGGCTGCAAGGCAGCCCCACGCTCTTGCAGGTGGACCCCGTCTCATATGCCTACGGCGTACCGTTACGGCCATGCAGGTGATAGGCCGGGCGCTCGCTCAGGCGTTCGTAATAATCGCGCACCGCAGGCAGCTGCGGATGCTCGAATGGCGTTTCAAACCAGCGGTTTACCGACAGGCCGATAGGGATGTCGGCCAGGGTGAACTGGTTGCCGGCCACGTAAGCGCCGGTGCTGGCCAGCTGGCGGTCGAGGATGTGCATGTAGCGCGACCAGTCTGCGCAACCGGCGGCAAGTGCTTGCGGGTCCTGGTGGGCGTGGGAGTGCCTGACCAGTGACATGAACGCGTAGCTCCACGAGCGGTTCAGGTCCGAGGCCTGCCAGTCGATCCACTGGTCGATCCTGGCCCGCGCCTGGGCATCGCCGGGGTAGAACGCGGTGGCGCCGTAGCGGTTCGCCAGGTAGCGGATGATGCTGTTGGATTCCCACAAGGTGAAGTCGCCATCCTGGATCACCGGGATCATGGCGTTAGGGTTCAGCGCCAGGAACTCGGTATTGTCAGTGGCCTTGAAGCCAGTACCCCAGTCTTCACGCTCGAACGCGACCTCGAATTCGGCGCAGGCCCACAGGACTTTTCGCACATTGATGGAAGAGGCTCTGCCCAGTATCCGTAGCATGGTGGTCGTCCTGATGTGGGGGAGGTTGATCCTCCGATACTGCCATGTGCCGGTCAAGGAGATGATCGGTGGCAGATCGACCCATTCATGGCGATTTTGTAGTCCATTTCCGAAAACGGTCCTCCCCATCCTCCTGGTCAAGCTTGCCTGGGGGCCCTGAACTTGGCACCCTTGGGCGGTTTGAATCGTCTGTATCACGACAGAAGGAAGTTTGCATTGAGCTGGGACAAGGTGGGGAAACTCCTCGTAGCCGTGCTTGTTGGCCTGATGGTCCTTTTGGCTGCCTACGTGTTGCTCAGGGGCAACCCGCGCCTGGAGGCGTCACTGACCTATGCCTACCTCACCTATCCCACCCAGTTCAGTGAGCGCATTAGCAAAGCCAGCGAGCAGCTCAAATATGAACAGTTGCAGGGGCGCATCAACAGCATCGGTCAGGGCGAGCTAAGCCACGATCAGGTCGAGCGCTTGATCGAAATGGCCCAGGCGCCTTATGCCCAGCTGTTCGCCAAGCCTTTCGAGGCCGGGCTGGTCGATCACCGTACCGGCTTGCTGATCGAGCTGCGCAACACGGGTGATGCGCAGGTCCGGGAGGTGAAAATCCGCCTGCCAGCCAAGGGCCTGGTGCAGGTGCGTGATGCTGCCGGTAACGACACCCTGCTGGAGGCCGCCACCGCGCAGGTGGATATCCCGGCCATCGAGCCAGGGGGCACGTCCAGGGTCTGGGTCTATTTCGATGCGGACTATTCGCAGATTCGCCAGGGCGGGGTCAGCATCAGCCATGCCGACGGAGTGGCCAACGTACAGGTGTACCACGAGGTCATTGGTTTTCCGGCCATGGTCGCCCGCTACAGCCGCGAGTTGATGGTGTTGCTGGGAGGGCTGGCGTTCAGCGTGTTGGGTTTGGTTTATGCCTGCCTGGCACGGCGTAAGGCGCCGTAAACGCCTCACCCACCAAGTCAGGCAAACTGGCAATGATTCGGCGTATACCGCATACTTGTCGGCAAACGCCGATACAGGAGCATGCCATGCTTGCCGAAGTGCTTCGCGACAATGGTTACCACGAGTACCGGGCGCGCCTGCAGGCGCTGCTGGAAATACCCGAATTTGCCAGTGACTTTGAAATCCACACCCGCATCACTCATGGCTTTGCCGCCACTTGGCTGGTGAAGCTGACCGAGCGCGGGGTGTTCACGCCGGTGGAGCGGGACCAGATCATCCCCCTGCGCACCCTGAAAACCCGTATCGAGCGTGACCAGCCGCTGACCGTGGAAGAGAGTGATCGGCTGTTCCGCTCGGCGCACATCACCGCCATGGCCGAAGCTGTGTTTGGTGAAGCGGACAAGGCCAAACGCTGGCTGTCCAAGCCCAAGGAACGCTTTTCGGGGCTGACGCCGATGCAGATGCTCACCACTCAGCAAGGCACCACTCAGGTCGAAGAGATGCTGCTGCAGATTGCCGAGGGCTTTGGCCTGTGATTTTGTGGCGTATCAGCGCCTATGCAGATTTGAGCGGCACAGGGGGCTTACGTGTCAGCGGCCGCTGGCACCAGGCGGGACGGCCGGTAGTGTACGCCGCCACCAGCCCTTCTGGGGCCATGCTTGAGGTGTTGGTGCACCTGGAGATCGACCCCGAGGATTTTCCTACCACAATGCGCTTGATCCGCATCGAATTGCCCGACACGGTTTCACAAGCGCAGTTGCCCGCCTTGCAGCCTGGCTGGTCCGCTCAGCCCGAGTTGACCCGGGCGTTGGGCAATCGCTTTCTGGATGAGGGCTCGGCATTGTTGCTGCCCGTGCCAAGCGCGATCATGCCCAGCACCATCAACTACCTGTTCAACCCACGGCACCCGCAGGCGAAGCGCGCGAAAATCCAGGTTGAGGACTTCACCCCCGACAGCCGTCTGTTCTAGCGCGGATTCACCACAATGCAGCCGATGCCGTCGTCAACACCCGGCCAAATACGGCGAGTGCCTTGTCCACTTCAGCCTCAGTGCTGAAACGGCCGATGCTCAAGCGCACACTGTTGCGTGCCTGGCGCTCATCCAGGCCCATTGCCAGTAGCACATGCGAGGCGGCGTTACTCGCCGAGTTGCAGGCCGAGGTGGTCGACAACGCCAGCTCGCTGGCCAGTGCTGCGCTGTTGAAGCCTTTGCTGTCGATACACAGGTTCAGGGTATGGGGAATGCGTTGGCTGGCACTGCCATTGAGGGTGATGCCGGGTAACGCCAGCAGGCCTTCGCGCAGCCGGGTGGCCAGTTGCTCAAGGTGCTGGTGCTCGCTGTCGCCGGGCTGGCCTGCCAAGGCAAAAGCGCTGCCCATGCCCGCGATCTGATGGGTTGCCAGGGTACCGGAACGCAGGCCCTGCTCATGGCCGCCGCCGTGCATCTGCGCACGCATCAGCGCGTGGGCGCGTGGCCCGACATAGAGCGCGCCGATGCCTTTTGGCCCGTAAACCTTGTGCGCCGAGAACGACATCAGGTCCACGGCCATCGCATTCAGGTCGATGGCCAGCTTGCCCACAGCCTGCGCGGCATCCACGTGCAGCAGGGCACCGTGGGCACGCACCAACTGCCCAATGGCGGCAAAATCGGTGACCGTGCCCAGCTCGTTATTGACCGCCATCAGCGAGACCAGGCGGGTATCGGCGCGCAACGCTGCCTGCACGCTTTCGGGCTGGATCAGGCCGGCAGCATCCGGGGCCAGGCGGGTAACGGCCCAACCTTGGCGCTCAAGCTCGGCCACCGTGTCGAGCACAGCTTTGTGCTCCAGCTGGCTGGTGATCAGGTGCCCGGGCTGGTCGATGCCTTGGGCAATGCCTTTGAGTGCCAGGTTGTTGGATTCGGTCGCGCCCGAGGTCCAGACTAGCTTGTCCGCTTGCGCGCCGACGCGCTCGGCCACCTGCTGGCGGGCTTGCTCCACGGCCTGCCGGGCGGCCTGGCCGTAGGCATGACCGCTGGACGCCGGGTTGCCGAAGTTGGCCTGGCCGCCTAGGCAGGCGAGCATGGTTTCGATGACCCGGTCGTCGACGGGTGTGGTAGCGGCGTAGTCGAAGTAGAGCGGGGCGTTGGGCATGGTGTACGGCCGGTCCGGCATGGGGCACCGTGATTCGGCACCGTTCAGGCAAGCCTACATGCCGCGGTGAAGAGATTTTTCCTTTTCGTTATACGTTTATTGCATGAGCTGAGAATAATTTTCTCCCGTTTACGCCCTGCGCAAAAAAGTTCGGTTTAAGGTCTGTATGAAGCGCAGTAGCTCAGGCGGGCTCCAGGGCCTTCTCTTCCTCCGCTACCACGCGTTCGCACAATTCGGTGATCTGCTCGCGCATCCAGCGGTTGGCCGGGTCCTGGTCGGTACTCTCATGCCAGTAAAGGTGCGTTTCCAGTGCAGGCACCTCCACGGGCAGTGGCTGATAACGCAACTGATGGCGACGGGCGAAGCGCTCGGGTACGGTCATCACCATGTCGGTCTGCTGCAATACCTGCGAAGCCATCAGGTAATGCTGCGAGCGCAAGGCCACCTTGCGTTGAACCCCCATCTTGCCCAGCGCGAGGTCGACGTAACCCAGGCCGTTGCGGCGGCTGGAGATGTGGATATGGGTCATGCCCAGGTAGTTGTCGAGGGTCAGCTTGCTGTCAGCCAGCGGGTGGCCCTGGCGCAGGGCGCAGACATAGCGGTCTTGCATCAGCTTGACGTGGCGCACCTGCGGGTCGGTGTTCAGGGGTGCGTCGATGGCGAAGTCCAGGCGGCCGGCGGCGAGTTCCTTGGTGGTCTCGCGGCGCTTGCACAGGAAGCTTTCGATAAGTACCGCGGGCGCCAGGCGGCGCAGGCGCTGGAACAACGGCGGCAGGATGACCGCCTCGGTCAGGTCGGTCATGCTGATGCGAAAGGTCTTGTTCGCCTGCTGCGGGTTGAATATGCGGCTTTCCTGCACCGACGTACGCAGCAGCGCCAAGGCGTTGCGCACCGGGCCGATGATGTTCTGCGCCATGGGCGTGGGCACCATGCCTTGCGCGGTGCGCACGAACAGCGGGTCGTTGAAGGTTTCGCGCAGCCGCGAAAGGGCGTTGGACACCGCCGGCTGGGTAATGCCGACAATCTGCCCGGCGCGGGTCAGGTTGGCTTCGGTGTAGATCGCATCGAACACGATGAACAGGTTGAGGTCGACCTTGCTGAGGTTCATGGGCGCCGCTCTTTGTTGGAATTATTGGCCGATCATATATTGGTTATGAATGTTTATACACGCGGAAAATAGACTAGGTGGATGGTGGCTGGCTGCTCTAGGCTCTGGCCCATGTTCTTCGAACCGTGAAGGTAGCCCCGATGGATTTCGCCTATTCGCCCAAGGTCCAGGCACTGCGCGAGCGCGTCACTGCGTTCATGGACGCCTATGTCTACCCCGCCGAAGCCGTGTTCGAGCGCCAGGTTGCCGAAGGCGACCGCTGGCAGCCCACTGCAATCATGGAAGAACTCAAGGCCAAGGCCCGCGCCGAAGGGCTGTGGAACCTGTTCTTGCCGGAATCGGAGTACGGCGCAGGCCTGAGCAACCTGGAGTACGCCCCGCTGGCGGAAATCATGGGCCGCTCGCTGCTCGGGCCAGAGCCGTTCAACTGCTCGGCGCCGGACACCGGCAACATGGAAGTGCTGGTGCGCTACGGCAGCGAAGCGCAGAAACGGCAGTGGCTGGAGCCGTTGTTGCGCGGCGAGATCCGCTCGGCGTTTGCCATGACCGAGCCGGACGTAGCCTCCTCGGACGCTACCAACATGGCCGCCACTGCGGTGCGTGACGGCGACGAGTGGGTTATCAACGGCCGCAAGTGGTGGACCTCTGGCGCCTGCGACCCGCGCTGCAAGGTCATGATCTTCATGGGCCTGTCCGACCCTGAAGGGCCACGTCACCAGCAGCATTCCATGGTGCTGGTGCCCACCGATACGCCCGGCGTGAAAATCGTCCGCCCGTTGCCGGTGTTCGGTTATGACGATGCTCCCCACGGCCATGCTGAAGTGCTGTTCGAGAGCGTGCGAGTGCCTTATGACAACGTGCTGCTCGGCGAGGGCCGTGGCTTCGAGATCGCCCAGGGGCGACTTGGCCCAGGGCGTATCCACCACTGCATGCGCTCGGTCGGCATGGCCGAGCGTGCGCTAGAGCTGATGTGCAAGCGCTCGGTCGAGCGTACGGCTTTTGGTCGGCCACTGGCGCGGCTGGGCGGCAACGTCGACAAGATCGCCGATTCACGCATGGAAATCGACATGGCCCGGCTGCTGACTTTGAAAGCGGCGTACATGATGGACACCGTCGGCAACAAGGTCGCCCGCAGCGAGATCGCGCAGATCAAGGTAGTGGCGCCGAACGTGGCGTTGAAGGTAATCGACCGGGCAATTCAGATGCATGGTGGGGCCGGGGTAAGCGGCGATTTCCCGTTGGCCTACATGTACGCCATGCAGCGCACCCTGCGCCTGGCCGACGGGCCGGATGAAGTGCACCGGGCGGCGATTGGCAAGTATGAGATTGGCAAGTATGTGCCTGTGGAGCTGTTGCGAGGCGGGCGCTGAAGTTGTCAGCCCGCGCCGGCCTCTTCGCGGGTAAACCCGCTCCCACAAATATGGACTGCCCCCCAAAAGTTGGACAGTTCTATGCTGCCGCCTGGGTCCTGTACTCGACAGGGCTCAGGCCATTGAGCCTTAGCTTGATGCGGTCATGGTTGTAGTAGTGAATGTACTCATCCAGGCCCGCTTTCAATTCATCAATACTCTCGAAACGCTTGAGGTAGAAAAATTCTGACTTGAGCGTGCCGAAGAAGCTTTCCATAGCTGCATTGTCTAGGCAATTGCCTTTACGAGACATGCTCTGTTTCACCCCACGACTGCGCAGCTGGTGGCGATACTGACCCTGCTGGTACTGCCAGCCCTGGTCGGTGTGGAGCACCAGCTTCGGCTTTTCTCCCAAGGTTTTGAGTGCCTTGTCGAGCATGTTCCCAACCAGGCTGTACTGAGGGCGACTCGCCGTCTCGTAAGCGATGATTTCTCCGTTGTACAAATCCATCACAGGCGAAAGATAGAGCTTCTGTTCAGCCACTTTGAACTCAGTTACGTCACTCACCCATTTCTGATTAGGACGCTGGGCAACGAAATTTCGCTCCAGCAGATTCGGCGCTATCTTGCCAACAACACCTCGGTACGACTGATACTTCTTAGGTCGCACCAGTGACTGCAGACCCAGGGCAGCCATCAGCCTCTCGATGACCTTCTTGTTGACCAGTACCCCACCTTTTCTGATCACGAGTGCAACGCGTCGATAGCCGTAACGCCCTTTCTCTTTGCGATAGACCTGCTGAATCTGCTCTTTAAGCTCGGCATATTTGTCCGGCTTCTGCTGAGCTTGCACCTGATAGTAAAAGGTACTGCGAGCCAGCCCGACCAGACGCAGCAGGTCAGGCAAAGGGAATCTAGGCTTGAGCCTCGAAACGATCAGGACTTTTTCCCCGACATTCGTTCCTTTTCCTCTCGCAAAGCCTTGAGCTCCTTTAAGACAGCGTTCTCCATGCGCAGATATTCGAGCTCCGCCATCAGCTGGTCTCGGGGCTTTTGCGAATCGTCAGTATTTGTGGGTTTTGCTGGTTTGATCTTCTTCGGCACTTTGATCGGCTTTTTCTGGCGGTCGACAGGGGCTATAGGGTCACCACTGTAGTACTGCCGCTGCCAGCTGCCTATCTGCGATGATTGACCGAGGCCAAAATGTGCTGCGGTTTGCCGCATGGAAAGGCGATGTTCGTGCATGTAGCTCAGCACCTGTCGCTTGAAATCGTCGTCATAACGCCGCCCATGTGAGCGTGAAGAAAGGCTGGATTCGCTCTGATGGCTGGAAACCCACCGGCGGAGCAGGCTGAAATCAACATCGAAATGCTGGGCTACCTTTCGGAAGCCATTATTGCCATCCAGGTAGGCTGAGACGGCTGTGAGCTTGAACTGCTCTGTGTATTTGCCCATAGGTCCCCCAAGGGTTGGATTTTTTGTCCAACTTCTTGGGGGCAGTCCAAATACAACGTGGGTCCGAAGCCTGCGCGGTACCTCCGGGATATTGGTTGTATGGGTTTATTTAAATTTTATATAGGCCCGGGGGTCAGACCCGCATCTGCGGGTCTTCCTCTTTCCGACCGACTGGACAATCGGTATTTGAAGGCTGCTCTGGCGAGTGATTCACGATTGCCGCCTTTTCCCCCCGCGTTTTCACCAACGAAACCACCACCCCACCCAGCAACAACCCGAACGTCACTCCCAGCGACAGCAACGCCGGCACCTTGCCCACCATGCCGTGGTAGAAAATCTTGCAACCAATAAAGATCAGCACCAGCGCCAACGCATACTTGAGGTAAACGAACCGGTGCATCAGCGCCGACAGCGCAAAGTACAGCGAACGCAGCCCAAGAATGGCAAAGATGTTGGAGGTGTAGACAATGAACGGGTCCTGGGTAATGGCGAAAATCGCCGGCACGCTGTCGACGGCAAACACCAGGTCGGCCAGCTCGATCAGCACCAGTGCCAGGAACAACGGGGTGGCATAGCGCACTGCTTTGCTGTGCCCGGGCGGGGTTTGGCGCACGAAGAAGTGCGAGCCGTGGATTTCGTCGGTGACGCGCATGTGCCGGCGCACGAACCTGATGATCGGGTTGTTGGCCAGGTCAGGGTGGCTGTCCTCTTTCGACAGCGCCATCTTCACCCCGGTAAACAGCAGGAACGCACCGAAGATATACAGCACCCAGGCAAAGTTCTGCACCAGTGCAGCACCCACGCCGATCATGATCGCCCGCAGGAACACGACCCCGAGGATGCCCCAGAACAGCACGCGATGCTGGTAGCGGCGGGGGATGGCGAAATAGCTGAAGATCATCGCCATGACGAACACGTTGTCCATCGATAGCGATTGCTCGACCAGGAAACCGGTGTAGAACTCCAGCGCCGACTGAGCGCCCAGTTGGTACCAGACCCCGACGCCGAATAGCACACCAACGCTGAAGTAGCCTGAATACAGCAGCAGGCTTTCACGCATTTCGATTTCCCGGTCATGGCGGTGCAGCACGCCCAGGTCGAGCACCAGCAAACCGATGACGATGGCCATGAACACCAGCCACAACCAAGCGCTGGTACCGAGTACAGGGGTGGTGAGGAATGCTTGCAGAGCTGTCATGAGCCCCTCCTTGAATGTCGACGTTGCATGGCAACAGTGATCCGACATCACGGCTTGGCAGCCGTCAGAGGGGCCCGGTATCACATGAATTTGAGCCTAGACCCGTTTGCAGGGGATACCGAATGGGGAGCTGTTACATTTCTTTGCCAAGGCCGTGATGAGGCCTTCAATACACCCACACCTCGACCCGTCGGTTACGCAGTCGCCCTTGCTCCAGCTCGTTTCCCGCCACCGGCAGTTCATCGCCCATTCCGGTAATCTCCAGCAATTCCACGCCATCGCGCGCCAGCTCGCGGCGCACTGCCTGGGCCCGCAGGCGCGAGAGCAGGGCTGCGCGTCCTGGCGTTTCCTTGGGGTCGCCAAACCCTACCAGCACTGCTTTGCTCTGTAGTTTGCCGGCCTGGCGCAGGTACTCGGCCACGCGCTGCACATCGCGTAGAGCCTTGTTGTCGAGGCTGGCGCTGCCTTCCTGGAAGCGGAAGTTCACGCTCAGCCGCTGCGCCTGCTGGGCCAAGGTGCGGTAGCGCGGCGGCATGTCGGCCTGGGGGGCTACCGGCTGGGCCTGGATCTGTTGCGAAACGAAGCCCTGCCGGGCGACGATCGCCTGGCCGGCCGGGCTCTGGGCAAAATCGGCCAGGGCCTTGGCCTGCGCCTTGGGGTTGGCGGGCAAGTAGAAGTACAAGCGCCGTGACAGCGGGTAATCTTCGCTGGCCACCAGCGCGCGCTCCGGCAGCATGGCCGGTGCGTCGCCTTCGGCTACCGCCAGCACCTTGGCCCCGTGTACCGCCGCCAGGCTGCTGAAGCCGATGGCCTGGCGGTCGGTGGCCACCTTCAACGCCAGTTCGTCGCTGGACTCGAAGCGCCGGGCTTTGGCTGACAGGTCGTCATGCTGGGGCTCCAGCACGAGCGCCTTGAACGTTTCGAAGGTGCCAGAGCGGTCGTCGCGGGCGTACAGGTGAATGGCGCCACCAGCAATGCCCAATTGCTCCCAGCGCTGGATTTTCCCGGAAAAAATATGCGCCAGCTGCTCGGTGTTCAAGCCAGGTAGCGGGTTGTCGGGGTGGACGATCACCGCGACACCGTCCAGGCCGATCACTTGCTCGGCGCTGGCAGCGCGCAGGTCGCCCAAGGCTCGCAACTGGCGCACTTCGCTGTCGTTGATCGGTCGCGAGGCGGCTGCCAGGTCGGCGTCGCCACGGCCGAGGGCGGCGAAGCCGGTGCTGGAGCCGTGGGCGGCAATGTCGACTCGCACCGGCCGGCCATTCGCGTCCTGCGCGGTAATCACGGTTTCGTTGGCAACATTGCCGGATTGCTGTGCAATGGCGGTGGCGTGCTGTGCGCGCAGTTGCCCTTGGACAAGCGCCGGCAGCAAGGCCGCGCCGATGGTGTTGGAGCCTTGCACGCGCAGGTGAGCGGGCTCGGCCAAGGTCGCCAGTGGTAACAGGGTGAGCAGCAAGACAAGCAGGCGAGGCATGCCGGGTGGCCTATGGCATAGAGTTGGCCGGCAGATTACGACAGTGGCGTGATGATTATGTGACAGTCCGTAGGGGAGGGCTTTTGCCCTCCCTTCGCGGCGAATGGCGAACTCAATGCGCCCCGGCGGATTTGCTCAGGTCACTCTCGGCCCATTCGGTGTAGATGCACGCATCCGCCACTGCCCAGCGCACCTTCACGCTGTCGCCCGGCTGCATCGGCATGCCCGCAGCCGAAAGCGCCTTCACCGTCAGTTCGGTACCGCCCGCAGTCACCACATGGCAGGTCTGGCTCTCACCGAGGAACAGCACCTCGCCCACCTTGGCGCTGACTTCGTTCCAGCCCGCTGGCAGTGGCTCGCGCGCAGCCTGTTCGGCGGTCAGTGCGAGGGCTTTCTCCGGGCGCACCATGATCAGTGCATCCTGTGCTGCGGCCAGGCCCGGGGTCAGGCGAATGGCTACCGACTGGCCTTCAAAGCTACCTGCGCCATTGCTGCTGGCTTTGATCCGCAGGAAGTTGGAGTTGCCCAGGAACGAGGCGACAAAGGCATTCGGCGGGTTCTGGTACAGGTCGTAACCGGTGCCCAGGCCGACGATTTTGCCGTGGCTGAAGATGGCAATGCGCTGGGACAGGCGCATGGCTTCTTCCTGGTCGTGGGTCACGTAAACGATGGTGATGCCCAGCCGGCGGTGCAGCTGGCGCAGTTCATCCTGCAGGTCTTCGCGCAGCTTTTTGTCCAGGGCGCCGAGCGGTTCGTCCATCAGCAGGATGCGTGGTTCGTACACCAGCGCCCGGGCAATCGCTACGCGCTGCTGTTGGCCGCCGGACATCTGCGACGGTTTGCGATGGGCGAATTTATCCAGCTGTACCAGTTTGAGCATGGCATCGACGCGCTTGTTGGTCTCGGCCGCTTTGAGCTTGCGGATTGCCAGCGGGAAGGCGATGTTGTCGCGCACGTTCAGGTGCGGGAACAGCGAATAGCGCTGGAACACCATGCCGATATCGCGCTTGTGCGGCGGCACGTTGACCAGCGACTGGCCGTCGACCAGGATCTCGCCGCTGCTGGGGGTTTCAAAACCCGCCAGCATCGACAGGGTGGTGGATTTTCCCGAGCCGCTGGAGCCGAGGAAGGTCAGGAATTCGCCGTCCTGGATTTCCAGGTCCAGGTTGTCCACGGCGGTGAAGTCGCCGTAGTGCTTGTTCAGGCCGCGCAGGCTGACGAGGGTCTTGCCTGGCGCGTTGTCTTTGATCACTGCACTCATTGTTGTTTTCTCCGCGCTCAGGCGTTTTCGGTGCGCCGGCGCAAGGCGGCGGCAATGAACATGACAAGCAGCGACAGGCCGATCAGCAGGGTCGAGGCGACGGCGATGACCGGGCTGAGATCCTGGCGCAGGGTGGTCCACATTTTCACCGGCAGGGTCTGCAGGTCGGGGCTGGCCATCATCACGCTCAGCACCACTTCATCCCACGACACCAGGAAGGCGAACAGGCCGCCGGCGATCATCCCGGGGCGAATCGCCGGGAAGGTCACCTTGAAGATTGCCTGCAGGCGCGAAGCACCGCAGATCACTGCGGCATCCTCGATCGACTGGTCGAACAGCTTCAGCGAGTTGATGATCGAGATGATGGTGAAGGGCAGGGCGACAATCACGTGGCTGACCACGAAAGCGAACAGCGTGCCGGTGTAGCCAAGCTTGAGGAACAACGCGTACACCGCCACGGCAATGATCACCAGCGGTACGATCATTGGCATGGTGAACAGGCCATACAGCAGCTCACGGCCCGGGAAGCGGCCACGCACCAGGGCGAAGGCGCTGGGAAGGCCCAGCAACACGGCAGCGACGGTGGTCAGCACGGCTACCTTAAGGCTGGCCAGCGCAGCGTCCATCCACTCCGGGTTGGAGAAGAACTGGCCGTACCACTTGAAAGTCCAGCCCGGTGGCGGGAACACCAGCCACTGGGAGGAGCCAAATGACAGCAACACGATGAACACCACTGGCAGCAGCAAAAAGGCCGCAATGACCCCGGTGGTCAGGTACAGGCCCGTACGCAGCGGGCGGCCCATGGCATTGGGAGACAGGAGCATGGCGGTTTACCTCGCGTTGCCAACCGGGGACTCCGGCTGCAGCTTCAGGTACAGGTAGAAGAGCACCAGGGTGATCGCCACCAGCAGTGCGGCGGCGGCGCTGGCCAGGCCCCAGTTGAGGAACGACTGCACCTGCTGAATGATGAACTCGGGCAGCATCATGTTCTGCGCCCCGCCCAGCAGCGCCGGGGTGACGTAGTAACCGAGCGACATCACGAACACCATCAGCGCCCCGGAGAACAACCCCGAGCGGCACAGCGGCAAGAACACCTTCCAGAAGTTGGTCCACGGGCTGGCACCGCAGATCGAGCCTGCCTGCAGCACCATCGGGTCGATGGCGTGCATGGTCGCCTGCAGCGGCAGCACGATGAACGGGATCATGATGTAGCTCATGCCGATCACCACGCCGGTGAGGTTATGCACCATTTCCAGCGGGGCATCGATGATGCCCATGGCCATCAACGCCTTGTTGATCACCCCCGAGCTTTGCAGCAGCACCAGCCACGAGTAGGTGCGCGCCAGCAGGCTGGTCCACATCGACAGCAGCACGATGTTCAGCAGCCAGCGGCCCCAGCCTTTGGGCACCAGGGTGATCGCCCAGGCCAGCGGGAAGCCCAGCAGCACGCTGATCAGGGTGACCACGCCGGCCACCGAGAAGGTGTTGAACAGCACCCGTGCGTAGGCCGAGTTGGCGAACAGCTGCTCGTAATTGCCCAGACCCGGCGTTGGCTCCAGCACCCCGCGCAGCAACAGGCCGACCAGCGGGGCGAAGAAGAACAGGCCAAGGAACAGCAGCGCCGGCAGCAGGTTGCGGCTGCCTTTCCAGCGCTGGCTCAGGCTGACGCGGCGCGGGGCCGTACCCGGGGCGCCAGCGCCCGTGGGGGCACCTTGCGCGTTATGCAGGGCGTTGATGGCGACTTTCATTTGACCAACCACTCATTCCAGCGCGCCGCGATGGCCTGACCGTTTTTGGCCCAGTAGGCGAAGTCGAGGGTGACCTGGTCCTGGGCGTAGGCGGTCGGCAGGTTTGGCGCGAGTTTTTCGTCAAGCTTGGCCACGCTGTCGACGTTGACCGGGGCGTAGGCGGTCTTGTTGGCGAACTCGGCCTGGCCTTCGGCGCTGCTGGCGTTGGCCAGGAACTTCATGGCCGCGTCCTTGTTCTTGGCGCCTTTGGGGATGACCAGGAAGTCGGCCATGACCAGGTTCTGTTTCCAACTCACGCCCACTGGCGCGCCGTCTTGCTGCAGGGCGTAGACGCGGCCGTTCCAGAACTGGCCGAGCGAGGCTTCACCCGAGGCCAGCAACTGCTGCGACTGGGCGCCACCGCCCCACCAGACGATGTCTTTCTTGATGGTGTCGAGCTTCTTGAAGGCGCGGTCCAGGTCCAGTGGGTACAGCTTGTCCGGCGCTACACCGTCGGCCAGCAGGGCCAGTTCCAGAACGCCTGGGCTCGGCCATTTGTACAGCGCGCGTTTGCCCGGGTAGGTCTTGGTGTCGAACAGCGCGGTCCAGTCCACCGGCTTGTTGGCACCGAGCTTGCCTTCGTTGTAGCCCAGCACGAAGGAGAAGAAGAACGAGCCGACGCCATGGTCGGAGACGAAGCGCGGGTCGATCTTGTCGCGTTTGATCTGGGTGAAATCGAGGGGTTCGAGCAAGCCTTCGCTGGCGGCACGCAGGGCAAAATCGGCTTCGACATCGACCACGTCCCACTGCACGTTGCCGCTTTCTACCATGGCCTTGAGCTTGCCGTAGTCGGTGGGGCCGTCCTGGACAACCTTGATGTCGGTCGACTTGGTGAAAGGCACGGCCCACGCTTCTTTCTGGGCGTCCTGGGTGGTACCGCCCCAGCTGACGAAGTTCAGGCTGTCAGCGGCCTGGGCGGCCTGACATGCCAGGGTCAGCAGGCTGGCGGACAGCACTGCGGTTACACGTTTGCTCAACAGCATGGTTACGCCCTCGTTGCTTTTGTTATTCGAGGCGGGGCTTTTGGTGCGCCCGCCAACAGTATTCGGGGAGCAGCTAAAACAAAGTGTCTTGTGGCCGTTTTTGATTGTAGGTGCCGGCCTGCAAATTCAAGGTCTACGGGATATCATATTATGGTATTCCAAGCTTTTCGCAAGAGGTATGAGGCGACCGGCCATCACTCCGCGTTCAGGCGGGGGCCCATTACTAATCGGGGTAATTGATTTGCACGGGGTCCAAAAGCTTGCGCGGTCCCTGTGGGAGCGGGCGGGCCCGCGAACACGGGCGGAGCCCGTGCCATGCACCGCGGTGTCTGCTTCGCGGGCTTGCCCGCTCCCACTGGGACCGTATATCAACCTAAAATCCCGGGCTCAAAGGGGATGCTCTGCACCACCTCCAGCTCATACCCCGCCAGCCCCGCATATTTCAGCGGTGGCCCCAGATGGCACAGCTTGCCCACGCCCAGATCCTGCAGAATCTGCGCCCCGGTGCCGACTTCGGAGTACACCTTCGACTGCCCTCGCTGGTAAGGCCTTACCGGCTGGGTCAGCTGTGGTATGCGCTCAAGCAAAGCTTGGGAGGACTCATGGTTGGCCAGGACCACCACCACCCCAGCACCTTCCTCGGCCACCTTCTGCAGCGCCGCCCACAACGTCCAGTTGGCCGGGCCGGCGTACTCGGCGCCGACCAGGTCGCGCAGCGGGTCGATCACATGCACCCGCACCAGGGTCGGCTGCTCGCGGCGGATGTCGCCCATGACCATGGCCATGTGCACGCCGCCCTCGATGCGGTCTTCGTAGGTCACCAGGCGGAAGGTGCCATGCACGGTCGGCAGTTCGCGTTCGCCGATGCGCTTGATGGTCTGCTCGGTGCTCAGGCGGTAGTGGATCAGGTCGGCGATGGTGCCGATCTTGATGCCATGCCGGGCGGCAAATACTTCCAGGTCGGGGCGGCGGGCCATGGTGCCGTCGTCGTTGAGCACTTCAACGATCACCGAAGCCGGGCTGAAGCCGGCCAGGCGCGCCAGGTCGCAGCCAGCTTCGGTGTGGCCGGCGCGAGTCAGCACGCCGCCTTCGCGGGCGCGCAGGGGGAAGATGTGGCCAGGTTGCACGAGGTCTTCGGGGCGGGCATTGGCGGCCATGGCCGCCGCCACGGTACGCGCCCGGTCGGCGGCGGAAATGCCGGTGGTAACGCCGGTGGCCGCCTCGATCGACACGGTGAACGCCGTGCTGAACGCGCTGCCGTTGGCCGGTACCATCTGCTCCAGGCCCAGCCGCTGGCAGTGATCGTCGGTCAGGGTCAGGCAAATCAGCCCTCGTGCTTCGCGGGCCATGAAGTTGATGGCCTGGGCGTCGCAACGCTCGGCGGCGATCAGCAGGTCGCCTTCATTTTCGCGGTCCTCGTCATCCACCAGCAGGACCATCTTGCCTTGCCGGTAGTCCTCGAGCAGTTCCTCGACGGTGTTGAAAGCCATGTTGCACGCTCACTGTGGTGGGATGATTATTATGGTATACCATCATACACAAATATCGCCGTAACAGGAGAGAGCGCATGAAGGCCTACTGGATCGCCCATGTGGACGTGACCGACCCCGAGCAATACCAGCAGTACACCCAGCGCGCCCCGGCTGCCTTCAAGGCGTTCGGCGGCCGCTTCCTGGCCCGTGGCGGGCGCAGCGAGGCGATGGAAGGGCGGCCTACCCCTCAGCGTAGCGTGGTGATCGAGTTTGATTCGTATGAGCAGGCG
Source organism: Candidatus Pseudomonas phytovorans (assembly GCA_029202525.1). Classification (NCBI taxonomy): domain Bacteria; kingdom Pseudomonadati; phylum Pseudomonadota; class Gammaproteobacteria; order Pseudomonadales; family Pseudomonadaceae; genus Pseudomonas; species Candidatus Pseudomonas phytovorans. Next base: position 2,965,403 of record CP119325.1, read on the forward strand.
GTGGCGTGTTACCGGTCCGCGCTTTATCAGGAGGCGTGCAGCCATCGCCAAGGGGTGGCGAAGGCCGATGTGATCATTGTGGAAGGGTTCGAGCCCTGATGTTTGGCTGATGGCCCTTTCGCGGTTTCACCCGCGAAAGGGCCGGTCCTGCTTATGGCATAGCTGGCAGTTCATGCGGCCGTAGGTCAAACCCAGCACCTCGGCATCCACTCCGCCGCATGGGTGGATGGGGTTATTGCAGGTGTACTTTCAGTTCACCAGCCGCCTGGCGCATTGCAGCTTTGACCGCCGGCACCTGGCTCAGCGGGTTGAGCAGCCCATAGTCGTGAATCATCCCGTTGTACCGCACCGAGGTCACGGTTACGCCGGCTGCATTCAACTTGCGGGCATACGCCTCACCCTCATCGCGCAGCACATCGAACTCGGCTGTTTGCACCAGCGCCGGTGGCAAGCCTTTCAACTGTTCGCTGCTGGCCCGCAGCGGCGAGGCGTAGATCTGCTCCCGGGCCTTGGCATCGGTGGTGTAGCTGTCCCAGAACCACTTCATCATCCCGGTAGTCAGGAAGTGCCCTTCGGCAAACTGTTTGTACGACGCAGTTTCGAAGCTGGCATCGGTCACCGGCCACAGCAGCAACTGGAAGCGCAGGGCGGGGGTGCCGGCCTCTTTGGCCTTCAGCGCCACGACTGCCGCCATGTTGCCGCCGACGCTGTTGCCGGCCACGGCCAGGCGCTTGCCGTCCACGCCGATTTCCTTGCCGTGCTCGGCCACCCACCGGGTCGCGGCGTAGGCCTGGTTGATTGCGGTCGGGTAGTGCGCTTCCGGCGACGGGGTGTAGTCGACATAGACCGCGACCGCACCCGAGCCGACCACCAGGTCGCGGATCAGCCGCTGGTGGGTCGGGAAGTCGCCCAGTACCCAGCCGCCGCCGTGGAAGAACATGAACACTGGCAACTCACCTTTTACATTGGCCGGGCGCACCACCTGCAGTTTGATCGACTGGCCGTCGGCCTGAATGGTGCGTTCCTTCACCTCGATACCGGAGAGGTCGACCTTCACCGAAGCCTGAGCGCCGGTCAGCACCGCACGGGCGTCTTTCGGGCTGAGCTGCTCCAGTGGCTTGCCGCCGCCTTGTTCCAGAGCTTGAAGGAAGGCCTGGGTGTGCTGCTCGACGCCTGGGCTGCCAGCGGCGAAGGCGCTGGAAACAGACAGGGCCAGAAGGGAAGCGGTGAGGGTTTTGTGGACAATGTTCATGAGCGAATCCTTTTCTGTGCAAGTGTGGGTAATGGGCGTCTTGCCTGGCCTGCTGGGCCATCGCTGCGGCTTGTGTGTAGATTAGGGAGATGCAGTGATGGGAAAAAGCCGCTATAAAGCGTTTGACTGTCAACAAGATCGAGACAATGAACCCTTACGAAGACATGCGCATCTTTGCCCAGGTCATGGAAGCCGGCAGCTTCACCGCCGCCGCCGACCGCCTGGGCATGTCCAAGCAATCGGTCAGCCGGCGGCTGATGCAGCTAGAAGAGCGCCTGGGTGTACGCCTGCTCAACCGCTCCACCCGGCGCCTGGATGCCACACCGCTGGGCCAGCACTACTACCAGTCGGCGCTGCGCCTGCTGGGTGAGGTGCAGCAGGTGGAGCACGACATCAGCGGCCAGGCCCAGGCCTTGCGCGGCACCCTGCGGCTGAGCGCACCGCTGTCGTTCGCCATGTCGCACTTGGGCTGCCTGCTGACAGAGTTCCTGCAGTTGCACCCGCAAGTCGATGTAGAGGTGGACCTCAGTGACCGCGCCGTAGACCTGATCGGCGAGGGCTACGACCTGGCGCTGCGCATCGGCGCGCTGGAGGACTCCAGCCTGATTGCCCGGCGTATTGCCAGTGTCGAGCGTGTCTATTGCGCGAGTCCGGCTTACCTGAAGACGCGGGAAGTTCCGGTAAAACCAGAGGACCTGGCCGGGCATGACTGCCTGCCCTACGGGCATTCGCGACAGGTGCAGTGGCAGTTTCGCCAGGGCGGCAAGGCGCAGGCGATTCAGGTGACCGGGCGGATGCGTGCAAACAACGGCGAGTTGCTGCGCGATGCGGCCATTGCCGGGATGGGGGTGACCTACCTGCCGACCTTCATCGTTGGGCAGGCGCTGGCGGATGGGCGGCTGGTGAGTGTGCTTGAAGAGTGGACGCCGCCGGCGTTGCAGTTGTCAGCGGTGTACCCGCAGCACAGGCAGGTGGCGCGGCCGGTGCAGGGTTTTGTCAGCTTTTTGCGTGAGCGGTTGGTGCAGTTGTAGGTCAGCCTCAGCGCCTGGCCGCGAAACGCAATGCCAGCGGCAAGGTGAGGGCCCAGATCGGCGCCAGGATCAACCCGGTGTAAAGCGGTCCCAAGGGCAGGCCGACGCCCCCCAGACGGGCCCCGGCCAGATACGCCAGCGGCCCGCCCAGCATGCCCAGCAACGCGGCGCGCCAGAGCGGTCGACCGGCCCAGGCCAGGCTATGGCGCAACCCACTGGCCAGTACCAGCCACAGCAACGCCAGCCAGAGCGGCAGGGGCCATTGTGCGAAGCGGAACACGCCCAACATGCCCAACAGGCTGTCGAGCAGGCAACCGGCAATCGTCACACAGGCCAGAACCCGCATTTCACTGACAGGGTGAGTACAGAGGCGCAGGTGTACCAGCAGGCCAGCCGCCGCGGTCAGCAACAGCCAGGGCCGGTGTGCACCCAGCACACAGGCCCACCAGCCGGCCTGCAGCCACAGCGCATTACCGATCAGCCAGCTGCGGGCCATGCTCAAGAGGCCAGCAGTGGTGCCCGACGCGCTTGCGGCCCGGCCCAGAGCAATTGCGCCACGCCGATGGTTCGTTCTTCGAAACCGCCCTGGCAATAGCAGAGGTAGAACTCCCACAAGCGCTGAAAGGTATCGTCATACCCCAGCGTCATCAGCTCCGCACGCGCCAGGTGCAAGTTGTCGCGCCAATGGCGCAGCGTGCGCGCGTAGTCCTGGCCGAAATCTTCCAGATGGACCAGGTTCAGCGCGGTCTGCCGGCTGGCGGTGTCCAGCAGCACACTCAGCGAGGGCAAGGCGCCGCCGGGGAAAATATACCGCTGGATAAAGTCCACCGAACGCCTGGCCTGGGCATAGCGCTGGTCGCGGATGGTAATGGCTTGCACCAGCATCAGGCCGTCGTCCTTTAGCAACGAGGCGCACTGGCGGAAGTATGTCGGCAGGTAGCGGTGGCCGACAGCTTCGATCATCTCGATCGACACCAGCTTGTCGAAGCGCCCTTGCAGGTCGCGATAGTCCTGGTGCAGCACCGTGATGCGCTGTTCCAGGCCCAGTGCTTTGACCCGTTGCAGGGTATGGGCATGCTGCGCCGCCGACAGGGTGGTGGTGGTGACCCGGCAGCCATGTTGCAGCGCGGCGTGGATGGCCAGCCCGCCCCAGCCGCTGCCGATTTCCAGCAAGTGGTCGTGGGGCTTGAGTTCGAGCTTTTGGCAGATGCGTTGCAGCTTGTTGGTCTGGGCCTGCTCCAGGGTTTGCCCGGGGCTGTCGAACTGTGCGGCGGAGTACATCATGGTGGGGTCGAGCAGGCGCTCGAACAGGTCGTTGCCCAAATCGTAGTGCGCCAGGATATTGCGCCGCGCCCCGCGCCGGCTGTTGCGATTGAGGCGGTGCAGCAGGCGCAGGGCAGGGCGCGCCAAGCGTGCCAGGCCGCCCTCCATGGCATCGAGCACATCAAGGTTGGCAACAAACAGCCGGGTGACCGCAGCAAGATCCGGGCTGCGCCAGTAACCGTGAATGTAGCCTTCCCCGGCACCAATCGAACCATTGCCGGCGACAAGGCCCCAGGCCGCGTCGTCAATGATTTCCACTTCCGCATACAGCGGGCTGGCAACGTCGCCAAAGGTCCACTGCTGGTCATGGCTGATCAGGCGCAGGTTGCCATGGCGCAGTTGGCGCAACTGCGCGAGCACTGCGCGCCTGGCCAGGCTGCCGAGCAGCGGGGCAATGCTCGCCGATTTGCTAACGGTCAGGGTCGGTTCGGGCATGGTCGGGCTCCTCGCGGGCGGGTTGGCCGAGTGCCAGGTCGTGCTGGCTGGCGATGTGGTCGTGCACGGGCGTGCGCTTGAGCAGCAGGCGCAGGGCCTGCCAGTAGATGCTGGTGAGGGTGCGCAGGCTCATCCAGGGGAAGGCCAGGATGTGCCGCCGCAAAGCAGCACGGTCCAGCGGCTGGCGTTGCAGCGCCAGGTGGGCTTCGAACACCTTGTGTCCGGCGCGCCAGTTTTCCATGTGCAGGCTCACCCGCTGTGCATCGAGGGCAAAGCGCAGGCGGTATTCCATGTCCAGCGGCATGAACGGCGAGACATGGAAGGCCTTGGCCACTGAAAATGGCCGGGTCAGGTCGCCGTTCACGGGTAGCACGTAGTGGAAGCGTTCACGCCATGGGGTGTTGCGGACCTCCAGCAGCACGGCCGCAAGCTGGCCCTGGCGGTCATGGCAGAAGAAGGCACTTACCGGGTTGAACGAAAGCCCCCAGCAGCGTGGTTGGGTAAGCAGGTGTACGGCGCCTTGGGGTGCTTGCCCCATCGCCTGTCCAACGATCAGGCGGACTGCCTCGGCCAATGGTTTGCCTTGGCGGGTCAGTGCCGGCAGGTAGTCGGTTTCCCGCCAGCACAAAGGCGCCAGTCGAGATGGCCCCAGCCAGCGGCACAGTCCGAGCAGTTGCTGTTGTTCGCTCAGGTCGAGGTAGAACATGCCAACCCGGTAGCGAAACGCATGGCGTCGTGGGCTCAGGCGCAGGTGGCTCACCCAGCCCTGGCACAGGCTGCTGTTCACAACTGTTCTCCAAAATGCCGGGCGACGTGCAGCGCACTGAGCACGCCGTCTTCATGAAAGCCGTTGGCCCAATAGGCGCCGCAGTAATAGCTGTGCAACGGCCCTTGTAGTTCGCCCTGGCGGGCCTGTGCAGCCAAAGCGGCAAGGCTGTACTGTGGATGGGCGTAGGCGATGCGGGCGAGGATGCGTGCCTGGTCCACGTCGGCTGCCTGGTTGAGGCTGACGCAAAACGTGGTCGGCGCGTTGAGGCCCTGGAGGATGTTCATGTTGTAGGTGAGCGCGGCGGGCGCTTGCGGGTTGTCGCCCAGGCGATAGTTCCAGGCGGCCCAGGCCTTGCGCCGCTTTGGCAGCAGGCGCGTGTCGGTGTGCAGCACTACATCGTTGCTGGCGTAGCGGATGGCACCGAGTATGGCGCGCTCCTGTTCGCTGGGCGTTGCCAGCATGGCCAGAGCCTGGTCGCTGTGACAGGCAAACACCACCTTGTCGAAGCGCTCTCTGCCACCTGCCCAGGCAACTGCTACGCCGCGATCATCACGCTCGACCTGCTGCACCGCACAGCTCAGCCGGATGCGTTCGGCAAAGGGTTGGCACAACGGCGCGAGGTAAGCGCGTGAACCGCCCTCGATCACCTGCCATTGCGGGCGATGGTTGACTGAAAGCAGGCCGTGGTTTTGGCAGAAGCGCACGAAGAATTGCAACGGGAAATCCAGCATTCCGGCTGGCGACATCGACCAGATCGCCGAGCCCATCGGCACGATGTAATGGTCGATGAAGCGCCTGCCATAGCCTTGGGCATGCAGGTACTGGCCAAGGGTGGTGGCGCCATCGATGCGCTGCTGTTGCAGGTCGGCCGGGGCCTGGCGGTTGAAGCGCAGCACGTCCCGCAGCATCCCCCAGAAGCCAGGCGATAGCAGGTTGCGTCGTTGGGCGAACAGGGTGGCCAGGTTGTGACCGTTGTACTCGAAACCCGTGCGCGGGTCGTGCACCGAAAAGCTCATTTGCGTCGGCCGCCAGGCGACGCCCAGGTGCGTGAGCAGGCGGATGAAATGCGGATAGGTCCAGTCGTTGAACACGATGAAGCCGGTATCCACCGCGTAGCGCTGGCCCTGCCAGTGCACGTCGACAGTATGGGTATGCCCGCCGACGCGGTCCGCTGCCTCGAACACTGTGATCTCATGGCGACGGGACAGCAGGTGGGCACAGGTGAGGCCGGCGATACCGCTACCGATGATGGCAATGCGCATGGGTCAGCCCTGTGGTTGGCGCGCCAGATGGCGGCCCAGCTTCAGGCGCCAGCGCGCTGGCAATGCGCCTAGCAGGCGCAGCACCAGGGTGAATGCGGCGGGGAAGGTGATGTCCAGCGGGCGGTGGGGCAGGCGCGCGATGATATGGGCGGCGGCGCGTTCGGCGCTCCACAGTTGGGGCATGGGGAAGTCGTTGCGGCGGGTCAGGGGGGTATCGACGAAACCGGGGCTGACCAGGGTGACATCGATGCCTTCCCCCGCCAGGTCGATGCGCAGGGATTCGATCAGGTAGCGCAAAGCCGCCTTGGACGCGCCATAGGCCCCGGCGCGTGGCAATGCCAACCAGCTGACCGAGCTGCCCATGACCACCAGGTGTGGCTGCCGGCCGCAGCGTAGCAGCGGCAGGGCGGCGGCCAGGCAAAGGCTGGTGCCGGTCAGGTTGGTGCGTATCACCCGCTCAACCAGCGCCGGGTCGAAGTGCCCCGGCTCCAGGTATTCGCAAGTGCCTGCATTAAGGATCACCAGGTCCAGTGCACCCCAGGTGTGCTCGATCTGCCCGGCCATCTGCGCCACTTGCCCAGGCTGGTCTACATCGCCCACGGTCAGCAATGCCTGGCCCGGAAACTGCTCGGCCAGTGCGGTCAGCTTGTCTGCATGGCGTGCCCCCAACGCCACCTGATGGCCTTGTTCCAGCAAGCGCAACGCCAGGGCCGCACCGATTCCGCTGCTGGCTCCGGTCAGCCAGCAACGGCTCATGCCAGCCTGCCTTTGAGCCAGCGAATGGCGCTGCCCATCACCGGCACATGCTCGTAGAGCAGCGCGCCGGCGTCGAAGTAGTCCTGGTGAAAGTGCACCCGCTCATGCCAGCGCAAGTGGCTGCAGCCCTGCAGGCTGATCAGTTGCCCACGCGCCAGCTGCGGGTGGCGGTAGTGTAACGTCCAGCGAATATAGCCCTGGCCCGGCTCCAGCTCGTCGGTGCCCTCGAACCGGTAGTGGCACTCAGGCACCTTGGCGTACAACTGGGCGAAATAAGCCCGCAACGCGGGAAGGCCGGTGAGCTGGTGCAGTGGGTCACGGAATGCGACGTCTTCACTGTACAGGTCGTTCAGCAGGTCGAGGTTGTGCGTATCAAGCGTGGCAAAGCGTTCGGCGAAGGATTGCAGGTAGCTGGACATGCACAATACCTGTACAAAATGAATCTGTTGTACAAGGTATAGTGCAGGTCACTGTAGAAATCTATACAGAATAAATTTTCTGTACAGTTTTGTTGGTTCGACATGAGATTTGCAGTGCCTGTGAGATCGAGCGCCGCCCGCGCGGCGCTCGATCTCACAGGCGCAGAAAATCATGCGGCGAACACCCCGCAGCCCGCACTGCTTATCAACCCAGCAACTCACCCAGCCCGATCAAACCGCCATCGAATTCGTCCATGGCATCCAACATTGCTTCCTGCATGTACGTGCGCGACGCCCGATCAAACAGCAACTGCAACGCCGGCCGCTCTTCACCGCCCACATTCACCACGATCACATTGATGCGTGCCACCGAAGTCTGCGCCACCGCCCCAGCCGGGAAGGCCCCGGGACGCAAATCCACCCCGCACAGCTTGGCCATCACCGCACTGGCGTGCACCCCTGACAGCTGCAACCAGGCATGGCTGTCCTGGCGCGGCAGCAGGTAGTTGCGCTGGGCATCCTGCACCCATTCGGCCTCTGCGGCAGCCACCTGTGCGCCTTGGTCGTCCAGGCTGCCCAGCAACAGGTACTCGGTCTGCGACAACCGCGCTATCCAGCCTCCGTTGTCCTGGCACGCGGCCTGGTTCAACAGCTGAGGCAAACGGTAGCCACGCTGCAGCAGGTAGGCGGCACTGTCACCCCCGCGAAACCCGGCCCGCGCCACATCGGTCAGGTCAGTCAACGCACAGCTGGGCCACGACTCGGCCTGCGGGCGATGAGGGATAAAGGCTTCTGCTTGCAAACGGGTCATGGCTCAGAGCTCCTGGCGCAGGTTGTCGGGATCGTGGAAGGGCAGTTGCACCACCTTGGCCTGCACCATCGCGCCGCCCTCCACGCGGATAGGGATGTGCATGCCGGGGGTGGCCTGGTGGGCGCCGGCATAGGCCAGGCCGATGATCTGCCCCAGGGTTTGCGAGTATTCGCAGGAGGTGACGTTGCCGCTGATGTCCGGCCCGTCCAGTACCAGGTGCCCCTCCAGGGGTTGCGGGCTCCCTTTGGGCAGGGTGAAGCCGACCAGCTTGCGCTTGAGTGGCTGCGCTTCAAGGATTTCGATCGAACGCTTGCCGACGAAGAACGGCTTCTTGCGGCCGATGGCCCACTGCATGTCGATCTCTGCCGGGTGGGTCATGCCGTCGGTGTCCTGGCTGATGATCACATGGCCTTTTTCCAGGCGCAGCAGGCGCTGGGTTTCAACGCCGAACGGGCGGATACCCAAGCCTGCACCGGCTTGCATCAGTGCGTCCCACAAGCGTTCGGCATGGCGCGCCGGCACATGCACTTCATAGCCCAGTTCACCGACGAACCCGACCCGCAGGATGCGCGCCGGGATACCGGCCACCTTGCCCTGGCGCACGCCGAGGTACGGGAAGGCTTCGGCCGACAGGTCCACGTCATCGCACACCTTGGCCAGCACCTGGCGTGACAGTGGCCCGGCCAGGTTGACGGCGGCCAGGGCAGCGGTGACGTTGGTGATGTCCACGTCCAGGCGCCACTGCGCGTTCCACTTCAGCATCTGCTGGTAGATGCGGTCGACGCCGCTGGTGGTGGCGCTGACATAGAAGTGTTGCTCGCCCAGGCGTGCGCAGACGCCGTCGTCGATCACCACGCCGTGTTCGTTGGTCATCAGTGCGTAGCGCGTGCGGCCGACAGGCAGTTTGGCAAAGCCGAAGGTGTACACGCGCTCCAGCAGCTCTGCGGCGTCGGGGCCGCGCACGTCCAGGCCGCCCAGTGTGGAAACGTCGATCAGGCCGACTTTTTCGCGCACATGGCGTGCTTCTTCCTGCATGCAGCGCTCACGTTCTTCTGGTTTTCCGTAGTAGGCCGGGCGTTGCCAGCTACCGGCAGGCATCATTTTTGCCCCGGCTTGCAGGTGGCGGCGGTGCATGGGCGTTTGCCGGTAGGGGTCGAAGGCACGACCGGCGACATGCGCCAGCTTTTCGGCCTGGAACGGTGGGCGGGCGGTGGTCACTCCGGTCTCGCTGATGCTGCGGCCGGTGGCATGGGCCACCAGCCGTGCAGTGGGCAGCGCCGAGTGGCGGCCCTGGGACGGGCCCATGCCGACCGTGGAAAAGCGCTTGACCAGTTGCACGTCACGGTAGCCACTGCGGGTGGCGTTGACGATGTCGCGCACTTGCAGGTCTTCGTCGAAGTCGACGAAATCCTTGCCTTTGGGGTGTGGGAAGATCGGCCACGGGAAATTGACCTTGGCTTCGGCGCTGAACACTTGCTGTGACGGCCCTTGCAGGCCCAACCCTGCCACTGCATCGGCGGCCCCGCGCGCGGCATCGGCCAGCACGTTGGCCAGTGCATGACGGCCGTTTACCGAGCCGGCGATGCCCAGCCCGGCCGGCAGGTTGCTGATGCTGAACTCGTCGCGGTTGACGTCATAGGCCAGCTTGCCGCCGGCCTGGCACAGCAACTGGTACACCGGCATGTAGCCCGCCGACATGCACAGCAAGTCGCACGCCAGGCGCAGGCCATGCGGGCCGACCTTGCCCTGGCCGGTGATCGGGCGAATGTCCACGCCGTTGACATGGCGCATGCCTGTTTCGTGCAGCGCTTCGTACACCGTGCTGCCCAGGTGCACGGGGATGTCGCGGCGCTTCAGTTCAGCGGCGAGGGCGGCATCGGCGGGCGCGGCGCGCATATCGACCACGGCGGCAACGGCCACGCCTTGTTCCTGCAGGTCAAGGGCGGCCAGGTAGCCGTCATCGTGGCCGGTGAGGACCACCGCGCGCTGGCCCGGCTTGACCGCATACAGCTTCATCAGTCGCTGGGCGGCGCTGGTCAGCATCACCCCCGGCAGGTCGTTATTGCGGAACACCACCGGCTGGTCGAACGAACCCGCCGCTACCAGGCAACGGCGGGCGCGTACCTTGTACAAGCGTTTGTGCTGGATGACCGGCAGGTAGTTGTCGGTGAACCAGCCGTTGCAGGTGGCTTCCAGCAGCACCTGAATGTTCGGGTGGCCCTCGATGGCGGCCAGCAGTTCCTGACGCAGGCTGGCGGCGTGGGTGCCGGCGATGTCGAAGCGGGCGTAGGTGAGCGAGCCGCCCAGCACCGGTTGTTGTTCGACCAGCAACACCTTGGCCCCGGCATTGGCCGCGTCGAGCGCGGCGCGCAGGCCTGCGGGGCCGCCGCCGATGACCGCTACATCAACGAACAGATAGGCTTTGTCGTAGTACTGCGGCTTGAAGCCAAGGTCGAGCACGCCCAGGCCGGCCTTCTTGCGAATCAGCGGCTCCCACACTTTCCACATGCCCTTGGGCTTGTAGAACGAGCGGTAGTAGAAGCCCACCGGCATGAAGCGTGAGAACTTGCCCAGGTAGGCGTCGCGGTCCTGCTCCAGGCTGCCGTTGAAGTTCTGCCCCTCGACCACCTGGCCCTCGCGGGCGGCCTCCAGGTCGGCCAGCACGTTGGGCTCTTCAGGCAACTGCACCAAGGTGTTGGCATCCTGCCCGGCCATGCTCAGCGGGCCGCGTGGGCGGTGGTACTTGAACGAGCGCGACAGCAGCCAGCGACCGTTACCGAGCAGGGCGCTGGCAATGGTGTCACCGGCAAAGCCTTGGCAGTCCTGGCCGTCGAACTGGAAGCGCAGGGGCCGCTCGCGGTCGATCAGCAGGCCCATGGGCGCGGGGAGGCGAGTGTGGCTGTTCATCCGGCGATCTCCGGGGTGGCGGCGGGGGTGAAGTCGACGCGGCGGTCGAACAGTTCTTTCGGGTCGAAGGTGCGCAGCACCTGGTCGCTCACCGTGTGGCGTTCGGCCAGAAACCAGTAGCTGGAAGCGTTGTGCAGCCACCACTCGGTGACCACCCCGGCCAGGTTATCGCTGTTGAATACATAGTCCGCCCACTCGGCATCGCTGCAGTTGGCCGGGTCGGGCATGGGCTTGAACTCGCCGCCGTAGGTGAACTCGCTGATGTTGCGCGGGCCATTCAAGGGGCAGGTCAGGATCTTCATCGTCGTTGCTCCTAGTGGCTGGCCGCAGTGGCGCCCATCTCGTTGACTTGCTGGAAGCGGCTGAAGCGTTCCAGGGCGAAGGGGGCGATCATTTCGGGCACCTTGCCGCCGCTGGCCACCAGCTCGGCCATGGTCTTGCCGCAGATCGGCGTGGCTTTGAAACCCCAGGTGCCCCAGCCGGCGTCCAGGTAGTAGTTCTCGACCGGCGACAGGCCCATGATCGGGCTGTAGTCCGGGGTCATGTCGGTCATGCCGGCCCACTGGCGCATCAGCTTGGCGTTGGCCATGAACGGGAACATCTCGATGGCGTGCGCCAGCAGGCTTTCCTTGAGGTCGAGGGTGGAGCGCGTGTTGTACAGCGGGTACGGATCGGAGCCGCCACCGAAGACGATTTCGCCCCGGCTGGTCTGTTGCACATAGCAGTGCAGCGCCGACGAACTGACCAGCGGATCGAGGAACGGCTTGAACGGCTGGGTGACCATCGCCTGCAATGGGTAGGTGTGGATCGGCGCGCGGATGCCGGCTTTGTTCATCAGCAGCGAACTGGCCCCTGCCACCGCCTGCACCACACAACCGCACTGCACCGTGCCACGGTTGGTCTTGACCGCTTCGATGCGGCCATTGCGAATCAGCAGGTCCTGCACTTCGGTCAGTTGGTGGATTTCCACGCCACGCTTGGCCGCCTGTTTGGCGTAGCCCCAGGCCACGGCGTCGTGCCGCGCGGTGGCGCCGTCGATATGCCACAGGCCCGCCAGCACCGGCAGGTGGCCGGGGTCGAGGTTAAGGCTGGGCACCAGTTCACGAATCTGTTGGCGGTCGATCATTTCGGTACGCCCGCCGAAATGCTTGTTGACCTCGGCACGCTGGCGGAAGGCGCGCACGGTGGCATCGGTGTGCGCCAGGGTGAGCTGGCCGCGTTCGGAATACATGATGTTGAAGTCGAACTCGTTCGACAGGTTCTGGAACATGCGCACCGATTCAGCGTAAAAGCGCACACCTTCGCTGGTGAGGTAGTTGGAGCGGATAACCGCAGTGTTGCGTGCGGTGTTGCCACCGCCCAGGTAGGCCTTTTCCAGTACGGCGACGTTGGTCACACCGTGGTATCTGGCCAGGTAGTAGGCGATGGCCAAACCGTGGCCGCCGCCGCCAATGATCACCACGTCATAGCGTGGCTTGAGCTCACACGGTGGTGGCAGGTCGACTTCCACCGGGTAGTCGGCACTCAGGCCGTATTTCAGCAATGCGAAAGGCATGCGGTGCGCTCCTGGTGGGCGGCCTGTTGTTGCAGGTCGAGGGCGAGCAGGGTGTTTTTCATCAGGTAGGCGATGGTCATCGGGCCAACGCCGCCGGGTACCGGGGTGATGCCGGCTACCTGGGGCAGGGCAGCGGCGAAGTCGACATCGCCGACCAGGCGGCTGTGGCCGCCCTCATCGACGCGGTTGATACCCACGTCGATCACCACCGCACCGGGCTTGAGCCAGGCGGCACCGATCAGCCGGGGCTTGCCCACTGCCGCCACCAGGATGTCGGCCTGGCGGCACAGCGCCGGCAGGTCGTGGCTGCGCGAGTGCACCACGGTCACCGTACAGTCGGCCTGCAGCAGCAGGGCCGCCATGGGTTTGCCGACAATGTTCGAGCGGCCGACCACCACCGCATGCTTGCCGCGCAACTCGCCACAGGCGTCGCGCAGCAGGCGCATGCAACCGCTGGGCGTGCATGGGGTGAGTACATCGCGGCCCTGGGCCAGGCCACCCACGTTTTCGCTGTGGAAACCGTCAACGTCCTTGAGCGGGCTGATTGCCTGCAATACAGGGTGCTGGTCGATGTGTGCGGGCAACGGCAGTTGCACGAGGATACCGTTCACCTCGGGGTCGCGGTTCAGCCGGTCGATCAGGGTCAGCAGCTGGGCCTGGGTGGTGTCGGTGGGCAGGCGATGCTCCAGCGAACGGATGCCCACTTCTTCGGCGCGCAGCACCTTGTTACGCACGTACACCTGGCTGGCGGCGTCGGCGCCCACCAGCACCACGGCCAGGCATGGTTGCACGCCGCCTTGGCGCAGCTCCTGCACCTGCTCGCGTACTTCGGCCAGTACCCGCGCGGCGGTGGCCTTGCCGTCGATCAGCTTGACGCTGGCAAGGGCGTTCATTTGAAAATCACCGTGCGGTCGTGGTTAAGGAATACCCGGTGTTCAAGGTGGTATTTCACGGCGCGGGACAGGGCGATGGTCTCGGTATCGCGGCCGATGGCCACCAGGTCGCCCGGTGCATAGGCGTGGTCCACGCGCTGTACTTCCTGCTCGATGATCGGCCCTTCGTCCAGGTCGCTGGTCACATAGTGGGCGGTGGCGCCGATCAGCTTGACTCCGCGCTGGTAGGCCTGGTGGTAGGGCTTGGCACCTTTGAAACCGGGGAGGAACGAGTGATGGATGTTGATCGCCCGGCCCGACAGCTGGCGGCACAGGTCATCGGAGAGGATTTGCATGTAGCGCGCCAGCACCACCAGTTCGGTGCCGGTGTCCTCGACGATGCGCAGCAGTGCGGCTTCCTGTTCGGCCTTGGTGTCTTTGCTCACCGGCAGGTAGACGAAGCGGATGCCCTGGCGCTCAGCCATCGGGCGCAGGTCCAGGTGGTTGGAGACCACGGCGGTGATGTGCATGTCCAGCTCGCCTTTGGCGTGGCGGTACAGCAGGTCGGACAGGCAGTGGTCAAACTTGCTCACCATCAGCAGCACCCGCATCGGCCTGGCGCTGCTGTGCAGGCTCCACTGCATGTCGAAGCGCTGGGCCACGTCGGTAAAACCAGCCTCCAGCTGCGGCGTGTCACCGGTGGTACCCGTGTTGTAGCGGAACACCGCGCGCATGAAGAAGCGCCCGTTATCCTCGTCGTCGAACTGCGCCATCTCGCTGATGTAGCAACCGTGCTCGGCCAGGTAGGTGGTCACTGCCGCAACGATGCCGGACACGGCCGGGCAACTGACGCGCAGGATGAAGTGATCGGGAGCGGGGTGCATGTCGGATAGGCCTCGTGATGGAGTGGGGCAGGTCGGGCACAAGGGCGAAAGAGGCTTCGCGCGGGGCGAAGTTGTGTTTCTTGGTAGGAATATAAATTTCCTTTAGGCGATTTATAGGCGAAGTAAGGGGTGACGGTCTAGAGGTTTGTGAAATTTTTTATCCTGACAGGAATATTGTTGAAGCCCTTCGCGGGCCACTAGAGGCTATGCTTGCCCTATGAGTACACCAGACCCTTTACGCCAGCCATGTCCCCCTGGCGCCTGTATCTGCGGCCGTGAGCACTTGGCGGACCAGCCGCAGACAGCCCAGCGCATCCTCCTGCTGACCCGCCAGGAAGAAAAGCGCCTGCTCGAACGCCTGGAAAACCTCAAGGACCTGGAAGACCTGCAGCGCCTGCAGCAACGCCTGTACGAAAACCTCGGCATCCGCGTACACATTGCCCCCGGTTTCAACGAAGTACGAACCATGCGCGGTATCGTCATCGAGCTGGATGATCAGCCAGGGCTGTGCCGTAAGACCCGGCAATCGATCCCGGCAGCGATCCGCCGCGGTCTGGAGCGCAACCCGCAGGTAGCTTTCCGCCTGCTCGATACCCACGACCTGCTGCGTGATGCCTGAACAGCTAATTTTCCGGCGGCCTGTTACGTCTACTTGAAAGCCCCCCTGCGCCAACCCCGCAGCGGCATCCATCATTCAAGGAGACAGGCAATGACTTCCGTTTTCGACCGCGACGACATCCAGTTCCAGGTAGTGGTCAACCACGAAGAGCAGTACTCGATCTGGCCAGATTACAAGGCCATCCCCAACGGCTGGCGTGCCGTGGGCAAGAGTGGCTTGAAGAAAGACTGCCTGGCCTACATCGACGAGGTGTGGACCGACATGCGCCCGCTGAGCCTGCGCCAGAAAATGGCCGAAGCCGCTACCCAGTGACTGCATTGAACCTGCTGTGCCTGCCGTATTCAGGGGCCAGCGCCATGGTCTACAACCGCTGGCGGCGCAAGCTGCCAGCCTGGCTGCAGGTGCGCCCGGTGGAACTGCCCGGGCGTGGCGCACGCATGGTCGAGCCGCTGCACACCGACATGCAAGTGCTGGCCCGGCAACTGGCCAACGAGCAGCGCCTGGCGGCCAGCGCCCCCTACGCGCTGCTGGGGCACAGCCTGGGTGCGCTGCTGGCCTTCGAGCTGGCCCATGAGCTGCAAGCGCTGGGCTGCCCGCCACCACTGGCGCTGTTCGCCTGCGGCACGGCGGCGCCGACCCGGCGTGAGGGCTACGACGCCAAGGAGTGGCGCACGCCCAAGAGTGACGCCGAGCTGATCAGCGAGTTGCGCGAGCTTCAGGGTACCCCCGAGGAAGTGCTGGCCAACGCCGAGCTGATGAGCCTGACCTTGCCGACCCTTCGCGCAGACTTTCTGCTCTGCGGCACCTACGCCTACCGCCAGCGACCGGCGTTGCAGTGCCCGCTGCATGTGCTGGGCGGTACAGATGACCGGGCCAGCGACGAGCAATTGCAGGCCTGGCGCCAGGAAACCCAAGGCGAGTTCTCGCTGCAGATGTTTCCCGGTGGCCACTTCTTCATCCATGAGCATGAAGATCACGTGCTCGGCGCGCTGACGGCTTCGCTGGAACCCCTTCGGCTTTCTGCCTGATTGACGTCACCGCTTGCCTGGGGGAGGCTAGGCCTTTTCCCAGGTAAGGGGCGGACAATGCTGATCGATCCACACAAGGCCACGCTGCTGGTCGTCGACATCCAGGAAAAACTTATCAGCGCCATGAGCGACCCCGAGGGCACCCGGGCACGGGCGCGCTGGTTGTTGGCGGCGACCGCTGAACTGGAGCTGCCGACGGTGATTTCCGAGCAGTATCCCAAGGGCCTGGGCCATACCCTGGCGGAGCTGCTGGCCGTAGCGCCGGCAGCCGAAGTGGTGGAGAAAAGCCATTTTTCCTGCGTGGCCGCCGAGTGCCTGCCGGCCAGCCTGATGGCGCGTGAGCAGGTGATCGTCTGTGGGATGGAAACCCATGTCTGCGTGCTGCAGACGGTGCTTGGCCTGCTGGCTTTGGGCAAGCAGGTGTTCGTGGTCGAAGATGCCTGCGACAGCCGCACCCCGGCCAGCAAGGCGGCGGGCCTGGCGCGCATGCGCGGCGCCGGGGCGCAGGTGGTGACCCGCGAAATGGTGGTGTTCGAGTTGATGGGCAGTGCCGGCCACCCGCTGTTCCGCCACATCAGCAAAACCTACCTGGTCGGTGAGCAGCCCTGAACGGCCGGTTACTGGCTGTCAGGTTGATGGCCCTGGCGTTGCTGCAAGGCTGTGCCGGGCGCCGTGAAGAAGCACCGGAAGCGGACCCTGCCAAGGTTCGCGCCCAGTTGCTGCGCTTGCTGCCTGCGCAGGCCAAAGACCGCGAGGGCTGGGCCAGGGATATTCAAGTGGCTTTCGAAGCCCAGCGCATTACGCCAGGCAAAAGTAACCTGTGCGCAGTACTGGCGGTGACCGAGCAGGAATCGACCTTCACTGCCGACCCACAGGTGCCCAACCTGGGGCGCATTGCCCGCGAGGAAATCGATCGACGCGCCGCGCGCCTGCATATTCCAAGGCTGCTGGTCGACGGCGCCCTGAAAACCCCTTCGGGCAATGGCCAGAGCTACCAGCAGCGCTTGCAGGCAGTGCGCAGCGAAAAGCAGTTGAGCGAGCTGTACGACGAGGTCATTGCCCGCGTGCCGCTGGGCAAGACCTTGCTGGACGGGCTGAACCCGGTGCACACCGGTGGGCCGATGCAGGTCAGCATCGACTTCGCCGAAAAGCATGCACAGGCGTACCCCTACAGCCATGACGGCACGATTCGCCAGGAGGTGTTCACCCGGCGTGGCGGCATGTACTTCGGTATTGCCCACCTGTTGGGCTACCCGGCCAGTTACCAACGCCAGCTGTACCGTTTTGCCGATTTCAATGCGGGCTGGTACGCCAGCCGCAATGCGGCGTTTCAGGCGGCATTGAGCAAGGCGACCGGCGTGACGCTGGCCCTGGATGGCGATCTGATTGCCCCGGGGGCGATCATGCCAGGCACCACCGAGCAGGCCGCGCGAAAGCTGGGGGCCAGGCTGGGGCTGCGTAACCCGCAGATTCGTAGCCAGCTGGAGGAGGGCGACAGTTTGGCGTTCGAGGACAGCAAGTTGTACAGCGGGGTGTTTGCCCTGGCGGATGCCAAAGCGGGCAAACCGCTGCCACGGGCGGTGTTGCCGGGGATCGAGCTGAAAAGCCCGAAGATCACCCGCAAGCTGACCACGGCGTGGTTTGCCGGTCGGGTGGATGAGCGGTATCAGCGGTGCATGAAACGCTAGTCCTGCAACTAACGCTATCGATTGTGGGAGCGGGCATGCCCGCGAACACCGGCAAAGCCGGTGCCAGCCACCGCGTCGCCTGTTTCGCGGGCGCGCCCGCTCCCACATTTTTGGTCGCGTCAGCCTGTTTGATCAGCTTTCGCCCAATGCCCCGACCACTTGGTCGACACTGGCCTTAAGCCCTGCAAACGCATCCTCTGGGTCGCTCTCCACCACCACCAGCTTCGCCCCGGCCGCCTTGACCACTTCGGCTACCGCTGCGTCCGGTTGCCGGTGGTCCAGTACCAAAGCCACATCCTGCGCTTTCAGGTTCTCTCCCAGCGCCTTGAGCGCGGCAGCATCCCACTCGGCCGGCAGCGGCTGCTCCACCACATCCAGGTTCAGTCCGCTGGCCAGGTAACCCAACCGCTCGGACAGGCTCACCACCGTCAGATTGTCGACCTTGGCCAGGCGTGTCTGGCTGCTGGCCGAAAGCTCCAGCAGCTGGCGCTTGAGCCCGGCGAGGTTGCCCTGGATCTTCGCTTTATCATCCGGTGCCAGCCGCTCCAGGTCATTGGCCACCACGTCGGCCATGCGTCCAAGGTTGGTCGGGTTGAGCCACGGGTAGGCGCCATAGGCATCGTCGCCGCTCACCGCAATGCCCGGCAGCGCGCCGTCTACCGGGCGCGCAGCATCGATCTCGACGATACGGATGTTGCTGCGTCGGGCCATCGGGTACAGCGGGTCGTCACGCCAGATCGAGCGCACGCCGATCACCGCGTCGGCCTGCTGGGCGGCTTTCTCCAGGCTGGGGCCACCGCGCGAGCTGAAATACGATGGCTGGCGGCTGGCCGGCAGGTTGGCCGGCGCCGCACGCTTGAGTTGCACCGCCGTCCCGTCAAGCAAGGCGCTGGCCAGGCTGTGGGTAACAGGCAGGGTGGTCAGCACTTGTGTGGCAAAAGACAGCGACGGCAGGCCGGCCAGTGCCAGCGCCAGGGTCAGGCGTTTCAGGTTCATGCCGGGTTTCCTTGCAGGCGGGGGACGAGGGCGCGGGCCAGGGCGGCCAAGGCAAAGCACATACCGGCGACCAGGATGATCGCGGCGCCTGACGGCACCGGCAGGTCGAAAACGATCGGTAACAGGATGCCGAACAGGGTGCTGATGGTGGCAATCACCACCGACAGGAAGAAAAAGCCTTTGAGTGACTGGCTGACCAGGCGCGCGGCGGCAGCGGGGATGACCAGCAGCGCGCCAACCAGAATCGCCCCGATCACCTTCACGGCGGCCACGGTTACCAGGGTCACCAGCACCACGAACAGGTAGTCCAGGGTTTTCACCGCCACCCCGCGCACGGCCGCCAGTTGTGGGTTGAAACTGGCCAGCATGATGCGGTTGTACAGCGGCAGCGCCAAGGCCAGCACCAGCACCGCGACGATGCCCAGCACCACCAGGTCCTGGCCGCTGACGGTCAGCACCGAGCCGAACAGCACGTTTTCGAGGATGTGCACGTTGATCTTGCCTGCCAGCATCAGCAGCAGGCTGGCGCCCAGCGCCAGCGACACCGACAGGAACACGCCGATCAGCGTATCCGGGGAAAGCCCGGTGCGGTTGCGCAGGAAGTTCAGCAGAATGCCGAACAGCAGGCAGTAGCCGAACAGGCTGCCGTAGGGGCCGGTGTAGGGCTCGCCCAGCAGGATGCCGATGGCCACACCGGTCAGCGCGGCATGGCCCACTGCCTCGGAGAAGAAGGCAAAGCGCTTGACCACCACCAGGGTGCCCAGGCCGCCCAGCACCGGGCCGATCATCAGGCCGGCCAGCAGGGCGTTGACCACGAAACCGTAGGCCAGTGCCTCGGGCAGGTAACCAGCGGTGGCCCAGTCCTGGACCAGTTGGCGAAATGCTTCAAAACTCATGAGGCAAGGCTCTCGCTACGCGGGTGAACAGAGAACAGGCCGAGCAGGCGCTCCGGGGTCAGGGCCTGGGCGGGCGGGGCGTCAAACAACACTTTGCGGCTCAGGCCGGTTACCCGGTCGGCAAGGCGCAGCACGGCTTCCAGGTCGTGCTCGATCCACAGCACGGTGGTGCCAGCCTGGCGCCAGCCCTTGAGCAACTGTTCGAATACCTGGATACCGGCCTCATCGAGTGCTGACATGGGTTCGTCCAGCACCAGCAACTGCGGCTCGGGGATCAGGCCCTGGGCCAGCAGCACGCGCTGGCGCTCGCCCCCGGACAACGCACCCATGCGCCGCTTGCGCTTTTCGAGCATGCCGACCCGCGCCAGGGCTGCGTCGATGGCCGGTTGTACCCGCCGTGACAGGCCCAGAAAAGCCGGGCGGCGCTGGCACATGGCGGCCATGAAATCGTCCACGGTCATTGGCAGGCCACGGTCGAACTCCAGTGCCTGTGGCACGTAACCGATCACCTCGCGCTCGCTTGGCCAATGCAGGGTCAGCTGGCCCTGGTGCGGCATCTGCCCGAGCAGGGTCTTGATCAGCGAGCTTTTGCCGCCGCCATTGGGGCCGACGATGGCGTGCACGCTGCCGGCGGCCACGCTGAAACCGACCTGTTCAAGGATGCGTGTGCGGCCCAGCGTAAGGTCGATGCCCGCGAACTCGATGCGCGGCCCGCAGGCCGCCACCAGGTTGGCTGCGGCGGTCATGCGCGGTTCTCCTGAATGGCGCGGACCACGGTGTCGAGGTTGCGCTTCATTTCCACTTCGTACTTGTCCTTGGTGTATTCGCCGTAGGAAATGTGCGTCAGCGGGTACAGGCGTACGCCCGATTCACGCTGGATGGTTTCGACATAGGCTGACGGGAAGTCCATTTCCGAGAAGATCACCCGCACGTCCAGGGCCTTGAGCTGGTCGATGGTCTTTTTCAGCTGGGCCGGGCTGGGCTCGATGCCATGGGCCGGTTCGACCACGGCGGTCACCTCCAGGCCAAAGTCGCGCACCAGGTAGTCGTAGGCGGCGTGAATGGTGGCGACCCGGAAGGTAGCGCTGGGCGCTTCGGTGACCTTGGCCAGGGCTTCGGCACGCAGGGCGCGCAGGCGTTTGCCGTAGGCGCGGGCGTTTTGCGTGTAGAACTTGGCGTTGTCCGGGTCGAGCTTGCCCAGTTCGCGGGCGATGTTGTTGACCTGGGCGATGGTGGTGCTGATCGACAGGAAGGTGTGCGGGTTGACCACCTTGCCGGCGCCGCGCGCAGCAATGCCGGTGGCCGCCAGCAATGGCACGTTCTGGTTGGCCTCGATGGTGGCGATGTCGGGCTTTTCGCTGGCTGCGATCATGCGGTCGGCGAAGTCGTCATGACCAACGCCGTTGAGCACCACTACATCCAGGCTGCCGATGCGTTTGATGTCCTCGGCCCGTGGCTCGTAGGCGTGGGGGTTGAAGCCCGCTGGAATCAGCGGCACCACTTCGGCCTTGTCGCCGACGATGTTGGTCACGTAGCTGTAGTAGGGATGCAGGGTGATGCCGATGCGCAGGGGCTTGCCGTTATCGGCCATGGCCAGTGCCGGCAGGGCAAGGGCCAGGAGCAGGGCGAGGGCGGAGCGGAACATGAGGAAGTCCTTGGGTTCAGTGACGGTGTTCGCGGGTAACCCCGGCGTCGTAGTGGCTGACCACCTGCTGCCAGCCAGCGGCAATCAGTGCCGCCTGGCCGAGGTCGTCCGGGGTCATGGCGGCGCTGTCTCGGCGCAGCCAGACATCGGCCTGGCCGGTGCTGTCGGCCGGCAGAATCAGCAGCAGGCTGCCGGCGACTTCTGGGGCCTGGCTGCGGCCCAGGTAGGCGCCGGGCTCCAGCCACGACCATTGGTGGCCGCCACGGGCCTGGCTGCCGGCATCGACCACGAAGGGCGGCAGGCCCTCTTCGGCCAGTTCCTGCACGCTGGGCACGGCAGCGTTTTCTTCCCGTAACAGCTGGATTTCGTCAAAGGCCACCCGGAGGTCGGTGTACAGGCCCTGCTCGGCGGCGGTGAGGTCGCGCCGGGCGTCGATCTGGTGGCTGGCGATGGTCTGTTCGTCCTCGCGCTCGCCACGCAGCAGCACCACACTGGCGGCGAGTACCACGATCAGCAGGCTGATCAGCAGCACGTACAGGGTTTCGTGCCCGGCGCCGGCCGGGCGAATGACTTGTGCGCGGCTCATGGCTGGGCGATATCGGCGTAGTCGACTTCCACCACGTGCCCGGGGCCGGCATCGAACAGCACGTAGAACTCGCCGTCCGGTCGCTTGAAGGTCAGCGTCGAATCGTTGCCGAGCTTGCCGCCGACCAGAACCTGTTCGTCATAGCCGATTACATCCAGGGTTACGCCGGGGGCACCACTGCCGTCCGAGAAACCGCCGGTGCACTTGACTTGGTCGCTGGCCGTTTCTTCGCATTCGCACATCGGGTTGTGCGCCAGGGCGGGGCCGGCAGCCAGCACCAGCAAGGGCAGGGCGAGGGTTCGCATCAGCTGTTTCATTTCTTGCCTCCTTGTTTTTCGAGCCAGGCCACGGTGGCTGGCGATGCTTTGGCCAGGGGGACCGACGCCTGGTGCATGCTGCCGTCCCAGCCTTCCAGGGTGATCCAGATCTGTGCGTCAGGTTTGGTCCGCGGCGGGATCGGCAGCGAGGTACCCATGTTGTAAGGCGCACCGAAGAAGATAGTGCCGGCGGCACGCAGGCTGCGGGGTTTGCCAATACGCAGGTAAGCAGCCTTGACGTCCTTGATGCAGGCCTTGCACAGCGCAGCATTGAACGCCTTGAAGTAGCCGGCCGGGCCGTCGGGGCGTGGTGCCTCGTCACGCAATTCGGCCAGGTTCAGGCTGTAGGGGCCGACCTGGATGTCGCTGATCATGTTGGCGCCCAGGCCGGCGTCGCCACGGAACAGCTTGGCATCGGCGAAGTACTTGGGCATGAACCCCAGCGGGACCAGGATCAGCAGGATGTTCAGGTGGAAGCGCCACTTCAGCCACAGCTGTTTCAGCGGGCTGGCGGGCAGGGTCTGGGCCTGGCTCATGGGTGCATCTCCACGGTGGTTTCACTGCGTGCCGCACGTGGCGCCCGCTCACTGCGCTTGAGGGCGGCGGCGGTGGCCTGGGCGGTGCGTTTGGTCCAGATCAGCAAACCGCTGAGCACCATCAGGGTGAGGATCAGGCCGAAGAAGAACCAGATCAGCTTGATCGGCAAGCCGCCAAAGTCGCCGGTGTGCAGCGGGCGCATGGACTCGGTGACGAACTCCAGCGCCGAGCGGTCGCTGATCAGGAACTGGCTGTCGATAGTGCTGGTGTAGGGGTTCACCAACGCATTCTGGTACATCAACGGGTACCAGCCCGGCCCGGACAACGACACGTGGCTGTAGGCAGTGGCGGGCAGCGAGATGGAGTTGATCTCCAGCCCGGGGATCGCCAGGCTGGCGATGCGCGCCGCTTCATCCAGGCCGATGCGCGGGGCCGGGCTGCCGTCTGGCGTTTGCGGGACTTCCTCACGGGCGATCACCGGGTTGATGGGCTCGCTGGAAATGGTGATCTGGTTGTCGAACAGGATCGCCTGGATCAGGAACCAGGTGCCGGTGATGGAAATGACCGCAATGAACCAGATCGACCACACCCCGGCGAGGCGGTGCAGGTCACCCCAGAAAATCCGCGAGCCATGGCCGGTGCGCACGGGTTTGAAAAAGCCTTTCCAGAATTTTTTGTACACCACAAGGCCAGTGACCAGCGACGCCAGCATCGGCAGGCCCAGTATCGACACCAGGTACCAGCCCCAGCTGAAACCGTTGGTGAACGGCACCAGCCACCAGCCGTGCAGGGCACGGGTGAAGCCCTCGAAGTTGAAATCCGGGGTCTTGCCCTGAATGGCGCCGGTGTAGGGGTTCACATACAGCGTCGGGCTGCTGCCGTCAGGCAGGGTGACACTGGCTTTTACCGCGAAGTGTGAGCCGTCCGGCTGGCTCAGGCGCTCGACCACCATGTCCGGGTCGGCTTTGTTCAAGGCCTCCAGCACCTGCTGGAAGCTCATGCGCTCGACATCCGCGTCCGGCTTGTTGGCGCGTACCGCCGGGTCGGCGAGCCAGACAATCTCCTGGCTGACTACGGCAAGCATCCCGGTGAAACAGACGATCAGCACAAAGAACCAGATCGGCAGGGCGAGCCAGCTATGGACCAGGAACCACAGCCTGGATTTGGATTTTTTCGGTGATTTGGCCATCAGACTTCTTCTGCAATGGGTGGTCGAGCGTATGCCCAACCAAAGAGAGCTGTACTGATAAGGACGAATGAGAATTGAAATCCTGCCGATTTAAATGCAAGCAAATATTTCAAAATGCAAAGCCGGCCTGCGCGCGAGGCGTCAGGCCGGCTTTGAAGAAATGTAGCAGAGGGGTCAGGCGCGGGTCAGGGCCACGCTCGGTTGCGGTTTGCCGTGCAACTGCGCCAGGTCTTGGTACAGCGCCCGGCCAATTTCCGCGGCGCGGGCCGGTAGCACCGAAAGCAGGGTGTCGCTCAGGCCGTGGCTGTTTTCACAGAAGCCCTGCAGGTACACCGAAGCCTGCAGGTCCGGGCTGGCCAGCACGCGGTAGTTGCGGTCGACATTGAAGTCCTCAAGGTAACCGGTCAGCGGTGCCAGCAGGTCACGGTGAGAGCGGCGCTCGTAGCCGGTGGCGAGGACCACGGCGTCGTAGCGGTGGGTTTGCTGCTGGCCGGTGGCTAGGTCGCGCAGGGTCAGTTCCAGGCCGTCGCGGG
Organism: Candidatus Pseudomonas phytovorans; assembly: GCA_029202525.1. Taxonomy (NCBI): domain Bacteria; kingdom Pseudomonadati; phylum Pseudomonadota; class Gammaproteobacteria; order Pseudomonadales; family Pseudomonadaceae; genus Pseudomonas; species Candidatus Pseudomonas phytovorans. The sequence continues at coordinate 2,989,713 of CP119325.1, forward strand.
TGGCCACCACGGCTTCAACCTGGCGGCGGCACAGCACGTTGTGACGGTGCTGGTGGGCGACTTTCTGCCGGTAGAGGATGCCGTAGATGCGTTCGATCAGGTTAAGGTCGACCACCGAGTAGTTGGTGTTGTGGTATTCGCCCAGCAGTTTGCTGCGCTGGTCGGCCGGCTCGTTATAGACCAGGTCGGTGTAGTCCGGCGAGAAGATCTCGTTGACGAACGGGCTGTCGTCGGCCGGTTTCAGGGCGGAGCCACGCAGGATCATGTCGACCTTGACCGACGGGTAGCTGTCGTTGAGGTCGATGAATGCCTCGGCGGCGCTCTGGCCCGAACCGATCACCGCGATGCGCATCGGTTTGCCGGCGGTGCACGGCAGCTTGTTGAGGCTGCTCAGGTACTGGGAGTGATGGAATACTCGCGGGTCATCCTTGAAGGCACCGAACTTTTCCGGGATTTTCGGCGTGCCGCCGCTGCCGACCACCACCGAGCGGGTACGGCGGCTGTATTCGCGGCCCTGGGCGTCGCGCGAGACCAGGCGCAGGTGCTCGACCCGGCCAGACTTTACCTCAGGTTCGATGCGCAGCACTTCCTGGCCATACACCGCCTGGGTGGCGAAATGTTCGGCGGCCCAGCGCAGGTAGTCGTTGTACTCCAGGCGGCAAGGGTAGAAGGTGCCGAGGTTGATGAAGTCGGCAAGGCGCTGCTTCTGGTGCAGGTAGTTGACGAAGCTGTAGGGGCTGGTGGGGTTACGCAACGACACCAGGTCTTTGAGGAACGAAATCTGCAGCTCGCTCTGGGTGGCCAGGGTTTCACCGTGCCAGCGGTAGTCCTGCTGTTTGTCGATGAACAGTGCGTCGAGGGCGTGGCCCTGAGATTCGGCGAGTTCTTCCAGCGCAATGGCCAAGGCCAGGTTGGAAGGGCCGAAGCCCACGCCGATCAGATCTTTGATGGTTTCCTGCTGTGAGGACTGGCTCATGGCTGCTATTCCCTGAATGGTCGAATATGGACGCCCGCCGGGGCCCCGGCTCCTGCGCAAGTACATGTGTTGGAACGAGCCAGTCGGCGAGGAATTTAAGCGGGCTAAAGAACTGCGAGGGGAGGCCGATAGGGTGGTTACGGCAAGGACCTATCTTTCAGCAGGGAATCGACATGAGCGCAATTACGGCAAGCAACCTGATGATCAATGGCGTTTCGGCGCAGACGCTGAGCGCGAACGCAACGACCGAACGCGAACAGGCAAAACAGGCCGGTGAGGCACTGGGCCCCCTGAGCATCAGCAGCGACAGCATGAAGGTTTCTGCAGGCAGCCAGGCTCAAGCTGCAGACAGTGAAGACAGCGGTGAGTCAGAAGCCATGACCGAACTGCGTCAGCTGATCAAGGATCTGCAAAAGCAGCTTGTCGAGGAGCAGAAACAGTTGGCCGCGCTGCAGAACAGCAAGATGGATGATGCTGCCAAAGCGGCTGCGGTGGGCGCCAAGCAGGCAAGCATTGCCACCATCAACGGCCAGATCATGGCTGCCACGGCGCAGCTGTTGGAGCTGTTGCAGCAGGAGGGGGGCAGCAGCTCGGGCGGGATGGTCAGCGCCACCGCCTAGCCGCAACGCGGCAGTGCGCCGCGTTGCGTCAGGTTACGGCGATTATTCGGACGCTACGCGCCCTTTGCCCTGCCGGTCCGACTTGTACTGCATGGCCACTGCCGGTGCCGGCTTGGCAGCGCCGGTCTCCAGCCATTGACGCATGCGGCTGGCATCGGCGAAGTGGGTGTACTTGCCGAAGGCATCGAGAATGACCATGGCCACCGGGCGGTTGTCCATGCGGGTCAGCAGCACCAGGCAATGCCCGGCCTCGTTGGTGAAGCCCGTCTTGGTCAGCTTGATGTCCCAGTTGCTCTTGTTCACCAGGTGGTCGGTGTTACGGAAGCCCAGGGTGTAGTTGGGCTTGCGGAAGGCCACGGTCTTCTCGCGGGTGGTCGACAGCTCGCTGAGCATCGGGTACTTGCGCGAGGCCATCAGCAGTTTGGCCAGGTCGCGGGCGGTAGACACGTTCTGCGTCGACAGGCCGGTAGGTTCAACGTAGCGGGTATGTGCCATACCCAGGCTGCGGGCCTTGGCATTCATTGCCTTGATGAACGCCGGATAGCCGCCGGGGTAGGCGTTTGCCAGGGAGTTGGCGGCACGGTTTTCCGACGACATCAGGGTAATCAGCAGGGTTTCGCGGCGGTCAAGTTGGCTGCCCAGGCGCACGCGTGAATACACGCCCTTCATTTCCGGGTTGTTGGCAATGCTCATGGTGAGCATTTCATCCATGGGCAGCTTGGCATCCAGTACCACCATCGCTGTCATCAACTTGGTGACCGAGGCGATCGGCACCACACGGTCGGCGTGGCTCGAATACAACTCCTGGTTGGTATTCAGGTCGATCAGCAGGGCGCTGCCTGAAGCCAGATGCAACTTGGACGGGTCACGTTGGGCTTGGGCCGGGGGTTGTGCAGCAGCAGTCGACGGGAGGGTCGCGGTACCTGTGAGCAACAGCAGCAGGCTGAGGATGGACAGGGATGTTTTCACGTTGAGGCTCACTAAAAGTTGGTATGTCGTTGGCTGTGCAAGGGTTTTCCCCCTAAAACCGATGCATTCTGGAGTATGGCTGAATTGCTGTCGAATGCCTTATGACTAAAGGGCGCAAGGTGAACGATATTTAATCCTGCAATGCCAGCAACTCTTCAGGAGGTGATCAGGTATGCCGCCAGGCCCTTGGCCAAGCGCCATGGTTTCCACAGTGAAAGGTGATCGAACAACCGGTTGGCGTTGCCCGCCAACCCTGCCACCGCCAGGTAGACGAACCACTTTCGCAGCAGGCTGGAGAACTTTCTTTTGATGAATCGCAACAATTTGCACACCCGCAAAAACGAAAAAGCCCAACAGTATGTTGGGCCTCAGCGTCACTCCTCAATGCAGGAATGACAGGGGTGGGGAATTTACGCACGGCGACATCACGCTGCAAGCTATATCCAGCAATGCACCCAGCCTTCTTTACCTGGGTCTGGAGGCAGATTTTTCTCAATGCGGCGAATAACCATCAATCCGTGCGCAATATGGGGAACTGAGCCGCAGGATTGCGTGATTCGGCGTTCATCAGCCCACACGCAGACGCGGCCTCGGACTTGTTGATAAAGCCGCGCTTGAGCCGCTGCTTCTCCTGATTGTCGTAAATATCGAAGCCACCCGAAGTGGTGGCGGCATAGAACCTGTTGCCAATGCGGAAGGACTCGCCTTCCACTGGCACAGCAGGAACGATAACGAACCTTGGTTGCATGTTTCACGCCTCCCCAGGCAGATAGCTCATTATTAGTCCGAGAGCGGGAAGACCACAATATGACTCATCGAGACTAATCAATGGCGTGGTGTGTCACCCCTGTCAAACCGAGCCCATCGCTGAGCACCAAGGTGAGGCTAAAAAAAAGCCCGCCAGATTGGCGGGCCATAAGGGCGTAGGGAGCAACGCACAACAAATTCGGGTCAGGCGACCAGGGTGCCTGGCTGCAACTGATCAACCAGGGCCTGCGCGGCGGCAAGGGTCGGCATCGGTCCGCTTACGGCTTCGCCGTTACGCACCAGGTACCAGCACGCCAGCAGGCCCTGCTCACGCAGTGAAGGGGGAACGGCGCTGCCGACAACGGACATGATCTGGATAGTGGCCATGAGGACCTCCTGTGAAACATGGCTCTACCATACGCAGCAGCCTGGGCGGTTTGAAATCAACTTCCTCGATAGTGGTCATTAGTTCTATCAACCATTACCTACCAGCGCGGTGGGCCGTAATACACCGGTGGCGGGCCGTAATAGGTGCGGTAGCCCGGGGGCGGTGGTGCCGGCGCGTAGTACGGCTGGTAGTACACTGGCTGCGGCGGTGGTTGCACGTACACCGGTGGCGGCCCGTAATAGACCGGTTGGCGTTCGACGTACACAGTACGGTCACGCCCGCCATACACGGTCGCCCCTACCACGGCGCCGACCACCGCCGCGCCCAGGATCGGGCCCGGCCCGTACCAGCCACCACCGCCATGGCCGCCGTAGGCAGCTGCGGGCCCACTGAGAGCCAAGGCACCGACCAGCAGGGCGATTCCGGGAATGAGACGGTTCATGGCGCAACCTCGCAGAGAAACCCCACGTTCGGGGCCTTGTTAATATGACTCCAGTCTCTGTCAGCTGAGCACAGGGGAACGGTAAAGGTTGTGTAAGGGACGACCAGTGGTTGCCTCTGGTACGCTGCACAAACGTTTCAGTTATGACAAAGGAGCAGGTTATGTCGACAACTCCCAGCCGGGATACTGTGCTGTGCATCTCCCTGGCCGGCCGCCCCGGCACCTTCGGCGTGCGGTTTCACAACCACCTGTACCAGCAGCTGGGCCTGGACTTTTACTACAAGGCCATGCGCACTGATGACTTGCCTGCGGCGGTAGCGGGTATACGTGCACTGGGTATACGCGGCTGCGGCGTGTCGATGCCGTACAAGGAGGCCTGTATGGCGCTGGTCGACGAAATTGACCCGTCGGCAGCGGCCATCGAGTCGGTCAATACCTTGGTCAATACCAATGGCCACTTGAAGGCTTACAACACCGATTACCTGGCCGTGCGCCAGTTGCTGGCGCAGCATCACGTCGATCCGTGCACCGCCTTTGCCCTGCGGGGCAGTGGTGGAATGGCCAAGGCGGTGGCCAGTGCCCTGCGTGATGCTGGCTTTGCCGAAGGCATCATCGTTGCGCGCAACGAGCAGGCCGGGCGGCAGTTGGCGGATATGTGTGGTTATCGCTGGGTACCTGAGCTGGGCGATATCTGCCCGCCGATGCTGGTGAACGTGACACCGATCGGTATGGCGGGCGGGCCGGAGGCAGACGTGCTGGCGTTTTCCGAGCACGCCATAGCGGCGGCGGAGCGGGTTTTCGATGTGGTGGCGATGCCGGCGCAAACACCATTGATCCGCCGGGCTCAGGCGTTGGGCAAGCCGGTGATCACTGGCCTTGAGGTCATCGCACTGCAGGCGCTGGAGCAGTTTGTGCTTTACACCGGTGTGCGGCCGACTCCGGCACAGGTGGATGCCGCAGTGGCTTACGCCCGGGATGTCTAGTTATTCCTGTACCGGCCTCTTCGCGGGCACGCTCGCTCCCACAGGGATATCACTGCATTCAGGGTTAGTGAAATCCCTGTGGGAGCGGGCGTGCCCGCGAAGAGGCCGGTACAGGTATTAACAATGTCAAAACACCTTGCGCCCGTTATCCAACTGCTGGTCGACCAAAGCCCGGCCATGGGCCAATGACACATGCTGCGCATTCTCAAGGTCGGAGAAAAACTTCATCGGCATCGACATGCGCTTGCTGGTGTGCCCGTCGGGCGCGGTGATCAGGCAGCCGGCGGCATAGGGCAGGGGGGAATCGGGGTGGGGCATCACGCTGGCGGTGATGGTGTGCTCGCGGTATTCACAGTGAAGAGATTGCATCGTCCTTACCTCGCTGTGGCATGTGAAGCAGTTACCTTCATATACCACAGCAAGGGGCCGGGAGTTCCCGGCCCGACGAGCGAGCTGCGACAAACGCTTAGTCTTTAAGCTCGGTCGGCTGGATCACTTCTACCCAGTAACCGTCCGGGTCCTTGACGAAGGCCAGGTGATTCATGCGCCCGTCCTGCAGGCGTTTCTGGAACGGTACGTCCAGTGCTTCAAAGCGCGCACAGGCGGCCCGCACATCCGGCACCGAAATGCAGATGTGGCCAAACCCGCGCGGGTCGGTGTTGCCGTTGTGGTAGGCGAACCCGGCATCGTTTTCGGTGCCGTGGTTGTGGGTCAGCTCCAGTACGCCAGGGATCGACTTCATCCACTGGTGGCGTGCTGCGTCATCGGCAGGGATCTGCGCCGGGTCGACAAGCGCCAGGAAGTACAGGCTGAAGGCGGCTTCGGGGAAGTCGCGCTTGTCCACCAGGCGGAAGCCCAGCACACGGGTGTAGAAGTCCAGCGACTTCTCGATATCCTTGACCCGCAGCATGGTGTGGTTGAAGACGAACTGGGCGGTAGCGGCATCCGGCTGAGCGGTGACGCCAGGCAGGGTTTGCAGATCATGCAGGCTCATGGGGGCTCCTGAGGCAGGGCCGGGCGCAGGGCACCGGCAAAACAGACAGGCTGGCCATGATACGGCAGTGCGCTGATTGCGCAAATGAAAGCGCCCTGCACAAGGCAGGGCGCTGAAATTAGAGGCCCGCATGTGCGGGCGCGTGGGGTCGCTAGTCCTTTAGCTGTCTCGATACTGAGCCAGCCCTTGTGAAAAAAGTGTGAAGCGGGTGTGGACGTTTCATCAGCGTACCCAGCTTTCTACCGTGGCGCCCCCGTACTGTTCTTTCCAGGCCTTGAGGCCCCGGTGGTTGCCGCCTTTGGTCTCGATCCGCTCGCCGGTGTGCGGGTTTTGATAAACCTTTACCACGCGCGGGCGGCGCTGTTGCTTGGGGGCTGCGCTGGTCGCCCTGCTTACAGCCTTGGGGTCGAGGATGGCGATGATATCGCGCAGGCTTTTGTCATAGCTTTTCATCAGGCCGACTAGTTTCTGCTCGAATTCGATTTCGCGTTTGAGGCCGGCATCCTTTTTCAACGCTTCCAGTTGCGCCATCTGCTCCTGGAGCGCTTTTTCGGCAGCACGAAACTCTGCAAGTCTGGACACTGTAATCACTCCTGTACGTCGGTCGTGGCAGGGCGTGACGAACATTGAATACACATAAAACGCCAGCCACGCGGGTGGGTTCCGCTGTTCGCTGATATCGAGTGTAGTCATTCATGGGTACTGGGTAAACTGCAAACTTTTGTAAGTAAGTCGGGAACTTTCCTAGTTTTGCGAGCGGTATTTCCTGGTTTTTCCACGTTTGGCCTCCGGCACGTTAAGACCATGGTCCAATGGCCCGGGTCAGCGCCATTGCGCGATCATTTCAGATGATCGCCGGTGATTGTCCGGCCATGTCGCATTGCCGTGGCCAGTTCGTGCCACCGTGTGTTAACTCGCCTTTGATTCTGGATGTTTCTTCGCATGTTTGCCCCTTTTCCTCTCGCCCCCGGGCGCCGTGTTGCCGGCCTGTTCCTCTTGTGTGCCGGCCTCAACGCCCAGGCCGCCGGTTTTCTTGAAGACAGCAGTGCCAAGGTTGAAGCACGCAATGTCTATTTCAACCGGGATTTTCGTGACGGCCACAGCAGTTCCAGCCAAGGCGCGTCCAAGCGGGAAGAATGGGCACAAGGTTTCATCCTTAATGTGCAGTCGGGCTATACCCAGGGGCCGGTCGGTTTTGGCGTGGATGCGCTGGGTATGTTCGGTTTCAAACTCGACTCCAGCCCGGCCGACAGTAACAGTGGTTTGCTGCCTTCTTCCGGCCACGATCCGCGGCATTCGGCTGACCAGTACGCGAAGATGGGGCTGGCAGCCAAGGTCAAGGTATCCAATACCGTGCTCAAGTACGGTTCGATGATGCCGGACGTGCCGTTGCTCAAGTATAACGATGGTCGTCTGCTGCCGACCATGTTCCATGGCGCCATGCTCACGTCCGAAGAACTCCGCGACTTGAAGTTCACCCTGGCCCGGCTGGACAAGTACACCGCGCGTGACTCCACTGACCGCCAGGACATTCGCGTGCACTGCAAGAACAAGCGCTATGCCTGCGATATCGAAGCCGACCACTTTGACCTCGCCGGAGTCGATTACCGCTTCAACGAACGACTCAGCGCCCAGTACCAGGTGGCCAAGCTGGAGAACATCTACCGCCAGCACTTTCTCGGCCTGGTGGCCAGCCAGCCGTTGGCGGTGGGCAGCCTGTCGGCCGACCTGCGCCTGATCAAAAGTGATGACATTGGCAATGCCCGCGCCGGTGCAATTGACCATCGCGCCTTCAGCGGCATGCTCGGTTACAGCCTGGGTGGCCACAAGATCAGTGCCGGCTGGCAGCGGATGTATGGCGACAGCGCCATGCCGTATCTGGATGGCAGTAACCCGTACCTGGTCAACTATGCCCAGGTCAATGATTTCGCTGCCGCTCAGGAGCGTTCCTGGCAGGTGCGTTATGACTATGACTTCAAGGCGCTGGGTGTGCCCGGCCTGACCTTCTTTACCCGTTACATCAACGGCGACAATATCAAGGTTCCGGGCAGCAGCGCCGAAGGTAAGGAATGGGAACGCGATACCGAGTTCAAATATCAGGTGCAAAGTGGCACTTTCAAGGACGTCAGCGTGCGCCTGCGTAATTCCACTTACCGTAGCAACTATGAAAAGTGGGCGCGTGACATGGATGAGACACGCGTCATTGTCAGCTACAACTTCTCGGTCTTCTAGACGGGCGCTTTTGCCAAAAACCGGTAGCCGCCTGACAATGGCTGCTGGTTCCCGCAAAGGGCAGGGCAATGAAAGACCTATTGTTGATCGGCATCGGCGCGGGTGACCCGCGTCAGGTCACTTATGAAGCAGTCGATGCGCTGCGTAGCGCTTGCGTGTTCTTCGTGTTCGACAAAGGCAGTGACAAGGATGAGCTGGTACGCCTGCGCAAGACCATTCTGCAACGCTACCGGCCCGAGGGTGGATATCGCCTGGTGCAGGTGGCCGACCCTTTGCGCGATGGCCAGGCGGATGACTACCTGGGCGCGGTGCAAGACTGGCACCGGCAGCGTGCTGCGCTGTATGCCCGGCTGATCGAGCAGGAAATGGGCGACGGGGAAACCGGCGCCTTTCTGCTATGGGGCGAGCCGACCCTGTACGACAGCACCCTGCGCATTCTTGATCTGGTCCGCGAGCGCGGCGTGGCGCTACGCCTGCAGGTAATCCCCGGCATCAGCAGTGTGCAGGCGCTGGCGGCACGCCATCAGGTGCCGCTCAACCGCATCGGCGAGCCGTTGACCGTGCTGCCGGGGCGGCGTTTGGCCGGGCAGGGGGTTATCGACAATGTGGTGGTGATGCTCGATGGGCAGTGCGCATTTGCCCAGCTGGATGACCCGGGGTTGATGATCTATTGGGGTGCTTACCTGGGAACCGAGGATGAGGTGCTGATTGCCGGGCCATTGCAGGCGGTGAAGGCGCAGATCCTGGAAGTGCGTGAGCGCGAGCGGCGGCGCAAGGGGTGGATAATGGATACCTACCTGTTGCGCAGGGAGCTGTGATTCGGTTTGCCTGTGCCGGCCTCTTCGCGGGCTTGCCCGCTCCCACAGGTATCGCGCTGTAATCAGCACATGTGATGGACCTGTGGGAGCGGGCGAGCCCGCGAAGCAGGCGGCTCCGATCTTATGGGTTACCCAGAATTGCCACTACCTTGTCGCGCAACTGGTCGATGCTGAACGGCTTGCCGATCATGTGCATGCCTTCCGGCACGTTCAGGCTGTCGGCATAGCCGCTGGCAAACAACACCGGCAAAAGCGGCCGCAGTTCGCGCGCTTTGCCCGCCAGCACTTCGCCGCGCATGTCCGGCAAGCCGACATCGGTCATCATCAACTCCAGCGCCTGGGTGGGGTCTTCGATAAACTTCAGTGCGTCCGTTGCATCTGCCGCCTCGATGACGCTGTAGCCCAGTTCTTCGAGCACTTCGACCATCAGCATACGTACGATGTCGTCGTCTTCGACTACCAGAAGGGGCATGGTTCGGATCCTGTGCAAATAAATGTCTTTAATCTGTGCACCGCAGGGCAGCAGAAGTTCCCGAGAATACCGATCCCTGCAATCGGATGGAACGATTGGCGCACACAGCCTTCAAATACTGGCTAAATGCCCTGCCAGACCCGGTAAAGCTGGTTAGACTCGCTTATCGGGACGGCGCAGTGGCAGATAATAACAACGGTTGATCCGCCACTTTTTCCATGGACTTTTCTTGCTCGGGCGTTTTCACATGATTCAAGCAGCCTCGATGGACCAGCGAAGCTTCCGCAAGCTGTTGAGCCGCAACATAGGCCTCCCCCTGGGGGTAGGCCTGCTGGGGGCTGTGGCCTTCGTCGCGGTGATCAACTACCTGCTTTCGGCCATGCAGTGGGTCGAACATACCGACCGGGTGATCGGCAATGCCAACGAAGCGGTCAAGCTGTCGATCGACATGGAAACCGGCATGCGCGGCTTCCTGATCACGGGCGACGAGCGCTTCCTCGACCCCTACGAGGTGGCCAAGCCGCGCATTCTCGGCAGCCTGCAAAGCCTGCGCGGTATGGTCGAAGACAACCCGCAGCAGGTCGATCGCATCGACCGGTTGGTCGCCCTGCAACAGGCCTGGAACACTTTCGGTAGCGAGATGATTGCGCTGCGCCGCACCCAAGGTGACTATCAGGCTTCGATCGGAAATGGCCGTGGCAAGCGCCTGACCGACGAGATCCGCAAGGAGTTCGACGGCCTGATCGGCACCGAACAGCAGTTGCGGATGGCCCGCAACGAGAAGGTCAGCAGCGTCACTGTCACGGCCATTTCGGCATTCGTGCTGTTCATCGTCGGGCTTAGCGCGTTACTGGCCTACCTCGGCCGGCGCGATCTGCTGGCGTTGTCCGGCAGCTACGAAGAAAACGCCAAGGCCCAACAGCGTGCGGCCGAGCGCCTGGAACACCAGGCCTGGCTGCGCAACGGGCAGACCCAGCTGGCCGAACAGGTACTGGGCCAGCTGACCTTGCCCATGCTCGGTGACAATATTCTGCGTTTCTTCGCCACTTACATGGGCAGCGTGGTTGGGGCGGTGTATGTGCGTGATGAGCATGGCCGTCTGGTGCGGGTGGCCACCTATGGCCTGGATGCGCAAGAGCAGGCCCGGCAGCAGGTAAAGGGCGATCATGACGGGCTGTTGGCCCAGGCCGTGCGTGAAGGGCGTTTGCTGTGCCTGGAAGACCTGCCCGAAGACTACTACCGCCTGAGTTCCGGTCTGGGCAGCGGCCTGCCACGCAACGCCCTGCTGATGCCGGCGATCGACGATGGCGGGATCAACGGTGTGATTGAACTGGGTTTCCTCAGGCCCTTGCAGACGCGTGACACCGAGCTGATGGAACGCCTGGGCGGCAACCTCGGTATGTCCATCGAAAGTGCCCGCTATCGCCAGCGCCTGCAGGAAGTGCTGGCCGAGACCCAGCAGCTCAATGAAGAGCTGCAAGTGCAGCAGGAAGAGCTGAAAACCGCCAACGAGGAGCTGGAAGAGCAATCCCGCGTGCTAAAGGAGTCCCAGGCCAACCTGGAGACCCAGCAGGCGGAGCTGGAGCAGACCAACGAGCAGTTGTCCGAACGCACCGAAGCGCTGGACCGCAAGAACGACGAACTGGTCCAGGCCCAGGAACAGTTGCAGGCGCGTGCCGACGAGTTGCAGCGTTCGAGCAAGTACAAGTCCGAGTTCCTCGCCAACATGTCTCACGAGCTGCGCACCCCCCTGAACAGCTCGCTGATTCTGGCCAAGTTGCTGTCGGAAAACGCCGAGGGCAACCTGAGCGATGAGCAGGTCAAGTTCGCCGATTCGATCTACTCGGCCGGCAATGACCTGCTCAACCTGATCAACGATATTCTCGACATTGCCAAGGTCGAGGCCGGCAAGCTTGAAGTGCGGCCCGAAACCACCCAGGTGGTTCGCCTGGTCGAGGGCTTGCGCGGTATGTTCGAACCGTTGGCCGGGCACAAAGGCCTGGCGTTCGAAGTCACGGCAGAGGCGCAGGTGCCGGCCACCCTGTTTACCGACCGCCAGCGCCTGGAGCAGATCCTCAAGAATCTGCTGTCCAACGCCATCAAGTTCACCGAGCGTGGCAAGGTCACCCTGAACATCGGCTACCAGCCCGGTACGGGCATGGTATTTGCCGTTCGCGATACCGGTATCGGCATTGCGACTGACCAGCAGCAGGCCATTTTCGGTGCCTTCCACCAGGTCGATGGCACCAGCAACCGCCGCTATGGCGGCACCGGCCTGGGGCTGTCAATTTCCCGTGACCTGGCGCACTTGCTGGGTGGGCAGATCAACGTCGACAGCAGCCCCGGCCAGGGCAGTGTGTTCAGCCTGATCCTGCCGGAACGCTATGAAAGTGCCGGGCAAGCGTTTGAACCCCTCAGCCTGCGCCCAGCCGTCGACACGCTGCCACCGGCCCCTCAGGTGCCGGTGGCGGCTGCGCCTAAACGCCCGGTGCAGGCCTTTGACGACGACCGCGAACGTGCCCCGTTCAGCAATCGCTGCATCCTGGTGATCGAGGATGAGCCCAATTTTGCCCGCATCCTGTTCGATCTGGCCCACGAACTGGGTTACAGCTGCCTGGTGGCGCAGGGCGCCGACGAAGGCTTCGAGCTGGCGGCCCAGTACATCCCTGATGCGATCCTGCTGGACATGCGTTTGCCTGACCATTCCGGCCTGACCGTACTGCAACGCCTGAAGGAGCTGGCCGGCACCCGGCACATTCCGGTGCATATCATTTCCGTTGAAGACCGGGTCGAGGCGGCCATGCACATGGGTGCCATCGGCTACGCAGTCAAGCCCACCAGCCGCGAAGAACTCAAGCAAGTGTTCGCCCGCCTGGAGGCCAAGCTGACCCAGAAACTCAAGCACATCCTGCTGGTGGAAGACGATGACCTGCAGCGCGAGAGCATCGCCCGCCTGATCGGTGACGACGATGTGGAGATCACCGCCGTGGGCATGGCCCAGGACGCCTTGGAATTGCTGCGCGAAAACATCTACGACTGCATGATCATCGACCTCAAGCTGCCCGACATGCTCGGCAACGAGCTGCTCAAGCGCATGACCGCCGAGGACATCCGTTCTTTCCCGCCGGTGATCGTGTATACCGGCCGCAACCTGACCCGCGAAGAAGAAGCCGACCTGCTCAAGTATTCGCGCTCGATCATCATCAAGGGCGCACGCTCGCCGGAACGCTTGCTGGACGAAGTGACGCTGTTCCTGCACAAGGTCGAATCGCAGCTGTCCAACGAACGCCAGCGCATGCTCAAGACTGCACGCAGCCGCGACAAGGTGTTCGAAGGCCGCAAGGTGCTGCTGGTGGACGACGACGTGCGTAACATCTTCGCCCTGACCAGCGCGCTGGAGCACAAGGGCGCAATTGTCGAAATCGGCCGCAACGGGCGTGAAGCGATCGAGCGCCTGGAGCAGCATGACGACATTGATCTGGTGCTGATGGACGTGATGATGCCTGAAATGGACGGCTTTGAGGCCACCCGGCTGATCCGCCAGCAACCGCGCTGGCGCAAGCTGCCGATCATCGCCGTGACCGCCAAGGCCATGAAAGATGACCAGCAGCGTTGCCTGCAGGCAGGGGCCAATGATTACCTGGCCAAACCGATCGACCTGGACCGCTTGTTCTCGCTGATCCGTGTATGGTTGCCGCAACTGGAGCGAATTTGACTAGCGAACGTAACACCGACATCGAAATCAGCTTGCTGATCGAGGCTATCTACCTCAAGTACAGCTACGATTTCCGCAACTATTCCGGCGCTTCGATCAAGCGCCGGATCCTGCATGCCCTGCGCCAGTTCGATTGCTTGACGGTGTCGGCGCTGCAGGAGCGTGTGCTGCACGACCCCGGCATGTTCATGCAGTTGCTGCAGTACCTGACGATCCCGGTCAGTGAGATGTTTCGCGACCCTGGGCATTTTCTGGCACTGCGCAACGAAGTGGTACCGCTGCTGCGCACCTGGCCGTCAATCAAGGTGTGGATTGCCGGCTGCAGCACGGGTGAGGAGGTGTATTCCATGGCCATCCTGCTGCGTGAGGAGGGCCTGCTGGACCGCACCATCATCTACGCCACCGACATCAACCCGCATTCGCTGGACAAGGCCAAGCAGGGCATCTACTCGATGCAGAGCATGCGCGAGTACGCCGAGAACTACCGCATCGCCGGTGGGCGCAGGGATTTTTCCGAGTACTACACAGCGGCCTATGGCAACGCCATCATCGACAGCACCCTGCGCGACAACGTGACCTTCGCTGACCACAGCCTGGCCACCGACAGTGTGTTTTCCGAAACCCAGCTGGTGTCGTGCCGCAACGTGCTCATTTATTTCAACAAGGACCTGCAGGACCGCGCCCTGGGCCTGTTCCATGAGTCCTTGTGCCACCGCGGCTTCCTGGTGCTGGGCAGCAAGGAATCGGTGGACTTTTCTGCATACAGTGACCACTTCGAGCCGCTGGTCAAACCCGAACGGATCTACCGTAAATCATGAACGGCGTGCGTGCGGTGGTGATCGGTGCCTCGGCAGGCGGCGTGACGGCGCTGTTCACGGTGTTGGGCGGGTTGCCAGCCGGCTTCTCCATTCCGGTACTGTGCGTGCTGCACCTGCCGGACAACCGCCACAGCCAGCTGGCTGCAGTGCTGCAACGCCGCTTGCAGCAGCCGGTGCATGAGGCGCAAGACAAAGAACCGCTATGCGCCGGGCAGATCTACGTGGCCGGGCCAGGCTATCACCTGTCGGTGGAGCGCGATTTCACCCTGTCGTTGAGCCAGGAGCCGCCGGTGCATTTTTCCAGGCCGGCCATCGATTACCTGTTCATGTCCGCTGCCGACGCCTATGGCGACGGCCTGCTTGGCGTGCTGCTCACCGGGGCCAACGAAGACGGTGCCCAAGGGCTTGCCTATATCAAGAACAATGGCGGCCGGACCATCGTCCAGGACCCCCGTGACGCACAGGTTGCGCTGATGCCGGAGGCCGCTCTGGCCCTGCATCAGCCCGACCATATTCTTTCTTTGTGTGGCATCGAGCAGTTGCTCGCTGCCCTGGAACCCAGCGCATGCTAAGCCACACCATCGCCAAATTGCTGATCGTCGACGATCTGCCGGAGAACCTGCTGGCACTCGACGCGCTGATCCAGGGCAAAGACCGTGAGGTGCACCAGGCCCAGTCTGCCGAGGCGGCGTTGTCGCTGTTGCTCGAACACGAGTTCGCCCTGGCCATCCTCGATGTGCAGATGCCGGGCATGAACGGCTTCGAACTGGCTGAGCTGATGCGCGGCACGGAAATGACCCGCAATATTCCCATTGTCTTCGTCACGGCTGCCGGGCGCGAGATGAACTATGCCTTCAAAGGTTACGAAAGCGGTGCGGTGGATTTTCTGCACAAGCCGCTCGACACCATGGCGGTGAAGAGCAAGGTATCGGTGTTCGTCGACCTCTACCGCCAACGCAAGGTGCTCGACCGCCAGCTACAGGCGCTGGAGCGCAGCCGCCAGGAGCAGGAAGTGCTGCTGGGCCAGTTGCAGGTGGCGCGGGGTGAGCTGGAACATGCGGTACGCATGCGGGATGACTTCATGTCGATCGTTTCCCACGAGGTGCGTACCCCGCTCAATGGCCTCATCCTGGAAACCCAGCTGCGCAAGCTGCACCTGGCGCGGGGCAACCTTGCCGCGTTCAGTGAAGACAAGCTGCAGGCCATGGTCGAGCGCGACGAACGGCAGATCAACAGCCTGATCCGCCTGATCGAAGACATGCTCGACGTGTCGCGCATCCGTACCGGCAAACTGTCGCTACAGCCCAAGGCCTTCGACCTGGGCCAGCTGGTGCGTGGCCTGCTGGAGAATTTTGCGGCCCAGGCCACTGCACTGGACACGCACATCGAACTGCAACGCTGCGAGCCATTGCAGGGTGAGTGGGATGAATTTCGAATTGAACAAGTGGTGGCCAACCTGTTGTCCAATGCCTTGCGTTACGGTGAACGCAAGCCGGTACGGGTGCGCGTGTTCGAGCAGGACGGCCTGGCGTGCGTGCAGGTGCAGGACCAGGGCATCGGCATTGGCGCGGCCAACCAGCAGCGTATCTTCCAGCAGTTCGAGCGGGTCGCCACCCAGCAGGCGATTGGCGGGTTGGGGTTGGGGCTGTATATATCGGAGCAGATCGTCCAGGCACACGGGGGGCGCATACAGGTCGAAAGTGAAGAGGGCAAGGGCGCTACCTTCACCTTGCAACTGCCGCTGGCTACATTCGAACAACAAAACGACCAGGCGCGGGCAACCTCTGCGTGAGCCTGGGGTCTGATGGCCAACTGTAAGAATTTCAAGGCGTTAACATGAGTGAAGATGCACAAGATGTGGTGTTGGTCGTCGAGGACGAACCGGCGATTCGCATGATCCTGCGTGATTACCTGGCAGGTGAGGGCTACCACGTGCTGGTGGCCGAAGATGGCGAGCAGGCCTTCGCGATCCTGGCCAGCAAACCGCACCTGGACCTGATGGTGACGGACTTCCGCTTGCCGGGGGGTATCTCCGGCGTGGAGATCGCCGAACCTGCGGTGAAGTTGCGGCCGGAACTGAAGGTGATTTTCATCAGTGGCTACCCGGCGGAAATTCTCGAATCCGGCAGCCCGATCACCCGCAAGGCACCGATCCTGGCCAAGCCGTTTGACCTGGATACCTTGCATGAGCAGATCCAGGCCCTGTTGCGTTAACCTGCACTGGCCCTTTCGCGGGTAAACCCGCGAAAGGGCCGGAACAAGCTACCGCAGGGTCCGCTCCAACCCCCCGACCAGCATGCTCTCCATCAACCCAAGCCCCTGTTCCTCGGGCAATGCCTTCAGCATCCCCGGCAACTGGTTAAGCAGCGTCGCCACCACATGCGCAGTGGCCGCCAATGCCTCTTCGTCCAACTTCGCCTGCGGCGCAATCAACCTCAGCAACCCCGCCTCGTAACGCTTGCGCGCCAGGGCCAGGCGCCCCCGCTGGTCATCGCTCAGGCAGCAAAGGTCCCGCTCGGCCAGCCGAAACTGCATCGGCCGCTCGGCATGCAATTGCCAGTGCGCGGCGATCAGGCAACTCAAGACCGAAGTCCCACGGGCCATGGCCCGACGGCCTTGGTCCAGGGTGGCCTGAAGTTCCTCGTACAACTCCTCGATCAAGTCGTACAGCAGGTCCTGCTTGCTGGGAAAATGATGGTACAGCGAGCCTGCAGTCAGCCCTACATGGGCCGCCAGCTCGCGCATGCTGACCTGGCCAAAACCCTTTTCGGCAAACAGCGCCATGGCCCGGTCACGTCGCTCTTCAAAGTTGGCACAGCGCATTGCGGCATTGACCGGGGGCATGGCGCCTGATCCTCAGTAGGTGAAGAAGCCGCGACCGCTCTTGCGCCCCAGCCAACCGGCCGCGACCATTTCCTTGAGCAGCGGGGCAGGGCGGTACTTGCTGTCGTTGAAGCCTTCATGGAAGGCCTCCATGATCGCCAGCAGGGTGTCCAGGCCGATCAGGTCGGCCAACGCCAGCGGGCCGATCGGCTGGTTGCAGCCCAGGCGCATGCCGGTGTCGATGTCCTCGGCGCTGGCCAGGCCTTCCTGGCGCACAAAGACCGCTTCATTGATCATCGGCACCAGAATGCGATTGACCACGAAGCCCGGGCGGTTGCCGGCGGTGATCGGTGTCTTGCCGACCTTTTCGGTCACCACCAGTGCCTGGGCGTAGGTGCTGTCGCTGGTCTGCAGGCCGCGGATGATCTCGACCAGTGCCATCATCGGCACCGGGTTGAAGAAGTGCACGCCAATGAAGCGCTCGGGGTGCTCGATGCTGGCGGCCAGCTGGGTGACCGACAGCGACGAGGTGTTGGTCGCGATCAGGCAGTCGGCGGCGACGTTGGCGGCCACTTGCTGCAGGATGCGCTGCTTGAGCTGCAGGCTTTCGGTGGCGGCCTCGATCACCAGTTGCGCGCTGCTGAGCTGGGCATAGTCGGTGCTGGTGCGGATGCGTGTTTTCGCCGCCGCCGCCTTGTCTGCATCCAGGGTGCCTTTGCTGACCTGGCGCTCAAGGTTCTTGCTCAAGGTGGCCACGCCGCGCTCCAGCGCCGCGTCGGAAACATCCACCAGCAGCACCGGGTAGCCGGCGACTGCACACACTTGGGCAATGCCGTTGCCCATGGTGCCGGCGCCGATCACGGCGATCTGTTCAATGCTCATGTGTCAGGCTCCCTCAAACGCGCTCGAAGACCACGGCAATGCCTTGGCCGCCACCGATGCACATGGTGGCCAAGGCGTAGCGGCCCTGGATGCGCTGCAGTTCATGGATGGCCTTGGTCGCGATGATCGCGCCCGTTGCGCCCACCGGGTGGCCCAGGGAAATACCCGAGCCATTCGGGTTGACCTTTTCCGGGTCGAAGCCCAGCTCGCGGGCCACGGCGCAGGCCTGGGCGGCGAACGCTTCGTTGGACTCGATCACGTCCAGGTCCTGCACCTTCAGGCCGGTCTTTTCCAGCACTTTGCGGGTGGCCGGGACCGGGCCCATGCCCATCAGTTCGGGCTCGACACCTGCGTGGGCATAACCGACCAGGCGCGCCAGCGGCTTCAGGCCCAGGCGACGCACGGCGTCACCGCTGGCCAGCACCAGGCCAGCCGCACCATCGTTGATGCCACTGGCGTTGCCGGCGGTAACGGTGCCGTCTTTCTTGAACACCGGCTTCATGCCGGCCAGTTGCTCGGCAGTCACTTCGCTGCGCACATGTTCGTCGACACTGAATTGCACGCTGCCTTTACGGGTTTTCAGCTCCAGCGGGACGATCTGGCTGTCGAAGCGGCCTTCGGCAATGGCGCGGGCAGCGCGGCGCTGGCTGTTCAGGGCCAGCTCATCCTGCATTTCGCGGGTGATGCCGTGTTTGGCTGACACATTCTCGGCGGTGATGCCCATGTGGAAGTGCTGGAACGGGTCGTGCAGCACGCCGACGGTGTAGTCGATCCCTTGCAGGTCACCCATGCGTGCGCCCCAGCGTGCCTGTGGCAGCAGGTACGGGCCACGGCTCATGGACTCGGCGCCAGCCGCCACGGCCACGTCGGTGTCCCCAAGCAGCAGGCACTGGGCCGCCGAAACGATGGCTTGCAGGCCCGAGCCGCACAAGCGGTTGACGTTGAAGGCAGGGGTTTCCTTGGGGATGCCGGCGTTCATTGCCGCCACCCGGGCCAGGTAGGCGTCACGCGGCTCGGTCGGGATCACCGTGCCCATCACCAGGTGGCCTACCTGCTCGGCGGCCACGCCCGAGCGCTCGATGGCGGCGCGGGTCAAGGCACTGGCCAGGTCGGCCAGCGGCAGGTCTTTGAGGGCACCGCCAAAGCCACCAATGGCTGAACGGACGGCACTGACGACGTAGATTTCTGCGCTGCTCATAGGGGCTCCGATTGCGAAGGCATGGCGGGACCGTGCCTGGCTCTGCGAGAATGGCCGGCGGTCCCGGAGTGGGATCGAGTCTAGGCAAAGGCTCTGTTGCAGCCTATGCCGGATCTGTTCAAACAACCTGGCACTTTTTGCCACTCAGCATAGACAGCGAAAACCACCATGCGCGATAGCGATTCGGTCGCCGTGTACTTTCTCAATGCCATGCTCCACGCCCTGCGCGATCGCCCAGCCGAGCGTGATGCACAACTGCGCGCGGTGGGCATCGAGCCGCAACTGCTTGAACAGCCGCAGGCGCGCGTACCGGCCAAGGCCTTTTCCGAGCTGTGGCTGGCACAGATCCAGCGCCTGGACGACGAGTTTTTCCGCCTCGACAGCCATGGCATGCCGCTGGGCAGTTTCGCCCTGATTTGCCGGGGCCTGATCCTTGAGCCGAACCTGGAAAAGGCCTTGCGCCAGTGCCTGGGTGGCTTCGGCCTGTTCCTGCGCGACCTGCGCGGCAGCCTGACGGTGCGCGGTGGGCGCGCGCTGATCAGCGTGCAGACAAGCATTACCGACCCGCTGACCCGGGTATATGCCGAGGAAACCTACCTAGTGCTGATGATCGGCATGTTGTGCTGGCTGGGCGGGCGGCGTATCGCCATCGACCGCACCGAGCTGGCAGTGTCGCGCCCGGCTCAGGAAGACGACCTGCTGTTATGGGGCCCGGACTTGCGCCTGGGCAGCGGGCGCACCGAAGTGGAGTTCGACAGCGCCTGCCTGCGCCTGCCGGTGGTGCAGGACCTGGCGACCCTGAAAACCTTTCTGCGCAGTGCGCCGCAGGGCTTGGTGATCCGCTTTCGTAACCAGAACGGGCGGGTGGCCGAGGTATACCGGCACCTGCGTGCGCGGCACTCTGGGCAGTGGCCGACACTGGCGGCGCTGGCGCAGCAGCAGGGGATCAGTGCCAGTACGTTCCGCCGGCAGCTGGAGCGGGAGGGGCGTTCGTACCAGCAGATCAAGGATGAAGTGCGCCGGGCAATGGCCTTCGAGCGGTTGCGCGAAGGCGAATTGAGCATTGCCGAGATTGCCGAACAGGCGGGGTTTCAGGAGCCCAGCGCGTTTCACCGGGCCTTCAAGAAATGGACCGGGCAGAGCCCCGGGAGCTACCGGGCGCGGTTAACCGGGCGGTAGCTTTAACCTGTGCTGGCCTCTTCGCGGGCTTGCCCGCTCCCACAGGTACGGCGCGGTTTTCAGAGTCTGTGAGTTCCCTGTGGGAGCGGGCAAGCCCGCGAAGAGGCCAGTACAGGCAACCGCTTATGGTCAGGCGGGCACCATGGCAAACCCGACCCCGAAGCGGTTCCAGGCATTGATGGTAGCAATCGCCAGGGTCAGGTTGGCCACTTCGGCCGGTTCGAAGTGCTCCTGCAAGGCTTCATACTCCCCCTGCGGCGCGCCTTGCTCAGGCAAGCGGGTCAGGCTTTCGACCCAGGCCAGCGCCGCACGTTCACGCGGGGTGAAGTAAGCGGTTTCACGCCAAACGCTCAAGGTCTGCAGGCGTGCTTCGGTCTCACCGGCCTTGCGTGCATCGTTGGCGTGCAGGTTGACGCAGTAGGCGCAGCCGTTTATTTGCGAAGCCCGCAGGCGCACCAGTTCCAGCAGCGAACTCTCCAGGCCGCTCTTGGCCAGGGCCTGCTCCAGGCCGACCATGGCTTTGTAGGCTTCCGGGGCGTGCTTGGCCCATTCGATACGGTTGTGCATGGCTGTCTCCAAAGGGTGTGGGGTGGGAATGGCACTACTGTAGCGCTGCCTATTGGCAACCCCGATAGCCAATTGCGCACATAAGCGGGAGGCCAATCGTCCATTCAGGTGGCCACTGACAAGCATCCAATCTCTTCATTTCTGCCAAGCCTGACAAGCCGGGATAATGGCCGGGTCCTGCTACCTGAGAACCGATGCACAATGAGAGCTGCTTTGAACCTGTTGCTGGTGATCCTGCTGGCGCTGAACCTGCGGCCGATCCTGACCAGTATCGGCCCGTTACTCGAACCCATGCGCGCCAGCACCGGCCTGGGCTACCAGCAGGCAGCCCTGCTGACGGCATTGCCGGTACTGTGCATGGGCCTGGTGCCGTTGCTGCAGCCGTGGCTGCGACGCTGGATCAGCGAGCATGGCGGCATGCTCGGTGGCCTGGCTGCCATTGCGCTGGCCTGCCTGTGGCGCCTGCAACTGGACAGCGCCTGGGCGTTGATTGCCAGTGCGGTGGTCGCCGGCCTGGGTGTGGCGGTGGTGCAGGGCATGATGCCGGGGCTGGTCAACCGCTGGTTCCCCAGCCGCCTGGCGGGGGCGATGGGCCTGTACTCGGCGGCATTGATGTGTGGTGGCGGCATGGCCGCCGTGCTTGGTCCACATATCAGCGGCCATTTCGGCCACTGGCAGGTCGGCCTGGGCGTGTGGGCGGTTCCGGCATTGCTGGCGCTGCTGGCCTGGTCGGTACTGCGGCCACGGCAGGCGGCGCCAACGCCGGGCGGAGCCGCTGGCGGGCACTGGTTCGGCACGCGCCGGGCCTGGTTGCTGGCCTTGTACTTCGGCCTGATCAATGGCGGCTACACCAGCATGGTGGCCTGGCTGCCGGCATACCATATCGAACACGGCGGCAGCGCTCAGGGCGGCGCCGACCTGGTTGGCCTGATGACGGTGTTCCAGGTGGCCGGCGCACTGGGGTTGCCGCTGTTGCTGCGGCGTTGGGCCGACCGCCGCGTTGGCCTGTGGTTGGCACTGGCGACCCAGTTGGCCGGCTTCCTCGGCTTGCTGCTGGCACCCACGCTGGCTTCGGGTTTGTGGGTCGCAATGATCGGTTTTGGCCTGGGCGCCTGCTTCAGCCAGAGCCTGACGCTGACCCTTGAGCACCTTAAGACCCCCGCCGAGGCTGGCAGCCTGGCCGCTTTCGTGCAGGGCATCGGCTTTATCATTACCGGGATCGTGCCGTACATCACCGGCTGGCTGCGTGACGTGAGTGGTGACTTTCAGGCGTCGTGGATGCTGCTCACCGTGACCGTGGTGGCCATGCTGCTGGTAACCCGTTGCTTCAATCCGCGTGGCTATGCTGCGGCCATCGCGCGCCCGGGCGCAACCGGCAAGGCCGCGCCGGTCAGCTGAGGCGTTGCAGGGTATCGCGTACCCGGTCCAGTGCCGGGTCGATGTCCAACAGTTCGATCGCACCGAAGCCCAGCAACAGCCCCGGGCGTACCGGTGCCTCGCTGAAGAATGGCGCCAGCGAATACAGGCCGACTTCCACCTTGCGCGCGAGGTTGGCCAGCAACTCGACATCGACCCCGGTGTTGGCCAGTGCGCTGAGGTGGAAGCCGGCGCTGGCGGGGATGGCGCTGAACCACGGCGACAGATCACCGCCCAGGCGCGTCAGGATGCGCTCGCGCCGGGCGCTGTAAACCTCGTGGCAACGGCGGATGTGCTTGTTCAGGTGGCCTTCGCCCAAAAAACGCGCCAGCGCCCACTGCAGCAATGTCGGGCTGTGCCAGTCACTGAGGTGCTTGGCCACGCAGGCGGCCTGCAGTACCGCAGGCGGCAGCACGGCGTAACCCAGGCGCAACTCGGGTAGCAACGTTTTGGAAAAGGTCCCCACATAGGCCACCAGGCCATGCCGGTCGAGGCGTTGCAGTGCATCCGAAGCCGGCCCGTGGTAGCGGAACTCGCAGTCGTAGTCGTCTTCGATGATCAATGCACCCAGTTCGGCAGCCCGTGCCAGCAGAGCGTGCCGGCGTGGCTCGCTCATCGGCATACCCAGCGGGAACTGGTGCGAGGGGGTTACGTAGATCAGCCGGGTACCCTCGGCGATCTGCTCCACGCACAGGCCTTCATCATCCACCGGCACGGACTGCAGGCGGGCGCCCAGGGCCAGGAACAGTTGCCGTGCCGGCGGGTAGCCGGGGTCTTCCATGGCCACTTGGCAACCCGGCTCGACCAGTATCCGGGCGATCAGGTCCAGCGCTTGCTGGGCACCGTTGCACACCAGCACGTCGGCTGCGCTGCAGTGCACGCCGCGGGCGTAGGCGATGTGGTGGGCAATGGCCTCGCGCAGCTCTGGCAGGCCTTGGGCCGTAAACTGCCGCTCGGGGTGGCGCTGGCTGCGGCGCAAGGCGTAGTTCAGGCAGCTGCGCCACTGGTCGAACGGGAACTGCGACTTGTTTGAGGCACCGCCGACAAAGTCATACCGAAAGGGCGCCTGCAACTGGCGTTGGCCGAGGATGGTGGCGCGTTGCCGCCAACGCTCCAGGGATGCGGCGCCGGCCAAGGGAACGCTGGCGGATTCGTTGCTGCGCAGTGGTAGGCGCGGGGTGACGAACGTGCCGCGGCCAACCACACCGCTGAGCAGGTTGTCGTAGGTCAGCCGCGAATAGGCCTCGGCCACGGTCTTGCGCGACACGCCCAGTTGCTCGGCCAGCAGGCGGGTTGGCGGTAGCTGGGTGCCAGCGGCGAGGTGGCCGCTGTCGATACCGGTGCGCAGTTGCTGGTAAAGCTGGTCGGCCAGGCCTTTGCGGCCTTCCAGGCGAATGTGCAGTTCCATGGGGCGATCCGGAGCGGGGGAGTGCTCAGGATAGCGGATTGGCCAGGTAAGGGCATGGGGCTGCAAAGCAGCCCGAAAAGCTCAGAACCGCGCAGTGCTTACGGTGATGTAGCCCTTGTCCGCCACTGCGATGCGTATCACCGTCTCGTCCGCTGGCGCCTTGCGGTTGCGCTTGATACGCACGCCATCCACCGCGGCAGCTTTCAGGTGTTCCGTGATGGCCCGCCCGTTCGGATCGAAGAACACCTCGCTGGCCAGCAACTCGATACGCTCGATCAGTTGCCGGGATTGCTCGTCGGTGGCGCAGAAGAACATCACCCCCGACAGGTGGGGGTCTTCCTCGGGGTTGCTGATGTCATGGCTCAGCATTTCGCGCAGGCTGCTGCGCAGTTCGGCAATGGAGCGGGCGTACAACTGCATACGGAGCCTCCTCGGGATCGCGACCTTGCATTGTCCGGTTCCGATCTTGTTTTCTGTGCGCAGAGGCAGCAAGTAGGACGCTTCCGAGGGTGTTGTGGGAAATTTCTGAAGCCGCCGAAATGCCACCCTGACTGGCAGGTGGCACAGGTCTGCACCCATCGGTGCAGGAGGGGCATTGCCCGCGAAGAGGCCGGGACAGGATTTACAGGGCAGCCGCCCCGGCCTTGGCCACCTGGGCGTCCTGTTCAGACTTGACCCCGGACACACCGATGGCACCTACCACCTGGCCATCCACCCGCAGGGGCACGCCACCTTCCAGGCTGGTCAGTAGCGGTGCGGTGACGAACGCGGTGCGGCCACCATTGACCATTTCTTCGTAATCCCGTGTTTCCTTGCGCCCCAGCGCCGAGGTCCGGGCTTTCTCCACGGCAATGTAGGCACTGGCCGGTGCACAGCCATCCATACGCTCCAGAGCCAGTGGATGGCCGCCGTCATCGACCACGGCGATGGTCACGGTCCATTGCCGGGCCAGGGCCTCCTGGCGGGCGGCGGTCAGTACGCGGGCGACTTCGGCCTGGCCGATCACGAACTTGCTATGCATGGGGGGTCTCCGGGTTCAAGGCTGCTTCGACGATTTCGATCCAGTGCCGCACCGGCGTGCGTCCGGCCCCGTCGAGGTGGACCTGGCAGCCGATGTTGGCGGTGGCGATGACTTGCGGTTTTCCGCTTTCCAGTGCGTTGAGGCGGTTGTCACGCAGTTGCCGCGACAGTTCAGGCTGGGTCAGCGAATAAGTGCCAGCCGAGCCGCAACACAGGTGGCTGTCCGGCACCGAGGTCAGGGTAAAGCCCAGGCGCGTCAGCAGCGACTCTACCGCGCCTCCCAGTTTCAGCGCGTGTTGCAGTGTACAGGGGCAATGGAAGGCCAGGCGTTGTTCGGCGCACAGGCCCAGTTGCTCGACCGGCTCATCTCGCAATACTTCTACCAGATCGCGGGACAGCGCGCTGACGGTTGCAGCTTTGCCTGCGTAGTGGGGGTCGTGCTCCAGCAGGTGAGCGTAATCGCGCACGAACGCGCCGCAGCCGCTGGCGGTTTGCACGATGGCCTCGGCACCCGCTTCGATGGCCGGCCACCAGGCGTCGATATTGCGCCGCGCACGCTGCAGGCCTTGTGCCTGGGCATTGAGGTGGTAGTCCACCGCGCCACAGCAACCGGCCTGACGGATCGGTTGCACACTGATCCCCAAGCGGTCGAGCAGGCGTGTGGCAGCGGCGTTGGTGTTGGGTGACAGGGCCGGCTGCACGCAGCCCTCAAGCATCAGCACCCGGCGTGCGTGGCGTGGTGCGGGGCGCTCGCCGGGTGGCGTGATGCGCGACGGTAGTTTGCCCTTGAGCGTGGCTGGCAGCAGCGCTCGCAGGGCCTGGCCGCTGCGGGTCAGGGCCTTGAACAGTGCAGGGCGTGGCACAACCGCGCGTAGGCCCTGGCGCAGCAGACGCTGACCAAGCGGGCGTGGCACCTGCTGTTCGACCACCGCGCGGCCGATGTCCAGCAGGTCGTGGTACTTGACCCCGGATGGGCAGGTGGTTTCGCAGTTGCGGCAGCTCAGGCAGCGGTCCAGGTGCAGTTGGGTGCTGGCGGTGACCGGCTCGCCTTCGAGCATCTGCTTGATCAGGTAAATGCGCCCGCGCGGGCCGTCCAGTTCATCGCCCAGCAGCTGGTAGGTGGGGCAGGTGGCGGTGCAAAAACCACAGTGCACGCAGGAGCGCAGGATGCTTTCGGCCTCGTCGGCACGGGCCAGGTGGCGGGCTGCTTCGCTCAGGTTGGTTTGCATGGTCTGGCCTCACAGGTCCGGGTACAGGCGGCCAGGGTTGAACACCCCCTGGGGGTCGAGCTGTTGCTTGAGGGCGCGGTGGTAACGCATCAGTCCAGCGGGCAGCGGCGGGCTGCTGGCGGCACCGGGTGCGTAGCAGGTGGCGTGGCCGCTCACCTGGGCGACCTGGTCGCGAATCGCCTGCGCCGGCGCACTGGACTTAAGCCAGCGCTGGGCACCCCCCCAGTCGATCAGTTGCTGGCCGGGCAGGTGCAGCTCGCCGGTGGCGTTGGGCAGCGACAAACGCCAGAGCGGGGCAGGGTCATTGAAGAACGCCAGGCGCTGTTCGCGCAGGTCGCCCCAGAAGCTGCTGTCGAGGGGTTCGCCGCCCAGGCGCTGGCGGGCCGACTGCACCGAGCCTTCACCGCCCTCCAGGCGCAGGTACAGCGCGTTGCCGTCGTGGCAGGCCGCGCTGATCGGCAGTGGCTGCTGGCCCCATTCGGCCAGCTCGGCCAGTGCCCGGTGGGCGCCCATCGGCAGGCGCAGGCTCAGGCATTCGCGCGGCCGAGGCAGCACTTTCAAGGACACTTCAGTCAACAGCCCCAGGCAACCGAAGCTGCCCGCCATCAGCCGTGATACATCGTAACCGGCGACGTTCTTCATCACTTCGCCGCCAAAGCGCAGCAGCTTGCCGTGGCCGGTAATCACCCGTGTGCCAAGTACGTAGTCACGTACCGAGCCGGCCCACGGCCGTCGGGGACCGGACAGCCCCGCCGCGACCATGCCGCCCAAGGTGGCCTCGGGGCCCAGGTGCGGGGGTTCGCAGGCCAGCATCTGGCCGGCTTCGTGCAGGGCTGCTTCGATGTCGCGCAGCGGTGTGCCTGCACGGGCGGTGAGCACCAGTTCGGTCGGGTCGTAGCTGACGATGCCTCGGTGGCTGCGGGTGTCGAGTACCTCACCGGCCACCGGGCTGCCGAGCATGGCCTTGCTGTTGCTGCCCAGGATACGCAATGGCGTGCCCTGGTTCAGGGCCTGGTTGACCTGCTCCAGCAGGGCCTGGCTGAAGTCGCGGTCCATGCTCATCAGAAGCGCTCCAGTTCGGGGAAGGGCAGTTGCCCATGGTGCACGTGCAGGGCGCCGAATTCGGCGCAGCGGTGCAGGGTAGGTATATTCTTGCCGGGGTTGAGCAGGCCCTGCGGGTCGAAGGCAGCCTTTACCGCGTGAAACAGGGTGATTTCGTCACTGTTGAATTGTGCGCACATCTGGTTGATTTTTTCGCGGCCCACGCCGTGTTCACCGGTAATGCTGCCGCCCACCGCCACGCACAGTTCAAGGATCTTGCCGCCGATGGCTTCGGCGCGCTCCAGCTCGCCGGGCAGGTTGGCATCGAACAGGATCAGCGGGTGCATGTTGCCGTCGCCTGCGTGGAACACGTTGGCCACGCGCAGGCCGTATTCGCTGGACAGGTCACTGATGCCCCTGAGCACCCGCGGCAGTTCGCGGCGCGGGATGGTGCCGTCCATGCAGTAGTAGTCTGGTGATAGCCGCCCCACCGCCGGGAAGGCGTTCTTGCGCCCGGCCCAGAAACGCACGCGCTCGGCCTCGTCGCAGGCCAGGCGCACCTCGCGGGCTCCGGCTTGTGTCAGCACGGCGGCCACCCGTTCGCAGTCGTCGTGCACATCGGCTTCTACGCCATCCAGTTCGCACAACAAAATGGCGGCTGCGTCCACAGGGTAGCCGGCATGAATGAAGTCTTCGGCGGCGCGGATCGCCAGGTTGTCCATCATCTCCAGGCCGCCTGGAATAATGCCGGCGGCAATGATTTCGGCCACCGCCCGGCCGGCGTCCTCGACGCTGTCGAAACTGGCCAGTAGCACCCGCGCCACCTGGGGCTTTGGCAGCAGTTTCACGGTGACTTCGGTGACGATACCGAGCATGCCTTCGGAACCGGTGAACAGTGCAAGCAGGTCGAAACCGGGGGTGTCCAGAGCATCGCTGCCCAGCGTCAGGTGTTCACCTTCGACCGTGAGAATGTCCACCTTGAGCAGGTTGTGCACGGTCAGGCCGTACTTGAGGCAGTGCACGCCCCCCGCGTTCTCGGCAACGTTACCACCGATGGAGCAGGCGATTTGCGAGGAAGGGTCTGGTGCGTAGTACATGCCATGGGGGGCGGCGGCCTGGGAGATGGCCAGGTTGCGTACGCCGGGTTGCACACGGGCGAAGCGACCCTGCGGGTTGACCTCAAGGATGCGGTTGAAGCGTGCCATCACCAGCAGGATGCCCTTGGCCAGTGGCAGGGCGCCGCCCGACAGGCCGGTACCGGCGCCACGCGCAACCACGGGTACGCCGCGCTGGTGGCAAAGCTTGAGCAACGTCTGCACCTGCTCCAGGCGCTCGGGCAGCACCACCAGCAGCGGCACCGTGCGATAGGCCGACAGGCCATCGCATTCATAGGGTTTGAGGTCTTCTTCGCGGTGCAGGATTTCGAGGTCCGGCAGGGCACTGCGCAGTGCCTGTAGCAGGTCTGCCTGGTCGACAGCCGGCAGCGCGCCATCGACGCGTTCGTCGTACAGGATATTCATCGGCTCACTCGGCAACGGTTCTTGTTGTTGTTGGCAAAGCGGTAACCGTTTCAGGTTACGCGTGCCAGCACCTGGGCTCGAGTAAGTTAAGCACTGGTTCTACCAGCAGGAAAACAAGCATTGTGCCAGCCCTTTCGAGGCTCATGTCGCCGCGAAAGGGCCGGTACAGGCTTACATCAATGATCGGCTATGCGGTCATCCTGCGACAGGATGGCCTTGGCCAGTTCTTCATCATTGGCCTGCAGCCCTGGGTGGTCCTTGCGGGCCTGTTCAAGCGCCGACTCCACATAGGCGCCACGGATTGCACCGCCGCTGGCAACGAAGGCAGAAAGCTCGTCACGGGCCGGAATGATCCGTTTGTCGTCCTTGAAGGTCGAATACAGCGAAGCGGAAACACCGGCCGAGGTGGCGACGTCGCCCGCATCGACGCGGGCCAGGGCAGCACCAGCAGGCAGCAGGAGCAGCAGCGCAGGGGCGAGGAGTAGGTGGCGCATATCGTGTTCTCCGGTAGCGTGAAGCACAGGGAAATAAACCACTCAGTGCTTAAGAAAGCGCGGGGGTGGTAGTAGTTCCCTCGTTTGCCTGGAGATTGCAGGGGGGCTGGGCGGCCCTAATGCCAGTGGTGATAACGCCAATTCGAGGTCGGATAGATACAAAAGCGTTTTCGGCGGTTCTGTTGCAATGGTTCTCAGGCAGCCAGCCTGAACAGCGTGCTTACAACGACAAGGAACCCCGACCATGCAAATGCCCAAGACCCTGAAAATCCGCAATGGCGACAAGGTGCAGCCGACCTTCTCGGCACAGGAATATGCGGCCCGCCACGCCCGGCTGCGGGCCTACATGGCCGAACAGGACATCGAGGCGGCGATTTTCACTTCTTACCACAACGTCAACTACTACAGCGATTTCCTGTACTGCTCGTTTGGCCGGCCCTATGCGCTGGTGATCACTCAGGACAAGGTTGTCTCTATCAGTGCCAACATCGATGGCGGGCAGCCTTGGCGGCGTACGGTCGG
The DNA here is from genome assembly GCA_029202525.1 of Candidatus Pseudomonas phytovorans. Lineage (NCBI taxonomy): Bacteria > Pseudomonadati > Pseudomonadota > Gammaproteobacteria > Pseudomonadales > Pseudomonadaceae > Pseudomonas > Candidatus Pseudomonas phytovorans. The sequence continues at coordinate 3,019,186 of CP119325.1, forward strand.
TACTGACAACATCGTCTACACCGACTGGCAACGCGACAACTACTTTGTTGCCATTCAGCAAGCGCTGCCGCTGGCCTCGCGTATCGGCGTCGAGCACGACCACCTCAACCTGCAGAACCATGCCAAGCTGGCCGCCTGCTACCCCAAAGCCGAGTTGCTGGACATAGGCGCGCCGTGCATGCGCATGCGCATGATCAAGTCGGCCGAGGAGCAGGCGCTGATCCGCCATGGTGCGCAGGTGGCGGATATCGGCGGTGCGGCGGTGGTAGAAGCGCTGCGCGAACAGGTGCCGGAGTATGAGGTGGCGCTGCATGCCACCCAGGCGATGGTCCGCGAAATCGCCAGGCGCTTCCCGGATGCAGAGCTGATGGACACCTGGACCTGGTTCCAGTCCGGGCTCAACACCGATGGCGCACACAACCCGGTCACCAGCCGCCGTGTCGGCAAGGGTGAAATCCTGAGCCTCAACTGCTTCCCGATGATCGCGGGCTATTACACCGCGCTGGAGCGCACACTGTTCCTCGACCACTGCCCGGACGAATACCTGCGTCTGTGGCAGGCCAACGTCGAGGTGCACGAGGCGGGGTTGAAACTGGTACGCCCAGGTATGCGCTGCAGCGATATCGCCCGCGAATTGAACGAAATCTTCCTGCGCCACGACCTGCTGCAGTACCGCACCTTCGGTTATGGCCATTCGTTCGGCACCTTGAGCCACTACTACGGCCGCGAGGCGGGGCTGGAGTTGCGCGAAGACATCGACACGGTGCTGGAGCCTGGCATGGTGGTTTCGATCGAGCCGATGATCATGCTGCCCGAAGGGCGACCGGGGGCGGGCGGGTATCGCGAGCATGACATCCTGATCGTCAACGACAGCGGTGCCGAGAACATCACCAGGTTCCCGTTTGGACCGGAGCACAACATCATTCGCAAATAAAGACCGGCGCTGGCCTCTTCGCGGGCTTGCCCGCTCCCACAGGTGCACCACAGGTTCAGAATGCTGTGAAGTACCTGTGGGAGCGGGCGAGCCCGCGAAGAGGCCAGCCCGGACAACAAAAATATCACCGTATGACCAGCAGACCCTGCCTCCAATTAAAAGAACCAGAGGGTACCCGTCATGTCCAGCACCACCCTGAATGCACCCACCCTCGACGGCACCGCGCCCAGCGCCGAACGCCAGGCCTTGCGCAAGGCCGCCCGGGCCAGTTTCATGGGCAACTTTGTCGAGTGGTTCGACTACGCCGCCTACGGCTATCTGGCCACGATCATCGCCGCCACCTTTTTCCCGCAAACTGACAAGTCCACCGGCCTGCTGGCAACCTTCGCCGTGTTTGCCCTGTCCTTCCTGGTGCGCCCGCTGGGCGGCATCGTCTGGGGGCACTTTGGCGACCGTCATGGCCGGCGCAACGCACTGTCGTGGTCGATCCTGATCATGTCGGTGTCCACCTTCTGCATCGGCCTGCTGCCGGGTTATGCGCAAATCGGCCTGTGGGCGCCGGCCCTGCTGTTGCTGATTCGTCTGGTGCAGGGCTTTTCTGCCTCGGGTGAGTACGCCGGTGCTGCGGCGTTTCTTGCCGAATACGCGCCGCCTGGCCGGCGTGGCCTGTACACCAGCATCGTGCCGGCCAGCACGGCGGCTGGGCTGCTGTTCGGTGCGGCGTTCGTGGCGGTGCTGCATGAGCTGCTCAGCAGCGAAGCCCTGCATGAATGGGGCTGGCGCCTGCCCTTCCTGCTGGCGGCACCGTTCGGCCTGGTGGGGCGCTATATCCGCATGAGCCTGCAGGACACGCCCAAGTTTCTGGAAATGGAACAGCGCCTGGAACACAAGGCCGGCATGGCCCCGATGCCGCTGCGCGAACTGATGGGCCAGCACCGCCGCAGCCTGGCCATCGGCATTGGCGTTACCTGCCTGAACGCGGTGGCGTTCTACCTGCTGCTCAGCTATATGCCGACCTACCTGTCCACCGAGATGGGCATGAGCGAGCGGGATTCATTCATTGCTTCTACGGTATCGCTGGCGACCTACATTGGCTTGATCTTCCTGATGGGGCGGCTGTCCGACCGGTTCGGCCGCAAGACCATGCTGGTGGTGGCGTCGCTGTTGTTCCTGGGGCTGACCGTGCCGTTGTTTCGCCTGCTGGACGGGCAGCCGCTGCTGGTCATCCTGGCGATCCAGATTTGCTTCGGGGCGATACTGGCCATGAACGACGGGACCTTGCCCTGCCTGCTGGCCGAGATATTCCCGACCCGGGTGCGATTCAGTGGGTTTGCCCTGAGCTTCAATGTGGCCAATGCGCTGTTTGGCGGGACCGCACCCTTCATTGCCACCTGGTTGATCCAGGTGACCGGCAGCAAGCTGGCACCGGCAGGGTATTTGCTGGCGGCAGCACTGGTGGCGCTGGTGGCCATGCTGATGTGTAGGGAAACTGCGCACTCGGCTCTGGAAGACTGATCAGCCTGTACCGGCCTCTTCGCGGGCTCGCCCGCTCCCACAGGATTTGCGCTGCCTTCAGGATTGGCGCAATTACTGTGGGAGCGGGCGAGCCCGCGAAGAGGCCGGTAAGGCCGGTGCAAGCCATGAGTCAGTGCAAAGAAGCCTGCCGCCGCTCCCCCAGTGGCGATAAACCGAAGAACCGGCTGTAACTCTTGGAAAAATGCGCCGGCGAGCTGAACCCGCAGGCCAGCGCCACCTCGCGCACCTGCACATCACTGCGCAGCAGCAACTCCCGCGCCCGCGACAGCCGCAGCTCCAGATAGTACTGGCTGGGTGTGCGCTGCAAGTATTTGTGGAACAACCGCTCCAGCTGACGCACAGTCACTTCATTGAGGCTTGCCAGCTCTTCCAGCCCCAGGGGTTCTTCCAGGTTGGCCTCCATGATCGCCACCACCTGGCTCAGCTTGGGTTGGGCGCTGCCAAGCAGGGTGCGCAGCGGTACCCGCTGGCGCTCGCGTTCGCCCCGCACCCGGTCACAGAGCAACAGCTCGGCCGCCTTCGCCGCGATGTCCTGGCCGCCGGGTTCGCGGGCCACCAGTTGCAGCATCATGTCCATGGCTGCCACACCGCCCGAGCAGGTATAACGGTCGCGGTCCAGTTCGAACAGCTGGCTGGAAATGACAATGCCAGGGAAGTGCGCCTGCAATGTCGGCAGGTCTTCCCAGTGGATGGTGCAGCGGTAGCCTTTGAGCAGTTCGGCCTTGGCCAGCAGGTAGCTGCCGGTGCAGATACCGCCCAATGGCAGGTGCTGGCGGGCCAGCTTGCGCAACCAGTCGATCAGCGGGCGGCTACTACGGCCACGGTCGATCGGGTTGGCGCCAACCACCAGCAGCGCGTCCAGCCCGGGGGCGTTGGCGATGCTGTAGTCGGGCAGTACGCGCATCCCGTTGCTGGCAACCACGGGGGCATCGTCCGCGGCAATCAGCACGCTGCGAAACAGTGGCTTGCGCGCCGCCAGGTTGGCCATGCGCAGTGTCTCCACCGCGGATGCCAGGCCGATGGTGGTGAAATTGGGCAATATCAGAAAGCCGAAGGTCTTTACGGAACAACTCTTTACAATAGACGGCGATAGGTTTGCAGAAGCGGGGTGGACCATTGCGCTGTTCCTGTGCAAGCTGAGGCATAGTTCGTCAGGGGCAGTGAGAAAATACAGCCTCGCGTGGTTCTTGTTTTTATGGGTCGTTGCCGGGTCGATCTTACACCCAGGGCGCAGCGGCCAGGAATGGCTCCGCCGGCTGGCAGGGCCGACAGTGATTGCACACAGAAGGTGATCGTTCGTGAACCCCGAATCCATGCTGGCGGCATTGCCAGGCTACGCCCTGTCGCCCGAGTCGATCCAGGTGCTGCCCGATGCCAAGGCCTACCGCGCCTGCTTGCTCGAACGCATCCGCGCTGCGGCCCGGCGCATCGTCATCGTCGCGCTGTACCTGCAGGAAGACGAGGCCGGCCAGGAAGTGCTCGATGCCTTGTACCAGGCCAAGGCCGAGCGGCCAGGCCTGGAAATCACCATCGTGGTCGACTGGTTCCGTGCCCGCCGTGGTCTGTTGGGGGGCGGGCGTCAGCCGGGTAACGCCGCGTGGTACCAGGCCCAACGCCAGTTGCGCGGGCTGGATATCGTCATTCACGGGGTGCCGGTACAGACCCGCGAGCTGTTCGGCGTGTTGCACCTGAAGGGCAGCATCATCGACGACTGCGTGATCTACACCGGCGCCAGCCTGAACAACGTCTACCTGCACCGCTTCGACCGCTATCGCCTGGACCGCTACCACCTGTTCCAGTCGCCGGGGCTGGCAGACGCCATGGTCGACCTGGTACAGCGCCTGCTGCACCACACCGCCACACCGCGCCTGGACTTGCCTGCGCCACCCGCCACCCGTAGCCTGCGCGGCGACATCCGGCGCTTGCGCGCGCGGTTGCGGCGCATGGCTTACGAGGCGCCAGCCAGCGTGGCAGGGCAGGGGCTGCGGGTGATCCCGCTGTTGGGCGTAGGCCGTGGTAACCCGTTGAACCGGGCGATGTGCGCCTTGTTGGCGGCGGCGCGCACGCAACTCATCATCAGCACGCCGTACTTCAACCCGCCGCGGGTGGTGATGCGCGAGCTTGACCATGCGCTGGCGCGGGGCGTGCAAGTTGAGCTGATTGTCGGTGATCGCACGGCCAACGACTTTTATATCGCCCCCGGTGAGCCGTTCAGTGCCAGTGGTGCCTTGCCTTATCTGTACGAAGATAACCTGCGTACCTTCGCCCGGCGCCGCCATGCCGAGATTGCCAGCGGCCAGTTGCAGGTGCGCATCTGGAACGATCCCGGGCATACCTTCCACGCCAAGGGCGTGTGGGTCGACCAACGCTATTCGCTGCTGACCGGCAACAACCTGAACCCGCGCGGGTTCAACCTGGACCTGGAAAACGGCCTGCTGATCGATGACCCGCAAGGGCAATGGCTGGCACCACGGGAAGCGGAGCTGACCGCTCTACGCCGACATGCGCCAAAAATTGGCTCGGCAGAGGCGCTGGGGGTGAAGGCCGAGCACCCCAAGGAAGTACGCAAGTTGCTGCGGCGGTTGCGCTTTAGCCGGTTGGAGCCTTTGATCAAGCGGGTGCTCTGATGGTTTGCCTGGCGCGCCCCTACAGGGATCGCGCCGGGCCGCTCAACGTAGCTACCTCCACCTCCTTCTTGCTTCGCGGTTTGAGCCGCGACACGGCAAACAGCACCACTGTCAGCCCGACCACCTGGTACAGGGAAATCTCTTCACTCAAAAGTGCCCATGACGCCAACACCGTCAGCACCGGCCCCAGGTTGCCCACCGCCGCCGTATGGGTAGGCCCCAGCCGCTGGATCGCCAGCGCCACCCAGTAAATCGGCAGCACCGTGGAAAACACCGCCATCAACCCGGCATTGGCCCACACTGCGCCGGGCAATTGCCACAACTGCCCGACGGGGGCTACCAGCAGGTAATGCGCCAACACCATCAGCGAGGACGCGGTGCCGCACAACCCGGCCAGGCGCATCGAGCCCATGCGTTTGAGCATCATCCCGGTACCGGCGTAGTAAAGTGCGTAGGTCACGGCACTGGCAAACACCCACAGCGAGCCCAGCACCACCTGCTGGCCTACCCCTGCGACACTGATGTCATGCACAAAGGCGATGCCCAGACCCAGGTAGCACAGGCCCATGGCCGACAAGGTGCGCAGGCTTGGCCGTTCACGCAGGGCGATGGCCTGGAACACCAGCACCAGTGTCGGGTAGGTGAACAGAATCAGCCGTTCGAGCCCGGCACTGATGTACTGCAAGCCATAGAAATCGAACAGGCTGGCCAGGTAATAGCCGAGCAGCCCAAGCAAGGCCACACGCAAACCGTCGCCCAGATTGAGAGGGGCGCTGCCCTGGCTACGGCTGGCCCATACCAACCAGGCGAACAACGGCAGCGCCAGCCCCATGCGCATGGCCAAAAGGCTGATGGCGTCCACCGGCCCGGCAGCGTAGGCGAGCTTGACGAAAATGGCCTTGAAGCTGAAGCCAAGGGCGGCCAGTACGGCGTACAAGGCGCCGCTCTGCATCTGGCGTTGAATCAGGCTGCGTAATGCGTTCATGGAGTACCTGCGGCAGAAGAAAGGCAGGGCTTATTCTGAACAGAAGGCCGTTGCGCTAGAATCGCTTTTTATCGAATAGGGTCTTCTGTTTTGGAGAAAGGCATGCGATTCGATCTGACTGACCTGCGCTTGCTGATGGCTATTGCCGCCACCGGTAGCCTGAGCAAGGCCGCTACGACCTTTCCGGTGGCCGTATCGGCTGCCAGTACTCGTCTGCGTCTGCTCGAAGAGCGCTGTGGCCTGGTGTTGTTCACCCGCAAGGCCGATGGCATGCAACTGACGCCTTCCGGGCGCCTGATGCTGGAGGGGGCGCGCAATGTGCTCGGCGAAGCGCAAAAACTGCAAGAGACCTTGCAGCAAATGGCTGGTGAGCAGCGCATCACCTTGCGTCTGGCGGCTTCGACGGTGGCCAACAGCACATTGTTGCCAGCAATACTGGGGCCGTTTCTGGCAGATTACCCGGAAGTCGACCTGCAACTGATGGAGCACAAGAGCGTGGACGTGCTGCGGGTGGTGCTGGCCAACGAGTGCGAGATTGGTGTGTACGACGGCATCCTGCCCAGCGGGGGTGTGGTATCGCTGCCGTTTCGCACCGAGCGGCTGGTGATGCTGGTGCCCACCGACCATCCCCTGGCCGGGCGCGAGCAACTGCGTCTGGTCGATGCCTTGGGCTACGCGTTCATCTGCCTTCCGGCTGGGCGGCCGATGCAGCGCTTTGTCGAGGAACTGGCGATGAACCTGGCCATGCCGCTGAAGGTACGTGTGCGGGCCCCCAGCTTCGAGGCCATCGCGCAACTGGTGGCACAGCGTGCGGGCGTGGCCATGCTGCCTGAAACCGCCGCCGTACGCGCCGAGCAGGAATTGCCGGTGCGCCGGGTGGCCCTGGCGCAAAGCTGGGCCACCCTTGAACTGCGCCTGTGTTTCCGTGACTGGGAGCGCCTGAGCTCACACGGGCGGCAGCTGGTGAGCTTTTTGTCGGGGCGGCAGTTGACTGCCCCTGCTGCGGGTGATCGCCATGAAGGGTGACTGATCGTCAGCTCAGCTACCCAGCAGACGGTGATATCAATATGATATCTAGCTTGAGGGGCAGCCTTGACGTCGAGCCATGATTTACAGGCTCCTGACCAAGGCCTCTCTGAAAAGTCATCACAAGCGCATACAATCGCGCCTTTTCCTCGTTAACCAGATAGGCCAAAGCGTATATGGCGCTAGACCCACCCACGATGCTGACCATTTCGGTCGCCCTGGCAGCAGCGGCTGCCCTGTATTTGGCGATTGAATGGCGCAGTGTCCGCGAGCCCTCGTTGCTGTTCTGGAGCGCGGGTTTCGCCACCATCACTGTCGGTTGCATCCTGGCCTTGCTGCGCGGGATCGGTTTGCTGTTCATCGGCATCTGGTTTGCCAACGGATTGTTGGTAGTAGCGCACGCGTTTTTCCTGATGGGCGTGTTGCGTTTTACCCAGGACCGCCTGTCGCGGGCCTGGCTGATGATTGTGCTTGTCTGGTTCACCTTGCTGTTGCTGCCTGTGGGGCCACAGTGGTCGAAAGTAATGCTGATGGTCAACTCGTTGCTGATAGCGGCGTTGACGCTCAAGGCCAGCTTCCTGTTGCGTCCCCACGGCAAGTCGTTGAGCGTCGGCGCCGTGCAGCTGCGTTACGTATTGCTGATTCATGGGCTGTTCTATGTGGTCAAGGCGATCATTGCGATTGCACCGGGTACCTTGATCGACCTCGCCACCTTTGGCGGGATGATCATTCAGGTTTCTTTGGTTGAGGGGGCGATGGCGATCATGCTGATTGCCTTGTCGATGACCGGTACCGTGCGCTATCGGCGCGAGGAGCGGATTGCTCGGCTGGCAGCCCGCGACCCGTTGACCGCGCTTTACAACCGGCGTGCGCTGGAGGTACGGGCGGAGTACTTCTTCAAGGATGTCAGCCCGGCACAGCCCGGTGCGTTGCTGTTGATCGACATCGACAACTTCAAGCTCGTCAACGACTTGCACGGGCATATTGCCGGGGATCGGTTGCTGATTGCCCTGAGCGAGATGATTCGCACAGTGCTGCCCGAGCGCGCGCTGGCCGCGCGGCTGGGCGGCGATGAATTCGTCATCTTGTTGAGTGGGGCGAGTAGCGAGCGGGTGATTGAGCTGGGCGGGCTGTTGCGCGAGCAGTTTCAGCAGTATGCCGCCAAGACCGTGCCTACGCCCCAGGCCGTCACCTTGAGCATCGGCGTCAACCTGTTCGAACACCCGCCGGCGAGCCTGGCGGCGTTGATCGAGCAGGGGGATGTGGCCTTGTACCAGTCCAAGCGCAGTGGGCGCGACAGTATCCGGTTTGTCGAGCGGCCGGTGGTAGACCTTAACCAGTAGACTCATGGGGCTGCTTTGCAGCCCCAATGGCCTGAAGATTACTGATTAAGCAGGAGGGTCAGGTCACGACCTGGTAGCAAGGTACATACGCTGCGCCGCCGGGCAGTTTCATGCGGTGCTGATCGACGAAGGCCTGCAGCAGCCGGCCGAGTGGGTCCAGAATGACACTGTCGCCACGGATCTGGTACGGCCCGTGTTCTTCGATCAGGCGAATGCCCTTGTCCTTCACGTTCCCCGCAACCACACCGGAAAACGCCCGGCGCAGGTTGGCCGCCAGTTCATGGGGTGGCAGTTCGCGGCGCAGGTCCAGCTCGGCCATGGCCTGGTGGGTGGGGTCGAACGGGCGCTGGAAGCTTTCCTCGATCTTCAGCAGCCAGTTGAAGTGGAAGGCGTCGTTGCGCTCGCGGCGGAACTGCTTGACCGCCTTGAGCCCTTCGACCATGTGCCGGGCGACTTCCGCCGGGTCATCAATGATGATTTCGTACAAGCGGTGCGCCGCCTCGCCCAGGGTGGCGCCGACGAAGGCATGCAACTGTTGCAGGTAAGGCTCGGCGCTGCGCGGGCCGGTAAGCACCACCGGGAACGGCACGTCGTGGTTGTCCGGGTGCATGAGGATGCCCAGCAGGTACAGGAACTCCTCGGCCGTGCCGGCACCGCCCGGGAAGATGATGATGCCGTGACCGACACGCACGAAGGCTTCCAGACGCTTCTCGATGTCCGGCAGGATCACCAGTTCGTTGACGATCGGGTTGGGCGCCTCGGCGGCAATGATGCCCGGCTCGGTCAGGCCCAGGTAGCGGCTGCCATGCATGCGCTGCTTGGCGTGGGCGATGGTGGCGCCTTTCATCGGCCCCTTCATCACGCCCGGGCCGCAGCCGGTGCACACGTCCAGCTTGCGCAGGCCCAGCTCGTGGCCGACCTTCTTGGTGTACTGGTATTCTTCGGTGCTGATCGAGTGGCCACCCCAGCACACCACCATCTTCGGCTCTACACCCGGGCGCAGGGTGCGGGCGTTGCGCAGCAGGTGGAAGACGTAGTCGGTGATGCCCTGAGAGCTTTCCAGGTCGATGCGCTGGCTGGCCAGCTCGCTTTCGGTGTAGACGATGTCGCGCAGGGCGCTGAACAGCATTTCACGGGTGCTGGCGATCATTTCGCCATCGACGAAAGCGTCGGCCGGGGCATTTAGCAGCTCCAGGCGCACACCGCGGTCCTGTTGGTGGATTTTGACCTCGAAGTCTTTATAGGCCTCGAGAATCGTCTTGGCATTGTCGACATGGGCGCCGGTGTTGAGGATGGCCAGGGCGCACTGGCGGAACAGGGTGTAAAGGCTACCGGTACCGACTTCACTCAGTTGCTGCACTTCACGTTGTGACAGCGTTTCCAGGCTGCCTTTGGGGCTGACGGATGCATTGATGACATTGCGTTGAGGCATCTAAGTCTTTCCTGTGCGGGTAAAACATCCTTCTTTGACAACACCATACCGAGAAATGTGGGCGGCAACGAGGGGGGCGAGGAAAAACCTTGAGACCGGGTTGGCTTCTTCGCGGGTGAACCCGCTCCCACAGGTCATGCGCTGCCTGTCAGACCTGCGCTGTACCTGTGGGAGCGGGCAAGCCCGCGAAAAAGCCAACCCGCTCTCACGTCAGCCCAACAGCTTCTGCACACCCAGGGTAATCGCCAAACCACCCCCAACCAGCCACAGGTTCAGAATTGCCCCGGTAGCCAGCGCCCGTGGGCCGGCCTGGCGAATCTGGCTGAAGCGCGTTTCCATCCCCAGCGCCGTCATGGCCATGGTCAGGGCAAAGGTGTCGAGGCTGTTCACCGCCTGGGTCACGCTACCCGGCAGTACCTGCAGTGAATTCACCAGGACCAGTGCAAGGAACCCGAAGGCGAACCAGGGCATCGCAATGCGCCCGTTGCCCTGCGCCAGGCCGGTTTTGCGCGAGCGGCTGATCCACAGGCCTACCACCAGCAGTACCGGCACCAGCAGCATTACCCGGGTCATCTTGACGATGGTGGCGATATGGGTGGCTTCAGGGCTGACGTTACTTGCTGCGCCCACCACCTGGGCGACTTCGTGAAGGGTACCGCCCAGGAACAGCCCCGCCCCCAGGGTGTCCAGGTGCAGCCAGCCGGCGTTGATGGCCAGCGGGTACAGGAACATCGACAAGGTGCCGAACAGCACCACGCTGCCGACTGCCATGGCGCTTTTGTGCGGGGCACTGCGCAATGCCGACTCGAAGGCCAGCACGGCGGCGGCGCCGCAGATGGCGCTGCCAGCGGCGGTCAGCAGGGCGGTATCGCGGTCCAGCTTGAGCAACTTCATGCCGCACCACAGGCCGATCAGCAGCGTGCTTGAAACCACCAGCAACGACACGATCAGCCCCGACCAGCCGACTTCGGCAATTTCCTGCAGGCTGACGCGCAGGCCAAAGAAGGCCACGGCAATGCGCAGCAGGCCGCGGGCGGAAAAGTTGATGCCGGCAGCCCAGCTGGCCGGTACACCATCGCGCAAGGCGTTGCCGTACAGCGCGCCAGCAACGATGCCGACGATCAACGGGCTGATGCCCAGGTTGGCGATGGCGGGCAGGGCGGCCAGCTGAGTGACCGCCAGTGCGAACAGCGCGACGAACAGGATGCCATTGAGCCGCCCTCGGGTAGAGAGGGTAGGCGTAATAGCGTGGTTGGACGGAACCGTGGCCATGTGAGTCCTCCGGAAAGGTGTTTCGACAAGGCCTACGTTAATCTGGTTATAAGCTTATAAAAAATCGTAATTTGAAATGGCAAATATCCGTTTAGCTGATATTTTTAAATCATGACCCCAGAACAGCTGATAACGTTTGCCACTGTTGCCGAGCACGGCAACATCAGCCATGCGGCCCAGTCCCTGCATTTGTCGCAACCGGCCGTGTCCGGCCAGCTCAAGCTGCTGCAGGAGGCCTTTGGCGAGCCGCTTTACCAGCGTGCCGGCCGTGGCGTGCGGTTGACCGCAGCCGGCGAGCAACTGCTGGCCCATGCCGAGCGCCTGCGCGAAACCTTCCGCCAGGCCCAGGCACTGCGTGAGGCCATGCGGGGGTTGGAGCGCGGTACCTTGCGGATCGGTGCCAGTACCACGCCCGCCAGTTACCTGCTGCCGTACCTGATCGCCGATTTCCACGCCAGCCACCCGGACGTGCTGGTGACTACGTCCCACGGCAACACGGCGGAGATCGTCGCTGCGCTGGACAGTGTCGACATCGCCCTGATCGAAGGACCGCCCGGGCAGGAACTGCCGTTGGGGACGCAAGTGACCGCCTGGCGCGAGGACGAGATCGTTGCCATCGTGCCCAGTGGCCATCCGCTGGCTGGCGCAGATCAGCAAACCCTGGCGTCGCTGGGCGCCTACCCGTTGGTGTTGCGCGAGAGCGGTTCGGGTGTACGGCAGATCGTCGAGCGGGCGTTTGCCCGCGATGGTGTGGCGATGCGCGTAGCCCTGGAAATTGCCGGGGTGGAAGGGGTGAAGGAGGCGGTGCGTGCGGGAATGGGGGTTGGCTTTGTGTCGGCAATGTCGATCCGTCATGAGGATGGGGCATTGCACCGGTTGCAGGTTGTCCCCCAGGCGTTGGTCAGGCGGTTCTCAATATTGATGCCGCATGCGGCCACGCCGTCGAGAGCGGCGGCGAGATTTCTTGAATTGTGTATAGACCTGCATTAGGCAGGGTGACGGTACTGGCCCATTCGCGGGTGAACCCGCACACACGCACAGTACAGTCTTCAAGAGCATTACGGGCAGTTCACCAATGTGGGTGCGGCCGTGCGCCCCGAAGGGTCGCGCGGACGGTCCCGCCGCTGCTATGCGGGGCGCAGGCTATCAGCATGATCAATGCGCGCAGCGGCTTTTATCGCCTTGCTCGGCCGGTGCCTTGCGTGCCGCCGCCAGAAGGGTTGCCAGCACAATCAACGCAGCACCCGCAGCCATGAGCAGGCTCGGCTGATCACCAAACAGCCACCAGGCCCCGATGATTGCATACACCGGCTCCAGCGCGATGATCATGCCGGCTGTGCGCGCTTCCAGGCCTTCCAGACTCTTGACGAAGAGGAACTGCGACAGCCCGGTGCAGAACACCCCCAGCAGCGCCAGGTTGACCCAGTCACTGCCCGCCAGGCTGGTGCTGCCTAGGTGGGTGAAGGCGAATGGTGCCACCAGCGCAGCCACCACCACGTTCTGCCAGAAGGCCACTTGCATGGCGTTCATGCTTGAGACATTGCGGCGGTTGGCCACGGTCAGCAGGGCGAATGCCAGGCCCGAGCCCAGGCCCCAGAGCAGGCCGATGGTGCCTTTGTCGAGCAGGTCGAAGGTCGGCACCACCAGTACCAGGCCCGCCGTGACCATCAGCAACAGCAAGCCTTGCACGGCACCAATGCGCTGGCCAAACACGCCCCGTTCAATCATGGCAATGAATGCCGGGAAGCTGGCGAAGCCCAGCGTAGCCACGGCCACACCACCGACTTTGACAGCGATGAAGAAGGTTACCCAGTGCGTGGCCAGAAGGGCGCCGGTCAGGCCGAGTATCGGCAGGTTGCGCAGGGTCAGCGCATCGAGCAGGCGTGTACCCTTGAGCCCGGCGACAAAGCCCAGGGCAATGAAGGCGAATGTGGCGCGGCCGAAGGTGATGATGCTGGCGTCGGCCTCGATCAGGTGACCGAGGATACCGGTCAGGCCGAACAGCACAGCGGCAATATGAGCAACGCACAGGGCGTTACGGTAGCCGGTGGCAGCACCGGCTACGGGGATTGAAGTCGCGATCATGGCAGTCAAGTCTTCACAATGTGGCGCGCGCATACACTCCCGGCTGCGCGACGCGGGTCTTTAATACTGGGAGTTTTATCGTTATGAGCCCGGACGAACTGCCCGGTGCAAAAAGGCGCCACAGCGTTGGAATTGTGAAGCGAGGCTGTTTTACTCGCGGGTACCACGTCGGCCAGCCCACGGCGCGGGGCTGGTCGATGGGTGTATTATCTTTGTATACAGTTATGTCAGCCGATCGCGGGCGACGTGTGTTTGTCTGATCGCGACATCAGCTGTTGCCTTGCAGCGCCGCGTCACTCGTCGCCGTAGTTCATGATCGACAGCAGGCGTATGGGCACCTGTACCAGCTGCTCCGGGCCGTGCGGGGTTTCGCCGTCGAAGGTCAGGCTGTCGCCAGCGTGCATGTGGTAGAGCTGGTTGCCATGGCGGTACACCAGCTCGCCCTCCAGCAAATGGAGGAACTCGGTACCAGGGTGGGCAAAGGTCGGGAACTCTTCGCTGGCGTCGTCCATGCTCACCATATAGGCCTCGAAATTCTTCTTCGGCCCCCTGGCGTGATTGAGCAAGTGGTAGGTGTGGCCCTTTTCGGTGCCGCGGCGCACCACTTCCAGCCCTTCGCCAGCCTTTACCAGCAGCGCATTGCCGTCGGGCTGGTCATATTGGCTGAACAGCTTGGCCATCGGCATGCCCAGTACGTCGCACAGGCGGCTGAGAGTGTCGAGGCTGGTGGACACCTGGGCGTTCTCGATCTTGCTCAGCATGCCCTGGCTGATGCCGGCAATGCGCGCCACATCGGCGAGCTTGAGGGACTGGGCCTGGCGCTGGCGCTTGATCTGCAGGCCCAGGTACTGCTCCAGGCGAAGGCGCGGTTCGGTTTGGGTCGACATCGAATGTCCTGCACGGTTTCAGTTCAAGAATAAAGATTTCGCACTGGGAAAGTGCGAATGGCCGCTGCGCTGGCCGCTTCTTTCCTCAGGTGAAAACTAGTTTCCCATAAATACAGCCTAAAAACCTGCCTGGGTTTTTGTGCAGCCTTACTGGCCTCTTCGCGGGCACGCCTGCTCCCACAGGGCTTTGCGGCGACTCTGTGGGAGCGGGCGAGCCCGCGAAGAGGCCAGCATAGGCAACTCAAAGCAGCACCCTGGACACAGTTGGCAAGCACATTGCATTCCTGTCAGGAAAGTAAGTTTCCTTAGCGGAATCATTGCCCCTTGCCCAGGAGTGTCCAACCCATGTTGCCAGCAGAAACCCAGCGCACCCTCGACCAACACGGCATCAAATACGTGCTGGCGCAGTTCGTCGATATCCATGGTTCGGCGAAGACCAAATCGGTGCCGGTATCGGGCCTGAAGATGGTAGCCGAGGAGGGTGCCGGTTTTGCCGGGTTCGCCATCTGCGGCATGGGCATGGAACCGCACGGCCCGGACTTCATGGCTCGCGGCGATCTGTCCACCTTGATCCCGGTGCCGTGGCAGCCAGGTTATGGCCGGGTGGTGTGCGTGGGCCATGTGAATGGCCAGCCTTGGCCCTACGACACCCGCCATGTGTTGCAGCAGCAGGTGCAGCGCCTGGCCGACAAGGGCTGGACCCTGAACACCGGCCTTGAGCCCGAATTCAGCCTGTTCCGCCGCGACCAAGGCGGCAAGCTGCAACTGGTGGACGCCTCCGACAACCTCGACAAGCCCTGCTACGACTACAAGGGGCTGTCACGTTCGCGCCTGTTCCTTGAAAAGCTGACTGAAGCGCTGCAGCCGGTGGGCTTCGACATCTACCAGATCGATCATGAAGACGCCAACGGCCAGTTCGAGATCAATTACACCTACAGCGACGCCATGGAATCGGCCGACCGCTTCACCTTCTTCCGCATGGCCGCCGGCGAGATCGCCAACGACCTGGGCATGATCTGCTCGTTCATGCCAAAGCCCGACCCCAAGCGCGCGGGTAACGGCATGCACTTTCACCTGTCGCTGGCCAGCAGCACCCACAAGAACCTGTTCCACGACCCGTCCGACAGCAGCGGGATGGGCCTGTCGAAACTGGCCTATCACTTTGCCGCAGGGTTGATGGCCCACGGCCCGGCGTTGTGCGCCTTTGCGGCACCCACGGTCAACTCCTACAAGCGCCTGGTGGTGGGCCGTTCGTTGTCCGGTTCTACGTGGGCCCCGGCCTTCGTCGCCTGGGGGGCCAACAACCGTTCGGCGATGGTGCGCATTCCTTATGGTCGCCTGGAGTTCCGCCTGCCGGACGCCGGGTGCAACCCGTACCTGGTCACCGCCGCGATCATCGCCGCGGGCCTCGATGGCATCGACCGCCAGCTGGAACCGGGCGAGATGTGCAATGAAAACCTCTACAACCTGAGCCTTGAAGAAATTGCCGCACGCGGCATCAAGACCCTGCCGCAATCGCTGAAAGAGGCCGCCGACGCGCTCGAAGCCGACCCGTTGTTCCGCGAGGTGCTGGGCGCCGAGATCGTCGACGAGTTCATCAAGCTCAAGCGCATGGAGTGGGTGGAGTACTGCCGCCACGTTTCCGACTGGGAAATCCAGCGTTACACCGAATTCTTCTGACCGCCGCCAATCCCCTGGGCGGCCAATACGAAAGCGCTCGCCCACTGCCTAGTAAGGAGCATCACCATGTGTGGAATCGTAGGTCTGTACCTGAAAAAGCCCGAGCTGGAAGCACAGCTTGGCAAGCTCTTCGAACCCATGCTCCAGGCCATGACCGACCGTGGCCCGGACAGCGCCGGCTTCGCCATCTATGGCGACGAAGTGGCCGATGGCTGGGTCAAGCTGACCCTGCAGGCCACTGACATCAGCTACCCCTGGGCCACCCTGATGGGCCAGCTGGAAGGCTGCCTGGGCTGCTCACTGGACTGGTTCCAGAACGCCAGCGCCGCCGTGCTCAAGGTGCACACGGATGAAGCCTCTGCCCGCGCGGCGTTGGCCGAGCTGGCCCCCGGTGTACGCATCATGAGCGCCGGGCAGAGCATCGAAATCCTCAAGGGCATGGGCTTGCCCGCGGAGATTTCCAGCCGCTTCGGCCTGGCCGGCATGAAGGGCAGCCACATCATCGGCCACACCCGCATGGCCACCGAAAGCGCAGTGACCATGGAAGGCAGCCACCCGTTCTCCACCGGCGCCGACCTGTGCCTGGTGCACAACGGCTCGCTGTCCAACCACTTCCGCCTGCGCCAGGAACTCAAGCGCGAAGGCATCAGCTTCGAGACCGACAACGACACCGAAGTGGCCGCCGGCTACCTGACCTGGCGCCTGCAGCAGGGCGACAGCCTGGCCCAGGCCCTGGATGGCGCGCTGGAAGACCTGGACGGTTTCTTCACTTTTGCCATCGGCACCCGCAACGGTTTTGCGGTGATCCGTGACCCGATTGCCTGCAAGCCGGCCGTGCTGGCCGAGACCGAAGACTACGTGGCCATGGCCTCGGAATACCAGGCGCTGGCCGGTCTGCCGGGCATCGAAAACGCCAAGGTCTGGGAACCGGCCCCGGCCACGCTTTACGTCTGGGAGCGCGAAAGCGCCTGACCTGCCACCGAACCCCTGGAGAACCTTATGAAGACGATCGACCTTTCCAGCACTTCGGTGCGTGTGCTCAACCAGTCCCTGCACGGCGAGGTGCAGGACCTCGAATGGCAAGTGACCCACCCTGGCGGGAAGCACAACCTGGCTGTGGGTATCAACGCCGCCGTGGCCGTGGATATCGAAGGCCATGCCGGCTACTACTGCGCCGGCATGAACCAACAGGCCAGCGTCACCGTACACGGCAACGTGGGTGTGGGTGTGGCCGAGAACATGATGTCCGGCTCGGTGCGGGTCAAGGGCAGTGCCTCCCAGGCCGCTGGTGCCACCGCCCATGGCGGGCTGCTGGTGATCGAGGGCGATGCCGGTGCCCGTTGCGGTATTTCCATGAAAGGCGTGGACATTGTTGTGGGCGGCAGCATCGGCCACATGAGCTGCTTCATGGGCCAGGCCGGGCGGCTGGTGGTGTGTGGCGACGCCGGCGATGCGCTGGGCGACTCGCTGTATGAGGTGCGCATCTACGTCAAGGGCTCGGTGCAGTCGCTGGGCTCGGACTGCATCGAGAAAGAAATGCGCGCCGAACACCTGCAAGAGCTGCAGGAACTGCTGAACAAGGCCGGCCTGGACCACAAGGCCGCCGATTTCAAACGCTACGGCTCGGCCCGCCAGCTGTACAACTTCAAAGTCGACAACGCCAGCGCGTACTGATCCAGGAGCATTCCCATGAGCGAGCAATTCCCCCCGGTACTGCGTGAGTCGGCCACCTTCGATCGCCTGACCATCCAGGAAATCCAGCGTGCTGCCGAAACCGGCATCTACGACATTCGCGGTGGCGGCACCAAGCGCCGTGTGCCGCACTTTGACGACCTGTTACTGCTGGGCGCCAGCGTGTCGCGCTACCCCCTGGAAGGCTACCGCGAGAAGTGCGGCACCGACGTGGTGCTTGGCAACCGCTTTGCGAAAAAGCCGATCCACCTGAAAATCCCGGTGACCATCGCCGGCATGAGCTTTGGCGCGCTGTCGGCCAACGCCAAGGAAGCGCTGGGCCGTGGTGCGACCATCGCCGGTACCAGCACCACCACCGGCGACGGTGGCATGACCCCGGAAGAGCGCGGCCAGTCGCAGCACCTGGTGTATCAGTACCTGCCATCGCGCTACGGCATGAACCCCGACGACCTGCGCAAAGCCGATGCTATCGAGATCGTCCTCGGGCAGGGCGCCAAGCCGGGCGGTGGCGGCATGCTGCTGGGCATGAAGGTGACCGAGCGGGTGGCCGGCATGCGCACCTTGCCCATTGGCGTGGACCAGCGCAGTGCTTGCCGCCACCCGGACTGGACAGGGCCGGACGACCTGGCGATCAAGATTGCCGAGATCCGCGAGATCACCGACTGGGAAAAACCCATCTACGTGAAGATCGGCGCCAGCCGCCCGTACTACGACGTCAAGCTGGCGGTGAAGGCCGGTGCTGATGTGATCGTGCTCGACGGCATGCAGGGCGGTACCGCAGCGACTCAGGAAGTGTTCATCGAGCACGTCGGCATCCCGATCCTGCCGGCCATCCCGCAGGCAGTGCAGGCGCTGCAGGAAATGGGCATGCACCGCAAGGTGCAGCTGATCGTCTCTGGCGGTATCCGCAACGGTGCCGACGTGGCCAAGGCCATGGCCCTGGGCGCAGATGCAGTGGCCATTGGTACGGCGGCGCTGATTGCCTTGGGTGACAACCACCCGCGACTGGACAGCGAGCTGAAGAAGATTGGCTCGGCGGCAGGTTTCTATGACGACTGGCAGAACGGCCGTGACCCGGCAGGCATCACTACCCAGGACCCGGAGCTATCCAAGCGGCTGAACCCGGAAGAGGCGGGGCGCCGGTTGGCCAACTACCTGCGGGTGCTGGTGCTGGAGGCGCAGACCATGGCGCGCGCGTGTGGCAAGTCGCACCTGCACAACCTTGACCCTGAGGACCTGGTGGCGTTGACCGTGGAAGCGGCGGCCATGGCGCGGGTGCCGTTGGCGGGTACCGCGTGGGTGCCGGGGCAGGCGCAGTACTGATCCACCGGTAATTGGGGCCGCGTTGCGGCCCTTCGCGGGCACGCCCGCTCCCACAGGTACAGCACGGGGCTTGAGATCTGTGCAACCCCTGTGGGAGCAGGCGTGCCCGCGAAGGGCTGCAAAGCAGCCCCAAGGGCCATCCATCATTCACACAGGAGTGACTCCATGAAGCACCTCACCCTCGCTGTAATGTTGTTAGCCCTGACTTCCCGGGCCCAGGCCGCCGAACCTGTCCTGGACACCGGCAACACCGCCTGGATGATCTGCGCCGCAATGTTCGTGCTGATGATGTGCATCCCGGGCCTGGCGCTGTTCTACGGCGGCATGGTACGGGCCAAGAACTTCCTCTCGGTGTTTACCCAGTTGTTCGCCGTGGCCGGGGTGATCGGCATCCTCTGGGTGCTGTTCGGCTACAGCCTGGTGGTCGACACCAGCGGCATGGTCGAAGGCCAGCTCACCCTCAACAGTTTCATCGGGGGGCTGGACAAGGCACTGATGCTGGATATCGGCCATGACAGCCTGGTCGGCACCATCCCCGAGGGCGTGTTTGCAGTATTTCAGCTGACGTTCGCCATCATCACCCCGGCGCTGATTGCCGGGGGTTTTGCCGAACGCATGAAGTTCAGTGCCTCGCTGCTGTTCATGGCGGCGTGGTTCGTGCTGGTGTACGCGCCGATCGCCCATATGGTGTGGGGCGGGCCGGGGGCGCTGATGGTCAACTGGGGCGTGCTGGACTTCGCCGGTGGTACTGCGGTGCATATCAACTCCGGTGTGGCTGCCTTGGCTGCGGCGTTGATGCTGGGCAAGCGCAAGGGCTACCCGCAGGTGGCCATGCCGCCGCACAACCTCGGCTTTACCCTGGTGGGTGCGGGGCTGCTGTGGGTGGGCTGGTTCGGCTTCAACGTGGGGTCGGGGCTGGCGGCCAACGAGGGGGCGGGGGTGGTGATGCTGGCGACCATGGTGGCGGCTTGTGCCGGCATTGTCGGCTGGTTGCTGACCGAGAAGGTCATGCATGGTCGGCCAACCGCGCTTGGCGCGGCTTCTGGTGCGCTGGCCGGGTTGGTGGGTATCACGCCGGCCTGTGCCTTTGTCGGGCCACTTGGGGCCTTGGTGATCGGCTTGCTGACCGGGGCCATCTGCTTCTTTGCCGTCACCCGGTTGAAGCAAGTACTGGGTTATGACGACAGCCTGGATGTGTTCGGCCTGCATGGTGTAGGCGGCATGGTCGGGGCGATTCTGACCGGGGTGTTTGCGGCGCCGGCGCTGGGCGGCTACGTGGAGGGCGTTTCGCCGATCGGGCAGGCACTGGTGCAGTTGAAGGGGGTAGCATTCACGTTCATCTATTGCTTCGTGGTGAGTTGGGCGATTCTGGGTGCCATCAAACTGACCATCGGGCTGCGGGCCAGCCGGGAAGAGGAAGAGCAGGGGCTGGACCTTGCGGAGCACAATGAGCGGGCCTACAACCTCTGATTGATCTGTTGCCTGTGCCGGCCTCTTCGCGGGACAAGCCCGCTCCCACAGGTCCCCTCAGCATTGGAAACCTGTGGCTGTCCTGT
The DNA here is from genome assembly GCA_029202525.1 of Candidatus Pseudomonas phytovorans. Classification (NCBI taxonomy): domain Bacteria; kingdom Pseudomonadati; phylum Pseudomonadota; class Gammaproteobacteria; order Pseudomonadales; family Pseudomonadaceae; genus Pseudomonas; species Candidatus Pseudomonas phytovorans. The sequence goes on from CP119325.1 coordinate 3,039,564, forward strand.
GGGAGCGGGCTTGTCCCGCGAAGAGGCCGGTACAGGTTGAATCAGTGCCCCATGGCCAACTTGGCGCTCGTCTGCCGACGACGGTAGGCACTGTCACGGCTGGCCAGCCACCAATACAGCGGCGAGGTCACCGCCAGCCCGACCAGCCAAGACAAGTCAGCCCCGTTGATGTGCTCGGAAATCGGCCCGACGTACAGTGGCGTGTTCATGAACGGGATCTGCACCGCGATGCCCACCGCATAGGCGATCAGCGCTTGCGGGTTGTAGCGCCCATAAATACCGCCATCAACCTGGAAGATCGACTGGATGTCGTAGTCACCTTTGTGGATGGCGTAGAAGTCGATCAGGTTGATCGCCGTCCACGGCACCAGCACCACCAGCAGCACCAGCACCATGTCGACGAAGTGGCCGATGAAGTCCGCCGAGGCGAACACCGCCACCACGCTGCAGGCCGACAGCACGATCAGCGACAGCACGGCGCGGCTTTTGGCGGTGGGGATCCAGCGGTAGGCGAAGGTTTGCACCAGGGTGATGATCGAAAGCACCGCGCCGTACAGGTTCAGGGCGTTATGGCTGATCACGCTGAGCAGGAACAGCACCAGCATGATCGGGCCCAGGGTGCCGGTGGCCAGCTTGACCGCATCCATGGTGTCCATGCCGGCCGGGATTGCCAGTACCGCCACGGCGCCGAAGATGAACGACAGGCTCGAACCCAGGGCCGAGCCCAGGTAGGTGGTCCAGAAGGTCGAGCTGACTTTCACATCTGCCGGCAGGTAGCGCGAGTAGTCCGATACATAAGGCGCGAAGGCAATCTGCCACAGCGCCGCCAGCGACACGGTGGCCAGCCAGCCGGCCAGGTTGAAGCCGCCGCGGGTGAGGAAGTCGTCGCTTTGCACATGGGTGAAGATGTAAGCGAAACCGACCACGATACCGATGCCCAGCACCCAGGTGCCGATACGGTTGAGCACATGGATGAAGCGGTAGCCGATGATGCCGATGATGCCCGACCCCAACGCACCGATAACGATGCCCACCGGCACCGGTACGGCCTCGACCACACCATGCAGCGACTTGCCGGCGAGGACGATGTTGGAGGCGAAGAAACCGATGTACATGACCCCGGCGATCACCACCACCAGCAGCGCACCGAGGGTGCCGAACTGGGCGCGGCTCTGGATCATCTGCGGGATGCCCATTTGCGGGCCTTGTGCCGAGTGCAGCGCCATCAGCACACCACCGACCAAGTGGCCGACCAGGATGGCAACGATGCCCCAGATCAGGTTCAGGTGAAACAGCTGCACGCCCAGCGCGCCGGTGACGATGGGCAGCGGCGCAATGTTGCCGCCGAACCACAGTGTGAACAGATCCCTTACCTTTCCATGGCGGTCTTGCGGGGGCACGTAGCCGATCGTGTGTTTTTCTATGAGGGGTGCCGAATTGGCTGCACTGGTCATGACTGACTCCAAGGCAAGGTAGGGCATCGGGAACTGCCCGGGGGCGTGCCGGCGAAGGGCAACGCGTTCTTGTTGGAGCGATGATGCGGGGCGCTGGGGTAACGGGAAATTAGTAAATTTGTACCCATAAACCTTAAAAAACCTAAGGCTGACAAAAGCTTAAGCGGTGGACGGTAGCAAGGAGAGTGCCAGCTGGCGGGAAGGCTTGAGGTAGAGGGCTTTGGCTTCGGCCTGGCGTGAAGTGGTGTGCATTGGTGGTGCGTCGTGCGCGTTTACAGCGCACCGGAATTCACGGCTACATCGGCAACAACCGGTCCTGAATCACTTCCTTCATCACCAGTGTCGAGCTCAGCCGCTTCACATTGGGAATGCTGGTCAGTTGCTCGTCATACAGCTTTTGAAAGGCCGGCAGGTCCTTGGCTACCACATGCAACAGGTAGTCCGGGTCACCGAACAGGCGCTGCGCTTCGACTATCTGCGGGATTTCGGCCAGTGCCGCCTCAAAGTCCGCCACCGGCTGCCGGGTCACCTCGCGCAGCGTCACGAATACCAACGCGGCAAAGTTCAGCCCCAGGGCGCTCGGCGCAAGGCGGGCGTGATAGCCCAGAATCGCTCCGGACTCTTCCAGTGCCTTCAAGCGCCGGTGGCAGGGCGACAGGCTGAGCCCTACGCGATCGGCCAGTTCAGTTACCGACAACCGCCCATCTTTTTGCAGTTCGGCAAGGATCTTTCGATCTGTTCGGTCCATAGAGGGAGAATCTTCTAGTAAATGAATGCTGATGGGGAATATACGAAAGAAAATCCCCGGGTGGAATCCGTAATCTTTCTACATCCAAAAGCAGTAGATAAGGAAGATTCAAGTGGCTATCAGTGTGCTGACGGCGTTTTGGGCCGTGTCGATGCTGTTCGTGATCACCCCCGGTGCAGACTGGGCCTATGCCATCTCGGCAGGCATGCGCGGGCGCTGGGTGATGCCCGCCGTGGCGGGGATGTTGTCGGGGCACTTCCTGGCGACGCTGGTGGTGGCTGCAGGTGTCGGCAGCCTGTTGGCGGGCCACCCGCTGGCGCTCACCCTGCTGACCTTGGCAGGGTGCAGCTACCTGTTGTGGCTGGGCGGCAATCTGTTGCTGAGCCCGGCAATGCCCGAGGCCGGGCAGGGTGGTGCCGGGGAATCGGGCTCGCGCTGGGCGTTGAAAGGGTTTTGCGTCAGCGGCCTGAACCCGAAGGTTTTCTTGCTGTTCCTGGCCTTGCTGCCGCAGTTCACCGACCCGCAATCGAGCTGGCCGGTGCCGTTGCAGATCCTGCTGCTGGGGCTGGTGCACCTGTGCAGTTCGCTGGTGATCTACTCACTGGTCGGTTATGGCGCCAAAGCAGTCCTGAGCACCCGGCCGGGGGCCGCGAAGCTGGTCGGGCGGGTGTCGGGGGTGGCGATGATTACAGTGGCCCTGGGCTTGATTGCCGGGCAAATCAACTGACTTGACCGGTTGCAAAGGGCTTCAGATACACTCGCTGCAACTTCACGCACAACCAGGATGTGCCCCATGCCTGAAACAACGCAACTGCTCACTTTCGGCCTGATCTGCCTCGGCATGGTCCTGACCCCGGGGCCGAACATGATCTACCTGATCTCCCGCTCGATCTGCCAGGGCCGCAAGGCCGGGTTGATTTCCCTTGGCGGTGTGGCGTTGGGCTTTGTCATCTACATGTTCTGCGCTGCATTGGGTATTACCGCGTTGGTAATGGCGGTACCTTTTGCCTACGACGCGTTGCGGATCGGTGGTGCATTGTACCTGTTGTACCTGGCCTGGCAGGCGCTGCGCCCCGGTGGCCGTTCACCGTTTCAGGTCCGTGACCTGCCCGCCGACAGCCCGCGGCGGCTATTCACCATGGGTTTTGCCACCAGCCTGCTCAACCCCAAGATTGCTGTCATGTACCTGTCGCTGATGCCGCAGTTCGTCGAGCCGGGGCATGGCAGCGTATTGGTGCAGTCGTTGGTACTGGGTTCGACGCAGATCGCCATCAGCGTCACGGTCAACGCGTTGATCGCGGTCATGGCCGGGTCCATCGCTGTATTCCTGGCGGGCAGGCCGCTTTGGCAACAGGTTCAGCGTTGGTTGATGGGGACGGTGCTGGCAGGGCTGGCGCTGCGCATGCTGGCAGAAGGGCGCCGTTGATCGCGCATCGTGCTGCAAGGTATCAGTGGCTGCTGGCCGAGGTGTCTTCGGGCGAGGTCGCAGGCGGATCCTCCTGCGGCAGATAGAGGGTAAACGTGGTGCCTTGGCCGGCGACGCTGTTGACCTGAACATCGCCACCGGACTGCTTGGCAAAGCCGAACACCTGCGACAAGCCGAGGCCGGTGCCTTCGCCCGGTGCCTTGGTGGTGAAGAACGGATCGAAGATGCGCTCAAGCATGTCGGCGGCGATGCCGGTCCCATTGTCGCTCACCGAAATCGCTGCGAACTGGCCGGGCTGTGACGGCTGGCCGCGCAGGGCTGGCAGGCGCTGGTTCGCCTGCAGGCGCAGTTGCAAGGCGCCTTCGCCCGCCATGGCATCGCGGCCATTGAGCATCAGGTTGATGACTGCGGTTTCCAGTTGGTTGAGGTCAGCGCGGATATGGCAGGGCGCTTGCGGCAACTGCAGCTGGACCTGGATGCGTGCGCCGGTGGCGGTGTCGAGCATGTCGGCCATGGCCTCCAGCCGTGGCCCGGCCTCGAACAGTTGCGGGCTCAGCGCCTGGCGGCGGGCGAAGGCCAGTAGCTGGCCGGTCAGTTTGGCGCCTCGGTCCACCGTGTCAGATATTGTCTTGATGTAGCGCTCGCGGCGTTTCTCATCGAGGTTGGGGCGCTGCAGAAAGTGCAACGATGAGCGGATGATGGTCAGCAGGTTGTTGAAATCGTGGGCCACGCCCCCGGTCAGTTGGCCGATGGCTTCGAGCTTTTGTGTCTGGCGTAGCACGGCCTCGGTATGCAGCAACTGGGCCGTGCGTTCTTCGACGCGGTGTTCCAGGGTGGCGTTGAGCGCTTCAAGTGCCGCCATCGCCTCGCGCACTTCGGCATGGGCCTGAGCCCGCTGGATATGCGCCCAGCAACGTTCGGTCACCTCGCTGATCAGTGCTTGTTCGTAGTCGGTCCATACCCGTGGCACACGGTCATGAATTGCCATCAGCGCAGTCAGCCTGCCACCTTTGATCAGTGGCATACAGATGGTGGCAGTAATGCCGATGGCCTGAAATGTTGCCGCCTCGTCAGCGGCCAGTTCGCGGAGGTTGTCATTGATCACCAGGGCCAGCCCGCTGCGCAGGCGGCTGACCGCCAGGCGGCCGAAGTCATGCAGGTGATACTGGCCGACCAGGCGCGGTGAGCCGGGTGCCACCGCATCGCCGCAGATGGTGAAACCGTCCTCGTCCGGCTCCATTACCGCATAGGCGCAACTGGACAGGCCAAGGTGCTCGACCAGCATGCGCGTGATGATGGCCATGATCTGGTCCGGGTCGGTGGCGTCGGCCACGGCGCGGCCGAGGTTGTCGAGAAAATTCAGCCGCTGGTTGGTGACCACGCTGGCGGTGGTTTCGGTGACCGTATCGAGCATGCCCAGCACCTCGCCATCAAGGCCGCGAATCGGGCTGTAGCAGAAGGTGAAATAGGCCCGCTCGGGGCTGCCGTTGCGCTCGATGGTCAGCGGAAAGTCTTCGATGTACACCGCTTCACCCGCCAGCGCGCGGTCGGCCATGGCGCTTATGTCAGCCCAGGCTTCCTGCCACACGTCGCCGAAGGGAATGCCCAGTGCCAAGGGCTTGCGCCCGAGAATCTGGGTGAAGGCGTCGTTGTGCAGGGTGAGCAGGTCGGGGCCCCAGAGCACGGCCTGCGGGAAACGTGAGGCCAGGCACACGGCCAAAGTGGTCTTCAGGGTGTCGGGCCAGTGTTCCAGTGGGCCCAGGGGGGTCGTGGCCCATTCGTGGTTGCGGATGCGCTCGGCCATCAATCCGCCGCCGTCTAGCCATTTCGCCATGTGCGCTGCCGGTCCTGTTACTCAAGGCCTTTAGGGTGCACCGAGAATAGCCGGTTAGCGAATGAAGTGCACCTTGCCGGTGTCGTCATTGCCCATGTAAATGCCGTAAACACCGGCCTGGCGCTCGAGGATGTAGCGCTCCAGAATCTGCCGGATTGCCGGGTAGTAGATCTCGTCCCACGGGATCTCGTCGGGTTCGAAGAACTTGTACGCCAGTGTCTCCGGCCCATACTGCCCGGTCTCTTCGGTGACGATGGCGCGGAAAATGATGTACACCTCGGAGATTATAGGCACGCTGAAGATCGAGTACGGCGAGACGATGTCGGCGCGCACGCCGCTTTCTTCCCAGACCTCGCGCAGGGCCGCCTGCTCGGTGGTTTCGCCAGCCTCCATGAACCCGGCCGGCAAGGTCCAGGTGCCGGGGCGCGGCGGGATGGCGCGCTGGCACAACAGGTATTTGCCATCGCGCTCGATGATGCAGCCCGCGATGATCTTCGGGTTGATGTAATGGATGTAGCCGCAGCCGGCGCAGTGCAGGCGTTCGTGGGTGTCGCCTGTGGGAACGCCCCGGGCCAGTTCCGTGGTGCAGTGCGGGCAGTAGCGCGGGGCAGTGGGCATGATCAGCGACCTATGCGGGGTTCCTTGAGGGCCAGGGGCTCGACAATGTCGCGCACCTTGGGGTTGTCGTCCTGCTTCTGACGCAGGTAGTCCAGTGCCACTTTGGCGGCAGCGCGGACGTGGTCGACCGAAGCCTGATGGGCCACCAGCGGGTCGCCACCCTTGATCGCTTCGACGATCTTTTCCATTTCGCGGTTGCTGGCGCCACGGCGGTTTTCCTGCGAAACCGAGGTGGCGCGCAAGTAGCTGATGCGTGCCTGCAACTGGCGCAGCTGCTGGGCTGCCACCTGGTTGCCGGAGCCTTCCAGCAGCACGTCGTAGAAGCCTTGCACCGAATCCAGCACCTGCTGCAGCTCGCCCTCTTCGAGGGCCTCGCGGTTGACTTCCAGCGCGCGTTCCAGGGCACGGATGTCCTTGGCCTTGGCATTCAGAGTGAACAGCTGCACGATCAGGCCTTCGAGCACGCAGCGCAGCTCGTAGATGTCGCGGGCGTCTTCAAGGGTAATGATGGCGACGCGCGGGCCTTTGGCATCGGCAAATTCCACCAGGCCTTCGGACTCCAGGTGGCGCAGGGCTTCACGCACCGAGGTGCGGCTGACTCCGAGGCGGTCACAGAGGTCGCGCTCGACCAGGCGGTCGCCGGGCAGCAGGTGGAAGTTCATGATCGCGGCGCGCAGCTTGTCGAGCACGATTTCGCGCAGGGTAACGGGGTTGCGGTTGACCTTGAAGCTGTCGTCGAGTGGCTGGCGTTTCATCAGGTGCGCTCTTTAAGAGGCTGTTGCGCCAACATCGCGGAACGCCCCGAACCGAGGCTTTCCATGCAGTGGTTCGAACAGCCCGTTGTTAACGGGTTGACTCCGCATCGGCTTCGGCAAACGCTTCTCGGGCCAGGCGGAAGCTGTCTACCGCCGCGGGTACGCCGCAGTAAATGCCGACCTGGAGCAGAATTTCGCGAATCTGTTCACGGCTCAGGCCATTGCGCAATGCGCCGCGAATGTGCAGCTTGAGCTCGTGGGGCCGGTTGAGCGCGGAAATCATTGCCAAGTTTATCATGCTGCGCTCTTTGAGCGACAAGCCTTCGCGGCCCCAGACGTGGCCCCAGCAGTATTCGGTGACCAGTTCCTGCAAGGGTTTGGTGAACTCGTCGGCGTTCTGGATCGAGCGGTTGACGTAGTCCTCGCCCAGCACCTGGGTGCGGATCTGCAGGCCCTTGTCGTACTTCTCGTTACTCATGTGCCGTACTCCGGAAGAAAAAAGGGGCCGCAACCGAGGGTGAGACGATAGCGCGGCCCCCGAAAACAGGGTTATCGGTGTTGGCTTCTTCGCGGGCTTGCCCGCTCCCACAGGTATTGCACAGGCTTCAGCTTTTGCGCGATCCCTGTGGGAGCGGGCAAGCCCGCGAAGAGCCCAATGGAGTCTGTCAGCCGAGCGGCGGCAGGGCGCCCAGCTTGCCTTTGTGGTAGACCATCGGCGTCACCGGCTCGGCCGGCAGCACCAGGTTCTTCACCGCACCGACGATGATCGCGTGGTCACCGCCGTCGTACTCGCGCCACAGTTCGCACTCGATGATCGCCGTGGCCTTGACCAGCAACGGGTTACCCAGCTCGCTCAATTGCCACTCGATACCTTTGGCCTTGTCCTTGCCTTTGCCGGCGAAGGCATAGGCCTCCGCCGTCTGATCGGCCGACAGCAGGTGAATCGCGAACTGCTTGCTGTCACGCAGGATCGGGTAGGTGTCGGAGGCGTAGTTGGGGCAGAACAGCACCAGCGCCGGGTCGATCGACAGCGCGCTGAACGCACTGGCGGTGATGCCGACGATGGCGCCGTCGGCGTCCAGGGTGGTCACTACCGTGACGCCGGACGGGAAGGAGCCCATCACGTCTTTGTAGATGCCGGGTTCGATCATCTCGTGCTACCTCTTAACGCATCACAAACGGGTCGGGCATCGGCGCGGTGGACAGGTTGATCCACACGGTCTTCAGCTCGGTATAGGCCAGCACCGAATCGATGCCGCTCTCACGGCCGTAGCCGCTGTTCTTGAAACCACCGATCGGCGCCATGGCCGACACGGCGCGGTAGGTGTTGACCCAGATGATCCCCGAACGCACGTCACGGGCCAGCCGGTGGGCACGGCCCAGGTCGCGGGTCCAGATACCGGCGGCCAGGCCGAACTGCGAGTCGTTGGCCATCTCAAGCGCCTCTTCCTCGGTCTTGAAGCGGATCACCGCCGCGACCGGGCCGAACACTTCTTCCTGCATGATGGTCATCGAGTGGTTGTCGCACTCGAACAGGGTTGGCTCGTAGAACCAGCCTTCACCCTCGACTTCGGCACGCTTGCCGCCCATGTGCAGCTTGGCGCCTTCGGCCTTGGCCGCAGCCACCAGGCCTTCGACCACGGCCAGTTGCTGGGCAGTGGCCATCGGGCCCATCTCGCTGGCATCGTCCTGCGGGTTGCCGATCTTGATGCGCTTGGCGCGCTCGATCAGGCGGGCGACGAACTCGTCGAAAATCTCGTCCTGCACCAGCAAGCGCGAGCCGGCCACGCAGCTTTGCCCGGAGGCAGCATAGATGCCGGCCACGGCGCCGTTGATGGCGCTGTCCAGGTCGGCGTCGGCGAAGATGATGTTCGGCGACTTGCCGCCCAGTTCCAGCGACAACTTGGCGAAGTTCTCGGCGCTGCTGCGCACCACATGGCGGGCAGTGGCGGCGCCGCCGGTGAAGGCGATCTTGCGCACCAGTGGGTGGCGGGTCAGCGCCGCGCCGGTGCTTGGGCCATAGCCGGTGACTACGTTGACAACACCCGCCGGGAAGCCGGCCTCCAGGGCCAGGCGGGCCAGTTCGAGGATGGTCGCCGAGGCATGTTCGGAAGGTTTGAGCACGATGGTGTTGCCAGCAGCCAGGGCCGGTGCCAGCTTGATCGCGGTGAGGTACAGCGGGCTGTTCCACGGGATGATGCCGGCGACCACGCCGATCGGCTCGTGCACGGTGTAGGCGAACAGGTCAGGCTTGTCCAGCGGCAGGGTACCGCCTTCGATCTTGTCGGCCAGGCCTGCGGTGTAGTGGAAGAACTCTGGCAGGTAGCCGACCTGGCCGCGGGTTTCGCGGATCAGCTTGCCGTTGTCACGGCTTTCCAGCTGGGCCAGGTGCTCTTTGTTCTCGGCAATCAGGTCACCCAGGCGACGCAGCAGCTTGCCGCGTGCGGTGGCGGTGATGCTGCGCCACTCTTTACTGTCGAAAGCACGTTGGGCGGCCTGTACGGCCAGCTCCACGTCGGCTTCGTCAGCGTCGGGCAGCTGCGCCCACACTTGGGCGGTGGCGGGGTTGAGGCTGTCGAAGGTCTTGCCGCTCTGGGCATCGCGCCATTGGCCGTCGATGCACATCTGGAAACGAACGAGGGTCATGCAACTATCCCCTTGGCGGATTCGGTGAGGGTGCGCGCTTGGGCGAGGAAGTCCAGCAGCATCTTGTTGACTTCACGGGGTGCTTCCACCGGCATCATATGCCGTTGCTCGGCCAGGACCACACTGTGCGCACCCGGAATGCTGGCGGCAAGCTGGCGGGTCATGGCCGGGGTAGAGCCCGAGTCGAGTTCGCCGGTGGCGATCAGCGTCGGCACCTGGATGCTGCCCAGGTCGTCGGCGCGGTACATGTCCTGGGTGGCGAACAGCGAATACGTAGTGTGGTAGCCCTGCGGGTCATTGCTCGCCAGCACTTGGCGAATGGCGGCGACCTGCGCGGGGTTTGCAGCTTTGTATTCACGGCTGAACCAGCGGTCGAGGGCAGCATCGACGTTGGCGTCGGGGCCCAGCTCCGCCGCCTGGGCTGCGCGGGCAATAACACCGGCACTTTGCTCGGGGGTGCGGTTGAACACGCTGTTGAGCACTACCAGGGCAGCCAGGCGCTGCGGGTAGTTGAGGGCAAATGCACGGGCAACCAGGCCACCCATGGAGAAGCCGATCACGGTCGCTTGTTGAATTTGCAGGTGGTCGAGCAGTTCGGCGAGCTGGTCGGCGTAGCCTTCCAGCGGCGTGTCGGCAGCCGGTACCTGGCTTTGACCGTGGCCGAGCATGTCGTAGGCGATGACGCGGTAGTCGTTGGCCAGGCCAACGATCTGGCCACCCCACATTTCTTTGTTCAGGCCTACGCCGTGGATCAGTACCACAGGCTGGCCCTGGCCGACGGACAGGTAGCTGGTGCCGGCAGGTGTGCGTTCAGCGACAGGCTGAATCATGGAGGGCGCTCCTTGAAGGTCGGGCGCGGCGGGTAAGCACGCCACGCCCCGGCCCGTCTTGGTTGTTGTTATTGAGCGTTGGCTTTTTCGGCAGCCAGTTCTTCCAGGTCGATGTAGCGGTTGCCGATACGCGGGTGCAGGCGGCCGCCGTCGGCAGCGCCCAGCACCACGACGATTTCATCGGCGCGCGGGGCGTCTTCTATCTGCATCTCCAGGGTGATGTAGTGCGAACGCAGGCCTTCGTCGTCCTTCTGCATCATCGGGATCTGGATCGAGGTGCCAGGGCCGCCGCGCTTGTTGGTGAAGCTCAGGTAGCTCTTGGCCTGTACCGCTTCGCGGTAGTGGTTGCCAAAGCGCAGGGTGTGGATCACCGCCGAGGCGTGCTCGATTTCGCCGTCGGCGCCGACCACAGCAGCTTTACCGTAGGCCTCGATCTTGTCGGCACCGCCGATGGCGGCAGTCAGGCGCTCGACCATCAGGGCACCCAGCTCCGAGCAGCTCTCGCGGATTTCCGGCTTCAGATCATCAACAAAACCGCGACCGGCCCATGGGTTCTTGATCACGACGGCCAGGCCGACCATGGTCACCGGCTTGTCGGTGGCCTTGCCGCCTTCGATGCGGGTCTCTTCGGAGTAGGTGACGATCTTGCGGATTTCGAAACTCATGGGTGGCTCCTAGTGAGGGTTATCAGCTCTTGCTGTCTGATGGTATACCATAATATTTGTTGTGCAAGAGGGGGGGTGAAAATTCTCTTGTGGAGGGACGAAAGGTGCCGTGATGCCCTGTATTTTGTGGTGTCTGTACTGGCCTCTTCGCGGGCTTGCCCGCTCCCACATTGACTGCACAGCTTTCGAGGCCTGTGCTGCACCTGTGGGAGCGGGCGCGCCCGCGAAGAGGTCAGTGCAAGTTTCACAAAAAAAGCCCGCTCACGCAGGCCACGGGGGCCCACGGGAGCGGGCGCGTCCCGCAATGTTTCAGGCAAAGGGAATTCAGGCGAACGCCGGCACCACTTCCTTGATGAACAGCTCCAGTGACTTCTTCTTCTCGGCGTGGGGCAGGCTGTTGTCGCACCAGAAACTGAACTCGTCGACGCCGAGCTCCTGGTAGTACTTGATACGCGCGATGATTTCTTCCGGCGTACCGATCATGGTGTTCTTGCGGATGTTCTCCAGCTGGAACGCCGGCACTTCGGCAAACTTCGACTCCGGGCTTGGCTCAAGGAAGCCATTGACTGGGACAGTCTTGTTGCCAAACCAGGCATCGAAGGTGCGGTAGAAGCGCGAGATGGCCTGAGCGCCGACCTTCCAGCCTTCAGGCTCGGCCGGGCTGTGCACGTGGGTGTGGCGCAGCACCATCAGTTGCGGGCGCGGTACGTCCGGGTTGTTTTCGAGAGCGGCCTGGAACTTGTTCTTCAGGTCCAGTACTTCTTCGTCACCCTTCATCAGCGGTGTGACCATGACGTTGCAGCCGTTGGCCACGGCAAAGTTATGTGAGTCCGGGTCGCGGGCGGCGATCCACATCGGCGGCGTCGCGTTGAAGGGCTTCGGTACGCTGGTAGAGGTAGGGAACTTGTAGACTTCGCCATCGTGGGCGTAGTCGCCTTCCCACAGTTTGCGTACCACAGGCACCATTTCGCGCAGCGCCTTGCCGCCGTCGGTAGCCGGCATGCCATTGGCCATGCGGTCGAACTCAAACTGGTAGGCGCCACGGGCCAGGCCCACTTCCATACGGCCGTTGCTGATCACGTCGAGCAGGGCGCACTCGCCGGCCACGCGGATCGGGTTCCAGAACGGTGCGATGATGGTGCCGGCGCCCAGGCGAATCTTCTCGGTACGTGCGGCCAGGTAGGCCAGCAGCGGCATCGGGCTTGGCGAAATGGTGTATTCCATGGCGTGGTGTTCGCCGATCCAGACAGTGCTGAAACCGCCGTCTTCGGCCATCAAGGTCAGTTCGGTCAGGTCTTCGAACAGCTGGCGGTGGCTGACCTGTTCATCCCAACGTTCCATGTGCACGAACAACGAAAATTTCATGTGGCTTTCCTCAACGCTTGAAAGGGGCTGGCGCCGGGCAGGGGTGGCGCCAGTTGTCTCGATTCAGAATAGGCTTCAGGCAAAGGCCGGCAGGCTGGCCATTTTGCCGCGGCAGTACACCATCGGCCGTGGCGCTTCTGCAGGGACGATCAGGTTATGCACCTTGCCGACCATGATGGCGTGGTCGCCACCTTCATATTCACGCCACAATTCGCATTCGATTACCGCGGTGGCGCCGGCCAGGATCGGGTTGCCCAGTTCGCTCAGGCTCCACTCGATGCCGCTGGCCTTGTCCTTGCCCTTCTTGGCGAACGCGTAGGCTTCGGCCTGCTGTTCACCCGAGAGCAGGTGAATGGCGAAACGCTTCTGCTTGATCAGCACCGGGTAGGAGTCGGAGGTGTAGTTGGGGCAGAACAGCACCAGCGGCGGGTCCATCGACAGCGAGGAGAAGGCGCTGGCGGTCAGGCCGACGACCGAGCCGTCGTCGTCCAGGGTGGTGATGACGGTAACGCCGGACGGGAAGGAGCCCAGGACGTTCTTGTAGACGGTTGCGTCGATCATCTGGTGTACCTCAGAAAGGCTGCGGTGGGCCGCGGTTTTTATCGTTGATGTGTCTGATGGTATACCGTAATACCTATTTTGCAAGCAGAATTTTAAAGCCTCAGTTTTCACGATGAACGGCTCAATGCCACGTATTACGTGGGCTTTGGCGGTGTGGTGGTTTGTCGCAGGGGTTTTGCAAGCAGATCAGCGGGCGTTTTTTAGTACGGATCAGTGTTGTCAAAAGTTTGGAATACCATAATATGGTCCGCAGCTGAGAGGCCGCCTAGATGCGGTTTCCTTACAAAGATAAAAACGACCTTTCGAGCTGAATCCTATGTCCCAGACGTCATCGCAAAACCAGTTTGTCGAGAATCACACGGTCGATTACGTTCCACCTGCCGAGCGCCACGGGAAGGCGCGCGACCTGTTCACCCTCTGGTTCAGTACCAACATTGCGCCACTGCCCATTGTCACCGGCGCCATGGTGGTCCAGGTGTTCCACCTGAACCTGTTGTGGGGGCTGATAGCCATCGTGCTGGGCCATCTGGTCGGCGGCGTGGTCATCGCCCTGGCCTCTGCGCAGGGACCGCAGCTGGGCATTCCGCAAATGGTGCAAAGCCGTGGCCAGTTCGGCCGTTACGGCGCTCTGCTGATCGTGTTCTTCACTGCGCTGATCTACGTCGGCTTCTTCATCTCCAACATTGTCCTGGCGGGCAAGACCATTCACGGCATTGCCCCGAGCATGCCGATGCCGGGCGCGATCGTGATCGGGGCACTGAGTGCTACTGCCATCGGCGTGATCGGCTACCGCTTCATTCACATCCTTAACCGTATCGGTACCTGGGTGATGGGTTCGGCATTGCTTGCCGGCTTCATCATGATGTTCATCCAGGAACTGCCGGCCGACTTCTTCAGCCGTGGCGCGTTCAACTTGTCGGGTTTCATTGCCACCGTGTCGCTGGGCATCATCTGGCAGATCAGCTTCTCGCCATACACCTCCGACTACTCGCGCTACCTGCCGCGTGAAGTGGGCATTGCCAAACCGTTCTGGGCGACCTACTTCGGCGCCACCCTGGGCACTATCCTGTGCTTCAGCTTTGGCGCGGTGGCAGTGCTGTGCGTGCCGGAAGGCACCGATGCGATGGACGCAGTGAAACAGGCCACCGGCTGGCTTGGCCCGATCCTGATGGTGCTGTTCCTGCTCAACATCATCAGCCACAACGCCCTCAACCTGTATGGCGCCGTGCTGTCGATCGTGACCGCGATCCAGACCTTCATGGCCGAGTGGACGCCAAGCATCAAGGTGCGGGTGATCCTGGCTTCGGTGATTCTGGCGGGTTGCGGGCTGGTGGCACTGAACGCCTCGGCGGATTTCATCGGCCACTTCATCGGCCTGATCCTGGCGCTGTTGCTGGTGCTGGTGCCGTGGGCTTCGATCAACCTGATCGACTTCTACCTGATCAAGAAGGGCCAGTACGACATCGCGTCCATCTTCAGTGCTGACGGCGGCATCTATGGCCGCTTCAACCACCACGCGATCATTGCCTATGCCTGCGGCATCCTGGTGCAACTGCCGTTTGCCAATACGTCGCTGTACGTGGGGCCGTACTCGAACATTGTCGAAGGGGCGGACTTGTCCTGGCTGTTCGGCCTGATCGTCACGGTGCCGCTGTATTACTGCCTGGCCACCCGCGGCAAGGCTGCCGAGAAGGCGGGGCGGGTTTTGAGTATCAATGACTGATAGCACGTAGTTGCAGTAACCGGGGCTGTATTGCAGCCCCTACCAAGGCACCCCGCAAGCTCCTTCCAAAGTAGCATTCGGCCCTGGCACTCCCCGTGCATTAATGCCCCTACCGGAACCCCCGGCACAAGAAGAGGACTGCCCATGTGGAATAAACCCGCCTTTACCGACCTGCGCATCGGCTTTGAAGTGACGATGTATTTCGCCAATCGTTGATGTGCCACCCGGCCATCGTTACGGTGGCCGGTTCCCCTGATTGCCCGTGGCTGAGCCAGCGCTACCCAAGGGTCTGGTTGCTTTCGCTGCGGGATGCTTTACGCTGGCGGTTACCTTCCAGAACAATAAGAACAGGCTTGCCAATGAGCCAGAGTTTCAGCCCGCTTCGCAAGTTCGTATCGCCTGAAATCATCTTTGGTGCCGGCTGCCGGCATAATGTCGCCAATTACGCGAAAACCTTCGGAGCCCGCAAGGTGCTGGTGGTCAGCGACCCGGGCGTGATCGCCGCCGGCTGGGTGGCAGACGTAGAGGCCAGCCTGCAGGCGCAGGGCATCGATTACTGCCTGTACAGTGCCGTTTCACCCAACCCTCGGGTGGAAGAGGTCATGCTTGGCGCCGAGATCTACCGGCAAAACCATTGCGATGTGATTGTCGCCGTCGGTGGCGGCAGCCCGATGGATTGTGGCAAGGCCATCGGCATTGTGGTTGCCCACGGGCGCAGCATCCTCGAATTCGAAGGCGTGGACATGATTCGCGTGCCCAGCCCGCCGCTGATCCTGATCCCGACCACGGCCGGCACCTCGGCGGATGTGTCGCAGTTCGTGATCATTTCCAACCAGCAGGAACGCATGAAGTTTTCCATCGTCAGCAAGGCGGTGGTGCCCGACGTGTCGCTGATCGACCCGCAAACCACCCTGAGCATGGACCCGTTCCTGTCGGCCTGCACCGGCATCGATGCGCTGGTGCATGCCATCGAAGCCTTCGTTTCCACCGGCCACGGCCCGCTGACCGACCCCCACGCGCTGGAAGCCATGCGCCTGATCAACGGCAACCTGGTGGAGATGATTGCCAACCCGGCCGACATCACCCTGCGCGAGAAGATCATGCTGGGCAGCATGCAGGCGGGGCTGGCGTTCTCCAACGCGATTCTGGGCGCTGTTCACGCCATGTCCCACAGCCTGGGCGGTTTCCTCGACTTGCCCCATGGCTTGTGCAACGCCGTACTGGTGGAGCACGTGGTGGCGTTCAACTACAGCTCGGCGCCGGAGCGCTTCAAGGTGATTGCCGAGGTGTTCGGCATTGATTGCCGCGGCCTCAACCATCGGCAGATCTGCGGGCGGCTGGTGGAGCACCTGATCGCGTTGAAGCACGCCATCGGTTTCCAGGAGACCCTGGGGCTGCACGGGGTGCGTACCTCTGATATTCCGTTCCTGTCGCAGCATGCAATGGATGACCCGTGCATCCTCACCAACCCCCGTGCGTCAAGCCAGCGTGATGTCGAGGTGGTTTATGGCGAGGCCCTCTGACGAGCAGCAGCGCGCGCTGGCCGGGCTGCTGGGGCTGGGTGACCACTCGGCACGCAAAAGCCACTACCCGGAACTTTCTGCGCGCCTGGATGAACTGGAGGCCGAGCGCAACCGCTACAAATGGCTGTTCGAGAACGCCGTGCACGGGATTTTCCAGGCCAGCCTGCAGGACGGCATGCGTGCCGCCAACCCGGCGTTGGCGCGCATGCTCGGCTATGACGACCCGCAAGCGGTATTGTTTTCCCTGACCGACCTGGCTGCCAACCTTTTTGACGGCGGCGCTGAAGAGTTGCAGGCGATTACCGCGATCCTGGCCCGTGAGCGCAGCCTGCACGGCTACGAAACCCGCCTGCGGCGCAAGGACGGCAGCCATCTCGATGTGCTGATGAACCTGCTGCTCAAGCCCGGACAGGAAGGGCTGGTGGAGGGTTTTGTTGCCGACATCACCGAACGCAAGCTTGCCCAGCAACGGCTGCAACAGCTCAATGACGAACTGGAGCAACGGGTGGCTGCGCGTACCGATGAATTGCTGGAAGCCCGCGATGCCGCAGAGGCTGCCAACCGCAGCAAGGACAAATACCTGGCCGCCGCCAGCCATGATCTGCTGCAACCGCTGAATGCGGCCCGCCTGCTGATCTCCACCTTGCGCGAGCGGCCCTTGCCAGAGGCCGAGCACGTGTTGGTGGAGCGTACCCACCAGGCCCTGGAGGGTGCCGAAGACCTGCTGACCGACCTGCTGGACATTTCCCGGCTTGACCAGGCAGCGGTCAAACCGGACGTGGCCGTGTACCGCCTCGACGAGCTGTTGGGGCCATTGCTCTCGGAGTTCCGTTCGGTGGCCGACGCTGAAGGCCTCAAGCTGCATGCACGCATCCCGGACTCTGCCATCAGCACCGACCTGCGGCTGATGACGCGTATCCTGCGCAACTTCCTCAGCAATGCCTGCCGGTACACTGACGAAGGCCGGATCCTGCTGGGGGCCAGGCGCAGGGGTGACCGTATGCGCCTGGAAGTATGGGATACCGGGCGGGGGATTGCGACGGATCGGCTGCAGGCCATTTTTCTCGAATTCAACCAGCTGGACGTCGGCCGTGCTGCGGATCGCAAGGGCGTGGGCCTGGGGTTGGCCATCGTTGAGCGGATTGCCAAGATTCTCGGCTACCGGGTCGAAGTACGTTCGTGGCCGGGGCGTGGCTCGGTGTTCAGCATCGAGGTGCCGATTGGCGAAGACATGCCGCTGGCCGTTCACCAGGCTGCGCCGCTGCCAAGCGTCGGCAACCCGCTACCGGGCCGCCGGCTGCTGGTGCTGGATAATGAAGTGAGCATCCTCGAAAGCATGGGCGCGCTGCTGGCGCAGTGGGGCTGCGAGGTGGTGACGGCGACCGATCAGGCAGGCGCCTTGCTGGCCTTGCAAGGGCGGGCGCCGGAGCTGATCCTGGCCGACTACCACCTGGACCATGGCGTGGTGGGCTGCGAGGTGGTCAGGTATTTGCGTGAGCATTTTGCAGTGGCCATACCGGCGGTGATCATTACCGCAGACCGCAGCGATCAATGTCGACAGGGCTTGCAGAAGCTGGGCGCGCCGCTACTGAACAAACCGGTCAAGCCCGGGAAGTTACGGGCGGTCTTGAGCCAGTTGCTGCAGGAACATTGAAGGGGGCTGCTCTGCAGCCCTTCGCGGGCACGCCCGCTCCCACAAGTACATCACAGTATTCAAGACTTGTGAGGTACCTGTGGGAGCGGGCGTGCCCGCGAAGGGCCGCAAAGCGGCCCCTTGGAATTACAGCTTGATCCAGGTCGCCTTCAGCTCGGTGTATTTCTCCAGCGCATGCAGCGACTTGTCACGGCCGTTGCCCGACTGTTTGAAGCCACCGAACGGCGCGGTCATGTCGCCGCCGTCGTACTGGTTGACCCAGACGCTGCCAGCGCGCACGGCACGGGCGGTCTTGTGGGCCTTGGAAATGTCCGACGTCCAGATGCCAGCCGCCAGGCCATACGGCGTGTCGTTGGCAATGGCGATGGCTTCTTCGGCGGTATCGAAGGCGATCACCGACAGCACTGGGCCGAAGATTTCTTCCTGGGCGATGCGCATGGCGTTGGTCACGCCGTCAAAGATGGTCGGCTCGACGTAGGTGCCGCCAGTCTCTTCCAGGGTGCGTTTGCCGCCAGCCAGCAGCGTGGCGCCGTCCTTGTGACCGGCCTCGATGTACGACAGCACGGTGTTCATCTGCTGGGTGTCGACCAGGGCACCGACAGTGGTCTGCGGGTCCAGCGGGTTGCCTGGCTTCCAGCCTTTCAGGGCCTCGACCACCATCGGCAGGAACTTGTCCTTGATCGAACGCTCCACCAGCAGGCGGGAACCTGCGGTGCACACTTCGCCCTGGTTGAAGGCGATGGCGCTGGCAGCAGCCTCAGCAGCGGCTTGCAGGTCCGGGGCGTCGGCAAAGACGATGTTCGGGCTCTTGCCACCGGCTTCCAGCCAGATGCGCTTCATGTTCGATTCACCGGCGTACACCATCAGCTGCTTGGCGATCTTGGTGGAGCCTGTGAACACCAGGGTGTCGACGTCCATGTGCAGGGCCAGGGCCTTGCCCACGGTGTGGCCGTAGCCTGGCAGCACGTTGAGCACGCCAGCCGGGATACCGGCTTCGATCGCCAACTGGGCAATGCGAATGGCGGTCAGCGGCGATTTTTCGGACGGCTTGAGCACCAGCGAGTTGCCGGTAGCCAGGGCCGGGGCGATTTTCCAGCAGGCCATCAGCAGCGGGAAGTTCCACGGTACGATGGCACCGACCACACCCACTGGCTCGCGGGTTACCAGGCCAAGCTGGTCGTGCGGGGTCGGAGCGACTTCGTCGTAGACTTTGTCGATGGCTTCGGCGGTCCAGTGAATGGCTTGGGCCGCGCCCGGCACGTCGATGCTGGAGGAGTCGCCAATCGGCTTGCCCATGTCCAGGGTTTCCAGCAGCGCCAGCTCTTCGACGTTTTGACGCAGCAGGTCAGCGAAGCGGATCAGCTTGGCCTTGCGCTTGGCCGGGGCCAGTTGCGACCACACGCCTGCGTTGAAGGTGGCGCGGGCGTTTTCCACCGCGCGGTTGGCATCCGCCAGGTCGCAGCTGGCAACCTTGGCCAGGAAGCGTCCGTCGACCGGGCTCAGGCACTCGAAGGTTTCACCGGATGCGGCATCGGTGTATTCGCCGTTGATGAAGGCGCGGCCTTCGATCTTCAGTTGCCGGGCGCGGGCTTGCCAGTCAGCCAATGTCATGGTCGGTTCCTCGTGAACGTTGCACCGCGCGCTTGCGACAAGCAGCGCCGAAGGCCTGGAAGATGGCCAGATAATGGGGATGGGCAGTGACCTGCCATTCGGGGTGAAACTGCACACCCAGGGCGAAACCGGCACCACGCACCGACACCGCTTCCACCAGGCCGTCACAGGCCACGGCTTCGACGCGCAGGGCCATGGCCAGGCGGTCGATGCCTTGGCCGTGAATCGAGTTGACCTGGCACTGCGCCGGCAGGCCGGCTGCCTGCAGCAGGCCACCGGGCAACACCTTCAAGGCGTGGCGCGCGGCGTACTGAACGGCAACGGGCTGGTCAGCCGGTTCTCGGTGGTCCTGGTAACCGGGTAGCGCATGCACGCACGCATGCAGGCTGCCGCCCAAGGCCACGTTCAGCTCCTGGAAGCCTCGGCAGATCGCCAATAGCGGTATGTCGGCAGCCAGCGCTGCACGAATCAGCGGCAGGTTGAAGGCATCGCGCTGCGGGTCGTGCAAGGTGCCGGGGGCGCTCGGTGGGCCTGCATAATGATGCGGTTCGAGGTTGGAGGGCGAACCAGTCAGCATCAGGCCGTCGACATTGGCCAGCAACGCGCCCGGGTCGACCAGGCCGGGCAGGGCAGGCACTACAAGCGGCAGCGCATCGGCGCCTTCGATGATTGCGCGCAGGTATTTTTCCCCGGCCATATGGAAAGGGTGCAGGCCCAGCTGACGTACACACGCGTTGACCGCCACCAGCGGCTTGCGGGCGGCCATCAGCGCAGCCTCTCAAGCAGTTGGTAGTACCACATGCCCGCTGCCAGCAGGCCGTTGCCGAACACATCGCCCAGTGGGACGCGGACGTGCTTGCAGCGGGCGAAGGTGTCGAACTGCTCAAGCGTGCCGGTCATGGCGGTGGCCATGATCTCGCCCATGACATGGCTGGTGGCTACGCCGTGACCCGAGTAGCCCTGGCAGTACCACACGTTCTGCGACAGCTTGCCCAACTGCGGGATGCGGTTGACCACGATGCCCATGGCGCAACTCCACTGGAACTCGATGGGCACGCCTTTGAGGGCCGGGAAGGTGCGTTCGATGCAAGGGCGCAGTTCGGCGGCGATATCCCGCGAGTCACGGCCGGAGTAGTTGGCGCCACCGCCGAACAGCAGGCGTTTGTCGGCCGTGAGGCGGTAGTAGTCGAGCACGAAGCGGCAATCGTATACCGCCAGGTCTTGCGGGTTGATGCGCTCGGCCAGCTCACCCAGCGGCGCGGTGGTGACGATGCCGCCCATGGCCGGGAAGATCTTGCCCTTGAGCTGGCGCTTTTCCAGCGTGTGGTACACGTCGCCGGCCAGCATCACCTGCGCGGCGTTGATGCGCCCCTCGCGGGTGACAACGGCCGGGCGTGGGCCATGGATGATTTCCAGCACCTCGGAATGCTCGAACAGCTGTGCGCCCAGGCTGGAGGCAGCCCGGGCCTCGCCGATGCACAGGTTGAGTGGGTGCAGGTGCAGGTTGCGGGTGTTTTTCAGCGCGCCACAGTACAGCGGGCTGTCGAGGTGCTGGCGCACACCTGTGCTGTCCAGCAGGCTCACCTGTTCGCCCATGCCGCGGCGGCAGGCTTCGTTGTACGACGCATGCAGTTCGTCCATGTGCGAGGGTTTGATCGCCGCGTGCAGGTGGCCGCGTTTGAGGTCGCAGGCGATGGCATAGCGGGCCACACGCTGCTCGATGATCTGGTGGCCACGCCAGCGCAGGTGCCAGATGAAGTCGTCGACATCGTTGCCCAGCCAGCGGCGCATCTGTTTGTCCATGGCGGTGTCGCCCGACAAGCTGCCGGTGACCTGGCCACCGTTGCGCCCGCTGGCGCCCCAGCCGACCTTGTGGGTTTCGACCAGGGCCACACGGTAGCCGCGTTCGGCCAGCTCCACCGCGGTGGCAATGCCGGTGAAGCCGCCACCGATGATGGCGATGTCGGCATCCACCTCGCCGCGCAGGGTGGGGTAGTGGGTTTCTTCGGCCAGGGTGGCGCTGTAATAGGAGGGCGAGCGCTCGGGCGCAGGCCTGGCGTGCAGTGCAGCATTCATGCGGTGGTCTCCGGGTTCGCCGTTATGCCTGGTGCAGGTACCAGCGCCAGTCTTGTTCGCCAACTTCGCCCATGAACTGGCGGTATTCGGCCTGCTTGACCTTCAGGTACACACCCAGGAATGCATGGCCCAGGGCATCCCGCGCCCAGCTGGAGCCTTCGAGTGCGCGCAGCGAGGTCAGCCAGTCGGTAGGCAGCAGCTGCTTGGCCTGGGCGTACCCGTTGCCTTCCACGGGTGCACCCGGGTCCAGGCGTTCGCGGATGCCGCGGTGGATACCGGCCAGGATGGCTGCCGCTGCCAGGTACGGGTTGGCATCGGCGCCGCAGATGCGGTGCTCCACATGCCGGGTGTGCGCCGGGCCACCCGGTACTCGCAGGCTGACAGTGCGGTTGTCGCAGCCCCAGGTCGGCGCCAGCGGGGCATAGCTGTTGGCCTGGAAGCGCCGGTAGGAGTTGGCGTTGGGGCAGAACAGCAGCAGCGAGTCGAGCAGGCTGGCCAGCATGCCGGCTACGGCCTGGCGCAGCAGCGGGGTACCGGCCGGATCCTCGCTGGCGAACAGGTTCTGGCCCTCGGCGTCGGCCAGCGACACATGCATGTGCATGCCGGTGCCCGCCAGGTCATCGAAGGGCTTGGCCATGAAGCACGCCTGCATCCCGTGCTTGTGTGCCACCCCCTTGACCAGGCGCTTGTAGCGCACGGCCTGGTCCATGGCGGCGAGCGCGTCGCCATGCTCGAGGGTGATTTCCACCTGCCCGGGGGCGTATTCGGAAATCGCCGTGCGTGCCGGTATGCCCTGCGCCTTGCAGGCCGCGTACAGGTCAGCGAGGAAGGGTTCGATCTGTTCCAGCTCGCGCAGGCCGTACACCTGAGTGGCCAGCGGGCGCCCGCCGTCGGCATCGCGTGCCGGTTGTGGGCGGCCGTTCCCGTCGCGGCGGGCGTCGAGCAGGTAGAACTCCAGCTCACAGGCCATCACCGGATGAAAACCGTCGGCCCTGAGGCCGTCGATGACTTGCAGCAGCACGTGGCGTGGGTCGGCAATGCTTGCCGGCAGGCCTTGTTCGGGGTGCATGCTGACCTGCACCGCAGCCGTAGGGATCTGCCGCCATGGCAGGCGTACCAGGCTGCCGGGCAGGGGGTAGGCACGGCAGTCGATATCGCCGACGTCCCACACCAGGCCAGAGTCTTCCACGTCTTCACCGTGCAAGGTCAGCCCAAGGATGGTGCTGGGTAGCGGTCGCCCGGCCTGGTACACGGCCAGCAGCTCCTCACGGTGCAGCAGCTTGCCACGGGGCACGCCGTTGGCGTCGAGGATGAACAGCTCGACCATTTCGATATCGGGGTTATGGGCCAGGAAATCCTGGGCTTCGTGCAGGTCCGCGAAGTGCATGGAGGCCTCGGTCACGGCGGTTACCGTGTTGTGTTGTTGTTTGCGCAAAATATAGGGGCCTAAAGCTGCGCAATGCAACAATAAATAATAAATATATTGCGCATTGACTATCCTGCCATGGCGGCTACGACAAGCTTTGCCGCGAATCTGGTAGGCTTTCAGCCGATTTCTACCCCGGCGCTACGCTACGGAACCCCTTACATGTCTATATCGACCCTCGACGACCTCGACCTGGGCATCGTCCGCGAATTGCAGATGGATGGCCGCCGCGCATTTCGCGAAATCGCCCGCACGCTTTCGGTACCCGAGGCGACCATCCGCACGCGCGTCAAACGCCTGCAGGACCAGGGGGTCGTGCAGATCCTGGCCTTTACGGACCCGTCCAAACTGGGCCATGCAAAGCTTGCGCTGCTGTTCGTCAAAGTGGCCCCGCAAGACCACGACCGGGTGATCGATACCCTCGGCCGCTGGACCGAGGTCAGCTACTTGTCGACCATCATGGGTGTGGCCGACATCTGCGTGCAGGTGCTGTGCCGTGATGACGAGAGCCTGTGGAACCTGCAGCAGCGCGTGCGCAGCTTGCCGGGTGTGCACGAGGTGCAGTCGACGCAGGAGGTGAAGGTGCACAAGTTGAGGTTTACCTTGCCGAGCCTTGATCCGCGGGACTGAGCCTGGCTCTAGATTTGTAGCGCCTGTGAGATCGAGCGCCGCCCGCGCGGCGCTTCGCGGGGCAAGCCCGCTCCCACATCTGTTTCGGGCCAGTTCTGCCTGCACCATCGCGCGCGACCCTTTGTTTGTTCCATTCGATATCGAAGGGTGAGCAGCAGCTCTTCAGCTATCTCCTGTCATACACCCAGGGTGCGCGCGCCTAGGGTGCAGGAGTAACTGGCCCGAAACAGATGTGGGAGCGGGCTTGCCCCGCGAAGCGCCGCGCGGGCGGCGCTCGATTTCCGCACCCCCGCATATTTCAAGGCAATCGCCCAGATGCCTCCCCCTATCCCCCGAATCCCAATCCCGCGCGCTCTGTCGCGCCCGTCTCAAGCCATGCACCGATTTGGCTATCGATGCTCTCGAGTGACGCATGCATTAAAAATATCTTCAAACGATTGCGCATTGCGCATTTTTGTAGTTACTTATTCTACGCATGCGCAGAAAAACGGCTTAGCATCCGCCCATCGCAGCGCTGCTCACTATAATCACAATAATGAGGTGTCTTGCCGTGCGTACTCTTCCTCAGGACGGAATCAACCTGGCCGCTGGCGAGGTGACGGGCATGTCGGGCTCTGGCCATCAGTTGCAACGCAGCCTCACCTGGCGAGACGCCTTTTGGGTGACCAGCGGCGTGCCGGTCAGCGTGCTGTTCACCATCGGCGGTGTGGCCGCGTTCATCGGCCAGCCGGCGTGGTTCATCTGGGTGCTGGCGATGCTGATCGGTTTCGTGCAGTGCTTCACCTATGCGGAAATATCCGGCCTCTACCCCGATAAGTCCGGCGGCGCTTCGGTGTACGGCGCACTCGGCTGGGTGCGCTACAGCAAGTTCGTCGCGCCGGTGTCGGTGTGGTGCAACTGGCTGGCCTGGTCGCCAATGCTGGCGCTGGGCACCAGTCTTGCGGCCGGTTACATGCTCAGCAGCCTGTTCCCGGCGGATTCGCTGGTCAACACCTGGCAGCTGAAGTTGCTGGACCTGGGCTTCATTACCGAAGGCCTGACCCTGCGGGTCAACGCCACGTTTGTATTGGGCCTGGTGTTCATGCTGATCACCTTCTGGCTGCAGCACAGCGGCGCCTCGGCGGCGGCACGGATGCAGCGCATCCTCGGCATCGCCTCGCTGGCACCCTTGCTGTTGGTGTCGCTGGTGCCGCTGTTCACCGGCGACATGCCGGCCAGCAACTTCCTGCCGCTGTTGCCCCTTAGCCACGATGCGTCAGGTGCTGCAGTGATGGGCAGCTGGAACGCAGCCGGTATCAGCCTGGCCATGGGGGCGATGTTCCTGGCTTGCTGGTCCACCTTCGCCTTCGAAACGGCGGTTTGCTACACCCGCGAATTCAAAGACCCGCAAAAAGACACCTTCAAGGCCATCTTCGCCTCGGGCCTGCTGTGCCTGTTCATGTTCATCGTGGTGCCGCTGACTTTCCAGGGCAAGCTGGGCCTGGAGGGTATGCTGGCGCCGGCCATCGTTGACGGCTCCGGGGTAGGCGCGGCGATGGCACATTTCGTCGGCGGCGGGGCCGTGGTGTTCAACGTGATCATCGTGATGATGGTGTTGTCGGTGCTGCTGCTGGTAATGACCGCGATGATGGGCTCGTCGCGCACCCTCTATCAGGCTTCGGTGGATGGCTGGCTGCCCAAGTACCTGTCCCACGTCAACGAGCACGGTGCGCCGACCCGGGCCATGTGGACCGACCTGGGCTTCAACGTGGTGCTGTTGCTGATGTCCAACTACATGTCGGTGCTGGCCATCTCCAACGTCTGCTACATGCTCTTCGTCTTCCTCAACCTGCAGTCCGGCTGGATTCACCGGCTGGACCGCGCCGACTGGCCACGCCCTTACAAATGCTCGGCCTGGCTGTTGGGCCTGGGTGCGCTGTGTGGCTTCATCGACCTGGCCTTCGTGGGCGCCGGCGCCAACTTCCTGGGTGAGAACACCCTGCGTAACGGCCTGCTGGCGGCGTTGCTGATCGTGCCGGTGTTCATCTACCGGCACTACATCCAGGACAAGGGCCAGTTCCCCGAATCCATGCGCCGCGACATTGAGCTGCCCCACGCACGTGCGGGCCTGTGGCCTTACCTGGCGTTGCTGCTGGGGGCCGCTGTGGTGTGGATCAGCGCCGAACTCACCGTTATCTGACCTTCTAGAAACCACCGGCCATGCCGGGTGCAGGCTGCGCTCTACGCGCCCAGCCTTGGGGACGCCTGCGCCCGCGTAAAGCCGACGAACCACCGGAGACGCCGATGAAAACCGATAATCAGGCCAGGCAGTACTGGCCGCAGCGCAAGTCCACCGCCGTGTCGCTGACCTTCGATGTTGACGCCGAAGCCGGCTACCTGGGCGAGAGCCCAAGTTTCGCCCGGCGCCTGACCAGCCTGTCCGAAGGCCGCTTTGGCGTAACCCGCGGCGTGCCGCGCATTCTCGAACTGCTGCGCCGCCATGGCATTGCGGCAACCTTCTTTGTGCCGGGCTACACCGCCGAGCAGCACCCACAGTTGGTCGAAACGCTGCTGCAGGCCGGGCATGAGGTCGGCCACCACGGCCATATGCACCTGCGCAGCGACAAAGTCTCGGTGCAGGAGCAGGTGGACGAGATGGAGCGTGGCCTGGAAGCCCTGGCTCGTGCCGGTGCGCCGAAGCCTGCGGGGTATCGCTCGTCGTCCTGGGAGCTGACCCCGGAAACCTTCGCGCTTCTGCTGCGCCATGGCTTCGCCTACGACTCCAGCTGCATGGGCGACGACCGCCCTTACGTGGAAACCTGCAATGGCGCCTCGATTCTTGAACTGCCTGTGCACTGGTCGCTGGACGATTACCCGATGTTCGGCTGGGGCATCGACAACGGTGGCAACTTCAGCCACCCGCGCATGCTGTTCGATACCTGGCTGGCCGAGTACGAATCGGCGCGCCGGGATGCACGCCACACCAGTTTCACCATGCACCCCGAGGTGATCGGCCGTGCTGCGCGCTTCGAGCAACTGGAGCGCCTGGTAGAGCGCATGGTCAGCGATGGCGACGTGTGGTTTGCCCGCCTGGATGCCGTGGCTACCCATGTGGCGCCCCAGCTTGTGAAGGGGGCCGCATGAGCCCGGTCATTTTCCGCTCGCAGGTGTGCACCCCGTTCAACCGTGGCCGTGAGTTCGGCGAAGTGTTCGCCGGCAAGGTACGCCAGGCGGTAAGCACCTATGAAGCCTTGTTCGCCCGTGTGGCCAAGCGCCCCTACGATTTGCACGCGCTGGGCAGCCAGGCGCTGGCGGCAATCGCCGCGTTCGCCGCCCCCTTGCATGAAGAAATCCTGGGTATCGCCGCCGGTGCAGGGTTGGCGCCCGAGCAGGTGGGTGCCATCAACGCACGCACCGAAATCCTTGCCTACCTGGGCGTTCAGCTGCGCGGCGAATGTTCGACCGTGGTGCTGGCCGATCCCTTCGGTGCGCCAGTCACTGCCCAGACCTGGGACTGGTACGCCGAATTTGCCGGGCTCTGGCTGGTATGGGAGATCCCCCATGCTGACGGGCGCCTGACCACCACCGTGACGGAGTACGGCATCGTTGGCAAACCCGGGGTGAACGACCGTGGACTGGGTGTGCATTTCAACATTCTCCATCACCAGCGCGACGGCGAAGGCATCGGCCTGCCGGTGCATGTGCTGTCGCGCTGGCTGCTGGACAGCTGCGCCGACATCAACCACGCGCTGCAACTGTGCCACGCCGCACCCGTGTCGGCCTCCAGCGTGCTGACCTTGGTGGCGGCGGAGCAGGGGGCGAGTGCGGCCGTGTCGGTGGAACTGCACCCTGGCGGCCCGGCACTGGTGTTCCCTGATGCGGCCGGGTTGCTGATCCACACCAACCATTTTCTGGCCGACGCCGTGCGGCCCTACGACACCGAGCCTGCGGCCTACCCCGACACGCTGGTGCGCCACGACCTGCTGCGCCGGCGCCTGACCGGGCGTAGGCAACTTAGCGAGCGGGACCTGCTTGGCGCGCTGAACAGCCACCTGGGCAGCACCGGCGCGCTGTGCTGCCACCCCGACCCGGCACTGCCCGAAACCGGCCAGTACGCCACGCTGGCCAGCATTTGCCTGGACGTGCCCGCCGGCACCTTGCGCGCGTTGCCCGGCGGCCCGTGCCGGCACCTGTAAACCTTTTTACCCCAACCCACTGGAGCCATACCCATGCTCAAGCTCAAACGCCTCGACAACATGGACATCCTCAGCAACGACGTGCAGCGCCTGGTCGACTTCTATCACGGCACCCTCGGCCTGGGCTTCTTCCTGCCCTACGTGGCCGAGGAAAAGTGGGCCGCCATCGAAATGGGCAACGTCACCCTGTACCTGTTCCACACCACCAGCACTGCTCCCGTGGAGCGCCGCACTGCAGTGAACCTGGAGGACAAGCCAGGCTTCGACTCGTTCGCCTTCGAGGTGGAAAACCTCGACGAGGCCATCGCCTACCTGAACGGCAAGGTCGAGTGGGTCACCGCCAACCCTATCGAGTGGCAGCACCCCAACGGCACGCGCTACCGCTACCGCCCGATGTTCGACCCGGACGGCAACATGCTCTACATCACCGAACCGCACAAGACCGTGTAAACCACCGCCAGCCAACGAGTACTGAACATGCCTTCCAGCCAGATCCAAGCAACAACCCGGCAAGTGCCACAGCGTGTACTCGACCTGTCGCCCCAGGCGCGCAGCCTTGAGGGCCGGGTGGCGCTGATTACCGGTGCCGGGCGCGGGGCCGGGCGTGCCCACGCGCGCCTGCTGGCCGCCCGCGGCGCTGCCGTGGCGGTGGTCGACATCGACGCCGAGGTGGCCCGTGACACGGCCGCCGAGATCGAGGCAGCCGGCGGCCGGGCAGTACCCTTTGCCTGCGACATCACTGACCGCGCATCGGGCGAGCGGCTGGTGGCGCAGGTGGCGGCAGCGCTCGGCGGGCTCGATATCCTGGTGCACAACGCCGGGCTGATCTACTCCATGACCGGCCTTGAAGCCACCGACGATGCCAATTTCGACAGGCTGCTGGCAATCAACGTGCAGGCGCCGCTGTACCTCACCCGTGCCGCGCTGGTGCACTTGCGCGCAAGCAGCGCGCCACGGGTGATCTTCATCAATTCGCAGTGGGGCCAGGTGCCTGATGGCCATTCCTACGGCTACATGGTCAGCAAGGCCGGGCAACTGGGCCTGATGAAAACGCTGGCCAAGGAGTTCGTCGGCGAGGGCATCCTGGTCAATGCCATCACTCCCGGCGCAATCCTGACGCGCATGGTCCCCGAGCAGTACATCGCCGCCGAGCAGGCCGCCATTCCCCTGGGCCGCCTGGTGCACCCCGAAGAAATCGCCGCCTTGGTGGCCTTCCTGGCCAGTGACGAGGCCGCCTTCATCACCGGCCAGGCTATCCCCGTGAACGGCGGGGCGCTGCTGGTCGGCATCTGACATAACAAGAAATCCTGAGGAGAACACCATGACCCTTCAACTGACCCAACGCCAGCGCGCCGAACAAGCCATGCGCCGCCAGTGGTTCCCGGTGGCCCGTTCGTGCGACCTGGCCACCCCGCAATCGGCCACCTTGCTGGGCGAAAAACTGGTGGTGTACCGCACTGCATCCGGCAAGGCGGTGGTGCAGGCCGCGCGCTGCCCGCACCGTGGCGCGGACCTGTCGCTGGGTGAAGTGCACGGTGAGAACATCGCCTGCCCGTACCACGGCTGGCAGTACAGCGGGCACAACGGCAAATGCAGCCATATCCCGTCGCTGGAGGACCAGTGCCGCATTCCCCAGGGCGCAGCAGTGCATACCCATGCCTGCGAGGAACGCTACGGGCATGTGTGGACCGCGCTGGAAACGCCGCTGTTCGAGCTGTACGACCTGGCCGAATGGCGCGAGTTGGATCTGGAGTGGGCCGCCGCCGAACCGCTGGATTCGCCAACGGGCGTGGCCGTCGCTATCGAGAACTTCGGCGATGTGGCGCATTTTGCCTATATCCACCGCGGCATGATGGGCCATGTCAACCCGGTGGTGGAGCCGCTGAACGTGCGCCGTGAAGGGCTGGACATCTGGATGGATCGCCCGTTGCAGGCCTGTGAAGGCGAGTGGGCCAACGACGGCGACTGCATGATGAACTACCACATTGTCGCCCCGGGGCTGGTCGCCATCACCTATGACTACGAACGCCTGGGCAAGCGGGTGGTGGCCGGCTTTCCGTGCCCGGAGTCCTACGAGCATGTGAAGATTTTCTGGGGTGTGGCCAACGACCGCGACTACACGGGCGGCGATCTGCAGGAGTGCCTGCGGGTTGAGGAACTGCTGTACCAGGAAGACCTGCCGGTGGCCGCCACCATCACCCCTGCGGAGATCGACTGGGACGCCAAGGCCGTGGAGCACTCGGTGCCCGCCGACCTGTACACGCTCAACTACCGCCGCGCGTTCCGCGAGTTCATCGAGCGCGGCCAGGCCCAGCCGGTGCGCTTGGTAGACAGCCAGCGGGTGTCGTCGTGAGCGGCGGGGGCGATTACGTCGAGGTCATCGTCAGCTGCCTGCGGCTGGAGGCCGACGGGATCATCTCCCTGGAGCTGACGGCGGATCAGCCGCTGCCAGCCTGGAGTGCCGGGGCGCACGTTGACCTGTTGCTGCCCTCGGGCCTGGTGCGCCAGTACTCGTTGTGCGGCGACCCTGACGATCGCCGCCGCATGCGCATCGCGGTGTTGCTGGAAGAGGGCGGCCGTGGCGGCTCGCGGGAGGTGCACGGGGCCTTGCAGCTCGGTCAGCGATTGGCCATTCGAGGGCCGCGCAATGCCTTCCCGCTGGGCGAGGGGCCGTACCTGTTCTTGGCCGGTGGCATCGGCATTACCCCGATTCTGGCCATGGCGCGTGTCGCCGAGCGTGCAGGTGCCCAGTGGCAACTGCTGTATGGCGGGCGCTCACGGCGCTCGATGGCGTTCATTGACGAGCTGCGGGCGCTGGGTGGCGGGCGGGTGGAGATCTTGCCGGCCGACGAAGTTGGCCTGCTGGACCTGGACGCAGTGGTCGCTGCCGCGCGCGCCGGGCAGCACGTTTACAGCTGCGGGCCGGCGGCGCTGCTTGATGCGTTGAGCGCGCGTTTTGCCGCTGCCGGGCTGGAAGGCCATCTGCACCTTGAACGCTTTGCCCCGGCTGCGCCGCCACCGGCCGCCGAGGGCGAGGGCACACTGAAAGTGATCCTGGCGCGCAGCGGTGGCGAGGTGTTGGTTGAACCCGGCTGCACCATCATGGCCGCCCTGCGCGCCGCCGGGCATACGGTGGCGTCGTCGTGCGAGCAGGGCGTGTGCGGCATGTGCGAGACGAGGGTGCTGGATGGCGTGCCCGACCACCGTGACATGCTGCTCAGTGAAAGCGAGCGGGCCCGCGGTGATGTAATGATGCTGTGTGTGTCGCGGGCACGCACGCCTACGCTGACGTTGGACCTTTGAAAAAAAAGGGGGCTGCAAAAGCGGCCCCCACTGTCGTTGATTTGGTGTGCAGGGGAATTGAGGGTTTGTTGGGTAAGTTTAAATCCAAAATATTGTGGCTTAACGGAATTAAATTGCCATTAGCACACAAAATAATGGATTTATCCGGCTTGAATGTGGCTGATCAATTTGCAAGCGTTGCCGGCCAGCGGTCACCCGGTGTTCATCGAACTCATTGCTGCTGAAGTCCCTGCGCAAGGTTGAACTGCGCTTCTTTCACCAGCCAGTCGATCAACACCTCAAGCCGTTTGGGCATCGCATCATGCTGCGGGTGAACCAGGTAGTAGCCGTAATTGGACGTGTCGAGGAACCCGCCAAAAGGCAACACCAGTTCACCCCTGTGAATGCGTTCACGCACCAGCTGTTCCCGGCCAATGGCGATGCCAACGTGATTCAGCGCGGCCAGCGTGCAAAGGTCAGAGCGATCGAATGTCAGGAACCTGCGAGGCAGGGTGATATCAGCCCCCGAGTGGCTGGCCCACAGCTGCCATTCCGCATCGAATGCCGCGTTGTCCCAGGCCGCCACATCATGCAAGGCGGTGCAGCGCCCCAGTTGCTGCAGGTCGCCGGCCAACCCATGGGTTTCTGCGTAATGGGGAGAACAGACCGGGGCAATCCGTTCGCCCATCAGGTGAATGCTCGCAAGCCCTGGGTGATGTCCATCCGAATAACACAGCATCAGGTCGATCTTGCGGGTTCGGTAATCGATGCTTTCGTTACCCACCCTGATGTCCAATTGGATATCAGGGTAGCGGGACGTAAACTGTGCAAGGCGTGGCACCAGCCAGCACTGGGCGACTGACGGGCGAACATACAGCGTCAGCTGGCCGGCAATTTCGCCATGAGCGCGGTTATAAACCGCTTCGTTGATCTCATCCATCGAGCGCTGCATGACCGCGAACAGGCGTTCGCCGTCTTCAGTCAGGCTCACTTTGCGTGGCATGCGGTTGAACAGTTTCAGCGCCAACTCACGTTCGAGCCGGTTGATACGGTGGCTCACGGCGCTTGCGCTCAGGCACAGCTCATCCGCCGCGCGCGCAAAGCTCAGGTAGCGCGCAGCGACCAGAAAGACATGCAGGCTGCCCAGATGAGCGCCATTGAGCTTGACTGCGCCGCGGCCGGGCTTGTTCATTCAACATTCCTTGCGCACAGCTTAAGCGCGCGTCTGCAGGGCGCGGCCTTTCGCCAGGTACGCATCAAATTCAGATTCTGGAACCATGCTTCCGCCCGTTCCCCATACAAGGTGGGTAGCATTTTGCAGCTGGGTTGGGGTAAAGCCCAGGCGTGTCAGGTATGCCGTGGATTGTAATACACGTGCCATGCCGGGCACGCCCGCCAGCGCAGAAGGTTCCAGCTTGAACTTGTCCTGCTCGAAGGCAATCACCATCAGGCGGTACAGTTCTTCGTCGGTCACGGTGTAGTAGCCATCGATTAGCCGCTGCATGGCTTTGCCGACAAACCCGGACGGGCGCCCGACCGCCAGGCCATCGGCGGCGGTGATGTTGTCGATGCCAAAGTCCTGCACGCTGGTTTCATCGTGCAGGCCGGTGTACACCCCCAGCAGCATGCAGGGCGAGTGGGTGGGCTCGGCGAACACGCAGTGCACCGCATCACCGAATTCCAGCTTCAAACCGAAGGCGACGCCGCCAGGGCCACCGCCAACACCGCAGGGCAGGTAGACAAACAGTGGATGGTCGGCGTCTACCTTGATGCCGGCCTGGTCAAACTGGCGAGCCAGGCGCTGCGCGGCTACGGCATAGCCCAGAAAGAGTTGCGGGGAGTTCTCGTCGTCAACGAAGTAGCAGCTGGGGTCGGACGCTGCCTGCTGTCGCCCTTGCTCGACGGCAACGCTGTAGTCCGACGCGTGTTCAACAACCGTTACGCCATGGGCGCGCAGCTTGTCCTTTTTCCACTGCCTGGCGTCGGACGACATGTGCACGCTGACCTGGAAGCCCAGCTTGGCGCTCATGATACCGATCGACAAACCCAGGTTGCCGGTCGAGCCTACGGCGATCTTGTATTGGCTGAAGAACGCCCGAGCCTGCTCGCTGGCCAGTGCGGCATAGTCATCGGAGCATGTGATGAGGCCAGCGGCCAAGGCCAGATCCTCAGCGTGCTTGAGCACCTCATGAATGCCGCCGCGGGCCTTGATGGAGCCAGAAATGGGCAGGTCACTGTCTGCCTTGAGCCACAGGCTACCCACGTCCTGCAGTGCCCCTTCTTCGATCAGTTGCTTGCGAAGCTGCGGCAGTGGGGCGATGTGCGATTCGATAACTCCGCCGGTAGCTGCGGTTTCGGGAAACACTGTTGCAAGATAGGGCGCGAACCTCAGCAGCCGCTCGCTTGTGGCCCGCACATCGTCAGCCGTCAGGCCCACGTCGCTCAGTGCTGCTGACGCACTGGCAATACCAGGGTTGAACCAGCTGGTTTCTTTCATGGCGACCAGATCGCTGATGATCGGATGGCTTTGTTGCCAGGCTTGGAGGGTTTTTCCGTGAATCATGATTTCACCTGTAGCGCAGTCTTTGCACAGTAGATCAGACAATTTTCGAAAGGAGCAGGGTCAGGCACAAGGCAATTACCGAGGCCAGCACCGTAGCTGCGGTAAATTTCTTCAGCGCATCGCTCAGCGACAGGCCCAGGTATTCCTTGACCACCCAAAACGCCGAGTCGGTAATGTGGGTCCAGCCAATGGCCCCGGCACCGATGGCGATCACCAGGATTTCCCGGTTGTATTCGGGGTGTTGGCCAAGCATCGGCATTACCATGCCGGCCGCGCTGATCATCGCCACCGTGGCCGAACCGACCGCAAAGTGCATGATCCCGGCGATCAGCCAGGCGAGGATGATCGGGTTGAGCTGGGTCTGGTTGAGCACGTCGGCCAGCGCCTTGCCGATGCCGCTACCCACCAGCATGTCGTTGAACGCGCCACCGGCACCGATGATCAGCAGAATGCCGGCAAGGGGCGGGAAGCAACGTTGGGTAAGGTTGAGCAACTGCGCCATGTCCATGCCGCGACGCAGGCCCAGCGCCCAGTAGGCGAACACCACCGACAGCGCCAAGGCGATCAGCGGGTTGCCAAAGAAGGCCACCCACTCGTACAGCACGGTGCCTTTCTCCAGCACGGTGATTGCCAAGGTCTTGCCGACCATCAGCAGCAGCGGCAGCAGTACGGTGACGAGGGTGATGCCGAAGGCCGGCAGCGGTTGGTCGTCGGTTTGGGACTCGCTACGCGCCGCAAGGAAGGCGTGCTGTGCTTGCGTCGCGTCACGGTCACAGGCAAAACGTACCCAGATCGGGCCGGCGATGATGGCGGTGGGCAGGCCAACGATCAGGCCGTAGAGAATGACAGTGCCGATATCGGCATTGAGCATGCCGGTAATTGCCGTGGCGGCCGGGTGCGGCGGCAGGATGCAGTGCACCACCATCAGCGAGGTGGCCAGCGGCACGCCGAGGTACAGCATGCTGATGCGGGTTTGCCGGGCGACCACGTAGATCAGCGGAATGAGCAGCACGAAGCCGACCTCGAAGAACACCGGAATGCCTGCGATGAAGCCCACCAGCATCATTGCCCAGGACGCGTTGCGTTCGCCCAGCAGGTTCAGCAGTGTGGTGGCGATGCGTTTGGCCCCGCCAGATTCCTCCAGCAGTTTGCCGAGGATGCTGCCCAGGCCAATGATGCCGGCCAGAAAGCCCAAGGTACTGCCCATGCCTTTTTCGAAAGCGGCAACCATGGCCGTAGGCGGCATGCCGGTGCCGATGCCAACCACCAGGCTTGCGGCCAGCAAAGCCAGGAAAGGGTGGACTTTGAGCTTGCTGATCATGACCACGATCAGAACGATTGCAGTGCCCAGCACGAGTAATGAGAACGTTGGAGTCATCTTGTAGTTATCCCTGTCGCTGCTCGCTTGCGTGCGAGCTTCTTGTTGGTTTCCAACCATTAGATTTCAGCGACTTGTTCGACTCAAACGATCACTCTTCACGCCATGGGTGAAGCTGTGTCATGCATGATGCCAGCACTCAATGCCGCGCCGCCCAGGCACAGTTCAAGGCTGCCACAGCAACCGCCAGTGCCGCCCCGGCATAGGCCCAGATCGCCGGCACCTGCGGCAGCAGTACACCGGCCAGCATCGGCCCGAGCCCGGCGCCGATGTCGCGCCATATGGCGTTGCCGGCCAGTGCCTGAATACGTTGTTGCGGGTTACGCAGGGCGACCAGCGTCATCACCAGCGGCAGTTGCAGGGCGCGCAGCACCAGCACGAAGAAGGCGCCGATGAACAGCCAGTGGCTGCCGAACAGCAGCAGCGCCAGCGACGTGGCCAGTGACAGCACTACCAGCATGCGCAGCGGCCCGAAACGGTCGGCCAAACGCCCGCCGAAGGGGCTGAAGAGCATTTCGCTCAAGTAGCGCACCGCCATCAGCACACCTGCTGCCAGCACGCCGGACTCACCCAGATGAGTTTGTGCATAGAGCGAAAGGCCGAAGATGAACAGGCCGTCCAAGGTCACCCCTTCGATGAAGGACCAGGTGGCGATGCTGTCTGGCAGGCGCAGGCGCCGGCCACCACGGCTGGCAACCGCGTGGCCGTCGCCAGGCAGGGCACGCGCACGCCACAGCCCGAACAGGGCGCTGATACAGAGAACGAAGAATACGCTGCGCGGGCCGTAGGCTTGCGCCATCAGCGCACCCAGCGGCAAGGCCAGCATTGGCCCGATGGAAATGGTCGCCCGTGAACGCCCGGCACGCCGCGCAGCACCCTCGGGCCGGGCGGTGGCGAGGGTCTGGGTGCTGAGGTTGAAGGTGGCAAAGCACAACCCCCAGACCAGGCGCAGCACCAGCAGTGCGGCGAAACCGGACAGCGTCGCGTTGCCCAGCGCACACACCGCGGCGGCGAAGGCGGCAAGGCTGCATGCGGCACGGTCACCATGGCGGGCGTAGAAACGTACCACCCAGCCGTAACCGAGGATGCGCACCAGGCGGTTGGCCGCCAGCAGCACGCCGGCTTCGACCAGGGTCACGCCGAAATCGGCTGCGTACATGGGCAGCAGCAGGTAGAGCAGTACGTCACTGGGCAGGCACAGGCTGAGCACCTGGGCGGTATTGCGGGAGTCTTGGTCGGCGCGGTGGGTTTGCACCGGTGTGGCAGCGGACGACATGACAGTCTCGTGACAGGGGTGAGGGCGCAGGATAACCCACGGCGTCTCGAACATTGCAATTGGCGTCACTGACGTGTTGCCTGTACCGGCCTCTTCGCGGGCTTGCCCGCTCCCACAGGGTCACCACAGCCTTGAAGTCTTTTACAGTACCTGTGGGAGCGGGCGCGCCCGCGAAGAGGTCAGTACAGGCAGCAGAGATTTTGAGCAGTTCGCTCATTCAGCCATAAGGCGGGGCTGGCAGCTCGGCCAGCAGTGTCTTCAGCCCGTCGCTCCACTGCCTGCGAATCTGCTGGTAATAGGCATCGTCGCTGGTGATGCGCTGGCGGGTCATGCTTTCCAGGTTGTCCCTGCGGTACACCAGCAAGTCCAGCGGCATGCCCACCGACAGGTTGCTGCGGATGGTGGAGTCGAACGAAATCAGGCCGCAGCGCAGTGCTTCATCGAGCGGTGTGCAGTAATCCAGGTTGCGGTCGAGGATTGGCCGGCCGTACTTGCTTTCGCCCAGTTGCAGGAACGGAGTGTCTGGCGTTGCCTGGAAGAAATTGCCTTGTGCGTAGACGTTGTAGATGGCCATGGGCCCGCCGGCTATCTGGCCGCCGACAATGAATGAACTGCTCAGGTCGATGTCGGCCGTAAGCTTGCTGCGGTCCCGGTTGACCACTTCGCGCAGGGTGTCGGCCACAAGCACCGTTGCATCGTAGAGTGTGGTCACGCTCTGCAGATGGGGGCCACTGCCCTGGGTACGCTGGCGCAGCAGGTTCACCACCGATTGCGAGGTTGCCAGGTTGCCGGCAGTCTGCAGCACGATCAGCCGCTCGCCTGGCACGCTGAAGACGAACAGCTTGGCAAACGTGGAGATCTGGTCGATTCCGGCATTGGTGCGTGAGTCGCTGATGAAGACAAGCCCGTCCTCCAGGTGCATGGCGACGCAGTAAGTCATGCGGTTTCCCTTGTGTTGCGCATGGAGTGGTCTTGCCGCACCCACGCGGCAAGACCGGCCTGCAAAGCTGTCACTGGCGATGCACGTGGACGCTGGCTTGCATCGCTTCGTCGCCACCGCCGCGGCGCACGCCCCTGACCGGGCAGGCGTCGAGGTAGTCCAGGCCCACTGCCAGCTTCAGATGACGTTCCGGCCGCGTCAGGCGGTTGGTGATGTCGAAGCTGTACCAGGCGTCGTCGACCCAGGCTTCGGCCCAGGCATGACTGGCCAGGTGCTGTTCGTCTTCGGTGCACAGGTAGCCGGACACATAGCGTGCCGGCACCCCCAGGCTGCGTGCGCAAGCCAGGAAG
Organism: Candidatus Pseudomonas phytovorans; assembly: GCA_029202525.1. NCBI lineage: Bacteria > Pseudomonadati > Pseudomonadota > Gammaproteobacteria > Pseudomonadales > Pseudomonadaceae > Pseudomonas > Candidatus Pseudomonas phytovorans. The sequence continues at coordinate 3,077,073 of CP119325.1, forward strand.
GCATGGGTGTGGTCCTGGCACACGCCGGCACCACCCCTGAACGCTTCGATGGCCGTGGTGCCGACCGAAGTGGCTCCGGGGCTGTAGGGCATTTGCTCGGCCATGCCCTGCATCAGCGCGATCAGTGCTGCCCGGTCGCGGTGACTGCCGCATTGCCGGGCAGCGAACGCTTTCAGGGCATCATCGGCCAGGGTCAGGTGGCTGCTGCGCAGAAAAGGCAGGGGCGACTGGCCCTCGGTTTCGTGTTCGCAATCCGGGTCGATCTCTACCTGGCCTTGGGCGGTCAATGCCAGGTGGCCATGGGGTTTGTCCAGGGTCAGTACATGCAGGATGTTGCCATAGGGGTCGATCTGGCCCTTGACCTTGCAGGGCAGGTCCAGTTGCCACTCGTTGATGCGCTGGCGTTCGCTGCTGCGCGGAGTCAGGCGCAGAAACTGAATGCTGTTGCTCACGTCGCTGGCGTAGCTGTAGGTGGTGTCGTGGCGGATGGACAGTTTCATACGACCTCCAGGTAGGAGTGATGGACGGCCTGGCCCAGTTGGTTGACGCGGCCGATGAAGTCGCTCAGCCAGGGGTGCAGCCCTGCATCGAGGATTTCGTCGATTGCGGTGTAGCGCAGGCGCGCATTCAGTTCGGCGGCCATGCGTTGGGCGGCGCGGCCGCTGCTGCCTGGCAGGCCGGCCAGAATCATGTCCAGTTCCTCGATGCAGGCATGCAGCGAGCGCGGCACGTCCACCCGCAACAGCAACAGCTCGGACACTGGCCGGGCACTGGGCGCGGCGCGGTACAGCTCGTTGAAGGCTTCATACGAGGTCAGCGCGCGCAGCAAGGCGCTCCACTGGTAATAGCCGCGTGCGGAGCTGTCGCTGACCTCTTCGGAGGCCTCGCCGAACATTTCGTAGCGCGCATCGAGCAGGCGCAGGGTGTTGTCCGCCCGTTCCAGGAAGGTGCCCAGGCGAATGAAACTGTAGGCGTCATTGCGCATGATGGTGCCAGAGGTGGCGCCGCGGAACAGGTGCGAGCGTTCCTTCACCCAGTCGCAGAACTGGCTGATGCCATAGCGGCCCAGGCCATTGCTGGCGATGTTGCGCATCTCGATCCAGGTGGCGTTGATGTTCTCCCACATGTCGGCGGTGATTCGGCCGCGCACCGCATGAGCATTGGTCCTGGCGGCCTGCAGGCAGCAATAGATGCTGCTGGGGTTGGTCGCGTCGAGGGCGAAGAAGTGCAGCATGCGCTCGGTGTCGAGCTCGGTGTGGCGGCGGATGTAGTCGTCCAGCGTGCCAGAGGCCAGCAGCGACATCGCCAGCTCGGCATGGCCGTCGCTACGCCCGGCCTGGGGCATCAACGATAGCGAGTAGCTGACCTCAAGCATGCGCGCGAGATTTTCTGCGCGCTCCAGGTAGCGAGACATCCAGTACAGGTCGGAAGCAGTTCGCGAAAGCATGGTTCAGTCCTCCACCACCCAGGTGTCCTTGGTACCGCCGCCTTGCGACGAATTGACCACCAGCGAGCCTTCCTGCAAGGCCACGCGGGTCAGGCCGCCGGGCACCAGGCGGGTTTCACTGCCCGACAGCACGAACGGGCGCAGGTCGATATGGCGCGGCGCGATGCCGCTGTCGACGAAGGTCGGGCAGGTCGACAGGCACAGGGTGGGTTGTGCGATATAGGCGTGGGGGCGAGCTTTGATACGGGCGCGGAAGTCCTCGATCTGGGCAGCCGTCGATGCCGGCCCGACCAACATGCCATAGCCGCCGGAGCCTTGGGTTTCCTTGACCACCAGTTCGGGCAGGTGGGCCAGCACATGGGACAGCTCTGCAGGCTTGCGGCATTGCCAGGTTGGCACGTTGTTGAGGATGGGGTCTTCGCCCAGATAAAAGCGGATCATGTCGGCGACATAGGGGTAGATCGACTTGTCGTCGGCAACGCCCGTGCCGACGGCGTTGGCCAGTACCACATTGCCGGCGCGGTATACCGAAATCAGTCCGGGCACACCCAGCGTCGAGTCAGGGTTGAACGACAGCGGGTCGAGGTAGTCGTCGTCCAGGCGTCGGTAGATCACATCCACTTGCTGCGGGCCGGCAGTGGTGCGCATGTAGACATGCTCGTCACGCACGAACAGGTCGGCGCCTTCGACCAGTTCGATGCCCATTTCCCTGGCCAGGAACGCATGCTCGAAATAGGCGCTGTTGAAGCGGCCAGGGGTGAGCAGCACGGCAGTGGGGTTGTCCAGCGGGCTGGCGCTCTTGAGCGTGTCCAGCAGCAGGTTGGGGTAATGGTCGATCGGCGCGATACGCTGGGCGGCAAACAGTTCGGGGAACAGGCGCATCATCATCTTGCGGTCTTCGAGCATGTAGCTGACGCCGCTGGGGGTACGCAGGTTGTCTTCCAGCACGAAGTAGCTGCCATCGCCGTCACGCACCAGGTCGACACCGGCGATGTGGGCATACAGCCCACGGTGCAGGTCCAGGCCCTGCATGGCGATCTGGTAGCCCTCGTTGGCCAGTACCTGCTCTGGCGGGATGATGCCCGCCTTGAGGATGCGCTGGTCGTGGTAGATGTCCTGCAGGAACAGGTTAAGGGCCTGCACCCGCTGGATACAGCCACGCTCTACCGTGCGCCACTCGCTGGCGCGGATGCTGCGCGGGATGATATCGAATGGGATCAGGCGCTCGGTGTCCTGAGTGTCGCCATACAAGGTAAAGGTGATGCCGGCGCGGTGAAACAGCAGGTCGGCCTCGCGCCGGCGCTGCTCCAACAGCTCCAGCGGGGTATCTGCCAGCCAGCGGGCGAACGCCTGGTAATGCGGGCGGCAACTGCCGTTCGCTTCGTACATTTCATTGAAAAAAGCCCGGGACATACCCACTCCTTGCCGCCGTCGCCGGCAGCTTCATTGCGTTGCTCTTGCGGTCTTCAGGGTGTGGCCTTGCTGGGTTGGTGGGCGCTGTGTCTGCTGTGAGCCTCTGTTGCAATCGATTGCCTGTGCGTTGAGCACAAACAGCCTTTGCAATGAAAGTGCCGAGAACGCGTGGTTGCTCGGCGGATGAGGAAATGCGGGGGACACAACGACAGGATCGGCCAGTTCTACTTTGGCGGGCGCATCAAAAAAGGGCGCTTTTGATCGGGGAGAGGAATTTGACCCGAGATGGGGCGTATCGAGCGCCGCCTGCGCGGCGCCCGATCTCACAGGTGCAGAATATTCCGGGACGGGCGCTTCAGGGCCCTTAGAGGCAGGCGTATACCACCAGTTCCACCAGCATTTCTTCGCGTGCCAACCCTGCCACCACGATCGCCGCGCGGTTGGGGTAAGGGGCCTGGAAGTAGTCGCTATACAGGCTGTTGACGGTGGCCAGGTATTGGCGGTCGGTCACGTAGATCAGTACCTGGGTCACGGCATCCAGCGAGCTGCCGGCGGCTTCCAGGGTGTGGCGCAGGTTGTCCAGAGTCTGGCGGGCCTGCGCCTCGATGCCGCCGGCCACCACTTGGCCCTGTGCATCGATGGGAATCTGGGCGGTGTAAAGCGTGCCATTGCCGACCACCGCCCATTCCAGAGGGGCTCTTGAGGCGAACAGCTCGGTCTTGATTGCATGTTTCATGGGTTGGTTTCCTGAGTGTTGAGCCGCTTCAGTCAGCATCGCTGCCGCCGCCTGCGCCGTGGCGGCGCGAGGCATCGGTGCTTTCGACGAGGATGTGTTCGGCGAGCTGCTTGAGCCGTTGCCAGGTGTGTTCGTTGACCGTAAAGCCTTGCTGCAACGGATTGTGCGGGTTGGTTGGCGTCAGCGCGGTCTGGCCGGGCCGGCTGAACAGCACGGTGACGCTTTGCTCGGCCGCGTCAAGGGCGCCGGGCCGGGCTTCACTGCGCAGTTCCGGGCGCTGGATGCCGGCGGTAAAGTCGGCCAGGTGACACTGACGCGCGTCCTCCCAGCGGGCTTGCACGTGCAGCCCCTGCACAGCTGCCCGGCTCAGGTAACCCAGCAGCAGCAAGCGGTTGTGGCAGTGGAGGATGCGCAGTTCGGCCTGACCACAGCGCATGGCCTTGGCAGCCGTCAGTTCCACCCCTGTTGCAGCGCAGCGCAACACGCTCTGGCCCTTGGCGTCGATCACCAGCAGGGCGTTATCCTCGTGGCTCAGGGTATACGGCCGGGCCGCTTCGGCTTGCAGGTAGAGCAGGGCCTTTTCCAGCGCACCGACCCCATCAAGCCCTTGCAATTGCAGCCAGCCCACCAGCTCGGCGGCATCCTCGCAGTCGCCGGGGGCGAAGCCCATGCCTTCGAATGCCTTGCGGCACATCACCTGTATTTCGTTGAGCGATACGCGCATGGTCAAAGCTCCCCTTGCGGCATGACCGCAAAATTCCAGTCGTCTGCGAACGGCTGGCCGATGTCGCTGACCAGTGGTGCGCCCTGGAACAGCGTGATACGCACCCAGCGGCTCGACTTGGGGTCGAACTTGCCCGCGCCGAAAAACGCCAGTTTGCAGCGCAGCAGGTGAATCGGCAGCATGTCCCGTGCCAGCAGGTTGGCGCGGATTTCACCGTAGGTGGTCTGGGCCATGCCTTGCAGGCGGCGCACGGTGCCCTTGAACGCCGGTTGGGCAATCAGGAAGTGCGCGGTCAACGCTTGGGGTTCCAGTTGCAGGTGATTGAGCACTGCGGCGTGGCACTGCTGGATATTGCGGGCAATGCCCAGCTGCATTTCTTTTTCGGCCCCCGGTTCCTCGGCGCGCATGCCCAGGCGCGGCTCCTCTTTTTCGGCCGAGCGGTACCAGAAGAAGTGCTCGGCATCCACTTCGTTGAAGTCGTAACCCAGCGCCCAGCCGTACTGCTGCTCGATGAGCTGGCGCAGTTGCCCAAGGGGCATCTGGGCATCCAGCTGCCAGCTTTCGTTGGCGCCCATGTGCTCGGCCAGTGGCGTGACCTGCTCGGGATACAGCTCCAGCAGCAGGCTTGCCAGCAGTTCCTGGCAGCCCACACCCGCCTGTGCCTCAGCCCAGGCCAGCAGGCGCGACCAAAGACCCGCGCCGGTGGCTTGTGCGCCAAGCCAGGTGGTCAGTAAAGCAAGATCGGCCAAGGTTTGCAGGTTCTGCTCATGCTGGCGCTGGTCTTCGGTCCGGGACTGCTGCAAATGCAGGCGGGCGCGTGCCAACAGTGCATGCAGGCGCACCAACCGGTCAGGGTCAGCCGGCTGCGCCAACACCAGGGCCAAGGCGGTTTCCCGGGTGCTGATCCAGCGTTCCACCAATTGCGGGTGGTTGACCAGGAACGGCGCCATGCCCAACCCGGTCGCGTTGCCGACCCCCAGGTAGCGTTGCAGGGCCGGCGCCAGTTGCACTGCCCGCTGCGGGTCGAGTGCCTGGGCCATGTGGTTGATCTGCTCGATGCTGAAGTGGCGCAGCAGGTAGACCGTGAACATTTGTGCGGCAAACGGCTGGTTGAAGTCGGGGTTGTCCTGCAGGCAGCCAAAGTCGGCGATGCCGAACTTGCCGTTGCCGTACACCGCCGTGGTGCGATACAGGTAGCCGACGTCGGCCAACTGGTGTGGGTCGGGCTGTTGCCCTTCGGCCAGGGCCGCCAGGAACCGGTCGAAATTGCGCAAGCTACGGTTGGCCCGTGACAGTACCAGCACGCGGGCATCGAAGCGGCCAGCCTCCTGCAGCGGCACGTTACGCTGCAGGTCGGCGAGTTGTTCAGCATCGACATCGCCATTAACCAGAACGAAGGTGACGTCCCACTGGTCGGCAATGACCCGGTCGCTGCGCTTTTCCGGCGGCAGGTAGGCCGAGAAGATCACGCAGTGGTAATGGCCATTCGGCGTGTCGATACGGTAGATCGCGGTACCGAAGCCTTGGCCGTCAAGGTCGAAGCAGCTGCGCTGAATGTGCCAGTGCTGCTGCATCATCCGCCGCATGCTGCTGCGCACGAAGCTCAGCGGGCTCTGGAAGTGGCTGCCCAGCCGGGCCAGGTCCATGACCTGGCTGGCAGGGCGCATCGCGGGTATTGCAGGCACGTTGTCGGGCATTGTTGTTGTACCTGGATGGATCATGTTCAGACGCCTTGTTCGCGGGCCATGTGCCGGGCGATGCGTACTGCATCCCACAACGCTGGCAGGATCACCAGCGACACCGGCACCGCGGTAATGACAATGAAGGACTGCAGGGCCGTCACGCCGCCTGCGCCGATGGTGATCAGCACCACCGCTGCCAGGCCCATGCCGATGGCCCAGAAACCGCACAACCATTTCTTCGGCTTATCGTTGCTGGACATCGCCAGCGCCACGGTGAAGGCCATGGCGTCGCCATTGGTGGCCACCGAGATGAAGCTCAAAAACAGGAACAGCGCGCTGATCAGGCCACCCAGTGGCAGGTTCTGCGTCACGCCCAGCAGCAAGTCTTCGGGCTGGGTGCCATGGGCGGTGACGATGCCTGGCGTTTGCAGTTCCAGGCCGATACCGGTGCCACCTACCACGGTGAACCAGAACATGGTCACCAGCGGCGCGATGATCGACAGTGTCATGATGATCTCGCGAATGGTGCGGCCCCGCGAGATCCGCGCGACGTACAGTGCCACCATGGGCGCGTAGCCGATGAACCAGCCCCAGTAGAACACCGTCCACCAGTCCAGCCACTTGGGGTCGGCGCGGAACATCGCCATCGGGATGAAGTGTTCCACATGCAGGGCGAAGGCCGCCGGGAAGCCGCCGAGGATGAACAGCGTTGGCCCGAACACCACCATGAACAGCGCCAGGGCGATCATCAGCCAGACGTTGATCTCGCTGACAAAACGAATGCCTTTGAGGCCCACCAGGCACGAGACGGTATACATGGCCGTGACCAGGACAATGGTCAGCGACTGGGTGAAGATGTCGTTGGGCAAGCCCCACACCGCATGCATCGCGCTGCTGATCTGCAGGCCGAGGAAGCCGATCGGGCCAATGGTACCGGCCACCACGGCGATGATCGAGGAGGCGTCGGCCAGGGTGCCGATCGGGCCTTTGAGCGCCCGCTCGCCGAACAGCGGGTAAAGCAGGGTGCGCGGCGCCAGCGGCAGGCCTTTGTCGTAGTGCAGGTGCATCAGCACGATCGCCAACAGGCTGCCCAGCACAGCCCAGGCCAGAAAGCCCCAGTGCACGAACGATTGCGCCAGTGCCGCAGTGGCCGCCGCTTCGCTGTGCGGTTGCAGGCCGGCGAAGAAGGGGGGCGGGCTGGCAAAGTGCATCATGGGTTCGGCAGCGGCCCAGAAGGCGCCGCCACCTGCCAGCAGGGCGCACATGATCACCGCGATCCAGTTGAAGGTGCTGATGTCCGGGCGCTGGGTGACGCCGCCCAGGCGCACGCGCCCGCATCTGGAAAAGCCGATGAACAGGCTGACGGCGAAGGTTGCCAGCATCAGCACTTGCCAGTAGAGGCCAAAGAACCTGGTCGACCAGGCGAACAGGGTATTGACCAGCGCCGACACGCTGTCGATGTCGATCAGCGCCGCCAGCAGGAAAGCACCGAGGAACCCGCCGCTGATCACGAACAGCGGCCAGTCGATGTCGCGTGCCATTGGCAGGCCAATGGCCTGGCCCTCAGCCTGCAGGGTGGTTGGGTTTTTCATGAAGCCTCCGGAACCTGCGATTGTTGTTATTGTTGATGCTGTCCGTGCAAGGGGCTCAGGCCTGTGCCGTGGTGGCGGTCTCCAGCAGGCGCAACCAGTTCAGCCCCATGATGTTGGCCACGTCCTGTTCGGCAAAGCCACGGGCGCGCAGGCCCTGGGCGATGTTGCCGAAGTCGCGGCTGTCGCGGAACCACTGCAAGGGCGCCGGCCAGTTGGCGTTGTCCTTGGAGCCTTCGCCGTAGTCTTTGTCCTTGCTCCAGCGGCCGTTGCGCATCCACTCCAGCACGGCCAGCGGTTGCGCCTGGCACAGGTCGGTGCCAATGCCGATGTGCTCCGCGCCCATCAGGTCGGCGGTGCGCGCGACCATGTCGCAGAAGCTTTCCAGGCTGCAGCCCGAGGCACCCTTGAGGTGGAACGGGTAGGTACTGAAGCCCAGCAGCCCGCCGGACGCTGCGATCGCGCGCAGCACCGCATCGGACTTGTTGCGCTTGGCGGCATGGAAGCTGGCCGGGTTGGCGTGGGAGATGATCACTGGTCGGCTAGACAGCTCGATGGCCTCCAGGGTGCTGCGTTCGGCGCTGTGGGACATGTCGATGAGCATGCCGACACGGTTCATTTCGGCGATCACCTGGCGGCCAAAGCGGCTGATGCCGTTGTCTTCACGCTCATAGCAGCCGCTGGCCAGCAGGCTTTGGTTGTTGTAGGTCAGCTGCATGACGAACACCCCGAGCTGGCGGAAGACTTCCACCAGGGCGATGTCGTCCTCGATCGGCGAGCAGTTCTGGAAGCCGAAGAAAATCCCTACCCGGCCTTCCTCGTGCGCCAGGCGGATGTCGCTGGCCGTGCGCACCGGGCGGATCAGCTCGGGCCAGGTCTCGAAGCGGCGGTTCCACTCGCCCAGGCGCGACAGGGTTTCGCGGGCGTTCTCGTGGTAGGCGATGGTCGCGTGCACCGCGCTCAGGCCACCGGCCTGCATCTGCTGGAATATTTCCGGGCTCCAGTTGGAGTACTGCAGGCCGTCGATCATCAAGAGGTCGTGCATGGCGTGTACTCCTTCAGGGCCGCAGGTAGGTGGTCTTGACCACGGTGTAGAAGTCACGGGCGTACTGGCCCTGTTCCCGCGGGCCGAAGCTCGAGGCTTTGCGGCCGCCGAATGGCACGTGGTAGTCGGTGCCGGCGGTGGGCAGGTTGACCATCACGCAGCCGGTCTGGGCACGGCGCTTGAATTGGCTGGCGTGGCGCAGCGACTGGGTGATGATGCCGGCAGTGAGGCCGTATTCGGTGTCGTTGAGTGTGGCCAGTGCCTCTTCGAAGTCGCGCACGCGGATCACGCAGGCGATGGGGCCGAATACTTCCTCGCGGTTGATGCGCATGTCGTTACGGCTGTCGATGAACAGCGCCGGGCGCATGTAGTAGCCGTCGCTCTCCAGTTGCAGGCGTTCGCCACCTTCTATCAGGGTGGCGCCTTCGGCCTGGGCCAACTGCAGGTAGGCCAGGTTCTGTTCCAGCTGGCGTGCGTCGGCTACCGGGCCGATCTGCACGCCGGCCTCCAGGGCATGGCCGACCTTGAGCTGGCGCATGCGCAGGCGCAGGGCCTCGACGAAGCGGTCGTGGATGGCGTCGCACACGATCAGCCGCGACGACGCGGTGCACTTCTGCCCGGTGCCGAAGAAGGCACCGTTGAGCGCGCATTCAACGGCCAGTTCAAGGTCGGCATCGTCCATGACCACCAAGGCATTCTTGCTGCCCATTTCCAGCTGGCAGCGCACCAGGTTACCTGCGGTGGCGACCGCCACGCGCCGGCCAGTCTGCAGCGAACCGGTGAACGTCAGGGCATCGATGTCGGCGGACTGCACCAGAGCCTCGCCGACATCGGCGCCGCTGCCCATCACCAGGTTGAAGGTGCCGCTGGGCAGGCCCTGGCGGCTGATGATCTCGGTGAGTGCCCAGGCACTGGCCGGCACCAGGTTGGCCGGCTTGAACACCACGGCGTTGCCGAAGGCCAGGGCCGGGGCGATTTTCCAGGCGGCGGTGGCCATGGGGAAGTTCCACGGGGTAATGATGCCCACCACACCCACGGGTTCGCGATGCACTTCGATGTCGACCCCAGGGCGGACCGAAGCGGCGGTTTCGCCCATCTGGCGCAGTACTTCAGCAGCGTAGTAATGGAAGAACTGGCCGCTGCGGTTGACCTCGCCGATGCCTTCGGCCAGGGGCTTGCCTTCTTCTCGCGAGAGCAGTTCGCCGAGCTCTTCCTTGCGGGCTATCAGTTCGTCGCCAATGGCCATCAGGATTTGCTGGCGGGCTTCCAGGCCGCTGGCGGCCCACAGCGGTTGTGCGGCGCGGGCGGCCTGAATGGCCTGGCGGGCCTGTTCGGCGCTGGCCTGATGGTACTGGCCGATGAGGTCGCCGGTGTCCGAGGGGCTGTAGTTACCCAGGGTGGTGGTGCCTTCGCACCACTGGCCATCAATGTAGTTGTTGTAGGTCTTGTGTGACATGGATGAACGCCTCTGTTTGCATGGCAATCATCATGCGAGCAATATGCAGCAAATAAAAATTAATAAAAAAAATGCTTTGATAAGGAAAGCTAACCATGTTGCCTGAGCTGAAGATCGCCCAGTTGCGCTACTTCGTACTGGTCGCCGAACTCAAGAGCTTCCACGCGGCCGCCCGCCAGGCCTTCCGTACCCAACCGGCGATATCCCTGGCCGTGCGTGAACTGGAGCAGAAGCTGGGACAGGCCCTGGTCGAGAAGGGCGGGGGGCGGGTAGAACTGACACCCTTCGGCGAGCATTGCCTGCCGTTGTTTCGCGGCTTGATCGAGCACCATGACCGTATCGCCCGTGAAGCCACGTTGCTTGCCCGGCATGAAATCGGCCAGGTCAGCATCGCCACCGTGCCTTCGGTGGCCAGCCGCATGCTGCCAGGGCCGTTGGCCCGCTTTGTGGCCGCGCACCCGAACGTGCAGGTCAGCATCCAGGATGGCAGCGCCGAACGTGTGCAGCAGTTGCTGGCGCAAGGGCAGGTGGATTTCGGCATCAGCAGCCTGTGGATGGACGATGAACAGCTCGAATTTGCCCCGATCGTGAACGATCAGGTGGGCGTGGTATGCCGTAGCGACCACCCGTTGGCGCAGGCGGGTGATCCGCTGCATTGGGCGCAGTTGCAGGGCGTGCCGATGATCCGCAATGGCACCTCGCAATTACTCGCAGGCACCGAGGCCGAGGGTTTGCTGACGCACAGCCGGCTGTTCATCTCCAACATGATTTCGTTGATCGCCATGCTGGAGGAGGGGGTAGGGATCAGCACCTTGCCCTACCTTGCCTTTCCGCAGGAGAACGACAAGTTGGCTTTTGTACCGCTTGTGGAGCCCAAGGTAGAGCGGCATATCGGCATGCTCACCCGCAAGGGGCGCAGCTTGTCACCTGCGGCGGGGGCTTTGATGGCGTTTCTGCAGGTGCAACTGGCGAAAGCCGGCTGAGCCTTCGCCTCATGGCATCCCGGGCTGGCTGGTGCAGGCCGCCATGTCTTCCAGAAAAGCCTGCAGGATGGGCGGGCGTGAGACACCGCGCCGGGTAACCACCTCGAAGGGTGAGCTGAGGTCCAGCGTGCTGGCCCCCAGGCGGCGCATTTCGCCCGTCTTGACCCACTGCTCGGCAAAATGCTCGGGCAGGAAGCCGATGTAGGCGCCGGAGATGATCAGGATCGCCGCTGCCTCGATGTTCTCCACCGTTGCGTCGGCCTTGGTGATGCCCAATTGCTCCAGGTCGTACTGCTGCATGTAGCCGCGCACCACGATTCGGCTCTGGCGCACGTCTTCCATCAACCGGCCATTCCCCGCATTACTGGCGAACAGCGGGTGGCGCCGGCCACAGTAAAGCCCCAGGGCCTCGTCATACAGCGGCAGATAGGACAAGCCCGCTACGCGCAACGGGAAGTGGCCGATGGCCAGGTGCAGCCTGCCATCCAGCACGCGCTCTTCGAGCTCAGCCGGTGCACCTATGTAGATGTGCAGGTGGGCATCGTGCCCGCGTGAAACAAAGCGTTGGGTGGTGCGCGGTAGTGGCGAAACGGGGTCGGTCAGGGTGGAGTCGATGATGCCCAGGTTGAGCTTGCCGCTGATGTGCTGCTTGAGTACGTCGGCGTCCAGGCAAAAGCTCTCCACGGCACTGAGCAGGCGCAGGGTTGCCTCATGGATCGCCACCCCTTGTTCGGTGAGGCGAAAGCCGCTGCGCCCGCGTTGGCACAGCTTGACCCCCAGGCGGGTTTCCAGGTGCGTCATCTGTTCGCTGATGGTCGACTGACCGGCATTGAGTGCAGCCTGCGCCGCAGAAAAGCCGCCACAGCGGACGATAGTGGTGAATACCCTGAGCAGCTTCAGGTCGACATCGTGGAGCTGGATCACCGTGGTCTCCCGGCCGGGCCTCACATCGCCAGTGCTGATATGAGCGCCCGTGCATTGTTCTTGTTGTGCAAGCTAACCATGAGTGCCAGGCCGCTGCAATGCCTGGCGTTGTCCGCCCACGTTGCCTGCGGATACATCGGAAGGCGCGATGTATGTATCTGCACTTGCGCATTTTTCCCTGCCTGCGTGGTTGCCATAGTGGCTGCAACGGTGGTCGAGCAGTCGCCCCGTCTCCTGACATAGAACAAGAAGTGGAGAAAGCAGAACATGGCAAAACACGGTTACGAGTCCGGCCGCCTGAACCTGCCCTTCGTGGGCCATTGCACGTTCGCCAAGGCGCCGGTGTGCACCGACTGGGAGGCCATCGACGCCGATGTGGCGATCCTGGGTGCACCCAACGACATGGGCACCCAGTGGCGCTCAGGGGCGCGTTTCGGGCCGCGTGGCATTCGCGAGGCATCCACCCTGTTTTCCTTCGGCCATGCCGGTGCCTACGACTTCGAGGATGACGCTACCTACCTGACCGAAGACCAGGTACGCATGGTGGATGTGGGTGATGCCGACATCGTGCACACCGACATGGTCAGCAGCAACGCCAACATCGAGGCGGCCGTAAGGCAGATCCTCGCGGCGGGTGCCATGCCGGTGGTACTGGGCGGTGACCATTCGGTGCATGCCCCGGTGATCAAGGCGTTCGAAGGCCATGGGCCGATCCACATCGTGCATTTCGATGCCCACCTGGACTTCGTCGACGAGCGCCATGGCGTTCGCTACGGCCACGGCAGCCCACTGCGCCGCGCCTCGGAGCTGGATCACATCGTCGGCATGACCCAGATGGGCATCCGCAACGTGTCTTCGTCCAACCGGGACGACTACGACGCCGCTCGCGAGGCCGGCTCGCAGATTCTTTCGGTACGTGACGTTCGCCGGCTGGGCTGTGAAGGCGTGCTGGCGAAAATTCCGGAAGGGCGCAACTACTACATCACCATCGACATCGACGGCTTCGACCCGTCCATCGCCCCGGGCACCGGCACGCCGAGCCATGGCGGCTTCCTTTACTACGAAGTGCTGGAAATCATCCAGGCGCTGGCCAAACGCAGCCACGGCCGCATTGTCGGCATGGACCTGGTCGAAGTGGCCCCGGCCTACGATCCCACCGGCATGACCTCGATCCTCGCCGCACAACTGCTGATGAACAGCATCGGCTTCATTTTCCACGCGCGCGCCAAAGCCCGCTGACCCGGAGATTGTACTGTGGACAACAAGGTTAAAGCCTACTTGCAGGCCTTTGGCGTATCCGAGGCAACCCAGCGTTTCCTCAGCAAGCCGCAGCGCATGTTCATCGCAGGTGCCTGGCTGGAGGCCAGCGACGGTGGCAGCGCCGAGGTCGTCGAGCCCTCTACCGAAGGCGTACTGACGCGCATCCCCATGGGAACTACGGATGATCTCGACCGTGCCGTGCGCGCCGCGCGTGCGCAGTTCGATGGTGGCGCCTGGAGCCAGCTGAAACCGCTGGAGCGCGAGCGCCTGATCCATCGCCTGGCCGATCTGGTCGAAACCCATGGCAACGAACTGGCGCAGATCGAAGCCATCGACATGGGCAAGTCGGTGGTCCAGGCGCGTGCTGTGGATATCCAGGGTACGGTCGATACCCTGCGCTATTTTGCCGGCTGGGCCAGCAAGATTCATGGCCGCACCGTCGAGCCTTCGTTGCCAGGCAATTACCTGGCATACACCCGCAAGGAAGCGGTGGGTGTGGTCGGCGCAATCGTGCCATGGAACTTCCCGCTGCAAACCATGGCCTGGAAACTGGGCGCAGCGCTGGCTACTGGCTGCACCGTGGTGGTCAAGCCGGCGGAGCTGACCTCGCTGTCGGCACTGCGCTTTGCCGAACTGGTACAGGCGGCAGGCATTCCGGACGGTGTGGTGAATATTGTGACCGGGCGCGGCAGCGTGGTCGGCCAGGCGATGTCCTGCCACCCGGGTATCGACAAGCTGAGTTTTACCGGCTCTACGCCTGTGGGCTGTACGGTCGGCAAGACGGCGATGGACCAGATGAAGCGCCTCACCCTCGAACTGGGCGGCAAGTCGCCGGTGATCGTGTTTGCCGATGCGGACATCGAGGCGGCCGCGCAAGCCGTGGCCAACGGCGTATTCTTCAATTCCGGGCAGGTGTGCGACGCCGGCACCCGTGCTTATGTCGAGCGCAGTGTCTACCCAGCATTCCTTGACGCGCTGGCGCGCTACACCGCGACGTTGAAGATTGCTCCGGGGCTGGACCCTGACTGTTTCATCAGCCCCATGGTGTCGCAGCAACAGCAGCAGCGGGTGCTGGACTACATCGCCTTGGGCAAGGCCGAAGGCGCGCAGGTGCACTATGGCGGTGAACCGCTCGACGGCCCGGGCTTCTACGTGCAGCCGACCATCTTCGCCCACTGCCGGAATGACATGCGCGTCGTCCGGGAGGAAATCTTTGGCCCGGTGTTGGTCACCCAGCCGTTCGATACCCAGGAGCAGGCCCTGGCCCTGGCGAACGACTCGCTGTTTGGCCTGGCCGCGGCGATCTACTCCAACGACCTGGGCAGGGTGCACGGGCTGATCCCGCTGTTGCGTGCCGGCACCGTGTACGTCAACGCCCACAGCACCCTCGACCCGGCCATGCCGTTCGGTGGCTACAAGCAGTCGGGCTACGGCAAGGACCTGGGCGCGGAACAACTGGAGTTTCTGCTGGAGACCAAGGCGGTCTGGATCACCTTGCCCTGAGGTTCAGGGCCGGCCTGCGTCGCTGAGGTTTGGCGAGCGATGCAGGTTCAATCAAGCATCGAATTTCAAGAACAAGAACCTGTCGAGGTGATGCCGATGAACAGCCAAGTTGATGTAGAGCGTGCGCAGGACCTGGAAAGGCGCCTGTGCGCCTACGAGGAGCTGGAGAAGAGGGCGCAGTGGCCAGGCGCCTTGAGGGCGACTGACCTGGCCGCTCTTGCCTTGCTGGTGCTGGTGATGATTGCTGGCGCGTACTACCTGGGAGGCCAGCCATGAGCGCCTCCCGCGAGCAGGAGTTTCGCCTGGGTGCGGAACGTGGCGACACCCCCTTGCTGCCCAGTGAGCGGGTCTGGGGCTTCTGGGGCTTTGCCTACGCCAACTCGGCGCTGGCGGTGGCCACCTGGGTATTCCTGATAGGCGGCGCCACGGCGCTGTTCGTCGGCCCTTTGCAAGGGATTGCGGCGATCATCATCGGCAATATCATCGGCGTGGTCCTGGCTGCCTCGTCCACCTGCCTGCCCTGTGGCAAGTACGGCGTCGAGCAGTTCACCTTCCTGCGCAGCATGTTCGGCCTCAATGGCAGCCGCCTGGTCTACTTCCTCTCGGTGGTGGTGCTGACCATGGGTTGGCTGGCGGTGCTGGGGCTAATGTGCGGGCGGGCGTTGGACAACCTCGAAACCTTGGTGCAACAGCGCCAGCCCGGCGGCGACGGTTGGCTGGTGACTGCCGGGGCCTTGCTGGCCATTGTGCTGGCAGCGCTGGTTGCCATGCGCGGGCCAGACATGATCCGCCGCCTGAGTGCGGTGATCGCGCCCAGCCTGATCCTGATCATGCTGGCGCTGATGTACTTCATTTTCCGCCGCTACAGCCTTGACGAACTGCTGGCCATGCCGCCCTTGCAGCCACCATTCGAAAACCCGCACGTCAACTTCATGGTCGCGGTGGAAATCAACATTGCCGCAGGCTTTTCCTGGTGGCCCTACATCGGCAACCTGTCGCGACTGTGCAGCAACCAGCGTACGGCCTTCTGGCCCAACCTGGTGGGCATCTTCGGTGCCGCCTCGCTGGGTGAGTCGGTCAGCCTGTTCGCGGCCACCACCCTGGGCAGCAGCGACCCCACGGCCTGGATGCGTCTGGCCGGTGGCATGGGGTTTGGCGTCATCGCCCTGAGCTTCCTGGCGCTGGCCAACCTGACCGGCATGGTCAACATCCTCTACACCGCGGTGATCGGCTTGCGCCAGTTGGCAGGCGAGCGTCTGCGCAGCGTGGGCTGGGGGGTATTGATCGCGCTGTTCTGCATCATTCCGGTGGTTATCGTGGTGCTGATGCCGGGGATTTACGATGGCTTCTTCATCTTCCTGGTGTGGACCTCCGCGCTCAACAGCGCCCTGGCCGGTATCGGCATAGCCGATTACTTCTTCCTGCGCAAGCAGCGCCTGAACCTGCGGACTATCTACAGCGAACAACACGGGTCGCCCCTGCGCTACTGCAAAGGTTTCAACCCCATCGCACTGGTGGCGCTGGTGGCAGGCTTCGCGGTCTACGTGGTGGTGTTCAACCCGCAGACACTGGCCCACACCGACTTCTTCACCTTCGTCACGGCCTCGCTACCGTCCTGCCTGCTGGCCGGGCTGGTGCACTACGGCCTGACCCGGCTGCTGGCAGCACGCCTGGGTTGGGGCGCCTACCCAAAGGGTAATGAACGCAACACCGAGGCTGTTGGCCTACGCGCACAGGACTAGAACAATGACCAAGCGATACGACTACATCATCATCGGTGCGGGCTCGGCCGGCTGCGTGTTGGCCAACCGCCTCAGCGAAGACGCTGGCACTTCGGTGCTGGTACTGGAGTTCGGCGGCAGCGACCGCAGCGTGCTGATCCAGATGCCCAGTGCGTTCTCCTTGCCGATGAACACCAAAAAGTACAACTGGCACTACGAAACCGTGGCCGAGCCGCACCTGGACAACCGGCGCCTGCACTGCCCACGGGGCAAGGTGCTGGGGGGGTCGTCCTCGATCAATGGCCTGGTCTACATCCGTGGCCATGCCTGTGACTTCGACGAGTGGGAAAGCCTTGGGGCAAAGAGCTGGAGCTACCGCAATTGCCTGCCGTATTTCAAACGTGCCGAGCAGTACAAGTTTGGTGGTGACGACTACCGGGGTGGCGCGGGGCCGCTGTCCACCAACAACGGCAACAACATGCAGAACCCGCTGTACGGCGCCTGGGTCGAGGCCGGTGCCGAAGCCGGCTATATCAAGACCGACGACTGCAACGGCTACATGCAGGAAGGATTTGGCGCCATGCACATGACGGTCAAGGATGGTGTGCGCTGGTCCACTGCCAATGCCTACCTGCGCCCGGCCATGAGCCGGCCGAACCTGACCGTGATCACCCATGCCATGACCCGGCGCATTTTGCTGGATGGCAAGCGGACGGTGGGGGTGGAGTATGACCAGGGCGGACAGACGCACAAGGTCATATGCAACCGTGAGGTGCTGGTGGCGTCTGGCCCGATCGGCTCGCCCCACCTGCTGCAGCGCTCCGGAATCGGCCCGGCAGCAGTGCTGAAAAGCGCTGGCATCGAGGTGCGCCACGACCTGCCAGGGGTGGGCGAGAACCTGCAGGACCACTCGGAAATCTACATCCAGTATGCGTGCAAGGAGCCGGTAACCCTCAACGGCAAGATGAACCTGCTGGGCAAGGCCCTGATCGGCTTGCGCTGGCTGCTGTTCAAGGACGGCCTGGGAGCCAGCAACCACTTCGAGGCGGGCGGTTTCATCCGCTCGTCCAAGGGCCTGCGCTGGCCAGACATCCAGTTCCACTTCCTGCCAGCGGCCATGCGCTATGACGGCGACAAACCGTTCAAGGGGCACGGCTTCATGGTGCTGACCGGGCCCAACAAGCCCAAGAGCCGGGGCCATGTGCGGGCGCTGTCGGCCGACCCGTACCAGCACCCGCAAATCCGCTTCAACTACCTGGAGAGCGAACAGGACCGCGAGGGCTTCCGCCGCTGTGTACGGCTGACCCGCGAGATCATCGCCCAGCCGGCCATGGACCGTTACCGCGGCGAGGAGCTGGCGCCCGGGCCGCAGGTGCAGACCGACGAAGAAATCGACGCCTTCGTGCGCGCCAACATGGAAAGCACCATGCACCCGTGCGGCTCTTGCCGCATGGGCGAGGATGACATGGCGGTGGTCGACTCGGCGTTGCGTGTACGCGGTTTGCAGGGGCTTAGGGTGATCGACTCTTCGGTGTTCCCGAGCGAGCCCAATGGCAACCTCAACGCGCCGACCATCATGCTGGCCGAGCGCGCTGCCGACCTGGTTCGCGGGCGCCAGCCGCTGGCGCCGGTGGATGTGCCGGTTGGCATGGTGGAGGGCTGGGAGGAGCAACAACGTAGCCGCAAACCCGTGCGCGAGATGCCTGTCCGTTAAATAGCCGGCTGACGCGGTCCTGCACGGACCGCATCAGCCTGGCGGACTGAATGCGCTCCATTGGAATGATTTCGATACATGTCGGGCAAGTACAACGCTGGTGATGCCTTGGGCAGTTCACCGGCCTGATTCACACAAATATATGGAGTGACTTCTTTACAGCCGATACAACGCCTGTTCGCTAGAACCCCGCTAACTAGCGGTATTGGCGCTTGGCACAGACCTTGCTCCCCACCTTGCACTCGCTCGGCGCTGGACGTTTTACATCCGGTACCGAGGGTTGAACTTGTGACGTTATAAAAACAATTAAACTAGCAAGGTACATAACAATGAATAACTTGCCGCACGG
The DNA here is from genome assembly GCA_029202525.1 of Candidatus Pseudomonas phytovorans. Lineage (NCBI taxonomy): Bacteria > Pseudomonadati > Pseudomonadota > Gammaproteobacteria > Pseudomonadales > Pseudomonadaceae > Pseudomonas > Candidatus Pseudomonas phytovorans. The sequence continues at coordinate 3,095,619 of CP119325.1, forward strand.
TCACTGCCCGCCTGAAGGTGACGCACACGAACTCAAACGCAACCTGTCCAACCGCCATATCCAGCTGATCGCCATTGGCGGTGCCATCGGCACCGGCCTGTTCATGGGCTCTGGCAAGACCATCAGCCTGGCCGGGCCCTCCATCATCTTTGTCTACATGATCATCGGCTTCATGCTGTTTTTCGTCATGCGTGCAATGGGCGAGCTGTTGCTGTCCAACTTGCAATACAAATCATTCATCGACTTTGCTGCCGACCTGCTGGGGCCGTGGGCGGGATTCTTTACAGGTTGGACCTACTGGTTCTGCTGGATTGTCACCGGCATTGCCGATGTGATTGCCATTTCTGCCTATACACAATTCTGGTTTCCGGACATGCCGTTGTGGATACCGGCGCTGACCTGCGTCGGGCTGTTGCTCACGCTGAACCTGATGACGGTCAAGATGTTCGGGGAAATGGAGTTCTGGTTCGCCATGATCAAGATCGTGGCCATTTGCGCCCTGGTCTGCACCGGCTTCTACATGGTGGCGGCGGCCTATCAGTCGCCTGTCGGGCATACCGCAGCGCTGGCCAACCTGTGGAACGACGGCGGGATGTTCCCCCACGGCGCCATGGGCTTCTTCGCGGGCTTTCAGATTGCGGTGTTTGCTTTCGTCGGCATCGAACTGGTGGGCACCACCGCGGCCGAAACCAAAAATCCGGAGCGCAATCTGCCAAGGGCGATCAACTCGATTCCCGTGCGCATCATCGTGTTCTATGTGCTGGCGCTGATCGCCATCATGGCCGTTACCCCTTGGCGTGAAGTGGTGGCCAACAAGAGCCCCTTCGTCGAGTTGTTCGTGCTGGCCGGCCTGCCGGCAGCCGCAGGCATCATCAATTTCGTGGTACTGACCTCGGCCATGTCGTCTGCCAACAGCGGGGTATTCTCGACCAGCCGCATGCTCTACGGCCTGGCAAAGGATGGTGATGCACCTGGCAAATTCGGCGCGCTGTCTCGCCGTGCCGTGCCTTCCAATGGCCTGATGTTTTCGTGTGTGTGCCTGACTGGCGGGGCGCTGGTGATCTACCTGGTGCCGAACATGCTCGATGCCTTCACCCTGATTACCACGGTATCGGCACTGCTGTTCATGTTTGTCTGGTCGATCATCCTGCTGTCCTATCTGGCGTACCGCAAGCAGCGCGACCCGTTGCACCAGGCGTCGAAGTACAAGATGCCGGGCGGCACCGTCATGTGCCGGGTATGCCTGGCGTTCTTCGCCTTCATCCTGGCATTGCTGGCCCTGGAGGCCGACACCCGCATGGCGTTGTATCTGGTGCCGGTGTGGTTTGCCGTGCTGGGCCTGTCGTACCGCGCCATCCGCCAGAAAAAACAGGCGACAGCGCAGTTGTCGTTTGACGCTGACTGATCGGCACAGTCATGTATTGCCCAAGGGGACGGCGCGCGGCGCTGTCCCCTTGTTGTCTTTTTGCCAGGCAGGGATTTTGGCTAAGGAGCTTAGATGAGAATCCACGTCAACTTTGTCGACCGTGTCGGCATCACCCAGGAAATCCTGTCGCTGCTCGGGGCGCGGAACCTCAACCTGGACGCGGTGGAAATGATTCCGCCCAACGTCTACATCGATGCCCCGACGCTGTCCCCGGTCGTGCTGGATGAACTGTATGCCGCCCTGTTGGGGGTGGACGGTGTGCAGGAGGTATCGCTGGTCGACTTTCTGCCCGGCCACCGCCGGCGCTTGCAACTGGAGGCCTTGCTGGCTGCCATGAGCGACCCGGTGCTGGCAGTGGACCCCACTGGCCATGTGCTGCTGGCCAACCCCACACTGGTCAGCCTGGTGGGCCACGAGCCGGCTGGCGAGCCGTTGAGCAAACTGTTTGCCGAGCCGAACCTGGCGCAGAACCTGATCGACAAGGGCTTTCGCCTGCCCATGTGCGAGGTGAGCTTTCAGGACCAGTCCCTGCTGCTGGAGGCCACGCCCATCAGCGGCGGCGCCGAAGGCCTGGTAGGGGGCTTGCTGACCCTGTATCCACCCAGTCGCATCGGCGAGCGCCTGGCTTCGCTGCTGCATGACAACGGTGAGGGGCTGGTGGCATTGCTGGGGGAATCGGCCGCGCTGCAGGCGCTCAAGGCGCGCTTGCACAAAGTTGCAAGCCTGGAGGCGCCGCTGCTGATCCAGGGCGAAACCGGAACGGGTAAGGAGCTGGTGGCCCGTGCCTGCCATGCGCTAAGTGCCCGGCGCGATACCTCCTTCCTGGCGCTGAACTGTGCGGCGCTGCCCGAAAGCCTGGCCGAAAGCGAGCTGTTCGGCTACGCCGCTGGGGCCTTTACCGGCGCCCAGCGCGGTGGCAAGCCGGGCCTGTTGGAGCTGGCCGATGGCGGTACGGTGTTTCTCGATGAAGTGGGCGAGATGTCGCCCTACCTGCAGGCCAAGCTGCTGCGCTTTCTCAACGACGGCAGTTTTCGCCGGGTGGGGGGCGGCAACGAGGTGCGGGTGAATGTGCGGGTGGTCTGTGCCACCCACCGCAACCTGGAAAACATGGTGATGGAGGGCAGTTTTCGCGAAGACCTGTATTACCGGCTTAACGTGCTCAACCTGAAGGTGCCGCCCCTTCGCGAGCGCGGCAAGGACATTCTGCTGCTGGCCGAACACTTCCTGCGCCAGGCCTGCACGCAGGTACAGCGATCGCCGTGCCGCCTGGCGCTGGCCACCCATCCGCTGCTGCTGGGCAATCGCTGGTCAGGCAATGTGCGCCAGTTGCAGAACGTGATTTTCCGCGCTGCGGCGATCAGCGAAGGTGAGGTAATCGACTGCGATGACCTGGAATTGGCCGGCACTGCGTTGAATAGCCAGCAAGCCGAAGGCGTGGAAATCGTCAGCCTGGAGGCGGCCGTGCAGAGCTTTGAAAAGGCCTTGCTGGAAAAGTTGTACGAGAGCTACCCCTCGACCCGGCAACTGGCCGTGCGCCTGCAGACTTCCCATACGGCCATCGGTCAGCGCCTGCGCAAATACGGCATCGCCAGCCGGGTCTCGTAGCGGACCCGGTTTGAATACGCTCCACTGGAGTGATTGCGCTCCGTCTTGCTGTGGCGCCCGCATTCAGTGGCCGACCCCACAAGCTGTGATCGCCGGACGCTGGGGGTGGAGCGGATACGCTCCGGCGCAGTTCCTTCGAAGTGAGCGATAGTTGTACGTAAGATACTGATAAATATAGAGAAAATAGAGTTGGCATCGCGATTGCTCTTGTACTTGGCAGTCCCGCGCAGGGACCCACCCGATAACAAGAGAGGAAATTCCATGAGCACTCTGCGTTTTACGCCCGAACACGAATGGCTGCGTCTGGAAGCGACCGGTGAGCTGACCGTCGGCATCACCAGCTATGCCCAGCAGGCCTTGGGTGACGTGGTGTTTGTGCAACTGCCGGAGCCTGGAGAATACGGGGAGGGCAACGAAGTGGCGGTGCTCGAGTCGGTAAAAGCCGCCAGCAACATCACCATGCCCGTGAAAGGCACGGTGGTGGCAGTCAACCAGGCACTGGCCGACGACCCAGAGCTGATCAACGCCTCGCCGATGGAGGACGGCTGGTTCTTCCGTATCCAGGCCAGCAATCTTGCCGACCTCGACACCCTGATGGACCAGGACGGTTACGACCGTTTCCTGGCCGAACACGCCTGAACCGGGGTGGCAGCCATGAACAAACCGTATATCCCGCTGGGCACCCTTGATGAGTTCGTCGCCCGTCATATTGGCCCGCGCGAAGGCGATATCGAGGCCATGCTGGCGCTGACCGGCCATGATTCGCTCGATGCGCTGATCGACAGCGTCATCCCCGCCAGTATCAAGGGCAGCAGTGTACTCGAGCTGACCCCGGGGCAGGGCGAAGCAGAGGCTCTGGCCACACTGAAGGTGATTGCCGCGCGCAATCAGCTGTATCGCAACCACATCGGCCAAGGCTATTACCCTTGCCATACCCCGCCCCCAATCCTGCGCAACCTGCTGGAGAACCCGGCCTGGTACACCGCGTACACGCCGTACCAGCCCGAGATTTCCCAAGGCCGCCTGGAAGCGCTGCTGAACTTCCAGACCCTGGTCAGCGACCTGACCGGTATGCAAATCGCCAACGCCTCGTTGCTCGATGAAGCCACCGCTGCCGCCGAGGCCATGACCTTCTGCAAGCGCCTGGCGAAGAACAAAGCCCCGGCGTTCTTTGCTTCCCGTCATTGCCATCCGCAAACCCTCGACGTGTTGTGTACCCGTGCGCGGCCATTGGGTATCGAGGTGGTCATCGGGGATGAGGCGACGCTGGGTGGCCAGCCCCTGGACGGCTATTTCGGCCTGTTGTTGCAGTACCCGGCCAGTACCGGTGAAATCGTCGATCACCGCGCCTTGGTGCAATGCGCCCATGCAGCCGGTGCGCTGGTTTCAGTATCCGCAGACCTGCTGGCCCTGACTTTGCTGGCGCCACCGGGGGAGTGGGGGGCCGATGTGGTCATTGGCAGCGCCCAGCGCTTTGGGGTGCCACTGGGTTTCGGCGGCCCGCATGCGGCGTACTTTGCCACCCGCGACGCATTCAAGCGCGACATGCCCGGCCGTCTGGTCGGTGTGTCCATCGACCGCTTCGGCAAACCGGCACTGCGCCTGGCCATGCAGACGCGCGAGCAGCATATCCGCCGCGAGAAAGCCACCAGCAACATCTGCACCGCGCAGGTGCTGCTGGCCAACATTGCCAGCATGTACGCGGTTTACCACGGCCCCCAAGGCCTGGCACAGATCGCCCGGCGGGTGCACCGCCTGACGGCGATTCTGGTGCAGGGGTTGCGCCAACTCGGGCATCAGGTCGAACAGGCACACTTCTTCGACACCTTCAGCGTGCTGACCACCCGGCCGGTGGCCGATGTGCTGGCTGCGGCCAACGCTGCCCGGTTGAACCTGCGCCTGATCGACGACGTGCGGGTTGGTGTGGCGCTGGATGAAACCTGCGAGCAGGAGAGCGTCGAGGCCCTGTGGCAGGTGTTCGCCGCCGCCGGGCAGGCGCTCCCGGACTTCGCTGCTTTGGCTGTCGACGGTGCCGACTGCCTGCCGCGGGTGCTGCTGCGTGACACGCCTTTCCTGCAGCACCCGGTGTTCAATCGTTACCACTCTGAAACCGAACTGATGCGCTACCTGCGTCGCCTTGGCGATAAGGACCTGGCCCTGGACCGCAGCATGATTGCCTTGGGCTCTTGCACCATGAAGCTGAACGCCGCCAGCGAGATGATCCCGATCACCTGGCCCGAGTTCGGCGCCCTGCATCCGTTCGCCCCGGCCGGCCAATCGCTGGGCTACCGGCAGCTGACCGACGAGCTGGAGGCCATGCTGTGCGCGGCCACCGGGTATGACGCCATGTCGTTGCAGCCCAACGCCGGGTCCCAGGGCGAGTACGCCGGGCTGCTGGCCATTCGCGCCTACCACGCCAGCCGTGGCGAGGCCGGGCGTGATGTGTGCCTGATCCCGTCGTCGGCCCATGGCACCAACCCGGCGACGGCGCAGATGGCCGGCATGCAGGTGGTAGTAATCAACTGCGATGAGCGCGGCAATGTCGATGTGGCCGACTTGCAGCAAAAGGCCGAGCAACACAAGGCCAACCTGGCGGCCTTGATGATTACCTACCCTTCGACCCACGGAGTATTCGAAGACGGCATCACCCGTATCTGCGAGATCATTCATGAGTGTGGCGGCCAGGTGTACCTGGACGGCGCCAACATGAACGCCATGGTCGGGCTGTGTGCGCCCGGCAAGTTCGGTGGCGATGTCTCGCACCTGAACCTGCACAAGACCTTCTGCATTCCCCACGGTGGTGGTGGCCCCGGGGTCGGCCCGATCGGGGTCAAGGCGCACTTGGCGCCGTTCCTGCCGGGGCACGGCCACCTGCCGAAGCAGCAGGGTGCGGTCAGTGCGGCGCCGTACGGCAGTGCCAGTATCTTGCCGATCACCTGGATGTACATCCGCATGATGGGCGGGGCAGGGCTCAAACGTGCCTCGCAGCTGGCGATCCTTAGTGCCAACTACGTTGCCCGCCGGCTAGAGGAACACTACCCGGTGCTGTACACCGGAGAGAACGGCCTGGTGGCCCACGAGTGCATTCTTGACCTGCGCCCGCTCAAGGACAGCAGCGGCATTGGGGTTGAGGATGTGGCCAAACGGCTGATCGACTTTGGCTTTCATGCCCCGACCATGTCGTTCCCGGTGGCCGGCACGCTGATGGTCGAGCCGACCGAAAGCGAGTCCAAAGAGGAACTGGACCGCTTCTGCGCCGCGATGATCTGCATCCGCGAAGAAATCCGCGCGGTGGAAAACGGCACAGTGGACAAGCTCGACAACCCGTTGAAGAACGCCCCGCACACCGCCCGCGAACTGGTCGGTGACTGGGCCCACAGCTATAGCCGGGAACTGGCGGTGTACCCGCTGGGCGACCTGCGCGAAAGCAAGTACTGGCCGCCGGTGGGGCGCGTGGACAACGTCTATGGCGACCGCAACCTGGCCTGCGCCTGTCCGCCGCTGTCGAGCTATCAAGACGCCTGACCCTGCAGGCCCGGAGCCGCTCCGGGCCATATTTGCCGACCGAACAATCAAGGAATCACACCCATGTTCCATAAAAGCCTGACCCTGTCCGATTTCGACCCTGCGCTGTTCGACGCCATTCGCCGCGAAGTGCAACGTCAGGAAGACCACATCGAGCTGATCGCCTCGGAAAACTACACCAGCCCGCAGGTGATGCAGGCCCAAGGTACCGAACTGACCAACAAGTACGCCGAAGGCTATCCAGGCAAGCGTTATTACGGTGGCTGCGAGCATGTCGACGTGGTCGAACAGTTGGCCATCGACCGTGCCAGGCAACTGTTCGGCGCAGGTTATGCCAACGTCCAGCCGCATTCTGGCTCCCAGGCCAACGCTGCGGTCTACCTGGCCTTGCTGCAAGCCGGAGACACCCTGCTGGGCATGAGCCTGGCTCACGGCGGCCACTTGACCCACGGTGCCAAGGTGTCGTCCTCGGGCAAACTGTACAACGCTGTGCAATATGGCATCGACGGCAACGGCCTGATCGACTACGACGAAGTCGAGCGCCTGGCCGTCGAGCACCAGCCGAAGATGATCGTGGCGGGCTTCTCGGCCTACTCGAAAACCCTCGACTTCCCGCGTTTTCGGCATATCGCCGACAAGGTCGGGGCCTATCTGTTCGTCGACATGGCCCACGTCGCCGGGCTGGTGGCGGCGGGCCTGTATCCCAACCCGCTGCCGTATGCCGACGTGGTCACCACCACTACTCACAAGACCCTGCGTGGGCCACGTGGTGGCCTGATTCTGGCCAAAGCGGACCCGGAGCTTGAGAAAAAGCTCAATTCGGCGGTGTTCCCAGGCGGGCAGGGCGGGCCGCTGATGCACGTGATCGCCGCCAAGGCGGTGTGCCTCAAGGAGGCTTTGGAGCCAGGCTTCAAGGACTACCAGCGCCAGGTCATCAGCAATGCCCAGGCCATGGCTCAGGTGTTCATGCAGCGGGGCTTCGACGTGGTTTCAGGTGGCACCGACAACCACCTGTTCCTGGTCAGCCTGATCCGCCAGGGTATTACCGGCAAGGACGCCGACGCCGCGCTGGGACGTGCGCACATCACGGTGAACAAGAACACCGTGCCCAATGACCCGCAATCGCCGTTCGTGACCTCGGGCCTGCGCATCGGCACCCCGGCGGTGACGACCCGTGGTTTCAAGCAAGCGCAGTGCCGCGCCCTGGCGAGCTGGATCTGCGACATTCTTGACCACCTCGGTGATGCTGACGTTGAGGCCCATGTGGCGAGCCAGGTCTCTGAGTTGTGCAAGCTGTTCCCGGTCTATTCCGCCTAGCCAATGGGGCCGCTCTGCGGCCCTTCGCGGGCTTGCCCGCTCCCACAGGTGCTGCGCTGGACTCAGGTATTGCGCAACTCCTGTGGGAGCGGGCAAGCCCCCGTGATGCTGTCGGTCAATATCAGCGCAGAGCCAGGAGCCAGCCATGTCAACCGAACAACTGCACCAAACACCACCGCGACCGCAGCCTTTGCAGGCCGGGGTGAAACTGCGCGGCGCCGAGAAGGTGGCGCGTATCCCGGTAAAAATCCTGCCCACCGAGGATGTGCCACGCAAGCCCGACTGGATCCGCGTGGCGATTCCTACCACGCCCGAGGTAGCGCGGATCAAGGCGCTGTTGCGCAAGCACAAGCTGCACAGCGTGTGTGAGGAAGCTGCCTGCCCGAACCTGGGCGAGTGCTTCTCTGGCGGCACGGCGACGTTCATGATCATGGGCGACATCTGCACCCGGCGGTGCCCGTTCTGCGACGTCGGCCATGGTCGGCCCAGGCCGCTGGATGTCGACGAGCCAAACAACCTGGCCATCGCCATCGCAGACCTGGGCCTGAAGTACGTAGTGATTACTTCGGTGGACCGTGACGACCTGCGCGATGGCGGCGCCGGGCATTTTGCCGATTGCCTGCGCGAGATCCGCAGGCTGTCGCCGGGTATTCAGCTGGAAACCCTGGTGCCCGATTACCGCGGGCGCATGGATGTGGCACTGGCCATTACCGCGCAGGAGCCGCCAGACGTGTTCAACCACAACCTCGAAACCGTGCCGCGCCTCTACAAGGCGGCGCGGCCTGGCTCGGACTTCGAGTGGTCACTAGACCTGCTGGAGCGCTTCAAGCAGCAGGTACCGAGGGTACCGACCAAGTCCGGGCTAATGCTAGGCCTGGGCGAAACCGATGTGGAAGTGATCGAGGTGATGCAGCGCATGCGTGAGCATCAGGTCGACATGCTGACGTTGGGACAGTACTTACAGCCTTCGCGCAGTCATCTGCCGGTGCAGCGTTTCGTACACCCGGACACCTTCGCCTGGTTTGCCGAGCAGGGTTTGGCAATGGGATTCAGGAACGTGGCATCCGGGCCACTGGTGCGTTCGTCCTACCAGGCTGACCGGCAGGTGCAGTTTGTGCAACGTGTCGTTGCCGGTTGAGCGCTGTGCCCCGTTTTCGCTTTAAACATGGAGGTAACTCAAAGTTGGCATGAAAATCTCATGTGCAGCACTTGGCATACGATTTTCGTAACCTTGCATTCACCCTCCATGGACAAAAACAAAAGGGGGCTTACATGAGTTGTCTGATTTGCGCAGGGCAGGCGCAATCCGTCGAATGCACCCATGGATGGGAAGAGCGGCATTGTTCCCAGTGTGGGTGTTACCGAATGTCTCAAGCGCTCATCCTGGTGATGATGGAAGAGGGGCAGATTTTCGATACCGCGCGCATGCGGGAATGGCTCGCGGCTCGGCGTGTGCTGGTGCCTGTTCCTTCCATCGACCATACCCAGGCGATATTGGCGCGTTGAACGGGCGTTGCGGCAGGCATGGTGTACCTGGCTTGGTGGACTGCGGCATCATGGCGTGCCCGGCCATCAACGCACCCAGGAGACAATGATGATCAGAACTGGCGACCAACTGCCCGACGTTACGCTGTACGAGTACAACAACGACGAAGGCGCCTGCGCAATCGGCCCCAGTGCCTTTTCCATTCATGAGCGCTGCAAGCAGAAAAAAGTGGTGATTTTCGGTTTGCCTGGCGCGTTCACGCCTACCTGCTCCGAACGCCATGTCCCAGGTTATGTTGCGGCGGCGCAAGCGTTGTTCGCCGCTGGCGTTGACGAAATTCTCTGCGTTTCGGTGAACGATGCCTTTGTCATGAATGCCTGGGGCAACAGCCTGCAGGTGGGCGAAGCGGTCAGGATGATCGGCGATGGCAACGGTGAGTTCAGCGACGTACTGGGCCTGATCCAGGACCTGTCGGCGCGTGGATTGGGGCGCCGTTCGCTGCGTTACGCCATGGTCGTTGACGACCTGGTAGTCAAACATGTTGCTGTCGAGGCGCCTGGCAAGTTCGAGGTCAGTGATGCGGTGAGCGTGCTGGCTACGTTGCGTCAGCTTTAGCCGCCAGGCCCTTCAGTCGTGACTGTCAGGGTTGCCGAAGCATGGTTCGAACCGACCCGATAACAACAAGGTAAAGACGGTTGAAACTTCACCAACTCAAAGCGCTGGTCGCCATCCATAACGCAGGCAGCATCCTTGAAGCCTCCAAGCTCATGCACATTACTCAGCCTGCGCTGAGCCGTTCGATCAAGGACCTGGAACGGGAAGTCGGCTTCAGCCTGTTGCAGCGCTCGCACAAAGGCATGGCGCTGACCGAAGAAGGCAAGCGCGTCATCCGCCACGCCAACCTCGTGGTGGAGAGCATCCGCCGCCTGCAGATCGAAGCCGCGAGCATTCAGGATGCCGCGCTGGGGGCGGTGTCGATCGGGGTTACCTCGCTGACAGCGATGCTCGACGGCGTCGATGAGAGCATCCTGGCCTTTCGGCGCAAGTACCCGCGGGTGAAGATCACCATCACCGACTTGCGTCCCAGCCAGATCCTGCAGCGCCTGCGCGACGGCAGCCTGGACTTTGCCATTACCTCGCAGCAACCGCTGAGCCGGCTGAGCCTGGACTGGGAGGCGCTGGGCAGTATCAAGGGCCGGGTGATCTGCCACGCGTCGAACGCGCAAAAGTTTTCCAAGTCTCTGCGCACCTTGCAGTACGGCCACTGGATCAGCCTGGATGAGCTGGCCGATCAGGCTTCGCAGTTTCACCAGCTGTTTGAGGTCAACGGCCTTCAGGTACCGCAGAACACCGTTGAATGCACCTCGGTGATGATGGCGCTCAAACTGCTGAAGAACACCGAATCGTTGATGACCATCAGTGAGCTGGCGGTGGACCAGGGGTTCAGCTTTGGCGTGGATTGCGAGTACGTGGCCATGGCGGTGCAGGAGCTGATTCCGGACTACCCCATCAACCTGGTCTGCATCGACCGCCACAGCCTTACTGCGCCTGCCCAGGAGCTGTTCCACAGCTTGCGCGGGCAGGTGCTCAGGCAAACCCGCCCACTGGCGTCAGAAGTGGTAGTACATGCCTAGTGAGACATTGCTCGGGTTATCGCCAACCTGCTCCACCGGGGTGCCGGCGTAGGTGACCGACGACGCACGCTGGTTGACGATGAAGCCGAGCCGCCCATAGACGGCCCAGCGCGGGGTGATGAAATGGTCATAGCCGATCATCACCCCGGCTGCGTCTTTGTCTCGGGCGGTGACCTGGCGCTGCATCACGGCCAGGCGCAGTACATCCAGCTCACCGACCGGCGCCATGACCCCGAAGGTGTACAACGTGGTACTGGGTGTGCCGGCCTGGTCCACGTCCTGGCGTTGCCAGGTCAGGCTGGTGGCCAGCGGGCCGAAATCGTAGAACGCCGACAGGCTCTTGTAGTAGTTGGCGGTCTGCCGTGAGCTGCCAGCGTCGTCCCATGGGTCGCTGTAGTACAGGTTGTAGGAGGCCAGCAGCATCACCCGGCTGTTGCGGTACTGCAGCCTGGCGCCACCACCCCGCACGGTGCGCCCCTGGCTTGCGGCATCGTCGAAGCCGAAGCTTAGCGCGGTGCCAATGCTGAAGCCGTTCAGGTTCGGGCTGGTGTAGGCCAGGGTGTGCTTGGGGCGCAGGTCCAGGTAAAAGGCGCCCTTGCCGGCGGCAGGCAGGGCCAGGTAGGTGTAGGGTGAGCCGTAGGTGGCCAGGAACGGGTCGGCGTAGGTAGGCGTGCCCATGCTGTAGGTCTTGCCGAACTCAAGCTTGCCCAGGGTTCGCGAGCGCAGGGCAACCGTTGCCAGGCGCAGGGTGCCAATGGTGTCCCATGTCCCCTCCAGGGCTTTGCCATTGACGTTGAAGCCTTCCTCGACATCGAGCTCCAGCACGGTGTCGGGGTTCAGCCCCTTGCGGGCGTACAACCCGACCTTGTTGGTCCATGCGCCGCCGCCCGCCAGGCGAAAGCCCGAGTGGTGCTGCGAGTCGTGATAGCTGGCGAATGCATCCACAGTGCCGTACACCTTGAGCTTGTCATCGAAACCGTAATCCACCCCGTAATAACCAAAACCCGGCGCAATCCGGCTGAGTGTCGGAAAGCCTTCGGCCTGTGCCTGCACGGCAAGGCTTGCCCCGTGGATCATCAACAGCAACGACGTAGTGCGAGTGTTCATTCACGACTCCAGGCCAGCACAGTGATGTGGTGGCTGTAGCGTCGGTGAACAGCAGGTTGCAGCGTGATTGCTTATTCGGCCACGTCATGCCGTTTGGTTAATTGAGGGTTGGCGGGGCGTGACGTTTGGCGACAACGTCTGTTTTAGACAGGCTTCGTACACACTGCAAAACCGCGCTTGATGCCCGGTTGAGTGAGCACTATCGGGGCAGCGCAAAGCAGCAAGGCAATCTGTGCGCCACCTTAGGGCAAATTGGTCAACGACCGGTCCGGTCAATAAACCATTAGTTAACCCTATGCCGAAACTGCAAGTGTGTTGGGTGCCCGATTGGCCGATATTCGCTGCACGCCGCGAATTGCCATCGGAGATAACAATGACCAGACCGCTACCCGCACCGCCCCTCATGCAGACGGGCGCGCATTCCGCCGCGCAGGCATCGTCCTCACGCAAAACCCTGATCGCCTGCTCGTTGGGCAATGCGCTGGAAATGTACGACTTCACGATCTACAGCTTCTTCGCTGTGCTGATCGGCAGGCATTTCTTCCCCTCCGAGTCGGCAATGGCTTCGTTGTTGATGTCGCTGGCCACCTTTGGCGTCGGCTTCCTGATGCGCCCGGTCGGGGCGATGGTCATCGGCCGCTATGCCGACCGGCGCGGGCGCAAGGCGGCATTGAGCCTGACCATCGGGTTGATGACCTTGGGCACTGCGCTGATCGCTTTTGCGCCCACTTACTCGCAGATCGGCATTTTTGCCACGCTGCTGCTGGTGGTGGGCAGGCTCATCCAGGGCATGTCGGCAGGCGGGGAGGTGGGTACCGCGTCGGTGTTCCTGATGGAGTCCAGTGCGGTTGGCAACCGTTGCCAGAACGTCAGCTGGCAAGCCGCCAGTCAGGGGTACGCCGCATTGGTGGGGGCCGGCTTTGGCTTCGCCCTCAGCCAGTTGCTCGACCCCGCGGCCCTGGAAAGCTGGGGGTGGCGGATACCGTTCATCTTTGGCCTGCTGATCGGCCCGGTCGGCTGGTACATCCGCACGCGGTTGCCCGAAACCCACGAGGCCGCCCCGGCGCACAAGGCCGAACAGGTGCTGGATGCAGAACTGCTCAAACGCATCGCTCAAGGCATCGGCCTGATGGCCAGCTCGACCATTGGCATGTACCTGTTTGTGTTCTACATGCCTACCTACCTGACCACGGCATTGCATTACCCGCCAGGCAGCGCGATGGCAATTGCCTGTATCAGCAGCGGCTGCATGGCGGTCATCTGCCCGTTGGCGGGCAAGTTTGCCGACAAGTATCAGCTCAGAAAGCGCCTGCTGGGGTGGACGGTTGCCATGCCGGTGGTGCTGACACTGCCGGTGTTCTACCTGCTTGGGCAGGTGCAGCACATGGGCCTGGCCATGATGTGCGTGGCGGTCCTGATCCTGCCGACCTGCATCGGTGCCGGTGCGTTCTTTGCGCTGATCATGGAGGGCTTCCCGAAAACACGGCGCTCGTTCGGCACCTCGGTCAGCTACAGCCTGGGGGTGACGATCTTCGGCGGGTTCTCGCCGCTGGTGGCGACCTGGCTGATCGCGGCGCTCGGCACCCCGTTGGCGCCGGCCTACTTCCTGTTGGCCGGCGGTGTGGTCAGCCTGGTTTGCCTTAAATACTTCCCCGAAAACAAAGGATGCGAGTGACATGGGTACTTTGAACATGGCTAATTTCCAAAGCAATCAACCTCAGCCCCCGGCAGCGGGGCTGGATGAGTTCGTCGTGATTCGCCGGCAGATTCACGCCGCGCCGGAGCTGGGTGGCGACACCCCCGACACGGCCGCGCTGGTGGCCGACAAGCTGCAGGCCTGGGGATATGAAGTGCACCGCAACGTAGGCGGGCATGGCGTGGTCGGGGTGTTGCGAGTGGGCGACAGCCCGCGCAGCATCGGCCTGCGAGCGGACATGGACGCATTGCCCATGAGCGAGAAAAACCCCTTCGCGCATGCCAGCAAGATCCCCGGCCGCATGCATGCCTGTGGCCATGACGGGCATACCGCCATCCTGCTGGCAGCCGCTGCGCAACTGGCGGCCACACGCAGTTTCAACGGCACCTTGAACGTGATCTTCCAGCCGGACGAAGAGGGCCTGGCCGGGGCCAAGGCGATGATCGACGACGGCCTGTTCGAGCGTTTCCCCTGTGACTCGGTGTACGCGCTGCACAACATGCCCGGCATGCCGGTGGGTACCTGCGTGGTGCAGGCCGGGCCCACCATGGCGTCCTCCGAACGCGTCAGCATTCGTATCACCGGCAAAGGCGGGCACGGGGCGATGCCGGAGCTGTCGGTAGACCCGGTGATGGCGTTGAACAGCCTGATCAGTGGCATCCAGACCATCAAGTCGCGCAACCTGAGCGTCGAGGAATATGCCGTCATCAGCATCGGCATGATCCAGGCCGGCACCGTGTACAACATCATCCCTGACGAGGCCTGCATGCTGCTGAGCGTGCGCACCGACACGGCCGAGACCCAGCACAAGATCAACCGCCGCATTGACGACCTGGCCAGGGGCCACGCGGAAAGCTTTGGCGTGGAGATCGAGGTGCAATTCACCCAGTTGGCGCCCGCGTTGTGCAACAGTGATCACGAAAGCGCGTTGCTGCGTGAAAGCCTGAGGCCGTTGTTTGCCGACGGTGCGCTGCTGGACAAAATGCCCAGGAAGGTCATGGGTACCGAGGACTTTGCCTACATGCTGCAGGCACGGCCTGGCTGTTACTTCATGCTGGGTAATGGCACGGGTGAGTTCCATGGCTGCTCGGTGCATAACCCTCACTACGATTTCAATGATGCGCTGGTGAAGATTGGCGCCGACTGTTGGGTGAAGTGGGTTCAGGACTGCCTGCGGTGACACAAAGTCCAGGCAGGTAAACCTGCCCGGAACATTCATAACTATCAGGCGACTGGTGTGCGCCAATCATCAGAGCCACCGGTTCCGGCTACAGTGTGCTCCCAGACGATCTTCCTGTAGGTCAGAGCAACCTCGACGAGCTGTGTATAGTTTTCGTTCACCTTGTCTTGAACGTGTGGGAGGACGGTAGTGATGCTGACGATTGTTGCGTCTTCAAGGGTGGTATTGAAGAAATGCTCTTGTCTGCCTTCCGTGGAGGTTCGGTACCAACTGACTTCGACGATCGGCAGCATTTCGCCTGTGACCAGCGCTTGATACATCAGCGGCGTCGCCTTATTGAGTGAACTTGTGAACTTGAACGGTTTGTGTACGCGCTGACCGCTGGGTTGACCATTCTGTGGATCAGTTGGCGTGGTCACTTCATGCTTGATCTCCTGAACCAGAATTTCATCCTCGTGGCCTTGCTGGAAAACGTTCCCGACAGAGTCAGCGGTGAATGCCCCAGCGGTTATGTTGCCTTGGGTCTTGCCTTGGATCTTGATGTAAGCGGGTGTTGGCATGGCAGTTTCTCCTGCGTCCATGTGGATTGACACGCGCACCACAGGTGGCGTGGCCATCGGAAACGATGGGCTTGTCAGCGAGGCAGAAGCCTCGCTAATTCGTTGAATTCGCTTGCCCTCTTGGCGGCCGCCTACTGCTGCAGGATGCGGTTGAGCGACTCCAGCACCTCGGTGGTAATCAGGTGCAGGCGATAGCTGTAGATGCCGTAAGCCACCGCCATGGCAATGGCTGAAATCACCAAGGGGCTCCACCAGGGCCATTGCCGGTTCATGCGGAAGTTGCGCGGGGCCACGTTGGTGTAGGGATCGCACAAATCATCTGGCGCTGGGCCGCGTAGTTCGCGGATGATCCTGTGCAGTTGGTGAATGAGGGCATTGAGCGTTTCTTCGCCTTTTGGCGCGAGCGCGTACTTGCCCTGCAGCCCAAGGCAGAGTGCGTAGTACATGAACTCCAGAACGTCCTGATAGCGCTTGGGCTCCTGCATCAGGCGCGTGATCACCGTGAAGATTTTTTCCCCACCCCAGGTTTCGTCGTGGAAGATGCTCAGCAGCGGTTCCTGGCTCCAGCAACTGCTCTTGCCCCAAGGCCGTTCCATGACGGCCTCGTCTATCAGCAGGCACAGGCCGTAGGAGTACGCCAGCATCTGCGCGGGCTCGTAACCGTGCTGGCGCATCTCTTCCTGAATGTTGTCGATCTGGTTGCGTACCTGCTGGTGCACATCCTTGATGTTTGGCAGTTCGTCCAGCGTACGCAGGCGTATGACCAAGCCGAACAGAGGCCATGCGGCATCCAGCATCAGGTTGGCGAAGGCGCCCCGCAGTTGGAACTCCGGGTCGGCGGGGTAACCTTCTGAAACGGGTTCTGGCTCAGGCCTTTCCGGAGATGTTTGCGTACTGGTTGCCGCGGCCTGGGCCTGGGCCACTGGCTTTTTAAGGGTTGAGTCAAGCGGCTTGACTTCAGTGGTTTTTTCATCGAGGGGCGTATTGTTGTTTTTTCCCATGTCATTCACTCCTGATCGCCCAGAACTGCAGTTCAAGCCCGGGGAAATCGCCCGCAATGTGGATGCCGAAACCATTGGCCTTGACCATGCAGGCCCATGACGGGTCGCGCCGGTCCAGCTCGAAGTAGCTGAAGCCCGCGTGGAAGGGCAGGTCGCGGGGTGCCACCGGCAATGGCAGCAGAGGGATGCCCGGCAACTGCAGCGGTACCAGGTCGTTCAGTGACTCAAGTGAGGTGATCTTGGCTTTCTGGATGAACATGTGGCCTAACGCCTGCGCTGGCAGGTCGGCGCGTACGGCGATGATGAAGTCGGCTTCGTCGATCAGCCGGCGGTCTTTCAGCGTGGTGGTCATCACGCCGAAGTGCTCGCTTTCCAGCGGCAGTGAAACAGCGCGTGGCCGCAGGACGGTGCTCAGAGACCGGCGCAAGGTGTCTTCCAGCGGTTTGAAAGAGGTGCGCAACGCGGTGTGGTGGTACGCGGGGTACTCTTGCGGCAGCCTGTTCTGGTCGGTGAAGGTGACGAACTCTCCACAGGCCTGACTCATGCACAGGTACAGCTGCTCGGGGTGCGTTTGCGCTTGCCTGGCAAGGTGCTGGAAGCACGGCCACCAACGGTTCATGGCCTGCAGCATGTTGAAGTCGCGAATGTCGGCGATACCGGACTGACCGGAGGCACCAATGCGTGAGGCAAGACCACGCGCCCGCTCGCGCAGGGTGTTGGTTATTTCGTCAAGGAACCGCTGAAGGGCCGGCACCGCGCGCACCGAAACGCTGGTGGGGTAGAACGTATCGTCCAGTTGCAGGCTGCCGTCGGGCCGCCGCTCCAGGATTCGTGCCAGGGCCAGGCGGGTATAGGCGCTGCTGTCTTCGGCCTTGCGTTTGAGCTGCAGGTTGGGTACGGCAAGGTCTACCTGTACCAGATCACCGTCAGCGGTGTGGGTATCTTTGATTTCCTGTGTCTGGGCGGTGTAGCGGAAGTTGGCGACATTGTCCGGCCAGCTCACTTCGCGGCCGCCATCGGTACGTAGCGGCAGGCACAGATACACCTCGCTGTCTTTGCAAGCGTCGTCGTCGATTTCCAGCGGCGGCGGTGGTGGCAGGTCGGCGGGGATGTCGAACACCGTGCCGTCCGGCATCACGCCCCGCGCCCGGGTGATCGCGATCTTGCCCAGGCTCAGGTACTCGTCGTTCAACTGAAGTTCGCTGAAGCCGTAGAAAGATGCATTGAGGCTGGCGAGGCGCTGGTGCAGGGCTGCTTCGCTGGCTCTCGCCGCCTGCTGGAAATGTTGTGGTTTGACGAACAGGCCTTCGGGCCAGAGAACGGGATTTCGTGAACTCATGGGCGCTCCGTGTCAGCGTGAGTAAGCAGAAAGGGCAAAGGGTGTTTATGCGCCATCAGTCTTCTTCCTTGAGCACGATGTGCGTGTCGTTGACCAGCACCGACAGCATGATCTGGCGGCCACGCGGCGGAATGCGCAGTACTTGCCGCCAACTGGCGTTTTCATGGCCTCGGTAGTCGGCAAGCACCGCAACGAAGCGGGTTTCGGCGTGGATGGGCTCGAATGGGATGTACTTGAACTGGCCAGGGTGCAGCAGGTAGTTGTCACTGCGGATATAGGTACTGCGCAGTGCCTTGGCCGGGTCCTGATCGAGCAGTTGGTACACGGTGTTGCGCACCAGTGAGTCGTCACGCAGTTGCAGGATCGTGATGGCAATGGGTGTGGCGACCGCTTCTGAGCCAGGGGTTGTGGTGCGCGGCAGGATCAACGCCACGGCAGGGTCGTCGTAGCTGCCAGGGGCGCTTTCTTCCAGGGGCGAGCGAGCCGGGTCGCTTTCGTCCTCCTCGTCCTCCTCGTCCATCTCGACAGGGGACATGGCAGGAAACTGCGCTTGCAGGTATTCGAACAGGGCCCCGATTTTTTCGGTGAGTGCATAGGGATCGCTGGCACTCAGGGACACAGCATAGGGGCTGGGCTCCAGGGCACGATCCTGTTCGGCTGCTAGGTCAAGGCTGTTCGGATTACCATTGAGCGTCGGGCTGGCATTGATGCTGAACCCGACCTCGGTCGGGTGATCCTTGGGCGGCCCGATAGGCAACGAGTGGTCCACGGCTACCTGGCTCATTCGGCTCAAAGCGGTGCAGCCGGCGAGCCCGACTACCGCAAGTAGCAAAGGCGCAATCAGTAATGAATGACGCGTCATGGGCGTTCTCCTGCAATCAGGCTTTGCAAGGGGCTTGCAGCGGGTGCCCCTGCATCAGCCGCTGCGTCCAGTGCCGCCAGCGGGTCATTGCCCATGGCTGCTTTGAAGACCGAGCAGATCTCGACGGCTGCCTGGGGAGCACATGGCCTTACCCGCCAAGGGGTGGCAGGCTCTTCGGCTATCAGGCTGTCGAGCGTCCTGCACTCAGGATTGAACAGGCCCGCCAGCGAGTGTGTGCCGGCAAGATCCTGGGCGTGCCGAACCTGTAGCCGATAGGCGCCGATGCAAAGCTGGTCACCATCAACCAGACGCCTGGGTGGCAGCGATCCCAGGCTGGTGGAACTGTCATTCATGTAGGTGCGATGGCAGTGGTCGATTACGCAAAAACTGCCTTCGATCCAGCGGATTTCACAGTGGATGGGCGCAATGGCCTCATCACGGTCATTGATCCGCCAGGTTGCCCGCCCGCTGCCGATAGTGCCGCCCTTGTGGTCGAACCGGTGCCGGGCATTCACGTCATGCTGCAATTGGTCGAGATTGCTGATGCTCAAGGTCACTGTGCTCATGAGCGCCCCCGGAAGCGCACAACCGGGCTGATCTGGCCATGTCGGTCATCGACAAAGCTGGTCCAGCCCAGGTAAGCACCCTGGCTGCGGTGCAAACAGAAGGGCGACAACGCGTTCTGCATCAGACGCAGCTCCAGGTCGTATGCCAGCCCGTCACGCAGCAGAAAGTCGATCAGTGCACGCAAACGGCCGAAGTTGATGCCGCTGGGCAGCAAGTCCCGCAGTTGCGTCTGGTCGAGTTCGCTGATCACGATGGTGAATTTGCTGCTGCGGGTGCGCGTGCGGTTGCCAACCATGAACGAGCTGCCCAGTTGGCCGTTGGTATGTCCCAAGTGTGTAAGCTGCCTGGACGTAGTCGCGACTGACCGCGTCTCGAACTCGCGGATCTGCACATGCTTGAGGTCGAAGCAGTGCGCGATGATGCCGGCTACAGTACCCGGCGCACGGCTGCGGCTGGCGATCACGCCGGCAAAACTGAGCAGACGGCTCCAGGGCAGCGCCGTGTCCCCTCGCAACTGCTTGTCGTCAAGCCCCAGCAGGGCAAACATGTACTGCGAAAACCCGTCACTGGCGCCCGGCTGGAAACGGATGTAATAGCGGTACTTGCGCCAGATACGGTGCAACAGGCTGAGCAGGTAGTGGTTGAAAAAGTCGAAGAAGGCCGGTCGTACACCAATGCCCTGCGCATGTTCATAGGCCACCTGTTCCAGGTAATAGGTGGGCAATGGCGAATCGGTGCCGTGCAACCCCAGGAACGTGGCAACGACGCGGTAGCGCGCGTCTTCAGCGGGCATTCTTTCGGCTTTGCACACGTCTGAAACGGGAAAGGTCAGCCGTGGGTCGCAGGCCAGGCGCACGCGCTGCCGGGTGGCCTCGTTTGGCCAGCGGGGTTCCAGGTCATCGCCATGCAGCCCGTGCAGTCGCTCCAGCAACTGGAAGAAGTTGTACTGGTGCGCTTCGGCGAGCAGTTTGTCGGCTAGATCAGCGGTTGCTTGCCGGTCTGTATTGGCCATATGTAGTGCTCGTTATTGGTCGTATTGATCACTTCCAGCTGATGGAAGGAATTGATGCTGGCGTACAAGGCGAAGAAGTGGGCGAGCACGCAGCTGAACAGGTACAAGTCGCCTTCGCAGAGGAAGGCGGTCTGGTCCAGTTTCAGCCGGGTGTGCAGGCCGCGAATGGGTTGCCCCTTGAACAGCCAATCCATGGGCTGTGTGTTGATATCGCGTATACCGTCCAGGCGCTTACGGGTAGTGCGGGCCTGCTGGATGTCGTGCAGGGCCATGAAATCGTAGGCGCGGATCACTGCTTTGAGCGGCTCTACCGA
Organism: Candidatus Pseudomonas phytovorans; assembly: GCA_029202525.1. NCBI lineage: Bacteria > Pseudomonadati > Pseudomonadota > Gammaproteobacteria > Pseudomonadales > Pseudomonadaceae > Pseudomonas > Candidatus Pseudomonas phytovorans. The sequence continues at coordinate 3,116,250 of CP119325.1, forward strand.
GAGCAGGGACAGGTAGTTGAGCGACATGTTGGATATCAATGAGGTATTGAGAAACCCACAAGTAAAGCGTTCGTGCGGTGCCGGTATCGCCGCTGAGGTAAAAGTCGAGGCTGGTACAGCCCAGGCTGTTCAACGGCCGCTCGACCACTGTGTGCAGGCCGATGCAGACCACGGAACTGTCGAGTGTCTGGGTGGCGGCCACCGTCTCGATCTCGAACGGATGAACGTTGACCGCTGTGCAGGTGCGAAACTCGCAGGCTACGCCGTCGACCGGTTTAGAGAACAGCCTCGACCCCTTCGGGATGTATTGTGACTGGCTGAGGGATTGCCTGACCGGGCTGAACTGGATGATCGTCGCGCTGGGCAGAGGCCGCAGGTAATTCGGCCACAGTAACTGCAGCATGGGATGGGTCAGCTCTGGCAGATCATCCTCCAGCTTGAGCCGTAGCTTGGCGGTCAGAAACGCGAAGGCTTCCATCAGGCGTTCGACATCGGGGTCGCTGGCACCTTTGCCAAGCAAACGGGCGAGTTGCGGGTTGTCCTTGGCAAAGTCGTTCCCCAGTTCGTGCAGGTAACGCAGTTCTTCGCTGAAACTGTCTTTCAGTGACATCGGTCACCTCACTCGGGTGTAGCGGTTGTGCCCGTTGACCAGCAGCTCGAGTTGCAGTTGCTCTGCGTGGTTGTTGACCTGTACCAGGCAATCCAGCTTGAAATGCAGTTCCAGCGGGGCATGGGTATCAGGCACTGCGTTGAGCGTGCGAACCTGTATGCGTGGCTCGAAGCGCTGGAGGGTGCGGCGGATATCAGCGCTTACTTGCACAAGCAAGTCGCCGCTGTTCACGTCATGCCCGTTGAAGTCGCGCAGGCCCAGCTCAGGGCTGCTTTGGGAGCACCCATGGCGGGCATTCAGCAGCGTTTCGAGGTGACGCTTGATGGCGGCGAACTTGTGGGAAGCGCTCTCTCGCCGGGAGGCCTCCCGGTTGCTGCACTGATCCAGCATCAAGCGATCAAAAAGACCACTCATTGCGTATCAAGCCGCCCGACCAGGGAGATTTCGAAATTCGCGCCCATATACTTGAAGTGCGGGCGAACGGCGAGCGACACCTGGTACCAGCCCGGGTCGCCGGCAACATCCGAGACCTCAATACTGGCGGCACGCAGTGGCCGACGGCTGCGAACGTCGGCAGACGGATTCTCCTGGTCGGCGACGTACTGTTTGATCCATTTGTTCAGCTCGGACTCAAGGTCGCGGCGCTCTTTCCAACTGCCGATTTGCTCGCGCTGCAGCACCTTGATGTAATGGGCCAGCCGGTTGACGATGAACAGGTAGGGCAACTGGGTACCGAGCTTGTAGTTGGTTTGTGCCTGTAGGCCTTCGGGGGTTTTGGGGAAGTGCTTGGGCTTTTGCACCGAGTTGGCCGAGAAGAACGCGGCGTTGTCGCTGTCTTTGCGCATGGTCAGTGCAATGAAACCCTCTTCGGCCAGCTCGAATTCCTTGCGGTCGGAAATCAGCACCTCGGTAGGAATCTTGGCCTGCAACTGGCCCAGGGACTCGTACAGGTGGACCGGCAAGTCTTCGACGGCACCGCCCGATTGGGGGCCGATGATGTTCGGGCACCAGCGGTAGCGGGCGAAACTGTCGTTGATGCAACTGGCTAACAGAAAGGCAGAATTGCCCCACAGGTAGTTGTCGTGCTGCCCGTCGATGTTTTCGTCGTAATTGAAGCTTTCGATCGGCTGCTCCTGCGGGTGGTAAGCGCTGCGGAGCATGAAGCGCGGCCCTGTCAGGGCGACGTGACGGGCGTCTTCGCTTTCACGAAACGCGCGCCACTTGGCATGCCGTGGGCCGGCGAAGAGGTCTTTTATTTCCTTGAGGTTGGGCAACTCCTCGAAGCTGCTCAGATTGAAAAACTCGGGGGCGGGTGCGGCGAGAAAAGGCGCATGGGACATGGCACCTATGGAGGCCATGTAACTCAGCAGTTTGATGTCGGGGGAAGAAGGGCCGAAATTGTAGTTGCCGACCATGGCCGCAATCGGCTCTCCGCCGAACTGGCCATAACCTGCGGTGTAAACATGTTTGTAGATACCGCTGCAGGTGATGTCTGCAGCATTTTCAAAGTCGTCGAGCAGGTCTTCTTTACTGGTGTGCAAGACTTCGAGCTTTATGTTTTCTCTGAAGTCTGTGCGTTCGACCAGAAGTTTCAGGCTGCGCCATGATGATTCAAGCTGCTGGAACTCAGACTGATGCAAAATGGCATCCATCTGTTTGCCGAGTACCCTGTCGATTTCGGCAATCATCTGGTCGGCCCGATGCTTGTTGATCAGTTGATCCGGGTCGTTGTTCTTAAGGATTTCGGCGATGAAGGCAGATACACCCTGCCTGGCAACCTGGTAGCCCTCCTGAGCAGGTACCAGTTTGGTCTCTGCCATGATCTGATCGAGCAAGGTAACGTTGCCCGAGGTGTCGGTCGGTTTATCTGTGGTGATGGTGGGGTTGCTTGGCTTAGGCATGGGTGCGCTCCGTTGTCTCAGTCTTTTTCGGGTGCCTCAAGCACCAGGTCCAGTTCTTGGGCGAGCTGTTTACGGGCCTGCTCGTTGTTAAGCAGGTGCTGCAGCTGCTTGCGGAAGGCCGGGACGTTACCCAGTGGGCCTTTCAGGGCGACCAGCGCTTCGCGAAGCTCCAGCAGTTTGTTCAGCTCGGGCACCTGGCGCGCGATCCGGTCCGGCCCGAAATCGTTGATGGAACGGAACTGCAGTTGGACTGCCAGCTCGGCATCCGGGGCGGTGCTGAGCCTGGATGGCACAGAAACGTTCAGGCTCACGTTGGCGTCGCTCAACACGCTGTTGAAGGTGTGTTTATCGATGCGCATGACCTGACGGTCCTCTAGCGCCCGGCTGTCATCCAGCCCGAAGTCGCCCAGAACCAGCATCTTGTGGGGCAGCTCTACCTCAGCCTGCTCATCACTCGTCGCTGGGACATACTTGATATTGACGCGTTCTTTAGGTGCGACGGATCCCGTGCTTTTAGACATCAGCAGGTAACTCCTTGTTGGCTTGTAGGATGTTTGGGCGTAGGCGTGTTTGATATTGCTGTAATTCTTGTAGGAAGTTTCCTGCATATGTTTAATTGGTTGGGGTGGTTGTCTGTCCCTATAAAAACCATGCATGGAAAAGTGCTGCGTGGTCGAGCGTGAAGATGTAAGTTAATATTTGTTTGTGTGCACCTGGAGGCATGTATTAGGCTTCTGCTGATTTTGTTCGAGTTGGCCGCATGCATTTATGTGTGGTGGTGTTTATTTGTAGGAAAGTTCGTGTGCTCATGTAGGGCGTTTGTACTATTTCAGAGAGTAAGCTCAGGATGATTAACCGCTGTGTATATGGCGCCGGCCTCTCGTTGCTGTTTTGTTTGCAGCCAGTGCTGGCGGGTCCCACTCGGGACTGCCCCCGGATAGTGTCCAGCGTCGAGCGGCTGGCCTGTTTCGATCAGGCTGCGGGCACCCCGGCATACATGACAGAACGGCAGTGGTCTGCACCGGAGCAGCAGGCACCCAGTGTGTTGCGCGTGTTGGCCAATGAAGCTGCCCGGGCAGCGGACGACCTCACGTTTCGGCTTCGGGGCCAGATTCAGGAAGGTGCGGGCGCACCAGCGCTTGTGATTTCGGCGCCTGCCATTGCATCGAGTGACGAACCTGCTTACATGGCAATCAGTTGCATCCAGGCGATCTCCCGGCTACAGCTGATCGCCAGGCGCCCGATCGAAGCAAGCTGGGTCAAGGTACGGCTGACCGGGCAGGGCTGGTCTACCCGTGAGACGCCCTGGCAGGTGATGGAGAACGGGCAGGTGCTCGATGCCGGGCGGGGTCTGCCAGCCATCGAGCAGATCAGGGAGCTGATCGGTGCTCAGCGTATCCAGGTTGTGAGTGATCACGCCGAGATCGACGGGTTGACCTTCGATGCACAAGGCCTGGACCCCTTGATCAGCCAGGCGCGAAGCACATGCCGGTGGTAGCGCAGGTATCCGGGGACGAGGTCAGTCGGTTGCCGGACAAAGCGGTTGACCTGATAGATACCGCCTGCGCACGCGTTCGCATGAGCCTGGATTGCGAACCCCAGGCGCTGGTGCACCTGAAGTCTCAGAAGACGGCCCTGACTGCAGAGCAAACTGCGCTGGAAGAGGATGCACAGCTTACCGGCAAGGTGATTGAGCCTCGATTGACGAAGATCAACGCTCAGCTGTTTCAACTGGAGCGCCAGCAGGCCGCGCTGGAGTTGCAGTACCAACAAGAACTCGATCTTACCCACCAACTGCTCAATGTCCGTCAGGCCGAGCAGGTCGATACAGCGGCCTGCGCGCAGCTGCAACAAGAACTGAGCTATGTACAGGGGAGTCGGCCGCTACTGTCGCTCGACGTGTGTGCCCGCAGCGTGGCCGAGGTGATCGCTGACTGGACAGGCGTTCCCCTCGGGAGCTTGCTCAAGGACGAACACGCCAGCTTGTTGACCCTGGAAGATCAACTGGCCGAACGCGTTGTCGGCCAAGACCCGGCCCTGCTCGCACTGGCTCAGCGGCTGCGTGCCGCCCGTACAGGGTTAACGAACGACAACGCGCCGATGGGCGTCTTCCTGCTGGTCGGCACCAGCGGCATCGGCAAGACGCAAACGGCGCATGCCCTGGCCAGCAGCCTGTTCGGTGGAGAGAAGTCGCTCATCACCCTCAACATGTCCGAGTACCAGGAGGCGCATACCGTCAGCCAACTGAAAGGGTCGCCACCTGGCTATGTTGGCTACGGCCAGGGTGGCGTACTCACCGAGGCCGTTCGACAGCGCCCCTATAGCGTCGTGCTGCTGGACGAAGTCGAGAAGGCCCATCGTGATGTGCTCAACCTGTTCTATCAGGTGTTCGATCGCGGCGTCATGCGCGATGGCGAAGGACGGGAGATTGATTTTCGCAATACGGTCATTCTGATGACCTCCAACCTCGGCAGCGACCTGCTGCAAAGTTACATCGAACAGCAGCCAGCCACGGAAGACGCTGCACTCCACGAGCTGTTGCGCCCGGTGCTACGCGAGCACTTCCAGCCAGCACTGCTGGCGCGATTCCAGACATTGATCTTCCGCCCGCTGGAAGCCGGCGCGCTCAAGCGCATTGTCGCGATCAAACTCGACCAGGTTGCCAGGCGTTTGCAGCGTCATTACGGCTTGCAGTGCGCGGTGGATGACGCGCTCTACGAGGCCTTGGTCGCCGCCTGCCTGCTGCCTGATACCGGCGCCCGCAATATCGACATTTTGCTGAACCAGCAGATTCTACCAGTACTCAGCCAACAGCTACTGCAGCGCCAGGCCCTGGGGCAGCCTACCCAAATGGTGGCGCTTGGGTACTGCGAAGACACCGGTATCAGCTTGAGCTTTTCCGATGAACACGACGCAGCGTTGCTGGCTACCGAGAGGGCTTGATGATGGTGACCCATAACCACTACACGCTTGAAGTCGATGAACTGGATGCCGTCGAGCTCGATGTACTGTCGTTCAAAGGCGAGGAATGGCTGAGCCAGCCTTTCAAGTACACGGTGGCCTTTACCTCTGCGACGCAGGACATCAATGCTGCCAAGGTCCTTGGCAAAGACGCCAGTTTTCAGATGGGGTCGTCAGGCGGGCCGCAGCAATATGTGACCCAGGAGGCCGCATCACGCACGCTGCACGGTGTGATCACCGGTTTCAAACGCGTCTCCAGTTCCAGGGATGAAGCCCGTTATGAGGTGACCCTGCAGGCGCGGTTGGCACTGCTCAGCCGTGGCCAACAGTACCGGATCTATCAGCATCAGTCGGTACCGGAAATCGTCGAAAGCATCTTGCGCAATCGCCATCAATTCGAAGCGCATTACTTCCTGTTCGACCTGCTCCGCGAATACCCGTCATGACTTCTTGCTTCGCTTATCGCGTGGCATCGAGACCGGAACCGTTGCGCGCTGGCTCCCCGCGCTGCGTGCGCTACACAGCGAGCGTGAGATTGCATTACGCGGCGTGTGGTTCAGTTTGCCACTGCGCTCAAATAATCACTCGGGGTTGAATCACCACTGGTTTGATAGCCCCGCGTGGTCTGGCATTGCCGGTGATCGGCCTGCTCGACCCCGCAGATTGGGTTGGAGCCCGGGAAGAATCATTTACGCCTCGGCGCTCGGGCTAGCGACCGTCTGGGCCATCGGCTTGTTGGTGTCCTTTGCCAGCAACCGTGTCGAACTCGGTCGAGTGGATGCCGCATACCGGGCGCTGGAACAGCCCGAGGCCGGCAGTGATCCAATGCACGCCTTGGGCGAGCTGGTTCGCGAACTGTCCCGACTGGCCTACCGCAGCGAGCACGGCGCGCCCTGGTATCAACGCTTTGGCCTGAACCGCTCTGATGACCTGCGTGAGGCGGTGTGGCCGCTGTATGTTGAGGCCAATGCTCGACTGCTCCTTGACCCGACCGCGTCCGACCTGGAAGGCCAGCTTACCGCTCTGGTCAAGCTCGCACCTGGCAGCCCGGCACGTGCCGAGCGAGCGCAGCAGGCCTATGAACCGCTCAAGGCCTACCTGATGCTGGCCCGCCCGGAAAAAGCCGATACTGACTTCCTGGTCGAGAGTGTGGGCGTAAAGCAGCCTGCCATGTGGCGGTTCTACGCCGAGCATTTGCCCGACCACCCGGAGTGGGCGGTCAAGGCCAACCCCAAGTTGATTGGCCAGGTTCGCCAGGTACTGCTCGCTGAGCTGGGCCAACGCAACGCGGAAGCGACGCTGTACCAGCAACTCCTCGACACCGCCGCCAACCACTATCCGCCGATGGCCTTGCAGCAAATGGTTGGCGACACAGACGCGACCGCGCTGTTCACCAGCACCGGTCACGTCCCCGGCGTGTTCACCCGTGAAGCCTGGGAGGGCCAGGTCCGCGCGGCCATCGATGACGCCGCGACGGCGCGTCGTGAGGAAATCGACTGGGTACTGAGCGATAACGTGGGCGATGTCGCGGGCGAGCTGAGCCCTGAGCAACTGAAAGCGCGGCTGACGGCGCGCTATTTCAGAGATTACAGCAGTGCCTGGCTGGCCTTTCTCAATAGCCTGCGCTGGAAGCAAAGCACTAACCTGCATGACGTAATTGCCCAGTTGACGGTGATGAGCGATCTGCGCCAGTCGTCTCTGATCGCCCTGATGAACACACTGAGCTACCAAGGGCAGGCGGGTGCCCGTGGCCAGGCCCTGGCCGACTCGCTGATTGAGTCGGCACAGAAGCTGGTGGGGCAGAAAGCGCCACCGCGGGTTGATCCGCTGGCTCAAGCTTCCAGCGGCCCACTCGACAGTACGTTCGGCCCCCTCATGACCTTGTTGGGCAATGCCCCCGAAGGCCGACCCGGCAGCGACCAGTTGAGCCTGCAAACCTTCCTTACGCGGGTCACCAGTGTGCGGCTGAAGCTGCAACAGATAACCAATGCCCCAGACCCGCAAGCCATGACGCAAGTGATGGCGCAGACCGTGTTTCAAGGCAAGGGCGTCGACCTGAGCGACGCGCAGTCCTATGGCAACCTGATTGCCGCAAGCCTGGGCGCAGAGTGGGGTCCGGTGGCTCATGCGTTGTTCGTGCAACCCTTGACGCAGGCCTGGCAACAGATCCTGCAACCGTCATCCGCAGGCCTCAACCGGGACTGGCAGCGCGCCATCGTCGATGAGTGGCATGGCGCATTCGACAACCGATACCCCTTTGCCGCGTCCAGCAGTGATGCGTCCCTGCCCATGCTCGGGCAGATGATTCGCGCCGACTCCGGGCGGATCGAGCAGTTCCTGCACCAACAGCTCAGTGGACTGGTGCGCAAAGAGGGCAGTCGTTGGGTAATCGACCCCCGGCAAAGTCAGGGCTTGCGTTTCAACCCCGCCTTTCTGGAGGCCATCAACCAGCTCAGCCAGCTGGCAGATGTGCTCTACACCGACGGCGGCATGGGCATGAGCTTCGAACTGCGCGGCAAACCCGTGCGGGATGTGGTGCAGACCAGCTTCGTGCTCAACGGCGAGAAGCATCATTACTTCAACCAGCGCGAGCGCTGGCAGCGCTTTCGCTGGCCAGGGCAGGGAGACCACCCCGGTATCAGCCTGACCTGGACCGGCATCCATGGCGGCGAACGGCTGTATGCGGACTACCAGGGCACCTGGGGTTTGATACGCCTGCTGGAGGAAGCCAGCGTTACACCGCTGGACGACGGCGATAGCCGTTTTCGTATGGTGTTGAGCGCGCCGGATGGCCTGGGCCTGACCTGGCATCTGCGTACGGAGCTGGGTGAAGGCCCGTTGGCGTTGCTCAAGCTGCGCAGCTTCCGCCTGCCCAGGGACATCTTCCTTGTGGACGATGCGCGTTACGCGCAGAACGGAGGCCCGCTATGAGCCTGAAAAGCCTGGTCGCCAGTTGCCTGCCCGGGAGCGATGCCATCGCCCTGGCCCGAGAGCACGGCCAAGGCTGGGAAGCCTGGTTATCCCCGATCAGCGCTGACGCACCTGCCGGTGAAGACCCCGGCTATGACGACGATTTCCAGCGCATGCGCGAAGAAGTCAACCGGCTCTCCGGTGCTGACGTGGAGTTGGTCGCAGAGCTGGCGCAGCAATTGCTGAAACATGCCTGCAAAGACTTGCGCGTAGCAACGTATTACCTCTGGGCCCGCCTGCACAAGGATGGGGAACCGGGCCTGGCAGACGGCTTGACCCTGCTGGCCGCTCTGCTGGAACGCTATGCCGAAGGCATCCTGCCGGCGCGCCCCAACAGCCGAAAAATGGCCTTGGAGTGGCTGGCGGGTGAGCGTGTGCTGGCTAGCTTGTCGTTGTACCCGCAGGTGGTCAAGGCCGAGACCCGGCGCACCGTGGCGGCACTGGTGTGGCTGGAGCAGGGCTTTAGCGCATGGCCACAAGACCACCGGCCACACCTGGATGGCTTGTACACCGCACTGTCCGCTCGCCTGGCGGTGGCGGGTGGCGTGGATGCGATTGTTCCGCAAACCAGCAATGAGTCAGTGCCGGAGGACACTGGCACCAGCGCGAAGTCGTCGGCGATCAAGTCCGGGCGAGACCTGCTGGACAGTGGGCGTCAGCTGGCAGGCTACCTGCGCGACCAACCAGAGGGGTGGCTGGCGGCCCATCGGTTGATGAAGACCCTGCGCTGGGACACCGTCCACCAAGTGCCACCGCAAGATGCACAGGGCATTACCCGCCTGGCGCCCCCGCGCGGTGAATACCGTGCCCAGCTCAAACGCTTGCACTTGCAGCAACGCTGGAGCGAGTTGATCGAGCAGGCCGAGCGGATGTATGCCGAGGGCGTCAACCACTTCTGGCTGGACCTGCAACGGTATCTGCATCAAGCCTTGAGCAAATCACCCCACCCGCACAGCAACTGGGCCGAAATCGTCAAACACGACCTCAACATGCTGCTGCAGCGTTTGCCTGGGCTGGAGACGCTGTACTGGAGCGATGGCTCGGCCTTTGCCGATGAAGCCACGCGTGAGTGGATCAATCAGCACGTCAGCGATAGCCGCGGTGCGCAGTGGCTGCCTGCTGCAACTTCGGCAACCACGGCGGCAACCTGCGAAATCCTCGCACTGGAACCCGAGGCGCTGGCACAAGCCGATGCTGAGGGTGTCGAGCCGGCGCTGGCCTGGCTGGCAAACCGGCCTGATGCCCGTGCCGGGCGGCAACGCTGGTTGCTGCGCCTGTTGATGGCCCGGGTGGCCGAGCAGTACGGCAAGGCCGAACTGGCCATTCATTTGTTCACGGAACTGGATACCGCCGCGCACCGCCACGCACTGCCCGACTGGGAGCCCGAGCTGATCTTCGAGGTCAAGGCGCGCTTGCTCAAGCTGCTGCGTTTGAAAGCTCAGCGCAACGACGCCGACCGGCCTGCATTGGCACGGCAGATGGAGCAACAGTTGGCGGCGCTGGTAGCCATTGACCCGGTACGTGCTGCGGTGCTGTGCAGCTAACTCACATTGATCAGGACACTGCCTTGAATAAGGACAACCTAACCCTACGGTACTTCGATGCCGAAATGCGCTACCTGCGCGAAGCGGGCAAAGAATTTGCCCAGGCGTTTCCGGACCGCGCGGCGCAGCTGAATCTGGATAAGCCTGGCGCGCAGGACCCCTATGTGGAGCGCCTGTTCGAGGGCTTCGCGTTCTTGATGGGGCGCCTGCGTGAAAAACTGGACGATGACCTCCCCGAGCTGACCGAGGGGCTGGTCAGCCTGCTGTGGCCCCATTACCTGCGCACCATCCCCTCGCTGGCCATCGTTGAGCTGACGCCTGACGTCAGCCAGATGAAAGGCAGCGCAACCATTGCCAAGGGGTTTCAGGTTCTGTCACAGCCAGTGGGACCGCAACGTACCCGCTGCCGCTATACCACCACACAGGATTTACCACTTCAGCCGATCACGCTCGACACCGTGCGTCTTGATCACGAGCCTGATGGGCGAGCGATGCTGCGTTTGCGTTTCTTGTGCGGGGAGATGGCAGATTGGGGCCAGCTGAATCTTGCTCAGATACCGCTGTACCTGAACGCCGATGCCGCACTGGCCAGTGCACTGCATCAGGCACTGACCTTGAAGGTACAGGCGCTGTATGTGCGAGTGCCCGGCGAGGCAGAACGCCAGGCGCTTGACGGCCACTTCAAGCCCAAAGGCTTCGCCGACGATGACCGCCTCTGGCCCAAAGGTGATAGTGCGTTCAGTGGCTATCAGCTGCTGCTTGAGTACTTCACCTTCCGCGAGAAGTTCATGTTCGTGACGCTGTGCGGCTTGGAGTCCATGGCCTTGCCAATGGGCGCTGGCTGGTTTGAGCTTGAGGTCGTGCTCTGTGAAGCATGGCAGCAGGCCTTTACGCCCAACGAGGAGCACATCCGTTTACATGCGGTCCCTGTGATCAATCTGTTCCCACTGGACGCGGATCCGCTCAACCTGGACCCGCTGCAGAACGAGTATCTGCTTCGCCCGATGCGGCTGCAGGACGGGCACACTGAAATTTATTCCGTAGACAGGGTGTCCGGCTCGAAGAACAGTGTCCGTCAGGACTACGTGCCTTTCAGCAGCTTTCGCCACAAGGGGGGCATGCTCCGCGATCAGGCCCCGGAGCGGTATTTTCATACCCGCCTCAGGCAGGGCGCCAATGGTCTCCATGACACCTGGCTGATCCTGGGCGGCGAAGGCTTTGACAAGGATGTGCTGCTCAAGGGCAAAAGCCTGTCACTGCGCCTGACCGGAACCAATGGTCAACTGCCGCGCAAGGCACTGCGCAGTACGTTGCTCGACGCTGCCGCGCAGTCCACCCAGGCCGGCTTGCAAGTGCGCAACCTGACTTCGCCTTCGTTGCCGTGCTACCCCCCGAACCGTGATCGTTTCCATTGGCGTGTGCTCAGCCACTTGGGCTCGAACTTCTTGCCCATGCTCAACAGTGCTGAAGTGCTGCGCGGCACGTTGGCGTTGTACGAGTGGACGGGTAGTGAAAGCAACCGCCGTCGCCTGGAAGCCATCGTTGACGTCAAGCACCACCTGATCCAGCGGTTCGAGAAGGGCTTCTTGCTGCGGGGCGTGGATATCGAAGTAACGATCGACGGCAATGGCTTTTCGGGTGAGGGCGATATCTGCCTGTTCGGTGAAATGCTCAGCCGGTTTTTTGCCCTGTATGCCGACATTCACTTATGCACACAACTGACGTTGATCCTGCAGCCCACGGGGAGGTGCCTGCGATGGAACGAACATCACAGTCAGCGTATTCCCGGCTGAAGGCTGATGGGCTACTAACTCTGCTGGGAGAGCGGGTGGCCTCGGCCAACGTGTATCGCTTCTGCCAGTTGCTGGAGCAGGTGTTGGCTGATCAGCCTCCGCTGGGCAGCACTGCACACCCGGGTGATGATGGGGTCCGCTTTCGGCCCGACCCAGGTATGGGGTTCCCCGCGAGTGAGCTGAAGGCCATCGAGTTCGACGACGCCCACCCCGAACGCCCCCTCACGGTACGTACGCGGCTGCTGGGTTTGTACGGCGTCGATTCGCCGCTGCCTACGGCCTATCTGGACGACATCGCCCAGCGCCGGGAGGGCCACGAAGCGGTCGAGGCGTTTCTCGATATCTTCAACCATCGGGTGTTCACCCAGTTCTATCGGATCTGGCGTAAGTACTCGTACCCCGCAACCTTCGAGCCGGGCGGGCGAGATGCGACCTCACAATGCTTGCTGGGTTTGATCGGGCTTGGGGTGCCGGGTACGGCCGAGCGTATTGCCACGCCCATGTCACGTTTCCTGGCGTTGCTCAGTGTGATGCGCTTGCCCACCCGCAACGCCGAGGGTGTTTCGGCGCTGGTCAAGCTGCTGGCTCCGGGCACACAGGCATACGTAACAGGGCATTGGCCGAGACGTGTGGTGCTTGAGCGGCCGGGCAGCCTGGCAATCGAGAGCCCGGTCAAGCTTTCCCAAGGTATGCCGCTAGGCGCTATCGCGGTTGATGCGAACAGCCAGTTGCGCCTGCTGCTGCATACCGATGACCCGCAAGAGGCGCGTGAGTGGCTTCCTGGTGGTCAGCTGCTGCTCGACTTGCGGGTGTTGTTGGAGGTGTACCTGGGGTGGCGCTGTACGGCAAAGCTACAGCTGTCGATTCCGCTGCGTTTGTTACCCGTTCCGGTGCTGGGCCGCGCGCAAGTCAGGTTGGGGATGACTGCAGTACTGGGTTTGCCGACCGGCGAAGAAGCAATTGCCCACGCCGACACCATTACTGTGAACCTGGGCCGATATCAAGGCCTGCAACTGAATCCTTGCAACAGGGAGGTACAGCATGTTGCGTACTGCTTCTAAACGCTTCACGGCCGTGGCGCTGGCGACATTGCTGGGCGGCTGTGGGCTTACCCAGAAGGTCGTGGATGGCACCGCTTCCAAGGCCCACGCGATTTTCTATAAGCAAGTCAACACGCTGCATCTGGATTTCACCGGCCGGACAGCGATGAATACTGACAGCATCGAGATGGGTGGGTTGTCCGTTCCGGTGCTGGTGCGTGTCTACCAGTTGCGAGATCACAAGGCACTGGACAGGGCAACCTACGACGACCTGGTAAGCCACGGCGAGCGTGTGCTGGGTGGTGACCTGTTGAACGAAAGGGCCGTAGTGGTCAAGCCAGGTGAGGCAGCTCAGCTCAGTACGCCTTTGCACAGGGCCGCCCAATACATTGCCGTGATTGCATTGTTCAGAAACCCGGACGCTGTGCAAAACGCGTGGCGTCTGACCTTGCTGCGTGAGGATCTCGACCCGGACCAGCCCAGCGTCGTCGAGCTGGGTGACAACCGTTTGAAGTTGCGCCCGAGTAGCGAGGACTGAACACATGATCGAGCCAGGCCCTTCGCTTTACGAAACGCTGCTGCAGAATTTCAGCGGTGAGTTGGAACTGGAACGGGTCGGTGAGGATGATCAGCTGACGCTTTCGGTTCTGGACAATCTTCAGCGCATTCTCAACAGCCGTGCCGGAACAATCGCCCATCTGCCGGACTATGGTTTGCCGGATATGGGCACGGTTTTACAAGGGCTGCCAGCCTCGGCCCACGGATTGATGAATGACATCGTGACTACGTTGCGCAGGTATGAACCGCGTCTGGCAGAGGTTCGCGTTACATTGCTGCCCCAAATACGGCCGGGTCATCTGGAATACGCACTCGACGTTCGCACCCAGGGCGGTGGCCGGACCACCTTTGGAACCACGCTTGCACCTGACGGGAGGGTGGTTGTGCGGCACCTGAAGCAGGAAGGCTATTTCTCCAAGCCATAGACCTACGAACAAGGGGGCCAGATGACGGCGCTTTTTGAAATGCGTATCTGCCTGGGTGGGGACCCAGGCAGTTTTGATGAGTTCAACGTGTTGCGCGGTGAATTGGCCAGGCTCGATCACCCAGCGTGTCCTGACGTTGACTGGGCAAAAGTTGAAGCGCTGTGCTTGAGGCTCTTCGAACGGAATGGGGTGGAGCTGCAGACGGCGGTGTCCTTTATATTGGCGCGTAGCCACCTTATGGGACTCGCTGGTTTGACTGAGGGAGTGGCATTACTCTCTACCCTCACGGACGAGTGGCCACGGTTGTGGCCGGTGCAGGCTTCAGCTCGGATCGACCTCATCGCCTGGTTGTTTGCTCAGCTGCATCCTCTGGTTCGAATGGTGCAATGGGGTGGGTCGAGTCTGGCGATGCTGAGGGAACTGATTGTTGAACTGGGGCGGCTGGAGCACCGTTTGGAGCGGCTTGGCCATGCCCCCGTGGCTTCGCTGAAGGTGTTTCGACAACAGATCAGCAGCCTGATGCAACGGATGTCGGGCAGCCGGGATGTGCTGATGCCGCCTGCGTTGCAATCATGGGCATCACCAGCCGAGCCCACGGTCAGCCCTCAGATAGCCACGGTTGTCTCAGCACCACCGACCTACACCTTTGTGGTCGAGCCTGCGGTGCACAAGCGCGCGGTGTTGCCGTGGTTGCTGACGTTGACGGTCAGCAGTGTTTTTGTGGGTTGGCTGGGCTGGCATGAGTGGGCATCCAGGAAAGCCGATGAGTCCCGCACGCCTGAGCCGATCCAGCTGGACAGTTTGAACCTGTTCGATCCTGGCAGTGCAGAGCTGAAGTCCGGTTCAACCAGGCTGCTGGTCAATGCACTGGTTGATATCAAGGCACAACCGGGTTGGCTGATCGTTATCTCCGGGCATGCGGATGCGCAGGGTGATGCTGGCAAAAATCTTGAACTGTCCCGAGCCCGGGCCACTGCCGTGCGCGACTGGATACAGCGCATGGGGGATATCCCGGACAGTTGTTTTGCTGTTCAAGGGGTGGCAGCCAGCCAGCCGGTTAGCAGCAATGACACCCTCAATGGTCGAGCAGACAATCGGCGTGTGGATATCCGGATAGTGCCGCAAACCAATGCGTGCGGGGAATTGGTAGAGCGGTGAGATTAGTTTGATCAGCTTCTGACTATGAACTACTCAGTGCCTTTCCAGCGACATAGCCAAAGGTCATCCCCGGCCCAAGTGTAATCCCACCGCTCGGGTAGTACCCGCCCATCACGCTATCCATGTCATTCCCCACCGCAAACAGCCCGGGTATTGGCTGCCCCGCGTGGTCCAGCACGCGGGCCGAGGCATCGGTGCCCAGGCCGGCGAAGGTGCCAAGGCTGCCTGGCAGCAGTTTCACTGCGTAAAACGGCCCCTTCACCAACGGCCGAAGTGATGGATTGGGTCCTTGCTGCAGTTCGCCCTGGGCGCGGTTGTACGCTGACGCGCCACGCTGGAAAGCCGGGTCTTCACCCTGGGCCGCATGCTGGTTGAAGCCTGCCACTGTGCGTTGCAACTGCTCGGCATCGATGCCGCAGCGCTGCGCCAGTGCTGTCAGCGTTGCGCCGCTGTGCAGGTAGCCGCAGCGTTGGTACAGGTGGGTGGGGAAGGGAAACGGCTTGGCCCAGCCGATGCCGTAGCGGCGTTGCGCGGCGTGGTCGCAGATCAGCCAGGCCTCTGCGGGGGCGCCTTGCGGTGTGGCGGCGAACAGTGCGTTCATGAAGTCATGGTAGCAATCGGCTTCGTTGACGAAGCGTCGGCCATCGCGGCGCACGGCAATGAAGCCGGGTTTGGCCCGGTCAATCAGGTGCGGGAAGTGCCCGAAGCTGCCATCACTGCGTGGTACCCGCGATACCGGTGCCCAGGCGCCGGACTGGGCCAGCGCGATACTCACGTGGCCACCGGCCTGTTCACCCAGGCGCAGGCCGTCACCGCTGTTTTCCTTGGGCGCGGCCGAGTGATGCTGGGTACCGTCCGGCGCATGCGCCATCAACTGTGCGATGCGCTGGCGATCGTGCGGGAAGCCGCCACAGGCCAGCACCACCCCACGGCGTGCGCGAATCGCCTGGCCATCGGCAAACCGCGCGCCGCTGACTTGGCCCTCACCCAGCAGGTGGCTGGCAGGCTTGTCGGTCAGCAGCGTCACCCCCAGGTCCAGGGCGCTGCGCAGCAGGCGTGCGACCAGTGCGTTGCCATTGACCAGTTGCTGGCCACGCCTGTGTAGCAGCAGGTCGCGCCCGTGACGCAGCAGGCGTTTGCCCACATGCAGTGCAGCCTTGGGCGAGCGTGTGGCATTGAAAAAGGCGGCCATGTCGGTGCCGCCGGCAATGCCCATGCCGGCCAGGCTGACAATGTCCAGCGGTGGGCGCAGCTTGTGCTGCCAGGGCCCGAGCAGCCGGCCGTTGTAGGGCTGTGCGCACAACGAACGGCCGCCGTGTGCGCTGCCGTCGCCTTCGCGCATGTCGGGCATGCGGCTGCCGGACTGAAATTGCACCGCGGTGTGCTGCTGGAAAAACGCCACCATCTCCGGGCCGTAACGCAGGAATGCACGTTGGCGTGGGTCCAGCTCGGGGCTGTGGGTTTGCGCACGCAGGTAGCGTTCCGGGGCATCGTCGGTTTCGACGATGCCTTCGGCGATGGCCAGCGGGTTGCGCGGTACCCACAGCCAGCCCCCCGACCAGGCACTGGTGCCGCCCAGCTGGCTGGCTTTTTCCGCAACGATCACGTGCAGGCCGTGATGCGCGGCGGTAACGGCGGCCGCCAGGCCAGAGGCACCGGAGCCGATGACGAGTACGTCGCATTCGAGGGGTTGCATGCAAGGGTTCCGCTCAGGCGTTGATAGAGGATGAAGTTCGGTTTACTGCAGCGGCGAAAAACCGGTGGGCCGCATCAGCCGTGATTGCAGGCTTACTACCGCTGCCAGTTCGCGGTTGCGCCGTGAGAATTCCGCCCAGCGTGGGTCGGCGGCCATTGCGGCGCGGCGGGCGATGCGGTCATCGAGGCTGGCATAGCCCCAGATGTGCACCACCTGGTTGACGTCGCCGAACTCACTGGTGAAAAAGCCCACCAGGTTACCCAGGTGTTCGCTTTGCACCTCCAGCGCATGGCTTTGGTACAGCGCCAGCCAGTCGGCCATTTTCAGTGGGTCGAGGGTGTAGGTTCTCAGTTCGTAGTACATGTCGGGGTCTCCGTTTGGGTGGCCGGCGCCTGCAGGCGCGCGGTGATGTGGTTGGCAGCGAGCCAGCCGAAGGTGAGGGCAGGGCCCAGGGTGATGCCGGGGCCGGGGTAGGTGCCATTCATCAGTGAGTTCATGTCGTTGCCGACCGCGTACAGCCCGGCAATCGGCTGGCCATTGCGGTTCAGCACGTTGGCCTGGGCGTCGGTCACCAAGCCGCAGGCCGAACCGAGGTCGCCAGTGTGGATACGGATGGCGTAGTACGGCCCGCTGGCCAGCGGCGCCAGGCAGGGGTTGGGCGTGTGTTCGGGGTCGCCCATGTAGCGGTTGTAGCTGTTGCCGCCTTTGCCAAACGCGCGGTCGATGCCGTTGCGCGCATCGGCGTTGAATTGCTCCAGGGTATGCACGAATACGTGTGGGTCGACCCCGATGGCCTGGGCCAGGGCCTGCGGTGTTGTGGCCTGGTAGAGGTAGCCGGCGTCGATCAGCGCCTGGTTGTTCACCGGTTTTGGCCGCGCCAGGCCCAAGCCATAGCGGTTCATGG
Organism: Candidatus Pseudomonas phytovorans; assembly: GCA_029202525.1. Lineage (NCBI taxonomy): Bacteria > Pseudomonadati > Pseudomonadota > Gammaproteobacteria > Pseudomonadales > Pseudomonadaceae > Pseudomonas > Candidatus Pseudomonas phytovorans. The sequence goes on from CP119325.1 coordinate 3,133,810, forward strand.
CCTCGGCATCGCAGACTAGCCAGCAACTGGCAATGCCGTTGGCGAACATGGTCTGCACGAAGTGGTGGTACGAGTCGGACTCGTTGACGAAGCGCCGCCCGGCCGGATTCAACGCGATCACGCCCGGTTTGGCGCGGTCGGTGACCAGGTGCGGGAAGCGCTCACGCTCGCCATTGGCGTGGCGCAGTTCGGAAACCGGCGCCCAGAAGAAGTTGGCCGCCAGGCCCTCGCCCTGGGCTGCCGACACGGTCTGGCCGAGGCGCAGTGCAGCGCCGTCGTTGGCAGCCGGTGACATGGTCAGGTGTGACGCCTGTTGGGCTGGCCGGTAGCCAGCGGCGAGCGCGCCCGCAGCAAACCCGCCCATGGCGCACACCACACCGCCGCGGGCCATTACCCGCTCGCGGCGTCCCTCGCGTTGTACCACCACGCCCGTGACCACGCCCTGGTCAACGATCAGCTCCACGGCCTCGCTGTGTAACCACAGTTGTGCGCCATGGGCGAAGGCACTGGTGGCCAGGCGGGCGATCAGTGCGTTGCCGGTGGTCAGCCGGGTGCCACGCGGGTGCTGCAGGCGGTCCCGTGCGTAACGTGCCATCAGCTTCAGGCAATGCCACAGCGACCTGGGCGAGCGGCGAATGCTGAGGAAATGCTGGATATCCACGCGGTTGACCATCATGCCGCCGAACAGCAGCATGCCCGGCGGTGGCATTTGCAGATCCTTGAAACGCGGGCCGAGGTGCTTGCCGTCGTACTCGACCATTTCCAGTGCCCGACCAGACTGGGTGGCGCCGGGTGCATCGGGGTAATAATCCGGCGAGTGCGGGCGCAGTGCGTAGCGCAGTTCGGTGTGCTGTTCAAGCCAGCGCAGTGCCTGGTGGCCGTGCTCGATGAACGCATCTGCCAAGGCGGGGTCGTAGCCGTCGCCGATGACATGCCTGAGGTAGGTGCGCATGGCCTCGGGCGAGTCTTTGGCGCCCGCGGCGCGGGCCTGGTCGGTGCCATACAGCCACACCGCCCCGCCGGAAATCGCCGAAGTGCCGCCGAAGCGCTCGGCCTTCTCCACCACCAGTACCTTCAGCCCGCGACGCGCAGCCGTGGCTGCCGTGGCAAAGCCACCGGCGCCGCTGCCCAGTACCACCAGGTCAAAGTGCTGTTGTGTGTGTTCGATAGTCGCCATGGCTTCAGATCTCCAGGGGCGTCACGCCCATGAAGGCGCCGAGGTGGCCCAGTTGGGCGAAGGCCATCTCCGGGCCCGTCTGGACCGTGCAGCCCACCTGGCGAGCCCGGTTCAACAGCGGGGTGATCTCGGGCGAGGTGACCACATCCGCGACCAGGGTGTCGGGCTGCAAGGTCGCCAGCAGCGCCGCAGACAGGGGCAGCTCCGCGCTTGCTCCCATCCCCACGGGCGAGGCATTGGCCACCAGGTCGAAGTCTTCCAGCCCATCGAACTGCGTGCGGATGTCGAGCCCGGGGAAGGCATTGCCAAGCAGTTCACATACAGCGCCCAGGCGGGCAGCACTGGGGTCGTGGAGGGTGATGCTGGCAATGCCGGCCTCGCCCAGCGCATAGCTGATGGCACTGCCGACACCGCCGCAACCGATCACCAATGCCCGTTTGCCTGCCGGCTTGAAACCATGTTTACCCGCAGCGCCCAGAAAACCCGCGCCGTCCACGTTGTCGCCCAGCAGGCGCCCGCCAGGCTCGCGCCGAATCACATTGACCGAGCCCAGGGCGGCTGCGCGTTCGCTCAGGCCGTCCAGGCGGTTGGCCAGGGCCTGCTTGTACGGCACAGTGACCACGCAACCGCGCAGGTTTTGCCAACCGCGCAGGGTGTCGGCAAAGCTGGCCAGCGCTGCTTCGTTCAGGTCGATGGGCAGCATGGCGACATTGCAGTTGTTGTTGGCGAACCAGGTGTTGAAGTTTTCGGGGGACTTCACCTGGGCAATGGGCGAACCGACGATGGCGACCAGTTCAGTGGAACCACGAATCATGCTGACCTCCTTATTGTGTTGTTGTGGAGGCAAGCGTGATACAGAAGCGAGAGAGCAACAATGCGCTGATCAGGCCAATAGTGCGATAATCGCAATCATGATCCGGTTATCGCAGTAATCGGTTGTTTTTCTCCCCGTTGCGAGTCGAAAAGATGAACACGCCCGCCATTCACCCCCGCGATCTGATCGCCGGCTTGCAGAAAGGCCTGGCCCTGATGCAATTGTTCAGCGCCGAGCAACCGCGCCTGAGCGTGCCGCAGGCGGCCAGGTTGTCGGGCCTTACACCAAGCGCCGCACGGCGTTTTTTGCTGACCTTGGTGCACGAGGGTTTTGCAGAAACCGACAGCCGCGAATACTGGCTGACGCCCAAGGCTTTACGCCTCGGCCAGGCATACGTGGACTCAGCGCAGCTACCGCGCATGCTGCGGCCGATCGTTGAGCAAGTGGCACGCCAGACCCAGGAACATGTGTCGGTGGGTACCCGCGATGGTGACGAGATCATCCACTTGGTGCGCAGCCGCTATAGCCATGTGGCTTCGTTGTCGATCAGGCCTGGCTCGCGGGTGCCGATGCATTGCACGGCCGGCGGGCGGATCTGGCTGGCCTGGCTGGGTGAGCGGGAGCGGGATGATTACTTTGCACGCAACTCGCTGCGGGCGTTGACGCCTTATACGCAGACAGACCGCGTGCAACTGGAGGTTGAATTGCAACGGGTGAAGGAACAGGGCTTCAGTATCGTTGATCAGGAGTATGAAGTGGGCATGCGGGTGTTGGGTGTACCGTTGCTGGACCGGGCTGGGCAGTTGAAAGCGACGTTGACCATCACTACCCATGCTTCGCGGTTGAGTGTTGATGAAATCCGCATGCGCTATTTACCGCCACTTTACGAGGCGCAAGCGCTGTTGCGGCCGGTGCTGGATTGACGCGTTCACAAAGCAGGCACCGCGTCGCCGGTCTTCATATGTATTTGGCTCAATGGCAAGCGCAGCTAGACGATGGCTGGCACCGGCTGCGCCGGTGTTCGCGGGCTCGCCCGCTCCCACATTGACCGCGCAGGCGTGCGAGGTTTGAGTCTCGCCGCAATCTCTGTGGGAGCGGGCATGCCCGCGAAGCAGGCGACGCGGTGCTTGAGCCCGATGCACCAAAGGCCTATTCAACTGCCTCGGCCACGCCTTGGTCTTCACCCAGGAAGCCGCCGCTCTGGTGTTGCCACAACCGCGCATAGGTCCCTTGCTTCGCCAGCAGTTCGGCGTGGGTGCCTTGTTCGATGATGCGCCCTTCATCCATCACGATTAGCCGATCCATGGCCGCAATCGTCGACAGCCGGTGGGCAATGGCGATTACAGTCTTGCCCTGCATCATTTCATCCAGGCTCTCCTGAATGGCCACTTCCACTTCCGAATCCAGCGCGCTGGTCGCCTCGTCCAGCAGCAGGATCGGCGCGTTCTTCAACATCACTCGGGCAATGGCGATGCGCTGGCGCTGGCCGCCAGACAGCTTGATGCCGCGCTCGCCCACCAGGGTGTCGTAACCGCTGTGGCCCTGGCGATCGCTTAGCTGGCTGATGAACCCATCGGCCTGGGCATTGGCAGCAGCCGCGCGGATTTGCGCATCGGTCGCATCGGGGCGGCCATAGGCGATGTTGTCGCGAATCGAGCGGTGCAGCAGCGAGGTGTCCTGGGTGACCATGCCAATGGCGCTGCGCAGGCTGTCTTGCGTGACCTTGGCCACGTTCTGCCCATCGATGCGGATTTCACCACTGTCCACGTCGTAGAAGCGCAGCAGCAGGTTGATCAAGGTGGACTTGCCGGCGCCAGAGCGGCCGACCAGGCCGACTTTTTCGCCTGGGCGGATGTGCAGGCTCAGGTCGTTGAGCACCTGGCGCTCGCCGCCGTAGTTGAAGCTGACCTTGTCGAAACTGACCGCGCCACCGGTGGTCACCAGTTCGCCGGCACCCGGCGCATCCTGAACTTTCGGGCCGCGGGTGAGGGTGGCCATGCCGTCTTGCACGGTGCCGATGTTTTCGAACAGCGAGGTCATCTGCCACATGATCCAGTGCGACATACCGTTGATACGCAAGGCCATGGCGGTAATCGCGGCCACTGCCCCGGTGCCGACCTGGCCTTGGTGCCATAACCACAGCGCGTAGCCGCCGGCAGCAAATATCAAGCCCACTACCAGCGCCTGGTTGACGATTTCAAACTGGCTGACCAGGCGCATCTGGCGAAAACCGGTCTGCTTGAAGTCTTCCATCGCCGCCCGCGCAAAGTGCGCTTCGCGCTTGGAGTGCGAGAACAACTTTACCGTGGTGATGTTGGTGTAAGCGTCGGAAACCCGCCCGGTCATCGACGACCTGGCATTGGCCTGCTCCTGGCCGACCTTGCCCAGGCGTGGCACGAAATACAGCATGGCCAATCCGAACAGCAGCAGCCAGGCAATGAACGGCAGCATCAGTTTCAGGGCAAAGCCACCGGCCAGGGCAATGATCGCAATGAAATACACACCAATCCCGGGCAGCACCTCGATCAGGGTGAACAGCACTTCGCGCACCGCCAGCGCCGTCTGCATCACCTTGGTGGTGACTCGGCCAGAGAACTCGTCGGAAAAGAACGACAGGCTCTGGCGCAGCATCAGGCGGTGAAAATCCCAACGCAGCCGCAGTGGCAGGTTGATCGCCAGTACCTGGTGCTGAACCATGGTGCGCAACGCCACCAGCCCGATGCTGGTTACCAGCACGATACCGATGCCCCACAGCATGTGGCTTTCCTGGGGGCCTACAGTGCCGCCCGCCTGCCAGGCCGTGAGCAGGTCGACGACCTGGCCGAGAAAAGCAAACAGCCAGGCTTCGTAAATCGACACGCCGGCACTGAACAAGGCCAGTGCCAGGATGTAGCCGCGCGCCCCCCGGGTGCAGGCCCACATGAACCGCATCAGGCCTACCGGGGGCGGGGGGGCCTCATCGGGGGGGAAGGGGTCGAGCCGTCGTTCAAATATACGAAGCATGCTTGTCTCCGGAAAATCAATTTTTGCTTAGCCGGTAACCATACAGCACATCCAGGCCTGCCTGCGGGGGCTTTTTTTCGTGTATGTGAAAGGCCTGAGGGGGGAGTGAAAACACATAACTTTGCAATTCATTACATTTGTTGCTGACATTATTTTGCCCCACTGCTGTAGAATTGACGCACCGAAATGGTGCATTTGTGGTTTTGTCGTTTTTTTGACTGATGGCAGAAGGTTTTGACTACGCATATGCATATCTACCCCTGACGCCCGTTTGAATTTTTGACTTAGAGCCACTGTTTTGACGAATGTAATACCGATGTTGGCTATTTCCGGCTTAGGCGCCGAGAGCAGCTGCCTTCATGAACAAGGACTGTACTGGGTAGCCTGTGACGCCACGGAGGACGCCACCTTGCTATGCCGCCAAGTGCTCGAAGGCATGCCCGACGATGTCCGGGCAACCTTGATCACCGATGCGCAAGCCATAGGTGATGTGCTGGGTGCGCTCGATGCGGCGCAGGGCCCGGCCGAACTGGCACTCTACGAAACCAGCCCGCAAGCCACCCTGCACCTGATTGAAGACTTGCCACGCATCGATGTGCCCGGGCGTGTGCTGTTGCTGCTGGCGCCACTCGATGCCTGGGCGGGCGATGACGTTGTCCGTTGGTGCAATGCCTTGCGCCCGGCGTTGCTGGCCGACGCTGCGCTGCTGCTGGTCATCAGCAGCGGGCAGGGAGCCGGACAGATGGAGCAGTTGCGCGGGGTTAATCAGGGCGTCGACGGGCTGGCTCAGGTGTACCGCGGCAAAGGCGGGGTACGTTACCTGCAGCATTTCTGGAGCAACCCGCTCGGCAAGGCCGGTACCCGAGACCTGGAACTGGCGCGCCTTGACGCAGGTTTTGCTGTTACCGGTGCGCCGCAGGTGCCATCCGACACCGGAGGTGATGAACTGCTGTGCCTGGCCCAACGCCCGGTACTGGAAGGTGCGCCTGCCTTCTCCGCGCACTGGCAGGTCTGCGAGAGCCTTGACGAACTGAGCGCCAAAGCCAGCCGTGCGGTGTCTGCTACGGTAATCTTTGCCATGGATGGCGGGCAGCGCCTGGACAACCTGGCACGCCAGCTGCACCGCCTGCGCCAGTTGCGTGGCAATGCCTTGAAGCTGGTGGTGCGCGAAATGGCGCCCACCCTGCGTTACCAGGACGAGCAACTGCTGCTGGCCTGTGGTGCCACCCAGATCGTGCCGTTCGGTGCCAGCCTGTCGCGCTTCCTGACCATGGTGGAGAGCATTCAGGGATACGTATGGCGCCGGCATCTGCCAGGCAATTTCGATGCCTTGCTCGCCCGGTTGCGGCCGCTGCCCATTTGCGGACTGGTGGCGCCTCGTGCATTTGCTGAAGCCGTGCAGAGCATGTGGCACGGTGTGCGCAACGGCGAAATCGTCCACCAGTTGCTGGTATTGCGCCCGGCCCCTGGCCTGACCCCGCTGCAAGCCTGTTCGCGTACGGTGTTCCGCCGCGATGGCGACATCGCCTGTGTCGTCGGCGAAGTCCTGTTCCTGTTCCTGTTCGCCTGCCGCTCCGAAGGCGTCGAGCAAGCGCTTGATCACATCTTCCAGTTGTCGTGGAAAGAGCTGTTCATCAGCCAGGAGGTACTCGCCGGGGTCGACAGCCTGGCCACCCCGGCCTTTCTCGACGACAGCGCACCCCGGCCACCCCGGCTGGATGCATCGGCGCAACAGCCTGCGCAACCCAGGTCGGCGCTGGCACCACGCCGGATTGCCCTGGCCAAGCGGGGTACAGCATGAACTTCGTGCAACTCCTGCAAGTAATCGCCATCACTGCGCTGGTTACGTTTGCCCTGGCTCTGCTGGTACTGCGCCTGCGTGTTGCATTGCGCGGCTGGCTGCGCCGCCGCCTTGCACCCCGTTACCTGAAACCGCTGGGCGTACGCCACCGCGCTGCACGCCAGGAACCCCGTAATGACTAAGAACACCGCCGCCCTCCCGGTACTGGCCCGCTGGCCTGGACTGGGAGGATGGAACCTCTATTTCCTGGCAAAATTCCTGCTGGTCGCCCTTGGCTTGCTCGACTTCCAGGCGCTGCCGAACCTGTTGTTCGCCGCTTTTCTGCTGGTGCCGATGCCGGGTAGGTGGCTGCGTGTAGCGCGGCAGCTGGTGGCGGTGCCGATTGGTGTCGCGTTGTTCTACCAGGACACCTGGTTCCCGCCCTTCAGCCGCCTGCTGGCACAGCCGGGCGTGCTCGACTTCTCGTTGGACTACCTGCTGGAGCTGCTGGGCCGCTTCATCAACTGGAACCTGCTCGGTGCGCTGGCGCTGTTACTGGTGAGCTATCTGTACATGCGCCATTGGCTGCGCCTGAGCACCTTGAGCCTGGTGGGGCTGGCGTGGCTGGCCGTCGGCGGCCTGCCTTCACTGGCAGTCAACGCCGGCCAGCCGTCCACCAATGTGGCTGCCAGCCCCGGTAAGCCCGTGCAGGCGGCAGCGCTGGCCGACAATGCCACGCTCGACAGCTGGATGGAACGGTTCTTCGCCAGTGAGCGGCAGCGGGTGACGGCATTTCCTGCCATCAACGCTGATGAGCAACCGTTCGATCTGCTGGTCATCAACATTTGCTCGCTGGCCTGGGATGACCTGTCTGCCGCAGGGCTGCGAGACAACCCGTTGTTGTCGCGCCTGGATGTGATCTTCGATCAGTTCAACTCGGCCACCTCCTACAGCGGGCCGGCGGCTATCCGCGTGCTGCGTGCCAGCTGCGGGCAGTCGTCCCACACCGGCCTTTACCAGAGCGCCCCGGAGCAGTGCCTGTTGTTCCAGAACCTGGCCAAGCTCGGCTTCCAGAGCAATACCTTGCTCAACCACAGCGGCCAGTTCGACAACTTCATCGGCGACATCACCCAGCAACACATGCCGCAGCCCGGCTTGCGCAATACCGACTTCCCACGCGCGCTGGTCGGCTTCGACGGCTCGCCGATTGCCAGCGATCTGGACGTGTTGCGCCGCTGGTGGGGGCAGCGCACAGGTAGCGGGGCCGAGCATGTGTCGCTGTTCTACAACAGCATCAGCCTGCACGACGGCAACCGCATTGTGACTGCTGACGGCGGCACCCGCGTGGCCGATTACGCCACCCGCGCTACCCGGCTGTTCGGTGAGCTGGGCACCTTCCTTGACGAGCTTGAGCGCAGCGGCCGCCGCGTGGTCGTGGCGATTGTCCCGGAACATGGTGCTGCGCTACACGGCGACCGCATGCAGCTTTCAGGCATGCGCGAAATCCCTACGCCGTCGATCACCCATGTACCGGTCGGCCTCAAGTTCATTGGCATGGGGCAGCCTGCCCGCAGCGAGCCGCTGCGGGTCTCGGCACCTACCAGCTACCTGGCACTGTCCGAGCTCGTGTCGCGCGTGTACGCAGGCCTGGGCCAGCAGCAGTCGCTGGATGTACCCGGCCTGCTGACCGACCTGCCGACCACCGAACAGGTTGCGCAAACCTCCGGGGCAGAGGTTGTGAACTATCAGGGGCGCGCCTACATGCGCCTGCAAGGCCAGCCCGACTGGCAGCCCATCCCCGAGGAGCGCCCATGAACACTGGTAAAGCAGACCCGTCTGACCGCAGCGACGATATCGCGCAGTTGCGCCAGCACCTGGCCATGCCAGACCTGGATTATCAGGACATTTCCATGCTGGTGGGGGTTCAGCAAGCCTTGCAGCGTTGGCCATTGCTGGGTGAAAGCTGCCGTGCCAGCACCCCGGGCACGTTGTACGCCGCTGCACCGCAGCGCGAGGGCGTGTTGCCATGACCAGCCTGGCTTTGCACGGCGTGCGCGGTGGCCTGGGGCGCAGTGCCTTGCTGGCTGCGCTGGGCTATGCGCTGCAGGGCGTGGGCGAACGGGTGCTGCTGATCGACCTGTGCCCAAGCAACTTGCTTGGGCTGCACTTCAACCTGCCGCTGGACACGCGAGAAGGTTGGGCAGCGGCCGAGCGGCAAGGTCGGCCATTTGACGATGCCGTATATGAAGTACTGCCTGGCCTGTGCCTGCTGCCGTTCGGCAATCTGCCAGATGGCGTGCAGCACCCAGGGCCCGACGCACAGCTATGGCGGGTGCGTCAGGCCGAGCTGGCCGAGCATTTCGACTGGGTGTTGTTCGACCTGCCGCAACTGCCTCCCGATTCCGCTGGCGACAGCATCGAGACCGATGTGCGAGTCCTGGTGGCCGAGGCGGAAATGGCCAGCCACCTGTTGCTCGGGCGCGAGCCAGTCGAGCGTTACGACATGCTGCTGGTCAACCGTTACGACCCGGCCAGCCGTTTGCAAAGCGACTTGTTGATGGTGTGGCGCGACCTGTTCCGCGATCGTTTGCCGATCCAGGTGGTACACCGCGACGAGGCGTTTCTCGAAGCGCTGGCGTGCAAGGCACCGCTCGGCCATTACGCGCCCCAGAGCCTGGCCTGCCGAGATGTGCAGAGCCTGGCGGTGCGCTGCCTGACGAGGCGCCAGCCGTGACCTTGAGCCCCCTGTCGGCCTACACCTGGTTCAGCGCGCGCGGTGCGCGGCTGCCGGTAGCCTGCCTGTTTACCCTCGGCGTATGGCTGGCTTTCCTGCTCCTGCGCCTGGAGGCTCCCGCCTGGCAGGCACTGTTGGCCGAGCGCCAGCGGCTGTACCCGCAACTGGCGGGCAAGCGCCCGAGCCTGGGCGATCCGCTACGCCTGTTGATCCAGAGCTTGTGGCTGTTGCTGAGGCAGCAACCGGCCCAACGCCGACCGGGGTGCGCACGGCGCATCTGGGGCTCCCTGTGCGAGCCGTTGCGATACGCACGACAGATTGCCGGCCAGTACCGCAGCCTGTTGATCTGCAGGTTGCAGCAGGTACCTGCCCGCTACCGTGGCAGTGCTTTCAGGCAGGGAGCCTCGGCGCGCTTGCGCGGCTTGAGCGTGTTCGCCCGGCGCGCGTTCTACAGCGTGCTGACGCTGTGCGCGACCGGCCTTGCCCTGCTGTGTGTGACCGAGCCGTTCGGCTACCTGGCACAGCTGACGTTCATCGGCCTGCTGCTGGGCATTGCCATGCTGGTGCGGCACATGCCAGGGCGCTTTCCGACACTGATGCTGATCGTGCTGTCGACCATCATTTCCTGCCGTTACCTGTGGTGGCGTTACACTGCAACCCTGAACTGGAACGACACCACCGACCTGGTGTGCGGGGTGATCCTGCTGGCGGCGGAAACCTATTCGTGGTTCGTGCTGATCCTCGGTTACATCCAGACCAGCTGGCCGTTGCAGCGCAAGCCGGCGAACCTGCCTGCCAACCCGCAGCACTGGCCGACCGTCGACCTGATGATCCCCACCTACAACGAAGACTTGTCGGTGGTGCGCACCACCGTACTGGCTGCCCTGGGCCTGGACTGGCCACGCGAATGCCTGCGCATCCATATCCTCGACGACGGCCGCCGCGACGCGTTCCGCGCATTCGCCGACGAGGTTGGGGTGGGTTACATCGTGCGGCCGGACAGCAAGCACGCCAAAGCCGGCAACCTCAACCATGCGCTGGGCGTGACCGACAGTGAGCTGATCGCCATTTTCGACTGCGACCACGTGCCGGTGCGCTCTTTCCTGCAAATGACGGTGGGCTGGTTCCTCAAGGACCCCAAGCTGGCACTGGTGCAGACGCCGCACCATTTTTTCTCTCCCGACCCCTTCGAGCGCAACCTGGGTTCGTTCCGTCGCCGCCCCAATGAAGGTGAGCTGTTCTACGGCCTGATCCAGGACGGTAATGACATGTGGAACGCGGCGTTCTTCTGCGGCTCGTGCGCAGTGCTGCGCCGCAGCGCGCTTGAAAGCATCGGTGGTTTTGCCGTGGAAACCGTCACCGAAGATGCTCACACCGCCTTGCGCATGCACCGCCAAGGTTGGTCATCGGCCTACCTGAGCATCCCGCAGGCGGCCGGCCTGGCGACCGAGAGCCTGTCGGCGCACATTGGCCAGCGCATTCGCTGGGCGCGCGGCATGGTGCAGATTTTCCGCACCGACAACCCCCTGTTTGGGCGAGGGCTAAGCCTGTTCCAGCGGGTGTGTTATGCCAATGCGATGCTGCACTTTCTGGCCGGCCTGCCGCGGCTGGTGTTCCTGACCGCACCGCTGGCGTTCCTGCTGCTGCATGCCTACATCATCTATGCACCGGCGTTGATGATCCTGTTGTACGTGTTGCCGCACATGATCCACGCCAGCCTCACCAACTCGCGCATGCAGGGCAAGTACCGGCAAACCTTCTGGGGAGAGGTGTACGAGACTGTGCTGGCCTGGTACATCGCCCGCCCGACCACGGTCGCACTGTTCGCGCCGAAGAAAGGCAGGTTCAACGTCACCGCCAAGGGCGGCTTGATGGAGCAGGAGCAGTTCGACTGGCATATCGCCCAGCCGTACCTGTGGCTCGCGGCACTCAACGTAGCCGGCCTGGGTTTTGCCGTGTGGCGCCTGTTCACGGGCCCAGCGGCAGAAATCGGCACGGTGATCGTCAGTTCGCTGTGGGTGATTTACAACCTGCTGATCATCGGCGCCGCGGTTGCCGTGGCCGCCGAAGTGCGCCAGGTGCGCCGCGCCCACCGGGTGCAGATGCGCCTGCCCGCGGGGTTGGTGCTGGCCAGCGGTCATGCCTACCCGTGCACCCTGGTCGATTACTCCGACGGCGGTGTTGGCCTGCAGCTGCACGACGGCCTTGCGCTGAAACCGGGGGCGCAGGTGCGCCTGCTGCTCAGCCGTGGCCAGCGTGAATTCGCCTTCCAGGCCTGTGTAACCCGCACGGTCGGGCAGCACGTGGGCCTGGTGTTCCACGCGCTCAGCCAACAGCAGCGCATCGACCTGGTGCACTGCACCTTTGCCCGCGCCGATGCCTGGCTGGGGTGGGGGGAGCAGCAAGAGATCGAGCGCCCGCTGCGCAGCCTGGTCGAGGTGCTGAAGCTGGGCGGTGTCGGTTACCTGCGCCTGCTAGAGCATCTACCGCCGTGGCTGCGGGCGTGGCTGCGCCCACTGCGCGCGCTGGCCCATTGGCTGGCCAGCTACTGGCCCCGCACACCGCGGGCTGCCCCTTCTTTGAACCTTGTTGATCGAGACGCATGATGACCGCTTATCCCGCGCGTATCTGGGGCCTGGCGGTGGCGCTGTTTGCCGCCTTGTCGCAGCCTGCTGCCGCCGCCTCTGTAGCGCCGCTCGCCGAGCCAGCCGTACCCACGGTACCGAACTGGCCGGTGATGAAAACCTTCGAACAGCTCGGGCATGCGTCCGACAGCCTGTTGCTGGGAGTGCGCAACAGTGAACACATCGAGTTCGGCGTGCGGCGCGACCGCCTGGCCACCGACGCCAGCCTGCAACTGGACTACACGCCTTCGCCAGCGCTGCTGCCGAACCTGTCGCACCTGCGCGTCTACCTCAATGACGAACTGATGGGCGTGGTGCCCGTGGAGAAGGACCAGCTTGGCCAGCGCGTGCGCCGCCAGCTGCCGCTGGACCCGAAGCTGCTCAGCGACTTCAACCGGGTTCGCCTGGAGTTTGTCGGGCACTACACCGACATCTGCGAAGACCCGGCGCACAGCGGCCTGTGGCTGAACCTCAATCGCAAGAGCCAGGTGCAACTGCACGAGCAGGCCCTGGCGCTGGATAACGACCTGGCGTACTTCCCACTACCGTTCTTCGATGCGCGTGATACCGGCAAGGTGGAATTGCCGGTGGTGTTCAGCGGCGTGCCGAGCCTGGGCGAGCAGCGTGCGGCAGCGATTCTGGCGTCGTACTTCGGCAGCCAGGCCGGCTGGCGCAAAGCAACCTTCCCGGTACTGTATAACCGCCTGCCGGTCCGCGCTGAAACGCCAAAGCCAAGCATCGTGTTAGCCACCAACGACCGCCGCCCGGCCTTCCTCGCCGACCTGCAGCAGTTCCCGCCGGTCGATGGCCCGGTGCTGCAGATGATCGACCACCCGGACGACCGCTGGAGCAAAGTGCTGCTGGTGCTGGGCCGCAATGACGACGACCTGGTCAAGGCTGCATCGGCGCTGGCGGTCGGCAACAACCTGTTCCGCGGCGCCCGGGTGAAGGTGGAGCAGATGACGGCGTTGCAACCGCGTCAGCCCTACGATGCGCCCAACTGGACGCGCACCGATCGGCCGGTACGCTTCGCCGAGCTGCTGGACTACCCCGAGCAACTGCAAGTCAGTGGCCTTCAACCGCGGCCAGTGACGCTGGAGCTGAACCTGCCGCCCGACCTGTTTGTCTGGCGTAACCAGGGCATCCCGCTGCGTACCCAGTATCGCTACACGGCGCCTGCAGTAACCGACGAATCACGCCTGAGTATCAGCGTCAACGATCAGTACATCACCAGCATGCCGCTGGTGGGTAAAGACCGGCGCAGCGGCACCCTCGAAGAAATGCGCCTGGCGGTGTTGTCTGGCGACAGCACGGCATTGACCGAAAAGTCACTGGTGCCGGCGCTGAAGATTGGCGACCGTAATCGCCTGCGTTTCGATTTCAGCTTTGCCAGCACCCTGGGCAGCGCCCAGCGCGACCGTTGCCAGACCTCCCTGCCGGTGGATGTGCGCGCAGCGATCGATGAAAACTCCACCATCGACCTGTCCGGTTATCACCACTACATTGCCATGCCTGACCTGCGTGCATTTGCCCGCAGCGGTTTCCCGTTCAGCCGCATGGCCGACCTTTCCGAAACCCTGGTCATCATGCCGGCCAGACCCACGGCGATGCAGGTCGGCACTTTGCTCGACACCGTTGGCGGTGTAGCAGGGCAGGTCGGTTACCCGGCGCTGGGCCTGCAACTGGTGGATGACTGGAAGCGCGCCGCAGCGGCCGATGCCGATTTGCTGCTGATCGGCAGCCTGCCTGAGGCCCTGAGCGATGCACCCAACCTTGGCCTGCTGCTCAGTGCCCAGCGTGACTGGCTGCTGCAAGGCCGGAGCGCAGGGTTGCCGGGCAGCCAGCGCTTCGACACCGGGGCGGTGGCTGCAAGCAGCCGCGTGGCGGTGAGCGCGAAGGCGCCCATCGCGGCGATCACCGGGTTGAAATCGCCGTTCCACGAGCAGCGCAGCGTCGTCGCCCTGTTGGCCAGCAGCGACAGCGACTACAGCTTGCTGCGCGATACGCTCGGTGATGTGGGCAAGCTCGATGCGGTGGCCGGTTCGGTATCACTGGTGCGCACTAGCGGCGTTACCAGCCAGTTCGTCGGCGAGCATTACTTCGTCGGCGCATTGCCGTGGTGGCTGCTGTTGTGGTTCCACTTGTCCGAGCACCCCGTGCTGCTTGCGGCAATAGCGGCTGTTTGCGTGGTGCTGTTTGCCTTCCTGCTGTGGCGGGCACTGCGCTGGGCAGGCAAGCGTCGCCTGGGTGAGGCGGGGTGATGACGCGCCGATTGCTGGTGGGGCTGATCACCTTCGGCCTGCCTTTCTTCGCCAGTGCCGCGCCGGCCTGCCCATGGCCCGCCTGGGACCGCTTCAAGGCCGAGCTGGTCAGTGTAGACGGCCGGGTCATCGATCCGAGCGACCAGCGCTTGATCACTACCTCCGAGGGGCAGAGCTATGCGCTGTTCTTCGCTCTGGTAGGCAATGACCGGCAGGCCTTCGCGCAATTGCTGCGCTGGACCACCAACAACCTGGCCGAGGGTGACCTGGCCCGGCATCTTCCCGCTTGGCTGTGGGGCCGTAACAGCCAGCAGCAGTGGCAGGTGCTGGATGCCAACAACGCCAGCGACGCCGACCTGTGGATTGCCTACAGCCTGCTGGAAGCGGGGCGGTTGTGGGACGAATCGGCCTACACGCAACTGGGCCAGCGCCTGCTTTGGCGCATCGCGGCGCAAACCGTACGCAAGCTGCCAGGCCTGGGGGTGATGCTGCTGCCGGGCGACTACGGTTTCGAGGATGCCGGCGGCACACGCTTGAACCCCAGCTATCTGCCGGTGCAACTGTTCGACCGCTTCAGTCTGGTAGACCCATTGTGGGGCGAACTGGCGGCCAATACGCGGCGCTTGTGGCTGGCATCGTCCCCCAAGGGCTTCGCCCCGGACTGGTTGCTGTGGACCCCGGCCGGTGAGCTGGCAGCGGACCCACAGCACGGCAGTGCCGGTGATTACGATGCCATCCGGGTTTACCTGTGGGTTGGCATGCTGGCCAAGGACGCGCCTCAGCGTGCCGAGCTGGTGGCCCGCTATGCCCCGATGGCGGCATTGACCACACGTGACGGGCTGCCTCCAGAGCACATGGATGCGCGCAGTGGTGCGGCCAGTGGCCATGGCCCGGCAGGCTTTTCGGCGGCCTTGCTGCCTTTGCTGGCGGCTTCGCCCGAGCACGTGGCTGGCCTGGCGGCGCAGCGTCAGCGCTTGCTTGAGCAGCCGGTCGAGGCCAAAGCGTACTACAGCCAGGTGCTGGCGCTGTTTGGCCAGGGTTGGGACGAAGCCCGTTACCGTTTTGATCCGCATGGCCGCCTGTTGCCGGCCTGGAGCACGCCATGCAGCGAATGATCAGCGTGCTGATGCTCGCGACGGTGGCTTGCCAGGCCGTCGCACAACCCAAGGATGCCGGGGAGCAGCGCCAATGGCTGCTGGACCAGGTGCGCCGGGGCGAGGCGCTGCACCGCGATGACCTGGTGCGTGATGCTCTGGGCCGCCTGCAACTGCTGGAACCGCGCAACCCGGATGTGTTGCTGGCGGCCTTGAGCCTGGCATTGCGCGAAAAGAACAGCACCGAGGCCGAACAGCTGAGTGCCAGGATCCATGCCTTGGCACCCGGTAGCTTGCAAGCGCGACAGGCCGCGCAACTGCTCGCGTTGCAGCAGCCGCAGACTGTGCAGCGCTTGCAGCAGGCGCGCCTGCTGGCCGTTACCGGGCGCAATCAAGAGGCGCTGGCGGTGTATGAGCAGCTGTTCGCCGGCGAGCCGCCCAGCCTTGAGCTGGCCCTGGATTACTGGCGTGTGCGCGGCAACCTGCCAGGCCAGCGGCCTGAAGCGATCAGGCAGTTGCAGCGGCTGGACCAGCAGTACCCCGGCAGTGCGGGGCTGCGCCAGACCCTGGCCGGCTGGCTGTTCGCCGAAAAGCGTGACCGCGAAGCGCTGGCTCTGCTCGACCAGCTGTCGCGTGACCCCGGCGCACGGGATGCTGCCGCCCAGCGTGAGTTCGACTACCTGTCCGGGCAAGCAGTGAGCAGCGCCAGCGCGGCAGCCTGGCAAGCTTTCGTCCAGCGCTACCCGGCTTCGCCGCTGCTGGCACAGGCCAGCGCCAACCTGCAGCAGCAGCGCACGCTATTGGCTGACCCGGCCTGGCAGGCGGGCCAGCGGGGCAAGGCGTTGCTCGACAAGGGCCGTAATGGCGACGCCGAAGCGCAACTGCGTCGGGCTCTACGCCAGTACCCGGAGGACGCCAGCCTGCACGGAGCCCTGGGCTACGCGCTGATGCGACAGGGGCGTTACGAGAACGCCAATGCAGCGTTCCGGGCGGCAAGTGACAAAGAACAGGACACCTACTGGATCAGCCAATGGAAGGATCTGGAGTCGTCCAGCCAGTATTGGGCGCAACTCGACAAAGCTGAGCGCGCCCTGCAGGCCAATGACCTGCGAGGCGCCCGCGCACTGTACCTTCAGGCCCGCCAGCAACGCCCGAAAGATGAGTACGCCTTGCTCGGCCTGGCCGATGTTTCGCTGGCAGAGGGCGATGCGGTCGCTGCCGAGCGACAGTTCCTGCAAGTAAGGCGCATGGCGCCAGATAATGAGAGTGCCGTGCGTGGGCTGATGCGTGTGTACCAGGCGCAATCGCCCGCCAAGGCGCAGGCGTACCTGGACAGCCTGCCGCCACGCCAGCAGGTGCAGTTCGCCAGCCTGCGCCGCAGCCTGGAGCTTGCACGTCTGCGCCAGCAGGGTGACCAGGCGCTGCAACGCGAAGACTGGGCGGCTGCCAGCCAGTTGCTGGCCCAGGCCACTGCCTTGGCCCCCGATGAGCCTTGGCTGGTCTATCAGTTGGCCAGCAGCCTGCGCCACCAGGGCCGCACCGCCGAAGCTGACGCGGCATTCGCCAGGCTAGTGCAGCACCAGCCAGACGACCCGGCAACCCGCTATGCCCACGGCCTGTTCCTGGAGTCCAGTGACCGTGATGCCTTGGCCCTGGACAGCCTGGGCGCAGTGCCGCAGGCAACCTGGAGCGCTGACATGCGCGCGCTGCAGCAGCGCATCCAGCGGCGCATGACCCTGGCCTCGGCGCAGCAACTTCAGGCTCAAGGCCGGAGCGCAGAGGCGACAGCGGTGCTTGAAGCCAGCCTGGCGCGTGGCAAAGGCGAGCCCGACGACCTGATGCTGTTAGCGCAATGGGCAGCAGCGCGGGGTGAGCCTGACAAGGCGCGTGGGTATTACGAGCGTGTGCTGGCCATACAGCCCGGGCGACCCGAAGCACGCCTTGGCGTTATCGAAAGCGCGGTAGCTGAAGGCTACCCGGCAAAGGCCCGGCACATGATGACCGTGCAGGTGCCACAGTTGGCCGCCGATGACAGCACTGCCCAGCGGCGCCTGGCGGCAGTCTGGGTGGCCTTGGGCGAACATGACCAAGCAGCCAGGCTGTTCGACCGGATTGCAGCGCAGCAGCCCCGGCCTGATCCTCTATTGCGCCGTGACGCCGCCCGCCTGGTGGCGCAGGGCGACCCGCAACGGGCGCTGGACCTGTACGCAGCAGCAATGGCCGATGCGCAGCTGCTAGACCGTGCTGCAGCCTCGCCACGGGATGACCGTGCACTGACGTTGGCCAGCCGTGAGCAGGACGCCGACGACTGGCTGGCGCGCAGCCTGCGCAGCGACGTCGATGCATTGTACCGCCAGCGCAATACCCATGTGACGCTGATGCATGATTACGGCTGGCGACAGGACGATGGTACGCCAGGCACCTCCGAGCTCAGTACCCAGGCGACCCTGTTGCATGTCGATACCCCTTGGCAGGACGGTACTGCCTTTGCTCGCGTGGAGCGCATCGGCATGGATGCAGGGTCGTTCGAGCAGAACGATCAGGGGCGCTACACCCCCGACTTCGGCAGCTGTCAGTTTGTTGGTCAGACCGCTGACGGAAAATCGCTGCCCGCATGCACCGGTGGCTCGCAGACCGCTGACGGCAGCGTGCTGGCGCTGGGTTGGCAGGGCAGCCGCTGGGCGTTCGACCTGGGAACCACCCAGGGCTATGCGATCAACAACTGGCTGGGTGGCGCAACGCTCAACGGCGACCTTGGCCAGGTTGGCTGGTCGCTGACGGCGTCGCGGCGGCCCCTGAGCAACTCACTGTTGTCATTCGCGGGGGCACGCGACCGCCCGACAGGCGTGCGTTGGGGCGGGGTCACAGCCAATGGCGCCACGCTTGGCCTGAGCTGGGACCAGGGTGGCGACAACGGGGTCTGGGCCAGCCTTGGGCATCATTGGCTGTATGGCGAGAACGTTGCCGACAACCAGCGCACACGGGCCATGGCAGGCTATTACCACCGGGTAGTGGAAAGGGCCGACGAGCGGGTGCGTGTTGGCCTGACGTTGATGCACTGGCGCCATGACAAGGATCTGGGCGGCTACAGCTTGGGGCAGGGCGGTTACTACAGCCCACAGCGTTACTCGTCGGTAGGCGTGCCGGTCAGTTATGCCTGGCGCAACTACGACTGGTCGCTGTTGCTGGAAGGTTCGGTCAGTTGGTCCCAGGCCCACAGTGACAGCAGCCGGTTGTACCCGGACGCCCACATCAATCGCAAAGTGCTGGCGCAGTATGACGTTGATTCCAACATCGATGCCATGAACGAAGCCAGCGACAGCAGCGGGTTGGGCTACCGCCTGCGCGGCCTGTTCGAACGGCGCCTGAGTGATCAGTGGGTACTGGGCGGCGGCTTCGACTGGCAGCACAGCGATGACTACGCGCCTAGCCATGGCATGGTCTACCTGCGCTATCTGTTCGAGCCGTGGCGGGGCAACCTGGCCTTGCCGGTCACGCCGCTGGAACCCTACAGCGAATGGCGGTGATAGCAGTCGCCGTCCTTCGTGTGCATGCTGCAAGTTGTCGGCCATCTTGGCGTTGCGCGTTACCGGCTAGAGCAACTTTGCGTTGGGACGAAGGGCTTGAAGTGGTACACGACCTTGGCTAACGAAAAAGGCACTGGCGGTAAACGCTCAATGCCTTTTTGATGCCTCAGAGCGACCAGCGTACGGTCACCATGGCATTGCGCGGTTCACCATACAGGCTGTTGCCATAGTCGGTGTTTGAGCTGATGTCCTGATAGTAGGTCTTGTCAAAGATGTTGTTCAGGTTCAGCCGGACATTGACGTTTTCCGAGGCTTTGTAGCTGGCCATCAGGTCCACCAGCGTATAGGCTTTCTGTTCAATGTAGTAATCGTAAGGCGGCGGGCCGTCGAGGTCGTTGCTGCCCTTGTTGAAGACAGTGTTCTGCCCGTAGATGCCGCCACCGATGGTCCAGCGTTCAAAGCCCCCGGGCAGCTGATAGCTGGTGAACAACTTGAATGTGTGCCGGGGGATATTGGTGCTGAACAGGCGGCCGACTTTGCGCGGGTCGGCGTCTTTGGTGTATTTGGCCGCAGCATAGGTGTAGCCGGCCCCCAGCTCCCAGCCTGGCGCCAGGGCGCCGTTAAGCTCCAGATCGATACCTTCGCTGCGCACGCTACCGGCTGCTTCGTAGCAGGTCGCACCGGCCGGCAGGCACTGGTTGGGGTTCAGCAGCTTGGCGCGGTTTTCCTGATCGATGCGGAATATTGCCGCGCTGGCATTCAGGCCACCATCGAAATACTCGCCCTTGATCCCGATCTCATAGTTTTTGCCTTCGATGGGCTTGAGCGCGCTGTTCTGTGTGTCCAGTTCGGTCTGCGGACGGAAAATATCGGTGTAGCTGACATACACAGAGTGATGCTGATCGAGGTCGTAAACGGCGCCGGCATAGCGGGTCAGGTGGCGCGTCACCTTGTTCGGCAGGCTGCTGGCGGAAGACTTGCCTTCCCAGCGCGTGTCCACATCATATTCGTACCAGTCCAGGCGACCGCCGAGGATCAGCTTCAGCTCGTCGGTGAGGTTCAGCCGTGTGGTGAGATAGGCGCCTTCCTGCTGGCTGGTGCGGTGCTGGGTCCAGGGGACGGCGCTGACATCCGGTTTCGGGATGCCGATGGGGCGGTACAGATTGGTGTTGGTCTTGATATCGGTCGGCAGGCCTTTGCCCTTGAACGTCAGGTCGCGCCGGCTGGCGCCTACCACCAGCTCATGGCTGCGGCCAAACAGTGCGAACGGCCCGGTGATGTAAGCGTCGTAGCTGTTCTGTTGGTCCTCGTACTGGTAGCGGCCGATGTTCTGGTCGATCTCGACGTAGTCGGTTTCCCAGCTGCGCATCGGTAGCGAGCCCAGCATGTCGACGTCCGACCAGCTCTTGCTGGCCGACAGCAGCATTTTCCAGCTATTGGCAAAACGGTACTCCAGGCGGCTGAAGGCAGTGGTGTTGTCCTGGTCCCAGTACTCCCAGTCGCTGCCCAGGTAAGTCGATCGCTTGAGGTGCAGGTCGCTGCCGTCACGGGCCACCGGCAAGCCGCCCCAGGCGCTATTGTTATTGGCGTTCTGGTTGGAGGCGCCGAAGGTGAAGGTGGCGTCCTCGTTCAGGTCGGCTTCGGTGATGGCGTAGAACACCGAGCGCTCGGAGCTGACGAAATCCTGGAAGCTGTCCTTGGCCTGGTAGGCCGTGACGAAGCGACCGCGCAAGGTGCCACTTTCGTTGAGGGCGTTGGACGCATCGAACTCGGTACGGTAGTTGTCCCAGCTTCCTGCGCTGCCGGTGACGATCACGTGCGGGGTGGCAGTGGGGCGCTTGCGAATCATGTTCACCGCAGCGGCGGGGTTGCCCGAACCCTGCATCAAACCGGTGGCGCCGCGTACCACTTCGACCCGGTCGAAGATTGCCATGTCGGGGCTGGAGTTCATGTCCCGCGAGAGGTAGTGGGACAGGTCGTTGGGCAGGCCGTCGGTCATCAGGTTTTCCACGGCGAAGCCGCGGGAGTAGAAGTTCACGCGTTGCGGACCGTCCTTGGTGATGGCGATCCCGGGGGTATTCTTCAGCACATCTTCCAGAGTGCGCATGTTCTGGTCGTCCATGCGCTGGCGGGTCATGACGGTGATCGACTGCGGGGTTTCGCGGTTGGACAAGGCGATCTTGGTCGCCGTGTCCATCGGGCCGGTGGTGTAGGAGCCGGTATCTTCGGTGGTTGCGCCCAGGCCCATGCCGGAGATGTTGGTCGCCCCGAGTTCGAGCGCCGCATCGCTCTGGAGCCTGACCAGGCTGTAGCGCCCAATGCCCTCCTTGCGTGCCTGTAAACCGCTGTTGCCGAGCAACCGGTCGATGCCTTCTTCAAAGGAAAAGCGGCCTTGGATACCTGCAGTGTGCAAGCCCTGGGTTTGTGCCGAGCCAAACGACAAGGTCACGCCGTTGGCGGCGGCAAACTGGCTGAGCGCGACATCCAGCGGCCCGGCCGCGATGTTGTACTCGGCCAGTTCGCTGGTTTGCGCGGCCCAGGCTGGCTGGGCGATGGCGCAGGCCCCCAGGGCGCCGCCGAGGCTGATGCGCAGTAAAGTAGAGTTGAGCTGCAACCGCAGGGCGGCGCTGTAAAGGGGGCGTGTGTGGCTCATGTGACTTCCTATTGCCGTGGCAGTAAAGGCGGCTGACAGACCGCTCTACTGATGAGCCGAACGAAAAAAGGAATCGGCAAGATGATTTTCGATCTGGCCACGGCGCTGCCGATTACGCTTCTACGCGCACCCAATACCGTGAGAAACGGCGCACCCGCACTGGCAGCGACACCTGCAGGTTGGCGAGGATGCCGTCGCTGTCTTCCAGGTTGAACGCCCCGGAAATGCGCAGGTCCGCTACCCTGTCGGCGCAGCCCAGGTAGCCGGGCCGATAACGGGCCAGTTCATGAACAAAGTCGCCCAGGCGCCAGTCGATGGCCACCAGCACCCCTTGAGCCCAGGCACTGCCCTCGACTGAAAGCAGGCGCAGGTTGCCGAGTTGCGTCGAGCCGAAGGTCAAGGCCTGGCCTTCCTCCACCCGTTGCACCTGATGGGGCGCATCATGCGGGCGAACCTCCACGGCATGACGCTGCACCTCTACGGTGCTGAAGCCGGCATGCAGGCGCACGTCGAATTGGGTGCCTAGGGCGAGCACGCGACCGTGCGGCGTTTCTACCGACAACGGGCGAGTGGGAGGGCGGTCGGCGGCGGTTGTGATCAGCACCTCGCCCTGACGCAGCAGGATCAGTCGCTGCTCGGCGCTGTAGGCGATATCGACGCGAGTGTTGGTGTTCAGTTGCAGGCGGCTGCCGTCTGGCAGGGTGACCTGGCGACGTTCCCCGGTGCGGGTTGCGAAGTCGGCACTGTAGGGCGATATTCGATAGCCGCCGAACAGCGTCGCACCCGTGGCCAGCAGCATCAGTAACTTGAGGCCGTGCCGGCGCTGTACGCCGGCTTCGGTCAGCACCGGCAATGCTACGTCGCTGGGCATGCCGCGCAGTTGCTGCTGGAGCTTTTCAATCCGGCCCCAGGCTTTGGCATGTTCGGGGTCGGCCGCCAGCCAGTTTCGCCAGGCCAGCTGTTGCTCGGGGCTGACTTCGGCGTCGTTGAGGGCCAGGTACCACCCCACCGCCGCTTGCAGATGGACCTTGAGCGGCGGGCGCTCCGCCAGCCTGTTCAATCGTCCATCAACAGGATGCATTGCATCAGCGCCTTACCCAAGTGATTTTTGACCGTTGTCACCGACAGCCCCAGCTGTTTGCCGACCTGCACGTAGCTGAGGCCTTCGAGTTGCACCAGGAGGAAGATCTGTCGGGTGCGGGCGCCGAGGCCGTCGAGCAGGGTATCGATGGCCATCAGGGATTCGATGATCAGATGATGCGTTTCCGGGGATAACTGCAACGGCTCCGGGCGGGCCGCCAAGGCTTCCAGATAGGCACGTTCGAGGGTTTGTCGTCGGGCCTTGTCGATCAGCAAGCCACGGGCAATGGTTGCCAGGAAATGGCGGGGTTCGCGCAGCACCGGCAGTTGGCGCAAGGAGAGCATGCGCATGAACGTATCCTGAGCGAGATCCGCTGCATCGGCGCTGTTGCCGGTGCGGGTACGTAACCAGCTTTTCAGCCAGCCGTGGTGCTGTCCGTAAAGATGTTCGATATTCACTGGTGATGACGTGCTGATCCCTGCGCCCATACAATCAATCGCTGCAAACGATAATATGTCTCATTATTGACGATGTCGCGGGTTATGACAATCGGTGATCTGCTTCCAGCTACAGTGTCTTATTGGTATGGATCCGGGAGTTAGTGCGTATGTCCGATGCAAGCGAGTTTGTTAATGACAGTGAGGTGTACAGAACCTTGCTGGAGTCGACCAAGGCCATTCCCTGGAAGATTGACTGGGGCACAATGAAATTTGCCTATATCGGCCCTCAGATCGAGGCGTTGCTGGGCTGGAGTCCTGAAAGTTGGGTGAGCGTGGAGGACTGGGCGATGCGCATGCATCCAGAAGACCGCGAATATGTAGTGAATTTCTGCGTGACACAATCCCAGGCTGGTGCGGACCATGAGGCAGACTACCGAGCGCTGACCAAGGACAATGGCTATGTGTGGATTCGCGACGTTGTGCACGTGATGCGCAATAACAGGGGCGAGGTTGATGCGCTGGTCGGCTTCATGTTTGACATCAGCGAACGCAAGAAAACCGAGGATCAACTGTTGAGCTTGCAGAAAGAGCTAGAGGCTCTTTCGTTCAAGGACGGGTTGACGAATATCGCCAACCGCCGCCGCTTCGATAGCGCTTTCGAGCTGGAGTGGGAACGTGCGCGCCGCGAGCGCAGGCCACTGTCACTGCTGATGTTTGACGTTGATTTTTTCAAGCAGTACAACGATTTGTACGGCCATATCCAAGGCGACAAATGTTTGGTTGCGATTGCCCAGACGCTGAGTCTGGCATTGGACGGCCCCCGTGATCTTGTGGCTCGCTATGGAGGCGAAGAGTTTGTCGTGCTGCTCCCAGGGGCCGATGCCGAGACGGCGCGTAAAGTTGCTGAACGCTGCCAGCGGTTGATTCAAAAGCAGTCCATCGTGCATGCGCTTTCGCCACATGGCCACCGCGTCACTGTCAGCATAGGAGCAGGTTCGATTCTGCCCGGTGATCGCGAGAAGCCTACAGAGTTCATCAAAGCCGTCGACCAGCAGCTATACGCAGCCAAAAAAAATGGGCGGCACCGCACTGAATATGTGCAGTAGGCGGGGTTAGTTTGCTGGTCTGCAGTTGAAAGGGCACACAAACAAGCGTCACTTCCCGCTGGTCACCCGGGTCCACAGCCGGGTACTCGCGCGCATCCCCGCCGGCGACAAGGTCTTGATCGGGAACAGCGTATCGAGCACCGATTCGGGTGGGTAGACCGCCGGATTGTCGCGCAGCTCAGGCGTGATGTACGCAAGCGACGCCGCATTGCCGTTGGGGTACTTCACCGTATTGCTGATGTTGGCGATAACCTTTGGCTCCAGCAGGTAGTTCAGGTACGCATAGCCATTTTCCCGGTGCGGCGCTCCCTTGGGCATCACCACCATGTCCACCGCCACTGTCGACCCCTCGCGCGGAATGCTGTAGCCCACGTTCACACCGTTGCCTGCCTGCTGCGCGCTGCCCATGGCCTGCAGCACATCGCCGCTGAAACCGATCGCGACGCAGATGTTGCCATTGGCCAGGTCGCTGACGTATTTGGACTGGTGGAAATAGCTGATGTAGGGCCGCACCGCCAGCAAGGCTGCCTCGGCCTTTTTCAGGTCCTCTGGGTTCTCGCTGTGCGGGTCCAGGCCCAGGGTTTTGAGGGTGATCGAGATGATCTGCGTCGGGTTGTCGAGGAACGCCACGCCGCACTGGCTCAGCTTCTGGATGTTTTCCGGTTTGAACAGCAGGCTCCAGGACTGCGTCACCTCTGTGCTGCCGAAAATGGCCTTGATCTTGTCGGCGTTGTAGCCGATGCCGGTGGTGACCCACATATACGGGATCGCATAGCGGTTGCCCGGGTCGCTCGCCTCCAGGATCTTCATCAGCTTGGGGTCGAGGTTGTGCCAGCCAGGCAGCTTGCTGCGGTCCAGCTCCTCGATGGCACCCGCCTTGATCAGCCGCGGCAGGAAATGGTTGGACGGGCTCACCAGGTCGTAGCCACTGTTGCCGGTCATCAGCTTGGCTTCGGTGGTCTCATTGCTGTCGATCAGGTCGTAGGTAGTCTGAACGCCTGTGCGCCGGGTGAACTCGGCCAGGGTGTCGTCGGCAATGTAGCCGCTCCAGTTGGCAATGTTGACCCGTTCTTCGGCCTGCACTGCCGCAGCCAGTAACGCCGAGGACAACAGGGCCACGCAAGTGTGCTTGATCATGGAATAGCGCTCTTGTTGTTGTTTGCGAGGAAATTGAAGTGTCAGCGTTCCAGCCGTGCACGGCGTACTTCCCAGGCCATGCGCACCTTGGCGCCCAGGTCGAAGAACGGTCTGGGAGGCAGGTAGCCAGGGCTGGCCTGGGCCAGCACATCGCCGAGCAAGGGCGAGTCGACACCGAGAGCCATTTCGACCAGCAGCCGGCCCCACAAGGTGCCGCGGGCAACGCCGGATCCATTGCAGCCCGCCACGGCATGCAGGCCGTCCGCGACCCGGGCGAAATACGGCTCACCTGTACGGGTGCCGCTGAGGTGGCCGGTCCAGGTGTATTCGAGGTCTTGCGCGGTGATGCCGGGGAAGCGCTTCTGCAAACCCAGCAGGTGTGCACCTTGGCGCACTGCCAGGCCATGTCGGTCGATGTCGTGCTGACGATACTCCACGGTGTTGCGAATCAGCAGGCGTCGCCCGGGCAGCAGGCGCAGGGTGCAGCCGCCCGGTAAGGTAGACAGCACGCCCCAGCCCTGTTCGTCGAACAGTTGCTGCCAATGCGCATAGGTCAGCGGGCGGGTGATGCTTGCACTCAACTCCAGTGGGAAAGTGCCGCTGCGCTTGAGCCCGACCCTGGGCAGGAACGCACCGACACAGGCCAGTACCTGCCGGGCCTCGACCTCGCCACCCTCGGTGCGGGCAGTCCAGCCCTTGCCCGGGCGACGGCGCAGGTCGGTCACAGCGCTTTGCTCGAAGACGTCCACCTGCGCTGGCAGGCTGTCGGCCAGCCCTTTGACGTAGCGCGCCGGCTGCATCAGGCCGTTGCCGCCAGCACAATGGATCGCGCGTGAATAGAACGCGGTACCGAGGCGCCGTTGCAGCGCGCCCCCCTCGTGGTAGCTTGCCTGGGCGCCCACGGCGCACAGCGTTTCCAGCGCCTGCTCGGCGTGCTGCAAGTGTGCAGGCTCGTGCACCGCGAAGTGGTAGCCGTTGTCGCTGAGCTCGCAGTCGATTGCCAGCTCCGCGATTCGCTGGCGCACTTCATTACCCGCTGCGACACCGATGCGCGAGGCGACCTGATAACCGGAAAAACCTGGGGTACCGATCAGTTCGCCAGCACTGGGCAGCTCATGGCTGACCACAAAGCCTGAGTTGCGTGCCGAAGCGCCCTGGGCGACCCGCTGGCGCTCCAGCAGCACGATCCGCTGCGACGGAAAACGCCGCGCCAGGGCGTGGGCTGCTGACAGGCCGGTAATGCCCCCGCCGATGATCAGCCAATCGGCCTTGTGCGTGCCTTGCAGGCGCGGCCGCTGCGGTGATTCACCGGCCAGCGCAATCCAGCCACAGTGGTTGTTCATTGCGTGCTACTCCTTCAGTATCGATGCACAGGCGTTATTGGCTACTGCCCGCGAAACCGCGTCTTGCCTCCAATTTAAAGGGGTAAAAGCGCAATTTCTAACGCTAATAATTCATTCATCCATTCGGAATTTGCATGGATAAGAACCTTCGCGTACCGTCATTGCAGGCGCTGCAGGCCCTGGTCCGGGTAGCTGACACCAGCAACTTCACCGAGGCTGCGCGCCAGTTGCACCTGACCCAGAGCGCCATCAGCCGGCAGATCCAGCAACTGGAGGAGCATTTCCAGACCACGTTGTTCGACCGCACCAGCCGCAAGGTCGCGCTGACCGCCCATGGGCACGAGGTGTATGGGGTGGCAAAGGGGATGTTGCAAACCCTGCGCACGCTGGAGGAAAAGCTGGCGCCAACGCCACGGGACCGCCCGTTTCGCGTGCGCATGTTCGTATCGCTGGCAGTACGCTGGCTGCTGCCCCGGCTGACCTCGTTCTACGCACTTAACCCAGGCCTGACCCTTTCTATCGAAACGGTCGGCGGCGATTTGGTAGACACCGGCGGCGACTGCGACGCGTACGTGCTGTACCTGCCGGGCGGCCTTGACGAGCGCCCGCTGACGCCGCTGTTCGACGAGTACCTGATCCCTGTTTGCGCCCCCGTGCTGGGCGACGGCCGCGCCCCTCCGCAGTGTGCTGCGGAGCTCGCCGGGCATGCGCTGATCCACGGCTCCACCTCGCGCTACGAATGGACCCTGTGGCTCAAGGCCCAACAGGCCCCGGCCGAGCACAAGTACCAGGACCTGTTGTTCAACCTTGACGACCTGGCACTGGACGCGGCTGCCCGAGGCATGGGCATCGCCATGACCGACCGAATGCTGGCCCACGATGCTCTGGTGCGCGGCGACCTGGTGGTGCCCTTCGGCGAGGCGCTGAAAACAGGCGGCGTATACGCCCTGTGGCTGCGGGACAGCGGCGTTGCCCACCCCGCGTGCCAAGCCGTGTTGAAGTGGTTCGAGGAGCAAGTGGAACAGACCGTTCTGCCGGTGAAGCGCCCCCCGCAGCATCCGCCGCGCAACTGAAAACCGTGCCTGTAATCATCGCAGGTGCGGTCAGGCGGCCCTTGCCACGGTCGGCTTGCCTTCACCAATCAGGATGTCTTCGAAAAATGCCCCTACCGGTTCGGTGGGGTGGCACAGCTGTATTTCCAGCACCCACACCACCTCGCTCGGGACGATTTCCACCTCGGCCAGCTTGTCTTGCCCATACAGCACATGCGGGAAGTCGGCGATGCGATGCCCGGCCAGGTTACGTTCCAGTTGCCAGCCTTTGGCCTGGGCACTGCGCTCGGCGAAGTCATACAGCTCGCGCCCGGTCAGCCCACGGCCCCAGGCCTGGCGGGTTTCGTCGAACACCTCGTGCAATGCCTTGACGCAGGCGTGGTGCAGGTCGCGCTCGCCAAACACAAAGGTGTCGCCATAGTCGCCTTCGTAGCCGTCCCAGACCGGGCCGACGTCGACCACGACAATGTCCGTGGGCCGTAATACACGCTGCAGGTCGATGCCTTTGCGCGGTGTACGCACCGTGTCGTCGCCGAAGCGGATGTAGGTGGGGTGCCAGGTGTGGGACGCGCCCATTGCCTGCAAGGTTTGCGCAGCCATCTCCAGTGCCTGGGCGGTGGTCATGCCGACGTGCAGTTGGCTGGCGATGGCAGCCACGGCCCGTACTGACTGCTCGCGGGCAGCGAGCATGCCATCCAGCGAGTAACGTGGGCCGACCTTCTCCAGCTCTGGGTGCAGTGTGTTGGCTGTTGAAGCCTGGGGTGCCAATGCACCGCTGGCGACAAATGCCTCCGCGACAAAACGGTGGGGTTGCACGCCTGCGGCAAGGCACAGTTCGCGGGCCTGGCTGATCATTGCCGCATTGCCGCAGGCATAGACCTGGATGTCGGCCCACGGGTGCGCCTGGCCCAGCGCCACTTGCTGCACGCGCGCCTGGGCCGAAAGCACCGGGTGCCAGCGGAAGTGGGGATAATCACGGCTGGCCTGGTCGAGAAACGCACGGTCATAGAAGTCCGCAGTCGATGAGCCGCCCCAGTACAGCGTCACCTCTGTAGTACGAGCAAGGGCTGTCAGCAACAAGGGCTTGATGCCGGCGTAACCTGTGCCGGTGGCAAACAGCACCAGTGGGCGTTGGTCTTCATGCTGCCAGGTACAGGCACCCACCGGCCCCTCAAGGTTCAGTGCGGCACCCGTTTGCAGGGTCGGCAACAGGCCTTCGGTGAACACGCCGCCGCTGACCTTGCGGATGTGAAACACCAGTTGCCCTTGATCCTGAGCGGGCAGGTTGGCGATGGAGAAACAGCGGCTGTCACCGTTGTCCAGTTGGAACCTTACGTATTGACCAGCCCGCACTTCCAGCGGCTGGGCAGGCTGCAGCACCAGTTCGACGATATCTGAACTCAGCTCGCGATTGCTGTGAACCTGTGCCTGGAACGCCAGTGTCGGGGTGTCCAGAGACCAGCCAGGGATCTCCAGGCGCATGTCGCTGCAGGCGTGGCTCTGGCACAGCAGCATCTCGTCGGCGGCCAGGGGGTACGAGGGTGCGGGGGTGTCCGCCTCTCGCTGCTTGTCCTGATACTGCCCCGACACCACCTTGACCTTGCACGACCCGCAGGCCCCACGGCGGCAAGAGAACGGTACCGGCAGGCCGCTGGCGAGCATGGCATCGAGCAGCAGCTCGTGGCTGGCGTCGAAGGTTTTGCCCGAGGGCGACAATTCGATGACGTGGCGGCTTTGCATGAACACCTCGGGGCAATGGGAGGTACGATTGTTGCTATAGTTCAGGACCAGCAGAACCTCCAGTTTTGGATAATTCATATGGTCCAGCTTCGCAAATGGCAGCCGCTGCTCAAGCTTGATGGGGTGCAGTGTTCATACCGGCAGATCGTCGAGGGGCTGGTGGCTGCAATCAGCGAGGGCCGCCTGCGCCCTGGCACGCCGTTGCCGGGCACGCGGGAGATGGCGCAACTGCTGAACGTCAACCGCAAGACGGTGATCCTGGCCTATGAAGAAGCCGAAACCAAAGGCTGGCTGCAGAGCGTGCAGCGCCGCGGCACCTTCGTCAGCCAGCAGCTGGCGCCCGGCACCATCAACGAGCCCGCTGCCACGCGCTCCTTTGCCCTGGCGCTGCCAGAAGAGCCCGCCGTTGCCTACTTCGAGGCGAACGAGCGGGCAGCAGCGCAGCAGGGGAGGCCAGGGGCCTTGTTCTTCGACAACGGCGCCTGTGACCACCGCCTGCTACCCCAGGCCGTTCTGCATCGCTATTACCGCAACGCCTTGCGCAACAGCTTTGCCAGCAACAGCGTGCGCCACGGCAGCGACTGCAGCGGCCTGTACCTGCGCGCCGCCCTGGCCGACATGCTTAGGCATAATCGCAGCCTGAACGTTGGCGCAGAACATATCTGCCTGACCCAAGGGGTGCAGATGTCGCTGCACCTGGTGGCCAGCATGTTGCTCAAACCGGGGGATGCCGTGCTGGTCGAGCGCCTGAGTTATCCACCGGCGTGGGAGATCTTCCGTCAGCTGGGTGCCCGGCTGGTGACCGTGGACCTGGACCACGAGGGCTGCCGGGTCGATCAGATCGATGCCCTGTGCCGGCAGCACAAGGTGCGGATGATGTACATCACGCCCCATCACCAGTTTCCGACCACGGTCAGCTTGCCGGCCGGGCGCCGGCAGCAGTTGCTGGAGCTGGCGCGGCTGCACGACTTCTGCGTGGTCGAGGAAGACTATGACTACGAGTACCATTTTTCCGGGCGGCCCTATTTGCCTTTGGCCAGCGACCGCCAACAGCGGCATGTGATTTACATCGGCACACTGTCCAAGCCTTTGGGCAGCACGTTCCGTTGCAGCTATATCGTCGCGCCGGTGGAGGTAACAGCCGTGCTGGAGCGCAGGGCGACGCTGACCCTGGGGCAAGGCGATGCGGTGATGCAGCGGATGCTGGCGGACCTGATCAACGACGGCGAGTTGAAGAAGCACCTGCGCCGCGTCAACCGCGAGTACCGTCGGCGCCGGGAGACCCTGCTGGCTTGCCTGCACGATGCGTTTGGCGAGCAGATTACCGTGCAGGAGCCGGAAGGCGGGCTGGCTTTGTGGGTGCGGTTTGCCGACGCGATCAACGTGGATCAGTTGGTAGAAAGGGCGCTGGCACTGGACCTGGTGGTACGCAGCGGTCGCCAGTTCTCGCCGTTTGGCCATGCCGAGAATGCCTTGCGCCTGGGGTTTGCTTCGCTGGATGTGGAGGAGATCCGGCAGGCTACGCAACGCCTGGCGCAGGCGTGGAAAGCGATAGGCAAAACGCGGTCCCTGTAGGAGCGGCCTTGCGTCGCGATAGGGGTGCGGAGCGCCCCCGGGATCTTTGCCTCACGACAAAATTGCCGGGGCCGCGTTGCGGCCCTATCGCGACGCAAGGCCGCTCCTACAGGGACCGCGTTGGTTCTAGATGCGCTGCCACACCTCGCCTTGTTCGGTCACTACCCAAGGCCTGTTTGCCGCATCCACCAGTACCCCGCCAACCCAGCGCTGTGCAGGGTGGTGATCAAGCCAGTGCGCCTTTCCTGCAAGTATCTGCTCGGCAAGCGGCGTCAGCCGCAGCGGTCGCTGTGCCCAGGCCTCGCCGGGGCCTTCCAGCAGTAGCGGCTGTAGAGCATGGATCAACGGCTGCAGCAGCACATGGAACATCATGTCACCCAGGTACGGCAGGGGCTCATCCTGCATCATCAGCTGGCCAAACACGCGGCCGGCCGCTAGCTCGCCGCGTGAAGCCAGCACGCGCAGCAGCAGGCGTTCAGTAAGGCTCAAACCGTCCTGCTCCCCTGGCAACTCCTGTAGCTGGCGCGCCAGTGCCCGGCCCAGCAACGGCAAGACCGAGTGCTGGCGGCCAGCGAGGCTTGCCCAGGCCTGTGGCGCCGGTGCGGTGTAGGCCGCCCATGCTTCGCGGGCCAGTGCCAGTGCATCCTCACCCAGAGCGCGGCGTTGCGGCCACAGCCAGGCCAGCAGGTCGGGGGCCAGTTGCCCGATGCCGATGAAACGCTCGATACCGGGCACCTGGTCAATTTCGATCAGCTCCAGCCGACGCGGCATACCTGGCAGGCTGGCGAGTACGCGAACCAGAAACAACTGGTCGTAAGCATCGGCTTCGCACCACAGCACAATCTCGCTATCGCGGTTCAGCCCGGCCAATGCGCTACGCTGCCCCGCCTGGCGCTGTTCAAGATCCTGGGTGCTCAGCTTGAACGCCTGTTGCACATAGGCGCTGCGCACTTGCCAGTACTGGTCCTCGGGCAATGCCGGCACGGGGCCCATGACCATGGGGTCGTCGAACATCTGGAAGGCCCCGGCAAACCCGGCGGTGCGCAAGCTGTGGGCAATGTCGTTGCCGCAGCGCCAATGCTGCACGCTGGCCTCGTCATCGGCGGAAAAGTCGGGGTGGCGCGCGGCGAAAGCCACGGCATCGGCATGGGCCTTGAGCCTGGGCCAGCTGGCAAAGCCGGCCTCGCGGGCCACCAGCCATTGGGTATCGGCAAGCCGGTAGTCGTGGCCGGGCAGGCCAAGCGTGCGCAGTTGCTCGCGGGCGTCGTCGGCTTGGTGGTTTTTCAGTTCGGTCAGCAAGCGCTTGGCGCGTTTGCGCAAAGCGCGCAGGTCGAGCAAGCCGTGGTGGCGGGAAGCATTGATGGCGGGCATGCCAACTCCTTTGGGGCTCGGTCCGCCGACAAGCCGGGAGCTGGTATGAGAATGGAGTGACGCATGGCTCGGGTAACCCCTTCGCGCGGACCGCAGGCGCAGCCGGCGCCCAGGCCCCGACTTTAACGGTGCGGGGCAGTGGGTTGCAAACGATAGTTTGCCCATGTGCTGCGGTGAACCCTTATAGTGGCGGGCTTTTCTCGGTTGAAGTCAAAGGAATGGCGACCATGCGCATACGCACCCTGCTTGCAGCAATCGGCACCAGTTTGTCGCTGGGCTCGGCATTGGCCGCGCCCAGCCAGCCAGTGCCTGTGGCTGGCGAGCGTATTTCGGTGAAGGTCGAGGGCAGCGGGCCGGACGTCATCCTGATCCCAGGGCTGGCCTCATCCCGTGAGGTTTGGTCGGGGCTCGCCAGCACACTGCGCCAGCAGCATCGTCTGCACCTGGTACAGGTGGCAGGCTTTGCCGGTTCGCCTGCCGTGCCCACCGTGGACGGGCGCGTGGCCGCTCCCGTGGCCGAAGCGGTCGCAGACTATATCCGCAGCCAGCACCTTGAGGCGCCGGCCATCATTGGCCATTCGCTGGGCGGTGAGGTGGCGCTGATGCTTGGCGCACGCCACCCCGGGCAGGTAGGGCGGCTGATGGTTGTCGATGCGCTGCCGTTCTACACGTTATTGATCAATCCCATGGCGACCGCCGAAGCGGCTGCACCGCAGGCTGCGGCATTCCGTGATGCGATGCTTGCGGCTCCGCCAGCGCAGGCCGAAGCGATGCAGCGCACAGCCATCGAGCGGTTGGCCAGGAAGGCTGAGGCCAGGCCTGCACTGGTCGAAGCCGCGCTGCGCTCGGACCGCAAGACTGTAGCCGATGCCACCTATGAATTGATGACTACCGACCTGCGCCCGGAGCTCGCCCGTATCCAGGCGCCGGTCGAGGTCGTGTACGCCTATGACCCCTTGTTTGGCATACCTGCTGCCGGCGTTGATGCAATGTTCGCCAACGCCTATACCGGCACGCTGCATATCAGCTTCAAGCGCATAGATGGCAGCTTCCACTTCGTCATGGCGGACCAACCACAGGCGTTCACTGAGGCGGTCGTCGACTTCCTCGGCCGCTGAGGCAGGCCGGGGCGCAGCCCGCGCCCGTCAACATCTGTTCGGTTACCGCCCATAACCGCCTTTCGGCGCCTCAAGCCTGCGCAGGCACCTCCGATAGCAGCACACCCACCGTCGAATCTCGACCAGAAGTGGTGCCAACAAAGGAGTACTGCCCGCATGTTTGCCAACCTGAAGATACGTACCGGAATGTTCTGGGTGCTGTCGTTGTTCAGCCTGACCCTGCTGTTTTCTACCGTCAGTGCCTGGCGGGCAGCGGTGGGCAGTGACCAGCAGATCACCGAGCTGGATCAGACCGCGCACCAGTCGGACCGGTTGAACAATGCGTTGTTGATGGCCATTCGTGCCAGTGCCAATGTGTCATCGGGCTTCATCGAGCAGCTGGGTGGCCATGACGAGAGCGCTGGCAAGCGTATGGCGCTGTCGGTCGAGCTGAACGACAAGAGCCAGAAGCTGGTGGACGAATTTGTCGAAAATGCCCGCGAGCCAGCCCTTCGCACGTTGGCAACAGAGCTGCAGGCTACCTTTGCCGAATACGCCAAGGCAGTAGCGGGGCAGCGTGAGGCCACCCGCCAGCGCTCGCTGGAGCAGTACTTCAAGGTCAACAGCGACGCTGG
This sequence comes from Candidatus Pseudomonas phytovorans, assembly GCA_029202525.1. Lineage (NCBI taxonomy): Bacteria > Pseudomonadati > Pseudomonadota > Gammaproteobacteria > Pseudomonadales > Pseudomonadaceae > Pseudomonas > Candidatus Pseudomonas phytovorans. Next base: position 3,168,054 of record CP119325.1, read on the forward strand.
CAACGCCATGGGCCGGCTGCAAGCGCAGCGCCAGCAGCTGGTTGGCGCATTGAGCGAGCGTGGCCAGCAGATCATGCTGGAGTCTGACCGGCGCCTGGCCCGCGCCCAACTGTTGAGCCTGGGGTTGCTGGCGGTGACCTTGGTGCTGGCGGCGCTGTGCTGGGCCTTCATTGCCCAGCGTGTGCTGCACCCGCTGCGTCAAGCCGGTGGGCATTTCCAGCGCATTGCCGGCGGCGACCTGAGCGTGCCGGTGCAAGGGCAGGGCACCAATGAGATCGGCCAGTTGTTCCATGAACTGCAGCGCATGCAGCAGAGCCAGCGTGACACCCTGGGGCAGATCAACGACTGTGCCCGGCAGCTGGATGCAGCCGCCACGGCGCTGAACGCGGTCACCGAGCAAAGCGCCAACAACCTTCGCCAGCAAGGGCAGGAGCTGGAGCAGGCAGCTACCGCTGTGACCGAAATGACCACGGCCGTGGAAGAGGTTGCGCGCAACGCCATCACCACCTCGCAAACCACCAGTGAGTCCAACCAGCTCGCCGCGCAAAGCCGCCGGCAAGTCAGCGACAACATCGACGGCACCGAGGCCATGACCCGCGAGATACAGACCAGCAGTGCGCACCTGGAGCAACTGGTCGGGCAGGTGCGGGATATCGGCAAGGTGCTGGAGGTGATCCGCTCGGTGTCCGAGCAAACCAACCTGCTGGCGCTCAATGCCGCCATCGAAGCGGCCCGCGCAGGTGAAGCCGGGCGCGGCTTTGCGGTGGTGGCGGATGAGGTGCGCACGCTGGCCTATCGCACCCAACAATCGACCCTGGAAATCGAGCAGATGATTGGCCGCGTGCAGGCGGGAACCGAAGCTGCGGTGGCGTCGATGCAAGCCAGCACCCACCGCGCCCAGTCGACACTGGACGTGACCCTGGCGTCCGGACAGGTGCTGGAGGGTATCTACAGTGCCATCGGCGAAATCAACGAGCGCAACCTGGTCATTGCCAGTGCGGCCGAAGAACAGGCCCAAGTGGCCCGGGAAGTGGATCGCAACCTGCTGAACATCCGAGAGCTGTCGAACAATTCGGCGACCGGCGCGCAGCAGACCAGCGAAGCGAGCAAGGCGCTGTCGGGTTTGGTCGGGGAGATGAAGACACTGGTGGGGCGGTTCAGGGTTTGAAGTTCGACGGGCGTGAAACTTGTACCTGATCGTTGTCGCATTAAGAAAGGGTGAAACTTATTTAAGGTTTGCCCGGTTGGTTGACTTCGATACTACGCTTGCATAAAGTTCGATCGCCCCGAGAAAGGGCCTTTTTCCAGTCACTGAAGAATTCAATGGACATAGCATCTCGTCGCTGCCTGACCACCGTCGTATGGCCCGGTCAGGCACTTGAACCGGATCACTGGTCCCGACACCCTGGTCGGGCAAGCAGCGCCAGAGCCTGATGCTCCGCCGTGACTTGCCGCCACCGGTGTCCGCCGGTTGGAGGCAAGCTCATGAACCTCAATTCATTCGTTTCACATCGCCTGCTCGCGTGCCTTGCGCAAGAGCAGGCTCGCGGCTGGCCGCCCCGCCTGCACGGCTACCCTGACGACCGCCGGGAACCGCCGAGTAGATGCGGGCCGCTGGCGCGTATTCATGCGCGTTTGAGCCCCCGGACTTCTCGCTGAAAAAGAGATTCAACGGTATCTCTACTGTCGAACTTTTGATTTTAAAAGTTCTCGGGAAACTATTGCCCCCTGTTTATGAAAAGGAATCAAACCATGGACTGCGCGAGTAGGAAGTTCGCTGCCGAAACAACTTCCGACCCTCGGCAGCGGACAGACAACTGTCGGAAAGAACCAGCATTTTTCTGCGACCCGGCATGCCTTCGTTCACCACCTGAGTGAAACGTCTGTGTGTCGTGCCGCCGCAGCGGCAGGAGCACAGCAACATGACTGTCAAAAACCGCAACACCTCATCGGCCAAGGCCGAGCGCGAAACCCGCCTGTCTACTCGCGCCGCCCGTGAAGCGCGCAATGGCCTGGCCGTGACCCTCGCCAACCTCGATGCCAGCGAACAAGGCCTGACCGAGCAAGAAGCCGCCAAGCGTCTGGCGCGCGACGGCGCCAACCAGGTTGCCCAGAACCCGCAACCCAACGCTCTGGTGCAATTGCTCAAGGCCCTGCACAACCCCTTCATTTATGTACTGCTGACCCTGGCCGGGATCAGCTTCATCACCGACTACTGGCTGCCGGTCAGAGCAGGCGAAACAGGCGACGCCGACCTGACCAAGGTCATCATCATCATGACTATGGTCAGCCTCAGCAGCCTGCTTCGCTTCTGGCAGGAATACCGCTCGAACAAGGCCGCCGACGCGCTCAAGGCAATGGTGCGTACCACCGCCACCGTGCTGCGCCGTGAGCAGGTCGGGCAAGCCCCGCGCCTGCGCGAAGTGCCCATGGATGAACTGGTGGCCGGCGACATCGTGCAGCTTTCGGCAGGCGACATGATCCCCGCCGATATTCGCCTGCTTGAATCGCGCGACCTGTTCATCAGCCAGGCGGTGCTCACCGGCGAAGCACTGCCGGTCGAAAAGTACGACACCCTGGGCAATGTCGCGCAGAAGTCCGCCACCGGGCATGGCGCCAACCACGACAACCTGCTCGAACTGCCTAACATCTGCTTCATGGGCACCAACGTAGTCAGCGGTCGCGCCCGCGCCGTGGTGGTTGCCACCGGCCGACGCACCTATTTCGGCTCGCTGGCCAAGTCGATTGCCGGTTCGCGCAGCCAGACCGCCTTCGACCGCGGCGTGAACAGCGTCAGCAGCCTGCTGATCCGCTTCATGCTGGTGATGGTGCCGGTGGTGTTCATGATCAACGGTGTGGTCAAGGGCGACTGGGGTGATGCTTTCCTCTTCGCGCTTGCCGTGGCGGTGGGCCTGACCCCGGAAATGCTGCCGATGATTGTCAGTGCCAACCTGGCCAAGGGCGCCGTGGCCATGGCCCGGCGCAAGGTGGTCGTCAAGCGCCTGAATGCCATCCAGAACCTGGGTTCCATGGATGTCCTGTGCACCGACAAGACCGGCACACTTACCCAGGACCGGATCATCCTCGAACACCACGTGCGCTTCGACGGCCAGCGCGACAGGCACGTCCTTGAACTGGCCTGGCTCAACAGCCACCACCAAAGCGGCATCCGCAACCTGATGGACCAGGCCGTGCTGCATTTCGCTGGCCAGGACCGCGCGTTCCAAGCGCCCTTCGCCTACGCGAAAGTCGACGAACTGCCCTTCGACTTTATCCGCCGTCGCCTGTCTGTGGTGGTGAAGAACACCCTGGGCGATCACCTGCTGGTCAGCAAGGGGGCGGTCGAGGAAATGCTTGCCATCGCCAACCATGTGCGGGAAGGCGACAGTGTCGTTACCCTGGATCCGGTTCGCCGCCAGCAACTGCTGGCCAGCGCCGACGCCTATAACCAGGACGGCTTCCGCGTGCTGGTGGTCGCCACCCGCGAGATCCCTTCGGCTGAAGGCAAGGCGCAGTATCACACCGACGATGAGCGTGACCTGGTGATTCAGGGCTTCCTGACGTTCCTCGACCCACCCAAGGAAACTGCCGGCCCGGCCATTGCAGCACTGAGCGAAATGGGTGTGCGGGTCAAAGTGCTGACCGGCGACAACCCGATAGTCACTTGCAAGGTCTGCCGTGAGGTTGGGCTGGAGCCCGGCCTGCCACTGCTCGGCCAGGATATCGAGTGCCTGGACGACGCCACCCTTAAGCTTCAGGTCGAGCAGCGCACTGTCTTCGCCAAGCTCACCCCGCTGCAGAAATCACGCGTGCTCAAGGCCCTGCAGGCCAATGGTCACACGGTGGGCTTCCTCGGCGACGGCATCAACGACGCTGCAGCGTTGCGCGATGCTGATGTCGGTATCTCGGTGGACAGCGGCACCGACATTGCCAAGGAGTCGGCCGATATCATTCTGCTGGAAAAGAGCCTGATGGTGCTGGAGGAGGGCGTGCTCAAAGGCCGCGAAACCTTTGGCAACATCATGAAGTACCTGTGCATGACTGCCAGTTCCAACTTCGGCAACGTGTTCTCGGTGCTGGTGGCCAGTGCGTTCATTCCCTTTCTGCCGATGCTGGCGATCCACCTGCTGCTGCAGAACCTGATGTACGACTTTTCCCAGCTGTCGCTGCCGTGGGACCGTATGGACAAGGAATTTCTCAGTGAGCCACGCAAATGGGATGCCCGCAACATCGGTCGCTTCATGCTGTGGATTGGCCCGACTTCGTCGATTTTCGACATCACCACCTTTGCCCTGATGTGGTACGTGTTCGCTGCCAACAGCGTCGGGATGCAGGCGCTGTTCCAGTCTGGCTGGTTCATCGAAGGGTTGCTGTCACAAACCTTGGTGGTGCACATGCTGCGCACCCGTAAGGTGCCGTTCTTCCAGAGCACGGCTGCACTGCCGGTGGTGCTGGCGACGGGGCTGGTGATGGCATTGGGAATCTACATCCCGTTCTCGCCGGTGGGCGCGATGGTGGGCCTGGTGCCGCTGCCATGGGAATACTTCCCTTGGCTGGTCGCCACCCTGCTGGGCTATTGCGTGGTCGCCCAGGCCATGAAGACCCTTTACATCCGCCGCTTCGGGCAGTGGTTCTGAGCCACCGCCCGGGGCATGGTACCGGCTTGAGTTCAGCCTGGCTGCGACGCCAGGCTATTGCTGACGTTGCGCCCCAGCACCAGCACAGTGACAAAGCCGCAGCCCACCAGCGCCGTGGCCAGGCTCAGCAGTACTGCGGTGCCCATATGGTCGACCACCTGCCCGCCGAAAAACGAGCCCACGGCAATGATCACCTGGAACATGGCCACGAACAGCGGCATGCCACGTTCGACATCCTTGGGTGCGACCACAAACATCCAGATGTTGGCGCAGGCCGGGAACGCGCCGAAGGCGAAGCCCCACAGCGCGATCAGCATCGCAGCGCCGGTCATGCCGGTGGCGAAATGCGGGAACAGGGCGGTGCTGACCGCAATCATGAGTGCGACCAGCATCAGCGTATGCCGCACGCTGCGGTTGGCCGCGTAGCCAGCGAAAATGTTGCCCATGAAGCCGGCAACGCCGTACAGCAGCAACAGCGAGCCAATCGTAGGCCCGTCGAAGCCGGCATTCTGTTTGAAGAACGGGGCAACATAGGTGTATGCGGCAAAGTGCGCCAAGCCGATCAGCAGCACGGCGATCAAGCCGACCCGCGCTTGCGGATTAATGAACAATGCCGGCAGGTCGCTGATGCGAATGGCCTTTTCCGGCATCAGCCGCGGCAGCAGGAACACCTGCGCCAGCAGCACCGGTATGCCTACCAGTGCGGTGACCAGGAAGGTCATGCGCCAGCCCATCAGGCCGCTCAGCCAGGTGCCCACGGGCACGCCCACTACGGTCGCCAGGGTTACCCCGGCCATGATGATGGAGTTGGCCTTGGCCACGCCCATACCATCCGGCGCCAGGCGGCCGCTGAGGGCGATGGCGGTCGCCCAGAAACCGCCAATACTGACGCCCAGCAGCACGCGGCCGACCAACAGCAGGTTGAAGTCGACGGCGTAGGCCACGATGGTGTTGGCGATGATCATGATCAGCGTCAGGCCGATCAGCAGGTAGCGCCGGTCCATCGCGCCGACACCCACGGAAATCAACGGGGCAGCCAGCGCGGCCATGATGCCGGGCAGCGTCACCATCAGGCCGGCAAGGCCTGCACTGATGCCAAGGTCACTGGCCACATCGTTGAGCACCCCCACCGGGAGGAACTCGCTGGTGACCAGGGCAAAGGCACCCACGGCTACCGAGAGGATTGCCAGCCATTGCTGTGTGACGCTCTGTTGACTATGTTCGGGAAGGCCACGAGGGGCCTGGCGGTTGCTTGGCATGGGGGTCGGTTCCATGAGGGATGTCGCCTGTAGCAGGCGCAGGAGCGGAGGGATTTGCAGGCGATTATAGGGACGGCCTTGCCAGGCCGACAGGCAGGCCGCTTGATAGTAATCATCAGCGCAATCGATGAAACGCCGGGCATAGAGCGGCAGGTGCTGAATTTCGTTGGAACGGTTCACGCCGGCGAGGCACTTCTGGTGTATCGTGCCGCCCCCCGAAAGCCCCTTGTATTCATGGAGGAACAATTGCGCATCTACATTACCGGCGCATCCTGCGCAGGCGTGACCACGCTGGGTCAGCAGCTCGCCAAGCAATTCGATCTGCGCCATGCCGACGTCGATGACTTCTACTGGATGCCCACCAACCCGCCGTTTTCCACCAAGCGGCCGGCAGATGACCGTGTGCCGTTGATCCAGCAAGCGCTCGGCGAGGATGACTGGGTGTTGACTGGCTCTTGCATGGTCTGGGGTGATGCCTTGCTGGCCCATGTCGATTTGACGGTGTTCGTGGTTACACCAACGCCCGTGCGTCTTGAGCGGCTGGCTGCGCGTGAGAAGGCGCGCTTTGGCGAGCGCATCGCTCCGGGTGGTGACATGTACGAGATACATGTGGGGTTCAGGGAATGGGCTGCTCAGTATGACGACCCGAACTTTTCAGGCCGCAATCGGGCCTGGCATGAGCGCTGGCTGGCAGGGCAGACAGCCCCGGTATTGAAGGTGGAAGGGGCAAGCTGTTCTGCAGCGTTGCTTGCGCAAGTCACCTCGGCGCTGACAAAGGTACCGCTTCGCCAGTCTGGTGATCCTGTCTAGGTGAGGCAAGCTTCATGACGGTGTCATGGCTGCTTTCCGGTCCGGGACGACACCGCCCAGCACCATCTGGGTGACCGTGCGGGTGGCACGATCAAAGTCCGACTTGTCAGGTACGGCCATGCCTCTGAGCTGCGACATTTGCCAGGCCAGATTGGTGTAGGTGCGCGTTGCCGACCAGATGAAAATCATCAGGTGTTCGGGGTCACAGGGTGCCAACCGGCCTTGATCGATCCAGCTGCGCAGGCTGGCGACGTTGCGCGCGGCTTCCTCGTGCAACATGAACTTGCACACCTCGGGCAGGCGCTTGCCCCCTGAGAGCAACTCCTGGCTGAACACGGCGGCGCTGAACGGGTGCTCCCGAATGATGCGGATGCGGGCTTTGATATAAGCCCGCAGGCCCACTATCGGGTCGTCGCTTTTTCGCAATGCGGCCGAAGCCCTCACCAGCGGCTCGATAAAACTCATCAGCACCTGGACGTACAAATTCTCTTTTGTCTGGAAGTAGTAATAGATATTGGCCTTGGGCAACCCGGCGCGCTCGGCAATATCGTGCGAATGGGTGGCGGTGAAACCGGTGACGGCAAACGCTTCGCTGGCAGCCTGCAGAATAAGCTTGCGATTCTTACGCCGGATCCCCGGGTTGCCCAGCGCGATGTCGACCGAGCCGAAAGGGGCGTCAGCGCCATCGCTGGTCGTGTGTGGCATGTGGGCTTGGGCGTACATCACGGTTTCATCTGGGCTTTGAGAGGCGGTGTATAGAAATGTATATAGCGAGTGTTATGCTTTTCTTGAGCTGTTGCAAGGCTGCCATTTACACACCAGGGCCAAACTCATGCATTTTTTGATCAGGCAGGCGACGGCCGCGGATAGCGATGCGATCAGCCAGGTCGCGGCACGCACTTTTGCGCTGGCTTGCCCGGCGAATACGCCAACGGCGGAAATTAGCGCCTACATCCAAGGGGCATTGATGCCAGCCGACTTTGACCGCTTGAGCCGAGAACCGGATATGCGCCTGTCGGTAGGCTTGATGCGCGGTACGGTCGTCGGCTACAGCCTGCTCAACCTTGCCCCAGAGCCCTTGGGCATTTTGGCTGCAGATGGCATCGCCGAGCTCAGCAAATGCTACGTGCTGCCTGAATACCATGGGGCGGGTGTGGCCCAGCAGCTGATGGCTGATGTGCTGCAGGGCGTAGCGGGGGCTCTGCGGTTGACGGTCAATGACAGTAACAGCCGGGCTATTGCCTTCTACTTGCGCAACGGCTTTGCAGTGGTGGGTGAGACCACGTTCCAATGCGGGGCGGATGTGCATCGGGACCTGGTGATGCTGCACGCCGGCTGGGCCGCCCCCTGACGAAGGCGGCCCGCCTGGTCTTGCGTGCTAGGGAGTGACCAGCACATCACACTGCGACTCGTTCAGTGCATGCTTGGTGACGCTGCCAACCAACAACTCTTCCAGCGCGCTTGCACCCTGCTTGCCGACCACTATCAGGTCGCACTCCAGCTCCTGTTCCTGTTCTGCAATGCGCCAACCAGGGTCTCCGTGCACCAGAATCTGCCGGGCGTCGGGTATGCCGGCAGCCTCACTCAACGCAGCGAGTTGCGCCGCTGCATCCTTGCGGATGACGTTGCGGTAGTGGGTGAGGGTGTCGTGGTCGATACGGGCGAAGCGCACGCTGCCTTCGAACGGGGCTTCGTACACATGCAGCAGAATGATTTCGGCCTGCGGGGCAATGGCCTTGGCCAGTTGGATGGCGCGCAGCGAAACCGGTGAGAAGTCGACTGGCACCAGCACGGTGCGGTAGGCGTCACGCGGGGCCGGCTTGACCACCAGCAACGGGCAGGGCATGTGGTTGAGCATTTTCTGCACGGTTGAGCCCAGCAGCAAGCGCCGCGCCACGCTCTGGCCCTTGGCGCCACATACCAGCAGGTTGCTGCGCTTGTCCTGCACTACCCGGGTGATTTCGGTGATCACCGAACCGCTGGCAACCTGCACTCCAGCGGATATGTCGTAGCGCTGGAACAGCAGGGCTGCCAATGCGCGGATTTTTTCGCCGGCGCTATCCAGCACGCGCTTCAACAGGTCTTCATCAGGCGCCACCAACTGTTTGAGGCGCTCGAAGGGGGCCGGGTTGGCAACGTAGAGCAGGTCCAGCGAGGCCTGCTGCGCCTTGCTCAGGTAGGCAGCGCGCTCCGCCGCGTTGCGGGCATGGGGGGACAGGTCGGTGGCTACCAGTATGTGTTTCAGCGGGCTCATGTGGGGCTCCTTATCCAAGGCCGCGCACGGTGATCGAGGAGCACGGTGCGCCTGGCGGTGCTTGAGTCATTCCTTGCTGCTAGCCATCGTCGCGCGAACCCGGCGCGAGGGCTTGATTTGGGTCAATGGAGTGCAAGCGCAGCGGCAGATCATGCCGCCAGCAGCACCCGCAGCATCCAGCGTAGCAACGTCAATCATGGTTTGGCCCACAGGTAGGCCATCACCAGGCCAGCCACGGCGCCCGCAAGCACGTACGAGCTACCGGGGATCAGCAGGTAGAACAGCGCTGCGGTGAGCAGGCTGAACAGCCAGGGCAGGGCCGCAACGGCGCCTCGGCGCAGTTGGCTTTGCGGTGGAACAGCGGGGGGATCGTTCTGTACAGGTTCAACGCTATTCATGGTCACCTCCAGGGGAGGCAAATTATTCCAATTACCTAATGAAATTGGCTTGCGTAGTTGCGCTAATGTATCGAGTATTTGGCATCTGCTACCAAGTATGCATAGGAAGAGGTATGTAAATGCCAATCAAGCTCGATGCCATCGACCGGCGGATCCTGCGGGCGCTACAGCGCGACGGCAGGTTGCAGAACCAGGAGCTGGCCAAGCAGGTGGGGTTGTCTGCATCGCCGTGCCTGCGACGGGTGCGTCTGCTGGAGGAAGCCGGGGTGATTGAACGCTATGTGGCGTTGCTGGACCCGGCCAAGGTCGCGCTGGGCCTGACCCTGTTCGTGCGGGTGTGGCTGAAGCGCCAGGACCAGGAAACCACCGACGAGTTTGTCGAGGCCGTGCGCCAGCTGCCCGAGGTAGTGGAGTGCCATGTGATGGCGGGCGATTGCGACTTGCTGTTGCGGGTGGTGGCGGCAGACCTGGAAGCCTATCGGCGCTTCCAGATCAAGCACCTGACCAGCCTGAGCGTGGTGCAGAACGTGAAGACCGAAGTGCCGATGGAAAAGATCAAGCTGACCACCGAGCTGCCGGTGTAATCGCGCCTTGATTCAGGCCCACTCGGCGCGGTCTGCCAGCAGCCTGGCCTGTCGCAGCAGTTCGTCATCCGGCGCCGCGCTGGCAATGGCCAGGCGCAATTGCCCAAGAAACCGCCCTTGGATCGGCGCGATCGAGCCCGAGAACAGGCTCACCCCATCGCCCAGCGCGGCACCGATGGCGGCCAGGTCGGGCTTGAGCCCTTTGCCGCCGGTGTAGTGCAGGTCGAGGTAGCGCTTGCCGACAGTTCGGGCTTGTGTTGCCGGCGTGGCCTCGCTGAGCAGAATGCGGCTGACGGCGTGCCGGGGGTCACCGAACACTTCCCACACCGCGCCGGTTTCGACGATACGGCCTTGTTCCAGTACCGCTACACGGTCGCACAGGTCGCGGATTACCTGCATTTCGTGGGTGATCAAGACGATGGTCAGGCCCAGGCGCTGGTTGATACTGCGCAGCAGGTCGAGGATCGCTTGGGTGCTTTCCGGGTCCAGCGCAGACGTGGCTTCGTCGCACAGCAGAATCTGTGGCTCCAGCACCAGCGCGCGGGCAATGCCGACCCGCTGCTTCTGGCCACCGGACAGTTGTGCGGGATAAGCACCGCCTCGGCCGGTCAGGCCCACCAGGTGCAACAGTTCGTTCACACGGGCGCTGCGCTGTTGTGGCGGCACCCCGGCCATGCGCATCGGCAGCTCGATGTTTTCGGCCACCGTGCTGTTGGCCAGCAGGTTGAAGTGCTGAAAGATCATCGCCACCTTGCGCCGTAGCGCGTGCAGGGGCTTGCCCTGCAGCCCTGCAATGTCCTGGCCGTCGATCAGTACCTGGCCGGCGCTGGGTGCTTCCAGGCGGTTGAGCAGGCGCAGCAGCGAGGACTTGCCCGCACCGCTTCGGCCGATGATGCCGAACACCTCGCCACGGCGTACCTGCAGGTCGATGTTGTCGAGCGCACTGACCGCGCCGTAGTGTTTGTGGATGCCGCGCAGGCACAGTTGCGCATCGGCTGGCTGGATTTGCTGCTGGTAACGGCTCATGTTCGGGTTCCATGCCCTCTGTCACCAGAGGGCTGCAGGGGTCAGAAACCAGGGGCTATCTGGCCTTTGTAGCGGGTCAGGATGAAGTTGCGCACTTCAGGCGAGTTGAGTGCCTGGGCCAGCTTCTGGATACCCGGGTCCTGCAGGTTGTCCGGGCGGGCGACCAGGTACTCCACGTACAGGTCCTTGCCTTTTTCCACGATCAGCGCGCTGTTGGTATCGATGCCAGCCTCCAGGGCGTAGTTGGCGAAGACAAAGGCGAGGTCGACCTGTTTCACCGATCGCGCCAGCATGGCGCCCTCCAGCTCGCGGATTTTCAGGTGGCGAGGGTTGTCGGTGATGTCGCGTTGGGTGGATTGCGGGTTGGCCGGGTCCTTCAGCTTTAGTAGCCCGGCCTCGGCCAGCAGTACCAACGCACGGCCCGTGTTGACCGGGTCGTTGGGGATGGCGACGCTGGCGCCGTCGGGCAGTTCTGCCAGGTTCTTGTACTTTGCCGAGTAGGCGCCGAACGGTTCGATGTGTACGCCCACCACCGGCACCAGGTCGGTGTGGCGGGTCTTGTTGAAGTCGTTGAGGAACGGCCGGTATTGGTAATAGTTGGCGTCCAGGTTCTTTTGCGCCAGCTGCAGGTTGGGCTGGATGAAGTCGTTGAACACCTTGATGTCCAGGTCGACCCCCTGCTTGGCCAGGGCCGGTTTGACGAATTCGAGGATTTCCGCGTGCGGCACCGGCGTGGCGCCGACCACCAGATGTTCGGCGGCCTGGGCACTGAAGGCGAGGAAAGCGGCGAGGGCGGTGAGGGTCTTTTTCATGATCGGTACCTGAGATGTATAGGGGCTCAGCGGCGGGTGAAATGTCTTACCAGGCGGTCACCGCTCATCTGCAGGGCCTGCACCAGCAGGATCAGCAGCAGCACGGTGACCACCATCACATCGGTCTGGAAACGTTGGTAGCCGAAGCGGATCGCCAGGTCGCCCAGGCCGCCGCCGCCGATCACCCCGGCCATGGCGGTGTAGTCGACCAGCACGATGGCGGTGACGGTGACCGCCGCGATCAGCCCGGTGCGTGCTTCAGGCAGCAGGGTGTAGCGGATGATCTGCGCGATGCTGCCGCCCATGGCCTGGCTGGCCTCGACCAGGCCGCGGTCCACCTCGCGCAGGGCGGTTTCCACCAACCGCGCGAAGAACGGCGTGCAGCCGACCACCAGCGGCGGAATGGTGCCCTTGACCCCCAGCGAGGTGCCGGTCAGCAGGGTAGTGAGCGGAATCAGCACGATCAGCAGGATGATGAACGGCAGCGAACGCAGCACGTTGACTACCACCGACAGGGTTCGGTACAGCGGGCCGTGCGCCAGCAACTGGCGCTGCCCGGTGAGGTAAAGCAGCACGCCCAGGGGCAGGCCGAGCAGCACGGTAAAGCCCAGTGCGGCGCCGAGCATGCTCAGCGTTTCCAGGCAGGCCTGGGCAATCTCCGCCCAGTCGACGTTGGCCAGCAGATCGTTCATTGGCGTGGCCTCAGTTCCAGTCGTGGCGCCGTGGCTTGATGCCGTTCAGTGCCCAGTTGCCGAACAGGTGGTTCCAGCGCACCTTCGGCGGCGTCGCGAATGATGTGGGCCGCAGGTAAGCGGATTTCGTAAGAGGCAGATTGGTTCAGGTCAGGCATGAGCAGCTCGAATGCAGGCGAATGACCTTGCAATGCAGCTGCTGTGCCAACGTTTTAGTTCAATGGAATCAGGCTTTTAGATGCCTGGGTCGGGCTACTTCTGCCTGAAAACACCGCCAACTGTTGCTGTGCTGTCGGCGCCGCAACAGCAGCCCCTGTCTGAGCGCGTCTGCTTCGCGAAGGCTTTTCATCACGTTTTGTTATGCCAGGCATCATGACAATATATTTATCCTTATCATTATCAGGCCCTAGCATCTGTTGCCCGGCATCGCCCATTTCCATGAGGTCTTGATGAACAGCTCGCTCTTCGTACCCCAACGCACCGCTGCCTTGTTGCTGCAGCATTGGCGCAGCGGTGACCTGCTGACCGAACTGCCTGCCAGCCTCAGGCCCGAGACGTTGAAACAAGGCTATGACAACCAGGACCAGTTGTTCGCCGCCGCCGCTGGCCAGCGCGCAGGGTGGAAGCTGGGTGTCGGCAGCCCCGCAGGGATGCGTGCGGCCAATCTGGACCGGCCGCTGGTTGGCCAACTGGAGGCAAAGCGCTGCCACGCTGATGGCGTGCACATCGAGCTGCCGGCCGTGACACCTGTGACCATCGAATGCGAGATTGCTTTCGTGCTTGACCGGGATATCCCCCCGCAAGTGGGGCGGGTGCCGGTCAGCGAAGATATCCGCGCTACCTGCGTCACGTTCGAAGTGGTGCGCTCACGCTTCGTCGACCGCAAGAGCGTCGGCTGGCCAAGCTTCGTGGCGGACAACGTGGGCTTCGAAGCCCTGGTCGTGGGCAACAGCCTCGGGGCAGGCATCGATGTGCCATTGCTGGCCGACTTGGCCGAGACCACCGAAGTGTACGTAGACGGTGAATTACGGGCGCGTGGGTTGTCTGGCGATGCAGCGACCGACCCGCTGGTGTCGCTGGCCCACCTTTATGCCCATGCGGCCGACCGGGGCCAGACCTTGAAGGCAGGCGATGTGGTGACCACGGGGGCCATGTGCCAGCCGTTCGACCTGTATGAAACAGGCCATCAGGTTAGCGCCAGGTTCCTTGGCCAAGTGCTGTCGTTCACGTTGTAACCGCCGACCATTGATCATGCGCCGCCTCCATCCTCTGCCGGGTTTGTGGGTCGGCGGGGATCAGGTGCTCGATCCGCAGTGATTCCACCGTGATATCCAGCGGCATTCCGAAGGTGGTGAAGGTCGACAGGAACTTCATCTCGCCACAGGGGGTGCTCACGCGGGTCAGCAACACGGGCGCGATACCTGCTGCCTGTTGTGGGTTGGCCGGGGCTGGAAGGTTGCGCAAGCGCTCTGCCAGCGTCGGGTTGCCCACGGCCTCCCTGGATGCACGTTGCCAGGCAACGGCACGAATCTCCTGCGCATTGGCCAGGTGATCGCCCAGGCCGCCAGGGCGGAGCAGCGTATCCAGAAGGTTGAGGCCAGGCGCCGCCTGGGTGGCAATGCCCACCATCCCCAGCAGCAGCCCGGTACTGGTATTGGCCGCGATGACCTCCCAGTTGCTGTCGATGACGATTGCAGGTGCAGGGTTGTTCGCCTGCAGGATGTGCTCGATGGCGGCATGCACCAACGCCATTTCAGGCGCGTCCAGCGGCGAGGCCGCATAGCGGGGCGCGTACCCGGCGGCGATGAACACTTCGTTGCAGTGCTCCAGCGGTACGCCAAGGGCCGAAAGCAGGGCATGCAAGGTGCCAGGGCTGGCTTTGGCGCGCCCGGTTTCCAGGCAGCTCAGGTGGCGCTGCGATACGCCAGCCAATAGCGAAAGCGCTAGCTGGCTGAGGCCGGCCTGCTGGCGCAAGTGGCGTAGATGCTGGCCTGCCGATGTGTCCGGCGCAGGGCTTTTGCGATGGAACAGCTGATGACTCATGCGTTGATCCTGATCGTCCTTGATTGCAGTGTCCATGACCTTACAGGTCATTGAGCGCAGGCAACCCTATCACTACTGTGCCGGCAAACCCTACCGAGGACATAATGATGGGCTTGCGTATCTGCGCGCTGGCGTTGCTGGTGCTGTTTTCGTTGTATACCGGCTGGACGATGCTGATTGCCGAGCAGTCGCTGCTAGCGTTCGGGCTACAACTGATGTCCCGGCCTGACACCGCACAGGTGGTCATCGATCTGTACCTGATGGCAGGGCTGGCCTGCGTCTGGATGGTAGCGGACAACCGGATGCGAGGACGTGCAGGGATCTCGGTGCTGCCATACCTGCTGCTGACAGCCGTGTTCATCTCGCTGGGGCCGTTACTGTACCTGGTGAACCGAGGTCCTGCCGGAGGGAATCGGCCATGAGCAGTGCTTTGCAGGTGTACGCGCTGTGCGTGGTTGTGCTGTTCCTGAAGATGTTACTGATCTCCTGTTATCAGGGCTGTTACCGCTTGCGCTTACTGGCCTTCACCAACCCAGAGGATGCAGCGGTGTTCAACCGCGCTGCCCAGGCCGTGGAGCGACCGCAGGTGTTGCGTGCTGCCAAGGCATGGACCAACGACCTGGAAAATATTCCAGCGTTCTTTGCCCTCGGCGGGCTGGCGATTGCCCTGGAAGCAGCTGTGCAGCCAACCCAATTGCTGAGCGTTGCGTTCACCCTCGCCAGGGTCCTGCATACGCTGGCCTATCTGCGGTGCATGCAGCCATGGAGAACGGTGTTCTATGGCATCGGGGTTATTTGCCTGTTGGGCTTTTGCGCACTTGTCACGGCGCGAATTGCCGGCTGAACCAAAATATTGCATGAGTCATCTTGATGCTTTCTCTTAACGGTACTAATACTTAAGCACTGCCGAAGAGGGATGGTCATGCAGACGCGCTTCGTTGTGATCCCTGCTGTGCCGCTGAAGAAAGAAATCTATCCTCGCCGTCTTGGCTTTCCCGCCGAGCTGGTGGCGGGCTATGACATTTACGACACCCAGGAAAAGTTGCGCCTGAGCCTCAATTACCCGACCCGTGCAGAAGCTGAATACCAATGTGCATCGCGCAACAGTTGCCGGGATGCTGGCGAAGCGGGTATTGCAGGCAATGGTTGAGAGCTGCGAAATACGCAGCGCGCTGTCAGCGGTCATCCAATCGACACATTGAGCCTTTAGGGTTGAGGCAGGCGCCATTGCAGGCTCCAGTCCAGCTAGTCGAACCGGGATGACGCATGAAGGCAATGGACAGCGCTACAGCCAGGCGCAAAGGCATCAAGCTGCGTGCCACGGTGATTTACCGCAAGGACGGCCAGGTTCTGTTCGTGCGCAAGCGCAACGCCAAGTGGAACCTGCCGGGCGGCAGGGTAGAGCCGGATGAAACGCCGCTGCAGGCGGCGCGGCGAGAGATGGCAGAAGAAACAGGCCTGGCCTTCGATGAGCTGCGCTTTGTGAGTGAGTACCGCGAGGAACGGGTCATTCATTACCTTTTTGAAGCCCGTAAAGCAGCAGACAAACCGCGCCCCTTGAACGAAATCGACGCTTGCCGCTGGATCAAGCCACGGCAGGTGGCCAAGCGCCGGGTGAGGCGCCCGATCAAGACCTTGCTCCGGCGCTGTGCATGACCACAGCGCCCAGAGCAGGTATCAATAAACCTGCGGCACTATGATTTGCATCGGCGTCGGGTTGCGGATGTAGTCTTCCTTCCTGACCCGTTGCGGCAGCTCGATCATCGGCACTTCCACCTCTTCATAAGGCATTTGCCCAAGCAGATGGTGGATACAGTTGAGCCTGGCCTTCTTCTTGTCGTCGGCCTGCACCACCCACCAGGGCGCCTCGGCAATATGGGTGCGCTCCAGCATGATTTCCTTGGCCTTGGTATAGGCCTCCCAACGCCGACGCGACTCCAGGTCCATGGGGCTGAGCTTCCATTGCTTGAGCGGGTCGTGCACGCGGCTGAGAAAGCGCAGGTGCTGCTCCTGGTCGGAAATCGAGAACCAGTACTTGATCAGCTGAATGCCCGAGCGCGCCAGCATGCGCTCGAACTCCGGCACAGTACGGAAAAACTCCTCGTACTGGTCGTCGTTGCAAAAGCCCATGACCTTTTCCACGCCGGCGCGGTTGTACCAGCTGCGGTCGAACAGCACGATCTCGCCGGCTGCCGGCAAATGTGAAACGTAACGCTGGAAGTACCACTGGGTGCGTTCGCGGTCATTCGGGGCGGGCAGGGCGGCAACCCGGCACACCCTGGGGTTCAGGCGCTGCGTGATGCGCTTGATCACGCCGCCTTTGCCGGCAGCGTCACGGCCCTCGAACAGGATCACCACTTTGTGGCCCGTCTTGACCACCCAGCTTTGCAGCTTTACCAGTTCGCCTTGCAGGCGGAACAGTTCACGGAAATAGGTCCTGCGTGCGGCCTTTTCGCTGCCGTCCTCGACATGTTCGTCGAACAGTGCATTCAGGTCATGGCCGTCTTCGGCCAGTTCCAGCTCCACTTCTTCGTCGCTGTGGTCGAGCAGTTCACGGTGGATGCGCCTCATCAGGGCGTGTTCTGTAGCGGTCATGGCAAAGGCTCACGTCGGCGGGGGTGGCCAAGTGATAGCCGCCTTCGGTTACCAGCGCATGACATCAACCTGCCTCAGGGCACCCGCAAAAAGCTCTACCACGGGGGGTGCCATTCAATAGTCACAAAGCTGTAACACAGCTGATGCAAAGTGTGCCGGCCATCACAAGGAGCGCTTTTCGATGATTCGCCTGATGAAGTCTGCTGCACTCGCCGTTGCCGTTTCGCTTTGCGCCACTTCCGGGGCCTTCGCCGCGGAAAACGTTCGCCTGACCGGTTCCGGCGCGAGCTTCCCGGCACCCATCTACCTGACCTGGTTCAAGGACTTCAGCAAGAACACTGCTGGCGTTACCGTTGACTACCAGTCCAAGGGTAGCGGCGCTGGCGTTCAGGACTTCCTGAACAAGACCGTCGACTTCGCCGCCAGCGACTCGGCCATGAGCGAAGCAGACATCGCCAAGGTCGCCGAAGGCGTACAGCTGCTGCCAATGACCGCCGGTGAAATCGTCCTGGCCTACAACCTGCCAGGCAACCCAAAGGGCCTGAAGCTGCCGCGCGACGTGTACTCCAACATCTTCCTCGGCAAGATCACCAAGTGGAACGACCCACAGATCGCCAAGGCCAACCCAGGCATGAAACTGCCTGAACTGCCGATCACCGTGGTCGTTCGTGCTGACTCCAGCGGCACCAACGCCGTATTCACCAAGCACCTGTCGGCCATCAACGCCGACTTCAAGAAAGAGCTGGGTGAAGGCAACACCGTCAACTGGCCGGCCACCGACAAGTTCATCAAGTCGCCGAAAAACGACGGCGTGACCGCCACCGTTCGCCAGACCCCAGGCGCCATCGGCTACATCGAGTACGGCTTCGCCAAGCTGGCCAAGGTCGACTTCGCCGAGCTGGAGAACAAGGCTGGCCAATACGTCGTGCCTACCGCCGAAAGCGGTGCCGAAGCACTGGCGGCGGTGAAGATGCCGGAAAATCTGGTTGCCACCCTGCCGGACCCGGAAGGTGCCAAGTCCTACCCGATCACTTCCTACACCTGGATGATCTTCCGCAAGGACAACGGCAACCCGGAAAAAGCCAAGGCCATGCGTGAGATGGTCGAGTACGGCCTGACCCAAGGCCAGAAGATCGCCGACTCGATGGGTTACATCCCGCTGCCACCGTCGGTTGTCGACCAGGTGCGCAAAGCGTCTGCCAACATCCAGTAATACTCAGGCGCTCCCGGTATTGGCATGAAGCCATACCGGGGGTGTTTGTCCCTAGTCCCGGAACTCGCCCATGAACACACCCTTTGCCATACCGGATAACCCCGATTCCGCGTGCCAGCCACCGTCTACGAAAGACTTCCTGGTCGATCGCACCTTCCGTGCGCTCGCACGCATCGGTGTGGTGCTGGTGCTGGCGCTGGTTTTTGCGCTGGTCTACGAAGTGGGCCGCAAGGCACTGCCCGGCATCGAGAAGCACGGCTTTGACGTGATATTCGGTAGCGTCTGGGACGTCAACCAAGGCAAGTACGGTATTCTGCCAGCGATCTGGGGCACGCTTTACAGTGCATTCATCGCCCTGTTGATTGCCGGTTTCTTCGGCGTCAGCATGGCCATTTTCCTCACCCAGGATTTCCTTCCGGCCAAGCTCGCTGCGGTGTTTCGCACCATCGTCGAACTGCTCGCCGCCATCCCCAGCGTGGTCTACGGCCTGTGGGGCATCTATGTGGTCATCCCGGCGATTCGCCCGCTGACCGCCTGGCTGAACAGCGAGCTGGGCTGGATCCCGTTTTTCGGCACTTCCCTGAGCGGGCCTGGCCTGCTGCCTGCTGCATTGGTACTGGCGATCATGATCCTGCCGACCATTGCCGCCGTTTCCCAGGATGCGCTGACCAGCGTACCGATGAAAACCAAGCAGGCTGCCTACGGCATGGGTACTACCCACTGGGAGGCCATCCTCAAGGTGATGGTGCCATCCGCTGCTACCGGCATCTTTGGTTCGCTGGTGCTGGGCCTGGGCCGTGCGCTCGGTGAAACCATGGCGCTGGCCATGCTGGTCGGCAACGCCAACACCATTTCGCTTTCCCTGTTCGCCCCGGCCAACACCCTGGCGGCGCTGCTGGCGCTGAACTTCCCGGAGGCCGGCCCGAACGAGATCGAAGTGCTGATGTACGCGGCACTGGTACTGATGTTCATCACCCTGCTGGTGAACGTGCTCGGCTCGATGATCATGCTCTACGCCCAGCGGGGTAACAAACAATGACTGACCTGACGACCCCTGTAGCCGCGTTGCCCAGCCTGCAACGCAAGCTGGAAGGCCGCGCCCTGCGCAGCGTGGTGTTGACCTCCCTGGCATGGTTTGCGGCACTGGTGGCCAGCGTGCCGCTGATTTCCGTGCTGTACATGCTGATCACCCGTGGCGGTGCACGCCTTAGCCTGGAAGTGTTCACCGAGCTGCCGCCGACCGGCTTCGAGATGGGTGGCGGTTTTGGTAACGCCATGGCCGGTACCTTCGTCATGGTCGGCATTGCCGCCGCCATCGCGGTACCGGTCGGCATTATGGCTGCGGTGTTCCTGGCTGAACTTGGCCCAGACAGCAAACTGGCCAACGCCGCACGTTTTGCCGCCAAGATGCTCACCGGCCTGCCGTCGATCCTGGCCGGGGTGTTTGCCTACGCCCTGGTGGTGATGACCACCGGCACCTACTCGGCGCCGGCTGGCGGTGTGGCCCTGGCAGTACTGATGCTGCCGATCGTGGTGCTCACCGCTGAAGAGTCGATGAAGATGGTGCCCAAGATCATGAAGGACGCCGCCTACGGCATGGGCTGCACCCGTGCCCAGGTGATCTGGAAGATCGTGCTGCCCACCGGCCTGCCGGCCATCCTCACCGGCGTGATGCTGGCCGTGGCCCGCGCCGCTGGCGAAACCGCGCCACTGCTGTTCACCGCGCTGTTCAGCAACTACTGGATCTACCATGACGGCAGCCTGGCGGTCATGAACCCTACGGCTTCGCTCGCCGTACTGATTTACAACTTCTCCGGTATGCCATTCGACAACCAGCTTGAGCTCGCCTGGGCGGCATCGCTGGTGCTGGTAATGATCGTGCTGGTAATCAACATTCTGAGCCGAGTCTTCGGCAAGCCCAAGTATTGAGAAAGGGAGCATCCAACTTGAACGTATCCACTGCGCAAAGAGCCGCTCCCATGGTCAGTGAAGCTACCCCGATCGTCATGGACTGCAAGCTGGACAAGATTTTCTACGGCAACTTCATGGCCGTGCGTGACAGCCATGTGCCGATCCGCAAGAACGAGATCACCGGCTTCATCGGGCCATCGGGCTGCGGCAAGAGTACCGTGCTGCGTAGCCTCAACCGCATGAACGACCTGGTGAAGGGCTTCCGTTTCGAAGGCCATGTGCATTTCCTCGGCCAGGATGTCTACGGCAAGGGCGTTGACCCGGTAGTGGTGCGCCGCTACATCGGCATGGTGTTCCAGCAGCCCAACCCGTTCTCCATGAGCATCTTCGACAACGTCGCCTTCGGCCTGCGCCTGAACCGCTACAAGGGCGACCTCGGTGACCGCGTGAAGCACGCCTTGCAAGGTGCCGCGCTGTGGGACGAAGTCAAGGACAAGCTCAAGGTCAGCGGCCTGTCGCTGTCCGGTGGCCAGCAGCAGCGCCTGTGCATTGCCCGTGCCATTGCCACCGAGCCTGAAGTACTGCTGCTGGACGAGCCATGCTCGGCACTTGACCCGATCGCCACCCGCCGTGTGGAAGAGCTGATGGTCGAGCTGAAGAAGGACTACACCATCGCCCTGGTAACCCACAACATGCAGCAGGCGATTCGTGTGGCCGACACCACGGCGTTCTTCTCGGTCGATATTTCCCAGGGCAGCCGCACCGGTTACCTGGTCGAGATGGGCCCTACGGCGCAGATCTTCCAGAACCCGCGCGAACAGCTGACCAGCGACTACATCAGCGGCAAGTTCAGCTGAGCCAGGCTTGCCCAAGGTGGCCGGGTGTTGCAGCCAGGGAGGTTGCAGCACCCGGCCGCGTTACCTTCCGTTAAAGTGTTACCCGGGATTTCCAATGCGAGCAATGCGTCGTCTTGATCTTTCAGCGGTAGAGCGCGCATTGCGCGAGGTGCAGGGCCGCTTTGCCGAGCTCAGCCGGCATTTCACCGAACCGCGGGACCCGTTTACCGACGAGGTGCTGCTGAACGTGCTTGAAGGCTATGCGCTGATTGACGACTATGTCGCTCGCGGTATCGACCTGTTCGACCTGCAGCAGCTGAACCTGATGCTGGAAATCAATGCCACCGTGCTGTGCGGCAGCGACCCGGCCCGCCGCCTGGAATATGCCCCGCACCTCGCTGCAACCGAGGCGCACTTTTTCAACAACGTCGAAGGTGGCATCAAGGACTTGTACAACTGGTACTGCTCGTACCGCAGCGATTCGGTCTGGAAGCGGGCAGCCGGTGTTTATGTACGTATCCTCAGCAAGCCGCAGTTGTTCATCGAAGGCAACAACCGCACAGGTTCGCTCATCGTCAGTTACTTGCTGATGCGTGCCGGGTTACCGCCATTCGTGCTGTCGCTGGACAACGCCGAGGGTTACTTCAACCCGTCCTCGGTCATTCGCAACTCCGCTAAACACGGTGTGAAGGCATTGTACGAATTACCCAAGATCAAGAAGAAGTACGCCGCTTTCCTTGAAGAGAAGGCGCCTGAGCCCGGAAAGTTCTTCCTGAGCGGCACGCCCGTACCTGTCTGTGAGGGGCGCCGCTGATGCAACGGTCATCCATGTTTGTACGCGGGCGGCAGGCCATCGAGCGCAAGCTCAACCGTGGGCAGGTACGCATTTCGTTCGATATCGACGACACGCTGGCCTGCCAGCCCGAGCATGCCGCCGCCGAGGACAGCAAGCTGCCGGGCTTCGTCCATCGCTGGTTGGGCGAGCCGCTGCGCAGCGGCACACGCGAGCTGATCCGCGATCTGCGCCGCCAGGGCTGCAGCATCTGGATCTATACCTCGTCGGGGCGCACCCCGGCGTACATCCGCCGCTGGCTGATGCTTTACGGCATCCATGTCGATGGCGTGGTCAACAGTGACCGGCACCAACATATCCTGGCCCAGAACGGGCTGGAGAACTCGCCATCCAAGCTGCCGTCGGCCTTTGATATCGACCTGCATGTGGATGATTCCGAAGGTGTGCGGCTGGAAGGCGTCGACCATGGTTTTAGCGTGGTGGTGGTATGCCCGAAAGACCAAAACTGGGCACAGAAGGTGAAGGACGCGGCGGTCGACGTGCAGGCCCGTCTGGCCTGGCAACAACCGCACCGGTATGAGATGCCTTCCCAGGCACTTGCTTCCTGAAGAAAAGCGATCCTGCTCAGATAGCGTAATTGGGGCTGCTTTGCAGCCCTTCGCGGGCTTGCCCGCTCCCACAGGTATGACGCCAGTTTCAAGACATGCACGATTCCTGTGGGAGCGGGCGAGCCCGCGAAGGGCCGCAAGGCGGCCCCAATTTGTTCAGGGTATTGATACGCGCCGGCTACTCATGGCTACACCCTAAGTCTTGAACCTTGGCCCAAGCAGGTACCGGGACCAAATTACAGCGCCACACCCTCTGCCCCAAAGCATTCACCAGTCCACGCCAAAGCAGCGTATCTGGCTATCTGCCCACTTCTGATAATCGCCTCCGACATCCAGTCCCCGTTTGGAGCGCGCCATGCACAACAACAATAAGCACCTGCCGCCTCGTTTTCTCGCAGCCGCCATCGCCAGTTTTTCTGCCTTGGGCCTGAGCGGCGCCGCTGAAGCCGAGATCATGCTGTACGACAAGGACCAGACAACGTTTTCCACCGACGGCTACATCAACGCCTTCTACGTCAACAGCAAGGTCGACCGTGAGGGTGAGCAGTTCGACCGCCGCCAGTCGCGGGTGAAAATGGGCTTCTTGCCCAACTACCTGGGCTTCAACATGGGCAAGCAGGTGGATGACCTGAAGCTCGGCGCGCGTGCTTCGTTCTGGGTCACGATCAACGACAGCGAAACCAATGGCACTGACACAGCCATCGACGTCCGCCAGTTCTACGGCACCGTGGCCAACCCCGAGTGGGGTGAGGTGCTGATCGGCAAGGACTTCGGGCTGTTCGCCCGCTCCAACATCCTGCTTGACGAGCTGCTGGCCGGTTATGGCCAGGTCAGTGACACCCTGGGGCTGGTGGACGGAGGTGGCGTGTCGTTCGGCAACATCGGCAGTGGCTACCCATACCCGTTCCCCACCTCGCAGATCACCTACCGCACGCCGGTGATGGAAGGCCTGCGGGTGGCGGTGGGCATCATGGACCCGGTAGACACCAACGACAGCAGCCCGACCGGCAAGGCCTACCAGGAGAACCCGCGCACCGAGAGTGAAATCACCTACCAGTTCGACCTCGGCGGGGCGCAGATCTACAGCTGGGTCAACGGCAGTTACCAGACCTCCGACAATACCGATCCGACGGTGGCGTCGGTTACCTCCAAAGGTGTCGGCTATGGTGTGCAGGCCAAGATGGGTGGCTGGTCTCTGACCGGCTCGGGGTTCCAGGCCAAGGGCATCAACCCGTTCTTCACCAACAACGCGGGCGAACCGGTTTTGCGCAATGTCGACAGTGACGGCTATCTGCTGCAGGGCTCGTACAAGTTCGGCAAGAACCGTGTGGCGCTGTCTTATGGCAAGACCAAGGACGATGGCAATGGGGCGGTGGGCAGCGGGGCGGATTACGAGACCCGCGGCGTGGCGCTGTTCCATGACGTCAACGACAACCTCAAGCTGGTGGCCGAGTACAACCAGTTTTCCATCGACGGGCATGACACCAGTGCGCAGAACGAAGACACCGATACCTTTGCGGTGGGGGCGGTGTTGACCTGGTGAATTGCTGGGGCCGCTGCGCAGCCCTTTCGCGACACAAGGCCGCTCCCACATGGACCGCGTTCAACCCAATGTATACGGTGTACGTGGACATTGTGGGAGCGGCCTCGTGTCGCGAAAGGGCTGCGCAGCGGCCCCGGCAATTACAGGCAACAACATTACTCCCATGGAACCGCCCACCCGCTACCCAAGTAGCATTCGTCCCTCGTACCCACCTTCGTACACTTGTCCCTCAGCCACCCCGCGCCGGAGACCACGATGCAGCAGGCTCAAAACGACGGTGTGGTCAGCGCCATGTCCCAATCCACCGACGCCCGCCTGGCCGCCCAGGATCTGGCGCGGCAGCTGCTGCACCCGCACCTGGGTTTCGTGCTGTTTTTCTGTTCCGCCGAATACGACTTGCAGGCCTTGGGCGAGGCGTTGGAACAGGATTTCGGCGGCATCCGCCTGGTCGGCTGCACCAGCGCCGGTGAAATCACCCCACTGGGCTACGGGCGCAATTGCGTGACGGCGGTGGGCTTTGATCACCGGCACTTTTCCATCGCCACCGAGCTCATCGATGAAATGGAGCGCTTCAGCCTGATCGACGCGCAACAGATGGTCGAGCGCCTGGTCGGCACCTGTCGCAGCAACACCCTGGCACCCATCAAGGGCCACAGCTTTGCCCTGACCCTGCTCGACGGCCTGTCCAGCCGTGAGGAAATGGTACTTGCCGCCCTCAGCGCGGCGCTGGGGGACATCCCGCATTTTGGCGGTTCGGCCGGCGACGACAACTACCTGAACCGTACCCATGTGTACTTCGGTGGCGCGTTTCACAACGGTGCCGCAGTGGTGGTGCTGGTCAACACCTGGCTCGATTTCGAAGTATTTACCACCCACCACATCCTGCCACGGCAGGAGAAACTGGTGGTAACCGGTGCCGACAGCGCCCAGCGTCGGGTCTTTGAGCTGAATGCCGAGCCTGCTGCCGAAGAGTACGCACGGCACATCGGCGTGCCGGTGGCCGCGCTCGATTACCGGGTATTCGCCGCCCATCCGTTGGCCGTGCGCATTCATGATCAGTATTACGTGCGGGCGATTCAGCAAGTGCATCCGGACCTGAGCCTGAGTTTTTACTGCGCGGTGGAAAACGGCATCGTGCTCACAGCCATGACTCCGGGTCCGCTGCTGCCTAACCTGCACCAACTGTTCGCCGGTTTGCACCAGCGCCTTGGCCCGCCGCTGCTGACCGTCGGTTGCGATTGTTTTTTGCGGCGCCTGGAGCTGGAGGACCGTGCCGGCCTGGAGCCCGTCGGTGCGTTCTTGCGCCAGCAGCGGGTGATCGGCTTCAACACCTACGGAGAACAGTTCAATGGCATGCATATCAACCAGACCTTCACCGGGGTCGCCATTGCCCGCAACCGGCCTCCTGTCGGGCGCTGAACTGCAGGCCGAGGTCAGCCGGCTGCAGCACGAAAACCACAAGCTGCAGCGGATCAACGGCGCGTTGATCGAGCGCATCGAGTCAGGGGTAACGCGGGGCAACGATCCCTATGCGGCGTTCCAGCATTCGGTAGTGCTGGCCGAGCAGGTACGTGAACGCACCGATGCCCTGAACCAGGCCATGGCTGAGCTCAAGGCGGTCAACCGCCTGCTCAGCGAGGCCCGACAGCGCGCCGAGACGGCGCACCAGCACCAGATTCGCCTGATCACCGACAATGTCCCGGCGCTGATCGCTTACCTGAATGCCGATCTGGTCTACGAATTCACCAACAAGGTTTATGAAGAGTGGTACTGCTGGCCGCACGGCGTGATGCTCGGGCAGAGCCTGCGAGAGGCCCACAGCGAGCAGCATTACCAGCGCCTGGAAGCTTACGTGAAGCGGGCGTTGGCGGGGGAGAGCGTAACCTTCGAGTTTGCCGAGACCAACATCAGCGGCCAGGAGCGCTACATGCTGCGCTCCTACGTGCCCAACCGCCTGGCCAGTGGCGAGGTAGTGGGCATCTTCGTGCTTATCCGCGACATTACCGAGCGCCGTAACACCGCTCAGGCGCTGCACCAGGCCTATCAACACCTGGAGCAACGGGTGCGCGAACGCACCGCTGAGCTGACCAGCCTCAACGGCCAGTTGTTGCGTGAGATCGAGGAGCGTAGACGGGCCGAGTCACGGCTGCGAGAGGCCAAGCGCGAGGCCGAACAGGCCAACCTGTCGAAAACCAAATTCCTTGCTGCGGTCAGCCACGACCTGCTGCAGCCGCTGAACGCGGCGCGGCTGTTCACCAGTGCGCTGCTTGAGCGCCGCGAGCCGCACGGCAGTGCACATCTGGTTCGCAATGTCAGCAACTCGCTGGAGGATGTAGAGAACCTGTTGGGCACTCTGGTGGATATTTCCAAGCTGGATGCCGGGGTGATCAAGGCTGATGTCGCGCCGTTCGCCCTTGGCGAATTGATGGACAACCTTGCTGCTGAATACGCCGAAGTGGCGCGCTGCGAAGGGCTTGAGCTGCATTTTGTGGGCTGTTCTGCGGTGGTGCGCAGTGACATCCAGTTGTTGGCGCGAATCCTGCGCAACCTGCTCAGCAATGCCATCCGCTACACCCGCAGCGGCCGCGTGGTGCTGGGCTGTCGGCGCCAGCGTGGCGGTTTGCGGATCGAAGTGTGGGACAGCGGTATCGGCATTGCCGAAGAGCACCTGGAAGAAATGTTCCAAGAGTTCAAGCGCGGTGATGTGCAGCGCCCGGACCAGGACCGTGGGTTGGGCCTGGGCCTGGCGATCGTGGAAAAGATCGCCGGCATCCTCGGTCACCGGATCCGGGTGCGTTCATGGCTGGGCAAAGGCTCGGTGTTCGCCATCGAAGTGCCGCTGAGTGCTACCGCGCCCAAGGCTCAGCCGAGCCAGGTAATTTGCGAACCGATGCTCGAACGGCTGCGTGGTGCGCGGGTGTGGGTGCTGGATAACGACGCGGCGATCTGCGCCGGCATGCGCACTTTGCTGGAGGGCTGGGGTTGCCAGGTGGTCACTGCGCTATCCGAGGAAGACCTGGCGCGACAGGTGGACAATTACCACGCCGAGGCCGACCTGTTGATCGCCGACTACCACCTGGACAACGACTGCAACGGTGTCGACGCCGTGGCGCGAATCAATGCCCGCCGTGCTCAGCCGCTACCGGCGCTGATGATCACCGCCAACTACAGCAACGACCTCAAGCAGCAGATCCGCGAGCTGGGCCACACCCTGATGCACAAACCGGTGCGGCCGATGAAGCTGAAGACTGCGATGAGCCACTTGCTGGCAAGCAGCGGGAGATAGCTGCCGGCCTCTTCGCGGGCTTGCCCGCTCCCACAGGATTTTTACAGGTTCCAAGGCTTGCGCAATACCTGTGGGAGCGGGCGAACCCGCGAAGAGGCCAGAACAGGTCAACGCCGCAGGTAATCAGCAAAATCGATATCGCCGGCACTCAGGATCGCTTGTACCCGGTTGTGCACATTGAGTTTGCGCAAGATCGCCGAAACGTGGGCCTTGACCGTAGTTTCGGCGATCTCCAGCGTGTAGGCGATCTGCTTGTTCGATTCGCCCTTGGTCATGCGCTCAAGCACCAGCAGTTGCTTGCGGGTCAGAGCCTGGAGCATTTCCGGCGGGAAGTTCGGGGTGTCGTTGTGGCGCCGGCTGGTGCTGCTTTTCTGGGCACGGATGATGTCGGGGGGCAGGTAGACATTGCCATTGAGGATCTGCTCGATCGCTTCGATCATCTGGGCGCGTGGCGAAGACTTGGTGATGAAGCCTACGGCACCGTAGGTGATGGCCTGCAGCACGATTTGCTTTTCCTGCTCGGCCGACACGATGACCACCGGCGTGGTCGGGGCTTCGTTGCGCAGCGTGATCAAACCATTGAGGCCGTGCATGCCTGGCATGTTCAGGTCGAGCAGGATGAGGTCGAGGTCATCGTGCGCCTGGGTCAATGCCAGGGCGCTGTCCAGGTCGGCAGTTTCCATGACCTCGCTGCCTTGAAAGCCATCGCTGATGACGTTGTGGATGGCTTCGCGAAACAGGGGGTGATCGTCGGCAATCAGAATTTTGTACATGGCCTTTTCACCTTGTTTTTATTGGATGGAGCGGGCACGCATTTGCAGGCAAAGGACTCAGCGGCGAAGACCAGCCAGGCCGCACGTGGCATGAAAATTGTCCTTTTTACATAAGCCCATTACATGCCAGTGGCGGTGCATTGTGAATGCGACGATAGACAGTAAAAGCAGTACGAAAGTAGTAGATGGCCGCAGCCTTAGGATTGCATTCGAACATTGCCTCAAGGCTGAACGGCGCGGTCGAGCCCAGGTGCCCGCCAGTGCGGGCAGAAAGTAGCGCCTGGCCGGTACCAAGGTAGTAATTTACCCTGTGATCCTCGGATTTACGATGGTGCCAGCGCCCCAGAGGAGAACCGCCCATGCGCCGCATCAATCTGTCCGCCCTGTGTCGCATCAACCTCTGGGTCACCGGCTGCTTTGCCCCGCCGCAAACGCGTCACCTGGCGGAGCATTCCAACCGCATGGCCGCGGCGCTGGAGCAGGCACAGGCCGACAATAGCCAACTGACGCAGGCCTTGCTGGCGCTGCAAGAGCAAGAGCGCACCCGGTTGGCGCAGGCCCTGCACGATGACCTGGGGCAATACCTGGCAGGTATTCGTGCCCAGCTCTGCCTGTTGCGCAGGGTAGCCGAGCAGCCTGCGTTGGTGACCCAGACGGCGCACGACCTCGACCTCAATTGCGAGCGACTTCAGCAAGGCTTTCGCGCGCTGGTGCACGACCTGTATCCGGTGGCCCTGCACTGCATGCCGCTGGCCGAGGCATTCGGCCTGTTGGTGAGCCAGTGGCAAGCCAGCCAGGGCATCGAATGCCGGCTGCGGGTTGGCGAGCACTTGCCGGAGCTGCCCAGGGCAAGCAGAACGCACTTGTACCGTTTGCTGCAGGAGGCGCTGACCAACATCGCCCGGCATGCTGGCGCAAGCCAGGTGCGGGTGCGCCTGCAGCGCAGTGCCAAGAAGGGCTTGCGCCTGTTCATTCGTGACAACGGCTGCGGTGCGCAACAGCCCCCGCGCCCTGGGGTGGGTTTGCACTCGATGGCCGAGCGCGCCCGTAGCCTGGGGGGCGAATTGCGCATTTTCAGCCGCCCGGGTGGCGGCTGGGCGCTAGCCCTGAACATTCCCGGGGAGGTGTAATGAATATCGTGTTGGTCGATGACCATGCTGTTGTCCGCCAAGGCTATGGCAGTCTGCTGCGGGCAGTGTTGCCAACGGTGCAGGTGCGTGAAGCCGCCAGTGGTGAAGAGGCGCTGACCCGGGTTCAGGAGCAAGTGCCGAACCTGGTGATCATGGACTTCGGCCTGCCGGGCATCAGTGGCCTGGAAACCACCCGCCGACTGCGCCAGCGCCTGCCCCAGCTGCGGGTGCTGTTTTTCAGCATGCATGACGAGCTGCCGTTGGTGCGCCAGGCGCTGGACGCCGGGGCGTCCGGCTACCTGACCAAAAGCGCGGCGCCCGATGTGCTGATCGAGGCGGTTCAGCGGATGATGGCCGGGCACGCTTACATCGAACAACCCTTGGCGACCCAATTGGCGTGCGCTTCGCAACATCCCACCAATGACCCGCGTCTGCAGCGCATGACTCAGCGTGAGCTGGAGATTTTCACGATGCTGGCCAAGGGCACCCCGATGCGCGTGATTGCCGAGCAGTTGTGTATCAGTGGCAAGACCGTGTCCAACCACTTGACCTTGCTGAAGAGCAAGTTGCAGGTCAGTTCGCATGCCGAGCTGGTGCACCTGGGGATTGATCTGGGGGTGGTTCGGGTGGCGGGGTGAGGATTTAGATGATGTACGACCGGACCCTGTGGGAGCGGGCGTGCCCGCGAACACCGGCGAAGCCGGTGCCAGGCACCGCGTCGGCTGCTTCGCGGGCACGCCCGCTCCCACAGGTAAGCAAAAGTGGCTGAGATCATTTATCCCAGGTCTCTGGGCATCCCGTGCACCCCTCCATGTTGGCCTCCTGAAAATTCCCGTAATGCTGCCGCGCCCCGCGCAAATCGGCGTTCGCCAGGTTGCTCTGGCCGAACTTGGCCTCCTGCAGATTGGCATCGCCCAGCTTGGCCTCTTGCAAGTCAGCCTTGCTTAGCCAGGCCATTTCCAGGTCTGCCGCCTGCAAATTGGCTTTGTGCAACCTGGCCCCGGACAACCGGGCGAACTGCAAGTAGGCCGCGCTGAGGTCGGCGCTCTCGAACTGTGCTCCCTGGGCGAACAACCCCCAACCTTGAATGGCCACCAGCTTGCTATTGCTCAGGTCCGCCAGACGCAAGTTGCTTTGTTGCAGACTGGCACGGGTCAGGTTGGCACCTTGCAGGCGGGCCTTTTCCAGGTTGGCCAGGTCCAGTTGGGCATGGCGCAGGTCGGCATCGCGCAGGTCGGCGCCGGCCAGGTTCATCTTGCGCAGGTCCTGATTGGCCAGGTTGGCGCCGCGCAGGTTGGCTCCCGGGCACTGGCTGGCCTCGGCAATCACGCAGCCGTTGATGGTCAAGGGGGTATCGGTGCCATCGTCGTCCGCACTCCCGGCCAAGGCAGGGGACAGTACCAGCAGCAAGGCAAATGGCAGGTGGTTCATGGCAAAGTTTCCTCGCGGAAGGTGAGCAGAAGCGGGGAGGAGGCAGGCTCGCTCCCCGCTGGCGGTCAACGTTGTGCAGTCTTGTTGTCCCAACTCGGGATCTTGAACACCCAGAACGAGCCACCCTGAGCCACCGGCTTGGTCAGCTCGGCCATGTCGCCGCCCCACAGCGGCACGGCGCCGCCGTAGCCCACGGTCACGCCGATGTACTGCTCGCCGTCCTGCTCCCAGGTGATGGGCGGCGAGACGATGCCGCTGCCGGTCTGGAACTTCCACAGCTCCTTGCCCGTCTTGGCGTCGAAGGCCTTGAAGAAACCGTCGCCGGTGCCGGTGAACACCAGGTTGCCCTTGGTTGCCAGCACACCGGCCCACAGCGGCAGGTGCTCCTTGTGTTCCCACACCAGCTTGCCGGTGGTCGGGTCCATGGCGCGCAAGGTGCCGACATGGTCGTCATACATGCGTTTGATACGGAAGCCCATGCCCAGGTAGGCCGAGCCC
The DNA here is from genome assembly GCA_029202525.1 of Candidatus Pseudomonas phytovorans. Classification (NCBI taxonomy): domain Bacteria; kingdom Pseudomonadati; phylum Pseudomonadota; class Gammaproteobacteria; order Pseudomonadales; family Pseudomonadaceae; genus Pseudomonas; species Candidatus Pseudomonas phytovorans. The sequence continues at coordinate 3,199,186 of CP119325.1, forward strand.
TTCTTGTAGTTCACTTCCTCGGTCCAGTACTCCTCTTTCCACTGGTTGCCGGGAATGTAGAACAGGCCGGTGTCCTGGCTGTAGGCCATGGGGTTCCAGTTTTTGCCGCCGAGGAACGGCGGCGAGACTTCTACTGGTTTGCCCTTGGTTTCACCCGGCAGCGGTTTGGCCGGGCGTTGGCCGGGGTTTTCCACCGGGCGCCCGGTCTTCAGGTCGATATGGCTGGCCCAGGTGATGTTGTCGACGAAGGGGAAGGCGTTCTGCAGCTTGCCGTTGTTGCGGTCGACCACGTAGAAGAAGCCGTTGCGGTCGGCGTGCCCGGTGGCCTTGACCACCTTGCCGTCCTTGTCCTTGTAGTCGAACAGCACCAGTTCGTTGTTGCCGGAGAAGTCCCAGGCATCGTTTGGCGTGTGCTGGTAGAACCACTTCACCTCGCCGGTGCTGGGGTCGACACCGACCTGGCCCGAGGTGTACAGGCTGTCGTAGTCGTGGGGATTGCCGTCTTTGGAGGTGCGCGCCCAGGTGTTCCAAGGGCCGGGGTTGCCCGCGCCAACGATGATGGTGTTGGTCTCGGCATCAAAGCTGGCGCTCTGCCAAGGTGCGCCGCCGCCGTGGCTCCAGGCCTCGACCTTGCCGGTTTCGGTGGTTGGGTCGTCTGGCCAGGATGGCGCCTTGACGTCGCCGGTCGGGGTGCTGTCCTTGCCGTTCAGGCGGCCCATGTGGCCTTCGACGAAGGGCCGCATCCACACTTCTTCGCCGGTGTCCGGGTCGCGGGCGAACAGTTGGCCGACCACGCCGAATTCATCGCCGGAGCTGCCATGGATCAGCAGCACCTTGCCGCTGGTCTTGTCTTTGATCAGCACCGGAGCGCCGGTCATGGTGTAGCCGGCGCTGTGGTCGCCGAACTTCTTGTTCCAGACCACTTTGCCGGTGTTCTTGTCGAGGGCGATGAGCCGCGCGTCCAGGGTGCCGAAGTAGATCTTGTCGCCGTAGATTGCCGCCCCGCGGTTGACCACGTCGCAGCACGGGCGAATGTTGTCGGGCAGGCGGTGGTTGTAGGTCCACAGGCGTTTGCCGGTCTTGGCATCCAGGGCGAACACCCGCGAGTAGGAACCGGTGACGTAGACCACGCCGTCGCTGACGATGGCCTGCGACTCCTGGCCGCGCTGCTTCTCGTCGCCGAAGGAGTAGGACCATGCCGGGGTCAGCTTGAACACGTTCTGGTCATTGACCTGGGCCAGCGGGCTCCAGCGTTGGGCGTTGGTGCCCATGCCGTACTGCAACACGTCCTTGGTGGTCAGGTGGTCGTTGGCGATGTCTTCCCAGGTGACGTTCTTGCCGGCAGGTGCAGCAGGTGGGGTGGCCGCTGTTGCCACTGTGCCCAGGGCCAGGCTACCGGCCATCAGCAGCACGCGCACGCTCAGGGCCAGAGGGGAAAGGGCGGGTAGCGATCTTATTGTCATGGTTGCAGTTCCCAGTGGAGGTTTTGGCCTGCACAGGGTGGGGCGGCGGCGCCGCCGCGGGATACGGAAAAAGTCCCGCCCTTGCCGGGAAGAGTTCCCGAACGGCACCTCAATTGGCCCTTCGCCACAAGCCCTACTACCAAGGGAGCAGGGCCCGGCCACCAAAGCAGCATTCGGCCGCCTGCGGGGTATTTCTAAGATGGCGAAACAGCCTCTGTGGTTGAGGCTTAGCGTGCAACGGTGAGGGCATAACAATGACAAAAAAACACAATGTGTTGCTTGCTGCAGGCCTGTTGGCCGGGGCAGTGCTGACCGGCACCGCCTGGGCTCATGGCAACGTGGTCCCGCAGGCGGTGGAGACCAAGGGCCTGACCCCGATCAAGGACGCAGGTGTGAGCCTGGACGGCGACGGCTGGGCGGCGGTCAACCCTTACCGCAGTTCGCCGGAACACGACAAAGCGGTAGAAATCGGCGCCTCGGCCTACAACCAGAACTGCGCGGCCTGCCATGGCCTGGAGGCCAAGTCCGGTGGCATCGCACCGGACTTGCGCATGCTGGATGTCGGTGATGCCGGGGATGAATGGTTTGTCGAACGGGTACGCCACGGCGCGGTCCGCGATGGCCGTGTGTACATGCCGAAGATGGCCGACTACCTCAGCCAGGAAGCCCTGTGGGCGGTGCGTACCTACCTGGACAGCGTGCATGTCGAGGAGTGACAGCCATGCGCGGTAACCCTGGTACCAAAGAACAAGCGCTTCGCTGCCAACGAGGCATTCGCCCGGCACCCGGGGCTTTTTACCATCGCTACATAGCCTGTCGCTGGACAGGCATCACCCGCAGAGGCTCAGCATGATCTACGCACAACCCGGAACCCCAGGCGCCGTCGTGTCTTTCAAACCTCGCTACGGCAACTTCATCAATGGCGCGTTCGTGCCGCCGGTGGCTGGCCAGTACTTCACCAACAGTTCGCCGGTCAATGGCCAGCCGATTGCCGAATTCCCGCGCTCCACTGCCCAGGACGTCGACCATGCCCTGGACGCCGCGCACGCTGCCGCCGATGCCTGGGGCAAGACCTCGGTGCAGGACCGCGCCCTGGTGCTGCTGAAAATTGCCGACCGCATCGAGCAGAACCTGGAGGTGCTGGCCGTCACCGAAAGCTGGGACAACGGCAAGGCCATACGCGAAACCTTGAATGCCGATGTACCGCTGGCAGCGGACCACTTCCGCTACTTCGCGGGCTGTATCCGCGCCCAGGAGGGTGGCGCAGCCGAGATCAACGAAGGCACCGTGGCCTATCACATCCATGAACCGTTGGGCGTGGTCGGGCAAATCATCCCGTGGAACTTCCCGCTGCTGATGGCGGCCTGGAAGCTCGCCCCGGCACTGGCCGCCGGCAACTGTGTGGTGCTCAAACCGGCCGAGCAGACACCCTTGTCGATCACCCTTTTTGCCGAGCTGATCGCTGACCTGCTGCCGGCAGGCGTGTTGAACATCGTCCAGGGCTTCGGCCGTGAGGCTGGCGAGGCGCTGGCCACCAGCAAGCGCATTGCCAAGATTGCCTTCACCGGCTCCACCCCGGTGGGCTCGCACATCATGAAATGCGCGGCCGAGAACATCATTCCGTCCACTGTCGAGCTGGGCGGCAAGTCGCCGAACATCTTTTTTGAAGACATCATGCAGGCCGAGCCTGCGTTCATCGAGAAGGCCGCCGAAGGCCTGGTGCTGGCGTTCTTCAACCAGGGCGAGGTGTGTACCTGCCCGTCGCGGGCACTCATCCAGGAATCGATCTACGCGCCATTCATGGCTGAGGTGATGAAAAAGATCGCCAGGATCACTCGGGGCAACCCGCTGGACACCGAGACCATGGTGGGTGCCCAGGCCTCGGAGCAGCAATACGACAAGATCCTTTCGTATTTGCAGATTGCCCAGGAGGAGGGTGCGCAGTTGCTCACCGGTGGCGGCGCCGAGCGGCTGCAGGGCGACCTGGCCAGCGGGTATTACATCCAGCCAACCCTGCTCAAGGGCAACAATACAATGCGTGTGTTCCAGGAAGAAATCTTCGGCCCGGTGGTAGGTGTGACCACCTTCAAAGACGAAGCCGAAGCGCTGGCGATCGCCAACGACACCGAGTTCGGCCTGGGCGCAGGCCTGTGGACCCGCGACATCAACCGCGCCTACCGTATGGGGCGCGGAATCAAAGCCGGCCGCGTATGGACCAACTGCTATCACCTTTACCCGGCCCATGCGGCGTTTGGCGGCTACAAGAAGTCTGGCGTGGGACGTGAGACCCACAAGATGATGCTCGACCATTACCAGCAGACCAAGAACCTACTGGTGAGCTACGACATCAACCCGCTGGGCTTCTTCTGATCGCCTGCGCGCCGCATGACCGGGCAGGAAATGCCGGGCTGTGAGGTATTTCCCGGGTATCTGGACATCTCAGTCAGTGATCAGCCCTGGCGGGCCGATCACTGATTCTGCAATTGCAGATCAAACCTTGAACTGCGCCACCATGCCATTCAGGTCCACCGCCAGCCGCGACAGATCCTGTGCCGCTGCGCTGGTCTGGTTAGCCCCCGCCGATGTCTGCATCGCCAGGTCACGAATGTTCACCAGGTTGCGGTCTACTTCGCGCGCCACCTGCGCCTGCTGCTCCGAAGCACTGGCAATCACCAGGTTGCGCTGGTTGATCGAAGCAATTGCCTCGGCGATCACCTCCAGCGCTTGCCCCGCACCCTGAGCCACCTCCAGCGTACCCGTCGCGCGCCCCTGGCTGCTGTGCATCGCCGTCACCGCACGCTCGGTACCGTTCTGGATGCCGGCGATCATCTGCTCGATCTCTGCTGTCGACTGTTGGGTACGGTGGGCGAGGGCGCGGACTTCGTCGGCCACCACGGCGAAACCACGGCCTGCTTCACCCGCACGGGCCGCTTCGATCGCAGCGTTCAGTGCCAGCAGGTTGGTCTGCCCGGCAATCGCGCCAATCACATCCAGCACGCGGCTGATCTCGTTGGCATTGCTGGCCAGCTGTTCGATCTCGGCCGAGGTGTCGGTCACATCGGCCACCAGGTGCTGGATGGACGCCAATGCCTGGTTGACCCGGTCGCGGCCATCGCGGGTAGTCTGGTCGGCGCCCTTGGAGGCATCGGCGGTGCTGACCGCATTGTTGGCCACTTCCTCGACGGCGGCGGTCATCTGGTTGACGGCCGTGGCTGCCTGGTCGATCTCCGCGCTTTGCTGGTGCAGGCCACGGCTGGTGTCTTCGGTGACGGTGTGCAGCTCTTCCGAGGCCGAAGCCAGTTGGTCGGACGAAGCGGCGATTTTGCGCAGGGTGTCTCGCAGGCTTTCCTGCATACGGGCCAGGGCCCGCAACAGCATGGCGGGCTCGTCGCGGCCGGTAACGCGGATTTCCCGGGTGAGGTCGCCGGTCGCTACACGTTCGGCAACAGCGACGGCATCGGCCAGCGGCACCACGATGCTGCGGGTAAGCACGGTGGCAATGGCCGCCAAGGCAACCATGATCACCAGTAACGAGAGGATGATGGCAGTGAACGCTTCGTCGGCCACATCGCTGCTGCGCTGCGAGGCCTCTTCGGCACCTTTGCTGTTGTAGGCAATCAGCGCGGTCATAGCCTTCATCATGCTGTCGGCGCGTTGGGTGAGCGGGCCGCTGATTTGCTGCTTGGCTTCGTCCATGCGGCCTGCGGCGATGTCCTGCAACACTTGCAGCTGCAGGTTGAGGTACTGCTGATGCGCATCATTGAAGGTGTTGAACAAGGCGCGGTCGTCGGCCGCGATGATGGTGTCGGCGTAGTCCTTGAGGCCGTCCTTGAGTTCGGTGTTGATGCCCTCAAGCATCTGAATGTTCCGTGCGCGCTCGGCAGGGTTGTCGTCCAGTGCAGCGCGCAGGGTGACGGCGCGGGCGCGCCCGAGGTTGCTGCTGATGTCACCCAGGGCTACCACAGCGGGCATCCAGGTGATCCGGATCTCGTCCGTGGCCGTGTCCATCTGGCGGGTTTCGTAAAGTGCGATAAGGCCCATGAACAGGACCAGGATGCCCAACAGGGCGAACACGCTGGCAGCGCGAATGCCGATCTTCATATTCCGTAACTGCATGGAATGCTCCTTGACGGTGGCGTGCAGGCGTCAGGAGCTTGGCCGATAGCCGGGTCACCGGGATGGTGCCAGGCCCTTGAAGCGCTGCGGATTTAAATGTGTGCCTCACCCTCTTGAATACTTTTTTGATTTCGATGATGCCATATGGCCATCATTGTTGAACAGTCATTCAATGAAATGACTGAAAACGACAAAACCGTCAATTGTTGACGGTTTTGTCAGGTATTTGCGATCAGACGATCGCGATAAGGGGGTCGGCAGCAGCCAGGGCCAGGGCGCGGTCAGCCGCTGGCGGGTAGATCCACACCGAGTTGATCTGGCGCTTGAGGGCCTTGCCTTCTTCGCCATGCAGCTTCAGTTCGCGCTCCCAGCCTTCGCTGTACGCTGCGCCCCATTCGCCCAGGTCCAGGCAGGTGACGTACTTGGGCTGGCGATACATCACCGGCGCCACGCCGAGCAGGTCGGCCATGGCGTTGTTGCCCGAGTGGCGGCCCATGGGGATGGCGTGCTGGCAGGTCATCAGGGCGTGGTTGCCCAATTCGTCGACGGCGGCCCAGGCGGTGTCACCGGTGGCGTAGATGTGGTCCTGGCCGATCACCTTGAGGTGGTCGTTGACCTTGAGGCGGCCGAGGTTGTCGCGCTCGCCGGCAACCTGGGCGGTCAGCGGGCTGGCCTTGACGCCGGCGGTCCAGATCACGGTGTTGCTGGCGATGTACTCACCGTTGCCCAGGGTCACGCCGCCTTCATCCACCGCCACCACAGAGGTGCCGGTCAGCCACTCGGCGCCCGCCTGTTCACTGGCGGCGACGATCGATGGGGTGATCCCGGCGCCGAGTGCGGCACCGACGTGGGTGCCACGGTCGATCACCAGTACCCGCACCGCAGCATCGCTGCCGAGGATGGCGCGCAGGCGGACGGGGATTTCTGTGGCGGTTTCGATGCCGGTGAAGCCACCGCCACAGACCACCACCGTGTTGCGTGCCTCTGATGCGGGCAGGGCGGCCAGACCGACCAGGTGCTGTTCGAGTTTCACCGCCGACTCCATCTGGTCGACATCGAAGGCATGTTCGGCCAGGCCCGGAATCGCCGGGCGTGCCACCTGGCTGCCGGCGGCGAGGATCAGGCGGTCGTAGGCAATCTGCTGACGTTGGCCGTCGACATCGGTGTAGCTGACGCTGCGGCCCTCGGCATCGATGGCCTCGGCATTGCCGGTGATGAAGTGCACACCAACCGCGTCAAACAGTTCACCTACCGGTGCCTTCAGGCTGTGCACGTCGGCTTCGTAGAAGCGCGGGCGGATGCGCAGTTCCGGTTGCGGCGCGAGCACGCTGATGCTCAGGTCGTCGCGCTGGGCCTGGTCGAGCAGGCGGGCGGCGCTCAGGGCGCTCCACACACCGGCAAAGCCGGCACCGATGATCAGGATGTTCGATTTCATGGAAGAGCTCCGCAAGGTTGAAGAGGGCTTCGAGGGCATCGGTTGTGCTGCTCGAATAACTACGACTCTATTGATCGTAGTTAATGTCGGCAAGCTTTTTTTTCGTTCGGGCCCTTCGCCGATCGCTGAAAAACCGGCGAGAGTCCCTGTGGATAATGGCTCCCGTGACCGGTGCCGAAATCAGCGAAGGCGACGGGCGGCGCGTGACGGCTTTGCGCACATTCATCGAGAGGCGTACTATTTGCGACAAAGTTGGTCGGAGATTTACATGTCGCTTTACAGTGCTGGCGTCGAATACGGCATCCATTGCCTGCTCTATCTCGTGGACGAGCGTGGCGACACCCGTGAGTCCAGCGTGCGTGACCTGGCGGAGTTGCAGGGCGTGCCGCAGGAGTACCTGGCCAAGGTCTTTACCAAGCTCGCCCGGGCCAAACTGGTGGCTGCTACTGAGGGCGTGCGCGGTGGCTTCCGCCTGGCGCGGCCGTCGGATGAGATCACCGTGCTGGATATCGTCAATGCCATTGACGGGCCGAAAAAGATCTTCGATTGCCGCGAGATCCGCGAGCGTTGCACTCTGTTCGAGGGTTCTGCACCCGGCTGGGCGACTGAAGGCACGTGCGCGATCCATGCCGTGATGCTGGGGGCGCAGAAGCGCATGGAAGAGGCGCTGGCACAGCAGACAATCCTCGATCTGTCCCGGCGCTTCGGGCGCAAGGCCCCGGCGGAGTTCGGGCAGAAGGTCAATGCCTGGATGGGCGGGCGGCGTGATGGCAAGGGTGGGGGAGATATCCCGGTCAAGCAATTGCAGGACAAGGTTGATTAGGGGCAGCTGAAGCCATAAACGACGTCTGGAACAGGCCAGCCAAGCATACGCTTGGAGATGTATCACCCTTCAAGACAAAACGCCCGATGTGGGGCACCGGGCGTTTTGAGATCGTCAGGCGGGGTTCAAGGATAGCTAGATGCGGCTCTCGGCTGCACCTTTACAGGCCCTTGTTTGATAGCTCAACTGCCCATTAACTGCTTAAGCTCCCGGTGCGTTTTAGGCCCACGAGTGCCAGGTGGGAAGTACCAATGCGCATCATAGGTAACGTCGTGAAGCTTTGGATTGGGTGGAAGTTTCGAACTGCGGTAGTACGACGCAGTGTTGAAAGCCGCCGTGTACTTCTCAGACAGCCCCACCATGCTGTTGTTCGAGAGGTAATAATCCGCTCGGGCAAGTTCCTCGATGCCATCGACTGAGTAGTTGACCGTTTGGACATAAGTATTGGCCTTGACAGGCTTGCCTAGGATTCTGGCGAACTCCGCAGCGAATGATTGGTCACCACCGGCTCCGCCATGACACATATTTAACTGTACGACGTCCACACTATGAAAGTCGATAACCGGGTTGCCCAGTGGGTCCTTGAGCCGCCTCAGATGATCAACGGTCGTTTGAGCATTCCAGTAAGATTTTAATGGGACAGAGGTGCCTGGCATAGGGGGTGCCGTTTGAATAATCGCGAGAGCACCAGGGCCGGGATTATTTGCAGAATGGGGTGCTGCACCATGGAACATTAGTTTGAGGCGGTAAAGCGGTTCGCTGACCTCAAATCGGCATGCTGCAATACTGTGCGTCAATTGATTGAAGCGTGCTAACGCATCGGTATATGCCGGTGTACCCTTCAGCGTGTGGTTGATTGATGTCAGTTGCCTGTATAAAACGCGGATATCAGCGTCAAGCTCATGCTTCAGCGCTATCAGGTCATTCATCAATGGTCTTACTTGATGTTGGGCGTTCATGAGCTCCTTGTTAGCGCTCCTAACGGACGTGTTTAGAGATTTCGATTTTGAACTGATAATCTTATCTGCGTCAGCCACTACGGCGGCGATGGCTTTGCCTTTGAAGAAGGGCCTATCCAAGAGTGCGATGTTCACAGGCTGGACGGTGTATTCCTTGAAGAATTTTTTCAGATTAATTATCTGGTCATCGTTAGAGAAGTTTGAGCCTGTCAGGACAACGCGTTTGAGCAGGCTCCATCTCTCTTGGGTGGGTTTGAACAGGATCTTCGCCTCGTCGGCCTGCCTGAACAAGGAATCTGCGTCCACCAGAGACGCTGAACTGTCTAGCGTTTTAACCTGCGTGTCTATTAGTTTTTTCTGGGTTACCTTCAGGTTTTCTAACGCGTTTTGCAGTTCAGTGGTGGCCGCTTGCGGCGCTGTTTTACCAGTGGTGGCAATTAACCCCTCGCATTGCTTGATTGTCTTGGAGACGTTATCTGAGCTTTCTTGCATCAGCAGTACATTTTGCTTTAATGCTGCTTTCACATTGTAGTCATCATGCGCCACCCAAATTTTAGCGGTATGCTCTGGATTGTTACTGAGCATCACCGAATGGGGCGACTCGATGTGACCACCTAGCGTAACCGTCCTCATGCTGCCGGCCGATACTCCATTATCCAAATGGGAAATAGCTGAGGTAGTTTTTCTGGCGACTTTTCCGATCTGGTATTTATACGCTCGGGAGAACTTGAACAGGCCTTTTAACCTGGTCAGTTTTACCGATTGGCGCAGAGCATGAAGCCCTTGGATACCTCGACGCACGCCTTTGAGCAACAGACTTCCCAATTTCCCCAAGCTTTTGCCCGAAGCGTCGAACAAACCGACCACCGCCGAAGCCCAGCCTAGTTTCCTCGAGAGTGCCGGGTTGCTTTGTCGTAGTGACATATCTGCGACTGACAGGCTGAAAGCGGCCGCCGCGAAAGCGAAAAGTACGACCCCCAGCAAGCCGCCTGTGAGTACAGAGCCGACTACCGCGAGAACTAAAAAGCCCGCCGCAAGCACCCACTCCCACCAGGCTGCCGGCTCGTGATAAGGAGGTTTGGTGTCTCGAATCATGTCATCCAGGGAAGCCAGTTGGGTCGATTCAGCTCTACGGCTGATCATGATATGCCCGCTGGGGTCGTGCCAGTTTACGGGGTCCCGACCGGCACAATACGCTCGGTCATTCAGGCCACCCTCACCAAACGGGCTTAGCGTATCGCTTTGAAAAAAAGCTTGGTGGCGAGGGTCATAAACCCGGTACCCGTTGCCCAAGTGATAACTACCGGTAACCGGGTCAACCCGCTGTCCGTTATAGCCCAAGCCGCTGCTCAGTTTGCCGAGTTGCTCAAGCGGGGCTTCACCCCATGGGGTGAAACCTACCGAAACGCTGGACCATTTGCCTGTCTTGTCTACCGAATACTCTTCCGCGCCGGCGTTGAGTGGGTCGGGTAGATTGAAGTGGGTATACGCGACCTCGTTGTCATCCCGGTGGTCGTAGCGAAGTACCACCAACCCGGCTTCTTCATCCAGGATTCTGCGGCGAAGAAGGTCTCCATTCCCATCCAGGCATACTTCGCCGCAGAGGCGATCACCGGTGTACTGGAAAACGTAGCGCTGTTTTTTCTGCTCGTCCCACTGTGAAGCCAGCCGGCCATATTCGTCGTACTCATAGCTGACTAGCGGCGTGGACTGCGCATTTTCGCTGACTGACAGTAGTTGTCCCTCAGCGGTGTACGCGAAGACTCTGCGTTGTTCATCGGTGGTGATGCTGCCATTGCTGTTGCTGGCAAGCGTCAAGGTGGTCGTCTCACCTGCCTTGCCGCCCTTGGGCGTCGGTGTCACGCTGACGCTGGTGCGTTGCGTCGGTTGCAGGGCATCTTCGTAAGCATACACACGCATTTCGCTGTCACCATCTGCAAACGTGCTGATACAACTTGTGATGTTCCCAAGTGCATCATACGTGTAAGCTTGGTCCTTAAGGCTCCGGGCATGGGTATCCTGTATCTCAAAGCCTTTGCTGGCCGTGACAGTCCAATGTTCGAGCTCATTGCGTTTCTCGTCGTAATTGAACGTTTCTGTTCGTGTTGCCTCGGCGCTCCCGTTACGGTACCAGGTTTTGCGCTGCAACTGCCCGATCACCGACCAACTTAGTTCGTAGCGGCTTTTTTCCTCACCATCCAGACAATAGGCACGCTGGATTTCTCGCTCAAAATAGTCATAACTGTATGAGACCGACAACGTTCGGCCGCTGCGCCGATCATGGATGATGGTTTTTTCCGGAGCGCCGTGCGCCGTATAAGAGTATTGATAATCCAACTGGCCGCGGCGGGCACGGCTACGACGTTTTTGCGCATCTTGCCAACTGCGGCTGACCACACCACTGGCGAGGCATGCACTTTCAACATGACTGCGCATCGAACGCGTGCAGCTTTCGAGTTGTTGCACCCTGCGCACGGTGCGCCTGTTCCATGTTTGGCCCAGGAGCAGGGGTGACCAACTCGTACAACTGATGATGTCTGGATTGATGAGCCCATCGGCAGGTTTTTCGGCATGCATGGCCTGGGTAACGGCGTTGTAGCTGAAGCTGGACAGAAGTTTCTTTTGCGCACTTGGCTGTTTACCCTGCGCGTACCAAGATGTTACGCCACCGTCAGCACTCCGTTCGCTGAATACAAGGGTGCCATCGGGGCGTTGCACTCCGTTAGCATTAAATGTCGTTATCTGTTTGGAGCCCGGTTTGCCCACGGTTCTGGTGGCCATGTCATCGCCCCGGTTTCCATCGCCGTACAGTGTCTGCTCGCCCAACTGAAGCTCGGTACCTGATGTGGGCAGCATACACACTTTGATGGGGACGTGGCTCAACCCCTGGTATGTCCACTTGATCACGGTGTCGTCTGGAGCGATTATCTGCGTGCGGCGTCCCAGTTCGTCATATTCGGTTTTCCACTCTCGGGTAATGCTGCCAATCGTTTCCGTGGTTTTGACGTGCTGGCCACGGGCGTTGGTGAGTTGCTCAGTGAGCAGACCGAAATCTTCCAGTTTTTTCCCGTCAGGGGTCGGCCGCATGAAGCTGCGCGACAGCGTTACACTGCCACTGCGATGATTGGTCTGTATCTCCTCCATACCTCGCATGAGGCCATGCACCGACGAGCCGGTCAGGCTTCTCATCCGCCGAGTTTGCGTACCATCCGCCTTGTTACCTGGATGCTCTTCGATCACTTCCCAGAACCAATCGCGCAAGTTGGTCGATAAACTGACGCCCTCGTTGCGTACACACAACCCGCCGGGAAGATAGTCATAAGTACACTGCTGGCGGACATTGCCCAGGCTGTCGTAGGTTATTTCTTCGAGGGTTACAAAGTGGCTGTTACCTTCGTTGTCTGGCCTGCTTTGCAATTCGCGTCGCACCGGGCGCTGGAAGCCATCAAGCAGGGTGCGCCCTAGGCGGCCATCCGGGCCGGATGTTGTAACCCAAGTGCCATTGCCTTGCCCTGACCAGGTATGCGTTTTGCCACTTGAGCTAAAACCATTGCTGCGACCCTTTTCAAATCCTGCCGGATCCCAGGCATAGGTGGTGCTGGCCAGCGGGCGATCGCACGCGTCATAGGTATGAAACACCATCGACGTCGGGATGCCGGACTCGTCCTGTTGTGCTTCCCGCAGCATGCGGTCGCTGCGACCCGAGCGGATTTTGTGGGAAACGACCGCGGTCAGGTTGAGCTCGCCTACCTTCAGCGGTGACTCGCTTTTCGCTCGTAACGTGCCTTCAGTGGCGTCGACGTTGACTGTCTCGGTCAGCGCTCTGGTCTGGCGAGCGTCATTGTCTTTGTACCAGCGAGTCGAAGTGGTGGTGGTCTTGCCATTGCTTTCGGCATGCGTTACCTGCTGCAGATCAACCAGAAGCCCCACGCGTCCTCTGGCCTTAGTGATTGCCCAACATGTTTGGGTGGTGTCCACCGAGACACCTTCCATTGTTATGACGGTATCGGGGATCAACACTCCCTTGCTGCCTTTACGGGCGTGGCCATAGCCAAATAGCGTTACGGACACGTCCGATAGACTTCCGTCGGGAAACTTCAGATAACTGCACTGGCCCATGAGTGGGGGTGATGTTGGGTCTGGAACCTGGGGGCATACCAGTAGTTTGGAGGGAAAAGCGGCCTCATTCTTTTCCAGCTTGAGCCCATTCACCAGCTTGCTGATGTCAGGCGCGTTGCTGTCGCCGACCTTGGCAGGGTAATAGCAGAAGTGTGTGGTCTGTCCGTCATCGGTGACCGTTTTCAGCACTGCTCCGGTGTGCTGGTCATATTCGAAGACGGTTGTTTCCAGGGTGCACTTCACGTAATCGGTAACCGCGCTGGTTTTTTGGGTGGTGGCGTTCATCAGTTGCTCTCCTTTACAGGCGGATCTTGCTGGTCAAGTGCTGTGCCGGTTGAGGTGCGATGCGGCCTAAGGTCTTCGGTCAGTACCGTAGTACTGAGCGGCTGTGTGCCCAGACGGTACTTCACGGCTGGGTCGGCAGCGGTGACGGTGTCGGGGTAAGTCATGGAAGTGGTCTCGCGGGCGACACCGGGCAACTCTTCGATGACTTGGGTCTGGACCAGGAAGCCGTTCTTTAGCATCCAGGTTCGTCGGGTGAAAGGCGCGCGTTTGCTGTCGCCGTTATCCTGCATGCAGATAGCGCTATAGGTGTTGCCGTCATCACGCAAATGATCGATGTGCCCTTCATAGCGCCAGGCATGGCTGATGCTTTGCTGCCCAGCTCCTGGCACCAGCGTGTGTCGACCGACCCTCGACAAGGGAATCGCGGTTTCGTTGATATCCCAATCTCGCCATTCAGGTACGTAGCTCACCACTTCCAGCGAACCATCTTGCTCGACCACCGAACAAAGCACGCGGTCAAGCACGGGTTCGCGTTGATAGCCGAAGACGACTGATTGCACAGGCGTGGCCTCAAGTTGACCTTGATGTGTCAAATGGGTGAGCAGGCAGTCCTCGATAGTAAGCTTGACGTCATAGGCTTCGTCGCTGTCGGGCCACACTGTAAATGTACTGCTGTACTTACCGATCGCAACCGGTTCTTCATGTGATGCGCTGAGCAAGGTTGTATTGCCATCGGCGATAGACGTCAGCCTTACATGCCCTTTGCTACCGGCCCATGCTAGTGTCAGTTTTCCACCGAGAGGGGACTCAATGTTAACGGGCACCAGGATGAAGGCCTTGCGGTTCATATCCGTTTGCATCTTTTCGATGTTTTTGATCTTGCCCTCGTAGTCGGCTTTGTGCTCGCTGCTGATCCCGCTTTCTTTTCGCCACTGACTGAGATTCGCCTTGATATGCCCCAGCTTACTTACCAACAGGGTTTTAAAATGCTCACTCGGCTCCTCGCCGTCGTGAGGATCAGGCTTGGCCAAGGTTTCTGATCGTCCCGATGGAAAAACAATCGTTATCTTGTTCAGCGCATCGAAGCTGCCGTTGGCTCCGGTGAGTGTGATGCCATTGATTGCCAGCCGCTTGTTGCCCTGCGCCGCGCTCACGTTTTCGGCGGTCAATGTAACGGTCTGGCCATTGCTCAGTGTCAGGCGGTGTTGACGATTGTCGTAGGCGCTGAAGCGGAAGGCCCAGCCGTCACCCAGGGCGCCTTCATTGGCGCGGGTGGCGCTGTAGTGCAGCGTCAGGTCAATTTCCGGGCCTTTACCTTCAAGGCCGCGGATGACGCCGACAGGGCAGTGGGCGTGGAACAGGCCGGTTTTCGGATCGACACCATTCTCGACAGCGCCGCTAATGTCATAAACCTCAGAGCCAAGTGTCGCAGTGTAGTCGGCGCACAGCGTGTCCTTGGGCGAGAAAGGCTTACCCACAATTGGCGGGTCGATCGATAGTGGCAAAGCGCACGCTCGAGCAATATTGGAAGCGCTCACATAGCTTGCGCTGAAGAGCTTGAAAGCCTTTGGAAGATGGACGTTCTGCGGTACGTATACGCTAATCCCGCCGGTGCGCCTACCTGTGCTGCGCAGAGGCAGGAGAGCAGATTGTACAAGCGCCATGGGTGAAAAATCTGAGGTGCTGGACGCCACACGAATGCCTTTTTCATAAGCATCTGCAGTGAGCTGTAATTGCAAGGAACACGCATATACGAAGGGATGCTGGATTAAGGCGCTTTTTAATTTGGCTAGATTCTCTTGTATGATCGCGCTTGTAATTTCATGATGACTCAATAGTCTGTTGAGATGCTCTAACAGGTTGCTGTCCACGTGGAGCAGAGCTGCTTTCATATGGGGTATTGCAATTTTAGCCGCTTCGGCCTTGTTTGGAAATTTCTCTGCAGTCTGATGCTTGGCGTGCATGCCGAACTCCTCTGCCTGTTGCCAAGAGCAGCCGCGTGCAATACGTTCTCGTTTTACGAAGCCATACACTTTCTCGTAAAAGGGTAAGGGCAGATCTTCACCCATATCGTAGAAGACTTTTTTGTCCATATCGGCGAATGCCTTTTCAGCTTCTTCCGTAGCTGTCGTGTCGAAATATTTAATGATTTTGTTCACGTCCACTGACAGCAAGTCAGCGGTCTTCAGTGCTTGAATGACAGTCGCTATATTTGAACCGTCAAAGACGAATTTATAGTTGCCGCTTTCACGCCGATTCAAAATTTTCTTTACTGTTGATATCAGTATATTGCTATAACGGTGCGTGCGCATCGTAAAAACAGCACGCACCTCGTTACAAGCTTCGCAGTCCACCCAATGGTCGCGAGGCAACCCCATTTGCCATACATCGGTAGGTACTGGTAACTGTCCCGATCGAGCGATGCTCGATGCCAATAAAGCCGGCAGATCCGCAGACTCCATTGCCTTGTGCGGGTCACCGTAGGTCAACCCGTTATAATAGGGATGACCGAGAGCATCGTTCTCGATTCTCTGGACCACTGCCGATCGCGTGATCCACGGCGCCGCAACGCCGAATTTAGCGCCTCGCATGCAGTAATCAAGTTTATCGACATCCGCGTCGCTGATGACTTCTCCGCCCCAGGCCGTGAGGTGCGAGAATTTTATGCGGTCGACAGAGTTCTTTAGCTCATTGAGATAGAGTGCCGCATAGACAATCGCTTCTTCACAGGCCAGCTTATCTTGCAGGAAGACTAATGTCGGGTGCAGTGCGGGTGGCGCTTGTGGAGTGCAGGGTTCAGGTGCTCGCCAAGGTCGAACGATGCATGTAGTGTCCGCACTTTCGGGTACCCAGAGGGTGCACTCGCTGGAGACAGCAGAGGGGATACTTTGTGCCGTTTCGCTCCAAGTCATGAAAGATGCCGAGTCCAGAAGAGGTGTCAATGCTGCGGCCAACCCCTTGAGCCAGTCAGCTTCGGATATCGTTGTTGTGGAGTCAGCTTGCCATTCGCACGACGTGAGCGCTCTCCCGCTCCAGCGTTCAGTGAGTGTCACGGATAATCCGCTTCTATAATCTTTATAAAGGTCGCCGAAAGTCAGTAGACGACCGTCGGCCGAGGTGAGCGCGCACTCGCTCTTTTCCCCTGAATCGAGTGGGCCGACCATAAATACCTTTATCGGCAGCATCATGACCCAAATCATGCAGTCGCTTGCGATCGGCAATGCGTCTGCTGAAGCCGCACTGCCTGCACGGACGTATTTTCCAAGGGGGGATTCTTGAAGTGCTTCGGCAAAGGCTTTGAAGCATTGACCGGGGTCGGTGTCTTTTTCTTTTAGGGCATAAATAAAAGGCGAACCAGGCAGGTGAACGCCGGAAAGACTGTCCAGCACGATAAGTTGTATTTTATCTTCTGCTTTCAGGCTGGAAGCGTGTACCCGACGATGTTTGCGCCACGTCAGCGCATCCACCTCTACAGACAGGTTCGAGTACTGCGGTATCCAGAGCGCATTCTTTACATCCTCTGGTACTACAGTAACGCCATCAGCCCCCAAAACCCCGGCCCGCAGCATGCCGTTTTGTGAGTGGGACTGGTTGATGTGCGCACACAACGCCTTTGCCCCGCCTGTTGATCTTTCCGTGTGCGTGGGAGAAAACAGATAGGTTTCGTACAAATACTGAGTCGTTCTATCCCGTACCTGAATAGCGATACTCGTACCCGTCGGCGAACTCACATCTGGCACCCGCGCAGCGATGACCTGATTGGCCTTGAACGGTGCATTGCTGAACAGACGGCAATCTTCACCAAAGCACCACAGCCGGTTGAGCTCCATCTTCGCGGCTGCGTCCAGTCTGTTGAATGCTTCCGAACCCGGACTTCCTGTCTTGGCAACCTCAAGCCCACCGGCTTGTTCCAAGTAACCCGCAGACAGCACCTTGCTGCCGTCCGCTGCATCCGGTGCGTCATTTATGGCCTCAAGGAAGGCTTTTGGCCAATCATTCTGGTTGCAGGTATCTGCCTCAGCTGTCCAGGCCACAGACTTGACCACGTGTCCGTCCTGCTCGCTGATAACCCAGGCCTGCAATCGCTCACCGATGGCCAGGTCGCGGTCCGCCAGCAGGTAGCCAGGGCTGCGCCACACGTGCGCGCCGCCACCAATGCTGGCCGGTTCGAAGCCGATCATCGTTGGGAGGATGTCATCGTCCTGGGCATCAGCTGCCAGACCCGGAAAGCCCAAGTTGATAGAGAGCGTTGGGGCCTGGCGCACTGTCAGCTTGAGCCCTGCAGTGTTCATGAACCAGATCGACAAGTCTTTTTTGTGTGCTGCTACGGTGTCTTCAGACCCATTTTTTTTAGCCAGGATGGGCGCATGGGTGTTAACACTGTCCACAACGGCATCGATACGGCTGAGCAGGCTGTCTTCGTCATCTGTGTAATCCAGCACGCATGGCCACTTCTTGACCACGGTTTTGCTGGTGGTGTCTTCCAGGATCAGTTCAATCACCCGCTGGCCGAACCCGGCTTCGGGAGGTTGCACGCACTCGTCAAGTACCTGAGCGATAGAAGTACGCGCGTCACTCACCGTCAGCTCAAGTTCCAGTGCAGCGGGCAGCGCCAGTGTCCAGGCTGTTTGTTCACCCTTGGCTGCCGGGGCTTTGCCTAAGTCGTGAACAGCATGCCTGATGTGCAGGTTGTCATGGATGCTCTTGGCCAGCGCTTCGACGCGAGCGCTCAGGTTCGGCTTGGCCGTGTGCTCCAGTTCGCAGCACCACTGCTGAACGACATGCCGGGTGCTTTTGTCCAGCAGGGTGCACAGCGCAGTCTGTTCGCCAGCGCCATCCGTGGGTGCCTGGATGGAAGTGTCCATGGCTTGCGCCAGTGTAACTGGCGCACCCTTGGCGTCTCGCAAGGCGCACGACCATGGCGCTGCATTATCCGCTTCCAAAAAGCCACCGAGGTCGATCCGCAGAGGCCGGTTCACATGCCAGAAGTCGATTTTGCCATCAGCCTCGATGGTGCCATTACTTTCTGCCTCGGTACCCAGCCGCAGATACGCATCAAGGCCGGCGTTCTTCAGCTGCTTTCGCACCAGGGCGGGCCACTTGTCTGCGGTCCTCTCGTCGCCGAAGATGAACGTCAGTGGCGACCCTGGTAGTGGCTCGCCGCTGTAACCGTCATGCACAACCAGCTTGCGCTCGGCCGCGCTGTATTTGTCATTCAGCGGAATACCGGCGTGGCAGCGTACCCATCGGGCCTGTGCGCCGCTCAACGCGGGCTCAACCGGCCTCACCGTCAGCTCAAGGTCCAACGCAGCCGGCAGTTTCAGTGTCCAGGCGGTTTGGGTTTTATCATTCCTGGAGGTCAGCACTTTGCCGCTGTCGTGAATGATATGCTGAATCTGGAGAGTGGCGTCGATGCTGTCTGCCAGGGCCTTTACCCGCACCGACAGGGCGTCCTTGCCGGCGTTGTAGTCCAACGTGCAGGTCCACTGCTGGATGACCCTGCGGCTTTGTTTATCGTGCAAAGCACATTGCACATCGCGCTCGCCGGCACCCCCTTCCGGGGCCTGGACGAAGGCCTCCAACGTTTGCGCCAGTGTGGCTTCACTGCCGATGGCGCTGCGCGAGGCACAGGACCAGATGGCGGTTTTATCGGTTTCTTCAAAACCTGCGATGAAGACCCGCACCTGTTTGCCCAGTTGCCAGAAGTCGATGGTCTTTTCTGCGTTGATATCGCCGGTAGCGGATGTGGCCGTCCCCAAACGCAAAAAAGCATCCAGGCCATGCTCCCCGAGTTTCGCTCGCACCAATGCGGGCCATTTGTCCTGGGTCGAATCGCTGCCGAAGGTGAACGAAAGTGGAGAGCCATCTAGCGGTTCGCCAGTGATCGCATCATGCACATGGAAAGTACGTACCGCTTTGCTCCACTTGTCGTTCAACGGTATTCCCGTGTTGCAGGGTTGCCATGCGGCTGCACGGGTATCTTCCAACGACGGCTGCGTTGTAGCAGGCATGGCGTAAGTCCTCTTGATAAGAACTCACTTTTTAGGCGGGCGCTCGGCCATCCACAACTGTCATTTTTGTCAGTTGCCGCTTGGCATCGGTTCGCCCACGCTAATGGAAATGGGCAGTTTTCCCTAATGACTACCCGATGCAGTCAAAGGGCCGCCCCGTTGCCTGTAATCACATTCAGGAGCAGGAACATGAACCTCAGTGATGCGTGGGTTGAAGAGGCCAATCGGAGTATGAAGGCGGCCCCGTCGGCCTGGCTGGCCGATGCCGAGAAAATGCTGGAGTATCTGGTGGCTCGCGAAACCACCGCAGCCACCGAGGCAACCGTCAGTAAATGGAAGGCCGACTATAAAGACGGGAAATTCAAAGATATTATCTATCCGGAAAAAAAAGAGGTAGGCGGAAATACGGCCCCTCTGTATGAGCACCTGGAACGTGTAAAGATGCTTGCCAGTTTCGCCGTGAAGCATAATGACGATGCCAGCGGGAAGTGTGCGGCGGAGGCAGTACGTTTTTATACGGAGCAGGGATATGTTACCGGCAATTGGTATCATTTAAAGGTGGGTCTTGCGTCACAAGTGGCGCGTTGCCTGATGCTCCTGTCCGTTACACGTAAAGCACCTCTTGAGAGTATTGAATATGTCCGGACGCTTACTAATGTTGACCAAAAACAGTACGCCGCCAATCAGGTCGAGTTTGCATATATTCAGCTTTTCTGGTCACTTGCCGGCTGGAAAAACACATCGGATGTGAGCTACCTGGCGCAGGCCTATGCAGCCTCAAGGGCCGTCTCAAAGTGCTGTGAGTTCGCCAGCCTGTCGGCCCCGACCTGGGGGGAGGGCATCAGGACGGACTACAGTTACAGTCAACACAACCCTTTCGTGATACGTGATAAGTCCGTGTGCTCGCAATTATATGCAGGTAGTTACGGTTTCGTGTTCCTGGAGACGGTTTTCAAGTTCAAAGCCGCACTGGTCGGGGTCTTCGGCTTGACATCAGCCAGCCTGGAAAATATCGAACTTCATTTGACCGAGGGCTTGGCATGGTGCGCTTATGCCGGGCGTTATGATTTTCATGCTCTGGGAAGAGCCATCAGCCGTAGCAGCGGCGGCGGGACATCAGCATGGTCGAGGTGGTGCGAGGCGCTGCTGCCGACCGCTAATAATCCAGGCCGGTTACGCGAGATGAAAGAGCTGGCGAGCGGAAAAGGGCTGACGGTTCCAGGGTTCAGGGGGACTCGAGCATTTTGGACCAATGACTACCTGTCGCACATTGACAATGATTTCGCGGTTTTCTGCAAAGTGATATCCACGCGAACCGTTGGCACCGAAACGGGAAATGGTGAAAATCTTAAGGGGTATTACATGGGCGGGGGGAGCTATTTCGTTCATACCCATGGTAAAGAATACGAGGGCATCCAGCCCGTGTGGCACTGGCAGTATTTGCCTGGGACCACGGTGGAAGAAGATCCTCATTTCGAGTATCCACAGGTGCGGTTCGGTAGCCACGGCTGGGGCAGTCATGATTTTGCCGGGGTTCTCAGCGATGGCACAGTAGGTGTCGCGACCATGGTCCTGTCGCGGCAAAACATCAAAGCCTCCCGTAAAACAATCATCACGTTGGCCGGCGAGATTTATTGTCTTGGCCTCACAGGGGACCTGTCGGGCGTGTCTCATAATGTGCACACCACAGTAAATCAGTGCTGGCATGACACATGGCACGTGCGCTCAGAAACCAGTACTGGGGGGTATAGCATAAATTCTGGGACGTTCAGGCAGTCAGATATCTCTGAAGTGAGCCACGACGGTGTCGTCTATCAGTTTTTACTGCCAGCCGACGTGAGTGTAGAGCTGACCACCAGTCGGGGTTCATGGAAATCCATTAATGGTGACCAGTCTGCCGAACCCGTAAGCGGCGGTACATTTTCGCTGTGGATCAATCACGGTCAAGTAAGTGAAGACAGGTATGCGTATGTGATTCGAAAGGCGGGCTCGGTTGGAAGTCAACCTTTTTTTGTATGCTCTGCCACGTCGCAATACATTGTTTCGAGTAAAAAAAACCTAGCGGCCGGATCGATTTTCAGCCCATCGGTCGACATTGATTTGGATGAGGTAAAGATTACACCCAAGGCACCACTGGCATTTGTCGCGCTGTTAAAGGACGCTAAGCTCACCCTGACGATTAGCGACCCGACACAAAAGCTTGATGCTATCGAAGTTCAGCTGAAGTGGAAGAACCGCACCTACAATCATAAAATCATGCTGCCTACCGACTTGGACTACCGGGGTAAAGGTGTCACCGTCGAGTTTACGGAAAAGGGTGTGAGCGCGTAATTGCGCAGCACTCATCAGCGGGTAGTGTCAGCTGAGAGTGGAGCAATCCTCCTCACAGCTTACTGTGACCCTGGTGCCGCCGCCGGTACGCCCCCGGCTGCACCCCAACTGCCTTGGCAAACGCCCGGGTAAACGCCGCCACCGACTGATACCCCACCTGCGCGCCCACCTGTTCTACGGTATTCCCCGCCCGCAGCAACTGGCTGGCATGGCGCATGCGCAGGGCCAGCAGCACCTGCCCCGGTGATTGCCCGGCCAGTTCATTGAAGCGCTTGAAAAACGCCGACCGCGACAAGCCGGTGCAACCGGCCATGCTCTCCAGCGTCCAGGCTTGCCCTGGCTGCTCGATCAACTGCTCCAGCAGCCCGGAAAACGCGGGCTGGCGGGCGAGGGCGACCAGCCCGCCCAGCGACTGGCCGGCAATCACCTGCTGGCGCAGCACGTACAGGAACAACAGGTGCGTCAGCCGCTCAAGCAACGCCTGCGACGGGCCAGCGGTACGGCGGCATTCTTCCAGAATCAGCTCGAACAACGCCCGCGCGGCATTGCCGGCGGGGTCTTCGGCGCGCAGCAATATCCAGTCAGCAAGGCCTTCGACAATCAATGAAGACAAGCCGGACTGGAAATGGAAGAAGCCGCAGACCAGCCCGACGCCGTCGCTGGCCTCGCTGTCCAGTGCCTGCATTGCCTGGCGCGGTTGGGCACAGGCGTCGAGCGGATCCTGGTCGCTGGACAGGCGATAGGCCAAGTCGCGTAACAGGAAAACGGCATCGCCCTTTTCCAGGCGCACCGGTTGCGCCTGGCCATCGATGTGCAGCCAGCAATGCCCTTGCACTACCAAGTGGAAGCTGGCACGCCCCATGCCCTGGGTGCTGGCGTGCCAGCCGCCGCAGTAGCGGCCGACATGAAACAGGCTGGCATCAAGCTCCAGGCCTTCTAATAACCAATCGACAAGGTGGCTGGACGAAATCATCTAATACAAAGACTCAGGAGCAAGGAAAGGCGACTGATGAATATGGAGGGTAATTCTTATAACCAACAGACTGTAGTGACACCCATCAAAGGAGACCACTGCATGTCCTCGCGCATTACTCTACACACCCTGCAGAGCGCACCGGAAGCGGCGCGTCCGTTTCTTGAGAACGCGCAGAAAAATTCCGGCTTCATCCCCAACTTGCTGGGCGTGCTTGCCAACGCCCCTGCAGCGCTGGAAACCTACGTGACCGTTTCAGCACTCAACGGCAAATCCGAGCTGAGCCTGGCCGAGCGCGAAGTGGTGCAGCTGATTGCTGCCACCCGGCATGGCTGCGACTTCTGCGTGGCCGGCCACACCGCTGTGGCGCTGAACAAGGCCAAGCTGCCGCAAGAGGTGGTCGATGCCCTGCGTGCCCGTGGCGAGCTGCCCGATGCCCGTTACGAAACCCTGGCCGCATTTGCCCGCGAAGTGATCGACACCCGTGGCAATGTCAGCGAAGCCACCTACCAGGCCTTCCGTGAAGCAGGCTTCAGCGAAGGCAACGCGCTGGAAGTGATTCTGGGGGTAAGCCTCGCAACCCTCTGCAACTTTGCTAATGTTTTCGCCCAGACGCCACTCAACGACGAGCTTGGCAAATACCGGTGGCAGCCTTCTGCATAGCCCACGTGTGACCGCGACCTTTACGCGGTCGTTGCAGGAGCGGCCTTGTGTCGTGAACGGGCCGCAAAGCGGCCCCGGTGTTTCAACAGGAGCAAGACCATGCAAGATTGTGCATTTCGACACTGGCTGGACGCCAATGCCGAGGCCATCGACCGGGGCCTGTGCGAACCGCAGCAGGTGCTGGCGCAGATCGCCGAATCGCAGCTTTTGCGCGTGGGTGTGGACCCGGCCTTGGGCGGCACAGGCGGGCAGGTGACCGACGCGGTCGAAGCAATTGCCGCCATTGCCAGCCGCTCGTTGGCCGCAGCCTTCGTCTGCTGGGGCCAGCGCGCCTTTATCGAATACCTGTTGCACAGCCCCAACCAGCCCCTGCGTGAACGCCTGCTGCCGCGCCTGCTGGCCGGCGAACTGGCCGGTGCCACCGGGCTGTCCAACGCCATGAAATTCCTGTCTGGTATAGAAGCGTTGCAGGTGCGCGGTCGCCCTGCAACCGATGGCTGGAACCTGGAAGGGCGGCTGCACTGGGTGACCAACCTGCGCAAAAGCGGATTTGTGGTGGCGGCGGCCATCGAAGACGAAGCCGGTGGTGCGCCGTTCATACTGGCCATTCCTTCCGACGCGCAAGGCCTGGAGCGCTCCGACGACCTGCAACTGATGGGCCTGCAGTCGAGTAACACGGCTGCACTGGCGTTCCACCAGGTGCCGTTGGCGCGTGACTGGCTGCTGCACGAGAATGCCCGCGAGTTCCTGCCACGGGTACGCCCGGCGTTCCTGGCGCTGCAGTGCGGCATGGCCATCGGCCTGGCGCGACGGGCGCTGGAAGAGGTGCAAGCGCATCTGCATGGACGTGCCTCGTTCCTCGACGAGGCACGTCAGGTGCTCAGCGAACGCCTGGAAAATACCGTGAGCGAGCTGATGCAGGGATTGCTCGATGGCCGCTTTCAGCAGCAGCCGGCAGCCTTGTTCAAGCTGCGCATCACGCTGGCCGAAAGTGCCGCCGATGCCGTGCAGCTG
This sequence comes from Candidatus Pseudomonas phytovorans, assembly GCA_029202525.1. Lineage (NCBI taxonomy): Bacteria > Pseudomonadati > Pseudomonadota > Gammaproteobacteria > Pseudomonadales > Pseudomonadaceae > Pseudomonas > Candidatus Pseudomonas phytovorans. The sequence continues at coordinate 3,223,378 of CP119325.1, forward strand.
GAGCTGCAGGCCAGTGGCGGCAAGGCCTACCTCAGCGAGTATGGCGAAGGTTTTGCCCGCCGCTGGCGCGAATCGGCCTTCGTGCCGATCGTCACGCCCAGCCTGGTGCAGTTGCGCGCCGAACTGCAACGCCAGGCGGGCGCCGCATGACCCACGTGTTGCTCGAAGCCCGCGATATCAGCCTGGGCTACCCGCGTGAGGGTGGCTGGCAGCAGGTGCTGGCGCAGTTCGACCTGCAGCTGGCCCCCGGTGAAGTGGTGAGCATTCTCGGCCCCAGTGGCGTCGGCAAATCCAGCCTGTTGCGGGTGCTGGCCGGCTTGCAGGAGCCCCGCGGTGGCAGTGTGGCCTTGCACGGCCAGCCGCTGCAGGGGCCGCATCCCCGGCTGGCGGTGGCGTTCCAGGACCCGAGCCTGCTGCCTTGGCTGAGCCTGGAGAAGAACGTCGCCTTTGGCCTCGACTTCGCCCGTCAGCCCAAATTGGCCGCTGCTGAGCGGCGCGCACGCATCGACCATGCGATTGCCGCGGTGCGCCTGGACCACGCCCGTGGCCAGTACCCGGCGCAGCTATCAGGCGGCATGGCCCAGCGCACGGCACTGGCCCGCTGCCTGGCCCGCCAGCCCGAAGTGCTGCTGCTCGACGAGCCGTTCGGTGCGCTGGATGAAGTGACCCGCGCCGACATGCAGCAACTGTTGCTGCAACTGATCGACACCCACAACACGGCGGCGGTGCTGATCACTCACGATATCGACGAAGCCCTGCTGCTGTCCGACCGGGTGCTGCTACTGGGCAACCACCCGGCGCACACCCTCGGACAGTGGCACATCGACCTGCCGCAACCGCGCACGCAACGGGTCGAAGAACTGGGCGCACTGCGTATCGAAATTCTCAAAACCCTTCGGCGGGCAAGCCGCACAGACGAACCTACCTCAACCCCTTTGCCCTCGGAGGCTGTCCATGTGCATGGATGACTGCTGTTCCTCTTCTTCGCGTCGTGATTTTCTCAAGCTGGGTGCCATGCTTACGGCGGCCGGCGCGCTGCCGTTGCTCTCAAGCCTGCAGGCCCGCGCCGCCGCCGAGCCGGATGCGCCGGTGCGCATCGGCTACCTGCCCATCACTGACGCCACGCCATTGCTGGTGGCGCACAACAACGGCCTGTTCGAAGCTGAAGGCATCAAGGCCGAGCGCCCGGTACTGCTACGCAGCTGGGCGCAGGTGATCGAGGCGTTCATTTCGGGCCAGGTCAACGTCATTCACCTGCTGTCACCGATGACCGTGTGGGCGCGCTACGCCAGCAAAGTGCCGGCCAAGGTCGTAGCCTGGAACCACGTGGGCGGTTCGGGGCTGACCGTGGCCCCGGACATTACCGAGTTGAAACAGCTCGGTGGCAAGACCGTGGCCATTCCGTTCTGGTACTCGATCCATAATGTGGTGTTGCAGCAGATGCTCAACGACAACGGCTTGACCCCGGTGTCGAAACCAGTCAGCGCGCAACTGGCCGCTAACGAAGTCAATTTGCTGGTATTGCCGCCATCTGACATGCCACCCGCTCTGGCCAGTAAACGCATCGCCGGCTACATCGTCGCCGAGCCGTTCAACGCCCTGGCCGAGACCCTCAAGGTTGGCCGCGTGCAGCGCTTTACCGGCGATGTATGGCGCAACCACGCGTGCTGCGTGGTGTTCATGCATGAGCATGATTTGAACAACCGCCCGGAGTGGTCACAGAAAGTGGTCAATGCCATCGTCAAGGCCCAGCACTGGACCCGCGACCACCGCGCCGAAGCCGCCGCGTTGCTGTCCAGGGCCGGCCCCAACAAGTATACGCCGCACGACCCTGCAGTGCTGGCCAAGGTACTGGCCCCGGCCGCCGAGGACCGCGCCAGCTACATTGCCAGTGGTGCCATTCGCCATCAGCAATGGGATGAGAAACGCATCGACTTCCAGCCGTACCCATTCCCCAGTTACACCGAAGAGTTGGTCAAACGGCTGAAAACCACCCTGATAGAAGGTGATAACGCGTTCCTTGCCGGGCTTGACCCGGCGCAGACTGCCCGCGACCTGGTCGATGACCGCTTTGTGCGCAATGCCATTGCTGCGGTCGGAGGCCCGTCGGTGTTCGGGATTGCCGAAAACTTCGAGCGTAGCGAGGAGTTCGCCGTCTGATGCGCATGCATGTCGTACATGCCGGGCTTGGCCTGGCTGGGTTGTTGGGTTTGTTGCTGTTGTGGTGGGCCGGTGTTGCCGTATTCGGCCAGGTCGACGGCCTGTCGGCGCGCTTTTCTCCGCAGGCCACTCTCGCCAGCCTGATCGAGCTGTTGGGGCAGGGCGAGGTCTACGGGCACATCTGGGTCAGCCTCAAGCGCATCCTGGTCGGGCTGCTGCTGGCACTTTTGATTGGCGTGCCGTTGGGCTTGCTGGTGGGCAGCTACCGGCACCTGGAAGCGGCGACCACGCCGGCGTTTCAGTTTCTGCGCATGATCTCGCCTCTGTCGTGGATGCCGGTGGTGGTGATGCTGATGGGCGTGGGTGATCAGCCGATCTACTTCCTGCTGGCATTTGCCGCGTTGTGGCCGATCTTGCTGAACACTGCCGCTGGGGTAAGGCAGCTGGACCCACGCTGGCTGCAACTGAGCCGCAGCTTGAGCGCCACCCGCTGGGAAACCTTGTGCAAGGTGATCGTGCCGGGGGTGATTGGCCATGTGCTGACCGGTGTGCGCCTGGCCATCGGGATTCTGTGGATCGTGCTGGTGCCGTGCGAAATGCTGGGGGTGAGCGCGGGGCTGGGGTACTTCATTCTTGATACCCGTGACCGGCTGGCGTATTCCGAGCTGATGGCGATGGTGCTGCTGATTGGCGTGCTGGGGTTCATGCTCGATGCCTTGGCGCGTGGGCTGCATCGGCGCTGGGTGCATGGCTGACGGGCCAGTGGGGCTTCTTCGCGGGCTTGCCCGCTCCCACAGGTACTTCACCGCCCTTGGGCCTGATGGTATCCCTGTGGGAGCGGGCAAGCCCGCGAAGAGGCCCTCGGATCAATGCACCGTCTTGCGCTGCCGTACACATTCCAGCGCCTGAGCAGCCAGCTCATCCAGCCGCTCATCGCGCATCTGCTCCGCTTCGATCATCGCATCCTCACCCTGCTGGTTAAGCAGGTAGGTATGAATCTGCAGCACTTCAGCCGTCTGATAAATCGGTGCAATGTCCAGGCGCCCGATCAGCGCATCACTGGCCTGGCCGGTACTGCTCATCAGCACCTGTGGTCCATTGGCGGCCACCACTTGCATACCCATGGTCTCGAACCACGGCACCTGGCTGGCAAAGGCATTCAGTTCCACGCAGGCATGGCGAGCCTGCAGGTCGCCCAGCAGGGCGCGGGCGATGCCCTGGCGGCGATGGCTGGCGCGCACGGCAAGAAACGCCAACGAGCAAGCCTGCTTGTCGTCCCCTGCCGGCAGCGACAGGGCAAAACCCAGCAACTGGTCAGGCGCCTCGGCATCCAGTGCAAGGGTCAGTGCCACGGCGAGGCCGCGGGTGCCATCCAGCGCTTGGAGGTACTGGTGCACCTCCATGCCGACGCCGTACTGATACAGCGGATACAGCGGGTTGTCGGCGGTAATGGCGACACTGCTCAGTTCGCCGACATTGTGGATCACCAGTTCGCGGATCTGGTTCTGAAAAGATTCGGGCGGCACGCTGTCGAGGCGGCTCAGGATGAACATCGGGGGGCAGGCTCCGGCGGGTGGGGATACAGCCCGGGCCAGGTTGGCGCGGGCTGTACATTCTAACCGGTTTTATTCTGTCAGCCTTGTCGCTGTATCGCACCGAGCATCAGGTCGAGGTTTTGCACGGCCGCGCCAGATGCACCTTTGCCCAGGTTGTCGAACACCGCGGTCAGCAGTACCTGGCCATGCTCGGGGTTGGCATACAGCGCCAGGCGCAGGTTGTTGCTGTCGTTCAGTGCCTCGGGGTCAAGGTTTGCGGCTGCGCCTTGCTGATGCAGCGGCATCACCTGGACGTGGCGGGCACCCTGGTAGTGCTGTTCCAGGCACGCCTGCAGCTGTTCGGCGCTGACCTGGCCGGGCAGCAGGCGCAATTGCAGCGGGATGCTCAGCACGATTCCCTGGCGGTAGGCACCGTAGCCGGGCATGAACAGCGGCCGTGCCGACAGCCCTGCGTGTTGCTGGATTTCCGGTACGTGCTTGTGTGCCAGCTCCAGCCCATACAGTTGCAGGACCGGGGCGTTGCCGGCACCTGGTTGTTCGTGGCGCTCGACGGCCGCGCGGCCACCACCGGAATAGCCGGAGATGGCATGGATGCCCAGTGGGTAGTCGGCGGGCAGTAACCCGGCCTTGACCAGCGGGCGTAGGAGGGCGATGGCGCCAGTGGGGTAGCAGCCCGGGTTGCTGACGCGCTTGCTTTGGGCAATGCGTTCGGCTTGCTGGTGGTCGAGTTCCGGCAGGCCGTAGACCCAGCCCGGGGTGGTGCGGTGCGCGGAGCTGGCGTCGATCACCCGCACTTGCGGGTTGACGATCGCCGCTACAGCCTCGCGGGCGGCGTCGTCAGGCAGGCACAGCAGGGCGATGTCGGCACTGTTGATGGCCTCGCGGCGGCGCTGCGGGTCTTTGCGCTCGGCCTCGGGCAGGGTGAGCAGTTGCAGGTCGCTGCGGCCTTGCAGGCGGGCATGGATTTGCAGGCCGGTGGTGCCTTGGTCGCCGTCGATGAATACAACAGGAGTGTGCATGGTCAGGTCCGGTTGGAAAAAGTTGGGCTATGCTCGCCTGTGGCCTTGGTAATGAAAATTTGAATATGATGACCGATGTATTCAGTTTTCCTGAAGGATCGGTACTGACCATGCGCGAAATCAGCCTCGACCGCCTCCGTACCCTGGTAGTCATCAGCGACCTGGGCTCCTTTGCCGAGGCCGCCCGCCAGCTCAACCTGGCACCGCCCACCATCAGCCTGCATGTGGCCGAACTAGAGGCGCGTATCGGCGCCCCGTTGCTTGGTCGCACCCGCGGCCAGGTGCGCCCCACGGCCATTGGTGAAACACTGCTGGCCCGTGCCCGGCGGCTGCTGGCTGACGCCGACCTGGCGCTGGACGAAGTGCGCCGTCAGGTGCAGGGGCTGACCGGGCGGGTACGCCTGGGGGCGTCTACGGGTGCCATCGCCCACTTGTTGCCACAGGCGCTGGAGCACTTGCGTGTGGACCATCCGGGGATCGACGTGCAGGTACAAGTGCTCACGTCCCAGGCGTCGCTGGCGCGATTGCGTGAAGGGACGCTGGATATCGGCCTGGTGGCTTTGCCGCAGGTGGCCGGCAAAGGGCTGACGGTTACCCCTTGGCGGCGCGACCCGATCCTGGCCTACGTGCCGGCCGACTGGCAGCCGCCAGCGAAGGTCACGCCGGCCTGGCTGGCGCAGCGGGCATTGATCCTCAACGACAGCACTACCCAGCTGTCGCGGGTGACCGGCGAGTGGTTCGCGGCAGCGGGGATGTACCCCGAGCCGCGGATCGAGTTGAATTACAACGATGCGATCAAGAGCCTGGTCGGGGCCGGGTACGGCGCGACGTTGCTGCCGCAGGAAGGTGAGGTGCCCGAGCTGGACCGGCGCATCGCGCGCCGTCCATTGCGACCAGGGCTGTGGCGGCAACTGGGCATCGCCTGCCGGGAGGGGCAGGTGGAACGGGCCACGGGGTATGTGTTGCAGGCGTTGGAGCGGCTGCGGCAGTGAGGGCCCCGGGTTCAACCCCGCTCTCGCGCCCGGACTGCGGTCACCGTCTCCCCACCTACACCCCAGTTGTCGGTTGGCACTTCCTCGATTACCACAAACGTACTGGCCGGGGGCTTGCCCAGCACCTCGTGCAATAGGCGCGTCGTCTCTTCGATGAGCTGGCGCTTCTGCTCGGCAGTAACCCCTTCATCGGTTACACGGATATGAACATAGGGCATGGCTGCGTGCTCCTCGGATCAGTGCCAGGTGCCAGCGGTGCTACCGCCATCCACGGGCAAAATCACGCCGCTGACGAAACGCGAGTCGGCCAGATACAGCACCGCGTCTACCACGTCCTGGGGCGAACCGGTGCGGCCACTTGGCGACAGCGCGCCCATCCCCTGCACATTGTCGCCGTGCAGCGGTGTTGCGATGATCCCTGGCGCCACGGCATTCACCTGCACGCCGCTGGCTGCCAGTTCCAGCGCAAGGCCCTTCACCGCCTGGTTCAGGCCACCTTTGACCAGCACCGGCAGCAGGGCCGGCACGCGGGTATCCGGTTGCAGGGCGATGGAGGCGGTGATGGCGATGATCTGCCCGTGTCCTTGGCTGGCCATGATCCGCGCCGCTTCCTGGGCCGGGTAGAAGAAACCCTTGAGGTTGGTGCCGACCAGGGCGTCGACATCGGCCTCGCTGTACTCGACAAACGGTTTGGCAATGAAGATGCCGGCGTTGTTTATCAGGATATCTACGCTACCAAAGGTTTGCAGGGCGGCAGCGAACAGCCGCTGCGCCGTTTCGGCTTGCGCAATGTCGCCCGCCACGCCGATGAAGCTCGAGGGGTTGCCGAGGCGGGCGGCGGCCTGCTCCAGGCGTGACTGGCTGCGGGCATTGCCGACCACGTTGTCGCCGCGTTCGAGGAAGGCCTCGGCCAGGGCAAACCCCAGGCCGCTGGAGGCTCCAGTAATAATGACGGTGCTTGGCTTGTTCATGTGCGGGTTCTCCAGTGAAGTGAGCCACAGGCTCGGTGTGGGGTCACTGTAGGTCGCTATCTGCACTTGAAAAATGGGGCGCAAAGCATTTCAATCGATACATCATGTAATCAATCGAGCCACCATGACCCGCCATTTTGATGACCTGCAACTGGGCAGCCTGGAGCTGTTTTGCCTGGCCGCCGACAGCGGCAGCTTCACTGCTGCCGCCACAGAGGCCGGCATCACCCCGGCAGCAGTCAGCCGCAGCGTGGCGCGGCTGGAAGAGCGCCTTGGTGTGCGCCTGTTCGTGCGCACCACCCGGCAAATGCGCTTGTCCGCCGCTGGCCAGGTTTACTACCAGCAATGTCGGCTGGCACTGGGGCAACTGGTCGAGGCCGAACGCCAGGTCACGGGTGGCCAGGTCGAGCCGAGCGGCCGCCTGCGCATCAGTGCGCCAACGCCCTATGCCCATCATCGGCTGCTGCCATTGCTGCCGCGTTTTCGCCAGCGCTATCCAAAGGTGCAAGTGGATGTGCATGTCAGCAACCGCAACGTGGACTTTGCCGAAGAGCCGTTCGACCTGGCCATTCGTGGCCGCGAGCCGGCCGATTCACGCCTGGTCGCACGCCGCCTGGAGGATGCCGAGCTAATAGTGGTGGCCACCCCGGGCTACCTGGCCCGCGCCAGCACGCCGCAAACGCTGGAGGACTTGCAGCAGCACGAGTGCATCCAGTTTGAAATGCCCAGCAGCGGCCGCCGCCCGCCGTGGAGCTTTCGCCAGGATGGCCGCCTGGTGGAACTCGAAACCCAGGGCGCGTTCACCTGCCTGGGCGATTTTCTTGCCACGGCCACGCTGGTACGCCATGGCGGTGGGCTGATGCAGGCCTACCGGTTTACCGTGCAGGATGCACTGGCCACGGGTGAGCTGGTGGAGGTGCTTACCGAGTTTGGCGGGACCTCGCGGCCATTCTTGCTGATCTACCCCCAGGCCCGGCACATGCCGCAACGGGTGCGGGTTTTCATCGACTTCCTGTTCGCCGAGACCGGTTTACCGCTGGGCTGAAGCGCTGCGCTACAGGAATCGGCCAACTATGCTTTTCGCTGCGTCGAGCCGAATACACCTCGACGAACCCTATGGTTTTCCAGGAGAACGCTCCATGAAATCCACAAAATGCATACCTTTGTTGGTGATTGCTTCTGTGCTGAGTTTTGCTGCCCATGCTGATGACTCGGCGGCCACCAACTGCGAAGCCAAGATCAAGCAGCTTGAGGACTTCCACAAGGCGAGTGGTCAGGCGATGCATGGCGGTATGGCCCATGACTTCAAAGTGCATCTGCAAACTGCGAAGGATGCTCAGAAAAAGGGTGATATGGCTCAATGTAACGCCTCAGCGGGGCAAGCCAAGGCCATCTATGACAAGGCGCGTAGCAGGTAAGCGCTTATAGGCCTCTTCGCGGGTTTACCCGCGAAGAGGCCTGTGCAGGATGGCCCCGCTGTCAGAACCAGCGATCGTTCTTCTTCCGCCCCCGGGTCAGCGCTGGCAAAATCAGCCCCGCCAGCAGGCCCGCCCCAGCAATGCTGCCGCCATACACCATGTAGCGCATCATCACCTGCTTGTTCTCGTCACCCAGACGCGCCTGGGTATCGCGCAGGGTCGACTGGCTTTCGTCGAACTGCTCGTTCAGCGCTTTGTTGCGCGCTTCCAGTTCGTCGATCAGCTTTTTCCGTGAGTCGAGGGTTTCCTGCATGCCCTGCACGCGGCTCTTCCAGCTGTCGTCGATGGTCTTCAACTGCCCGGTCAGCTGCGCGACCTGGGCATCGAGTTGCGGCAGGCGCTCGTTCTGGCCCGGCACCGCCTGCAGGTCGTTGCTGAGTATCCACACCACATCGCCATTCTGCCCACGCACCTGGCTGTAGTTGCCCTGGGTGCCGAGCAGGGCCAGCTGTTGGCCGGACTTCAGGGTGCCGACGATTCGGTGGCCATCGGTGGGGCCGCTGCGCACATAGGTGCTCAGGCTGTCACTGACCCAGCGTGCGTCGCTGACGGGCTCTTCGGCGTGCACCGGTGCGGCAAGGGCCACCAGGGCGGCAATCAGGCCGCCGCGCAGGGCAGGGAGGACGGAAGCGGTTGGGCGGGAATCGGGCATGTTAGGTCTTCGCTGAAACAGGACAAAAGTAGGCCCGGTGACTGGGCCGATGAACCGGTCGGTGAGTTGACCGTCAGCCAAAGACCCATTTTTTGTAAGCAGGTTCACTACCTGATGTCGGAAATGTCTGCAGGATGTTGCAGAACCCGCCCCAGAGCGCTTCGCTGCCGATAGCCCGATTTGACCAAGGGTGGGGCTAGACTCAAGGCTTCACACACTTCATGGAGCAAGACCATGACTGCCAAGAACACCATCTGCCTCTGGTACGACAACGATGCCGAGGAGGCAGCCAACTTCTACGCGAGTGTCTTCCCGGACAGCAAGGTGATCGCGCTGCACAAGGCGCCAGCTGACTACCCCTCGGGCAAGGAGGGCGATGTCATCACCGTCGAGTTCACTGTCATGGGCATACCCTGTGTCGGGCTCAATGGCGGCTCGACATTCAGGCACTGTGAGGCGTTTTCATTCCAGGTCAGTACCGAAGACCAGGCCGAAACCGACCGCTTGTGGGATGCGATCGTCGGTAATGGCGGCGAGGCCAGCGTGTGCGGCTGGTGCAAGGATAAATGGGGGATCTCCTGGCAGATCACCCCGCGCATTCTGATCGAGGCCATCGGCCACACCGACCGCGCGGCGGCCAGGCGGGCGTTCGAGGCCATGCTGCAGATGGGCAAGATCGACGTGGCCAGGATTGCGGCGGCATTGAAGGGGTGAGCCCTCAGGTGCAGCTCGACCGAGGAAAGCTTCCTGCGCGATTGACAGGAGCAGGGCTGAAGCCAGCCTGAAGGTGTATCGCAGCCCCTGTGGGAGCGGGCAAGCCCGCGAAGCAGCCACCGCGGTGAATGCCACCGGCTTTGCCGGTGTTCGCGGGTACGCCCGCTCCCACAGGTATTGTGAGCAAGTTTCAAGGTTTTGAATCTCAACCCTGCCAGCCACCCCCAAGCACCTTGTACAAGGTTACCCGGTTCTGCTGCTCGGCCAGTGCCAGGCTGATCAGCGTCTGCTGCGCCGAGTACAGCGAGCGCTGCGCATCCAGTACCTCAAGGAAGCTGTCCGACCCTTGCTTGTACAGCGCCAGCGACAGGTCATAGCTTTTTTCGGTGGCACTGGTCAGGCCACGCTGGGCCTCCAGACGCTCATTGATGTGCCCGCGCACGGCTAACGCATTTGCCACCTCACTGAAGGCGGTCTGCAGGGTTTTTTCATAGGTGGCCACTTCGATGTCGCGGTTGACCTTGGCCGCATCCAGGGCCGCCCGGTTGCTGCCGGCATTGAAAATCGGCAGGTTGACCGACGGCGCAAAGCTCCAGGCGCGGCTACCCCCGGCAAACAACCCGGACAGCTCGGTGCTGGCGCTGCCACCGCTGGCGGTCAGGGTAACGCTAGGGAAGAACGCCGCCCGCGCCGCGCCAATATCGGTATTGGCTGCCTTGAGCGTGTGCTCGGCGGCCAGCACATCCGGGCGCCGCTGCAACAGGCTTGAAGGCAAGCCTGCCGGCACGCCGACCAGCAGCGCTGCATCGAGGCGGGCATCTCCCGGCAACAGCTTGTCGTCCAGGCGACGCCCCACCAGCAATTCCAGTGCATTGCGGTCCTGCTCCACCTGGCTTTGGTAGCTGGCAACGTCGGCACGCGCCGACTCCACCGTGCTTAGCGCCTGCGCCAGGCTGAGGCCCGACTCGCCACCCAGCGCGTGGCTTTGCTGCACCAGATCGTGTGTTTTCTGCTGGCTGGCGTAGGTGTCCCGGGCCAGCGCCAGCAGTTGCTGGTCGGCCGCCAGGGTCATCCAGGCACTGGCCACTTCAGCCACCAGGCTGATCTGCGTGCTGCGCCGAGTCTGCTCCAGTGCCAGATAGTCTTCAAGCGCCGCGTCCTTGAGGTTGCCGAGGCGGCCGAACAGGTCCAACTCGTAGCTGCTTACCCCCAGGCCGACGCTGTACTGGCTGCTGACTGCGTTACTGCCATCGCTCACGCTGCGTTGGCGGGTGCCGTCGGCACTGGCAGAAACGGACGGCAACAGCGCTGCACGCTGGATACGGTACTGCGCGCGCTGGTACTCGACATTCAATGCCGCAACGCGCAGGTCGCGGTTGTTGGCCAAGGCTAGCGCTACGGTGTCACGCAGGCGGGCATCGACGAACAGGGCTTGCCAGGCGATGTCGGCACTGGTGCTACTGTTGGCCGTGTTATCTGGCCATTGCTCGGCCACCGGGGCAGCCGGGCGCTGATAGTCCGGGGCCAGGTTCACGCAACCGGCCAGGGCCAGCACCAACACCAAGGGAAGAGGGGACAGGCGCATCAGGCTTCTCCTGCGACAACGTCGGTGCGTGGGGCGTTGCGGCGCGCGGCCAGGCGCTGCACCAGCACATAGAACAAGGGGATGAAGAACAGGCCAAGCAGGGTGGCGGCAAGCATGCCGCCGAGCACACCGGTACCGATGGCCTGGCGCCCGCCGGCACCGGCCCCGCTGCTCAGGGCCAGCGGCAGCACGCCGAGGATGAACGCCAGCGAGGTCATCAGCACCGGGCGCAGGCGGATGCGCACGGCCTCCAGGGTGGCGGTCAGCAAGTCCTGGCCGCGTTCGTATCCTTCCTTGGCGAACTCGACGATCAGGATCGCGTTCTTTGCCGCCAGGCCCACAGTGGTCAGCAGGCCGACCTGGAAGTACACATCGTTGGCCAGGCCGCGGACCCCGGTCAGTACCAGCGCGCCAAGGATACCCACCGGTACCACCAGCATGACTGCGAACGGCACCGACCAGCTTTCGTACAGTGCCGCCAGGCACAGGAACACGAACAGAATGGAAATGGCATACAGCAACGGGGCCTGGTTGCCGGCCATGCGTTCCTGGTAGGACTGGCCGGCCCAGGCATAGCCGATGCCTTCCGGCAACTGCGCCATGATCTGCTCGACAGCCGCCATGGCCACGCCAGAGCTGACGCCACTGGCCGGTTCGCCAACCAGTTCGTAAGCACCAAAGCCGTTGAAGCGCTCCAGCAGCGGCGAGGCGGTACTCCACGAAGTGCTGGTAAACGCCGACAACGGCACCATGGCATCACTGTCGTTGCGTACGTACCAGGCGCCAATGTCCTCGGCCAGCATGCGCTTGTCGGCTTCGCCTTGCAGGTAGACTTTTTTCACCCGGCCGGCATCGACGAAGTCGTTGACGTAGCTGCCACCCATCACGGTGCTGAGGGTGGCGTTGATGTCACTGGCGGCGACACCCATGGCACCGGCCTTGCGGTCGTCGATGGCAACGTTCAGCTGTGGCGTGTCTTCCAGGCCCTGGGCACGCACATTGGCCAGGCGTGGGTCCTTGGCCGCCAGTTCGATGAACTGGTCGCGTGCTTTGAGCAGCTCGGCGTGGCCCAGGCCTGCCAGGTCCTGCAACTGCACATCAAAGCCCGAGCTCTGCCCCAGGCCCTGAATGGCCGGTGGCGCGATGACGAACACGTTGGCATCGAGGATTTTCGACAATGCCATGTTGGCCCGTTGCGCCACCGCCGCGGCGCTGTGTGCTTCGCCCTGGCGCTCGCTCCAGTCCTTCAGTTTGATGAAGCCGCGCCCCGAGTTCTGGGCGTTACCGCCATTGCCCAGGCCACGCACGGTCAGGATCGAGGCGACTTCCGGTTGCTGCAGCATGTAGTCCTGCACCTGGCTGCTCACTGCTTGCAGGCGTTCGTCGGTGCCGCCCACCGGCAGGGTCATCTGCATCATCAGCATGCCCTGGTCTTCTTCGGGCAAGAACGCCGACGGCAGTTTCTGGAACATCAGCGCCACACCGCACAGCACCAGGGCGTACACCAGCAGGCCACGCAGCGGCCGTGCCAGTACCTTGCCGACAGCCTGCTGGTAACGCCGGGAGGTGCGCTCAAAGTGGCGGTTGAACCAGCCGAAGAAACCGTGACGCGGTTCGCTGTGGGCTGACACAGGCTTGAGCAGTGTCGCGCACAGGGCCGGGGTGAGGGACATGGCCACCAGTACCGACAGCGTCATGGCTGCCACCAGCGTGATTGAGAACTGCCGGTAGATCACCCCGGTGGAGCCGCCAAAAAATGCCATGGGCACGAAGACCGCCGACAGCACCACGGCAATGCCGACCAGCGCGCCGCTGATCTCGCCCATCGACTGGCGCGTCGCCTCGCGCGGTTGCAGGCCTTTTTCAGCCATGATGCGTTCGACGTTCTCCACCACCACGATGGCATCGTCCACCAGCAAGCCGATGGCCAGCACCATTCCGAACATGGTCAGGGTGTTGATCGAGTAACCCAGCAAGGCCAGCACACCGAAGATACCCAGCAACACCACCGGTACGGCAATGGCCGGGATCAGCGTGGCGCGCAGGTTTTGCATGAACAGGTACATGATCAGTACCACCAGGGCGATGGCCTCGAACAGCGTCTTGACCACCTCCTCGATGGAGATCTTCACGAACGGCGCGGTGTTGTAGGCGACTTCGCTGCGCAGTTGCAGCTTGGCGGGGAAGAACTGTTCCAGCTCGGCGAGCTTGGCTTGAACCGCTTCAGACACGTCCAGCGCATTGGCACCTGTGGCCAGGCTCACCGCCAGGCCGCCCGAGGGCCGGCCGTTGTGTTCGGCGACCACGTCATAACTTTCGCTGCCGAGCTCCACCCGGGCCACGTCCGCCAGGGTCACCACTGCGCCAGCGCTGTTGTGCTTGAGCACCAGGTCGCGGAACTGCGCAGCGGTCTGCAATTTGCTGCGGGCATTGATGGTGGCGTTGAGCTGCTGGCCGGCGCGGGCCGGCAGGGCGCCCAGTTGGCCGGCGGAGGTATCGACGTTCTGTGCCTCCAGCGCGCTGCTCACATCCGATGGCATCAGTGCGTACTGCTTGAGCTTGTCCGGGTCGAGCCAGATGCGCATGGCGTAGCTCGACCCCAACGTGGTCACCTGGCCGACGCCGCTGACCCGGCTGATCTGGTCGTACAGGGTGCTGGAGATGAAATCGCTGATATCGGTGGCGCTGACATCGGGGTTGTCCGACACCAGCGAGAGGATGATCAGGAAGTCGCTGGCCGAGTTGTGAATCTCGATGCCTTGCTGCTGCACGGCCTCGGGCAGCCGCGCCTTGGCCTGCTCCAGCTTGGTCTGTACCAGCATTTGCGCAGTGTTGATGTCGGTACCGGCCTCGAAAGTGAGGGTGATCGAGGCACTGCCCGCCGAGCTGCTGCTGGACGACATGTAGGTGAGGCCGTCGAGGCCGGTCATCTGCTGCTCGATGACCTGAGTCACCGAGTCTTCCATGGTCTTGGCCGAGGCGCCGGTGTAGGTGGCGCTGAGGCTGATCTGCGGCGGGGCAATGTTGGGGTACTGCGCCAGCGGCAGCTGGAAGATGGCAAGGCCGCCGCCCAGCATCACCAGGATGGCGATGACCCAGGCGAAGATCGGCCGGTCGATGAAGAAACGTGCCATGTCATTCGCCTCGGTTGTTGTCGTTGCGGGCAGTCAGGGCGTTGTCCTGCACCTGGACCTGTTGCCCGACGCGAATCTTTTGCAGGCCCTGAACGATCAACTGGTCGCCAGCGACCAGGCCCTGGCTGACCCACCAGTGGTTGCCCACCGCGCGGGCCAGGGTCAACTCGCGCTGTTGCACCTTGCCGTCGACCACCACCAAGGCGGAGGCTTCGCCACGCTCGTCACGGCTCACGGCTTGCTGTGGCACCAGAATGGCGTCCGCCTGCACGCCTTCCTGTACGGTGGCCTTGAGGTACATGCCCGGCATCAGCACGCCGTCGGGGTTTGGTACCACGGCGCGGAAGGTCACGCTGCCGGTGCTTTCATCCACGCTCACGCCGTTGAAGGTGAGGGTGCCAGCGTGGATGTAGGCGCTGCCGTCTTCCAGTTCCAGGCTGATCCGTGTGGCGTCTTGCTGCGTGCCGGGGGCCAGTTTGCCTTCGGCCAGCTCGCGTTTCAGGCGCAGCAGGGTGCTGCTGGGCTGGGTGAAATCGACGTAGATCGGGTCCAGTTGCTGCACCGTGGTCAGCGCCGTGGTCTGCTCGGCGGTAACCAGCGCGCCGGGGGTGACCGAGGAGGTGGCGGTACGGCCCTCGATCGGGGCGTTGATGCGGGTGTAGTCGAGGTTGATACGCGCAGTGCGCTGCGCGGCCTGAGCCGATTGCAGGCTGGCGCGGGCCTGGAGCAGGGCGGCCTGGGCACTTTCGTTGTCTTCGGCGCTGATGGCGTCGATCTTCACCAGTTGTGCATCGCGCCTGGCCTTCAGCTCGGCGGCCTTGAGCGTGGCGCGGGCCGAGCTGACGGTGGCCTCGGCCTGGGCCAACGCGGCCTGATACGGCTGTGGGTCGATCTGGTACAGCGCCTGGCCAGCCTTGACCGTGTCGCCTTCGTTGAACAGGCGCTTCTGGATGATGCCGCCTACTTGCGGGCGGATTTCAGCAATCAGGTGGGCGCTGGCGCGGCCGGGCAAGGTCGTGGTCAGGGCCTGGGCGGCGGTGGTCACTTCGTACACGGCTACTGCTTGCACGGGCGGCGCTGCGTCAGCGGTTTCTTCCTCGCGGCAACCGCCGATGAGCAACAGGCCGGCGCTCAGCAACAGGGCGCGCGTCAGGGGCGAACGGGCGAACATCAGGGAGTGGAATAAAGTAGGCATCGCAGGCTCCGAGCCAAAGGATTTCGATGGCTCCAGCGTGCGCGGCAAATGTGCAGGCAATGTGCAGAAAGCATGGAGATTGCCCTGCATGCCTTGCAGCACCAGGGCCTGCGCGCTTCAATACGGGCTATTCCAACGTGCCGGCGGTGCCATGAGAGTCAGCCTTTCGCGCAAGTTCTTCCTCGCCATGCTCGCGGTGTGCGCGTTTGCCGTCCTGGGCATGGTGTTTGCCGCCTACCTGAGCCTGAAATACGGCTTTCTCGGCTACCTCAACCAGCAAGCCGAGGAGCGCATGGAGCGCATCGTGCCTCGGGTCGAGCAAGCCTATGCGCGCCATGGCAATTGGGACTTCATCCGCCAGGACAAGGAGCAGTGGTTCGAGCTGCTGCGCCCGGAAGATGTGCTGCCCAATGCCCGTTTCGACCCCAGCCTGTTGACCGTTTCCGACCTGACCGGCGCGTTTGTGCGTTTTGCCCTGCTCGACGTACAACGCCAGCCGATCATTGGCTATCAGGGGGCCCCGGCCGACATGCTGTTACGCCCTGTCCGCCATCAAGGCCAGGTGGTTGGCTGGATGGCGTTGGCTCCCTTGCAGTCGGTCGCCAGCGTTGGCGACCAGCGCTTCCAGCTCAACCAGCTGCGCTCCAGCCTGCTGATCGGTCTGGCCTGTTTGCTGGCCACGGCAGTCATCGCCTGGTGGCTGAGCCGCGCCTTGCTGCGGCCCATCCGCGAGGTGGCCAGCGCCACCCATCGTCTGGCAGCAGGCGATTACGCCATCCAGTTGCCGGTGCGCTCGGCAGACGAAGCCGGGCAACTCGCCGGTGACTTCAACCGCATGGCCGCCACGCTGGCCAGCAACGAGCGCCTGCGCCGCGATTTCATGGCGGACATTTCCCATGAACTGCGCACCCCTCTGGCGGTGATGCGAGCGGAGCTTGAAGCGATGGAAGATGGTATTCGCCCGCTCGACGGCAATGCCTTGCGTTCATTGCTGGGGGAGGTTGGGGCGCTGAGCAAGCTGGTCGACGACCTGTCCGATTTGTCGCTGGCGGAGGTCGGCGGCCCCACGTATCGCCGCGAACGTATCAACCTGTGCGTATTGTTGCCGGTGATGGCCGAAGCCTTTCAGGCCAGCTTTGCCGAGCGCGGCCTGGCATTACAGCTGGAGTTGCCTGGGCAGCCGTTGTGGGTGATGGGCGACGAGTCGCGCCTTGGGCAGTTGTTGCACAATTTGCTGGAGAACAGCCGTCGCTATACCGATGCGGGTGGCCATACGG
This sequence comes from Candidatus Pseudomonas phytovorans, assembly GCA_029202525.1. Taxonomy (NCBI): domain Bacteria; kingdom Pseudomonadati; phylum Pseudomonadota; class Gammaproteobacteria; order Pseudomonadales; family Pseudomonadaceae; genus Pseudomonas; species Candidatus Pseudomonas phytovorans. The sequence continues at coordinate 3,240,111 of CP119325.1, forward strand.
TATTGCGTGCATTCCAGGAGGGTGACCAGGTGCTGGTGCAATGTGAAGACACAGCCCCCGGGGTGGACAGCGCGTCGTTGGCGCGCCTGTTCGAGCGCTTCTACCGCGTGGAGCGCTCGCGTAACCGCGCCAGTGGCGGCACCGGGCTGGGCCTGGCAATCTGCCGCGGTATCGCGGAAGTACACGGCGGCCGGTTGACCGCCAAGGCCTCCGCAATGGGCGGGCTGCTGCTGGCGCTGGCCCTGCCGGTTGCAGGAGATGAAGCATGAGCCGGATTTTGCTGGTTGAAGACGAGCCCAAGCTCGCCGCACTGGTGGGCGATTATCTGCGTGCGGGTGGTTACAGCGTCGAGCACCTGGCTGACGGCCTGGCGGTGATGCCGGCCATTCGCCAGGGCCAGTACGACCTGATGCTGCTCGACCTGATGCTGCCGGGTCGTGACGGCCTGGACATCTGTCGTGAGTTACGCGGTTTCAGCCGGCTGCCGCTGATCATGATGACCGCGCGCGTGGATGAGATCGACCGGTTGTTGGGCCTGGAGCTGGGTGCCGACGACTACATCTGCAAGCCGTTCTCGCCGCGTGAGTTGGTGGCGCGGGTCAAGGCGGTGCTACGCCGCAGTGGCGAACTGCCTGGCAACCTGGGCCTGGAGCTGGATGCCCGGGCATTCCAGGCCCGCTACCGGGGCGTCGCACTGGAGCTCACGCCAGTGGAGTTCCGCATGCTGGCGGCGCTGGCGGTGCGCCCGGGGCAGGTGCTGTCGCGGGACCAGTTGATGAACCACATCTACCAGGACCATCGGGTAGTGGCCGACCGTACCGTGGACAGCCATGTGAAGAACCTGCGGCGCAAGCTGACCGCGATCACCCCGGGGCATGACCCGGTCCGCTCGGTGTATGGGGTGGGCTACAGCCTGGAGTTCGAGTGATGGGTCATTGGGGCCGCTGCGATGGGCTGCGCAGCAGCCCCAGGTTCAAAGGATTAACCCGATCAGTTGCCGGTCACTTCCGCCTCTGCTGGCGTCACTTTCACTGAAGTCTTCTTCTCCTGCACCACGATATAGAACTCCTCGCCATGCTTCACGGCCCCATACAACACGGCTTTTTCAATCAGTTCGTTGCCGCGCAGGTGGCGCAGCATCATCGGGTCTTTGCGCAAGTCGCGGTACAGCGCCAGGCACAGCAGCACCATCACCACCACAAAAGGCAGGGCCACGACGATGGTCAGGTTTTGCAGCCCGGTCAGCGCTTCGCCCGGGTCACGCGGGTCGCCAATCGCCAGCATGATCGCCGCCACCGTCCCGGTGAGCGCGCCCCAGAAAATCACCGTGCGCCGCGATGGCGTGGTGGTGCCGTGTTCCGACAGCGTGCCCATCACCAGTGATGCGGCGTCGGCACCGGAGACGAAGAAGATACCCACCAGGATCATCACTAATACCGAGGAGGCCGATGCCAGCGGGTAGCTGTCCAGCAGTTGGTACAGCGCGTGGTTGCTGTTGACTGCACCGTTGGTCAACTGCAAGGCGCCTTCGCGCAGGGCATCGATGGATGCACCGCCGAAAATGGTGAACCACACCAGGCTGACCAGGCTCGGCACCAGCAGCACCCCGGTGACGAACTGGCGGATCGTGCGGCCGCGGCTGATGCGGGCGATGAACATGCCCACGAACGGTGTCCAGGAAATCCACCACGCCCAGTAGAACACGGTCCAGCCGGCCAGCCAGCTGTTCATCTGATCGCCGCCGCTGGCGTTGGTGCGGGCCATCATTTCCGGCAGCATCTTGATGTAGATGCCGATCGAGGTCGGCAGCAGGTTGAGCATGAGCAGGGTAGGGCCGACCATGAACACGAACACCGCCAGCACCAGTGCCAGCACCATGTTGGTGTTGGACAGCCACTGGATGCCCTTGCCGACGCCTGACACCGCCGAGGTGACGAAGGCGATGGTCAGCAGGGTGATGATGGCGATGTAGAACAGTTTGCCGGGGTTTTCGACCCAGCCGTTGTACTCCAGCCCGCCGGCAATCTGCAGCGCACCCAGGCCCAGCGAGGCCGCCGAGCCGAACAGCGTGGCGAAGATCGCCATCATGTCGATGATTCGGCCGAGCGGGCCGTTGGCGTGCTTGCCGATCAACGGCCGGAAGGCGGCGGATATCAGCTGCGAGCGGCCGCGGCGGTAGGTGCCGTAGGCAATCACCAGGCCGACGATGGCGTACATGGCCCATGGGTGCAGCGTCCAGTGGAACAGGGTGGTGGCCATGGCCACCTGCATCGCTTCACTCGTTTGCCCGGTGGCCGAACCGGGTGGCGGCGTCACATAGTGCGACAGCGGCTCGGCAACGCCGAAAAACATCAGGCCGATGCCCATGCCGGCGCTGAACATCATGGCCACCCAGGACACCGTGCGGAATTCTGGCTGTTCGCCATCACGGCCCAACGGCACCCGGCCATAACGGCTGGCGGCCAGCCACAGCACGAATACCACGAACAGTGTGGAGGTGAGCACGAAGAACCAGCCAAAGTTGAGAATCACCCAGGATTGCGCGCTGGAGGCGCTACTGGCAAGGCTGGCCTGGTTGAGGAGGCCCCAGAGGACGAACGCGATGGCCAGGAGGCTGGTGAAACCGAAGACGATCCAGTCGAGCTTGCCCTCGAAATGCCGGTCCTGGCGGGCTTCTGCGGTTTTCGAGGGGTCTGTCACGCCAAGGTCGAGTGTTTCGGTGATGTGTTCCTTTGCCATGAATGATGAGGCCCTTTGTGGTTTACCTGCACGCGCAGGCTTGTTGTTGTGTGGGCTACCGAGTTCGATGACGGCCTCGGCGGGAGAATACCGGCCGATTATCCTGTGCCCGAATCCGCTGATCCTGTCCCGTAAACGTCCTGGGGCGTCCATTGCGCGACCTGCCAAATACTTTTAGTTCTGGGGGCGATGGCCCTTTCTGCCTCGCGTTCTGGTACCCTGTCGGCATTACCCTGGCCTGCACATTTGAGTACCGTAGAAGCGCTGCTGCTTGTGGGCCAGGCCGCACCAGGAAACGGAGATTCGTCAATGGCCACTGACCGTGTGAGCCTGATTCATTTCGATAAATTGAGCATGAGCCCTGCCGCTGCCGATCGGTTCCAGAAAGCCCTCGACGCGCTGGCAGCGCTCAAGCTGCAGGACCGTTACGTGTACCTCATCGCTCCTTATCTGGGTGATATCGCCGACGCCTCCGACGCTGAGCAACTGGACACCGCCCTGGGCCAGTGCATTCGTGTGGTCGACGAACTGCTGGCGGCCCGGTCGGTCAGCAAAGCCAAGGCTGAAGAAGTACGCCAGGTGTTCCAGGGCGCTGCCGAACGTGCACGGGCAGCAATGCCTGGCTGAGTGGTGGCATGGCCAAAGACATCGATAACCCCTGCGTCTCGTTATGTCAGCTCAACAGCGAGCTGTGCGTGAGCTGTGGCCGCAGCCGTGACGAAATTCGCAAATGGCGGGGCATGAAGCGCCCGGAAAAGATGGCCACCGTGCAGCGCGCCGCGACGCGGATGAAAGCGATCGCCAAGAAGGTAGCCAAGCGGCAGAATGCTGACTGAACCTGCGTGCCTTGCACGCGGCTTATCCTGATTTGCCTGACGAGCCTGAAAATGGATTCTCACTCGCTGTTTGCGTTTACCCTGGTCGCCGCCATCGCGATCGCCAGCCCCGGTCCTGCCACCCTGATGGCCATCAACAACAGCCTTGCCCACGGCCAGCGCAGCGCGATCTGGTCGTCGCTGGGCAATGGCTCGGGGCTGTTCTGCCTTTCAGCTGCGGCCATGCTTGGGCTGGGCGCGTTGCTGGCCAGTTCCGAAGTATTGTTCAATGGCGTGAAGATCCTTGGGGCAGGTTACCTGTTCTACCTCGGGGCGCGGCAGTTGCTGAAAAAGAGCCCGATGCTGGAGCAGGGCGCAGCAGAGGGGGCTGCCAAGGTACGCCCTACACCGCTGAAGTTGTACAAATCGGCGTTCCTCACGGCGGTTACCAACCCCAAGGCGACCATGTTCTTCACTGCGCTGTTCCCGCAGTTCATCGACCAAGGGGCGGCGTTGTTGCCGCAGTTCCTCACCCTGACCGGGATCTTCGTGGGTTTGTCGCTGGCTTCGCTGAGCCTGTACGCGGCACTGGCAGCGCGAGCCAAGGGTGTGTTGACCCGGCCGTCGATGTCACGCTGGGTGAGCCGCGTGGTAGGGACCACCTTCATCGGCTTTGGCGCGGCGATCCTGGCAATGCGCCGACAAGGGGCCTGAGTGGCGCTGCGATCGGCAAAGTTTTTTGTTGGCCGATGAAAGGCCGCCCCACCAGCAACTCATAGTCCAGACTGTCTACAGCACGCGCAGATGAATGCTGCGGTCAAGCACAGGATGTGGCAGCCTTTGGCCACCACGCCGGGTCGCCGGATGTTACATGTGCCGAGGGTTGTAGATGATCGAGCGTTGCTTGCGCCAAGCCTTGCTGCTGTTGCCTTGCCTGCTGCTGCCCCTGGCGGCCGCAGCGGATGAGCCTTGCCGACGGCTAACGGCTACCGGTAACCCTGAATACCCCCCTTACCTGTGGCGCGACCCGCAGAACCCTCAGCGACTGATCGGTGCCAACGCCGACCTGCTCAAATACCTGGGCAAGCAACTGGGGCTTGAAATCGAGGTGGTCTACGGTGGGCCCTGGTCGCGTGCCCAGGAAGAAGTGCGCACAGGCCGGATCGACCTGCTGGCCGGGTACTTCATTACCCAGGCCCGACAACAACAGATGGACTTTGTCGCCCCGCCGTTCCTGCGCACCCCGAGCGTGGTCTGGGTGCGGCAGGACAATGCCTTTGCCTACCGCCAATGGTCAGACCTGAAAGGTCGCAAGGGCGGGACACTGGTCAACAACAGCCATGGCCAGCAGTTCGACGATTACGCCAAAGCCAATCTCACGCTCGAAGCGGTGCCCGGTGCCAGGCAGGCCTTCGAGAAACTCATGCACAAGCGCAGCGACTATGTGGTGTACGAGCAGTACCCCGGCATGGCGCTGGCACGTACATTGGGCATTGCAGGCACCGTGCAGGTGCTGGAACCACCGGTTTCCAGCGAAGGATTGTACGTGGCGCTGTCGCACGATTCGCACTGCAATCAGCCGCAATTGCGTGAGGCGCTGGCGCGAGAAATGGAAAAAATCGTGGCTGGCCCGCTACCGCAGCAGTTGTTGCAGCAGAACCTGGAACGTTGGCAGTGACCCAGCTCACCGGCTACAAGGCGTGTGTCAACTGTTCGGCTTCCTTGGCCCGGCTTACGTTGACCGCACCGGGCAGGGTGACGTTGTTTTTTGCCGCGAGGATTTCGGCCATGACACTGACGGCGATCTCGGGATCGCACAGCGAAACACTGAAGCCATTGAACAGGGCCATGGTGGCGGTATGCCCACGCAACTTGGCCACCGCCTGTGCATCCACGGCGCCGCCATGGTTCCCCCAGGCGGATTCAGCAGGTTGGTCAGGCGCGGGTTGTCGCGCAGCAGGTGCAGGCGCAGTTCGAACGGGTCTTTGCCGCCCTTGTCGGCCAGTTCATCAAGGAACGATTCATAGCACAGGGGTGCGACCGCTCGTCTGGTGGTGCGGGCAGGTTCAGAGGATCAGGCAAGCAATCCCCTGGAATGCGCAAGCGATGAGGTAAACAGGACTTCGGCCGCGAAAACCCGGATAATGCCGGCCAATTTCGTTTTGCACGCTTAAATCACGGTAAACCCGCATGGAAATCAAGGTCAATTTTCTCGACAATCTCCGTCTCGAAGCCAAGTTCGACGACTTCACGGTGATCGCCGATCAACCGATCCGCTACAAAGGTGATGGTTCGGCCCCAGGCCCGTTCGACTATTTCCTGGCGTCTTCGGCCTTGTGCGCGGCTTACTTTGTAAAGCTGTACTGCCAGGCCCGCGACATTCCCACCGAGAACATCCGCCTGTCGCAGAACAACATCGTCGACCCGGAAAATCGCTACAACCAGATCTTCAAGATTCAGGTCGAACTGCCCGAGGACATTTCCGAGAAGGATCGCCAGGGCATTCTGCGCTCCATCGACCGCTGCACCGTTAAGAAGGTAGTGCAGACCGGCCCCGAGTTCGTGATCGAAGTGGTCGACAACCTCGATGCCGACGCCCAGGGCCTGCTGATGCCGGTGGCTGACAGCAGCACCTACATCCCCGGCAAAGACCTGCCGCTGGAGCAGACCATCGCCAACATGTCGGGCATCCTTGCCGGGCTGGGGATGAAGATCGAGATCGCTTCGTGGCGCAACATCGTGCCCAACGTATGGTCGCTGCACGTGCGCGATGCGCAGTCGCCGATGTGCTTCACCAATGGCAAAGGCGCGACCAAGGAAGCGGCGCTGGCCTCGGCGCTGGGCGAGTTCATCGAACGCCTGAATTGCAACTTCTTCTACAACGACCAGTTCTGGGGCGAGGAGCTGGCCAACGCGCCGTTCGTGCACTACCCGAACGAGCAGTGGTTCAAGCCTGGCCCGCGCGACGCGCTGCCGGCCGAGATCCTCGACGAGCATTGCCTGGAAATCTACAACCCGGACGGTGAATTGCGTGGTTCGCACCTGTACGACACCAACTCGGGCAATACCGCGCGCGGTATCTGCTCGCTGCCGTTCGTGCGCCAGTCCGACCAGCAGGTGGTGTATTTCCCGTCCAACCTGATCGAAAACCTGTTCCTCAGCAATGGCATGAGCGCTGGCAACACCTTGGCCGAGGCGCAGGTGCAATGCCTGTCGGAAATCTTCGAGCGCGCCGTGAAGCGCGAAATCCTCGAAGGCGAGCTGTGCCTACCGGATGTGCCGCAAGATGTGTTGGCCAAATACCCGGCCATTGTCGCCGGCATTCAGGGGCTGGAAGAGCAGGGCTTCCCGGTGCTGGTCAAGGATGCCTCGCTGGGCGGCGAGTTCCCGGTCATGTGCGTCACCTTGATGAACCCGCGCACCGGTGGCGTGTTCGCCTCGTTCGGCGCCCACCCGAGCCTTGAAGTGGCGCTGGAGCGCAGCCTTACCGAGCTGCTGCAGGGCCGCAGCTTCGAAGGCCTGAACGACCTGCCGCAGCCGACCTTCGAAAGCCATGCGCTGACCGAGCCGAACAACTTCGTCGAGCACTTCATCGACTCCAGCGGCGTGGTGTCGTGGCGCTTCTTCGGCGCCAAGGCCGACTTCGAGTTCGTCGAGTGGGACTTCTCCGGCCACGGCGAGGATTCCAATGTTCAGGAGGCCGCCACCCTGTTCGGCATTCTCGAAGACCTGGACAAGGAAGTGTACATGGCCGTGTACGACAACCTGGGCGCGACGGCCTGCCGCATCCTGGTGCCAGGCTACTCGGAAATCTACCCGGTCGAGGACCTGATCTGGGACAACACCAACCGCGCCTTGTCGTTCCGTGCCGATATCCTCAACCTGCACAGCCTGGAAAGCCGCCCCCTCAAGCTGCTGCTCAAGCGCCTGGATAACTGCGATGTCGATGACTACACCACCATCACCACGCTGATTGGCGTGGAGTTCGACGAGAACACGGTGTGGGGCCAGTTGACCATTCTGGAGCTCAAGCTGCTGATCTGCCTGGCAGTGCAGCGCTTCGAGGAAGCCAAGGAACTGGTCGAGGCGTTCCTGCAGTTCAACGACAATACCGTCGAGCGCGGCCTGTTCTACCAGGCGCTGAACGTGGTGCTGGAAGTGCAGTTGGATGACGAACTGGAGATGGACGACTACGAAGCCAACTTCCGCCGCATGTTCGGCAATGCGCGCATGGACGCAGTGTTGGGTTCGGTGGACGGCAGCGTGCGCTTCCATGGCCTGACCCCGACCAGCATGAAGCTCGAAGGCCTTGATCGCCACCTGCGCCTGATCGACAGCTACAAGAAGCTGCACGCGGCCCGGGCCAAGTTCGCTTGAGAGCACGATCTCGAGCAGGGCTTGTAGCGCTGCTCGATACCTAAGCGTTTGCGCAATCCCTGTGGGAGCGGGCTTGCCCGCGAACACCGGCGCAGCCGGTGCCATATCAACTGGACCCCGAGTGTCAGTTCTTGCACTTGGCCATCACGACTTGGCAAGTTCGGGGCGTGCCTCCCGAGCGGCTGGCATAGCGTATGCAATTATTCATGGACTTCTGACGGGCAATGCTCAGTGTATCGCCCCAGGCCAGGCCACCTTCGCCGGTCGTGGGCACGGCTTTGGCGAAGCAATTGGACCCTGTGGCAGGCGTGACGTAGCGAGCCTTGGCAGATTTGCCGGAGCAGCCTGCGATGAGCACCAGGCAGAGGGCGAGCAGGGTTGCCAGCGCCCAGGACGCTTGTGGGCGAATCGGTTGTCTGCTCATGGTTGTCTCCTTGTTGGCAGTGGGACGCAACAGCCTCAGGCAAAGGATTGCACCGGCTTTGCCGGTGTTCGCGGCGGTTCGACGCCTCGATGAACCCACACACACAAAGATTGCGCCAGCCGCTGCATCCAATGCCTTGCAGGATATTTCATTCCAGCGAAACGGTGAACTATCGCGTCGCGAAGGGGCTCCTTTGCTAGGCGCACCCTGCGCTCAGCTGATGGCGCACGTCCATCAGCCCCTTGGGTCACTGAATGAAAAGGAGGCACCGTGACCGCCACTGACCAAACCCTCTACCGCTGTACGCCCAGCCCGCTTCACGCCCTGCTGCTGGCGGGCAGTGTGCCGTTGTTCCTTGGCGCACTGCTGAGCGACATCGCCTACTTCAACAGTTACCAGATCCAGTGGAGCAACTTCGCCGCCTGGCTGATCGCCGGTGCCTTGGTGTTCTGCGGGCTGGCACTGTTGTTCGCGCTGGCCAACCTGGTCCGCGCCGAGCGCAAGGGCGGGCGCGCTACCCTGTACTTCGTGCTGCTGCTGGTAACCTGGGTGCTTGGGCTGGTCAATGCTTTCGAGCACGCCAAGGATGCCTGGGCGGTGATGCCGTCCGGGCTGGTGTTGTCGGTGATCGTGACCGTGCTCGCGGTTGTGGCGGCATGGACCGGCTTGAGCAACCTGCGTTCGGGAGGTGCGGCATGAAGCCTTTGCATGCATTGAGCCTGTTGAGCCTGTCACTGCTGCTGAGCGCCTGCGGTGGCGACGGCGAGCCGACCCAGGCCCATGGCCCGGACCCTAAACTGCCAGAGCCACAGCGTGGGTTACTGCCAAGCATGAAGATTGCGCAGCCGGTTGCCTGGGGCGAGCAGAAGCCGAACGTGCCGGAGGGCTTCAGCGTCACGGCCATTGCTACTGGCCTGAAGATTCCGCGGCAGAGCCTGGTGCTGCCCAATGGCGATATTCTGGTGGCCGAGGGCAGGGGTGGCAGCGCGGCCAAGCTCAAGCCCAAGGATGTGATCGCCAGCCAGATCAAGGCCAAGGGCAATACGCAGGTCAAGGGTGGCAACCGCCTGACCCTGTTGCGCGATGCCGACGGCGATGGCACCTACGAGGTGCAGACCGTGTTCGCAGAAAACCTCAACGCACCGTATGGCCTGGCCTATGCCAACGGCAAGCTGTATGTGGCCAACCAGGATGCGCTGGTGCGCTTCGACTATAAAGACGGCCAGACGCAGGCCGACGGCCCGCCCTCCAAGGTCACCGACCTCCCGGCCGAGATCAACCACCACTGGACCAAGGCGCTGGCGGTCAGCCCGGATGGTCGCTATCTGTATGTGGGAATCGGCTCGAACAGCAACATTACCGAGCGCGGCCTGGAGGTGGAAGCCGATCGGGCCATGGTCTGGCAGGTTGACGCAGAAACCGGCGCGCACCGGCCCTACGCCACCGGCTTGCGCAACCCGACGGCATTGACCATTCAGCCGCAGAGCGGGCAGTTGTGGGCGGTGGTCAACGAGCGGGATGAGCTGGGCCCTGACCTGGTGCCGGACTACCTCACTTCGGTCCGCGAAAGCGGTTTCTATGGTTGGCCCTACAGCTACTGGGGTCAGAACGTGGATGACCGGGTGCGGCCGCAGAACCCGGACAAGGTGGCGGCGGCGATCAAACCGGATTACAGCCTGGGTTCGCATGTGGCTGCTTTGGGTGTCGACTTCTCGATCCCGGCCATGGGCGAGGGCTTTGCCGACGGTGTGTTCGTGGGTGAGCACGGCAGCTGGAACCGGCCCGACCCCGTGGGCTACAAGGTGATTTTCGTGCCGTTCAGCAATGGCCGGCCGGCCGGTGAGCCCGTCGACTTTGCCACGGGCTTTCGCGGTGAGGATGGCAAGACCCGTGGGCGACCGGTGGGGGTAACCGTGGACCCGCGGGGCGCGTTGATCATTGCCGATGACCTGGCCAATACGGTGTGGCGGGTGACGCGTAACCGTTGAGCAGTAGCGTGGCAAGTTGGGAGCAACTACCACCCGATGGGGGCAGTTGCTCCTACAAAGTCCCTGCGCCGGTGGGCAACGGCTATGCTTGTGGGCGCGTGAACATTTCGCGCTCCTATCCGGTCTTGATCACATGGAAGCAGGCCTATGAACCCGATTCGCTCTCTCACTCGTGCTGTTGCCCTGGCCACGTTGGCATCTGCTGCCAGCTTCACGGTGCATGCTGCCGATATTCCGATTGCCAGTGAGGCACTGGAAAGCCATGTCACCACGCAGGTGACCGCCATCGACCTGGCAAACCGCCAGGTCACGGTGAAAGGCCCGGATAACAAGAGGGAGGTGACGTTCCAGCTCACCGAAGAGGCCAAGGCACTGCCTAACCTCAAGGTCGGTGACCAGGTCGACATCTACGTGACGCGTTCCGTGGCCTATGTGCTCAACACCGATGTGGGCGGGGCACCGAAGGCCAGCGAGGAGTCCGGCACCATACGCGCCACGGCGCAAAACCCCAACCCGGGCGGCGAGGCATTCCGCCAGGTGCGGGTCACCTCGCAGATCAATAAGATCGACCTCGATAAGCATGAAGTGAGCCTGCTGCCACCTGAGGGCAAGTTGCAGGTGGTCCAGGTCGAAAACCCGGACTTGCAGGCGCGCATGAAGAATCTCAAGGTCGGTCAGACGGTCGATGCGATCTTTACCGAAGTGCTACGCGTCGAAACCTCACGCTGACGCCCTCTCTATCGGGGCAGGCTGCGGGTTGCCCGGGTGTGGATCCGCCGTGAGGCCTTGCACGACGGCGGATACCGCTCGAAGAGCTGGATAACCCAATCGGGCCGGGTCTTGCTGGCGTCGTTGAGCCAGTTGGCAACCGAGTCCTGAGCGTACTTGTCGGCTTCGGCCAGGCGGGGCACCAGCATGGGCTCGGCCACTTCCGGTGCTTGCTTGAGGGTGCCGATGTGCTCGCACCACACACCACGGGGGCGCAGCACCTCGATGCAGAAGCGCCGTACCAGCGGGTCGGTATCGGCGGCATGCTGACCGAGCAGGGCAAGGCCGTGCTCCAGCTCGCAGCTCAGGCGCGGCCGCAACGCCATCCAGGCCCATTCGCGTACGCCGAAATGCTCATCGCGGGCGAAACGCAACTGAGCCAGTAGGGCGGCCTCGAGCCCCTGGGTGCGCGACAGGTGAGCCTGGGCGAAGCTCGCCCAGCTGCGCACCGTATCGGAAGTGTGTGAACTGCAATCCTCGAGGACTTGTTCGCGCAACGGCGAAGGGGTTTGTTCCAGCCACTGTCCCAAGTTTTGTCCGATGGCTGCGACTTTCTTCGACAGGCCCAGTGCCCGGGTGTCTCTGGCACATGCAGTCAACGTTTCGATCAGCGCGGCAGGCAGTTGGCCTGCCAAGGCGCCGAGCAGGATGATTGGGTCTACAGCCAGGCACTCGGCGAGGTTGCGGGTTGCCAACTGCCCGTGATCGATCTGGGTTTTGCGTTCATCTGGCATCGAATGTGCTCCATCACATACGGTTTGGTGTGGTTTCGGTCGGGACCGTGCTGAAGCGAGTCAGGGCGCCGCGACCGGACAGCATCCTAGCCCAGTCGGCAGCCTATGTATGTATGGTATCCACGCTGCGAATAGTGTTGGTGCACACTTTCAATTTCCATAGATAGCGGGAATTTAAGGATGATGGCCTCATCACTTTAGGGGATGAGGTTTGCCATGTTCAGTAAAGCCCTGTGTGTTATGGCACTTCCGTTTGCCTTGGCGTTGCTTGCCGGGGCAGTGCTTCCGTTTCAGGCCGCAAGTAACGCCGCCGTCGGCCGGGCGCTGGGGCACTGGTTGTGGGGTGCGGCCACGTCGTTGACGGTGAGCTCGCTGGTGGTGATCGCCGCCCTGTTGATCCTTCGTGTGCCTGCGCCGGACATAGGCAAGGCCCTGCAAGGGCCTTGGTGGTTGTGGGTCGGGGGAGTGTTGGGGGCAATGTATGTGGCCGGTGCTGCGGCGCTCATCCCTAAACTGGGCGCGGCAGGGTTTCTGGTGCTGGTGGTGGCGGGGCAGATCATTACGGCAGTGCTCGCCGACCACTTTGGGGTGATGGGCCTGAGTGGCAAGCCGCTCAACCTGGCCCGGCTGGCGGGGGTGGCGTTGATCCTGTGTGGCGTGCTGTTGGTGCAGGGCACCTGGGGGACGGCGTCACCGGCCGGCGCAACGGCAGTTGCGAAACAGTCAGAAGGCTGATCAGCGCCCCGGTTGGCTACAGGCCCACACGGTTTCGCGCAGCCAGCGATGCCCTGGGTCGCTTTCCTTGCGGCTGTGCCAGGCCTGTTGGTAGTCGAACGTGGGGATTGTCAGCGGCGGTTCGAACTGACGTAACGCCTTGTGCTGGTGCAGCGTGCCCACGGCGCGGCTGGCCACCGTCAGGATCAGGTCGGTACCGGCCAAAACCTCGACCGCCGCGCTCCAGTGCGGCAAGGCCAGGGCGATTCGGCGGCGTAGCCCTTTGGCGGCCAGCGCACGTTCGATCTCATCGAAGGCATCCGGGCGCATGGCCATCAACACATGCGGCCGTGCCAGCCATTCCTGCAGTGGCAGGCCACCGCTGGCAGGCAGCACCTGGCGATCGGCAATGCTGATGAAATGGTCGGCAAACAGAGGTTGGGCGATGATGTCCTCGGGCAGTTCGGGAAACAGGCCCAGTGCCAGGTCCAACTCGCCATCGAACAGTTGGGCCAGCATGGTTTCGCGGCTGGCCTGGCTGATAGCCAGGTCTACCCCGGGTGCTACTTCGCGCAAGTGGCGCATCAGGGGCGGCAGAATAATGCGCGAGGAGTAGTCGGACAGCGACAGCCGGAAACGGCGCTGGGCCCTGGCTGGCTCGAACTGGGGGGTGGCCAGCAGGCCGTTGAGATTGCTCAGGGCATCCTGCAACGGTTTTACCAGCGATTGGGCACGGGCGGTGAGTGCCATGCCGCCAGCCTGGCGTACCAGCAAGGGGTCGTCGAAGTGTTTGCGCAGCTGTGCCAATGCATGGCTCACCGCCGGTTGGCTGCGATGCAGGCGCAGGGCGGCACGGGTCACGTGCTTTTCACTGAGCAGGGCGTGCAGGGCGAGCAGCAGGTTCAGGTCGATCTTGCGCAGTTCATCCATGGGGTGAATGGCCTTGGTCATTGTGAGCGGCTGATATCAGCTTATCAAATGCTTGAGCCTTCCACGCTCCAACGACCGCGTCGGGTGTTGGGGGTATACTCCCCGTCCGTTTTACTGTTATCCGAGTACTTCGATGGGTCTTTCTACAGCTGCCACACCTGAACCGCGTCGCCTGGGCGCCCCCTTGATCGCCATGGCCCTGCTGCTGGCAGGCGCCTGGTTTCTCAACCTGAATGCCGGCTTAAAGCAGGTGTTGCTGCTGCTGGTCGGCGCGGCGCTTGGCCTGACGCTTTACCACGCGGCCTTCGGCTTCACCTCTGCCTGGCGGGTGTTCATCAACGAGCGCCGTGGCGCAGGCTTGCGGGCGCAAATGGTCATGTTGACCCTGGCGGTGCTGCTGTTCTTCCCGGCCCTGGCAGCAGGCACGCTGTTCGGCAACCCGGTCACCGGGCTGGTGGCCCCTGCGGGTGTGTCGGTGGTATTTGGCGCGTTCATCTTCGGCATCGGCATGCAACTGGGCGGCGGCTGCGCTTCGGGCACGCTGTTCACCGTTGGCGGTGGGAACGCGCGCATGCTGGTGACACTGCTGTTCTTCATCATTGGTTCGGTGACCGCCACCCATCATGCCGATTGGTGGTTTGCCTTGCCGTCGTTCCCGGCAACCTCGATCGTGCAAGCCTGGGGTGTAGGGCCGGCGCTACTGGTGAGCCTGGCAGTGTTCGGGCTGATTGCCTGGGCCACCGTGGTGCTGGAAAAGCGCCGGCACGGCGGGCTGGAAGTGCCGATTGGCAGCGAGCACCAGGGCCTGCGTCGCTTCCTGCGTGGCCCTTGGCCGTTGCTGTGGGGCGCGATCGCCCTGGCATTGCTCAACTACGCGACCCTGGCGCTGGCCGGGCGGCCGTGGGGCATTACTTCGGCCTTCGCCTTGTGGGGTGCCAAAACCCTTAACGGCCTTGGCGTGGATGTTGGCAGCTGGGTGTTCTGGCAGGCGCCGGCCAATGCCAAGGCTCTGGCCTCACCGCTGTGGCAAGACATCACCACGGTGATGGACCTGGGCATTGTGCTGGGTGCATTGCTGGCAGCTGGCTTGGCAGGACGCTTTGCGCCAAGCCTGAAAATCCCGCTGCCGTCGCTGGTTGCTGCAGTCATCGGCGGCCTGCTGTTGGGCTACGGTTCGCGCCTGGCCTATGGCTGCAATATTGGCGCGTATTTCAGTGGCATTGCCTCGGGCAGCGTACATGGCTGGCTGTGGCTGGTGGCGGCGTATGCCGGCAACCTGATCGGCGTGCGCCTGCGCCCGCTGTTTTTCGCCGGTGAGCGGCGCCCTGCGGCGCTGACGGGCTGCTGAAGTACTGAGCAGCATTGCTGCAAGGGGTGCAGAAATCATCTGCACCTCGCCCGATTGTTCAAATTTTCCTGCCCGATTAGCCTGACTCGAACCCCCATCCAACAGGATTCGATCATGGCTACCCGTATCACCCTGAATTGCACCGGCAGTGCCGATGTCATGCAGCCTGAACACGTACAGGCGCAACCCCCAGGGCCCGGCCAGGTCTGGCTGGAGCAGACGGCCATGGGCGTGAATCCGCTGGACCTGTTGCAGCGCAAAGGCGGTGCGCCCTTGACTTTGCCTTCGGGCCTGGGGCTGGAAGGCGCAGGCAGGGTCACTGCCGTCGGTGATGGGGTGCACAACGTGCAGGTGGGCGACCGGGTCGCTTATGCCATGGGGCCGGTCGGTGCCTACGCCAGCGGCCGATTGTTCCCCGCCGAGCGGCTGGTCAAGCTGCCAGCGAATCTGGGTGACGAGGCCGCCGCAGCGGTGCTGTTCAAAGGCATTACGGCGCAGTACCTGCTGAAAACCACCTACCCTGTGGGCCCGGGTACGCAGGTGCTGCTGTACGGTGCTGCAGGCGCATTAGGCCAACTCATGGCGCCTTGGGCGCGACATCTCGGTGCGACGGTGATTGGCGTGGTATCGCGGCCGCAGAGTGTGGCCAGGGCGCAGGCAGCGGGCTGCCACCATGTATTGGTGTTCGACGCGGCAACGCTGGCCAGTGAAGTGCGCAAGTTGACTCAGGGGCAGGGCGTGGACGTGGTCTATGACTGTGTCGGCAAGGTCTCGCTGGAAGCTTCGCTGGACAGCCTGCGGGTACGTGGCCTGCTGGTGTCGTTCGGGGGCACTTCCGGCGCGCCGGCGGCGATCGAGGTCGCCACGCTCAATGCCAAGGGCTCGCTGTACCTGACCCGGCCGTCGCTGGCGGCACATACGCGAACGGTTGACGAGTACCAACAGCGCGCCGCTGATGTGCTGGCAGCTGTCGGCGAGGGTATCATCCAGCCTCGGGTCTGGCGTCGCTACCCGCTGGCCGAAGTGGCCAGGGCCCACGGGGACCTGGAGCAAGGGCTGTCGGAGGGCGCGCTGGTCCTTACCGTCTGATGCCTGAATCTGCCACCGAGTCTAGCCATGGATGCTTTCGACAGTCGCCGCGCCGATGAACTTGCCACCTTGCTGGCCTTGCACGAGCAGGGGTCGTTTGCCGCTGCCGGGCGGCAGTTGGAGCGCCATCCCACGGTGCTGTCCAAGCGCCTGAGTGCGCTGGAGGCACGGCTAGGCATTCGCCTGGTGGAGCGCAGTACGCGGCAGTTGCGCTTTACCGATGAAGGCAAGCGGCTGGTGGCCAAGGTGCGCGAGGCCAATCGGCTGATCGCCGAAGCTGAGCAGGAAGCTGCCGAGGGAGCGGCAACGGCACGAGGGCGCTTGCGCCTGGCATTGCCGGCGGCCATGGGGCGGCGCTGGTTGAGCGGGATGCTCGCCGACTTCGTGCTGGCTTATCCGCAGGTGACGGTGGAGGCCGAGTATGCCGACCGATTCGTCGACCTGATCGGCGAGGGTTTCGATGCCGCCATCCGCATTGGTGAGTTGGCAGACAATCGATTGGTAGCCAGGAAACTGTGCGATCACATACGCATCCTGTGTGCGTCGCCCGAGTACCTTGCTCGGCATGGCGCACCTGCTCGGCCGGAACAGCTTTCGGGTCATAATTGTCTATGTTTCAGTGGCTTGCGTTCATTTCCTGAGTGGCGATTGATGAACGGTGAGCGCCAGCTTAGCGTGAAAGTCGCCGGCAGCCTGCGCAGTAATGACAACGAAGCGCTGCTGGAGGCGGCGCGGCGCGGCGTGGGCATTCTTGCAGGCGGAGACTGGTTGATGGGAGAGGACTTGGCCAGCGGAGGCTTGGTGAGGGTGCTGCCGCAGTGGCAGCTGGATGTTGCGGCGGGCATCTACCTGGTGCGGCCGACCGCACGGCTGAACACCGCGGCCCTGGGCGCCTTCAAGGCGTGGCTGGAAGACCGCTTCCAGGCCGGAGCGCCATGGCGGTCATGATATTTAACTTCATGTTCTATATATAAATATCTGATAAATAACGATTTATCTTTTGGCTACCGCATGCTGAACACACTGCTCATAGTAGGTCTGCCTGATTGCAGCAGGCTTGAGCCGCGAGCGGCTGTTGTAGGTCTGCTCGGTAATGCCGAAGGCGGTCATGCGCATCCAGGGTTTGGGAAACTTGCGTACCTGCAACTTCTTGCGTGTTGCGTACAGGGTCACCCCGGACAGCTTGGCCTGCTGGGCCTCGGCGGCTATCTGTGCACCCCAGCCGCAGGTGTTGCGATCGTTCTGGCTCAGCGCCCGGGCCTGAGCGCTAAAAGCGAGGGTGGTCAGCAGGCAGCCGGCCATCGTTGCTAGAATTACTCGCATGTTGCTGTCCTAAGCATATGAAGAAGAAAGGAGTTTGCCTCCGCTTTCGGCTGTCAGGGGCCACCAAATTGCCGTCACATGCCGGTGATCCTGGCCTTCGGCCGCAAGCCCGACCCTTGCCAGCGGGGCTTGCAAGAGGGCGTTATAAATACCGCACCGGGTGTATGTGATCGTACAACTGCTTGCGCTATGATGAGCGCTGTCTTCCAAGGTGAAATACAGGGCAATGACAGAGCAGCAGGTACAGGCAAGGCCCCGGCGCAAGCCACGCAGTCTGGCCCAGGAACTGGTCACAGTGCTGACCGAGCGTATTCGCAGCGGCCAGCTCAAGCGTGGCGACAAGCTGCCGACCGAATCGCAGATCATGGTCGAAGAGGGCGTCAGCCGCACCGTGGTGCGCGAGGCCATCTCGCGGCTACAGGCTGCCGGGCAGGTCGAAACCCGCCACGGCATTGGCACTTTCGTGCTTGACGCGCCGGCCACCGG
Organism: Candidatus Pseudomonas phytovorans; assembly: GCA_029202525.1. NCBI lineage: Bacteria > Pseudomonadati > Pseudomonadota > Gammaproteobacteria > Pseudomonadales > Pseudomonadaceae > Pseudomonas > Candidatus Pseudomonas phytovorans. The sequence goes on from CP119325.1 coordinate 3,257,846, forward strand.
GGGCTTTCGTATCGACCCGGCGACTGTGGTCACCCTGCGTGAGGTGTTGGCGGTGCTGGAGTTGCGCATTGCCCTGGAAATCGAATCGGCGGGCCTGGCGGCGCAGCGGCGCAGTGATGAAGCGCTGGCCGGGATGCGCGCAGCGCTGGACGAACTCAACGAAGGTGCCGCCCACGCCACGGATGCGGTGTCGGCAGACTTCCAGTTCCACCTGCGCATTGCCCAGGCCAGCGGCAACCACTACTTCGCCGACATCATCAACCACCTGGGCACCAGCATCATCCCGCGTACCCGGCTGAATTCGGCGCGGCTGGCCCATGATGACCAGGCGCATTACATGAGCCGGTTGATGCATGAGCATGAGGCGATTTATGAAGCCATCGCCCGGCGTGACAGCGAAGGGGCGAAGATGGCCATGCGCATGCACCTGAGCAACAGCCGCGAGCGCTTGCGTCAGGCGCATGAAGAGGCTGAAGCGCAAGGGGCCTGAGGCCATTGCGCCGGCGAAGAGGCCAGTGAACCCATAAAGAAAAGCCCCGCCATGTGCGGGGCTTTCTTGTATCAGGCCATCATTCAGATCGCCTCATCACTCCATTGCCCGTTCACCAGGCGGCGCAGCCCCAGTGGGTTACCGTCGCGCAGGGCTTCAGGCAGCAGGGCCTGCGGGTAGTTCTGGTAGCACACCGGGCGCAGGAAGCGGTCGATAGCCAGGGTGCCGACCGATGTACCGCGCGCATCCGAAGTTGCCGGGTAAGGCCCGCCATGCACCATGGCATCACACACTTCGACACCGGTCGGGTAGCCGTTGATCAGGATCCGCCCGACTTTCTCCTCCAGCAGCGGCACCAACCAGGCGTAGGCCTCGAAATCTTCCGCTTCACCGATCAATGTCGCCGTCAGCTGGCCGCGCAAGCCAAGCAGGGCGGCACGCAGTTGATCATTGTCCTGCACTTCAACGGCCACAGTGGTAGGGCCGAACACTTCTTCCTGCAGCAGCGGATCAGACTCGACCAGCAAACGGGCATCGGCCTTGAACAGCTGGGCACGCGCCTGGTTGCCTTCCTGTGCCTGGCCAGCCAGGTGCTCGATACCGGCATGCCCGTGCAGGTGCTCCAGGCCGCCAACGTAGCTGCGCAGGCCTCCCGCGTTGAGCATGGTTTGCCCGGCCTGCTGTTCGAGATGTTGGCCCAGCTCGGCCAATAGCTGGCTGTACTGGGGCGACTGCAGGCCGATCACCAACCCCGGGTTGGTGCAGAACTGCCCGGCGCCCATGCACACCGAGCCGGCCAGTTCGCGGGCAATGGCCTCGCCACGCTTGGCCAGGGCGGCTGGCAGGATGATCACCGGGTTGATGCTCGACATCTCGGCGAACACCGGGATCGGTTGCGGGCGCTCGGCAGCCATGCGGCACAGGGCGTCGCCGCCTTTCAGCGAGCCAGTGAAGCCGACGGCCTGGATGGCCGGGTGCTTGACCAGCCACTCACCTACACCACCACCGAACACCATGTTGAACACGCCCTTGGGCATGCCGGTGCGCTCGGCGGCGCGCACGATGGCGCAACCGACCAGGTCGGCGGTGGCCATGTGGCCGCTGTGTGCCTTGAACACCACCGGGCAACCGGCGGCCAGTGCTGCAGCGGTGTCGCCACCGGCGGTAGAGAAGGCCAGCGGGAAGTTGCTGGCGCCGAACACGGCGACCGGGCCGACGCCAATGCGCATCTGGCGCAGGTCCACGCGTGGCAGCGGCTGGCGCTCTGGCAAGGCCAGGTCGATACGGGCACCGAGGAAATCACCACGACGCAGCACTTGGGCGAACAGGCGCATCTGGCCGCTGGTGCGGCCACGCTCGCCTTGAATACGGGCGGCGGGCAGGGCGGTCTCGCGGCAGACGATGGCAACGAAGGCGTCGTCCAGTTCGTCCAGCTCTGCGGCGATGGCGTCAAGGAACTCGGCGCGGCGGGCTGGGGCCAACTGGCGGAATTCGGCGAAGGCGGCGGCGGCGGCTTTGGCGGCCTGGTCCACTTCGGCTTCAGTGGCCTGGGCAAAGCTGTAGGGCAGGGCTTCGCCAGTGCTGGCGTCCAGGCTCTGCAGGCGCTGGGAGCCAGCGGCGCTGCGCTGGCCGGCGATGAAGTTGTGGCCGAGAATCTCAGGCATGGGGTGCTCCTGTAGGTTGAAAGAAAATCTGGCGGGTTTACACATGACCTGTGGGAGCGGGCGCGCCCGCGAAGCAGCCGACTCGGTGCATGGCACCGGCTTCGCCGGTGTTCGCGGGCATGCCCGCTCCCACAGTGACCGCGTCGCATCGTTTTGTCGGGCAAGCACTTGGCATCAGGTAATCGGTGCCGGGTTGAACAGGGTGATGTCGTTGTGCAGGCGGTGCTGTTCGGCCCAGGTCTGCTTGCGGCCGCTGGCCACGTCCAGGTAGTAGTGGAACAGCTCCCAGCCCAGCTCTTCGATGGTCGAACGGCCTGTGGCGATGCGCCCGGCGTCTATATCGATCAGGTCGGGCCAGCGCTGCGCCAGCTCGCTGCGCGTGCACACTTTGACCACTGGCGCCATGGCCAGGCCGTAAGGGGTGCCGCGACCAGTGGTGAACACGTGCAGGTTCATGCCAGCCGCCAGCTGCAAGGTGCCGCAGACGAAGTCGCTGGCCGGGGTGGCGCAGAAGACAAGGCCTTTACGGTTGACCCGCTCGCCCGGGCCAAGCACTCCCTGGATGGCGCCGCTGCCGGACTTGACGATCGAGCCCAGCGATTTCTCGACGATATTCGAAAGACCACCCTTCTTGTTGCCCGGTGTGGTATTGGCGCTACGGTCAGCGGCGCCTTGCTGCAGGTAGCGGTCGTACCAGTCCATTTCGCGAACCAATGCCTCGGCGACGTCCTGGTTTTCAGCGCGTGAGGTGAGCATGTAGATGGCGTCGCGCACCTCGGTCACTTCCGAGAACAGCACGGTCGCGCCGGCCCGGACCAGAAGGTCAGAGGCATAGCCCAACGCCGGGTTGGCGGTGATGCCTGAGAAGGCGTCGCTGCCACCGCACTGCATACCAAGGATCAACTCGCTGGCCGGTACGGTTTCGCGGCGGCGCTGGTCGAGTTTTTTCAGGCGGGTTTCGGCCAGCTCCATGATCTGCTCGATCATTTCCACAAAGCCCAGGCTGGCGTCCTGCAGGCGGTACAGCCAAGGGTCGCTGAGGTCTACCGACGGGTCGTTGTCATGCATCACCTGACCGGCCTGCAGCTTTTCGCAGCCCAGGCTGATGACCAACGCTTCGCCGCCCAGGTTGGGGTTGCGTGCCAGGTTGCGCACGGTGCGGATCGGGATGTACGCGTCGCGGGCGTTGATCGCCACGCCGCAGCCATAGCTGTGGGTGATGGCTACCACATCATCAACGTTGGGGTACTTGGGCAGCAGTTCGTTGCGAATGCGCTTGACTGCATGCTCCAGCACGCCGGTCACGCACTGCACGGTGGTGGTGATGCCGAGGATGTTGCGGGTACCCACCGTACCGTCGGCATTGCGATAACCTTCGAAGGTAAAACCCTCAAGTGGCGGTAGCGGGGCAGGCACGGCGTCGCAGCGCGGCAGGCTGTCCAGTTCGGGGGCCGAAGGCATGGCCAGCTGGTTTTCCTGCACCCAGCTGCCCTGGCGCAGGTCTTCCAGCGCGTACCCGATGATTTGCCCGTAGCGGCGTACCGGCTCGCCTTTGGCAATCAGCACAGTGGCAACTTTGTGGCTTTGTGGCACGCCTTCAACCAGGGTCAGGCCATCGGGGAAGCGGGCGCCTTCGCCCAGGCCTCCGTCGTTTACCACGACCACGACATTATCGTCATCGTGCAGGCGGACGTAGCGGGGCGAGTCGGAATGTTCGATCAACTGCATGTTTGGGCCCTACTTGTCAGGTTCTCAGGCTTTTTTGTACATCCGCCCGCACCGGCTGCCCGGCGCGGGCGTGTTCACTCAGTGACGCGAGCTGGCCAGTCCGCCGTTGGCGGCAGGCTCAGCCTGTGGCTTCGGGGCGTCGTCGCGCAACTCGATACGCTTGATCGGGCCGACGATTACCAGGTAGCTGAACACGGCTACCAGGGCATTGGCACCCACGTACACCAGCGCCCACTTGAACGAGCCGGTGGCGCTGATGATGTAACCGATCACGATTGGGGTGGTGATCGAAGCGATGTTACCGAAGGTGTTGAACAGGCCTCCGGACAGCCCGGCGATCTGCTTCGGCGAGGTGTCTGCCACCACCGCCCAGCCCAGCGCGCCAATGCCCTTACCGAAGAACGCCAGGGTCATGAAGCCGACCACCATCCATTCAGCCTCGACATAGTTGCAGAACACCATGGTGGTCGACAGCAGCAGGCCGCAGACGATCGGCAGCTTGCGCGAGAAGGTCAGCGAGTTGCCGCGACGCAGCAGCCAGTCCGACAGCACGCCACCGAGCACACCACCGATAAAACCACAAATGGCCGGCAGCGAAGCGATGATGCCCGCTTTAAGGATGGTCATCCCGCGTTCCTGCACCAGATACACCGGGAACCAGGTGAGGAAGAAGTAGGTGATGGCGTTGATGCAGTACTGGCCCAGGTATACGCCCAACAGCATGCGGCTGGTCAGCAGTTGCTTGATGTAACCCCATTTCGGGCCGTCGTTGCCGCGTTTCTGGTCCATGTCCACCAGGCCACCGTTCTGCTCGATGTGCTCAAGCTCGCTTTGGCTGATGCGCGGGTGTTGCTTGGGGTTGTAAATGGTTTTCATCCACACGAACGAGAACAGGATGCCAAGCACGCCCATGACCACGAACACATGTTCCCAGCCAAAGGTGAAGACGATCCAGCCCATGATCGGGGCGAACAGTGCGGTGGCGAAGTACTGCGCCGAGTTGAAGATTGCCGAGGCTGTGCCACGTTCTGCAGTGGGAAACCAGGCCGCAACGATACGGGCGTTGCCGGGGAACGACGGGGCTTCGGCAAAACCGACCAGAAAGCGCAGGGTGAACAGGGTGACTACAGCCCAGGCTACCGGCAAGCCACCGACAAAACCCTGCAGCAGGGTGAACAGCGACCAGGTGAAGATGCTGAAGGCGTAGACGTTCTTGGAGCCGAAGCGATCGAGCAGCCAGCCACCAGGAATCTGGCCAGCCACGTAAGCCCATCCGAAGGCGGAGAAAACATAGCCGAGGGTTACGGCGTCAATGCCGAGGTCTTTTTGCAGGCTGGAGCCTGCGATTGCAATGGTGGCGCGGTCGGCATAGTTGATCGTGGTCACCAGAAACAGCATGAACAGGATCAGGTAGCGCACATGCGTCTTCTTAGTCGCTTGCATGCTGGTAATACTCCCACTAGTTATTTTTGTGCGGGCTCACGAATTGTAACCGGAGTGGGGGCTTCCCACTCCGGGTGCGGCATTGGCAGGCCGCAGGGGTTCGCTTATTGCGGACCCATCTTGTCCATAAGGGCGGCGAGCATTTCGTATTCTTCTGCAGTCAGGTCGGTCAGCGGCGTGCGTACCGGGCCTGCGTCGTAACCGGCGATTTTTGCGCCTGCCTTGACGATACTCACGGCGTAGCCGGCCTTGCGGTTGCGGATGTCCAGGTACGGCAGGAAGAAGTCGTCGATCAGCTTGCCAACGGTGGCGTGATCTTCACGGGCGATAGCGTTATAGAAGTCCATCGCGGTCTTCGGCACGAAGTTGAACACGGCCGAGGAGTACACCGGTACGCCCAGGGCCTTGTAGGCGGCAGCATACACTTCGGCGGTCGGCAGGCCTCCCAGGTAGCTGAAACGATCACCCAGACGGCGACGGATCGACACCATCAGTTCGATATCACCCAGGCCATCCTTGTAGCCGATCAGGTTCGGGCAGCGCTCGGCGAGTTTTTCCAGCAGGTCGGCGTTCAGGCGGCAGACGTTGCGGTTGTAGACCACTACACCGATCTTCACCGATTTGCACACGGCTTCGACGTGGGCGGCAACACCGTCCTGGCTGGCTTCGGTCAGGTAGTGCGGCAGCAGCAGCAGGCCTTTGGCACCCAGGCGCTCGGCTTCTTGCGCATATTCGATGGCCTGGCGGGTGGAGCCACCAACGCCGGCAAGGATAGGCACCGAGGTAGCGCAGGTGTCGACGGCAGTCTTGATCACCTGGCTGTATTCGCTGGCGGCCAGGGAGAAGAACTCACCGGTGCCGCCGGCGGCGAACAGGGCGCTGGCGCCGTAGGGGGCAAGCCATTCCAGGCGCTTGATGTAGCCAGCCTGGTGGAAGTCGCCCTGGGCGTTGAAGTCGGTGACCGGGAAAGACAGCAGGCCGTGGGAGAGGATGGATTTCAGTTCTTGTGGATTCATTGTTGTTGGCATCCTGTGGCGCTTGGGTGAAGGGTGTTGTTCTGCGTTGGAGGTAAGTTATCGTACAACCTGTGCGATGACTAGTCCCTGCTTGAGATTTTTTTGTAGGGGGTGGGACAGAGGTGTGGTCGCCTGTACCGGCCTCTTCGCGGGCACGCCCGCGGAGAGGCCGGTACAGGCGAGGCATAACGGAAGGAAAAGACGCCGATTGCAGATTTCCGGCAATCAGTCATCGTATCTCTTGGTGGGGGAGGGGAAAAAACGATCGCGGAGACAGGCACAAGCCCGCCGCCCGCATCCACGGGAAGTGTTCTGGGACCAGCAGAGGGTGACCGGGGAAACGGGGGCGGCCTTGCGCCGCCCCGCGATCAAAGCAGAGGCAACTGAAGGTCAGGCAGCGTGCTGGCGCTTGATCTGCGCCTTGCGTACCTGGGCCCGGCAAGCATCGCCGAAGGCCTTGAACATCTTGATCGAATCAGGGTTTTTCGCAGCTTGCCACTCCGGATGCCACTGCACCGCGAACAGGAACGGCGAAATGCTCGGGGCGTGAATGGCTTCGACCAGGCCGTCTTCGGCGAGGGCGATGGCTTCGAGGCCGGCGCCGAGCGTGCGCAGGCCTTGGCCATGCAGCGAGTTGACGCGAATCTCATCGGTACCCAGGGTGTCACGCAGCCAGCTGCCCGGCTTGATCTTCACCCCGTGTACCTGGGCGTACTGCACTTCAACCGGGTCTTCCGGGTTTTCCCGGTGGTCGTTGAAGCCAGGCTCGGCGTACACCTTCTGGTAGATGTCGCCACCCAGGGCCACGTTGATTTCCTGCATGCCACGGCAGATACCGAAGATGGGCAGGCCACGCTTGATCGCCGCTTTCACCAGCGGAATGTCGAACAGGTCGCGGTTCTGGTCCTGGCCCTTGCCTGGGGTTTCGTTTTCCTGGCCGTACAGGGCCGGGTCGATGTTGCTGCCGGCGCCGGTCAGGTACACGCCATCGGCCATGTCCAGATAGGTGTCGAGGTCTTCAGTGCCGCAGCAAGTGGGCACCAGCACCGGGACACAATCAGAGAACTCGACCAGCGGGGTGATGTATTTGTGGGTCATGACCTGATAGTCATGGCCTTTGCGCTCTTGGCTGCCCATGGTCATCAGGACGACGGGTTTGCGCAGGGAAGGTTGCTTGTTGCCAATGTTGCTGTTGGACATATGTCACCTTGGGACAGGTTCAGCCTGTCGTTGTTGTGCAGGTGCACGGCGCGGGGCCCTGGGTGCAGCCTGTAGCTCCGAGCACTGCCGGCTCGTCAGAGGCGACGATTCCGGTCGGGGCATGTAGATAGCTTGCCAGAGCCGTTCGATATGTCAAACGACTGAAGAGCGCTTTAACGCGGGGAATGCACCGGTTTTTGGGGGTTAAAAACGGTGCACGCCTGTGGCGGCGTGGGTTTGGCAGGGGTGACGGTCAATAATATTTAACGATGCAGTTGGGTCTTTGCAGCGGTGCAATGAAGTACTGCTGTCTCGGCCTCTTCGAGTCGTCGAGCCACCCCGAAGAGGCCGGTTCAGATTTTAGTGGAGTATCTGCGCCAGGAACGCTTTGGCCCGCTCGGTACGGGGCTGGCTGAAGAACACCTGCGGTGGGCTGTCTTCAATGATCTGCCCACCCTCCAGGAACAGCACTCGCTCGGCCACTTGCCGGGCAAAGCCCATTTCATGCGTGACGCAGAGCATGGTCATGCCAGTGCCGGCCAGTTGCACCAGTACATCCAGCACCTCGGCAACCATTTCCGGGTCCAGTGCAGAGGTGGGCTCGTCAAACAGCATGATCCGCGGCTTCATGCACAGTGCCCGGGCAATCGCCACGCGCTGCTGCTGGCCGCCTGACAGCTGGCTGGGGTACTTGTGCGCCTGGCTTTCGATACCCACTTTGCTCAGGTACATGCGTGCCCGTTCCTCGGCGTCCTTGCGCGACAGCCCGCGTACGCTGGTGGGGGCCAGCAGGCAGTTGTCGAGCACGCTCATGTGCGGGAACAGGTTGAAATGCTGGAACACCATGCCGATGTCGCTGCGCACCTGCGCCGCTTCACGGGTGGTGGCGGCCAGGTCGATGCCGTCCACCTGGATGTTGCCCTGCTGGGCCACTTCCAGGCGGTTGATACAGCGGATCAGGGTCGACTTGCCCGAGCCGGACGGCCCGCACAGCACGATGCGTTCGCCTTCGCGCACCTGCAGGTCGATGTTGTGCAGCACCTGGAACGCGCCGTAGTGCTTGTTCAGGCCTTCGATGCGGATCAGCACCGGGCGTGGATCGGGCTCGGGGGCAAGGCTTGCAAGGCTCAATGATGCGGTCATGTTGTTTTTCTCCCGCGTGGGTTCAGTCGAAACGGGTCGCGCTGTAGGGCGCGGGGTCGGTAAAAGGGCGCTCGCCGGTGATCAGCTCGGCCACCAGCCGGCCACTGACCGGGCCCAGGGTGAGGCCGTGGTGGGCGTGGCCAAAGTTGAACCACAGCCCCGGGTGGCGCGCTGCGGGGCCAATCACCGGGCGCATGTCGGGCAGGCATGGGCGGCGGCCCAGCCACGGCGTGTCGTCCAGGCGCTCCCCCAGGGCCGGGAACAGCTTGCGTGCCAGGGCCTCGCAGCGGCCCAGTTGTATCTGGTTGCCGGGTGCGTTGCTGGCGTCGAACTCGATGCCGGTGGTCAGGCGCACGCCACGCGCCATCGGCGCCAGCACGTAGCCGCCTTGGGTGTCGCAGATTGAATGCTCGAGCGTCGCACCGTCACGGGTGCTGTAGTGCATGTGATAGCCCCGCTTGATCGCCAGCGGAATCGGGTAGCCCAGGCCGCTGAACAGGTCGGCCGACTGCGGGCCGAGGCAGGCCACCACCTCGTCGGCGGTAATTGGGCCACGGCGGCTCTCTACCCGCCATTGGCCGTTGGCCTGGCGCAGGCTTCGGGCATCACCATGCAGGAACTGCCCACCGCGCTGCAAGAACAGCGCCGCATAACCGCGGGTGAGGGCGCCGGGGTTGTTCACGGTCTTGGGGTCGAGCCAGTGGATGCCGCCGACCACAGTGGTGTCCAGCTGATGCTCGCGGGCCTGCAACTGCCCGCATTCGAGGATTTCAAATTGCAGGCCATAGCGGCTCAGGCCTTTGGCGTCCGTCTTGGCCTGCTCGAACAGTGCAGGGTCACGGAACACTTCGATCCAGCCTTTGGCCTGCACCAGCCCTTCAAGGCCGGCGGCTTCAATCAACGCGTCGTGTTCTTCGATGCAGCGCGACACCAGTGGAAGCATGTCGGCGGCAGCACCCGCCAGGCGCCCAGGGGCCGACTGGCGCCAGTAGCGCCACAGCCACGGCGCGGCCTTGGGCAGGTGTGCCAGGCTGTAGCGCACATCGGGCTGGCGGTTCAGGCCGTAGCGCACCAAGGCTCCCAACTGCCGGGGGAAGGCGTAGGGGATAACGCTGGAGCGCTCGATCAGCCCGGCGTTGCCATGGCTGGTGCCGCTGCCGGGTTCGTCGCGGTCGATCAGGACGACCTGGCGCCCGCGGGCCTGCAAGTGCAGGGCGGTGCAGACGCCGACGATACCGGCGCCGAGGACAAGGGTCTGGCAATGCATGGAACGTATCCTTCGGTCAGTTCAGGTGGCGGCCCAGGCGGCCTTCCAGGTGTTTCAGCAGGCGCCGCACCAGTTCGACGATCACCAGGTAGAGCACGGCGGCCCAGAGGTAGATCTGGAAGTCGAAACTGCGCGAGAAGGCCAGTTTGGTCACGCCCATCAGGTCGTAGATGGTCACCAGCGAGGCAATCGCGCTGGCCTTGATCATCAGGATCAGTTCGTTACCCAGCGGGCCGATGGCCACCAGCAACGACTGCGGCAGAATTACCTTGAAAAAGGTGGTTGAACGCTTCAGGTTCAGCGCCCGTGCCGCCTCGTGCTGCCCCGGCGCGACGGCCATCAGGCTGCCGCGGAAGATCTCTGCCTGGTAGGCGGCGGTGTTCAGGGTGAAGGCCAGCAAGGTGCAGAACCACGCCTCGCGGAAAAACCACCACAGGCCGACGTCCTGCCAGAAGCCCTTGAGCGAACCCAGGCCGTAATACAGCAGAAACAGCTGGGCCAGCAGCGGCGAGCCGCGGAAGAAGTACACGTAGCCGGCGGCCATGCGTTGCAGCAGCAAGCTGCGTGACATGCGCGCCAGGGCCAGCAACAGTCCGAGCACCGCGCCCAGGCTAAACGAAATGGCCACCAGTTTGGCGGTTACCAGCAGGCCATCGAGAAAACGTGGGCCGTAGCGTTCCAGCAGGTCGGGGTCGAGCACCAGTGCCAGCAGTTGTTCGAAGCTCATGCCCGTGCTCCTTGCAGGTGGCGGTTACTGCGCCGTTCGATGAAGGCGAACACGCGCCCGGAAAGCGCTGCGAACAGCAAGTAGCCCACGCAGGCAACGCCATAGAAGAACATCGGTTCCTTGGTCACGCTGACGGCCAGGTTGGTCTGGCGCATCAGGTCGACCAGCGAAATGGTCGACACCAGCGAGGTGTCTTTCAGCAGCGACAGCCAGTTGTTTGACAGGCCGGGCAGGGCGATACGGGTCAGTTGTGGCAGCAGCACCTTGAAGAAGCCGGTTCGTTTGCTCAGGCCCAGCGCCGAGCAGGCTTCCAGCTGGCCTTTGGGCAAGGTCTTGAAGGCCGCCAGCCAGATCTCGCTGGAGAACGCAGCGAACACCAGGCTGAAGGCAACCATCGCGGCAAGGAAGGTATTGATCAGAAACTCGCCTTCATAGCCCATGGCAGCGAGGATCTTCTGTGCGGCGATCTGGCAGCCGTAATAGATGATGAGCAGCGTCAGCAGCTCGGGCAGGCCGCGGAACACGGTGGAAAACGTGGTGGCCCAGGCGCGTGGCAGGCGTTTGCGCGAGCGCGCCGCCAAGGCGACCACCAGGCCCAGCGGCAGGCCGATGGGCAGGCAGGCCAAGGCCAGTGAAACGGTAACCAGGGCGCCGGCCAGCAGCGCCTGGCCCCAGCCTCCGCTGGCGAAGGACAGCAAGGACAATTGATCGAGCATGACGAACACCTTGTGTTGACCTCACCGGCCTTATCGCTGGCAAGCCAGCTCCCACAGGGACTGCGCATCCTTCAGGCCTTGTGCGGTCCTGTGGGAGCTGGCTTGCCGGCGATAGGGCCCGGTCAGGCGATGCGGGCTCTAAGGTCAGTTGTAGATATCGAAAGCAAAGTACTTGCTGGCGATCTTCTGGTAGGTGCCGTTGGCCACGATCTGTTGCAGCGCGGTGTTCAGGCGCTGGCGCAGGGCTTCATCGTCCTTGCGCACGGCAATGGCAGCATCGGCCTTGGTCTCGGCGACGTCGCCAAGGATCTTGCAGCAGTCCCCGCCGTTCTTGGTCATCCACTCGTGCAGCGGGAATTTGTCGGCAATCACCCCGTCCAGGCGTCCGGCGGCCAGGTCGGCGTTGGCTTCGTCCATGGTCGGGTACAGCTTTACATCGGCACCGGCCTTGCCGTACACGTCTTCGGCGTAGATCGCCTGGGTGGACGACGACTGGGCGCCGACGGTGTAGCCGACGAAGTCGGTCTGGGCGCTGTCGATCTTGCTGTCCTTGGCTACCGCCACCGTCAGCGGAGTGCGGTAGTAGTGGTCAGTGAAGGCGATTTTCTTGCGCCGCTCTGCGGTGTCGATCATCGACGCGACCACCGCGTCATACTTGCGCGCCATCAGCGCCGGAATAATCCCTTCCCAGTCCTGGGCCACCAGCGTGCACTCGACTTTCATCTGTTCGCACAGGGCATGGGTGATGTCGATATCGAAGCCATGCAGCTTGTTATCGGCGTCTACATAGTTGAAGGGCGGGTACGCGCCCTCGGTGGCGAAGCGCAGGGTTTCGGCACTGGCGGCACCCGTCAGCAGCAGGGCACACGCACCCACCAAGGCCATGGTCTTGTTCATCTCGCACCTCATTGCACTCTTGCTATTGTTGTTTGCCCGTTGGCCACGAGGTGTAGCCGACGAATTCGTTATGTAGAGCGGCAGTCGCTTCCAAGCGTTTTTCAACATCAGGCCCGAGTTTCTTGCAGACCTCGTTGACCATCAGGTGCACCCACGACAGCATGGTCGAGGTGGATTCCCAGAACAGATTGAACTCGGTGGGGATGCGGAACACCTCGTCGGCGTTGGCATCGGCCCAGTCACAGAAAGTGTCGGTCACCAGGGTGACCGCAATGCCCGCCTCGCGCGCCTTCTGGCACAGTTGCAGGGCGTGACGGGAATAACGGCGGGCCTCGAACACTACCAAGGCACTGTCTTCGGCGCGGCCCAGCAACACCTCGCCGAAGTGCCCGGCGCTGATATCTACCAGCTGCACGCCATCGCGCAGGTATTGCAGCAGGTGGCTCATGCACATGGCGATGCCACGCTCGGTCTGGAAACCGGCGATGAACACCCGCGGCTTGCTTGCCAGGCGTTGCGCTACGCTGTGCCAGGTCGGGCTCTGGCGGTATTCGTGGACGCGCATCAAGGCGGCGATTTCCAGCTCCAGGCTGCCGGCGTTGTCACTGGCGTCCTGGTTCTGGCGATAATCCTGCAGGCGGTCGCCCACCAGCCAGGGGCCATCGCCCAGATTGTTTTGCAGGTCTTGCTTGAGCGCCTTGAGATGGGCATAACCCAGTGAGCGGCAGAAGCGCCCGACGCTGGATTCGCTGACGCCCAGCTTGGCGGCAATGCTGGCCGAAGTCTGGAACGGCAGTTCGTGCAGGTTGGCAAGCATGTAGGTGGCGATCTGGCGACCCGAGGCAGCGGCCCCTTCGAGGCTGTTTTCCAGGCGTTGCTTGATCGGTTGGCTCATGCTGCGGCTCCAGGGGTAGGGCGTGGAAAGAAAATGAATGTTTTCTGTCATCAAGTCAATGTTTGACAGAATGCTGTCACATGCAGGAAAGTTTTTGTCGTTGCAACGCTGTAGCCATCCCAAAATCAACAAGGAGCTTCAGATGTCCGCACCTTCCACCGGCAGCGTCGTGCGCGTGCCTTTTACCGAGCTCCAGAACCTTTTGCAGGCCATTTTCCAGCGTCATGGGTGCAGCGAGGCCGTGGCCCGGGTGCTGGCTCACAACTGTGCCAGCGCCCAGCGCGATGGTGCCCACAGCCACGGGGTGTTCCGCATACCTGGCTATGTCTCGACCTTGGCCAGTGGCTGGGTCGATGGCCAGGCCACACCCAAGGTCAACGACGTGGCTGCAGGCTATGTGCGTGTCGATGCTGCGGGCGGTTTTGCCCAGCCGGCACTGGCGGCGGCCCGTGAGCTGTTGGTGGCCAAGGCGCGCAACGCCGGCATTGCCGTGCTGGCGATTCACAACTCGCACCACTTTGCCGCGTTGTGGCCTGATGTAGAGCCGTTCGCCGAAGAGGGCCTGGTGGCCCTGAGCGTGGTCAACAGCATGACCTGCGTGGTGCCGCATGGTGCACGCAAGCCACTGTTCGGTACCAACCCCATCGCTTTTGCTGCGCCTTGTGCCGAACATGACCCGATCGTCTTCGACATGGCCACCAGCGCCATGGCCCACGGCGACGTCCAGATTGCCGCGCGTGCCGGTCAGCAACTGCCGGAAGGCATGGGCGTGGATGCCAATGGCGAACCGACCACCGAGCCCAAGGCGATTCTGGAAGGCGGCGCCTTGCTGCCGTTTGGCGGGCACAAAGGCTCGGCGCTGTCGATGATGGTCGAACTGCTGGCGGCGGCGCTGACCGGCGGTAATTTCTCCTGGGAGTTCGATTGGTCGGGGCACCCTGGGGCGAAGACGCCATGGACCGGGCAATTGATCATCGTCATCGACCCGAGCAAAGCCGAGGGCGAGCGCTTTGCCCAGCGCAGCCGTGAGCTGGTGGAGCAGATGCAGGCAGTGGGGCTGACGCGTATGCCGGGTGAGCGCCGCTACCGCGAGCGCGAGGTGGCTGAGGAGGAGGGGGTTGCGGTGACTGAGCAGGAGTTGCAGGGCCTGAAAGAGCTGCTTGGCTGACCCGGCCTCTTCGCGGGCACGCCCGCTCCCACAGGGGCTGCACAGGTTTCAAGGGCAGCGTTATCACTGTGGGAGCGGGTTCACCCGCGAAGGATCCTGCACAGATCTCTAGCCATGCAATGTTGCATAGACAACCTTGCACAATCGTGGATGTTCCTGAGCCCGCACTACGGGTATGCTCGGGTCTGCCTTTTCGAACTGTCCTGATCCAAGGAGTTGCACGCTGTGTTCAAACATGTCGATGCCTATGCCGGCGACCCGATCCTCTCGTTGATGGAAACCTTCAAGGCCGACCCGCGCGCCGACAAGGTCAACCTGAGCATCGGCCTGTATTACGATGAGGCCGGTGTGGTGCCGCAACTGGCGGCGGTGGATGCGGTGGAAAAACGCATGGCCGGCCAGGACCACGAAGCATCCCTCTACCTGCCAATGGAAGGCCTGGCCAGCTACCGCCAGGCGATCCAGGCGCTGCTGTTCGGTGCCGATCACCCGGCCGTGACCGGCGGTCGCGTGGCCACTGTGCAGACCGTGGGTGGCTCGGGCGCCCTGAAAGTCGGTGCCGACTTCCTCAAACGCTACTTCCCGCAGTCGGAAGTCTGGGTCAGCAACCCGACCTGGGATAACCATCGCGCCATCTTCGAAGGTGCCGGTTTCAAGGTGAACACCTACCCGTACTTCGACCAGGCCTCCCGCGGTGTGGACGTTGACGGCATGCTGGCCACCCTGCAGACCCTGCCGGCCAACAGCGTGGTCCTGCTGCACCCGTGCTGCCACAACCCCACCGGTGCCGACCTTACACAAAACCAGTGGCAGCAAGTGGTGGAAGTGGTCAAGGCACGCCAGCTGATCCCGTTCCTCGACATTGCCTACCAAGGCTTCGCCGAAGGACTGGTGGAAGACGCCTACGCCATCCGCGAAATGGCCCGCGCCGGCGTGCCGTGCCTGGTCAGCAACTCGTTCTCGAAGATCTTCTCGCTGTACGGCGAGCGGGTTGGCGGCCTGTCGGTGGTCTGCGATGACGACGCCACAGCCCAGAGCGTGCTTGGCCAGCTCAAGGCTACCGTGCGCCGCAACTACTCCAGCCCGCCCAACTTCGGCGCCCAGCTGGTCGCAGGCGTGCTGAGCGATGCTGCCCTCAATGCCCAGTGGGCCGAGGAAGTCGAAGTGATGCGCAAGCGTATTCTCGACATGCGCCAGGCATTGGTCGATGCCTTGGCCGTGCTGCTGCCAGGTCAGGACTTCCAGTTCTTCCTGCGTCAGCGCGGCATGTTCAGCTACACCGGTTTCAGTGTCGAGCAAGTGCGCCGCCTGCGTGACGAATTTGGCGTGTACCTGATCGACAGCGGCCGCGTGTGCATGTCCGGCCTGCGCCCGGCCAACCTGCAACGGGTTGCCGAAGCGTTCGCTGCTGTTCAGAAGTAAAAAGGTACCGGGCCGCTTCGCGGCCCGTTCCCACATTGTTGCCTGCACACCCTGCTTGTAAAGACAAGTGCAACCGCCCCTCGGAAAAGGGCTTCGCAAGTGCAACCTTTCCGTGCACAATCGCGCCCCTCTTTTCCGGTTGAGTTGGGCGATAGCACTATTTCGCCATTCTCAGCCTGTTGCAGTCTTGCGAGTGGAGCTTCACCCGGAATGAATGAGCAGGCCCCGAGCGTTGAACAACGCTATGTAGAATCGACCCCCGCCACCCTCGGCAGCTGGGCGCGTCACGACACCACCTGGATGCTGGGCCTGTTCGGCACAGCCATTGGCGCCGGAACCCTGTTCCTGCCGATCAACGCCGGCCTTGGCGGCTTCTGGCCACTGATCATCCTCGCCGTTCTGGCTTTCCCGATGACCTATTTCGCCCACCGCGGGCTGACCCGCTTCGTGCTCTCCGGGCGCAATGGCGGCGACATCACCGAAGTGGTGAAGGAGCACTTTGGCAGCAACGCCGGTGCCTCGATCACGGTGCTGTACTTCTTCGCGATCTTCCCGATCCTGCTTATCTATAGCGTGGCGCTGACCAACACCGTGTCCAGCTTCATGGAGCACCAACTGCACATGGCGCCGCCGCCGCGGGCCATCCTGTCGTTCGTGCTGATCCTCGGCCTGCTGGCCATCGTGCGCTGCGGTGAGCAGGCCACGGTCAAGGTCATGAGCCTGCTGGTGTACCCGTTCATCGTCGCCCTGGCGTTGCTGGGTCTGTACCTGGTGCCGCACTGGACCGGTGGCATCCTCGACAGCGCTACCCAGGTGCCACCGGCCTCGGCCTTCCTGCATACCCTGTGGCTGGCCATTCCGGTGATGGTGTTCTCGTTCAACCACTCGCCGATCATTTCGGCCTTCGCCGTCGACCAGAAGCGCCGCTACGGCGAGCATGCCGACGAGCGCAGCGGCCAGATCCTGCGCCGCGCCCACCTGCTGATGGTGGTGATGGTGCTGTTCTTCGTGTTCAGCTGCGTGCTCACCCTGAGCAGCGCCCAACTGGCCGAAGCCAAGGCACAGAATCTCTCGATCCTGTCGTACCTGGCCAACCACTTCAGCAACCCGACCATCGCGTTTGCTGCGCCCCTGATCGCCTTCGTGGCCATTTCCAAGTCGTTCCTGGGCCACTACATCGGTGCCAGCGAAGGCCTGAAGGGCATCATCGCCAAGACCGGCGCACGCCCGGGCGCCAAGACACTGGACCGCGTGGTAGCCGCGTTGATGCTGGTGGTTTGCTGGATCGTTGCCACCCTCAACCCGAGCATCCTCGGCATGATCGAATCGCTCGGCGGCCCGATCCTTGCGGTGCTGCTGTTCCTGATGCCGATGTACGCCATCCGCCGTGTACCGTCGATGCGCAAGTACAGCGGTGCGGCCTCCAACGTGTTCGTTGTGGTGGTCGGCCTGGTCGCGTTGACTTCGGTGGTGTACGGCCTGCTGGGCTGATTCGCTGCCTGAAATAGAGAATGCCCGGGTCGCTTGTAGCAACCTGGGCATTTTTTTGTCCACAAAAATTGTCTGGAAATAGAACAATTTCACCTGCCCCCATAGGCACCCGGCCGCCTTCATGCTTAACTCAGCGTCCTTTTCAAACCCAGCATAAGGATTTCGTCATGGCTCAAGTGACTCTCAAAGGCGGCCCGGTTCAGGTTAAAGGCGAGCTGCCGAAAACCGGCGCCCAGGCTCCGGCATTCTCCCTGGTCGGTGAAGGCCTGGCGGACAAGTCGCTGAAGGACTACGCCGGCAAGCGCAAGGTGCTGAACATCTTCCCGAGCGTCGACACCCCAACCTGCGCCACTTCCGTGCGCAAGTTCAACGCCCAGGCCAACGATGTCGCCAACACCGTGGTGCTGTGCATCTCCGCCGACCTGCCATTCGCCCAGGCGCGTTTCTGCGGTGCCGAAGGCCTGGAGAACGTGAAGAACCTGTCGACCCTGCGTGGCCGCGAGTTCCTCGAAGACTACGGCGTAGCCATCGCTGATGGCCCGCTGGCCGGCCTGGCTGCCCGTGCTGTTGTGGTGCTGGACGAGAACGACAAGGTGCTGCACAGCGAGCTGGTTGGCGAAATCGCTGACGAGCCGAACTACGAGGCGGCACTGGCTGTACTGAAGTAAGGATTGCGTGGGGCAGGGCGGGCGCCTGTAGCCTGTGCCGGCCTCTTCGCGGGCACGCCCGTTCCCACAGGTACGGCACAGCTTTCAAAGGTTGTGATTTCCCTGTGGGAGCGGGCGTGCCCGCGAAGAGGCCTGCTCAGGCAACCGAAACCTTTCAGCCCGCCAACGCTCCAAGCAACACCCTGTTACGGCCCGGAACGCTTTCCGGGCCGTTTTCATTTAAAGTTCAGGCTCTTGGCAACGTCAGCCAAAGGTAAACCTCTGGTAAAGGCCCTTTGCTAAAACGATGCCATTGCTTATCGTTCACCCTCCCCAAGCCGCCATTCCGAACAAGGTTCGTTCAACCCATGCAAGCGTCCAATCCCCGTTCCCCCCGTCGCTGGCTCGTCGGCCTGCTGATCCTGCTGCTGGTGGCTGCACTGGCCTGGTGGCTGTGGCCTGCAGCAACGCCTGCGCATAAAGAAGCCGGCAGCGGTGGCGGGCGCGGTGGCAAGGGCATGATGGGCGGCCGCCCCGGCTTCGGCGGCTCCACCGAAGCGGTGCCGGTACGCATCGAACCGGTGCGGGTAGGCGACTTCCCCTTGTATTACAAGGCATTGGGCACAGTCACCGCGACCAACACGGTTAATGTGCGCAGCCGCGTGGCTGGCGAGTTGGTGAAAATCCACTTCAAGGAAGGCCAGCAGGTCAAGGCCGGCGACCTGCTCGCTGAAATCGACCCACGCTCGTACCGCATTGCCCTTCAGCAGGCCGAAGGCACCTTGGCGCAAAACCAGGCGCAGCTGAAAAACGCCCAGGTCGATGTGGCACGCTATAAAGGCTTGTATGCCGAAGACAGCATTGCCAAACAGACTCTCGATACTGCCGAAGCGCAAGTGGCGCAATTCCAGGGCCTGGTGATGACCAACCAGGCGCAGGTCAACGACGCCCGCCTGAACCTCGATTTCACCCAGATTCGTGCGCCGATCAACGGCCGCGTGGGCCTGCGCCAGCTCGACCTGGGCAACCTGGTAGCGGCCAACGACACCACCGCGCTGGTGGTGATCACCCAGACCGAGCCGATCAGCGTCGCTTTCACCCTGCCGGAGACCGAGCTGAGCACCGTGCTGGAGCGCTACCGCAGCGGCGCCAGCCTGCCGGTCGAGGCCTGGGACCGAAGTGACAGCAAGTTGCAGTCCAGCGGCGTGCTGGGCAGCATTGACAACCAGATCGACACCACCACCGGCACCCTGAAGTTCAAGGGCCGCTTCGAGAACAAGGACCTGGCCCTGTTCCCCAACCAGTTCGTCAACGTGCGCCTGCTGGCCGATACCCTCAAGCAGGTGGTCATGGCCCCGGCCGCGTCTATCCAGTTCGGCAACGACGGCACGTTTGCCTATGTGGTCAACGCCGAGAACACCGTGAATGTGCGCAAGCTCAAGGTCGGCGCCAGCGATGGCGAGAACAGCGTCATCCTCGAAGGCCTGAAGGCCGGCGACCGCCTGGTGCTGGAAGGCACCGACCGCCTGCGCGAAGGCACCAAGGTGGAAGTGGTCGAAGACAGCTCGCAAGTGCCGACCACCCCTGGGCAGCACCTGCAAGGCCAGGACGCCAATGGTTCGGCGCACACCGGTGAAGCACAGCCTGGCAAAGCAGCAGGCAAGGCGGGCGCATGAACCTCTCGCGTCTGTTCATCCTGCGGCCGGTCGCCACCACGCTGAGCATGCTGGCCATCGTCCTGGCCGGCCTGATCGCCTACAAGCTGCTGCCAGTGTCGGCTTTGCCGCAGGTGGATTACCCGACCATTCGGGTCATGACCCTGTACCCCGGCGCCAGCCCGCAGGTGATGACCAGTGCGGTTACCGCACCGCTGGAGCGCCAGTTCGGCCAGATGCCTGGCCTGGAGCAAATGGCCTCGACCAGTTCCGGCGGCGCTTCGGTGCTGACCCTGCGCTTCAACCTCGACATGAACATGGACGTTGCCGAGCAACAGGTGCAGGCTGCGATTAACGCCGCCAGCAACCTGTTGCCCAGCGACCTGCCGGCACCGCCGGTGTACAACAAGGTCAACCCGGCGGATACCCCGGTGCTGACCCTGGCCATTTCGTCCAAGACCATGCCGCTACCCAAGCTCAACGACCTGGTCGACACCCGCGTGGCGCAAAAGCTCGCGCAGATCAGCGGTGTAGGCATGGTCAGCATTGCCGGCGGCCAGCGCCAGGCGGTGCGGATCAAGGTAAACGTCGATGCCCTGGCTGCCAACGGCCTGAACCTGGATGACGTGCGCACGCTGATCGGTGCGTCCAACGTCAACCAGCCGAAAGGCAACTTCGACGGCCCGACCCGGGTGTCGATGCTCGATGCCAACGACCAGCTGCGCTCCCCCGAGGAATACGCCAACCTGATCCTGGCCTACAACAACGGTGCACCGCTGCGCCTGAAAGATGTGGCCGAAATTGTCGATGGCGCAGAAAACGAGCGCCTGGCTGCCTGGGCCAACGAGAACCAGGCGGTGCTGCTGAACATCCAGCGCCAGCCAGGCGCCAACGTCATCGAAGTGGTCGACCGCATCAAGGAGCTGTTGCCTTCGATCACCGACAACCTGCCGGCCGGCCTCGATGTCTCGGTGCTGACCGACCGCACTCAGACCATCCGTGCTGCGGTCAAGGATGTGCAGCATGAACTGCTGATCGCCATCGTGCTGGTGGTGATGGTCACCTTCGTCTTCCTGCGCCGTTTCAGCGCCACCCTCATCCCGTCGATTGCTGTGCCCCTGTCACTGATCGGTACCTTCGGTGTGATGTACCTGGCCGGTTTTTCGGTGAACAACCTGACGCTGATGGCCCTGACCATTGCCACCGGCTTTGTGGTCGACGATGCCATCGTCATGCTGGAAAACATCTCCCGGCACATCGAAGAGGGCGAGACGCCCATGCAGGCGGCGCTCAAGGGCGCCCGCCAGATCGGGTTCACCCTGATTTCGCTGACCTTCTCGCTGATCGCGGTGCTGATCCCGCTGCTGTTCATGGCTGACGTGGTCGGCCGCCTGTTCCGCGAATTCGCCATTACCCTGGCAGTGGCCATCCTGATTTCCCTGGTGGTGTCGCTGACCCTGACGCCAATGATGTGCGCGCGCCTGCTCAAGCGTGAGCCCAAGGAAGAGGAACAAAGCCGCTTCTACCGCGCCAGCGGCGCCTGGATCGACTGGCTGATCAAACACTACGGCAACGCCCTGCAGTGGGTACTCAAACACCAGCCGCTGACCCTGTTGGTGGCCGTGGCCAGCCTGGTGCTGACCGTGTTCCTGTACATGGTGGTGCCCAAGGGCTTCTTCCCGGTGCAGGACACCGGGGTGATCCAGGGCATTTCCGAAGCACCGCAGTCCACCTCGTTCGCCGCCATGAGCGAGCGCCAGCAGGCCTTGAGCAAGGTGATTCTGCAGGACCCTGCCGTGCAGAGCCTGTCGTCCTACATCGGCGTCGACGGCGACAACGCCACGCTCAACAGTGGCCGCCTGCTGATCAACCTCAAGCCCCACGGCGAACGTGATGTCACCGCCGGCGAGGTGATCAGCCGCCTGCAGCCACAAGTCGACCGGTTGGTGGGCATCCGCCTGTTCATGCAGCCGGTGCAAGACCTGAGCATCGAAGACCGGGTCAGCCGTACCCAGTACCAGTTCAGCCTGTCGTCGCCGGACGCCGACCTGCTGGCGCAGTGGAGCGGCAAGCTGGTACAGGCACTCCATCAACGCCCGGAACTGGCTGATGTGGCCAGTGATCTGCAGGACAAAGGCCTGCAGGTGTACCTGGTGATCGACCGTGACATGGCCAGCCGCCTGGGCATCACCGTGTCGCAGATCACCAACGCACTGTACGACGCCTTCGGCCAGCGGCAGATCTCGACCATCTACACCCAGGCCAGCCAGTACCGGGTGGTGCTGCAGTCGCAGGACGCGGCAGTCATTGGCCCGCAGGCGCTGGAGTCGATTCACGTCAAAGCCACCGATGGGGGACAAGTGCGCCTCTCGGCGCTGGCGCGCATCGAGCAACGCCAGGCCCAACTGGCCATTTCCCACATCGGCCAGTTCCCCGCGGTGACCATGTCCTTCAACCTGGGCCACGGGGCGTCGCTGGGCGAAGCGGTACAGGTGATCGAGCAGGTGCAAAAGGACATCGGCATGCCGCTGGGCGTACAAACCCGCTTCCAGGGCGCGGCAGAAGCCTTCCAGGCGTCGCTGTCGAGCACCTTGCTGCTGATTCTGGCGGCGGTGGTGACCATGTACATCGTGCTGGGCGTGCTGTACGAAAGCTACATCCACCCGGTGACCATCCTCTCGACCCTGCCGTCGGCAGCGGTAGGTGCGTTGCTTGCCCTGCTCATCAGCGGCAATGACCTGGGCATGATCGCCATCATCGGCATCATTCTGCTGATCGGTATCGTCAAGAAGAACGCGATCATGATGATCGACTTCGCCCTTGAGGCCGAGCGCCATCAGGGCATGAGCCCGCGCGATGCCATCTTCCAGGCGGCGCTACTGCGCTTCCGGCCGATCCTGATGACCACCCTGGCCGCGTTGTTCGGTGCGGTGCCGCTGATGCTCGCCACCGGCTCTGGCGCCGAGCTGCGCCAGCCGCTGGGCCTGGTGATGGTCGGCGGGTTGCTGGTCAGCCAGGTGCTGACGCTGTTCACCACCCCGGTCATCTACCTGTATTTCGACCGGTTGGCCCGCCGCTTTCGCCCGGCCACTGACGTGAAGCAGGCCGAAGCATGAACCTGTCCGGCCCTTTCATCCGTCGTCCGGTGGCGACGATGTTGCTGTGCCTGGCCATTTTGCTGCTGGGCGGCGTGAGCTTCCGGCTACTGCCGGTGGCACCGCTGCCTGAGATGGACTTCCCGGTAATCGTGGTATCGGCCAACCTCTCCGGCGCCAGCCCCGAGGTCATGGCGTCCACGGTTGCCACGCCGCTGGAGCGCAAGCTGGGCAGCATTGCCGGTGTGACCACGCTGACCAGCAGCTCTAACCAGGGCTCCACGCGGGTGGTGATCGGCTTCGAGATGGGCCGTGACATCGACGGCGCGGCACGCGAGGTGCAGGCGGCGATCAACGCCACCCGCAACCTGCTGCCCAGCGGCATGCGCAGCATGCCCACCTACAAGAAGATCAACCCGTCGCAAGCACCGATCATGGTGCTGTCGCTGACCTCGGACGTGCTGCAGAAAGGCCAGCTGTACGACCTGGCCGACACCATCCTGTCGCAAAGCCTGGCCCAGGTATCGGGGGTAGGCGAGGTGCAGATCGGCGGCAGTTCACTGCCGGCAGTGCGCATCGCCGTCGAGCCACAACTGCTCAACCAGTACGGTGTGTCGCTGGACGACGTGCGCACTGCGGTGTCCAATGCCAACCAGCGCCGGCCCATGGGCTTCGTCGAGGATGCCGAGCGCAACTGGCAGGTGCGTGCCAACGACCAGCTGGAAAAGGCCAAGGACTACGCGCCAATCGTGATCCGCCAGCAGAATGGCACTATCCTGCGGCTGGCCGACGTGGCGACCATCACCGATGGCGTAGAGAACCGTTACAACAGTGGTTTCTTCAACGATCAGAGCGCCGTGTTGCTGGTGGTCAACCGCCAGACCGGCGCCAACATCATCGAGACGGTCGACCAGATCAAGGCGCAGTTGCCAGCGCTGCAATCGCTCCTGCCGGCAAGTGTGCAGTTGAACGTAGCCATGGATCGCTCGCCGGTCATCAAGGCCAGCCTCAAAGAAGCCGAACACACCCTGCTGATCGCCGTGGGGCTGGTCATCCTGGTGGTCTACCTGTTCCTGGGCAGTCTGCGGGCCTCGTTGATTCCAAGCCTGGCGGTGCCCGTTTCGTTGGTGGGCACCTTTGCGGTCATGTACCTGTGTGGTTTTTCGCTCAACAACCTGTCGCTCATGGCGTTGATCCTGGCCACGGGGTTGGTGGTGGACGATGCGATCGTGGTACTGGAGAACATCTCCCGGCACATTGAGGACGGCCAGCCGCCGATGAAGGCCGCCTTCCTCGGTGCCAAGGAAGTGGGCTTCACCTTGCTGTCGATGAACGTGTCGCTGGTGGCGGTGTTCGTCTCCATCCTGTTCATGGGCGGCATCGTGCGCAACCTGTTCCAGGAGTTTTCCATCACCCTGGCTTCGGCGATCATCGTCTCGCTGGTGGTTTCGCTCACGCTCACGCCCATGCTGTGTGCCCGTTGGCTGAAACCACACCAGGCCGAGCAGAACCGCCTGCAGCGCTGGAGCGACAACCTGCACCAGCGCATGGTCAGCGGCTATGACCGCAGCCTGGGCTGGGCCCTGCGCCATAAGCGCCTGACCCTGTTCAGCCTGCTGGCCACCATTGGTATCAACATCGCGTTGTACGTGGTGGTGCCCAAGACGCTGATGCCGCAGCAGGACACCGGCCAGTTGATGGGCTTTATCCGGGGCGACGACGGCCTGTCGTTTACCGTGATGCAGCCAAAAATGGAAATCTACCGCCGCGCCTTGCTGGCTGACCCGGCGGTGCAGAGTGTTGCCGGTTTCATCGGCGGCAACAGCGGCACCAACAATGCCATGGTGCTGGTGCGCCTGAAACCGATCAGCGAGCGCAAGCTGGATGCCCAGAAAGTGATCGAGCGCCTGCGTAAGGAAATGCCCAAGGTGCCCGGCGGGCGCCTGTTCCTGATGGCCGATCAGGACCTGCAACTGGGCGGCGGCGGCCGTGACCAGACGTCGTCGCAGTACCTGTATACCCTGCAGAGCGGCGACCTGGCGGCATTGCGCCAGTGGTTCCCCAAGGTGGTTGCGGCGCTGCGTGCACTGCCGGAACTGACGGCCATCGACGCCCACGACGGTGCGGGTACCCAGCAAGTAACGCTGGTGGTCGACCGCGACCAGGCCAAGCGCCTGGGCATCGACATGGACATGGTCACCACGGTGCTGAACAACGCCTACAGCCAGCGGCAGATCTCCACCATCTACGACAGCCTCAACCAGTACCAGGTGGTGCTGGAGATCAACCCGAAATACGCCTGGGACCCGAGCACCCTGGAGCAAGTACAGGTGATCACGGCCGACGGCGCGCGCGTGCCGCTGTCGACCATCGCCCGCTACGAAAACAGCCTGGCCAACGACCGGGTCAGCCACGAAGGCCAGTTCGCCTCGGAAGACATCGCCTTCGACGTCGCCGAAGGCTACAGCCCCGACCAGGCCATGGCGGCGCTGGAGCGTGCGGTCGCCAAGCTGGGCCTGCCCGAAGAAGTGATCGCCAAGCTCGGCGGTACGGCCGATGCCTTTGCCAAAACCCAGGAAGGCCAGCCGTTCATGATCCTCGGCGCGCTGGTGCTGGTGTATCTGGTGTTGGGCATTCTGTACGAAAGCTACATTCACCCGCTGACCATTCTCTCGACGCTGCCCTCGGCGGGGGTCGGTGCCTTGCTGGCCCTGTACGTGACGGGGGGCGAGTTCAGCCTGATCTCGCTGCTGGGTTTGTTCCTGCTGATCGGTGTGGTGAAGAAAAACGCCATCCTGATGATCGACCTGGCCTTGCAGCTGGAGCGCCACCAGGGCCTGTCGCCGGAAGAGTCGATCCGCCGGGCCTGCCTGTTGCGCTTGCGACCGATCCTGATGACTACCCTGGCCGCCATCCTTGGCGCCTTGCCGCTGTTGCTGAGCCACGCCGAAGGCGCGGAAATGCGCCAGCCGCTGGGCCTGACAATCATCGGTGGCCTGGTGTTCAGCCAGGTCCTCACCCTTTACACGACGCCGGTTGTCTATTTGTATCTGGACCGCCTGCGCCACCGTTTCAACCGTTGGCGCGGCGTGCGCACCGACGCCGCCCTGGAAACCCCGCTATGACTTTTGCCCAGACCCCACTTCACCGTGCGCTGCAAGCGTTGACCCGAGGGCGTGGCTCGCGCCTGCTCGGCGCCGGGTTGTGCGTGGCGTTGCTCAGTGCCTGTACCTTGAGCCCGGACTACCATCGCCCCGAACTCGATACCAGCGCAGCGCAGTTCAAGCACGCCGAAGGCTGGACCCAGGCCACGCCGTCCGACGCCATTGCCCGTGGCGCCTGGTGGGAAATCTACGGCGATGCCGGGCTCAATGCACTGGTCGAGGAACTGAACCGCAGTAACCAGACCGTCGCCCAGTCTGAAGCGCAGTATCGCCAGGCCCAGGCACTGGTGCGCAGCAGCCGGGCAGGGTTGTTCCCAAGCCTGGACCTGACGGTCGGCAAGAACCGCTCTGCCCAAGGTACTGGCAGCTCCAGCTCCAGCCTGTCCAACAACAGCAGCGGTATCCGCGACACCTACAACGCTCAGTTGGGTGTGAGCTGGGAGATCGACCTGTGGGGCAAGCTGCGGGAAACCATGAATGCCAACGAGGCCAGCGCCGAAGCGAGCCTCGCCGACCTCGCTTCGATCCGCTTGAGCCAGCAGTCGGAGCTGGTGCAAAACTACCTGCAATTGCGCGTGATCGACGAGCAGAAACGTTTGCTGGAAGCGACCGTGGCGGCCTATGAGCGCTCACTGCGGATGAACGAAAACCAGTACCGCGCCGGTGTCGCTGGCCCGGATGCGGTTGCCCAGGCGCGTACCCAGCTGAAGAGCACCCAGGCCGACCTGATCGACCTGATCTGGCAGCGTGCCCAGTTCGAGAACGCCATTGCCGTGTTGATGGGCAAGACCCCGGCCAACTTCAGCCTGGCCGACAGCAAGAGCATTCCGGCGCTGCCGCAGATTCCGGTTTCGCTGCCGTCGCAATTGCTGGAGCGGCGCCCGGACATTGCCTCAGCCGAGCGCAACGTGATGGCTGCCAACGCCAACATTGGTGTGTCCCGGGCCGCGTACTTCCCTGACCTCAGCCTGAGCATGAGCGGCGGTTACTCCAGCAGCACGTTCAA
This sequence comes from Candidatus Pseudomonas phytovorans, assembly GCA_029202525.1. Lineage (NCBI taxonomy): Bacteria > Pseudomonadati > Pseudomonadota > Gammaproteobacteria > Pseudomonadales > Pseudomonadaceae > Pseudomonas > Candidatus Pseudomonas phytovorans. Next base: position 3,284,680 of record CP119325.1, read on the forward strand.
CAACTGGATCGAGCTGCCCAACCGCTACTGGTCGGTAGGCCCGCAGCTGGCACTGACCCTGTTCGACGCCGGCAAGCGCAGCGCCGAGGTGGACCGCACGGTGGCGGTGTATGACCAGACCGTCGCGCAGTACCGCCAGACAGTGCTGGACGGTTTCAAGGAAGTGGAAAACCTGCTGGTGCAGTTGAAGGTGTATGGCGATGAAGCAGTGGTGCGCCAAGAGGCGCTGGACGCCGCCCGCGAGTCGCAGCGCCTGACCGAGAACCAGTACCGCGCCGGGTTGATCGGCTACCTGGATGTGGTCAACGTGCAGACCACGGCACTGAGCAACGAGCGCAGCGTGCTGAACCTGCTGCAAGGGCGGCTGGTGGCCAGTGTGCAGTTGGTAGCCGCGCTGGGCGGTGGCTGGGACGCCGAACAGGCGTTTGCCGAGCAGGAATGACGCATTCTGCCGACGTACTACGAAACTCTGTGGGAGCGGGCGTGCCCGCTAAGCAGGCTGCGCGGAGGATGGCACGGGCTTCGCCCGTGTTCGCGGGCATGCCCGCTCCCACAGTGATCGCGCAAGCTTTCAGACTTGGAGTGAGACAGTTCTTCCCATAGCGGCGTATTTCGGCGTATTGGATCCATTCCCATTCGCAAAAACCCCGTGCGTTTCGCTAAAGCTTGAGTACAATCGTCAGCTTTTGCCGGGCCCCCTGTCCCGTCGCTGGAATTCCCAATGCTGACCGGTAGCTACTCCTCTTCGCTGGTGTTGATTTCGCTCTGCGTGGCCATCCTGGCGTCCTATACCGCCCTTGATCTTACTGGCCGTATCGCCACAGCCAAGGGCCGGGCTGCTTACCTGTGGATGGGCGGCGGCGCGCTGGCCATGGGTATCGGCGTGTGGTCGATGCACTTCATCGGCATGCTCGCCTTCAGCTTGCCCATTGACCTGGGCTATGACTTGGCCCTTACCGCGCTCTCGCTGCTGATTGCCGTGCTTTCCTCGGGTTTTGCCTTGTGGCTGGTGAGCCAGCCGAGTTTGCCGGGGCTGCAGCTGGGGCTCGGCGCGCTGATCATGGGTGCCGGCATCGCCTGCATGCACTACACCGGCATGGCTGCTTTGCGCATGCTGCCGGGCATTGACTACGACCCAACGCTGTTCGGTGCCTCGCTGCTGATTGCCGTGGGCGCCTCGGCGGCGGCGTTGTGGATCGCCTTCCGCCTGCGCAAGCACACCCCCTACGTGCGGCAAATCCGCGGACTGGCGGCAGTGGTGATGGGCTTTGCCATCGTCGGCATGCACTACACCGGCATGGCCGCAGCGAACTTCCCCGAAGGCAGCTTCTGCGGTGCGCTGGGTGGCGGGTTGCAGGGCGATGGCCTGGTCTACCTGGTATTGATCACCACGCTGGCGGTATTGGCGGTGGCCTTGCTGACCTCGGTGCTGGATGCCCGCCTTGAAGCGCGCACAGCCGAACTGGCCCGTTCGCTGACCCTGGCCAACCAGGAACTGACCCAGCTCGCCCTGCACGACACCCTCACCGATCTGCCCAACCGCACCCTGTTGGCCGACCGCATCGAGCAGGCTATCGCCAAGGTGGCGGAGCAGGGCGGTTGCTTCGCCTTGATGTTCATCGACCTGGACGGTTTCAAACCGGTCAACGATGCCTTTGGTCACCACATCGGCGACCTGCTGCTCAAGGCCGTGGCGGGGCGCCTGCGCGGCCACCTGCACAGCCAGGACACGCTGGCGCGTATTGGCGGTGACGAGTTTGTGCTGCTGGTGGAGTTGCAGGAACCGGAGGATGCCATGGACGTGGCGGTCAAACAGGTGAATCTGGTGTCACGGCCATTCCGGGTGGCCGAGCACGACCTGCAACTGTCGGCGAGCCTGGGTATCGTCCTGTACCCGGGCAATGGCCAGGACCAGCACGAACTGCTGCGCAATGCCGATGCCGCCATGTACCACGCCAAGAGCGCCGGCAAAAACGGCTACAGCTTCTTCGATGTGTCGATGAACAGCAATGCCCGCCAGCAACTGCAACTGTTGCAGGACTTGCGCCAGGCACTGGAACAACGCCAGTTCCGTTTGCACTACCAACCCAAGTTCGACGCCCAGGCCTGCCTGCCGATTGGTGCCGAGGCTTTGTTGCGTTGGGAGCATCCGCAGCACGGTCTTTTGCTGCCTGACCGCTTTATCGGCCTGGCGGAAAAAACCGGCTTGATCATCCCGATCGGTGAGTGGGTGCTGGACGAAGCCTGCCGGCAAATGCGCCATTGGCTGGATCAGGGGCACGAAGGCTGGCGCATGGCGGTGAACCTGTCGGCCATCCAGTTCTGCCATGCAGGGCTGGTCGAGAGTGTGGCCCGGGCCCTGCGGGAGAACGGGCTGCCGGCCAACTGCCTGACCCTGGAAATTACCGAAACCACCGCCATGCATGATGCCGACGCCAGCCTGATGGTGCTGCAGCGCTTGTCCGACATGGGGGTGGACCTGTCCATCGATGACTTCGGTACCGGCTACTCCAGCCTGATGTACCTCAAGCGCCTGCCTGCCAACGAACTGAAGATCGACCGTGGCTTTGTGCGTGACCTGGAGCAGGACAGTGACGATGCCGCGATTGTCTCGGCAATCGTCGCATTGGGCCAGGCGCTGGGCCTGCGTATTGTTGCCGAAGGGGTGGAGACCGACAGGCAGCAGGACTTCCTGACCCGTCTGGGCTGTGATTCGCTGCAAGGTTATCTGCTGGGGCAGCCGGTACCGGCCGAACAGTTCATGGACAAGTTGCAGGCCTTGCGCCAGGAGAAGAGCGCCGTCAGCTAGACAGCGTTACGCAGGGAAAAGGTGGGTATGAACGCGTCCATTTCCGCTTCGACGGCTTCGATGATGCGCTCCACATCGGCTGCTGCCATGATTGCTGCACACGGGATACCGGCGATGGCCATCAGGGTTTCGCCGGTGGCGCGGTCGAACAGCCGCGCGACCATGCTGCGAGGCGCATCCATGTTGGCTTCGAAACCCAATGGATGGAAGTGCCAGCGCATCACCTGGCAGGCGTTGGGGAACGTCATCTTGTTCATGCCAGCCTCCTTGTCCGTGCCTGGACGTGGTGAACAGCCAGCCACACACCTGCGGCTGCCGGGAATGTAAACATAGCAGCTACCGCTGGTGTTTCTCGGCTGGAAGCAAGACAAATGTGCCAATCCATGATAACGGTCACATCCTGGTCATCATACCCATGCGGCAGCTGCCTTCAGGCAAACGTTTACCTCGCACGATCGCCCCCGTTAGCTGCTTCAATCCGGTAGATTTCACGTGTCGTCGGCGAGGCACTTATCGGACGAGCGGCGGGCTCATCCCAGCAGCCCGGCTGCGATGTTGATGGTGAATCCCAGGATCGCCGTATTGAACACAAAGCCCACCAGCGAGTGCGCCAGCACTACCCGCCGCAGTTGCCTGCCGGCGACGCCAATGTCAGAAGTTTGCACCGCCACGCTGATGGTGAACGAGAAGTAGTGGAAGTCCCAATAGTCCGGGTTGCGTTCGCCGTCGGCGAAGCGCAACGGTGGTTCATGATTCTGGCCGGTGTAGAACAGGCGGGCGTAATGCAGGCTGAAGATGCAGCCGATCAGCAGCCAGGAACCGGCCACGGTCAGGCCGGTGTAGAGGTAGTGCAGGGCCAGTGCCGTGCCCTGCAGGCCTTTGCTGGAAACCAGTTGCAGGGTGACCGCAGCAAGGCTGGCGATGGCGGCGATGCACACGGTAAGCAGGACGATGCCTGCGTTTTCGTCTTCGACGCGGGCGACCTTGCGGACTTTTTCCGGGCTGGCATTCCAGGTCAGGTACAGCACCAATAACAGGTACAGCCACACGCCAAGGTTCCAGCCGGCGAGGATATGCTGCACGGTGTCATCGGCGGGGATCAGCCAGGCGCCGACAAGGCCGACTGCGGCAGCGAAGCTCAGGCGAGGGTGGGTACGGGTCAGGCGGTGGAAAGCCATGAGGCCTCTGTTTCGATGGGTATGGCCTCTACTCTAGACCTTCATACGCTGGATGAGCGGCATGCGCGGTGCTTGTTCTTTCTTTGTTGCCTCCCATCGCACGGCATTGCAACTCTCAGTACACTGCACGTTCCAACACCAACATCTGTTGAACTCGAGGTTTTTGCATGACGCTCAGTCCTTTGGCAGGCAAGCCGGCTCCGGCCAGCGTGCTGGTCGATATTCCCCGACTGCTCACCGCCTACTACACCGGCCGCCCCGACGCTGCCGTGGCGGCCCAGCGGGTGGCTTTCGGCACCTCCGGTCACCGGGGCACGTCGCTTGAGTTGAGCTTCAACGAGTACCATGTGCTGGCCATCACCCAGGCCATCTGCCTGTACCGCCAGGAAAAGGGCATCGATGGCCCGCTGTTCATTGGTGCCGACACCCACGCGCTGTCGGCCCCGGCCACTGCCAGCGCCCTGGAAGTGCTGGCCGCCAACGGTGTGCAGGTCATGCTGTCCAAGGACGACGAGTACACGCCCACACCGGCTGTGTCCCACGCCATCCTCTGCTACAACCGTGGCCGCACGCAGGGCCTGGCTGACGGTGTGGTCATCACCCCGTCGCACAACCCGCCGCAGAGCGGTGGCTTCAAGTACAACCCACCCAACGGCGGCCCTGCCGACAGCGACGTGACCAAGTGGGTCGAGGCCAAGGCCAACGAGCTGCTGGCAGCGAACCTGGCGGGCGTCAAACGCATGGACCATGCCCAGGCCTTGCAGGCACCGACCACCCAGCGCCATGACTATGTGAGCAACTATGTGGCCGACCTGGAAAACGTCATCGACTTCGACGTTATCCGCAGCGCCAAGCTGCGCCTGGGTGTCGACCCGCTGGGTGGGGCAGGGGTGCGTTACTGGTCGGCGATTGCCGAGCATTACAAGCTGGACCTGGAAGTGGTTAACACTGAGGTGGACCCGACCTTCCGCTTCATGACCGTCGACTGGGACGGCCAGATCCGCATGGACCCGTCATCGCCGTACGCCATGCAGGGCCTTATCGGCCTGCGCGAGCGCTTCGATGTGGCGTTCGCCTGCGACCCGGACCACGACCGCCACGGCATCGTCACCTCGGACGGCCTGCTGGCGCCGAACAACTACCTGGCCGTGGCCATCGACTACCTGTACCGCCACCGCCCGCAATGGCGCAGCGACGCCGCCGTGGGCAAGACCGTGGTCTCCAGCGGCCTGATCGATCGTGTCACCCAGCGCTTGGGCCGTGAGCTGTACGAAGTACCGGTGGGCTTCAAATTCTTCGCCCAAGGGCTGTTCGACGGCTCGCTTGGTTTTGGCGGCGAAGAAAGTGCCGGTGCGTCGTTCCTGCGCCGCGATGGCTCGGTCTGGGCCACCGACAAGGACGGGCTGATCCCGGCCTTGCTGGCCGCCGAGATGACCGCCCGCACCGGGCGCAACCCGAGCCAGGCCTACGCCGACCTGACCGAAGCACTGGGCAAGCCGTTCGCCACCCGTGTCGAGGCCAAGGCCGATGTGCGGCAGAAGGCGTTGCTGAGCAAGCTGGCGCCGGAGCAGGTGAAGTCGACCGAACTGGCCGGTGAGCCGATCGTGCAGATCCTCAGCCACGCCCCGGGCAATGGCCAGGCGATTGGCGGGTTGAAGGTGATGACCGCCAACGGTTGGTTCGCCGCACGCCCGTCGGGCACCGAAGACATCTACAAGATCTACGCCGAAAGCTTCATCGACGAGGCGCACCTGCAGCGCCTGGTGCAGGAAGCGCAGGTGCTTGTGGATGCGGCGATTGCCTGACCGGTAACAAACCGCTTGGTGCTGCGGCGCAACGTAAATTAGAATTAATCCTATTTACGCTGCCGCAGGGCCATTCCCATGATCGACGCCGCGCCGCCACCGGAGCCTAGCCTGCCAGCCCTGTACCGGGAGCATCGCGGCTGGCTCGAAACCTGGCTACGTCGGCGCCTGGGCAATGCCTGGGATGCCGCCGACCTCAGCCAGGACACTTTCCTGCGGGTACTGACCAGTGCCCAGCCATTGGCAGACATTCGCGAGCCACGTGCCTACCTGTTGACCGTAGGCAAGCGGCTGCTGAGTAATTTCCACCAGCGGCGCAGCCTGGAGCAGGCCTATCTTGATGCCCTGGTGCATCTGCCCGCGCAGCACGTGCCGTCGCCTGAGCAGCGCTGGGTATTGCTGGAAACCCTGCAAGCGCTGGACGAATTGCTGGACGGCCTGAAAGCGCCGGTGCGCAAGGCCTTTCTCTGGAGCCAGCTCGAAGGCCTGGGCTACGCCGAGATCGGCAAGCGCCTGGGCGTTTGTGAGCGATCTGTCAAACGCTACATGGCGCAGGCTTACGAACATTGCCTGCTGGCAGAGTTGCAATGACCACCCACTCCCCCGAAATCCGCGAAGCGGTGCGTGCTGCCGCTCGCTGGCTGGCGTTGCTGGATGCTGGCGACGCCAGCGAGACCGACTTGCTGCGCCTGGCCCAGTGGCGGGCCAGCAGCAGCCTGCACGAAGACGCCTGGCAGAAGGCATCCTTGCTGCGCGAGCGTTTTGCCGGGTTGCCCGGGGCGTTGGCCATGGCCACTCTGGACCGCCCTGATACCGGCCGGCGGGTGTTTCTCAAACAGGCCCTGGGCGTGGCGGCACTGCTGCCGGCGGCCTGGTTGGTGAGGCGTGAATTACCGCTGGACGCCTGGACAGCCGACCTGCGCACGTCGGTAGGGGAGCGCCGGCAGGTATTGCTGAGCGATGGCACATTCGTGCAGTTGAACACCGACAGTGCGGTCGATATCGACCTTGCAGCACGCCGCCTGACATTGCTGCGGGGTGAGGTGGCGGTCAAGGTGCCCGATAGCCTGAGCCTGACCTTGCAGGTGCCTTATGGCCAGGTGGCACTCAATGCCGGCGAAGTATGTGCGCGCCTGATCGAGCAGGCCTGCCGGGTGACGGTGGTCAGCGGCGCGGCCCGCTTGCAGCCGGTGCGCGGCGCGGCATTGATGCTGCAGGCGGGCCAGCAGGCCAGCCTGCAAGCTGATGGCGTTGGCCCTGTCACAGGTTTTGAGCAGTGGCCGCTGGGCTGGCGCGAGGGTGTGTTGCGGCTGGATGACCGCCCCTTGGGCGAACTGCTGCATGAGCTGCGCAGGTACCGCCCCGGCGTGCTGCGATGGGCGCCGGAACTGGAAAACCTGCGGGTTACCGGTACTTTCCGCCTCGACGACAGCGACCGGCTGCTGGCCTTGCTCGCCGCCAGCCTGCCGCTGCAGGTGCAGACGCGCACGCGTTATTGGGTAAGTCTGACTGCGCGAGAAAATCGTGCATGAGGCTGTCCCCTTTTTTTTACTCGCCGGTCATTACCGGTAGGAGAAAATAAAGGGGAGCCTTGTTCTATGTCTGCAGTAAAGTCTTGTCGCCTGCGCCCATTGGTGCGTGCAGCGCGTCCGTTGTTCGCCATGAGCCTGTTGTTGTCGGCTCCGGCCTGGGCTGATGAACCGGCCAGGCGTGCCTATCAGGTAGCGCCGGCCAGCCTGGGCGCTGCGTTGACCCGTTTTGCCGACCAGGCCGGCGTCAGCCTCTCACTGGACCCGGCATTGGTGAAAGGCCGGCAAAGCAATGGCCTGTCTGGCACTTACAGTGTCGATGAAGGGTTCACCCAGCTGCTGCGCGGCAGTGGTTTGCAGTTGCTGCCAGTGGGCGAGGGGGCCTTCACGCTGGTGCCTGTAACCCAGGCGGGTAGCGCGCTGGAAATCGCCCCGACCAGCATCGTTGGTGGCCTGGCCGCAGGTAACGAAACCCAGCCGTATGCGGGTGGGCAGGTGGCACGCCAGGGTGCACAGGGGCTGCTGGGGTCGCGCGATTTCATGGAAACCCCGTTCAGCATCACCAGCTACACCAGCGAGGCGGTGAAGAACCAGCAAGCGCGAACCTTGGGCGAACTCATCGCCAGCGACCCCTCGGTGCGTGCCACCAACCCGGCAGGTGGGCGTTTCGAACAGTTCACCATCCGCGGCTTCAGCCTGTTCAACAGTGACGTTGCGTACAACGGCCTGTACGGCATCCTGCCGACCTACTCGATCGACATGGAAATGGCCGACCGGGTCGATATCATCAAAGGCCCCAGCCAGTTGATCAATGGTATTTCGCCGCGTGGCAGCGTGGGCGGCGGGATCAACGTGCAGCCCAAGCGGGCCGGCGACAAGCCGATCACCGAGTTCACCGGCAGCTATGCGTCGGCTGGTCAGGCAGGCGGCGCGGTGGACGTTGGCCGGCGCTTTGGCGAAGGCCAGCAGTTTGGCGTGCGCTTCAACGGTGTGAAGCAGTCGGGCGATACCGAATGGGACCACCAGCGTGTCGACCGCGAAATGGCGGTGCTGGGCCTGGATTTTCGTGGCGAGCGCCTGCGGCTGTCGGCGGACCTGGGCCATACCGAACGTGATACCGATGCGCCCCAGGAGCGTGTGCTGGTGGGTGCCAACGCCAAGGTGCCGGATGCCAACGATGTACGTCGCAACTACGCCCAGGCCTGGAGCAAGGCGCGCACCAACGACACCTTCGGCGCGCTGCATGCCGAGTACGATATCAGCGAGTCACTGCTGGCTTATGGTGCGGTTGGCGCGCGCAAGAGCAACCATGACTTCCTGCGGCACAATGTCTCGATCACCAACGACGCTGGTGATTTTACCGTGCAGCCGCGCGACTTCACCCGGGATGAATCGGTGCGTACGGCCATGGCCGGCTTGCGCAACTGGTTCCATACCGGGCCGGTCAGCCATGAGCTGAACCTGGCCGCCAGCTACTTCTACATGGACTTCACCAACGGCGGTGCGCGCTATGCTTCGGCGCCGAGCAACCTGTACAACCCGGTAGCCACGCCGACGCCGGGCACGCCAACCCGTATCGACCCCGAGGTCTACACCGAAAACCGCTTCTCCGGTGTGGCGCTGGCCGACACGCTCGGCTTTTTCGACGACCGCCTGCTGCTGACATTGGGCGCGCGCTGGCAGCGGGTGCAAGTGGATGACTGGAGCGACGGGGTCAAGGGAGACACTGCCTACGACGAAGAAAAGGTCTCGCCTTCTGGCGGCGTGTTGCTCAAGGTCACCGACCAGCTATCGTTGTACGCCAACTACATGGAGGGCCTGAGCCAGGGCAAGATCGCGCCGTCGACCTCGATCAACGAAGACCAGATCTTCCCGCCGTTCACCAGCCGTCAGGTCGAGGTGGGGGCAAAGTACGACTTCGGCCAGGTGGCCTTCACCGCCAGCGCCTTCCGCATTCGCCAGCCCGCGTACGAGACCAACACGACCTCGCGGGTGTTCGGCCCCAATGGCAAGCGGGATAACCGCGGTATCGAGCTGAGCGTGTTCGGTGAACCCGTGCAAGGGGTGCGAGTGCTGGGCGGGGTGATGTATATCGACAGCGAACTGACCGATACCGTCGGTGGCGCTTTTGATGGCAACCGTGCACCGGCCACGCCAGAGTACAACGTCAACCTTGGCGCCGAATGGGACGTGCCGGGGGGGAATGGCCTGACCCTGACGGCGCGGGGCATTCACTCCAGCTCGCAGTACCTGGACCAGAACAACAGCAAGCAGATCGATGGCTGGGAGCGCTATGACGTGGGGGCGCGTTATGCGTTCAAGGTGGATGCCACCGAGGTGACCTTGCGGGCCAGTGTCGAGAACGTGCTGGATGACCGCTACTGGAGCTCGGCGGGGGCTTCGGATGACAGTGAGCCGGGGTTGACCCTTTCCACGCCACGTACCTATCTGCTCTCGGCAACCGTGGGTTTCTAAGCCGTCCCGCAAGCCTTTTGCATACTCTGTGGGAGCGGGCGTGTCGATGCGTCGAACCGCCGCGAATCAGGCGACTCGGTGGATGGCACCGGCTCCGCCGGTGTTCGCGGGCATGCCCGCTCCCACAGGGGCGCGTGCAAGACAGTCGCTCTTGTAGACGATCAGGTTGGCGCAATCGCCCGGCCCAGCTTCTGCGCCTGGGCTTGCAACACCCGCATCAAATGCATCGCCGCATGCGACGGCGGCTCGAAGCGCGAATAGACAAAGCTGATGTCGAAGTGAATCTCGTCCGCCAGCGGCACCACCGCCAGGCCGCTGTCTTGCGCCACGAACTCGTCGATCACGCTGATGCCCATGCCCTGCTTGACCAATGCCACAGCCTCGTTGGCATTGGTAAACGACAACAGTGACACCAACTGCACGCCGTGCCGCTCGATGTGCCCGGCCAGCAGCTTGCCAAACGGCATGTCGGGCCTGAACAACAGCAGGGCATGGCCTTCCAGTTGCCGCAACGTCAGCGAGGTGTGCCCGGCCAAAGCGTGGTCCGGTGGCATCACCACCACCATGCGCCCACGCATGAAGGCCTGCGAATGCAAGTGGTCGTGCACCACCGGCAGGGCGGCAATCGACAGGTCGACCTTTTTCGACAGGATCTGGTTGGGCATTTCGCCCATCAGCGAGGTTTGCCATTCGATGTTCAGCGACGGTGCCTCCCGCTTGAGCTGGGCCAGGGCAATCGGGATGACCACCGTCGACAGCGAAGCGCTGCACGAGATGCGCAACTTGCGGTGGCCGCCTGCGCCCAGTGACAGGGCGCATTCGTTGACCTCCAGCGCCGCCTGATACACCCGCTCGACTTCACGGAACAGCACCTGCGCCTCGGCCGTAGGCACCAGGCGGTTGTTGATGCGCTCGAACAGGCGGTAGCTCAAACGCCCTTCGATGTACTGGATCAACTTGCTGACGGCTGGCTGCGATACATACAGCAGCTTGGCCGCCGCGCTGATCGAGCCGGTCAGCATCACCGCGCGGAACACTTCCATGTGGCGCAGTTTGAACACCATGGGGCTTGCGTCTGCGCCTTCATTGCCAAGCTGCATGTGTATTACCTTCGGTTATGGTCTTTGCCATCTGGATATGAGCGTCAAACACGGCCACGCAGTATCTTGAACCCAGCCAAATCGCCCTTGCGGCGCACAATAACAAGATCTGAAGGCAAGCGCAGTGGCGCTTGTCGGGAGTGCTGCGTGAACATCTTTGACGAACCGAAGATCGATTGCCATAACCATTTGTTTGACCCTGCCCGTTTCCCTTACCACCCCGACGCGCCCTATGCGCCCTCCGGCCAGGAAGTCGCCACCCAGGAACAGTTCAGCCGGGTAATGGACACCTACGGTGTACAGCATGCCTTGCTGGTGGGCCCCAACAGCGGCTACCACACCGACAACCGCTGCCTGCTGCATGCCCTGGCCACCGGGCAGGGGCGGTTCAAGGGTGTGGCGGTGGTCGAGGCGGATATACACCTTGATGCGCTCGCCGCACTGCAGGCGCAGGGGGTGGTCGGTATCGCCTTCAACCCCGCGCTGTACGGGGTGGCCAGCCTCAAGGACGTTGGCCGGTTGTTCGGCAAGCTCGCCGAGCTCGACCTGTTCGCCCAGGTGCAGGTATGCGAAGACCAGTTGCTTGAACTGCGCAGCCTGCTTCAGGGCTCGCGTGCACGCCTGCTGATCGACCATTGCGGCCGGCCGGACGTGGCGGCTGGCGTGCAGCAGCCTGGCTTCCAGGCGTTGTTGCAACTGGCAGACAGTGGCCGCGCCAGCGTCAAGTTGTCAGGCATGCAGAAGTTCGCTGCGGCCGATGCGTTGCTGGAGCAGAGCCGTGCCTACGTCCATGCCCTGCTTGAAGCGTTTGGTGCCCAGGCCTGTGTGTGGGGCTCGGACTGGCCGTTCATTCGCCAGCGCTCGCGTGTGGACTACGGCCCACTGCTGAAACTGGCCGAGCGGTTGATGCCGGATGCCCGGCTACGCCACACGGTGATGTGGGACACCCCCCGACGTCTGTTCGGGTTCGCCTAGAACCTCGTTTTTGCCATTCCAATAACAAGAGAGCAACCGTCATGAACACAGAACAGAACGCCAGCGTCGGGGTGTTCGACACCCCGGCACGCGCGCAGCAACGCACCCGCACCCGCTTCATGATCCTGGCGCTGATTTCGGGTGGCACCATGATCAATTACCTCGACCGCAGCGTGATGGGCATTGCCGCGCCCAGCATCAGTGCCGACCTGGGCCTGAACGCGGCGATGATGGGGGTGATCTTTTCTGCCTTCTCGTGGACCTACGCAGCAGCGCAGATCCCGGGTGGCATTCTTATCGACCGGCTGGGCACCAAGCTCACCTATTGGCTGGCGCTGACGCTGTGGTCGCTGTTCACCGGCCTGCAAGGGCTGGCGCAGGGCTTCCTGTCGTTGCTGGGCATGCGCTTTCTGGTTGGGGTGACCGAGGCACCGTGCTTCCCTACCAACAGCCGGGTGGTGGCTACCTGGTTCCCGCAGAGTGAGCGGGCAAGAGCGACGGGTATCTACACCTTTGCCGAATACACCGGGCTGGCGTTCCTCACACCGCTGCTGTTCTGGGTGTTGCATGCCTACGGCTGGCGCTTCCTGCTGATGGCCGTAGGCCTGATGGGCATCCTCTATGGCCTGGTGTGGTGGCGCAAATACCACGAGCCGCACGAGTCGACCACGGCCAACCAGGCCGAGCTCGACTACATCGCTGCTGGCGGCGGGGTGGTCGATGGTGGGCAGAAAGCAACGGTGTTCCGCTGGTCGCAGATCCCGGCGCTGCTCAAGCACCGCAACATGCTGGGCATCTGCCTCGGGCAGTTCGCCTGCAACTCCACCAACGTGTTCTTCCTGACCTGGTTCCCCACCTACCTGGTGACCGAGCGGCATATGCCCTGGCTCAAGGTTGGCTGGGTGGCGGTGCTGCCGTTCATTGCCGCTTCGCTGGGCACCCTGGTCGGTGGCTGGCTGTCTGACGCCTTGCTGCGCCGTGGCTACTCGCTGAACGTTGCGCGCAAGCTGCCGGTTATCGCCGGGCTGCTGACTGCCTCGGTGATCGTGCTGGCCAACTACGTCGAGTCAGATGCGCTGGTCATCACCATCCTGTGCATCGCCTATTTCGCCCAGGGCATGTCGGCGCTGGCCTGGATGATCGTGTCCGACATCGCCCCCAAAGGTTTGCTGGGCCTCAGTGGGGGCCTGTTCAACCTGTTTGCCAACGCGGCGGGCATCGTTACCCCCCTGACCATCGGCATCATTGTTTCGCTGACCGGCTCGTTCGTCTGGGCCTTGGTGTTCGTGTCGTCGATCACTGTGTTGGGGGCGCTGTGCTACCTGTTCATGGTCAGCGACCTGCGTCGCTTGCCGGAAATTCCTTCTGTCGAAAATGGAGCTAAACAATGAGCCAGTACCTGCAAGGCCAGACCGCGATCGTGACCGGTGGCATGCGTGGCATCGGCCTGGCGATCGCCCAGCGCCTGCATACCGCCGGCGCCCAGGTAGTTATCTGGGACCTCGCTGTCGATGGTTGGAACAGTATGGAAAACGGCTTTGAGCCAGTGCTGCGCCAGGCGGTCGATGTGTCGTCGCTGGCCTCGGTGGAGGCGGCTTTTGCCGAGACATTGGCGCGCCTGGGGCAGGTACAGATTCTGGTCAACAATGCCGGCATCAACGGCCCGGTGGTGGCCTCGTGGGATTACCCGCCAGAGGCCTGGGACAAGGTCATCGCCATCGACCTGAACGGAGTGTTCTATTGCTGCCGCACCGTCATCCCGCACATGCGTGAAAACGGCTACGGGCGCATCGTCAACATCGCCTCCATGGCCGGTAAGGATGGCGTGCAGTACATCTCGGCCTATTCGGCCGCCAAAGCCGGGGTCATCGCCTTCACCAAGGCAGCAGCCAAGGAGCTCGCGCAGGACGGTGTGCTGCTCAACTGCGTGGCACCGGCCATGGTCGAGACGCCGCTGATGGCCGAGATGACGGCGGAGCATATTGCCGCGAGCAAGGCCAAGATCCCGATGGGGCGCTTCCTCAAGGCCGAGGAGATCGCCAACATGGTCAGCTGGATTGCCGGGCCCGAATGCAGCTTTACCACCGGCTTTGTGTTCGACCTCAGTGGCGGGAGGGCGACCTATTGAATGGCCTGGGCGTGGCGCACCTGACGGCGCTGGCGCTGGCGCCGGCAAGGCTGGTACGCGAGGCACGCCGCGCCGGGTTCAGTGCGGTGGGGCTGCGCCTGCACCCGGTGATGGCGGGTGCGCTGGCCTACCCGGTTGCGGCCGGTAGCCAGTCGATGCGCGAGCTGCGGGGCGTGCTGGCAGGTGAAGGCGTGCGTGTGACGGACATCGAGTTTGTGTCGCTGACGGCGCACACCCGGGTTGCGGACTACCAGGCGCTGTTGGCCGCAGGTGCCGAGCTGGGCGCGCAGAGCTTGACAGTGTCCGGCGACGATGAAGATGTTGCGCGGTTGACCGGCAACTTCGCAGTGCTGTGTGAAATGGCGCGTGGCCATGGCCTGCGCGTTGACCTGGAGTTCATGCGCTGGCGGCCGGTGGCGACTTTGCAACAGGCTTGCGCGGTGGTGGCCGGGGCGGGGCAGGGCAACGGTGGTGTGCTGATCGATGCCTTGCACCTGTTCCGCTCCGGTGGCCAAGTGTCCGACATCGCGGCAGTCGACCCGCGTTGGCTGCGTGCGGTGCAACTGTGTGATGCACCGATGTTGGCGCCCGCTGAGGCGCTGATCATCCCGGAGGCGCGCGAGGGCCGTTTGCTGCCGGGGCAAGGGCAGCTGCCGCTGGCAGCATTGCTGGCGGCATTGCCGGGGGACATGGACATCAGCGTGGAAGTACCGTCTGCCGGCTTGCCTGCTGAACAGCGGCTGCAAGCGGCGGCGCAGGTAACCCATGCCTGGCTGCATGGCAGGCGACCGGTGCCGCCCGCTGCGCAGGTTGCCGGTCACTCCTGATCCGGTACCACGGCGATCACGTCGATCTCCATCAGCCACTCGGCCTGGGCCAACCCGGCCACCACCAGCCCGGTGGAGATCGGGAACACACCCTTCAGCCACTTGCCCACTTCCTTGTACACCGGCTCGCGGAAGCGCGGGTCGGTGATGTAGGTGGTGGTCTTGACGATGTGCGACAGGTCCGAGCCGGCTTCTTCAAGCAACTGCTTGACGTTCTTCATCGCCTGTTCGGCCTGTGCCTGAGGGTCACCCAGGCCCACCAGCTTGCCTTCGAAGTCGGTACCGACCTGGCCGCGTACATAAATGGTATTACCGGCCCGTACAGCCTGGCACAGGTCGTTGTCCAGGGTCTGGTTGGGGTAGGTGACCTTGGTGTTGAACATGCGGATGCGAGTATGGGTAGGCATCAGTGGGCTCCGAGGGTGCTGACGTTGCTGATCGTGTTGGCTTGCTGCTCATCCGCTTCGCGCTGCTCGCGGTCGCGGTAGGCCAGGTAGGTGCGTTGCGTGGCGATGTGGCCGGCGACGTGCTTGGCGTCGTGCCATACGCCCCAGATGAAAGAAGAACCACGGCGCGACAGCCACGGCAGGCCAAGGAAGTACACGCCAGGTTCGCGGGCCACGCCGCGCTGGTGCTGGGGCTTGCCGTTGGCATCGAAGGTGTCCACCTGCAGCCAGCTGAAGTCCACGCCGTAACCGGTGGCCCAGATGATGCTGGTGATGCCGGCCTTGGCCAGGTCCAGCTCACGCAGCGGGTTGCTCATGCAGGCCGGGTCGGCCAGGCGTGTGCGGGCTTCGGGTTCTTCCGGCAGGTCCAGGCCGTTGCTTTCGATGTAGGCATCGGCGGCGTCCAGCAGGGCCAGGTAGTTTTCGTCGCCGCGGTTGATGTTCTCGACCAAGTTGTCCTGGAAGCGCGCCACGCCGTTCTCGAACGACTGGGTCAGGCCGACCAGGGTCATGCCTTGGTGGGCAAGGGCACGGAAGTCTACGGTGTGGCCACCGCGGGCGCCGCTGACGGCGATGGTCACGTGCTCGCGGCTGGGCTTGGCGATTTCTGCGTCCCATTCACCCAGCACACCCAGCCACCAGCAGAAGTCGCGGTTGCGGTAGGCCCGTGGCGGGCGGTCGTGGGCACCGACCGACAGGTACACCTGGCGGCCTGCGCGCATCAGTTCTTCGGCGATCTGCACCCCGGAAGAACCGGCCCCCACCACCAGCACCGCGCCTTCGGGCAACTGCTCAGGGTTGAAGTAGGCGGCGGAGTGGATCTGGTGCAGGTTACTGTCTTTAGGCGCGATGGCCGGGATCACCGGCTTCTGGAACGGGCCGGTAGCAGCGACTACACGATTGGCGCGAATAACCCCTTCGTTGGTTTCGATGGTGAAGCCAGGCCGATCGCTGTTGCGCACCACGCGCTTCACTTCGATGCCGGTGCGTACTGGCAGGTTGTACTTGCGTACGTACTGCTCGAAGTAGTCGGCCACCTGTTCTTTGCCTGCGAAGGCGTCGGCGTCGAGGTTGAATTCCAGGCCCGGGAAGCGGTCGTGCCAGACCGGGCCGTTGGCCACCAGCGAGTCCCAGCGGCCTGAGCGCCAGGCCTCGGCGATGCGGTTGCGCTCCAGCACCAGGTGCGGCACGCCAAGCTTGTTCAGGTGTTCGCTGATGGCCACGCCGGCCTGGCCGGCGCCGACGACGAGCGTGTCGATTTCGAGGTTGTTCAGTGTCATGTCCGAGCCCTTGTTCAGGCGGTTTTTGTAAGGTCGGTTTGGAGGACCGCCGTTGCCTGGAGCCAGACTAGGGATGCTGCACAAATGGCGAAAATAGTATTTAGCTGGTGCTTGCCGATAAAAACGCGAAGGCCCCGAATTCTTTGGGCCTGCACAGGAGAAACTGGCCCGAAACAAACGTAGGAGCGAGCTTGCTCGCGATGCGCCGCGCGATCTCAGCCACAGCACAGTATTTTCCTGCTTAACCCCTCGGAAAATGTTGGTTTCGTGGGGTAGAAGGTTGCGCCCAGAATGGCCTGCATCGCACAGGACAACAGGAGCTTTACCATGACCTTCTCCATCATCGGCCGCTGCCAGGAAACCGGCCAGGTCGGCATCGCCATCAGTTCGTCGAGCATCGCCGTGGGCGCCCGCTGCCCTTGGGTGCGTGCGGGTGTCGGCGCTGTTTCCACGCAGAACATCACCTTGCCGGCGCTGGGACCACAGATTCTTGATGCCCTGGAGCAGGGCCAGTTGCCGCCCGCTGCTGTGCTGGACCGGGTGCTGAGCGCCAATGGCTGGAGCGAGTACCGCCAGGTCACGGTAATCGACAGCCACGGCCAGGTGGCGCTGTTCACCGGTCGCGAGGCATTGGGCACGCACAACGCCGTGGCCGGTGAGCAATGTGCGGCGGCGGGTAACCTGTTGTCTTCGACCCAGGTGATCGAAGCGATGGTCGCGGCCTTCGAACAGGCCGGCGGGCACCTGGCTGACCGTTTGCTGGCGGCCATGCACGCGGCGATGGCCGCAGGTGGCGAAGCCGGGCCGGTGCACTCGGCGGCGTTGAAGATTGCTGGCGAGCTGACCTGGCCACTGGTGGACTTGCGGGTGGACTGGGCCGAAACCGATCCGATCGGTGTGCTCGACGGCCTGTGGCAAGCGTACCGCCCGCAGATGCAGGATTACGTTACCCGCGCCCTCAACCCGACCGCCGCGCCAACCTACGGGGTGCCGGGCGATGAGTGAATTTGCCAGCCGCACGCTGCTGGCGCGGCTGATCGGCTTTGCCACGGTCAGCCGCGACTCCAACTTGGCCCTGATCGGCTTCATCCGCGATTATCTGGCCGATCTGGGGGTAGAGTGCGAGCTGTTCCATAACCCGGAGGGCACCAAGGCCAACCTGTTTGCCACCATCGGTCCCAAGGATGTGGGTGGTGTAGTGCTGTCCGGGCATACCGATGTGGTGCCGGTGGACGGCCAGGCCTGGACGGTCGAGCCGTTTGCGCTCAGCGAACGCGATGGCCGCCTTTATGGGCGTGGCACAGCTGATATGAAAGGCTTCATCGCGTCGGTGCTGGCAGCTGTGCCCGCGTTCCTCGCCCAGCCGCTGCGCATGCCGGTGCACCTGGCGTTCTCCTACGACGAAGAGGTCGGTTGCCTGGGCGTGCGCTCGATGCTCGCGGCGCTGGAGCAGCGCCCGTACAAACCAAGGCTGTGCCTGATTGGCGAACCCACCGAACTGAAACCGGTGCTGGGGCACAAGGGCAAGCTGGCGATGCGCTGCCAGGTGCACGGTGCAGCTTGCCACTCGGCGTATGCACCGTATGGCGTGAATGCCATCGAGTACGCGGCGAAGCTGATCGGCAAGCTGGGCGATATCGGCGATGCCCTGGCCTTGCCGGAGCATCATGACGAGCGCTTCGACCCGCCATTCTCCACGGTGCAGACCGGGGTGATCAAAGGGGGCAGGGCGTTGAACATCGTGCCGGCCGAGTGCGAGTTCGATTTCGAAGTGCGCGCCTTGCCGGGGTTTGAAGCACAGGCGGTGGCCGACCAGTTACAGACGTATGCTGAAGCGGAGTTGCTGCCGCGCATGCGCAAGGTCCACGCCGACAGTGACATTCGCCTGGAAGCGCTGAGTGCCTACCCTGGGCTGGCCACACCGGAGGACAGCGAAGCTGCGCGGCTGGTGGCGTTGCTCAGTGGCTCGGATGAATTCGGCACGGTGGCGTTTGGTACCGAAGGCGGGCTGTTCGACCAGGCGGGCATTCCGACCGTAGTGTGTGGACCTGGCAGCATGGACCAAGGCCACAAGCCGGATGAATTTGTCAGTGTCGAACAGTTGCAGGGCTGTGATGCCATGCTGCTCAGGCTGGTGGATTACCTTAAGCAGGATTGATCGGGTTGGCTTCTTCGCGGGCTTGCCCGCTCCCACAGGTACTGCGCGGTCCTTGAGACCAGTGGGATCCCTGTGGGAACGGGCGAGCCCGTGAAGAGGCCATCAGCGTGAACATCAGATTTCGATTGATCCAGTGACCAACCCATAAACGGCAATCACTGCCCCCAGCACCACCACCGCAAAAACCGCCCGCTCGAACCCGTTGAACACCTGCCGCTGCTGCTCCATCCGCGCCATGATGTACAGCACCGTCCCCGGCCCATAGATCACCGCCGACAGCAGCAGGTACTTCATCCCGCCCGCCCAAACCATCAGCACCGCATAGGCGGTTGCAAGCAGGGCTACCAGCAGGTCCTTGCCGCGTTCGGCTGTGTCGTTTTCATAGGTCTCCCGGCGTACCGCCAGCTTCAGCGCATAAGCCGCCACCATCAGGTACGGGATCAAGGTCAACGAACTGGTCAGCTCCAGCGCCAGGGTAAAGGCATACTCGGTGAACCATGTCAGCAGCAGGAACAACTGCACGAACAAGGTGGTCAGCCATAGCGCCGCCGAGGGCACCTGTTGCGGGTTCTGCCGGGTAAGAAAGGCCGGCATGGCCTGGTCATGGGCGGCCGAATACAGCACTTCTGCCGCCAGCAGGGTCCATGAGAGGTAAGCCCCGAGTACCGAGATGATCAGGCCGATGCTGATGAAGATCGCCCCCCAGCGCCCGACAATCGACTCCAGTACCCCGGCCATGGATGGTTGACGCAGCCCGGCCAGCTCCGGGCGCAGCATCACGCCATAGCTGAGCAAGGTGATCAGCACCAGCAGGCACAGCACGCCGACAAAACCAAGCACCGTGGCGATGCCGACATCGCGGCGGTTGCGTGCATAGCGTGAATACACGCTGGCGCCTTCGATGCCCAGGAACACGAACACGGTCACCAGCATGGTGCTGCGTACCTGCTCGAACAGCGATTCACCGGGTGGCAGCAACTCGGCGGCGGCATGCCCGACGCGGCCGTAGTCGTCGAGGTGTGCCAGGTCGACTACCGGGCCGATTGCAGCGGTGCCCCAGAAGTTCTGGTTGAACAGCTCGCTGTCGAAGGCGGCGATGATGACCACGATGAACACCAGAATCGGGATCATCTTCGCCACGGTGGCGATGCTGTTGATCACCGCCGCCTGTTGTACGCCGCGCAGTACCAGAAAGTGGAAGGCCCACAGCAGCACTGACGACACGGCAATGGCCGCTACTGTGTTGCCCTCGCCGAACACCGGGAAGAATGCGCCGAGTGTCGACTTGATCAGGATGAAATACGACACGTTGCCGATGCAGGTGCCGGCCCAGAAGCCGAAGGCCGAGGCAAAGCCCAGGTAGCTGCCAAAACCGGCGCTCGCGTAGGCGTAGATACCCGAGTCCAGGTCCGGGCGGCGGCGGGCGAGGGTCTGGAACACGAAAGCCAGCATCAGCATGCCAAGGCCGGCGATACACCATGCGATGATTGCACCGAGGCCACCGGTGGCGCGGCCGAATGTGGCGGGCAGGGAGAAGATGCCGGCGCCGACCATGGAGCCTACCACCAGGGCGGTGAGCGACCAGACGTTGAGTTTGCCTTCCGTTGCGCTGCTCATTGGCTTTGCGCTCCCTTGCAGTGAAGGGTTGAGTAAAGACCGGGGAAAGGGGGTGTGCCAGTTGCAGCGTTCTTTCAATGGCGGCGCTCCCACAGGGACGGCGCAGTCCTTGAGTGCTGCACCGTCCCTGTGGGAGCGGGCGAGCCCGCGAATGGGCCGCAACGCGGCCCCGGCAATTTAGAAGGTAGCCTTGACCTGCAGGCCAACCACCAGCGCGTTGTCGATGTCCTTCCCGGAGAACGCACCCGGCTCGATGATGTATTGCACATCCGGGCGCAGGTTCAGCCACGGCGTGGCCTGGTAGCCATAGCTCAGCTCGATCAACTGCTCGGCGCTGTCGATATCCGGGAACTGCTGGCCAGCGTTGAACGCGGCATCTTCCATTACATCGCGGCTACGCGGGTTGGGCACGGCACGGCCGTAACCCAGCGCCACGGTATCCTTCGGGCGGCCTTCAAACGGCTTGTACAGCACCACGCCGGTGCCATACCACTTGGTGAACGGCGAAGCGGCCTTGCTGGATGCCGAATACTGGCCAAAGGCGTGCAGGCTGCGGCCTGGCGAGCCTGGGTCGTTCCAGACGGCCTGGTCGATCAGCAGGTAATGGCCGCCACGGCCGGATACTTCATCATCGCTGCCGATGCGTTTCACATCGGAGCTGTCGTAGTAGTAGCCCAGCTTGTACTCGCCCGGCAGTTCACCCTGCAGCTTGTACACCAGTTCCACCGGTACCACGGTACCAGTGGTGTGCTTTGGCCCCAGGTGCCAGGCGCGGCTGGAATTGCCGTTGCTCTCGGGGTCGACGTTGAACGCCGCCACGCGCAATTGCCAGGCAGGCGACAGGTCGTACTTCACCCGCACGCCCAGGTGGGCGTTGGGGTAGTTGGTCCAGCCGCTGCCACCGGACATGTTCAGCGGGTGGCCGCAGAAACCGGCGTTCATGAAGTTGCACAGGATGCCACTGTCCAGGCCACCCAGGTCGTTACCCATGGCCATGTAGCCCAGCTTGACGTTGAGCGCCGGGGTGAACAGGGTGCGCTCGTAGCTCAGCTCGGTCAGGCGGGTGTACAGGCCACCGAAGTTTTCCTGGATGGGCAGGCGGTTGCCTACCAAGTCTTCCGAGGCGCTATTACCGCGGCGGTCGTTGATGGTCAGCTGGACCTTGCCACCGTTGTCCAGGCCGTACAGTTTCGACAGGTCGAACTGCACACCCAGCTTGACGTTCTGCGAGTAACGCGCCGAGCGGTGCAGGCCGCCATGGGCGTTGTAGGCGGTTTCACCGCTGTAGTCGCCGGAGATCTTGACGCCGTCTTCTTCCAGCTGGTGGCGCAGGCCGCCCCAGTCACCGGTGAGGGTATTGCGGGTCAGCAGGTCGCCGTCGGCCAGGGCGGTGGTGCTGGCCAGGGCCAACAGCAGGGTAGGGGTGATGCGAATTACGGATGGCATTGCTCTGTCTCGAATTGTATTGGGGCCATTCGCGGGAACGCCCGCTCCCACAACCGGCAGTGCGGTCCTGGTGGGAGCGGGCGTGTCCGCGAAGCAGGCGACGCGGTCTTACGGCAGCGCGTAAGAAATCACGTAGTCGCCACGGTCAGTCGATTGGCGGGCGCCGCCAGCGGTAATGACTACGTACTGCTTGCCGGTCTTCGGCGAAACGTAGGTCATCGGGCCGCCCTGGCTGCCCACTGGCAGGCGGGCCTTCCAGATTTCGCTGCCGTTGCTGCTGTCGTAGGCGCGCAGGTAGAAGTCCTGGGTGCCGGCGATGAACACCAGGCCGCCTTGGGTCGACAGGGTGCCGCCCAGGGTTGGCAGGCCGATCTTGATCGGCAGGTGCATGCGGATACCTAGCGGGCCGGTGTCTTCAACGGTGCCCACCGGTACTTGCCAGGCGACCTGGCGGGTCTTCATGTCGATGGCGGTCAGGGTGCCGAACGGTGGTGCCTGGCACGGGATGCCGGCTACCGACAAGAAACGGTTCTTGTTCACCGCATACGGGGTGCCCTTGAGCGGTACTGCGCCCATGCCGGTGTTCAGCGCTTCGCCACCGGAAGATGCACCGCCTTTGTTCTGCGACGGAATCATCTGGATCCACAGGCCCAGGCGCATGTCGTTGACGAAGATGAAGCCATGGACCGGGTCGGTGGAAATGCTGCCCCAGTTCATGCCACCCAGCGAACCCGGGAAGCTCAGCGACAGGTCGGTGCCCGGTGCGGTGTACAGGCCGTCGTAGCGCATTTTCTTGAAGTCGATGCGGCACAGCAGTTGGTCATACGGGGTGGCGCCCCACATGTCCGACTCGGTCAGGGTTTGCGCGCCGATCTGCGGCATGCCCACCGACTTCGGCTGGGTTGGGGAGTACGGCTCGTTCGGGATGTTGCTTGGCTTGACCGGTACTTCGTCGACCTGGGTCAGCGGCTTGCCGGTGGCGCGGTCGAGCACGTAGATCTGCCCGGCCTTGGTGCCGATCACCACCGCAGGTACCGACTGGCCGTCGTCCTTGGTGAAGTCGATCAGGCTTGGCTGCATCGGCAGGTCGAAGTCCCACAGGTCGTTGTGAACGGTCTGGTAAACCCACTTCTGGTTGCCGGTGGTGGCGTCCAGGGCCAGCACCGAAGCGCCGTAGGTGTGGTCCAGCTTGTTGCGTTCCACGCCGTAGATATCGGTGGACGACGAGCCCATTGGCAGGAACAGGGTGTTCATCGCCGGGTCGTAAGACATCGGTGCCCAGCTGTTCGGGGTGCTGCGCACGTAGGTGCTGTCACCCTGCGGTGCCTGGCGATCTTCCGGGTTGCCCGGGTCGAAGGCCCAGCGCATTTCACCGGTGATCACGTCGAAGCCACGGATCACGCCGCCTGGCATGTCGGTCTGGACGTTGTCGGCAACACGGCCGCCGACCACCACGGTGGTACCGGCCATCAGCGGCGCGGAGGACAGCTGGTAGAAAGAGTCTGGCACATTGCCCAGGCCGGCCATCAGGTTGACCTGGCCGTTGGTGCCGAAGCCCTGGCAGAACTCGCCGTTGTCGGCGTCGACGGCAATCAGGCGGCCATCGATGGTGTTGGTCAGCAGGCGACGCTGGCAGTTGGCTCCTGCAGGCACGCTACCGCCAGCGATTGGCGAGCTGTTCGGCTGGGTCGGCTGGGCGATGGCGGCAGAGGCGTCGAAGTAGGCCATGCCACGGCAACGCTGCCAGACCTTGGACTGGGCGTTGATTTCGTTCTTCCACAGCTCTTTGCCGGTGTCGGCATCAAGGGCGATCAGGTTGTTGTGCGGGGTGCAGATGAACACCTTGTTGCCGATCTGCAACGGGGTCAGCTGGTCCTCGGCACCGTTGCCGTCGCTGATGGCCACATCACCGGTGTGGTAGGTCCAGGCCACTTTCAGCTTGTTGACGTTGTCGCGGTTGATCTGGTCCAGCGCGGCGAAGCGGCTGCCACCTTCGGTGTTGCCGTAGTGGGCCCAGTCTTTCTGCTCTTTGCCGGCTTCGACCGGGGTCATGCCCGGGCCTTTGCCGGTTGGGGCGACGCTCGGGTGGGCAACGAACATGTTGCCGGCGGCGATCACCAGTGCCACGGCCATCACCCCGGCAACGCCGTAGGCACCACGGCCAGCGCTGGCGCCATTGGCACGGGCCAGCAGCGGGTAAACCAGCGCCACCACCATGCCGATCGCGGCAAACATGAACAGGCGTGAGAACAGCGGCCAGAATACCAGGCCAGTATCGATCAGCGCCCAGACTGCGGTACCGATCAGAAACGCCGCGTACAGCCAGGCGCCGGCCTTTTTGCGACGGGCGATGAGAATACCGGCGATGGCCATGGCCAGGCCGCCGATCAGGAAGTACAGGGAGCCGCCCAGGCCGGCCAGCTTGATGCCGCCAGCAGCCAGGAGGAGGCCGAGCAGGGCGATGATCACGCCCAGGCCAATCAGAATGATGTTTGTGGCGCCAGGAGCGCGCGGTGTTTCGTTCATGCCAGGGATCTCAGCAGGTGGAATGCGCGCAGTCTAAGCCCTTAGCTTGCTAATTAACAAGTTGGTACATAATTTTATGAGGCTGATTGTCGCAGGGCTGAACGTGCGATGGTGTGGCTAAAAGTCTAGATCAGGTATCGAAAAAAGCATTAAACGGCGTGTTCAGGTGGGGTATGCAATATGCGTTGATACTTTGGTCGAGTATGCACACGCACGCCGGTGCGGCTGAGCAGTTCAACGACACGTTCGGCGCCGGTGTCGTCGCAAGGGGGCAGGGCAGCCAGCGCGCTGCTTGACCCGCCCGGCTGTTTGTAAGAACTTTCCGAGATTTGGTGGGCGGACAGCAAATGGACAAACTCCTGGCGATGAAGATGTTCGTGACCACTGTCGATGCCCAAGGCTTTTCCGCCGCTGCGCGCAGGCTTGGGCTGGCGACATCGTCGGTAACCCGCCTGGTCGATGCCCTGGAAACAGCGTTGGGTGCCACGTTGCTCAACCGCTCGACGCGCCAGGTCAGCCTGACCGAAGCCGGCGCCCGTTACTATGAGCGCGCCCGGGGCATTTTCGAGGCGCTGGACGAAGCCGATGCCAGCGTTGCCGACCGCGGCGAGGAACCTGTCGGTGTCTTGCGGCTGTGCCTGCCGGTGGAGTTCGGCAGGCGGGTCATCGCTCCGTACCTGGGGCCCTTTCTGGCGCAGCACCCGGCACTGGAACTGGATATCGACCTCAGTGACCGGCTGGATGACCTGCTGGACGGGCGTTATGACCTGTCGATCCGCCTGGGCGACCCTTCGCCCAATGACGAACTGGTGTGCCGCCAACTTGGCCGCTTCGAGCGTTGGTTGGTGGCCAGCCCGGCGTACCTGGCCGAGCGGGATACGTTGCAGCATCCTCGGCAGTTGCTGGAGCACGCCTGCCTGCGCTTTCGCTATGGGCAAAAAGCACGACCCTGGCGCCTGGTGCGTGGCCAGGACAGCCTGGAACTGGATGTAAGCGGGCCTTTGCGCAGCGCCAATGCCGACATGTTGCGTGAAACTGCACTCGCGGGCAGCGGCATTGCGCTGCTCGCCGACTGGCTGGTGCGCGAGGACGTGCTGGCCGGGCGCCTGCTTCGGGTGTTCCCCGACTGGCGAGCCAGCCCCGGCACGGCCAATGACAGCATTAACGCCTTGTACCTGCCCAACCACCGCGGTTCGCGGCGGGTGAATGCCTTTATAGACTTTTGCGAAAATTTGCTGAAGCACGGCGCTTAGCGTTGCGCAGTGCGCAAAGCCGCATTGCGCCATCCCTGGATTCTCGCCAACGACGTGCATGGGTAAGGTAGCCGGCATAGACCACCCCTTGTCGAGGAACCCCGCATGAATCCCTCCCTTGCCGCCGCGCAGCCCGCAGCCAACAGCCTGAGCCGGGCCTTGGTAGTACTGCTGGCGTTCTGCTGCGGCGCGATCGTTGCCAACATCTACTACGCCCAGCCTATCGTCGGTTTGATTGCCCCGGACCTGGGGCTGTCCACCGAGCATGCCAGCCTGATCGTTTCGCTCACCCAGTTGGGTTATGCCCTGGGCCTGCTGTTGCTGGTTCCGCTGGCTGACCTGCTGGAAAACCGCCGACTGATGGTCGCCACCGCTGTGCTGGCCTGCGTCAGTCTGCTGCTGGCAGGGACCAGCAGCAGCGGCCAGGGGCAGCTGTTCCTGGGCTATGCGCTGTTGATCGGGTTCAGTTCGGTGGCGGTGCAGATGCTCATCCCGCTGGCGGCGCACCTGGCGCCGGAGCAGCAGCGCGGCCGTGTGGTCGGTAACATCATGGGCGGGTTGTTGCTGGGTATCCTGCTGGCGCGGCCGTTGTCCAGCCTGGTGGCCGACCACTTCGGCTGGCGCGCGGTGTTCATTGGTGCTGCCGGGGTGATGCTGGCGATCATCCTGCTGCTGGCCCTGACCCTGCCGCAGCGGCGGCCGGAACACAAAGCCAGTTATGCCGGTTTGATGCTGTCGTTACTCACCCTGTTGCGCCGCTATCCACTGCTGCGCCAGCGTTCGTTGTACCAGGCACTGATGTTCGCAGCGTTCAGCCTGTACTGGACGGCGGTGCCCATGGCGCTGGCAGGGGAGCATGGCCTGTCGCAGAGCCAGATCGCCGTGTTCGCCCTGGTGGGCGCGGTGGGGGCCGTTGCCGCGCCCTTGGCTGGCCGCCTGGCAGACGCCGGGCATGCGCGGGCCGGATCGCTGCTGGCGCTGCTGCTGGCGCCGGCTGCCTTGTTGCTGGGCTTGACGGCGCCGGGCTACAGCGTGATCGGCCTGGGCCTGACCGGGGTGCTGCTGGACTTTGCGGTGCAGATGAACATGGTCATCGGCCAGCGCGAAGTCTATGCCCTGGACCCGGCCAGCCGCGGTCGGCTGAACGCGGTGTACATGACCAGCATCTTTCTGGGTGGGGCGCTGGGGTCGGCGGTGGCCAGTGCGCTGTTCAGCCAGTTTGGCTGGCAGGGGGTTGCGCTGGTGGGGGCTGCGTTACCGGGTGTCGCGTTGATCGCTTTTCTGGCCAAAGCTCCCCGAGCTTGAATGGCATGCGGTCCCTGTAGGAGCGGCCTTGCGTCGCGATAGGGGCGCGAAGCGCCCCCAAATTCCTGGAATCATGCAGAATCGCCGGGGCCGCGTTGCGGCCCTTTCGCGACGCAAGGCCGCTCCTACAAATTGTGCATATCTGTCCCCGTGTTATCGGCTTAGCGGCAACGCCACACCAATCAAGGCAAACAGGCTGCCGCAGCAGCGGTTGAAACCTTTGCCGCCCTTGGCCAGCCACGGCCGAACGCGAAAGGCCAGGCGCGCCAGCAGGTACTCGACCAGAAACTCGACGCTGGCAAAGGTCGCCGCCATCACCACGAACTGCAGCATCAGCCCGCGTTGCGGGTCGATGAACTGCGGCAGAAATGCGCCATAAAACAGCAGCACCTTGGGGTTGGCCATGGCCGACAACAAGCCTTGGCGGAACAGGCCAGCATTGCCAAGCCGCGCGCTGCGTTCGGTCAATTCCAGGTGCAGGCCGGGGCTACGCCACAGCTGGATACCCAGCCAGACCAGGTACGCGCCGCCTACCCACTTCAGCACACTCAACACCGAGGCCGAGGTTTGCAGCAACGCGCTGAGACCGAACATGGCCAGGGCGATAAGCGCGCTGAAGCCGACCACGCCGCCAACAATGGTGAACAAAGTGCGGCGGGCGCCATACAGGGCGCCATGGGTCAGTGCCAGCAGGCTGTTTGGGCCAGGTGTCAGTGACAGGCCGATGCTGGCCAGCAGGTAGATAAGCCAGGTGTCGAGTGCCATGGTGGTTGCAGCCTTGGTGATGGAGAGGGTGCCAGTCTATGGCGCGATGCTGCGTCAGCAAGGGTATGATCTGGACATTGAATAGTCGTTTCTGGACGCAATGCCATGCTGCCTGATCTCCGCCTGCTGATCCTGCCGTTACCGGATTTCGCCCTGCTGCCATTCGGCGGTTTTCTCGACAAATTGCGCTTCAGCGCCGACGACGAAGACTACAGCCAGCAGCGCTATTGCAGCTGGACCGTGGCAGGGCTCACCCTCGACCCGGTACCCTCAAGCAGTGGGGCGGTGGTGCAGGTCGAGGCGGTGGCCGGCCAGCTTGAACTGGCCAGTTTCGACTACCTGGTGGTGTTCGGCGGGCGCAACGCCATGGCTACAGCTGCTTTGGCGCCGCGCTACCAAAGCTTGCTCAGGCAGGCTGGCAAAGCCGGGGTCAAGCTGGTGGGGGTCGACAATGGCGCCTTCCTGCTGGCCGCTTGTGGGTTGTTGCGGGGGCATAAGGTGGTCGTGCATTGGCGTCACGAAGCTGAGTTTCGTGCAGCGTTCCCACAGTTGCAGGTGCTGCGCGATCAACTTTATTGCATCGACGCAAACCGTATCACCTGTGCTGGCGGCACAGCGGCCATCGACCTGGCAGTGGCGCTGCTGTCGCAAGCCTGTGGGCGCACCCGGGCGCTCAAAGGGCTGGCGGACATGCTGGTGGACGAAACCCGCGACAGTCGTCATGCCTTGCGTTCGCTGGAGCTGAGCGTGGGCCAGGGGCGCCAGGTGCAGCGGGCGCAGGCCTTGATGCGTCACCACTTGGGCACCCCGCTGGCGATAGAGCAACTGGCCGGTGAACTGGGTATCAGCCGACGCCAGCTGGACCGGCAGTTCCAGGCCAGCCACGGCATGAGTGCCAAGGCCTGGTGGCTGGAGATGCGCTTGCAGCAGGCGCGCTGGCGCTTGCTGAATTCCAGCCACAGCCTGGCGCAGATTGCCGACGAAGTAGGGCTGGGCGACGCCAGTTACCTGGGTAAACGGGTACGGCGGCGGTTTGGCTGCACAGCCTTGGCGTTGCGGGCAGCCAGGCACCCGGCTTACTGCGGCGTCCCGAACAACCCTGTCCAGTAGATCCCGGCATCGCTTTTCGGGTCCACGGCGTAGGCAGCGCCCAGCTCACGGAACTCTGGGTTCATCAGCGTGGCGCAATGCCCGGGGCTCTGTAGCCAGCCATCTACCACCTTGTGTGCGGTGTCACGCCCGGCGGCGATGTTTTCGCCGACTTGCTGGTACAGGTAGCCAGCCAGCTCCGCCCGGTCACCGGGGGTGCGGCCATCCTTGTCGATATGGTCGAAGAAGTTCTGGTTGGCCATGGCCCGCGTGTGGTTGGCGGCGGCCCCGGCCAGTACCGTGCTCCAGCTCAGTGCGGGGGCTGCTGCGTATGGCTGGCCGCCGCATTGGCGCGGTACCTTGCGCGCAGCGTTGATCTCTTGCAATACCTTCTGCCCCTCGGCCTGCCAGTCGCCCAGGCGGCCGCTGAGCAGCGGCCGGGCCAGCACGATGCGCCAGTCGCGGCCCTCCTGGCTGACGCCGATATCGACGAACTGCGGGTCGAGTACCACCTGGCAGAAGCTTTCTTCAATAGCGTGCATGGCCGCGCGCGCATCGCGAGGCCCCGACAGGCTGATGGCCTGGACGTTGACCATGGGGTAGGCGGCTCGCGTCATGGCCTGCTGCAGGTCACGGGTGCCCTCTGGCGACAGCGCCAGGCGGGTGTCGCTGTTGAGCGGCGGCAGCTCCAGCGACGCCTCGCCACCGCAAGGCTGGGCCTTGCTGCGGTAGACATTGATCGAATCGATCAGTTGCGCCTCTTCGCCGGTGACAGCCAGTGCCCCGGTCGAGACGACCAGGCCCAGCGACAAGGCGGCAACGGATGACAGGACGCGCATGTGGATCTCCCTATGACTGGCAGCGTCGTGGTATGCGCTGCTCATCCTACACAAGCCCGGGGCTTTTGGCCCCTGGCGGGTGCAAAGCAATGAAAACGCCGGCAATCGTTGCTGGCGGCAAAAGAGGGAGTAGACCACTGGTCGGCGGAAAAGTGCGACCACTTGGTAATCATTCGTAACATCGACTAGAAACAATACTCAAACGCCAGTAATTCCCAGCCTGCCAGGAAGGCCAGTACCCACCTGATCGGGAGCCTTCCATGGCACGGTATCAATCGACCTTTCTTGCTGTCTGCTGTTCCGTTGCGTTCAATGCCCAGGCCGCCGAGGGTGTCGTCGAGCTGGATGCCACCGCCGTCAATGCCGAGGCCACACGGCCCAAGGGCGAGCCACCGGAGCCTTTTGCCGGCGGGCAGGTAGCCCGGGGCGGGCAGATGGGTATCCTGGGCAACCAGGACATGATGGATGTGCCATTCACCATGACCAGCTATACCTCGCAGCTGATCGAGGACCAGCAGGCTGAAGACATTGGTGACGTGCTGCTCAACGACCCGTCCGTGCGCCAGTCGTTTGGCTTCGGCAACCAGTCACAGGTGTTCGTCATACGCGGCCTGCCGCTCAATGGTGATGACGTAGCATTCAATGGCCTGTACGGCGTACTGCCGCGGCAGATGATTTCCACTGATGCCATCGAGCGAGTGGAAGTGCTGAAGGGCCCCAATGCCTTCCTCAACGGTGCCAGCCCCACAGGCACCGGCCTGGGTGGCAACGTCAACCTGCAACCCAAGCGTGCCGGTGACACACCCACGCGGCGCTATACCCAGGACATCAGCAGCGATGGTCGCCTTGGCGAACACCTGGACATCGGCCAGCGTTTCGGCGAGGACAACCGCTTTGGCGTGCGCCTGAACCTGTCGCAGCGCGAAGGTGAAACCGCAGTGGATGACCAGCACCAACGCAGCAAGCTGTTCATCGTCGGGCTCGATTACCGCGGTGACAGCTTTCGCCTGTCCACCGACATCGGCTACCAGAAGCAACGCGTCAACCACATGCGCAACAGCGTGCGGCTGGGGGCCGGCCTGACCGATATTCCGCGTGCACCGGCTGCCGACCATAACTACGGTCAGGACTGGTCATGGACGGAAACCGAGGACACCTTCGGCATGGTCCGTGGTGACTACGACTTCAACGACAACTGGAGCGGCTACCTGGCCGGTGGTATCAAGCACACCCACGAGAACGGCTTCTACGGTACGCCGATCCTGACCGATGCGGCCACCGGCGATGCCACCATCGCCGGCTCTGAAATCCCCCACAATGAAGACAACACCACGTTGATGGGCGGCATCAATGGTCGTTTCCAGACTGGGCCGGTCAGCCACCAGCTCAACCTCGGCGCGGCCAGCATCTGGACCCAGCAGGAAAACGCCTTTGTCTTCTACAACTCGCAAGCCACCAACATCTACCACACCGACCCATTGCCAAGGCCGACCACGCCGACCTTTACCGGCGGCAAGCTGGGCGACCCGGGGGTTACCGGCAAAACGCGCAACCGCAGCCTGGCGGTGTCCGACACGGTAGGCCTGTTCGACGACACCCTGCTGATCACCTTGGGCGTGCGCCGTCAGCAGCTGCGGGTAGAGGGCTACGCCTACGATGGCGAAGGGCCGGATCTGGGGCGCAACGCGTTCTACGACGAGTCGGTCACTACGCCGGTGTATGGCATTGTCTACAAGGTCAATCCGTCGATCTCGCTGTATGCCAACCGCATCGAAGGCCTGGCTCAGGGCGCGACGGCTTCCGGGCAGGGTATCGTCAACGTGGGTGAAGTGTTCCCGCCCGCGAAGACCAAGCAAGTGGAAGCGGGCGTCAAATTCGACTACCAGACGTTCGGCGCCAACCTGGCGGTTTTCCGCATCGAGCGGCCCACTGATGGCTTTGTCCAGGGCAATGTGTTTGTCCAGGATGGCGAGCAGGTCAACAAGGGCATCGAGCTGAGCGTGTTCGGCGAACCGTTGCAGGGGCTGCGCCTGATGGCGGGCGGCACGCGCATGGATACCGAGTTGAAGAACACCCAGAGTGGCGCTGACGACGGCAACCATGCCGTCGGGGTGCCCACCTTCCAGCTCAACGCCAGTGTCGATTGGGATGTGCCGGGTTTGCAGGGCGTGGCCGTCAACGCCCGCATGCTGCGCACCGGCGGCCAGTATGCCAACCCGTCCAATACCCTTAGTCTGCCGACCTGGAACCGCTTCGACGTGGGCGCACGTTATAGCTTCAAAGTACAAGACAAAGCCGTCACGCTGCGCATGAACGTGGAAAACCTGACCGACAAGAACTACTGGGCATCAGCCAATGGCGGCTACCTGACCCAAGGTGACCCACGGCTGGTCAAGTTTTCGGGCACCGTCGATTTCTGATTCACCGCGCCAATGCCTGGTTCGGTTTGTAGAACAGAAAGTGCGTGGTCTGTGCAGTCTTGCGGTAGGCCTTGGCCCAGTCGGGGTGCACCGTGCGGTCGTGGAAATACAGTGCACCGCCGGTTGGGTCTTTCAATTGCTGGTTGAGCGCCTTGCGTGCGATCTCCTTGGCGACATCGTAGCGCTGCGCTTCTTCGACCTGGTCCGGGCGCCCGTCGCACCACCAGGAAAACTGGCAGGCCTTGGTCTCCACGCCCTGTTTGACCACGCCGCAGATGGTGTCGGGGAAGCCGTCATGCCCCAGGCGGTTCAGCACCACGCTGGCCACGGCCGACATGTCTTCGGCATCGGCGCCTTTGGCTTCCCAGTAGATGGTGCGGGCCAGGCAGGTGATACTGTCGTCCAGTGGCGCCTGGCCGGCCGGGTCGACCGCCTGGGCTTCGCTTGAGGTCAGTTTTTCTGCTTTTTTCGGCGGCGGAGCATCGTTGACTACCTTCTCCTCCAGCACTGCGGCTTTGTCTTCAGCGACCGCGGCCTTGGCTGTGTCGGCTGCGTGCAAGGGGCCTGCGAGCAGGGCCGAGGTCAAGCTGATCACTATCCAGGCAAGGCGCATGACAACGCTTCCGAGTGGGGGGTGCTTCTCAGTCTAGCCAAGCGTAAGCATTAGTACCAAAGGCAGGGTTGCGGCGGCGGCTACGGTCTGCAGGGCAATGATGGTGGCCATCAGGGGGGCGTTGCCTCCCATTTGCCTGGCCATCACATACGAGGACGAAGCGGTGGGCAAGGCCTGGAACAGCACTGCCACAACCGCTGCCTGACCACTCAGGCCAAGCACGCGGCACAGGCCCCAGGTGGTCAAGGGCATGACCAGGAACTTGAACATCGACGCTGCCATCAGCGGACGCACCTGCTGGCCCAGGCGTGCCCCTCCCAGCGCCGCGCCCACGCACAGCAGGCCCAGCGGCAGGGCGGCCTGGCCCAGTGCCTTGACCGTGGGTTCGATGCCTGCCGGCAAGCCCAGCCCCGTTACCCGCAGCAGCAGCCCACCCGCACAACCAACGATCAGCGGGTTGGCGAAGATTGCCCGCAGCACCGTGGCTGCAGAGCTGTGGCGGGCGCTGAACCGGGCGAACACCAGCACGCAGAGGAGGTTGACCAGAGGCACGATGGCGGCATTGGCCACTGCCGCCAGGGCGATGCCGGCGCTGCCGTAGATACCGGCGGCCAGGGTGGCACCGATGTAGTTGTTGAAGCGGATGCCGCCCTGAAAGACTGAAGTGAAGTCCGCGCCGTCGTGGTTGATCGCGCCCTGGTACAGCACCAGCAGTACGGCGCCGGCCAGGGTCGAGAGCATCAGCACGCCGACCATGCCCAGCACCGGTACCCCATCAAGGTTCGCGGTGGCCAGACCGTGCAGGAACAGCGAGGGAAGCAGTACGTAATAGCTCAGCCGTTCGGCGCCGGGCCAGAAGCTCTCGGCAAGAAAGCCGCGCAGGCGCAGGAAAGTCCCCAGGGTAATCAGCAGGATGATCGGGAGCAGGGTGGTCAGCAGCAAGTGGAGCATGATCGACGTTCCGTGGTCGGGTACGTGTACAGACTACGGGCGCTAAAGGGTTTGTAAAAACGTTGTTTTCTGCACTGACCGTTGAGAAAAAATGCATGGTGTAGGCATTACGCGGTCCCTGTGGGAGCGGGCGCGTCGAGGCGTCGAACCGCCGCGAAGAATCCAACGCGATGGATGGCACCGGCTGCGCCGGTGTTCGCGGGCGCGCCCGCTCCCACAGAGGTCCTGCTAGAACACGCAGTAATGTGCAACTACGCCTCTAGCGCAGTCTTCAGCACCGCACTCAAATGCCTGCGCTGGCTTTTTTCATGCTCCAGCAACACCACACGCCGGGTCAGTTGGGGCTCGCCAAATGGCAGGCAGGTGGCCGGAGGCAGGCGTTTCAGGTCGTCGTCTGCCATGGGGATGATTGCCACACCCAGGCCCATCACGGCCATGCTGGCCAGGGCTTCCTGGCTGTCCAGTTCCATCTGCTCGCTCACCTGCAAATGCTGGCGGCGCAGTTCCTGCTCGATCTGCCGCCCGGCCCAGGCACGCTTGTCGAAGCGCAGGAACGGTTGACTGGCAAGCAGCTCCGGCACGCTGTGCCCGGCCAGTTCAGGGCTGGCGATGGCCCAGAAGCGGTCCTCGAACAGCGGTGTGAAATCCAGGCTCTGTGGGTATGGGCTGACTGGCTCGGTGGTGATCGCCGCATCCAGCTCACCGTCTTCTACGCGGCGTGCCAGTTCCGCCGACATGCCCGAGGCCACGCTGATGTGCAATTGCGGGTGGTTGGCCTTGATCCACACCAGCGCCTTGGGCAGGCGCCGCGCCAGCACGGTATGGATCGCCCCCAGGCGCAGGCGGCCGCGCAGGCCAGGGCCGCTGGCCAAAGCGTCGGCCAGTTCGTCGTAGCCAGCCAGAATGTTCTCGGCGCGGGCCACCGCCAGCTGGCCTGCTTCGGTCAGCACCACCTGCCTGCGGCTGCGGTCGAACAAGGTGACCTGCAACTCGTCTTCAAGGGTCTTGATGTGCAGGCTCACCGCCGACGGGGTAAGGCTGAGCAGGTCGGCGGCGCGGGCGAAGGTGCCGTGGCGGGCGATGGTCACCAGGGTGCGCAGGGCTTTGAGGGACATGCAGGCGGGTCCAGGGTTGAGCGGTCAGTGCTGCATTGTCAGGCCCGGCCGTTTCGCAGCACAAGACGCCTCAGCGCGCATTGCGCCCATACGCCTGGCTGATTCGGTCGATCACCATGGCCAGGGCGACGATCGCCAGGCCGGCCTCCACCCCCTGGCCGACATTCAGCGTCTGGATGCCTGACAGCACATCCTCACCCAGCCCGCGGGCACCAATCATCGATGCCACCACCACCATCGACAAGGCCATCATCACCGACTGGTTCAGCCCGGCCATGATGCTCGGCAGCGCCAGTGGCAGGGCAATACGCCGCAAGCGCTGCCAACGGCTGGCGCCCAAGCCGTGTGCGGCCTGCAGCAGCGAAGGGTCGATCTGGCTCAGGCCCAGTTCGGTCAAACGCACCAGTGGCGGCAGGGCGTAGATCAGCGTGGCGAACACGGCGGGGACCTTGCCCAGCCCAAACAGCATCAGCACCGGGATCAGGTAAACGAAGGCCGGCAGCGTCTGCATTACATCCAGTACCGGCAACAGCACCCGCTTTGCCAGTGGCCGGGAGGCCAGCAGTATGCCCAGTGGCACGCCCACCAGCACGCACAGGCCGGTGCTCACCAGTACCAAGGCCAAGGTTTGCAGCAGCTTGTCCCACAGCCCGAGCATGCCGATCAGGGCCAGCAACGCCACCAGCCCCGCGCTGCGCAGCAAGCTACGGCTGGCGTGCCAGGCCAACAGGCCAACCAGCAGCAATAGTAGCCACCACGGCAGCAGGCGCAGCAGGCTCTCCAGGCCGACCAGCAGTTGCAGCAACTGCTCAGACAAGGCGCGCAAGTGATCGCCGTAATTCAGCACCAGCCAGTCCACCAGCCTGTTTACGCTGTCAGCGAACGAAAACTGCAGGGCTTGGGGAAACCCGTTGCTCACAGGCTGCCCTCGACCTTGGCAGCAACGTCTGCCGGCAGCCAGGCTTTCCACACGTCGTGGTTGCTACGCAGGAAGGCGAGGGCGGCCTCGCGCGGTGGCGTGCGCTTTTCGCTCATGTCGGCCAGCGCCCTGTTAAGCCGATCGATCGGCAGGTCGACCTGCTCGAATACCGCCACCAAATCCGGGTAGCCTTCACGGAAGGCCTTCGATACACCGATCGACAGCTTCGCCGGCAGTGAGCGGCTGCCTTTGGGGTTGGGGTTGCCGGCATCCGTCAGGGTCGCCCAGGCCTGGGCATCGAACGGTGGCTCTTCCAGGCGGATGAGTTTGTATCTCCCCATCAACGGGGTCGGGTTCCAGTAGTAGAACAGCACCGGCTGGCCACGGCGGATGGCCGAGCCGATTTCGGCATCCATGGCCGCACCGGAGCCGCTGCGAAAGTTGATGTACAGGTCATTCAGGCCATACGCCTTGAGTTTCTGGCTGTTGACTGTTTCCGAGGTCCAGCCGCTAGGGCTGTTCAGAAAACGACCCTTGTCGGGTGACTCAGGGTCACGAAAGACCTGCGGATAGCGCTTGAGGTCGTCGACGCTACGCAACTCGGGCGCCAAAGGCTTCAAGTTGCGGGCAGCGTCGCCTTCGATCACGTACGCGGGTACCCACCAGCCTTCTTCGGCATGCTTGACCGTGTCGCCCAATGCGAACACCTGGCCTGCCTGCTCGGCCTTGACCCATGCAGGGCTGCGGCCGGCCCACTCTTCGGCAATCACCTGGAGGTCGTTGCGGGCCAGTGCCACTTCCATGCTGACGGTGCTGCCGGGCAGGGTATCGGTGGTGTAGCCATAGCCGCGCTCCACGATCAGCCGGAGGATTTCCGTGGTAAGGGCGCCGCTTTCCCAGCCAATGGCACCGAAGTGGATCGGTGGGCGTGGCTCTGCAGATACCGCGCTGTCGGTGCTGGCCAGGCCTACGGCCAGCAGCAGGCCGGCCAGTAGCGTTGAAAGTTTTTTCATCCAGACCTCGTCGTTTGCCGCGCCTTGGGGGGTGTGGCAAGTGTAGACGACGAGGTGTTGGCGGGACTCAGGGCCGCACGCGGCGGCCCCCGTTCAGCTCAGACGCGGAACTGGTCCATCAGCGCCTGCTGCTGGTTAGCAAGGCTGTTCAAGGACTGGCTGACACGCGCAGACTCATTGGCCTGCCCCGATAGCGATTCGGTGACATCACGAATGGTTGCCACATTGCTGTTGATCTCTTCGGCCACGGCGCTTTGCTCTTCGGCGGCCGAGGCGATCTGCAGGTTCATGTCGGTGATCACCGTCACAGCCTGGCCGATACGCTGCAGCGCAGTCACGGCCTGGCCAACCTGTTCGACACCCCCCTGGGCCTGGCGGTGGCTGTTGTCCATGGCACCGACCACTTCGCGGGTGCCGTCCTGCAAGGCCTCGATCACCTGGCGGGTTTCTTCCACCGATTCCTGGGTGCGTCTGGCAAGGTTGCGGACTTCATCGGCAACCACGGCGAAGCCACGACCGGCTTCACCCGCGCGGGCTGCCTCGATGGCGGCGTTGAGCGCCAGCAGGTTGGTCTGCTCGGCAATCGAGCGGATCACTTCCAGCACCGAACCGATCTTCTCGCTGTTCTGCGCCAGGCCTTCAACTTCGGCCATGGCGTTGCTCATGTCGGCGGCCAGGGCATCGATGCTTTGGGTGGTGCGGTCGATTACCGCCAAACCTTCGCGGGTCGCCTGGTCGGCATCGCGGGCGGCCTGGGCGGCCTGGGAAGCGCTGCGTGCCACGTCCTGGGCGGTGGCGCTCATTTCGTGCGAGGCCGTGGCCACCTGGTCGACCTGGCGGTATTGCTGCTCCATGCCGGCGCTGGTTTGCGTGGCGATTGCCGAGGACTGGTCGGCGGTGCCTCGGGCAGCCTGCACCGAGCGTTTGACCTCGGCGATGGTCGGTTGCAACTTGTCGAGGAAACGGTTGAACCAGCCGGCCAGTTCGCCCAGCTCATCCTGCTTCTGATAAGTCAGGCGGCGGGTGAGGTCGCCTTCGCCGCTGGCGATGTCCTTGAGCATGGCAGCCACGCCAAGGATCGGCCGGGTAACGCCGCGGGCCATCAGCCACACCATCAGCAGACCGGCAATGGCCGCCGCCAGGCCCAGGCCCAGCTCCAGCAGGGTGCCGCTGGTGTTAAGCGTGTCCAGTTCCTGCTTCAGTTTCTCGGCAGGCCCCGTCAGGGCATTTTCCGGCACATCCAGCAGCACACCCCAGGGTTGCGCGTCGGGGATCGGCCGGAACGCGGCCAGCACTTTCAGGCGCTGCTGGTCGTGCAGGATGGTCATCTTGCCACCGGCCAGTTTGCGTACCAGCTCGGCGCCCTTGGTTGGGTCCACCTGGTCGAAGCGCTGGGCCAGTTTGCTGGCATCGGCGCTGTAGCCGGCCAGCAGGCCGACCGGGCTGAGGATACCGACCGTGGTGCGGCCCTCGTACAGGCTGCGGCTGGCCTCTTGGCTCAGGGCCTGCAGGCTGTTGAGGTTGATGTCGATGGACAGGGTGGCAATGATCTTGCCGTTGACGGCCAGCGGGAAGACGATGCTGGTCATCAGCACCTGTTGGCCATCGATGTCATAGAAGTAGGGCTCCACCACGCACACCTTGGCGGTCGTACGCGGGCACACCCACCAGGTGTTGGCTGGCTGGCCACTGGGCCCGATTTCGGTGTTGGCCATGTCATGTTCGGGCAGCGCCATGGCGGTTAGTTGGCCGGCGCGGGGCTGCGACCAGTACAGGGCAAAGCGCCCGGTTTCGTTGCTGCCCAGCTCCGCCTTGCCGGCGAACAGGCTGTCCTTGCTGTCCAGCGCGTTGGGTTCGAACACCAGCGACAGGCCAAGCAGGTCGGGGTTGGCCTGCAGGGCGGTGCGCACCTGGTGTGTCATGTCTTCACGCAGGTCAAAGGCGTCGAGGTAGCGCTTTTCAGCCTGCTCGCGCAGGAACAGCACCTGGCGGGCAAAGCCGGCGCCGTACTGGTAGGCGTCCATGAACTGGCGACGGATGTTCAGCGCCTGCACTTCACCCTGCGACTCGATGCGCGATTGCGCCGCCTCGGTCAGCATCTGCATGCTGCTGGCCTTGACCAGGTCCGAGCTGTGGTCCATGCGGTACAACGACAGGCCGACGAGCAAGGTGACGATGCCAGCCAGACAGAGACCGGCGAGCAGGGTGATCTTCCACTGGATGGAAAGTTGGCGCAAAGGCATGGGGGCGGATCCCTTTTCTGGGGGAGTAAGGGTTATGGCTTTTTTGGCAGGCTGGGGGCTTGGCTGAAGATCTTTGTCGTTTGTGAGACCGAGCGCCGCCCGCGCGGCGCATCGCGAGCTGCGCTCGCTCCCACGTTAGTTTCGGGCCAGTGACGCCTGTGCCAGCCGCGCGCGACCGCCTTGTATGTACGACGCAAAATCGAGCCGTGCGCCAAGGCGTTCGCGCGCAAATCGGACAGGCATAATTGGCCCGAAACAAACGTGGGAGCGAGCGCAGCTCGCGATGCGCCGCGCGGGCGGCGCTCGGTCTCACAAGCGACAAAAATCTCCAGCCAGGCACCCTTAGCCCAACACCTTATCGGCCCACTCCATTTTTTCTTTATTCAAACGTTCAATTTAATTTTCGGATTCGCTGCAAGGCATTGGTAATCCGCCGCAACATGGCGCTTTTGACATCTGCAGCCCACTGCTTCAGAGTGCGCGCTTTTTTCTGTCGTAATGAGGTAAGCCAACCATGAATGCAGTGATCGCCGCGGTCGGTATCATGCTGATACTCAGCCTGTCCCGTGTTCACGTGGTCATCGCCCTGATCATCGGTGCCCTGGTCGGTGGGCTGGTGGGCGGCCTGGGCATCGAGGGCACGCTCAAGGCGTTCAACGGTGGCCTTGGCGGTGGCGCCACGGTTGCCTTGTCTTACGCACTGTTGGGCGCTTTCGCCGTGGCCATTGCCAAGTCCGGCCTGGCCCATGCCTTGGCAGACCGTGCACTGGCCATGATCGATCGCCAAGGCCAAGCCAATGGCGGCAAGGTCAAATGGCTGATGATCGGCTTGATGCTGGTGGTGGCGGTGTCGTCGCAGAACATCCTGCCCATCCACATTGCATTCATTCCGCTTCTGGTCCCGCCGTTGCTGTATGTACTGACCCGCCTGCGCATCGACCGCCGGCTGATCGCCTGCGTGATCACTTTCGGCCTGATCACCCCGTACATGTTCCTGCCGGTGGGCTTCGGCAACATCTTTCTCAACGAAATTTTGCTAGCCAATGTCGCCCGTGCCGGCGTCGACGTAAGTGGCGTCAATGTCACCCACGCCATGGCCATCCCGGCTGCAGGTATGTTGGCCGGCCTGCTGCTGGCGGTATTCATCAGCTACCGCAAGAAGCGTGACTACGACCTGGCGCGCATCGAGCAGGTGGAGCAGGTGAGCGTGCAGTACAACCCGCTGACGCTGCTGGTGGCGGGACTGGCAATTGGCGCTGCGTTCATCGTCCAGTTGTTGCTGAATTCGATGATCATCGGTGCCATGGTCGGCTTCCTGATTTTCTCGCTGTCCGGCATCGTCAAGTGGAAGGACACCGACGACCTGTTCACCGAAGGCATGAAGATGATGGCCATGATCGGCTTCATCATGATTGCCGCTTCAGGTTTTGCTGACGTGCTGAAGGCCACCGGTGAGGTGAAAAGCCTGGTGGAAACCTCGGCCCAGTGGATCGACCACAGCAAGGGTATCGGGGCTTTGCTGATGCTGCTGGTGGGCCTGCTGGTGACCATGGGTATCGGTTCGTCGTTCTCTACCGTGCCGATTCTGGCAGCGATCTTTGTGCCACTGTGTGTGCAGCTGGGCTTCGACCCGCTGGCCACCGTGTGCATCGTCGGTACTGCCGGTGCCTTGGGGGATGCGGGCTCGCCGGCTTCAGACTCGACCCTGGGGCCGACCTCGGGCCTGAACGTGGATGGCCAGCACCATCATATATGGGACACCGTGGTACCGACCTTCATCCACTACAACCTGCCATTGCTGGCGTTCGGGTGGGTGGCGGCCATGACGTTGTAAGGGGCGAGGGTGTCAGCCCTTGTCAGGCGGCGGCGAGATGCGGTTGAGCACGGTGCTGCCGTCCTTGCTGCGGGTCAGGTAGATCGGCAGCACCTTGGGCAGGTTGTTGACCAGGCGGGCTACCTCACGGGTGTTGTAGATACCACTGATGCGGATACGGCCGGTGCTGGCATCGGCCAGTTGCAGTGGCGCGTCGAGGTAGCGGTTGATCACGGGCAGCGCCTGCTCCAGGCTCAGGTTGTCG
Organism: Candidatus Pseudomonas phytovorans; assembly: GCA_029202525.1. Lineage (NCBI taxonomy): Bacteria > Pseudomonadati > Pseudomonadota > Gammaproteobacteria > Pseudomonadales > Pseudomonadaceae > Pseudomonas > Candidatus Pseudomonas phytovorans. The sequence goes on from CP119325.1 coordinate 3,325,582, forward strand.
AGCACCAGCTTGCCACTGCGCCAGGCCAGGCTGTTGCCGTAGTCGTCGCTCTGCTCCAGCTGCGGCTCGAAATCGCCTTGATGATAGCTGGCCTGCATCCCCGGGCCCAGGCGATAGCCACCGGCGCTGCCGTCGCTGGTTACCAGCACCGAGCCTTCCACCAGGGTGACCTTTACCTGGTCCTGGTACTTCCACACATTGAACTGGGTGCCGGTGACGCGGGTCTGGCCACGCCCGGCGTGCACGATGAACGGGTGGCTACTGTCGTGCTGCACCTTGAAGAACGCCTCGCCGCGCGTGAGCTTGACCTGGCGCTCGTCTTTGTAGTTGAGGTAGGTCAGCTCGGTGTGGAGGTTGAGCTGTACCGAGCTGCCGTCGCTCAGCTCCACGGTCTGCATGCGGTCGCCGGCTTCGAAATGCTGGTAGTGGTTGGGCAGCCAGCCTTGCTCCCAGCCCACCCAGCCGGCCAGCGGCAGCACGGCCAGGGCGATGGCGGCGGCAGATGCCAGCGGCCGCCAGCTGTGTGGGCGTGAAGGTTGACGGGTGGGCGGGTTGAATTCGACGACGGTGGCGTTGCGTGGCAACAGGTCGGCGGTTTGCCAGATTTCCAGCATCGCCTGGTATTCCTCGGCATGCCGCGGGTCCGCCGCCAGCCAGCGGGCAAACGCCTCGCGCTCGGACGCCGTGCAATCTTCGGCATGCAGGCGCATGCACCAATGCGCGGCGGCGTCGGTAATGGCATCGTCAGGGCTGGAATTGAGGCGGTCGTGGTTCATTGCGGCTCCGGGTTTTGCGCATTCTACCCTTGCAGAAGGGCCCCCGAGAACCGGCGTAATGGCGAATGACTATCAGTTGTGACGGTTTTTCGTCGGATTTGCAACGGTTTTTCCGCGTCTGAGAACCCTTCGCGTACGCATTTACAGGTTGAAATCGTCGGGGTTGCTTCACAAGTCATCGCGACAGCCAGAAAATATGAAATTGTACATAGCTAGCTAATCAAGGCTTTGACATTCACTGCCTAGGCAGTAATATTTATACACAATTGTCCGAGCTGCCTCCGATGGCCCATTTCTCTCCCGAAAACTTTCAAACCTGCGCCATCGGCATGCTGCTTGGCCGCGCGGCAATCCTGAAGGACCGCATTCTCGATTGGCACCTCGAATCAGAGGGCGTCACCGCCGCGCAGTTCAAGGTATTGATCATCGTCACCCAGTACCAGGTGGATACCCCGGCCGAGCTGTGCCGCTACCTGGGCCTGGACAGTGGCTCGATGACCCGCATGCTCGACCGGCTCGAGCAGAAGGAACTGATTGTGCGCAACCGCTGCGCCGACGACCGCCGCCTGGTGCGCCTGGCGCTTACCGCCGATGGCCAGCGCCTGGCCGACCGCCTGCCGGAGATTGGCGCAGCCGCCATGAACGAGTTGTGCGGCGTGCTGGCACCCGAAGAGCTCAAGGCTCTTGAAGGTTTGCTGGCCAAGGTGCTGCTCGCTGCCGGCGACCCGTTGACGATCCGCCGCTTTGGCGACCGTTGAACCCTGTCACGAATTATCCAAGGTATTGTCATGGCCACTCCCGCAGACTCCCCGACTCCCTCCGCCGTGCCCGAGCCGTCGCGCAAGCGCAAGGCCTGGCTGCTTGGCCTGTTGTTGTTGCTGATCCTTGGAGGTATTGGCACCTGGGCCTGGTACAGCTTGGTCGGCCGCTGGCATGAAAGCACCGACGATGCCTACGTCAACGGCAACGTGGTGGAGATCACCCCGCTGGTCACCGGCACTGTCACCAGCATTGGTGCCGATGACGGCGACCTTGTGCATGCCGGCCAGGTATTGCTGCAGTTTGACCCGGCCGACAGCGAGGTAGCCCTGCAGTCTGCCGAAGCCAAGCTGGCGCGCAGCGTGCGCCAGGTACGCGGGTTGTACAGTAATGTCGACTCGCTCAAGGCACAGTTGGAAACCCGGCAGGCAGAACTGCGCAAAGCCCAGCAGGACTTCAACCGGCGCAAGGTGCTCGCTGATAGCGGGGCGATTGCTGCCGAAGAGCTCTCTCACGCTCGCGATGACCTGAGTGTGGCCCTTGCCGCCGTCAACAGCGCACGTCAGCAGCTCAACACCAGTAGCGCGCTGGTCGATGACACCGTGGTTTCCTCGCACCCGGAGGTGATGGCCGCCGCTGCCGACCTGCGCCAGGCCTACCTCGACCACGCCCGTACCACACTGGTGGCACCGGTTACCGGTTACGTTGCCAAGCGCACCGTGCAGCTGGGCCAGCGCCTGCAGCCGGGCACCGCGACCATGGCGGTAATCCCGCTGGACCAGGTATGGATCGACGCCAACTTCAAGGAAACCCAGCTGCGGGAGATGCGCATCGGCCAGCCGGTGCAGATCAGCGCCGACCTGTACGGCAGCGAGGTCAAATACAGCGGCACGGTTGACAGCCTCGGCGCCGGTACAGGCAGTGCCTTCGCCCTGCTGCCGGCACAGAACGCCACTGGCAACTGGATCAAGATCGTCCAGCGCGTCCCCGTGCGTATTCACCTGAGCCCCGACCAGCTCAAGGACCACCCACTGCGCATTGGCCTGTCCACTGTGGTGGAAGTCGACTTACACGACCAGAGCGGTCCGGCCTTGGCCCAGCAGCCCCCACAGCAGGCCAGCTACACCACCCAGGTGTACGACCGTCAGCTGGTCGAGGCCGACAACCTGATCGCCCGGTTGATCCACGAAAACAGCGCAACCGGCAAGACGGCCCAGCGATGAGCAACAACGCTGCTGCCCAGTTCACGCCACCGAGCCTGCTGCTGACCACCATCGGGCTGTCGCTGGCGACGTTCATGCAGGTGCTCGACACCACCATTGCCAACGTGGCATTGCCGACCATTTCCGGCAACCTGGGGGTGAGTTACGAGCAGGGCACCTGGGTCATTACCTCATTCGCGGTGAGCAATGCCATCGCCTTGCCGTTAACGGGCTGGCTCAGCCGGCGGTTTGGCGAAGTGAAGCTGTTTATCTGGGCCACGCTTTTATTCGTGCTGGCCTCGTTCCTGTGCGGTATTGCCCAGTCGATGCCGGAGCTGGTCGGTTTCCGGATACTGCAGGGCGTGGTTGCCGGGCCGTTGTATCCGATGACCCAGACCTTGCTGATTGCCGTCTACCCCCCCGCCAAACGGGGCATGGCCCTGGCGCTGCTGGCGATGGTCACGGTGGTGGCGCCGATTGCCGGGCCGATTCTGGGGGGCTGGATCACCGACAGTTACAGCTGGCCGTGGATCTTCTTCATCAACGTGCCCATTGGCCTGTTTGCCGCCGCCGTGGTGCGCCAGCAGATGCGCACCCGGCCGGTGGTCACCAGCCGACAGCCCATGGACTACATCGGTTTGCTGACACTGATCGTCGGTGTCGGGGCTTTGCAGGTGGTGCTCGACAAAGGCAACGACCTGGATTGGTTCGAGTCGTCGTTCATCATTGTCGGCAGCATCGTTTCGGTAGTGTTCCTGGCGGTATTCGTGATCTGGGAACTGACTGACCGCCACCCCGTGGTCAATCTGCGCCTGTTCGTTCACCGCAACTTTCGCGTCGGCACCATTGTGCTGGTCGGGGGCTATGCAGGGTTTTTCGGCATCAACCTGATCCTGCCGCAATGGTTGCAGACGCAGATGGGCTATACCGCCACCTGGGCGGGCCTGGCGGTGGCACCGATCGGCCTGCTGCCGGTGATCATGTCGCCGTTCGTGGGCAAGTACGCGCACCGCTTCGACCTGCGGGTGCTGGCGGGGCTGGCGTTCCTGGCGATTGGCACCAGCTGCTACATGCGAGCAGGCTTCACCAGCGAGGTGGACTTCCAGCATGTAGCCCTGGTGCAGCTGTTCATGGGTATTGGTGTGGCGTTGTTCTTCATGCCGACCTTGAGCATCCTGTTGTCCGATTTGCCACCAGACCAGATAGCCGATGGTTCGGGGCTGGCGACTTTCCTGCGTACCTTGGGCGGGAGTTTTGCCGCATCGTTGACCACCTGGATCTGGATTCGCCGGGCGGACCAGCACCATGCTTATCTCAGCGAGAACATCAGCCAGTTCGACCCTGCGACGCGGCATACGCTTGAGCAGTTGGGCGGGGCTAACCCGCAGAGTTATGCGCAGCTGGAACAGATACTCAATGCCCAGGCCTACATGATGTCGACGGTGGACTACTTCACCTTGATGACCTGGGTGTTTGCCGGGTTGATCCTGTTGGTGTGGTTCGCCAAGCCACCTTTCACTGCCAAGGCAGGGCCGGCATCGGCGGGGCATTGAAACGATGAGGCGAACGGCTCGGGATGCTGGGTGAGGCGGACATCGAGCGCCTCCCGCGGGGCGCGCTCGATACCTTCATCATCGGTTTGGCCAAAGAAGTGGCAGGCGAGGGCGTATGCGTCAATTCACGCCTCAAGCATTTGGCTGACGCGCGTTGCCAGTGCTGGCAGGGTGAACGGCTTGGTCAAGACACTCATGCCCTCTTCCAGGGTGCCATCCCCAAGCACGGCGTGCTCATCGTACCCGGTGACGAACAAGACCTTGAGGCCCGGGTAAGACAAGCGCAGCCTGTCAGCCAATTGTCGCCCGTTGATCCCCCCCGGTAACCCGACATCGCTGATCAGCAGGTCGGGCCGGGGGTGGCCGGCCATCCCGGCAAGCGCCATGGGGCCGTCTTCGAACACCTTGACCCTATGCCCCAGGTCATGCAGCGCTTCTGCAATGACCAGGCGCATGGCGCCTACGTCTTCCACCACGACGATTTCGCGCACGGAGCTTGCAGCAAGGGACGGCGCTGGGGTTTCCGGGCCGGGTAAGCGTGGGACTGGTTGCGCATGATGCCGTGGCAGAAACATGCTCACCCGCGTCCCCTGGCCCTGTGCCGACTCGATTTGCAACTGCCCGCCTGACTGGCGCACGAAGCCGTACACCATCGACAGACCAAGCCCGGTACCTTGGCCCAAGGGCTTGGTGGTGAAAAACGGGTCGACAGCCCGCGCCCGAACATCATCTGCCATCCCGCGCCCGTTGTCCTCAACGCTCAGGCACAGGTATTCGCCAGGTGCCAGGTCCAGTGGTTGGGCGCGGTCTGCAGGGATTGACAGATTATCCAGCGTTATCCGTATCCTGCCTCCGGCAGGGAGGGCATCGCGTGCGTTGATGCAAAGATTGAGCAGCGCACTTTCAAGCTGTGGCGGGTCAATGCGCACGGTCCACGCCGCCTCATTGGGGCTGCAGCCGAGCGTGATGTGTGGGCCAATCGTGCGGCTGATGAGCTCCAGCATGCCACTGACCAGCGTTGAAACATTCGTCGAACAGGGTTGCAAGGTCTGCTGGCGGGAAAATGCCAGCAACCGGTGAATAAGCGCGGCAGCCCGGTGCGCGGCATCGTGCGCACTGCCCAGCAGCGCAGGAAGCGTGGCTGTCTGGTGTTCGTCGGTCACCCTGCACCTGGCAAGCTCAAGCGCGCCAAGCACGCCACCGAGCAGGTTGTTGAGGTCGTGGGCAAGCCCCCCGGTCAACTGGCCGACCGCTTCCAGCTTTTGCGCCTGCTGCAGGGCTGCTTCGGCTTTCTGGTGCTTGGCCACTGCGTGTGCGACGCGTTCCTCCAGGTCTTCGTTCAGGGCCCGTAGTGCGTCTTCAGCTTGTTTGCGGGCAGTCACATCACGAAAGATTACTGCGACAAGGTGATCCTCGGCCGGTTCGATCCGGATCGCTGCCAAGCCCAGGCAACGGTCGGTAGCGAGCAGCTCATGTTCGAAGTACAGCGGTTCTCCAGTGCGCTCCACGGTGCCGAAATAATTCAGCCAGACCTGCGCCTCCTCAGGAATTACCTCTCGCAACCTACGGCCCACCACATGGGTGAGCCCGGCATGGCGACAGTAGGCCGGGTTGGCCATCAGGTGAACGTAGTCACTCAGACGGCCATGGGGGCCGTCAACGAACTGGATGATGCAGAAGCCTTCTTCCATGTTCTCAAACAGGAACCGGTACCGATCCGCCTCTTGCATGCGTTGGGCAATGCTGGCCAGAGCGGATTGCAGCTGGTGATTGTGTTGTTCGAGGTACGCAATTCTTTCGTGCAGGCGTTGCAGCTCTTCGGCGCCTGCCAACGCGCAGTCATTGCTCATCCTTGGCGCTCCGTGTCTACAGGCCATTGAAGGTGGGTTTGGTAAGCACGCGGGAGTGCTGCAGGCCGGTCAGGTCGCGGTGGGGCATGGCGACATTCCAGATAAGTATCAGTCAGACTTTACTGTGGCAGGCCCTAGAAGGTATAGCTGTTCATTGTGGCGAATGCAGGTTAGCCAGCAGGTTTTCGATTTGCTGGGTCAGTGACGCCAGGGTGAATGGCTTGTACAGCACGCTACAGTGCTTCGATGCTGTAACGCCTACCTGATCAGTGCTGTAGCCGGTCATGTAAAGCACCGCCACTCCTGCGGGAAGCGCTGCGGCCAACCGCCTGCCGTCGATGTCGCCCGGCAGGCCGATATCAGTGACCAGCAGGTCAGGCCGCAAGCCAGCCTGAAATGCATCCAGTGCGCTGCGTCCATCGACAAATGTGCGCACGTCGTGCCCTAGTTCTTCCAGTATTTCTTCGACCACCAGCCGCAGGTTTGCCTGGTCTTCCACAAGCATGATCAGGCGAGGTGTGCATCGAGGTTTGTCTGGCGTGGGCTTGTCAGGCGCAGGCGGCGTCACTGTTGCCTCGTTATCTCTGGGCAGGTACAGGTCGACACGGGTCCCATGCCCCGGCTCGCTGGTGATCTGCAATTGCCCGCCGGACTGGCGGATGAAACCGTAGACGATCGAAAGCCCGAGGCCCGAGCCCTGACCCAATGGTTTGGACGTGAAGAATGGCTCCAGTGCGCGCTGGGCTACGTCGGCGGGCATGCCAATGCCGTTATCGCTGACACAGATCTGCAAGTAGTCACCCGCCAGCAGGTCCAGTACGCGGGCGCGTGCTTGATCCAGTCGGGTGTTCGCACAACGGATACACAATTGGCCACCCGATGGCATGGCATCACGGGCGTTGATGCACAGATTGAGCAAAGCGCTTTCCAGCTGCGGAGGATCAGCGGCTATCAGCCATTGGCCGGCCATGGTCTGGTCAACGAAGTCGATGCCTTCATGCAGCGAGCTCTTGATCAGGTCGTGCATGCCGGCCACCAATTGATGCACGTCTGTGGTTTGCGCAATCAAGGTTTGCTGGCGTGAGAAGGCCAGCAGGCGTTGTACCACCGAAGCGGCGCGCTGGGCGTCCTGTCGGGCGATGGCCAGCAGCCGTGTGGTTTCCGGGTAACGGTTTTCGGCCAGGCGTTGGGCGGCCACTTCCAGCGCTGCCAGGATGCTGCCCAGCAGGTTGTTGAAATCATGGGATATACCGCCGGTCAACTGGCCGACGGCTTCCATCTTCTGGGACTGGCGCAAAGCGTTTTCGATTTCTCGCAGGCGCTCCTGCTCTGCGACGCGCTCCGTGATGTCGTAGGCAAAGAGGTAGCCGCCCTGGATGCGCTGCTGAGCGTCACGCAAAGGGTTGTAGCGCAGTTCGTAGTGACGCAATGCTTGCGGGGTACCCAGGACGATGGTCTCGACGAATGCCTCGCCCGCCAGCACGCGAGGCCAAACCGGCTCCAGTTGGCGCCTGATATCCGGCTGAAGTGACAGGAACTGCGGAATGTAATCACCGACCTTGGGTACGAAACCGCGCAGGCGCTTGAAAGTTTCTTGTGCTGTGCGGTTGATCGCCAGCAGCCTGAAGTTGCGGTCGGCCGCGAAGACATTGGCCAGGCTGTGGTCGACCAGCTCGCCAAGCAGCCGCAACTCAGCATTCTGCGCCTCAAGGTCCAGCAGTTTTTCCTGTAGCTGCTCTATGCAACCTGGGGTGTTGTCTTGGGACATGCTGGCTATCCTGCCTGCGAGTCCGGCAACTATAGCTGGCCTTCGACAGCTTTACCTCAGAATGAGCGAATGATCCTTCCAAGGGTTTCCATCGCCCGTTCGGCGCCGTCATGCCAAGGGCTGCCGTAGTTCAGGCGAATGCAATTACCGAAGCGCCGGGTGGGCGAAAAGATCGGCCCAGGGGCGATGCTGATGCCTTGCGCCAAGGCCATGTGGAACAGCTTGAGGGCGTCCATCTGCTCGGGCAACTCCAGCCACAGGAAGTAGCCGCCGGAAGGCTGACTGACCCGTGTCTGTGCCGGAAAGTGGCGGGCGATGGCCGCCAGCATGTTGGCCTGCTGGCCCTCCAGGGCGTAGCGCAATTTGCGCAGGTGGCGGTCATAGCCGCCGTGTTGCAGGTAGTCGGCTATCGCTGCCTGCGCCGGCATCGAGGCGCACAGCGAGGTCATCAGCTTCAGCCGCTCGATCTTCTGCGCAAAGCGCCCGGCCGCCACCCAGCCGATGCGGTAACCGGGTGCCAGGCTTTTGGCGAACGAGCCGCAGTGCATGACCAGGCCTTGGGTATCAAAGGCCTTGGCCGGTTTGGGCGCCTGTTGCGCGTAATACAGTTCAGCGTACACGTCGTCTTCGATCAACGGCACCTGGTGACGCGCCAGCAGTTCAACCAGCGCCTGTTTCTTCGCCTCTGGCATGCTCGCACCTACCGGGTTCTGGAAGTTGGTCATGCACCACACGGCTTTCACCGGGTGCTTTTCCAGCGTCTGCGCCAGTACCCCCAGGTCCATGCCTTCGCGTGGGTGCACGGGGATTTCCACCGCCTTGAGTTTGAGCCGCTCCAGCACTTGCAGGCAGGCATAGAAGGCGGGCGCCTCGATCGCCACCAGGTCGCCCGGCTGGGTAACCGCCTGCAGGCACAGGTTCAAGGCTTCCAGTGCACCATTGGTGATCAGCAGCTCCTCCATCGGTAGCATCAACCCACCGACCATGTAGCGCAGGGCAATCTGCCGGCGCAGCTGTGGGTTGCCGGGCGACAGGTCGGTCACCACCATGCGCGGGTCCATGCTGCGGCTGGCGCTGGCCAGCGAGCGCGACAGGCGTTGCAGCGGGAACAGTTCCGGGCTGGGGAAGGCCGAGCCGAACGGGATGGTGTTGGGGTCTTTGATCGAGTCGAGTATCGAAAACACCAACCCGCTGACATCGACGTCAGTGGACTCGCTGACCGGTTGCAATGCCTGTGGCTCGCTGAACTGGCGCGGGGCGTGGGCGTTGACGAAATAGCCCGAGCGCGGCCGGGCACGGATCAGCCCCCGGCGCTCCAGCAGGTAATAGGCCTGGAACACGGTGGACGGGCTGACCCCGTGGGTCTGGCTGGCGTAGCGTACCGAAGGCACGCGTTGGCCGGGGCCTAGCACCCCGGAGCGGATCAGTTCGGCAATGTCGTCGGCGAAGCGTTCGTAGCGTTTCATTCTGGCCTTCTGTCGAAGCCTGGCAGGCAAGGTGGAGTCAGTGTAAGGGATCAGCGATTCATCGGCGCGACGAAGCGGCTTTGGGCCACGCTGCGAATGGCAGGGTCGTCGCGCTCGCTTATTTCGAAGCTCAGTGTTTGCGAGCTGCTGGTCGGGCGCTCGGCCAGCATCGCCACCGATACCGGCAGTTCGCTCATTTCGCCGGCCGGGATCACCAAGGTAGTGGTGCCCTGCAGGGTGAAACCGTCAGCGTCCAGCAGGCGCAGTGCATAGTGCCGGGTGCGCTCGGTCTTGTTGATGACCTTGAGCAGGTAGATGTTCTCGATCTGGCCCTGGGCGTTTTCACGGAACAGGCCGCGGTCCTTGATGACGTCCAGCGAAACCATCGGGCGCATCTGCAAGGCCACCACCAGTGCTGCGATCATCACCCCGAGCGCCGCGACATAGCCCAGCAGGCGCGGGCGCAACCAGTGGGTGGTGCCGCCCTGCAAATTGTGCTCGGACTTGTAACCGATCAACCCGCGGGCGTAGCCCATCTTGTCCATCACCCCGTCGCAGGCGTCGATGCAGGCTGCGCAACCGATGCAGGCCATTTGCAAGCCATCGCGGATATCGATGCCGGTGGGGCACACTTGCACGCACAGCGTGCAGTCGATGCAGTCTCCCAGGCCTTGAGCGCCCACATCACTGCCTTTCTTGCGCGGGCCACGGGCTTCACCACGGCGCGGGTCATAAGCGACCGCGAGGGTGTCCTTGTCGAACATCACAGCCTGGAAGCGTGCATACGGGCACATGTGCAGGCAAACCGCTTCGCGCAACAGGCCTGCGTTGATGTAAGTGGCAGCGGTGAAGAACAGCACCCAGAAAAGCGCCACGCCGCCCAGTTGCAAGGTAAACAGTTCTACGGCCAGTGGCCGGATTGGCGTGAAGTAGCCAACGAAGGTGAGCGCGGTGACTACACCGATGGCCAGCCACAGGCTGTGTTTCAGCGTACGGCGCGCCAGTTTGTTCAGGCTCCAGGGCGCGGCGGCGAGCTTGATGCGCTGGTTGCGGTCGCCCTCGGTGACCTTTTCGCACCACATGAACAGCCAGGTCCAGGTGCTTTGCGGGCAGCTGTAGCCGCACCAGACGCGGCCGGCGTACACGGTGATGGCGAACAGGCCGAAGGCGCAGATGATCAACAGCGCCGACAGCAGGATGAAATCCTGCGGCCAGAAGGTGGCACCAAAGATGTGGAATTTACTCTCGGCCAGATCCCACAAAACGGCTTGCCGGCCGTTCCAGGTCAGCCAGGCAGTGCCAAAGAACAGCACGAACAGGGCGCCGGCAAAGCCTATGCGCAGGTTGCGGTAAACGCCGGTAAAGCTGCGGGTGTGGATGCCGCTGTCGATGCGTCGCGGTGCGTGGGTGGCTGGGGCGGCGGCGATCTCTGTAAAAGGGATTCTATTATTCATGGTTCGGTGCTCATCAGGCCTCGATCAGGCATGAGCACTATGGCCTTGAGGCTGTTATCAGCACAGGCTCAGATTTTGCGATAAAAACCGTATCAGATTATCCGCTTGGCCCTGCCAGCCCTTAGATTACCGAGCCCGGCACGCTGGCCTTCAGATGCCTGCGGCTATCCACCGCACCTGCCACGGTCAGTGCATCGGCCTCGGCTTCGGTGATGGGCACGCGCTGGCCTGCGAGCAGGGCCACCGACATGCGCAGCTGTTCGTCGGTGATGATTTCGATATCCGGGCCATCGCCCTCGATGCGCAGGTCTTCGCCGATCAGGGTGCAGCGCCGGGTGGCTTCATCGATTTCAACGGGCATGGTGGTGTCCTCCTGGTGGGTGATAAAAGGTGGACCTCGGTGAGGGGCGGGTTGCTGCATTGGCAGGCTGAGCGGCACTTTGCGCTGTGTGTGGAGGTCAGTTCTTGTAGGTGGCGGGGCTGGCCTCTTCGCGGGCATGCCCGCTCCCACAGGTACTGCACAGTTTTTGAAACCTGCGATGACCTGGTGGGAGCGGGCGAGCCCGCGAAGAGGCCGGGCCTGTTAACACGACGCTCAGCATGGGAACAAGGCAATGGACCTCATCTGGCAAACGATCCAGGCCGAATTTGCCGATATCACAGACGAGCGCGAGGTGATAAAGGTGGTTGTGCGCCTGCTGATGGCAGCCGTACTCGGCGCGGTGCTGGGCTTCGAACGTGAACACAAAGGCAAGTCTGCCGGCGTACGCACGCACATGCTGGTCTCGCTGGGCGCCGCCCTGTTCGTGCTGGCACCCAGCATGGCCGGCGCTGACGAGCAGGCGTTGAGCAGGGTGATCCAGGGTATCGTCGCCGGTATCGGTTTTCTCGGGGCGGGCACCATCCTCAAGGGCAACGGCCACGACACCAGCCATGTGAAAGGCCTGACTACCGCCGCCGGGCTGTGGATGACCGCTGCCATTGGTACGGCAGCCGGTATGGGTCGCGAAGCCACGGCGCTGATCAGCACGGTATTGGCCCTGCTGGTGCTGGGCACGATGCCGTTGCTGGTGGAGAAGGTAGAGGGGCAAGACGAGGAAAAGCAGAAGGAGGAAGAGGGCGGGAAGCACTAAGGGGAGCCGAAGCTCCCCCCAAAGCGTTGCTGCTTGCTCTTTTTTTATTATTGAGACCGGCTTTTTGTTGTTTTTGTAAGCCTGCCTTGGTGTTGCGTGCGACCCCCATGCGGGGTCAAGAGCAAACGTATTTTTTTGAGCGCTGACCTGCTTTCATCAATGATCCGAACCTGGCTGTAGCTACCTTGAGGTAGTTTTATTGTTCTGTGCCAGACCGCGGGGCGTACCCCTGAAAAGCGTGTCGACTCCAAAAAGATCTGCTTGCTACGCCTCTGCCGTGTTGTTCTTGTTATGTCAGAGCCGTTACCTGTTGTTTTTATTGGGCGTCACATTTTTTTTGTTCTTGTACCAAAGATATAGCAGGGTGCGTGCCAACTTTTTCAAATCCTTTAAAATCAAGCACTTGGCGATTTTAATCGAAATCTCCTTGCCTGAAATTCTGTCGATTTGTTTCCCTGTTACCCGATTTTTTGCTGTGAAACGTGGGGGCGGTAACACTTCACCCACACGTATGTGACACCCGTATGACTTATTGCGCGCTGCGCGCCCGTGCTACCCGCGACCCATTGCTGCGGCCAAGCACGCTGCTGATGCGTTGGCCCGCAGCGATCAACCGGTCCAGGTCGATACCGGTAGCAATGCCCAGCCCCTGCAGCAGGTACAGCACGTCTTCCGTGGCGATGTTGCCGGTAGCGCCTTTGGCGTAAGGGCAGCCCCCCAGCCCGGCCACCGAGCTGTCGAACACGTTGATACCTTCGAGCAGGCTGGCATAGACGTTGGCCAATGCCTGGCCATAGGTATCATGAAAATGCCCGGCCAGTTGTTCGCGCGGTACCTGGGCCGACACCACCTCGAACAGGCGCCGGGTATCGCCGGCGGTACCTGTGCCAATGGTGTCGCCCAGCGAGACCTCGTAGCAGCCCATTTCGTGCAGGGCGCGGGCCACAGGTGCCACCTGTTCGGCGCTGACTTTACCTTCATAAGGGCAACCGAGTACGCACGACACATAGCCGCGCACGCGCACGCCTTGGCTGCGCGCAGCGTCCATGATCGGCTCAAAGCGCTTGAGGCTGTCGCTGATCGAGCAGTTGATGTTGCGCTGCGAGAACGCTTCGGAGGCGGCGGCAAACACCGCCACTTCCTTAACGCCGGCAGCCAGGGCGTCCTCGAAGCCGCGCAGGTTTGGCGCCAGTGCCGCATAGGTAACGCCGGGGCGCTGCTGGATACCGGCGAACACCTCAGCGGAACCGGCCATCTGCGGCACCCACTTGGGCGAGACGAAACTGCCTACCTCGATATAGGCCAGGCCCGCGTCGGTGAGGTCGTCCACCAGGCGTACCTTGTCGGCGACGCTGATGGGCTGGGCTTCGTTCTGCAAACCGTCGCGGGGGCCGACTTCGACCAGACGGACTTCTTTGGGCAAGTGCATGGCGGGTTTCCTGTGGCGTTCAGCGGTTGTCTTTGTGGTTCAGGGTGGCGGCCAGGGCTTGTTCACAGCGCTCCTGGGCGGTGTCCAGTTCCAGTTGCATCTGGTGGATGTCGAGCATCTGCTGTTCCAGCTGGGCGCGCCGTTCGGCAATTTTCGCCAGCATGCTGTTGAGCTGTTTCATGTTGCCGCTGGTGGGGTCGTACAGCTCGATCAGCTCGCGGCACTCGGCCAGCGAAAAGCCGATGCGCTTGCCGCGCAGGATGAGCTTCAGGCTGACCTTGTCGCGCGCCGTATAGATACGCTCCAGGCCTCGGCGCTCCGGGCTCAGCAGGCCCTGCTCCTCATAGAAGCGGATGGCGCGGGTGGTGATGTCCAGCTCGCGGGACAGGTCGGAGATGCTGTAGGTCTGGGTGCTCATGCTGGGGGCTCGGCGTGGGGTATGCGGGTATCCTGATGGTAGGTTGACGTATACGTCAAGCAGCAGGCAGTCGCAAGTCAGTCAGGCTGCACCGCCCGCCGGTACCCATTGGGTGTTTGCCCACTCAAGCGCTTGAACCAACGGGCAAAGTAAGTGGGGTCGGTAAACCCCAAGCTGTCCGATAACTGCCCAATGCTCATCCGCGTATAAACCAGACTACGGCGCGCTTCCAGTAGCAACCGCTGGTGCACCACCTGCAGCGCCGTCTGCCCACTGAGCGCCCGGCACAGCTGGTTCAACTGCAGGCTCGGAACATTCAACCGCGCGGCAAAATCCTCCACTGAAAGATGTTCGCGGTAATGCGCCTCGACCAGGCGCAGGTATTGCCCCAGCAACTGGCGGTCACGCTCATCCCGAGTGCGTGGCGGCTGCCCCAATTGCTGGCGGCGGCTGATCCACACCATCAACGCGGTCACCAGTGCCTCAAGCAAGGCCGCCCGCGCGGGGGCGTTGCCCTGGTACTCCTGCTGCAATATGCCGATCAGGCTGCGCAGGTGCACGCGGTCCTGGTCCAGCGGGTAGCACGCTGCTTTCGTCAGCACCGTCAGCGGTGCGCCGAGGCGTTGTTCCAGGTTTGCCACCAGTGCGGTGCCAAAGGTCAGCACATAGCCCTGGATATCGGCGCTGAAGCGAAAGCCATGGACGGTCATCGGCGGCACCACCTGGATCGCCGCCTCACCAATGGCACTGCGCACGCCTTCGATCTCCACCTGAGCCTGGCCGCGCTGTACGTAAAGCAGCTGGAACAGTTCGGCATGCTGATGCGGCTTGATTTCCCAGTGGTGCAGGCGGCTACGCGCAGGGATCGACTCGCAGTGCAGCAGGTCGGTGCCGGGCCAGGCCTGATTTTCGCCATACAGCTTGAACAACGGGACGCCGGGGAGGGTGGATTTCATGCAGGTTGGCCTGTCCGTTAATCGAACGTTTTTTGTAAAAGTGCAGATTTCTCATGGAATAGCACACTTATTTGGCGGTTTATACCAGTAAAGATGCAATGGCAAACCCTAACAGCAGATGCCGCCCCACTGCCAGTCCAGGGCGGCATCGTCCGAACAGAGACAACAACAATGAAAACTCAGGTTGCAATTATTGGTGCAGGTCCGTCTGGCCTGCTGCTGGGCCAGCTACTGCACAAGGCCGGCATCGATAACGTCATCGTCGAACGCCAGACGCCCGAGTACGTACTGGGTCGCATCCGCGCCGGTGTGCTGGAGCAAGGCACTGTCGACATGCTGCGCGAAGCCGGTGTGGCCGAGCGCATGGACCGTGAAGGCCTGGTGCACGAAGGTGTCGAGCTGCTGGTTGGCGGGCGCCGTCAACGCCTGGACCTCAAGGCCCTGACCGGTGGCAAGACGGTGATGGTGTACGGTCAGACCGAAGTCACCCGTGACCTGATGCAGGCCCGTGAAACCAGCGGTGCGCCGATCATCTATTCCGCCAGCAATGTCCAGCCGCATGAACTCAAGGGCGAAAAACCCTACCTGACCTTCGAAAAAGACGGCCAGGTGCACAGGGTGGATTGCGACTACATCGCCGGCTGTGATGGTTTCCACGGTGTCTCGCGGCAGAGCATCCCTGAAGGCGTGCTCAAGCAGTACGAGCGGGTCTACCCGTTTGGCTGGCTGGGTATGCTCTCGGACACACCACCGGTCAATCACGAGTTGATCTATGCCCATCACGAGCGTGGCTTTGCGTTGTGTAGTCAACGCTCGCAAACACGCAGCCGCTACTACCTGCAGGTGCCCTTGCAGGACCGGGTCGAGGAATGGTCCGATGAGCGCTTCTGGGACGAACTCAAAGCCCGTTTGCCCGCTGACGTAGCGGCGGATTTGGTGACCGGCCCAGCCTTGGAAAAAAGCATTGCGCCACTGCGCAGCCTGGTGGTTGAACCCATGCAGTACGGCCACCTGTTCCTGGTCGGCGACGCCGCGCATATTGTCCCGCCTACCGGTGCCAAGGGCTTGAACCTGGCGGCCTCGGACGTCAACTACCTGTTCCGGATTCTGGTCAAGGTGTACCGCGAAGGGCGCACCGACCTGCTGCAGCAATACTCGCCACTGGCCCTGCGCCGGGTGTGGAAGGGCGAGCGCTTCAGCTGGTTCATGACCCAGCTGCTGCATGACTTTGGCAGCCACAAAGATGCCTGGGACCAGAAGATGCAGGAGGCTGACCGCGAGTATTTCCTGAACTCCCCGGCGGGCTTGCTGAACATTGCCGAGAACTATGTGGGGCTGCCGTACGAAGAAGTAGTCTGATTTCTGGGGGCGCTTTGCAGCCCCGGCATTCCAGAGTCAGGCTCGATTAGTGAGCCAGTAACACTTCCAGCTCCCGATACCCTCGCTGGCGCGCATGCTCCAGCGCGGTAACCCCGTCCTTGTCGGCAATCTGCCGATCCGCCCCCGCCGCCAGCAGCCGGCGCACGATTTCCACATGCCGTGGCCCGCCATCCCCCAGGATCACTGCCTCCATAAGTGCCGTCCAGTGCAGCCGGTTCAGGTGGTTCACGTCCACCCCGGCATCTATCAGCATCTGCACCGTCTCGACATGGCCACGCTCGGCCGCGGGGATCAACGCCGTTCCCCCGTATCGGTTGGTACTCTTCAGGTCGGCACCGTGGCTCAAGGTCAGCCGCAGGATGTCGTTCAGGCCGCGGGCGCCGGCGTACAGATAGGGGCTGTCATCAATATTGTCTTTCGCGTTCACGTCGGCACCGGCCTTGATCAGCGCTTGGGCCGCCGCAACCTGGTTGCCGTGGGTGGCCACCAGCAGGGCAGTGCGGCCTTGCTCATCACGGCTGTCCAGTGGGGCACCTTGTGTCAGCAACTGTTGCAGGGTGCGCACGTCGTCTTGGCGGGCGGCGTTGTGCAGGCGGTTGTCCATGGTGGTGTTCTCGGCGTGGGCGGCAAAGCTGGTGAGCAGGGTGAACAGCATGGCTGCAAAGGGTGTACGCATCGGTTGGGCTCCTGAATGACCTGCCTGCATCCTGAAAAGATCACATCAGGTCTTGAAGTCAAGTCTACGCATGACCGACAGTGGTCTGTTGGACAGACAAGGCAGGAAACAAAACGATGAAGTTGCCGATACCGCTGATGAGCGCGCTGTGCCTGGCGGTCGCAAGTGGGTGGGCCTGTGCCGATCAGGTGTTGCCTGCGCCACCCGAACTGGCCTCCGGCTACCGCACTGGCCTGCAACCGGTGCACGCCAGCCGGCATATGGCCGCCGCAGCCAACCCGCTGGCCACCAAAGCCGGGCGGGAAATGCTGCGTGCTGGAGGCAGCGCCATCGACGCGGCGATCGCCATGCAAATGGTGCTGACCCTGGTCGAGCCGCAATCCAGTGGCATTGGCGGTGGGGCTTTCATCCTCTACTGGGACGGCAAGCGCGTGCAGGCTTTCGACGGCCGCGAGGCGGCCCCGTCGGGGGTAACGGAAAAGCTGTTCTTGCAAGCCGATGGTTCACCGATGCCGTTCAGGTCGGCACAGATCGGCGGGCGTTCAGTGGGTGTGCCTGGGGTTCTGCGCGCGCTGAAGCTAGCCCACGGGCAGCATGGCAAGCTGCCTTGGCGGCAACTCTTTGCCCCCGCCATTGCGCTGGCACGAAACGGTTTCCCGGTTTCCGAACGCCTTCACACCCTCGTGGCCGGCGACCCGTATATTGCCCGCTCACCGGCCATGGCACGCTATTTCCTGGATGAAAAGGGTAAGCCGCTGCCGGTGGGCACGACGTTGCGCAACCCCGAACTTGCGCAAACGTTCGAGCAGATTGCCGCGCACGGTCCCCAGGCTTTCTACACCGGTGAAATCGCCGCGGCCATCGTGGCCAAGGTGCGCAGCCATGCCAATGCCGGTTTCCTGTCGTTGCAGGACCTTGAGCAGTACAGCGCCAAGGAGCGCGAGCCGGTGTGCGGCCCCTACAAGGCCTGGCGCATCTGCGGCATGCCGCCGCCCTCGTCGGGCGGGGTGACGGTATTACAGACGCTGGGCATGCTTGAGGCCGTACAGCGCGCCACCCCACAACGCGACCTGGCGGCGTTGCGGCCGTTGCCGAATGCGTCCCCGGCAGGCCTGGAGGCATCGCCTCTGGCCGTGCACCTGATCGCCGAAGCCGAGCGCCTGGCCTATGCCGACCGCGCGCAGTACCTGGCTGACAGCGATTACGTACCGGTGCCGGTCAAAGCCCTGATCGACGCCGGCTACCTGGCCAGCCGGGCAGCACAGATCGGCGAGCACAGCATGAAGCGCGCTCGCCCAGGCCAACCGCAAGGCGCTGATTTGGCCCTGGCGCCCGACCGCTCGGCACTGCGCATTTCCACCTCGCACCTCAGCGCGGTGGATGACAGCGGCCAGGCACTGGCCATGACCACTTCGGTGGAGGCCGCGTTCGGTGCGCACCTGATGGTCAAGGGTTTTTTGCTCAACAACCATCTGACCGACTTCTCGTTCATCCCCCAGGAGCACGGCAAGCCCGTGGCCAACCGGGTGCAGCCGGGCAAGCGGCCGCTGTCGGCAATGGCGCCGACACTGGTGTTCTCCCGTGCCTCTGGCGAGCTTGTCGCCAGCCTTGGTTCACCGGGCGGTTCGCAGATCATAGGCTACGTGAACAAGGCGCTGATCGGCTTGCTGGATTGGCAGCTCGACCCGCAGCAGGCTGCCGGCCTGCCCAATTTCGGCAGCCGCAATGCCGGCACTGAAGTGGAAGCCGGGCTGGCCAGTCCGGCGCTGATCCGGCAACTGGCGACTTGGGGTCATGAAGTGACACCGATGACCATGACAAGCGGCATGCAGATCATCCAGCGCAACGGCGAGGGTTGGTCAGGCGGCGCCGACCCTCGGCGTGAAGGTGTGGCCCTCGGCGACTAGCCGTGATAGAACGCAGTCTTGTCATTCAGCAGTTGAATACCAAGATGTCTATCAGCGTGAAATCGAATAGAGCCTTGTTCGACCTCGACCTGCTACGCGCCATCGTGGTGGTGGCCGATTGCGGCAGCTTCACCACGGCGGCGGCGCGCCTGCACTCGACCCAGTCGACCATCAGCCAAAAGGTCCGCCGCCTGGAGGACATGGTCGGCCACCGCTTGCTGGTGCGGGGTAACCGCGATGTGCTGCCGACCGACGCCGGGCAGACCTTGCTCGGTTATGCCCGGCATATGCTGGCATTGAATGACCAGATGCTTGAAGCCCTTGCCGGGGCGATGGTGGGCACCACCGTACGCCTTGGCGTGCCTGAAGATTTCGTTGGCGGGCGTACCACCAATGCACTGTCGGCGTTCAGCCGGCTGCACCCGCAAGTGAAACTGGAAGTGACCAGCGGCTTGTGCCGCGACCTCAGCCAGGCCTACGACAACGGTGAGCTCGACCTGGTGCTGCTCAAGCAGCGGCGCAACACCCGAGAGGGCGTGGCCTGCTGGCCCGAGCGCCTGCAATGGATCGACAGTGCGCGCACACCCGCCTTCGAGCTGGACCCGATCCCGCTGGTGACCTTCCCGCCGCGCGGCCTGTACCGCGAAGACATGATCAACGCCATCGAAAGCATGGGCCGGCGCTGGCGCATCAGTTTCACCAGCTCCAGCCTCAGTGGTATCCAGGCGGCAGTTGCCGATGGCATGGGCGTGAGCCTGCTGCCGCCAAGGGCATCCACGGGGGAGCACCGGGTATTGGGGGCAGGGCAGGGGTTACCGGAGGTCGACAGTTATGAAATCGTTATCGTCCACCGGCCGACGGCAGATGTGATGGTGAAGGCTTTGGCCGAAGTGATGACACAACTGCTGGCAGGCGGCGGGATCTGAGGATCTGGGCTGAATGTGGAATTGAACGCCCTGCTGTTAAATGGGTGTCCAACATCCGGAGCCCAGCTCAGATCACTGTGGGAGCGGGCGTGCCCGCGAACACGGGCGAAGCCCGTGCCAGGCACCGTGTTGGTGCCTTCGCGGGCGCGCCCGCTCCCACAGAAGATCGAGTCGGCCGAAGGTTGATGGGTCAGGGTCAGGCCGCAGCCGCCCGCGGCGACAGGTGAATACCGGCAATCATGCAGCGCACCGAGCCGCCAGCCATCTCGATGGTCGGTACGTCCAGCGGCACCAGCCGCGCCGAGCGCTCGATGCGCTGACGCTGCTCACCGGTCAGGCTGTCAAAGGCCTTGCGTGACAGCGCCAGAATGCGCCCGTCACGCCCGGACAGTTCGATGGCATTGCCGGCAAACTGGCTGATCTGCTGGTTGCTCAGGTCAATCACGTCACGGCCCGATTCAATCAGCCGCATGCGCACTTCTTCGGCCCTCGCCTTGTTGGTGAACGTGCCAAAACCCACCAGGGCAAACTCGGTCGCCACGCACATCAGCACGTTGGTGTGGTAGATCGGCGTGCCTTGCTCGTCGGCGGTGTCGAACACCATCGGCTCGAAGTTGAAATGCGTGCTGAAGCGCTCCAGGGCGATCGGGTCGGCGCGGTTGGAGCGCGCGGTGTAAGCCACCCGCGACAGGTGGTCGAACACCATGGCGCCGGTCCCTTCAAGGAACAGCTCGTCCTGCTCCAGCCCCGAATAATCGATCACGTCTTGCACGCGGTAATCGTGCTTGAGCATCTCGATCACATCCGCGCGCCGCTCACGGCGGCGGTTGCGCGAGTACATCGAGTAGATCGCGATGTGCCCGCCCGGGTGGGTGGAGAACCAGTTGTTGGGGAAGACCGAGTCCGGGGTGTTGTGTTCACCGAAGTCGTCGAACAGGTGCACGCGCACACCTTCGGCCTCCAGCTTGCCGGCGGCCTGAGTGACTTCATCGCGTGCTACATCGGCCAGGGCCTGCGCCGCGATGTCGGGGCTGCTGCGCTGGAACGAGTTGTCGGCTGCTGTTTCCGGGTTGGGCGTGAACGCATGTGGCCTGACCATGACCACTGCTGCAGGTGCTTGAATCGAACGCGTTGGGAATGCCATTTGAAAATACCGGATAGGGAGCAGGGTTAGGCAACGCGTCGGATGCGGCTTTTTGCAGCGCGGCCGCGGGTATGGCTGAACAGGTCTTTCGGGTCGTCTTCCACCCATGGCACCAGGTCGATCTTCGTGCCCATGCCGCGCTTTTCGGCTTGCTGTAGTACGTAACGCAGTACGGTGTAGTCCTCCAGAGCGAAGCCCACCGAGTCGAATACGGTCACCTGGCTGTCAGACTGGCGGCCTTCGGTTTCGCCGCGCAGCACGCGCCACAGGTCAACCACCGGGAAGTCCGCTGGCAATTGCTGAATGTCACCTTCGATACGGGTTTGCGGCTCGTACTCGACGAACACCCGGGCGTTGCGCAGCACATCGGCGTGCAGCTCGGTCTTGCCCGGGCAGTCACCGCCAACGGCATTCAGGTGCATGCCGGGTTCGAGCATCTCGGGGGTGATGATGGTGGCGTAGGCCTTGTCGGCCGTCACCGTGGTGATGATGTCCACGCCTTTCACGGCTTCGGCCACCGAGCCGGCCCGGCGAATGGTGAGGCCGGTGTACTCCTTGAGGTTGGCAATCAGCTTGGCGGTGGCCAGCGGGTCGGTGTCGTAGGCGACGATTTCTTCGATGCCCAGGTGCTTGTGGAAGGCCAGCGCCTGGAATTCGCTTTGCGCGCCGTTGCCGATCAGCGCCATCTTGCGCGAGTTAGGTCGGGCCAGTGCCTGGGCTGCCATCAGCGATGTGGCTGCGGTGCGCAGGGCGGTGGCGATGGTCAGCTCGGACAGCAGTACCGGGTAACCGGTTTCGACATCGGCCAACACGCCGAAGGCCATCACCGTATGCAGGTCGCGAGCGGTGTTGGCCGGGTGGCCGTTGACGTATTTGAAGGCGTAGCGGCTGTTGTCGGCAACGGGCATCAGTTCGATCACACCCACTTCCGAATGGCTGGCAACACGCGCGGACTTGTCAAACTCCTGCCAGCGTTTGAAGTCGTCACGAAGGGCCGCGGCCAGTTCGCCAATAAACGGCGCTACGCCAATGTCATGCACCAAGTCCGACATGGTTGGGACATCAATGAAATACGTCATGCTCTTTCACCTTGTTATTGTGCGCTGACCCCAGATATTGCAGGGTGAACGCTTAAGATTATCGAAGTGTCGCCGGCTGGAACATTTTGATGAAAGGTTGCGTCAACAGGAAGAATGCAGGTTGCCAGTTTTGCCAACTTTCTAGACAATCTGCCACCCCAAAGTAGCAATCTGATTATTTGGCAGGCCTATGGACACGATCGATCGGGAACTGATTGCGCTGTTGCGGGACAATGCACGTACCCCCGTGCTGACCCTGGCGAAAAAACTCAAGGTGGCCAGGGCGACGGTGCAAAACCGCATTACCCGGCTTGAAGAGCAGGGCGTGATTATCGGCTACACGGTGCGCTTGCGCTCCGACGCGCTGGACCAGGGGGTGCGGGCGATTACCAGCATCGGCATCAGCGGCCACCACGCCGCAGAGGTCAAGCACGCGCTGCGCGGGCATCCCAATGTGGTGGCTATCCACACCACCAATGGCCGCTGGGACCTGATGGCAGAGCTGCGCGCCGACACCCTTGAAGCGTTCGACCGGGCGCTGAACACCATTCGCTCCATCCCGCACATCGAGAATACCGAGACCAGCATCCTGCTCTCGACCTACAAGATGTGACCGCTGGGTCAGGCCTTTTGACAGGTGCATTGCACAAACTGTCACCCAGGCTTTTCACAGTGCAAAAAATCCCTTGGGCTGTGGGCATTCTGTAGCGTTCCGCTTGGCCCAAGCCGCGGGCAGGATGAAACAGTTTTTGCACAGCCGTATAAGGCGCATCACCCAGGGTGCGTTTCAAACAATAAAAAATGCCCGCTGCGAAGTTGCAATGGGCATGAGTGTCCGTCTTCGTTATTACCTGCTTTTTTATCATTTTCAATCACATGGAACCTGCACCTTGGTACCCATCAATTGGTGCGACGCGGGGCGCTGAAGATTTACAAAAAAAGAATAAGAGGTCGACTGTGCATCAACCGAGTAATGCACTATCTGGGGCCGCAAAGCGACCCCAGTTACCTGTTCAGATGGCGGGCTGGTTGCCCCGCAGGGACTGAGCAGGTACATCAATACCCGTCAGGGCTGGCGCTCAGCCACAGCCCGCAATGTCCGCAACGTCACCACGGGCGCATCCACCACGAACCGGTTGGCCAGCCAGCCGGGCACATCGCCAGCCGGGTCGGCCTGCAACTCGTAGGTCACCTCCGTCTCGCGCTCGCCAAGTGGTTTCATCCGCCACTCACCGCTCAGATGCTGCACCCGGATCAGGCCATCAACCTTGGGAATCCTGTCGGGCTCGGCGCTCAGGTGCCGCAGCAGCGTGCCGTCCTCCAGCCGTTCGCTGCTCACCTTCAGCACGATATCCCGCGGCATCGTCGGCCATGGCAGATTGGTGGTCAGGTACACCCAGGTGTTCTCGCCATCCACGTCCAGTAAACGCATCTGGTCGCAGGCGTACAGCCACTTGCAGGCGACGCGCAGGTTCTCTTGCAGGTCGGTGAGGGTACGCACGCTGGCTTTCATGGTGCTGATACCACGAAATTGCTGGTAGGAAGTGCCACTGGTGTCGCTCAGGTAGACACGGATGCCTTCGCGATCATAGGCCAGCTTCCAGTCATCGGCGGCCAGGGCAGGGGTGCACAGCAGCAGGGCGGCGAGCAGCAGGCAGCGGTTCATGGCCGGTACCGCGCGGGGGATGGATGTTTGAGTATGCGCGGCAAACAGAAAGCCCGCCAGGTAGGCGGGCTTGCGGGCATCACTCTGGGCTTAGCGCTTAGGGTTCAGCGTCAGGTGCACATGGCGGTTGACGTCTTTGTACAGCAGGTAGCTGAAGTTGCCTGGGCCGCCGGCGTAGCAGGCTTGCGGGCAGAAGGCGCGCAGCCACATGAAGTCGCCGGCTTCCACTTCGACCCAGTCCTGGTTCAGGCGATATACCGCTTTGCCTTCCAGCACATACAGGCCGTGTTCCATCACGTGGGTTTCAGCGAACGGGATCACGCCGCCCGGCTGGAAGGTGACAATGTTCACGTGCATGTCATGGCGCATGTCGGCCATGTCGACAAAGCGGGTGGTTTTCCAGCGGCCTTCGGTGCCCGGCATCTCGATGACGGTGGCGTTGTCGCGGTGGGTGACGAACGATTCCGGTACGTCCAGGCCTTCGACCTTCTGGTAGTGCTTGCGCAGCCAGTGGAAGGTGACGTTGGACTTGCTGTTGTTGCGCAGGCTCCACTCGGCGCCCGGGGCCAGGAAGGCATAGCCGCCCGGTACGAGGGTGTGGTGCTTGCCTTCAACGGTGATGTCCAGTTCGCCTTCGACGATGAACACCACGGCTTCGGCGTTAGGGTCCAGCTCAGGGCGCTCGCTGCCGCCTTCCGGGGCCAGTTCGACGATGTACTGCGAGAAGGTTTCGGCAAAACCGGTCAGCGGGCGGGCGATGACCCACATGCGCATCTTGTCCCAGAACGGCAGGTGGCTGGTGACGATGTCACGCATCACACCCTTTGGGATGACGGCATAGGCTTCGGTGAACATGGCACGGTCAGTCAGCAGCTCGGTTTGAGCCGGGTGCCCACCGTGGGGGGCGAAGTACGAATGGTTCGACATGGACAATCTCGACTTGTTGTTCTCTCCCCATGCCGTGAACCGCACCGGCCGGTGCGGCGCAGGGGATGTGGCAACAGAATAGGGTCGAGCGCTAGCCATCCACAAATTAAATGTTGGAATACCCGGTATTTGATCGCTGAATGTCGACCTGGCGCCCGGCGTGCTGTTCTGGCAGTTGATCGCCCTGGCCGAACAGTTTGTGGCGCAGGGTGCCTTCGGTGTAGCTCGACGGGTAGCGGCCACGGCGTTGCAACTCGGGCACCAGCAACTCCACCACGTTGGTCAGGTCGTCCGGCTGCACGGCGTAGGTCAGGTTGAACCCGTCGATGCCGGTCTGGTCCAGCCAGCTTTCCAGCTGGTCGGCGACTTCGCTGGCGGCGCCTACCAATACCGGGCCGCGCCCGCCCAAACCAACGAATTCGGCGGCCTCGCGTACGCTCCAGCGGCGGTTCGGGTCGGCTGCGGTAAAGGCGGCCAGGGCGGCGCGGCCGGCGTCATTTTCGACGTATTCGATCGGCGCATCGGGGTCGAGGCCGGCAAAGTCGATGCCGGTCCAGCCCGACAGCAGCGCCAGGGCAGCGTCCAGGTCGACGTAGCGACGGTATTCGGTGAACCGCGCCTCGGCCTCTGCCCGGGTAGGGGCGACGATCAACAGCGCCTGGGCATAGATCAGCACTTCATCGCGACCTCGCCCGGCGGCTTCGCTGGCCTGGCGAATGCCGTCTGCGTAGCGGCGCAACACGGTGGGGGTCGGGCCGCTGATGAATACGCATTCGGCGTGCCGCGCGGCGAACTGCTGGCCGCGTGCCGAAGCGCCGGCCTGGAACAGCACCGGCGTGCGTTGCGGTGACGGCTGGCACAGGTGCATGCCGGGCACCTGGAAGTGCTCGCCTGCATGGTTGATGGGGTGCACCCGGGATGGCTCGATGTAGCGCCCGCTGTCGAGCTCCAGCAGCACCGCGTCGTCGTCCCAGCTCTTCTCCCACAGCTTGTATAGCACCTGCAGGTATTCCTCGGCCAGGTCGTAGCGCTGGTCGTGGCCCAGTTGGCGCGCAAGGCCGAGGTTGCGTGCGGCGCTGTCGAGGTAGCCGGTGACGATGTTCCAGCCGACGCGGCCATTGCTCAGGTGGTCAAGCGTGGACATGCGCCGGGCGAACGGGTAGGGGTGCTCGTAGGTAAGCGAGAAAGTCACGCCAAACCCCAGGTGCTCGGTGACCCCGGCCATGGCCGGCACCAGCAGCAGCGGGTCGTTGACCGGCACCTGCACGCCACCGCGCAGGGCGGCTTCAGGGCCGCCCTGGTAGACGTCGTAGATACCCAGCACATCGGCAATGAACAGGGCGTCGAACAGGCCGCGCTCCAGCAGGCGGGCCAGGTCGGTCCAGTAGCTCAGGCGGTTGAAGGCGACGCTGGTATTGCGGGGGTGGCGCCACAGGCCGGGGGACTGGTGGCTGGCGGCGTTCATGCTGAAAGCGTTGAAGCGGATCGGGCGGGACATGTCAGGTGTGCTCCGCTCAAGGCAATACGGAAGCCGGGTAGACCGCGTCGGCCACCTGCAGCTTGTGTGGGATAAGGCCCAGGCCCTGGAAGGTGTCAGCCAGTTTCTGTTGCTCGGCGACGATCTGCGGGGTGATGGCCACGGCGTTGTAGTTGCGCCGCTCGCTGGCCACTTCCAGCACGTTGGCGTTGATGCCTAGCTGCGGGGCCAACAGTGCGGCGACCTCTGCAGGCTTGGCGTTGGCCCACTGGCTGACCTTGCCCAGTTCGGTAAAGAAGGTCTTTAGCAGCGCACGGTGCTGGTCGGCATAGCTGGCGGTGGACAGGTAGAAGGTGCGGTTGTTGGAAAGCCCGCTGCCGTCACGCAGGTTCTTCAGGCCTGGCTGGCTTTCAGCCGCAGCGAGGAACGGGTCCCACAGGGTAACGGCCTGGACGCTGCCTGACTGCAAGGCGGCCACGGCATCGGCGGCATTGTTGACGTAGGCGGGGGTGATGTCCTGATAACTCAGGCCGGCCTGTTCGAGTGCGACGGCCAGCAGGTACTGGGCGTTCCAGCCACGGCCGGTGGCTACGCGTTTGCCTTTCAGGTCCTGCACGCCAGCCAGGTGGTCCTGCTCGCGTACCACCAGGCCGATGCCACGTGGGTAGGGTTGCTCGGCCGCCAGGTATACCACCGGTTTGCCGGCCGCCTGGGCGAACACCGACGGTGCATCGGCCGCGTGGCCAAGGTCGATGGCGCCGGTGCTCAGGGCTTCGAGTAACTGCGGGCCAGCGGCAAATTCGTGCCAGCTGACCTTCACGCCTTGCGGGGCCAAGGCCTTTTCCAGAGCGCCGCTGCCCTTGAGAATGTTGATGCTGTTGAACTTCTGGTAACCGATGCGCAGGGTCTTGGCGTCGTCGGCCAGTGCTTCGGACCAAGGCAGTAGGGCGCTGGCAACACTGGCCAGCAGGCCGCCGATCAGCAGGCGGCGCAGGGGTGAGAAGGCTCGAATTGCCATGGTGTGGCTCCTTTGAATCAGGTGGGAAGCGATGCGCCCAGACTAAGGAGGTGGCGTGTGGCTTTCAATTTTTATATTCCGTTTTGTTAGATTGTTTTGTTATTTTTATATCCTTTTGTTTTGTAACGATTTGCATTGTTTCGACATTTTTTTCACATTCGCTTGCTAGCATCCCCGGCATTCCCGAGGAGCCCTACATGCCGCACTTCCTGCGCAAGCGCAGCACCCGCATCGCCCTGACCGCCACTACCGGCTTGCTGACCGCCACCTTGGGTTTCTTCGCCTGGCAGAGTTTCTACCCGGTCCAGGCGGCCGCTGGCTGGGACGTGGAAGTGCTGCACCGCGATGTCGCCAAGGCTGCATCACTGTTGCCGCAAGCGGATGGCAGCCTGCTGGTCAGCCGCGAGCTGGATGATGGCCGTGGCAGCATCCTCAAGATCACCGCGACAGGCGACCGCGTAGTAGTGGTCGACAACCTGTCCAAGCCCGATGGCATGGTCGCGGCTCAGGGCGGTTGGGTGTTCAGCCAGGAAGGCGGCCAAGCGCCTGTAAGCCTGGCCCGCGATGGCCAGGTGACCCACCTGTTCGACGGTGAAAGCGTGCAGGGCCTGTGGAATGACGGCGACCACCTGTATGCCATCGAGGACCGCAAGGGCAATGGCCGCTTGATGCGTTATGACTGGGCCAGCGGCCAGCTTGATGTGCTGCGTTCCGGCCTGACCGAAACCGAAGGCCTCACCCGTTGCAACGACGGGCGCTTGCTGTACACCGAAAAAGCCAATGGCAAGGTCCGTGCCTTGTCTGACGATGGCAAGGACCCGGTGGTGGTCGAGGGCCTGCGCAACCCGACGTTCCTGTTCTGCGACCAGCGTGGCCTGTGGATCAGCGAGGACAACACCCATCGTGCGCGCCTGTTGCGCATCGATGCCGATGGCAGCCAGCACACCGTGCTGACTTTCCTCAAAGCGCCTCAGTCGATTGTTGCGGATGGCAAGGGCGGCTACCTGCTGGCCGAAGGCGGGCGCAACCGCGTGCTGCACCTGACCCCGCCAGTTGAACGTAGCACCGCTGCGCGCGACTGACCCTGCTTTGCCCGTCAGCGGCAGTGCATCATGGCTACCCGACCAACAGCGTGCTTCCCTGCACGCCCGTGCTCACGGATAATCCCTCACATTCCAATAAACAGCCTGTGAGTGGGTATGAGTGATTCCGTAGTCGGCCTTGGCCAGCCTGAAACCGTAGGTGGGCGCAAGACGCGCAAGAACAACCCCGAGAAAACGCGCGAAGACATCCTTCAGGCCGCCATCACCGAGTTCGTCCAGCAAGGCCTGGCCGGCGCCCGCGTCGACGCCATCGCCGAGCGCACCGCTACCTCCAAGCGCATGATCTACTACTACTTCGGCAGCAAGGAGCAGTTGTACTGCGAGTGCCTGGTGAAGTTGTATGGCGATATCCGCAAAACCGAGCAGAGTCTGGACCTGGAGTCGCTGCCGGCCGAGCAGGCGATTCGCCGGCTGGTGGAATTCACCTTCGACCACCACGACCGCAACGTTGATTTCGTGCGGATCATCTGCACCGAAAACATCCACTATGGCGAGTACGTCAAGCAGTCACCAGCGATTCGCGAAATGAGCAGCCTGGTGCTTGAGGCCTTGGGCAATACCCTGCGCCGCGGTGTGGAGGAGGGTGTGTTCCGCGCCGGTATCGAGGTTATCGACCTGCACATGTTGATGAGTGCGTTCTGCTTCTACCGGGTTTCCAACCGCCATACCTTTGGCGAAATCTTTCAGATCGACCTGTCTGATGACCAGGTCAAGCAGCGCCACAAAGCCATGATTTGTGACGCCGTGTTGCGCTATATCTGCGCCTGAACCCCGCCTACTCGCCCAGCCGTTGTTCGCGCGACGGCGGGTAACCGAAGTACGCTGCATAGCACTTGCTGAAGTGCGACACCGACACAAACCCGCAGGCCACCGCCACTTCCATCACCGACAGGTCGGAGTACTGCAGCAGCCGGCGGCTTTTGGTGATGCGCAGCTCCATGTAGTAGCGCCGTGGCGAGGTGCCCAACTGAGCCTGGAACAGCCGGTCGATCTGCCGGCGCGAGCGCCCGCTGTAGGCGGCCAGCTGGTCGAGGCTGAGGGTTTCCTCCAGGTTGTTCTCCATCAGCTCGACGATGGTGCGCAGGTGCAGGCTCATGGACTTCTTCGCCCCTGGGCCAACCTGGCGGTAGCGGGCGCCAGAGAAGGACAGGATTTCCTCCACGCCTTCGGCCAGCCCGTCACCATACAGCCGGCGCACCAGGCCCAGCATCAGCTCCATGGCCCCGTTGGGGCTGGCGGCGCTGAGGCGATCGCGATCCAGTGTGAAACTGGCGGGCGTGATGCGTGTTTGCGGGCTGCGCTCGGACAGGCTGGCACGTTGCTCGGGGTGGATACTGCAGCCGTAGTCGTCCAGCACTCCGGCGCGGCCAAGGAACCAGGCGCCATTCCACAGGCCGCCCAGGGCCATGCCGTGGGCGGCGCAGTCGTCCAGCAGGCGGTCGAGTTCAGGGTACTTGAGCGGGGTGCGCAAGCCACCGCAGACCACCAGCAGGTCCAGCGCTTTCAGCTCGCCAGCAGACAGCTCGGTGGCCACCAGCTCCAACCCCAGGTCGCTGGTTACCCGGTCGCCGTTCATTGACAACGGGGTGAACTGGAAACTGTCGGCGCGCAGCAGGTTGGCGGTGACCAGCACGTCCATGGCCACGGTGAAGCTGGCCATCGAGAAGTGTTCGAGCAGGACGAAATCAACCCGATAGGGGGCCTGGGCATTGGCGCTGGTGGATTTCAGCCGCAGCATGTTGCTGGTACTGGTCTTCTTGCTGAACTGACGTGGCGTGGGCACTCTGGACTCCGCTTCCTGGCTGGCCTGCAGAGTGTGGCGGGTGGCCGGGGGAAAGACAATGTTCCGGGTGGACGTGTCGTATTTCAGGTCGTGTTCAGGCAACCTGTCTGGCTTGGCACTTTGCCGCGATGTTGCCCACTGTCACTGAGGACGCCTTTGATGAAATACGCCGTTGCCCTGTTGTTCAGCCTGTTGCCGTTGCTGGCCAATGCCCTGGAGCCGGGTGAAAAACTGGCCCCGTGGTCGCTGCTCGACCAGCACGACCAGGCCTACAGCCTGGATACCAGCACGCACATCTTGCTGGTAGCCCGCGACATGGACGGCGCCAAGCTGGTAAAGGCGGCCCTGGCCGAGCAGCCCAAGGGCTACCTGGAGGCGCGTGATGCAGTGTTTGTTGCCGACATCCAGGGGATGCCGGCGCTGATCAGCAAGCTGTTCGCGATTCCCGCCATGCGCGATTACAATTACAGAGTGCTGCTCGACCGTGACGGGCGCGTCGCCGGCCGTTATCCCGGACAGGATGGCCAGGTGCAGTGGTTGCAGGTGGAGCAGGGCGTGCTGGTGAGCCAGCGGGCGTTCGCCGATGCGGCGGCGTTGAAGGCGGCGCTGGGGAGCGCCCGGCAGCGTTGAGAGCCATGCAGTTGGCCAAATGAATCTGAACCCTCAGCGCTGGCAGTAACCCAACCCAATACATGCCAAATGGGAGAGCGCTCATGGAAATCGGAACGATCTGGATCATCATCGCGGCCTTGGTCATCCTGCTGGAAATCTGGGCCATCTGGCACATTATCGGCAGTGACCAGCGCGCCGAGCGCAAGATGCTGTGGGTCGTGTTCGTTGTCTACGCACCATTCCCCGGTTTGTTGTTCTGGGCCTGGCGCGGCCCGCGGGCAGTGAAGGGGCGGGCGGTATTGCAGGAGAAATAACCGCGCCAATGCCAGGCGCGGGGTGCACCTGCGCTTGACCTCGAGTTAGCTTCAGGTCTGATACTGCGCCACTCTTCCTACCGAGTGAGGGCTTGTCGTGACCCAATCAACCGCATTCCAGCTGACCAATCCTGAGGGGCTGTACGACCCCAGTGGCAATGCCTACTCCCATGTCGCCGAAGTGAGTGCCGACAGCCGTCTGCTGTTCATCGCCGGCCAAGGCGGGGAAGACAGTAACGGCCAGTTGTCGCCATTGTTCGCCGAACAGGCCCGCCAGGCGCTAGCCAACCTTGAGGTGGCGCTGGCGTCCAAAGGCGCCGGCCTGGCCCACGTTTTCAAGCTGACCTTGCTGATTGTCGAGCATTCCGAAACGCGCCTGCGTCAATGGGTGGCCGAAGCCGACCGGGCCTGGGGCCCGCACATGAAACCGACCTGTACGCTAATCCCGGTACCCCGCCTGGCGCTGGACGGCATGCTTGTGGAGATCGACGCGGTGGCAGCGCTTTAACGCTGGGTGATGCTGTGGTGGCGCTTTGGAAACACTTTGTTGTATATCGGTATACGCATGGCCGCTATAACAACAATATTCCCTCAGAGGTGACCACACCATGAGCACCGGCACCACCACGCTGACCGATCGCAGGGCCAGGGCCTGGATCTGGCCCGCACTCTTCAGCCTGATGGCCTTTGCCGCCAACTCGGTGTTCTGCCGGTTGGCGCTGAAGGACGGGGCCATCGACCCGGCTTTGTTCACCGTGGTACGCCTGGCCAGTGGTGCGTTGTTCCTGCTGCTGTTGATCCGCCTGCGCAAACCCGCGCTGGCCATGGGCGGCAGCTGGCGTGGCGGGCTGGCCCTGTTCCTCTACGCTTTCCTGTTCTCTACGGCTTACCTGCAACTGGGCGCCGGTGCGGGAGCATTGGTGCTGTTCGGTGCAGTGCAGATCACCATGTTTGGCTTTGCCTGGTACAAAGGCGAACGCATCAGCGCACGGATGCTGCTGGGCATGCTCATCGCCTTTTTCGGCCTGCTGGTGCTGTTGTTGCCCGGTGCAGCGGCGCCACCCTTGGCCAGTGCATTGCTGATGGCCCTGTCTGGCGTGGCCTGGGGCGTCTACACGTTGCTGGGCAGAGGCTCGCCCAGACCGCTTGCCGATACTGCCGGCAATTTTGCCCGCAGCCTGCCTTGCCTGGTGCTGCTGCTACCGATGTTATTGCTGGGCGCCGGTCCGCACCTCACACCGCTGGGCTTGCTGTATGCCTTGGGCTCCGGCGTGCTGGCCTCTGGCGCGGGCTACGCCGTGTGGTACGGCGTGGTCAGGCAGGTCAGTGCGCAGCAGGCAGCCACCATGCAGTTAAGTGTGCCGGTGATTGCCGCACTGGGTGGGGTTGTCCTGATTGGCGAGCCGTTGTCGTTGCGTTTGCTCATGGCGTGTGTGGTGGTGCTGGGTGGTATCGCGCTGGCGCTGGCGTCACGGCGCTAAAAGAAACTGCGCTGCGCCTTGAGCGTGACCACTCAGCCTTTGGTCGAACGGTCTGCGTCGGCGGCCTCGGTCACCACTGGCAGGTTGCCGGCACGCTGGATTACCCGCCGTTGCTGCTCGTAATCGTCCAGAGACAGGCCGCGGCGCTGCAACGCCTCCAGTTGCAGTTGGCGCGTTTCTTCAGCGCTGTACGCACGCAGTTCAGGGTGGTTCGCACAGCCGGCCAGCACAGCAATGCTGGTAGCGGCCAGGGCAATGAGAAAGAGGCGGGCCTTGGTGTTCATCGAGCAGCTCCGGAATGCAGGGGATTCGCCAGGTTCGAATCGATGGAGCTAGGTTATTAAGCCGGGACGATCAGTAGAAATTGCCATGTTCGATAGTCACTATTGACGCAAGCATCAGTGCGAAAAGTTTGCGCCCGCGGCTCTGGCCAAAAGCATCGCCATTGCTACCCTTAACCCACGCGATCTGACCTCCTGGGGATAAGCGATGCGCATGCCATTGTTTGCTTTGCTGTCAGCGCTGATGTGCCTGAACGCGGCGCCCGGTCTGGCGCGGGCACAGGACGCACCAGCCCCCGACCCAGTCCCGCAAACCGACACGGTCGCGGCCAAGACCCCGGTGTTCACTCAAGCGCAGCTGGACCAGATGCTGGCGCCGGTTGCGTTGTACCCGGATCCGCTGCTGGCTCAGGTACTGATGGCGGCCACTTACCCGGGGCAGGTGAGCGAGGCCGTGGCTTGGTCCAAGGCCAACCCCAAGGCATCTGGCGATGCGGCAGTCAAACAGGTAGCGAAGCAGCCGTGGGACCCGAGCGTGCAAGCACTGGTGGCTTTCCCGCAGTTGCTGGCGACTCTGGGCCAGGACCCGGTGTGGGTGCAGCGCCTGGGTGATGCCTTCCTGGCGCAGCCCGACGATGTCATGGGCGCGGTGCAGCGTTTGCGTCACCAGGCCCAGGCTGCCGGCAACCTGCAAAGCAACCAGTACCAGAACGTGACCGTGCAGGCCGCCCCGGTAGCACAACCTTCCAGTAGCCCTGCGTCCACCATCATCATCCAGCCGGCCGACCCGCAGGTGGTGTACGTGCCCAGCTACAACCCGACCACCATCTACGGTACCTGGGCCTACCCGGCCTCGCCGCCCGTTTACTATCCGCCGCCGCCGATGTACTCCGCAGGTTCCGCACTGGTGGCCGGCCTGGCCTTCGGTACTGGCGTGGCGGTCGTCGCCTCGTTGTGGGGCGACTGTGACTGGGGCCACAACGACATCGACATCGACGTCAACCGCTACAACAACATCAACGTCAACAACCGCATCACCAACAACCAGAACAAATGGCAGCACAATGCCGCGAACCGCGAAGGTGTGCCTTACCGCGATGCCCGTAGCCGCCAGCAGTATGGCCGCCAACTGGACGGCGCCACGCAGCGCAATGCCTTCCGGGGCGACGACGCCCAGCGGGCGCAGGCACGGGACAAGGCCCGGGCCTCGATGGACCGCGCCGGTATGGAACGGCCTGCCACCGACAACCGCCAGGCACGCCAGCAAATGCGCGAGGCGCAGGCGGGCAATTCGCTGGGCAACCGCATGCAACCCCGTGGCGACAATGCGGGCGCAACTGAGCGCCGCCAGGAAACACGTAATGCCCAAGCCCGGCAAGTGGCCCAGAACCGGCCCGCCAACAGCGCCGGCCGGGCGCGTAACAATGCCTTCGACGGCGTGGGTTCGCCGTCGCGCACCAGCCTGCAGGCCAACCGTGGTCGTACCAGCCAGGCGTTTGCCCAGCGGCCCAACGCGTCACGTGCCGCCGGGCACCAGATCTCCCGACCCAGTGCCCCAATGCGCCACGGTGGAGGAGGCCGCCGATGAAACGTCCAGTATTTGCAGCATCGCTGCTTGCCGCAGGCTTGGCATGGACTTGCCTGACAGCTGCCCAGGAAGCCTTCCCGACGCCAGATAAGGCCGTGGAGTCGTTCGTTGCGGCGCTGGGCACGGAGAAAGCTGATGAAGCCCGCCTGGCCCAGTTGCTGGGTGATGACTGGCGCACCTACATACCGCGTGGGGGTGTGCAACGCAGCGACGTGGACACCTTCCTGGCGCAGTACCGCGCGCAGCACAGTATCGACATGGCAGGCGAGGGCAAGGCCATCCTGGCGGTGGGCGGTGAACACTGGACCTTGCCCATACCGTTGACCAAAAGCAGCCACGGCTGGCGCTTCGACCTCAAGGCTGGCAGCGCCGAAATTCGCGCCCGGCGCATCGGCCGCGACGAACTGGCGGCCATGCAGGCATTGTTGGCCTACCACGACGCGCAGATGGACTATGCCTCCCAGGACCGAAACGGCAACGGTGCGCTGGAGTATGCGCAGAAGATTTTCAGCGAGCCGGGCAAGCATGACGGGTTGTATTGGGACGATGACGGCGACGGGCAAGTCAGCCCATTG
This sequence comes from Candidatus Pseudomonas phytovorans, assembly GCA_029202525.1. Taxonomy (NCBI): domain Bacteria; kingdom Pseudomonadati; phylum Pseudomonadota; class Gammaproteobacteria; order Pseudomonadales; family Pseudomonadaceae; genus Pseudomonas; species Candidatus Pseudomonas phytovorans. Next base: position 3,360,283 of record CP119325.1, read on the forward strand.
GGGCCGTTGTTCGGTCAGGATGTGGTTGGCGATGACTGGTATGGCTACCACTTCCGTATCCTCGACGCACAAGGCCCTTCTGCCCCCGGCGGCGCCTACAGCTACCTGATCGGCAACCAGATGAGCCGGGGCTTCGCCATGGTCGCCTGGCCTGCCAGGTACGACGACACCGGGGTGATGAGCTTCATGATCAGCCATGACGGCCAGGTGTTCGAGAAAGACCTTGGGCCGCATGGGGAGCGGCTGGCCAAGGAGATCAAACGCTTTGATCCGGATGACAGCTGGAAGGTGGTGGATGTAGCGGCCGGGGATTGAGCCCGACAATAAATGCGATCGCGCCGCCCGGACGGTGGAATAGATCTATTGTCCCAGCATTTGCCGTACCAGCCACTGCCCCGCCGGCCCCAGCGCTCGCCGGCTCGACCAGACCACATCCATGTCCACCCGGCGTGGGTAACCTGCGATCTGCAGCTCCACCAGCTCGTTGCCAAAGCGTGTCACCAACGCCCTGGGCAGTTCGGCCCAGCCAAACCCGCGCACGGCAAATTCCAGCAGCGTGAGGTAGTCTGGTGCCGACCAGGCCTGGCCGCGGCCGTGGTGCAGGCTGGGCGCATAGGTCTTGATGTACAGCTGCCGTGCGTTCTCCAGGTGCTGTGCCTGCACCTGCGCCAAGCCTGCCAACGGATGGCCGCTGGCCACGTATACGCCAAATTCTGCCTGCTCCGGCAAGCGCGCCACAGCCACATCGGCGGGGTAGCCGGGTTGCGTGGCAAGAATGCCGATATGTGCCAGCCCTTGCTGGATCAACTCGATTACATCGGCATCTTCTGACGGGCCGCAGCGCAGTTCGGTATGCGGGTAGTGCTGGGCGAAGTTGGCCATTACCGCGCCTTGGAAGGTGACGCTGTAGCTGTCTGACATCACCACCGAGACCAGCGCCTCGATATTCTCTGCCAGCCTTACCGCCAGGGCGTCCAGCTGTGCGCTGGCATCGAGAATGGACTCGACATGGGTCAGCACCTGCCGGCCTGCCTCATTCAGCGTGGGGTGGCGGCCACCGCGATCGAACAGCGTGCAGCCGATATCAGCCTCGAAATTGGCAATGGCGATGCTGACGGTGGACTGGCTTTTGCGCAATTTGCGCGCCGCAGCAGAGAACGAACCCAGCGATGCAGCTTCGACAAAGGCGACCAAAGCTTCGGGTGAGTAGCGCATGGCATTGATAAAACCGATGGTAGCTATGTCGCGAGTATCAGTTCTATCAAAGAAAATAGGAAGCACGACTCACGCAATGGATGGACTTTGCAATGAAAAACGTGTCTTTCACCGAACGCCTGGTACACGCCGTGGGCTACGAAGTATTCGCTGTGCTGCTGTGCGCACCGCTGTTGTCCTGGGTGATGGGCAAATCGCTGGCGACGGCGGGTGCCTTGGCGGTAACCCTGTCGGTGATCGCCATGCTGTGGAACATGGTCTACAACGCGCTGGTTGATCGCTGGGTGCAGACTGAACGCATCCACTGGAAGGCCAGTGCGCGTTTTGTCCACGGCCTGGGCTTTGAGGCCGGGCTGGTCGTGTGGTGCCTGCCGGTGGCGGCGTGGATGCTGGATATTTCGCTGCTGCAGGCGTTCATGGTCGAACTGGGCTTTTTCGTGATCATCTTGCCCTACACCGTGCTGTACAACTGGGCGTTCGACAAAGCCCGGCACCTGATGATGCAGCGCCGCCTGGCATAATTTGTTGCTCGCAAATCCGAACGCTCACGCGATCCTTGTGGGAGCGGGCGCGCCCGCGAAGCAGGCGACGCGGTGGATGGCACCGGCTGCGCCGGTGTTCGCGGGCACGCCCGCTCCCACAGGGGCTTCAACCCCTTCAACAAAAACGGGGCATGCCATCGCTGGCATGCCCCGTTTTCAAATCGCTAAACCGCCTCAGGCGACTTTGACGATCCAGCCAGCCGGTGCTTCAACATCACCGCTCTGGATGCCGGTCAGCTCGTTGTAGAGCTTCTGGGTAACCGGGCCGACCTTTTCCAGGTCGTGGAACACGTGCAGTTTGCCGTTGTACTCGATACCGCCGATCGGGGTGATCACCGCAGCGGTACCGCAGGCGCCAGCTTCGATGAAACGGCCCAGATTGTCGATCTCGACATCGCCTTCGATCACGGTCAGGCCCAGGCGCGATTGCGCCAGTTCCATCAGCGACAGGCGGGTGATGCCTGGCAGCACCGAGGCCGATTTCGGGGTCACGAACTCGTTGTTGCCGGTAATGCCGAAGAAGTTGGCCGAGCCGACCTCTTCGATTTTGGTGTGGGTCAGCGGATCGAGGTAGATGGCGTCGGCAAAGTTGGCCTTCTTGGCCTCAGCGCCCGGCTGCAGGCTGGCAGCGTAGTTGCCACCGACCTTGGCTGCACCGGTGCCTTGTGGGGCGGCGCGGTCGAAGCTGGAGATCTGGAAGTTGTGCGGCTTCATGCCGCCCTTGAAGTACGAGCCAACCGGAATGGCGAATACCGAGAAGATGAACTCGGGGGCGGTGCGCACGCCGATGTTGTCACCGGTACCGATCACGAACGGGCGCAGGTACAGGGCGCCTTTGCCGTGCGGTGGCACGAACTTTTCGTTGGCCTTGACCACTTGCTTGCACGCCTCGATGAATACATCGGTCGGCACGTGCGGCATCAGCAGGCGGGCGCAGCTGCGCTGCATGCGGGCGGCGTTCTGGTCCGGGCGGAACAGGTTGATCGAGCCGTCCTTGCAACGGTAGGCCTTGAGGCCTTCGAAGCACTGTTGGCCGTAGTGCAGGGCCGTGGAGCCTTCACTGATGTGCAGGACGTTGTCGTCGGTCAGGGTGCCCTTGTCCCACTCGCCATTGCGCCATACGGACAGGTAGCGTTTGTCGGTTTTGATGTAGTCGAAACCCAGCTTGTCCCAGTTAATGCTTTCGTTGCTCATGACACCCTCATTGTCTTGCAAGTGCCCGATCGCTCGGGCTGCTGTTATATGCGCACCACGTCACCATAATACATCCGTCGCGGATCGGGAACGGCCAGTCACGAATTGATAGCCTGCGATGCTTTTTTTTCGGTTTCTACAACTGCAGGTACTCATCCAGTGCCAGGTTTTCCAGCAAAACTGCATCATGGGACGCCACTATCAGCGCCCCGCGAAACTGCCCGAGCATGCGCTCCAGGGCTGCCAGTGAGGGCAGGTCCAGGTGGTTGCCCGGCTCGTCCAGCAGCAACAGGTCGAGTGGCCGCTCGCGGTACAGCACGGCGGCCAGTGCCGCCTTCATCCGCTCGCCGCCGCTGAGCAGGCTGCTGGGCAGTTCAATACGGGGCGCATCCAGGCCCAGTTGCGCCAGGCGGCTGCGCAACTCGCCCTGGGCAAGCACGGGGTTGGCCTGGCGCAGGTGCTCAAGCACGCTGCTGTGGCCCGGCAGTGCGCTGCAGTGCTGGTCGAGCAGGGCGGTGTCGCCACTGAGGCGCACATGGTCGGGCGATGCCGGTATTTCCCCGTGCAGCAGCCGAAGCAGGGTGGACTTGCCACTGCCATTGGCGCCGGTCAGGCCCATCCGCTGGCCCAGGCACAAGCGCAGGTCAAGCGGTTTGCTGGTGCCGTGGGGCAGGCGAAGTGCGTGCAGGGCCAGCACTTCGCGGCCTGCATGGCGCTGTGGGGTGGGCGCATGCAAAGTAATGGCGTTGTCTTGCTCGACCTCGCGGGCGGCGGCACGCACTTTGCCCAGCAGTGCTTGCTGGGCATCGCGATGGTCGCGGCGCTGCTTGCCCGCAGTGGCCTGGCTGCGCTCATGCTGGCGGTCGACCAGAATTTTGGCCTGGTTGGCGTGCCTGGCTTGGTGCCCGGCCCGGGCTTGATGCCGTTCCAGGTCTTCGCGCTGGCGCTGCAGCTCACAGGCCTGGCGTTGTTGCTGCTGTTTAAGCCGGGCAAGTTGTTGCTGGGCCTGCACCGTCTGGCTGGCTTTTTGTGCTGTATAGAAGCTGTAGTTGCCGCCATAGGCCTGCAACCCCAGGCTGGAGAGTTCGACAATGCGCACCATGTGCGCCAGCAGGCTGCGGTCGTGGCTGATGACCAGCATGCCACGGTCCCAGGCTTCGATCATGCTCAGCAGCTGGGCACGGGCGCCGCTGTCCAGGTGATTACTCGGTTCGTCGAGTATCAGGTAGTCGGCATCGCTGAGCCATGCGCCAATCAGCGCCACGCGCATGGCTTGGCCACCGCTCAGGCTTCGTGCGGGCTGACGCCAGTCGAGTTGGCCCAGGCCGTGGCGCTGCAGATGCGCCTGCAATTGCTCACGGATGTCCCAGCGCTCGCCAACCGTGTCGAAATCTCGGGTTTCGACACTGCCTTGCTCGATGCGCTCCAGCGCCGCAACCACCGGCCCTACCTGTGCCAGGTCGGCAAGTGTCGCGCTGCGCTCGATTACCTGCTGGTTCAGTAAATGGACAGCCCCCAGGCGTCGGCAATGGCCGCTGCTCGGTGCACGCTGGCCGGCAAGCACCTGCCCGAGCAGGCTCTTGCCCACACCATTGCGCCCGACCAGGCCGGTAGGGCGTTGGTCGAAGGTTTCGTTGAGGTCGGTGAACAGTGGCCGGCCATCAGGCAAGACCAGGGAGACGCTATCCAGCGTCAGGATCGACGTGTTCGTCATGTACAACTCCACAAATGCCGCGACATCTCCGGAGCGAACCGGAGGCTGAAGACTGGCCGTCGAAGGGACGGCGGCATTAATGGCGCATTGGACGAACACCTCGTAGTTGGGGAATGCGTAGCCTAACGGACCGAGGGGGGCGGGTAAAGCACCGCCCGCGAGCTGGCCTCAGCGCTGCTTCTGCAGACGTTTGGCCCAGTCGCCACCGTGGCCGTTTGTGCAGGCCTCCTCACTGTCGAAGCGCACATGCCAGGCAGGGTGATCCAGTTGTATGCCGGCCTGGTCCAGCGCCTGACGGGTCAGCGCCAACATGCGCGTCTTCGCTTCGCCCGCCACGGCAGCGGCTTTTTCGGCCTCATGCTCGAAAACCCAGGTAATCCGCAGGCTGGTAGGGAAATCATCGGGATCAAGCCGGTGGGTGAGCCAGGTGAACCCGATGATTTGCGCCTTGGCGGTTTCGCAGGCTTCGGTCAGGCATGCCACCAGCTCTCGCTCCAGGCGGGCCATTTCGCGTTTGCCGAGGGCCTTCACAGGTAGGCCTCGTTATCGATTAGTTGGCAAAAGCGCAGGCGCTGTACCGGTATGGCGGGGGCGAGGGGCATGGGGCGTCGTGGGCAGTGGGCAAAGGTGCCACTGTAGCGCAGTTGCATCCCTTGTGGTCGGCCAGCCCGCAGCAATGGTTGACCACCCGCCAGCCACTGCGTAGCCTTGCCACTTCGAGGTTCTTCGGCCAGGCCGAAGCTAAGACGGGAACGCGGTACAAGCCGCGGCTGCCCCCGCAACTGTAAGCACCGACAACGGATCGACACAGCCACTGCGCCAACGCGCGGGAAGGCGTCATCCCGCCACCGCCTGCTGTTTGTCAGGCCAATGGAACGGTGCAAGCCAGGAGACCTGCCTCGTCACGTTTTCGACTTTCAACCGGGCGGGGTGATCCGGTGGCGAACAAGCCCGGCCGGCCTGGCCCGCGGCTGTCGTCCTGCATGCCCGCGCCATACTGCCAAGGGCAATGCGACATGAAAACACTGGCCAAGCTCCCCGTTACCATCGTCACCGGCTTCCTCGGCTCGGGCAAGACCACCTTGTTGCGGCACATGCTCGACAACGCCCAGGGCCGCCGCATCGCGGTCATCGTCAACGAATTCGGCGAACTGGGCATCGACGGCGAGATCCTCAAGCAATGCAGCATCGGTTGCACTGAAGAAGAAGCCAGCGGTCGTGTATACGAACTGGCCAACGGCTGCCTGTGCTGCACCGTGCAGGAAGAGTTCTTCCCGGTCATGCGCGAGCTGGTGGCACGCCGTGGCGACCTGGACCACATCCTGATCGAAACCAGCGGCCTGGCCTTGCCGAAACCGCTGGTGCAAGCCTTCCAGTGGCCAGAAATCCGTAACGCGTGCACCGTCGACGCGGTCATTACCGTGGTCGACAGCCCGGCCGTGGCTGCCGGCACCTTCGCCGCCTACCCGGACCAGGTCGATGCCCAGCGCAAGCTCGACCCGAACCTGGACCACGAATCGCCGCTGCACGAGCTGTTCGCCGATCAGTTGGCCAGCGCCGACCTGGTGGTACTGAACAAGGCCGACCTGATCGACGCCGAAGGCCTGGCAAAGGTGCGTGCCGAAGTGTCTGAAGAGCTGCCCCCGGCGGTAAAAGTGATCGAGGCCAGCAGCGGCAAGCTGCCGCTGGAGGTGCTGCTGGGCGTGGGCGCAGAGTCCGAGGCGCACATCGATGGCCGTCGTACCCACCACGATTCGCACCACGACGGCGATGATCATGACGACCATGACCACGACGCCTTCGATTCCATCTCGATTGACCTGCCGGAGGCTGACGAAAGCCTGTTGCTCGACGCCCTGACCCAGCTGGTGGTGGAGTTCGGCATTCTGCGCGCCAAAGGCTTCGCGGCCATCCCGGGCAAGCCGATGCGCCTGCTGATACAAGGCGTGGGTACCCGTTTCGACAAGCACTTCGACCGCGCCTGGCGTGCCGACGAGCCGCGCATCACCCGCCTGGTGCTGATCGGCCAGGAACTCGACGCCGTACAGCTGGAAGCGCGCCTGCGCCAGGCCTTGGGCGCCTGACCCATGCACCTGCTGCGGACCCAGCCCGGCGGCTTCGTGCCGGATGACAGCATTGCCGATCTCGGCCAGACACCCGCCGAACTGGTGATTCTCTGCAGCGGCGACTCGCACCTGGCATTGCTCGCCGATACCGCCGAGCAATTGCCCGAAGGCTTCCCCAGCCTGCGCCTGGCAAACCCGATGCAGGTGCAGAACCACGCGTCGGTCGACCTGTATGTCGACCAGGTGCTGCGCCACGCCAAGGTCATCCTGGTGTCGCTGCACGGCGGCGTGGGTTACTGGCGCTATGGCGTCGAGCAACTGGTCGAGCTGGCCGCCCGGGGCGTAAAGCTGATTCTGGTGCCGGGCGATGACCGCCCGGACCCGGAGCTGACCCGCCTGGGCAACGTCAGTGGCGAGCAGGCCGAGCGCCTTTGGCACTACCTGCGCCAGGGCGGCAAGGCCAATGCAATCAACCTGTACAACTGCCTGGCCAGCCAGTGGCTGGGCCGCGATTATGCCTGGGACGAGCCGCAACCCTTGCCGCGCACCGCCGTGTATCACCCGACCAAGGGCAGCGTGGCGCTGGAAGTCTGGTACCCGCACTGGCACCCGGATTACCCGGTGGCGCCGCTGCTGTTCTACCGCTCGCACTTGCAGGCTGCCAATACGGCGTTCATCGATGTGTTCTGCCAGCGGCTGCAGGCGGCAGGCCTGAACCCGTTGCCGATCGCCGTGGCCAGCCTCAAAGAAAGCGCCTGCCTGGAGCAGGTCGAAGCCTGGCTGGACGAGGTCGGTGCCGAAGTGCTGGTCAATACCACCGGTTTTGCCCTGTCCAGCCCCGAACGGCCCAACTTGCGCCCGTTCCGCCGCGACGTTCCGGTGCTGCAGGCCATTTGCGCGCAAGACAACCAGCTCGGCTGGGAAGCCAGCGAACAGGGGCTGGGCGCGCGCGACCTGGCCATGCACATTGCCTTGCCCGAACTGGACGGGCGCATCATCACCCGGCCGGTCAGTTTCAAGGACATGGCCTGGCGCAGCGAGCGCAGCCAGTCCGATGTGGTGTGCTACCGCGCCCACCCCGAGCGCATGGACTTTGTCGCCGAGCTGGCCCGTCGCTGGGTCGAGCTGGCGCGGCTGCCCAACGCCCAGAAACGCGTAGCCTTGGTCATGGCCAACTACCCGACACGCGATGGCCGCATTGGCAATGGCGTCGGCCTGGATACGCCGGCTGCTGCCCTGAACATCCTCAAGGCGCTGCAGGCCGAAGGCTATCCGCTGGCCGATTTGCCGGGCAGCGGCACGCAACTGATCCACCAGCTGCTCGGCGGCGTGACCAACGACCTCGACCACCTGGACCAACGCCCCTGCGCCCAGAGCCTGAGCCTGGCCGACTACCAGACGGCCTTCGAGCGCCTGCCCGAGGCCAACCGCCAGGCCGTGCTGGAGCGCTGGGGGCCGCCCGAGCAAGACCCGATGTACCGCAGCGGCCGGCTGATGGTGGCCGGCTTGCGCTTTGGCCTGACGTTTGTCGGTATCCAGCCAGCCCGGGGCTACCAGGTAGACCCCAGCGCGGTGTATCACGACCCCGACCTGGTGCCGCCACACGGCTACCTGGCGTTTCACTTCTGGCTACGCCACGCATTTGCCGCCGACGCGGTGATCCATGTCGGCAAACACGGCAACCTCGAATGGCTGCCCGGCAAGGGCGTCGGCCTGTCGGCACAGTGCTGGCCAGATGCGCTGCTTGGCCCGCTGCCGAACATCTACCCGTTTATTGTCAACGACCCGGGCGAGGGTGCCCAGGCCAAGCGCCGTACTCAAGCGGTCATCATTGACCATCTGATGCCGCCGCTGACCCGTGCCGAAACCTACGGGCCGCTGCGTCACCTGGAACAACTGGCCGACGAGTTCTACGAAGCGCAACTGCTCGACCCGCGGCGTGCCCGCGAGTTGCAGCGCGACATCCTCGAACTGGTCAAGGTCAACCACATCGACCGTGAGCTGCAGCTGGAAGGGCAGCTTGACGATGCCGCCGTATGGCTACCGCGCCTGGACACCTACCTGTGCGACTTGAAGGAGTCGCAGATCCGCGATGGCCTGCATGTGTTTGGCCAGTCGCCAGAAGGGCGCTTGCGCCTGGATACGCTGCTGGCACTGTTGCGGGTTGAGCGTGGCGACGGTCGCGGCGGCAACGCCAGCCTGCTGCGGGCCTTGGCCAGGGCACTGGTCCCAGGTTTTGACCCGCTCGATTGTGAGCTTGGGCTGCCCTGGCAGGGCGCACGCCCTGAGCAACTGCTGGCCATGAGCATTGACCCCTGGCGCACCTGTGGCGATACCCGCGAGCGCCTGGAACTGTTGGCGCAGCAGCTGATCGAGCAGGCGCTGGGCGGGACCCTACAGTTGCCCGACATGAGCGAATGGCAGCCGGTGTGCGAGGTATTGCAGGCCTTGCGCGAAGCGGTGGCGCCCAGCCTGGATGCCTGCGGCGCTGCTGAAATGAATGGCCTGCTGGCGGCACTGGCCGGGCGATTCGTGCCTGCCGGGCCAAGCGGTGCGCCCAGCCGTGGGCGCCTCGATGTGCTGCCCACGGGCCGCAACTTCTACACCGTGGACGTGCGCAACCTGCCCACCACCACGGCCTGGCGGCTGGGCTTCGCTTCGGCCAGCCTGATCCTTGAACGCCACCTGCAGGACCACGGCGATCACCTGCGCCAGCTTGGCCTGTCGGTGTGGGGCACGGCGACCATGCGCACCGGCGGCGACGACATCGCCCAGGCCATGGCGCTGATGGGCGTGCGGCCAGTGTGGGCCACCGGCAGCCAGCGCGTTGACGATTTTGAAATACTCCCGCTGAGCCTGCTCGACCGCCCGCGGGTGGATGTGACGTTGCGCGTTTCGGGCTTTTTCCGCGATGCCTTCGGCAACCTTATCCGGCTGTTCGACGCCGCCGTGCAGGCGGTGGCCGCGCTGGACGAACCCGACGACCTCAACCCCTTGGCCGCCCGCGTACGTAGCGAGCGCGCCACCCTGCAAGCGCAGGGAGTGGATGCCGAGCAGGCCGCCCGGCAGGCAGGCTGGCGGGTGTTCGGCGCCAAACCCGGTGCCTACGGTGCCGGGGTGCAGAACGCCATCGACGGGCGCTTGTGGCACAGCCGCGACGACCTGGCCGAGGTCTACCTCAACCACGGCGGCTACGCCTATGGCGGCAGCGATGACGGCACCCCGGCCCGCGCCCAGTTCGCCCAGCGCCTGGCCAAAGTGCAGGCGGTGCTGCAAAACCAGGACAACCACGAGCACGACTTGCTCGACTCGAACGACTACTACCAGTTCCAGGGCGGCATGCTGGCCGCGTCGGAAACCTTGTCCGGGGCGCCTGTGGCCAGCTACCACGGCGACCACAGCCAGGTAGACCGGCCACGCATCCGCACCCTCAAGGAAGAGCTGAACCGGGTGATCCGCGCCCGCGCGCTCAACCCCAAGTGGATCGACGGGGTCAAGCGCCACGGTTACAAGGGCGCCTTCGAGATGGCAGCGACGGTCGACAACCTGTTCGCCTTCGATGCCACCACGCACCTGATCGACGATCATCACTACCAGGGGCTGGCCGATGCCTACGTGCTCGACCCGGCCACCCGCGATTTCATGCGCGAGCACAACCCCGAGGCCCTGCGCGACCTCACCGAGCGCCTGCTGGAGGCTCAGCAGCGCGGGCTTTGGCAGGCGCCGGGCGACTACCGCGAAGCCCTTGAGGAGCAACTGCTCGACGGCGAGGAACAGGCTTGAAATGAGTGAACCCGTACAATTTCCGCTGGCCGCCGTGGTCGGTGCCGACGACCTCAAGCTGGCGCTGTGCCTGACCGCCATCGACCCGAAAATCGGCGGTGTGCTGATCGAAGGGCCGCGTGGCATGGCCAAGAGCACCCTGGCCCGTGGCTTGGCTGACCTGCTGGGTGAGGGCCCGTTCGTCACCCTGCCACTGGGTGCCAGCGAAGAACGGCTGGTCGGTACCCTCGACCTGGATGCCGCGCTGGGGCAGGGTAAGGCGCAGTTTTCCCCGGGCGTACTGGCTCAGGCCGACGGTGGCGTGCTGTATGTCGATGAGGTCAACCTGCTGCCCGACACGCTGGTCGACCTGTTGCTCGACGTGGCTGCCAGTGGCACCAACCGCATTGAGCGCGACGGCATCTCGCACCGGCACAGCGCCCGCTTCGTGCTGATCGGCACCATGAACCCGGAAGAAGGCGAGCTGCGCCCGCAGTTGCTCGACCGTTTCGGCCTGAATGTGGCCCTGGAGGGCCAGCCTGAGCCTGGGGCGCGCCAGCAGATCATCCGCCGGCGCCTGGCCTTTGACAGTGACCCGCAGGCTTTCTGCACGCAATGGGCTGCTGCCCAGGCGCAACTGCGCGAGCGCTGCCAGGCGGCGCGCCATGCCCTGGCTGCCATTGCTCTGGACGACCAGGCATTGGCCTGGATCACCGAGCGTTGCTACGCCGCGGGTGTCGACGGCATGCGCGCCGATCTGGTGTGGTTACGTGCTGCGCGCGCCCATTGCGCCTGGCGCGGTGGTGCGGTCATCGAAGAAGTGGATGTCGAAGCGGTCGCCGAGTTCGCCTTGCGCCATCGCCGCCGCGTGGCGCCGCAGGGCAATCCGCCTTCGGCGCCGCAGCCGCCGGACCAGCAGCCCGGCCAGCAGAGCGCCAGCAACCCGGGCGAACAGGGCGGGCAGGGCGACTGGGGGGCGTTGCCGGCGCAGCCGGTGGCTAGCGGCGCACGCCGCGAGGTACCGAACTGGGCAAAAAAGCCCTGAGCATCCCCCAGTCACCTGCAAAAGGGGCGGATGCCAAAGCGGGCGCAGGCAAGCAGAGCGGTGCCAGCCGTGGCCGCGCACGCAGTGCGGCAAGCGGCCGGGTGGCCTGGCTGCCGACCTTGCTCAAAGGGCGGCCACGGCTGCGCCAGGACCTGTGCTGGCAACAGCGTCAGGCCAAACCGGCAGAATTGTGGCTGGTGATCGTCGATGCCTCGGCCTCGACCCGCCGTCACCAGGCGCTGGCGCAGACCAAAGGGCTGCTGGCGGCACTGTTCGACCAGGCCTACCGGCAGCGTGCCCGCTTGGCCTTGCTGACTGCCAGCGGGCGCACACCGCAGTGGCAGCGCCACGGCCTGAAGGCCTCGGCGGCCTTGCAGCCATGGCTGCAGGCCTTGGGCGCCGGTGGCGGTACACCGTTGATCGCTGCACTGGAGCAGGCCCGGCATTGGCTACAGGTGCGTCAGCGTGCCCACCCGGATGAAACGGTACGCTGCCTGGTGTTTACCGATGGTCGCCTTCAGCACTGGAACGCCGTACAACCCATGCCCTGCTCAACCTGGGTGGTGGACATGGAGTTGGCGCCGGTACGTGTTGGGCGTGCGCGACGTCTGGCCGAACAACTGCACGCCGATTACCAGCACTTGCAACAGTTCAACGTCGCGGACTGAACAGCAGGGGTGCGACACTGTGTCGCAATAGTGAAAGTTGCCAGAACAGCAACTTGGTATTTGAAAAAGTGCGTGGCGTTGCACGCACTTTTTTACCCGGCAATGTTACTTTGGCATCGACCACGGTTGCAGGTCGTAACCTTTTTCACACAATTCGGCGCGTACTTCTTCGATCAGGCTGGCCCACTGGGCAGGGTCGGAGTAGATACGCGAAGACACTTGCTTGCTGCCGATGCGGGTGCTGGTCCGGTCGATCACTGCCAGGCTCAGCTCACCAGTACCATTGGGTGCATCCCAGGCTACGCACTGGAAAGGTTCGAAGGCGTGGTCGGCAATCAGCAGTGCTTCGTTGACACGGAGCGGGGCATTCATGGTTCGGTCTCTCTATGGTCCCAAACATCGAAGTGATTCCGCGTTGCTTTAAAGTCGCCTCAAGAGTCGCGAAGTGCAGCGCGGGGTTATGTGTACTGATGCTCGTTGTCCGGGGGCAAGTCACACAATAGGTGTAAAATATTTTGTCAGGCCTGTATCCGTTGTTTGCTGCGCCGCCATGTGATGTCGACAGAGTGCGAAAATTCCCGTGGCACTTTGTAAAAAAATGCGTCAGCAGACAGACGGTAGTGGGCACCGTCAACTTCGTTGCTACTGTTAAACGGGCGCCACAACTTACTGTTTTACTTAATAAAACCAAAAACTGGCGCCAAGGATCGGTCATGCAGCAGCTTGCCGCTCAACGTCGTTTGCTCATCGTCGACCCCTGCGACGACTGCCACCAATTGTTACCTGGCCTGAGTAGCGCAGGCTGGGATGTGGACAGTTGCATGCTCGGTGCCGCGCTGGATCATCCTTGTGATGTGGGGGTGTTGCGCTTGCAGGCTTCGCACCTCAGGCACCCGGACGCGGTCAAGGACATGATTAAGCGCAGTAACACAGAATGGATCGCGGTGCTCAGCGCCGAGCAGTTGCGCATGCCGGCTGTCGGCGATTTTGTCTGCGAGTGGTTCTTCGACTTCCACACCCTGCCTTTCGATGTCTCCCGCGTGCAGGTCACCCTTGGCCGGGCGTTCGGCATGGCGCGGTTGCGCGGCAAAGGGGCCGTCAAGGTGGACGAGGCGACCCACGAACTGCTCGGCGAAAGCCGGCCGATCCGCGAGCTGCGCAAGCTGCTGGGCAAGTTGGCGCCCACCGAATCGCCTGTGCTGATCCGTGGTGAAAGCGGTACAGGCAAGGAACTGGTGGCCCGTACCCTGCATCGGCAGTCACAACGCAGCGAGCAGCCGTTCATCGCCATCAACTGCGGGGCAATCCCCGAGCACCTGATCCAGTCCGAACTGTTCGGCCATGAGAAGGGCGCTTTCACCGGTGCCCATCAGCGCAAGACCGGGCGCATTGAAGCCGCCCATGGCGGCACACTGTTCCTTGACGAAATCGGTGACCTGCCGCTGGAGCTACAGGCCAATCTGCTGCGTTTTTTGCAAGAAAAGCACATTGAGCGGGTGGGCGGCAGCCAGCCGATACCCGTGGACGCGCGGGTATTGGCCGCCACCCACGTTGACCTGGAAAGGGCCATCGAGCAGGGTCGTTTTCGCGAAGACCTGTATTACCGCCTGAACGTGTTGCAGGTGGTGACCGCGCCACTGCGCGACCGGCATGGTGACTTGTCGATGCTGGCCAGCCATTTTGCCCATTTCTACAGCCTGGAAACCGGACGCCGGCCGCGCTCGTTCAGCGACCATGCCCTGGCGGCCATGGGCCGGCACGACTGGCCGGGCAATGTACGCGAGCTGGCCAACCGGGTGCGTCGCGGCCTGGTGCTGGCTGAGGGCCGGCAGATCGAGGCGCAGGACCTGGGGCTGCAGACATTGGAACAGGGGCAGCAGCCGCTGGGCACGCTGGATGAATACAAGCAGCGGGCCGAGCGCCAGGCACTGTGCGATGTGCTTAACCGGCATAGCGATAACATGAGCCTGGCGGCGAAAGTGCTGGGGATTTCGCGGCCGACCTTTTACCGCTTGCTGCATAAGCATCAGATACGCTGATCAATGCCCTACAAGTTCCCCCAACAAGCGCTGCTTGTACCCCTGCAACAGCTGGCTGTCCCGCTGGCGCGGATGCGGCAGGTCAATGCGCAGGTCCTCACGAATCCGCCCTGGGTGCGCATCCATCACGATCACCCGATCGCCCAGGTACAGCGCTTCCTCGATGTCATGGGTCACCATGATCACCGTGCAGCGCTCCTGCACCCAGATACGCTGCAGCTCCTGTTGCAGGCGCACCCGGGTCAGGGCATCCAGCGCCCCCAGCGGCTCGTCCAGCAACAGGACCTTGGGCTTGTTCACCAGCGCCCGGGCAATTGCCGCGCGCTGGGCCATGCCGCCAGACAGCTGGTGCGGATAGGCCTGCTCGTAGCCGCTCAGGCCGACCAGTTCGATGTGCTCGGCCACCAACCGGTGCTTCTCGGCTGCGGGTAGCACGTGGTTTTTCAAGGCCAGGGCAATGTTTTGCTGCAGGGTCATCCACGGGAACAGGCGATGGTCCTGGAACACGATACCGCGCTCCAGGCCCGGCCCGCTTACGGGTTGCTGGTCCAGCAGTATCTGCCCCTGGTAGTCCTGGTCGAGGCCGACAATCAGCCGCAGCAGGGTGGATTTGCCACAGCCGCTGGCGCCGACAATGCTGATGAATTCGCCAGGGCGGATGTCCAGGTTGATGCCTTCGAGCACTGGCACAGGCTTGCCCTTGAGCGGGTAGGCTTTGCTCAGGCTGCGTATGGTCAGCGCGCCAGTGCTGGCGGTGGTGGGTAGAGCGTGGGCGATGGCGTTCATGGTGGGGCCTTTCAAGAGTGGGTGCGCCAGCGCAGCAGGCGGCGGGTGAGCAGGGTGCACAGCCAGGACATCAGGTAGCCACTCAGGCCGATGCACAGCACGCAGACCACGATGATTTCCATGCGCGCGGCGGCTTCGGCATTCATCATCAGGCTGCCCAGGCCCGCCCCGGCAGACAGGAACAACTCACTGCCCACTGAGGTCACCCAGGCGAAGGCCATGGCTTGCAGCACGCCGGCGGCAATGCCTGGCAGTGCGGCGGGTAACAGAATGAGCCAAAGCTGCTGCCAGCGGCTCAGCATCAGTACCCGCGCCGCTTCGCGGTGCTGGCCTGCGACCTGGCGCAGGCTCTCGAAGGTGTTGAGCACCATCGGGTACAACGCCGCCAAACTGACGATCAGCAACTTGGCGCCTTCGCCGTTACCCAGCCACAAGGCGATCAGCGGGATCCAGCCCAGCATTGGCACCTGGCGCAAAGCGTGGAACAGCGGCGCGATCAGGCGGTTGGCGGGTGTGCACATGGCCATCAATGCACCCAGGCCGATACCGCCGGCAATGCCGATGGCCAGACCGCTGCAGGTGCGCATCAGGCTGGCCCACAGGTTGACCAGTAATTCACCGCTGCCCAGCAGTTCGGCCAGTGCTGTGCCCACCTGCGCCAGTGGCACGAAGGCATAGGCCCCGGCTGCACCCTGGCGCGAGGCGTACTCCCAGGCCCCGAGCAGCAAAAGTGGCAGTACCAGGCCACGCAAATCAGGTCGTTTCATCACAGCCTCCTCAACGGCTTTGCCAGGCGGACAAGTGCCGTTCCAAGCGTCGCAGGGTGAAATCCAGGGTGAAGCCGATCAGCCCGGTCAGCACCACGCCGACCATCACCACATCAATGCGCAGCATCTGCCGGCCCATCTCGATCATCTGCCCCAGGCCGCTGTCGGCCGCCAGCAGTTCGCATGCCACCAGCACTACCCAGGCCCGGGTCAGGGCCACGCGTATGCCGGTGACGATAGCTGGCACTGCAGCGGGCAGGGCAATCCGGCCTACCAGCGTGGGCCAGCGCAATCGGTACACCGCGGCCACTTCGAAGTGGCTGCGCGGGATGGCGCGGATACCTTCGCAGGTGGCCAGCGCCACCGGGAAGAATGCGGTCTTGGCAACGATCACCACCTTGAAGGTTTCGTCCACGCCGAACAGCAGCACGAACATCGGGATCAGGGCGATGCTGGGCACCTGGCGCAGGGTGTGGAACAGCGGTGCGCAATAAGCCTCCACGGTTTTTGACAAGGCCAGCGCCGCGCCAAAACCAAGGCCGGCCAGCGTGCCGCCTGTGAAACCCAGGGCCAGTCGCGACAGGCTGCCGGCCAGGTGCTCTTGTAGCTCGCCGGTTGCGAGCAGATCGTTCAGGCTATGCCAAACCTCCAGAGGCGGGATCAGCAGGTTGGCGGGAAACAGCCCGGCATTGGCCACTGCGGCCCAGAGGGTGAGCAGGGCCAGGGGGGAGATGAACCAGGAAAGACGGGAGAGCACGTGCATGGCCGGCCTTGGGAAAGCAGAGGGTAAAGGGGTATCGCAAGAGCTGTGCCAGGCGGTGCAGAGCCGGGATT
Organism: Candidatus Pseudomonas phytovorans; assembly: GCA_029202525.1. NCBI lineage: Bacteria > Pseudomonadati > Pseudomonadota > Gammaproteobacteria > Pseudomonadales > Pseudomonadaceae > Pseudomonas > Candidatus Pseudomonas phytovorans. The sequence goes on from CP119325.1 coordinate 3,376,915, forward strand.
ACGGGGCCTGAGAGGGAGGGTGGTGCTGGGGCAGCAGTGGGGTGCTGCTACAGCAGCAGTCTGTCAGCAGCATCAGTGTTGGCTTCTTCGCGGGCTCGCCCGCTCCCACAGGTACTACGCAGGTTTGCAGGTCGGTGCCCTCCTGTGGGAGCGGGCAAGCCCGCGAAGAAGCCAGCGCGGTTTCAGATCATCAGATCAGAAGTCGTAATTCACACTGGTGTAGTAGAACGCCCCTTGCGCACCCTCCGGGCTGGTAATGGAGTACTTCGGCACGCCATACAACTGCGCGCCCTCGAGCTTGTCCGGGTGGCTGTCGAACAGGTTGATCGCGCCCGCCGACAAGGTCAGGCCCAGGTCAAAGCGATAAGACACGTCCAGGTCGGTTACCCACTGCGGGCTGAAGGTCTGGTCCAGCGTCGGGTTGGCGGCGTTGCGGTTTTTCCATTCGCCATAACGGCGCTGGGCAACGGTGACACTCCAGCCTTCATACAGCCAGTTGGCGCTGAGGGTCAGCTTGTCCTCGGGTGTGCCGTCTTCGATCAGCCCCTGGGTGTTGCGCCCGATGATCTGGTTGCCGGGGATACTGCCAACATCGTCCAGCCCGGTGATGCGGGTGTTGTTGCGCGCGTAACCGCCGTTGAAGTCCACACGGCCCCATCGGCCCACGTCCAGCTGGTAATGGCCGGCCAGTTCGAAGCCGTCGGTGCGGGTGTCGGCAATGTTGGTGTAGAAGGCCGCGCTCTGGATGTTGGCGTAGGGCGTGCCAGCGAAGATCGGGCCGACCACCGCGGCCGGAAGTTGGTCGGACAGGGTAATGCGGTTGTCGATGTCGATGCGGTAGGCATCAAGGGTGACCGAGGCGTTGGGCAGTGGCCGCCAGACCAGGCCGACGGAGAAGTTGGTCGACTCCTCAGGCTTCAGTGCCTTGCCGCCCACCAGGGCTGCCTCCGGGCTGTCGGCACGCAGGGTGCGCTGCTGCACCTCGACCCAGTTGCCACTGCCTGGCGGCTGCTCCACCACCTGCACGCTGAACGACGACAGACCGCTCTGCACCAGCGAAGGCGCGCGATAACCGGTGCTGGCGCTGGCCCTGGCAGCAATCTGGGGGGTGAAATCATAGCGCAACGACAGCTTGCCGTTGGTGGTGTCGCCAAAGTCCGAGTAATGCTCGCTGCGCACGGCAACCCCAGCCTGGAATTTCTCGGTGAGCTGGGCTTCGACATCGAAGTAGGCGCCTATTACGCGGCGGTCGAGTGACACGGCATCGACTTGGGTGATGCCCGAGTAGTAACCCGGAATCCGTCGGCCGGTGATGGGATCGTTGGTGTTGAACAGGGGGCCGTTGGACCACCCTGCGGCGTCGCCTTCGCTGAGGTCGTAGTTTTCCTGGCGCCAGGCCAGCCCGGCGGACACGGTCAACGGCTTGAACAGCCAGTCGTTGGCAAAGTCGCGGGTCCAGTCCAGGGTCAGGTTGGTCTGATCGGCCTCGCGGCGGCCGGTGTAGATGGTCGACGGGCTGGCGCTGCCCCAACTGGGGTTGATGGCGTCGCGGTCGGTGGAGTCGACCCGGTTGTCACCGTAATTGAGCGCCAGGTCGAATTTGCCCAGGGCCTGGTCTTCGAAGCGCAGGCCACCGGTGACGGCAAAGTCTTCCAGGCCGTAGCGGGTGACCGGCAGGCGGCCGTCCGGGTAGCGCGCCAAGGCTACGCTGCCATAGTTGTTGCGCAGGGTGGTGGGTGGGTCGAAGAAGTTTTCGGCGTCGGTATTCTTGTGCGCATAGGTGGCGAAGCCGTAGGCGCTCAAGCCCTCGGTCAGGCCCATTTCGGCGTTGGCGGTAAAGTTGTACTGGTCTGAGACATTGCCTGAGCCCCAGCGCCAGTTGCGGTAGCGGTTGTTCTGCTCGCGCGCGGTGTCGATGCTGGTGGAGCCGGGGTAGAAAATGCGGTTGTCGTCGCGGGTGTCGCTGGCCGGGTCCTGGCTGCCGGCGTCGAAAGCCAGGGTCAGGAAGCCGTCGTTGGGCAGGGCAAAGCCCTTCCAGCCGCTGAGTTTGCGTTGCAGGCCGTCGCCTTTCTTGTAACCGCCGAAACGGTAGCCGGCGTTACCGCCGTCGTCACGCTCCTTGAGCACGATGTTGATCACCCCGGCGATGGCGTCCGAACCGTACTGGGCGGCGGCGCCGTCGCGCAGGATTTCCACGCGTTCGATGGCCGACAGCGGGATCAGGCTGAGGTCCACCGCTGCCGCGCCACGGGCGTTGACCAGGCCCTGGCGGGTGACGTTGGCGCTGGTGTGGCGGCGCTTGCCGTTGACCAGCACCAGCACCTGGTCGGATGCCAGGCCGCGCAGCGAGGCGCCTTGGGCAATGGAGCCGGCGAAGGCGCCTTGCGGCGATTGCGGGAAGCTGAACGACGGTGACAGCGCCGTGAGCGCGGCGGACAGGTCGGCGGCGCCGGTTTCCTGCAGTTTTTCGCCGCTTAGTACATCGACCGGGGCGGCGCTTTGCAGGGCGGTGACGTCGCTGCGGTGGGTGCCGACTACGACCACCGTGTCCAGGCGGTCGTTGGATTCGGCGGCGAAGGCGGGCACGGCGAGGCCGGCGATGGCCAGGGCGATGGCGCTGGCCAAGGGGGAGTGGTGGGGCATGGGATTTTCCTGCTGAATGATGTATTGGCAGTGCAGGCCTCATCGCCGGCAAGCCAGCTCCCACAGGTCCCCACACGTTTCAGGCCCTGTGCTGTACCTGTGGGAGCTGGCTTGCCGGCGATGAGGCCCTGAAGGGCAACTCAGAAGCGGCTGGTAACGCTGAGCCCGACGGTGCGTGGGTCGCCGTAGGTGATCACGTACTGCCCGGCGGTACCGTTGGGCCGGCCGTGTACCTGGTAGCGGCGGTCGGTGAGGTTGTTGACGAACCCGGTCACGCTCAACTTGTCGTCGTGGCTGAACCAGCTCAGGCGCGCGTTGGCCAGGGTGTAGTGGGGCTGGCTGAGGGTTTCGTCAGCGCTGCTCTGGCGGTCGGCCAGGAAGTACTCCTTATCGCGGAAGCTCACGTCGCCCCCTGCCACCAGCTTGCCGCCCACTTCCAATGGGATGGTGTAGTCGGCGCCCAGCGACACCACGTTACGCGGCGAACGCACAAAGCTGTTGCCGCTGTAGTCGCCGGTCACTGCGCCTGTGGTTGGGTTGGTGTTCTTGAAGTCGGTGTACTCGGTGTCCAGGAACGACACCGCCGCGCGCAAGTGCAGGCGCTCTGTCGGCTGGCCTTCGATCTCCAGCTCTGCGCCCTTGACCTTGCCCTTGGCGCCGTTGGTCAGCGCGGTGGTGAGCACGCCGTTGTTCACCGTCAGCAGGTTCACCTGGATGTCGGAGTAGTCGTAGTAGAAGATATTGGCGTTGACGGTCAGTCGGCGGTCGAACCACTCTGACTTCAGCCCCAGCTCGTAGGCATCCAGCTCTTCCGGGTCAACCGTGGTCAGCTGCGCCAGGCTGGTCGACAGCCCGGTGTTGAAGCCACCCGAGCGGAACCCGTGGGCGTAGCGGAAGAACACCCGCAGGTTGTCGTTGATGCGGTACTCGGGCGTCAGGTCGTAGGTCCAGGCTTCCCAGGTCTTGTCTTCCTGGCGGTTGCCGTTGGTGCCCACGCCACCCAGCGGGATCAGCGGGCCGTTGGCGGTGGCACGGGTCAGTTGCACCAGGTCCAGGTTGATGTCCTTTTTCTCCTGGGTCCAGCGCAGGCCGCCGGTGACGCTGAAATCATCGGTGAAGTCGTAGGTCAGGTTGCCGAACAGCGCGTAGCTGTCGGTGCGGTGGTCAAAGCCCATATCGCGCAACGCCGTGGTGCCCACCTGGTTCGAGCCGGTGCCGTTGGGCGTTGGCCCAGGGGTAACCACCCGCTGTGCCGAGCTGTCGAGGTCTTCGTGGAAGTAGTGCGCACCCAGCAGCCAGTGCAGCGGGCGATCCTCCGGCGAGGCCAGGCGCAGCTCTTGCGACCATTGGCGGTAGCTGTTGTCGGTGATCGACGCGCCGTTGACCTCGTAGGGGGTGTAGTCGGCGTCGCTGGTGGAGCGGTTGCGGATGTAGTCGTAAGCGCTGATCGAGGTCAGCGTGTAGTCGCCAAGGTACCAGTTGAACGTCAGCGAGGCGCCGTCGTGGTCCAGGCGATAGTCCTCGTTGACGTTCAGCGAGATGTCGCGGCCATGCGGGCGTTCGTAGCCAACGTTGTAGTAGCGGCCCACTGGCAGCGAACCATTGCTGCCGTCGCCCTTGAACTGGCGGCTGTGTAGCTTGAGCAGGGCATCCAGGTCGGGGTTGAGTTGGGCCAGGAACTGCAGGCGGATGGCCTTCTTGTTCACATCGCCATAGGTGTTGCCGTCGAAGTCGTTGTTCTGGAAGCCGTCACGCTCCTCGGAATACAGCGCTACTCGTCCGGCCAGTTTTTCGTCCACCAGCGCGCCGCCGATGGCGCCTGTGACGATACGTTCGTTCTTGCTGCCAAAGCCGACGGTGCCATACCCGTCGGTGTCGAAGGTGGGCTTCTTCGAGATCACGTTCACTGCACCGGCAGTGGTGTTCTTGCCATACAGGGTGCCTTGTGGCCCACGCAGGATTTCGATGCGCTCCAGGTCGAACAGCGGCCCGCCGCCAGCGATGGGAGCATTGAGGTAGACGTCATCGGCATAGATACCTACCGGGAAGACCGTTGCCGCGCCGGTATCGCCGGTGCCCAGGCCACGGATGTACCAACGCGGGCGGCCGTCGCCATCGGGGTTCTTGGCCGAGGCATTGGGCACGAAGGTGGTGATGTCGCCCATCGAACGCACGCCATCGGCGGTGATGCTGGTGCCTTTGATGGCCGATACCGCTACCGGTACTTCCTGCAAGGTCTGTTCGCGATGCTGGGCGGTGACGGTGACGGTTTCCAGGGCCGGTTCACTCTTGTTGTCTTCGTTGGCGGCGATGGCCTGGCTGCCGGTGCCGGCCAGCAGCAGCGCGAGGCTGATCTGGCGGGCTAGTGGATTGAGCTGGTGCATGGTGGATCTCCCCGTATGTAAAGCGTTGTTGGGGAGAGCTAGAGCAGGGACTGTGCCATGTTGTTAAGTCATTGAACTATAAAGATTTAATTCTGATTTTGAGAGGGTGTTGCAGATTGGGCAGCAGTGGGGTGCTGGGCGGGTGCTGCTGGGGCAGCAGTCGTTGGGCTGAGATTGTTGGGGCCGCTTTGCGGCCCTATCGCGACACAAGGCCGCTCCTACAATCGACCGGCGTATGCAGGACTGTGTAGGAGCGGCCTTGTGTCGCGATGGGCTGCGCAGCAGCCCCAAAAATCTCAAACGGCTAACCGCGAAGTCGAACCGATCACACTCTCCAGTACGTGAAAATCAATCCAGTCGCGCACGTCAAATCGCCGCGGTATGAACTCCCACCTGAACAGGAACTCGGTAAAGTCCTGCAGCGCGTCGATCGAGCGGCTGTCCAGCGTCGTGCGCAAGCGCCTGTGCGCATCATCGCCGTAAGCCGCCGCCACCCAGTATTCGCTGGTGTTCAGCTCACGTGCCAGAAAGCGCCGGGTTTCCTCGGGGTTGGCCCAGGCCCATTGCTCGGTGCGCAGCACCGTGTCGACCAGCGTACGGCTGGCATCGAAGTGGTTTTCCAGCAAGTGCCGGTCCACGGTCAGCGTGCGCGGGGTGCCGTTGTTGCTGCGGATCAGCGGGTCGGGGTGGCTGCCGGTGTCGACCACTACGCGCAGGCCGAACTCGTGGGCCAGGTGCACGGCGTGCGCGCCTTTGAGAAAGATGGCGTCGATGTCACCGCGCAGCAGGCCGATCAGCTCGTTGTTGCGCCGGCTGAAGCGGCTGGTGTCCAGGCTCACTTCGGCGCCGTACAGGTGCTGCTTGGCATCGTCGCTGTAGGTGCCGCCATAGGGGTAGTCGACCAGCTCCACATCGGCCACCGCCAGGCCTTCGAGCTTCAGGGCGTTTTCCAGCCCGCGCAGGGCCTGGGCGCGGGTGAAGTCGATCTGTACATTCGCCCACTTCGGTATGCCGAAGCGACGGTTTTTAAGGTCGCGAATGCTGCGCACACCGCTTTCTTCGGTGGTGAGGATCAATTGCACCTCATCGCTCCACGACAACCCCAGCACGCGGGTCTCGACGCCGCTGGCGTAGGCCCAGATCGCCGGGATGTTGCCGCCGTGGCGCACCGAGTTCTGCAAGTGATGGTCGTAATGGGCTTCGCGCACTTCGCGTTCGCTGGACTCGCGCAGCGACTGGATGTTGGTGCCGAACGGCGCAAACGCCTCGGCCAGGCGACCCGACTGCACGGCAATGCCGAGCCCGGTGGGAACTGGGCTGTGGGTGTACCAGAGGGTTTCCAGGGGCTTGGTCATGGGGTAACGGGTTTCCTGTCCATTTGGAGGGGAGCCAGCAGTTGGTCGAGTGGCTCGCGGGTGATCCAGTCGCGCACCTCGAAGCGGGCCGGGATGAAGCGCCAGCGTTTCAGAAACTCGACAAAGTCCTGCAAGGCATCGATGGCCTGTTCTTCCAGGCGCGTGCTCAGGCGCAGGTGGGCGTCAGCGCCGTAAGCCACTTGTACCCAATACTCGCTGCAGTTGGTTTCCCGCGCCAGGTAGCGACGTGTTTCGTCGGGGTGCTGATGTGCCCAGCGCTCGGCGCGCAGCACCGAACCGAGCAGCGTGTGCACCACCTGCGGGTGCTGCGCCAGCAGGTGGCTGTCCACCGCCAGGGTGCGTGGTGTGCCGTTGTTGCTGCGGATCAGCGGGTCGGGGTGGCTGCCGGTGTCGATCACTGTGTGCAGGGCGAAGGCGTGGGCCAGTTGCACGGCGCTGGCGCCTTTGAGAAAGATTGCGTCGACCTCGCCGCGCAGCAGGCCGGCCAGCTCCAGGTTGCGGCCTTCGCTCTGGGTGCTGGACACCGGTGTGCCGGCCACGTTGCGCACCGGGCGGTCGCTGAAGGTGCCGTCGTAGCGGTAGTTGACCAAGTCCACGTCGCCCACTTGCAACCCTGCGAGCTTGAGGGCGTTTTCCAGCCCGCGCAGCGCCTGGGCGCGGGTGAAGTCGATCTGTGCTGCGGCCCAGTCGGGCAGGCCGAAGCGGCGGCCCTTGAGGTCTTTTACGGTGTGGATGCCGCTGTCTGGCCGGGTCAGGATCAATTGCGCCTCATCTGCCCATGACAGGCCGATCACCCGGGTGTCGCGGCCTTGGGCGCGGGCCCAGATGGCCGGGATGCTGCCGCCGTGGCGCACCGAATTGAGCAGACTGTGGTCGAAGTGCGATTCGCGCACCGCCTGCTGGTCGGCTTCACGCAGGGACTGTACCTGGGTGCCGAGGCCGGCCAGGTCTTCCTGCAGCCAGCCTTGCTGCACGGCAATGCCCAGGCCGGTGGGCACCGGACAGCGGGTGTACCACAAGGTATCGAGGGTTTGGCTCATGTTCTGGCTCCGGGTCAGGCACTGGCTTGCAGAGGGGTAGGGGTGGCGGCCTGCACCAGCGGCAGCACTTCCTGGCCGATGCGCAGGGCCTCTTCCAGGTGCGGGTTGGCGGCGAGGATGAAGGTGCTGAAACCGGCATCGCGGTATTCGGCCAGGCGTTCGGCGATGTTCTGGTGGCTGCCCACCAGGCCCACGGTGGGGCCGGGCTTGGCTTTGGCGAAACCGGCCCACAGGTTGCGCGCCAGGATCAGTTCGTCGAAGCCCTGCAAGCCTTGGTGATAGGCTGCCTGGCGTGCACCGCCTACCGAGTCCGAACCGGTCACGAAGCCCTTGGCGCTGGCACTGGCCTTGCCTTCCAGGCGCTCGAACTGCTGGCGCAGCTCGCGCCAGGCTTGTTCCTCGGTCTCGCGGGCGAACAGGTCGACACGCAGACCGAAACGCACCGTGCGGCCTTGCTTGTCGGCCAGCTCGCGCACACGCTCGATATGTGGCTTGAGCTTGTCGATGGGTTCGGCCCAATTCAGGTACACATCAGCGTGGCGTGCAGCCACGTCCAGCGCGGCATCGGAAAAGCCAGAGAAGTACACGCCCGGTTTGCGTTCGTGTTGCAGCCCCGGTGGCAGGCTGCCGTTTTCCAGGCGGTAGATATCGCCTTCATAGGAAAACTTGTCCTGCGTCCACAGGCCCTGGATCACGTCGAGGAATTCGCCGGTACGCTTGTAGCGCAGGTCATGTTCGAGGAAGTCGCCATTGGCCCGTTGGCTGGCCGGGTTGCCGCCGGTGATGATGTTCCAGTCCAGGCGACCGCCACTGAGGTTCTGCAGGATTGCCGCCTGCTGGGCGGCATAAGCGGGCAAGGTCCAGGTGGCCTGGAAAGCGATCAGGAAGCGAATGCGCCGGGTTTCGCGGGCGAGCGCGGCGGCTGCGATCCACGGCTCCGGGCCGGTGGGCAGCAGCGCGCCTTCGAACCCGGCGAGCTCGGCCGCCTTGGCGACCTGGGCGATGTAGTCGATGTAGGTGAAACCATCCGCCTGGCCGTCGGGCAATCGGCCGGGCGCGATGTTGCCGGGGCGGTGGGCGGGGTTGCCGCGGTTATGGCGGTCGGTGGACAGCTGCGGGCCGTCGGTGCCTAAAGGCAGGCGCCAGAAGAATTCGGTGGTCATGGGGGCTCCTGAAGAGGGAGGTTGTGCAGATGGGGAGGGTGGTGCAACGGCTGTGCCATGCGTGGCGTAGGGCCTGTGGGGCGGGGGTTTGATGAGTAGACGGGGAGAGGGGTGCTGCTGTGGCAGCAGTGCGGCAGCAATGGATGCTGGGGTGGCAGCAGGGTGCGGTGCATATCTGTTCCGGCCCTTTCGCGGGTGAACCCGCTCCCACAGGTTCTGCGCTGCCTGTCAGACCTGCGCTGTACCTGTGGGAGATTACCCAGCCCTTTGGGCTGCGTTGTCACGCAGAGAGCTGAATTCGTAAGCGCGACGCGGACTTTGTGGGAGCGGGCGTGCCCGCGAAGAATCCAACGCGGTGTATGGCACCGGCTGCGCCGGTGTTCGCGGGCACGCCCGCTCCCACAGAGACCCTGCTAATCAGTTAGCTAAGTGCAGTTCTGTGGGAGCGGGTTCACCCGCGAAGAGGCCGGCAAGTCAGACTTCGACCGCCGCAGTTGCTACTTCCCCGGCACTGCGCAGATACGCTTCATACAGCGCTGAATAAGCCCCACCCCGGCCAATCAGCTCGGCATGCGCCCCTTGCTCCACCACCTGCCCATGTTTCACCACGGCAATCCGGTCTGCATCGCGGATGGTCGCCAGTCGGTGAGCAATGATGATCGCCGTGCGCCCCTGGCACAGCCGGCGCAGGGCACGCTGGATACGCCGCTCGGTGTGCACGTCCACCGCCGAAGTGGCTTCGTCGAGCACCAGCACTGCCGGGTCGGCCAGATAGGCCCGCACCAGGCACACCAGCTGGCGCTGGCCGTGGCTGAGGTGCGCGCCCAGCGGGCCGACTTCAGTGTGGTAGCGCTGTGGCAAACGTTCCAGCACCTCGTCGGCACCCAGCTCGCGGGCTGCTGCCACCAGCTGTGCATCGCTGGCGGTGGGCGCGGCCAGGCGCAGGTTGTCGAGGATGCTGCCGCTGAACAGCACGTTGTCCTGCAGCACCACGCCTACGTTGCGCCGCAGGTCATGTTGGGCCAGCGCGCGCAGGTCGATGCCATCGAGCTTGACTGCGCCTTGCTGCACTTCGTAGAAGCGCGTCAGCAACTGTACAAGCGTGCTCTTGCCATGCCCCGAGGGGCCGACGATGGCCAGCACCTCGCCGGCACGGATATGCAGGCTCAGCCCGTCAATCACCGGGCGCGGGCTGTTCGGCGCATAGGCAAACCCGACCGCGTCGAAGTCCACCTGGCCGCGTGCCCTGGCCAGCGCGCGCGGCGCGGGGGGGTCGAGCACCTGCGGGCGGGTGTCGAGCAACAGGAAAATGCGCTGGGCCGAAGCGCTGCCGGTGGCGTAGCGCTCGAACAGGTCCGACAGCTCTTGCAGCGGGCCAAGGAACAGGAACACGTAGAACAGGCTCTCGGCCACCTGGCCCACGCTGACCTTGCCTTCGGCCAGGCCGTAGGCGCCGACCAGCAACAGCACGGCCATGCCGGCGGTGCTCAGCAGTGCGGTGAAAGGGGCGAACCAGCCAGCGCGCAGGCTGCCGCGGATCAGTGCCTGGTTGAAGTCTTCCAGCAGGCCCCGGTAGCGTGCCTGGTTGGTCTGCTCTTGCCCGCATTGCTGTATCAGCCGTACCCCGCTCACACTTTCCACCAGGTGCGCGGTGAAGCGGCTGCGCTGCTCGGCCACCTTGGCCCAGTTGCGTTGCGATACTCGCTTGAAGCGCCAGGTGGCCACGGCCAGCAGCGGTACCGTGGCAACCAGGCTGTAGAAGAAACTGGGGTCGATGCGCCATAGCATTACCGCTGCCAGGCCGCAACGTAGCAGGGCGCCGAGCAGCTCGGGCGGGCCTTGCACCAGCAAGGGCTCCAGCGCGTCCACGTCACGGTCGGCACGGGAAATGATACGCCCGGCCCGGGTCTGGTCGAAGTAGCTCACCGACAGCGCCTGCACATGGGCGAACACTTTCACCCGCAGGGCGTTGATTACGCCTATCGCTGCGCGCCCGGCAATGAACTGCGACACCCCGGCCAGCAAGAAGCGCCCGAGCCAGCTCGCTGCCAGCCCCAGGCCCAGCCACAGCACCAGGCGCTCGTCGAGCAGCCAGTGGTCGGCGCTGGGCACCAGGCCCTTGTCCAGCAGTTCACGCACGAACCACGGCCGCAGGAAAACGGTGAACACCAGCAGCAACTCGATGCCGATCACTGTCAGGATTTGCCCACGAATTGGCCGCAACAGCGGCAGCAGGCGGTGGAACATACCGCGGTCCAGCGCCTGGCGGGCCAGGCGTTGCTCGATGTCGATATCGCTGGCAGGTGTGTGTTGCGTGTCACTCATGGTCGATCCCCAGCAAGTCGCGGTAGTGGGCGTTGTCTGCACTGAGCTCGGCATGGCTACCGCTGGCGGTAATGCGGCCGTTTTCCAGCATCACTACACGGTCGGCCAGTAGCAGGGTGGACAGGCGGCTGGTGATCAGCAGCAAAGTCGGGCCTTGGCCGCTCGCGCGGTGCAGGCGACGGATGTTGTCCAGCACCTGCCGTTCGCCCAAGGCATCGAGTGCGCTGGTGGCGTCGTCCAGGCAGAGGATGTCGGGTGCACCGAGCAATGCGCGGGCCAGGCACAGGCGTTGACGTTGGCCGCCGGACAGGGTTACGCCACGATCGCCCAGCGGGGTATTCAGGCCGTGAGGCAGGCGTTCCAGCACATCCTCGGCGGCGGCCAGGCGCAATGCTTCGCGCAACTGTGCATCGCTGGCCTGCGGCGCGGTCAGGCGCAAGTTGGCAGCCAGGCTGTCAGAGAACAGGAAGCTCTCTTGCGGCAATACCTGCACGCGGCGGCGCAGGTCCGCCAGGTCGAGGTCGCGCACGTTTTGCCAACCGGCAGTGTCGCTACCGACTTGCACGCTGCCGTGCTGCACATCGGCCAAACGTGGCAAAAGGCTGGCCAACAGGCTTTTACCGGTGCCGGTGGCACCGACCAGTGCCACCACCTCACCGGGCAACAGCGTCAGCGAGCAGTCCTGCAGGACAGGCCGGCCAGCTTCCGCTGCACTGACTTGCACCTGGTTCAGCTTAAGCCCCAACGGCCCTGCGGGCAGGGTGGCATGGCCGCTGATGATGGCCGGGCGTTCGTCCAGCAACTGCCAGATGCGTTCGGCGCTGGCGCGGGCATCGGCGAACGTCTGCATCACCCGGCCAATGCCTTCGATGCGAAACACCAGCGTGGTGGCCACCAGCAGCGCGGCGACCAGCTCGCCGATGCCCAGCGCGCCGGCTGCCACACGGTGGGCACCGTAGACCAGGATCCACACATGCCCCAGCGCCACCACAGCCTGCGGCAGTGGAATCCGCGAGCTGGCGTAGGCGAGGGCGGCGCGGGCGTGGCCGGTAAACACCTCGACCTGGCTGGCGAACCGCGCGATGCGCTGGTTTTCCAGGCCAAAGGCCTTGATCACCCGCACCCCGCCGATGCCTTCGGCCAGGTCCTGGCTGACCTGGTCATAGGCAGCGCCCACTGCGCGGTCCAGGCTGACCAGCCGATCGGTCTGCACCACGAACAGCCACAACCCGGCGCCGGTCAGCAGCAACGGCACCAGGCCAAGCAGTGGGTCGTACCAGCTCAACAAACCCACGGCGGCGATGACCACCAGCGGCGTTTCGATGATCTGCCGCCAGAAAGTGATCAGCGCGTCGCGCACCTTGTCGGCGTCGCGGGTGGTGCGCGTGACCAGCTCGCCCATGCCGTGGTGCCAGTGGTAGCCCAGATGCAAGCGCTGCACCTGGTTGAGGATGCGTTCACGCAGGCGCGTGAGCAGGGCCTGGCTGAGCACCAGCGACAGCACGGCAGCGGCGTACTGCAGCAGGCCGCGGCCCAGGGCGATGGCCAGCAGCAGCCACAGCCAGTGCCAGGCCACGCTGGCGTCCAGGCGGCCGTCGGCCAGGCGCAGCACGGCGCGGCCGGCGCTGACATCATCGACCGCACGGCCGATCAGCCACTGCTGCCAGGCCAGGCCGAGGTTGCCGGCAATGTACAAGGCTGTGACCAGTGCGAAGCGCCAGGGCATTTCGCGATAGATGGCCAAAGCCCGAAGAAGAGGGTGGTTCATGTAAATGCTCGATCAAAATGCGACGCCGCCCCCTGTAGGAGCGGCCTTGTGTCGCGATAGGGGCGCAAAGCGCCCCTCCGTCCAAACCCCGTGTCAACGGCGGGTAGCGCCCTGGGTTTCCTTGGCATTTAGCACCGCCGTGTACTCCCCCGGATCGGCCCCGTTCAGGTAGTAGTTACCCACGTTGTGCAGCCGCCAGCGGATAGGGTCGTGGGTGGTGTGCACTCGGGCATTGCGCCAGAAGCGGTCGAGGTTCCACTTGCTCAGCGACGCGCTGGCCCCCAACAACGAGAACAGGTCGCTGGAAATCTTCAGCGACGCAGCATCGGAATGCGCGCGGGCAGTCGCCACCGACAAGATCAGCTCATCCTGCAAGGCCTTGTTCTCTGGGTCGCGCTCGTGTTCGTCGAACACCCGCGCCGCCTCGCGCAGCACTGACTCGGCACCGCGCAGCGCCACGGCGTATTCGCCGATCTGGCGAATCACATGTGGCTCGTCACTGGCGCGTTCGACGCCGCTTTCCACCCAGGCCCGGGCATGCTCGCGCAGGTACTCGACAGCTGCCTGCAAGGCGCCAGCGGCGATGCCGGTGTCGATGGCCGCATGGAGGATCTGCGGGAAGGTCAGGCCGGTGCGTTTCATTGGGCCGCTGCGGCGGGTCAGGTAGCGCTCGTCGAGCACGATGTTGTCGAAGTTCACCGTGCCGCTCACCGAGTTCTGCTGGCCGAAGGCCTGCCAGTCATCGATCAGGGTCAGCCCGGGGGTGTCGCGGTGCAGCAGCACGCCGACGCCACCGTCTTCGCTGGCAGCGGTCAGCGAAATCCACTCGGCCAGGTAGGACCCGGTGGAGTAGAACTTGCTGCCGTTGAGTACCCACTGGCCATCGGCACGGCGCTCGACGCGGGTCTTGAGGGCAAATTTGTTCTTGCCGCCGACTTCGGCCAGGGCGTTGCCGAAGCGCTTGCCGGCCAGCACGTCGGCGATCAGCCGGTCGCGTACTTCATCCGGGTAGCCGGTGAAGATGCCGCGCAGCATGACGTTGTGAATCTGCAGCAACTGGCCGACGCCGCCGTCGGCGGTAGAGATCAGGCGCACGGTTTCGACCACAGTCTGCACCGAGGCACCGAGGCCGCCGAACCTGGCAGGTACCGCGATGGCGGTCAGGCCGCTGCTGGACAGCAGTTCGGCCTGGCGGTGGGGGAGCTGGCCGTTGTTGCGCGGGTCGGCGGCCAGCTCGGCAATTTGCGCGGCGACCTGGCGGGCGGTTTCGATGGCTTCGGTTTCGCTGGTCAGGCGGCGGGCGGGGGAGGGTTCTATGGCGCTCATTGTGGGGTCTCGGATTGTCTGAAGGGCCAGTGCGCCTGCTTCGCGGGTAAACCCGCTCCTACAGGGACCGCATTGCCTGAGCTGTGCGCGGTCCCTGTGGGAGCGGGTTCACCCGCGAATGGCCACACCGCGGTAAAAAGCTCTTGAGCAATATCTTTGCCATCCCTCCCCAAGCCCCATCCTGCGCGGCTTGCACAACTGTTTGCTGCCCCAGCAGCAGTCACTCTGCTGATCTGGCAGCACCCCGCCCGCAATCCTGCTCCCAGCCAAGCACCCAGCACCCTGATGCAACAGCCAAACCCAGGTAAATCAGGGCCTCCAACGGTTGGCACGCACACTGCAATGGTGCTTGCACGACGCCCAAGGAGCCACCCCATGACCCTCGCAACCCCCGTAGCAAAACGCCTGGCAGATGACCCCTCCGCCCTGGAGCGCATATGGTTTACCCGCTGCCCGGTGCCTACCGCCTCAGGCCTGGCCTACAAGCTCGGTTGGCTTGAGCAAGAGTTTGCTGCCGATGGCTTGCCCGTCTCGACCCTGCAGGAGGCCCGCCAGCTTGGCCATCACCATTACGATCACCAACTGCCCGGGCTGTTTCGCGAAGGCGGTAACGTGCCGGCACTGGCGGCACGTGCAGCAGGCTCGCCCAGCCGGTTGATCGGCCTGACCTGGATCGAGGAATGGCAAACCATTCTGGTCCGCCCGGATTCCGGTATCCGCAGTGCCGCTGACCTGCGTGGCAAGCGGCTGGCCCTGCCGGCTTGGGGCGATAGCCGCCCTGGCAGCATCGCCCGCGCCATGAGCCTGCATGGCTACAAAGGCGCTTTGGCTTCGGCAGGCCTGCAACTGGATGATGTGCAACTGGTGGAGGTTGCCTTGCTCGATCAGGCTGCAGCCGCCGACCCGCAGCTGGGTTTGCAGCGGCTGTGGTCGGGCCTGGACTACCTGGCGCGCGGAGAAGTCGATGCGGTGTACGTGAAGGGCGCGGCGGCGGCGGATGCTGCCCGGCGACTTGGCCTGGTGGTCGGTGTTGACCTCGACCTGCTGGCCGACCCGCGCCACCGCATCAACAACGGCACACCAAGGCCGATCACCGTGCACCAGCGCCTGCTCGACAACCACTTCGACCTGGTGGTGCGCTTCCTCGCCCAGACCTTGCGCGCCGCCGAGTGGGCAGCCAGCAACCGCGCCGCGCTCAACAGCATCCTTGAAGAAGAAACGCGTGCCGGCAGCCAGGGTGTGGCCGAGGCCTACCGCGGTGATTTCCACACCACACTTGCGCCGGACCTGTCCGCCCAGCGCCTGGCATTTCTCGGCACACAAAAAGACTTCCTGTACCTGCACGGCTTCCTCGAAGCCGATTTCGACATCGCCGACTGGGTCGACCCGCGGCCTTTGCAAGCTGCCCATGAACTGCTGGCCCAACGCCGCGCCTGACCTGACTGGAGATTGAACATGACCGCACTGATCAACGAACGCCCCGTCACTGCCGAACTGCAGGCCTTTATCGACCAGGTGTTGGCCGAAGCCGAAGCGGCCTTCAGCGTATTTCGCGAAACCAACACCATCACCGCCAATGGCACAGTCGGTTTCATCGAGCGGGTGCCCGGTGAAGAACTGCTGGTATCGGTGAACTACGGCGGGCCGTGGAACCACCGCAAGCCGCTGCAGGCCACTGTCACTGACTTTGCCGGCAACGTCATCGTCGGCAAGGGCAAAGGTGGGCTGGGCCGATACACCAAGCTGTTCCAGACCCACGCCGACGTTACGACCGTGTCACACGTGCACAGCCCGTACCTCGGTGCCTGGGCCCAGACCCACCGCACCTTGCCGTTCCACTATGTACCGGTGCAGCGCTACCAGCTGGCCCGCGAGCTGCCGGTGTACATCGACCGGCGCCAGGCCGAAGTGGATTTTATCCTCGACAAGATCGCCGAAAACCCGTTCAACCTGGCCATTCTGGAAGCCAACGGCGGCTCTACGGTGTGGGGCAAGCAGGGGCTGCGGGCCACGGCAGAGTTCATCCTGTTGCTGGAGGAGGGCGCACAGATTCAATTGCTGGCTGATGCCCTGGGTGGCTCGCGGCCTTATGGGCCGGGGGTGCTGACGCAGCAGTGGAAAATGAGCGGGTTGTATGACCGTGCGACTGAGCTCGGCTTGGTGCCTGGCATCGATCGGCGTAACTGATTCGATCGCTGGGGGCGCCGTGCGCCCCTTTCGCGACACAAGGCCGCTCCTACATCGGTCGGCGTACACAGGACCCTTGTAGGAGCGGCCTTGCGTCGCGATGGGCTGCAAAGCAGCCCCAAGGCCCTCAAGCCTTGCACCCCACTCAAGAAAAGGACCCACCCCCATGGCAGTAAAAATCCTCTGGTACCTCACCACCCCCGACGGCCCTTATCCTTGGGAACCCGAAGGCCGCTGGCACACCGATTTCGAACACCTCAAGCAACTGGCCATCGCCGCCGACCGCCTGGGATTCTACGGCTCGTTGCTCGGCTCCAGTCCCAACGAAAGCCTGGCCGTGTCGGCGGCGTTGATCGACGCCACCAAGCGCCTGCGCTTCCTGGTCGCCCAGCACCCGGGCGAGCTGTCGCCAGCGGTGTTGGCCAAATGGGCGCTGACCTTCGACCAGTTCTCCAACGGCCGCCTGCTGTTCAACGTGGTTAACGGCAACGACGCCGGCCTGGCCACGTTGGGCGTGCATTACCCGCACGATGAACGCTACGACTTCAGCCTGGAATACTGGCGTGCCTTCCAAAGCTTCTACGCCGGCGAAACCGCCGGTTACGACGGCCGCTACGTCAAGCTTTCACCCCGTTCGCCAGGCGCTGCCCATCACCCGCTGGGCGGTTGGCACCCACCGAAGCAAAAGCCCGGCATCCCGCTGTGGGGCGCTGGTACCTCGGCACCAGGTGTGGCCCACTCAGTGCAACTGCTCGATGTTTACCTGAGCTTCGCTGACACCCCGCAAAAGCTTGGCGACAAGTTCCGCCGGGTGGCGGCCGAGGCGGCGAAGATCGGCCGTGAGCTGACCTACGGCACCCGTCTGCAGGTGATCGTGCGCGAGACCGAGGAAGAAGCCTGGGCCCATGCAGAGCGCCTGTTGCAGCGGACCTCGCTGGCCACCGCGCGCGCGGCCATCGAGCGGCAGTTGCCCCCTGGACAAACCTTCGACAGCTACGTCAGCGACGATCCGCGTATCCAGCGCAACCTCGACAGCATCCGCGCCGGGCGCCTGCCCACCGCCCGCGAGCTGGAGATCTACCCCAACGTCTGGCTGGGCCCCAGCCTGTTCGGCTTCAACATCCTTGGCCCTGCAGCCGGCACTTACCTGGTCGGCAGCGCCGAGCAGGTCGCCGAGCGTATCAGTGAATACGAGGCCCAGGGCACATCGGCATTCATCCTCTCAGGCTTCCCGCTGATTGATGAGGCACACCGGGTGGCAGATCTGCTGTTCCCGCTGCTGGACCTGGACCATGGCTTTGAAGTGCCGCGCCTGGGCGCAGCCAGCAAGCCCGGCGTGGCGCAACCGGCATGAGGAGAGGGTGATGAGCGAGCTGTTTTCGCGCCGGGTGTTTCTCGGCAACAGCCTGGCCGTTGGCGGCGGCCTGATTCTCGGCGGTGGGCTGCTCAGCGGCTGCGACAGCGGCGCGCCGGCAGCGGCCAGTGCGGCGCTGCCGGGAACGCCGGTGCACGGTGGACGCCTGCGGGTAGGCATTATCGATGGTGACCAGGCCGGCAACCTTGATGCGCACAAGCCGGTGGGTGGCGGTATCATCCGTGGCTGGGCGCTGTACGCCAAATTCTGGGAATGGAACGCCGACGTCAGCACGCGCCTGGCACTGGCCGAGTTCGCCGAGCCGAATGCCGACGCCAGCGCCTGGACCATCCGCCTCAAGCCTGGGCTGGAATTCCACCACGGCAAGAGCATCACCGCCGACGACATGCTGTTCTCGATTCTGCGCTTGACCGACCCGCAACTGGCTTCGCCATTCGCCGGCCTGGTCGGCGCGATTGATCGACAGGCCCTGCGCAAGCTGGATGAGCGCACCATTGAAATACGTTTCAAGCAGGGGCAAAGCTTCTACCCACTGGATGAAACGTTGATCAGCTTCGGCGGCATCGTGCCTACCGACTACCACCCGGTGACCAAACCGGTGGGTGCCGGGCCGTACCGCCTGAAAAGCTTCATCCCCGGCCAGCGCTCGCTGTACACCCGTTTTGAAAATTACTTCAAGCCCAATCGCCCCTATGCGGACGAGCTGGAAATCATCGAATTCAAGGATCAGGTCTCGCGGGCTGCTGCGCTGCGCGCCGGGCAGATCGACGTGGCCAGTGGTGTGCAGGCCGAGCACAGCGCACTGCTCAAGGCCGACCCACGGCTGCGCCTGTATGCCTCGCCAACCACCTCGTTCACTGGTTTCAACCTGAACCTGGCCAAGGCGCCGTTTCAGGATGTGCGCGTGCGCCAGGCATTCCGCCTGCTGGCCGACCGCCAGGAACTGGTGGCGCGTGGGCTCAATGGCTTTGGCCGGGTGGCGAACGACTTGTATTCGCCTCACGACCCAACCTACAACCACGCCATTGCCCAGCGCCCGTACGACCTGGACCAGGCACGTTCGCTGCTGCGCCAGGCTGGGCAAACTGACCTGCGCGTCGAGCTGACCACCACGCCGGGGCCTGGCGTCAACGCCGCGTTGGTGTTTGCCCAGCAGGCCCTGAAGGCTGGAGTACAGGTGAAGGTCAACCAAGTCGATGGTTCGGTATTCAATGGCCCGCAACGTGAGCAATGGGAACTTTCGCCGGGCTCGACGCCGGCGCGCGGCTTTCTCGCCTCGGCGCTGCACAACGATGCGCCACAGGCCATCTACAACCGCAGCAACTTCCACGACCCACGCTTTACCGAACTGTTCCAGCAAGCCCTGGCCCAGCCCGACCTGGCGCGGCGCAAGGCCTTGGTACACGAAGCCCAGGCCATCCAGCATGAACGTGGCGGGTTGCTGATCTGGGGTTTTTCTGACGTGCTCGATGCAGCGTCGGCCAAGGTTGGCGGGCTTACCCCGGAACAGACCACTTTCGCTTCCTGGCGCTTTGACGAACTCTGGTTGAACCCCAATGCCTGATACTCGACACACACCCCGCACGCCGGCCTGGCTGGCCTGGTTCATTGGCCGCCTCGGTTACGGGCTGCTGACCGCCTGGGTGATCAGTCTGGTGGTGTTCATCGCCACCCAGGCGCTGCCCTCGGACCCGGCGCGGGTGATTCTCGGCCCGGATGCGCCGTTGGAAAGCATCCTCACCCTGCAACGGCAACTGGGCCTCGACCAACCGATCCTGCTGCAGTATCTGCGATGGCTTGGCGCCGTATTACGCGGGGACCTGGGCATTTCCCTGGACTCCCAGGTACCGGTGGCGCAGCTGTTGTTCGGCCGCCTCGGCCACACCCTGGCCTTGCTGGTCGGGGTGTTGGCGCTGGTCGTGCCGCTGGCGTTGCTGCTGGGGGTAAGCCTGGCCCTACGACGTGACAGCAGGCTTGACCGCTGGGGGCTTTCGGCGTTGATCCTGCTCAAGGCCACGCCGGGTTTTCTGCTGGCCATCGGCCTGGTGCTGCTGTTTTCCATGCCGGGCATGGGCTGGCTGCCGGCGGTGTCGATCCTCGACCTCCAGCTGCCGCTGTGGCGGCAGTGGCCGTCGCTGGTGCTACCGGTCGTGGCGCTGAGCCTGACTGCGTTGCCGTACCTCACGCGCATGGTACGGGCTTCGATGATCGAGGCACTGGAGTCCGAGTATGTGATCGCCGCGCGGCTGCGTGGCATCCCCGAGCGGCGCATCGTCTGGCGGCATACCTTGCCTAACGCCTTGACCCCGGCGATCCAGGGCGTGGCGCTGACCTTGCGCACGCTGGTCGGCGGTGCGCTGCTGGCCGAAGTGATCTTCAGCTACCCGGGCATCGGCACGGCGCTGAACGCAGCGATCCAGATGCGCGACCTGCCGATGATCCAGGCGGTGGTGCTGGTCATCACCCTGGCGGTGGTGCTGATCAACCTGCTGGCCGACCTGCTGACTGTACTGCTGACCCCCAAGCTGCGCACGGCACGCCGGGTGCGGATGATCCGCCGTATCCGCCGTGGCATTCGCCCATGGTGGCGGCGCGCGCGCAGCACCCCCGCCCAGGAGGCTACCCATGACTGACTCCCGTTGGCTGGCCGACCCGCAGATACGGCGCGGCGCTGTGATCACCTTGCTGGTGGCGCTGCTGGCCGCCTTCGGCCCCTGGCTGGCACCCCACGCGCCCACGGCGATGGTTGGGCCGGTGTACGGCCCTCCGGCCGCGGGGGCACCGCTGGGGCACGATTTTCTGGGCCATGACCTGCTGTCGCGGTTGCTCAGCGGCGGCCAGTCGGTGCTTTGGATGTCGGTGGCTGCGGCCACCCTCGCATTGCTGGTCGGCGGCAGCCTGGGCCTGTTGGCTGGCTTCTCGCGCAGGCGCCTGGACCAGGCAATCAGCTGGGCGGCCGATGTATCGCTGGCGTTCCCGGACCTGATCCTGGTGCTGTTGATCGTGTCCATGCTTGGTCGGGCGCCTTGGCTGATCGTGCTGACGGTGGCCATCGCCTTTATCCCTGGGGTTGTCCGTCTGGCCCGGGGCAGTGCCGTGGCGGTGGCCGGGCAGGAGTACATCGAGGCCGCGCAGATGATGGGTTACCCGCGTTGGCGCATCCTCTTTCATGAAATCCTGCCGAACATCCTTACGCCGCTGTTGGTGCACTTCGGCAACATGCTGACCTGGGCTGTGGGGATGCTGTCCGGCTTGAGCTTTCTGGGCTACGGGGTGGCACCGCCAGCGGCAGACTGGGGCTTGATGATCAATGAAAACCAGGCCGGCCTGCTGGTGCAGCCCTGGGCCGTACTGGCCCCTGCATTGCTGATCGGGGTGTTTGCCTATGGCACCAACATCCTTGCCGAAGGCATCGGCCGGGCCAGTGCACGGATTGGGGAGAAGCAGCCATGAGCGCGCTGTTGAATGTGGCGAGTGAAGTGTTGCAGGTAAGCGAGCTGCGGGTAGAGTTGGCCGGGCAGGTCGATGTGCTGGCCGATGTGTCCTTTAGCCTTGCGGCAGGGGAGATCGTTGGCCTGGTTGGCGAGTCCGGCTCGGGCAAGACCACCTTGGCCACGGCGTTATTGCGCCATGCCCGGCAGGGCGCGCGCATTGTTGGCGGGCAAGTGGTAGTGGCCGGGCAATCGCTGCTCGAACTCGAAGGCGAGGCCTTGCGCCTGGCCCGTGGCGGGCTGGTCGGCTACGTGTCCCAGGACCCGGCCACGGCGCTGAACCCGGCGTTGCGCCTGGGGACCTTGCTGCGTGAGACCCTGTTGGCGCACCAGCCCGCGCTGTCGCGTGAGGCAGTACGCCAGCGCATCGGCGAAACCCTGCTGGATGTAGGCCTGCCGGATGACGACGCTTTCCTGCGGCGGTTCCCGCATCAGCTGTCTGGCGGGCAGCAACAGCGGGTGATGCTGGCGCTGGCGTTTGTCTTGCGGCCTCGCCTGATCGTACTCGACGAACCCACCACCGCGCTGGACGTGACCACCCAGGCCCATGTGCTCCAGACCCTCAAGCGGCTGTGCCGTGAGCAGGGTGTGGCGGCGCTTTACGTCACCCACGACTTGGCGGTGGTGCGTGATCTGGTGGACCGGGTGATGGTGATGTACGCCGGGCGGCTGGTGGAGGTGGCCGGGCGCGAGGCGCTGTTCCGCGGGCCGCTGCATCCCTACACCCGTGCGTTGCTTGCGGCCATTCCCGACATTGCCCGGCGCCAGCCGTTGCAGGCGATTGCCGGGCACGCACCGGCACCGGGGCAGCGCCCGGATGGCTGTGCGTTTGCGCCGCGCTGCGGCAGGCGTCGTGCAGAGTGTTCAGTGATCGAACCATCTTTGCTGGTGCATGACGGCGGTCATCGGGTGGCTTGCCTGGTGCCGCACCGGGAGCCGCTGCCCCTCGGCGGGGCGCTTTTCGAGGCTGCTGCTGTGCCGGGCGAAGCAGTATTGCTGGAGGTTCTGGGGCTGGATGTCGCCTACGATCGCCAGGTGCTGTTCGATGTTTCCCTGCGGGTGGGGCAAGGGGAGTGCCTGGCGCTGGTGGGCGAGTCGGGCTCGGGCAAGACCAGCCTGGCCAGGGCCATCGCCGGGCTGGGCGAAAACGTTCAAGGGCAACTCGGTTACGCCGGCAAGCCTTTGCCGTTCGCCGCGCGCGAACGTGATGCCCGGTTGCGTCACCAGATCCAGTATGTGTTCCAGAATCCTTATCGGGCCTTGAATCCAAGGCACACGATCGGGCAAACGCTAAGCGCCCCTTTGGCGCATTTTTTCGGGATACGTGGTGGTGAAGCGCGTCAGCGGGTCGAGGCCGTGCTGGAGCGGGTATCGCTGCCGGCGCGCGTGGCCGACTTGTACCCGCATAGCCTCTCTGGTGGTGAACGCCAGCGGGTGGCGATTGCCCGGGCGTTGATCTGCGAGCCGAAGTTGCTGGTGTGTGACGAGATTACCTCGGCACTGGATGTGTCGGTGCAGGCGTCGATTCTGGCCTTGCTGAAGCGACTGCAGGGGGAGGGGCTGACGTTGTTGTTCGTGACCCACGACCTTGGGGTGGTGCGGGCGATTGCCGACCGGGTGCTGGTGTTGCGCCAGGGGCGGGTGGTGGAGCAGGGGGCTGCCGAGCAGGTTCTGGGGCGGCCGGTTGATGCGTATACCCGGGCGTTGGTGGAGCATTCGCCCAGGTTGCGTGCTGGCCTCTAGGTGTATGCCTTGGGATATGCAGCGCCTGTGAGATCGAGCGCCGCCCGCGCGGCGCATCGCGAGCTGCGCTCGCTCCCACGTTTGTTTCGGGCCAGTAACACCTGTGACAGGCGCGCGCGACCGCCTGGTTGGTACGACGCGATATCGAGCCGAGCACCAAAGGGTTCGCGCGAAAATCCCCCAGGAATAATTGGCCCGAAACAAACGTGGGAGCGAGCGCAGCTCGCGATGCGCCGCGCGGGCGGCGCTCGATCTCCAAGGCGCCAAACAACCCAAGGCATGCACCTGGCAAACCAGATGCAACCCCAAGCCATACACCCCATCTTCACCCCACAAACCGCGCCTGCCGCCGCCGTACTTCCTCGCGCACCGCAGGAATCACCCAACGCCCGTAATCCACCGTGTCATACAACGGGTCATAACCCCGGTTGAGAAAGGTGGTCACCCCAAGGTCGACATAATCGAGCAACGCCTGGGCCACGGTCTCCGGCGTGCCCACCAGCGCGGTGGTATCGCCATAGGCCCCCACTGCGGTCGCCGTCGGCATCCACAACGCCCGATCATGCCGGTCGGCACGGGCGGCGGCGGCGAGCAGGCGTTCGGAGCCGGTGCCCTTGATGCGCTT
Organism: Candidatus Pseudomonas phytovorans; assembly: GCA_029202525.1. Taxonomy (NCBI): domain Bacteria; kingdom Pseudomonadati; phylum Pseudomonadota; class Gammaproteobacteria; order Pseudomonadales; family Pseudomonadaceae; genus Pseudomonas; species Candidatus Pseudomonas phytovorans. Next base: position 3,400,361 of record CP119325.1, read on the forward strand.
CTGCCAGGGGCTGTCGGCCGCAAACTGTGGGTTGGCCTTGATCTGCGCAAGAATCTGTTCTGCACGCTGCCAGGCCTGCTCCTCGGTAGCGCCCAATATCAGCCTTACCGACAGGCTGACCCTTGGCGCCGCCACACCCGCTGCGTTGGCGGCAGCCTTGAGTTTGCCGATCTGCTCGGCAACGCCACTCAGCGGCTCACCCCACAAGGCATACAGGTCCGCATGCTTGACGGCGATCTGGTAGGCGATGTCGGACGAGCCCCCGAAGGAAATCGGGATATGTGGCTGCTGCAGCGGCTTCACCGGTGAGAAGGCACCCTTGATGTTGAAGTAGCGGCCCTCGAAATCGAACGGCTCTTCGGCCGTCCAGGTGCGACGGACAATCTCCAGGTATTCGTCGGCACGCCGGTAGCGCTCGGTCTTGTCCAGCAGCGTGTCGCCCTCTTGCGGCTCGGCGGTGATACCGGTGATCGCATGCAGGCGGATGCGCCCGCCGCCGGTGGTGTGGTCAAGGGTGGCGAATGCCCGTGCAGCCACCGTAGGCGCGGTCAGGGCCGGGCGATGGGCAATCATGAAACCCAGGCGTTCGGTGTGGGCGGCAGCATAGGCGGCAATTTGCAGGCTGTCGGCGCTGCCAGGGCCGCTGGCGATCAGCACCCGATCAAACCCGGCATGCTCATGGGCGCGGGCGTGGTGACGGATGAAGGGCAGGTCGAAGTCGGGTGTGCGTACGCCACGGGTCTCGGACCACTGGCGGGGAAAGATCATGCCGACGAATTCAATGGACATTGTTGGGGCCTTTCAGGTTGAGGGGGGATCAGAACTGGTAATCGACCTGGGCCAGCAGCGTGCGGCCCGGCATCGGTTGCAGGAAGGTATTGGTAGAGCCGGCCAGGCCACTGACAAAATTCAGCTCGTCGGTAACGTTGAGCATGCGCACCGTCACGCCCCACTGCGGCTGGCGGTAGTACACGGCAAGGTCGAGGTTGTATTCGTCCGGTACTTTCACCGTCTTGCTCAGGTTCAGGTACCAGCTGCTGGTCCACCAGCCGGAAAGCTCGACGCCAAATCCTGAGTCGAAGCGGTAGTCGACATACCCGCCGGCGTTGTATTCGGGGATCTGCACCGCATCGAACTTGCCGGACGGGCGCTGGTTGAGGCTGTTGTTGTCGCCGAATACGGTGCCGTTATCGGGAATGAAACCCGCCGAGGCGAACCCGGCCTGGCTGGTGAATTCGTTGTAGGCGCTGATGCGGCTAAGGTTGAGGCCGCCGCGCAGGTGCTGGTCCTGGTAGCGCAAGGTCGCTTCCCAGCCTTTGACGATGAGGCGGGCAATGTTGTTGTTGCTGTCTGGCGACTGGTCGCGGGCCTGCTTGTAGGCAGCCAGGGTAAGGAACAACTGGTCGGGCACCGCTTCCACTTTCAACCCGACCTCATGCAGCACGCTCAGGCTCTCGAAGGCCAGCGGGTTGAGCTGGTTGGCACCGGTGCCGCTGCCCCAACCCAGGCCGTTGGTGAAGAAGCCGGTATTCACCGCCAGCGAGCGGTCGAAGGTGTAGTACAGCGTGCTGTTTTCCGTGGGTTTGAAATAGGGGCTGACCTGTACCGAGAACAGCCGGTAGTTGTCCGAATCCTTGCGCGGGTTGCCGCCGGGCAGCACGAAGGGATTTTCGATTCGGGCGTCGATCCAGCTGCGGCTGGCGCCCACGTTCAGGCCCACGCGTTCGCCCAGGCGCAGGTTGTGCTGGCTGAACAGGGTCTTGGTGGTCCAGGTGCTGTCGGCGGTGTAGGGCGCCACCGACTCTGCATACAGGCCGTGCCCGGCCGGGTACATGGCGGGCAGGTTGAGCCAGCCGTAGTAGCTGGAAAACTGCGGCACGCCGGGCTGGCCGATCCAGGCCGCGTTGCCACCGGCGGGGTTGCGGCCGCTCAGGCCGAGCAGGTCGCCGGGGTTCTTCAAGGTCGGGTCGAGGGTCAGGTCATAGGCGTTGATGGTGCTGCCGAAGCTGTTGTTGGCGGCGATCGACTCGTTGCGCTCGCGGCGGTAGATCAGCCCGGTGTTGCTGTCGTCGAGCAGGGTCAGGTCGCCCAGCTGCCACTGGCCACGGGCGCGGAACTCGAAGCGGTTGTCGAAAATGTCGTCCTTGCCCTGCACCTGAAACGCCCCGACGGCATCGGTGGTGTCGGTGGAGTGCTGGTAGAAAGTGCTATTGGCCAAGGTGATCGACGGGGTCAGGTCGCCTTCGACGCGCAGTTGCGTGGTAAAGCGCCGCGAGCGGTTTTCATCCTGCGCGCGCTGGCCGGTCTGTGACGACAACGAAGTCAGGCCATTGCCGGCCAACGACGGGTCGTAGACCCAGCCGCGCAAGCTGCCGGGGTTGGCCTGGGTATTGGGCGAGGCATTCTGGAAGCTGCCATCGACTACCTGATACTGGCCCTGAGCATTGCGCTGGCGCTGCACCCAGCCAAGCACCTGGGCGTCGGCGGCGCCGGAAGACAGCACGGGCGACCATAAGTTATTGCCGTTCTGGACGATTGGCGTGGCGCGTCCAGCGTAATACTTGCCGTGGTCGACCAGGTCCTGTGTGGCGCGGTTCCAGCCGTGGGTGATGTTGTAGTCGTAGTAGTCGTCGTAGGCGGCGTTCCAGTCCACCCGCAGGTTGTCATTACGCCAGGCGAGCGCGCCATAGAAGGCGTCGAAGTTGTTCTCGACATTGTCGTAGAAGTCCTCCTGGCGCTGGCGGGTGATGCTCACCCGGTAGGCCAGGTTGTCGGTCAGCGGGCCGGTGTTGTCGATGCTGAATTTGGTGGCGTCGCGTGATTCGCCATCGGGGATCCAGCTGCCGATTTCGCCGCTGAGCTTGGTGCGGAAACGGGTGAAGTCGGGTTTCTTGCTCAGGTAATTGACGTAGCCGCCGCTGCCGCTGACCGAACCGTACGTCACCGAAGACGGCCCGGCGACGATGTCGGCCCCTTCGTAGGCATTGAAGTTGGCCGGGTGGCGCACGCCATAGGCGCGCTGGCCGTCCTGGAACACTTCGGTGTTCTGCCCCCGCATCTGCGGGGCGATGCCGGCGTTCTGGCCACCGCCGCGGGTGATACCGGGGGCGTATTTGACCAGGTCGTCGGAGCTGCGGATCGGGTCGTTGGCCAGTTGTTCGGGATTGATCTGGGTGACCGAGCGCGGGGTGTCCAGCACCTTGGTTTCCAGGCCGCCGTAGATCGAGGCTGGCGGGCGGGTGGGCAGGGCGTCGTCGTCGGCCTGTTCGGCCTGTACGGTGACGGTTTGCAGTTGAGTGTCTTCGGCGTAGGCCAGCGGTGCGCTGGCGGCAAGGATGGCCAGCGCCAGGGCGCTGGGCTGGAATTTGGGGTGCAGCAGGGTAAAGCGGGGCATTGGCTGGGCCTCGTTCAATAGTAAGAATGTGGGAGAAGCGAGGGCGCAGCCGCGCCTGCGGTTAAGTGAGAATGTCTCAAGCCTGTCAGGAGGTTCTGTGGGAGCGGGCTTGTCCCGCGAACCAGGGCGAAGCCCTGGCCATGCACCTCTGCTGTCCAGGCGGGCCTATTCGCGGGACAAGCCCGCTCCCACAGGGATATACGCTGCCTTCGTGTGGATCAGGCTTTCAGCCACAAGCTCTCAAACCGCCAGGTGCTGAACAGCGACTGCTCGGCCTGCGCGCCACCCACGCGGGTGCTGACGCTGTCGAGCAGGTCGGCAAAGCCCCAGATCAGCATGCCACCGCGCTCGTACTGGATACGTTGCGCCCGGTGCACCAGCGCCTTGCGTTGCTCCAGGTCCGGCTGGGCCATGGCGCCAAGGAAGGCCTCGCTGAATTCGCGGTCGTGAAAGTGGGTCTTGTTGGCCACGGCGAACGGCGCATCGGTGTGAATGGCACTGGCCAAAAACGGCGCACCGATGCTGCCACCGGTACTCAACGTCCAGTCGTCGCGCTGCGGGCCCTGGAAAGTGGCCAGGTCGACCTGGCGCACGTTGAGGGTTACGCCGATACGTCTTGCCTGTTCGGCCAGTACCAGCGCCGAAGCCAGCCCAGGCCCGGGGGTAGTCACCAACTCCACCTGCAACTGCGCATGCCCGGCTTCACGCAGCAACTGCGCCGCGCGTTGCGGGTCATGCGGGCGCGGGCCAATGCTGTGGTCGAAGGTAGGGTCGAACGGTGCATACAGGTCGTTGGCCACCCGGCCCTGGCCATTCAGCGCACGGCGTACCAGCTCCTCGCGATCAGCCAGCAGGCGGAATGCCTCACGCACACGCGGGTCGTCGAACGGCGCCTTGGTGGTGTTCATGTCGAACGACAGCCAGTTGCCGCTCACCGATTTCAGCAGCCGCAGCCGTGAGTCCGCCTGCAGCACCTGCAGGTGCTCGGTGGACATGACATTGGCCATGTCGATCTGCCCGGCGCGCAACGCCGCCAGGCGACCAGTCTGGTCTTTGAAATCGATGATCTCCAGTTCATCGGCATAGGGCTTGCCGGGCTTGTAGTAGTTGTCGAAACGGGTGAACAGCGAGCGCTGGCCTGGCGTGAAGCTTTTCAGTTTGTACGGCCCGGCGCCGACCGGGTTGGTCACCGGGTGGTAGTCCACCGGCACAATGCCGCCGAAGTTGACCCAGGTTTCCGGCAGTGGCAGGTAGCTGCGCCCCTCGCGAAAGCTCAGGCGCACAGTGCGCTCGTCCAGCTTGACCAGGTTGTCGCGGTCCACCCAGTGCAGCAGCGCCGCATAGGGCGAGGCCAGCTGCGGGTCGGTAAGGCGGCGGATGGAGAAAATCAGGTCATCGGCGTCGATGGTCTTGCCGTGGTGGAACTCCAGCCCCGGTTTCAGCCGCAAGGTCCAGCCGCTGGCATCGGCATTGGGCTCGGCGAACTCGGCCAGGGCCAGGCGCGGCTGCATCTGCTCGTCCCATTCCCACAGCTTGCTGTACAGGGCAAAGCCACGCACGATGCCGCTGCCAACAGGCTTGTGGGCGTCGAGGTTGCCGCTCTGGTTGCCGTCGATGATCCCTAAGCGCAGGCGCCCGCCATGGCGCGGCTGGTCGGCTGCGGCAGGGGTCGGGCTGTCGGCCGGGCCGCAACCGACCAGTACACCGCCGGCCAGTACACCGGCGTGGCCCAGGAAGGTGCGCCGGCTCAGTGGGTATCCGTCCCAGGCCATGGCGTCAGGCTCCGTTGCTGGCGTGCAGTTGCACGGGTTCGGCCGGCTGGCGGGCCAGGGGCGCACGCTGCTCGCGAAAGTGCGGCAGGATGTGCTCGCCAATGCGGTAGGCTTCTTCCAGGTGTGGGTAGCCGGCCAGGAAAAACAGGTCGACACCAATGCCGTGGTACTCGCGAATGCGTGCCACCACGTTGGCGTAGCTGCCTACCAGCGCGCAGCCCGGCGGGACGCCGATGTAGCCGAAACCGGTCCACACGTTGGGGTGGATGAAGAAGTCGTCGAACGCCTGTTGCTCGCCTTGGTCGCCGTAGCCGTGCTCGTAGCTCAGCTTCCGCGCCGTGCGCAGGCCGGCGTGGGCGGCGCGGGCCTTGACCGTGCCCTTGGCCACGCCTTCGTCGAAGAAGCGCTTGGCCTCGGCCAGCGCGGCTTCTTCGGTCTCACGGGCGATCACGTCGATGGACAGGCCAAAGCGGATATCGGTGCGGCCCCACTTCAGCGCCCTGGTGCGGATGTCGTCGATCAGCGCGGCAATCTCGTCCGGGTGCTCGGCGCGCATCAGGTAGAAGTCGGCGTGCTTGGCGGCGAACTCCCGCGCTGCCACCGACGAGCCAGCGGTGCAGATCAGCGGCAACTCGGCCTTTTTCAGCGGCCCGCGCAGGCCACCGCCTTCGGCGCGGTAGTAGGTGCCTTCGTAGTGGAACTGCTCGTTGTGCCAATAGCCGCGCACCACGTCCATGAATTCGGTGGCGCGGGCGTAACGCTGGTCATGGTCCTCGAAATCGCCGACCTGGCGCTGAAGGGCATCCGAGCCGCCGTTGATGATGTTCCACACCAAGCGGTTGCCGGTGGCGCGCTGGTAGGTCGCAGCCTGCTGCACGGCCACCCACGGGGTGTAGTGATAGGGCTGGAACGCGGTGACGAATTTCAGTGTACGGGTTTCCCGGGCCAGCAGCGAGCACACCGTCCATGGCTCTTCGCCGGTGGGGGCGTTGACCATCAGCGCGCCGCCAAAGCCGTTGATTTCAGCGGCGCGGGCGATTTGACCGAGGTAGTCGATGTAGGTGAAGTGATCACCCACGGCAAACCCCGAGACCGCACCGGTGCTGGGCCCACCCGCATGCCAGTCGCCGCGGTTGCGCGGGTCGCCGGGAAGGAACTGGGTTTCGCCATGCAGGGGCAGGCGGGTGAAAAATTCGATGCTCATGGGTTGGCCTCCTTACTGCACGCTTGGGTTGCAATTGGGGGTGACCGGCTGGCCACTGATGACCTGACGGGCGAAGGGGATCGAGTCCTTCAGCGAGGCATTCACCGTTTCGCTGTGGCCCAGGCCCTTGTACAGGTGGCCCTGCACCACCGAGCCGGCCTTGCAGGCGTCCTGCATCAGCGCTACTTGGGTGGCGGCGGCGGGGGTCTTGTCCTCGGCGCCGGTGCCAATGAAGATCGGCTGGGCCAGTTTCAAAGTCGGGTACGACACCTGCGCCAGCCACGGCTTGAGCTGATCGCCCTTGTAGTCTTTCTTGGCGTTGGCCGGGGTCAGGCCGGTGCCGACTACATCGCTGACCAAGGATGACAGGCAGCTGGTGCGCGCCTGTTCGAACAGTGGCAGGGCCTTGTCGGTGTAAAAATCGCGTGGGTCGATGCTCGGGTCGTACTGCTGGGCAGCGAGCAGGGTGTAGAAGCCGTAGGCCAGGGCCGGGTCGACCTTGTCCTGGTCCTGTTCGCCGACGTTCTTCGCGCCGATGGTGTAGATCACCCCGGTGCCGATGCTGCCCTTGACCCCGAGTTTGGGCGCATAGGTGGCCGCGTACGCGCCGGCAGCAAAGGCGCCGGCACCGCCCTGGGACTGGCCAATGATCAGCACCTTGTCGGCCAGGCCCGGCACGCCGGCGACCACGGCCTTGGCCGCATCGAGAATGCCGTAGGCGGCCATGCGGTTGTTCAGCAACGGGTGTCCGCCGGGTACGCCCAGGCCTTGATAGTCGGTGGCGACGATGGCGTAGCCCTCTTCAAGCCAGCGGTTGAGGTATTGCACGTCACGGTAGCTACGGCCGGCCCAGGACGGCGCACAAATATCCGCCACGCCGACGGTGCCATGGCCCCAGCTGGCGACCGGCCAGCCACCTGCCGGTGCCTTGCCTTTGGGGATGAACAGTGCGCCGGAAACCACGACGGGGGTCTTGCCGTCGATGCCATCCAGGGAGGTGTACAAAATGCGTTGTGCGCTGGCCGCACCGGGCAGGCTGAGTGCCTGGTCGAGCGGTTCGCTGCGCAGCAGTTTGCCAGGCGTGGCGGGGATGGCCTTGCTCCAGGTGTAGAAGGCCGACACACGGCCATCACCCTGTTGCGGGTCGGGTTTGGGCGCATAGGTTTCGGCGGCCATGGCACCGATGGACAGGGCCAGGGCGCTGAGACCGAAGACAAGCGAAGCAGGCAGTTTCATGGGTAAGGCTCTCAAGGTTGTTGGCTGATCTGGGCGTCGAGGGACGGCCAGTAGTGGGTCAGTTGCAGATCAATCAGCGCCTGGCGGGTAAAGCCCGTGGCCAGGTCGCTGGTAATGTCGTAGGGGGTGCGGATCAGCCGGTTGGCCAGCGCGTATTGGCCCAGTGCGTCGTAGTGGGCCTTGAGCTGGGCGTCGCTTTTTGGCGCCCAGCGTGCCTTCCACGCGACCGGGTCGTCCTGGTCGTCACGGCGCAGCACGCTTTCACTCACACCGGCGCGCGACGACAGCGCGTAGTAGCCATCGCGGTGCTGCTCCTGAGAGATCCACCAGGCCGCGCGCACCCAGGCGGTGGCCACCAGTTGGGTCAGGTCGGCATGTTGCTCGACGAAGCGGTCGGTGCCCCACAGGTCGGAAACCAGCCGCCAGTCGTTGGCGCCTTGCTTGGTCGACCAGAGGATGCGTGCCACGCCTTTGTCTTCCAGGGCATAGGCTTCGTTGAGCAGTACGGCAGCATCGACCTTGCCGGCTGACACTGCAGCGGCGCCTACCTGGGGGTTGAGGTTGGCGATCTTGAAATCGCTGAGTGCCAGCCCCTGGCTTTGCAGGAAGTTGCTGAAGGCGAACTCCCATGGGCGGCCGCGGTGCAAGGCCAGGCGCTTTCCCTTGAGGTCCTGGATGCTGCGCACCGGGGAGTCGCTGGGTACCACCAGGTAAATGTTGTTGCCGCTGCCACCCGGTACCACCAGCTTGCCAGGCACCTGGCCAGCCCCGGCAATCACCGAAGGCAGGTCGCCACGTACAGCAAAATCCAGGCTGTCGTTGCTGAAACCTTCGTTGATCTGCGGCCCGGCGCCGGCGTGGGGCAGGGCAGTCCATTGCAGTTTCACGCCGCGGGCGGCCAGTTGTTGTTGCAGCCAGCCTTCCTCGATCACCCGCCCAGGGATACCGCCGAATACCGGCGCACCGCCCTGGGTGAAGGCGACGATGGCAATGCGCACCGCCGCCGGTGGCTCGGCAGCCAGCGCGGCCAGGCTGAGGAACAGGCCGCCCAGCAGGGCGAAGGCATGACGCCAGGGATTGTTCATGTGCAGCTCCAGGCAAAGGTTTGACAGGCCTGGAGCGAAATACATGCCAGCCGGCTTAAAATGGCCTGTAGGCCACGTGTGGCGGGGCTTTCATCCAGGTGCAGGTGAGCGGTCAAGGCCCTTGCCTGCTGATCGGCGGGCAGGGAAGTGCTGGCGGGTTGCTGCTACAGCAGCAGCCGGTTGCTGGAAAATTTGAATATTCCTAATTCGAATATTCAAATGCTAATTAATAATTTTTTGATCTAATTTGTTTCATGCACTATTGGCAAGCGCGTCAACTGCCAGGAATGCCCTTATGTCGCTGATCACCCACCCCAATGCCCGCGAGCTGACCAAGTCGGTACGTGCCACCGTGCTCGTGTTCAAGGACCCGCGCTCGCAGGAGCTGCTCAGCCGCATCGAGCGCCTGGCGCCCAGCGAGGCCAATACCCTGATCATCGGTGAAACCGGTACCGGCAAGGAGCTGGTCGCACGGCACATCCATCAACTCAGCCGGCGCGGGCGAGAACCGTTCGTGGCAGTAAACTGCGGGGCCTTTGCCGAAACGCTGGTAGAGAGCGAGCTGTTCGGCCATGAAAAAGGCGCGTTCACCGGGGCCACCAGCAACAAGGCTGGCTGGTTCGAGGCGGCCAATGGCGGCACGCTGTTCCTCGATGAAATTGGTGACCTGCCGCTGAACATGCAGGTGAAGTTGTTGCGGGTGCTGCAGGAGCGCGAAGTGGTGCGCCTGGGGTCACGCACGCCAGTCCCGATCAACGTGCGGCTGGTGGCGGCGACCAACGTCAACCTGGCCGATGCGGTGGTGGCGGGCCATTTTCGTGAGGACCTGTTCTACCGCCTGCACGTCGCCACTATCCGCCTGCCGCCGCTGCGCGAGCGGCCGGGGGACATCTTGCCGTTGGCCGAGTTCTTCATCGAGGAACATTGCCGGCGCCTCGGTTACGAGCGTGCGACGCTGAGCCCGGATGCCGAACGCAAATTGCTGGCGCACAGTTGGCCAGGCAACATTCGCGAACTGGAAAACGCCATTCACCATGCATTGCTGGTGTGCCGCTATCAGGTGGTTGCGCCGGCGGACTTGCACCTGGTCGACATGCGGCCACAGGTGACGGCGCCGGCTGCGCATGCGTACCTGCCGACAGCGAGCGCGGCGGCGCCCGACCTGGAAAGCGCGTTGCTGGCATTGTTCGAGCAGAACGTGCCGAACCTGTATGAGCACATCGAGGAGACGGTGTTCAGGGCGGCGTATCGGTATTGCCACGGCAACCAGTTGCAGACCGGGCGGTTGCTTAACATCAGCCGCAATATCGTGCGCGCCCGGTTGGAGAAGATTGGCGAGCTGTCCAAGGCGTAGGTTTCACAATTATTAACAAAGTATCATATGAGACTAAATTGACTCATTTAGTCTTAAAAAATATCATTCGGGCCGATTTTTCATTTAGAGCTCGGGTGAATAATGAGCAACTTGCGTGCAATAGGAATGGCCAGTTGCCTGGCGGCAGCAGCCATCCTTGCCGGCTGCGGCGAGGCTGAAGCGCCGCCGACCGCAGGCCAGAACGCTTTTCCGGTCCAGACCGTTACGGTCGCCAGCGAACCCCTGACCTTGGCGGCAACCTTACCGGGCCGGGTCGAGCCCATGCGCGTTGCCGAGGTGCGCGCCCGGGTGGCGGGCATCGTTCTATACAAGCGCTTCGAAGAAGGCGCCGACGTAAAGGCCGGCGACGTGCTGTTCCAGATCGACCCCGCGCCGTTCAAGGTTGCACTGGCACGCGCCGAGGCTGATCTGGGCAAGGCTCGGTCGGTGATGCTCGAAGCCCAGGCGCGGGAGCGCCGCTATGCGCCGTTGGTGAAGATCGAGGCCATCAGCCAGCAGGACTTCGACACCGCCAGCGCCAACCTGCGTAGCGCTGAGGCCGCTGTACGCTCGGCCCAGGCCGACGTCGAAACGGCGCGACTGAACCTTGGTTACGCCACGGTCAAGGCGCCTATCTCTGGCCGTATCGGCCGTGCACTGGTCACCGAAGGTGCGCTGGTGGGGCAGGGTGACGCCACGCTGATGGCGAGGGTGCAGCAGCTGGACCCGATCTACATCGACTTTACCCAATCGGCCGCCGATGCCCTGCGCCTGCGCCAGGCACTGAAGGACGGCGCGTTGGCAGCCGGTGATCAGCAGGCCCTGTCCGCCCGGGTGGAAGGCACCGACTACGAGCGCCAGGGCGCCCTGATGTTCACCGACGTTGCGGTTGACCGCGGCACCGGCCAAGTCACGCTGCGCGGTCGGTTCGACAATGCCGACGGCATCCTGCTGCCGGGCATGTACGTGCGCGTACGCACCCCCCAAGGCACCGACAACCAGGCCATCCTGGTACCGCAGCGGGCCATCCAGCGCGGTAGTGACGGCGAGGCACGGGTGATGCTGGTGGGCATCGGCGGGATTGCCGAGGCACGCAGTGTGCGCACCGGCGCCATGCACGGCGCTCGCTGGCAGGTCACCGAGGGCCTGCGCCCGGGTGACCAGGTGATCGTCGGCAGCCCTGCCGGCCTGGCCCCTGGCATGCCGGTGGCCCCGGCCCCGGCGCAACAAGCCGCAGCGCGTTGAGGCGAGGGTAACGAGATGTCCAAGTTCTTCATCAAACGGCCGAACTTCGCCTGGGTCGTGGCGTTGTTCATTTCCCTGGCCGGGCTGCTGGTCATTCCCACGCTGCCGGTGGCCCAGTACCCCAACGTGGCGCCGCCACAAATTACCATCACCGCCACCTACCCGGGCGCCTCGGCGAAGGTGCTGGTGGACTCGGTCACCAGCATCATTGAAGAATCGCTCAACGGCGCCAAGAACCTGCTGTATTTCGAGTCGACCAACAACTCCAACGGCATGGCCGAAGTGGTGGTCACGTTCGAGCCGGGTACCGACCCGGAACTGGCCCAGGTCGATGTGCAAAACCGCCTGAAAAAGGCCGAGGCACGCATGCCGCAGGCGGTGATCACCCAAGGCATCCAGGTCGAGCAGACCAGCGCCGGTTTCTTGCTGATCTACGCGCTCAATTACAAGGAAGGCGCCGGCAAAGCCGACACCACGGCGTTGGGTGACTACGCGGCGCGCAACATCAACAACGAACTGCGTCGGGTACCGGGCGTGGGCAAGTTGCAGTTCTTCTCGTCGGAAGCAGCCATGCGGGTATGGGTCGACCCGCAGAAGCTGGTGGGTTTCGGGTTGTCGATCGATGACGTGAGCACCGCCATCCGCGGGCAGAACGTGCAGGTGCCTGCCGGCAGCTTTGGCAGCGCGCCGGGCACCAGCCAGCAGGAGCTCACCGCCACCCTGGCCGTGCAAGGCACCCTGGACGACCCGCAAGCCTTTGGCCGTGTGGTACTGCGCGCCAACCCTGACGGTTCGCTGGTGCGCCTGGCCGATGTCGCCCGGCTGGAAGTGGGCATGGAAAGCTACAACTTCTCCTCGCGCCTCAATGGCAAGCCTGCCGTGGCCGGGGCTGTACAACTGGCGCCAGGCGCCAATGCATTGAAAACCGCCGAACTGGTCAAAGCGCGCCTGGCTGAACTGAGCGCGTTCTTCCCCGAGGGCGTCGAGTATTCGGTGCCATACGACACCTCGCGCTTTGTCGACGTAGCCATCGAAAAGGTCATCCACACCCTGCTCGAAGCCATGGTGCTGGTGTTCCTGGTGATGTTCCTGTTCCTGCAGAACATCCGCTACACGTTGATCCCGTCGATCGTGGTGCCGGTGTGCCTGCTGGGCACGCTGATGGTGATGAAGCTGTTGGGCTTCTCGGTGAACATGATGACCATGTTCGGCATGGTGCTGGCCATCGGCATCCTGGTCGACGACGCCATCGTGGTGGTAGAGAACGTCGAGCGGATCATGGCCGAGGAGGGGCTGTCGCCCGTTGACGCTACCATCAAGGCGATGGGCCAGGTGTCTGGCGCTATCATCGGCATCACCTTGGTGCTGTCGGCGGTGTTCATGCCGCTGGCGTTCATGTCCGGCTCGGTGGGGGTGATCTACCAGCAGTTCTCCCTGTCGTTGGCGGTGTCGATCCTGTTCTCGGGCTTTCTGGCACTTACCTTCACCCCGGCGCTGTGCGCCACGCTGCTCAAGCCGGTGGCCCCCGGGCATCATGAGAAGCGCGGTTTTTTCGGTGTCTTCAACCGTGGCTTCGCCCGGCTGACCGAGCGCTATTCGCTCATGAACGCAGCCCTGGTTCGACGTGCTGGCCGGTACATGCTGGTGTATGTCGGAATCGTGGCGATGCTCGGCTACTTCTACTTGCGTTTGCCGGAATCCTTCGTGCCGGTTGAAGATCAAGGCTACGCGATTGTCGACGTGCAGTTGCCGCCGGGGGCCAGCCGTGTGCGCACCGACGCGACCGGGCAGGCCCTGGAGCAGTTCCTGATGTCGCGTGAAGCACTGGCGTCGGCGTTCATGGTCAGCGGTTTCAGCTTCTCGGGCATGGGCGAGAACGCCGCGCTGGCGTTCCCAACCTACAAAGACTGGTCGGTACGGGGCGCCGGGCAATCGGTGGATGCCGAAACCCAGGCGATCAATGCGCAGTTCGCCGGATATGGCGATGGCACGATCATGGCGGTCAACCCGCCACCGATCGATGGCCTGGGCAACGCTGGTGGTTTCGCGCTTCGCCTGCTCGACCGTGGCGGCCTGGGCCGTGATGCCTTGCTGGCGGCGCGTGACAAAGTGCTTGGCGAGGCCAACGGCAACCCGGTCATTCTTTACGCAATGATGGAAGGCCTGGCAGAGGCGCCGCAGCTACGGGTCGATATTGACCGGGAAAAGGCCAGGGCCCTGGGCGTGCCCTTCGAAACCATCAACAGCACTCTGGCCACTGCATTTGGTTCGGCGGTAATCAACGACTTCACCAACGCCGGCCGGCAACAGCGTGTGGTGGTGCAGGCCGAGCAGGGCGAGCGCATGACACCGGAAAGCGTGCTGCGCCTGTACGTGCCGAACGCCGATGGACAGCAGGTGCCGTTCAGCAGCTTCGTTACCACCCGCTGGGAAGAAGGGCCGGTACAGATCGTGCGCTACAACGGCTACCCGTCGATCCGTATTTCCGGGGATGCCGCACCGGGCTACAGCACCGGCCAGGCCATGGCCGAGATGGAGCGCCTGGTCAGTGAGCTGCCGCCGGGCATTGGTTATGCCTGGACAGGCCTGTCCTACCAGGAAAAGGTCTCCAGCGGCCAGGCCAGCAGCCTGTTCGCCCTGGCCATTGTGGTGGTGTTCCTGCTACTGGTGGCGTTGTACGAAAGCTGGGCGATCCCGCTGACGGTGATGCTCATCGTACCGATCGGTGCGCTGGGGGCGGTATTGGCCGTGATGGTTATGGGCATGCCCAACGATGTGTACTTCAAGGTCGGCCTGATCACCATCATCGGCCTGGCGGCGAAGAATGCCATCCTGATCGTCGAGTTCGCCAAGGAGCTGTGGGAGAAGGGCTACAGCCTGGGTGACGCGGCCATCGAGGCTGCCCGCCTGCGCTTCCGGCCAATCGTGATGACCTCGATGGCATTCATTCTCGGCGTGGTGCCCCTGGCCATCGCCAGCGGTGCCGGTGCTGCCAGCCAGCGGGCGATTGGTACCGGCGTTATTGGCGGCATGCTCAGCGCCACGTTGCTGGGTGTGGTGTTTGTGCCGATCTGTTTTGTCTGGGTGCTGTCGCTGATCAAGCGCAAACCGGCGCCGCAGGCCCAGCGCGTCGAGGTGTTGGAATAAAGGCTCCTTTGGTTGGATGACTCAACCGTTTTGGCCCCCGGGACTTGTGCCCGGGGGCCTTTTTTTTGTCAGTACCGAAGCCAGTACGCGTTACAACCCACCACGTGCACGTTATATGGCCGAAGTGGAACGTGTATTTGTAGGAAAGTTCTGAATTTGCATCGGTGGGTTGATATTGGTCGGGATTTATGCGCTGGTTTGCAGGCGTTCCTTTGGCCCTCTTCACTGATTTATATCAGTACAGGTTCATTAATAAGAATTGTCGCTAGTTGAAGTGGCTCTGCAGGGCAGGTAACGAAAAAGACCGCCATCTCTCGTTTTTCAAATTCTTGTAGGACGCTTCCGAAGTTGCGTGTGAACAGTAGCGAAAAATCGAGGTTTAGTTCATGTTTTTGCGAGGAAATAGTTAGGGGCGCCGCTGTGCGTGAAGCACGAGCAGCAGTTCACGACGGTTTTGCCCTTTTCTAGCGAATACGATGCAGCAACGCTGACTGCCAAGAGGGCCCAGGTATGGCGCAGCCGATAAACCCCTTCACCCACAACCACTACACGCTTGAAATCGATGAACTGGATGCGGTCGAACTCAATGTACTGTCGTTCAAGGGCGAGGAATGGCTGAGCCAGCCGTTCACGTACACGGTGGCCTTCACCTCTACGACGCAGGACATCGATGCTGCCAGGGTCCTTGGCAAGGGCGCCAGTTTTCAGATGGGGTCGTCAGGGCCGGCGCAGCAGTATGTGACCCAGGAGGCCCCATCGCGCACGCTGCATGGGGTGATCACCGGTTTCAAGCGCGTCTCCAGTTCCAGGGACGAAGCCCGTTATGAGGTAACCCTGCAGGCGCGGTTGGCACTGCTCAGCCGTGGCAAACAGTACCGGATCTACCAGCATCAGTCGGTACCGGAAATCGTCGAAAGCATCTTGCGCAATCGCCACCAGTTCGAAGCGTATTACTTCCTGTTCGACCTGCTCCGCGAATACCCCAGGCGTGAACAGGTCATGCAATACGGTGAAAGCGATCTGGCTTTCATCAGCCGTTTGTTGGCAGAAGTCGGTATCTGGTATCGCTTTAGCCATAACGACAAGCTTATCGACGTTGTCGAGTTTCACGATCACCAACAGCATTATCAGTTTGATATCAGCCTGCCGCATCGGCCTTTGTCGGGCCTGACCAGCAGTGGGCAGGATGGCGTCTGGGCGTTGCAGGTTTGCCACGAGGTGGTGGAGCAGCACATCAATGTTCGCGCCTATCACCACCGCGATGCTACGGCTTTTCTCGAGGGGGAGGTTGATCACAGCCGGGGCGCGGCGGGTACCTATGGCGAGGGTTACCACTATGGCGAAGCCTATACCGCGCTGGGTGATGCAATTGCCCGGGATGAAGACCTGCTCAGCGAAAGCCGGTACTTCTATGCGCGCCTCATGTGGGGTAGGTCGCACTGCTGGTTCAATTTCCCAGGGATAGTCATCGTATTAAAAGAGGGGTTGCATGCTTATGAATGACGTACTGCACCGAACCGATACACTCAACCCAATTAAAGAGGTTATTTGCGGCAAGCAAAAGCAGCATTGGGTCGAATTTCAGTTGGTGGACGAGTTGGGCGAACCGCTCGCGAACTTACCCTTCCGCGCTGAGAACGACGCCACGCGTTCGGGTTGTGCGCCTGTGCTTACAGGCCAGAGTGATGAGTCTGGAGTGATCCGATTGGAGGGGCTGCATCCATTGGATATTTGTTTAAAACTGGCTGCTGATCCGCTGGCCGAAGAACTCTCAACCCGGAGGCTTAGGGCTGAGAGACCTGAGCCCCCAAGGCCGGGAGTAGGTGACCCTACTCCGCTTTATGGGCCGCAGCAGTCAGGGTTTTCACCGATTGAAATGCAAGCGCATGCGGAGGGCAATTTATATCATTACTTACGGATTGGTGAATTGTGTGATCAATTACCTAGCCTTGGAGATGAAGAGGATTTGCAGGTTCTGCCAGAGTTTCATTTTCCAGATCCAGAATTTAATGGTTTTACGGTGATGTATGAACAACTGAGCATGCGGCACGTGGTCGAAGTGTGTCCGTTCCGAGCTTGGTCACTGGTCCTGCACCACCAGCAGCATTATAGTTTGGCAAATGCGTACAATTTAGGGTTAATGAGCATCCTGTCTTACAGTGATGAGTTGCCTGGAGTCTACGGGTCGGTTTTATTTTTCTTTGCGCGCCAGTGTACGGATCTATCTCGTACTCCGCGGGTCGATAGTAAAGGCCAAGCGTGGCCATGTTTAGTTGTGGATGTGCCATTCAAGAATCGTTATACATCTGCCGCGCTTATGGATACAAGCAAAGCAAGGCCGCCGCAGGGGCATACTCAGTTTTTTTATGCGTTGAATGAAACGCAGCTGCTGGTGGTTTGGCGTGGCACCGAACCAACTAAAATTAAAGATCTTGTTACAGATGTCTCCTTCAGGCCGGTAAGGCCGTCAAATGAATATAATTGTGATGTCAGAGTGCCTTGTCCTGATCTGGTAGCGCAAGGGAGTGTGCATACAGGATTTTATCAGGCATTCAAGGTGGCACGAAAAGTGTACTCAGAAATATTTAAAAAATATTTACCTCAGAGGGCCCAGGATAGGGATTTGTTTGTCTGTGGACATAGCTTAGGCGGGGCGCTGGCTTTGATTCATGCAGCTTCACTGAAAGAGTTCGATCCACTGGTGTATACGTACGGAATGCCGCGAACGTTTACGCTTGAAGCTGTGAAGGGTTTAAGTTGGTTGCGTCATTTTAGACATGTGAATGACTCGGATTTCGTTCCTCAAGTTCCTCCGGAAGCAGACCTGGATAGTCATTTCTACAAGCTCTATGGCCCGTTGGGGACGAGCTTGGGGCTAAAGTGGTCAATGGCTAAGGCGGCGGCCAGCATCTTTTTCGAGTTTGGCGATCCGTTTAGTCATCATGGTGAAATTGTATTGTTTTTAATGACTGAGCAGCACGTCGAACGGAGAAGCAAGCCGTTCCCCGCATACCGTGGCGGAAGGGTCGGGCCGGCGTATCCTACAAAGATCCTTTACCGGCTGCCCGAGAAAACTAAGCTTTATCTAGTGCCTAGCCTGGATGAATTGGAGGATTTGGAAGCAGAGAAAGCTCAGAAGCGATTGGTTAACTCTTTAGCTGCGGAGGACAGGAATAAATTTTTCAAGCCTTACAAAAATCCCGATTTGGGCGGTCGGCTGAGTGCCGGGAATCATTCCATGGACGAGTATCAGCCCTATATCCACAATCAGCTCCTGGAGTCGATCGGCCCTGAGCGCATACAGGCTCGGCAAATTCAGAGGAACAAATTTGAACAACAGATGATGAGTAACAGTGAACGCATCCCTGAGAGTGAATTTCAAAGAAATCGCATGTTTCTAGATTTGCAAAATCGTTTGAGTCGGGCCTTGCTAGTCACGCGGCAGATTGACGGTGGATCGGATGCGTTACGCAGATTTGAGGCCGCGACGGGGCCGAAAGTATATTGCGAGAAAACGTACTGTTAACAAATAATTTGCTTCAGGGTGTCTCATGAGAGTCAGGGTGTTGGCGGTGTTGTTCCTATGTTCAACGTTGGGGCTTGAGGTTTCTGCCAAGGACGATGAGGTATTGCCATATGTTGGGGGTGAAAAGGTGATCATAAGGGTCAAGGTGCCCAGGGAATTGGCGGCGCGCGAAGTGGAGGCGGTTTATCGCTCAACCGTGTGCACCTCTGTTGCTTATGATGTGGATGGAAATCCATATAAGCGGGATGGGTATAGGCGACTGGATGTGCAGTCTGTGCGTGAAGGCGATACTGAAGTCTTGCGAACTGAACTGCCGGTTGACCGGGGTGGGCGTTGTCGATGGAGGCTGAGTAACGTCACATTTGGCATCAGATATGGGGAAACGAGCCAGTTCGGTGAAAGCGTCGCTCATGGTGAGGGTGGCGGCGTTGTTGTGATGTTTGATGGAAGCAATTCCCCAGGTGGTGGTTTGGGTATTAAAGTTGATGGTGATGTGGATATCAGTCCTGATTATTATCCATGGCTAAGTGAGAGATTTGTTGGGGGGTATAGTAAGGATGCAAATCTGGTTACGAGTCGTAGCCCTTATGTTAGGTATCTAGCGCTGAGTGCTCGACGTGTAAATTTTGAACCTGTCCTTCACTCCGCCTATTTAGTGAGTTCTGTTGGGCCGAAAATCAAACGCAAAGGTGACTATGCAATATTTCACTATTCAGATGGCAGTAGCTCGACTGAGGGGGGGGGCGAACCGAGCTTTCGCAAGCTTCAGGCAATCCGCAAGGCGGCTGAGCTTGAAAGTGTAAAATAAGGGGGGCGATGGTGGCGGGGTTAAAGTAACTCCGGTTTAGGGGGGCTTATGACAGTCAGTGAGCTGGCAGTGTTTTTTGTATTTTCAACCTTTGCGCTTGATGTTTCTGCCAGGGGTGATGGGTTGTCGCCTGACGATGACGGTGAAAAGGTAATCCTAAGGGTCAAGGTACCCAGTGAATTGGCGGCGCGCGAAGTGGAGGCGCTTTATCGCTCAACCGTGTGCACCTCCGTTGCTTATGATATGGATGGAAATCCATATAAGCGGGATGGCTATAGGCAACTGGATGTGCAGTCTGTGCGTGAAGGCGATACTAATGTCTTGCGCACTGAACTGCCCGTTGACGGGGGTGGGCGTTGTCGATGGAGGCTGAGCAACGTCACATTTGGCATCAGATATGGGGAGACGAGTCAGTTTGGTGAAGGCGTCGTTTATGGTGGTGGTGGAGGCGTTATTGTGCTGTTTGATCGAAGCAATTCCCCAGGTAGTGGTACGGCTATTAAAGTTGAGGGTGATGTGGATATCAGGCCAGATTATTATCCATGGCTGAGTGAGAGATTTATTGGGGGGTATAGAAAGGATGCAAGTCTGGCTACGAGTCGTAGCCCTTATATCAGGTATCTAGCGCTGAGTGCTCGGCGTGTAAATTTTGAACCTGTCCTTCACTCCGGCTATTTAGTGCGTTCTGTTGGGCCGAAAATTCAACGCAAAGGTGACTTTGCAATATTTCACTATCCAGATGGCAGTAGCTCGACTGATGGATGGGGCGAACCGAGCTTTCGAAAGCTTCAGGAAATCCGCAAGGCGGCTGAGCTTGAAAGTGCAAAATAAGGGGCGCGATGGTCGCGGGGCTAAAGTAACTGCGGTTTAGGGGGCTTATGACAGTCAGTGAGCTGGCAGTGTTGTTTGTATTTTCAATCGTTGCGCTTGATGTTTCTGCCAGGGGGGATGAGTTGTCTCCTGATGTTGATGGAGAAAAGGTAATCCTAAGGGTCAAGGTACCTAACGAATTGGCAGCGCGCGAAGTGGAGGCGCTTTACCGCTCAACCGTGTGCACCTCTGTTGCTTATGATATGGATGGAAATCCATATAAGCGGGACGGCTATAGGCAACTGAATGTGCAGTCTGTGCGTGAAGGCGATACTAATGTCTTGCGAACTGAGCTGCCCGTTGACCGGGGTGGGCGTTGTCGATGGAGGCTGAGCAACGTCCTATTTGGCATCAGATATGGGGAAACGAGCCAGTTTGGTGAAAGCGTCACTCGTGGTGGGGGTGGCGGCGTTATCGTGTTGTTTGATGAAAGCAATTCCCCAGGTAGTGGTTCGGCCATTGAAGTTGAGGGTGATTTGGATATCAGGCCAGATTATTATCCATGGCTAAGTGAGAGATTTATTGGGGGGTATAGTAAGGATGCAAATCTGGTGACGAATCGTAGCCCTTATATTAGGTATCTGGGTCTGACTGCTCGACGTGTAAATTTTGAGCCTGCCCTTCACTCCGGCTATTTAGTGCGTTCTGTTGGGCCGAAAATTAAACGCAAAGGTGACTATGCAATGTTTCACTATTCAGATGGCAGTAGCTCGACTGAGGACTGGGGCGAACCAAGTTTTCGAAAGCTTCAGGCAATGCGCAAGGCGGCTGAGCTTGAAAGTACAAAATAAAAGGCGCGATGGTGGCGGGGTTAAAGTAACTGCGGTTTAGGGGGGCTTATGACAGTCAGTGAGATGGCAGTGTTGTTTGTATTTTCAATCGTTGCGCTTGATGTTTCTGCCAGGGGGGATGAGTTGTCTCCTGACGATGACGGCGAAAAGGTAATCCTAAGGGTCAAGGTGCCCAGCGAATTGGCGGCACGCGAAGTGGAGGCGCTTTATCGCTCAACCGTGTGCACCTCTGTTGCTTACGATATGTATGGAGATCCATATAAGCGGGACGGCTATAGGCAACTGGATGTGCAGTCTGTGCGTGAAGGCGATACTAATGTCTTGCGCACTGAACTGCCCGTTGACAGGGGTGGGCCTTGTCGATGGAGGCTGAGCAACGTCACATTTGGCATCAGATATGGGGAGACGAGCCAGTTTGGTGAAAACGTCGCTCATGGTGGGGGTGGCGGCGTTGTTGTGATGTTTGATGAAAGCAATTCCCCAGGTAGTGGTTTGGGTATTAAAGTTGAGGGCGATGTGGATGTCAGGCCAGATTATTATCCATGGCTAAATGAGAGATTTATTGGGGGGTATAGAAGGGATGCAAGTCTGGTTACGAGGCGTAGCCCTTATATTAGGTATCTAGCGCTGACTGCTCGACGTATAAATTTTGAACCTGCCCTTCACTCCGGCTATTTAGTGCGTTCTGTTGAGCCGAAAGTTAAACGCAAAGGTGACTATACAATATTTCACTATTCAGATGGCAGTAGCTCGACTGAGGACTGGGGCGAACCGAGCTTTCGAAAGCTTCAGGAAATCCGCAAGGCGGCTGAGCTTGAAAGTGAAAAATAAGAGGCGCGATGGTGGCTAGCTGAAAGAAACTGCGGCTGAGGGTGTCTTATGAGAATCGGTGCACTGACAGTGTTGTTTGTATCAATTACCTTTGCGGTTGATGTTTCTGCCCAAAGCGATGAGTTGTCTCCTGATGTTGATGGAGAAAAGGTGATTCTAAGAGTCAAGGTACCCAGTGAATTGGCGGCGCGCGAAGTGGAGGCGCTTTATCGCTCAACCGTTTGCACCTCTGTTGCTTATGATGTGGATGGAGATCCATATAAGCGGGATGGCTATAGGCGACTGGATGTGCAATCTGTGCGTGAAGGCGATACTAATGTCTTGCGCACTGAACTGCCCGTTGACCGGGGTGGGCGTTGTCGATGGAGGCTGAGCAACGTCACATTTGGCATCAAATATGGGGAGACGAGTCAGTTTGGTGAAAGCGTCGCTTATGGTGGTGGCGGCGGCGTTATTGTGCTGTTTGATCGAAGCAATTCCCCAGGTAGTGGCACGGCTATTAAAGTTGAGGGTGATGTGGATATCAGACCAGATTATTATCCATGGCTAAGTGAGAGATTTATTGGGGGGTATAGAAAGGCTGCATATCTGGCTACGAATCGTAGCCCTTATGTTAGGTATCTAGCGCTGAGTGCTCGACGTGTAAATTTTGAACCTGTCTTTCACTCCGGCTATTTAGTGCGTTCTGTTGGGCCGAAAATTCAACGCAAAGGTGACTTTGCAATATTTCACTATTCAGATGGCAGTAGCTCGACTGAGGGATGGGGCGAGCCGAGCTTTCGAAAGCTTCAGGCAATCCGTAAGGCGGCTGAGCTTGAAAGTGCAAAATAAGGGGCGGGATGGTCGCGGGGCTAAAGTAACTGCGGTTTAGGGGGCTTATGACAATCAGCGATTTGGCAGTGTTGTTTGTATTTTCAACCTTTGCACTTGATGTTTCTGCCAGGGGTCATGACTTGTCTCCTGACGATAACGGCGAAAAGGTAATCCTAAGGGTCAAGGTACCCAGTGAATTGGCGGCGCGCGAAGTGGAGGCGCTTTACCGCTCAGCCGTGTGCACCTCTGTTGCTTATGATGTGGATGGAGATCCATATAAGCGGGATGGCTATAGGCAACTGGATGTGACGTCTGTGCGTGAAGGCGATACTAATGTCTTGCGCACTGAACTGCCCGTTGACAGGGGTGGGCCTTGTCGATGGAGGCTGAGCAACGTCACATTTGGCATCAGATATGGGGAAACGAGCCAGTTTGGTGAAAACGTCGCTCATGGTGGGGGTGGCGGCGTTGTTGTGATGTTTGATGAAAGCAATTCCCCAGGTAGTGGTTTGGGTATTAAAGTTGAGGGCGATGTGGATGTCAGGCCAGATTATTATCCATGGCTAAATGAGAGATTTATTGGGGGGGTATAGAAGGGATGCAAGTCTGGTTACGAGGCGTAGCCCTTATATTAGGTATCTAGCGCTGACTGCTCGACGTATAAATTTTGAACCTGCCCTTCACTCCGGCTATTTAGTGCGTTCTGTTGAGCCGAAAGTTAAACGCAAAGGTGACTATACAATATTTCACTATTCAGATGGCAGTAGCTCGACTGAGGACTGGGGCGAACCGAGCTTTCGAAAGCTTCAGGAAATCCGCAAGGCGGCTGAGCTTGAAAGTGAAAAATAAGGGGCGCGATGGTGGCGGGGTTGAAGTAACTGCGGTTTAAGGGGGGGGCTTATGACAGTCAGTGAGTTGACAGTGTTGTTTGTATTTTCAACCTTTGCGCTTGATGTTTCTGCCAGGGGGGATGAGTTGTCTCCCGACGATGACGGCGAAAAGGTAATCCTAAGGGTCAAGGTGCCCAGCGAATTGGCGGCACGCGAAGTGGAGGCGCTTTATCGCTCAACCGTGTGCACCTCTGTTGCTTATGATATGGATGGAAATCCATATAAGCGGGATGGCTATAGGCAACTGGATGTGCAGTCTGTGCGTGAAGGCGATACTAATGTCTTGCGAACTGAGCTGCCCGTTGACCGGGGTGGGCGTTGTCGATGGAGGCTGAGCAACGTCACATTCGGCATCAGATATGAGAACACGAGCCAGTTTGGTGGAAATGTCGCTCATGGTGTGGGTGGCGGCGTTGTTGTGATGTTTGATGAAAGCAATTCCCCAGGTAGTGGTTTGGGTATTAAAGTTGATGGCGATGTGGATATCAGGCCAGATTATTATCCATGGCTAAGTGAGAGATTTATTGGGGGGTATAGAAAGGCTGCAAATCTGGTTACGAGTCGTAGCCCTTATGTTACGTATCTAGCGCTGAGTGCTCGACGTGTAAATTTTGAACCTGTCCTTCACTCCGGCTATTTAGTGCGTTCTATTGGGCCGAAAATTAAACGCAAAGGTAACCATGCAGTATTTCACTATTCAGATGGCAGTACCTCGACTGAGGGGTGGGGCGAGCCGAGCTTTCGAAAGCTTCAGGAAATCCGCAAGGCGGCTGAGCTTGAAAGTGCACAATAAGGGGCACGATGGTGGAGGGGTTAAAGTAACTGCGGTTTAGGGGGGCTTATGACAGTCAGTGAGCTGGCAGTGTTGTTTGTATTTTCAACCTTTGCGCTTGATGTTTCTGCCTGGGGTCATGACTTGTCTCCTGACGATGACGGGGAAAAGGTAATCATAAGGGTCAAGGTGCCCAGCGGATTAGCGGCGCGCGAAGTGCAGGCGATTTATCGTTCGACCGTGTGCACGTTCGTCGCTTATGAGGTAAACGGAGATCCATATGCGCGGGATAGTTTTAAGCAGTTAGATGTGCAGTCTATGCGTGAAGCAGGTACTGATATTTTGCGGACTGATCTTGCTGTCGACGGTGGTGGGTCTTGCCGATGGAAGTTGAGTAACGCGAACGGAGCTGGGTGAAGGCCCGTCGGCATTGCTCAAGTTGCGCAGCTTCCGCCTGCCCAGGGACATCTTTCTTGTGGACGATGCGCGTTACGCGCAGAACGGAGGCTGACTCTGAGCATGATGCGTGGCTGAACAAGGCCGCTCAAGGGGGCTTGCAAATCCGGCGTTCACGATCTTGCCCGTGCCCCATGCAGGAACAACTGCTCCAGCGCCTGTGCTGAATTGGCACTGGCCGCCCGCCCACGCCGCTCGGCGTCGACCATGCCGTAGATCTGGGTGATGAACATTTCGGTGAATACGGCAGCGCTGATGTCGATGCGCAACACACCCATTTGCTGCGCACGCAGGAAGAACGCATCCATCGCCTGGGTGTAGGCCAGCCAGCGGCGGTCTTCACTGTCGCCCAGCAAGGTATCAGGGCGGTACTGGAACATCAGGAATACCAGCATCTCGCGGTGCTTGAGGTGTTCGGCAATCAGGTGGCGCACGGCGGCTACGGGTTCGGCCGTGTCCAGGGCGGCATTGTCGATCACCTGGTTGAGCACCCGCTCGCCATGGTTTTCGAGCATGGCGAGCAGGTTGTCGCGGGTGCCGCAGAAACGGTGCAGGGTGGCTTTGCTGACGCCAGCGGTTTCGGCCAGCTCCTTGAGGGTGGCGCGGGGGTGGACCACGATGGCGTGGGCCAGGGCCTTTAGCAGGCGTTCATCGTGGGGGGTGGGGTGCATCGGCATGCCTCGCTTGGGTCGCAGGGCAATTATTGTGCAGGAATTGAGAGGTGGATCAAGTGCCGAAGTCTCATTTGAGACTTTTTTGTGTCTTTTCTGGCCTCTTCGCGGCTAAAGCCGCTCCCACAGGGAAATCACAGTGTTCAAGGCTGTGATATCCCTGTGGGAGCGGCTTTAGCCGCGAAAGGGCCCTTACAGGCTGACGGTCAATGCATCCCGCGCGCAATGGTCTTCAGCAAGTCTTCCGGGCTGATGTGCCCCACCACCTGAGCCACCGCGCTGCCTGGGGTTGGCAGGTCGATGATGTGGTTTTTCATCTTGCCGACCACATGCATTTCACACGGTTTGCAGTCGAACTTCAGGGTCAGCACTTCGTCACCCTGAATCAGCTGCATCGGCGCCACTTTGGTGCGCACGCCGGTCACGCCTTTGGCCTGCTTGGGGCACAGGTTGAAGGAGAAACGCAGGCAGTGCTTGGTGATCATCACCGGCACTTCACCGTGTTCTTCATGGGCCTCGTAGGCCGCGTCGATCAGTTGCACGCCATGGCGGTGGTAGAAGTCGCGGGCCTTCTGGTTGTACACGTTGGCCAGGAACGACAGGTGCGACTCGGGGTACACCGGTGGCGGCGTGGTCTCGGCCTTGCGCCCGCCACGCGGGTGCGCCTTGATACGCGCCTCGGTCAGCGCCTCGATGGCTTCACGGCGCAGGGCCTTGAGCTGCGAGTTGGGGATGAAGTACGCCTGCGGGGCGTCCAGCTCGATGCTACTGGCGTGGTACATCGTGGTACCCAACTGGCCGAGCAGGTCGTGCAACTGGTCCAGTGCCTGTTGCGGCTTGTTGGCCTCGCCGAACGGGCCGTCCAGCGCCACCTGCACGCTGATGCCTTCCTCACTGCTGAGGGTCAGCATCAGGCGCTGTTCACGCAGTACCGCGTGCCATTCCACGCCAACACGGCGCTCGGACGAGGTGCGTTGCAGGGCCTGCTGCCAGTTGTGGTCGAGGTTGCGCGACAGCGGGTGGTTGGGCCGCAGCTTGTGCAGGCCTTCGGGCATTTCGTTGGGCTCGACGCGGTAGCGGTAACGCTTGTGACCGTCTTCCTCGAATTCGCCACGGGGTTCGGCGATGTTGGCGCGGAACCCCACCACTTCACGCTTGACCAGCACATTCAGGCCGTCGCCGTTGGTCAGTGGCACTTCGGTGACCACTTGCATGTCACGCTTGCCGACCTTTTCCACCACACCCACCGGCAGGCCGGTGAAGGTTGGCGAGTCGAAGGCGCCGATATCGACTTTGCGGTCGGTAACGAAGTAGTCGGTGCTGCCGCGGTGGAAGGTCTTGTCCGGGTCGGGCAGGAAGAAGTGCTCGGTACGGCCGCTGGAAGCGCGGGCATACTGCGGGCGGTCTTCGAGGATGGCGTCGAGCTCTTTGCGGTAGTGGGCGGTGATGTTTTTCACATAGCCCATGTCCTTGTAGCGGCCCTCGATCTTGAACGAGCGCACGCCGGCATCGACCAGATCGGCCAGGTTGGCGGTCTGGTTGTTGTCCTTCATCGACAGCAGGTGCTTCTCGAACGCCACCACGCGACCCTGGTCATCTTTCAGCGTGTAGGGCAGGCGGCAGGCCTGTGAGCAGTCGCCACGGTTGGCGCTGCGGCCTGTCTGCGCGTGGGAGATGTTGCACTGGCCGGAGAAGGCCACGCAAAGCGCACCGTGGATGAAGAACTCGATGGCGGCATCGGTTTCGGCGGCGATGGCCCGGATTTGCTGCAGGTTCAGCTCACGGGCCAGTACCAGCTGGGAGAAACCGGCCTGGTCGAGGAACTTTGCCCGTTCCAGGGTACGGATGTCGGTCTGGGTGCTGGCGTGCAGCTCGATCGGCGGGATATCCAGCTCCATCACCCCCAGGTCCTGCACGATCAGCGCGTCGACACCGGCGTCGTACAGCTGATGGATCAGCTTGCGCGCAGGTTCCAGCTCGTTGTCGTGGAGGATGGTGTTGATGGTGGTGAACACGCGTGCATGGTAGCGACGGGCGAACTCGACCAGCTCGGCGATCTCGCTGACCTCGTTGCAGGCGTTATGGCGCGCGCCAAAGCTTGGGCCGCCGATGTAGATGGCGTCAGCGCCGTGCAGGATCGCTTCGCGGGCGATGGCCACGTCACGCGCAGGGCTGAGCAGTTCCAGGTGATTCTTTGGAAGGGACATGTCGTTATATTTTCGGGCTGCCACGGTTTAGGCGGGCATTGTAGCGGCGAAACGGGCTGGCGGCATCATTAAGCAATCTGGGGCCGCTGTACGGCCCTTCGCGGGCACGCCCGCTCCCACAGGATGGGTGGTGAATTCAGAGTAAGCGCGATCCCTGTGGGAGCGGGCGTGCCCGCGAAGGGCTGCAAAGCAGCCCCAAAAAAGCAGATCAGCGCTTGGCGGCCATTGCGGTCACTTCGACGCGCATGCCTTCGAACGCCAGGGAGGCCACGCCCACGGCCGCGCGCACCGGCCATGGCTTGCTGAAGAAACGCTGGTACACCTCGTTGAACGCGGCACGGTCGGCCATGTCGGTGAGGTAGATCGTCAGGTGCAGCACGCGGTCCATGCCGCTGCCGGCCTTCTCCAGCGCCACTTTCAGCGCCTCCAGGGTGCATTCACTTTGCGCGACGATGCCGCCCAGCTCCAGGCTGCCATCGGCGTGGGTCGGGATCTGCGTGGTGACCAGCACGCCGTTGTACTCGGCGACGTCGGACGAAATCGACTCGGCGTCCGGGTCCGGGGTGTAGATGATGTCTGCTTGTGCCATGGTGTGTTTTGCCTTGCTACGGAAGGAAAGCGGCAAGCCTACGCGAGCAGGCGGATCCGGTCGAGGGCGCCCCGGTGTTTGAAATACGCGGCGTTCGCCGTCAGAATCGCGCCCCATTGCAAAGCCGGGGGCACACTTTGAACGAACAGACTTTGTCCAGGCGCCTTGAGCGCGTGGCTGCACATGTGCCGCAAGGCGCACGCCTGGCCGACATCGGCTCGGACCATGGCTTTCTGCCGGTGGCCTTGATGCTGCGTGGCGTGATCGAGGCCGGGGTGGCAGGCGAGGTGGCGCAGACGCCGTTCGCTTCCGCTCAGCGCACTGTGGTGAGGAACGGCCTGGAGGCCGAAATCACCGTGCGCCTGGCCGATGGCCTGGCTGCGATCGAGCCGCAAGACCGTATCTCGGCGGTCAGCATCTGCGGCATGGGTGGCGAAACCATGTGCGAGATCCTGGAGGCCGGCAAGCAGCGATTGTCTGGTGTTACGCGCCTGGTGCTGCAGCCCAATGGCGCTGAGTGCGAGTTGCGCCATTGGCTGGCGGGTAATGGCTACCAGATCGTCAACGAAGAACTGCTACGGGAAAACCGCTTCGACTACGAGATCATCGTCGCCGAGCCGGGCAGGGTGGCGTATAGCGCTGAACAGCTGTACTTCGGCCCTGTGTTGATGCAGGAAAAAAGCGAGGCGTTTCTGGTGAAGTGGCGGCGCATGCTGCGGCAGAAACAGCAGACCCTGGCCAATTTCCAGCGGGCCCGCGATGCGGTGCCTCAGGTGAAAATCGACGATTTCAATCAGCAAGTGGGCTGGATCACCCAGGTATTGGCGTGACTCACTGCTGCGAGCAGTTACCCATTTCGCGGTAATCGATTTCGCGCTTCTGGCCCTGATGATCCACATACACCATGTGCGCAGTGCCAACCTGGCAGTCGGCGGCGTTGCTGGCTGGGGTGATGGAGATGACCTTGGCCACGTCCACCGGCATGCCGTACTCATAGTTGCTGCTGGCTGGCTGCGAACTGCCTGCATCGGCAAGGGCACCGAACGAGGCGAGGGTGGCGGCAACAGCAAGGACAGCGATCGAACGTTTCATGGCAGGCTCCTTTTCTTCAATGTATGACTAATGATGTATTCATTGGTCATCCACAATAAATGGGCTAGTCCGTGATAGATTCCTGCCTGTAACGCAAGAATAAGACTGAACAAGGAGCTCACCTTCATGGACATGCTGCATGCCATGCGTACCTTCGCCCGTGTGGTGGAATGCGGCAGCTTCGCTGCGGCCGCCAATGCGCTGGATATTTCCGCCGCACAGGTTTCGCGTATCGTCGCCGAGCTGGAAAACCAGTTGCAGACCCGCCTGCTGCACCGCACCACGCGGCGCCTGCGTATGAGCGAGGCGGGCGAGCGTTTCCTTGAGCGTGCGCGGCAGATCATGCTGCTGACCGAAGAAGCGGTGGGCGAAGCCCGAGGTGCACACCTTACGCCGCGTGGCCACCTGCGCTTGCATTGCCCGCACGGGCTGGGGCTGTTGCTGATGCCGCTGGTGGCCGGCTATAACGCGCTGTGCCCGGAGGTGGTGATCGAACTGACGCTTTCCCAGCGCAATCCCGACCCGCTGGCCGAAGGGCACGATGTCGTGATCACCGTGGACGGTGCGCTTCCGGATTCGCAGCTGATCGCTGTGCCGCTGGGTAATATCTTCAGCATCCCCTGCGCGGCCCCTGGTTACCTGACCACCCATGGTGTACCGGAGCGCCCCGAAGACTTGCACAACCACCGCTGCCTGCGCATGGCGTACCCGATGTATGAAGGCGACTGGGTGTTCCCACAAGGGGTTGACCAGTGTGTGATCGCGCCGAACGACAGCTTCTCCACCAACGTTGCCGACGCCATGCTGGTGGCCAGCGAGCTGGGCATGGGTATTGGTCTGCTGCCGTTCTATACCGCCAGCCAGGCGATCGAGCAGGGGCGCTTGTGCCGGCTGCTGGCGCCGTATCGGCTGAGGGAGAGTGCGCTGTATGCGATGTACCCGTCACGGCATTACCTGGATGCCAAGGTGCGAACCTGGATCGATTACCTGAAGGAGCAGTTGCCGGCGTTGTTCGAGGGGCATGCCAAGGTGGTGGATGATGCACGGTATTGGCGATAGGCGAGTGACGCATTTCTTCCAGGAAACACGGGTTATTGTGGGAGCGGGCTCGTCCCGCGAAGCAGACGACGCGCTGCATGGCACCGGCTTTGCCGGTGTTCGCGGGACAAGCCCGCTCGCACAGAGATCGCGGATGTTCCTAGCTTTTGAGCGGGACAGCTGCTACCCACCCCGTGCTGCTCTGGTTACAGCGGGTAATTTTTCAACTCCCGCGCAATCAGCATGCGCTGGATCTCGCTCGACCCTTCGTAAATCTGCGTGATCCGCGCATCGCGGTAATAGCGCTCCACCGGGTAATCCTCCAGGTAGCCATAACCGCCATGCACCTGGATCGCCATCGAGCACACCCGCTCGGCCATTTCCGAAGCGAACAGCTTGGCCTGCGAGGCCTCCGACAGGCACGGCTTGCCAGCACTGCGCAGGCGGGCGGCATGCAGGATAAGCAAACGTGCGGCGTTCACCTGTACCTGCATGTCGGCCAGCAGGTTGGCGATGCTCTGGTGCTCGTTGATCGGCTTGCCGAATTGCACCCTGTCGCGTGAGTAGACCAGCGCCGCTTCGAACGCGGCGCGGGCAATACCCAACGCCTGGGCGGCAATGCCGATACGGCCGCCTTCAAGGTTGGACAGCGCGATGGCCAGGCCTTTGCCACGCTCGCCAAGCATGTTGGTAGTGGGGATGCGGCAATTGTCGAAGGTGACCGCGCAGGTGTCGGAGGCGCGAATGCCCATCTTGTGCTCGCTGCGGTCGACCTTGAAGCCCGGGTTGTCGGTGGGCACCAGGAACGCCGAGAGGCCCTTCTTGCCCAAGTCCGGGTCGGTTACCGCAAAGACAATGGCCAAGCCGGCACGGCGAGCGTTGCTGACGAACTGCTTGGCACCGTTGATCACCCACTCGCCATTGACCAGCTCGGCGCGGGTGCGCAGGTTGTGCGCCTCGGAGCCGGCCTGTGGCTCGGTCAGGCAGAAGCAGCCTATCACTTCGCCGCTGGCCAGGCGCGGCAGCCATTGCTGTTGCTGTTCAGCCGTACCGTAGGCCAGCAGCGGGCCGCAGCCCACCGAGTTGTGAATGCTCATCATCGCGCCGGTGGCGCCACAGCCAGCGGCGATTTCTTCTACGGCCAGGGCGTAGGCGACGTAGTCGGTGTAGCTGCCGCCGAAGTTCTCGGGTACCACCATGCCCAGCAGGCCCAGTTCGCCCATCTTGCGTACCACACCGTCATCGATCCAGCCGGCCTTTTCCCAGGCTTGGGCGTGCGGGGCGATCTCGCCACGGGCAAAGTCCCGGGCCATGTCGCGGATCATGATCTGCTCTTCGCTCAGTTCCAGGTCTTGCATCTGTGTACTCCCGGGCTCACAGGCCTTCGAAGAATTGGTCAACCCGCTGCTGTTGCAGCGCGGCCAGGGTCGGCGGGTTCCAGCGGGGCTGTTTGTCCTTGTCGATGATCAGGGCGCGCACGCCTTCGATGATGTCGCCGTGCCGGAACCACTGGCGGTCCAGGTGCAGCTCCATGGCAAAGCAGTCGTCCAGGCCCAGGTCGCGGCCACGGCGCAGCATCTCAAGCGTAACTGCCATGGCCAGCGGCGAGCGGCTTTCCAGCTGGTCGGCAGTGGCGACGGCCCATGCATGGGTGTCGCCGATACTGACAGCACGCAACTGCTCGACGATGGCTTGCACGGTAGGCAGGGCGAAGAAGTGGTCGATGACCGGGCGCAGTTTTTCCAGTGGCGCATCAGCCAGCACCTGCGTGCCCAGCCTGGCCAGCAGGTTCTGCAGGTCCTTGAGCGGGTTGTCGCCAAAGCTCAGTTGATCCAGGCCCTGGTCGAGGGCAGCGAGCTGGTCACTGGCCAGGTACCAGTCGGCCAGGCCGCAGTACAGGGCATCGGCCGCCTGAATCTGGGCGCCGCTGACGCCCAGGTAGGTACCCAGCTCGCCGGGAATGCGCGACAGGAAGTAGCTGCCGCCGACATCAGGGAAGTAGCCGATACCGACCTCGGGCATGCCCAGGCGGCTACGCTCGGTGACTACGCGCAGGTCGCAGCCCTGGGCCAGGCCCATGCCGCCGCCGAGGGTGAAGCCGTCCATCAATACCAGCACTGGCTTGCGGTAGCGGTGGATGAGCAGGTCGAGGGCGTATTCCTCGACGAAGAAGGTTTCATGCAGCGTGTCGCCCGCTTTGAAACTGTCGTACAGCGAGCGGATATCGCCCCCGGCACAGAACCCTTTGGGACCTTCGCCGCGCAGCACCACGGCGTGCACTTGCGGGTCTTCGGCCCACTGGTCCAGGTGCTGGCGCAGGCTGCGGACCATGTCCAGGGTCAGGGCATTGAGGCCGGCGGGGCGGTTCAGGGTCAGGTGGCCGACCTGGTAGCGGACCTCGGCCAGTACCTGATCGGTTGCCGAGGTTTGAGCGTGCGCAGTCATTGCGTTCTCCCTGCTTTGTTATTGATTTTCCAAGTGAAGTCTGGAGTTCGCTGGAGGATCGCAGGATCCTGGCATGCGAATTTGCCATGCACAATCGACAATTATGCAGGGGCATCGTGCATTTTTGCTGTGAGCGGGTCAGTTGGGAGGAGGATTCATTAACTTTACCGTAATGAACGTGCCGCTAGCTTGATTGATCCGCCACGCAGCGCAGCCCTAAGGTGACCTCCACGACAGCGAACCTGTGGAGCCTTCATGACAATAACTCAGAATCCACCGCCGCAATGGTCGCGACGGCGCGCCGAAAAACAGCGCCGCCTCGACCGGGTACGGCACCTCGCCGACGGCGTGGTGTTGCCCACCGAACGTATCGTCGAAGCCCTCGAACTGCTGCTGGCCCCCGGCGACCGGGTGGTGCTGGAAGGCAATAACCAGAAGCAGGCCGACTTCCTGTCGCGCTCGCTGGCCAAGGTCGACCCCGGGCGCTTGCACGACCTGCACATGATCATGCCCAGCGTCAGCCGCGCCGAGCACCTGGACCTGTTCGAGCGCGGCATTGCCCGCAAGCTCGACTTCTCTTTTGCCGGCCCGCAGAGCCTGCGCATCGGCCAGTTGCTGGAAGATGGCCTGCTCGAAGTGGGTGCCATCCACACCTATATCGAGCTGTACTCGCGGCTGCTGGTCGACCTGATCCCCAACGTCACCCTGGTGGCCGGCTTCATGGCCGACCGCGACGGCAACCTGTACACCGGCCCAAGCACCGAAGACACCCCGGCACTGGTGGAGCCGGCCGCGTTCAGCGACGGTATCGTCATCGCTCAGGTCAACCAGCTGGTGGACCGCGTGGATGACCTGCCCAGAGTCGACATCCCTGCGTCCTGGGTCGATTTCGTGGTGGTTGCCGACCAACCCTTCTATATAGAACCGCTGTTCACCCGCGACCCGCGCCACATCAAGCCGGTGCATGTGCTGATGGCCATGATGGCCATTCGCGGCATCTACGAAAAACACCAGGTGCAGTCGCTGAACCACGGCATTGGCTTCAATACCGCCGCCATCGAGCTGATCTTGCCCACCTACGGCGAGTCGCTGGGCCTGAAGGGCAAGATCTGCCGCAACTGGACGCTCAACCCGCACCCGACCCTGATACCGGCCATCGAGACCGGCTGGGTGCAAAGCGTGCACTGCTTCGGCACCGAACTGGGCATGGAGGACTACATCGCCCAACGCCCGGACGTGTTCTTCACCGGCCGCGATGGTTCGCTGCGTTCCAACCGCATGATGTGCCAACTGGCGGGGCAATACGCTGTCGACCTGTTCATCGGTGCCACCTTGCAAGTGGATGGCGATGGCCATTCCTCAACCGTGACCCGCGGCCGCCTGGCCGGCTTTGGCGGTGCGCCGAACATGGGCCACGACCCGCGTGGCCGGCGCCACGCGACCCCGGCCTGGCTCGACATGACCGTGCCGCAAACCCTGCTGGAGCGCGGCCGCAAGCTGGTGGTGCAAATGGTCGAGACCTACCAGGAAGGCGGCAAGCCCACTTTCGTGGAAACCCTCGATGCCGTGGAAGTGGCCAAAAAAGCGGGCATGCCGCTGGCGCCGGTGATGATCTACGGCGATGACGTCACTCACCTGCTGACCGAGGAGGGCATTGCCTATCTGTATAAGGCCCGTAGCCTGGAAGAACGCCAGCAAATGATCGCCGCCGTGGCCGGGGTTACCGCCATTGGCCTGCGCCACGACCCGAAAGACACCCTGCGCATGCGCCAGCAAGGCCTGATCGCCTTGCCCGAAGACCTCGGCATCCGCCGCACCGACGCCAGCCGTGAGCTGCTCGCCGCACGCAGCATCGCTGACCTGGTCGAGTGGTCTGGCGGCCTCTACAACCCGCCTGCACGATTCAGGAGCTGGTGATGAAAGCACTCGACTTGCAACCTCATCGGCTTCTTCGCGGGCACGCCCGCTCCCACAGTGGTACTGCTGAACTTGATACTGGTGCGATCCCTGTGGGAGCGGGCATGCCCGCGAAGAGGCCAGCCCAGACAACCCAGATCCAACTGCCAGACTACTTGGCTGACCTGGCCGTAGAGGCGCTGATAGAAGAAGCCGACCTGTCCCCCAAACCTGGCCTGGTCGACCGCCGCAGCAATGGCGCCCACCACGACATGTCCCTGTCCCTGATGCACGCTTCGGCGCTGTCGCTGTGGCCCTGCCTGCGGCAGATGGCCGAAGCCGCGCAAGCCTTCGGCGAAATCAGCCAGCCCCTGCGTGCTTCACTCGGCCAACTCGGCCGTGAAGGCGAAGCCGCCATGCTCGCCACCACTGGCGGGGTAAACACCCACCGCGGCGCAATCTGGGCACTGGGCCTGATGGTAGCGGCCACAGCCCTTGATACCCAAGCCGATGCCAGCACCTTGGCCGCCCGCGCCGGGCGCATCGCTGTGCTGGACGACCCGGCCATGGCCCCGCAAGACAGCCACGGCCAGCAGGTGCGCCGCCGCTATGGCACAAGCGGCGCCCGCGAACAGGCCCAACAAGGCTTCCCCGCCATCACCGGCCACGGCCTGCCACAGCTGCAGCGCTGCCGCGCAGCCGGTGCCAGCGAGCAACACGCCCGGCTCGACGCCTTACTGGCAATCATGGCCGTGCTCAGCGACACCTGCGTGCTCTGGCGCAGCGGCCCCGCCGGCCTGGCCACCGTGCAGCAAGGTGCGCTGGCCGTGCTGGCCGAGGGCGGTAGCGCCACCTTGGCCGGGCGCCGCCAACTGCGCCAACTGGACCGGGAACTGCTGCACCTGAACGCCTCACCGGGCGGCGCCGCCGATTTGTTGGCCGCCTGCCTGTTCCTCGATAAAGCCGGGAGCCTGTGACATGGAAACCCTGAACTTTCATTTTCCCGCCGCCGAACCGGGCCGCGGCCGCACGCTGGTGGGCTGCGTCAGCTCCGGCGACCTCGAAGTGCTGATCGAACCGGGTACTGCCGGCAGCCTGCAGATCAATGTGGTGACCTCGGTCAATGGCAGCGCTGCCCGCTGGGCGCAACTGTTCCAGCGCCTGTTCGAGGGCCGCGACTGGCCAGCCGTGAACATCGACATTCATGACTTCGGCGCGACCCCAGGCGTGGTACGCCTGCGCCTTGAGCAAGGCTTCGAGGAGATTGCCCATGACTGACACCGCACGCTTGCTGCGCAGCCGCAGCTTTGTCGAACTGGGCGCCCGCCAGCGCGCCCGTGCCGTGCTCGACCCAGGCAGCTTCCGCGAACTGCTGGGCCCGTTCGACCGGCTGATTTCGCCGTGGCTGCCGCGCCAAGGCATCGTGCCGCAGGCCGATGATGGTGTGGTCATTGCCAAAGGCTTGCTGAACGGGCGCAACGCGGTTGTGGCCGCCATCGAAGGTGGCTTCCAGGGCGGCAGCATGGGTGAGGTGGGCGGCGCCAAGATTGCTGGCGCGCTGGAGCTGGCCGTTGAAGATAACCGCAATGGCATCCCCACTTGCGCAGTATTGCTGCTGGAAACCGGTGGCGTGCGCCTGCAGGAAGCCAACCTGGGCCTGGCGGCGATTGCCGAGATCCAGGCAGCCATTGTCGAGTTACGTGCCTTGCAGCCGGTGATCGGCCTGATCGCAGGTTCGGTGGGTTGCTTTGGCGGAATGTCCATTGCCGCAGGCCTGTGCAGCCACCTGCTGGTTACCCGCGAAGCGCGCCTGGGCCTCAACGGGCCGCAAGTGATCGAACAGGAAGCGGGTATCGCCGAGTACGACGCCAAGGACCGCCCCTTCATCTGGAGCCTGACGGGTGGCGAGCAACGCCATGCTAGCGGGTTGGTAGACGGCTACGTGGCCGATGACATCGACGCGCTGCGCGAACGCTTGCTGGAACTGCTCGACGCACCGTCCAGAGACCGTGCCAGCCAGCATGCCTGGTTCCTCGACCGACTCGCGCGGCTGGGCGATGACTGCCCGCAACTGGATGCTGCCGCCGTGCGCGCCCTTTACCAAGGAGAAGCCCAATGAACCGTGCCTTGAACTGGCTGCCGGGCCTTGCTGGCGGGCAAGCCTTGTCAGGCTACCCTGCGTCGTTGCAGGTGATTGACGGCGAACTGGACAACCGCCCGGCGCGCTTCATCGCCGTGGTGCCAGATGCCGACAACCCGTTCCCCCGTGCCCGCTCGGGCGAGGTCGGCCTGCTGGAAGGTTGGGGTCTGGCCAAGGCGGTGAGTGAGGCGGTGGCGGCTGACCGCGATGGCCAAAAGCGGGCCATCGTCGCCGTGATCGACGTGCCCAGCCAGGCCTATGGCCGCCGCGAGGAAGCCCTGGGTATTCACCAGGCATTGGCCGGTGCCGTGCAGGCCTATGCTCAAGCGCGGTTGGCCGGGCACCCGGTGATCGGTCTGCTGGTCGGCAAGGCCATGTCCGGTGCCTTTCTGGCGCACGGCTACCAGGCTCAGCGCCTGATCGCGCTGGATGATACCGGCGTCATGGTGCACGCCATGGGCAAGGCGGCTGCGGCGCGGATTACCCTGCGCAGCGTCGAGCAACTGGAGGCGCTGGCCGCCGAAGTGCCACCCATGGCTTATGACCTGGCTAGCTACGCCTCGCTGGGCCTGCTGTGGCGCCGTCTGGCAGTGGACAACGCCGAGGCACCGAGCAGCGCTGACATTGCGCAGGTCCGGGCCTGCCTGGCCGAGGCGGTGCACGATATTGGCGGCTCCACCGACCTGTCGTCACGGCTGGCGGGTGAAAACCGCAGTGCCTCGCGACAAGTGCGCGAGCAACTGCGCCGCCAATGGCAGGGGGCTTGAGATGAACGCGCCACAGCCGCACGACCTGCTCTGGGGGATGCCTGTGTCGGGCTTGCCCGATGATTCGCCGCAATGGGCGCGGGATGTGCTGGTGAGCGGTCAGCCGGTGGTGGTGCGTCGTGCTGTCTGTGAAGACGGCTGGGTGGCGGTGGGGGTGCGAGGCCAGGGCCGAGGGCAGCGATTGGGTGTGCAGACGCGCCTGGCCAATATCCAGCGTCAACAAGCGCCCGAAGGGCTGCGCTGGCCAATGCAAAGCCCGTGGCCTGCGTTGCAGGCCATGGCCTCGGTCGCCCTGGTACTGAATGCCAGCGGCCTGAGCTGGGGGCCGACAGGTGGCGTGGGCTACCAGATCGCTACCGGTGTTGAAGTGGTCCATGCCGACAGCGACCTGGACTTGCTGCTGCGCACACCACAGCCATTGGCGCGGGCACAGGCGCGGGAGCTGCTGGATATCCTGGACTGCGCCCCATGCCGTATCGACGTGCAGCTGCAAACCCCGACGGGTGCCATCGCCTTGCGTGAGTGGGCCGGTTTTGCCCACCGCGTGCTACTCAAGACCGCCCATGGCCCACGCCTGGTCAGCGACCCGTGGGCGGCGCTGGAGCGTGCTGCATGAGTAGCCTGTTCGCATTCCCCGGCCAGGGCGCCCAGCAGGCAGGCATGCTGCAGCGCCTGCCTGATGGGGCAGGGCAACTACTGGAAGAGGCCAGTGATGTCCTCGGCCAACAGGCACTGACGCTGGACAGCCAGCAAGCCTTGCAGTCTACCCGCGCCGTGCAGCTGTGCCTGCTGCTGAGCGGCGTGGCCTGGGCCCGTTGGCTGATGCAGCGCAGCCCTGCACCCGACTATGTAGCAGGGTTGTCGATTGGTGCCTATCCAGCTGCAGTGGTGGCGGAAGCGTTGGGCTTTGCTGATGCCGTGCGCCTGGTCGCCCTGCGTGGCGAGCTGATGCAGCGTGCCTATCCGCAAGGCTATGGCATGACCGCACTCAGCGGGCTGGACCTGGCCAGTGTCGAGCGTTTGCTGAGCGAGGCGGGTGGTGAGGTGTATGTCGCCAACCTCAACAGTGAGAACCAGATTGTCATTGCTGGTAGTGATACGGCGATGGCTGCGGTTGCAGCCCGTGCACGTGGGCTTGGCCAGGGCGTCGCCCGGCGCCTTGCGGTGAGTGTACCGTCGCATTGCGCGCTGCTGGATGGCCCGGCAGCGGAACTGGGCAGTGCCTTCACCTCGGTGGAATTGCAGCGCCCGTGCATTACCTACCTCAGCGGCAGCAGCGCGCGGCCGGTGTTCGACCCACAGCGCTTGCGCGACGACCTGGCGGGCAATATGGCGAGGGTGATCGACTGGCGTGCTACGTTGCGCACCGCCTATGAACGCGGGGTGCGCCTGCACATCGAGATGCCGCCCGGCAGCGTGCTCAGCGGGCTGGCCCGGCCAGTGTTCGAACAGGGCAGGGTGGTGGCTGTGGAGGGCACCCGTTGGGACACTCTGGATGCGCTGCTGCGCCAGGAGGTGGCCGGCGACCGATGATGGCGGCATCGCGGTGGATGGCACGGGCTGCGCCCGTGTTCGCGGGTAAACCCGCTCCCACATACTGCATAAGCCTCAAGCCTGCGCTGTACCTGTGGGAGCGGGTTCACCCGCGAAGAAACCAGCGCGGTACCCGCAGGCTTACTGATGGCGAAGAACAACAACAAGCAACTTCGACACTACCTGAGGACAACAATAATGATCATCTATGGTGTGGCACTGCTGGCGGTCTGCACGCTTGCCGGCGTCGTCGTCGGCGACTTCCTGGGCGTGCTGCTGGGCGTGAAATCCAATGTGGGCGGGGTCGGCATCGCCATGATCCTGCTGATCTGCGCGCGGCTGTACATGCACCGCAATGGCGGTATGAGCAAGGAATGCGAATTTGGCGTGGGCTTCTGGGGTGCCATGTACATTCCGGTAGTGGTGGCCATGGCGGCCCAGCAGAACGTGGTTACCGCCCTGCACGGCGGGCCGGTGGCGTTGCTGGCGGCAGTAGGTGCGGTGCTGGTGTGCGGCGCAACCATTGCCCTGATCAGCCGCAGCCATCGCGGCGAACCATTGCCTGCCCTTGAACCCAACCCCGAAACCCGCACGCAGGCTGCCCCTGCCGGAGGTCGTTGAACATGTGGCCAATTATTGAAAATGCCCTGGAACACAACGGCTTGGTCACCGCATTCGCTGTAGTGGGCGCAATCATGTGGTTGTCGGTTGTACTGTCGAAATACCTTACCTTCGGCCGCGTGCATGGCTCGGCCATCGCCATCGTCATCGGCCTGGTGCTGGCCTGGGTTGGCGGTACCGTGACGGGCGGCCAGAAAGGCCTGGCCGACATGGCGCTGTTCTCCGGTATCGGCCTGATGGGCGGGGCCATGCTGCGCGACTTCGCCATTGTTGCCACGGCGTTCGAAGTACAGGCCACCGAGGCGCGCAAAGCCGGGATGATTGGCTTGGTGGCGCTGTTGCTGGGCACGGTGCTGCCGTTCATTGTCGGCGCGGCGGTGGCTTATGCGTTCGGTTACCGCGATGCGGTGAGCATGACCACCATCGGCGCGGGCGCAGTGACGTATATCGTCGGGCCGGTGACCGGCGCGGCGCTGGGCGCGAGTTCGGATGTGATGGCGTTGTCGATTGCCACCGGGCTGATCAAAGCGATCCTGGTGATGGTGTTTACCCCGGTGTCGGCGCGGTTGCTGGCGCTGGACAACCCGCGCTCGGCGATGGTGTTCGGTGGCTTGGCCGGCACGGTGTCGGGGGTGACGGCTGGGTTGGCGGCAACAGATCGCAGGCTGGTGCCGTATGGGGCGTTGACGGCCACCTTCCATACCGGGTTGGGCTGCTTGATGGGGCCATCGATCCTGTATTTCTGCGTACGAGGCCTGATTGGCTAGCGTTCTTATCCACATGTTTAGTAGCCATCAACTACCAGAATTGACAGTATCTCATAAGGGCAGAACCTGATTTTATAGATATTGGGCGGCGGTGAACTGAAAAAGGCCGAGTGAAGTCAATGCTGATCATAGGGTGGTTTACATGTCACATGAGCCAATGGATGTCACGGATTTACAGAGTGCCTTCGCAGTAGAATTTCGGTTCATCCAATCTTATTTCAATATCCGTTGGGAATGGGTTTTCGAACGAAAAGGCTGGGAGTCTACAGGCGACAATGGCAGCGTCTGGAAACTCCGAAGGCTTGTCGAAAACCATTGGGAAGGTGTGTTCCTGGCATTGGGTTATCCAAGGTTGTCTTATTCCGGTGACGGCACGAACGACGAACTGCAAGTGCGCAGAAATATAGTGGGGGGGATTGTTCGGGTTCAGGCGTCTGAGCACGTGAATTTAGTGGGGCGGGAGGTCAGAAGGGTGGCTCTTGAAGGGCGTGACGGCGGTCTGTCTTTCGACATGAAGGTGCGCGCTGGTCTGCAAGCACATCTGGAGTACAGCGCTTCGGATGGATACTTGAGGTTGTACTGGGACAACCCGGCAGAGTTCGAATCATCCAGTGGGCTTGGGGATGTGATAGAAATTCTGAAGGAACATTACAATAGAGAGCGAACGATGTTGCTTCGCAAACTAAAAGAGCCATTTAACAGCACAATGCGCGATGTACGCATCAATATGCAGGCGCTGCCGGATAATAACGCCCAGTATATGATTTTCGGCGTTCTTCCTAAGGCGGGCGCCCAGGCTGTTGTTCCAACGAAATTTCCACTCAGCACGGTGTCTCACGTCGTGCTTGGGTTCAATGATACTGTATTTACCAACCTGCGTGCTGGACGGCAACCTGTCGACAAAAACTGGGTGATCAGCCTCTTCCTGCCCGACGATGCCTGGCGGTGCATGAGTGGCCCTGAGAAGTATGCGGAGAATTTTTATAGTTGTGATTATGTTACTAATAACCCCTCGAAGGTAGCGTCCGAGTCCGCAGCGCCTTCGGCTGAACTACAGATCACTCCCCTCTCGCAAGTGTTTGCTGTGGGAGCTCAGCGCATTTTGCTGACACTTGCACCTGCTGCTGCCAATGCACAATGGG
Organism: Candidatus Pseudomonas phytovorans; assembly: GCA_029202525.1. Classification (NCBI taxonomy): domain Bacteria; kingdom Pseudomonadati; phylum Pseudomonadota; class Gammaproteobacteria; order Pseudomonadales; family Pseudomonadaceae; genus Pseudomonas; species Candidatus Pseudomonas phytovorans. Next base: position 3,441,463 of record CP119325.1, read on the forward strand.
TACTTGAGGGGGAGGCACGTGGACTACTTGAGAAGGAGGGCGCCGATTATTATTACAAGGCGCCTCTGCAGATCGAACCTGAAGCTGTTTTCAACAACAATACTGAGCTATTGATTGCGCCAGCCTATCGAGCAAATTTGCAAAGCCCTGTGAGGGTCGACAAAGTCAAGGCAACAGTGGGGAGCAGTGTTGCGTATTCAACGTTCGTCACGCACATCGTGCCCCCCACTCATATTATCAGGGTCGCGAAGTCTGGCGTGCAATTGAAGCTGTCACTCTGGTATTACAACGGCAGAGAAAAAAAGGAGTTGCAAGTGCCTGAAGGTAATATCACCTGGAGGGTGGTGGCCGGCGATGGCAGGGTGTCCGACGAGGGGATTTTCACACCGGGTTCAGAGCCCTGTAATACGGTCGTGGGGATTGATGAGCGGAATCAGGATGAGTGGCGTTGGGGGGCGACGATTTTGCCGTATCCGCTTATGCATGCTGATGAGGTCGTGAGTCTCATCCAAGGCTGAGTCACCCTTGCGCCACGGTTATTAGGGTTAGGCAATGGCACGTGCCTGCTACCCCCCTCATTCGGGGAAAACCCCTGGGGCATCCTCCCCGACCTGTTCTGGTTTGTAACGTAAGTATCTGAAAAATAAAATTATAATATTCTGGCATACACTTTGCTGCTGCATCCTCCAGACTCCCCGTGCCCCGGAGGTGCAGCATGTCTATGCCACGCAAAGGCCCCCTTCTGTCATCACTCGTTCTGGCCCTGTTGGGCTGGGAATCGACCAGCGAGGCGGCCGTGCAGTGCCAGCGCACCTTGGTCGCCAACGTGGTGGCACTCGACCAGCCACTGATGTTCAACCGCCTTGGCGCGCAAAACGCCAATGGCATGCTGTTCGCCCTGCGCGAAGACGTGGTGGACGACAAACAGGTCCCCCTCGGCAAGGGCGGCGCTGCGGTGCCGGGCAAAGTCACCTTGCGCCCGGACAAACGCCCACGGCCTATCGTGCTGCGCGTGGCTGCAGGTGACTGCCTGACCGTCAACCTGACCAACTTGCTCGCCTACCAGGCCAACCCCAACAAGCACGGCATCGACCACGAAGAGAACGAAGCCGAAGGCGAAGAGGAAGGGCCGGAGAACGAGATCGAGAATGAAGGCGGTGAGGATTTCGTCGCCGATGAACAGGTGACTGACCGGCATGTCGGCTTCCAGGTGAACGGCATGCAAGCCGTCAACAGTATCGGGGACATCGCCGCCAACACTGGCCGTAATGGCAACTTTCTGGTGTCGCCGGGCAATACGCGCAGCTACACCCTGTATGCCGAACGTGAAGGCGCCTTCGCCGCAACCAGCCAAGGCGCAACCTTCGGTGGCCAGGGCGGGGCGGGCAACGTCGCCAATGGCCTGTTTGGCCAGGTGGTGGTTGTCCCCAAAGGTGGGCGAACCTTCCGCAACACCCTGACCGAAGAAGAGATGCGCCTGGCCACCACCGGGCGTACCGCTACCGGCCAACCGGTCATCGATTACCAGGCCCGCTACCCGCAGACCCAACCGTGGCTCAGCGAAGGCAGGGCCGGCAAACCGATTATTGCCATGGTCGACGGCAATGAAATTCTCAACAGCGAAACCGACGCGATCGTCATGGGGCCCAACCCGGACGGCAGCTTCCCGCGCTCGACCTACCCGCTGGAAAGCGTCAACAAACGCAACCCAGCATTGCCCAACCGCCTGGAAGCATTCCGCGATTTCGCCTCGCAGTTCGCCGATGAAGTGGCTGCCACCCAGGCCTTCCCGGGTTACTGGGCGGACCCGGTGATGGGCCATGTGCTGGAGCCGACCCGCGATTCGTTCATGATCAACTATGGCTCTGGCGGCATGGGCGCTGAAGTGGTCGCCAACCGCCTGGGTGTGGGGCCGATGCATGATTGCCTGTCGTGCGCTTACGAGGAGTTCTTCCTCAGTGCACACACCGTGGGCGATATCGGCACTTTGGTGGACGTGCCGGCCAACGTCGGCCTGGAAAACATCCGCCCTGGCCAGACGCCGCCGGCCAGCGCGGTGGGGGTCAAGGCCAACATGGCCCTGTACCCGGCCGAGCCTGCCAACGTGCACCACAGCTACATTGGCGATTTCACCAAGTTCCGCAACACCCACAATGGTCATGAACAGCACATTTTCCACCTGCATGGCCACCAGTGGCTGTTCAACCCCAACGACGACAACTCCGACTACATCGACGCCCAGGGCATTGGCCCGGGTATCGGTTACACCTACGAGATCGCCAATGGCGGTTCGGGCAACCGTAACCGCGTGGCGGGCGATGCCATCTACCACTGCCACTTCTACCCGCACTTCGCCCAGGGCATGTGGGCCATGTGGCGGGTACACGATGTGTTCGAGGAAGGCACCCGGCTGGAAGTGAGCGGGCAGGGCGAGAATGGTTTCCACAGCACGCCGTTTGCGCTGCGCAGCGGCAAGCCGGCGGCTGGCGCCCGGGCGTTGCCTGATGGCGAAATCGTTGCGGGCACGCCGATCCCGGCCATTGTGCCGCTGCCTGGCAAAGCCATGGCGCCGATGCCTGGCAAGGTCGTGGTAGTACCCAAACTCTCTGAAGAACTGGTCGCCGCCAACGACGATGACAACGAGGCCGAGAATGAAGGCGATGACGACCACCCCAACCAGCCGCCGGTGCGCAAAGCCGTCGGCTCGCTGGCGCTGGTCGACCGCACCGATGCCAACCGCAACGCCGATGGCACTCTGAAAAACCCAGGTTACCCGTTCTGGATCGGCGGCATGGAAAGCAGCGTCGGCAACCGCCCGCCAACCCCGCCACTGGACATGCTCGACCCGGCCTTGGCCCGGCAGCTGAAAGACAGCGGCAAGGCCCTGTGGGCCAACCTCGACGCCAACCAGGTCGATGGCTGGGATGGCGGCCTGGGCCGCCATGCGCTGGACGGTGTATCCGCAGGTGGCGAGGCCGTGACCACCACCACCAAGCTGGACTTCTCCAAGGTGGTGCACAAGGCCAAGCCTATCTACCTGCCTGAAGAAGGTACTGATGTAGAGCAGGCTGCCATGCAGTTCCACGCCAAGGCCGAGCACGCCAGCTTCGCCCTGATCCCCGGCAGCCAGCCGGTGGCCAAGGCGTTCCGCACCAACGGCGCCTTGCCCACTGCCGGCGCGCCGTTCTACGAGCCCTGCATGGATGACCGTGGCAAGCGCCTGACGCAAACCTCGGGGGTAGGCGAGTTTGCGAGCGGTGAGAGCCTGACCGGCATGAACTTCCGTGGTTCGTCCACCTTCACTGCCGACCGCCCGCGCATCTACAAAGGTGCCAACATCCAGTTTGACGCGGTGTACAACAAGGTCGGCTACCACTTCCCGCAGGCGCGTATCCTGGCGCTGTGGGAAGACGCCTGGCCAGTCATCACCAAGCAGCGCCCGCCAGAGCCACTGGTGATGCGCATGAACACCTTTGACTGCACCATGTACACCCACACCAACCTGATCCCGTCGTATTACGAAATGGACGACTACCAGGTGCGTACCCCGACCGACGTGATCGGCCAGCACATCCACCTGCCCAAGTGGGACCTGACTGCTGCCGACGGCTCGGCCAACGGCTGGAACTATGAAGACGGGGTGCTCTCGCCCGGCAGCGTGGTGGAGCGTGTGCATGCCATCCGCTCTTACAACGGCTGCACCGAGGGCGACAGCCGCGATGGCACTGCCGCTTGCCCGAGAGCCAAGCAACACCCGTACTTTGGCCGCTTTGGCCGGGCCGACTGGCTGGGTGCGCGCACCGCCATGCAACGCTGGTTCGCTGACCCGCTGGTGAACGTGAACAACGTTGACCGTGGCCTGGGCACCATCTTCACCCACGACCACCTCGGCCCATCGACCCATCAGCAACTCGGGCTGTATGCAACCGTGCTGGCAGAACCTGCCGGCTCTACCTGGTACCACGCCGAAACCGGCGAGCAGCTGTATAACCCGGCCACCCGCCAGGACGGCGGGCCCACCTCGTGGCAAGCGGTGATCAAGACGGGCGACCACGATGGCGATGGCAAGAACGACAGCTACCGTGAGTTCTTCCTGGAGTACAGCGACTTCCAGCATGCCTATGAAGCGGGTGTGTATGTGGGCGCAGGGCCTGACGGCATCCCCAATGGCCAGTCCTACCCGGCCACGGGCGACAGCTTCCGCTACGCGATCAACCCTCCGGTACGGCAGAAAGCTTCCAACCTGCTTGAGTCGGTGGTCGAGTCGCGCGGTGGCCTGGCCCCTGGCTGCCCAAGCCGGCCTTGCCCACAGGCGATTTCGGTGGATGACCCGGGCATGTTCGTCGTCAACTACCGCAACGAGCCGCTGGCCCTGCGGGTATTCGACCCGAACAAGGTCGGCCCCGATGGCAAGCGCGGCATGCAGGCTGACGGCCTGGCCGGTGACTTGAGCTATGCCCTGCAGAGCCGCACCGACCGTGCGATCCCGGCCATGAACATGGCGCCTTCGGCGATTACCTCGGCGGTTGGGCCTACCGGCGGGACTACACAGTTCCCACCCCACATCAACAAGGCCGGCAGCGAGCCGGGTGACCCGTTCACGCCCATGCTGCGCACCTACTCTGGCGACAACGTACGCCTGCGCCTGCACGCCGGTGGCCACGAAGAGGAACACAACGTGACCCTGCACGGCGTCAAGTGGCTGCAGAACGGTTCGGGCTTCGGTAACAGCTCCAACTCGGGCTGGAAGGCCTCGCAGATGATCGGTATTTCCGAACAGATGGGCTTCATGGCACCGGTGTCGATGATTTCCAGTTCTGCTGCCACCAATGGTGATTACCTGTACTCCATGGACGCAGCCCTGGAAGGCTACTGGAACGGTATCTGGGGGGTGATGCGCAACTACACCGCACAACGCGCCGACCTGTTCCCGCTGCCGAACAACACGCAACCTGTGGCCATGCGCAATACCGTGAACTTTGACGGCATCTGCCCGAAAACCACGGCCAACCCCAACGGCATCGGTACCCGCACCACGGTCAAACGCAGCTACGAAATTGTCGCGGCGCTGGCCAACGACATTCTGGAGAACCGCAACGGTGTCAGCATCAATGACCCGGCCGGTGTCGGCCAGCATGTCGGCGGGCCGCTGAAGGCCAGTGGCGGTACCCTGGTGTTCAACAGCCGCAAGACCAGCATCCCGCAGGTGACGGTGGTCGATGAAGAAGACGGCACCACCTTCACCGTGGGTGGCCACAGCGCGCCACTGCATGACCCGACCGCCGTGCTGTACGTACGCAAGGCCGACCTGGACGCCACCACCGGCAAGCTCAAGGCCGGGGTACCGGTGGAGCCGCTGGTGCTGCGCGCCAATGCTGGCGACTGCATCAGCATCACCCTGGAGAACCGCCTGCCACAGGTCATGCCCGACCTGCCAAGCACTGCAGTGATGCAGAACGTGGTCAAGCGTGACCGCTTCGACAGCGAAGGCTCCACCGCCTTCAACAACAACCTGATGCGGCCGTCCAGCCATGTGGGCCTGCATGCCCAGCTGCTGGCGTACGACATCACCAAGTCCGACGGTGCCAACGTGGGTGCCAACCCGGTGCAAACCGTGCCACCCCGGGTGGGCAACAGCGGTGCCTACCCAAGCCGGGTGTACCAGTATTACGCCGGCCACCTGGAGCGGGAGGGCAAACCGATACTGCAACTGGGCCGCACGGTGGACAACATCAACACCACGGCAATCGAGTTCGGTGGCCTGAACCTGACGCCGTCGGACTTCATCAAGCAGCCACAAAAAGGCCTGGTGGGGGGCATGAGCATCCTGCCACAGACCGCGACCTGGACCGAGGACACCGCCAGCCGGGCCCAGGCCACGGTCAAGGTGACAGGCCAACCCGATTACCGCGACCTGGTAACGGTGTGGCAGCGCTCGATGAACATGCGCTGGGCTGACGGCCGCCCGGTCGAAGGCATCGCCACCGAAGGCAATGGCGTGCCGGGGGACCCGAAAGACAACGGCAACATGGCCATGAACTACAAGACCGAACCGCTGTGGTTGCGCTTTGGCCTCGCGCCGGATGCACCCTTCGGGCATGCCGATGGCTTTGGCTTGGCCGATGTGCCCAACGCGCACATGGCCTACAGCAACGCCCTGGTCGGCGGCGACCCGCAAACCCCGGTGCTGTATGCCAAGCCCGGCCAGCCGGTGCGCAGCCATGTACTGATGCCCAGCGGTGGCAGCCGCGGCATCACCTACCAGCTGGACGGCCACCTGTGGCCATTGCACAACTACCAGGCCGAGAAGAGTGACGTGGACGGCTACCCGATGAACCAGCCTGGTATCGGTTCGGTGCGCTTCGGCTACAACCCGATGGCCATGTACATCGGTGCACAAGAGAGCGTGCTGCCTGCGGCGCACTTCAGCTTCATGCTGCCGAGTGCCGGCGGTGCCAACGCGGTGGCGGGTGACTACCTGTTCCGCGACTACGCCGCCTACGGCAACCTCTCGGGGCTGTGGGGGATTCTGCGGGTGACCAACGAAGCGCCGCCGGCAACGGCCCCGGCGCAGTGATAGAAGGGGAGCGCGAGCATGAACAAAAAGACTCGCCCTGCTTACTTGGGGGTATTGCTGGGAGTGGCGCTGATCGGCCTGGGCGTGGCGTATGAAAAGCTCTGGTGCGATCCCCGCGAGCTGTTGCAGGAGCCTGCCGACCCGCAGGCCCTGCACCGGCTCAGCCGGGACGGCGTGACCGTGGAGTTCGAGGCCCGGCCGCTGGCCGGGGGCGAGCTGAAGGAAGGCGCCTTCGCCAACATCCGCTTCAAGGTCAGCGACCAGACCAGTGGCCAGCCGCTGTCGGGCATGGCCCCGGGGGCGTGGATCGACCCGGCGCAGTCAGCCCCGCTGGGCGAGCGCGCGCAAAGCTGCAAGGCGCGGGTCGCGCTGTTTCTCAAAAGCAGCATCGGTGCCCGACCGCTGCTCGACCTGAACAGCTACTTCCTGTTGATGCTCAACAACGACGCCAGCCTGACGGTGATCGACCCGACCGTCTCGGTGGGTGGCGTGACCAGCACCATGGCTCGCATCGACCTGCCTGGGCGGCCTATGGACTGGGTGGCCACCAGCGATGACAAGCAGGTGTTCGTGTCTATCCCGGAGCGCGGCAAGGTGGCGGTAATCGATACCGAAACCTTCTCTCGCGTGGCCGATCTGGACGCCGGCGACCAGCCGCTGCGCGTGGCCCTGCAACCCGACCAGCATCGGCTGTGGGTGGGCAACAACAGCAGCGACCCGGCCAAGGGTGGGGTAACGGTAATTGACGTGCCAGGGCGTACTACCCTGAAAAGCTTCAACACCGGCACCGGTCACCACGAAATCGCCTTTAGCGCCGACTCGCGTTTTGCCTACGTCAGCAACCGCGACAGCGGCACCCTCAGCGTGATTGATATCCCGGAAATGCGCCTGGCCAAAACCATCAAGGTTGGCCCCCACCCGCTGTCGGTCAGCTACTCGGCGCTGTCCCAGGCCGTTTACGTGGTGGATGGCGAGGAGGGCAGTGTGAGGGTGTTCGATGCCCGCAGCCATGAACTGCGCCACACGGTCAAAGCCGAGCAGGGGCTGGGGCCGATGCGCTTCAGCAGTGATGGCCGCTACGGCGTGGTGCTCAACACCCTTGAGAACCAGGCCCTGGTGATCGATGCCAGTACCGACAAGCTGATCCACCACGTTCCGGTGGCGGCCGAACCCTACCAACTGACCTTTACCAAGGGCTATGCCTATGTGCGCGGCCTGGCTTCGCCGAAAGTGACCATGATCAACCTGTCCAGCCTGGGCGAAGGGCGCACGCCGATCGTCCAGGCTTTCGAGGCCGGCCCGGCAGCGCCACGCCAGGCCGGTGACCTGCCATTGGCACAGGGGTTGTCGGTGTCGCGCGATGACAATTCGGTTTTCGTGGTCAACCCGGTGGACAACACCACCTACTTCTATGCCGAGGGCATGAATGCGCCGATGTCCGGCTACAACAACCGTGGCCACCAGGCCCGCGCCGCCATCGTCGTCGACCGCAGCCTGCGCGAAGTGGCGCCCGGGGTGTACGGCTCGACGGTGAAGCTGCCCGCCGCCGGCAAGTTTGATGTGGCCTTCCTGCTCAACCAGCCGCAGATCATCCACTGCTTCAGCGCCGAAGTGGCCGAAGCGCCCAATGCCAGCAAGCACAAGGCCGCCCATGCCGAGTTCATCGGCCTGGACCAACCTATGCCGCAGCACAGCGCCATTACCGCACGCGTGCGTATCGTCGGCGACGACGGCCAGCCCCGGCTGGGCCTGAACGACCTGAGCCTGCGCTACTTCCTGGCGCCGTCGTCGATGCCGCGCAACCTGCAGTTGCAGGAGGTGGGTGAGGGCGTCTATCAGGCGGCGCTGACACTGCCCGAGGCCGGCGCCTGGTACCTGCATGTGCAGTCGCCATCGCTGGGCCGCAAGTTTGCCGAAGAGAACTACACCAGCCTGCGCGTCCTGCCGGCCGCCGCCACCAATGCTTCCCAGGCTGACATGAGGAGTGTGCGATGAATGCCAAGCATTCTTTACAACTGCTGGCCCTGAGCCTGGCACTCGCCAGCAACCTGGCCATGGCCCACGCCGGCCACGATCACAAAGGCCACGCCGAGCAGCCGCCAGCGGCGCACCAGGAGAAGACCAGTGTGCGTTTTGCCGACGTTTCCCTGCTGAACCAGGACGGCATGCCGGTACGCCTGGAGAACGACCTGGTCGGTGACCACCTGGTGGTCATGGGATTCATCTATACCAGCTGCACCACGGTGTGCCCGGTGGTGTCGTCGATCATGGGCAAGGTCCAGCAGCAGCTGGGTGGCCGGGTAGGCGAAGAGATTCATATGGTGTCGATCAGCGTCGACCCGCAGCGTGACGATGCCAAGCGCCTGCAAGACTACGCCAAGGCCTTCCAGAAGGGGCCGGGCTGGAGCTGGCTGACCGGTACCCCCTATGCAATTACTGAAACCCTCAAGGGCCTGGGCAGCTTCAGCGCCGACCTCAGCCAGCACCCGCCGCTGATTCTGGTGGGTGACGGGCGCAGCGGGCACTGGACGCGGTATTACGGCTTCACCGACCCAACGGTACTGATCGAAGAAATCAACCGTCTCAGCGCCCGCCGGGTGCACGCCAAAAGCACGGCCATTGCCGACCACCATGAGGTGCAACCATGAGCTCTGTAACCTCCCGCCGCGGCGGCATGCGCGGTTTCGACTGGCTGGTGCTGGGCGGCTGCCTGTGGATTCTTGCCTCGGTGGCGTTCGCCCACGAAGGCCATGTGGAGCAGGCGCCCCAGCCACAGCCCGCCCCCCAGGCGATGACCAGTGGCAGCGGTACACGCGATGCCCAGAGCTGGTTCACCGATACCGTACTGAAAGACCAGAACGGCCGCGAGCTGCGGTTTTACAGTGATGTGCTGAAGGACAAGGTGGTGATGCTTAACGTTATCTTTACCCACTGCACCGACGCCTGCCCGCTGATCACCCGCAAGCTGCGTGAAGTGCGCGAGGCCATGGGGCCGCAACTGGCCAGCCAGGTCACCTTCGTGTCGATCAGCAGCGACCCGCTCAACGACACCCCCGAGGTGCTCAAGGCGTTTGCCGGCAAGCAGGGGGTGGATGGGCCGAACTGGCTGTTCCTGACCGGTGACAAGGCCAATGTCGACCTGGTACTCGGCCGCATAGGCCAGTTCCTGCCCAGCCCCGAGCAGCACTCCACGCAGCTGATTGCTGGCGATGTGGCGGGCAAACGCTGGAGCAAGATCCGCCCGGATGCGCCAGCCGTGGCCATCGCCCAGCGCATGCAACTGCTGACCCAGCCTTTGGCAGGCCGGTGAGTATCATGCGCTCTTTGGCTATCGCGTTAGGCATTGCCATGTGCAGCGGCGCGTTCGCCCTTGACCTCACCGAACATGAGGAGGCTGGCAAACGCCTCTATCGCGAGGGCGTATCGAGCAGCGATGCACAACTGCAGGCCCGGGTCGGCCCCAGCGACATGACCGTCCCCGCCAGCGTGCTGCCCTGCGCCAGTTGCCACGGCAACGACGGCCGTGGCCGCGCCGAAGGCGGCGTACGCCCGCCCAATCTTGACTGGCAACGGCTGGCACAAGGCCTTGGCGCACGCGAAGCCAACGGCCGCAGCTACCCGGCCTATACCGATCGCAGCCTGGCCCGGGCCATCCAGCATGGCGTAGACCCGGCTGGCAATCGCCTGGACCCGGCTATGCCGCGCTTCGAGCTGACCATGGCCGACCAGCGCAACCTCACTGCCTACCTCAAACGCCTGGCAGATGAGCGCGACCCCGGTATTGAGGAGGGCGTACTGCGCCTGGGCACCTTGCTGCCTGCTTCCGGCCCGCTGGCCGAAGCCGGCCAGGTGGTGCGTGCGGTGCTGGAGGACGGGGTGGCGCAACTCAACCAGCAAGGCGGCATTCACGGGCGGCGGGTGGAGCTGGTTGTGCTGGATCCAGGTTTCGACCCGGCCAGCGCCGAGCAAGCCTTGCAGCAGTTGCTGGAGCAGGAGCGCGTGTTCGCCCTGATCTCGCCCCTGGCGCCGATGCTCGACCCACGCCTGGCCACCTTGCTGGCACCGCAGAATGTGCCGCTGATCGGCAGTACGCCGCGCAGCGGCGGCAGCGCGCAGATATTCGACCCACTGCCCGGTTTGCCTACGCAATTGCTGAGCCTGGCTGGCCACGCCCGTGCCGGGTTGGGCCTGGCACCGGGCGACTTGCGCGTGGTGTACGCCGGCAACGAGCAGGCAGCGGCGGCCGAGCAGGTACGCGAGCGCCTGCTACAGCAAGGCTGGGCGCCTCCCGCCATTGAGGCCTTCGACGGCCAGGCCGTGGACGGGCAGGGCATCGTCTTCCTCGGCCGTGCCCAGGCCTTTGCCGAGCTGGCGACGGCGTTGCAGGCGGCGGGCCGTCAGCCGTACCTGTTCGCGGCTTCCAGCCAGGTGGCCGGCGCCGTGGCGCGCCTGCCCGAGCAATGGTCGCAACGGGTGTTCCTGGCTTACCCCTATGTACCCGAAGACTGGACCCAACAAGGGCTGGCCACCCTCGCCGGGCTGCAGCAGCGCCAGGGCCTGGACCCACGCCAGGCGTCGTTGCAGGTCAATACCCTGTGCGCCTTGCGCCTGCTGAGCGAGGCGCTCAAGCAGATTGGCCGTGACGCCAGCCGCGAGCAACTGATTGGCGCCCTGGAAGGCCTGCACGATGTGGCTACCGGCCTGACCCCGGCACTGGGCTTCGGCCCCGGTCGCCGCCAAGGAATGGCCGGCGCCCATGTGGTGGCAGTGGCCCTGCCCGGGCCGCGCTTCACCGCCGTCACCCCTTACCGGCCAGTGCCGGACAGCCCTTGAGCGGAGGTTGCGATGCGTATTGTATTGCTGTGCCTGTTGCTGGTAATGGCCAAGGCGAGCTTGGCCGATGTACCTGCTGCACGGGTCAATGGGGTGGAGATCGGGTTGATGCGCCTGGAGCGCTACTTCAGCGAATACCTGGGCGCCCAGGGCCGCGCGGTGACCAGCATTCGCAATCCGGGCCTGTACAAACGCCTGCGCAGTCGGGCCCTGGACGAACTGATCGACAAGGAACTCCTGTGGCAGGAGGCGCGGCGCCAAGGCATCGCCATCAGCGACGAACAGGTGTCGACGCATGTCGGCGAGGTAGAAACCGCTTTTGGCAGCCCGGCAATTTTCGAGCGGCGTCTGGCGGAGGCGGGCTTTGATAGGGCACAGTACACTGAGTACACCCGGCAAGACATGGCGGCCCAGCAGGTGTACGCCCGGCTTAGCGCAGTCGACGCGCCGAGCCAGGCCGACGTGCAGGCATTCTATGATGCCAACCGCGAAAGACTGCAAGGAGCGCAGAACCAAAGTGATAACCCTTCGGTCATACACGCACAGGGCCTGGATTTGGCCAGGGCCTCGCTCATCGGTGAGCGGCAGGCGCAGGCGCGCCAGTCCGTGCGCCAACGTTTGCGTGAATCCGCTACAGTGGAGATCGCTGACTGAGGCCGCTGATGACGTTTCCCCCAATGCTGGGGAATTAAGGTTTGGCAATGTGCCATCATTTCCCCCGCTTGTGGGGAAGCGGGCGGGTGTGCCTACCCGCCGCGTTTCGGGTGCTGGCCGGCACTCTTTGCAAATCAATGACTTAAAGCGGTGCAACATGACTATTCACGCCTGGCACGAAGCCTGCTCAAGCCTGTACAAGGGCGCACTTCGCAGACCGGGTAACCGGGCAGTTCTTGGGAGTCGACCTTGGTGAACAGAGTATTGGTAGTCGATGACGAACAGACCCTTGCGCAGAACCTGCAAGCTTACCTGCAGGCGCAAGGCCTGGAAGTTCATGTTGCCCACGACGGTGCCAGTGGTATCGAGCAGGCTGAACGCCTGGCACCACAAGTCATCGTGCTGGATTACCGCTTGCCCGACATGGAAGGTTTTCAGGTTCTGGAGGCTGTACGCAAGAACAGGCAGTGCCACTTCATGCTGATCACCGCCCACCCCACCGTCGAGGTGCGTGAGCGGGCCGCCGAGCTGGGTGTGAGCCATGTCCTGTTCAAGCCGTTCCCACTGGTGGAACTGGCCCGTGCAATCTTCGACCTGATGGGCATCGAGCGCCGGCGCAGGGCCACGGACAACCCGGCTGAAGGGTTCGTCGAACGACGCCAGAACAGGAACCAATCGTTCCCCCTGCAGTTGTACGATGGAAGCTGGGTGTTGGCTGACCGCCGCCGTAATGGCGCCAAGCCCCCAGGGCCCGACGACGATCAACTGCTTACAGGGGAATAGCGGCGCCCGCACCCCTGGCTGAGCCAGCCTGCGACGCGCCCCCTGAGCGGAGTCGCAGGCCATGCCAGAAGCATTCGATGCAACCCGGGATCTGCTACAGCCTGCAACGGCCCAATCGCGAGCAAGCTCGTTCCTACAGGATTGCGCTGAACCTGTGGGAGCGGGCATGCCCGCGAAGAATCCGGCACCGTTCTCAGCCTACCCCCGCGATCTCCTTGCCCAGGCCCGCCTGCAAGCCAGCGACGAGCGCCTGCTCAACTGCCTCGAACGCCTGGCCTGCGACACCCCCGACACCTTCACCCATCGTCTGGGCCTGACCCTGCATTACCCGGTACTGGACAGCCACACCCTGCTGGCCAGCACTCCCCGCTTCGACAAGGTCAGCCTGGCCCAGTGCCTGAAGCGCGAATTCGTGCTGATCGAGCAGGGCGGCCAACTGCTGGGCGTGTTCGCCGACCCCTTCGACCACGCCCGCCTGGCCTGGATCGACGATGTGCTGCAAGGCGCACCGTTGTACCTGGCCCACGCCGCCGAGCTGGGCACCTTCCTGGCCCGCCACGAAGAAAGCTTCCACGCCGTCGACGCCCTTGACCACGATACCGAGGCCAGCAGCGAAGGCGACCCGCTGCAACGCCTGTCGCTGGCCAGCATCAGCGAAGACCAGAGCCGCGTGGTCAAGCTGGTCAACTCCACCCTGTACGACGCCCTTAAACTGCACGCCAGCGACATCCACCTGGGCATGACCGGCCAGGGCCTGACCATCAAGTACCGCATCGACGGTGTACTCAACGGCGCCGGCAAGGCCAGCGGCAGTGCCTTTGCCGACCAGGTGATCTCGCGCATCAAGGTCATGGCCGAGCTGGACATCGGCGAAAAGCGCGTACCTCAGGATGGCCGCTTCAAGGTTGCCGTGGGCGACCGCCAGATCGACTTCCGTGTATCGATCATGCCCAGCATCTTTGGCGAAGACGCCGTGCTGCGGGTGCTCGACAAGCAGGACTTGTCCGACCGGGTCAGCGGCGTGCAGTTGCAAGCGCTGGGCTTTGCCGACGAGACCCTGCGCGCGCTGCGCCGGCTGGCCGCCGAACCCTACGGCATGATCCTGGTCACCGGCCCCACCGGCAGCGGCAAGACCACCACCCTGTACGCCATGATCAGCGAGATCAACCATGGCGTGGACAAGATCATCACCATCGAAGACCCGGTCGAGTACCAGTTGCCCGGTGTGTTGCAGATCCCGGTGAACGAGAAGAAAGGCCTGACCTTTGCCCGCGGCCTGCGCTCGATCCTGCGCCACGACCCGGACAAGATCCTGGTCGGTGAAATCCGCGACCCGGACACGGCGCAAATTGCCGTGCAGTCGGCGCTTACCGGTCACCTGGTGTTCACCACCATCCACGCCAACAACGTGTTCGACGTAATCGGCCGCTTCAGCCAGATGCAGGTCGACCCCTACAGCTTCGTTTCCGCACTGAACGCAGTGCTGGCCCAGCGCCTGATCCGCCTGGCGTGCCCGCATTGCTCCAGCCCCTGCGAAGTGGATGACGACACCCTGTATGGCTCGGGCCTGACCCGTGAAGGCGTGGCCGGCTGGAAGTTCGTTCGCGTGCAGGGCTGCGGCCAGTGCCGTGGCAGTGGCTTTCGTGGCCGCAGCGCGATCGCTGAACTGCTGCACCTGGACGACGACTTGCGGCAGATGATCGTCGAGCGCCGCCCCCTGTCGCAAATCAAGACGCTCGCCTGCCAGCGCGGCCTGCGCTTGCTGCGGGCTTCGGCCCTGGACTTGGTCCGTGATGGCCGCACCACCCTCGAGGAGATCAACCGTGTCACATTCATCTGATCGTTTCTGCGCCGTGCTTGGCGCCGAGGGTGTCGGCCTGGGTCGCTGGCACAACAACCACCATCAATGGCTTGGCAGCCACGAATTTTCCTGCGACGCCGCCCAACCTGCCTGGGAAGCCGCCGTCGATGCGCTGGCCACGCTGCTGGCCCAGCATGCCTCGCGGGGCGCCCAGTTGCGCGTGCTGTTGTCGGCCCGCTACAGCCGCTTCTGCCTGGTGCCCTGGAGCGATGCCATCGGCCACCCACGCGAGCTGGACGCCTACGCCCGGGCCTGCTTCGAAAACCTCTACGGGCAGCCGCTGGACGACTGGCGCATCGTGCTGTCGCCCGAGCCTGCCGGTGCCGCCCGCATCGCCACGGCGCTGCCTGAAGCCCTGCTGCAACGGTTGCAGGCACTGGGCCGGGAAAGCCGCCTGAGCTTGCGCTCGGTGCAACCGTACCTGATGGCCGCGTACAACCGCTGCTCGCCACAGCTGGAGCAGGGCGACTTCCTGTTCGTGCTGGCCGAGCCACGCCGCAGCGTACTGCTGTTGGCCGCCGGCGGCGCCTGGCAGCAAGTGCTGGCGCAAGGTTGCGCCGACAGCGACCAGGCCCTGCAGGCGCTGATCGAGCGCACCTGCGAGCTGTATGGCGAGCACCTGCCACGGGTGTACCTGCATGCCCCGGGCCGGGGTGACGTGCCGCAACTGGCGGCGGTGCAGCTGTGCCAACCGGCCAGCGAAGCCGACCCCCTGTGCGCCATGTGGCGGGCGGTGGCCTGACATGCGCCGCCTCGAACTGGAATTCCAACCCCGGCGCAGCGGCCCGTTGGCCTGGTCGCTGCTGGCCCTGGGCAGCGCCATGGTCGCCGGCCTGGTACTGCTGCAACAAACCCTGCAGACCGAGCAGGTAGACCTTGAAGCCAGCGTGCACAGCCTGGAGCTGCAACTGGGCCGCCGCCCGGCCACCGCCGCGCCACTAAGCAGTACCGCCAGCCGCGAACAGGCAGAGCGCCTGGCGCAGATGCGCAGCGTTTCCCAGCAACTGCAACGCCCTTGGCAGCAGCTGTTCGCCATGCTCGAAGCCCTGCCACAGGACGATGTCGCGCTGCTTGGCCTGACCCCGGACGCGCGCAAGGGCCAGGTGCGCATCAGCGCTGAAGCACGCAGCCTGGAAGCGATGCTGCAGTACCACCAGCGCCTGGAAGCCAGCGATGAGCTCAGCGATGTATCGCTGCTCAACCACGAGGTGTTGGCCGCGCAGGCTGAGCACCCGGTGCGCTTCACCCTCACCGCTACCTGGGAGACCGGCCATGCGCGCCCTTGAATCGCTGAACAGCCTGATCCTTCAGGAGCGCCTGCGCCGCGTCGGCCCGGTTGGCCTGGCCGCAGTCGCCGTGGCGTTGCTCGCGGTGGCTGTGGGTGCCGTCGGTGTGCTGCCGCAGTGGCAGAACGTGCGTGAGCTGCGGGCCACCGAAGCAGATGCCAGTGTGCAGGTAGGGCGGGTCAAACGTGGCGAGCTGAAGATTGCAGTAAAGCCCGAGCAAGAGGCCCTCGACAGCCTGCGCCAACAACTGCCGGGGCAGCCCCAGGCCAGCGAGCTGATCGAGCGCCTGTACCACCTGGCCAGCGCCGAGCACATCAGCCTGGCGCGCGGTGAGTACGCCCTGGGCATCGATCCCAAGACTCAGCTGGCGCGCTACCAGATCGTGCTGCCGGTGCGCGGCAGCTACCCGCAGATTCGTGGTTTCCTCAAAGGCCTCCTCAAGCAGCTGCCGACCCTGGTGCTGGAAGACCTCGAACTGCAACGCAAACGCATCGGCGACAGCGAGCTGAACGCCCGCCTGCGCATGACCCTTTACCTGTCGAGGTCATGATGAACACACAACGTGCAGTCATCTGGATCGGCTTCCTCGGTGTAAGCGCAGTCATCGCTTGGGCACCGGGACACTGGTTCGGCCAGGAAGACAGCGTCGCGGCCTTCGCGGGCTCGCCCGCTCCCACAGGTTCGGCGGCGCCCACAGATCCTGTGGGAGCGGCTTTAGCCGCGAAAGGGCCGGAGCAGGCCTCCATAGACCTGTTCCCCAAGCAGCAGTGGACCAAACTCCAGGCCCTGGCCACCGTTACCGAACATCCCGTGGTCGCCGCGCCGGTCGTGGCCGCCGCCCCGACTGCCCCTGAGCTGCCGTTCCAGTTCATCGGCCGCATGGGCAACAACGACGACCTGCAGATCTTCCTGCAGAGCGGCGAAAAACTTTACGTCGTGCGCCAGGGCGACGTCATCGAAGACACCTACCGCCTCGATCGGGTCTCGGCCAGCGAGCTGAGCCTGGTCTACCTGCCTTTGCATCAGTCGCAGACCTTGTCTGTCGGGAGCGCACCATGAAGTCGTCAAAGCTGTGCAAGCCTGCTCCGTTCCTGCTTGTGGCGTTGTGCGTGGCCATCGCCGGCTGCGGCTCCAGTGCAGTGCGCAAAGACAGCGACCAGTTGATGAAAGAGGGCCAGTACGAGGCCGGCATCGCCCGCCTGGAAGAGGCCCTGCGCGATGACCCGCGCGACACCGAGCTGAACATCGCCCTGGCCCACAGCCGCCAGGCGGCGGTCGAGGCGCTGGTGACCCAGGCCGACAGCGACCGCATCCGCCACGACTTCGCGAACGCCCGCATGGGCTATGGTCGGGTGCTGACCCTGGAACCAAACAACCGCCGCGCCCAGGAAGGCATCCGCCAGTTGGAGCTGATCCGTACCCTCGACGAACGCGTGGCCTTGGGCCAGGCGTCGCTGCGCCAGGGTGACCTGTTCGGTGCCGAGCGCTACATGCGCGAAGTGCTGCGGCTGGACCCGCAAAACCAGAAGGGCATCGCCCTGCGCACTGACATCGAGAATGTCCAGGCGCGTACCGCACAGCCATTCCCGCAGCTGCGCAGCAAGCTGGAGCGGCCGGTAACCCTGGAGTTTCGCGATGCCAACCTGAAGACCATCTTCGAAGTGCTGTCTCAGGTCGCCGGCATCAATTTCATCTTCGACAAAGACATGCGCCCCGACATGAAGGCCACCATCTTCGTGCGTGAAGTGCGCATCGAGGACGCGATAGCACTGTTGCTGGAGCAGAACCAGCTGCGCCAGAAGATCGTCAACGACAACACCCTGATGGTGTACCCCGACTCGCCGCAAAAGGCCAAGGACTACCAGGAACTGGTCATGCGCACCTTCTACCTGACCAGCATCGACGCCAACACCGCACTGAACATGGTCAAGACCATGCTCAAGACCCGCGATGTGTTCGTCGACGAGCGCCTCAACACCTTGACCATGCGTGATACCCCCGACGCCGTGCGCATGGCCGAAAAGCTCCTGCAGTCGCAGGACCAGTCCAACCCCGAGGTGGTGCTGGAGGTAGAGGTGATGGAGGTTGCCACCTCGCGCATCCTCGACCTTGGCCTGCAATGGCCCAACACCTTTGGGGTGCTGACTTCCGACGGCAAGCCGGTGAGCGTGCTTGACCAGCTGCGCGGGATCGATTCAAGCCGCATCAGCATCGGGCCGGCACCACAGGCCAAGATCAACGCCCAGGACAAGGACATCAACACCCTGGCGAGCCCGGTGATTCGTGTCAGCAACCGCGAACAGGCACGCATCCACATTGGCCAACGGGTACCGATCATCAGCGCCACTTCGGTGCCGTCCACCCAGGGCCCGGTGATCACCGAAAGCGTCACCTACCTGGACGTCGGTCTGAAGCTTGAAGTGCAGCCCACCGTGCACCTGAACAATGAAGTGGCGATCAAGATCGCGCTTGAAGTGAGTAACGCCACCCCGCTGGAGGCCACCCGCCAGGGCACCATCCCGGTTCAGGTCGACACCCGCAACGCCCAGACCAGCCTGCGTCTGCACGATGGCGAAACCCAGGTGCTGGCCGGCCTGGTGCGCAACGACCACAACGCCAGCGGCAACAAGATCCCGGGCCTTGGCGACATCCCCGGCCTGGGCCGGTTGTTCGGCAGCAACAAGGATGACATGAGCAAGTCTGAACTGGTGCTGGCAATCACCCCGCGCATCGTGCGCAACCTACCGTACCAGAGCCCGTCGGACATGGAGTTCTCTACCGGCACCGAGTCGGCCATGCAGGTACGCCAGATGGCGCCGCTGCCGCCGATGGATGTACCCGGCAATGCGCCGACCACCGACGCGCCCGTGGTGCAAAGCCAGATGGCGGCCACCCCGGTAATTGTGAGCCCACGGCCATGAAAGCGCAGCGCCGCATGCAGGGCTTCAGCCTGATCGAAGTGGTGCTGACCCTGGCACTGCTCGGGCTGCTGGCCAGCATGGCCGCGCCGCTGACCGAAACCGTGGTGCGCCGCGGCAAGGAACAGCAGCTGCGTGAGGCGCTGTACCAGATTCGCGACGCCCTCGACGCCTACAAACGCGCCTTCGACGCCGGCTACATCGAGCGGCGCCTGGACGCCAGCGGCTACCCGCCGAACCTGCAAGTGCTGGTAGATGGCGTGCGCGATGTGCGCAGTGCCAAGGGCGCCAAGTTTTTCTTCCTGCGGCGCATCCCGCACGACCCGCTGCTGGCGGCCAAGGATGAAGACGAAGGCGGTTGGGGCCTGCGCGCCTACGACAGCAGCCCCGACAGCCCGCGTGAAGGCGAAGACGTGTTCGACGTGTATTCAAAGGCCCGTGGCAAAGGCCTCAACAACATCCCTTACGGGCAATGGTGACAGCCATGAAACGCAGCAAAGGCTTCACCCTGATCGAACTGCTGGTAGTCATGGCGATCATCGCCACGCTGCTGACCATCGCCATGCCACGCTACTTCAACAGCCTGGAAAGCTCCCGTGAGGCCACCCTGCGCCAGAGCCTGGCGGTGCTGCGCGAATCGCTGGACCACTTCTACGGTGACACCGGCCACTATCCCGACTCGCTGGAGCAACTGGTGGAATTGCGCTACCTGCGCAACACCCCGGTCGACCCGATTACCGAGCGTAGCGATGCCTGGCAGTTGGTGCCGCCGCCAGAAGGCGTGGCCGGCGGCGTGGCCGATATCAAGAGCGGTGCTACAGGGAGGGCGCGTGATGGCAGCCTCTTCGCTGAGTGGTAAGGCCAACGGCGGCTTCACCTACCTGGGCGTGCTGCTGCTGATTGCGATCAGTAGCGTGGCCTTGGCTGCAACCGGCACGATCTGGGCCAGCGCAGCGCAGCGTGAACAGGAGCGCCAACTGCTGTGGGTGGGCAGCCAGTATGCCCAGGCACTGCGCAGCTACTACCGCGCATCCCCGGGTTTGGCCCAGTACCCACAGGACCTGGCCGACCTGCTGCAGGACAACCGCTTCCCGCAGGCCAAGCGGCACATTCGCCGGTTGTACCCCGACCCCATCACCAACAGCGACGAATGGGGCCTGCTGCGCTCGATCGACGGCCGTATCACCGGCGTGCACAGCCGCTCGGACGCCACCCCGTTCAAACACAGTGGTTTCAGCGCCGAATGGAGCGGTTTCGAAGGGCTGGAACACTACAGCGACTGGCAGTTCGTGGCAGAGCAAGCGTTCAGCGAAAGTGCCGGTGGCGTACAGACCCACAGCGGCCCGGGAGACACGCCATGAATCGCCTGGCCGCGCTGTACCTGGGCCTGCTGTTGCTGGCGGTGCTGGCCACTTCGGCCAGGGCCAGTAACGAGGATGAGATGCAGGGCTTCATCGTCGACAACACCATCTCGCACATCGGCCACGACTTTTACTACTACTTCGCCGACCGCCTGCGCGCCACCAGCCGGCTGGACTTCAACCTGGTGGTACGCGAACGCCCGGACGCCCGCTGGGGCAGCCTGGTGACCGTGGAGTTCGAGCGCGAAGTGATGTACCGCCGCTTCCTGCCACCGAACACCACCGAGCTTAAAGGCGAGGCCGTTGCAGCCGCCGACCTGGTCAAGCAGCAAATCATTCAACGCAAGCTGCAACGCCTGCTACAGGACACCACCGACTTGGAGAGGGACGAGCTATGAACCACCGTATTTCACGTTGCATTGCCGCCTGCCTGCTGGCCAGCGCTTGTGCTGCCCAGGCCACCGAGCTGGTGTACACCCCGGTCAACCCGGCGTTTGGCGGCAACCCGTTGAACGGCACCTGGCTGTTGAACAACGCCCAGGCGCAAAACGATTACGACGACCCCGACCTCAAGGACCGTGCCTCCGCCTTTACCGGCACCACCGCCCTGGAGCGCTTCAGCAACCAGCTGGAGTCGCGGATGTTGTCGCAGTTGCTGGACAACATCAGTAACGGCAGCACCGGCAGCATGGCGACCGATGCGTTTCTCATCGACGTCATCGACGATTCCGGGGCCTTGAGCATCAAGGTCACCGATCGCGCCACGGGAGAAATTTCGATCATTGAGGTCAGCGGCCTGAACCCCTGAGAGGGAAAGGCTTTTATGTTGGGGAGAGAACACCATGAAACGTCTGCTGAGCACGCTGCTGATCCTCACCGCCCTGGGCCTGCAAAGTGGTTGCAGCCTGCGCGAACCCATGTCGGCCGAACAGGACTCGGAAACCCCGACCCTGACACCCCGGGCCTCGACCTATTACGACCTGATCAACATGCCACGGCCCAAAGGCCGGCTTATGGCCGTGGTGTACGGCTTCCGCGACCAGACCGGGCAGTACAAACCCACCCCGGCCAGCTCGTTCTCCACCAGCGTCACCCAAGGCGCGGCCAGCATGCTGATGGACGCCCTGAGCGCCAGTGGCTGGTTTGTGGTACTGGAGCGTGAAGGCCTGCAGAACCTGCTGACCGAGCGCAAGATCATCCGCGCTTCGCAGAAAAAGCCTGACGTGGCGGAGAACATCGCGGCTGAACTGCCCCCACTGCAGGCCGCGAACCTGATGCTCGAAGGCGGCATCATCGCTTACGACACCAACGTGCGCAGCGGCGGCGAGGGTGCCCGCTACCTGGGGATCGACATCTCCCGCGAGTACCGCGTCGACCAGGTGACCGTGAACCTGCGCGCGGTGGACGTGCGTACCGGGCAGGTGTTGGCCAACGTGATGACCAGCAAGACCATCTACTCGGTCGGGCGCAGTGCCGGGGTGTTCAAGTTCATCGAGTTCAAGAAGCTGCTGGAGGCTGAGGTGGGGTACACCACCAATGAGCCGGCGCAGCTGTGCGTGCTGTCGGCGATCGAGTCGGCGGTGGGGCATTTGCTGGCGCAGGGGATTGAACGGCGGTTGTGGCAGGTATCGGGGGATGCGGGGGATGGCAAGGCTACGGTGGACAAGTTCTTGAGCCAGAATCAGCAGCCTTGATCGACCTTGAGGGCCTCTTCGCGGGTAAACCCGCTCCCAGAAGTACGGCGTCGTTCTTGAGGGCACACCGTACCTGTGGGAGCGGGCAAGCCCGCGAAGCAGGCGACGCGGTGGACGGCACCGGCAACGCCGGTGATCGCCGGCAAGCCAGCTCCCACAGGGATTGCGCCAGCTTCAAGTAACCAGCCCAGCTATACCCCAATCCATCCACTACCAGATGACGCCCGGCCATTTCTCCCGCACACTGCGGAAAATTCCCAAGCCCGTCTCCCGCCACCTTGCGGGGCACAGCCGGAGTAGAAAATGGCGCGACAATTAATAACAAACGCCCACGACCCGCTGCACGAATCCCGCCAGGCCCGCCTGAAGCTGGCCAGTGAAGGCGAGCTGCCGCTGGGCATGCTGCGCGACGAGATCGACGCCTCCTGGCGCCGCAGCCTGGGCCATGGCCTGGACAGCCTGCAAGGCGAGCAAGTTGGCCTGGGCCTGGAACACGGCCATGACTTGCGTACCTTGCTGGAACGCAACCGCCTGCTGGTCGATGCCGTTACTCCCGAACTCGACTACCTTGTCTCGCGTCAGGGCAAGGCTGGCATCATCATCCTTGGCGATGCCAAGGCCAACGTGCTGGCCATCGAGGGCCAGACCCATGTGCTCAGCCGCGAGGGCCTGCGCGACCTGCAACCGGGTAGCTGTTGGAGCGAAACACTGCGTGGCACCAATGCCATCGGTACAGCGGTGGTGGAAGGCCGCCCTACACTCATCAATTGCGGCGAGCATTATCTAGACCGCCTCAGCCCGTTCTCCTGCACATCCGTCCCCCTGCGCGACCCGCATGGCGAGGTGATCGGTGTGCTCGACATCACCCGCGAAGGGGTGATGGCGCAACCGCAGGACAGCCTGTCGACGCTGATGCTGGCGGCCGGCAACATCGAAAGCCGCATGTTCGGCCTGTGCCACCCGGAACAACTCGTGCTGGCGTTCCACAGCCGCCCGCAATACCTCAACAGTGCCTGGCATGGCCTGCTTGCGCTGAGCCTGGACGGTGAAGTGCTGGCGGCCAACGACAGCGCCTGCCAGTTGTTGCAGGTGCCGCGCCAGGAGCTGATTGGCCGACGCAGCGCTGACCTGCTCGGTGAACGCTCACCTGCGTTTATTGCGCGCCTTTGGCAGGGCGGTGTGAGCAGTGTGCAGACGGCCAAGGGCGAGTTCTATTTCCGTGCCCTGCAGCTGCCGCGCCATGGCCGGGTGAATGGCAGCACGCTGGCGAGCAAGCCGGCGCAGGGCAGACAGGCGCCGGCACTTGAAGCGCTGGCCGGTGGTGACCCACGTTTGGCGCGCAACCTGCGCATGGCCCGTCAGGGGCTGGGCAATGGCCTGCCGGTGCTACTACTGGGCGAGACTGGGACCGGCAAGGAGGTAGTCGCCCGGGCGCTGCACCAGGCCAGTCCGCGCGCCGACAAACCGTTTGTGGCCGTCAACTGCGCGGCCATCCCCGAAGGGCTGATCGAATCCGAGCTGTTCGGCTACCGCGAGGGTGCGTTCACCGGCTCGCGCCGGGGTGGCATGGTCGGGCGGCTGATGCAGGCCCATGGTGGCACGTTGTTCCTCGACGAAATCGGCGACATGCCGCTGGCCTTGCAGGCGCGTCTGCTGCGGGTGTTACAGGAGCGCCGGGTTGCACCGTTGGGGGCGGGTGACGAACAGGATATCGATGTAGCGCTGATCTGCGCTACCCACCGCGACCTCAAACGCCTGGTGCAGGAACAACACTTCCGTGAAGACCTGTACTACCGGGTTAACGGTGTGTCGTTGCGTCTGCCGGCGTTGCGCGAGCGTGACGACCTGACGGCGATCATCCAGGGCTTGCTGGACAAGTCCGATGCACGTGGTGTCACTCTGGACCCAGCGTTAAGTGCCTTGCTCGAAGGCTTCGACTGGCCAGGCAACATCCGCCAGCTGGAAATGGTGGTGCGTACCGCGCTGGCCATGCGTGAAGAGGGCGAGCATGTGCTCACTCTGGATCACCTTACAGACTGCCTGCTGGATGAACTGGCCAGCAGCACAGCGCCCTCCGGCAGCCTGAAGGACAACGAGCTGGAACAGATCCGTGGGGCGCTGGCGCGCCACCAGGGCAACGTTTCCGCCGCTGCCGAGGCGCTGGGCATCAGCCGGGCGACGCTCTACCGCAAGCTCAAACAGTTGCGTGGCTGACGTGGGCGGACTGTTCGCAAGGCTGGTGGACTCCAGCGACCCTGTACTCATGCGCCAGGCGCTGGCCTGGCTGTATAGCTTCGTGCGCCCGCACCGGCGTGCGATTGGGCTGTTGCTCGGCTTGTCGCTGGGCGCCTCGCTACTGGCATTGGCACAGCCCTGGCTGGTCAAGACGCTGATCGACGAGGGGCTGTTGGCCAAGGACTACCAGACCCTCTGGCACATGGCGGCAATCATGATCGGGGTCGGGCTGCTTGGCACCGTGCTGGCCGGGGTCAACCGTTACCTGCATACGCAGTTGTCAGGGCGCATTCTGTTTGCCCTGCGGGATGACCTGTACCGCCACCTGCAGCAATTGTCGCCGACGTTTTATGGGCGACGGCGCATGGGCGACATTCTTTCGCGGCTGGACGGCGATGTGGCCGAGATCCAGCGCTTTGCCGTGGATTCACTGTTCTCGGCGGTGTCGGCAGTGATTGGTCTGGTGGGCGCGGTGGCGTTGATGCTGATGCTGTCTTGGCAATTGTCATTGTTGCTGGCATTGCTGGTGCCGATTGAAGTGCTGTGGCTGCGCTGGATGCGGCGCAAGGTGGAGCGCGAAGTGCGCAACCTGCGTGAGCGTTCGGCAGATGTGTCCTCGTTTCTGGTCGAGACCTTGCCGGCGATGAAGTTCATTCAGGCGGCCGGCCAGCAAGGCCGCGAGGCAGGGCGGCTGGATCAGCTTGGCCAGGGTTACATGCGCCAGTTGCTGAAGGTACAGGTTACCGAATTCTTCACTCAGGCCATCCCCGGCACGCTCACCTCCTGGTGCCGTGCCTGCGCGTTCCTGGTCGGCGGCTGGTGGGTGATTCAGGGCACCTGGCAGTTGGGTGCTCTGATCGCTTTTTCCACTTACATGGGCATGGCGGTGGGGCCGGTACAGAGTCTGCTTGGCCTGTATGTGGCAGTGCAGCGCATGGCGGTTAGCCTGGGGCGGGTGATGGAGCTGAAGCGTGAGGCCGTGGCCGTGCGCCCGGCAGCCAACCCGCAGCCCATTCCCGACGGGCCGGGCGAGTTGCGCCTCGAGGCGCTGAGTTTTGCCCATGAAGGGCGGCAAGGCGCCGTACTGCAGAACGTGCAGGTGTGCGTACCGGGCGGCCTTAAGGTGGCCATCAGCGGTGCCTCGGGGGTGGGCAAGTCGACCCTGATCGACCTGCTGCAGCGTTTCTACGACCCTGACGCCGGGCGCATCCTGCTGGATGGTACCGATCTGCGCGACTTGGACCTGGCCGCGCTGCGCCGGCGCATCGCGGTGGTCAGCCAGGACATCGTGTTGTTCCGTGGCACCCTGGCGCAGAACCTGGCCTACGGCGTACCCGAAGCCAGCCGTGCCGAACTGGAGCGGGTGGTACATCTGGCGCGACTGGACAGCTTGGTCGAAAGCCTGCCGTTGGGCCTGGACGGCCTGCTGGGCGAGCGTGGCCAGCAGTTGTCTGGTGGGCAGAAGCAACGCATCGCCATCGCCCGCGCAGTGCTGCAGGCCCCGGCGATTCTGGTGCTGGACGAGGCCACCTCGGCAGTGGACGAAGCCACCGAGCGCGAAGTGATCGCGGCCATCGACCAGCTATTCGCCGGCCGCACGCGCATCCTGATCAGCCACCGGGCTTCGACCCTGGCCGATGCCGACCTGCACTTGCAACTGCATGATGGTCAGTTGCAGGTGCTGGCGCAGGAGGTGCTGAAGCATGGGCACTGATGTATGCGTTGGCATCATCGACAGCGGCTGCTCGCCGGAGCAGGCCTGTGGTCTGCTTGGCGCGCGGCGTTTCTGGCTGGAAGACGGCCAGTTGCGTGAAGGCGAAATGCTGCCCGATCAGCTCGGGCATGGCAGTGCGGTACTGGCCGGCCTGGAACGCGAAGCCGGTCCGGTACCGTTGCTGGTGGCCCAGGTGTTCAGCGACCAGGCCAGTACCAGTGCTTTGCAGGTGGCAGCCGCGCTGTTGTGGCTGGTGGAGGCCGGGGCCACGCTGGTCAAC
Source organism: Candidatus Pseudomonas phytovorans (assembly GCA_029202525.1). Taxonomy (NCBI): domain Bacteria; kingdom Pseudomonadati; phylum Pseudomonadota; class Gammaproteobacteria; order Pseudomonadales; family Pseudomonadaceae; genus Pseudomonas; species Candidatus Pseudomonas phytovorans. The sequence continues at coordinate 3,467,659 of CP119325.1, forward strand.
CTCAGCCTGGGGTTGCAGCAGGACCGGCCCGTGCTGCACCAGGCCTGCGCCGAAGCGCTGGCGGCTGGCGTGCTGTTGTGTGCATCCAGCCCGGCGCAAGGTGGGGCGGTGTACCCGGCTAGCTACCCTGGGGTGATTCGACTGACCGGAGACGCGCGTTGCGCGCCTGGCGAGTGGTCCTGGCTTGGCACCCGGCAGGCGGACTTTGGCGGTTATGTTGGCGCGGGCGGCAGAGCGGGTGCGAGCCTGGGCTGTGCGGCTTTGACCGGAAGGATTGCGGCGTTGCTGCGTGACGAACCGGGTATGGATCGCCAGCAGATCCATGACTGGTTACGCGATCACGCGACGTTCATCGGCCCGGAACGGCGGGGTGCCAGGCATGGCTGAGCCGCGCATAGTGGTGCTGGGCGCCGGCCCTGCGGGTGCTGCCACGGCCATTGGCCTGCGGCGGCTGGGCTACACCGTGACGGTGGTGTCCGAGTGGCGCCGTTTCGCAGCGGTTGAGGGGGTTTCGCAGCGGGTCCTGGAGGGCTTGCGGCATGCGGGCCTTGGCGGTGCCTTGAGCCAGGCGGCCATGCCGGCTACCCGGCAGGTGCACTGGAATGGCCAGCATCTGCATATGAACCAGGAGTTTTTGCTCGACCGACAACGGTTTGACCGGGCGCTGCGTGACGACCTTCAGCGAGCAGGGGTGCACATGGTCGAGGGCCGCGTGCGTGAGGTGGTGCACGAGGGTTGTCACCGTGTTCGTCTGGACGATGGGCAGGTGCTGATCGCTGATTTCCTCGTCGAGGCCCGGGGCCGCCAGGCACCGCTGCCCTCAGATCGCCTTCGCGGGCCGGAGACAGTCAGCCTGCTCAATGTCTGGCAGGGGAGCCCCGGGACGCCTGCTTCGGCAGTGGAAAGCCTGGAGGATGGTTGGGCGTGGATGGCGCGTCTTGAGGATGGCCGCTGTTACTGGCAGGTCACCCTGGACGCCGCTGGGCTGCCAGGCAAGTCCGGGCTGGCGGACTACTGCGCGGCGCGGCGTGGCCCTAGCGCGCTGGTGGCCGAGCTGTTCGATGCCCGGGCGCTGATGCCGGCAGAGGTGCATGCACGCAGCAGTACCGCGATTCTGGCCGGAGAATGCGTCGGACAGGACTGGATACGGGTGGGTGATGCCGCCATGGCGGTTGACCCGCTGTCGGGGAACGGCATTTTCCAGTCGTTGTCTTCGGCGTTGCAGGCGCCGGTGGTGATCAATACGTTGCTGCGCAGGCCTGAGCGGGCTGCGTTGGCGCGTCAGTTTCACCAGCAACGGGTCGAGCAGCTGTTCTTGCGCTTTGCCCGGATTGGGCGGGATTTCTACGCGCAGGAGCAGGAGCGCGCAGGGCAGCCGTTCTGGGAGCGACGACAAGGCTGGCCGGATGCGCAGCCACTGCATCAGGCGGCGGATTGGCAGGCCGTGCGGGTTGAGTGGCGGCCAGTGCTGCGTAATGGGCTGGTGGATGAGGCCGAAGTGGTGGTGACGGCGGACCAGCCGTTGGGGGTGTGGCATTTGCAGGGGGCGGAGTTGGCGCCTGTGGTGCGGGAAATTCGCAGTGGCCGGCCGGTTGAGACCGTGTTGTCTGGCTTGGCGGGTGAGCAGCAGATGACGGTGCGGCGCTGGCTGTTGGAGCAAGGGTTGGTTTGAGATTGCCGGGGCCGCAAAGCGGCCCCAAAATCTCGAATCAGAAGAAGGTGCCGACGATGAGTTGCAGATAGGTCCCGGTGTCCGTACCACCCAGCTGCGTGCCGCCATTGGCCGCACTGCGCTCCGGCTTGTAGAACCCCACCACCGGGCTGATCAGCAAGTGGTCGTTGACCATCCATTCCACATACAGGTCCAGCTCGCGCCCTCCAAGGTTGCCTTGGTCGGTATCCAGCGTATCAAAATCGAAGTACAGCGCACCGACGGTCAGGTTATCGCGTGGCTTGCCCTTCAACGCCACATGGTGGACCTGGCTGTTCTTGTTGAACGGCCCGGCATAGTTGGCGGCCACTTCGCCCTGGAACCAGGTGCCGTAACCTCGGCTCAGGCCATAGAACAGTGGGTCGAAGCCCTCGGAAAATCGGCTGTAGCGGTAGGTGGCGGTGGGGGTCCAGGGCAGTTCGGAGAAGGTCCAGTTACCCTCCAGGTACCAGGCGTTCTCGCGCCCGCCGGTCTTGTCCTGGGTGACGTATTCGGCGGCCAGCTCCAGGTCTTTTACGCCGAGGTTGCCGCGCCCGCGCAGGCTGGCGGTGTCCATGCCGTCGCGGTGCTCCAGGCCCATGATCTGCGCGTAGCGCTGGTCCACATCGAGGCCGCGGATCCAGCTGAGGCCGACGGTGCCGTTGTCGCCGACATGCTCCAGATTGGCCACCGCCATTGAGGTGTCGGCCTGGTAATGGTTGTCGGACTTCAGCCACATCAGATCGCCGCGCCAGCCTTGCTTGCCACCCAGGCGCAGCACGGCGGTACGGTCGAAGGCCTTGCGGGCGGCCAGGTAGTAGGCGCCGCCGCGGTCGAAGTTGGCGCCCAGGTCGACCTTGCCCAGGTTGACCGGGTCGCCCTGGATCAGAAAGCCGTCACCCAGTGTCACCACCTGGCGGCCACCGGAAATGTCCACGCCGTCTTCGCCCAACGCCGGGAACATGTTGCTTGAGCGCCAGCCCAGGTACAGGTCTTCGATGGCGGTGCGGCGCTCGTCGCCCAGGGTCAGGCCGGCAGCGTCGCCGTCGCCCCAGGTGGCGGAGCTGAGCAGGTTGAAAGCGCTGTAGAGGGTTCCGCTGTCTGCAAGGGCCTGGCTGCCGCTGAGGCCGTACTTGACGTACCCCTCCTGCCAGGCGGTGCTGCCGGGTTGGCGGTTGCCGGCCTGGTTGAAGCTTTCGTCGCTGTGGAAGACCCCGAACAGTGCTTCGAGGTCGGCGTTGAGGGTGGTGCCGTTCTGGTTGTACAGCTCGTAGGCTTGGGTGGCGGGTGCGGTCAACAGCAGGGCCAATGTGCAGGCGAGTGTGTGCTTCATGGGTTTGCTCCATGGTTTTTATTGTTGTTTTTGGATTGCCTGTGCTGGCCCTATCGCCGGCAAGCCAGCTCCCACAAGTACGTCACAGGACCTCAGGGCAGTGGTTACCTGTGGGAGCGGGCGAGCCCGCGAAGAGGCCAGATCAGGAGAGTGATCAGAGCTTGATCAACACCGACTTGAGCTCGGTGTAATGCTCGATGGCCGCGGCCCCCATCTCACGCCCGACGCCAGACATCTTGTAGCCACCAAACGGCAGCGCCGGGTCCAGCGCGCTGTGGCAGTTGACCCACACCGACCCCGACTTGATACGCGGGATCATGCGGTGCACGGCCGACAGGTCGTTGGACCAGATGCTTGCGCCCAGGCCATACGGGTTGTCGTTGGCCATGCCGATCACTTCGTCCAGGTCATCGAACGGCATCGCCACCAGCACCGGCCCGAAGATTTCTTCCTGCACCAGGCGGTGACGCTGGTCGACATCGACGATCACCGTCGGCTTGACGAAGTAACCTGGGCCGAAACCTTCGCCACCGCAGGCGATGGTTGCGCCCAGTTCGCGGCCAAGTTCGATGTAGCCGGTAACGCGGTCCTGCTGCTTGGCCGAGATCAATGGCCCCATCTGCACGGCCGGGTCCAGCCCGCTACCCAGCTTCATGCCGTTGGCGATGCCGGCGATGTCGGCCACCACGTTGTCGAAGTGCTTGCGGTGCACGTACAGCCGTGAGCCGGCGCAGCACACCTGGCCCTGGTTGAAGAAGATTGCCGTGGCCGCGCCAGCAGCGGCTTCCTGCAGGTTGGCGTCAGGCATGACGATGGTCGGCGACTTGCCGCCCAGCTCAAGGGTGACACGGGTCATGTTGTCCATGGCCGCTTTGCCGATCAGCTTGCCGACCTCGGTGGAGCCGGTGAAGGTCAGTTTGTCCACACCGGGGTGGCGGCTGAGCGCGGCGCCGGCGTTCAGGCCGGTGCCGGTGATCACGTTGAACACGCCGGCCGGGTAGCCGGCTTCGTCTACCAGCTCCGCAAGCTTGAGCACGCTCAGCGGGGTTTCATCTGCAGGCTTGAGCACGATGGTGCAGCCAGTGGCCAGGGCCGGGCCGAGCTTCCAGCAGGCCAGCAGCAGCGGGAAGTTCCAGGCGACAATGGCGCCGACCACGCCGACAGCCTCGCGGCGCACGAAGCCGTGGAACTGGTCGTTGGGCATCAACGGCATGGAGGCTTCGACGGTGCTACCCTCGATCTTGGTGGCCCAGCCAGCCATGTAGCGCAGGAAGTCGATGGCCAGTTGCACATCCATCACCTGGGCCACTGCGGCGCTCTTGCCGTTGTTCAGGCATTCCAGCTCGGCCAGCTGGCGGGCGTCACGCTCCATCAGGTCGGCCAGGCGCCACAGCATGTTCTGCCGTTCACGCGGGCGCAGGCGGCTCCACGGCGAATCGTCGAAGGCCTGGCGTGCCGCACGCACGGCGCGGTCGACATCCTCGGCGTCGGCGGCGGGCACTTCACCCAGTACCTCGCCGGTGGCCGGGTTGCGGAACGACAGGGTGCGACCGCTGGCGGCGTCCTGCCAGTCGGCGCCGATGCGCATCTTCAGTTTGCGTTCGAGAAAGGCGCGGGTGGCGGGCAGGATGGGCAGGTCGGAAAGCATGGGGCTGTGCCTCTTGTCATTGGATGTGACGGGCACAGGCGCAATGGCCGTGCCAATTTGGGCAGGTGGCGTTGAAGCGTTGTGGTCATTGGGTTTTGCCTGGGTGCAAGTTTGTCATTGCGGGCATGCGCTGTTGCACATTGAGACGGTGTGAGACGGTTATGAAACAGTGGCTGTACGGGCCTCTTCGCGGGACAAGCCCGCTCCCACAGGGATAGAGCCGAATTCAGGCGCTGCAAAATTTCTGTGGGAGCGGGCTTGCCCCGCGAATGGCCTGCGCAGCAGGCCCTGTCTCAGGATGAAACACCCTGTCGCGAAATGGCACGCTTCAACCACACGGGTAACTGCCGAGCGGCGTTGATGAAAACCGCTAAAATACTGAAATAAAACGCTTTTACAGCACATGGCACAGTTTCTGTATCACAACTGCCACAAGCACACCTGCTGTACCAAAGCGTGCGAAAAACGATAAGAACAACAACCGTGGAGGTCTGACCTTGAAGACGACTCGACTCCGGCGGCATGCGGGTAAACTGGCGCTGTTCGCCGCCGCGCTGCTGAGCACCCAGGCCATGGCGGCCGAGCAGGGCCCGAGCCTGTTGCAGAACAAGTGCATGGGGTGTCATATCCCCGAAGGCAACGATACTTACAGTCGCATCAGCCACCAGCGCAAAACCCCGGAAGGCTGGCTGATGAGCATCGCCCGCATGCAGGTGATGCATGGCCTGCAAATCAGCGACGACGACCGTCGCACGCTGGTCAAGTACCTGGCTGACAAACAGGGCCTGGCGCCCAGCGAAACCGATGGCGTGCGCTACGCCATGGAGCGCCGGCTCAATACTGTCGAGCATTTCGACACCCAGCTCAGCGAAACCTGTGGCCGTTGCCACTCCGGTGCTCGCGTCGCCTTGCAGCGCCGCCCGGCCAAGGAGTGGGAGCACCTGGTCAACTTCCACCTCGGCCAATGGCCGTCCCTTGAATACCAGGCCCAGGCGCGCGACCGCGATTGGCTGCCGATTGCCCTGCAACAAGTGGTGCCGGAACTGGCCAAGCGCTACCCGCTGGAGAACGCAGCGTGGGCCGAATGGCAGAAAGCCAAACCCAAGGCCGACGCATTGCCGGGGCAGTGGTCGTTCAGCGGCCACATGCTGGCCAAGGGCGATGTGCGCGGGGTGATGAGCGTCACAGCCGGGGAGGGCGACAGCTTCAAGGTCGAGGTCAAGGGTGCCTATGCCGACGGTACACCGTTCAACGGCAGCGGCACGGCGATCCTGTACAACGGCTATGAGTGGCGCGGCAACGTCAAGGTCGGCGACACCAACCTGCGTCAGGTATTCGCGGCGCTGGATGGCGAGATGAAAGGCCGCATGTTCGAGGCCGAGCACGACGAACGCGGGCTGGACTTCACCGCTGCGAAGGAAGGCAAGGCACGCCTGTTGGCAGTGCAACCTGCATTCATCAAGGCCGGTGGCGAAAGCGAAATCACCTTGGTCGGCAGCGGCCTGGACGGCAAGCCCGACTTGGGTGCCGGGGTGCAAGTGACCGAAGTGCTGGAGCAGACCCCGACCCTGATACGGGTCAAGGCCCGCGCAGCTGCGGACGCCAAGCCTGGCCAGCGTGAAGTTGCGGTTGGCGCGCTCAAGGGCGTTAACCTGGCGGTGTACGACAAGGTTGATGAAGTGAAGGTAGTGCCGGCCTTCTCCATTGCCCGGATTGGCGAGAACGGTGCTTCGGTGCCGAAAGTACAGGGCCGCTTCGAAGCCGAAGCCTGGGGTAAAGATGCAAGTGGCCAGCCGCTGCGCATTGGCTACCTGCCGGCCACCTGGAAGGTCGAGCCGTTCAATGAGCGTGCGGTCGAGGATGAAGACGTCAAGTTCGCCGGCAAGATGCAGGCCGATGGCGTGTTCGTGCCAGGCGGTGCCGGCCCCAACCCTGAACGCAAGATGATGACCAACAACGCTGGCAACCTGAAGGTCATCGCCACGCTGGCCGACGGTGGCCAGACGGGCGAAGGGCACATGATCGTCACCGTTCAGCGCTGGAACAACCCGCCGCTGCCGTAACGGCAGGACGCAACGGTTTACCAACGCATCGATTACCGGGAGGTCGCCATGGGCGCACTACTTAACCTTGTCGAGCGCAACCTGCACGAAGTGCAGGTCGACGCCGACCGCATGTTGTTCCATATCCCAAGCAGTTCGCTGTTCACCGCCGATGCGGTAACCGGCGGCATCATCGACACCCTGCGCCAGCAAGGCTGCTCGGCCGAGGAGCTGATGCAGCGCCTTGGCCAGCAGTTTGCCGGCAACGATATCCAGGAAACCCTGCACGAGCTGATCGCGCTTGAACTGGTCAGCGATGGCTCGCCGCTGACCCCGGAAATCGCCCTCAAGCGGGTCGAGCGCACGGCACTCAATACCGTGGTGCTCAACGTCAACACCGGTTGCAACCTCAGCTGCACCTATTGCTACAAGGAAGACCTGGACAAGCCGTCAGCCGGCAAGAAGATGAGCACTGCCACCGCCGAAGCCTCGGTGGAAATGTTGCTGACGGAATCGCCTGACGAAGAACGCTACAGCGTGGTGTTCTTCGGTGGCGAGCCATTATCCAACCGGCCGCTGATCGAGCACATGGTGGCCTACTGCGAACGGCGGTTCGCCGAGGCGGGCAAGCAGGTGGAGTTCATCATGACCACCAATGCCACGCTGCTGACCGAAGAGATCATCGACTGGCTCAATGCCCACCGCTTTGGCCTGTCGATCAGTATCGACGGCCCCAAGACCGTGCACGACCGCAACCGCATCACCGTGGGCGGGCAGGGCACCTATGACGTGGTGCGGCGCAAGGCCGACATGCTGTTGTCGCGTTACAACAGCCGCCCGGTGGGCGCGCGGGTGACCTTGACCCGTGGCATTACCGATATCGAGACCATCTGGAACCACCTGTTCAACGAGATGGGCTTTGCCGAAGTCGGCTTTGCCCCGGTCACCTCTGGCGACATGTCGGACTTCAACCTCACCGGCGAAGAACTGGTAGAAGTCTTCGCCAACATGAAGGCGCTGGGCCGCCGTTACCTGGAAGCTGCGCTGGAACACCGCAACATCGGCTTCTCCAACCTGCACCAGCTGATCACCGACATTCACGAGGGCCACAAGAAGGCCCTGCCATGCGGTGCAGGGCTGAAAATGCTGGCGGTGGACCACAAGGGCGAGTTGAACCTGTGCCACCGTTTCACCGGCTCCAACCTGCCGACCTTTGGCAATGTGCACCAGGGCGTGAAGCAGGCGGAGCTCAACGACTTTCTGTCGCAGCGCCTGGACCGCAGCAACACTGGCTGCGAGAGCTGCCGCATCCGCAACCTGTGCTCCGGCGGCTGCTACCACGAAAGCTACGCCCGCTACGGCGACCCGCAGCACCCGACCTACCACTATTGCGAACTGATGCGCGACTGGGTCGACTTCGGCATCGAAGTCTACAGCCGCATCATGGCCGCCAACCCGGCCTTCATCGACCGCTACATCACCCCGCGGAAGGCGCACTGACATGAAGCACTTGAAGCCCCTGAACAACAAGGCGCGCATCCTTGAGCAGGCCGCTGCCGAAGACCGCGTCGAAGAAGTCATGGCCATGAGTGCGGTGGCCGGCTGCACGGCCACCACCGACCCGGGTTGGGAAGTGGATGCCTTTGGTGGCGTGAGCTCGCTGTGCCAGCCGATGGAGGCTGACTTGTATGGCTGTTCCGACCCTTGCTGGTGGCCGGCCCAGGTGCCGGACATGATGAGCACCTATCAGGACTGGAACGCCCAGGCGACCAACTCGGCGGATGACTGGCGCAACCTCGGCACTGTGTTCCCGAAAGACAAGTGACCGGCCCAACAAGAATGACAAGGGGAAACCGCATGAAAGCTGGACGCTGCGCGCAACTCGCGCTCACCATCGCCGCCACGGCCTGCGCCGGGCTGGTTCAGGCTGACGATACCGGGCCTGCGCTGAAGGCTGGCCACGAATACATGATCGTGACCAACTACCCAAACAACCTGCATGTGGTCGATGTGGCCAGTGACACGGTCTACAAAAGCTGCCAGATGCCCGACAGGTTCGGCCCCGGCACCGCGATGATGGCGCCGGACAACCGCACGGCCTACGTGCTGAACAACCATTACGGCGACATCTACGGCATCGACCTTGACACCTGCAAGAACACCTTCCACGCCAACCTGTCGAGCGTGGCGGGTGAAGTGGGCAGGTCGATGTACTCGTTCGCCATCAGCCCGGACGGCAAGGAAGTGTACGCCACGGTCAACCCGACCCAGATGCTGAACGACCACTACGTGGTGAAACCACCGCGGCTTGAGGTGTTCAGCACCACCGACGGGCTGCAGGCCAAGCCGGTGCGTACGTTCCCGATGCCGCGCCAGGTGTACCTGATGCGCACCGCCGACGATGGCATGCTGTATTTCGCCGGGCCGGACATCTACAAGATGGACGTGAAGACCGGCAAATACACAGTGGCCTTGCCGCTGCGCAACTGGAACCGCAAGGGCTACAGCGCCCCGGACGTGCTGTATTTCTGGCCGCACCAGAACCCGCGCCACGAGTTCTCGATGTTGTACACCATCGCCAAGTTCAAGGATGAGAAACAGGATCCGAACGAGGCCGAGCTGTTGTACGGCTACCTGAGCGTCGACTTGAAGACCGGCAAGACCCATACCCAGGAGTTTGCCGACCTGACCGAGCTGTACTTCACCGGCCTGCGCTCGCCCAAGGATCCGAACCAGATCTACGGCGTGCTCAACCGCCTGGCCAAGTACGACATCAAACAGCGCAAGCTGATCAAGGCGGCTAACCTTGAGCACACTTACTACTGCGTAACCTTCGACAAAAAGGGCGACAAGCTTTACCTGGGCGGCACTTTCAACGATCTGGCGGTGTTCAACCCGGATACGCTGGAGAAGGTGAAGAACATCAAGCTGCCGGGTGGTGACATGTCTACCACTACGCCACAGGTGTTCATCAGGTAGTTCAGTGCTGGATCCTTCGCGGGGCAAGCCCGCTCCCACAAGACTGCACTGCATTCGGATCTTGTGCGTCCTTTGTGGGAGCGGGCTTGTCCCGCGAAGAGGCCAGCCAAAAACAACACAAAAACAACAAGAGAACGCCCATGCCCCAGCCAAGCTACTCCCAGGGCGACCAGGCCAAAGCCCTGCTCACCCAATGCATCGGCGACGCCTTCGACACCACCGTCGCGCGCTTCCCGGACCGCGAAGCCCTGGTGGTCCGCCATCAGGCCCAGCGCTACACCTGGCAGCAACTGGCCGAGGCCGTCGACCAGCACGCCCGCGCCCTCATGGCCCTAGGCGTGCAACCCGGTGACCGCCTGGGTATCTGGGCGCCCAACTGCGCCGAGTGGTGCATCACCCAGTTTGCCAGCGCCAAGGTTGGCGCGATCCTGGTCAACATCAACCCGGCTTACCGCTCCAGCGAACTCGACTACGCCCTCGGCCAGTCCGGGTGCCGCTGGGTGATCTGCGCCGACGCGTTCAAAACCTCCGATTACCACACCATGCTGCTGAGCCTGATCCCGGGCCTTGCCAGCGGCCAACCGGGGGCGCTGACCTGCGATCGGTTCCCCGAACTACGCGGCGTGGTCAGCCTGGCGGCTGCGCCACCGCCGGGCTTTCTGGCCTGGCACGCGTTGCAGGCCCGCGCCGAAGCTGTCAGCCGTGAGGCCCTGGGCGAGCGCCAGGCACAACTGCGCTGCGACGACCCGATCAACATCCAGTACACCTCGGGCACAACCGGCTTCCCCAAGGGCGCCACCCTCAGCCACAGCAACATTCTGAACAACGGCTACATGGTCGGCGAAAGCCTGGGCCTGACCGAGCACGACCGGTTGGTGGTGCCAGTGCCGTTGTATCACTGTTTCGGCATGGTCATGGCCAACCTTGGCTGCATGACCCACGGCAGCACCCTGATCTACCCCAACGATGCCTTCGACCCGCTGGCCACGCTGCGTGCGGTGGCCGAGGAAAAGGCAACCGCGCTGTACGGTGTGCCGACCATGTTCATCGCCGAACTGGACCACCCGCAGCGGGGTGAATTCGACCTGTCGAGCCTGCGCACCGGGATCATGGCCGGCGCCACTTGCCCGATCGAGGTAATGCGCCGGGTGATCGGCGAAATGCACATGGCCGAAGTGCAGATTGCCTATGGCATGACCGAGACCAGCCCGGTGTCGCTGCAGACCGGGCCCGATGATGACCTGGAACGCCGGGTGACCAGTATTGGCCGTACCCAGCCACGGCTGGAGAACAAGGTGGTCGATGTCGACGGAAACACCGTGCCGCGTGGCGAAATAGGTGAACTGTGCACCCGTGGCTACAGCGTAATGCTCGGCTACTGGAACAACCCCAAGGCCACGGCCGAAAGCATCGATGGCGAGGGCTGGATGCACACCGGCGACCTGGCGGTGATGGACGAGCAGGGGTATGTGCGCATCGTCGGGCGCAGTAAAGACATGATCATTCGTGGCGGCGAGAACGTTTACCCGCGCGAGCTGGAAGAGTTTTTCTTCACCCACCCGTCGGTGGCCGATGTGCAGGTGATTGGCGTGCCTTGCAGCAAGTATGGCGAGGAGATTGTCGCCTGGGTGCGGCTGCACCCGGGGCATACCGCCAGTGAGGAAGAACTGCGCGAGTGGGCGAGGGTGCGGATTGCGCACTTCAAGGTGCCTCGGTACTTCCGCTTTGTCGACGAGTTCCCGATGACGGTGACCGGCAAGGTGCAGAAGTTCAGGATGCGCGAGATCAGTATAGATGAGCTCTCCGCTGGATAATCACATCTATGCCGTTGTGCGGTTCTTGTGGGAGCGGGCTTGTCCCGCGAACACCGGCAAAGCCGGCGCCATTCACCGCGTCGCCTGCTTCGCGGGACAAGCCCGCTCCCACACTGGCCGGCGCGTGGCCTTAATCTTGTAGCAACTCCGGGCTATTGAAATTGCTTAACCGGGGATCATTTTGGACACATTCCAAACCCTGAACCGCCTCGCGCAGCAGCGCCTTCTGCAAGCTTCGCTCATCCGCGGCCCAAGCCTGTTCAAGCATCGGCAGCACCCGCCGCGGCAGCACGCTGAACATCGGCTGCCAATACCCACCCTGGCGCACCATGGCCGCACTGTCATTGGCCACCGCCAGCTGTAGCAGATCTTCAATTAACACCCGGTCAACCCGTGGTGCATCGCAGGCCAGCACCACCATCCACTCATGCCGTGCCACCTTGAGCCCGGCAATCACCCCCGCCAACGGCCCGGGGAAATCTGCTTCGGCATCGCCCACCAACTGGTCGGCATACGTTTGGTAGGCGTCCTGATTGCGGTTGCAGGAAATCACCAGATCATCGCTCAATGGCCTGACGACCCGCCGCACATGCGCCACCAGCGGTTCGCCCTGCCAGGCGATCAACCCTTTGTCACGACCGCCCATGCGCTGCCCGCGGCCACCGGCGAGAATGAGGATGGAGCAGGGGGGCAGTGCAGCAGGCATGAAAAAGGGCTCCGGGCAGTCATTGCCGAGAACCCTCCCATTTCACGCAGGGCTTGTCCAGTCAGCTTTCACCAGCCACCGCTTGTTTGCTGCTATGCGCCTGGCGTCGCCCGGACAGCCGCATTACCACCACGAAGAACACCGGCACAAACACCACCGCCAAAGTGGCGCTGAGCATCCCGCCGATCACCCCGGTGCCAATCGCCTGCTGGCTGGCCGAGCTGGCGCCGCTGGCGATGGCCAGTGGCACCACGCCGAGGATGAACGCCAGCGAGGTCATCACGATCGGTCGAAGGCGCAGGCGGGCGGCCTGCACGGCAGCGTCGGCGGCGTCCACGCCCTGGTCGACCAGGTGCTTGGCGAACTCGATGATCAGGATGGCGTTCTTTGCCGACAGGCCGATCAGGGTAATCAGGCCAACCTTGAAGAACACGTCGTTGGGCATGCCTCGCAGGGTCACGGCCAGCACCGCACCCAGCATACCGAGCGGCACCACCAGCAGCACGGCGGTGGGGATCGACCAGCTTTCGTACAGCGCTGCCAGACACAGGAACACGATCAGCAACGACAATGCCATCAGCAGCGGTGCCTGGCTGCCGGACAAGCGCTCCTGCAGCGACAGGCCGGTCCATTCCAGGCCAGCGCCGGGCGGCAGCTGAGCCACCAGGCGTTCGATTTCGGCCATCGCTTCGCCCGAGCTGTGGCCAGCTGCCGGCTCTCCGGAAATCGACACCGCCGGGTAGCCGTTGTAGCGGGTCAACTGCACCGGGCCGCTGACCCACCTGGCCTGGACGAATGCGCCCAGTGGCACCATCTTGCCGCTGTTGTTGCGTACGTGGATTTTCAGCAGGTCTTCGACCTGGCTGCGCTGGTCGCCTTCGGCCTGCACCACGACCCGCTGCATGCGGCCCTGATTGGGGAAGTCGTTGACGTAGCTGGAGCCCACCGCCACGTCCAGTACCGAACCGATATCGGCAAACGACACGCCCAAGGCATTGGCCTGGCGGCGGTCGATCTCCAACTGCACCTGCGGGCTTTCGGCCAGCGATGCCTCGCGCACGTTGGTCAGCACCTTGCTTTTGCCAGCATTGGCCAGCAGCGTGTCGCGGGCGGCCATCAGCTCGGCGTGGCCCATGCCGCCGCGGTCCTGCAGGCGGAACTCGAAGCCGGTCGACTCGCCCAGGCCGTCGATAGGCGGCGGCAGCACCGAAAACGCCACGGCGTCCTTGAGCTGGGAGAAGGCTGCGCTGGCGCGGTCGGCAATCGACTGGGCGCTGTCGTCGGCACCACGCTCGGACCAGTCCTTGAGGGTAGTGAAGGTCAGTGCCGCGTTTTGCCCGCTACCAGAGAAGCTGAAGCCGAGGATCACCGTGGTATTGCCCACACCGGGTTCTTCGGCGTTGTGCGCCTCGATTTGCGCAGCCACCTGTTCCGTGCGCATGCGGCTGGCCCCTGGCGGCAGCTGGATGTCGGTGATGGTGTAGCCCTGGTCTTCGGTGGGCAGGAATGCCGTGGGCAACTGGCTGAAGCCATAGCCCAGCACCGCCAGCAGCACCGCGTACACCAGCAGGTAGCGGCCGCTGCGCTTGAGCGCCTGCACCACCCAGCGCTGGTAGCCGTTGCTCATGCTTTCGAAGCGGCGGTTGAACCAGCCGAAGAAGCCTTTGCGTTCATGGTGTTCACCCTTCGCCACCGGCTTGAGCAGGGTGGCGCACAGCGCTGGGGTAAGGCTCAGAGCCAGGAACGCCGAGAACAGGATCGACACGGCCATCGACACTGAGAACTGCTGGTAGATCACTCCCACCGAGCCTTGCATGAAGGCCATGGGCAGGAACACTGCCACCAGCACCAGGGTGATGCCGACGATCGCACCGCTGATCTGGCCCATGGCCTTGCGCGTTGCTTCTTTGGGTGGCAAGCCCTCTTCGGCCATGATGCGCTCGACGTTTTCCACCACCACGATGGCGTCGTCGACCAGAATGCCGATGGCCAGGACCATGCCGAACAGGGTCAGCACGTTAACCGAGAAGCCCATGGCCAGCATCACCGCGAAGGTACCCATCAGCGCCACCGGCACCACCAGGGTGGGGATCAGGGTGTAGCGCAGGTTCTGCAGGAACAGGAACATCACCGCAAACACCAACAGCATGGCTTCGAACAGGGTGGTAATGACCTGCTCGATCGACACCTTGACGAACGGCGAGGTGTCATAGGGGATGTCGTACTTGACGCCTTCCGGGAAGTAACGCGCCAGCTCCTGCATTTTTGCCCGTACCAGGGTGGCGGTTTCCATGGCGTTGGCACCCGGCGAGAGCTGCACGCTGAACGCGGTGGCCGGTTTGCCGTTCAGGCGCGTGCCGAACTGGTATTCCTGGGCGCCGATCTCGACCCGGGCGACATCACCGACGGTCACCGTGGAACCGTCGAGATTGGCGCGCAGCACAATGGCGGCGAACTCTTCTGGTGTGCTCAGCTGGCCCTTGACTACCACGTTGGCGGTGATTTCCTGGGTGCTGCGGCTGGGCAGGTCGCCGATGCTGCCAGGCGCGACCTGGGCGTTCTGAGCGGCGATGGCCTCGGCCACGTCGTTGGGCGTGAGGTTGAAACCGATCAGCTTGCCCGGGTCGATCCAGATGCGCATGGCGCGCTCCGAACCGTACAGCTGGGCCTTGCCGACGCCCTTGATGCGGCGGATTTCGTCCATCACGTTGCGCGCAAGAATGTCCGACAATGCGGTTTCGTCGAGCTTGCCGTCTTCGGAGGTAAGGGTGCCCAGCAGCAGGAAGCCGGTGGACACCTTTTCTACCTGCAGGCCTTGCTGGGTGACCGGCCGCGGAAGGCGCGACTCGACTACCTTCAGGCGGTTCTGCACGTCGACCTGGGCCAGGTCCGGGTGGGTACCCGGGGCGAAGGTGGCGGTGATGGTGGCGCTGCCCAGGCTGCTCTGCGACTCGAAGTACAGCAGGTTGTCGGCCCCGTTGAGTTCCTGCTCGATCAGGCTCACAACGCTTTCGTCCATGGTCGCCGCCGAGGCGCCCGGGTACACGGCGTAGATCTCCACCTGCGGCGGTGCCACGTTGGGATACTGGGCCACCGGCAGTTGCGGGATGGCCAGCGCACCGGCCAGCAGGATGAACAGTGCGACCACCCAGGCGAATACCGGGCGGTCGATAAAGAATTGCGGCATGAGTCAGGCCCTCACTGGCCGGTATGCTGTGCGATGGGCGGTGCTGTGGATGCGTTGTCGACCTGCACCTGGTCACCAGCCTTGACGTGTTGCAGGCCCTCGACCACCACCCGCTCGCCGGGGGCCAGGCCTTCGCTGACGATCCAGCGGTCGCCCTGGGCGCTGCCCAGCACCACTTGGCGGTCGCTGACCCGGGCCTGTTGGTCGACCACCAACACCTTGGGTACGCCGGCGCTGTCGCGCAGGATGGCGCGCTGCGGCACGCTCAGGCCCTTGGGTTGCACGGCCTGCTCCAGGCGCACGCGCACATAGCTGCCGGGCAGCAGGTCGAGGTCCGGGTTGGGGAACTCGCTGCGCAGGGTGATCTGGTTGGTGGTGGGGTCGACGCTGATGTCGGAGAACAGCAGCTTGCCTGGCAACGGGTAGGCGCTGCCATCGTCCTGGATCAGCGTGGCGCGGGCCTGGCCGTCGCCCACCTGTTGCAACTCGCCTGCGCGCAAGGCGCGGCGCAGGGCATTGAGCTCGCGGGTAGACTGGGTAACGTCGGCGTGGATCGGGTCCAGTTGCTGGATGGTCGCCAGCGGGGTGCTTTCGTTTTGCCCGACCAGTGCGCCCTCGGTGACCAGGGCGCGGCCGATGCGGCCGGAAATCGGCGCGGTGACGGTGGCGTAGCCGAGGTTCAGGCGGGCGCGTTCCAGGGCCGCCTTGGCGGCGGCTACGTCGGCGTCAGCCTGCAGGAAGCCGGCTTTGGCGTTGTCGTATTCCTGGCGGCTGACGGCCTTGTCGTCGACCAGCTCGCGGTAGCGCTGCTCCTGCAAACGCGCCTGGTACAACGTGGCCTCGGCCTTGGCCAGGGTGGCGCGTGCGCTGTCATGGTCGGCCTTGAACGGCGCGGGGTCGATCAGGAACAGCACATCGCCCTGTTTGACATCGCTGCCTTCGCGGTACACCCGCTTGAGTACCACGCCCGCGACGCGTGCGCGCACCTCGGCGGTGCGCGGCGCCAGGATGCGGCCGCTGAGTTCGCTGCTGATGGCCAGCGGCTGCAGTTGCAGGGTTTCCACCCGCACTTGCGGGGTAGGCGCTTTTTCGTCTTGCTCGGTGCTGTCGCTGCAGCCGGCCAGGGCCAGGCTCAGAAACGCCATGAGCGCCACAGGACGCAGGCGAGGAGAGAGGGTAGTAGGCATACGGATCTTCCGATGATGACCGTGCATATGGTACGGCAGGTGTGGGCCGAGCGGCTGTTAACACCTGTAGGACGAGTGTGAAAAAGTGTGAAGAACAATCCTGTGGTGGTGCAGTGTTCTATATCCTGAGTATTCCTGAGCTGGCCTCTTCGCGGGCTTGCCCGCTCCCACAGGGTCACACTGCTCCTGAAACGTGTGCAATACCTGTGGGAGCGGGCGAGCCCGCGAAGAGGCCAGAGAGGTTTACCCCAACCTAGATCTCAACCGCCTATGCCAAATATTTTCCTGGTCGAAGACGACAGCGCCCTGTCCGAGCTGATCGCCAGCTACCTGCAACGCAACGACTTCCATGTCCAGGTGATCGCCCGGGGCGATCATGTGCTGGACGAATATCGTCGGCAAAAACCTGACCTGGTTATTCTCGACCTGATGTTGCCAGGTATCGATGGCTTGCAACTGTGCCGCCTGCTGCGCCAGGAGTCGCAGAACCTGCCGATCCTGATGCTGACCGCCCGCGACGACAGCCATGATCAGGTACTGGGCCTGGAGATGGGCGCCGACGATTACGTGACCAAACCCTGCGAGCCGCGCGTGCTGCTGGCCCGCGTGCGTACGCTGCTGCGCCGCAGTAGCGTCAACGAGCCGCGGCTGGACAACGATCTGATCCTGATCGGTGGCCTGCGCATCGACCTGGCCGAGCGCACGGTGAGCTGGCGCGGCGAAGAGGTGGAGTTGTCCAGCGGCGAGTACAACCTGCTGGTGGTTTTGGCGCGCAATGCCGGCGAAGTGCTGAACCGCGACCGCATCCTGCAGCAGCTGCGTGGTATCGAATTCAACGGCACCGACCGCTCGGTAGACGTGGCCATCTCCAAGCTGCGGCGCAAGTTCGACGACAACGCCGGCGAGGCGCGCAAGATCAAGACAGTCTGGGGCAAGGGCTACCTGTTCAGCCGCGTCGAGTGGGAGTGCTGACCGCTCATGCTCAAGATCCTGGTGCGGCTGTACCTGGTCATCATCGTTGCCTATGCCGGTGCGTTGCTGTTCATCCCTGACACCATCGTCGGGCTGTTCCGCGACCGCTTCATGGCCTACAACCTGGACCAGGCCAAGGGTGTACAGGCGCTGATCGTGCGCCAATTCCGCCAGGCCCCGCCCGAGCAGTGGCCAGCGGTGGCGCAGGAACTGGCCAATGATTTCTCGCCGCTGCAACTGCAGCTGCTACGCATGGACCAGGCCGGCTTGAGCGATGAAGAGCAGGCGCGCCTGGAGCATGGCCTGCATGCGGTGCGCATTGCCGAGTGGGGCTATTACGAAACCGTGCTGGCACCGTTGGACAAGCAATGGCTGGTGCGCCTGCATTCACCGCCAGACCCGCTGGACATCAACGTGCTGTCGTGGGGCGTGACCGTGCTCATCGGTGCAGCAATGCTGGGGTGCCTGCTGTTATGGGTATGGCCGCACTGGCGCGACCTGGAGCGCCTGAAGGAAACCGCACGGCGCCTGGGCCAGGGGCAGATGGCCGAGCGCACTCACATATCGCCGCATTCCAACATTGGTGAACTGGCCGGGGTGTTCGACACCATGGCCAGTGACCTGGAGCGCCACGTCAACCAGCAGCGCGAGCTGCTTAACGCGGTGTCCCATGAGCTGCGCACCCCACTGACCCGCCTGGACTTCGGCCTGGTGCTGCTGTTCGACGAAGTGCCGCCGACCAGCCGAAAGCGCCTGCTGGAACTGGTGGGGCATGTGCGTGAGCTGGATGAGCTGGTGCTGGAGCTGCTGTCCTACAGCCGGCTGTACAACGCCGACCAGGCCCGCGAGCGGGTCGAGGTGTCGTTGCTGGAGCTGGTCGACAGTGTACTCGGTGGTTTTGCCGAAGAACTCGATGGCCGCGGTATCCAGTGGGAAGTGCGGGCCGAGGGCGATTTACCGCGGTTTGTGCTGGACCCACGGCTGACGGCACGGGCGGTGCAGAACCTGGTGCGCAATGCCATGCGTTATTGCGATGAAAGCCTGTTGCTGCGCTTGCGCCTGGAAGGCGATGGTGCCTGTCTGCTGACGGTGGAGGATGACGGGATTGGTATTCCGGTGGAGGAGCGCGAGCGGATTTTCCAGCCGTTCTACCGGCTGGACCGCAGCCGCGACCGCAACACCGGTGGGTTTGGCCTGGGGCTGGCGATCAGCCGGCGGGCGATCGAGGGGCAGGGCGGCACCTTGACCGTGGCGCAGTCGGCGTTGGGCGGCGCGCAGTTCAGGATTCGTCTGCCAGCCGGGTAGTCCACAGCACCACACGGTCCTTGCCGGTGTGCTTGGCTTCATACAACGCCTGGTCGGCGCGAATCAGCGCTGTGCTCAGGCTGTCACCCCTGTCTATCTGGGCCAGGCCGATGCTGATGGTGACCGGGTGCTCGCCAATGTCCTCGCGTACCCGCCTGCACAGCGCCGCCACCTGCAGCTCGGCACCCTGCTGATCGAGGCCTTCCAGGAAGATGGCGAACTCTTCGCCACCCAGTCGGGCAAACGCGTGGCCGGCCATGCTCGCCTTGATATGCAGGGCCACGCGCTTGAGTACTTCGTCGCCAACGTCATGGCCAAAGCGGTCATTGACCCGCTTGAAGTTGTCAATGTCGATCATGGCCAGGTATTGCCCAGTCGCGGCCGAGTGCAACTGGCGGTTGGCGATGGCCATGAACGAACGGCGGTTGGGGATTTCGGTCAGGGCGTCGACATAGGCCTGCTCCAGCAGTACTTTCGACAGGTAGAAGTTATGCAGCTTGGCCTTGCGCATTTGCAGGTAGCTGTAGATGACCAGGCCACTGAGGAAAACCGCGTAGCTGAGCAGCATGGCACCTTCGAGTTCGTCGGGCTCGATGCGGGTGTGGTAGAACGGGCTGAGCACCACCCAGGTAATGACCATGGCGCAGAAGAACGACCAGCGCCGCACCGGCAGCACCGACACCGCATACAGCACGGTGGAGACGCCGAGTACCAGCCAGACCGGGCGCAGGGTGACGGGGATACCTTCGATCACCAGGCGCATGCCCAGGGTGATGACTGCGACAAACAGCAGGTTGAGCACGTCGAAGTGATGGCTGCGGCGAGTGAAGTGCAGCACCACGGTGAGGCAGCCGAGCAGGGCAATGAACAGGTAAGACAGCCAGGTAAAGCCTTGGCCGCCGAGGAAGCTCACGATCAGGTCGAAGACCAGCCAGATCAGGATGCTGACGCAGAATATCAGCAGGCAGAACGGGCGCATGGACTCGAATTCGTGCTGCCGGAACTCGGCGCGCAGGGCGGCGGGGGCGACCTGCTTGCGCACGTGTTCTTCGATGGTTTTGAACATGGGGTCTCCTGGGCGTACGGCGACTCAATCTTGAGGTAGGGCACCCCGGGCCCAAGGCCGATAACGCAGGTCAAACACGGCTTCGGCATGGCACCCGCTGCCCAGCTTCGGCTCGGCAGGCTCGGCCCGGAATGCCTGACCGGGTGCGCTCACCTGGCGGAACGCCTCGCGCACCACACCGATGCGGCACGCCAAGGCCTGTTCGTAACCTTGGCGCACCAATGGCGGCAGCCGTCCGGTACCGGCGCCATCCTGCCACCACACCGTCAGGCCCAGGCCTGCCAGTTGATCCAGCCACGCGGCATTGACCCGGGGCGACAGTTTGCCTGCGCTGAAGGCACTGATGTGCAGTGGCTTGTCGAGCTGGCGCTTGAAGGCTTGCAACTGGCTGAACAGGGCTTCGCGCCGCGCGGGTTCGCGAAAATGCTGGTCGTCCAGCTCCATGGGCAGGTACCAGCCATCCACCGGCAGTTCCCAGGCCTGGCGCAGTTGCCGGTATTGGCCGAGTGAGCGCCCCAGCTGCGCTTTCCAGTAGCTGTTCAGGCCTTCGCCGTCC
The DNA here is from genome assembly GCA_029202525.1 of Candidatus Pseudomonas phytovorans. Classification (NCBI taxonomy): domain Bacteria; kingdom Pseudomonadati; phylum Pseudomonadota; class Gammaproteobacteria; order Pseudomonadales; family Pseudomonadaceae; genus Pseudomonas; species Candidatus Pseudomonas phytovorans. Next base: position 3,488,144 of record CP119325.1, read on the forward strand.
AGTTCGTCCAGGCGTTGGTAGTAGGCGGGGTCCATGTACAGCCCCAGCACCAACTGCAGGCCTTGGGCACGTGCGGTGCGCAGGCTGTCGGCCAGCCAGCCCTGGGCCCCACCGAAGTCGCTGTCGCCATAGGCGCTCCATTGCACGATGAGGGTTTTGCCCCCTTGGGCCACGGTGGCATGCCACAGTTGTTGCCACTGGGCAGGGGTGACATTGGCGTCGCGGTTGAGGGGTTGGTAGAACAGGCGCTGGTCGGCCGTGGCGGGCAGGCACAGGGCAAGCAGGCAGAAGGCGAGGATCGTACGCATCAGAAGGTCATCTCCGCACCGACCAGCACGCCGTTGGCGCGCTCGTACAGGTTGCCGCCCAGCGACTGCTGGTACTCGGCACGCACTTTCAGCGAGCCACGGTAGGCGTTGTAGCGGTCGTCATCGAACCACCATTGCCAGCGCACGCCAACCCCGGCCCGGGCGTCCTGGCGCCAGTCGTTGCTCGGGTCCTGGCTGGAGAATTCGACAAAACCATAGGGCATGATTGTTTGCGGGGCGCTGCCGGGGAGCTTCCAGGCATGGCCTTGCTGGTAGCGCGACAGCCAGGCGTGGTCGCCGGCGCGGGTCCACCAGGCGGCGTCGAGGTAGAGGAAGCGCTCGTTCCAGTCGTCCTCGTCCACACGCCAGTCATTGCGCCAGTTGCCCTGGTCAAGGAACGAGGCGGTGGCGCGCAACAGCAGGTCGTTGCTCGATTCGGCATGGTGGCGCAGGTCGCCCCAGTTGCCACCGACCTTGGCCGGGCTCAGCAACTGGCCAAGGCTCAGGCCGCCGTAGTGCTCTTCGTCGATCTGCCGCTGATGGTACAGCTCGGCGTACAGGTTGAGGTTGGCCTGGCCGAGCGGCTTGTAGCGCAGGCCGACCCCGGTGCCCATGCTTTGCGCATAGTCGGTGCGGCTCTGGCCACCGAACAGCACCCGGCCGTACACCGACAGGGTGCTGCCGTTACGGCTGGGCTCCTCGCCCAGTGCATGGTCCCACATGGCCAGTTGCACGTTCTGGGACTGGGCACGGCGCGAGCTGCCGCTGCGCTGGCCGTTGTCGAGGAACTTGTCGTTGGTCGAGGTGCCGGCGGGTGACCAGGTGCTGGCCAGGGTGATGGTGTCGCGCCGTGAGAGGCTTTCGTGAGCACGGCGCTGGCGGTACTTGCGAGCTTCCAGGCTGCCGTACTCGTCGTCACCGTCGACCAGATTCTGCTCAACATCGAGGATTCGGCGCAGTTCGCGGCGAGCCGAGGCGCTGTCTTCGGCTTCGTCGTAACGCAGGGCCAGGGTTTCGCCGAGGCGATAATCTTCGGGGAAGTCGTGGGTGGCACGTTCCAGGTAGGGGATAGATTGGCGGCGCTGGGTTTTGTCCGCCGAGCCAGCCAGGCGCATGCCATAGTCGGCGCGGTAGCGCGGCTGATCGGGGGCCAGGCGCACGGCTTCGGCCAACCAGGCCATGCTCTGCTCGCGGTCGCCGGCCAGTTGCGCGGTGCTGGCAGCTGCGTAGTAGTGGTCGGGCCGTGGGTTGCTTGCCAATGCCTGGCGCTGGAAGCCCAAAGCAGCCTGGTAATCGCCCTGGCGCTGGGCAATGGCTGCGCCCAGTGCCCAGTCATCGGCGCTGTGGTGCGCGGCGGCGTCCCAATAGCGGCGGGCCGCTTCAGCGTCACCTGCGCTAAGCGCGCCACTGGCCGCAGTGAGGCGGGCGTTGTCGGTCCAGGCGCTGTCTGGCAGGCTGCGCCAGATAGGCAGCGCGGCCTGGGAATCGCCGGCCGCTTCAAGTGCATAGGCCAAAGGCAGGCGATTGCTGGCGTCACCCAGGCGCTCGGCAGCCTGGTAGTAGACCACCGCTTCACCGGCTTGGTCGGGCATGGCGCAGCGGCCCAGGGCGCGGTACTGACCGGGCTCGCTCGGGGTGGCCGGCACCGCTTGGCGCACGGCGTCGCAGCGGCCGGCCTCGGCCAGGCGGCCGAGCAACTGGGCACGGGTATTAGCATCGAGCCGGGGGATCAGGCTGCGTATGCGGGGGCTGTCCAGTGGCCCGTCGTTGCGGGCATACAAGTTGCCCAGGCGTTGCAGCAGCGACGGGCTGAGGCGGCCTTGGCGTTGGTCGTAGGCCTGTTCCAGCAGGCGCCGGGCGTGTGTGGTCTGGTCATGGTCCACCAACAGAAAGGTGGCTTGCTCCAGTGCGGCCAGGTCGCCGGTTTGCCGGTAGTGTTTTTCCCACTCGGTGGCCGTGCGCGGTTGTGGGGATTGCGGCGGATCGCCATACAGGCGTTGCTTGAGCACCGCGTAGGCGCGTGAATCGGCAGTGGCCGTGCAGCCTTTGAACTGTTCGCGGGCAAGGTCCGGGTCATGGCGTGACAGCCAGTCGACGGTGTCCAGACAGGGCCGCTGCAGGTCGTTGCTCAGGCGCCGCACCAGCACCGCATCATCGCCTTCACGGGCCAGCTCCCACAGTTGCTGACGCTGGTCGGGCTGGCTCAGTTGATCAGGCGGCAGCGACTGCAACCAGCGCTGGGCTTGCTGGTTGTGGCCAACAGCGATGGCGCGGTTGGCCATGGCCAAGCGCGCCTGGTTAGCCAACTGAGGGGAGGGCGCGCTGGGCAGCAGCGTGTTCAGCCCTTTTTCATCCACTTGCTGGACATAGGCATTGGCCAGGCGTTGCCAGTCTTCGGCCGGCAACTGGCCCTTGTCGGCCAGCGGCTGCAGTTGCTCGATGGTTTCCTTCCAGTTGCGCAGTTGTTCGGCGAAATTGGCCCGTGCCAGGCGCAATACCTGTCCGTCATCCCTGGGCGGCAACTGACTGAGCCAGTCCAGCGCCTTGCCCGCACCACCGAATTTGGCCAGGCTCAGGCTGTAGGCCTGCCACAGGCGAACGCGTTGATTACCCTCACTGGTAGCCAGCCATTGTTCCACCTGGCTGGCGGGCGGTGGGTCCTGTTCGATCCAGGTCAGGCGCAGTTCGAGCAGGGCGTCGGCGTATTCGGGGCTGCCGCTCAACTGGTCGGCCAGCGCTTCGGCATCCTTGTAGCGGCGTTGATGGGCCAGGGCCTCTACCAGCAGGGCGCGGGCTTCGTCGTTGTTCGGCACCCGGTTCAGCACGTGGCGGGTCAGCCGTTCGACCTCGGCCCAGTTGTCTTTCTTGGCCTCACGATAACTGCGGTCCATGAACGGAAAGCTGGTGAACCGCTGGAAGTCGGTCATCGGCGCCGAGGCGGCGACAGGCAGTGCGGCGCAGCACAGTAAAAGGCCACTGAAGGTAATGGAAAGGCGCGGCTTCATGCCACCTCCCGGGTCAGATCAAGGGCGGCCTGCTGCTCGCTGGCCTGCTCAATGAGCGCCTGCTGCAACACTTGTTCGGTGATGATGCCGCGGGCGATCAGGTGCTCGCCCAGGCTTTGCTGCTCGGGATCGAAGTCGATCAGTGCCTGGTTGAACAGGGTGGCCGGGACCATGCCGCGCACCTGCAACAGGGTGCCGAGCATGACCTGGTGATGGCTGACCCGTTCCAGCAGCGCTTCGTCGTCCTGATGGCGTTCGAGCACGGCCAGCATGTCGCGGGTTTCCGGCTTCTGCCAGGGGCTTGGATAGTGATGGCGCAGGCCCAGGGTTACCCGGCCCTGTGGCGCAAGGCGCACGCGCACCGGGCGCTTCAGCTGGCGGCTGATTACCCCCAGTGACACTTGGCTCACCGGGCTTTCGCTGGCCAGGATCAGGGTGTCGCCGTCTTCGGCCACGGGCAGTACGCCATAGTGCGTCGCCAGTTTGCGTGGCAGCCTGGCAATCAGTTGCGGGTCGAGCTTGAACGGGTTCAGCGGCGCCCAGGGCAGGTCCAGTTGTTCGGCCAGGGTGGCTACCAGTTGTTCGCTGTTCACCCAGCCACGCAGCAGCAGTTCGCGGCCCAGGCGCCGGCGTACCGGGCTGGTAATTGCCTGTTGCAACTGTTCCTCGGTGATCAGCCCTTTGGCCACCAGACGCTGGCCCAGCGGTGTGCGGGCAGGGGCGGCGATGGCAGGGAACTCGTGGGTGGTCTTGTCCCAGGCTACACGCCGCGAGTCGCCCATCTCCATCACCTGGCGCAGCGCACGCAGGTTGGCGAAGAAGTTGACGAAGTTGCTCCACATCATCCGCGGTGCCGACAGCAGGCCTTCGCCAATGCCATAGAAACGGGTGACAAACCAGCCCCGCTGGAACAGGCGGTTGAACAGCATCAGCCCGTTCAGCCACAGCAGGGTGGACAGCAGCCAGCTGTCGCTGAGGATCGACATGAAACGCCACGCATCCGGCGCAATCACCGTGACCAGCCACATGGCCAGCAACACCAGCAGCAACAGGTTGACCAAAAAGCTCAGCAAGTAGGCGAACAGCCCGCGGCGGTCACGCCACAGGAAGTAGTTGAGCGCGCCAGTACGGCTCCAGCCGAGGTTGCTGGTGCCCTGGAACACGATACCAACGATCCACCGTGACTTCTGCCGGATGGCGTGCTGCCAGTCACGCGGGAAGTGCTCGCGCACGCAAATCACCTGGGAAAACTCCCGGCTCATGCCCGGCCGCCATTCCTGCTTCAGGGTCAGCGCCGGGTCGGTGATGGAATAGCGGGCGAAAATGCACTTCATGCCCTTTTGCTTCAGGCGAAAACCGATGTCGTAGTCTTCGGTGAGGCTCTGTACGTCGAAAGCAATGCCGTCGCCGTCTTCCAGCAGGGCGCTGATGGCACGGCGGCTGAAGCAGGTGCCGACCCCGGCGCTGGGCACCTGGCCGGTCAGCGCTTCGCGCACGATCACGTCCTTGCCGTGGTTTTCGGCGAACTCGTCGACATAGTGGCCGGCGGTGAAGCCTTTCCATTCCGGTGCGTAGGGGTAGACCGGGATCTGGATCATGTCCTTGTTCGGCAGCAGGTAGTTGAACAGGCGCAGCTCCATCGGCGAGATCACGTCTTCGGCGTCATGCAGGATGAAACCGGCGAACTCGATACCGGCGTCCTGCTGGAAGCGCAACAGGGCGTCGATGATGTTGTTCAGGCAGTCGGCCTTGCTGGTAGGGCCTGGGCGTGCGCACACCACTTTGTGCACGTTGGGGTAGTGCAGGCACACCGCGTCGACATCGGCCTGGGTTTGCGGGTCGTTAGGGTAGGTGCCGACGAAAATCTGGTAGTTCTCGTAGTCGATGGTGGAGGCGGCCAGGCGCGCCATTTCACCGACCACGCCCACTTCGTTCCAGGCCGGGACCATGATGGCCAAGGGTTTTTCAGGGACTTCGTACAAGCGCTTCTCGTCGGCCTTTTCGTACTTGTCATAGATGCGAAAGCGCCGGATCAGCTTGCGGCCCCAGTAGCACAGGTCAATGAACAGATCGTCCAGGCCCAGCAGGAACATCAGCGAGGCGAGGATGATCGCCAGGATCTTCAAGCCGAACAATACGTAGGTGAGAAAATCGATGAATGCCAGGTTCATGCAGCAGTCCCCGGCAGGGCGCAGTGGGCCATCGTCTTTATCCTCGCTCGGTTCCCTGGACGAAGTTGTACGAGATGTCGCCGTTTGTACGGGATAGATACAAGCAGCCGAACGCGCCATTGTCCAAATTTCGGGCTTTTTCTTGCGGGCGACATCTTGTAGCTTTACAGGTCGTTTACCCACGGAGCTGAACATGCAAGGCAAGGCCCGCAAGATCGTCCAGGCCATTCTTTACGAAGCCATCGCCGTCGCCTGCGTGGCGCCTGCGCTGGAACTGGCATTTGGTGCCGGCATGGCGCAATCGGCCATGTTGTCGGTGCTGATGTCGGGTATCGCGATGAGCTGGAACATGGGCTACAACTGGGTGTTCGAGCGTTGGGAAGCGCGCCAGCGCCAGCGTGAGCGCACCTTCCTGCGGCGCTTGCTGCATGCCTTGGGCTTCGAGGGCGGTTTGGTGGTGATCCTGCTGCCACTGGTGGCGTACTGGCTGGATGTGAGCCTGTGGGCGGCGCTGCTGACCAACCTGGCGTTGTTCGCGTTCTTCTTCGTGTACGCCTTTGCCTTCCAGTGGGGGTTCGACAAGGTGTTTGATGTGCCGCTTTCGGCGCAGCAGGCCAAGTGTTGACTTTGTGCCGTACTACCGGCTAAGTTCCTACCCCATGAATACATTCCCGCATGTGAACGCCATTATTATTACCGCCATTATCAGCTTGGCGGGCTAGCGCGTACGTGCACCGAACCCGCCCTGGAGGCGGGTTTTTTCTCTCTGACTCCTGGGCAACGTGAAAACAGCCAAGGAGTTATCGATGACCAGCTTCAGCGTCCCTCGCCCTACCGTCACCCCCCAGCAACTGCTGTCGGAGCAGGTACGGCGCATTCTGGCCGCGCCGGTGTACGACCTGGCCATCGAAACGCCGCTGCAAGCTGCGCCTGCGCTGTCTGCCAGCCTGGGTAACCAGGTGCTGCTCAAGCGCGAAGACCTGCAACCTACCTTCTCGTTCAAGATCCGCGGTGCCTATACCCGCCTGTCACGCCTGAGTGCTGTGCAGCGCGAGCGTGGGGTGATCACGGCTTCGGCAGGCAACCATGCCCAGGGCGTGGCCCTGGCTGCGTCGCACCTGGGCCTGAAGGCCACTATCGTCATGCCCACCACCACGCCGTCACTGAAGGTTGAAGGGGTACGCTCGCGGGGCGGGCATGTGGTGCTGCATGGCGAGAGCTTCCCGCACGCGCTCGCCCACGCGCTGAAACTGGCGGACAGCGAAGGCGCGACCTTTGTGCCGCCCTTCGATGACCCGGACGTGATCGCCGGGCAGGGCACCGTGGCCATGGAAATCCTGCGCCAGCGCCCGGGCGCGCTGGACGCCATTTTCGTGCCGGTGGGCGGTGGCGGGCTGATCGCCGGTATCGCCGCCTATGTGAAGTACCTGCGCCCGGAGGTGAAGGTGATTGGCGTCGAACCAGAGGACTCCAACTGCCTGCAGGCCGCCATGGCCGCCGGCGAGCGGGTGATCCTGCCGCAGGTCGGCACCTTTGCCGACGGTGTGGCGGTGGCGCAGATCGGCGCCCACTGCTTCGAGCTGTGCCGGCATTTTGTTGATGAAGTGGTGACCGTCAACAGTGACGAGCTGTGTGCGGCAATCAAGGACATCTACGACGATACCCGCTCCATCACCGAGCCGTCCGGTGCCCTGGCCGTGGCCGGGATCAAAAAGTATGTGGCACGTGATGGCGTGCATGGGCAAACCCTGGTGGCCATTGATTCCGGGGCGAACGTCAATTTTGACCGGCTGCGCCATGTGGCCGAGCGGGCTGAACTGGGCGAGCAGCGCGAGGCAATCATCGCCGTGACCATCCCCGAGCAGCCAGGCAGCTTCCGCGCCTTCTGTCAGGCACTGGGCAAGCGGCAGATCACCGAATTCAACTACCGCTATTACCCGGGTAAGGAAGCGCGCCTGTTCGTCGGGGTGCAGACTCACCCGGTGCACGACCCGCGTGACCAGCTGCTGGCCAACCTGCGCGAGCAGGGTTACAGCGTGCTGGACCTGACCGACAACGAGCTGGCCAAGCTGCATGTACGTCATACCGTGGGTGGACACGCTGCCCCGGGTGCCGATGAGCGGGTGCTGCGCTTCGAGTTCCCCGAGCGCCCGGGGGCGTTGCTGGGCTTCCTGGAGCGGTTGGGCAAGCGCTGGAACATCAGCCTGTTCCATTACCGTAACCACGGTGCGGCGGAGGCCCGGGTGTTTGCCGCGCTGGAGGTGCCAGGGGATGAGTTGGCCGGCTTGCCGTTGGCGCTGCACGAGATGGGGTATCGGTATTGGGACGAGACTGACAACCCGGCGTACACGCTATTCCTGGGCTGACGGCTGATCTACTTGGGCACCGGGCGTCTGCATTTGAGCAGCGCCCGTCTGTCGCCTTGACGGCGGTAATCGCAATTCCTCATCCACAGTGTGGGAACAACCTTTGGCACAGGAGGTCTGCTGTGGCGGGCCAGCACCGTTCGAGCGCTGTGTAGCCCCTCAGAACCCCGCCATTCAGGGACTTGGCGGTCGATTGTGTTCAGGTAGGTAAAGTTAGGTAAAAGCGGCCACGGCATATACATGGATCAGTATTGTGGTTTGTACTGTCCAGTTAAAGATGCCATTGATGAACACACTTCCGTCGCAGCCAAGCGCTGAACGCGGGGCGTTCTCCAGTTTCGAGGCGTGTCGCAACACCCAGCAGGGCCCCGTGGTGATCCTTGCCTCCGGCGCCTCTGCCAAACACTTTCCGCTGGGCGAATTCGCGCATTTGCCCATCATCGCCATGAACGGTTCGGTCGCGATGACCGCCGAGCACGGCATTCAGCCCTTCTTCTACGTGTGCACCGATAAAAGCTTCCGTCAGCAACAGCCGGCCTTGTTCGCCACGGCCTTGCGCGACAGTGAGCGACTTGCGCTTTGGCCTGAGCAGTATGTGGGTGCCGATGTGCCTGCCGACACCGAGTGTTATGCCTTGCACAAAGCCGACACGCCGGGCTTGCTGGACGGTTTGCGTGGCCATGGTGACAGTTGCGTGTGCAACCGCGCGCTGTGGAGCAAACGCAGCCGCTCGATTGCCTTCAGCAAAGACTTGGCCCATGGCTTCTTCGATGCCCGCACAGTGGCCTATGTGGCCTTGCAGCTGGCCTATCACCTTGGTTTTGAAGAAGTGTTGCTGGTAGGCGTGGACCTCGACCAGAGCGTCGGGCGCTTCTACGAAAACGGCCAAGGCCAGTGTTCGCCCTGCGGGCTCGACCAGCATTGGGACAGCCGCATTTTGCCGTCGTTGACGCTGATGGTCAGGGAGGTGGTAAACGAGCATTTCCATGTCTACAACCTGTCGCCGATCTCGCGGATCCCCGCCGAGCTGATTCCCAAGGTCAACCTCAAGGAAGCGCGGCGGATTGCCGGTTGCGCAATTACCTGAGCAAGAAAGCGGGTGCGCGCAGGGCTGTGGATGCGTACAGTACCCTGAACGCAAACACGCAGGAAACCGCTCATGTCCAGTGCATTCACCCTTATGCAGTCGCCTGTCGGCACCCTGACCCTGGTGGCCCGCGGCGAGTGCCTGGCCGCCGTACTGTGGGAAGATGAGCGGGAAAACCGCGTGCGCCTGGGAGCCTTGCACCGTGATGACCAGTATCCGGTATTGCTGGACACCGCGCGGCAGCTTGGCGAGTACTTTGCAGGCAACCGCCAGCGCTTCGAGCTGGCGCTGGATTTTGCCGGTACCGCGTTCCAGCGCCAGGTGTGGGCCGCACTGCTGGCGATACCCTTCGGCGAAACCCGCAGCTACGGCGACATCGCCCGGCAGATCGGCAACCCCAGCGCGGTGCGCGCAGTAGGTGCGGCCAACGGCCGCAACCCGATCTCGATCATTGCCCCGTGCCACCGCGTGATTGGTGCTTCGGGCAGCCTGACCGGCTTTGCCGGTGGCCTGGCGGCCAAGCAATACCTGTTGGCGCTGGAGGGCCGGCAAAGCCTGGCACTGGACCTGTAGGTATCAGCTGAACCAGCTGGCGGCCAGGCAGGCCAGCAGCGCCAGCGCCGAGCCCGCCATCAGGGTGTACTGCCGCTGAGCCCGGCGTGCGTGGGCCTTGACCGTGCGCAGGTACTCGCCCGGCGTCGGGGCATCGGGCCGATGGCGCAATCCCTCGGCCACATCGGCAAGCTGGCCCTGGATCAGCAAGCCGACCAGGTAATAAGTGCCGGTGTAGCTCAGCAATGCCAGAAACAGATAGATCATGCCGGGTGCGGGTCCAAGGGCAGGGCCATTGCGCTGGCATTGCCAGTGTCCAGCATGATCAGCCCTTCACTGTGGTCATCCAGGCTGGCCAGCAAGCGCCCCTGGCTGTCCCACGCCGCGGAGCCGCCGGCCCCGATGAACGTGTCGGCCGGCCCTACGCAGTTGGCCATCAACACCGGCATGCCCAGTTCACGTGCCACCTCTGGGTAATGCGCGTATCCCTCGCGGATGCCCTTGGCGGTTTTCGCCACGCTGACCAGATACAAGTCGGCGCCGTGTTCGCGGGCGGCTGCTGCGTGCGCCATGAACATTGATTCGTAGCAGATTGCCGGCGCCACCCGGTGCTCGCCCACCTGCAGCAGCAATGCCTTATCGCCCGGGGTGAAATAGGGTAGCTCGTCCTCGTGCAGGCGCCGTTTGGCATAGGCCTGGGGCGGTGCCCCGGGGCTGAAGACTGGCATGCCGATGCGAATACCGTCGGGGGTCGGTAACGGCAGGCCTGCGGCCACGGTGATACCCAGGCGGTCACAGGCAGCCTGCAGCGGGCCCAGCCGCGCAGAGCTGACCGGCAAGGCGGCCTGGCGCGCAAGGCTTGGCTCATAGCCGGTCAGCGACAACTCGGGGAACACCACCAGCTCGGCGCCAAGGGCCGCGGCTTGTTCGATGCAGGCCAGATGACGCTGCAGGTTGCCTGGCAAATCGCCCTTGAGCGACGCCAGTTGCACGGCGCACAGTTTCATGAAAAACCCTTCCCTGGTGCAGGTTGAAGGGCCGAGCATACTCTCGGCACCAACGCCTGTACCAGTGAAGGGTTTTTCAGGTGGCCGGGTGCGGCGCAAAGCGCTGGCGGAACCAGTCGTCGAGCATGGCCTTCTCGGCGTACAGGCGGTCGCTGCTGCTGGCGACCCGGCCGGGGCGGCTGAGGTACATCTTGTCGCTGACCCGTTCCTCGGCCTGCTGGGCGGGTTTGCCTGGCTGGCTGAGGGTGTAGGTCAGGTCGATGGTCGGCCAGGTGATCTCGCGCATGAAGCGCACATCGTAGGCCTGGCTGTGCCAAGGCTCAAAGCGCCCGGCCAGGTCGATATCGCGGATGTCGATGACCAGTTGCTGGCCGGGTTGCAGGTAACGCTGACCGAGCTTTTGCAGGTACTGGGTAAGGGATTTCATCACATAGGCGTCGGCGCCACGCTCATAGCCGTGGCTGTCCAGGCTGGCATCGCGGAATTTTTCCGGGTGGTCGAAATGCACCTCGACCTGCGCGGCCGGGGCACCTTGTGCCATGCTGTCCAGTGACAGCGCCATGAGCACGGCACACACGAGGGCGGTACGCATGATGCACCTCCGGGGTAGATGGGGGTGTCTCCATTTTACGCCTGCCATGGCAGCACCTGCAGAGGAAGATTGTAATGGGACGGTTTCGGCGGTTACTCGCCAATATCCGCGGACGTGACCTGGCGGTGGGCGACATCCATGGTCACTTCGAACGCCTGGAGCAGTGCCTGCAAGCGGTGGGGTTCGACCCGGCCGTAGACCGCCTGTTCAGTGTGGGTGACCTGGTCGACCGTGGGCCGCACAGCGAGGCCGTGCTGGACTGGCTCGCGCAGCCTTGGTTCCATGCGGTGCAAGGTAACCATGAGGCGCTGGCAATCACCCGCGTGCGAGGGGGGCGGCTTGACCTGGACATGTACCGCGCAGCGGGTGGAAGCTGGTTCCTGGACATGCCGCGCAACGCGCAATTGCGCTTCGTGGAACGCTTCGAGCAATTGCCGATTGCCATTGAAGTGGAAAGCGCGGCCGGCCTCGTCGGGTTGCTGCATGCCGACAGCCCGTTTGCTGATTGGGCAGTGCTGCGTTCCTGGCTGGAGCTGGATGACGACCCCAAGGTACAAGAGGTGTGCCAGTGGTCGCGGCGGCGCCTGAAGGAAGGTGATACCCAACCGGTGCAGGGCCTGCGTGCCTTGCTGGTCGGCCACACACCGGTGCTGGAAGCGAAACTGCTGGGTAACGTCTGGCACCTGGACACGGGGGGCTGGGCCAGTGGCCATTTCACCTTGATGGACATGCGCAGCCTGCAACTGGTCAGCCCCGGGCCAGATGCAGCAACAACGCCGCAGCCACTAGCACCAGCATGACCCCTGAAGCCCGCTCCAGCCACGGCAGGCTGCGGGCGAAACGCCGCAGTACACGCTGGTTGCCGATGGCCACGGCCACCAGCAGGTCCCAGAGCAGGACGATACTGAACATCCACAGGGCGTAGGCCGATTTCCAGCCAGCACTGGCGCTGGCGACCATGCTGGCAAGGCTGGCATAGAACAGCGCGTTCTTGGGGTTGAGGATGCCGGACAAGAAGCCCATGCCCAAAGTGTGCCACCAGCCATGACCCCGCTGGTTGTCAGCGACTGAGCGTAAGCTGGTTTGCCCTGCATGGCGCAGGAACAGTACGCCGATGTACAGCAGGTAGCTGGCTCCGGCCAGTTGCAGGGTGGTGAACAGCAGGCTGCCTTCCTGCAGTATCGACAGGCCGGTGAAGGCCATGGCGATGAACGCGCCATTGGCCAGGGCAATACCCAGGCAGGCGCCGCTGGCGATGCGCCAGCCGCTGTTGATCGAGCTGCGGGCGACCAGGAAGAAATCCGGGCCAGGTGAGAGCAGCGCGAGGAAGTGGGCGAGGGCGATGATCAGGAACTGTTGCATGGGGGTCGGCTCTGCGGGAAAAACCGCAGTCTGCTGCCGGGCCTGCCACAGCGTATTGAACAATATTGCACCCCCAAGCGGCAGGCCTTCAGTTTCCTCGATATTGCCCCGGTGTCACCCCCACATGGGCCTTGAACACCCGCTGGAAATGGCTTTGGTCTGCAAAGCCGAGCCGGTAGGCCACCTCCGCCAGTGCCAGCCCTTCACCCAGCAACCGCCGCCCGCGATTGACCCGGGCGTTGAGCAGGTAGGCATGCGGCGTGAACCCGGTGGCCGTGCGGAATGCGCGGATCAACTGGTAGCGCCCAAGCCCGGCCTCGCCGGCCAGCACGTCCAGGCTCAGTTGCGCGGGGTCCTGGCCTTCGACGCGTGCGATCAATCCGCACAACGCGGTCGCCCCCAAGGCGGGCGCCGCTGCCAGTGGCGCTTGGGCGGAAAAGTCCAGGTCACCCACAAAGGCAATCAGCGCCGCATCCTTCTCATGAGTGCTGGCGCTGGAGAACAGCAACCTGTTCAGCGCGCAGAACTGCGCATACACCGCCGGCACCCGGCAGATACGCGCCGGCTCACCAGGGCTGGCGCCGCCCAGCCCCGACTCCAGGCGCACGTGTGTTAGCCAGTCGGGATCCACATGCAGCATCTGGTAGCTCCAGGCTTGCCCGGGCTCAGGGTTACAGGCGTGGACACGGTGAGCTGGCACCAGTACGAGGGTGCCGGGCGTCAGCCGTTCCTGCCCATTCGCGGCACCGCTGAAAAGGCTGTGACCGGCATCCACCGCACCGATGGAAAACGTCGGGTGACTGTGGGCCTTGTAACAGGCCCGGCTATGGCAGGCGCGGCGGCTTTCCACATGCGGGAGTGCCGGGTCGCGCCACAGCGCGGCGTGGGAGCGGGGCATCACAAGGTCCTCGATTTCGCCGGCAGCGTAGCAGGTGCCGCGCACCCGTACAGTTTTTATCGCTGGCTGTAGCTTGACCGCAACCGCTGTACACGCCGAAATAGACGCCTGTTGCCCAAGGAAAACAACAATGGATCTTTCAAGCCTGCTGCTTTTCATCCCCGCCTGCTTCGCCCTCAACATGGCGCCGGGGCCGAACAACCTGCTGTCGCTGCACAATGCCAGCCGCTACGGCCTGCGCACGGCGTGCGTGGCAGGTGGTGGTCGTATCGTCGCCTTCAGCGGCATGATCGCCCTGGCGGCCATGGGCCTGGCCGTGGTCCTGCACACCAGTGAATACCTGTTCCTGGCCATCAAGGTAGTGGGGGCGGCGTACCTGTTCTACATCGCGTGGCAACTGTGGCGGGCACCGGTAGGCGAGGCCGTGGCGGCAATGGATCACCCGCGTGGCACCTGGCGCCTGACGCGCCAGGAGTTCTGGGTGGCGGCCGGCAACCCCAAGGCCATCCTGATCTTCACCGCCTTCCTGCTGCAGTTCGTTACGGTCGGCAGCGCCACCCCGGTGAGCGAGCAGTTCTTGTGGCTGGGCGTGCTGTTCCTGCTGCTGGAATGGGCCGCCATTGCCATCTACGCCGGCCTGGGCGCCTACCTGCAGCGCTGGTTCAGCCAGCCAGGCCCGCGCCGCGTATTCAACCGGGTCAGCGCCTCCCTGCTGGGCTGCGCCGGCCTTGGTCTGCTGGCAGCGCGCCGCTAGAATTCTTTGAGACTTTGGTGGCACGGCTGGGCAGGCTTTCAACGCGATTGAGTGAGGCAATCTGAATCCCGTGACGGTCATGACCACCAAGGACGGTAGGCCTTAGGCCAATGCTTCTCTTATGGCTTCCTGGGTTTCCATCGAATAGACCCAGGTTTTGCCGTCTTTGCGCTTCGTGAATACCTTGTGTTCGACCAGGCCATTCAGGACTGATGCAGCTGTGTTGTATGAGCAGCCTAGGTTGGTCATAACGTTTTTGGCAGTGAAGTCAGTTGCCTCTTTACTGTTCGCGAAATTGAACACTATCCGCTGGTTAGTTGTGAGCTTGCGAAAGAGGCCAGACTTGAACAGGAACTGTTCAAAGTCATTGATTGATTTCAAGGCGGCATCATAGTTTTTGAGGAAAAGCGTGATTGCCCTGGTGATCATCTGGCACTGGTAGTCCACGAAATAGGTCAGGTCCATGTCATCGGTTTCTGTATAGACGTAGCTCATACCATAACGCTTAGGTGCAGCTTTCAATAGCGTGCTGATAGCGATGTACCGAAACGCCGAAAACCCTTCCCTGAACATGAACCAATAAAACAGCGCACGTGCCACCCGGCCGTTACCATCGTGGAACGGGTGTTCGTACCCTATAGCAAAGTGAATAATGATGGCTTTGACCATCGGGTGGATATAATTGCCATCGTTTTTGTTGGTATGATCCTGATTGATCCAATCTATGATTTCAGTAAGTCGATATTTCAATGTTGCCGCCGACGGTGGCTGGTGGACTATATTTCCATCCCCGTCCCTTACTTCAATGTCATCGTTGTTGCGCAACGTTCCTGGGTGATAGTGCTCATCGTCTATCCCCTCAACGCCGACCTGGTGCAACTCCAGCATCAATTCAATGGTTAGCGATTCATCCCTGTTTTTCCAAGCGCATTCCATCATCCGGTAATTCCCGATGATCATTTTTTCGCCTTCGTCTTTTCCCTTGCGTTCGGTTCGCAGCAAGTTCTTTGCGACCTTTGTAGTCGTAGCCGAACCTTCTAGCTGGCTGCTGCTGATCGCCTCCTCATTGATAAGATCGGTCATCAAGTATTGGATTTGCTTTCCTTCACCAATCTGGGACGTCATGTAGGTGAGGGCGGCTGTAGTCGTCTTCTGATCACACAGAGATATAGCCCGTAAGATGGCCGGCGTTGCAACGAAACGGCAAGGTTCTTCCGGCTCCCCGAGCATGATAGGCACGGATTGTTGTTGCCTCCGCGCGTCCTTGATCAGGGACCAGGCCACGGTCGGATCAATGTTTTTTGGAAGCCGCCGGCGAAGCTGATCGAAATGCAGATATTTGCCGTCACCGTCAATAATCGAATGATAGCCGAAATAGCTCATGATGTCGGCGGTGTCGAAGCTGTCAAACGGGTTCGCGAGGGTTTGGGGTGGGTGCTTGAACATGTCTCAAATTCCCGGAAATTTGAGATAACCTTACCTCATCATCTCAAAATCGGCAAAATTTGAGATTCAGTTTGAATGGGCCGCCATTGCCATCTACGCCGGCCTGGGCGCCTACCTGCAGCGCTGGTTCAGCCAGCCGGGCCCGCGCCGCGTATTCAACCGGGTCAGCGCCTCCCTGCTGGGCTGCGCCGGCCTCGGCTTGCTGGCGGCGCGCCGCTAGAACTGCCAGCGCACCCCCAGGTTCATGCCGCTGGCTTCCTGCTGGCGGCTGTCCAGGTTGGCGGTGTACTGCACGCCGCCATGCAGGCTCAGCGCTTCGTTGACCTGTGCTACCACGCCGCTTTCCAGTTGCACCGAGGTGTAGCGGTAGTCGGTCTTGATCTTGTCTACATCATCGAAGGTCAAGGTGTCGCGGCCGCCGTCGCCGTGCCACAGGTTCACCTGCGCATAGGGCTGCAACAGGCGCCCGCTGCTGCCTTTGAACGCACCCTCCAGGCGTACCCCCAACCGGCCAGTCAGCTCAACCTGGGCGTCGTGGCTGATGCGTGAGATGCTGTCGCTGGCGCTGTCGAGCGAGACCTTTTGCGCAATCAGCTGGGCTTGCGGTTCCAGCGTCCAGCGTTCGGACAGGGCGATGGGGTAGCCGGACTCCAGCGAAGCCGTCCAGGCGTGGCCGTCGATGTTCAGCTTGTCACCACGCTCAGAGCGGGCCCGGCCATCGAGGCGGGTGTACTGCAGCACTGCATCCAGGTATGTGCCTTGTGGCCCTACCAGCGTCCAGTAAGTGCCGAAGCTGTCGCCATCGAGTTTCAGGTCCCCCACGCTGCGGTCCTGCACAGCAAGGGCGAAGCCTTTTACATCGGCGTCCAGGCGGCTATGGCTGACGTAAAAGCCGACATGCTGGCGATATCCATTGCCGCCAACCTTGGCGTACAGGTCCTGGCCGACTTTGAAACCGTACAGGTCGCCATCCAGGCTCGGGCTGACCGTACCGCTCCATTGCTGGTGAAGCGTGCCGCCGTAGGCCTGCCCCCAACTGGCAGGCAGGGCGCCTTCGCCTTGCAGCAATTGCTGGTCGCCCTGGCGTTGGTGGAAGGTACCCAATGCCTGGCGGGCGATTATTGCGGCGCCCCGTGGGGCTGCGGCATACACCGGAACTTCCGGGCGATACAGCGGCAGGCTTTCGCCTTGCACGGGGGCCGGCAGGTCCACCTGCCCGGGTGCCGGTGCGGCAACCGGTGGCGTCTCGGCAGGTGCTATCACGGGTGGCTCGCCCGGTTCCGAGGGTTGTGTCGGCTGTTCGGGATCTGTGACCGGTGCCGGAGCAGGTGGCGCGACCAGGGTCGAACGCAGATACCAGCTGTTTTCGCTGCCAGCGGTCACGCCACCTTTGAACAGGCGGTAGTCATAGGCACCCACCGACAGCGTTTGGGTCTGCACGAATGCAGTGGCAGTGCTGGTGGCACCGTCACGCGCTTCGACGACCTGAATGCCGTTCTGTGCAGTCGCCGCACCTGCGCCATTGAGGTTGTTGATGAGCAAGCGAGTGGAGCCGCTGATGGCGCCACGGCTGACCACCAGGCGGTCGGAGGCAGCGCCATCGCCCGCCAGCACGCTATTCAGGCGCAGGCTGCCGTTGTTGCCGGTGTAATCGCCCTGCAGGGTAAGGCGGCCCTGAGCGTCGTTGCCACGGCTCAGGTCGACGGTGCCGGCGTTGATCAGCGATGCCTTGTTGTCACTCTGGATACTGACAATGCTGCCTTGGCGGCTGATCAGCGAGCTGCTTGCATCGATTTGCAAGGTGCCGGTGCCTGTGGCCGGGATCACGCGTGGCTGATCACTGCCAAGGTCGCCCAGCGTCAGGGTGTCGTTGAGGGTAAGCTGGCTACCCTGCTTGAGGTTGATGGCCTCCCAGTTGGTGTACAACGCACCTTGGCCGACCTGGCTCTGCTCGAACGTCAGCGTGTCCGTGCCGGTGCCGCCGTCCAGGATGACGGTAGAGTTGCCAAGGTCGAGGGCGCGGACGATGGCGGTGTCGTCGTCATTCTCCATGATGACCCGCTTACCGATCTGGCCACCGGTCCAGGTAAATTCATCTTTGCCGTTGCCCGTTCGTATTTCGCCTTTGAGCGTGCCGCCGCTGATGGTTATCTTGTCAACGCCGCTACTGGTACTGATGTCACCTCCGATGGTGCCGCCAGTCAGGATGATCGTGTCGTTACCAAGGCCGCTGACTACGTTGCCAACAACAACTGTGTCGACCCCGAGCCCTTGGGATATCTCCAGGAAGTTGTCAGCGAGCTTGAGGTCTATTCGGCCAATGCTGCCGCCTTTGAACCACGCCGTGTCGCCATCTTCAAACGCGCCCGTGATGGTGCCGCCGGTCATGGTGAACGTGTCCATGTCACCGCCCTGGTTTAAAGACCCTAGCGTACCGCCAGACATGGTGAAGGTGTCCTGGCCATCGCCTTGTTGCAACGACTGCACTGTACCGCCGCTGATGGTGAAGTCGTCAGCAGCCGGCGTTTGCACAAGGGCGCCAAGATTCTCACCGGGCGTAACCGTCAGGGATTGGGAGTGGGCCAGCAATGGCAGTGCCAGCAGGGGAAAGGCAACAGGCAACAGCAAGCGGGTGCATCGCATAGGCAGGTCTCCGGGTCCTTTGAAGGGTCCACTACCTGAAGCGACGCCAGCGGGGCGGCTTCGGCCCTGCCTGAGTTGTATGTAATGTGCGGTGACGGGGCAACTGGCAATAATGTCAGGTGGCCCGCTGCCATCAATCGCGGTAGAACGTTTGCACCAGGTGGTAGCCGAACTTGCTCTTGATCGGCCCGTGCACTACACGCAAAGGCTTCTTGAAAATCACCTGGTCGATAGCGCCGACCATCTGGCCCGGGCGCACCTCGCCCAAGTCGCCGCCGCGCTTGCCGGAAGGGCAGATAGAAAATTTTTTGGCGAGCACATCGAAAGCCTCGCCGTTGGCGATGCGCTGTTTGAGCTTTTCGGCTTCGTCAGCGGTTTTGACCAGGATGTGGCGGGCTTGGGCTTTCATGGGGTACCTGTGCTTCGTGGCGCAAAAAAGGGGCGCATTATGCCTGATTGGACCGCGTAAGCGTCCAGCTTCCGAGCAAGTTGCTAGCCGCCCCTTACATGATCGGCGGTCTTTACTCTACTTTGGCCTTTTGCACATCCTGCGACGCCGACCACACGCGGTAGCGTACCTCGACATCCTTGGGCACATAGACCACCACCGGCAGCTTGCTGTTGTAGCGCAGCAGGAAGCCGTCGCCCACCACCGGCACGAAGGCCTCGGTCTTTTTGCCGTCCGGGCAAGCCATCAGCGTGCTCACCGGGCCGCTGACTTTGTCCAGACGGTAGTAGTTGTACCCCCAGCCCTCCAGAGTGCGTTCTTCCAGGCTACCGCCCAGGCGCTGGTGATTGCAGTCGACCTGCAACGTTTTGCCGGCGAGGATTTCCAGTTTGTATGCCGACTCATCGGCCTGTACCGGCAGGTGGATGACCTGCCGGGTAAAGCCTTTTTCCGCCGCTGGGTAAGGCGCGACGTCCTTCAGGCTGGCAGCCATCGCAGGCGCGGCGGCAGCCAGGGTGAGAGCCAGAATTGCGGTTATCGGGGTATGGCGCATAGGGCCTCCATGCAAATAATCGAACGCGAACCCGCCGCCAGTCACTGGGCCAACCAGCCACCATCGACGTTCCAGGCGGCGCCACGAACCTGGCTTGCGGCCTCGCTGCACAGGAAGAGTACCAGTTCACCCAGGTGCTCGGGGGTGACAAACGCCAGCGACGGTTGCTTCTCGGCCAGCAGATCATGCTGTGCTTGCAGCGGATCGCCACCGTTGGCAGCACGATCGTCGATCTGCTTTTGCACCAGCGGTGTCAGCACCCAGCCGGGGCAGATGGCGTTGCAGGTGACGTTGCTGGTGGCAGTTTCCAGGCCCACCACCTTGGTCAGGCCGACCACACCGTGCTTGGCTGCCACGTAGGCCGCCTTGCCGGTGGAGCCGACCAGGCCATGCACGGAAGCGATGTTGATGATGCGCCCCCAGTTGCGCGTGCGCATACCCGGCAGCGCAAGGCGTGTGCCATGGAACACGGCTGACAGGTTGAGGGCGATGATCTTGTCCCAGCTTTCCTGGGGGAATTGCTCTACCGGCGCCACATGCTGGATACCGGCGTTGTTGACCAGAATGTCGATGCCCGCGAATTCGCGTTCGGCCAGTGCGAACAACGCTTCAATCTGGGCCACGTCCGACAGGTCGGCCGGGTGATGGACAACCTTCACCCCATGGCGGGCGATCTCGGCGATGGCGGGTGCCGGGTCGCCAAAGCCGTTGAGCACGATGTTGGCGCCAGCGCGGGCCAGCACCTGAGCGATGCCCAGGCCGATGCCGCTGGTGGAACCGGTGATGAGTGCAGTCTTGCCTGTGAGGGCCATGCAAAGCTCCTTATCAAGTAAAGGGCGGGCGTGAAAACTCATCTTCGGGGATCAAACGCTTCGCGCAATGCATCGCCGATAAACACCAGCAGTGACAAGATCAGCGCCAGCGCAAAAAACGCGGTAAAGCCTAGCCACGGCGCCTCCAGGTGCTGCTTGCCCTGGGTTACCAGCTCGCCCAGCGAGGCGCTCCCGGCCGGCATGCCGAAACCGAGAAAATCCAGTGCAGTCAGTGTGGTGATCGCCCCGGTCAGCATGAACGGTACATAGGTCAGGGTAGCGTTCATGGCGTTGGGCAAGATATGCCGCAGCATCACCTGGCTGTCCGGCAACCCCAGCGCGCGGGCGGCTTTCACGTACTCCAGGTTGCGCCCACGCAGGAACTCGGCGCGCACCACATCGACCAGGGTAAGCCAGGAAAACAGCGCCATGATCCCCAATAGCCACCAGAAATCCGGCTCGACAAAACCGCTGAGAATGATCAGCAGGTACAGCACCGGCAAGCCTGACCACACCTCCAGCAGGCGCTGGCCGAACAGGTCGACCCAGCCGCCGTGGTAGCCCTGCAACGCGCCGGCCACCACGCCGATAAACACGCTGACTACGGTCAGGGCAAAGGCGAACAGCAGCGATACCCGCGTGCCATATAGCACCCGCGCCAGCACGTCGCGGCCCTGGTCATCGGTGCCAAGCCAGTTGCTGGCGCTGGGCGGGCTGGGGGTCGGTACTTGCAGGTCGTAGTTAGGGGTGTCGGCGCTGAACGGGATGGGCGCGAACAGCATCCAGCCGCCTTGATCGGCTATCAGTTGTCGCACATAGGCGCTGCGGTAGTCGGGCTGGAACGGCAACTGGCCACCGAACTGCTGTTCGGTGTAGCGCTTCAGCGCAGGCACATACAGCTCGCCCTTGTAGCCCAGCAGCAGCGGCTTGTCATTGGCCACCAGCTCAGCGCCCATGCACAGCACCAGAAGGCCGGTGAACAGCCATAGCGAGACCCAGCCGAGGCGGTTGCGGCGAAAGCGTTGCAGGCGGCGGCGCGAGACAGGTGAAAGCATCAGCGCGCCCTCGTGTCGAAGTCGATGCGCGGGTCGAGCAGGGTGTACGACAGGTCACCGATCAGGCGGATCAACAGGCCTGCCAGGGTGAAGATGAACAGGGTGCCGAACACCACCGGGTAATCCCGCGATACAGCGGACTCGTAACTCAGGCGGCCCAGGCCATCGAGCGAGAAGATCACTTCGATCAGCAGCGACCCGGCGAAGAACACCGTAATCAGCGCCTGTGGTAGCCCGGCCACTACCAGCAGCATGGCATTGCGCAGCACATGCCCATACAGCACCCTGCGTTCACTCAGGCCCTTGGCCCGGGCGGTAACCACGTACTGGCGGGAAATCTCATCGAGAAAGGCGTTTTTGGTCAGCAGCGTAAGGGTTGCGAAACCGCCAATCACCAAAGCACCGACCGGCAGCACCAGGTGCCAGAAGTAGTCGGCGACCTTGCCCAGCAGGCTGAGCTCGTCGAAGTTTTCCGAGACCAGGCCGCGTACCGGGAACCAGTTGAGCGAGGTGCCACCGGCGAACAGCACGATCAGCAGCAGGGCAAACAGGAACGAGGGCAGGGCGTAGCCGATCACGATCAATGCGCTGCTCCAGGCATCGAAACGGCTGCCGTGGCGCACCGCCTTGCGGATGCCCAGCGGGATCGACACCAGGTAGGTGATCAGCGTGGCCCAGAAGCCCAGGGACAGGGTGACCGGTAGCTTGTCGAGGATCAGGTCAGTGACTTTGGCGCCGCGAAAGAAACTACTGCCGAAGTCCAGCCGGGCATACTGGCCGAGCATCAACCACAGGCGTTCGGGGGCGGATTTGTCAAAGCCGTACTGGCGCTTGATCTCTTCGATCAATTTCGGGTCCAGGCCGCGGGTGGCACGCGATTCGCCGTGCACCACTTCGGCGCGGGCGCCGGGTGCGCCGCCACCGAGGCCTTGCAAGCGCGCCACGGCCTGTTCGACCGGGCCACCTGGCGCGGCCTGGACGATGGCGAAGTTGACCAGCAGGATCGCCAGCAGCGTCGGGATGATCAGCAACAGACGGCGCAGGATGTAGGTGGTCATGGCGAGACCTTCCGGCGCTCGGCCATTTGCGCGTTGGTCAGCGGGGTGGGGCTTACCTCCCACCAGGTGTCCAGGCCTTCGTCGTAAGTGGCCTGGACCTTGGGCAGGCCGAAACGGTTCCACCAGGCAGTGGAGCTGCCCGGCGGGTAGTAGTTGGGGATCCAGTAGTAGTTCCATTGCAGCACCCGGTCCAGGGCATGGGCGTGGTGCAGCATGTCGGCCTGGGTGTCGGCGCGCACCAGGCCGTCTATAAGATGGTCCACGGCAGGGTCCTGTAACACCATCAGGTTGTTCGAGCCTGGGTCGTGGGCGGCTGCCGAGCCAAAGTAGTTGTACAACTCGGCGCCGGGCGACAGGGTGACCGGGTAGCCGGTGACGATCATGTCGTAGTCACGGGCCATAAGGCGGTTGACGTACTGGGCCGAATCGACATTGCGGATGTTCAGGGTGACGCCGATCTGTGCCAGGTTGCGCTTCCACGGCAGCAGCAGGCGCTCGAGCCCTGACTGGCCGTTGAGGAAGGTGAATGCCAGCGGTGTACCCTGGCTGTTCACCAGGCGGTCACCTTCGGGGTGCCAACCGGCTTGTTCAAGCAGGCTCAAGGCCTGCAACTGCTGCTTGCGGATAATGCCCGAACCATCGGTGACCGGGGCGGTGAATACGGCGGTGAAAACTTCGTCCGGTACTTTGCCACGCAGCGGTTCAAGCAGCTTGAGTTCGCCGGCATCCGGCAATTTGCGGGCCGCCAGTGGAGTGTTGGAGAAGATGCTCTGCTGGCGGATGTACAGGTTGCGCATCATCTGCCGGTTGCTCCACTCGTAGTCCCACAACATGCCCAGCGCCTGGCGCACACGGCGGTCTTTGAACTGCGGCTGGTCGAGGTTGAACACGAACCCCTGGGCAACCTGCGGTTTGGCCGGGCCCAGGTGGGCGCGCTGCAGTCGGCCGTCGTCCAGTTGCGCGCCGTTGTAGCCCAGGGTGTAGGCGGTGGCGGAGAACTCGCGGTTATAGTCGTAGCCACCCCCTTTGAGCACCTGCCGCGCCACTTCGGTGTCGCCGAAGTACTCGATGCGCAGTTGGTCGAAATTGTAGCGACCACGGCTGGCCGGCAGGTTGCGTGCCCACCAGGCAGGGTTGCGCTCGAAGGTAATGCTGCGGCCGTTGTCGATGCGCCCGATGCGGTACGGCCCGCTGCCGATCGGTTTGTCGAAACCTGCACCATTGGCGAAGTCGCGCTGCTGCCAGTCATGTTCGGGCAATACCGGCAGGCTGGCGAGGTCCAGCGCCAGGGTGCGGCCATGGTCGGGTTTGAAATCGAAGCGCACGTGTTGCCGGCCTTCCACGGTCACGCCGGTCACGTCGGCGAACTGGGTGCGGTACTTGAGGCTGCCCTTGCTCATCAACAGCTCGAACGTGAACCGCACGTCTTCAGCGCGCACCGGCTTGCCATCGGCGAAGGTGGCGCGCGGGTCTATCTCGAAACGCAGCCAGGCATCGTCCGGGCCACGCTCCATGTTGCGGGCGATCAGGCCATAGACGGTGTAGGGTTCGTCGAACGAGCGTACGGCCAGTGGCGCGTAGAGCAGGCCGTCGACTTCGCTGACACCGATGCCCTTGTCGATGTACGGCAGGATATGGTCGAACTGGCCGATCTCGATGGCCGAGCGGCGCAGGATACCGCCCTTGGGGGCGTCGGGGTTTACGTAGTCGAAATGCTGGAAGCCGGAGGAGTAGCGGGGGGCTTCGTCGTAGACGGTGAGGGCGTGGGTGGGGGCGGCCTGACCCATTGGACTCATAAAAAACAGCAGAAGAGCCGATAGACATTTATGTAGGAGCGGCCTTGCGTCGCGAAAGTGCTGCGAAGCAGACCCAGGGATTTTTGCATTTCTACGCAAATCCTGGGGCCGCTGCGCGGCCCTTTCGCGACGCAAGGCCGCTCCTACAAAGGGGTTCATCACCTTAAGAGGTGAATTAGTCCTGGCGGCTGGTCACTTCCAGCAGGTGATAGCCGAACTGGGTCTTCACCGGGCCTTGCACGGTGTTGATCGGGGCGCTGAACACCACGGTGTCGAATTCCTTGACCATCTGGCCTGGGCCGAACGAGCCCAGGTCACCGCCTTGGCGGCTGGACGGGCAGGTGGAGTTGGCTTTGGCGATTTCAGCGAAGTCGGCACCCGCTTCGATCTGGGTTTTGAGTTCGTTGCACTTGTCTTCGCTGGCAACGAGGATGTGGCGGGCGGTTGCACGGGCCATGGGTACTGCTCCTTGGGGTAAAAATGCAAGCCTAGCGCACTTGCTTGGCGTATGTCTCGCCAGGCTCGCAACCTCGGCTTACAGTTTTTGTGCCGCTTCACGCAACAGGGTTTCAGTCGAGACCCAGCCCAGGCAGCCGTCGGTGATCGACACGCCGTACTTGAGCGCACCCTTGCCCAGTGCCTGGCAGCCATCGAACAGGTGCCCCTCGATCATCACGCCAACAATCGAGCGGTCTCCGGCCAGGCGTTGTTCCAACACATCGTTGAACACCGCAGGTTGACGTGCCGGGTCCTTGCCGCTGTTGGCGTGGCTGCAATCGACCATGATCCGCGCCTGCACGCCAACCTTGGCCAGTGCCTGGCGGGCCATGGCGATGCTGTTGGCATCGTAGTTGGGGCCTTTGTGGCCACCGCGAAGTACCAGGTGCGTGTCCGGGTTGCCGAGGGTTTCGATGATTGCCGGGTGGCCCTGCGCATCCATGCCGAAGTGGCGGTGCGGGTGGCAAGCGCTACGCATGGCGTCGCTGGCGATGGCGATGCCGCCGTCGGTGCCGTTCTTGAACCCGACGGGCAGCTCCAGGCCACTGACCATTTCGCGGTGAATTTGCGATTCGGTGGTGCGTGCGCCAATCGCGGCCCAGGCCAGCAGGTCGTCGAAGTAGCCGGCGGCCATCGGTTGCAGCAGCTCGGTGGCAACTGGCAGGCCACGTTCGATCATGCTCAGCATCAGCCCGCGGGACAAGGCGATACCCGAGTGCATGTCGTCGCTGCCATCGAGGTGCGGGTCGTAGGCCAGGCCTTTCCAACCCACCGTGGTACGCGGTTTTTCGACATAGGCGCGCATCACCAGCAGCAGCTTGTCATCGACTTCGCGGCTGAGGGCGGCCAGGCGGTCGGCGTATTCCAGGGCCGAGCGTGGGTCGTGGATCGAGCACGGGCCAACGATGACCAGCAGGCGCTCGTCGCGGCCTTCGAGGATGTTGCGAATGGCCAGGCGGTGGGCCTGGACTTGCTGGGCCAGTTCACTGGGCAGCGGCATTTGCTGCTTGAGCAGGTGCGGGCTGGGCAGGCGCTTGCTGACGGTGGTATTGGCAGCTTGCGGCTGGGTCAGGGGCAGGGGCAGGGCGAGGTTGGATGCTTGCATGGCGTTTTTCCCTGGGCGGACGGCGGGTTCAAGCCCGCGTGGTCGGCCCTATCGAGGTGTTCGACAGATCGTTGAATTCGTATTGGCTGCTGTGTTGCCACCTGTAGAAGACCGATCGGAGGCGGCAGGCTGGCCCGAACGGGATTGGCTAAATCGCCATGCATAGGTGTTTGCGTAGTAATAAGTGGCGTAGTTCATGAATGTGTCCTCAATTTGAATCGGTGATGTTCAAAGGCCTGAAAAGCAAAACCCCCGGTCGGGGAGCCGACCGGGGGTTGAGTATTCTCATGTTCGGCGGCCCCTCGAAGGTGGGCGCCGTGTGGGTATCGGCGCCTAGTGGCTAAACCAATACCCAAAGTAATAGCTGGCAGGTGCCACGCAGCCGGCAACAGCCAACACAGGACGCAGGTTGCGACCGGTGTGGTTGGCGTGTTTGCGGGTGTGCTTCGGCATGTTGCTCTCCAGTGAATGAGCCCGAGCTTACTTCAGTTTCCCCGGGCCATTCAATGGATAAATGCGATGGGGCCGATCATTTATTTTTGTACTGGTTGGTTCAATGGCCGTAACGACCGACCAGGCTCTGCGCGCCCAATGCGTGGTTCTGCAGCAACTGCAAAAGGCCACTGCGGTCCAGGCCCTCGGGCAGCGTGCCTAACGGCAGGTCGGTGGAAATCAGGGTCAGTGCGTAATGATGCGGGTTGTCGCCAGCGGGTGGGCAGGGGCCTCGATAGCTGAGCGTGCCACGCGAGTTGCGGCCCACGGTCACGTATTGCCCGCTTGAGCCGGCCGTACCCTCCTTGAGCCCATCCTGTTCCGGGTCGATGTTGTAGGCAAGCCAGTGCACCACGCCGAGACCCTTGGCGCCGTCCGGGTCGAACATGATCAGGGCAAGCGACCGGGTACCCTCCGGCAGGTTGCTCCAGCTGATTTGCGGGGTACGCCCTTCACCGGCGCCGCAGGCCGGCTCCGGGCCGACCTGTTGTAAAGCGATCACGCCGCCGTCGGTGAAAGATGATGAGTTGACGGAAAGCGCCCCTTGATTGTTACCGGCGGCAAGGGCACTGCAAGGCAGCAAGGTTGCGAACAGCCAAACTTTGAGGTTCATGGCGACTCCATCGCAGGGTTGAAAACACAGCTTACCGTCAAGACGGTTGCGCAGGTCCCCTTCCTCAGGGCCATTGGGTTTCTCGATGTTGCGCCATTGATCAAGTTACATACCGGACCGGTGCTGGGGGCAACAGTTGCTGCCGTCGTAGCGTAGGGCTACAGGCTGGCCTGGCTCAATGGCTGTCCTGGTCCTCGGCGGTACCGCCGGTGTGCCCGGCGCCAGACCCCGTGGCCTCACCGGTGCTGTTGGAGCCGCCACTGGCGCCGTCGGCGGCGTCGCTGTTGCTGCCAGTGTCACTGCTGTCGTTGTCCTGGCCGCTGCCGGGGGTGTTGACGCTGCTGTCGTCACCTGCGGTCTTGCCGCCAGACTGGTCGGTTTGCGGACGGCTGTCGGTGTTGGTGTCGGTGGCGGCAAAGGTGGTGGGGGTGAGGCTCGCCAGCGCGAGCGCCAGGCACAGGGAGAGAGGGCGAATGCGGATCATGGGATTTCTCCGTTGCGGATGATCTGTCATTCGTTTGGCTGGGTAGTGGTGCCGGGGTGCCTTCTGGGCGACGAGCGGTGGGTTCTGGGGCCGCGAAGCGGCCCCAGGAATCAATGAGAGTCCGAACGCTGCGCTGGCGCCGGGCTTTCCACCGGCTCCAGCGGCGGATGCTCCTGCGCCGCGTGCATCAGGTCTTCGGTTACCCGCAGCTCGGCGCCGGTTGGCGAGAAGGTGGTGGATGCGGTGAACGGTGCCGGGTGCTCTGCCGCCGGGCGCTTGCCGCGGCGCCACATGAAGAAGCACACCATGCCCAGGTTGACCACGGCAAATGCCCAGAACAGACCGACCTCGCCAAACGAGGTCATCAGCGGCGAAATGGCCAGTGGCGCCATGGCCGAACCCAGCGAGTTGATCAGCAGCAAGCCTTGAATCATGGGTACCAGTGCATCGGACGGCGCCCGGTCGGCCGCATGGCTGACCGCCACCGGGTACAGTGTGAACACGCCCCCACCCAGCAGGAACAGCACTGCAGGCAGCAAGAGCGAGTCCGATGACAGGAACACCGTAATCAGTGACAGCACCACGCACAATGCAGCCAGGGCCAGCAGCACATCCAGGCGGTCCTTGCGGTCCGACCAGCGCCCGACCGGGTACTGCAACAGCATGGCGCCCAGGATCACCCAGGCCATCATCGTGCCGACCTCACCCACGTCCAGGCCGATGCGTTGCAAGTACAGGGGCAGCAAGGAATAGATGCCGGCAATGATCACACCTGAGCCAAAGCAGCCTACCAGCCCGGACGGTGCAACGCCCAGCAGTTGGCGGGGCTTGAGCGGCTCGACCTGATCCAGCAGTGGCGATACTCGCGGCAGGATCACGATGGGCAGTACCGACAGGGCAGCCAGTACGCCAGCCAGCATGAACGGTGCGGTGTCACCGAGCTGGGTGATTTCGCCAAGGCCTGCCTGGGCAATCACCCCGGCGCCGTAGAAGGCGATCATGTACAGCGCCAGCAGGCGGCCACGGATCTTCGCATCGCCGGCCAGCAGCAGCCAGCTTTCGATTACCAGGAACACGCCCACTGCCGCCCAGCCGTTGATCAGGCGCAACACCGACCACCAGGTGACGTCGTAGAACAACCCCTGCAGCAGGATGGTCGCGGCGATCAGCGAAGCAAAACTTGTGTATGCGCGAATGTGGCCGATGCGCAAGATCAGCCGGTCGTTGAAGACGGCACCGAGGGTCAGGCCGATGAAGTAGCTCGCCGAGACGACACCGATGGTGGTGGCCGATTCACCGGCAGCGCCCAGGCGCAGGGTAGTCAGGGAAGACATGAAGCCGTTGCCCAGGGCAATGATGAACAGCCCGAGCAGGGGCGCCAGCGCCATGGCCAGCAAACGCGGAGACATACGAACCTCTAGTTGGATGAGCGGAATGAGCGCCTTCTCGGACGCGCACGCCGGCTCGACCCGACAACGGGGCGAGTGGCTACACGGATGCGACCTGGGCAAGACTCAACCGCTGGCCTGTCGGGAACAGGGCTGTGCGGGGAGGGTTGAGCCTATTTCACATGTGCGTTCATGTGTTCAGGCACGGACTCTGTCATTGCTACGGGTTGCCACCGTTCAAGGCGACGGGCGAAAAGGAGGCGCAATTCTACGGGCTTGCAAGCGTTTGCCCAAGGGGCATCGGCATGCGACGAGACGCCGCAGTCCAAAGGCGACATGAATATGTCTTTGGCAGACATCCCGTGGGCCAGTCGCCACCCCATCAATCCTGGCTGCGTGTGTCGATACTGACCACCACCGACATCCCCGGCCGTAGTTGCCGGGCCTCCGGCTGGTCGGCATCGACAGTGATGCGCACCGGAATACGCTGGGCAATCTTGACGAAGTTGCCGGTGGCATTGTCCGCCTGCAGCAGGGCGAACTCCGAGCCGGCAGCGGGTGAAATCTGCTGCACGTGCCCCAGCAGCTTGCGGTGGTTGAGTGCATCCACGGTGAAGCTCACCGGTTGGCCGATGCGTACATTGGCCATTTGGGTTTCCTTCATGTTGGCAATCACCCACAGGGTGTCGGGCACCAGCGCCATCAACTGTGCACCGGAATTCACATATGCCCCCAGGCGCGTACCGATCTGCCCCAGTTGGCCGTCGCGGGGGGCGGTGACCCGGGTATTGTCGAGGTCGATGCGCGCCAGTTCCACAGCCGCCTTGGCATTCTCTACCGAGGCCTGCAACGCCTCCCGGTTGACCACCACCGTTTCCCGGTCCTGGCGGGCAATTTCCAGCGCCGCCCTGGCTTGATCCAGGCTGGCAACCGCAGCGGCTTCACTGGCCCGGGCCAGGTCCAGGTCACGGCGCGATACCGATCCGTCATTGACCAGCGCCTGATTGCGCCCAAGGTCGGCTTTGGCCTTGGCTACCTGGGCCGCCGCATCGCCGATGGCCGCCTGGCGCTGGGCAATGGTCGCTTCCGCGCTTTTACGCTGCTGCAGGTTGTTGGCCAGGGCTGCCTGCTGTTGCTGTAGCTGGGCACTGGCCTGGGCCAGGCGCTGCTTGTAGATGCGGTCGTCCAGTTGCACCAGCAGGTCACCGGTCTTGACGAACTGAAAGTCGTGCACCGGCACGTCGACGATGTAGCCGCTGAGTTGTGGGCCGATGATGGTCACCTGGCCGCGTATCAGGGCATTTTCGGTACTCTCGATGGCGCTGCCGAACGGCGGCAGGCGCCAGGCATACAGCACCAGCAGAATGCCGGCCAGGGCCACGCAAGCGAAGCTGATGGTTGAAAGGATGCGCACCCGCCGGGAGCGCACCGGGCTGGTCGGCTCGCTGGGTGGTGTGGCGCCTTCCGGGGTTTCGGCGATGGCGGTGGTGGTCGTGGTACGGGTGTCGTCGGTCATCGGGTGGGCGCGCCGGGGGTGGAGTCGGTGGAGATGGTCTGGCGTCTTGCGTGCCAGAGCCAGGTGCTGCGGATGCAGATCCAGATCATGGTCAGGATAGCGATGCTGCCGATCAGCACGAACACATCGTTGTAGGCCATGACATTGGCTTCGCGGGTGGCGGCATTGGCCAGCACACGCATGCCGGCCTCGCTGCGCAGTGCCGGGTCGGCAAACAGGCCACCGTAGGCGCTGCCGCCGCTTTGTACCCGGGCAGTTACCAACGGTTCCAGGTAGCTGAGGCGGTCCATCAGGTGGCTGGAGTGAAACTTTTCGCGCCAGGTCTGGAAGGTGCCCAGCAATGCCGCGCCAATCAGCCCGCCGAGGTTGTTGCAGATGCCGAACAACACCGAAAAGCTCACCAGGTTGCGCGGGTTGGCGCGGACATGGCTGATGCCCAGGGCCATCGACGGGCCGAGGAAAAAGGTGCTGCCGAACGCCAGCAGAAACTGGCTGAAGTACATCTGTGCCGGGCGCGTGAGGTTGCTTGAGCTGCTGTCCATAAACGCACCTGTGGCCATGGCCAGCAGCGAGACGAACAGCGGGATCACCAGGTGGTTGGGGTTGATGGTCAGGGCACTGCTGGCCAGGCCCGCCACTGCCCCCAGCAGCATGATCCAGTACAGCGTGCGCATTTGCTCGCTGCCCATGTTGAGCACCTGCAGGAAACCAACCGCGCCGGTGGACTGTTCGGAGGTGACCATGCGGATCAGCACCACACACAGGGCCAGGCGAATGATTGCACCGCTGCCCAGCCAGTGGGTCATCAGCAACGGGTTGCGCCGGTTGTGTTCGATGGCCAGGCCACTGAAGATCAGCGCAATCGATGCCGCCAGTGCCACGCCGATCCACGGCGCCTCCAGCCACCAGTCGATGCGCCCCAGCGACAGCGCGGCGCAGAGCAGGGCGGTGCCGCTGGCCATCAGGGTGAAGGTCAGGAAGTCCAGTGGTTCGAACGTCTTGAAGCGGTCACCGGGCGGCAGTTTGAGCATCAGTACGCAACCCAGCGCAGCCAGCGCCAGGCCCAGTTCGAACAGGTACAGACCACGCCATTCGGCGATCTGCAGCAGGTCTTCGGAAAAGATCCGCGCCAGCGGCAGCGCCAGCTGCGAGGCGCCCAGGCCCAATACCATCGCCTTTAGCCGCCATTGCGCGGGAAACGCCTGGATCATGTAGTACAGCCCCAGCGAGCTGAGCGCCGCGCCGACCATGCCGTGGGCCGCACGCACGGCGATGGCCGAATTGAGGTCGTTGACCAGCAGGTGGGCAAAGGTGACCAGGGCATACAGCACCAGGAACACCTCGGTGAACGCGCGCAGGCCAAACTGTTGCCGAAACTTCACCAGCAGCAGGTTGATGGACACGTTGGTCATCACGTAGGCGGCTGGCAGCCAGGCCATTTCCGCTGTAGTCGCGCCCAGGGCGCCCTGCAGGAACACCAGGTTGGCGGTGACCAGTGCGTTGCCCAGGCCACCGGTGATTGCCACCAGCAGGCCGACCACCCCATAGGCCAGGCGCTTGGCTGGCGAATGCAAAGGCGTGGAGGGCGAGCCCGGCAGGCTGGGTTTTTCGTGGGGAAGCCACTGGCGGGGGGCGTATTTTTCCATGGGGCAGACTGTACTTGAGGCTGCATGGAGTTGAAAACAGTCTACCCCTGCACCGGCCTCTTCGCGGGCTTGCCCGCTCCCACAGGAATCGCACAACAGCTGAGATCAGTGCAGTACCTGTGGGAGCGGGCGAGCCCGCGAAGAGGCCGGTTCAGGTTAACCAGAGACTCGGGCGCCAGGCTCAGAAATCAACACTGGCCGATAAGCGCAGCACGCGCGGTGTACCTTGGGTCAGGTAGTTGTTCGAAGTCGACGCCGACGCCCAGTAAGCCTTGTTCGCCACGTTCTCCACATTGGCGCGCAAGGTCACCCAATTGTCATCCATCTTGAAACGGTAGCGCCCGCCCAGATCAACCCGGGTCCAGGCCGGGATGTTCAGGCTGTTGCTGGCGTTGACGTACTGGCCGCCGGTGCGCAGCAGCCGTGCATTGAGCGCGGCACCGGCGATACCGGGCACGTCCCAGTCGGCGCCAAGGTTGTACTGGAAACGCGGCACGCCAGGGGCACGGTTACCGTCGTTGGTACCATTGGCCGTGTTTTTCAGCTCGGTGCGCATGAACACTGCACCGGTCAGCAGACGCAAGCCGTCCACCGGCTCGCCAAACAGGTTCAGCTCGACGCCTTTGTTGACCTGCTCGCCATCCATGCTGAAGGTGTCCTGGGTTGCACCTGCAGCGCGGTAGGTGGTGGTGCTGGGCTGTTCGATGCGGTACACACCAAGCGTTGCACCAAAACTGTCCCAATCGAGCTTGACCCCGGCCTCCACCTGCTTGCTGCGCTTGGGCGGGAACACTTCGTTGGCATTGGTCACGCTTGACGGCGCAGTCGGGCCCTGCGCCAGGCCTTCGATGCGGTTGGCGTAGAACGACACATGCTGCCAGGGCTTGAGCACCAGGCCATATACCGGCGTGGTCACCGATTCTTCGTAGTTGGCGTTGCGCACACCCGTAGCCGTGGCCCAGCCGTCAACACCGATCGACTGTTTGCGCACGCCAACGGTCAGCAGCACGCGGTCGTCGAAAAAGCCCAGGGTGTCGGACACCGCCGCGCTCTTGACGCGGTTCTTGCCGACGATGCGCGGGTCGTGCAGGTCGCTGCCGGTGTAGGTATTGGTCGGCCGGGGCACCGTGACAGGGTGGTACAGGTTGGTGTCATAGCGGTTGGCGGAAGTCACCGCCGCATAGGCAGAGCGCTGTTCGCCCCACATGCCCGAGAGGCCGAAGTTGACCCGGTGGCTCACCGGCCCGGTGGCGAAGCGGCCATTGATACCGGCCATGGCGCTCTTGTTGTCCTCATCGTGGGGCGGGTAAAGGTAGCCGCCGCGGGCTGTACCGTTCTCGTCGCTCACATACAGCGAGGAATACTCGCCGTTCTCACGGGTGTGCTTGGCACCTGCGCCGGCATACAGCATCCAGTTGTCGTTCAGGTCGTACTCGGCGTTGACCATGCCATAGGTGTCTTCGAGCTGCGACCAGGTCCAGGGTTGGGAATAGTTGTCGCGGGCGGACGGCGCGCGCGGTACCTTGCTGCCGGTGGGGTAGATCACCGCACGGCCCTGGTTGATACGCTCTTTCTGGTAACCCAGGTCGGTGGACAGGCGCAGGCGTTCGCCGCGGTAGTCCAGCGCCACGGCCACCAGGGTGGAATGCTGCGCCTCGTCGTGGACGCCGGTGCCGCCGTCATGCTGGGCCAGGTTGATACGTGCACCGAAGCGGTTGTCCTCTCCAAAACGTTTGCCCAGGTCCAGATGCCCGCCGATATTGGCGCCGGTGGCGTAGTCGAGGGTGACATGGCGGGTAGGGGTGTCCTCGGCGCGCTTGGGTACCAGATTGACCGCGCCACCGATGCCGCTGCCCTGGGGGGCGACACCGTTGAGGAAGGCATTCGGGCCCTTGAACACCTCCACCCGTTGCAGCGCTTCGGTGGTGACGATCTGCCGGGGCAGCACGCCGTACAAGCCGTTGTAGCTGATGTCGTCAGTGTTCAGCGGTAGGCCGCGTATGGTGAATACCTGGGAGAAATTGCCGAAGCCCGCCGACTGGCGCACGGCGGCATCATTCAGCAAGACGTCGCCCAGGGTGCGTGCCTGCTGGTCGGCGATGGTCTTGGCGGTGAAGCTGGTGACACTGAACGGGACATCGCTGATCGGTTGGTCGCCGAGCACGCCCAGGCGCGCGCTGCGGGCCACCTGGCCGCCTTGCCAGGTATCGCTGCTGGCCGCCAGGTCACTGTTGATGGTTGTTGCGCCCAGTTCCAGGGCATTGCCCAAGTCCACCCTTGGCGCCAGGGTGAAGCCGCCGCTGTCGGTGCTGATCAGGCTGTAGCCGCTGCCATCGAGCAGGCGGGCGAAGCCTTCCGGCACGCTGTAGTCACCTTCAAGGCCCTGGCTTTGCACGCCTTTGAGCAGCGCCGGGTCAAACGACAGGGGGACGCCGGCGCTGGCGGCGAAGCGTGCCAGCACGTCAGCCAGAGGGCCAGGCGCCAGGTGGTAGGTGTGCGCGGTGGTATCGGCCGCCATCGCCAGGGGGGCCAAGGTGGCCATGGCGATGGCAAGGCACAGGGCCTTGAGGCGGAAGCGATAGGGCTGGCGAGGCGTCATGCGAGGGTCCTGTGAAGGCAGAAGATGAGGGTTCTGCACTCATCACCGGACGACGCAGGAAAAGGTATCAATTTTTCTGCGCTTGGCTTTTACGCTTGTGGCTCCACAGTCACCCAGTAGCGGGTCATACCCTGGATATTCACCGGCAGGGTGTCGCTCAGCAGCCGCAGGCTGGCATCGGTGTCGGCCAGGGGGAAAGCGCCAGATACTTTCAGCTCACGCACGGCCGGGTGGCAGCGCAGCACGCCGGGGCGATAGCGTCCCAGCTCCAGTAGCAGGTCGGCCAGGCGCATGTCACGGGCCAGCAGCATGCCGTGCTCCCAAGCCAGGTCACCGGTTTCCAGCGTAGAGGCGGGCAGTACGCGGTCGGCATCGAAAGCGCTGCGCTCGCCAGCCTTGAGCAACAGGCCGCCGGCGTGCAGCGGACGGGTATCGACTGCGCCTTCAAGTACGGCCACCCGGGTCAGCCCGCCATCGATACGCACGCTGAAGCGGGTGCCCAGCGCAGTGGCCTGGCCATGCAGGGTGCGTACAAGCAGTGGGCGGGCCGGGGTGGCAGGGTCTTTGGCGCTGGTGAGCAGAATTTCGCCTGCCAGCAGGTCGATGCGACGCTGTCGGGCATCGAACGTGATATCGATGGCGGTATCGGTGTTCAGCAGTACCTGGCTGCCGTCGGCGAGCGTTAACGCGCGTTGCTCGCCGACCGCTGTGCGGGCATCGGCAGTCCATTGCTGCCAGGGTGTTTCACGCCAGGCCAGCCAGGCCGCAGGTGTAGCCAGCAGCCACAACCCAAGCCGGTGCAGGGCCTGGCGGCGGCTGACGGCACCGTTGCGGCTGAGCCGGCGCAAGGTTTCGCCGGTAACCGGTGTGGGCAGGCGGCGGAAATCACCCAGAATGGCTTCGGCCCGCTGCCAGGCCTGGGCGTGCTGTGCGCTGCGTTGGCACCAGGCCTGAACAGCGCGCTGATCGTCTTCGGAGGCGGTGCCTGATTGCAGTTGTACCAGCCAGTCGGCTGCCTCACCGAGAATCAGCGGGTCGATTGGCTGTGCCATCAGTCGATGCTCAGGCAAGCGAGGAAAGCGGTGCGCATGTCGCGCTTGATGGTTATCAGCGAAACCTGCAGCTGGTCGGCGATTTGTGGGTAAGTCAGCCCGTCAAGCTGCGAGAGCAGGAATACCTGGCGCACCCGCGCCGGCATTTCGCGCAGCATGGCGTCGACGCGGTAGAGGGTTTCAAGGATCAGCCAGCGCGTTTCCGGAGAGGGGACCTCGGGTTCGGGTAAATGAGCGATGGCTTCCAGGTAGGCCCGTTCCACATCCTGACGGCGCCAGCGGTCGACCACCAGGCCTTTGGCGATATGGGTGAGCAAGGCCCTGGGTTCGCTGCCAAAGTAGCTATTGCCCTGGCGGCTGAGCAGGCGCACGAAGGTGTCGTGGGCCAGGTCGGCGGCATCGCAGGCATTGCCCAGCTTGCGCCCCAGCCAGCCTTGCAACCAGCCATGGTGCTCGGTGTACAGCGCTTGAACCTGCAGGTTGAGAGTAGGGTCGGCGGGCGGCATGGTGGGCGCGAGATTCCGGGCAAAAGGGTGTAATTAAGAATTGATCGCATTCTATGCGCCGCCACGAAACCTGGCAATGCGCATGCGCTACAAGACCTTGGCCAAAAACGCCGCTGTGCGGCTGTCGGCACACCCTGCCACCCTCTGTGGCGGCCCACTGACCACCACCTTGCCTCCGGCATCCCCGGCCCCCGGCCCGATATCGATCACCCAGTCGCTCTGCGCCACCACGCGCATGTCGTGCTCGACCACCACCACGCTGTGCCCACCCTCGACCAGGCGGTTCAGTTGCACCAGCAACCGGTCGATATCCTGCGGGTGCAAGCCGGTGGTGGGCTCATCCAGCACATACAGGGTTGCCCCACGGGCCATGCGCTGCAGTTCGGTCGCCAGCTTGATCCGCTGCGCTTCGCCACCGGACAGTTCGGTGGCGGGTTGACCCAGGCGCAGGTAGCCCAGGCCGATATCCTGCAGCACTTGCAGGCAACGGCGCGCCGGTGGCTGGTCGGCAAATACCTGCAGGGCCTGGTCTACCGTCAGCTGCAGCACTTGCGCGATGTTCATGCCTTGCCAGCTCACCGCCAGGGTTTCGGGGTTGTAGCGGGCGCCGTGGCAGGTTGGGCAAGGCGCATAGACACTGGGCATGAACAGCAACTCGACGCTGACAAACCCTTCGCCCTCGCAGTTGGCACAACGGCCCTTGGCAACGTTGAAGGAAAAGCGCCCGGCGTCGAAGCCCTGCGCCCTGGCCTGGTCGGTGGCCGCGAACAGCTTGCGCACATGGTCGAACAGGCCGGCGTAGGTGGCCAGGTTGGAGCGCGGCGTGCGGCCGATCGGTTTCTGGTCGACCTGCACCAGGCGCTTGATGCTACCAAGGCCCGCACTCACATGGCCGCTGCTGGCCTGTTCAGGTTCGTCTTCCAGGCTCTGCTCATCAGGCTCGCCACGTTGCTCGGCATGGCCCAGGTGCGCGCCTACCAGCTCCAGCAGGGCCTGGCTGACCAGGCTGGACTTGCCTGAGCCGGATATACCGGTAACGGCCGTAAAGCAGCCTAGCGGGAATGCGGCGCTGAGGTTATCAAGATTGTTGCGGGTGATGCCCTCAAGTTTCAGCCAGTCGCGGGCCTGCCGGGGCTCACGCGTGGTCTGGGCCTGGGCATTGAACAGGTAGGCGCGGGTGCGTGATGGCTCGACCTCGGCCAGGCCTTCGGGCGGCCCGTTGTAGAGGATGGTGCCGCCATGCTCGCCGGCAGCGGGCCCCACATCCACCAGCCAGTCGGCGCGGCGCATGGTGTCCAGGTCGTGCTCCACCACATACACCGAATTGCCTGCGTGTTTCAGGCGCTGCAAAGCTTCGAACAACGCTTCGCTGTCGGCCGGGTGCAAACCGGCCGATGGTTCGTCGAGCACGTAGATCACGCCAAACAGCTGCGAGTTCAGTTGGGTGGCAAGGCGCAGGCGTTGCAGCTCACCGGAAGACAAGGTCGGAGTGCTGCGTTCAAGCGCCAGGTAACCGAGGCCCAGGTCGAGCAGGGTGTCGATGCGCTCCAGCAACTCATTGGCGATACGTTGGGCGGCCAGGCGTTTTTCCAGGGTCAGATCGTCCTGTTGCTGTGTAAGGTAGTCCGCTGCCGCCACCTTGCGGAACACCTCGGCCAACGCCTGCAAAGACAGGTTCGACAGCTCGGCGATGTCCAGGCCGGCGAAGGTCACACCCAGCGCCTCGCGCTTCAGACGCTTGCCCTGGCACTGAGGGCAGGGGCTGGGACGCATGAACTGGGCCACGCGCTTGCGCATTTGCGCGCTTTGCGAGTGCATGAACGTATGCAGCACGTAGCGGCGGGCGCCCATGAAAGTACCCTGGTAGCTGGGTTCCTGCTTGCGCTTGAGTGCTTCGCGGGTCTGTGCCGGGGTCAGGCCGGCATACACCGGTGCGGTGGGCGTTTCCTCTGTGAACAGGATCCAGTCGCGCTGCGCCTGGGGCAGGTCGCGCCAGGGAATATCGACGTCATAACCCAGGGTTACCAAGATGTCGCGCTGGTTTTGCCCTTGCCAGGCCATTGGCCAGGACGCCACCGCGCGCTCGCGGATGGTCAGCGACGGGTCGGGGACCATGGTTGCCTCGTTCACCTCGTAGACCCGGCCCATGCCGTGGCACTCGGGGCAGGCGCCCTGGGGCGTATTCGCTGAAAAGTCTTCGGCGTACAGCATCGCTTGCCCGGCCGGGTAGTGGCCGGCACGCGAGTAGAGCATGCGGATGGAGCTGGACAAGGTGGTCACGCTGCCCACCGAGGAACGGGCACTTGGCGTGCCGCGTTGCTGCTGAAGGGCCACGGCTGGCGGCAGGCCTTCGATGGCATCCACATCCGGCACCCCAACCTGGTCGATCAGGCGCCTGGCATAGGGCGCCACCGATTCGAAATAGCGGCGCTGGGCTTCGGCATAGATCGTGGAGAAAGCCAGGGAGGACTTGCCCGAACCGGATACGCCCGTGAACACCACCAAAGCGTCGCGTGGGATATCGACATCGATGTTTTTCAGATTGTGCTCGCGGGCACCACGGACGCGGACGAAGCCGCTTGCGGCACTAGGGCTTGGAGGCATGACGCAGACCTTGTAGCAGAACAGTGCGTCCAAGGTAACAGCAAATGCCGCTGCAGTGATGGCAGTGTTGTTGACCATCAAGTCAGATAGTTACGGAGTGACGCGCACATCGCTAGTGTGGCCAGCAGACTATAGCTACCAAGAGGTTCAATCATGCAAGCCCCAGCGTCACAAGCGATTTATCAGCAAGTCCCTGTTCATCCGGATTTTAGCCTTGCTGCCCGGTCGTATACGCCTTACGGCTTTCACGCCGCCCCGGCTCGCCCGTCACTGGGCTTTGCCGGCGAGCTGGATGGACCATTGCCACGCGGCTATCTGCTTGGCAGTGGCAAACGAGTCTATGACATAGGGCTGATGCGATTTCACAGCCCGGATGTGTTCAGCCCGTTCGACCGCGGAGGGGTCAATGCCTACGCCTATTGCCTGGGCGACCCGGTAAACAATGTGGATCGTGATGGTCATTCACCCACACGCATAGCAGGGCAAAGTACGGGGTTGGTCTGGGGGACGGTCGGCATGCTGTCTTCGCTCAACAAGGCCTCCAAAACGATTGTCAAAAGGTCGGTTGCCAAGACGAATGGGCAGCCTGTACCCAAGGAGTTCGACGCTGCGAGCCGTACCAACAATGCAATGATCTTCAATGGAGGCCTGGCCAGTACCGTTACGAAAATACCTGGTGTAGTGATGGCCTTCGGATATCCAACGGTCGGGTTGGCAAGTGAAATTGTCTGTGTATTAGGGATGGGGGCAGCGTCGACTGCCGGCGTGTTTAAAATGCGGCAACTGGTGACCGATATGAAAGCGACCCTTGCAGAAGCCAGGGTAAACAGAATTCCATTGGGCAAACTGGCAGTAGAGTCACTGAAGGAAGCCACCGGGTGGAACCGACTGCGTGGCCAGGAGTCCGCCATCCTTGAGCCGTTGCCGGAGAAAGTATTGCTGGTGAGATGGCCTTACACTGCGCGAACCCAAGCGTCGAATAGCCGTTCTGCCAGAGCGGGCAAATTAGGTTCCACCGTGTGAAACCAGATTAGATTGTGCTGCAAGGCTCCTCGCGTTTAGCTGTGCCAGGCACGACCTGCCTCACCCGTCGTGATCTCAAGGCAAACAACAAGACCGGGAAACCACCCGCGCGAGGAGATTCCACATGTCCCGACATCAGCACATCCTGGCCTGGCTCGACGATGTGGCCAGCGACCTGCACGCGATCCGTCACGATATCCACGCTCACCCGGAACTGGGTTTTGAAGAAAGCCGCACCTCGGCGCTGGTCGCCCGATTGCTGGAGGAGTGGGGCTATGAAGTGCACACCCGCATCGGTAAGACCGGTGTGGTCGGTGTGCTACGCAGCGGCAGCAGCAAACGCCGCCTGGGCCTGCGTGCCGACATGGACGCGCTGCCCATCCACGAGGCGACCGGTGCGGCGTACAGTAGCCAACACCAAGGCTGCATGCACGCCTGTGGCCATGACGGGCACACCACCATGTTGCTGGGGGCTGCCCGCTATCTGGCGGCAACCCGACAATTCGATGGCACGCTGACGCTGATCTTCCAGCCAGCCGAAGAGGGCCAGGGCGGCGCCGAGGCCATGCTGGCCGACGGCCTGCTGGAACGCTTCCCATGCGATGCACTGTTCGGCATGCACAACATGCCCGGGCTGCCGGCCGGGCACCTAGGCTTTCGCGAAGGCCCGATGATGGCCTCACAAGACTTGCTCACTGTTACCCTCGACGGGGTTGGCGGGCACGGCTCAATGCCCCACTTGACCGTGGATCCGCTAGTGGCGGCGGCCAGTGTGGTGATGGCGCTGCAAACCGTGGTGGCGCGCAATATCGATGCACAGGAAGCTGCCGTGGTTACTGTCGGCGCCTTGCAGGCCGGCGAAGCAGCCAATGTGATCCCGCAACAGGCGCTGCTGCGCCTGAGCCTGCGCGCGCTCAATGCTGAAGTGCGGGCGCAGACCCTGGAGCGGGTGCGGGCGATCATCGTCAGCCAGGCTGAAAGCTTTGGCTGCCGCGCCAGTATCGAACACCGTCCGGCCTACCCGGTGCTGGTCAACCATGCTGCAGAAAACACCTTTGCCACGCAGGTAGGGGTCGAATTGCTCGGCGCCGACGCGGTAGATGGCAATACCCGCAAGCTGATGGGCAGCGAAGACTTTGCCTGGATGCTGCAACGCTGCCCGGGCGCCTACCTGTTCATCGGCAACGGCGTTGGGCGGCCGATGGTGCACAACCCGGCCTACGACTTCAACGACGACATCCTGCTGACCGGCGCCGCCTACTGGGGCGCGCTGGCAGAGCGCTGGCTCGCGCCCGCCTGACCCTCCTTTTTGACGACTGCCGCTGGAACGAACCCGGGCGCGACCGCGCCTGGGCGATCACCCAATCATTATGTGGAGTGTTTCCTATGCAGACTTCGAGCACCGGCGTGTCGCGTACCCGGCAAGTGGTCGCCGCCGTTATCGGCAACGCCCTGGAGTGGTACGACTTTATCGTGTACGGCTTTCTGGCCAGCATTATTGCCCGGCAGTTTTTCCCGTCCGATGACGAATACGCCTCGCTGCTGATGGCCTTGGCCACTTTCGGCGTCGGCTTTTTCATGCGCCCGGTGGGCGGCGTGTTGCTGGGCATGTATTCCGACCGCAAGGGGCGCAAAGCGGCGATGCAGATGATCATCCGCCTGATGACCGTGTCGATTGCCATGATCGCCTTTGCCCCAGATTACCTGGCTATCGGCATGGCTGCGCCGCTGCTGATCGTGGTGGCGCGTATGCTTCAGGGCTTTGCAACCGGTGGTGAATACGCCAGTGCCACGGCGTTTCTTGTAGAGAGCGCGCCGGCCCACCGCAAGGGCCTGTACGGTTCGTGGCAATTGGTGGGGCAGTGCCTGGCGGTGTTTTCCGGGGCGGCGATGGTGGCCCTGGTGACGCACTTGTGTTCGCCTGAGGCGCTGGACAGCTGGGGCTGGCGCATCCCGTTCGTGCTCGGCCTGCTGATCGGCCCGGTCGGGTTGTGGATACGCAAGCACATGGAAGAGCCCGAGGAGTTCGTCGAGGCGCGCCGGCAGGCCAAGGGCCCGTCGCCCACCTTGTGGCAGGTATTGCGTGAACACCGGCGTAGCCTGCTGGTGTCAATGGGCCTGGCCTGTGGTGCGACGGTGTCGTTCTACGTGGTGCTGGTGAACATGCCGACCTTCGCCCACAAGAGCCTCGGGTTGCCGCTGGACCAGGTGCTGCTGGTGCAGATGCTGGCGGTGGGGCTGATGACCGTGGTCATTCCGCTGGCCGGGGCGTTGTCTGACCGGGTGGGGCGGCGCCCGGTGCTGATGGCTTTCACCCTGGCCTTTTTCGTGATGGTCTACCCGCTGTATGTGTGGGTGGCCGCCGCGCCTTCGCTGGAGCGCCTGCTGGTGATGCAACTGCTGTTGTGCACGGCCATCGGCGGCTTCTTCGGGCCGGCACCTACTGCCCTGGCCGAACAGTTCCCGGTGGAGGTGCGTTCCACTGGCGTCTCGGTGGCTTACAACGTGGCGGTGATGGTGTTCGGCGGCTTTGCCCCGTTGATCGTCACCTGGCTGACCAAGGCACTCGGTACGCCGGTGGCACCGTCGTTCTACGTGCTGTTCGCCTGCCTGCTGACGTTGCTGGGCACCTACTGCCTGAAAGAAGCCCCCCGAGCGGGCAAGCCTGTCGCCTTCAACCTTGGAGTAAAACCGTGAAGCCGCTAGCGATCGACCCTATCGTTGCCCTCGATGCCGAGGCGTTGTCCCAGGCCATCCATGCCCGCCAGGTATCGTGCCGGGAGGTGATGCAGGCCTATCTGGCCCATATCGAACGTTGCAACCCGCAGGTCAACGCACTGGTGTCGCTGCGCCCGGGCGAGGCGGTGTTGGCCGAGGCCGATGAGCGTGATCGTGAGCTGCAGCAAGGCCATTCCCGCGGCTGGATGCACGGCATGCCCCAGGCAATCAAGGACCTGGCTGCCACTGCCGGGCTGCGCACCACCCTGGGCTCGCCGTTGTTCGCCGAACAGGTACCCGAGCATGATGCGATCAGCGTGGCGAGGGTGCGGGCGAGCGGGGCGCTGATTGTTGGCAAAAGCAACGTGCCCGAGTTCGGCCTCGGTTCGCAAACCTACAACACCCTGTTCGGTACCACCACCAATGCCTACGACCC
Source organism: Candidatus Pseudomonas phytovorans (assembly GCA_029202525.1). Lineage (NCBI taxonomy): Bacteria > Pseudomonadati > Pseudomonadota > Gammaproteobacteria > Pseudomonadales > Pseudomonadaceae > Pseudomonas > Candidatus Pseudomonas phytovorans. Next base: position 3,530,737 of record CP119325.1, read on the forward strand.
GCAGCGGGTGGCCGGCGGCAGCAGTGGCGGGGCGGCAGCGGCGCTGGCCATGCGCCTGCTGCCAGTGGCTGACGGCAGCGACATGATGGGTTCGCTGCGCAACCCGGCGGCGTTCAACAATGTGTTCGGCCTGCGCCCGTCGCAGGGCCGTGTGCCCCATGGCCCGGCGCTTGAACTGTTCGTGCAGCAACTGGCGACCGAAGGGCCGATGGGGCGCAGCGTGGTGGATGTGGCGCGGCTGTTGTCGACCCAGGCGGGCGTTGATGCACAGGTGCCGCTGTCGTTGAGCGAGGGCCGCCGCGATTTCGCCGCAGGGCTGCAGCGCGATTTCCGTGGCGTGCGGGTTGGCTGGCTGGGTGACTACAACGGCTACCTGCCGATGGATGACGGAGTGATGGGCCTGTGCGAGGCAGCGTTGGCCGATTTTGCCGAGCTGGGCTGCCGGGTAGAGGCTTGCCAACCAGCATTCGACCCGGCGCGTTTGTGGCAATGCTGGCTGACCCACCGCCACTTCCTGGTGCACGGCAACCTTGGCGCGGCCTATGCCGACCCAGCCAGGCGCGCCTTGCTCAAGCCTGAAGCGCAATGGGAAGTGGAGGGTGCCTTGCAGCTGAGCGCGGCATCGCTGTACCAGGCTTCACTGGAGCGCAGCGATTGGTATCGCGCCTTGGCCAGCCTGTTCGAATGTTACGACTACTTGCTGTTGCCGTCTGCCCAGGTGTTCCCTTTCGAGGCAACGCTGGCATGGCCGCAGGTCGTCGGTGGGCGGGCGATGGACACCTACCATCGCTGGATGGAGGTGGTGATCGGGCCGACCCTGGCCGGTTTGCCGAGCATCAGCGTACCGGTCGGCTTCAACAGCGCCGGTTTGCCAATGGGCCTGCAGATCATTGGGCCAGCCCAGGCCGACCATGCCGTATTGCAACTGGCCTACGCCCATGAACAGCTGACCCGCTGGGTTGAACGACGACCGCCACCGTGCCTGTTGGCCTGATGAAAGCACTGGGCAGGCGCGGTTCTTGCTGGCTATGCTGACCATCCAGCTACAGGGAGGTCATACTCATGGGCATTACGGCAGACAGCGGCGGCGTACGTTCGGTGGAGCGTGCGCTGGCCATTGTCGACCTGTTGGGCGAGCACCAGGCCCTGGGCCTGGAAGAACTGCATTACCTTACCGGCCTGCCCAAGGCCACGGCGTCGCGTATGCTCGCCACGCTGCAGGAGCAGGGCTGGGTCTACCGTGGCCTGAGCGACCGGCGTTATCGCCTGTGCGCGCGGCGGCTGTTCGGTGACCGGCAGATGCGTTTCAAGCGGCGCCTGGTGGAAAGTGCCGCACCGATGCTGCTGGAACTGAGCGAGCGCACCGGGCTGGTAGTGGACTTGTCGTGCTTCGACGGCGAGCGGCTGGAGGTGATGGAGAGCGCCATCCCTCAGGTACTGCGCAAGCGCTACCCGCATACCTGCCAGATCGTCGGGCACCATGCCAGCCTGTTTCACTCGGCCATGGGGCGGGCGTGCCTGGGTGAGCTGGCAGTCGATGAAGTGCAGCGCCTGGCGGCCCATGAACGGCTGCGCGATGACGCGGTGCTGCGCAACATCGAAGAAGACGCCCACAAAGGCTTTGGCCAGCGCACTGAAGGGTACTGGGAGTACCCGGTGCGCTTGCCATTCCTGATCCGCGCCATTGCTTTGCCGGTGCATGCCGACGGGCGCCTGGCCGGGAGCATCGCCTTGCACTGGCCGCTGGATCGGGCCCCTGTGGAGCGGGTGTTGAACCTGCACCTGAGCAGCCTGGCGAGTACCGTGGGCGATGTGCAGCGGGCCTTGGCCTGAGGTCATCCTGCACTGGCCCTTTCGCGGGCATGCCCGCTCCCACAGGGAAAGCGTGTTGCATGGGGTTGCACAGAACCTGTGGGAGCGGGCGAGCCCGCGAAGAGGCCGGTGCAGGCCACAGCAAAGCTTGCAGGTGTTACTGGCCCTCGCGAAAGCCGCTAGGGCTAACCCCCGCATGCTTGCGAAAGAACCGGCTGAAATACCCCACATCGGCAAACCCCAGCTCATGGGCGATCTCTTTCACGCTAAGGCTCGAATGCCCCAGCATGCGCTTGGCCTCCAGCACCAGCCGGGCATTGATCACGCTCATTGGCGTCATGCCCAGGTGCTCCTGGCACAACCGCCCCAGCGTAGCCAGGGTCATGCCGAGCTCGGCGGCATAGTCCGCCAGTGGCCAGTGCGCGCGGTAGTGCATGTCCACCTGCTCACGAAAACTGGTCAGCTGCTGACTGCGCCTTGACACTGGGCGTTGCTCACCGTGGGGCAACTGCGGCTCATGGCGCAGCACCTGAATCACCAGCGTCAGCAACAGCGCCATGCTGCTGGCCACATGCTCGCGGGCGCGGTTGTGGTACTCCTCGCGCAAGGCCATGCACAGCGGCAGCAAGGGGTCTTCGTCGGCTGGCCATGATGGCAGGGCGATCACCTGCGGTTTGCGCAGTTGCACCAGCAGGTTGGGTGCCAGCACCTGGGCAATGCTTTCCAGCGGGTGCTGAGCGGCGGTGATCACCTGGCCCTCGACCTGGCCGGCCCAATGGAAACCATGCACCACCTGAGCCGGCACATACACCACGCATGGTGCCTGCACCTGGAGCCGGTCACTGTCGAACAGCACTTCACCGCCGCCGCTCTGCAGATATAGCAGTTGCAGCAAGCCTTCATGACGGTGTGCGGCAATTTCCCAGTTGTGGGCGCCAGATCGCTGGGAGATCTGCTCCACATGCAGGGCTTCATGCCACACCGGTTGTGCGGTTTCACCGTACAGGGCGTAGTTGGGGATCTTGTTCATGTTGTTGTAATTGTTCTGTTCCGTACCCGGCTACTGTGCCACAGCTGCCTGAATGCTTCAGGTGGCGGGGAGAAAATTGTCGGGAATGTGGGATTGGTTGCAGGTTTTGTCCATTCTGCCGGTGCGCCTGCCCGCCCTAGGCTGTGACCCAGATGAAGCGATACTCTGGAGAGCAGCATGCACAACAACAAGATCCCCTCTCAATGGCTGGGCCTGGACTCGGCCGTCTGCGTGGTCACCGGCGCCGCCGGTGGTATTGGCGCGGCGCTGGCCGCTGCCCTGGTCGAACAGCAGGCCCATGTGGTGCTGCTGGACCGTGACCTGGACAAATGCCGTGAACTGGCGGCCACCCTGGGTGAACACAGTGTCGGTGAGGTCAGCGCCCTGGGCTGCGACATCGCCGACCCGGCCAGCGTGGAGCAGGCCGCTGCCCAGATTCAGGCGCTGCATGGGCGCTGCGATGTACTGGTCAACAATGCCAGCGTGCTGCGCCCCGGTGCGTTGGACGTGCTGACCCTGGAGCAATGGAACCAGGTACTGGCGGTCAACCTCACGGGCTACCTGCTGTGCGCCCAGGCCTTTGGCCGCTCGATGCTGGCCCGGGAGCAGGGCCGTATCGTGCACGTGGCCTCGATCGCTGCCCATTACCCGCAACCCAACAGCGGTGCGTACAGTGCGGCCAAGGCCGGGGTCAGCATGCTTTCGCGGCAGATTGCCGTGGAATGGGGGCCGCGAGGTGTGCGCAGCAACGCAGTCTGCCCAGGGTTGATCCGCACACCTTTGTCGGCAGCGTTTTATGCCGACCCGCAGATCGAACGCCAGCGCAGCGCCATGACGGCCAACCAGCGCATTGGTGAGCCGCAGGATATCGCCGAAGCCGTGCTATTCCTGGCCAGCCCGCGCGCCGACTACATCAACGGTGCAGAGCTGACCGTGGATGGGGGGCTTGAAAGCATGCCCATGGCGCTGATCCCGCGCCCAGGCTTTGAAGGGGCACGCTCATGAGCACACGACACTGCGATGTGCTGGTGGTCGGCGCGGGCGCCGGCGGCCTGGCAACGGCGATTGCTGCGAAGAAGCATGGCCTTGAAGTGATCGTCATCGAAAAAGACGACTGCTTTGGTGGTACCACGGCGTTTTCCGGGGGTGTGCTGTGGGTGCCTGGCAACAGGCACGGCGCCAACGACAGCCCCGAGGCGGCCATGACTTACCTGCGCAACGAAACCGGTGCCTGCTTTGACGCGGCGGGGGTTGAGGCCTTCTTGCGCTACGGGCCGCAAATGGTGGACTTTTTCGAGCGGGAAACTGCCGTGAAGTTCGTGCCCACGCTGTACCCCGACTATCACCCACAGGTAGAAGGTGGCGTCGATGTGGGCCGCTCGATACTGGCCGCACCTTACGACATCCGTGGCCTTGGGCCGGACATGGCCCGCCTGCGCCCGCCGCTGAAAACCATCACCTTCATCGGCATGATGTTCAACTCGTCGAATGCCGACCTCAAGCACTTCTTCAACGTTACCCGCTCGCTGACATCGTTCGTGTATGTGGCCAAGCGCCTGTTGACCCACCTGAAGGAGCTGGCCCTGTATCGGCGCGGTACCCAGGTCACCAGCGGCAATGCCTTGGCGGCGCGCCTGGTGCGCTCGGCCCTCGACCTGGGTATCCCGATCCTCACCGGCACCCCGGCGCGGCAGTTGCTGCGCGAAGGTGGCCGGGTTGTGGGTGCGCTGGCCGGGCAAGGCGACAGCGAACTGCGTATTCAGGCCCGGCGTGGGGTGGTGCTGGCCTGTGGTGGGTTCTCTCACGACCTGCAACGGTTGCGCCAGGCCTACCCGCATGTACGTCGTGGTGGTGAGCATTTTTCACCGGTGCCTGCGGGTAATACTGGCGATGGTGCGCGCATGGCAGAGGCGCTGGGTGCCAAGGTCGATATCCGCCTGCAAGCGCCAGCAGCCTGGATGCCAGTATCGAAGGTACCGGTAGGTGCCGGGCGCTACAGCGCTTTTCCGCATTTGCTCGACCGCTACAAGCCGGGTGTGATCGGGGTGCTGCATTCGGGCCAACGTTTCACCAACGAGTCGAACTCTTACCATGACGTGGGTGCTGCCTTGATCGAGGCTTGCGCCGGGCAGACTGAAACCGCCATGTGGCTGGTGTGCGACCGCCGCACCCTGGCGAAGTACGGCCTGGGTTTCGCCAAGCCAGCACCGATGCCGACAGGGCCACTGTTGCGTAATGGCTACCTGCTCAAGGGCAAGACCCTGGCCGAGCTGGCAGGCAAGGCCGGTATCGATGCGCAAGGGCTGGAGCGGACCGTGCGCGATTACAACCTTGGAGCAGTGCAGGGCGAGGACCGCCAGTACGGCCGCGGCACCACCAGCTTCAACCGCTACCTGGCCGACCCGCAGCAACAGCCCAACCCGTGCGTAGCGCCAGTGGGCGAGGGGCCGTATTTTGCCGTGAAGGTGATCATGGGCGATCTGGGCACCTTCGACGGGCTGCGCACCAGTGTGGTCGGTGAAGTGTTGGCCGCCGACGGGCAGGTCATCGAGGGGCTGTATGCGGTGGGTAACGACCGCGCCAGCATCATGGGCGGCAACTACCCCGGTGCCGGCATTACCCTGGGGCCGATCATGACGTTTGGCTACATCACCGGTCGCCATCTGGCAGGCGTCGAACAGGGGCTGGCGGCGTCGGGCAATGCGCGGGAGGTGGCGTGATGGACAAGGCTGTGGTCGATCACCGCATCTACACCATTCGCCCGCGCTGCATGGCGGCCTTTCTTGAAGCCTTCGACCAGTTGGCGATGCCGATATTGCTGCGCCACCTTGGCGCACCGCTGGCGTTCTACACCAGCAGCATCGGGCCGCTGAACCAGGTGGTGCATCTGTGGGGGTATGACAGCCTCGATGACTTTGAAGCACGCAGCGCGGCGCGCGATGCCGACCCGGACTTTGCCGCTTACCTGCACGCCACCCGCGACCTGGTGGTGGCGCAGGAAACACGGATCATCAGGCCAGTGCGCTTTCGCAGCCTGGGTTGAAACGCGGGCTCTATAAAAACAACAACAGGTGATACCCATGAACAACACGCTCGACGTGCGCCAACTGATCGACCAGCAACCCATCGGCCGCTACCAGAAATGGGTGGTTTTCCTCGGCTTCCTGATCATCGCCCTCGACGGCCTGGACGTGGCCATTATCGGCTTCATTGCCCCACAACTGAAAAGCGACTGGGGCCTGGGTGCGCAAAGCCTGGGCCCGGTATTGAGCGCAGCACTGATCGGCCTGGCCATTGGCGCTCTGGTTGCCGGCCCCCTGGCTGACCGCTACGGGCGCAAGGCGGTGTTGCTGTGCAGCGTGCTGCTGTTCGGCATCTGGACCCTGGCCTCGGCCTTTTCCCCAAATCTGGAAACCTTGGTCGCGCTGCGCTTTCTTACCGGCCTTGGCCTGGGTGCTGCCATGCCCAATGCCAGCACCCTGGTCAGCGAATACGCCCCGGCGCGCAGCCGCTCGCTGCTGATTACCCTGGCGTTCTGCGGGTTCTCCCTGGGTGCTGCGATGGGTGGTTTCGTCAGCGCCTGGATGATACCCAACCTGGGCTGGCGCAGTGTTCTGGTGCTGGGCGGGGTGTTGCCGCTGCTGGTCTTGCCGCTGCTGTACTGGCGCCTGCCGGAATCGGTCACCTTCCTGGTCAGCAAAGGCGCAGACCGCCAGCGCATTCTGACCATTGTCCGCCGCCTGGCCCCTGAGCATGTCAGCGCCGACACTGCATTCGTCATGCCCGCCAAAACGCAGGGCACTGGCGGTTCGGTTGGCATTATCCTTTCGCCGCGCTATCGCTTTGGTACCTGCATGCTCTGGGCCGGCTACGTGCTGGCGCTGTTTCTGGTCTACCTGTTCAGCGGCTGGCTGCCGACGCTGGTGAAGGAGGGTGGTGGTTTTTCGGTGTCGCAAGCCGCCATTGTCACGGCCTGCTTCCAGATTGGCGGCCCGGTAGGGGCGATTTCGGTAGGCTGGGCCATGGACCGCTGTAACCCGCAGCGCGTACTGATGCTGACGTTTCTGTTCAGTGGCGCGGTTATCTTCACGATTGGCCAGATGGTGGGGGATTTCGCCTGGCTGTGCGCCATTGCCTGCGCCGTGGGCTTTGGCCTGAATGGCGCGAGCGTTGGCATGAATGCATTGGCGGCGGGCTTTTACCCCACAGAAGCACGGGCGACCGGGGCCAGTTGGATGAGCGGCATCGGGCGCATTGGCGCCGTGCTCAGCGCGTTCGCCGGGGCTCAGATGCTGGCGTTGGGCTGGAGCTTTGCGCAAGTGTTTGCATCATTGCTGATCCCTGCAGGGCTGGCAGCGTTGACCGTTTTGCTGCAAGGGTGGCACGCGAGCAGGGCTGCTCATGTCACGAATGAGATACGTTATCAATAGTATTTACTTAACGTTACATTTCCCCCAGAATCCGCTCCGCCTGCACCGAAGAGCGTGCGTGCATACGGCAATAACAAAAGCAATCTGTCGAAGGAGCGGGGCGTGGACGTCAAGAAAAGTACACTGGCACTGGCAGTGGGCTCGGCCTTGTGCCTGGCAAACAATGCCTGGGCAGCGGCACCGGTCGGGGCGGTGGAGCTGGAACAGATCACGGTGACCGGGGAAAAGATCAACCGTACCCTGGAGCAGACCCAGTCGAGCGTGGTCGTGGTCACCGAGAAGCAACTGCGCGAGAAGGAAGACCACAACCTGGTCGATGTATTTGCCCGCACGCCCGGTGTGTACAACCAGTCCGGCAATGAGAACTGGGGTATCCGTGGCGTACCCGTGTCCGGGTTCGAGGATCAGGGGCCGGCCACACTCAATGGTGCGGTCTCGGTGTTCGTCGACGGCGCCGTACAACCCAACCGCGCCTTGACCTTGAGCCCCATGCAGCTCTGGGATACCGAACAGGTCGAGGTATTCCTCGGCCCGCAATCCACTACCCAGGGCCGCAACTCGCTGGCGGGTGCGGTGGTGATCCAGACCCGTAACCCGACCTTCGACCCCAGCTTTTCGGCGCAGACCAACGTGGGCAACTACGGCGAGCGCGGGGCGGCCGTGGCCGGTGGCGGTGCGCTGGTCGACAACAAGGTCGCCGGCCGGATTGCCGTGGACTACCAGCAAGGTGATGGCTACATTGACAACACCACCCTGCATGACGATGCCAACCCCACCCGTACCGCCAATGCCCGCGGCAAGTTGCTGATCCTGCCCAGCGACGACCTCGACATCCTCCTGACCTATGCCCACGGTGAAAGCCGTAAGGGCGACAACACGGTCATGCGCGAAAACGGCAAGGTCCGCTATTACAAGATGACGTCCAACACCAAGGCCTTCGATAAGCTGGAGCAGGATACGGTCAGCGCCAAGGTCGACTACCGGCTGGACGATTACTGGTCGCTGACCAGCCTTACCGCCAACACCAGCTCGGACTACGACGCTCGCCTGGACTTCGACCAGTCGGCCGATGCCAACCAGGTGGTGTTGCGCAAGCAGGACGGCAACCTGTTCAGCCAGGAGCTGCGCCTGAATTACAACGGCGACACCTTGAAGAGCTTCGTCGGTGCCTACTACGGGCACAACACCAACAATTTCCATGACCGCCTGTTGTTCGACGATAGCCTGTTCGGCACTGCCAAGGGCGATACCACCATTGAAAACCAGGCGCTGTTCGGCGAGATCAACTGGACCTTCATCCCGCGCTGGACGCTGATCACCGGCCTGCGCTACGACCACGAAACCAACGACACCGACATTGACCAGGACGACTTCTCCAGCCCCGGCAAGGTCAGCAAATCGTTTGACGCGGTGTTGCCCAAGCTCGGCCTGGACTATGAACTGGCTGATGGGCAGTACCTGGGCTTCATGGTGCAGAAGGGTTATCGCGGCGGCGGCGTGAACATGCGTGCCGGTGGCGGGCATGAGGCTTATGACCCGGAATACACCACCAACTACGAGTTCTCCTACCGTGGCTCGTTCTACGACGATACGCTGCGCACCCGCGCCAACCTGTACTACACCGACTGGAAAGACCAGCAGGTCAGCGTGCTGGACCCGAACACCGAGTTCGTCCATGTGTTCAACGCCGGCAGCAGTGACATCAAAGGCCTGGAAGTGTCTGTCGAGAAGGACTTCGGCGAACAGCTGACCCTCAATGCCGCAGCCTCGGTGACCGACGGCAAGTACAAGGACTTTGTCACCGGCGACGGCCGCGACATGAGTGGGGAAGCGTTCCTCTATTCACCCAAGTACAAGATGGCGCTGGGCGCCACCTACCGCTGGAACGAGCGCCTTACCCTCAATACCGACGTCGTCTACCAGAGTACGTCGCCGTCCGAGTATGAGTTTGATGACGCCGGGCAGGTCACCGACGAGCGTCGCAGCGACAATTACTGGCTGGTCAACTTCAATACCGAGTACAAGATCACCCGCAACATTGCCGTGTCCGGTTTTGTGAAGAACGCCTTCGACAAGGAATACATCACCAACAACCGCAGCGGCGACATCCTCGATGTGGGCGCACCGCGCACCGTGGGCCTGGCGTTGCGTTACGACCTTTGAGCCCCATTGAAGCTGCGCCGGCCGGTGCTGGCGCAGCTTCAGTTATCCCGGCTGTACATCCGGCACTCTGCAAGGAGTGCCAGCAAGTTGGGCTCCCGCTCCCGCGCCTTCAAAAACACTACACCTATGTGCTGCTTCAATCGGTATTGCGGCTTCAAGGCAATCAGCCTGACGCGGTTTTCGTACACCGCCGCGATGCGCCCGGGCAGCAGGGCAAAACCCACACCCGAGCTGACCATGCTCAGCAGGGTGAAGATATCGTTCACCTGCATGGCCACCTTGGGTTCAAAGCCGGCCTGCTGGAACACCCGCGCGCCATCACGGTGGGTGGCGAAGCCTTGGGTCAGGGTGATGAAGGTGGAGTCGGCAAGGTCCGCCAGGTCCACCTCGGCCTGTTCGGCGAAGGGTGAGTCGGTGGGCACAGCAAGGAAGATATCGTCGGAGAACAGCGGCAGTTGCTCGCAGCCTGGGTCGCTGACGCTTTCGTCGAGTGACACCAGGATGGCTTCGAGCTCGTGGTTTTTCAGGCGCTGCAGCAAGTCGACGTTGGAGCCCAGGGTGAGGTCGATGTTCAGCTCACTGCGGCGCAATTTCAGGCCCATGACCAGTTTGGGCACGGTTTTTACCGTCAACGAGTAGAGCGCACCCAGGCGGAAACGCTCGGCGTAGAAGCCGGCGGCCTCGCGGGTTTGGCGCACCATCTGCTCGGCGTCCTGGATCAACTGGCGGGCTTTCTTTTCCAGCACATAGGCGCTTTCCAGCGGAATCAGCTGGCGGCCTTCGTGCTTGAACAACGGGCAGCGCAGGGCGCTTTCCAGCGAGTGGATGGCGCGGTGCACGCTGACGGCGCTGGTAGACAACTCGACCGCCGCGCGGCCGAGGTTGCCGGTGCGCATGAAGGCGAGAAAGGTTTCCAGCTTTTTGAGCGTCAGTTCTTCGTCGATGAGCATGGGTGGCCTTGAATGGTCATTGCATGGACTCGATCAACACCCACAATGCCGGGTCATTGAAGTCATTCACTACCAGCCTGGCACCCGCCTGCAGCAACCGCTCCGGCGTCTGCGTGGTGGCCACGCCCACCGTGAAGATCCCTGCGCCACTGGCTGCCGCCACCCCTGGCAGTGAATCCTCGAAGGCCAGCGCCTGCGCGGCCTTGGCGCCCAGCCGCTGCAGGCCGGTGAGGTAAGGCAGCGGGTCTGGCTTGGGCCGCGCCAGTTCCTCGGCCACCAGCACATGCTCGAACTGATGGCCAAGCCCCATGGCGTTCAGCATGTGTTCGGCGTTCAGCCGCGGTGCGTTGGTTACCACGCACATGCCGATGTCATGGGCCTGGGCATGTTCCAGCAGGCGCAACAGGCCTGGCATTGGTTCAAGAGACGGCGACAGGTCGCGGAACAAGGCTTCCTTGTGGTCGGCCAGCGCACGGCACTGTTCGACGCTCGCGCCGCTGAACAGTTCGGCGAACAGCTCACCGTTGGCACGGCCGCTGACCTGGGCATCGAACTGCGCCTGGCTCAGCTCGCGGCCGTCGTGCTTACGCAGCAGTTGGCGAAAGGCCTGCAGGTGCAGGGTATCAGTGTCGGTGAGGGTTCCGTCGAGGTCGAACAGCAGGGCGGTCAGCATGGGATATCCAGATCGAGAAAACACAAGCCAGGGGATCATAACCAAAGCTGGCGACAAAGGGGGCTGTTCAGCGCGCCCTGAAAAGAGTACAAATGTGCTCTATGGACAACCTCACCCCAAAACGCCGCGCCATCTTCGACTTCATCCGTGAGCGCATCGCCGATCATGGTCAGCCACCCAGTCTGGCCGACATTGCCACGCGCTTCGGTTTCGCCTCGCGCAGCGTCGCACGCAAGCACATCACCGCCCTGTGCCAGGCCGGTTATATAGATGTCACACCCAACCAGGCACGGGGCATTCGCCTGGCCGAACCGCTGCGCCGGCCGGAAATCCTCGAAGTGCCAGTGCTGGGCCAGGTGGCGGCGGGCGCACCTATCGGCCCGGACCTGGGCATCCACGAACAGCTGCTGCTCGACCCCAGCCTGTTCCGTCGCACCCCTGACTACCTGCTTAAAGTGCGTGGCGATTCGATGATCGACGACGGCATCTTCGACGGTGACCTGGTCGGCATCCTTCAACAGGCCGACGCCCGCGATGGCCAGATCGTGGTTGCGCGCCTGGACGGCGAGGTGACCATCAAGCGCCTGCAACGCCAGGGCAGCAGTTACCGGCTGTTGCCACGCAACCCGGCCTATGCCCCCATCGATGTGAAGCCTGAACAGGAATTTTTCATCGAAGGCGTCTTCTGCGGCTTGCTGAGGCGTGACTGATGGGCGCGGTGGTCGACCTCGACAGGCTGCTCGACCAGCGCCGTGTATGGCGCGGCCGACACGCCCAGGCACGGCCACTCGGTTTGCAGCCGACCGGCCATGCTGCCCTTGACGAGCGCCTGCCCGAAGGCGGCTGGCCGGCGGCGGCACTCAGTGAGTTGCTGCTGGCCAGCCCCGGTTGCGGCGAATTGCAATTGCTGTGGCCCACCCTGGCGCGGCTGAGTGCTGAAGGAAGCCGAGTGGTGCTGGTGGCGCCGCCTTTCATTCCTTACGCACCGGCCTGGCAGGCCGCGGGGGTGGACCTGCGCTGGCTGGTGCAGGTGGATGCCGCCCCTGCAGATGCCCTGTGGGCGGCCGAGCAGTGCCTGCGCTCGGGCAGTTGCGCGGCGGTGCTGTGCTGGCCTGAACGTGCCGATGACCGGGCCCTGCGGCGTTTGCAGGTGGCTGCGGAAACCGGTCAGGCGCTGGCCTTCGCCTGCCGGCCGCAGCAGGCAGCACACAACCCATCGCCAGCAGCGCTGCGGGTTGCCGTCGACACCCGTCCGGCGCAGTGGCGTGTGCTGAAAAGCCGGGGTGGCATGCCGCCGGCTCTGCCCATCGCCTGCCCTGGGCGGGGCTGATGCACCATGCTTTGGGCCTGCATTCTGCTCCCGCAGCTGGCGCTGGACACGGTCCTGCGTGAGCGTGACAACCCCGACACACCCTTGGTGCTGCTTGGCGGGCCTACCCAGCGTCGGGTATTGCAAGCGGTCAGCCCGGCTGCGGCCGCACTCGGGTTGCGGGCAGGGCAGACCCTGACGGCGGCACGTGCCCTGGCGGATGGTTTCACCTGCGTCGAAGCCGACCCCAGGCGTATCGAGCAGGTCCAGCAGTTGCTGGCCGCCTGGGCCTATCGCTTCAGTGCTCAGGTCAGCCTGCATTACCCGCGGGCGTTACTACTGGAAGTAGGCTCCAGCCTGCAGCTGTTCGGCCCCTGGCCCTTGTTCGAGGCCCGCCTGCGCCAGGAGCTGGCAGATCTGGGCCTGCGCCAACGCATCGTTCTGGCCAGCAACCCGGTGGCGGCTCGCATGCTTGCCAATGGTCATGATGGCTTGGCCGTGGGCGATGCCGATGCTACCCGTGCGGCCTTGCTAGGCATGCCCATCACCCGTATCGGCCTGCCGGCAGACGCCGCTGAAGCCTTTGCCGGCATGGGCTTACGCCAGCTCGGCCAGGTATTGGCCTTGCCGCGCGATACATTGGCTAGGCGATTTGCAGCCCAGGTGCAGCTGCACATCGACCAACTGCTTGGCCTGCGCACTCCAGGGCTGGACTTCTACCAGCCACCGGACCGTTTCGAAACCCGGCTGGAGCTGAACTTTGACGTCGAGTCGCATCAGGCGCTGTTGTTTCCGCTGCGGCGCATGCTCCACGACCTTGCCGCGTTCCTGGCCGGGCGAGACTGTGGCGTGCAGCGTTTCTGCCTGCACCTTGAACATGCCGAGGGGCCAGACACCCTGCTCAAGGTGGGCCTGCTGGCTGCCGAGCGCGATGGCGCCGTGCTGTTCGAACTGGCCCGTGGGCGCCTGGAGCCGCTGCGCATCCCGGCACCCGTTCGCAACCTGCGCCTGGTTGCCGACGACCTGCCACCCTTCGTGCCACAGCACCAGGCATTGTTCGACCCCCGTGCCCAGCAGGCGCAACCCTGGGACCAATTGCGTGAACGGCTGCGCGCTCGCCTGGGGGATGAGGCCGTGAAGGGGGTGAGCGCGGCTGCCGATCACCGGCCCGAATGCGCCTGGCAGCTGGCAGAACAAGGCGCCCAAGGCAGTATGCCGGTTGCTCCGGGCAGCCGCCCGGGCTGGCTGCTGTCAGCCCCGATGGCGCTGGACGCCACCCGCTACCAGGTACAAGGCCAGGCCGAACGCATTGAGTCGGGGTGGTGGGATGGTGGCGATGTGCGTCGCGATTATTACCGCATCGAAACCCGTGACGGCCTGCGCGGCTGGGCCTACCGTGATCTGGGCCAGGCCGGCCCGCTGTGGCTGCAAGGCTGGTTCGCATGAGCAGGCCGGGTTATGCCGAGCTGCATTGCCTGTCCAACTTCAGCTTCCAGCGCGGCGCGTCGAGCGCCGACGAGCTGTTCCGGCGCGCGCGTGAGCAGGGCTACCAGGCCCTTGCGATCACTGACGAATGCACCCTGGCTGGCATCGTTCGGGCCTGGCAGGCCGCCAAAGAGCATCAGCTCCGGTTGATCGTGGGTAGTGAAGTGCGTCTGCAGGACGGCCCCAAGCTGGTGCTGCTGGTTGAAAACCTCGCGGGTTACCAGAGTTTGTGCGCGCTGATCACGCGTGCCCGCCGGCGGGCGCAAAAGGGCGAGTACCAGCTGTTTCGCGACGACCTGCAGCAGCACCATCAAGGCCTGCTGGCGTTGTGGGTAGCCGATGACTTCGCCGATGTGGCCACGGGTGAGTGGTTACGTAGTTTATTCGGCGAACGCCTTTGGCTGGCCGTGCACCTGCACCGAGGCAGTGACGATGCCCTGCGCCTGCAACGCTTGCGAGGCCTGGCGGCTGAAGTGGGTATCCGCGCCGCGGCCTGTGGCGATGTGCACATGCATGTGCGCGGTCGCCGTGCCTTGCAGGACTGCATGACCGCCATCCGCCAGCATTGCCAGGTGGCCGAGGCCGGGCGCTTTCTGTTTGCCAATGGCGAACGCCACCTGCGCAGCCAGGCACAGTTGGGCGAACTCTACCCTGCCGACCTGCTGGCCGAGACCCTGGCCATTGCCGAGCGCTGCCAATTTGAGCTGAGCGAGCTGAAATACCAATACCCGCGCGAACTGGTGCCCCAGGGTCATACCCCGGCAAGCTGGTTACGTGAACTGTGCGAGCAGGGCTTGCCGTTACGCTGGCCAGGCGGGCCGAGTGACAAGGTGCGTGATGTGCTGGCCACGGAGTTGGCGCTGATTGAGGAGCTCGGTTACGACAGCTACTTCCTGACCGTGCACGACATCGTCGCCTTCGCCCGCAGCCAACGCATTCTGTGCCAGGGGCGCGGCTCGGCGGCCAACTCGGTGGTGTGTTTCGTGCTGGGCATTACTGAACTGGACCCCATGCAGCATCGCCTGCTGTTCGAGCGCTTCCTGTCGCGTGAACGCAACGAGCCGCCTGATATCGACGTGGACTTTGAGCACGACCGGCGCGAAGAAGTGATCCAGTACGTGTTTCGCCGCTACGGCCGGCACCGTGCGGCACTGACGGCGGTGGTCAATACCTACCATGCGGCGGGGGCGGTGCGCGATGTGGCGCGGGTATTGGGGTTGCCGGCAGACCAGGTGGATGCGCTGGCCAAATGCTGTGGTCGCTGGAGCGACCGCATTCCCGATGACCAGCGCCTGGCCGAAGCCGGCTTTGAGGCCAACAGCCCTTCACTGCGGCGGGTACTGGTGCTGGCGGGCGAGCTGATCGGCTTCCCCCGGCACCTGTCGCAGCACCCGGGTGGTTTTGTCATCTCCCAGCAACCACTCGACCAGCTGGTGCCGGTGGAGAATGCCGCGATGGCCGAGCGCACGGTGATCCAGTGGGACAAGGACGACCTGGACATGGTCGGGTTGCTCAAGGTCGACGTGCTGGCGCTGGGCATGCTCAGTGCCTTGCGCCGCTGCTTCGACCTGCTGCAGCGCCATCGTGGCCAGCAGCTGACCTTGGCCACCATCCCCGACGAAGACCCGGCGACCTACGCGATGATCAGCCGCGCAGAGACCATGGGGGTGTTCCAGATCGAGTCGCGCGCGCAAATGGCCATGCTGCCCCGGCTGCGGCCCAAAACGTTCTATGACCTGGTCATCGAGGTGGCGATTGTCCGCCCCGGGCCAATTCAGGGCGACATGGTGCACCCGTACCTGCGCCGGCGCTTGAAGCAGGAACCCGTGACCTACCCATCGCCGCAGCTCAAGGAGGTGTTCGAGCGCACCTTGGGCGTGCCGTTGTTTCAGGAGCAGGTGATGGAACTGGCCATGGTCGCTGCCGACTACACACCAGGCGAGGCCGACCAGCTACGCCGCAGCATGGCAGCCTGGAAGCGCCACGGTGGCCTGGAACCGCACCGCGAGCGGCTGGTGCAAGGCATGCTGCGCAATGGTTACGACCTGGCGTTTGCCGAGCGCATTTTCGAGCAGATCAAAGGTTTTGGCAGCTATGGCTTCCCTGAGTCGCACGCGGCCAGCTTTGCCTTGCTGTGTTACGCCAGCAGTTGGCTGAAGTGCCATGAACCGGCAATCTTTACCTGCGCGCTGGTCAACAGCTGGCCCATGGGCTTCTATAGCCCTGACCAGCTGTTTCAAGAGGCCCGGCGACAGAGTATCGAAGTGCGGCCGGTAGATGTCTGCCACAGCGAGTGGGACTGCACCCTTGAGCCTGATGCTGAAGGCACATTGGCTATTCGCATGGGCTTGCGTCTGGTGCGCGGTTTGGCCGAGGCCGATGCCAGGTGCCTGGAGCAGGCGAGGGCGCAACGGCCATGGCGCGATGTCGAAGACCTGTGCCTGCGTGCCGCGCTCGGCTCACGCGCCCGTGCCCGCCTGGCCGATAGCGGGGCATTACGTGCCTTGGCCAGCGACCGGCACCAGGCACGCTGGCAGGTAGCGGCGGTGCAGCCGCAGCTGCCCCTGTTCGCTGATGTACAAGCGGCACCTGAAACACCCGTGGATTTGCCTGCGCCAACCGTAGGTGAAGACCTGATGGCCGATTACCAGGCCTTGGGCACTACGCTGGGCCCACATCCGTTGGCCCTGTTGCGCTCACGCCTGAGGGCGCTGGGGTGTCGCAGCTCAAATGAGCTGCAAGGTGTCGAGCATGGCGACAGCATTGCCGTGGCCGGACTGGTAGTAGGCCGCCAACGGCCCCAGACCGCCAGTGGTGTGACCTTCGTCACCCTGGAAGATGAGCACGGGATGGTCAACGTGGTGGTGTGGCGGGACATTGCCGAACGGCAGCGGCGGGCGCTCGTGGGGTCGCAGTTGCTCAAGGTCAGTGGGCGGCTGGAGCAGAAGGATGGCGTGCGGCACCTGATTGCGCGGCGGTTGGAGGATGTAAGCCCGCTGCTGCACGGGCTGGATGTGCGCAGCCGGGATTTCCATTGAAAAATCCACATGCTGCGCTCCTACAAGGGATGTTGTTGATTACACCATCGCCAACCGCTGCTTGCGCGTCGGCGCCGGGAACGCCCGGTCGATCGCTCGAAGGTCCTCGCTGTTCAAGGTCAGTGCGCCTGCGGCCGCATTCAGCCGTACATGCTCTGGCGCCGCGGCTTTCGGGATGGCAATCACCCCATCACTGCGGGTCACCCAGGCCAGGCTGACCTGAGCCGGCGTGGCGCCATGGCGCTCGGCGATTTCTGCCAGTACCGGGTGCTGCAGCAAGCGCCCGGCCTGGGCCAGCGGGCAGTAGGCCATGGTCGGCAACGTGCGCTTTTCGCACCAGGGCAGCAGGTCGAACTCGATGCCACGCTGGGCCGGGTTGTACAGCACCTGGTTAGTGGCGCAGTCAGGGTTGTGCAGTTCGCGCAGGTCGTCGACGTCGAAGTTGGACACGCCCCAGCGCTTGATCTTGCCTTGCTCGCGCAAACGCTCGAAGGCTTCGACGGTTTCTTCCAGCGGGTGTTGGCCACGCCAGTGCAGCAGGTACAGGTCGATGCAGTCAGTACCCAGGCGGGTGAGGCTGCGCTCGCAGGCTGCCGCCGTACTGCTGCGGCTGGCATTGTGCGGGTATACCTTGCTGACCAGAAACACTTGGTCGCGGCGCCCGGCAATGGCCTGGCCAACCACCTCTTCCGCCCCGCCCTCGGCATACATTTCGGCGGTGTCGATCAGAGTCAGGCCCAGCTCGATGCCCTGTTGCAAGGCCGCCACTTCGTCGGCCTTGCGGCCTGGGTCTTCACCCATGTACCAAGTGCCTTGGCCGATGGCCGGCACGCTCGAACCTGCCAGTTTCACGTAACGCATGTCACCTCCGGGATCCGGGTATTGGAAAGCAGCACCTCAAGCAGCGCTTGCGCCGCCGTGGAAAGCTTGTGTTCGCTGAGGGCAATAACGCCGATGCGTCGCTCGACCGTTGGCTCCACCAAAGTGATGCAGCGGGCGCCGAGCTCCTGCATCTGGTTGATGCACAGCGCCGGTACGGCACTGACCCCCAGGCCGCTGGCTACCATGCGGCCGATGGTTGCCAGCTGGTGGCTCTCGAAAGCCACTGCCAGTTTGCCGTGGTGGGCCGCCACATTCTGCTCCATCAGCAGGCGCACCGCCGAGGGCCGTTGCAGGGCTACAAAGTCCTCGGCCATCAGCTGTGCCCAACTGACCTGGGGCAGCAGCGCCAAGGGTGAATCGGCGGGCACCACCGCAACGAAGCGGTCCAGGTACAACGGGTGGAAATCCAGCCCGTCGGTGTTGTCCGGTTCGAAGCCGATGCCCAGTTCGACGCGGCGATGGCGTACCAGTTCCAGCACCTGTTCATTGATCACGTCATGCACCGTGACGTTGACCTTGGGGTAGCGCTGGCGAAACACCTTGAGCGAGTGGGGCAGCAGATTGCCGGCAAAGGCCGGCATTGCCGCCACCGACACGCGGCCCAGTTGCAGCGTGAAGCGTTGGCGCAGCATCTCTTCAGTGTCGTCCCAGTCTGCCAACAGGCGCCGCGCAAGCGGCAGCAGCACTTCGCCCTCGGCGGTCAGGCTGACGCTGCGCGTGGTGCGGCTGAGCAGGGCGCCGCCGAGTTTTTCTTCCAGGGCCTTGATGGTCAGGCTCAGGGCAGGTTGCGAGATATGCAGGTGTTCACCGGCCTGGGCGAAGCTCTGGTACTTGGCCACGGCGACAAAGGCACGCAGTTGCTTGACGTTCATGACAGGCCTATTGTCTGTTTTGTAAAAGTTATCAATCGATGAAGAAAACAAAATTAACAAATCAGTCACGTGCGGTGAAGATGTATTCACACGCTCACCGACAGCCTCGTCGGTTCTACAACTACAAAAGGCGGATCAGCATGGCCGGACTGGACAAGCGCGTTGCAACCTATGAACAGGCCCTTGAAGGCCTGACCGACAACATGACAGTACTGGCCGGTGGTTTCGGCTTGTGCGGCATCCCGGAAAACCTCATCAGCGAAATCAAGCGGCGCGGCGTCAAAGGCTTGACCGTTGTGTCGAACAACTGCGGCGTTGACGGCTTTGGCCTGGGCGTTTTGCTGGAAGACCGGCAGATTCGTAAAATGATTGCCTCCTACGTGGGCGAAAACGCCGAGTTCGAACGCCAGTTGCTCAGCGGCGAGCTGGACGTGGAACTGACCCCGCAAGGCACCCTGGCCGAGAAAATGCGCGCAGGCGGTGCCGGAATCCCGGCGTTCTTCACTGCCACTGGTTACGGCACCCCGATTGCCGAGGGCAAGGAAGTGCGTGAGTTCAAGGGCCGCAAGTACATCCTCGAAGAATCCATCACCGGTGACTTTGCCATTGTCAAAGGCTGGAAGGCCGACCACTACGGCAACGTGGTGTATCGCAACACCGCGCAAAACTTCAACCCGCTGGCGGCCACCGCCGGCAAGATCACTGTGGTCGAAGTGGAAGAGATCGTCGAACCCGGCGTGCTGTTGCCCAGCGAAATCCACACCCCGGGCATTTATGTGGATCGCGTCATCGTCGGCACCTTTGAAAAGCGTATCGAAAAGCGCACCGTCAAGGCCTGAGCGCCATCCACCAGAACAACAAAGAGACCCTGACCATGGCACTTACCCGCGAACAGATGGCGCAACGCGTCGCACGTGAACTGAAGGACGGCTACTACGTCAACCTCGGCATCGGCATTCCAACCCTGGTGGCCAACTATGTACCCGCCGATATGGATGTGATGCTGCAATCGGAGAACGGCCTGCTCGGCATGGGCGAATTCCCTACCGAAAGCACCCTTGATGCCGACATGATCAACGCCGGCAAGCAAACCGTCACCGCCCGCCGCGGCGCCTCGATTTTCGATTCGGCACAGTCGTTCGCCATGATCCGTGGCGGCCACGTCGACCTTACCGTGCTTGGCGCGTTCGAGGTGGACGTACAGGGCAACATCGCCTCGTGGATGATCCCCGGCAAGCTGGTCAAGGGCATGGGCGGTGCCATGGACCTGGTGGCGGGTGCCGAGAACATCATCGTGACCATGACCCACGCCTCCAAGGACGGCGAATCCAAGTTGCTGGCGCAATGCAGCCTGCCGCTGACCGGTGCCGGCTGCATCCGCAAGGTGCTGACCGACCTGGCCTACCTGGAAATCGAAGACGGCGCTTTCATCCTGCGCGAGACCGCGCCGGGGGTAAGCGTTGAAGAAATCATCGCGAAAACCGCCGGCAAACTGATCGTGCCGGATGATGTCAAGGAAATGACCTTCTAAGGCATCACGCGATCCTACCCTGTGGGAGCGGGCGTGCCCGCGAATGCTGCGGTGAATTTACCGGCGTATTCGCGGGCACGCCCGCTCCCACAGGTTTTTGTGTTGCCCAGCATTTCCTCGGCAGTCCACGTATCATTGCCAGGCTGCCTTCGCCTGGGAAACCCGCGTCACATGTCTATCCGATTGAAACTGCTGCGTAAGAAACTGGGCATGACCCTGGAAATGCTTGCCGAGAAGACCGGCATGACCAAAAGCTACCTGTCCAAGGTCGAGCGCAACCTGAATACACCCTCGATTGCTGCCGCGTTAAAGCTGGCACGGGCGTTGAACGTCAATGTCGAAGAACTGTTCGCCGAAGAGCAGACAGGCCAGAGCCGCTACAGCCTGGTGCGCCATGGCGAGCGCCAGGCTTTGGTAGGTGACGGGCAAGGGCCAGGCTATGCCGCCCTCACCAGCCAGGTCGGGCAGCGCAGCCTGTTGCCGTTCCTGATCCAGCCGCCGTCCGAATTCAGCGACCCCACGTTCAAGGAGCATCAGGGCGAGGAGTTTCTGTTCGTGCACGCAGGCCAGGTGGAGGTGGACTTCATGAGCGAGCGGGTGCTGCTGGAGCAGGGTGACGCCCTGCATTTCAACGCCCAGACACCGCATCGACTACGCTCGGTTGGTGCCCGACCGGCGCAATTGCTGGTAGTGGTTCACCACACAGACGACTGAATCGACAGGGGGGCAGGGCACGCCCCCACCTGTTCTCATCCGTGAAACGCAGCCCCCATCACAGCAGTATCCCTTTGCATATTTTGCATGTCGATATTTTGACGAATGCGCCCATCTCCCATTGATTTTTATTATGGTGTCGGATCATTGACGTAGTGTCATTGTGCCCATAAGCTCAAGTCAGAAGCGAAACAAATCCCGCCACACCATGCAAATAACTGATTGATTTTCCTAATTTTAGGAGGGGCGTATGCGCACGACTCTGATTATCAAATCGATGTTCTTGATGGTGTTGTTGAGTGGGGCTGCGCGTGCCGCAGATTCGTATGTAAATCAAAACAGTATCATTCCTGTTTCAACCGCCGGCTGGTTGTTGGCATTCGCGGTAGTCGGCTTCGTGCTGGTAGCAAACAGAAGAAAGGTCTGAGGCAGATCGGCCCCTTTTCAAAGCGGGCCCAGGTTGTTGCAAGCCCAGGGCCTGGCTTGTGAATTTCCCAACCGTTGCTATATTCCCAGTAGCCCTTCAGAGGCCTTGGTTGCAGAACACTGCAGCCTTCGTATAAACCGTCAAGGTTGGGGCCTCCAGGAAGGTCGAGGCCATCGCGGCGGGTTTACACCGCGAAGCGGAGCGAGAGTTGGTGTGCTGTTCTCATTCAGTGCTCTTTGTCGGGCCATTTGGCCGGAGGGACCCTCATGATGCGTTCATTGATTGCCGCATTCTGCGTGCTGACCGTGTGGTCCAGTGCCGGCAACGCCGACCAGAATGGTGCGGCCTACCTGCTCAGCCCCGGTGATGTGGTGATGGTTTCGGTGTGGCAGGAAGACAGCCTGCGTCAAGAAGCCACCGTACTACCTGATGGCAGTATTACCTTCCCCTTGGCCGGGCGCATCAACGTTGCCGGGCTGGATGTAACGGCGGTTGAAAAGCAAGTGGCCGCCAAACTCGAAAAATTCCTCCCTGACCCGAACGTCAGCGTTGTCGTCAAGAGCATCGCCGGCAATCTGGTCTATGTCCAAGGCAAAGTGATCAAGCCGGGCGCCGTGCAGATGGCAGGCCCTACCGCAGTGCTTCAGGCGCTGAGCATGTCGGGCGGACTGGACAAGTTTGCTGACGAAAGCGATATCAAGGTGGTCCGCGGTACTGGCGCTTCCCAAAAGATCCTGCCCGTGCGATATAAGGACCTGGTGTCTGGGCGGGACATGTCCACCAACATCCAACTTCAGGCTGGCGATACGCTGGTCGTTCCTTGATCTTGCCTTTAATAAGAACACTTAATGCCTCTTCTTAGAACAACTCGCATTGCAACGGCAATCTTGGTTTTGCCGTTCACGGACGCGGTCCTGGCGGCAAATTGGCAGTCTACGGTGGTGGTACCGACATCCGTCGAGTATGACAGCAACCCCTTGTTGCTGACGTCGGGCGAAAAGGGCGTAACGCGCACGATCATCGCGCCGGATTACACCCTGATCGGTACCTTCGACCAGGACGAATTGAGGTTGGGGCTGGGCATGCATGTGTTGCGCTCGTCCGACACGGATGTGGTCGATGACCGTGAAGACCCTGATATCAGCCTTGGCTGGCAGCGCACCACCGAGCGCGGGCGTTTCGGCTTGGTGGCGCGTTACAACGAAAGCTCGACGCTGTCGGGGACGGTGCTGGATACCGGGGTGATCACCACCGACGGTACGCAAAAGCTCTACACCTTGACCGGCAACTGGAGCCAGGCGGTGACCGAGCGCAGCACCCTGAGCAACGAAACCACCTTCAACCGCGCCCGTTATGACATCAGTACGCTGACGGGCTACGACGAACTGGCAAACGTATTTACCTGGACCTACGCCTGGAGCGAGCGGGCTGATGTATACAGCCGTTTTGGCGCCCGGCGTTATGAGCCTGAGCAGGACCTTACTGCGACCGCTTCCAATAGCTATACCCCGGCAGTCGGCATCAAGTACCAGCTCGCCGAAGGCCTGAGCGCCGACGCCCACATTGGCGTCAACCAGGTGTCTGGCGATGACGGCGGCCGGCGCGGGGAGGGTGGGGTGGCGTTGCTGTACACCGGCACACGTGCCGATGCCAGCCTGACCGCCGAGCGCAGCACGGTGGCCAGTGCCGAAGGCGGCTTCGCCGAGCTGGACCAGGTGCGTGGCGTGTGGAGTTACGCGGTTACCGAACTCACACGGGTGGGCGCTGATGCCGCCTGGCAAGACAGCAAAGGGCAGAGCCCGAACACACTGCAGACTTACAGCGTTTGGGCCGGCCGCCAGTTTTCACCGTACTGGGACCTGCGCCTTTCGCTCATGTACAAGGAACGGCAACAGGACCGAACCCCCGATGCAACCGCTACGATCGTTGGTTTGACGTTGACGTACAGGTACCCCGACATCTGAACTTCAGGCAGGTGGCCCCATGAAGTCTGACTACGAACTCTCCATCAGAGATTACATCGCCATTATCAAGGACAGGGCCCTGGTGTTAGGGGTGAGTGCCGTAGTCATTCTTGCCGCGACCGTGGCTGTGGCGTTGATGGTGCCGCCGATCTACCAGTCGACCGGCACCATCCTCGTGGAGTCGCAACAGATTTCTCCCGAGTTGGTGTCGACCAACACCACCAGCTTTGCCGATGAGCGCATCGAGGTGATTCGCCAGCGGGTCATGACGCGCGAGAACCTGCTGCGCATCATCGGTAAGTACAACCTGTTCGCCGACAAGCGCTTGAGCGAGTCCGACAAGATCGACCAGATGCGCAATGCCATCGTGGTCGAAACCCTCACCACGTTTGTGCGCGGGCGGGGCGAGGCGACAGTTGCGTTCAATGTGTCCTTCGAACACAAGCAGGCAGAAGTCGCCAAGGAAGTGGCCGACGAACTGGTCACCCTGTTCCTTAACGAAAACCTCAAGCAGCGCACCGAACGGGCCAACGAAACCACCGAGTTTCTGACCCAGGAAGCCAACAAGCTGGGTGCCGAACTGGCCAGCCTGGAAAACCAGCTGGCCGACTTCAAACAGGCCCACGCCAATGCTTTGCCAGAGCACCAGACGCTGCGCATGAACATGCTCTCGCGTTCGGAGCTGGAGTTCCGCGAAGTCGACCGTGACTACAAGGCCGCCCAGGAAGAGCTGCGCTACCTGGAGCTGGAGTTGTCTGCTGCCAATGCCGGTCTGGCTACCAACGCTACCGAAGGCAGCAAGCCAACCAGTCCCGACCAGCCTCAGGACTTGCCAAGCCTGAAGGCCGAATACGCCCGCTTGCTGACCCGCTACAAGGATGCCCACCCTGATGTGGTGGCGGTGAAGCGCAAGATCCAGGCGCTTGAAGCCAGCGGTGGTCGCACGGCCGCAGCGTCTACGGTCAGCCTTGATGTGGCGCGCGTTCGGGCCAAGATGAGCGCGGCCCAGGACCGTATCAGTTCGCTGGCCGATCAGAAGCGCGAGCTGACCAAAAAGATGGACGGCTACGAGGCCGAAATCCTCGAGGCACCGCAGGTCGAGCGTGGCCTGGTGACCTTGATGCGTGACCACGATAATGCGCGCAAGAAATACGAAGAAATCCGTGCCAAGGAAATGGGTGCGAAAATTACCGAGAGCCTGGAGCAGGAGAACAAGGCCGAGCGCTTTGTACTGCTGGAACCACCGCTGATGCCAGAGAAACCGATCAAGCCTAACCGCAAGAAGATCGCTGCGTTGGGCCTGGTGCTGGCACCGGCAGGCGGTGGCGCCCTGGTAATGCTGCTGGAGATGCTCAACCAGCGCGTACGCGGCGTTGGCGCTCTGGAAAACCTGCTGGGCAAACGGGTACTGGTGGCGCTGCCCTACATCGATACCAGGGCGGATGTGGCCAGGCGCAAACGCTGGCGTAACTGGCTGATCCTGGCAGCACTGGCGTTGGCGGCTATCATGGTAGTGCTGGTGCACGTGTTCTACATGCCACTGGATGTGCTGTTGTTCAAGCTCATATCGCGGTTTGCATAGGGAAAGCAGTGATGGACAGGACCAAGCCGGCTGTTGGCAATAACATTCATCAGGTTACCCCAGGCACCCCCCAGGTATTGTCACCCGCCCCAGGCACGGCGCTGGCCGAAGTGCCTGGGCAGTTCGATTATGTGAACACCAAAGTGGTGCCTCTGCGGGCGGACCATCTGGAGCGCCACCGTATCGTGGCGTACAACAAGAACTCCAACATGAACGGGCCGATCGACCTGCTGCGCACACAGGTGCTCAGGACCATGGAGGAGAACGGCTGGCGTACCTTGGCCATCACCTCGCCAACGCCGGAAGCGGGCAAGACGGTGCTGGCGGTCAACCTGGCGATGAGTATTGCTCACCATACCACCAAGACTGCGTTGCTGGTGGACTTCGACCTGCGCCGGCCCAAGGTCGGCAGCACCCTTGGCCTGCCGATGGAGCAGGCACTGAACGAGTTTTTGACGGACAAGGCCGAGCTTCAGGAATGCCTGGTCAACCCGACGTTGCCCCGCTTCGTGGTGCTGCCGACGAGGGTACCGGTACCGTTGTCGACCGAGATGCTGTCGTCGCCCAAGGTGAACAACCTGATCAGCGATTTGCGCAACCGCTACGAGTCGCGCATCTGCATTTTCGATTTGCCGCCGTTGCTCAGCTCTGACGATGCGATCACCGTCATCCCCAAGTTTGATTGTGTGCTGCTGGTGGTGGCCAACGGCATGAACAACAAGAAGGAAATCGAGGACTGCCTGCATCACCTGGCCACGGTGAACCTGATCGGGACGGTGCTGAACAAGGCTGACGAGCAGCCGCGAACCTATTATTAAGCCGTTAGCCATTGGGGCTGCTTCGCAGCCCATCGCCGGAAAGCCAGGCTCCCACAGGGACCGCGCAATACTTGAGGTCTAGGCTGTACCTGTGGGAGCCTGGCTTGCCGGCGATGGGGCGCAAAGCGCCCCCAAAGATCTCAGCTCTGATGCAGGGCCCAGGGATACTGCAATTCCCACTGCCACGCATGCCGTACAATCTGCTCCAGCGAAGCAAACTCCGGCCGCCAGCCCAGCACCTGCAACGCCTTGCTCGCGTCCGCCACCAACCGGGGCGGGTCGCCAGCGCGGCGCGGGGCATCCAGGACATTGATCTGCCGCTCGGTCACCGCGCGGGCCGTATCGATTACCTGCTGCACCGAAAAGCCCAGGCCATTGCCCAGGTTGAAGGCAGTCCGCTCGCCACCTGCCAGCAGGTAATCCACCGCCAATGCATGCGCAGTGGCCAGATCGGCCACATGCACGTAGTCACGGATACAGGTGCCATCCGGCGTATCGTAATCCCGGCCAAACACCGTTACCGCCTCGCGGCGGCCTGATGCGGCCTGCAGGATCAGCGGGATCAGGTGGGTTTCCGGTTCGTGGCGCTCACCCAACTGGCCATCGGGGTCAGCCCCGGCGGCATTGAAGTAACGCAGGCATACGGATTTCAAACCATAAGCCCGGTCGAAGTCCTCAAGAATCTGCTCGACCATCCATTTGCTCAGCCCGTAAGGGTTGATCGGCCCTTTGGCATGCGCTTCATCGATTGGCACGTACTGTGGGTTGCCGTAAACGGCTGCACTGGAAGAAAACACCAGGTGCTTGATACCTGCATTCACCATGGCCTGCAGCAGGGCAAGGGTGGCTGCGACGTTGTTCTGGTAGTACTTGCCGGGAGCGCTGACGGACTCACCCACCTGAATGAACGAGGCAAAGTGGAACACTGCATCGAAGTGACAGACTCCGAACAGCACATCCAAAGCAGCTTCGTCGGCAATATCGAGCTTGGCCCACTGTATGCCGGGGCCAGGCGAAACCAGGTCCGCCACCACCACCTCATGGCCGGCACCGAGCAGGTGCTTGACCATGTGCGAGCCAATGTAGCCCGCGCCACCCACTACCAGAAATTTCATCCGCACCTCCTGGAATCTGCTGTTTACAGACGCAGTGAACCGTCCCTGAAACGTGCAGGCGGGATGATCAGCTACCGGTGACCTGAGCGTAGATGGCCAATTACCCTATTTCAAGAACAGCCAGTTGGACATGTAGTTGTTATCGAGCGTAATGCTGTAATACCCATCCTTGTAGGCCACCGGCAGTGCTTTTAGTTGTGCCTGTGCATCGCGGGCGAACAGTTTCAGGCCGGCGGGCGCCTTGATGGTCAAGCTGCCTTCAAGGGGTTCGACGTTGAAGGGGGTCTTGTCATCGGCCTTGGGCATGGCACGCGTGCCCAGTGACAGCAGCAGGTCCCGCGACTGGCCCAAGGGTTTGCCGTCCAGGCTCTGTACTGCGACGCTGGCGTAAGGCGTTTTGGTCTGCAACTGCACGGCACCCAGGCTGATCGAGCGGCCACCCAGCCAGCCGGTGGCGGCCTGGGTCAGTGGCGTGTCGATGGTGTAAATGCCTTGTTGCCAGTTGCGCTTGAGCTCGCCGGTGTCGGTGACCGACTCTGTGGCATCGCTGGCCAGCAGCGATTGCCCTGGGTCCTGCAACACTTGCGCTCCAGGCGGGATGGCGGCAGGTTTCAGCCAGGGTAGCTCCGGTGTGGGTGGCAGGGCGATCTGCAGTTGGCCCTTTTCCATGGCGGTGCGCAACAGTACTGAATTGCGCGGGGTGATCTCCTGGTTGTAGAGGGTGGCGGGCGTTGGCGCGAACACATAGCGGGTAGTTGCCGGTTTCACGTCCGCACGGCGATAGAGCAGGGCGGCAGCGGGCAGGGTGGCGATCATGGCCGGGTCGTTGTAGGCGTGCCAGTTGTCCGCCGTGCGCCAGCCCGGGTTGAAACCTTGCTGGCTGTAGGCGTACTGCATCATGGCATCCCAGCCCTGGTGGCTGGCGGTGCCGGCTACATACAGCGGCAATGAGTGGCGGTCGGGCAGCGGGAAGGGCTCGGCGTTCCACTCGGTGACGGTCAGCGGTTTGCCGACCACCTGGGCGGCGGCGATCCAGTCGATCATGCCGTCGCTGGTCAACGGATTTTTCTCCAACTGGCCAATGGCGCCGTAGCTGTGGGCATCGACTACATCGCCTGCGGTCAGCGCCGGCAGTGCGCTCAAGCCGTTGCCGCCCCAGGTGCTGGTGGTGGCAATCGGCACTTTCACCCCCAGACCACGCAGGTGGGCGATCATGTCGGCGTTGAAACGCTGTTCCAGGTCGTTGAGGAACAGCTTCGACGGGCCATGCTCCCAGGCGCGCCAGGTGAGGTCGGCAGTCAAGTCATGCTGCCTGGCGAACGCCTTGGCTGCTGCCATGTAGCGCTCGCTATGGTGCGGTACATCCTTGTCCGGCAGCAGCGCGTTACCGTAGTGCTGGGTGAGGTCGTTTTCGTTGGTGATCAGCACGGCGGCGATGGCCGGGTCGTCCTTGTAGGCCAGGCCGGTGTATTCGTTCACATGGGTCAGATACTGTTCGGCGAAGCGCTTCATTGCTTTCTGGATACTGTCGTTTACGTAGGCATAACCCTTCAGGTCAGCGCGACCTTCTTTCTCGGGTAGCTCATCGAAGTCTTCAATATTGTCGTTGGCGGTAAAGGCACGCTGCACGTGCATGTCCAGCCAGATGTAGAGGCCCTCGTCCTTGAGTGCCTTGATCCACAGGTCGAGCTTGCGCAACGACTCGGCGCTGAGCTGCCGGGTATCGCGTACCAGGGTAGCGTCGCCGAACACGTTCGGGCTAACCCACGGCGAATCGTGATGGTGCAGGCGCACCAGGTTGAAGCCCAGTGCCGACAGGCGCTTGGCCTGTTGGCGGATTTCTTCGTCGGGGCTCTTGAACAAGGAATAGGCAGACAGGTTGGTACCCCAGAAGCGCACCGGGGTGTTGTCTTCGAACATCAACTGCTCACCGACCGCCTTGACGAAGCCGCGCTTGCCAGCGGGCTTTTCCGCCGCGTTGAGGAACGACAGGTCCACCGGCGAGGTGCGCCAGTCCAGCTGGTCATCGGGCCAGCTGGCGGGGTCGGCAAGACCGAAACGCTCGGTGGGGGTGGGCCCCAGCTCGATGTCGCCGGTAACGTTGAGCACCGCCTTGATCTGTTGGCGGCCGGCATTGATCGGGTCTTTGTAGAGGAACGCCCGCAGCTCGGACGGGTTGCCGCGCTCGAAATAGACCTTGGCCAATGGCGGGTCGAAGCGCATCTCGACGCGCCGGCCCTGGTCTGCCTTGCCCCACGACCAGCCGCGGTTGTCGGGCAGCAATTGCGGGGCGCCCATGTCGCCTGCGATTTGCGCCGGGTCGAACTGGAACACCATGCCGCCGCCCATCACCCCTGCCTGGCGGCTGTGTGCGGTGAGGTCGAAGGCCCAACTCAGGGTTTGTGCCTGTTCCTTACGGATATCCGCCGTCAGGTCGAAGTCCAGCTCCTTGTTCTTGCCCTGCAACGTGTACTGGTAAGGGCCATTGACCTTGAACTGGGTATAAAAGCCGGTCCAGCTCCAGTTACCCGCCCAGAAGTCGAACTTGGCTTTCATCACCGGCCCGCCGCCGATTGTCACCATAGGCAGGCCATTCTGCTCATCGACACTGGCCTGCCACTGCGAAGCCCAGCCGGCTAATGGCAGCAACGCCAGGCCAGCCATGGCCGAAGCCTGCACAAGGTGACGCAGGGTGAGCACGTTCATTGACTTTACCTGGGTTGAAGGCCGCTGTCGGCCAGCTCGGTGGCCGGGTTGTCGTCAAGCCGGCGAACCATCTGGATGTAGGCAACGCCAAGGCCTGCGATTGACCAGTACACCACCGGGATGAAGGTGATGCTGCTGACGGTGAAGATGATCACCAGAATGCCGATCAGTGTTGCCAGCAACACCCGCCCAAGCTGCCGTCGCTCGTCGTCCTTGTCGGTGAAGCTGCGCATGGCTTTGCGGATACCCAACAGCACCACGGCGAAAAACGCCACGAACAGGCCAAGCCCGACCAGCCCGACCCGCAGTGCGAGGTTGATGTAGGTGTTGACGATATCGATGATGCCTTCGCCCTGGATCATCGACTGCATTTCCGGGGTATTGCGGAAGTCGAACGAGCCGAACAGGGGATTCTGCTGAATGACGATCCACGAGTTGTCCATCAGCCGCTCGCGGTAGGTGATGTTTTCTTTCTCCAGGTTGCCAATGAATGGCAGCAGGTCCAGCACCTTTTCGCCGCCAGGCACGATAGTCAGCAAGGGTAGGGCGAGCATCCCGGCAGCCGCCAGCAGCGTCAGGCGCTTGACGGCGCCTTTGCCCAGGGCGATGAACACTACCACGATGACCACGACGCCGATCCACGGGCCACGGGACAAGGGCGCGAACAGCCCGGCGGCCAGCAGCAGGCCGCCCATCGCCCGCTGCAGGGGCCGGCGAACATAACCCTGAACGAACAGGAACAGGCCAATGGCCACGCTCATCACATAGCCCAGGGCAATGGCCTGCCCGGTGGTGGCGCTGGCACGCAGCGCGCCGCCACGGCTCAGGTAGCCCGACATGCTCCACGGCACCCCCATGGCGTCTACCAGGGCACTGTAAAGCAGCCAGTGGCGCACATATTCGGCTACGGCGATCAAGGCCAGCACGAAGGAGGCGAGCACGAACGCCAGCAGGGTGTCCTTGAAGTCGCTGATCTGGCGCAGGCCACGGCTGGCGACGTAATACGGCAGGAATACGTCGACATACAGGTACAGCGCCTGGCGCAGCGTGTCGGTGAGGGTGGTTTCGCGCAGGTACAGCACGCTCATCAGCAGCAGGCCGGCTGCCAGCAGTTTGTCGGCCCAGGTGCGGCCGAAGCGCAGCGTGTCGGGTTGCCGGCGCAGCTCCAGCGCCGCGGGTAACAGTACGCACAGGGTCAGCAGGCGGATGTGGTTGAGGTCGACCAGGTAGTTGACCACGCCAAACCCGGGCACCTGTACCGACGCCGGCGGGATCAGGAACAGCAGCATGTAGAACAGCGCCATGGGGTTATGCTCGCGGCGCCCGGTAATGAACAGGATCACAGCGCCCGCGCCCAGGTACAGCCAGAAGCTGTGCGAGACGAAGGCCAGCACGGTGAGCAGGAACCACAAATTGCGCCGGCGCTTGAAGTCGCCCAGCGGGATCAGGTCGGTGGCAGGCCGCCGTGCCAGCAGAAACACCACGCTTGCCAGAAACAGGATGACGATCAACGCACGAAAATGTTCAGGCATCAGCTATGTACACCTTTCCCTTGGTGGGCAACGGCTAGCATCGTGGCTAATTGAAACTATAGTGACTTTTAGCCAATCAGTCAGAGATTGAAGTCATGCCGTCGATTGATGTGTCAGCCTCCGCAAGCCTGCGCCAGCGGGCCATGAGGGCCGGGTCGTGGAACCTGGTATCGCAGGTGGCATCACAGGTCATGCGCCTTGGCGGCAACCTGATCATGGCCCGTTTGCTGTTACCGGAAATGTTCGGGGTGATGGTCATCGCCACCACCGTTTCGGTACTCCTGCATTTGCTGTCAGACGTCGGGCTGCGGCAGAACATCATCCAGAGCCACCGGGGTGACGACCCGGACTTTCTCAATACCGCATGGACCGTGCAGATCATCCGCGGCTTCCTGCTGTTCGGCCTGACCTTGCTGCTGGCCCTCGGTGCATGGCTGGCCCAAGTGGCCGAACTGTGGCCGGCAGACTCCACCTATGCCGCTCCTGTATTACCGATGGTGCTGGCGGTGACCGGGCTGTCGGCGGTGATCTGGGGTTTCCAGTCCACCAAGATAGATGTGGCTGTACGAACTTTCCAACAGAAGCGCGTGGTGCTGGTGGACCTTGCGTCGCAAGTGGCCGGCCTGGTGGTGATGCTGGTGCTCGGTTTGCTCACTCACTCGATCTGGGCGCTGGTGATCGCCGGTGTGGTTTCGGCCGTGGCGTGGACCGTGTTGGGCCATACCGCCCTTGAAGGGCCGAATAACCATCTGCGCTGGGACCGCACGGCGCTGACTGAACTGATTGTGTTCGGCCGCTGGATCCTGTTGTCGTCGATGGTGGGTGTGCTGGCCATGTACGGTGACCGTATCCTGTTTGGCGCCAGCATGTCGGCGGCGCAGCTGGGCGTGTACTCGATTGCCGTGCTGATCCTTGGCGCGGTGCAGACGGCACTGATGAAAATCGTCGGGGCCGTGGCGCTGCCCGCCTTCAGCGAAGCAGCCCGTGCCGACGACAAGGAGCGCCTTAAGGCGCTTTATCATCGCTTCCGTTTGCTGGTCGACCTGCTGGTGTTGTTCATCTGCGGCGGTTTTTTGACCGCCAGCCCTCTGCTGATCGGCTGGATGTACGACGAACGTTACAGTGAAGCTGGCCCGATGCTGGCAATTCTTTCGCTGTCGTTCCTCACATTGCGCTATACATTGGCACATCAGGTGTGGATTGCCCTGGGGCTGACCAAGTACCAGGCCATGGACAACATTATCCGCCTGGTCTCGCTGTGGGCGTTGCTACCGCTGTTGCAGGCGATGGGCGGCGTTGATTGGGCGATCTGGGGGGTTGCCCTGCATACCGTGCCGACGCTGGTGCTGATCGTGTACGTCAATTGCAAGCTGGATATCTTCAGCCTCAAGCGTGAGCTGGTGGTATTGCCGATGTTGGCGGTCGGGGCGCTGTGCGGGGCATTGCTGACAAGCTTTTTCAACTGGCTGTGACAGGCCGGCTGAGTGAAACATTTACGGGGACAGGGCACGGAATCATGGGGAAGCTCACTTTTTGTTCTGGGCAGTTGGGGCGTAGAGGCTTTCTCCAGAGTTGTGTCTTGCTGGGCGTGGGTAGCGCGGTGTTCAGCGCTGCCACGGCTATTGCGGGCAAGCCTGCCGAAAAGACCGGGTACGTGGTGATCAACGGCTGGGTATTGCCGTCCCGCTACTTTCGGAACGAGCACGCATGATCAAGGATTATCAGCAGCACCAAACCCTTCGTGACCACTATGATTTCTGCATCATTGGTGCAGGGCCGGCCGGGATTACCCTTGGCCTGCGACTGGCCGCTGCCGGCTGGAGCGTATTGCTCGCCGAAGGCGGGGGGCGTGAGTACTCGCCGCACTCGCAAGGCCTGTATGCCTGTGCTTCTACCGGCCTGGAGCTATATGCCGAGGAAACCCGCCTGCGTTATCTGGGGGGCACCTCGAACCACTGGGCAGGCCGCTGCCGGCCCTTTACCCCTTCCGATTTCACCATCGCTCCCCCGGGAGACCTGCCGGGTTGGCCGATCCCTTACTCGGAGATCGAAGGCTACCTGCCGGCCGCCATGGACATCGTCGACTTGCCGCCCGGGTCGGACTTTCATGCGATGAACACCGGCCTCAACGGCGGTGATTTCGAGCCTGACCGCTTCCTGCTCAGCACGCCCACGCGATTTGCCCAGAAATACGCCACCGCCCTGGAGCAGACCAAAGGCCTGGACGTATTCATCAACTGCAACTGCGTGGACCTGGAGTTCGACAAGAGGTCCGGGCACCTCACTGCGGTGGTGTTGTCTGACTATGAGCGTAATCGCCAGCGCCTGGTTGCCCGGCAATTCATTCTGGCCACGGGCGCAATCGAGAATGCCCGGCAACTGCTCAACAGCGAGTCATTGCAAGCGGCGGGGCTTGTGAGCAAGGACGGCCTGACTGGCGGATGTTTCATGGAGCACCTGAACATCGACCTGGGCACGTTCATCCTCAAGTCAGGGCAGGATCCGGAGCCACGCCAGTACTACACGACCGATGCGTTCGTCGACGAGTACAAGGCGGGTAAAGGCAACGTCACCGCCGCCTTGCTGGCCGACGTGCAAACCTATGGGCGCACTGCCGAGGTAAAGCATTTTCTCGAAAACCTGGCCTGTGACTGGGGCTTTGCCAGCAAGGTGGCGTTCGTGGCCAAGTTCAGTTGCCCCGGTGACGGCGTGATCAGCACCATGATCGAGCAATTCCCCAACCTGCACAGCCGTATTTCGCTGCTGGGCGAGAAGGACGCGCTGGGCGTGGCCAAGGTCAATGTCAACTGGGCGCTGACCGCCGATGACCGGCACACCATCAAGTGCATTGGCAGCGAGCTGGCCAAGCAGTTCGCTGACATGGACCTGGGGTTCATCAAGCTGAACGACTTTGTCTACGACACTTCGATCCCACTGAAGATGGCACCGCACGCCCACCACATGGGCACCACACGCATGGCTGCTTCGCCGCAGTTCGGCGTTGTCGATGCCAACTGCAAGGTGTTCGGTACCGAAAACCTGTATGTCGCCGGCAGCAGTATCTTCGCCAAAGGCGGCGCCTCCAACCCGACCATGCCGCTGTTGCAGTTTGCCGTGCGGCTGGCCGACCACCTCGATACCAAGATGAGAGCGGCCAGCGGCGCCGCTGCGTGATGCAGGTTGTACATGGAGAGTGCGCTGCGGTCAGCACCTAAAAGAACGAGACCGGAACGCCTCAGGACACTTAAGATTGTTCAGATCGCGAGGCCAGGGAGTATGAAGGGATGGATACGCAAGGCAGTGGCGCACTATGCCCATGCAACAGGGCGGTGGGGCACCTTCTACAGGAGGTTCTGCAAGCCTTCAGGGCTTGAATGGGGCGCCTACCTCGCCCGTTGGGGTAATTTTCACTCGGTCGGCAGCAACTTTTTCGTCAATACAGGCTGCAAGTTTCTCGACCCCTCGCTGGTACGCATCGGTAACAGCGTAGGCTTGTCTGACTGCACGCTGATTGGTCATGACGGGGTGGTACTGCTGATCGAGCACCGCTTCGGCAAGCACCTTGATTCGGTCGGTTTTATCGATATCAAGGACAACTGCTTCATCGGCCATGGTGCGATCGTGATGCCCCGGGTGACCATCGGGCCTGAATCCATCGTGGCTGCAGGTGCAGTGGTGACCAAGGACGTGCCCCCCGGCACTGTCTATGGTGGTAACCCGGCCGTGTTCATCTGTACCACCGAACAGCTGATCCAGCGGGTCGAGGCACGTTGTGAATCCTACCCATGGATCGACCTGGTCAAGCAGCGCAATGGCGCCTACGACCCGGAAGTGGAACCGCAGCTGATGGCGCAAAGGCGCCAATACTTCTTCGGGGACAGCAAAAATGGCTAGCAAACCGGTGGATGTCATGGTGGTCAACTTCAATACCGCCGGGCTGCTGCAGCCGATGTTCGATGCGCTGCGCCGGGCCGACAGCGAGCGGCTGGCCAGCTATCTGGTGGTGGACAACGCCTCGCGCGATGATTCGGTGCAGCGCATGGCGCAGGTGTGCCCCGAAGCACTGCTGCTGAGCAATAAACAAAACGTGGGTTTTGGCCGGGCCAACAACCAGTTGCTGGCGCACCTCAAGGGCAAGTACGCCTTGCTGCTCAATACCGATGCCTTCGTTGCCGTCGACTCCCTGCAAAAAACCCTCGACTACATGGACGCGCACCCGGAGTGCGGCGTGCTGGGGGTGCGCCTGGAGGGCCGCGACGGCGATCTGCAGCCCAGCTGCCGCTACTTCCCTACGCCGCTCAATGTCTTCGTCGGGCGTACCGGGTTGGGGCGGTTCTTCCCGGGGTTGAAGATGGTCGATGAAATGACCTGGGACCACGCCTCGGTGCGCGAGTGCGACTGGTTGCCGGGTTGCTTCTACCTGGTTCGCCGCGAAGTACTCGACAAGGTTGGCCTGTTTGACCCGCGCTACTTCCTTTATTACGAAGAGGTGGACCACTGCAAGCGGGTGAAGGAGGCGGGGTGGAAAGTGGTGTACTACCCGCATACCACGGTCGTGCACATCGGTGGTGAAAGCTCCAAGTCTGTGGCGGAGCTGGAGGCGGCCAGCCGGCAGATATCGTCCTACCAGATTGAAAGCGAGCTGTTGTATTTCCGCAAACACCACGGAGCAGCGGGGCTTGCCCTGCACATGCTGCTGGTCACCCTGGGGGACATGGTGCTGGCACTCAAGGCGCTGTTGAAGCGACGCGGCTGGGGCGCGATTAACGCCTGCTGGCGTCATTGCCGGGCGACCTGGTCTCTGTTGTTCAAGACCCGCTACGCCAGCCAACCGACAAGGTAGGTAGAGCCATGTTCGAGAATATTCGTGCCGATCTGCGGGCCCATGGCGGAGATTGGGGCGCCCAGGGTTTCTGGGTATTGCTGGTGTACCGCTTTGGCCGCTGGCGCTACACCGTGCGCCCGGCACTGCTGCGCAAAATCCTCTCGCTGATCTACAAGGTGCTGTTCAAGTTCGTGCAGATCATCACCGGTATCGAACTGCCGTGCGAAGTGGTGATCGGCCGCAACTTCGTCATCGACCATTTTGGCGGCATCGTCATCAGTGGCTATGCCCGGTTTGGCGATGACTGCCGTATCCGCAACGGTGTGGTGGTGGGTTTGAAGAATGTCGACGAGCCGATCGCCCCGGTGTTTGGCAACAACGTTGATATTGGAACAGGGGCCAAGGTGCTGGGCAGCATCCGGATTGGCAACAACGTGATCATCGGCGCCAATGCTGTGGTGCTGGTAGATGTGCCGGACAACTCCCTGGCAGTAGGGGTGCCGGCCACCATCAAGTCCAGGCAGCCAGCCGCTACGGCGCCCGTCGAGTGAGGCCCATGGCGACAGCAATCGGTGTGGTGGTCATTGGCCGCAACGAGGGCCCGCGCCTGGAGCGCTGCCTGCGTTCGCTGGTAAACGGTGCGGGCAAGGTCATGTATGTCGACTCGGGCTCCACCGACAGCTCGCTGCAGTTGGCCCGCAGCTTGGGGGTGGCAGTACTGGCGCTGGACATGACCATTCCGTTCACCGCCGCGCGCGCCCGTAACGAAGGCTTCAGCGCCTTGCAGCAGCTAATGCCTGCGATGCAGCTGGTGCAGTTTGTTGATGGCGATTGCGAGGTGGATGCCCACTGGCTGGCCACGGCGCAGCTGTTTCTCGAGCACCATCCCGAGGTGGCGGTGGTGTGTGGCCGCCGGCGGGAGCGCTTCCCGGAACGGTCGGTGTACAACCTGTTGTGCGACCTGGAGTGGGATACCCCCATTGGTGAGGCCAAGGCGTGCGGTGGCGATGCGCTGATGCGGGCAGACGCTTTTGCCGCTGTCGGGGGCTTTCGCGCCGATCTGATTGCCGGCGAGGAGCCTGAACTGTGCGTGCGCTTGCGGGCCAAGGGCTGGAAGGTCTGGCGCCTGGCCGCCGAGATGACCCTGCACGACGCCGCCATGACCCGTTTCAGCCAATGGTGGCGGCGTAGCCTGCGTGCCGGCCATGCCTATGCCGAAGGCGCCTACCTGCATGGCCAGCCGCCCGAGCAACACTGGTTGCGCGAGTCGCGTCGGGCCTGGTTATGGGGTTTGGGCATACCCTTGGTGATCGCGCTGGCCTGCCTGCTGCTGGGTAGCTGGGGCCTGCTGCTGCTGCTGATCTACCCGCTGCAGGCTGTGCGCCTGGCACGCCGCGGTGGCAAGTCGGCGCGGGAAAACTGGCTGCAGGCAGTGTTCCTGGTGTTGGGCAAGTTCCCGGAGATGCTCGGCCAGCTGAAGTTCTTGCGCCACCGCTTCGCGGCCGGCAAATCGGCTTTGATCGAGTACAAGTGAGAGATGACCATGATGCTCGGCACCCTCGTGAAAAGCGTGTTTACCTTGCAACCGGGCTACTCGTTGCGGGCGTTGAACAACAAGTACAAGTTGACACGGCAGATTGCCAGGCAATGGCCTGAGCTGAATGGTTTCATGCAGCGCATGACGGCAGCGCTTGGCGAGCAAGGGATGCAGCGGCTGGGCGTGGACTGCATTGGTGTCGTGCAGTGGCCTTATCTCAGCAAATGCTGGGAAGCCCCG
Organism: Candidatus Pseudomonas phytovorans; assembly: GCA_029202525.1. NCBI lineage: Bacteria > Pseudomonadati > Pseudomonadota > Gammaproteobacteria > Pseudomonadales > Pseudomonadaceae > Pseudomonas > Candidatus Pseudomonas phytovorans. The sequence goes on from CP119325.1 coordinate 3,568,372, forward strand.
CAGCGCCTGGCGGTGGTAGCTTCGCACTTCGAGGTGCTGGCCGGTCAGTTCCCTACGCTGTTGCTGCTAGGGCGGGACGAAAGCCTGACGCTGTGCGAGCTGTCCAGTCATTCACCCGGCTGCCGCCTGGTGCTGGACCGGCCGATCTGGTTCAAGCGAGAAGGCGAGTTGGTACTGAACCTGTTTCAAGGCGACCTGCGCGTGGCGTCACTGGCGTTCACCCTGTGCCGCAGCCAAGGCGAACTGTCCATGTTCATCGGGGCCGTGCAGGGTATTCACAAAGGCATCGACAGCGAAACCTCGCTGGCGATCTACCGCGACCTGACCAAGGACTTTGAGGGCCTACGCCCACGCAGCCTGGTGCTCGAAGCACTGAAATACCTTGCCCGAGCGCTGGGCGTCGCGCACCTGTACGCGGTCAGCGATGAGTGCCGGCACCATCGGCATGCGTATTTTGGCAACGACAAGGGGCAGGACCTTGCGGCCAACTATGACGTCATCTGGCAGGAACACGGCGCCAGTGCATCGAATCATGCAGATTTTTTCACCCTCCCGCTGGCCCCGGCGCAGCGGGCGGAAACCGACATTCCAGCGAAGAAACGGGCGATGTACCGACGTCGCCAGGCAATGCTCGACGATGTTTTCGCGCACTTGCAGGCCGCATTGCCAAGCAGCAGTCACAACCTTGGACTACAAGGAAAACAGGGGGATGCATTTGCTGTGAGTGCATCGGCAGTAGACAGACCGCCCATAGTCGACAGCCTGAAGTGAAGGTTGGCAGGGGAGGTAGGTCATCAAGCGGGTTTGGATCTGGATACGTATGCGCATCGCTTACTTCATCAATCAGTACCCGAAGGTCAGCCACAGTTTCATCCGCCGCGAGATACTGGCGCTGGAGCGCCAGGGCGTCGCGGTACAACGCATTGCGCTGCGGGGGTGGGACGCCGAGTTGCAGGACCCCGAGGACACAGCCGAGCGGGCCAAGACCCGTTATGTGTTGCAAGGCGGCATCAAGGGGTTGCTGACGCCTACATTGCAGGTGCTGCGCGCGCAACCGCAGCGCTTTTTCCAGGCCTTGAGACTGGCCCTGCGCCTTGGCCTGCGCGCTGATCGCGCGTGGCCCTACCACCTGGTCTACCTGGCCGAAGCTTGCCAGGTATTGCAGTGGCTGCAGGCTGGTGAGGCCAGACACGTGCATGCCCATTTTGGCACCAACTCTACCGAGGTGGTGATGCTGGCCAATTTGCTGGGTGGCCCAGCGTACAGCTTTACCGTGCATGGGCCGGAAGAGTTCGATAAACCGCAGTTTTTGCACTTGGGCGAGAAAGTGCGGCGTGCGGCCTTTGTTGCAGCGGTGAGTTCTTACGGGCGCAGCCAGCTGTTTCGCTGGGTGGCACACGAGCATTGGGCCAAGGTGAAAGTGGTGCATTGCGGCCTGGAACCAGGTTTCCATGAGGTAGCGCCGGTCAATCTGCCGGCAACTCCACGGCTGGTGTGCGTCGGGAGGCTCTGTGAACAGAAAGGCCAGCTGTTGCTGCTGGAGGGGGCGCGTCAGCTTGCGGCACAGTCGATCGCCTTCGAGCTGGTTCTGGCGGGGGATGGTGAGATGCGCGAGCAGATCGAGGCGCTGATTACCCGGCACGGTTTGCAGCAGCACGTTCGCATCACCGGCTGGATCAGCAGCGCGCAGGTGCGCGAGGAAATACTTGCCGCTCGTGCACTGGTATTGCCCAGCTTCGCCGAGGGCTTGCCGGTGGTGATCATGGAGGCCATGGCCTTGCGTCGGCCGGTGCTGACCACCTATGTGGCTGGTATCCCGGAGCTGGTGCGCCCGGGCGAGAACGGCTGGCTGTTCCCCGCTGGCGCCGTGGACGAACTGGCGCAGGCCATGGCCGAATGCCTTGCGCAACCCGCCGAAGAACTGCAGCGCATGGGCGAGGCGGCCTACCAGCGCGTGCTGCAACGGCATGATATCGACACCGAGGCAGCCAAGCTGGCCGGTTACTTCAAGGCATCCGCATGATGAGTGTATTGAGTTGGTTACTGGGCCTGTTGGCGGTGATCGCCCTTGTGCCTGTGTCGGTATTTTTCCTGCAGATGCTGCTGGCTTGCCTGCCGCCGCGCACCCGGCCCTTGGGCATCAGTGTGCGCCCTCGGGTGGCTGTGCTGGTCCCGGCACATGATGAGGCTGCAATCATTCGTGCAACGCTGGCGAGCATTACCCCGCAGTTACTGGCAGGTGACCGCTTGCTGGTGGTGGCCGACAACTGCACTGATGACACGGCGCAGCTGGCCCGCGAGGCCGGCGCCGAGGTGGTGGAGCGCTTTGATACGGTGCTGCGTGGCAAAGGCTACGCCCTGGACTTCGGCGTACGCCACCTGGCCGAGTTGCCGCCCGAGGTGGTGATTGTGGTGGATGCCGACTGCCAGGTAAGCGAAGGGGCGATTGACTGCCTGGCGCGTCGATACCATCAGGCCCAGCGCCCGGTACAAGCGCTGTACCTGATGCGCGCTCCTGCCGGTAGCGGGCTGAAGGTGCAGGTGGCCGAGTTTGCCTGGCGGGTCAAGAACCTGGTGCGCCCGCGTGGCTGGGCGCGGCTGGGGCTACCATGCCAGCTGATGGGGGCAGGCATGGCGTTCGGTTGGCACGACCTGGCCTTGATCAACCTGGCCAATGGGCACTTGGTGGAAGATGTAAAGCTGGGCCTGGACCTGTGCCAGCAAGGCAAGCCGCCGCTTTTTTGCCCTGAAGCGCTGGTTACCAGCCAGTTTCCTGCCAGCCAGCAAGGCATGAACAGCCAGCGCACCCGCTGGGAACATGGCCACCTGGGATTGATGCTGGCCGATGCGCCCAAGCGTGCGCTGGTCGCTATCAGCCAGCGCAACGGCAGCCTGCTGGCCATGACGCTGGATTTGCTGGTGCCACCCTTGGCGTTGTTGGTGCTGACGTTGCTCGGGCTGAATCTGGTGACCTGGCTGGCGTACCTGCTGACAGGCCATGGGACGCCTGCGTGGATCGCGCTTGCTGCGCTGGTCATGCTCGGCCTTGCCGTGCTGCTGGCGTGGGCACGCTTCTGCCGTGAACTCGTCCCGTTTTCAGTGCTGCTGTATGCGCCTTTTTACGCCGCCAGGAAGATCCCCCTGTACCTGGGGTTCCTGATCAAGCGCCAGGTCGAATGGGTGCGCTCCAAACGGGATGATGACTGATGGCCCAATGGCAATGGCAGAAACGCTGGAAGCGTATTATTGACACCCTTGAAGTGGTGCCTGACAACGCCGCGGCGCAGCACCTGCTCGACAGGCTTGCCACACCGACCTGTGCAACCGTGCTGGGCTTCGTCAATGCCCACGCCATGAACCTGGTGGTGCGCGACGGCGCGTATTGCCAGGCGTTGTCGGCGGCCGATGTGCTGTTGCGCGACGGCTCTGGCATGGCGATCCTGTATCGCCGGTTGGGGCTGGAGCCTGGTCTCAACATGAATGGCACCGACTTCATCCCCAGCCTCATGGAAGCGTACCGCGGGCGACGGGTAGCGTTCTGGGGTACTCAGCAGCCGTACCTGAACCAGGCCGTGCAGCGCAGCGAAGCCTTGTTTGGCGTGGTGCCAGTGTCGGTCCACGACGGCTTTGCCAGCATCGACACCTACCTGCAACTGGCCAGCGAGCAGCAACCGGAACTGATCGTGCTGGGGATGGGCATGCCCAAGCAGGAAGCGGTGGCCGCCAGGCTGGCAGCCGTCGGCGGGCCATGCCTGATTGTGTGCGGCGGGGCGATCCTGGATTTCCTCGGTGGCAAGGTCAGCCGGGCACCGCAGTGGCTGCGGCACTTGGGTGGCGAGTGGGCGTACCGGCTGTTACGTGAGCCAAAACGTCTGTTCATGCGTTACGTGGTTGGGAATCCATTGTTCTTGCTACGCACCTTGTTGTGTCGCAAGGCAGCCGATTCGGCCAGGGGCACCGTATGAATCGGCCAAAATCCGCGCTGATGGCGGGTGGCTGCTACAGTGAGAGCATTGGCTTGGGGGCTGCACGATCCTGCTTCACTGGCGTTGAACCAGCTGTTTTCAAGACATGATGTTTGGTGGACGGCACTTGCTACGCTCAAATAGATGAGGTCTGAAATGGTTTTCGAACCCAGAAGCAGTCGTTCCTTACTCCAAAGAAGAAGCAGTGTAAGTAACGCCATTCAGGCGGGGCTCGACGGTATTGCAGTAACCGGTATTGCCTGGTACCTCATCTATGATCAGTTCGGTTACATTACCTCAGACTATGTAATCATGCTGCTGTTGCTGATCGGCGCATTGGCGGTCATTTACGATCATTATGCAATCTACCGCACTAACGTTGGCCTTTCGATCAAAGCGTTCCGCCTGTTCAAGGCGTGGTCGGCAACGTTCTGCTTTCTTGTGGTGATGGCTTTTTTGACCAAGCAGAGTGAAACCTATTCACGGTTGTTGGTCGTGCAGTTATTTATCATTGGTTATATTGCCCAGTTGTTCTTGCATTTTGCGGTACGTGAACTGCAAAAGCGCTTTACCGCGCATGCGCGCCTGGACAACGCTCTGATTATTGGCAATGGCGACCTGGCCAATTTTCTTTATCAGAAAATCAGCAATAACCCCTGGTTTGGCGAACGGGTATTGGGCTGCGTGCTGACGGACAAAACAGGCGAGCAGGTGCTCGAAAGTGCCGAGGGCAAGCAGCGCCTGCCCGTGCTCGGGCACATTGCAGACCTGGATGAAATCGTTGCCCAGCATGGCATTCGCACGGTGTACCTGGTGACACCGCTGGGGGGCTCAGAGGTGATCAACGATGTGTACTTCAAGCTGCTCGACAAATGCATCGCTGTAAACTGGGTGCCGGATATTTTCTCATTACGCCTGATCAACCACAGCGTGCGGGAAATTGCCGGCATTCCTGTGCTGACGTTGTCTGAAACACCACTGACGGGCATGAGCCTGTTCCTGAAGAACATTGAAGACCGGGTATTGGCGGCATTGATACTGCTGTGTGCGTCGCCTGTACTGCTGGGCGTTGCACTGGCTATCAAACTCACCAGCCGCGGGCCCGTATTCTTCCGCCAGGAACGCACGGGCTGGACGGGTGAGTCGTTCCGTATCTGGAAGTTCAGAAGCATGCACGTTCACCAACCGGATCAAGGCGTGGTCAAACAGGCGCAGAAGAATGACCCGCGCTTGACTAAAATTGGTGCGTTTATCCGCCGCACCAGCCTCGATGAACTGCCGCAATTGTTCAATGTGCTGACGGGGGAGATGTCACTGGTTGGACCGCGGCCACATGCGTTGCAACATGACACGTTATACTCACAGGACATCGTCGATTATTTTGCCCGCCACAATATCAAACCGGGCATGACCGGCCTGGCGCAAGTGCGCGGTTTCAGGGGAGAGACCAAGGATATCGAACAGATGATCCAGCGCGTGGACTCGGACATCGAGTACATCAACAACTGGTCGCTGTGGCTCGACTTCGTGATACTGGTGCGCACCCTTAACGCCTTTACTGGCAAGCAGGCGTATTGAGCGGCCTCCGGCTGGCCTCATTGTGATGTGCAGGTAACTGGCATGCAGAAAATATGAGCAGCATGCGCAACCTCTGTGGGAGCGGGCATGCCCGCGAACACCGGCGCAGCCGGTGCCATGTACCGAGTCGCTTGCTTCGCGGGCATGCCCGCTCCCACAGGAATCGCATTTATCCTTGAGAGCAAGTTAATCCTTGTTCAGCGGATGCAACTCCCTGAACCCCCGCGCTTCCTCCACCAGCCAGTCATGCACCGCCCGCGCACCCGGCTGGTTCAACCCGCCTGGGGGGTAATGCACCACGTAGCGTTTGTGGTTGGCGATCGGCACGCCGAACGGCACGATCAACGCGCCGCGCTCCAGTTCGTCGTTCAGCAGCGTGCGCCGGGCGATCGCCACACCGATACCGGCTATCGCCGCCTCGATGGTCAGGTGATTGCGGTTGAAGGTATGCCCACGTCGCACATTCAGGCCGGCGGCACCAATCCCCTCAAGGTAGAACTCCCACTCCGCATACTCCGAACTGCCACGCCAGGCGGTGATGTCGTGCAGCAGCGGGTAGTGCACCAGGTCCGCCGGCCCGTGCAGTGGAGGGCGCCCGCGCAGCAAGGTGGGGGAGCACACCGGGAAGATCTGTTCGTCCAGCAACGGTGTCGAAAGCATGCCAGGGTAGCTGCCATCGTTCAGGTCGATTGCCAGGTCGAAGTCGCCCAGAGTCAAGGCCTGGGCGCTGTCTTCAGCCACCAGGCGCAGTTCGATGTCCGGGTAACGCTGCTGGAAGCGTGGCAGGCGCGGGGTGAGCCATTTGGCCAGGAATGACGGAATCGAGCGCACGCGCAAGGTGCCGCGAATTTCACCGGCGTCCAGGCGCAGCAGTTCAGCCTCGATGCTGCCGTAGGCCTCGGCCACCGTCTGGGCCAGGCGTTGCCCCTCGGCGCTCAGTTCTACGCCGCGCGCCCGGCGCAGGAACAGCCGGTAACCCAGGCGTTCTTCCAGTTGGCGCATCTGCTGGCTGACCGCGCCTGGGGTGATGTGCAGCTCTTCGGCGCAGCGGGTAAAGGACAGGTGCCGGGCTGCACAGGCGAATACATGCAGCCAGACGAACATCTGACCATTGAGTTGTCGTCGCATTGTTTAGTCCTGCTAAAGGCTTGCTTAGAAATTTTCGTTGGTCATCCGTGAGCCAGCGCGTCAGTATCGCCCAAAATGTCAATACCGCTCAATTTCTTCAGATAACCGTGCTGTGGATTCATATCAGGGCACGGTCAGGCATTAGCATGGCTATCAGTGTTTTCGACCTTTTCAAAATCGGCATCGGGCCGTCCAGCTCTCACACCGTCGGCCCGATGCGGGCAGCGGCGACGTTTGCCCAGGCCCTGCGTGAGCAGGGGCTGCTGGCGCGGGTAACGCGCGTTGAAGTGCGGTTGTATGGCTCACTGTCGGCCACCGGGGTTGGCCACGCCACCGATCGTGCCTGCCTGCTCGGCCTGATGGGCCAGTGGCCGGACCGTGTCGACCCGGCCACCATCGAGTCGCGCATTGGCCAGGTACTGCAGGAGCATTGCCTGATGCTGGATGGCAGCCACCCGCTGGCATTCGAATATGGCCGTGACATGTTGCTGCTCGACGAGAACCTGCCTTACCACCCCAATGCCATGAGCCTGGAAGCGATGGACGGCCAAGGCAGCCTGCTGCACCAGACCTACTATTCGGTGGGCGGCGGCTTCATCGTCGAGCAAGCCGAACTCGACGCCCCGGCAGGCGAAAGCAACGCCATTGAGCTGCCTTATGAGTTCGACAGCGCTGCCCAGTTGCTGGCCTTGTGCAAAGCCCACAGCTTGAGCGTGGCGCAATTGATGATGGCTAACGAACTTGCCTGGCGCCCGGAAGCGGAAGTACGTGAAGGCCTGCTGCGCATCTGGGCGGCCATGCGTGAGTGCGTTGATAACGGCCTGCGCAATGAAGGCATCCTGCCTGGCGGGCTGCACGTCAAACGCCGCGCCGCTCGGCTGCACCGCAGCCTGCAGGAGCTGGGCAAGCCCAACGTGATTGGCTCTACCCTCAGCGCCATGGAGTGGGTGAACCTGTTCGCCCTGGCGGTCAATGAAGAGAACGCGGCAGGCGGGCGCATGGTCACAGCGCCCACCAATGGTGCGGCTGGCATTATCCCGGCGGTGCTGCACTACTACATGAAGTTCAACCCTACGGTTTGCGATGCAGATGTAGTGGACTTCCTGTTGGCGGCAGCGGCGGTTGGCATCCTGTGCAAGAAGAACGCATCGATTTCGGGGGCTGAGGTGGGCTGCCAGGGTGAAGTGGGCTCGGCCTGCTCGATGGCTGCCGCTGGCCTGGCCCAGCTCTTGGGGGCAACGCCGCCGCAACTGGAGAACGCGGCCGAGATTGCTCTGGAACACAACCTTGGGCTGACCTGCGATCCAGTGGGTGGCTTGGTGCAGGTGCCTTGCATCGAGCGCAATGCGATTGCGGCGGTGAAGGCGATCAACGCCGTGCAGATGGCGTTGCGTGGAGATGGTGAGCATTTCATCTCGCTCGACCGGGTAATCCGCACCATGCGTGATACCGGGGCGGATATGCATGCCAACTACAAAGAGACCTCGCGCGGCGGTTTGGCAGTAGCTTTTGTAGAGTGCTGAGCCGTTGACGGGCGGACCCTGTGGGAGCGTCTTTAGCCGCGAACACCGGCGAAGCCGGTGCCATACACTGTGTTGGATTTTTCGCGGGTGAACCCGCTCCCACAGGTTCTGCGTCCGGCCGACTCTTAGCGGGCTTTCTGCTTCGCTTCCAGGAAGCTCGCGCGCATGTCCTTGGCCCAGCCATCCAGCACCGGTTTGACGTCATTCAGAGTCAGCTTCTGGGTATCGTTCTCCAGCTCCTGGCCCGCACCTTTGCGTACCACCTGGGCCAGTACCTTCTGGCTGGCCCCATCGAGGAACGCTGCCTCCACCCCCACATCCACATCCTGGTCACGGCCGCCCGTTGCGGTGTTCACGCCTGCCGCGATCAGCGCGATGGGGATCACTTCGTAGGGTTTGAGCCCTTCATTACTGGTGGACACTGCCGTGATTGCCGGGCGCACCACGATCACACCCGGGCCGGGGCCTTGGGCGAGCGGCATCACGCTGCCGATTTCACGACGCAGGGCTTCATTGAAGTAGCGGGTGATTTCCCCCAGCGTCTGCTGCGTGATAACCGCTGTCGGCTGCGGCTTGGGGTAGAACTGGCTGGGCTCGATGAACACCTGGCTGTACTGGTTGATATTGACCTTGGGGTCGATCCAGCGCATCACCGGGTCACCGGACGGGCTCTTGGCTTCCTGCAACCGGCTGTAATCCTTGAGGAAGCCGGAATAATCCTTGGGGTCCACGCGATTGCTGGAGCAGGCGGTCACGGCAAGCAATGCGGCGCACAACAGGGTAATGCGAGGCAGTGATTTCATGATGAAGGCGCATCCATGAGAAGTCGGCCAGAACAACGCTAGCAGGTGCATGACAGTTGGCCAGTGGGCGGGTTCAATTCGGACTGCTGATTCGAGAGTAGCGAGCGTTGCATAGTTGAAAAATCCTACAGAGGCCTGGGATCTCACTGGCTTTTCATCTGCAGCCACTCTTGGAAAAATATGCCCGTTACGGGTATGGTTAGGATGTGGTTATGGAGATCTTCAAGCGCAAGGATTTTGCGCGTTGGCAGGCTGCTCACAGGCTGAGTGACGCGATGCTCTGCAAGGCAGTAGAGGAAATGTGCCGAGGCTTGGTCGATGCAAGCCTGGGCGGTGAATTGTTCAAGAAGCGTGTGGCGGCGCATTGTGCGGGTAAGCGCAGCGGTTATCGAACCCTGCTCTCTGTTCGTATAGGTGATCGATGTGTTTTCTTGCATGGCTTTGCTAAAAGCGACAAGGCAAATATTACGCATGAAGAGCAGAAAGCGCTGCGATTCGCGGGTAAGGTGTTTCTGGATTTATCACCGGTAGCGCTCTGTCGGGCGTTGCAAGCAGGTGTGTTGATGGAGGTAGATTGTGAGCAGCAAACTGGTTGAATCGTTACGTGAGGACCTTGTCGCCCTTCATGACGCCGGCGCGATAGGCAAGCTTACGCTTCGTGATTACGAAGCGTTGTGCCCGGCGCCGGTCCGAGATTTCAGTGCTCTGGACATACGCCGTTTGCGTGAGAGACTCAATTTCAGTCAGCCGGTATTTGCGATGCATCTGCACACCAGCGCTTCGACCGTACGCAAGTGGGAACAGGGCGAAACAAGCCCTTCAGGACCAGCCTTGAAGCTATTGAATGTGATCAAAAACAAAGGATTGCAGGTTCTTCTTTAAAGTAATTCTAATTTCAAGCAGCTTCATCAAAACAATGAGTCAGGTTCTTCTTCTCAGGTATCTTGCGCATCGCGGGCTTGCTCGCTTCTAGAGGCAGCGTGCCCGCCCGCAGGCTGTCAACCGAGCGCTTCTCGTAATCGATACCACAGCATACCCAAGGCCAGCAGCGGCGAGCGCAGCGCCTTGCCGCCTGGGAAAGTCAGGTGGGGCACGGCGCTGAACACATCCAGGCCTTGGCTGTGGCCGAGGGCGATGCTTTCGGCCAGCAGTTTCGCCGTCCAGTGCGTCACGTTCAGCCCGTGCCCGGAATAGCCCTGGGCGTAATAGACGTTCGGGTGCTGGCTCAGGCGCCCGACCTGGGGGAAGCGGTTGGCGGTGATGCCGATCATGCCGCCCCACTGGTAATCGATGCGCACGTTGGCCAGTTGCGGGAACACCTTCAGCACCTTGGGCCGCATGTAGGCTGCGATGTCCTTGGGGTCGCGGCCGGAGTAGTGGCAGGCGCCGCCGAACAGCAGACGGCGGTCCGCTGTGAGTCGATAGTAATCCAGGCCAACTTTTTGGTCGCACAGCGCCATGTTCTGCGGGATCAGGGCAGTAGCCAGTGCCTCGGGCAATGGCTCGGTGGCCACCACGTAGCTGCCGGCCGGTAGCACCTTGCCGCTCAGCCGTGGCTCCAGCTCATCGAGGTGAGCGTTGCAACCCAGCACCAGGCTACTTGCCCGCACTTTGCCTTGGGCCGTGTGCAAGGTTACGCGGGGGCCGTGCTCGATACGCAGCACGGGGCTTTGCTCAAAGATGCGTACACCCAGGCCATGGGCGGCACGGGCTTCGCCCTGGACCAGGTCGAGTGGGTGCAGATGGCCCGAGCCCATATCTACCAGGCCGCCGGCGTACTGGTCGCTGGCGACGATTTCATGCAATTGCCCAGGGCCTACCAGGCGGGTTTCAGGGCGATAGCCAAGTGCTGCCAGGTCATCCTGCTCGTGCTTGAATGTGGCGAACTGGTCGGGTGTGTTGGCCAGTTCACAGAACCCCCAGCGTAGGTCGCAAGCGATGCCGTACTGGGCGATGCGGCTGGCCACCAGCGCCACCGAATCGATCCCGGCCTGCTTCAGGTAGTGCACGCCTTCCTGGCCGACATGCCGGGTAAAGCCGCTGACGTCATGGCCAATGCCGCGAATCAGTTGGCCGCCATTGCGCCCGCTGGCGCCCCAGCCAATGCGCCGGCCCTCAAGCAGCACCACCGACAAGCCGCGCTCAGCCAGTTCCAGGGCAGTGTTGACACCGGTCAACCCGCCGCCGACCACGCACACATCGGCTGTCAGTTCGCCGTCCAGGCTAGGGTAGGGCGCTGCGTTGCGTGCCGTGGCAGCGTAGTACGAAGGAGTGTGTCGGGAATCGAAAGACATGGGCGTTCTCGGCTCAGCGGTTGGACTTGATCTTGCTCCAGGAGCGGGTCATGACACGCATGATCTGCGGGCTCGGGGTGCTGGAGATGTACAGCTTGTCCAGCACGTCCTGGGGTGGATAGATCTCGGGGTTATGCACCAGTGATGCATCCATGTAGGCCTTGGCGTCCGGGTTGGCGTTGGCATAGCCGACCGTGGCACTGACTTTGGCGATCACTTTCGGGTCGAGCAGGTAATTGATGAAGGCCAGGGCCTGGTCGGGGTTGCTGGCGTCCTTGGGGATGGCCAGCAGATCGAACCAGAGGTTGCTGCCTTCCTTGGGGATGCTGTAGGCGACTTTCACGCCGTTCTTCGCCTCCACGGCGCGGTTGGCGGCCTGGAACACGTCTCCGGAGTAGCCGAAGGCCACGCAGACATCGCCATTGGCCAGGTCGGACACGTATTTGGATGAATGGAAGTAGGTGATGTAGGGGCGCAATTCCAGCAAGCGGGCTTCGGCCTTGGCGTAGTCGGCCGGTTTTTCGCTGCGCGGGTCCAGGCCCAGGTAGTTGAGGATCGCCGGGAACAGTTCGTCGGGCGAGTCCATGAAGGCGACGCCGCACTGCTTGAGCTTTTTCAGGTTTTCGGGCTCGAACAGCACCGCCCATGAATCGATATGGTCAACGCCCAGTGCCGCCTTGACCTTCTCTACGTTGTAGCCGATGCCGTTGGTGCCCCACAGATAGGGCACCGCGTACTGGTTGCCGGGGTCGTTCTGTTCAAGCTGTTTGAGCAGCTTGGGGTCCAGGTGTTGCCAGTTCGGCAGCTTGCTGCGGTCCAGTGGCAGAAAGGCGCCAGCCTGGGCCTGGCGGGCAAGGAAGTGGTTGGAGGGTACCACCACGTCATAGCCGGTGCGCCCGGCCAACAGCTTGCCTTCCAGGGTTTCGTTGGAGTCGAACACGTCATAGACCACCTTGATGCCGCTGCTGGCCTGGAAGTCGGCCAGGGTGGTGTCACCGATGTAGTCGGTCCAGTTGTACACGCTCACCGAAGGAGTGGCGTGGGTAGTGGTGGCGAACAGCAGGGTGAATGCAGCGGGGATCAGGGCTTGCAGATGACGCATGGGGACACCTCGTTGGTCTTGTTCTTTGAGTTCGGGGTGCGGGGGCGCAAAGCGCCCCCGTTTGGGTCAGACGCTCATCATCAGGAACTCACGCTCCCAGGAACTGATGACCCGCTTGTAGTTCTCATGCTCGGCACGTTTGACGGCCACATAGCCCTGGACGAACTGTTTGCCCAGGTACTGCTGCACGGTCTCGCAGTCTTCCATGTGCTGCAGGGCGTCTTCGATGGTGATTGGCAGGCGCAGGTTGCGCCGTTCGTAGGCACGGCCTTGTACGGGCGCGCTGGGGTCCAGTTTCTCGACCATGCCCAGGTAGCCGCACAGCAAGCTGGCAGCGATGGCCAGGTACGGGTTGGCATCGGCGCCCGGCAGGCGGTTTTCCACGCGCATTGCCTCTGGGCTGGAGGTGGGCACGCGCAGGCCGGCGGTGCGGTTTTCTTCACCCCACTCGACGTTCACCGGCGCCGAGGTGTCTGGCAGGAAGCGGCGGAACGAGTTGACGTTGGGCGCGAACATCGGCAGCAGTTTGGGGATGTACTTCTGCAAACCGCCGATGTGGTGCAGGAACAGCTGGCTCATGCTGCCGTCTTCATTGGCGAAGATCGGCTTGCCCGTGGCGATGTCGACCACGCTCTGGTGCAGGTGCATGGCACTGCCTGGCTCGTCGGTGATCGGTTTGGCCATGAACGTGGCGGCCACGTTGTGCTTGAGCGCCGCTTCGCGCATGGTGCGCTTGAACACGGTGATCTGGTCGGCCAGGTCCAGCGCGTCGCCGTGGCGGAAGTTGATTTCCATCTGCGCCGGGCCGTCTTCGTGAATCAGCGTATCCAGGTCCAGACCCTGGATCTCGCACCAGTCGTAAACGTCCTCGAACAGCGGGTCGAATTCGTTGGCAGCGTCAATCGAGAACGACTGGCGGCCGCTTTCGGCGCGCCCGGAACGGCCCAGTGGCACCTGCAGTGGCAAGTCCGGGTCTTCGCAGCGCTTGGTCAGGTAGAACTCCATCTCGGGCGCCACGATTGGCTGCCAGCCTTTGTCGGCGTAAAGCTTGAGCACCTTCTTCAACACGTTGCGCGGCGACAGCTCGATGGGGTTGCCTTGCTTGTCGAAGGTATCGTGGATCACGATCGCGGTCGGCTCGATCGCCCACGGGATCTGGTACACGGCGGAGGGGTCTGGGCGGCAGACCATGTCGATGTCGGCGGCATCGAGAAGGTTGTAGTAGATGTCATCGTCAACGTAGTCGCCGGTGACCGTCTGCAGCAACACGCTCTCGGGCAAGCGCATACCCCGCTCGTGGAGGAACTTGGCGGTGGGCGCGATCTTGCCGCGGGCAATGCCGGTCAGGTCGCTGATCACGCATTCGACTTCGGTGATGCGGTGTTCTTTCAGCCAGGTGTACAGCTGATCGAAGGGGGCGTTCATACAGACCTCTTGGTTGGGTTTTAGTGTGGGAGCAACGCGTTTGGCGAAAGCCGCAGCAAGGTGTTGCACTTCCCAGGTGACGCACTGGAGGCTATCTTGGTCGCAGCCCCACGGGCTGATCTATCCGTTTTCTTCGCAAAGCAATGCACCAAAAGAGTGCAACTAGGATCTCGCGTGACAACGCCCAATGCGCTGCAAGTCCAGGCCTTTCACACCACCGATGTCTCTGAGCAGGTGCGCGCCACCCCTGGCTGGCAGCAGCAGTACCGGCAGATGTCGCCGGGGCACTTCAGCGGTGAGCTGCGTTGGCTGGGGCTGGAGGGTGTGGAGGTGTACGAAGAGCGGTTGAATACCCGTGTGGAGCAGTTTTTCCGTGCACCGAGCGGTTCACTGGCGTTCTGCTTCGACCGCAGCGAAAACAGCCTGTACTTGCTGAACGAGCAAAGCCGCAATATCTGGATAACCCCGGAGAACTACCAGGAAGTTGCAGTGGTGTTCGACCAGGCGTTCCTGGCCCGCCATGGGCTGGACCCGCAACGCCTCGAAGGCTTGTTCATGGTGCCGCTGGGCAGCGGGCAGAACGCGCTGTTTGGCAGTTGGCTGAGCGCCACGCTGACCCGCCTCGGGCAGGCCGATTGCCCGTTGCAGGGGCAGGCCCTGGCGGAGCAACTGCTGGAGGATTGCCTGTTCATTCTCGATAACGCCAGCCAGCGCCTGCAGGGCGGAGCCTTGGGGCGGCGGGATGAAGAGCGGGCGATCATGCGCCGGGTCAGCGAGTGGGCAGCGGATTGCCCCGAGGAGACGTTGAACCTGATGGAGCTGGCGGATGTTGCCGGGGTATCCCTGCGCCAGTTGCAGCAAGCGTTTAAGGCGTTTACCGGCATGCCGCCGGCGCACTGGCTGAGGTTGCGCAGGCTGAACGGTGCGCGGCGTGACTTGTTGCAGGGTGGCGACGTGACCGTGGCCGAGGTAGCGATGCGCTGGTCGTTCTGGCATTTGGGAAGGTTTTCAGAGAGTTATCGGCAGTTGTTCAAGGAGTTTCCCAGCGAGACATTAAGGCGCAGCAGGGGTTGAGCCCAACATCTCACGCCGAAAGTTGCTATCGTGCCGGCCTGATTCCACCCGAGGTGCCGATGTTCTACCTGCCTTTGCCCAGCGACCAGGCCGACCGCCTCGCCAGCGAGCCCAACACCGACTTCTTCACCACTGCCAGCGTCCTCGAAGCCGCCGCCGTGCTGTTCGTGCAAAACCTGCCGCGCCAGCCCGCCACCGCCTCGGCCGATGCGCAAGAACGCCGCTTCGCCGAAATCGTGCGCATCGCCAACGAGGTCGAAAGTGCTGCACCCGGGCGCTTTCAGGGCCAGGTGGCGCAACACTTCGATCACGAAGCGTTCGCCATGGGCCTGGGCATGCTGGGCGAAAATGGCATTGCACTGTTGTCGGCCGAGGTCGAGTACCAGGCGAACGAGCTGCTGGATGGCGAAGGCCAGTGGAATTTCCAGTTCGCCGACACCTACCGCCAGCGGGCTACACCGCTGCATCCGGTATACCTGCCGTCTCTGGCCAGCGACCTGATGCTTAGCGACCAGCAGAACCGCCTGTTGCGTGAATTCCTCGGTGGTATCGACGAGTCCGTGGCGGTGCAAGGCTTCGCCGGCACCGGCAAGACCTTTCTGATCCACCAGTTCGCCCGCCTGCTGGACCCGCAGCGCACATTGTTGCTGGCTTTGACCGAAGGCCAGTTACGCGCCCTGCAGGCGCGGGTCAAGGACGCTTCAGCCTACACCGCGCTGACTTTCGGCCAGTTGGCTGACGAGCTGCTCAACCGCGACCTCACCAGCAATGGCTGGCGTTTGCGCGACCCGTACCGCACCAAGCTGTCGTGGCGTCCGCAGGACGCGCAGGTGGTGCGCTGGCTGGCTGTTCCCGACATCGGCCCACTGGCGGCGCGCGACGTGGTTGCCCTGTGCATCCGGGCTGTGCGTACGTTCTGCCACAGTGGCGATACCCAGCTTCAGCTGCACCACCTGCCATGGGCGGGGCCTGGCACCAGCCCGCTGGACCAGGAGGTGCTGCTGGAAAAGGCGCGCCTGTATTGGCAGGAGCTGATTCGGCCTTCGGCACGGGAAATCCAGCTACCGGTGCGCGACTACCACCGGGTCAAACTGTTGTCGCTGAGCGGTTATGTGATCGACAGCCGCTATACCCACGTAATTGTCGATGAAGCCCACGAACTGTCGGCACCGATGTTGGCTGTGCTCGACCGCAGCCCACAGTCGATCATTGCCCTGGGCGACGAACTGCAGAACCTCAATGGCCTCAGCCCGCACCATGGAAGCTTCATCCGCCAGCGCTGCATCGACCATTCCCTGCGGGCCGGGCCAGCGATGGACACCGTGCTCAACCCGCTGATCCAGGCACATCCGGCGTCGATCCAGGCGGCCTTCAGTGGCAACGCCGAGCATTACACCCGGGTCAGTTTCTTCGATACGGTGACGGTGCCGGAACAGCCAACAGCGCTGATCGTCGATGACGAATGGGGCCTGTTTGGCTGGTTCCAGCGCCTGACGCATCAGGGTGTGCCGTTCGTATTGCTGAAAAGCGCACGCAAAGACTTCGAACTGTTCGTCGAGGATTGTATCGAGCTGTACCGTTACGGCACGCGGCCGCGTCACCCGATGTTGTTCCGCTATGCCAGCTGGCAGGCGCTGGAGCAGGACAAGGGCGATGACAAGGCGTTCGTTGCCGTGGCCAACATGCTGCGTAAGGGCTATACGGCGGAGCACTTTGCCAAAGCCAAGAGCCGTTACCGCTGGGACAAGGCGCCCAAGTTGTTCCTGGGCCGGGTGCGGGATGTGAAGAACATGGAATTCGCCCGGGTGATGGTGTCGCCGGAGCTGATGGTGGCGCCGCAGGTGACGGGCAATCGCAACGAACGGGCGCGGATGCTGGCGGGGCTGTACACCGCGTGTTCGCGGGCGCGCCATGAGCTGATCGTGCCGGGAGGGATGCTGGACTGGGTCAAGGACCAGATTCGGGATTGAGCCTTTGGGGCCGCTCTGCGGCCCCAAATTATCAATCAGTTACGGTCCAGCCACACGGTCTGGGCATTGGTGAACTCGCGCACACCGAAGTGCGACAGCTCACGCCCGAAGCCGCTCTTCTTCACGCCGCCAAACGCCACGCGGGGGTCGGAAGCGCAGTAGCCGTTGATGAACACGCCACCGGTATCCAGTGCGGTGGTCATGCGCTCGGCCAGCGCATAGTCGGCGGTATAGATGGTCGCGGCCAGGCCAAATTCGCTGTCGTTGGCCAGCTCCACGGCATGGTCGGCATCACGTGCAGTGATGATCGCGGCCACTGGCCCAAACAGCTCCTGCTTGAATGCGGTCATTTCCGGAGTGACGTTGGCGAAAACGGTCGGCGCGTAGAAGTTGGCCACACCTTCGACCTTGTTGCCGCCCAGCAGCAGGGTGGCGCCTTCGGCGAGGGTCGCCTGCACCTGGCCGTCCAGCTCGTCGCGCAGGTCGTAACGGGCCATCGGGCCGATGTAGGTGCCGTCTTCCAGTGGGTTACCAACTGTCAGCTCGCGGGTGGCTTCCACGAACTTGCGCGTGAATGCCTCGACAATGCTTTCTTCGACGATCAGGCGCTTGGCCGCAGCGCAAACCTGCCCGGTGTTCTGGTAGCGGCCGATGACTGCAGCCTTGACGGCGGCATCCAGGTCGGCGTCAGCCAACACGATGAACGGGTCGGAACCACCCAGCTCCAGCACGCACTTCTTCAGCGCGGCGCCGGCCTGGGCGCCAATCGCCATGCCGGCACGTACGCTGCCGGTCAGGGTCACGGCGGCGATACGCGGGTCGTTGATGGCGCGGGTGACGCCGTCCGGGGTCACGTTCAGCACTTCGAACACGCCCTCCGGCAGGCCGGCGTCCTTGAACAGCTCGCCCAGGAGATAGGCGCTGCCCATCACGTTCGGCGCGTGCTTGAGCACGTAGGTATTACCGGCCAGAATCGCCGGCACAGCGCCGCGCAATACCTGCCAGACAGGGAAGTTCCACGGCATCACGGCCAGGATCGGGCCGAGTGGACGGTACTCGATGCGGGCCTTCTCAACCTGGGTCGGTTCTGGCGCAAGCATGGCGGGGCCGTGTTCGGCGTACCAGCGGCACAGGCCGACGCACTTGCTGACTTCGCCACGGGCCTGGGCAATCGGCTTGCCGATTTCGCGGCTGATCATCTGGGCAAAGGCTTCAGCCTTGGCTTCGAGCGTGCTGGCCAGGGCCAGCAGGTACTCGCTGCGCTGACCCAGCGACACTTGGCGCCACTGGCGATAGCCGGCCTTGGCACGTTGCAGCGCCGCTTCCAGTGCGGCGTCGGTGTCGAACGGGTAGGCGCCGATCTGCTCGCCGCTGTACGGGTCGAGGGAGATGGCGTGGGTCAGGCTGCTGATCGCGCTCATGGCGGGACACTCTCGTTGTTGTTAATCAGTGACGCCAGACTAGTGGGCTATGGCTTTAATGAAAACTGAATAATAATGAGCGAAACATTCACGTTTGGAGAAAGGCTGTGGACCTGGTGCAACTGGAAATCTTCAAGGCCGTGGCAGAGCAGGGCAGCATCAGCGCGGCCGCGCAGCACATCCATCGGGTGCCGTCGAACCTGACCACGCGCATCAAGCAGCTGGAGGAGGACCTGGGCGTGGAACTGTTCATTCGCGAAAAGAGCCGCTTGCGCCTGTCGCCTGCGGGCTGGAATTTTCTCGAATACACCCGGCGCATCCTCGACCTTGTACACGAGGCGCGCCTGGCGGTGGCAGGCGAAGACCCACAGGGCACCTTCGCTCTCGGTTCGCTGGAAAGCACGGCAGCGGTGCGCATCCCGGCCTTGCTTGCGGCGTACAACCAGCGCTACCCCAAGGTCGACCTGGACCTGTCTACCGGGCCTTCGGGGACCATGCTTGAAGGCGTGCTGTCTGGCCGCCTGGTGGCCGCGTTCGTCGACGGCCCGGTGCTGCACCCGACACTGGAAGGCATGCCGGTGTTCGAGGAAGAGATGATGGTCATCGCGCCGCTCAACCACGCACCTGTTACCCGCGCCCAGGATGTGAACGGTGAAAGCATCTACGCCTTTCGCGCCAACTGTTCGTATCGGCACCACTTTGAAAACTGGTTCGTCAAGGACCAGGCAGTGCCGGGAAAGATCCACGAGATGGAGTCTTATCACGGCATGTTGGCATGCGTCAGCGCTGGTGCCGGCCTGGCCATGATGCCGCGTAGCATGCTCGACAATATGCCCGGATGCAGCACGGTCAGTGCCTGGCCGATGGCGGAGGACTTCCGGTATCTGAAAACCTGGCTGGTGTGGCGCCGAGGCACGGTGTCACGCAGTTTGAGCATGTTCGT
Source organism: Candidatus Pseudomonas phytovorans (assembly GCA_029202525.1). Lineage (NCBI taxonomy): Bacteria > Pseudomonadati > Pseudomonadota > Gammaproteobacteria > Pseudomonadales > Pseudomonadaceae > Pseudomonas > Candidatus Pseudomonas phytovorans. The sequence continues at coordinate 3,587,598 of CP119325.1, forward strand.
GAAATTACTTGAGGAAGGCCACGCAAGCGCATGATTGAAATGTAAACGACTGAATTAGCCAGAATAATGGCAATGTAGTTTCGACTTTCTGTTTATCTGGACAATAATCAAAAAAGCGTTACTTCGTGTGACCGGTCTGGATGTACCGGTCACCGCATAAAATCGAGGGGCAAAAGCCCCCGCTTGCCGTGTAGACCATCAGGAGAGTCGTTGATGAAAACCCGTCTCGCAGCTTCGCTGGCCGCTGCAGTGCTGGCCTTTGCAGGGGCCAACCTGGCCCAGGCCGCGCAGGTATCCGGCGCCGTTGGCGCCACCAGTCAAGGCGACATGACCTACCGTATCGGCCTGTCGTTCGACTGGGACAAGAAGTGGCTGGAAAGCAGTACCGGCTATGTGAGCGGTTATTGGGATGCCGCCTACACCTACTGGGAGGGCGGTGACGCCAGTGGTGCGCATTCGCTGTCATTCAGCCCGGTGTTCACTTATGAATTCAGCGGCTTCACCTACACGCCGTACATCGAGGCCGGTATTGGCCTGGCGGCGTTCTCCAGGACCGAGGTGGGTGACCAGCGTTTGGGGTCGGCGGTCAACTTCGAAGACCGCATTGGTTTCGGTCTGAAGCTGCCTGGGGAACAGAAAGTCGGGATTCGCGCGATGCATTATTCCAATGCGGGGATCAAGCAGCCGAATGACGGGATTGAGTCCTACTCGCTGTTCTACAGCAAAGGTTTCTAAAGGAGGGGGCCGCACAGCGGCCCCAGCCATTCAGAATGTATAGGAAACCCCAGCCTGCACCGTCCGCGGTGCCCCCGGGTAGGCGTAAGTGTTGAAAGCACCTTCGTCATATTCCTTGTTGAACACGTTTTTCAGGTCCAGGTTCAGGCGTACGTGCTCATTGAGCTGGTAGAAGCTCAGCAGGTCAACCACGGTGTACTGGTCCATGTTGTAGGTGACCGCCTCGGTCTGGCCATTGCGGTCATCCACGTATTTTACCCCCACCCCCAGCCCCAGCCCTTTTGCGAAGCCGTCCTGGAACTCGTAGGTGTTGAGCAGGCTGAAACTGTTGCGCGGAATGTTGGCCAGGCGGGTGCCGGAGGGCAACCGGTTGTCCTTGGTCACTTCGGCATCGACATAGGCGTAGCCGCCAATCACTCGCCACTCTGGCGTGATATTGCCAGCGATGTTGATGTCCAGGCCGCGGCTGCGCACCTCACCCGCAGCGACGCTGTAGTTGGGGTCCGCCGGGTCGCGTGTCAGTACGTTTTCCTTGACGATGTGGTAAATCGCCGCGTCGACACTCAACTGGCGATCCAGCGCTTCCCATTTCACACCCAGTTCGTAAGATTTGCCCTTCTCGGGGTCGAAACCACGCCCTGTGGCACCAGCAGGCGCGCCGCTATTGGGCTTGAACGAGCGAGCGGTGTTGGCATAGACCGCCACGGTGTCGGTCAGGTCATACAGCAGGCCGAACCGTGGCGTTACGCCGTTCTCGCCCTTGTTGAAGTTACCCGCTGCGTTGAGTTTGTTGACGTAGTCGTGCTCAAAGCGCTCGAAACGCACACCGGCCAGAACCTTGAGGCGCTCGGTCAGCGCTACCTGATCTTGCACGAACGCGGCCCAGGTCTTGAGATTTTCTTTGTCCCAGGTGGTAGTACGTGTCAGGGCTGGGCGCGGCTGGCCCAGCACCGGATCGAAGAGATCGATCGGGTAAGCGCCGGCACCGGCTGCGGAGCGCTGGATGATCGAGTTGTAATCGTAGTCTTCGTATTCGATACCGGTCAGCAGCGTGTGGGCGAAGCCACCGGTGTCGAAGTGGCCGGTCAGGTTGAGCTGGTAGTCGCGATCGGTCCATTCCAGCTTGCGATAGTTGAAGTTGCGCCCCAGCGTGCGGCCATCAGCCTGCAAAGCGTTGGCTTCGACCGCATTGCCCTTGAGCGAGCCATCCAGCCACTGCATGCCACCGCCCAAGGTCCAGTTGTCGTTGAGCAGGTGCTCGAACCGTAGCTGGGCCATGTTGTTGTCGTTGTGCAGCAGGTTGTCGCTGCCTTTCTCCCAGATGTTGGTGTCGCGCGAGGCTGTGCCTCGCTGCCCGGGCAGGTGGGTCAGGCCACGGTCCAGCGGGTGGTTGTTTCGCATGAAATCGCCTTCGAAGATGACCTTCGTGGCGTCGTTGACCTGCCAGCTGATCACTGGCGCAACGTCGTAGCGCTCGCTGTCGACGTCATCACGGAAACTTTCACCGCCTTCACCCAGCACATTCAGGCGATAGGCCAGCGAGCCGTCGCTGTTGAGCGGGCCAGTGGCGTCCAGCGTGGCGCGGTGCATGCCCTGGTCATCGAACTGGCTGCCCAGGGTGACCTTGGATTCTGGCAGAGGCTGCTTGCTGACCACGTTGAACGTACCACCGGGGTCGCCACGGCCGTACAGGCTGGTAGCCGGGCCACGGATCACTTCAAGGCGCTCGACGGTATTGGCGTCCGGGGCATTGGGGTAGCCGCGGTTGATCGGGAAGCCGTTGCGATAGAACTCGCCGGTAGTGAAACCGCGCACGGTGAAGGTCGTCAGGCCCTGGCCGCCGAAGTTGTTGGCGCGGCCAACACCGCCGGCGTAGTCCAGGCCGTCCTGCAGGCGCGTGGCGCCGGTGTCTTGCAGCACATCCTTGGGCACCACGCTGACCGATTGCGGCGTTTCGTGCAGCGCCGTGTCGGTGCGGGTGGCACTGGCCGAGCGGGTGGCCTTGTAACCCTGGACCGGGCCATCGGCGCGCTCACTGTCGGCGCTGCCGGTGATGCTGAGGGCCTGGAGTTCGATCTGCGCGGGTTCGCTGAGCGGTTCAGGCTCGGCAAAGGCCAGCGGGGAGACAGCATGAAGCACACAAAGCGAAACGAACGTGCGACGCATCGACGGTACGATCCTGGAGTAGGGCGCTGAAGGGAAGGTGGGCAAGCGCCGCGAAATTACTACGAATCATTATCAAATGCATTCTTTTTAGCTGGCACTGGTGTACCAGATACCAAGCAGGTCGATCGGTGCTGGATTCTTCGCGGGCACGCCCGCTCCCACAGGGGATTCACGTTGCCCGCGAAGTGGCCTGTCCAGGTTAACCGGCTCTCAGCGAATGGCCTTGATCGCCAGCACATTGCACAGCGGGTGTTCCAGCACATGCGCGGTGGTGCCACCCAGGTAGGTCTGCATGGCGTCATGCCGGTGGCTGCCCATCACTATCACATCCGCCCGGCTGTGGCCGACAAACTGGGCAATGGCCCTGATGGCTGCGCCTTCCAGAAAGTGCCGGCGTTCCAGCGGGATCTGGTGATGGTCACCCAGGCGGTTGAACGCTGCCCGCTGCGCATTCCGCACACTGCCATCGAAACCGGGCATGGTCACCGTGCCGGCACCGAAGTCAGCAATATGGGTCTTGGCCGCGTCGCACACATGCAACAAGTGCAGCTCGGCGTTGCACTGCAGGGCCAGGGCACGGGCGCAGTGAATCACCTGCTCATCCAGGTGCTCGCCAGCACCGTGGCTGTTGAGGTCCACGGCCGCAGCAATTTGCCGGGGCAGGGGCAGGCGGATGTCGCTGACCAGATGCACGGCAACCGGGCTGTCTTTGAGCAACTGCCAATCCAGTGGCGTGACCAGCAGGCGTTTGAGCACCGGTTCGTGCTGCACGTCCTTGACCAGCAGGTCGCAGCCTTGCCGTTCGACCCGCTCCAGCGCGCTGCCCAGCGGGTCGCGGGTCAACAACAGTTCGGTGGACACATCCAGGCCAGCATTGCCCAGTTGTTCGGCCTCATCCGCCAGCCACTGGCGGTTGTCACTGAGCAGCCGCTCACGCTCGCGGCCATCGCTCATCAAGCCAAAGGTGTCGACATCGTCGACGAACACATTGATATCCAGCAGTGCACCGCTGGACTCCGCCAGTGCCGCTGCGCGTTGCAGCGCTGGCGTATGGCGCATCTGCGGGCCGAGCATGACAAACAAGCGCTTGAACTGGCTCATCTCACACCTCCACGTGTGGCAGCCCCCCGGTTAACTGGTTCTGTTCAGTCTAGACCCATGTGCACCCGATAAAACCATTCACGCTTTTTTCACCTGGCACTGGTATCATGCCCCCACTCTTTGGGGAGTAGCCTGCCTTCGCGCCCCTGCGAAGGCGCACTGGTCAACACATTTGGCAACCTGCCATGGCCTGTGCATCCACCCGGATTGGCGAGACCAACGACCTTTCTGTGGCCAAGCCGGGCCTGCAGATAGCTGTCGTTGACTCGTTGCCCGGCGGAGCCTGATCGTTGAACCCCATTTCTCTCGTTTTCCTTGCCTTTGCCATGTCTACGGATGCCTTTGCGGCTGCCATCGGCAAAGGCTCCAGCCTGAATAAACCACGCTTTGTCGAAGCCCTGCGCACCGGCCTTATCTTTGGCGTCATCGAAGCCATCACCCCGATCATCGGCTGGCTGTTGGGCCAGGCGGCCAGCCAATACGTCGAGGATTGGGACCATTGGATTGCGTTCATCCTGCTGCTGTTGCTGGGTGCGCACATGGTGTATGCCGGCCTGAAGCCGGATGAAGAAGAGGAAGAAAAACAAAGCCAGCACTCGTTCTGGATTCTGGCGGTAACAGCGTTCGCGACCAGTATCGATGCCCTGGCGGTAGGCATTGGCTTGGCGTTTGTTGATGTGAACATCTGGGTAGCGGCTGCGGCAATCGGCCTGGCGACCATGACTATGGTTACTATCGGCACCATGCTCGGACGGGCGTTGGGCTCGGTGGTGGGCAAGCGGGCCGAGATCATTGGTGGCATTGTGTTGATGCTGGTCGGTGCGACCATCCTGTATGAGCATCTGACAAGCCTGTAAGCATTTTTGCGGGAGCGGCCGCATCGAATTCAATCGCTCTCGCTCCACCCCCCACCCAACGCCGTATACAGCTTCACCTCTGCTACCAACTGCGCCAGGCGGTCGTTGATCAGCCCCTGCTGGGCGCTGAACAACGAGCGCTGCGCATCGAGGAAGGCAAGGCTGCTGTCCACGCCGATCCGGTAACGGTGCTCGGCCAGGTCGTAGTAACGCTGGCTGGACGCCACCAGGTCGCGCTGCGCCTGCAACTGGCGCTGATAGGTCGCCCGTGCGGCCAGCCCGTCGGCTACCTCCTGGAAAGCACCCTGGATGGTTTTCTGGTACTGCGCCACCTGTATGTCTTCTTGCAGGCGCGCGTAGTCCAGGCTTGCCCGCAAGCTGCCGGCGGTAAAGATCGGCAGGCTGATCTGCGGCTGGAACAGCCAGCTGCCAGAGCCACCATCCAACAGGCCGTTGAGCTCGGGGCTGGTGCTGCCGGCATTGGCGGTCAGGCTGATGCTGGGGAAGAACGCCGCCCGCGCTGCGCCGATATTGGCATTGGCCGCGCGCAGCTGGTATTCGACCTGGAGTATGTCGGGCCGGCGTTGCAGCAAGTCCGATGGCAACCCGGCCGGCAGCCCGGCAATCTGCTCGGTTGCCAGGGGCAGGGCGGCCAGGTCAGCGGCCACCGGGGCGCCCACCAGCAGCGTCAGCTGGTTGAGGTCTTGCGCCACCAGGCGCTTGTAACGGGCCACCGCCGCCCGGGTACTGTCGACACTGGTACGCGCCTGGATCTGGTCCAGTGCCGATACCGTGCCGGCACGACGCTGGTTGATGGTCAGGCGCAGGCTGCGCTCATCGGCCACCAGGGTTTCGTTGGCCAGGGTCAGTAATTCCTGGTCGGCACGCCAGGTCAGGTACACGCTGGCGACACTCGCCACCAGGCTCAGGCGGGTACTGCGCCGGGCCTGGTCACTGGCCAGGTAGGTAAGCAGGGTCTGGTCGCTGAGGCTGCGCACCCGGCCAAACAGGTCTAGCTCGTAGGCACTCACCCCCAGGGTCGCGGCATAGCTGGAACTGATCACCCCCTGGCCGGTGCCGGTGATGCCCCTTGGCAAGTACTGGCGCTGGCCTTGGCCATTGGCCGTTACCTTGGGTAGCAGGTCGGCGCGCTGGATCCGGTACTGCGCCTGATAGGCTGCGACGTTGAGCGCGGCTGTGCGCAAATCGCGGTTGTTGGCCAGGGCATTGCCGATCAACTGGCGCAGTACCGGGTCACGGAATACCTGCTTCCAGTCCTCGGCCGCCAGGGTGGGTGACACGTTGCCGGCATAGGCTGCCCCCTGCGGGAAGTGTGCCGCCACGGAAGGCTCAGGTTGCCGATAATCAGGGGTAAGCGTACAGCCGCACAAAAGTACGGCGCACAAGGTCAACACATGTCGGGGCATTGCAGGTTCTCGCAGTCAGGCACCGGCCATCCATTTCGCCAGGCCATGGCGGCCACTGACCCCCAGTTTGGCAGTGGCACGCTTGAGGTAGGTTTCCACCGAGCTGTTCTTCACATTCAGCCGCTGGGCCATCTCTGGCACCGTTCCGCCGGTCAGCAGGCCCAGGCACACCTCCTGTTCGCGGGTCGACAGGCGTACCGCCTCCTGCACCAGCCGCTCACCAAACGAATGGCGCAGCGAGCCTGCCTCAAGGTCGACCAGAGGCGACCCGGCGCGACGCATCGCGCCCTGTTCAAGCAGTTGACCGTGGTGCTCCACCAGCGGCAGCAGGGTGTCGGACAAACTCTTGAGCTGCGACAGTTCACTCAGGGAGAACGTGCGCTGGCTTGGCAAACGATGAAAACTGATCACCCAGCGTTTGCTGCCACTGCACGACACCACGTGGCACTGGTGGGCATTCTGGTGTGGATGAGGGGCGCCCTGAGGCGCCTTGAGCTCGATCAGCAGCGGGTCTTTCATCTGCATGATGCGTTGCAACAGCGGTTGGCGCAGGTTGTTGATGGCAGCGTGGGCGGGTTGCAGCCCGGCACTGCCCAGCACCGCGATATGGCTGACATTGGCCCGCTGCAGGTCGAGGGTCCATTCGCTGAGTTCGAGCCGTTGGACAGGCACTTGTGCTTCGACCAGGCGTAACATCTGGTCGGCAAAGCCTGCAGCGCCGGTGCTGGCGATCAGTTCCCCCAATTGCAGGTACAGCTGTGGGTCGGGGCGGTATTCGCGGCTGTCGGTCTGCATCATTTCCTTGTCTTCCTCGGTTCAGGGTATTGCGGCGGGTGGTCTCGCTGTCGAGTGCTCCGTGTGGCATGGCGGGAGGGTGGGGGTATTCAAGCCCGCTACCGGGCTGGCGTCTGTAATGGAAAACCGGGACAGAAAATGCCACCGATCTGCCGCAGCGGGTGGCTGCCGGGCGGGGCAGGGTTTAGGGCAGATTCGCGCTTGGCCGGCTATTTGACGCCAGAAGCACGGCGAATGTCGGCTGATCGCGACGTACACCGTGTGCCGTAGGCCATCGTGGATGGCGCGCAGTGGCAAATTTCCTACACGTTTTTCAGCAGCCCGCCCTGCGGGGTGCGGTTGTCCGGGATTAACGGGCCATACAGCTGCAGGCGGCGATGCTTGAATCCGCGGATGATCAACCAGAAGGACCTGCCGAATCATGCCCGCCGTCGAAACCTTTGCCCTGACCGTTGCCCAACGTGACATCTGGCTGGACCAGATCAGCCATGGCGACTCGCCGCTGTACAACATTGGCGCGTATGTGGAGTTGCAGGGCAGGGTGGATGTCGGGCAGTTGCAGCAGGCGCTGCAGCACCTGGTGGCCGAGCATGATGGCCTACGCACGGTCCTGGTCACCGAAGGCGGCCTTGCCCGCCAGTATTTTGCCGCGTACATGGCCGTGCCACTCGCCTGGCACGACCTGCGTCAGGCAAGCGAGCCGTTCGCCGCTGCACTGGCCTTGCTGGAAGCACAAATGCGTACGCCTTACAGCCTGGACGCCAGTCCGTTATGGGGCGCAACGTTGATCCGCGTTGCCGACCAACGTCACCTGCTGGCGGTGCAGGCCCATCATCTGATTCTCGATGGCTGGGGGGTAGACCAGTGGTTCAAGCAGCTCGCCGACTACTACCAGTTGCAGCAGCAAGGCCTGCCCCTGCCGCGCGGGGCAGCCTCTTACCAGGCCTTCATTGCAGATGATGCCCAGTATCAGGTGTCCACGCGGCATGCACGCGACCGTGACTACTGGCTGGCCAGCTACCAGCAGTTGCCCGACGCCCTGTCGGCCCGGCGCGAGCGCACTGCGCCGGCGAATGGCTCGCCCAGTGGCGCACAGGTGCAAGCGTTCGACAGCCAGTTGCTGGCACGCATGCGCCGCTTTGCTGCCGGGCTGCAAGCGTCGCCGCTGCATGTGCTGCTGGCTGCGTTGCATGTTTGCGTGACGCGCACCTGGCAACGTGACGAATGGGTGGTCGGGCTGCCCGTGCGCAACCGCGGCAACGCCCGCTTCAAGGCAACCTTGGGGTTGTTCACCCAGGTGAGTGCGCTGCGCATGGGCTTTGCCCGCGAGTGCTCGTTTGCCGCGCTGGTGGAGGGCATTCGCGATGCGTTGAAACAGGATTATCGCCATCAGCGCTTTGCCCTCAGTGAACTCAACCGCAGCCTCGGCGTGCTGCGTGAAGAGCGGGCGCAGTTGTTCGAACTGATGGTCTCGTTCGAAGAAGACAGCAACGCGTTGCAGATTGCTGACGCGCCTGGCCACACCGTGATGATCTGCAATGGCCACGAACCGACGCCGTTGAGTATCCACCTGCGGTGCAACAGCCACAGTGACGCGGCGACGCTGCACGTGGTGCACAACCGGGCCTGGTTTACCGATGATGAAGCCCGGGCGCTGGCCGGGCGCCTGCTGCATGTGCTGGAGCAAGGGCTGCAGCAGCCGCAGGCGCTGCCTGGCCAATTCGACCTGCTGACCGGCAGTGAGCATGCCGCACTTGAACAGTGGCATGCCACGCAAATGCCAGTGGCTGATGCGGGCCTGATCCAGCAGCGCATCCAGGCCCAGGCCAAGGCCCGGCCAGCGGCAGTGGCTGCGCTGCACAACGGCCAGGCGCTGACATATGGCGAACTTGAGCGGCGTGCAGAATTACTGGCGCAACACCTGGCAGGCCTGGGCGTGCGGCCTGAACGGCGGGTTGCGCTGATCGCCCAGCGCGGGCTGGACACACTGGTGGGGCTGTTGGCCGTACTCAAGGCTGGCGCCGCTTATGTGCCGATTGACCCGGCTCATCCGCGCGAGCGGTTGGCCTATCTGCTGGAAGACAGCGCGCCTGACGTGCTGCTGACCCTTTCCCGGCTGACCGAACGCTTGCCGGCCCATGGTCTGAGGCAGGTCGAGCTGGATCGTTTCAACTGGGCCGCCACGCCAGCCGCAGCGTTCCGGTTTGCCCCGCAATCGCCAAGCGACCTGGCCTATGTCATCTATACCTCCGGCTCCACTGGCTTGCCCAAAGGCGTGATGGTCGAGCAGCACATGCTGGCCAACCTGGTTGACTGGCACTGCAGCAGCTTCGACCTGGGCCCCGGGCGGCAGCAGTCGAGCCTGGCCGGTTTCGGTTTCGATGCCATGGCCTGGGAGGTCTGGCCCGCCCTGTGCAGCGGTGCAACCCTGCACCTGGCGCCGGTGCGCGATGGCACCGAAGACATCGACGCCTTGCTCGCCTGGTGGCGGGCGCAGCCGCTGGATGTCAGCTTCCTGCCAACCCCGGTGGCCGAGCACGCGTTTGCCCAAGGCGAGCTGCACCCAACCCTGCAAACCCTGCTGGTTGGCGGTGACCGCCTGCGCCGCCTGGCCCGCGAGCGCCGCTACCGGGTGATCAACAATTATGGCCCTACCGAAACCACGGTGGTCGCCACCTCCGGCCAGGTCGTGGCGGGTGGGCCGCTGCATATCGGCGGCCCGGTGGCCAACACCCGCCTGTACGTGCTCGATGAGCAGCGCCAGTTGCTGCCACCCGGTGCGGTGGGTGAACTGTATGTGGGTGGCAAGGGCGTTGCCCGCGGCTACCTGAACCGGCCGCAGATGACGGCCGAGCGTTTTCTGCACGACCCGTTCAACCCGCAAGCGGGGGCACGCATGTACCGCACCGGTGACCTGGTGCGCTGGCTGCCCGACGGTACCCTTGAATACCTCGGGCGTAACGACGACCAGGTGAAGATCCGCGGTGTACGGGTTGAGCTGGCCGAAATCGAGGCTGCCCTGGTCAGCCATGCGGCCGTGCGCGAATGCGTGGTGATGCTGCGCGACGGCCAGTTGCAGGCCTGGTTCATCGGTGACCCGCTGGTGGCCACGCGTGCATTGCACGAGCACTTGCGCGAACGCCTGCCGGTTGCGTTGCTGCCGGGTGCCTATGTACGCCTTGAGCGCTGGCCGCTGACCGCCAATGGCAAGCTGGATCGCCGCGCCTTGCCGCAGGCCGACGAGAGCGCCAAGGTGCGCCGTGAGCATGAAGCGCCCCAGGGGCTGGTCGAGCAGCAGCTGGCGCAGCTATGGTGCGAGTTGCTGCGGGTTGAGCGGGTAGGGCGCCAGGACCATTTCTTCGAACTGGGCGGCCACTCACTGTTGGCCGTGCAACTGGTCGAGCGCCTGCGTCAGCAAGGCTTGCAGGCTGACATACAGGTGCTGTTCGGCCAGTCGACCCTGGCCAGCCTGGCGGCCAGCGTGACGCAGGTCGATAGCCCGGTGGTGCCGGAAAACCGGGTGCTGCCGGGTTGCCAGCACATTACCCCAGGCATGCTCGCGCTCACTGAACTGGACCAGCCTGCCATTGACCGCATTGTCGCCACGGTGCCAGGTGGTGCTGGCAACGTGCAGGAAATCTACCCACTGGCACCCCTGCAGCAGGGGCTGCTGTATCACCATGTCACCGATGCCCGCGACCCCTACCAGCAGCAGGCCTTGTTTACCTTCGGTAGTCACGAGCAGCTGCAAGCCTTTATCGCTGCCTTGCAGCAGGTGATCGAGCGCCACGACATCCTGCGTACCAGCCTTTGCTGGGAGGGGCTGGAACACCCGCAGCAGGTGGTCTGGCGCCAGGCGAGGTTGCCGGTTGAGCACTGGCACGGCCCTGCCGGGCAGGTGCGCAGCCATTTCGACCCGCAGCAGCGGCCGCTGGACCTGCGCCATGCGCCGATGATGGCACTGGTGTGCAGCGAAGATGCCGGGCAGGGCCGTTGGCTGGGCCTGTTACGTTTCCATCACCTGGTCAACGACGCCGTATCGCTGCAGGTGCTGCTGGGCGAGCTGGAAGCCTTCATGGCCGGGCAAGGCGAGCGCTTGCCCAAGCCAGTGGCCTACCGCGACTATGTCGCTGCCAGCACCCAGGCCGAACGCCAGGCAGGCCACGCGGCCTTCTTCAGCAAGCAGCTTGCCGGTATCGAACCGCAAGCGCCGATCACCGGGTACGGGGGCACAACGGTTGATGAGCAGCAGCTGGAGCGCCACGACCACTGCCTGGCCCGCGAGCGGGTCGTTGCGCTACGCCAGCAAGTGCGGCAACAGGGCGCCAGCCTGGCCAGCCTGCTGCACCTGGCTTGGGCACAGGTGTTGGGCACCTTGGGCGGGCGCGACGAGGTGGTGCTCGGTACCGTGCTGCTGGGGCGCAGCATGGCCGGCCCGGGGGCCGGTCGGGCCATGGGCATGTTCATCAACAGCTTGCCGCTGCGTGTCACCCTGGCACAGCGTTCGGCGGGCCAGGCGCTGAGTGAAACCCACGCCGGGCTGGCAGCGCTGCTGGCGCATGAAGATGCGCCGCTGCTGCTGGCCCAGCGCTGCAGTGGCTTGCCAGCAGGCAGCGCGTTGTTCGACAGCCTGGTCAACTACCGCCAGGGTAGCTTGCCGTTCGGCCAGGTGCTGCCAGGTGTGGAACTGGCCGAGGCCAGCGAGGTACACAGCTACGGGCTGGTGCTGACCGTGGATGAACAGGCGGATACGCTGCAACTGGCCATTCGCGCCCCACGTGCGATCAGTGCGCAACGGGTCATGGACTATTTGCTCAACGCCTTGCAGCAATTGGGCGATGCACTCGCCAGCCGCAGCAGTGCAGGCCTGCAGGCCATGCGCACAGTGCCGGACGGCGAGCTGCAGCGATTGTTACAGGAGTTCAATCGCACTGAAGACAACCACAGCCCGACCTGGCAGACCCTGCCCGCGTTATTCGAGGCCCAGGCCCGGCGCACGCCCAAGGCCGTTGCCTTGCAGGCAGGCGACGACAGCCTTGACTATGAAACCCTCAACGCCCAGGCCAACCGCCTGGCCCATCAGCTGATTGCCCAAGGGGTCGGCCCTGACAGCCGGGTGGCCGTGTGTGTCGAGCGCAGCGTTGCGCTGATGGTCGCCTTGCTGGGCGTGCTCAAGGCCGGTGGCGCCTATGTGCCGTTGGACCCTGGCTACCCGCAAGAGCGCCTGCGCTTCATGCTGCAGGACTGCACCCCGACATTGGTGCTGGTGCACGGCGCCACCCAGGGCCTGTTCGCCGCATTGCCATGTCGCTGGCTCGACCTCGACGACATCGGCTGGCAGGCCAACCCGCCCGATAACCCACAGGTGGCGGGGCTGGGGCCATTACAACTGGCCTATGTGATGTACACCTCGGGTTCCACGGGTACGCCCAAGGGCGTGATGGTCGAGCACCGTGGGCTGTGCAACCTGATGCACTGGGGTTCGCAAATCTGCCCGCCGCGCCCGGGTGACGCCTTGCTGCAACGGGCTCCATTCACCTTCGATGGCTCGGTGTGGGAGTTGTTCTGGCCGTTGACCGCCGGTTTGCGTCTGGTGCTGGCACGGCCCGATGGCCATCGCGACCCGGCGTACATGGTGCAGCTGATCCAGACGCAGCAGGTCAGTATCGTCAAGTTCGTGCCGGCGCTGCTGCATCAGTTTCTCGAACAACCGGGTGTTGAGCGTTGCACCAGCCTGACCGACATTTTCTGTGGTGGCGGTGAGCTCACCCTGGCCCTGGTGCATAGCGTGCGAAAACACTTGCCCAACGTGCGCCTGCACAATGTCTACGGCCCTACCGAAGCCACCGTCGACAGCACCGCCTGGACCTTGCAAGCGCATGCACCGCTACCCACGCAGGCGCCGCCGATCGGCCGGCCGATCGCCAATACCCGGCTGTATGTGCTTGATGCCCATGACCGGCCGGTGCCGTTGGGTGCGGTCGGGCAGTTGCACATCGGTGGTGTCGGTGTGGCACGTGGTTATCTGGGGTTGCCACAACTGCAGGCCGAGCGTTTCATTGCCAGCCCGTTTGTCGAGGGCGACCGCCTGTACCGCACCGGTGACCTGGTGCGCTATCGCGCCGACGGCGATCTGGACTTCATCGGCCGTAACGACTTCCAGGTCAAGTTGCGCGGTGTGCGGGTGGAACTGGGCGAAATCGAAGCGTTGCTGGCTACACACCCGGCTGTGGGGCAGGCGGTGGTGCTGATGCGTGACGAGCGCCTGGTGGCATATTTCACCTGCAGCGATGGCCAGCAGGCGCCGGCGCTGGAGGCGTTGCGCAGCCACCTGTTGGCGCGCATGCCCGAGTACATGGTGCCGCAGGCGTTCGTGGGGCTGGCGGCGTTGCCGTTGAGCACCAATGGCAAGGTCGACCGCAAGGCCCTGCCGGCACCAGGTGCGGAGGCTGTGATCAGCCGTGAGTACCAGGCACCGCAGGGCGAGCTTGAAACAGCGCTGGCCGGGATCTGGACCGAGGTGCTGAAGATCGAGCAGGTAGGCCGTGACGACAACTTCTTCGAGTTGGGCGGGCATTCGTTGCTTGCGGTCAGCCTGGTGGCACGCATGCGCCAAGCCGGGTTGCACGTGGATGCCAGGACCCTGTTCAGCCAGCCGACACTGGCGGGGCTGGCGGCCAGTACCCAGCGCGAGCAGGTTGCCGTGGTAGTGCCGCCAACCACCATTCCCAGCCTGGGCAAGCGCCGACGCCTCTGACCCGCGAAACAGGCAGCGCGTTGTATGGCACCGGCTGCCCCCGTGCCATACACCACGCAGGTCCGAATTGTCCCCACTTCCCATGTCAGACCGCCCGGTCACGATCCATTAGCGTGTCCACCATCCCTATTTCCAGGCAAAGCAGGATGCTTACCGATGCACTTCAGCGAACTGATGGCTGCTCTTTCCACCCGTGCAATCCGACTCCAGCGTGAAGACCAGGACCTGATCGTCCTCGGTGACGAAGAAACCCTGGACGACCCTTTGTGGGAGGCGCTGTCACGGCACAAGCCGGCCTTGCTGGAGATGCTTGCCCAACAGGATGACGACTGGCTCAGCCCGGCCTTTCGCATCACCCCCGACATGCTGCCGCTGGTAGCGCTGGACCAGGCCGCCATCGACCGCATCGTCGACAGCGTACCGGGCGGTGCAGCCAATGTTCAGGATATCTACCCGCTGGCGCCGTTGCAGCAGGGCATGCTCTACCATCATCTGTCCGCCACCGACGGTGACCCTTACCTGTCGCAGGTGCAACTTCGCTTTGCCAGCAAGGCCCACCTGGAGGCCTTTGCCCAGGCACTGCAATGGGTCATCCAGCGCCACGACATCCTGCGTACCGCTCTGCACTGGGAATACCTGGATACCCCCGTACAAGTGGTCTGGCGTGAAGCGGCACTGGTGCGCGAGGCCCTGCCGCTGACCGGCAGCAGCGCACTGGCCGGCCTGTGCCAGCGCTTCGACCCGCGCCACTACCGCCTCGACCTGCGTCAGGCCCCACTGATGCAACTGATGCACGCTCAGGGCGAGGGCGATGAGTGGGTTGCGCTGTTGATGTTCCACCACGTGATCATGGACCACACCGCGCTGGACATCGTGCGCCGCGAGATCCAGGCACACCTTGCCGGCACAGCGGCGCAGCTGCCGGCACCCATGCCGTTTCGCAACGTGCTGGCGGCAGCCCGCCAGGCCCTCGACGAACAGGCCCATGAGCGTTTCTTCGAAGAGATGCTGGCCGATATCGATGAGCCCACGCTTGCCTTCGGCCAGCAGGGCAAGGTCGAGCAACCCCTGCAGCAGGCACGCCTGACCCTGGCGCCGGCGCTCAGCCAGCGTTTGCGCAACCAGGCCCGGCAACTCGGGGTCAGCCCGGCCAGTGTGCTGCACCTGGGCTTCGCCCGGCTGGTCGGGCAGCTCTCGGCGCGCCAGGCCGTGGTGTTCGGCAGCGTGCTGCTAGGGCGCATGACCACCGGTGACGGCGGTGAGCAGGCGCTGGGCATGTTCATCAATACCTTGCCGCTGCGCATCGACCTGGGTCAGCACAGTGTGCGCGACGGGCTGCTGGCCACCCATCGCCGGCTCAGCGCCTTGCTCGGCCACGAGCAGGCATCGCTGGCCCTGGCCCAGCGATGCAGCGGCGTTGCAGCGCCGGCGCCGCTGTTCAACAGCATGCTCAACTACCGCCACAGTGACGCCGGGGATGCCGCCGACATCATCCCGGTGGCCCCCGGCATCGATATCGTCGGCGCCGAAGAGCGTACCGATTACCCGCTCACCGTCAGCGTCGACGACCTCGGTGACGACCTGCGCCTGACCGTGCAATGCCTGCCCGAATGGCAAGCACCGCGCTTGTGCGCGCAATTCGAACAGGTGTTGGACAGCCTGGTGAATGCCCTGGAGCAGGCACCCACCACGCCGTTGCAGGCGCT
Organism: Candidatus Pseudomonas phytovorans; assembly: GCA_029202525.1. Taxonomy (NCBI): domain Bacteria; kingdom Pseudomonadati; phylum Pseudomonadota; class Gammaproteobacteria; order Pseudomonadales; family Pseudomonadaceae; genus Pseudomonas; species Candidatus Pseudomonas phytovorans. The sequence continues at coordinate 3,603,142 of CP119325.1, forward strand.
GGCAGTGCTGCCAGTGGTCGAGCGCCAGCAGGTGCTGCAGCAGTTCAACGACAGTGCCCGGCATTTCCCGCAAGGCCAAACCGTGCATGCGCTGTTCGAGGCCCAGGCCGCTCGCGCACCTGACATGCTGGCAGTGCAGCAGGGTGGCCAGGCGCTGAGCTATGGCGAGCTGAATCGCCAGGCGAACCAACTGGCCCATCAATTGCGCGCACGGGGCGTGCAGCTGGGTGACCGGGTTGCCCTGTGCCTGCCGCGTAACGCCCGGCGGCTGGTTGGCCTGCTGGGTGTGCTCAAGGCCGGTGCCGCCTATGTACCGGTTGACCCAGGTTACCCGGCCGAACGCATTGCCTACCTGCTCAATGACTGCGCGCCGACGCTGCTGCTGGCGGAAACCGCCATCGACAGCTTGCCAGACGGCATCCCGCGACTGGACCTGGACCAGGCCGCTGCCTACGCCGCGGATGACAGCAACCCGCAGGTACCCGGGCTGGATGCGCAACAACTGGCCTACCTGGTGTACACCTCCGGGTCCACCGGGCAGCCCAAAGGCGTAATGGTCGAACACCACACCTTGGCCAACCTGGTGCACTGGCACTGCCAGGCCTTTGCCGTGGGCAGTGCCACGCATGCCTCCAGTGTTGCCGGTTTCGGTTTCGACGCCATGGCCTGGGAGGTGTGGCCCAGCCTCAGCGCCGGGGGCACCTTGCACCTGCCGCCGGCGCACATCGGTAATGAACATGTCGACGAGCTGCTCGACTGGTGGCTGCAACAGCCGCTGACGGTGAGCTTCCTGCCCACCCCGGTGGCCGAGCAGGCGCTGCGCCGTGAACATCAGCACCCGACGTTGCGCACCTTGCTGGTCGGTGGCGACCGCTTGCGCCAGTTCGACCGCGACCCAGGCTTCGCTCTGATCAACAACTACGGGCCGACCGAAACCACGGTAGTGGCCACCTCGGGGCCAATCACCCCCGGCGGTGCCCTGCATATCGGCCGGCCGATTGCCAATACCCGGGTCTACGTGCTGGACGAAGGCCTGCAACCCGTTCCGGTCGGGGTGACCGGGGAGCTGTACATCGGCGGGGCGCAGGTGGCGCGGGGCTACTTCAACCGCCCGGCGCTGACCGATGAACGCTTCCTGCCCGACCCGTTCAGCACCCAGGCCAACGCCCGCATGTACCGCAGCGGTGACCTGGTGCGCTGGAACAGCGATGGTACCCTCGATTACCTGGGGCGCAACGATGACCAGGTGAAGATCCGTGGCGTGCGGGTGGAGCTGGGTGAAATCGAAGCCACCCTCACGTCGCAACCCGGCATCGACGCTGCCGTGGTGCTGGTGCGCGGCGAACGCTTGCTGGCCTGGTACACCGAAACCACGCCGCTTGACCCACAGGCCCTGCGCGAGGCGCTACAGGCCAGCCTGCCTGCGCACATGCTGCCGCAGGCGTTCACCCGCCTGGGCGAACTGCCGCTGACCAGCCACGGCAAGCTCGACCGCCGCGCGCTACCGGACCCGGCCACCGGCGAACTGTTCGGCCAGCACTACGAGGCACCGCAAGGCGCTACCGAAACCGCCATGGCGCAGGTGTGGGCCGAGGTGCTGGGTGTCGAGCGGGTAGGGCGGCATGACAACTTCTTCGAACTCGGCGGCCATTCACTGCTGGCCGTGACCCTGGTCGAACGCCTGCGCAAGGCAGGGCTGGTGATCGATGTGCGGGTGCTGTTTGCCCAGCCGACCCTGGTGGCGCTGGCCGCTGTGGTGGGGGCGGGCCAGGAAGTCGAAGTACCGGCCAACCGCGTGCCGCTGGGTGTTGAGCACATCACCCCGGGCATGCTCAGCCTGGTGCAGCTGGACCAGGCGGCCATCGACCAGGTTGTCGCCAGCGTGCCGGGCGGTGCCGCCAACGTGCAGGAAATCTACCCGCTGGCACCGTTGCAACAAGGGGTGCTGTACCACCACCTGAGCGCCGAACAGGGCGACCCGTACCTGCTGCAGACCCGCCTGGCCTTCGACAGCGTCGAGCGCTTGCTGGCCTGGGCCGGGGCCTTGCAACAGGTGATCGACCGTCACGATATCCTGCGCACGGCCGTGCACTGGCAGGGTCTGACGCAGCCGCTGCAAGTGGTGTGGCGCCAGGCAGCACTGTGCGTCTGCGAAGTCGACGACTTGCCCGAACAGGCCGGTGTGGCACGCATCGATCAGCTGCACGCGCGCTTCGACGCTCGCCACCACCGTATCGACCTGGGCCAGGCGCCGCTGACCCGGTTGTATTACAGCCTCGACCCGACCAACCAGCAGGTGGTAGCGGTGTTGCTGTTCCATCACCTTACCCTCGACCATACCGCCATGGACGTGGTCGCCCGCGAGATGCGCGCGCTGCTGTTCGGCCAGGGGCACACCCTGCCGCCCGCCGTGCCGTACCGCAACTATGTGGCCCAGGCCTGCCTGGGAGATCAGGGTGGGCATGAAGCGTTCTTCCGCGACATGCTGGCTGACGTCGATGAGCCAACCTTGCCGCTGGGCCATGCCGACGTGCAAGGCGATGGCCGTGATATCCAGAGTGCAACGCAAGCGCTGGACGACCCGCTGGCCCGGCGTTTGCGCGGCCAGGCCCGGCAACTGGGCGTCAGTGCCGCCAGCCTGATGCACCTGGCCTGGGCACGGGTGCTCGGTGTGCTGGCCAACCGCAACGACGTGGTATTCGGCACCGTACTGATGGGCCGCCTGCAAGGTGGCGAGGGTGCCGATCGGGCCCTGGGCATGTTCATCAATACCTTGCCGCTGCGGGTCGACACCACTGCGCAGGTGCACGCCGCCGTACGCGCGGCACATCGCGGCCTGTCGGCGCTGCTGGCCCACGAACACGCGCCGCTGGCCCTGGCCCAGCGCTGCAGCGGCGTGCCTGCTTCAGCACCGCTGTTCAGCGCCTTGCTCAATTATCGGCACAGCGCCGACGATGCGCCGCGCGAAGGCGAGGGCATCTGGGAGGGCGTGCGCCTGCTGGGCGGCGAAGAGCGCAGCAACTACCCACTGACCCTTAGCGTCAACGACCTGGGTAGCGGTTTTACCTTTAGCGTGCTGGCCGTACCCGGCATCGGTGCCGCACGGGTGGCAGGGTGGATGGCCAACGCCGTCGCGCAACTGGTCCAGGCGCTGGAACAAAGCCCGGCCACTACGCTGGACAGCCTGCCGATCCTTGATGAAACGGCCCATCAGCAGCTGTTCGGCAGCTTCAACGCCACCGCGCAAGCCTACCCGCAGGGGCACACGGTGCACGCCTTGTTTGAAACCCAGGCAGCCACTACACCGGATGTCAGCGCGGTCAGCCAGGGTGAGCAGGCGCTCAGCTATGGCGAGCTGAACCGGCGCGCCAACCAGCTGGCGCACCGCCTGATCGCCGATGGCGTGCAGCGTGGTGACCGCGTTGCGCTGTGCCTGGGCCGCCACTGTGAACGCATCGTCGGCCTGCTGGCCGTGCTCAAGGCCGGTGCGGCCTACGTACCGGTAGACCCGGCGTACCCGGCCGAGCGCATTGCCTACCTGCTGGCCGACAGTGCCCCGCGGCTGGTCTTGGCAGACAGGCACATCACCGGGCTGCCGGCCGCTGTCCCGCGGCTCGACCTCAATTCGACAGAAGCCTTCCACAGCCGCACCGACAACCCACAGGTTGCCGGCCTGGATGCCCACCAGTTGGCCTATCTGGTGTACACCTCCGGCTCCACTGGCCAGCCCAAAGGCGTAATGGTCGAACACCATACCCTGGCCAATCTGGTGCACTGGCATTGCCAGGCCTTTGCCCTTAAGGCCGGCGTACGTACCTCCAGCGTGGCCGGCTTCGGCTTCGACGCCATGGCCTGGGAGGTATGGCCGGCCTTGTGTGCCGGGGCCACGCTGCACCTGCCGCCCACGCACATTGGCAACGAGCATGTCGAGGAACTGCTGGACTGGTGGCTGGCACAGCCATTGGCGGTCAGCTTCCTGCCCACGCCGGTTGCCGAGCAGGCATTGCGTCGCCCACGGCAGCACCCCACCTTGCACACCTTGCTGGTGGGGGGCGACCGCCTGCGCCAGTTCGACCGCGACCCGGGCTTTGCCCTGGTCAACAACTACGGCCCGACCGAAACCACGGTGGTGGCCACCTCGGGCGTATTGCACCCGGGCGCGGCGCTGCACATCGGCAAACCCATCGCCAACACCCGCGTGTATGTGCTGGATGAGCGCCGTCAGCCGGTGCCGGTGGGGGTTACCGGCGAGCTGTACATTGGCGGCGCGCAGGTAGCGCGTGGCTACTTCAATCGCCCCGAACTGACGCAAGAGCGTTTTCTGACCGACCCGTTCAGCCGCCTACCGGGCGCGCGCATGTACCGCAGTGGCGACCTGGTACGCTGGAACGCCGACGGCACGCTGGATTACCTGGGCCGCAACGACGACCAGGTGAAGGTCCGCGGTGTGCGCGTGGAACTGGGCGAGATCGAGGCGGCGCTGGCGGCCCAGGCCGGCATCGGCGATGCCGTGGTGCTGGTACGCGGTGAGCGCCTGCTGGCCTGGTTCACCGCAACCGCACCCGTGGCGGTCGAAGGCCTGCGCCAAGCGCTGCAAGCCTGCCTGCCGGCGCATATGTTGCCGCAAGCGTTGATCCGCCTGGATGAACTGCCGCTTACCAGCCATGGCAAGCTCGACCGCCGCGCGCTGCCCGAGCCGGACACCACCGATCTGGTTGGGCACGGCTATGAAGCCCCTGTGGGCGAGACAGAAGCTGCCATGGCGGCAGCCTGGGCCGACGTACTGGGTGTCGACCGGGTAGGGCGCCACGATAACTTCTTCGAACTGGGCGGCCACTCGCTGCTGGCAGTCAGCCTGATCGAGCGCTTGCGCCAACAAGGCCTGCCAACGGATGTTCGCGTGCTGTTCGGCCAGCCGACGGTAGCCTCCCTGGCTGCTGCCATGGGGCAAGGCCGGCAGGTGGCCGTGCCGGAAAACCGTATTCCGAGCGCTTGCACACGGATAACCGCTGACATGCTGCCACTGCTGGCACTGGATCAAGCGTCGGTCGATCGCATTGTCGCAAGCGTACCTGGCGGTGCCGCCAATGTGCAGGACATCTACCCGTTGGCGCCGTTGCAGGAGGGAATTCTCTACCATCACCTGAGCGCTACCGGGGCAGACCCCTACCTGCTGCAATGGCCCGTCGTCTTCGACAGCCAGGCACGCCTGCAAGCCTTTGCCGGCGCGCTGGACAAGGTCATTGCCCGCCACGATGTGCTGCGCACCGCCATCCTCTGGGACGGCTTGGCGCAACCCGTCCAGGTGGTCTTGCGAACAGTCCCTGCGGTTGCCACAGGCTCGTGTGGGAGCGGGTTCACCCGCGAAGAATCCACTGCCGTCCTCGACCTGAGCCAAGCCCCCTTGATTCGCCTGCGCTACAGCGAATCGGGCGGCCCCATCGAAGCCACCCTGCAGTTCCACCACATCGTCCTCGACCACACCGCCATGAAAGTGGTGCTGGCCGAAATCCGCGACCACCTGCACGGCCTGCAGCCCACTCAGGCGCCGGTGCCATACCGCAACTATGTCGCCCAGGCCCGCCTGGCCATCAGCGATGCGGAACACGAAGCGTTCTTCCGCGCGCAACTCGGCGACATCGACGAAGCGACCTTGCCCTATGGCCTCTGCGACCTGCAGGGCCAGGCCAGCCAGTTCGAACTGGCCAGTGTGATGTTGCCGCACGCCCAGTACCAATGCCTGCATCGTCAGGCCCGGCAACTGGGCGTAAGCACCGCAAGCCTGCTGCACCTGGCCTGGGCACGCCTGGTGGCGGCCACCAGCGGCAAGTCCAGCGTGGTGTTCGGCACCGTCCTGCTGGGGCGCCTGCAAGGTGGCGCCGGTGCCGACCGGGGCCTGGGCATGTTCATCAACACCCTGCCACTGCGCCTGGACCTGCAAGGGCTGGATGTACGTGCAGCGGTGCGCCAGGCCCATCAACGGCTGGCGGCGCTGCTGGTGCATGAGCACGCCTCGCTGGCATTGGCCCAGCGTTGCAGCGGCGTAGCCTCGCCGGCACCGCTGTTCAGCGCCATGCTCAACTATCGCCATGGCGCCACGGCCAGCGAGCAGCAGGCGCGTGAGCAAGCCCTGGAGGGCATCGAGGTGTTGCCCCCGCGCGGGCATGGCAGTTACCCGATCAGCGTCAACGTCGATGAGCTGGGCGACGGGCTGCGCATCAGCGCGCAGGTCACGGCGCAGGTGGGGGCCCAGCGCCTGTGCGAGCAATTGCAGCAGGTGCTGGTCGGCTTGCTGGACGCACTCGAACACCAGCCCGGTTTGCCGGTGCAGCAACTTTTGGTGCTGACCCAGGCCGAGCGCCAACAGCTGCTGACGCAGCCTGCACCCCAGCCCCATGACCTTGAGCAGCCACTGCACCGCCTGTTCGAGGCGCAGGTGCGTCGTGCACCCGATGCCATCGCACTGGTGGCCGAAGAGGGGCAACTGAGTTACCGCCAGCTTGACGAACAGGCCAACCGCCTGGCGCACCACCTGATCGGCCTTGGTGCCGGCCCCGATGAAAGGGTGGCGATTTGCATCGAGCGTGGGCTGAACATGGTGATCGGCCTGCTGGCCATCCTCAAGGCCGGTGCTGCCTACGTACCGGTCGACCCCGGCTACCCGGCCGAGCGCATCCGCCACATGCTGGCCGACAGCGCACCGCTGGCCGTGCTGGTGCATGGCGCCACCCGTGAAGCAGCCGCAGCCGCCCGGCTGCCACGGGTCGACCTGGACCAACCTTGCTGGCAGCAGCAACCGATCAGCAACCCGCGTATTGCCGGGCTTGACGCCAGGCACCTGGCCTATCTGATCTATACCTCCGGCTCTACCGGCGTGCCCAAGGGTGTGATGGTCGAGCACCGCAACGTGGTCAACCTGGTGCACTGGAGCCGGCGCCTGTGTCCGACAGCGGGCGAGGGTGGCGTGCTGCACAAGACCCCGGTCAGTTTCGACGCTTCGGTCTGGGAGCTGTTCTGGCCGCTGTGCAGCGGTTTGCGCCTGGTGCTGGCCCGCCCGGACGGCCAGCGCGACCCGGCCTACCTGGCGCAACTGATCCAGGCGCAGCAGGTGGGGATGGTGCAGTTCGTGCCAGCCTTGCTGCAGCAGTTCATCGAGCAGCACGAGAGCAGCCACTGCAGCAGCCTGACCGACATCGTCTGTGGCGGTGGCGAGCTCAGCAGCGTCCTGGCGGCCCAGGTGCGCAAGCGTTTGCCGCAGGTACGCCTGCATAACGTCTACGGCCCCACCGAGACCACGGTGGATTGCAGCGTATGGACGCTGCAACCCGATACCGCGCCGCCACAGGGCGCCTTGCCAATCGGTCGGGCTATCGACAATACCCGGCTGTACGTGCTCGACGGTGACGACCAGCTTGTACCGTGGGGCGTGGCCGGGCAGCTGCACATCGGTGGCGCGGGTGTGACCCGCGGCTACCTGGGCCTGCCGGAGCAGCAGGCCGACCGCTTCATTGCCAGCCCTTTCGTCACCGGTGAGCGCCTGTACCGCAGTGGCGACCTGGTGCGCCTGGACCGGGACGGCAACCTGATGTTCCTTGGCCGTACCGACCAGCAGATCAAACTGCGTGGCCTGCGTATCGAACCGGGTGAAATCGAAGCCAGCCTGAGCCGCGTGGCGGGGGTGCGCGAAGCTGTCGTGCTCGCGGTCGATGGCGCGCGGCTGGTCGCCTACTACACAGGTACCGCGCAGCCTGCGGACAACCTGCGCCAGGCAGTGCAAGCACAACTGCCGGACTACATGGTGCCGGCCCTGTACATTCACCTGGAGCAGTTGCCGCTGACCCCTAACGGCAAGCTCGACCGCAAGGCGCTGCCAGCAGCGGATGCGGCCCTGCACGGGCGCCCCTACGAAGCCCCCGTGGGCACCACCGAAACCTTGCTGGCCCGGCTGTGGAGCGACTTGCTGGGGGTTGAACAGATCGGTCGGCACGACAACTTCTTCGAGCTCGGTGGCCATTCCCTGCTGGCCGTAAGCCTGACCGCACGCTTGCGCCTGGAGGGCCTGCAGGTCGACGTACGCACCCTGTTCGGCCAGCCGACCATTGCGGCCCTGGCCACCACGCTGGGCGCCGACCAGCAGGTGGATGTCCCGGAAAACCGCATTCCGCCAAGGTGCACGCAGATCACCCCGCAGCTGCTTAGCCTGATCGACCTGGACCAGCCTGCCATCGACCGCATCGTTGCCCAAGTACCCGGCGGCGCCGCCAACGTGCAGGACATCTACCCGCTGGCGCCGCTGCAGGAAGGCATCCTCTATCACCACCTGAGCGCCGAGCACGACCCTTACGTACTGTATTCCAGGCTGCGCTTCGCCAGTCGCGAGCGCCTGCAGGCCTTCGCCAGTGCGCTGGACAAAGTCATCGCCCGCCATGACGTGCTGCGCACCGCCATCGTCTGGGAAGGCCTGCCGCAACCCGTCCAGGTTGTCCTGCGCAACGTCCCACCGCTTGCCACGGCCCCCTGTGGGAGCGGGTTCACTCGCGAAGAATCCACTGCCGCATTCAACCTGAGCCAGGCCCCGCTGATCCGCCTGCTCTACACCGACTCGGACGGCCCGATCGAAGCCACCCTGCAGTTCCACCACATCGTCCTCGACCACACCGCCCTTGAAGTGGTCGGCGAAGAGCTGACCGCCCACCTGCAAGGCGCCATGGCCCCAAGCCATGCCCCAGTGCCATACCGCAATTACGTGGCCCAGGCCCGTCTGGGCATCAGCCAGGCCGAACACGAGGCATTCTTCCGCGCGCAACTGGCCGATATCGACGAGCCGACCCTGCCGTTCGGCCTTGGTGACGTGCAAGGCGACGGCCGCGACATGCAGGAGGCCAAGTTGCCACTCTCGGCCGAGCTTGCAGCACGCCTGCGGCAACAGGCCCGGCAACTGGGCATCAGTGTTGCCAGCCTGTTCCACCTGGCCTGGGCGCGCTTGCTGGCGGCTGCCAGCGGCAGGCACAGCGTGGTGTTCGGCACCGTCCTGCTGGGCCGCCTGCAGGGCGGCGAGGGTGCCGAGCGCGCGCTGGGCATGTTCATCAACACCTTGCCCCTGCGCGTCGACCTGGCCGATATCGGCCTGCGCAGCGCCGCCCGGGCCGTGCACCAGCGGCTCAGCGCGCTGCTGGCCCACGAGCATGCCTCGCTGGCCCTGGCCCAGCGCTGCAGTGGCGTGGCCGCACCGTTGCCGCTGTTCAGCGCCATGCTCAACTACCGCCATGGTGCCGAGCCTGATGCCACCCAGCGCCAAGGCTGGGAAGGCATTGAAGTACTGGAAGGGCAGGAGCGTACCAACTACCCGTTGAGCCTGAACGTGGATGACCTGGGTGAAGGCTTCCGCCTGGTCGCCATGACCTCTGCCGCAGTTGGCGCGGCGCGCATCTGCGGGCAGATGGAGCAAGTGTTGCGAGGTATGGTGGAAGCCCTGGAGCACGAGCCGGAGCTGCCGTTGCAGTGCCTGCCCGTGTTGCAGGGCGAGGAGCGCCAGCGCGTGCTGGTGGCGTTCAACGACACGGCGGTTGACTACAACCTTGAGCAGACCCTGCACGGCATGATCGAAGCGCAGGTTGTGCGCACGCCGGATGCCGTGGCAGTGCGGGCCGAAGAGGGCGAGCTGACCTACCGGCAGCTCAACGCACAGGCCAACCGCCTGGCGCATCATTTAATCGGGTTGGGCGTTAAACCGGATGATCGGGTGGCGATCTGCGTCGAACGCGGGCTGTCGATGGTGGTTGGCCTGCTGGCCATCCTCAAGGCCGGTGGCGCTTATGTGCCGGTCGACCCGGATTACCCGGCAGAGCGTGTACGGCACATGCTGAGCGACAGCGCGCCGGTGGCGGTGCTGGTGCATGCGGCTACGCGGCATGTGCCGGAAGCCGGCGTGCTGGTTGATCTGGACCAGCCGGTGTGGGGCGATCTGCCTGGCAGGAATACGCTTGTGGCGGGGCTGACCCCGCGGCATCTGGCCTACGTGATCTACACCTCAGGCTCGACCGGCCTGCCCAAAGGCGTGATGAACGAGCATGCCGGGGTGGTCAACCGCTTGCTGTGGATGCAGGACGCCTACGGCCTGGATGCCGATGACGTGGTGCTGCAAAAGACCCCGTTCAGCTTCGACGTGTCGGTCTGGGAATTCCTCTGGCCATTGCAGACCGGCGCCAGGCTGGTCATGGCTCGCCCAGGCGGGCACCGTGACCCCGAGTACCTGCGTGAAGTGATTGCCCGAGAAAACGTCACCACCCTGCATTTCGTGCCCTCGATGCTGGATGTGTTCCTGTCCTCCGGCCCCACCACGATCACTGTGGGAGCGGGCGCGCCCGCGAAGAATCCAACACGGTGTATGGCACCGGCTTCGCCGGTGTTCGCGGCGGTTCGACGCCTCGACGCGCCCGCTCCCACAAGGCCGGCGCATGCCCCGAACAATGCACCGATCCCACGATTGGTCCGCGTGATCTGCTCGGGCGAGGCGTTGCCGGGGAATCTGGTACGGCGCTTCCACGACCAACTGCCAACCGCCGAACTGCACAACCTCTACGGCCCAACCGAAGCCGCCGTCGACGTCAGCGCCTGGCACTGCACCAGCGCCTCCGACAACACTCCCATCGGCAAACCCATCGCCAACACCACCCTGTACATCCTCGACGACCAGCAACAACCGGTCCCGCAGGGCGTTGCCGGCGAGCTGTACATCGGCGGCGTGCAGGTCGCCCGCGGCTACCTGAACCGCGCCGAGCTCACTGCCGAGCGTTTCATCGACGACCCGTTCGTACCCGGCGCACGCCTGTACCGCACCGGCGATCTGGCCCGCCACCTGGCCGACGGCAACATCGAGTACCTCGGTCGCAACGACGACCAGGTCAAGCTCCGTGGCCTGCGCATCGAACTGGGCGAGATCCAGGCCGGCCTCACTGCCATCGACGGTATCAAGGAGGCCGTCGTGCTCGCCCACGACCAGCGGCTGATCGCGTATTACACCGGCCAAGCGCTAACCATCGACACCCTACGCACGTCGCTGCTCGCGCATCTGCCGGAATTCATGGTCCCGGCGCAGTTCATGCACCTCGAAGCGCTGCCACTGAGCCCCAACGGCAAGCTCGACCGCAAGGCGCTGCCAGAACCCGGTGTGCTGCAGGACCGCCCGTTCGAAGCCCCGCAAGGCGCTACCGAACGCCTGCTCGCAGCCATCTGGACGGAACTGCTGGGCGTGGAGCGGATAGGGCGCCACGACAACTTCTTCGAACTGGGCGGCCATTCACTGCTGGCCGTCACCCTCACTGCACGCCTGCGTGAACAAGGCTTGCATGCCGATATCCGCGTGCTGTTCGGCCAACCGACCCTGGCCGCGCTGGCGGCAGCACTGGGCGCTGAAACCCGGGTGGCGGTGCCGGCCAACCGCATTGTCCCAGGCACCTCATACATCACCCCGGCCATGCTACCGCTGGCCGAGCTTTCGCAGGCTGCCATCGACACCCTGGTCGCGCAGGTGCCCGGCGGTACCGAGAACATCCAGGACATCTACGGCCTGGCGCCGCTGCAACAGGGCATTCTTTACCACCACCTGGCCAGCGAGGGCGCCGACCCATACGTGTTGCAGGCGCGCTTTGCCTTCCCTGGCCAGGCCGAGCTGGACGCCTTTGCCGCCGCGCTCGACCAGGTTATTGCCCGCCACGACATCCTGCGCACCAGCATCCACTGGCAAACCCTTGACGAACCGGTGCAAGTGGTCTGGCGCAATACGCCATCGGTCGCTACCGCTTTGGGCTGCGAACAGACCCGCACCGCCATCAACCTGAACCAGGCACCGTTAGTGCGGCTGCTGCCCGAACAGACCGGCAGTGGCCTGCAAGCCACATTGCTGATCCACCACATCATCCTTGACCACGCCGCGGTTGAGCAGCTGGTGGCCGAAATCACCACCGTGCTGCAAGACCAACCGCTCGTCGAGGCCAGCGTGCCTTACCGCAACTACGTGGCCCAGGCCCGCCTGGGCGCCGACACCCAGGCCGACGAAGCACTGTTCCGCGAACTGCTGGGGGACATTGACGAACCCACTGTCGTCTTCGGCCTGCACGATGTGCAAGGCGATGCCGGCGAGGTGTACGACAGCCGTAGGGCGCTGGATGGCGCACTGTCTGTACGCTTGCGCGAGCAGGCCCGGCATCTGGGCGTGAGTGTTGCCAGCCTGGTGCACCAGGCCTGGGCGCAGGTACTGGCGCAGCTGTCCGGGCGCGAAGAGGTGGTGTTCGGTACGGTATTGCTGGGTCGCCTGCAGGGCGGCGAGGGTGCCGAGCGGGCGTTGGGGATGTTCATCAACACCTTGCCATTGCGCGTAAGCGTCAGTGCGGCAGCGGCCGCCGATGGCGTACGCCTGACCCACCAGCGCCTGGCGCGGCTGCTGGCCCACGAACAGGCATCGCTGGCCCTGGCCCAGCGTTGCAGCGGCGTACCGGCTACCCAGGCGCTGTTCACCAGCCTGCTCAACTACCGCCACAGCGCCCCGGCCAAGGTAGAACTGCGCCACGCCTGGCAAGGCATCGAACAGGTGGCCGCCCATGAGCGCAGCAACTACCCGCTGGTGGTCAATGTCGACGACCTGGGTGATGGTTTTGTCCTGACCGTGCAGGCGCTGGCACAGGTGGACGGCGGCCAGGTGTGCCGCCTGCTCGCGACGGCCCTGGAACAACTGGCCGATGCGCTGCAACGGGCACCGGCCACGCCGTTGCATGCACTGAGCCAACTGGCGCCCACCGAGCGCGAAAGGGTGCTGCAAGGCTTCAATGCCACCCGCCGGGATTACCCGCGGGACCATGCACTGCACCAGCTGTTCGGTACCCATGCTGCCCTTACGCCGCAGGCGACTGCCGTGGTGCATGGCCAGCACCAGTGGACCTACCAGCAACTGGAGCAGCATGCCAACCGCTTGGCGCACCACCTGCTGGGCCTGGGCGTGTGCCCCGGTGACCGGGTTGCGCTGCTGTTGCCGCGCAGCTTCGATTTGCTGGCTGCGCAATTGGCCGTCAGCAAATGCGCGGCAGTGTTCGTACCGCTGGATAGCAATGCCCCGGCCGAACGCCAGGCATTCATGATCAACGACAGCCAGGCGCGGGTACTGCTGACACACGCCAACCAGGCGCAAACAGGCCAGGCCCTGCGGGTAGAGCTGGACCGCTGCGACCTGGCCGCCAGCCCAAGCCACGCGCCGGGCCTTGCGGTGAATGCCGAAAGCGCGGCCTACATCATGTACACCTCGGGCTCCACCGGCACCCCGAAAGGCGTGCAGGTGCCGCACCGGGCGATCGTGCGCCTGGTGATCAACAACGGTTTCGCCGAGTTCACCCATGAGGACCGCGTGGCCTTCGCCTCCAACCCGGCATTTGACGCCAGTACCCTCGAGGTATGGGCGCCCCTGCTCAATGGCGCCCGCGTGGTGGTCATCGACCAGCAGCAGGTGTTGGCCCGCGAGGCCTTGCGTGACGAGTTGCTGGAGCGGGGCGTGAGCGTGCTGTGGCTGACCGCAGGCCTGTTCCACCAGTTTGCCGAAGCCTTGCTGCCAGCCTTCGCCAAACTGCGCTACCTGATGGTGGGCGGTGATGTGCTGGACCCTGCGGTGATCGCCCAGGTATTGCGCGACGGCGCGCCCCAGCACTTGCTTAATGGCTACGGCCCGACCGAGGCCACTACCTTCAGCACCACTCATGCAATAACCAGCGTCGGCCAGGGCAGCATCCCGATTGGCAAACCGATCGGCAATGGCCGTTGCTATGTGCTCGATGCCCACCGGCAACCGCTGCCGGTAGGCGCCGTTGGTGAGCTGTACATCGGTGGCGATGGCGTGGCCCTGGGTTACCTTGGCCAGCCCGCACTCAGCGCCGAACGCTTCCTCGACGACCCGTTCAGCCGCCAGCCAGGGGCACGCATGTACCGCAGCGGTGACCTGGTCAGTTGGCAGGCCGACGGCACGCTGCGTTACCTGGGCCGTGCCGACCAGCAGGTCAAGCTGCGCGGCTTCCGTATCGAGCTGGGGGAAATCGAGGCGTGCCTCGGCCAGTGCGACGGCATTCGCGACAGCGCCGTGGTGCTGCGTGAAGACACCCCGGGCGACACACGCCTGGTGGCCTATTTCAGCGCACACACGGCGGCGCCGGTAGTGGCCGAACTGCACGCCCGACTGCAGGGCCAACTGCCGGACTACATGCTGCCGGCTGCCTATGTGTGCCTGGCCGAGCTGCCATTGACCGCCAACGGCAAGCTCGACCGCCGCGCACTGCCGCAACCGGGCGGCGATGCGCTGGTCAGCCGTGCCTTCGAGGCGCCGCAAGGTGAAGTGGAGGTTGCCCTGGCCGCTATCTGGGCAGAGGTCCTGAAGGTTGAGCAGGTCGGGCGCCACGACCACTTCTTCGAACTGGGCGGCCACTCGCTGCTGGCCGTGACCCTGGTCGAGCACATGCGCAAGGCCGGCCTGGGTGCCGACGTGCGTGTGCTGTTCGCCCAACCGACGTTGGCGGCACTGGCCGCGGCAGTCGGTACTGGCCGTGAGGTACAGGTCCCGGCCAACCGGGTGCCTGTAGATGCCCAGGTTATCACCCCGGACATGCTCAGCCTGATCGAACTGGACCAGGCCAGCATCGACCGTATTGTTGCCTGCGTGCCGGGTGGCGCGGCGAACGTGCAGGAAATCTACCCGCTGGCACCGCTGCAGGAAGGCATCCTTTACCACCACCTCAGTGCAGAGCAGGGCGACCCCTACCTGTTGCAGTCGCGCCTGGCGTTCGACAGCCTGGCCGACCTGCAGCGCTGGGCCGGTGCCTTGCAGCAGGTGATCGACCGCCATGACATCCTGCGCACCGCCGTGGTCAGCGAAGGCCTCGAGCAAGCGGTACAAGTGGTGTGGCGCAAGGCGTGCATGAGCGTCACCGCGGTCGAGGGGCTTGGCGACGTGGCTGTGATCGATGCGTTGCAGGCACGTTTCGACGCCCGCCACCAGCGCCTGGACCTGGCCTGCGCACCGCTGCTGCGCCTGGTGCATGCGGCCGACCCGGCCAACCAGCGGGTGGTGGCGATCCTGCAGTTCCACCACCTGGCCCTGGACCATACCGCCATGGAGGTGATCGCCGGCGAAATGCAGGCGCTGATGGCGGGGCAGGGCGAGCAGTTGCCCGCGCCGGTGCCGTACCGCACCTACGTGGCCCAGGCGCGCCTGACGGCTGACGATGCCGGCCATGAAGCGTTCTTCCGCGAGATGCTGGGCGACCTCGACGAACCGACCCTGCCGTTCGGCCTGGCCGATGTGCAAGGCGAAGGGCATGCCATCGAAGAGGCACACCTGGCCCTGAGTGCCACGCTGGCCCGCAGCCTGCGCGATCAGGCCCGGCAACTGGGCGTCAGTGCCGCCAGCCTGGCGCACCTGGCCTGGGCGCGGGTGCTGGGCGTGCTGGCCAATCGCAGCGACGTGGTATTCGGCACGGTGCTGATGGGCCGCCTGCAAGGCGGTGAAGGGGCGGACCGGGCGCTGGGCGTGTTCATCAATACCTTGCCCCTGCGCATCGACCTGTCGACGCCGGTTCAGCAGGCAGTGCGCCTGACCCACCGACGGCTGTCGGCGCTGCTGGCCCACGAGCATGCCTCGCTGGCCCTGGCCCAACGCTGCAGCGGCGTGGCGGCGTCCTCGCCGCTGTTCAGCGCCTTGTTCAACTACCGCCACAGCAGTGCTGGCGGCACCGCTGTCGGCGCCCAAGGCGTACGCCTGCTGGGCGGGGAGGAACGCAGTAACTATCCGCTTACCCTGAGCGTCGATGACCTGGGCGAAGGCTTTGCCTTGAGCGTACTGGCCCAGCAAGGCGTGGGCGCCGAACGTGTGGCAGGCTGGATGAACCAGGCGCTCCAGGCGTTGGCCCAGGCACTGGAGCAGGCAGCAGATGTGGCGGTCAGCACGCTGCCGATCCTTGGCCAGGCCGCACGCCAGCAATTGCTGGAAACCTTCAATGCCACCCAGCGTAGCTACCCGACCGGGCAGACCGTGCACGCTCTGGTCGAAACCCAGGCGGCGCGTATGCCGCAGGCCGCTGCCCTGGTACAGGCTGGCCGGGTGCTGAGCTACGGCGAGCTGAACCGCAGCGCCAACCGCCTGGCCCACTATCTGATTGCACGGGGCGTGCAGGTGGGTGACCGCGTCGCACTGTGCCTGCCGCGCAGCCTGGAACGCCAGGTTGCCCTGCTGGCGGTGCTCAAGGCCGGTGCGGCCTATGTGCCGATCGACCCGGCCTACCCGGCGCAGCGCATCGCCTATCTGCTGGACGACAGCGCATCCGCGCTAGTGCTGGTCGAGTCTGCAACGCAGGCGCTGGTCGGCGAAACCGCCCGTGTGGTGCTGGACCAGGATGCCTGGCAAGGCGCAGCCGACAGCAACCCGCAGGTACCTGGGCTGGGCCATCGGCAACTGGCCTACGTGGTCTACACCTCCGGCTCGACCGGCCAGCCCAAAGGGGTAATGGTCGAGCATGCGACCCTGGCCAACCTGGTGCACTGGCACTGCGAGGCCTTTGCGGTCGGCGCAGGCAGCCATACCAGCAGCGTGGCCGGGTTCGGCTTCGACGCGCTGGCCTGGGAAGTCTGGCCGGCGCTGTGTGCCGGGGCGGTGCTGCATTTGCCACCGCTGCAGGTTGCCGGTGAACACGTCGACGAACTGCTGGACTGGTGGCTGGAGCAACCGCTGGCGGTCAGCTTCCTGCCGACCCCCGTCGCCGAGCAGGCACTGCGCCGGGAACGCCAGCACCCGACCTTGCGCACGCTGCTGGTCGGTGGTGACCGCCTGCGCCAGTTCGAGCACGACCCAGGCTTTGACGTGGTCAACAACTATGGGCCCACCGAAACAACCGTAGTGGCCAGCTCCGGGCGCCTGACCTCAGGCGGCCTGCTGCACATCGGCAAGCCGATCGCCAACACCCGCGTGTACGTGCTCGACGAGCAGCGCCAGCCGGTGCCGGTGGGCGCGACAGGCGAACTGTACATCGGCGGTGCCGGCGTGGCCCGCGGCTACCTGAAGCGTGACGCACTGAGCGCAGAGCGCTTCCTGGCCGACCCGTTCAGCACCGAGGCCGATGCGCGGATGTACCGCAGCGGCGACCTGGTGCGCTGGAATGCCGATGGCACCCTGGACTACCTGGGCCGCAACGACGATCAGGTGAAGATCCGCGGCGTACGTGTAGAGCTGGGCGAGATCGAAAGCGTGTTGGCTGCCCAGCCAGGCGTTGCCGATGCCGTGGTGCTGGTGCGTGGCGAGCGCCTGCTGGCTTGGTTCACCGAACGCGAGCCGGTCGCGCCGGACGCCTTGCGCCAGGCCATGCAGGCACGTTTGCCTGTGCACCTGGTACCGCTGGCGTTCACCCCCCTGGATGGGTTGCCGCTGACCCGCCACGGCAAGCTTGACCGCAAGGCCTTGCCAGACCCAGACCCGGCCCAGCTGGCCAGGCAGGCTTACCAGGCACCACAAGGCGCAGTCGAAACCGCACTGGCGTTGGTGTGGGCCGACATGTTGCAGGTCGAGCGCGTGGGCCGTCACGACAACTTCTTCGAACTGGGCGGCCACTCGCTGCTGGCGGTCAACCTGACTGCACGCCTGCGCCGGCAAGGCTTGCAGGTGGATGTGCGCACGCTGTTCGGCCAACCGAGCATCGCCGCGCTGGCCGCCACCCTGGGCCAGGTGCGCGAGGTGCAGGTACCCGACAACCTGATCCCCGCTGGCTGTAACCAGATCACCCCCGCCATGCTGCCGCTGGTGGCGCTGGAACAGGCCGCCATCGAGCGCATCGCCGCCCAGGTGCCGGGTGGTGCTGCCAATGTGCAGGACATCTACCCACTGGCGCCGTTGCAAGAGGGCATTCTCTATCACCACCTGAGTGCGGCCGGGCACGATCCCTATGTCCTGCAATCGCGCTTCGCCTTCGCCAGCCGCGAGCACCTGGCCCGTTTCGCCGCAGCACTGGACAAAGTCGTCGCCCGCCACGACGTGCTGCGCACCGCCATCCTCTGGGAAGGCCTGCCACAACCCGTGCAGGTGGTCCTGCGCAACGTCCCTCCGCTTGCCACGGCCCCCTGTGGGAGCGGGTTCACCCGCGAAGAATCCACCGCCGCATTCAACCTGAGCCAGGCCCCGCTGATCCGCCTGCTCCACACCGACTCGGACGGCCCGATCGAAGCCACCCTGCAGTTCCACCACATCGTCCTCGACCACACCGCCATGGAAGTGGTCGCCGAGGAACTGATCGGCTACCTGCAGGGCAGCACCGAACCGGCCCATGCCCCGGTGCCTTACCGTAACTACGTGGCCCAGGCCCGCCTGGGCATCAGCCAGGACGAGCACGAGGCGTTCTTCCGCGAGCAACTGGCCGATATCGACGAGCCGACCTTGCCGTTCGGCCTCAGCGATGTGCAAGGCAATGGCCGCGACATCGAAGAAGCGCAGCTGTGGCTGGATGAAGCCCTGGCGCAACGCCTGCGTGCGCAGGCGCGTCACCTGGGCATCAGCGTCGCCAGCCTGTTCCACCTGGCCTGGGCGCGCTTGCTGGGCGCCGCGAGCGGCCAGCCGCGGGTGGTGTTCGGTACGGTACTGCTGGGCCGCCTGCAGGGCGGCGAGGGTGCCGAGCGCGCGCTGGGCATGTTCATCAACACCCTGCCACTGCGCATCGAACTTGCCGGCGTCAGCCTGCGCGAAGGTGCCCATGCCACCCACCAGTCGCTCAGTGCGCTGCTGGCCCACGAGCATGCCTCGCTGGCCCTGGCCCAGCGCTGCAGCGGTGTGACGGCGCCGCAGCCATTGTTCAGCGCGATGCTCAACTACCGCCACAGCAGCCAGGCCACCGCCAGCCAGAAACAGGCGACTGCGGGTATCAACAGCCTGGAAAGCCAGGAACGCAGCAACTACCCGCTGGGCCTGAACGTGGACGACACCGGGCAGGGCTTCCGGCTGGTAGCCATGACACCGCTCGAAGTGGGGGCGGCGCGCATCTGCGGGCAGATGGACCAGGTGTTGCGAGGCATGGTCGAGGCCCTGGAGCACGAGCCGGAGCTACCGGTGCAGCGCCTGCCCGTGTTGCCGGCCGAGGAGCGCCAGCGCGTGTTGCACGATTACAACGACACGGCGGTTGACTACAACCTTGAGCAGACCCTGCACGGTATGATCGAAGCGCAGGTCATGCGCACGCCGGATGCCGTGGCAGTGCGGGCCGAAGAGGGCGAGCTGAGTTACCGCCAGCTCAACGAACAGGCCAACCGCCTGGCGCATCATCTGATTGCGCTGGGGGTTAAACCCGATGATCGGGTGGCGATCTGCGTCGAACGCGGGCTGTCGATGGTGGTTGGCCTGCTGGCCATTCTCAAGGCCGGTGGCGCTTATGTGCCGGTCGACCCGGATTACCCGGCAGAGCGCGTACGGCACATGCTGAGCGACAGCGCGCCAGTCGCGGTGCTGGTGCATGCGGCTACCCGGCATGTACCGGAAGCCGGCCTGCTGATTGATCTGGACCAGCCGGCCTGGGGCGATCTGCCTGGCAGCAATCCGCTTGTGGCGGGGCTAACCCCGCGGCATCTGGCCTACGTGATCTACACCTCAGGCTCGACCGGCCTGCCGAAAGGCGTGATGAACGAGCATGCCGGGGTGGTCAACCGCTTGCTGTGGATGCAGGACGCGTACGGCCTGGATGCCGATGACGTGGTGCTGCAAAAGACCCCGTTCAGCTTCGACGTGTCGGTGTGGGAGTTCCTCTGGCCATTGCAGACCGGCGCACGGCTGGTCATGGCGCGCCCAGGCGGGCACCGCGACCCCGAGTACCTGCGCGAGGTGATTGCCCGCGAGCACATCACCACCCTGCATTTCGTGCCCTCGATGCTGGATGTGTTCCTGTCATCTGACCCCACAGGGACGGCATACACCTCAGAAAATGTACCGTTTGCGAAAATGGTCCGCGTGATCTGTTCGGGCGAAGCATTGCCGGGCAATCTGGTACGGCGCTTCCACGACCAACTGCCAACCGCCGAACTGCACAACCTCTACGGCCCAACCGAAGCCGCCGTCGACGTCAGCGCCTGGCACTGCACCAGCGCCTCCGACAACACTCCCATCGGCAAACCCATCGCCAACACCACCCTGTACATCCTCGACGACCAGCAACAACCGGTCCCGCAGGGCGTTGCCGGCGAGCTGTACATCGGCGGCGTGCAGGTCGCCCGCGGCTACCTGAACCGCGCCGAGCTCACTGCCGAGCGTTTCATCGACGACCCGTTCGTACCCGGCGCACGCCTGTACCGCACCGGCGATCTGGCCCGCCACCTGGCCGACGGCAACATCGAGTACCTCGGTCGCAACGACGACCAGGTCAAGCTCCGTGGCCTGCGCATCGAACTGGGCGAGATCCAGGCCGGCCTCACTGCCATCGACGGTATCAAGGAGGCCGTCGTGCTCGCCCACGACCAGCGGCTGATCGCGTATTACACCGGCCAAGCGCTAACCATCGACACCCTACGCACGTCGCTGCTCGCGCATCTGCCGGAATTCATGGTCCCGGCGCAGTTCATGCACCTCGAAGCGCTGCCGCTGAGCCCCAACGGCAAGCTCGACCGCAAGGCCTTGCCGGAACCCGGTGCCATCGAGGAGCGCCCTTATGCAACCCCCGAAGGCGAAACCGAAACCCTGCTGGCTGCACTGTGGTGCGAGCTACTGGGCGTGGAGCGGGTAGGGCGCCACGATAACTTCTTCGAACTGGGCGGCCACTCGCTGCTGGCAGTGACACTGACGTCGCGGCTGCGCGAGCAAGGCCTGGAGGCCGATGTGCGCGCCCTGTTCGACCAACCGACCCTGGCCGGCTACGCAGCCATCACAGACAGCATGGAGATCGTCCTGTGAGCATCAACCAATTATTGGCAACACTGACCGCCCACAATGTGCAACTGGTACTCAAGGATGGCCAGCTGGTGGTCCAGGGCAACCGCCAGGCACTGACCGACACCACCCTGGTGGCGCAATTGCGCGCGCATAAACCCACCCTGGTCGGCATGATCGAGCGTGGCGAATACGTGGCGGTGAAGCAGGGCGCGGTGCAGGTGCCGGGCAACCTGATCCCGCCAGGCTGCACGCACATCACCCCGCACATGCTCAACCTGGTCACGCTGGACCAGGCCAGCCTGGACAGCATCGTCGGCGCAATCCCCGGCGGCGCGGCCAATGTGCAGGACATCTACCCACTGGCGCCCTTGCAGCAAGGCATGCTGTTCCACCACGCCAGTGCCACCGACCATGACCCTTATGTGATGCAGGCGCGCTTCGTGTTCGCCAGCAAAGCGCGCCTGCAGGCGTTCGCCGACGCTTTGCGCGGGGTAATCGCCCGCCACGACATCCTGCGCACCTCGGTGCACTGGCAGGGGCTGGAAGCGCCGGTGCAGGTGGTATGGCGCCAGGCCGAGCTGGCGGTACTGACCCTGCCTGCCGATGCCTCGGGGCGCGCCTGGCTCGACCTGACCCAGGCACCGCTGATGCGCCTGCTGCGCGAAGCGCCGCAGGCCGACGGCAGCCTCGCCGCCACCTTGCAGTTCCACCATATCGCCATGGACCACAGCGCGCTGGATGTGGTGCGCCACGAGCTGATTGCGTTCCTCAGTGGCGAGCAGGCGCAACTGGGCGCACCGGTGCCGTTTCGCAACTATGTGGCACAAGCGGTGCTGGGTATCAGCGAGGCCGGGCACGAAGCGTTCTTCCGCGACATGCTCGGCGATATCGACGAAGCCACCCTGGCCTACGGGCTGCGGGACGTACAGGGCGCCGGTGAGGCACACAACGAGCACCAACTCGAGCTGCCACCGGCCCTGTGCCAAGGGCTGCGTGGCCAGGCCCGCAGCCTTGGGGTGAGTGTTGCCAGCCTTTTTCACCTCGCTTGGGGGCGGGTGCTGGGCGGCCTGACCGGGCGTGAGCAGGTGGTATTCGGCACCGTGCTGATGGGCCGCCTGCTGGGCGCAGAAGCCACTGACCGGGCGCTGGGCATCTTCATCAACACCTTGCCACTGCGGGTGGACCTGGGCAGCGCCGACCTGGGCAGTGCCGTACGCGCCACCCATCAGCGCCTGAGCGCTCTGATGCGCCATGAACATGCGCCTCTGGCCCTGGCCCAGCGCTGCAGTGGCGTGGCTGCGCCGGCGCCGCTGTTCAATGCCTTGCTCAACTACCGCCACAGCGCACCGGGCAGTGCCCAACCACGTCGGGCCGCATTGGCCGGCATCGACATTGTCGAGTCGGCCGAGGCCACCAACTACCCGCTGACCTTGAGCGTGGACGACCTGGGCGAGGCCTTCCGCCTGACCCTGCTGGCCAGCGCCGAAGTGCCGGCCGAGCGGGTCTGCGCCTACCTGCAACAGGCCCTGCAAGGCCTGCTGCAAACCCCGCAAGTGGCCGTGAACCGGCTGGGCATGCTCCCCGCCGCTGAGCGCCAAGAACTGCTGGAAGGCTTCAACGCCTGCGCTGCCCCCTACGAGCAGCACCTCACCCTGCACCAGCGTTTCGAGCAGCAAGCCGCCAGCGCCCCAGAAGCCATTGCCGCGACCAGTGACGGCGCGCAGCTGAGCTATGCCGACCTCAACCGCCAGGCCAATGCCTTGGCCCATCACTTGATAGACCTTGGTGTGCGCCCGGACGACCGGGTTGCCGTGGTGGCCCGGCGCAGCCTGGAAACGCTGGTGGGCTTGCTGGCCGTGCTCAAGGCCGGCGCCGGCTATGTACCGGTGGACCCGGCGCACCCGGACGAGCGCGTTGGCTACCTGCTGGAAGACAGCAGCCCGGTGGTGGTGCTGACACAACAGGCGCTACGCCATCGCCTTGAGCATGTGGATGTACCCCTGCTGTTGCTGGATCAGCCGAGCTGGCCTGCCGTCGACGGCAACCCGACCGTTCAAGGGCTTGCCGCGAACCACCTGGCCTATGTGATCTACACCTCCGGTTCGACCGGCCAGCCCAAAGGCGTGATGGTCGAGCACCGCAGCGTCAGCAACCTGGTCGACTGGCACTGCCGTGCCTTCGACCTTTGCCAGGGCCGGCACACCTCGAGCCTGGCCGGCTTCGGCTTCGACGCAATGGCCTGGGAAGTGTGGCCGGCCTTGTGCGCCGGGGCCACGCTGCACCTGGCACCCGCCACCGAGGGCCACGACGACCTCGACGCCATGCTCGCCTGGTGGCAGGCACAGCCGCTGGACGTGAGCTTCCTGCCCACCCCGGTGGCTGAATATGCCTTCAACCACCAACTGGAACACCCGACCTTGCGCACCCTGCTGATTGGTGGCGATCGCCTGCGCCAGTTCAACCGCACCCAGCGCTTTGCCGTGGTCAACAACTACGGACCGACCGAAACCACCGTGGTGGCCAGCTCCGGGGCGTTGCAGGCGGGTGGTGTGCTGCATATCGGCAAGCCGGTGGACAACGCGCGGCTGTATGTACTCGATGCGCACCTGCAACCGGTACCGCTGGGCGTACCTGGCGAGCTTTACATCGGCGGTGCCGGGGTTGCCCGTGGCTACCTGAACCGCTCGCACCTGACTGCCGAACGCTTCCTCGATGACCCGTTCGTGGCGGCCGGGCGCATGTACCGTAGCGGTGACCTGGTGCGCTGGCTGGCCGATGGCACGCTCGACTACCTGGGCCGTAATGACGACCAGGTGAAGATCCGTGGCGTGCGTATCGAACTGGGCGAAATCGAAAACCGCCTGGCGACCCTGGCCGGTATCGACGAAGCGGTGGTGATCGCGCGTGAGGACCAGCCCGGGCAGCCGCAACTGGTGGCCTACTTCACGGCCAAGGCCGACGTTCAGCCACTTACCCCGGAAGGCCTGCGCACGCAGATGCAGGCGCATTTGCCGGCGTATATGGTGCCGGTAGCCTTTGTCGAGCTGCCGGCACTGCCACTCACGGCCAATGGCAAGCTCGACCGCCGGGCACTGCCAAGGCCTGGGCGTGCAGCACTGTTCGAGCAGGCCTTTGAGGCGCCGGAAGGCGAGTTGGAGCAAGCCCTCGCGCAGCTCTGGGCGGAACTGCTGCAGGTCGAGCGGGTAGGGCGCAGTGACGATTTCTTCACGTTGGGCGGCCACTCACTGCTGGCCATGCGCATGGTTTCGCAGGTGCGCCTGCGCCTGGGCGTGGAGCTGAGCCTGGCGCAGCTGTTTGCCAACCCGCAGCTCGCTGCCGTTGCCGAGCTGCTCGGCACTGCCGGGCGCAGCGCGCTGCCGGAGATTCTGCCGGTAGCGCACGAGCAGGCATTGCCGATGTCGTTCGCCCAGCAGCGGCTGTGGTTCCTGGCGCAGATGGAGGGCGGTAACCAGGCCTACAACGTGCCGTTGGCCCTGGGCCTGCGCGGGTCGCTGGATGCCGATGCGCTGGAGGGCGCGCTCCTGCGCATCATCGAGCGCCACCAGACCTTGCGCAGCCGCTTCATCCCGCGTGATGACAGTGCCGAGGTGGTGATTGCCGCCACCCCTGGCCTCGACTGGTTTCACTGTGAGGACATAACCGCCGAGGCCGTGCCGGGCCGCCTGCGCGATTTGGCTGCGGCACCGTTCGACCTGGCCCACGGGCCGCTGCTGCGGGCCAACCTGCTGCGCCTGGGTGCGCAACAGCATGTGCTGGCCCTGACCGTTCATCATATCGTCGCCGACGGCTGGTCGCTGGGCGTGCTGACCCACGAGCTGAGCGCCCAATACGCAGCCTTGTGCAACGGCAGTGATGACCCGTTGCCGGCGCTGGCTATCCAGTACGGCGACTACGCCGTCTGGCAGCGCCGCTGGCTGGCCGGTGAGCAGTTACAACACCAGGCTGCCTATTGGCAGCAGATGTTGGAAGGTGCACCCGAGCTGCTAAAACTGCCTGTTGACCGTCAACGTCCGGTACGCCAGGACTTTGCCGGCGCCAGCCTGCCGCTGCAGCTTGAACCGCGCCTGACTGCCGCATTGCGGACCATGGCCCAGCGCCACGGGGTAACGCTGTACATGACCGTGCTCGCTGCCTGGGCAGCCTTGCTCAGCCGCCTGGCAGGCCAGCCCGAAGTGGTGGTCGGTTGCCCGGTGGCGGGGCGCGGCCGGGCCGAGCTGGAGCCCTTGGCCGGGCTGTTCGTCAACACCCTGGCCATGCGTATCGACAGCAGTGCGGCGCCCACCGCCCAAGCGCTGCTGCAACAGGTGCGCAGCCGAGTGCTGGAAGCCCAGGCCCACCAGGACCTGCCGTTCGAGCACGTGGTGGAAATGCTCCGCCCGACACGCAGCCTTGGGCATACACCGCTGTTCCAGACCTCCCTGAACTGGCAGGCCACCGAGGGCGCGGCGTTGCACTTGCAGGGCTTGCAGCTGGAGGCCGTGGCGCAGGCCGCGACAGTGGCCAAGTTCGACCTCACGCTCAACCTGGGCGAACGTGGCGACACTTTGGCCGGCAGCCTGGATTACGCCACTGCGCTGTTCGACGCGGCCACCCTGCAGCGCTACCTGGGTTATTTCGAGTGCCTGTTGTGGGCCATGACTGATGACGACCAGCAGGTGCTGGCGCAGGTGGCGCTGGTCGATGCAGTGGAGCGCCAGGGCTTGCTGCACACCTGCAACGCCACCCAGTACCCGTATCCGCGAGACGCGGCCGTGCACGGCCTGTTCGAGCAGCGCGTCGCCCGTCACCCGCTGGCGGTGGCTGCGGTGCAGGGCGACCAGGCGCTCTGTTATGGCGAGCTGAACGAGCGCGCCAACCGCCTGGCTCACTACCTGATCGCCAGCGGGGTACTGCCGGGGGCCAACGTGGCCATCCTGCTGCCGCGCTCGCTGACGCTGCTGGTGGCGCAACTGGCCGTGCTGAAGTGCGCCGCCGCCTATGTACCGCTGGATATCCATGCCCCCGCTGAGCGCCAGGCGTTCATGCTCGAGGACTGCCAGGCGGCGTTGCTGCTGACCTCCAGCGAGGTTGTGGCTGACTTGCCAGCGCAGCGCATCGAGCTCGATGGCCTGGCGCTCGACTGCCACCCCGTGCATAACCCGGCATTGGCGCAGGATGCCGCCAGCGCCGCGTATGTGATGTACACCTCCGGTACGACCGGCAAGCCCAAGGGCGTGTGCGTGCCGCACCGGGGGATCGCGCGCCTGGTGTTGAACAACGGCTATGCCGAACTGTTGGACAGCGACCGTGTCGGTTTTGTCTCCAACCCCGCATTTGACGCCAGTACCTTCGAAGTCTGGGGCGCACTGCTCAACGGTGGCCAGGTGCGCGTGATCGACCACGCCACGCTGATCGATCCACCGCGTTTTGCCGCGGCGCTGGTGGCGCAGGGGGTCAGCGTGCTGTTCCTGACCACCGCGCTTTTCAACCAATACGTGCAACATGTACCCGATGCACTGGCCACGCTGCGCGTGCTGATCAGCGGTGGCGAGCGAGCCGAACCGGCAGCCTTCCGGGCCTTGCTGCAACGGGCGCCGGGGTTGCGTTTGCTGAATGGCTACGGGCCAACCGAAACCACCACCTTCGCGGTTACCTGCGAGGTCCGCGACTTGGCAGACGATGCCGCCCAGGTGCCCATTGGCCGGCCTATCGGCAATACTCAGGTGTATGTGCTGGATGCCTGGCAACGGCTGGTACCGCAGGGTGTGGTCGGGGAGCTGTACATTGGCGGCGACGGCGTAGCCTTGGGCTACCTTAACCGTGCCGAACTGACGGCTCAGCGCTTCATCGACGACCCCTTCAGCACTCAGCCCGGCGCCCGGCTTTACCGCACGGGCGACCTGGTGCGCTGGCGCGGCGATGGCCAGCTGGAGTGCCTGGGGCGCAATGACGACCAGGTGAAGATCCGCGGCTTCCGCATAGAACTGGGCGAGATCGAGCAACAGTTGGCCCAGGCCCCGGGTATCGGCGATGTGCTGGTGATGGCCATTGCCGATGAGCCTGGGCCCTTGCGCCTGGTGGCTTGGTACACCCGCAAGGACGCTACACTGGATGCCCTGCAGCTGCGCAGCTACCTGCGCGGCCGGTTGCCGGAGTACATGGTGCCATCGGCCTTCGTCGCGCTGGCGCGGATGCCGCTGAACCGCAACGGCAAGGTCGATCGCCAGGCCCTGCCTGCTCCGGGCGCGCAAGGCTTTGCCGTGGCCGCGTTCGAGGCGCCTGAAGGCGAGCGCGAGCAAGCCTTGGCGGCGCTGTGGGGGGAGTTGCTCGACATGCAGCCGATCGGCCGCCACGACCGCTTCTTCGAACTGGGTGGCCATTCGCTGCTGGCCATGCGCATGCTGGCCCAGGTGCGCCAACGCCTGGGCCATGAGCTGGCCCTGGCCGACCTGTTCGCCGACGACACGCTGGCCGCCGTCGCCGCTTGCCTGGTGCGCGAGGGCCAGGCGTTGCCAGCCATTACGCCCATGCCACGCGAAGGCCGGCTGCCGCTGTCGTTCGCCCAGCAGCGCTTATGGTTCCTGGCCCAGTTGCAA
Organism: Candidatus Pseudomonas phytovorans; assembly: GCA_029202525.1. Taxonomy (NCBI): domain Bacteria; kingdom Pseudomonadati; phylum Pseudomonadota; class Gammaproteobacteria; order Pseudomonadales; family Pseudomonadaceae; genus Pseudomonas; species Candidatus Pseudomonas phytovorans. The sequence continues at coordinate 3,630,661 of CP119325.1, forward strand.
GAGGCCAGCGCGGCCTATCACATCCCCATCACCTTGCGCCTGCACGGCCCGCTGCAGCGTGCGGCGCTGGAGCAGGCGCTACACCGGCTGATCGAACGGCACGAAAGCCTGCGCAGCCATTTTGTCGAGCAGGACGGCGAGCCGCATGTGCAACTGGCACCTGACAGCCGCAGCTTCAGCCTGGTTTGGCAGGGCTGCCCGGGGCTGGACCCGCCGGCGCTGGAAGTATTGCTGCGTGAAGAAGCCGGCCGGGCCTTTGCCTTGGCCCGCGACCTGCCGATACGCGGGCGGGTGCTGCAACTGGCCCAGGACCACCACGTGCTGTTGCTGACCTTGCACCACCTGGTGGCCGACGGTTGGTCGCTGGGCGTGCTGGTCGGGGAACTGGGTGAACTCTACCAGGCCTTCAGCACCCACCAGCCTGACCCGCTGCCCGCCTTGCCGGTGCAGTACCTCGACTACGCCTTGTGGCAACAGCGCTGGTTGAGTGGCGCGGCCTTGCAACAGCAGGCTGACTACTGGGCCGCACAACTGCGCGATGCACCGGCACTGCTGAGCCTGCCTTGGGACCGGCCGCGGCCGGAGCGCCAGCAGTACGCCGGCGACAGTGTCGCACTGTGCCTGGACCCGCGCTTGAGTAGCGAACTCAAGGCGGTGTGCCGGCGCCATGGCGCAACCCCGTACATGCTGTTCATGGCTGCCTGGGCGGTGTTGCTGGCCCGCCTGGCCGGCCAGGACGAGGTGGTGATCGGCTCACCGGTCGCCAACCGCCAGCAGGCGGAGGTAGACGGGCTGATCGGCATGTTCGTCAACTCCCTGGCACTGCGCCTGGATGTGTCGGGTGCGCCGGATGTGGCAACGTTGCTGGCCCGGGCCAAGGCGGTGGTGCTGGCGGGGCAGGCGCACCAGGACCTGCCGTTCGAGCAGGTGGTCGAGCTGCTGCGCCCACGGCGCAGCCTGGCGCACACACCGCTGTACCAGGTGTCACTGGACTGGGACGGCAACCCTGGGCACCAGGCGCTGCAACTGGCGGACCTGGCGGTGACTGCACTGGGCGGCCCGGCCACCATCGCCAAGTTCGACCTCAGCCTGAGCTTGGGCGAGCGCGACGAGGGTTTTGTCGGTGGCATCGTCTATGCCACAGCGCTGTTCGACCGGGCGACCATCGAGCGCTTTGCCGGCTACTTCGAGCAAGTGCTGTGGGCTTTTGCGAGCGGCGACCGGGCTGTTCCGGGGCATACCGCGCTGCCCGATGCGCATGAACGCAAGCGCTTGCTGCTGGATTTCAACGATACCGAGGTTGACTACGACCTTGAGCAGACCCTGCACGGCATGATCGAAGCGCAGGTTGTGCGCACGCCGGATGCCGTGGCAGTGCGGGCCGAAGAGGGCGAGCTGACTTACCGCCAGCTCAACGAACAGGCCAACCGCCTTGCACATCATTTGATCGGTCTGGGGGTTAAACCCGACGATCGGGTAGCGATCTGCGTCGAACGCGGGTTGTCGATGGTGGTTGGGTTGCTGGCCATCCTCAAGGCCGGAGGCGCTTATGTGCCGGTCGACCCGGATTACCCGGCAGAGCGCGTACGGCACATGCTGAGCGACAGCGCGCCAGTGGCGGTGCTGGTACATGCGGCTACCCGGCATGTGCCGGAAACCGGCCTGCTGGTTGATCTGGACCAGCCGACCTGGAGTGATCTGCCTGGCAGCAATCCGCTTGTGGCGGGGTTGACCCCGCGGCATCTGGCCTACGTGATCTACACCTCAGGCTCGACCGGCCTGCCGAAAGGGGTGATGAACGAGCATGCCGGAGTGGTCAACCGCTTGCTGTGGATGCAGGACGCCTACGGCCTGGATGCCGATGACGTGGTACTGCAAAAGACCCCGTTCAGCTTCGACGTGTCGGTGTGGGAGTTCCTCTGGCCATTGCAGACCGGCGCCAGGCTGGTCATGGCGCGGCCGGGCGGGCACCGCGACCCCGAGTACCTGCGCGAGGTGATTGCCCGCGAGCACATCACCACCCTGCATTTCGTGCCGTCAATGCTGGATGTGTTCCTCTCATCTGGCCCTACCGCGATCCCTGTGGGAGCGGGCGCGCCCGCGAAGAATCCAACACGGTGTATGGCACCGGCTTCGCCGGTGTTCGCGGCGGTTCGACGCCTCGACGCGCCCGCTCCCACAAGGCCGGCGCATGCCTCGAACAATGCACCGATCCCACGATTGGTCCGCGTGATCTGTTCGGGCGAAGCATTGCCGGGCAATCTGGTACGGCGCTTCCACCACCAGCTGCCAACCGTCGAACTGCACAACCTCTACGGCCCAACCGAAGCCGCCGTCGACGTCAGCGCCTGGCACTGCACCAGCGCCCCCGACAACACCCCCATCGGCAAACCCATCGCCAACACCACCCTGTACATCCTCGACGACCAGCAACAACCGGTCCCGCAGGGCGTTGCGGGCGAGCTGTACATCGGCGGCGTGCAGGTCGCCCGCGGCTACCTGAATCGCGCCGAACTCACTGCCGAGCGTTTCATCGACGACCCGTTCGTACCCGGCGCACGCCTGTACCGCACCGGCGACCTGGCCCGCCACCTGGCCGACGGCAACATCGAGTACCTGGGCCGCAATGACGACCTGGTCAAACTCCACGGCCTGCGCATCGAACTGGGCGAGATCCAGGCGTGCCTCACCGGCATCGCAGGGGTCAACGAGGCGGTGGTGATCGCCCGCGAACAGCAATTGCTGGCCTACTACACCGGCCAGCAGCATACGCTGGAGGCGTTGCGCGCAGCGTTGCTGAGCCACTTGCCCGCGTTCATGGTGCCAGCGTTGTTCGTACACCTGGACACGCTGCCGTTGAGCCCGAACGGCAAGCTCGACCGCAAGGCGCTGCCAGAGCCCGGTGTGCTACAGGACCGCCCGTTCGAAGCGCCGCAAGGCGCTACTGAAGGCCTGCTCGCAGCCATCTGGGCAGAACTGCTGGACGTTGAGCGGGTAGGGCGCCATGACAACTTCTTCGAGCTCGGTGGCCATTCCCTGGCGGCCATTCGCCTGGTCGACCGGCTTAACAAGGCAGGCTTGCAAGCTGCGCTCAACGACGTATTCCAACAGCCCAGCGTTGCGCTGCTGGCAGCCCGGCTTGCCGATAACACCGAGCATGCGCAGGGGGTGGTCACGGTACGCCCGGGTACGGCACAGACGCCGCTGTTCCTGGTGCACGAGTTCACCGGGCTGGATTTCTACTTCCCGGTACTGGGCCAACAAATGGGCGGCGGCTTCGCCATCTACGGGTTGCCCGGTGTACCGGCCGGCCAGCCGCAGCCGCACACCCTGGAGTGCCTGGCACGCCATCAGGTTGAGCAGATGCGCAAGGTCCAGCCGCAGGGGCCGTACCGCTTGGCAGGCTGGTCATTCGGCGGGGTCGTGGCGTTCGAAATGGCCAACCAGTTGTTGGGTGCGGATGAGGCGGTCGAATTCCTCGGGCTGATCGACAGCTATGTGCCGCGCCTGGCCGACCAGGGCAAGGCGCGCTGGTCGGGGCCCCATGCGCTGGAGCGGCAGTTGCTGCTCAACTGCACGACGTTCTGGCGCACGCAGGGGCCGGAGGCTGCCGGCAAAGTCGCGCACTTGCAGCAGTTGGAGGCTGCGCAGGCGGACTTTGCCGGTTTGCTGGCCAGTTGCCGCGAGCACGGTTTCCTCTATGGCTTGTGGGCGAGCATGAGCGATGCGCAACTGCTGCATTACTTCAGCCGTGAACTGGCCCACGGCCATGCCTTGGCGCATTACCGCCCGGCCCCCTTGAACATACCGGTGCACCTGTTCCGCGCCGAGCAGGGCAGTGACAACTTGTCGACGCTAGGTTGGCGCGAGGCACTGCCGACCCAGCCGCTGCTGATCGTGGAGGTGCCGGGTGACCACCGCAGCCTGATGCAGGCGCCTCACGTGGCAACCGTGGCGCAAGCCTTGACCCAGGCGCTTGCCAGGTGCCCGGTTGCGGCAACGCCGGGCTATGCCGGGCAGGTTGCCATCCAGACCGGGCAACCCGGCCATGCGCCGCTGTTCTGTGTACCGGGGGCCGGGGACAGCGTCACCAGTTTCATTGGCCTTGCCGAAGCGCTGGGGCCGGAATGGCCGTTGCATGGCCTGCAAGCCCGTGGCCTGGACGGTGGCAGCGTGCCGCACGGCACGGTGGAAGCCGCAGCCGAATGCCATGTGCAGGCGATCGAAGCGTTGTACCCGCACGGCCCGCTGAACCTGGTCGGGCACTCGTTCGGTGGCTGGGTGGCACATGCCATCGCCGCCAGGTTCGAAGCCAAGGGCCGGTCGGTACGCTCGTTGACCCTGATCGACAGCGAGGCACCGGGTACCGACAGCACCTGTGGCCAGCCATACACATTCGGCGAGGCCTTGCTGCGGCTGGTCGAAGCGCTGCAGCTGGCCACGGGCAAGGCCTTGGGTATCGACCCGGCTGCTTTCGCCCTGGCGACGGATGACCAACAGTTGCAGCAGTTGCACGCCGGCATGGTGCGCAACGGGCTGTTGCCCGCACGCTCCACGCCTCGGGTGCTGGATGGCACCGTGCGCACCTTTGCCACGGCACTGCGCACGGTTTACCGGCCGACACTGACGTACACCGGGCCGGTGGGCCTGGTATTGGTGGATGACCCGCAACTCGATGCCCTGGGCAATGCCCGCGAGCATGCGGCGATGCAGGAGGGCTGGCAACAACTGATGCCACAACTGGCGCTGTGGCAGGGGCCGGGGGACCACTTCAGCATTTTGAAAGTGCCGGATGTGTTCAGCCTGGCAGCCTGGTGGCATGACGGCCAGGCACTGCAGCACGGCAAGGTTAGGCAATAACCATGAGCCAGCACCGATCGTGCAGATAACAGCGGTCATTGTGGGAGCGGGCATGCCCGCGAAGCAGGCAACGCGGTGGCTGGCACCGGCAGTGCCGGTGTTCGCGGGACAAGCCCGCTCCCACAGGTGCCATTGCATCCGAATTACAGAGGAAAGTGAGTGTTCATGGACAAATCCAGATTCCGCAAGTACAGCCTCGGCCTGGCCGTGGTCATCGTCGCCGGCATCAGCCTGTACGCCATCCAGGCGCCGGCCAAGCCACCGCAATACATCGCCGCCACCGTCGAGCGTGGCGATATCGAGAACGCGGTGCTGGCCAGCGGCATGCTCGAAGGCATCAAGCAGGTGGATGTCGGTGCCCAGGTGTCCGGCCAGCTGAAGTCGCTGAAGGTCAAGCTCGGCGACAAGGTCAGCCAGGGCCAGTGGCTGGCCGAGATCGACCCGCTGGTGTTGCGCAATACCCTGCGTCAGGCCGAGGTCGATGAGGATAAACTGCAGGCCGAGCGGCGATCGACCATGGCCCAGCTCAAGCAGGCCCGGCGCGTGTATGAACGCTACCGCGAGCTGCAGGCCGACGAATCGGTGTCGCGCCAGGACTTCGAGAATGCCGAGTCGCAATACGAAGTGCAGCAGGCTGCCGTCCGCTCGCTGGATGCGCAGATCCAGAGCGCACGGGTAGAAATCGATACCGCCAAGGTCAACCTGGGCTATACCCGCATCAACGCGCCGATCACCGGCCATGTGGTGGGCATCGTCACCCAGGAAGGGCAGACCGTGATCGCCAACCAGCTGGCGCCGGTGCTGCTCAAGCTGGCCAACCTCGACACCATGACGGTCAAGGCGCAGGTGTCGGAAGCCGATGTCATCCACATCACCCCTGGCCAGGCGGTGTATTTCACCATCCTCGGCGAAGACAAGCGTTACTACGCCAGGCTGCGCGGTACCGAGCCCGCACCACAGAACTACGCGCAAAGCAGCGACAAGAACGAAGGCAGCAGCGGCAAGCCCAGTGGCGCGGTGTTCTACAACGCCTTGTTCGAAGTGCCAAACCCCGACCACCGCCTGCGTATTTCCATGACTGCCCAGGTGCATATCGTGCTCGACACCGCCCAGGCCGTACTCACCGTGCCGGTTGCCGCGCTGGGCGCGCGCAATGGCGATGGCAGCTTCCCGGTGCGGGTGCTGGATGCCAAGGGTTTCGCCCAGGTGCGCAACGTGCAGGCGGGCATCAACAACAACGTCAAGGTGCAGATCAAGGACGGCCTGGCCGAAGGCGACCGGGTAGTGATTGGTGAGCCGGTGTCTGGCGAAACGGGGGCGTGAGCATGAACATGAATGTGCAGCCGAGTGCAGGGATGGCGGTTACCGGTGTGCATAACGAGCCGTTGTTGCGCTTGCAGGGGGTGACACGCAGCTTTCAGGCCGGCGACCGCGAATTCCTGGCGCTGAAAGGCATCGACCTGCAGATCGACAGCGGCGAACTGGTGGCGATCATCGGCGCTTCCGGGTCGGGCAAGTCGACCCTGATGAACATCCTTGGCTGTCTGGACAACGCCAGCAGCGGCAGCTACCAGGTAGGTGGCCAGGAAACCCGTGAACTGGACGACGACGCCCTGGCGGCGTTGCGCCGCGACCACTTCGGCTTCATTTTCCAGCGCTACCACCTGCTGCCGCACCTGGATGCCCTGCACAACGTCGAGATTCCGGCGGTGTATGCCGGTACACCCCAGGGCCATCGCCATGTGCGCGCGCGCGAGTTGCTGACCCGACTAGGCCTGCAAAGCCACCTGGAGCATCGCCCCAGCCAACTGTCGGGCGGCCAGCAGCAGCGGGTGAGCATCTGCCGGGCGTTAATGAACGGTGGCCAGGTGATCCTTGCCGATGAACCGACCGGCGCCCTCGACACCGCCAGCGGCAAGGAGGTGATGAACATCCTGCTGGAACTGCACGCGGCCGGGCACACGGTGATCCTGGTGACCCACGACCCCAAGGTGGCCGCGCATGCCGAACGCATCATCGAGGTCAGTGACGGGCAGATCGTCGGCGATCGGCGCAGCCCCGCACCGCCCACGCCTGCCGCGAAGCCGGAAGCTGCGCCCCAGGCACAAGGTACACGCCGCGTGCTAGTACGCCTGGGCATGTTCCGCGAGGCGTTCAAGATGGCCTGGATTGCGCTGATTTCGCATCGGATGCGTACCTTGCTGACCATGCTCGGGATCGTCATTGGCATCACTTCGGTGGTGTCCATCTCGGCGATTGGCGAAGGTGCCAAGGGCTATGTGCTCAAGGACATCCAGGCCATCGGTAGCAATACCATCGACATCTATTCCGGCAGCAACTTCGGTGACAGCCGGGCCAAGACCATCGAAACCCTGGTACCTGCCGATGTCGCGGCACTGAACGAACTGTACTACGTCGACAGCGCCACCCCGGTGATCGGCCAGAGTACGCTGGTGCGTTACCGCAACCTGGATGTGGACGTTCAGCTCAACGGCGTCAGTGAGCATTACTTCCAGGTTCGCAACATCCCGCTGGCAGCCGGCATCGTGTTCAGCGCCGACGACGCGCGCCGTCAGGCGCAGGTGGTGGTGATCGACCACAACACGCGCAAGCGCCTGTTCGGCCCGAACATCGACCCGCTGGGGCAGGTAATCCTGGTTGGCAATCTGCCGTGCACGGTGATTGGGGTAACGGCCGAAAACAAGAACCTGTTCGTCGCCGGCAATCAGCTGAACATCTGGGTGCCCTACGAAACCGCCGCCGGCCGGGTGCTGGGGCAACGGCACCTGGACAGCATCAGCGTGCGCATCAAGGACGGTGTGCCGAGCAAACGGGTGGAGGAAGAGGTGACCCGGGTGATGCTGCAACGCCATGGCACGAAGGATTTCTTCACCAACAACCTCGACAGCATCATGCAGACCGTGCAGAAGACCAGCCGATCGCTGACCCTGTTGCTGTCGCTGATTGCGGTGATTTCGCTGGTGGTGGGTGGCATCGGGGTGATGAACATCATGCTGGTGTCGGTAACCGAGCGTACCCGCGAAATCGGCATTCGCATGGCGGTGGGGGCGCGGCAATCGGACATTCGCCAGCAGTTCCTGGTGGAGGCGGTGATGGTGTGCCTGTTTGGCGGGCTGGTGGGGATCGGCTTGTCGTATGGGGTGGGGTATCTGTTCGAGCTGTTCGTGAAACAGTGGGAGATGGTGTTTTCACCAGCGTCGATCGTGATGGCGTTTGCCTGCTCGACGCTGATCGGCGTGGTATTCGGGTTTGTACCGGCAAGGAACGCGGCGCGGCTGGACCCGATCGAGGCGTTGGCCCGGGATTGAAGCAGGCCTCTTCGCGGGCTTGCCCGCGAAGAGGCCGACGCAGGAAACGCCAGTCAGCCCTCGGCATACATCCAGCGCATCAACGAATGCCGACCACTGATGCCCAGCTTGATCGCCGCCCGACGCAGGTAGCTTTCAACCGTGTTCACCTTGAGCGCCAGCCGCTCAGCCTGCTCTGGCGCAGTATGCCCGGCCAGCAACCCCAGGCACACCTGGCGCTCGCGCCCGGAAAGCTTGAGCCCTGACTGCGCCAGCCGCTCGACAAAGCGCTGCTCGAGGTTTTCCTTGGTGTGCCGCTCCGGGCCAGGCTGCAAGGCATCGACATGCTTCTCCAGCATTGGCAACAACAGGGGTGAAATCGCATCCAGGCGGCTACGTTCGAAGGTTGAAAAACCATAGGTTGAGTCGGCACGTATTACCTGTATTTCCAGGCGTGCATTGCCTTTATGGCAAATCCGGTGCAAGCGCGAAGGGTCGCTGAAGTCGCCTTCCGGCTGTGCGTACGAGGAAAACACCGTTTCATCGAGCAGCAACGATTCGCAGGGCATGCCTGGCAACTGGCGGATCTGCGTGGCGTCGATGGACAGGTGGGCCTGGATCAGGTCGTGCAGCATGCGGGGGAACTGGCGGCTGCCGGTGCTGGCAATGACTTTGCCAATCTGCGGGTAAAGCTGGTTCGAATTCATCGTATCGTCCATGAAGGCCAGTAATGGTGATCCCGCCGCGGGTTCGCCAGCCGCATCCTGGGCTTGCGACGGGAGGTGCTTGGTATCCTAGTACAACGAATGAGTGACGGTTAAATGAAGTGGCGATCATGGCATTATAGTGGCACTTTGTGTGAGCGGCTGGCGCACTGCGGGTTGTCGGGTATGATGCCGCCCTCCATCTTTGTCACGAGGTTTGTTGCAATGTCCCTGAGTGCTGAACAGATTGGCGAATTCCGCGCCTTCGCCGAGCAACTCGCCGATGCTGCCGCTGTGGCGATCAAGCCATACTTCCGCGCCAGCCTGGATGTCGAGGACAAGGGCGGACGCCTGTACGACCCTGTGACCGTGGCGGACAAGGCAGCTGAGGACGCCATGCGTGAGTTGATCCAGGCACGCTACCCAGAGCACGGTATTCTGGGTGAAGAGGCCGGCGTTGCTATCGGCAGTAGCCCGTTGACCTGGGTGCTCGACCCGATCGACGGTACCCGTGCTTTCATCACCGGCCTGCCGCTGTGGGGCACGTTGATTGCCCTGAATGATGGCACGCGCCCAGTGGTTGGCGTGATGAATCAGCCTTTCACCGGCGAACGCTTTGTCGGCACCCCTGAAGGCGCCTGGCGCAGCGGTACGCCACTGAAAACCCGTGCCTGTGCCGACCTGGCCTCGGCCACGCTGATGTGCACCACGCCGGACATGTTCGACACCGCAGAACGCAAAGCCGCGTTCGAGTCCGTTGCCGGCAAGGCGCGCCTGATGCGCTACGGTGGCGATTGCTATGCCTACTGCATGCTGGCGTCCGGGTTTGTCGATGTGATCGTCGAGGCGAGCCTGCAGCCGTATGACGTGCAGGCACTGATGCCAATAATTGAAGGGGCGGGTGGGGTGATTACTGCCTGGGATGGCAGCAGTGCGCAGAATGGCGGGTGTGTAGTGGCTTGCGGTGACCCGGCGCTGCACGCGCAAATGGTTGAGATGCTGCGCCACGCCATGTAGTGCATTGTTAGCCTGCACTGGCCCCTTCGCGGGCTCGCCCGCTCCCACAGGTTCACCGCAGATACTGCGGCCTGTGCAGTCCCTGTGGGAGCGGGCGAGCCCGCGAAGAGGCCGGTGCAGGTGTCCAGAATCCTCAACCGCCGCACTTTTTCCGGTTTTCGGGCTCTATGCTTGGCCAGGCTGCACTGACTCCCGGTGCGGCCGCCGAATATCGACCCGGTGCCGATGGTTGCAAGCTACCCGAATTTCCTCCCACGCCTGCTGCTGGCAGGCGCCCTCACATGCCTGTGCGCCTGCACCCAGGAGCAAGGCCGCGATATGCTCAGCCAGTTCGGTAACGGCAAACCCAGTGAGCTGTTCCAGACCAGCGTCGACCGCCTGGCCACGCTGTCGATGCGCGACAACCTGCAAAGCCTGTACCTGCTGATGAACAAGCTGTACCTGCGCAACCCCAACCAGTGGAAGCTGTCGGGCTACGTGGATGCGGCCACGGCCGAGCGCCAGATCCGCATGGCCATCGAACAACACCAGCCACTGCCGCAACTCGGTAACCGGCGTGACCTCGCGGCATTGAGCTACGCCCTGAGCGCGGAGTTTCGCGGCGATCGGGTTGGTGCCTTCATCTATGCCATCGGCAGCATGCTGATCACCGCGCATGGCGGGCGTAGCGAGTTTTACATGACCGATGCCCTCGACCCGCTGTTCATCAACAACGCGGCGCGCAATATCGAAAAGGCCACCTGGATGCTCAGCCAGCGGCAGGACGCCAATGGGGTATTGCTGCTGTTCTCCAACGAGATATCAGAAGAGGGCAGCAACCTGAGTTTTGCCGTGGAGTTTGGCAAGATCGTGGCGCGGCTGGATCTGTTGGCCGAATTGCTGGATGAGCGCTATCGGCGGATTGGCCTGAATTACGCGCAAAGCCTCTTGCTGATGAACTTTCTGCCGGTGCAGTAAATTCGCAGCAATGCCTACACCAGTATCAGCGAGTGCGCAGAGATCCCAGCAATGGCTGAAACTCATCCAGCAACCACTCCCGTAACCGCCGGCAACTGGCGTCGTGCTCCTTGTCTTCGTTAAATGCCAGGAAGTGGAAGGTATCTTTCAATACCAGTTCCTGTTCCACGGGTCGTACCAGCAGCCCTTGCGCCACCAGCGGTGCAATCAGGTGATGCCAACCCAGCGCCACACCCTGGCTCCCCAATGCCAGCTGCACCAGCAAGTTGTAGTCGTTGGCATTGAAAAAGTGCGGCGCGGTATTGGCACGGCTTTTCAGGTCGACATCGTGAAAGGCCAGCCACACGTTCCAGTCCACGTGTTCGGCCACCTGTGAGCGGCCATAGGGGCTGAGGTTCAGCAACGTGCCATCGCGCAGCCCAAGCAGGGTGCGTACTTCAGGGTGTTGCACCAGGTACTGCGGCGTGCACACCGGGTAGATCACGTCGTGGTTGAGCTGGTGGGAGCTGTAGCCCGCCTGCACTTTCCCCAGCTTGGTGATGTAGATATCCGGGCGCACTCCTGGCTCCATCGACAGAAAGTTCTGGGTGGTCACCAGGTTGATGTCGATGTCCGGGTTTTCGTCGAAAAACTTCGGCATGCGCGGCCCCAGCCACAGGGCGGCAAATGCCGGCGAGCAGCACAGCGTGACTACGTGCTTGGTGTTGGTGTTGCTGCGGATACGCTCTGCCGCCTGGGAGATGTTGACGAACGATAACTGCACAGCATCGAAAAAGATCGAGCCGGCCACCGTCAGCTCTACCGCACGCCCCACACGGGTGAACAACTCGGCGCCCAGGTAGGTTTCCAGCTCCCGGATCTGCCGGCTGACCGCTGCCTGCGTCACGCACAGCGCCTCGGCGGCACGGGTGAAGTTCTGGTACTTGGCGGCGGCGACAAAGACTTTGACCGCGCGCAGCGAGGGCATCTTGATCAGGGTCTGATCGGGTTCGGAGTGTCTGACCATGGGGTGGGGGCGAAGTCCTTCGTCTAGCCAATCCGATGACTCTAGCCTGTTGTGCGACTGTGGGTAAATGCGCAGGGCTCTGCCGCCGGGCTTGGCGCCCGATTGATAACTTCAGGTAATGGTTAGCGCCATACAAATGTCGTTGGACCCGCTTTGGGACAAGGCATAACGTTGAACCACGGCGCGACATTCGAGACATCGATGTCGAAAAAACTTTGAAGCAGGACATTCTGCGTGCCGGTTTTGACTCGCGTTCGAATTTGAACGGACTGCCAACGTACTCGCACTGATCTCTACCCGCCTTATTGAAAGTGCGATGTTTAAAGATTGGTTAATAAGCATAATAAAGAGGGTCGTATGAGCCATGCCGATGAGATTCTTTCGGTAAAAAACATCTTCAAGGTGTTCGGTCCCAACCCGAACATGGCCATGGAGATGCTCCGCAAGGGCGCCGACAAGAACGAAATCTTCAGCAAGACCGGCCACGTCGTCGGCGTGTTCGATGCAAGCTTTTCCGTCAAGCGTGGCGAGATCTTCGTCATCATGGGCCTGTCCGGTTCGGGCAAGTCGACCATGGTGCGGTTGTTCAACCGCCTGATCGAGCCCACCTCCGGCAGCATTCACCTGAACGGCAAGGAAATTACCGGGCTTTCCGACAAGGCCCTGCTCGATGTGCGCCGCAAGGAAATGGGCATGGTGTTCCAGTCTTTTGCGCTGATGCCGCATATGAGCGTGCTGGAAAACACCGCCTTCGGGCTGGAAATTGCCGGTGTGTCGGAAGGCGAACGCCACAGCCGCGCCAGAGAAGCCTTGAGCCAGGTTGGCCTGGCCGGCCACGAGCACAGCTATCCGCACCAATTGTCCGGCGGCATGCAACAGCGCGTGGGGCTGGCCCGGGCGTTGGCTAATGACCCTACCATTTTGCTGATGGACGAAGCCTTCTCGGCCCTCGACCCGCTGATTCGCAGTGAAATGCAGGGCGAGCTGATGCGCCTGCAAGCCGAGCAGCAGCGCACCATCATCTTCATTTCCCACGACATCGAAGAAGCCATCCGCATCGGTCACCGCATCGCGATCATGGAAGGCGGCCGCGTGGTGCAGATCGGCACCCCGCAGGAACTGATCAACGAGCCAGCCAACGACTATGTGCGTACCTTCTTCAAGAGCTTTGACAGCTCGCGGGTGCTCAAGGCGGGCGACGTGGCCAGGTTTGACCCGGCGGTGGTGTGCAAGGTCAACGGCAAGGCCCCGAGCTTCCAGGCCGGCGTGCCGTTCGGTTACCTGGTGGACGAGCGCGGCCAGTTGCTGGGCGTGGTCGATACCGATGCCAGCGGCGCCAGCGCCAGTGAGCGCTACAGCCTGCACGAGCAGCGCCCGGTGTACACCGACACCCCACTGCACGAGGTGCTCGGGGTCGCGGCCGACTTGCCGTACCCGGTACCGGTACTCGACCGCCAGGGTGCCTTCAAGGGCACGTTGTCGAAGAACGAGCTGCTGCAGACCCTGTGCCGCCACTAAATACAAAAGAGGAAAGCCCTCATGTCAGAATTCAGCCTGCTCGACCCGTTCCAGGCGGCCACCATTCCCTTGGGTGACTGGGTCACCGCCACCCTGAACTTCCTGGTGCACAACTTCCGCGAGGTGTTCCGCGCCATTCGCTGGCCGATCGACCAGGTGCTCAATGGCATCGAGTTCACCCTGCAGAGCATCCCGCCCACCATCGGCATCATCCTGTCGTCTCTGCTGGGCTGGCAGCTGGCGGGCAAGCGCATGGCCTTGCTGTGCTTTGTCACCCTCACCTTGTTGGGGCTGATCGGCGTGTGGTCGGAGTCGATGACCACGCTGGCGCTGGTGCTGACCTCTGTGTTTTTCTGCGCGGTCATCGGTATCCCGCTGGGTATCGTCTGTGCCCGCAGCGACCGCCTGGAAAGCATTATCCGGCCAGTGCTGGACGCCATGCAGACCTTGCCTGCCTTCGTTTACCTGGTCCCTGTAGTAATGCTGTTCGGCATCGGCAACGTACCCGGGGTGCTGGTGACCATCGTGTTCGCTTTGCCGCCGCTGGTGCGCCTCACCAACCTGGGCATTCGCCAGGTGCCGGAAGACAAGATCGAGGCCGCCCGCGCCTTCGGCTGCACCCCACGGCAGATGCTGACCCGCGTGCAGTTGCCGCTGGCCACCTCGACCATCATGGCCGGCCTGAACCAGACCCTGATGCTGTCGCTGTCGATGGTGGTGATCGCCTCGATGATTTCGGTCGGTGGCCTGGGCCAGATGGTCCTGCGCGGCATCGGCCGCCTGGACATGGGCCTGGCCACGGTCGGTGGCGTCGGGCTGGTGTTGCTGGCGATCTTCCTCGACCGCCTGACCCAGGCCATGGGCGCGCGCACTAGTGCAGACCCGAGCCTGCGCTGGTACCACACCGGCCCTGTGGGCGTGGTGATGCGCCTGTGTGGTGCCGCGCAACCGCAAGGGCGGCGCAAGACTGCCTGAGCACAGCAAGACTTTTGAGCCACTCGACCTGCCGCACTTGAAGATAAAAATCAGAAAAAGGTAAGCGACGATGCACGAATCCAAGTTCTCCCGCAGCATCCTCAAATGGGCCACGGCGCTGACCTTGGTGGGCGCTGCACTGGGCGCACACGCCTCGGCGGAAAAACCCGGTGATGGGGTGAAGGTAACGCCGATTTTCCCCTCCATCGCTGAAGAACGCTTCCGTGGCGAAGTGGCCATGGAAGGGCTGCGCGAGTTGGGCTACAAGGTCCAGGAGCCGAAGGAGACCGAATACGGCGTGATGATGATGGCGCTGGGCAATGGTGACGCCGATTTCACCGTGCACTTGTGGGAAAAGCTGCACAACGATTTCTATCAGAAAGCCCTGAACGCGACGGGTGGCGATACGATGATAAAGACCGGCAATATCCTGCCGGGCGTCGCCCAAGGCTACTTGATCGACAAGAAAACCGCCGACCAATACAACATCAAGTACATCACTGACCTGAAAAAGCCCGAAATCGCCAAGCTGTTTGACACCGACGGCGACGGCAAGGCCGACATGACCGGTTGCAACCCCGGTTGGGGCTGCGAGCTGGTGATTTCCCACCACATGAAGGCTTACGACCTGGACAAGAGCGTTACCGTCAACCAGGGCTCGTACTTTGCGCTGATGGCCGACACCATCGCCCGCTTCAAGGAAGGCAAGCCGATCCTGTACTTCACCTGGGTGCCCCAGTGGATCGCCAGCGTGCTGGTCGAAGGCAAGGATGTGGTCTGGCTGGAAGTGCCGAAGACCGACCTGCCGGATGGCAACAACGACGTCGACACGATCTACCACGGCAAGAACCTGGGCTTTGCCATCGACAAGGTAGTAGCCGTGCTGAACAAGGACTTTGCCGATAAGAACCCGGCCGCGGTGAAGTTTCTGTCGCAGGTGCAGATCAGCACCGATGACGAGAGCAACCAGAACCTGAAGATGCAGCAGGGCGAGAAGAAGCCTAAAGACATCGAGCGTCATGCCAAAGAGTGGGTTGCCGCCCACCGCCAGCAGTTTGACCAGTGGCTGCAAGCCTCGCGCGATGCCGCGGCGCAGGCCAGCAAGTAACCAGATCCATCAGTGTTGGCTTCTTCGCGGGCTCGCCCGCTCCCACAGGTCCGCCACAGGTTCTGAAAACTGTGCAATGCCTGTGGGAGCGGGCGAGCCCGCGAAGCAGCCAACGCGATTTCCGCTGTTGAGTTAACGCCATGAGCCACTTCGAAAGCATCCTCAAGAACACCAACCTGGCCCACCTGGACCCCGCCATCCGAACCTCACTGTCAATCCCGTGCCAGCGCGTGGCCTTCGTGCTGCGCGAACACTTCTCGATGATGGCCTTCACCGCTGCCATGGACAGCCTGGTCACCGCCAACCTGATGAGTGCCACGCCGTTGTTCCAGGTCCAGGTAGTAGGTGAGGGCGCTCAGGTGATGAGCGACTTGGGCATCGCCCTGCCGGTCAAGACACAGCTGGCCGACCTCGACGTGCAAGGCCTGGACTGCCTGCTGGTGTGTGGCGGCTTCCGCGTGCGCCTGGAAACTGCGCCACAACTGCGTGCCAAGCTGCGTCAGGCCGACCAGTATGGCTGCCGGCTGGGCGGACTGTGGAACGGCGCTTACTTCCTGGCCGAGGCGGGCTTGCTCAACGATCACGACTGCGCCTTCCACCCTGATGGCCGGGCAATGATGAGTGAGCTGTTCCCCAAGGTACGTATCAGCCGCCAGGCCCATGTACTGGACCGTCGACGCATGAGCTGCGCGGGGGCCAGCAGTGCGCTGGACATGATGCTGGCGTTGCTCGAACACTGCGGAGGCGTACCATTGCGCCGGGCCGTGGAGCAGATGCTGGCCTGTGACCGCTCGCGGATAATGAGCGATGCACCGGCCAGCGCACCGGAAATCGACCCCAGCTTGCCCAAAGGCGTACGCCTGGCGCTGGAACTGATGCACGCCAACATCGAAGACCCGATTGGCATTGACGAGATTGCCGAGCATGCAGGGCTGTCCCGCCGCCACCTGGAGCGCTTGTTCCGCCGGCATGTGCAGGCCACGCCGCCCCGGTATTATCTGGAGCTCCGCCTGACCCATGCGCGGCAGTTGTTGCAGCACACCAGCAAATCGTTGACCGAAGTAGCGGTGGCCAGCGGGTTTGTCAGCTTCCCGCATTTTTACCGGCGCTTCCGTGAGCTGTTTGCCATCGCCCCACGCCAGTACCGGGCGCGCAGCCAGGGGTGGGCACCGCAGCAGGAAAACACTGTTCGATAAACGAACACTCGCTGCACGCGTCATGTCCGCTATCCGCCCAACCAATCCCATCGCCGCATTGCCCAACCCCCGTCTTTTTGCTGTAGTGTCCCCATCCACCGGTTGTCGCCTGCCCCCCGCGACCCGCGACCGGCCCGATAAAATGACCGTGACGACCGCAACCACAGCCCACAAGGCCGTAGGAAGCGGCGACCAGAACAATAACGATACCGAGTGCCTTGCCTATGGAAAGCCGCCTGCTGAGCGAACGCAGTAGCGTGTTTCACCACGCTGACCCGTATGCTGTGTCCGATTATGTGAACCAGCACGTAGGCCAGCACTGCATCGGTCTGTCCCGCACCACCCACCCCCAGGCCAGCCTCAGCCACCGCAAATTCGCCGAACTTGATCTGTGCCGTATCAGCTATGGCGGGAGCGTGCGCGTTACCTCGCCGGCGCTGGAAACCATTTATCACCTGCAAGTACTGCTCAACGGCAACTGCCTGTGGCGCGGGCACAAGCGCGAACAGCACCTGGTGCCGGGCGAGCTGCTGCTGATCAACCCGGATGATCCGGTTGACCTGACCTATTCGGAAGACTGCGAGAAGTTCATCCTCAAAGTGCCAACCCGGCTGCTCGATTCGATTTGCGACGAGCAGCGCTGGCACCGGCCCGAAGGGGGCGTGCGCTTCTTGCGCAATCATTACCGGCTGGATGAACTGGACGGGTTCGTCAACCTGCTGGCCATGGTGTGCCATGAGGCAGAGGTGAGCGATTCGCTGCCCAGGGTGCAGGGCCACTACAGCCAGATCGTCGCCAGCAAGTTGCTGACCCTGATGAGCACCAATATCCGCCGCGAAAGCCTGGGTTCGCCAGGCGCTAGCCTGGAGCGGATCATCGACCACATCGACCGCAACCTGAAGCTTGATCTGAGCGCCGAAGCGCTGGCAGAGCAGGCGTGCATGAGCCTGCGTTCGTTGTATGCGCTGTTTGACCGCCACTTGCAGACCACGCCCAAGCACTATGTGCGCCAGCGCAAGCTGGAGCAGGTGCATGCCTGCCTGAGCGACGCGAGCTGTTCGGTACGCAACGTCACTGAGCTGGCCATGGACTATGGCTTCCTCCACCTTGGGCGGTTCTCCGAGGTGTATCGGCAACAGTTTGGCGAATTGCCTTCGGAAACCCTCCGTAATCGGCGCTGAACTTCAAGGGCCTCTTCGCGGGTTCACCCGCTCCCACAAAGTCTTGCACAGGTCCTCAGGCTTGAGGTGAGCCTGTGGGAGCGGGTTTACCCGCGAAGAGGCCCTTGAGCCTTTCACAACGACCTGCACAAAACGGATAACACCCCGCACAAACCGGATATTCCCGCCCAATCCCAGCCCCTAACCTGACCAGGTCTAAACAATAACAATGGAGACCCTGGCCATGTCCCTGGGATTCGACTACCTCAATGCCATGCTCGAGGACGACCGTGAAAAGGGCATCTACCGCTGCAAGCGCGAGATGTTCACCGACCCACGCCTGTTCGACCTGGAGATGAAACACATCTTCGAGGGCAACTGGATCTACCTGGCCCACGAAAGCCAGATCCCCGAGAAAAACGACTTCCTCACCCTGACCATGGGCCGCCAGCCGATTTTCATCGCGCGCAACAAGGACGGTGAGCTCAATGCTTTCCTCAACGCCTGCAGCCACCGCGGGGCCATGTTGTGCCGACACAAGCGCGGCAACCGTTCCAGCTATACCTGCCCGTTCCACGGCTGGACTTTCAACAACAGCGGCAAGCTGCTCAAGGTGAAAGACCCGAGCAACGCTGGCTACCCCGACAGCTTCAACTGCGACGGCTCCCACGACCTGACCAAGGTGGCACGCTTCGAGTCGTACCGCGGGTTCCTGTTCGGCAGCCTGAATGCCAATGTGAAGCCGCTGATCGAGCACCTGGGCGAGTCGGCCAAGATCATCGACATGATCGTCGACCAGTCGCCGGAAGGTCTGGAAGTGTTGCGCGGCGCCAGCTCGTATATCTACGAAGGCAACTGGAAGCTCACGGCCGAGAACGGTGCCGACGGCTACCATGTCAGCTCCGTGCACTGGAACTACGCGGCCACCCAGAGCC
Source organism: Candidatus Pseudomonas phytovorans (assembly GCA_029202525.1). Classification (NCBI taxonomy): domain Bacteria; kingdom Pseudomonadati; phylum Pseudomonadota; class Gammaproteobacteria; order Pseudomonadales; family Pseudomonadaceae; genus Pseudomonas; species Candidatus Pseudomonas phytovorans. The sequence continues at coordinate 3,649,405 of CP119325.1, forward strand.
AGCGCAAGCAGCGCGAGGCGGGTGACGAGATCAAGACCATGAGCGCCGGCGCGTGGGGTAAGACCGGTGGTGGTTTCTATTCCTTTGACCATGGCCACCTGCTGCTGTGGACCCGCTGGGCCAACCCGGAAGACCGCCCGGCCTTTGAGCGCCGCGACCAGCTGGCCGCCGACTATGGCCAGGCCCGCGCCGACTGGATGATCGGGAACTCGCGCAACCTGTGCCTGTACCCGAACGTGTATCTGATGGACCAGTTCAGCTCGCAGATCCGCGTGGCCCGGCCAATTTCGGTGAACAAGACCGAAATCACCATCTACTGCATCGCGCCGAAAGGCGAGAGCGCCGATGCGCGCGCCAAGCGCATCCGCCAGTACGAGGACTTCTTCAACGTCAGTGGCATGGCCACCCCGGACGACCTGGAAGAGTTCCGCTCGTGCCAGACCGGCTATGGCGGTGGCACTGGCTGGAATGACATGTCGCGCGGCGCCAGGCACTGGGTGGAAGGCGCTGACGAGGCAGCCAGGGAAATCGAACTCGAGCCGTTGCTGTCTGGCGTGCGCACCGAGGACGAAGGCCTGTTCGTGCTGCAGCACAAGTACTGGCAGGACACCATGATCCAGGCCCTGAAGGATGAGCAGCAGCTGATCCCCGTGGAGGCCGTGCAATGAGCCTTTATGAGACCGTGCGCGACTTCCTCTACCGCGAAGCGCGCTTCCTGGACGACGCCCAATGGGACCAGTGGCTGGAACTGTACGCCAGCGATGCCAGCTTCTGGATGCCATCATGGGATGACGATGACACCCTCACCGAAGACCCGCAAAGCGAGATCTCGCTGATCTGGTACGGCAACCGTGGCGGCCTGGAAGACCGCATCTTCCGCATCAAGACCGAGCGCTCCAGTGCGACCGTGCCCGACACCCGCACCTCGCACAACATCAGCAACATCGAGATCGTCGAGCAGGGCGAGGGCAGCTGCCAGGTGCGTTTCAACTGGCACACCCTGAGCTTCCGCTACAAGACCACCGACAGCTACTTCGGCACCAGCTTCTACACCCTCGACCTGCGCGGCGAGCAGCCGCTGATCAAGGCCAAGAAGGTGGTGCTGAAGAACGACTACGTGCGTCAGGTCATCGACATCTATCACATCTGATACAGGGTTTTGCGAGCACTGCCCGGTGCGTCCTGCGACGCGCCGTGGCCCGGCTCGCCCGCGAGGTGCAACATGAGCTACCAGATCGCACTGAATTTTGAAGACGGGGTTACCCGTTTCATCGAAGCCGCCAGCCATGAAACCGTGGCAGACGCTGCCTACCGCCAGGGCATCAACATCCCGCTGGACTGCCGCGACGGCGCTTGTGGTACCTGTAAGTGCAAGGCCGAGGCCGGCCGCTACGACCTGGGCGACAATTTTATCGAAGACGCCTTGAGCGAAGACGAAATCGCCGAAGGCTTCGTGCTCACCTGCCAGATGCGCGCCGAAAGCGACTGCGTCATCCGCATCCCGGCCTCGTCACAGCTGTGCAAGACCGAGCAGGCCAGCTTCGAGGCCGCCATCAGCGATGTACGCCAACTGTCGGCCAGCACCATTGCCCTGTCGATCAAGAGCGAAGCACTGAGCCGATTGGCCTTCCTGCCGGGGCAATACGTCAACCTCAAGGTGCCGGGTAGCGAGCAGAGCCGCGCCTATTCGTTCAGTTCGTTGCAGAAGGGCGGCGAAGTCAGCTTCCTGATCCGCAACGTACCGGGCGGGTTGATGAGCAGCTTCCTGACCAACCTGGCCAAGGCTGGCGACAGCATGAGCCTGGCCGGGCCGCTGGGCAGCTTCTACTTGCGGCCGATCCAGCGTCCGTTGCTGCTGTTGGCTGGCGGTACCGGCCTGGCGCCGTTCACAGCGATGCTGGAAAAGATTGCCGAACAGGGCAGTGAACACCCGTTGCACCTGATCTATGGCGTAACCAACGACTTTGACCTGGTCGAACTCGACCGCCTGCAAGCACTGGCGGCAAGCATCCCCAACTTCACCTACAGCGCCTGCGTGGCCAACCCGGATAGCGACTACCCGCAGAAGGGCTACGTGACCCAGCACATCGAGCCTCGCCACCTCAACGACGGCGATGTGGATGTTTACCTGTGCGGCCCGCCGCCGATGGTCGAGGCGGTGAGCCAGTACGTGCGCGAGCAGGGCATTACCCCGGCCAACTTCTACTACGAGAAGTTCGCGGCTGCGGCCTGACAGCCTCCTTTTATTCCAAGCATTACGCCGACCCTGTGGGAGCGGGCATGCCCGCGAAGAGGCCAGCAGGTTCAACAACTTTGTCTGGTCGAACGCATTCGCGGGCATGCCCGCTCCCACAGGGATTGTGGCGAACCGGAGAGATAGGTATGAACAACAGATTCCAAGGCAAGGTCGCCCTGGTCACCGGTGCCGCCCAGGGCATCGGCCGGGGCGTGTGCTGGCGGCTTAAGGCCGAAGGCGCGCAAGTGGTCGCGGTAGACCGTTCCGAGCTGGTCCACGAACTGGCAGGCGAGGGCATGCTCACCCTTACCGCCGACCTTGAACAACACGCCGACTGCGCCCGTGTCATGGCCAGCGCCGTGGAAACCTTCGGCCGCCTCGACATCCTGGTCAACAACGTCGGCGGCACCATCTGGGCCAAGCCTTTCGAGCACTACGAAGTCGAGCAGATCGAGGCAGAAGTGCGCCGTTCGCTGTTCCCCACCCTGTGGTGCTGCCACGCCGCACTGCCGTACATGCTCGAACGCGGTAGCGGCGCCATCGTCAACGTTTCGTCCATCGCCACCCGTGGTGTCAATCGTGTGCCTTACGGCGCTGCGAAGGGCGGCGTCAATGCGCTTACCGCCTGCCTGGCTTTTGAAACCGCTGGCCGTGGCATCCGCGTCAACGCCACCGCGCCCGGTGGCACCGAAGCGCCACCCCGGCGGGTGCCGCGCAACAGCAACGAGCAGAGTGAGCAGGAAAAACACTGGTACCAGCAGATCGTCGACCAGACCCTCGACAGCAGCCTGATGCACCGCTACGGCAGCATCGACGAGCAGGTCGGGGCAATCCTGTTCCTCGCGTCCGACGAAGCCTCGTACATCACCGGCGTGACCCTGCCGGTAGGGGGCGGCGACCTCGGCTGATCAACACCCCCAAGGCAACAGCTTTCCATCACAACAAAAACAAGAGCGACAGATGCCATGCGAACCCTTGACGTACACCCGATCATCGATAACGCGCGCTTTACCTCGTTCCACTGGATGGTCATGGCCTGGTGCGGCCTGTTGCTGATATTCGACGGCTATGACCTGTTCATCTACGGCGTGGTACTGCCGGTCATCATGAAAGAGTGGGGCCTGACCCCGTTGCAGGCCGGTGCGCTGGGCAGCTATGCGCTGTTCGGCATGATGTTCGGCGCCCTGGCATTCGGCAGCCTGGCCGACCGCATCGGGCGCAAGAAGGGCATTGCCATCTGTTTCGCCTTGTTCTCGGGGGCGACAATTCTCAATGGCTTCGCCAGCAGCCCAAGTGAGTTCGGCATCTACCGCTTCATCGCTGGCCTTGGTTGTGGTGGCCTTATGCCTAATGCCGTGGCATTGATGAACGAATACGCGCCCAAGCGCCTGCGCAGCACGCTGGTCGCGATCATGTTCAGTGGCTATTCGCTCGGCGGCATGCTGTCAGCGGGCGTGGGCATTTTCATGCTGCCGCGTTTCGGCTGGGAGTCGATGTTCTTCGCCGCAGCCGTGCCGCTGCTGCTGTTGCCGGTGATTCTCTACTACCTGCCGGAATCCATCGGTTTTCTGGTGCGCCAAGGCCGTAGCGAAGAGGCGCGCAAACTGCTGAAGCGCCTGGATCCGGACTGCGATGTGCAGGCCGATGACGTGTTGCAGGCGGCGGACCGCAAGGGCGGCGGGGCGTCGGTGCTGGAGCTGTTCCGCAACGGCCTGGCCATTCGTACCCTGGCGCTGTGGCTGGCGTTCTTCTGCTGCCTGCTGATGGTTTATGCCCTTAGCTCGTGGCTGCCGAAGCTGATGGCCAACGCCGGCTACAGCCTGGGTTCGAGCCTGTCGTTCTTGCTGGTACTGAACTTCGGCGGCATGGCCGGGGCGATCCTCGGCGGCTGGCTGGGTGACCGCTACAACCTGGTCAAAGTCAAAGTGGCGTTCTTCATCGCTGCCGCGCTGTCGATCAGCCTGCTGGGGGTAAACAGCCCGATGCCGGTGCTGTACCTACTGATCTTCATTGCTGGCGCTACCACCATTGGTACGCAGATCCTGCTGTATGCCGGCGCCGCGCAAATGTACGGGCTGTCGGTGCGTTCCACGGGGCTTGGCTGGGCATCGGGTATCGGCCGCAACGGCGCCATCGTCGGCCCATTGCTGGGCGGTGCACTGATGGGCATCAACCTGCCCCTGCAACTCAACTTCATCGCCTTCGCCATCCCCGGCGCAATCGCCGCCCTGGCCATGGCCGTGCACCTGGCCAGCGGCCGTCGGCAAGCCCAGGCCGTTGCGGCCCAGGCATAGCGAGAGGCTTGATGAAAACCCTGATCAAGGACAGCTCGCTGTCCGCCATCGTCGCGGGCTGCATTGCCACGATGATCTCCTACGCCGGCCCGCTGGTGATCATCTTTCATGCCGCCGAAGCTGCAGGCCTGTCTCATCAGCAGTTGTCATCCTGGGTGTGGGCCGTGTCCATGGGCAGTGCCATCCTTGGCGCACTGCTCAGCCTGCGCTACCGCGTGCCGGTGGTGATCGCCTGGTCGATACCGGGTTCGGCGCTGCTGGTCACCGCCTTGCCGCAACTTGGCCTGGAACAGGCCGTGGGTGCCTACCTGGTGGCCAACCTGGTCCTGCTGCTGATCGGCATCAGCGGGGCCTTTGACCGCATCATCGCGCGCCTGCCGGGGTCCATCGCCGCTGGCATGCAGGCCGGCATCCTGTTCAGTTTCGGTATTGAAGTGTTCCGCGCCCTGCCGGTGCAGCCGTTGCTGGTATTGGCGATGTTCGTCACCTACGTGTTGATGCGCCGGGTACAGCCCCGTTACGCGGTAGCTGCGGTGCTGTGCGTGGGTACGCTGGTGACCGTGGCCAGCGGTGCGTTCCGCAGCGAGGCGCTGGTGCTGGAACTGGCTTCACCGCAGTGGGTCACCCCGCAGTTCAGCCTGTCGGCGGTATTCAGCCTGGCGCTGCCGATGGTGCTGGTGGCGCTGACCGGCCAGTTCATGCCCGGCATGGCGGTGCTGCGCAATGCGGGGTATGCCACACCGGCCAGCCCGTTGATCAGCGCCAGTGCCGTGGCCGGTGCCGTGCTGGCGCCCTTCGGCTGCCACGGGCTGAACCTGGCAGCGGTTACCGCCAGCCTGTGCACAGGCCATGAGGCCCATGAAAACCCAAGGCGGCGCTATGTGGCGGCGGTGGCTGGCAGCACGCTGTACCTGCTGCTGGGCATCGCCGGTGCCACATTGATGTCGCTGTTTGCAGCCTTTCCCGCCGCGCTGATCGCTGCCCTGGCCGGGTTGGCCCTGTATGGCGCCATCAGCGAAGCCTTGGCCCGCAGCCTGGCAGAGCCGGCCGAGCGCGATGCAGGGCTTTTCACCTTTCTGGTCACTGCTTCGGGGGTGGCCTTCCTTGGCCTGTCGGCGGCTTTCTGGGGGCTGCTGTTCGGCCTGCTGGCCCATGCGCTGCTCACGCTGCGCAAGCCACGTACCCGGGAGGTGCTGCGTCGTACCCCATGAGCTGTCGTGTTCCCAACGCTTTATCCATAAAAACAAGATCAAGAGAGCTTCGGAATGAATCACACCCCTTGCGTTGCCCTGGGCCTGACTTTGCTCAGCCAACCGTTGCTGGCCGCCGAAGGCGGGTTTTTCGAGGACTCGAAGGCCACCCTGAGTGCCCGCAACTATTACTTCAGCCGCGATTTCTCGGATATCGTCGGGGCCAACAAGCAGTCCAAGGCCGAGGAGTGGGCCCAGGGCTTCATCCTCGACTTCAAGAGCGGCTACACCCCGGGTACGGTCGGCTTTGGTGTCGATGCCCTGGGCCTGCTGGGTATCAAGCTGGACAGCAGCCCCGATCGTGCCAACACTGGGCTGCTGCCGGTGCATGGCGACGGCCGGGCTACCGACGAGTACAGCCGCCTGGCGCCCACCTTCAAGGCCCGGCTGTCGAAGACCGAACTGCGCGTTGGTGAGCTGCAACCGAACCTGCCGGTGCTGACCTTCAGCGACATCCGCCTGCTGCCGCCGACCTATCAGGGTGCCAGCCTGAGTTCGTCGGAAATTGACGGGCTGACCGTGCAGGCCGGGCATTTGAAAAGTACCCACCTGCGCAACGAAGGCGGCGACGGCAAGATGAACGCGATGCTCGGCCATGTGCCGATGCGTCAGGCCGAGAGCGATGGTTTCAACTACGTGGGCGGGGACTATGCGTTCAATGCCAACCTGAGCAGCGTCAGCCTTTGGTATGGGCAGTTGGAGGACATCTACGAGCAGGGTTTCGTCGGCTTCAAGCACAGCAAACCGCTGGGCGACTGGGTGCTCAGTGCCAACCTTGGCTACTTCACCGCGCGTGATGATGGCGATGCGTTGCTGGGCAACATCGACAACCAGGCATTATTTTCGATGTTCACCGCGCGGCACGGCGGGCACAGCTTCCATGTGGGCTACCAGGGCATCTATGGCGACAGCCCGTTCCCACGGGTATTTGCCAACATCTCGCCCTTGGGCAACGAAGTGCCGACCTATGAATTCGCCTATACCGACGAGCGTTCGTACCAGGTGCGTTACGACTACAACTTTGCTGCCATGGGGGTGCCGGGGCTGACGGCGACGGTGCGCTACATCACCGGTAACAATGTTGATACCGGGCTGGGTTACGAAGGGCGTGACCGAGAGCGTGACCTGGACATCGGCTATGCCGTGCAGGGCGGGATGCTGAAGGGGCTAGGGATCAGGGTGCGTAACGCCATGGCGCGCTCCAACTACCGCAGCGACATCGACGAAAACCGTTTGACGCTGGTGTACACATGGCAGCTGTTCTGAGCCATCCAGGGGAATTGCGCGTCAGCGGTGTATGAAGGTAGCTTCGGGGAACGAATTTTTCAGGAATGTCACTCTTGGACTCCATTACCCAAGCTGTACTGGGCGCGGCCCTGCAAGGGACCGTGCTCGGGCGTATCCAGGGCCGCCGCTCGCTGCTGTATGGCGCAGCACTGGGTACGCTGCCCGACCTCGACGTGATCATCCGCTACGCCGACCCGGTGTCGCAGATGACTTACCACCGCGGCTTCTCCCACTCGCTGTTCGTGCTCACCGGGCTGGCCTGGTTACTCGCCTGGCTGGTCAACAGATGCTGGCCCGGCAAGGGCTACACCTTGCCCAGACTGTTTGTGGCGTTCTGGCTGGTACTGGTCACCCACCCGATGCTCGACGCCTTCACGGTGTACGGCACGCAATTGTTCTGGCCTTTGCAGACTACCCCGGAAAGCTGGGCGGCGGTGTTCATCATCGACCCGGTCTACACGCTGCCGCTGCTGGCTGCGGTGACCTACGCCATCTTCAAGGGCGTGACCAGCAGGGCTTGCCGCCTGCTGACCATCGCTCTGGTGGTCAGCACCGGCTACCTGGGTTTCGGCCTGGCCGGGCGCATGGCGGCCGAACAGCGCTTCCAGGCGTCGCTCGACCAGCAAGGGATCGTCGCCAGCGAGGTGCGTGCCGTGCCGATCGCGTTCAACAGCCTGGTCTGGCGGGTACTGGCCAAGACCCCGGACGGCGATTACTACGAAGGTATCAGCAGCGCGTTCGACCGCCAGCCACCCGAGATGCAACGCTTGCCGCGTAATCTGGAACTGGCCAAAGCGCTGGCCGGTGACCCTTTGCACCAGCGCTTGCGCTGGTTTACCGGTGACTGGCTGCGATACGACCAGGTGGGCAATGCGCTGGTAGTAACCGACCTGCGCATGGGCATTCCCGGTAATTACACGTTCCGCTTCAACATGGCCCACCGCGACAGCCAGGGGCACTGGATTGCCGATGTGCCTACGACGTGGAAAGGCGCTGGGCCAGGTTCAATGTTCAATGGCGATGACCTGGCGCTGATCTGGCGTCGCATCGTCGAGCAACAGCCGCCACTGCCACTGGCTGCCTGGACAGACCGATATCTGGGTACTCGCCAGCACTGAAACAGGTGACAGGGCTGGTATAGGGCCGCTTTGCGACCCTTCGCGGGCACGCCCGCTCCCACAGGAATGTACGCAGCCTGAAAGATGCGCTGAACCTGTGGGAGCGGGCGTGCCCGCGAAGGGCTGCATGGCAGCCCCCGCTTGCAATCTTCAATTTCAGACCCATCTACAGCGGTCACCTTGAACCCAGGAACCGAGCCATGGAACCCAACCGCTTCGGCGACATCACCGCCTTCGTCAGCGCGGCCAAGGCTGGCAGTTTTACCGCCGCAGCCGCCAGCCTGGGCCTGACGCGCTCGGCAGTGGGCAAGAGCATTGCCCGGCTGGAAGCGCGCATGGCTGTGCGCCTGCTCAACCGCACCACACGAAAGCTGAGCCTGACCGACGAAGGCCTGGTCGCCTATGAGCGCTGGCGGCAGATTCTGGATGATCTGGACGAGGTTGAAAGCACAATGGCCCTGCGCCGGGGCAAGCCCACCGGCACCTTGCGCCTGACTGCGCCGCTGTCGTTTGGCCAGCGCCATGTGCTGCCGATACTGGACCAGTACCTCAAGCAGTGGCCTGAGCTGCGCGCAGACATCCGCTTCACCGACCGCTTCGTCGACCTGGTCGAGGAGGGTGTGGACGTCGCGGTGCGTATTGGCGCGCCCAAGGAAGACTCACAGCTGTTGACCCGCACAGTGGCCTGGCAGCAGTTTGTCACCTGCGCCTCGCCCGCGTACCTCGACGTGCGGGGTATTCCGCTGGTGCCTGCCGACCTTTATGGCCACGACAAGATCGCCTTTCTCGCGGGCGAGAAAGCCATGCCCTGGCGTTTTAACACGCAGGCGGGGCTGCACCTGTGCGAAGACCCTGGTCGGTTGAACATTGACAGCTCCGAGGCGATGCTCGACGGCGCCCGGGCCGGTTTCGGACTGATTCACCTACCCACCTACATCACCGGAGACGACCTGCGCAGCGGCACCCTGGTGGAGGTACTGCACGCTTACCGGCCACCAGCGGACCCGATTCGCATCGTGTATCCGAGCAAGCGCCACCTGTCCCCTCGGGTACGAGGTTTCATTGACTTGTTGGTGGCCAGCTGGGAGCCGGGCGTGCCTTGGGAGTACTGATTGGTGAATACCAGATCCTTATTTATGCCCCCTAAGCCGGTTTTTTTTGCGTGCTGATAGAAGTGTCAGTGGCTAGTTGGCTTTAGATCGCCCAAGATGCATTGTGAAGAGGCCAGCCGAACGAACGGCGGCTTTATTGTCCACGCAAGCGCAACCATGAGCATTCGAGGGTTTTGAGTATGTCCAACAGACAAACAGGTACGGTCAAGTGGTTCAACGATGAGAAGGGGTTCGGCTTCATCACCCCCGATGGCGGTGGCGACGACCTTTTCGTGCACTTCAAAGCCATTGAATCGGACGGCTTCAAGTCGCTGAAAGAAGGCCAGAAAGTGTCTTTCGTTGCTGAGAAGGGACAGAAGGGCATGCAGGCTGCGCAAGTGCGCGCCGAGTAAGTTGCATGAGTGACGGGCATGCCACGGCGTGCCAGTTCACTGGAGAACGGAGCCCCTGAAGGGCTCCGTTTTTTTTTACAGTTCAAGCGGGTTGGAAGCGCCCAGAGGGCGGTCCAGAAGCGGATAGTCTGTGTAGCCTTCAGGCCCATTGGCGTAATCGAACTGTGCCCGATGTTCGTTCAGAGGTGCCTGCACCCGCAGCCGCTGTACAAGGTCCGGGTTGGCAATGTAGCTGCGCCCGAACGCGACGGCATCAATCAGACCACGCTCGATCAAGTCTTCGCCTTTCTCGGCGGTATAGGCACCAGCAGCAATGATCACCCCAGGGTAGGCAGCGCGGATTGCCTGGCGGAATTCGTCACGCAGTGGCTTGCCACCGGCCCAGTCCGGCTCGGACAGGTGCAGGTAGGCGAGGTTGCGCTTGGCCAGCTCGCGGATCAGGTGAAGGCCTGCGGCCTCTTGGTCTTCGCCATTGTCCACACCATTGAACCCACCCAGCGGGAACACGCGGATACCCACACGCTCGGCACTCCAGTTGGCGATCGCCGCGTCCACCGCTTCAAGCACGATGCGCGCCCTGTTTTCGACGCTGCCGCCGTAGCGGTCCTCGCGCTGGTTAGCACTCGGGGTAAGGAACTGGTGCAGCAGATAGCCGTGGGCAGCGTGCAGTTCGACGAAGTCGAAGCCGGCTTCGCGTGCGTTGACCGCGGCCTGGCCGAAGTCGGCGACGATGCCTGCGATTTCGTTCTCGCTCAAGGCACGCGGGGCGGAGGTGTCGGCACGTAGCAGGTTGCCTTGCTCGTCACGCAGGGTGGTACGGGCGCCGGCCGGCAGCGCGGAGGGCGCCACGGGTGCTTCGCCGCCGGGTTGCAACGAGGTGTGTGACACCCGCCCGGTGTGCCATACCTGTACGGCGCTGTGGCCACCTTCGGCGTGAATGCCTTCGTTGATGAGCTTCCAGGCAGCGATCTGCTCGGTGCTATGAATGCCGGGCGAGCCGGAGTAGCCCTTGGCCTGGAAGGAGATCTGGGTGGCTTCGGTGATGATCAGCCCGGCGCTGGCACGCTGGCGGTAATACTCGGCCATCATGGCGGTCGGCACATCGCCCGGCTCGAGGCTGCGCAGGCGGGTGAGGGGTGCCATGAACACACGGTTGGGCAGGGTAAGCGGACCGATTTGCAAGGGTTGGAAGAGTTTCATTGCAGCTCCAGAGGTGAAAACCAATGGTGCGCACGATACCGAGATGATTGGGGAAAGGGGGGACCGGGAGCCCGGCGTTGAGCTCCCCAATGGCTAATCCTGAATGTCTGCTCTGCCTGTCCCGGCCTCTTCGCGGGTAAACCCGCTCCCACAGGATGATTACAGTTCTGAACAGTGTGGGCCACCTGTGGGAGCGGGTTTACCCGCGAAGAGGCCGGTACAGGAAGCCGATCAGCTACGGGCCAACCGTCCGCTCACATAATGCGCCACATCGTTGAACCCTGGCGTTGACGCGTGCCCCGGCGTCACCAGCGAATCGATGAACGCTTCATCCTCTGCAGTGATCTTCACTGCCAGGGCACCGCCATAGGTATCCCACTGCTCTTCAGTCCTGGGCCCGACAATCGCCGAACTCACGCATTGGTTGTTCAGCACCCAGGCAATGGCGAACTCGACAATTCCCACGCCCTTGGCTTCAACATAAGCCTGGATCTGTCGGGCGATGGTCAGCGACTCCTGGCGCCACTCCACCTCCATGATGCGCTTGTCCTGGCGCCCGGCGCGGCTGCCGGCATCGGGCACGGCACCCGGTGCATACTTGCCGCTGAGTACGCCCCGGGCCAATGGGCTGAATGGCACAACCCCCAGCCCGTGTGCGGCGGCTGCACTGAGCTGCTCCGGCTCGGCCTGGCGATTGACGATGTTGTACAGCGGCTGGCTGACCACTGGCTTGGGCACGCCGAGCCGCTCGGCAATGTAGCAGACCTCGGCAATGCGCCAGCCACGGAAGTTGGACACGCCCCAGTAGCGAATTTTGCCCTGACGCAGCAGGTCGCCGATGGCCTGTACGGTCTCTTCCAGCGGCACCTTGTGGTCTTCCCGGTGCAGGTAGTAGATATCCAGATAATCCATACCCATGCGGGTCAGTGTGGCTTCCAGCGCGTTGAAAATGTGCTTGCGCGACAGCCCGCTGCGATTTGGCAGGCCATCGGCCGGGCCGAAGCCTACCTTGCTGGCAACGATCCAGTCCTGACGATGGCGCGCCACGGCTTCACCGACGATTTCTTCCGAGCGCCCAGCATTGTAAACGTCGGCAGTGTCGATGAAGTTGATGCCCTGGTCCCAGGCCTTGTCGATGATACGCAGGGCGTCCTCGGTACTGGTCTGCTCGCCGAACATCATGCTGCCCAGGGTAAGGGCGGAAACCTGCAGGCCACTGTGGCCGAGGGGGCGGTAGATCATGCGCGTGGGTCCTTTTGCGGTCGGCTGATCCACCTGTTTTACACACAACCGGGGCACTTTGAAAGGCAGCCTGATGATAACCGCAGCGCTGCTCGGACTGCGCCTTGGTGTACCCGCACCCTGTGAAATCTGCGAGTTCCATTCATGCAATCACCTGGTTAGTTTCAAGCGAGGTTCATAGCGAGGAAAGCAAAGTGACCACATCCAGTTCAAACAACCTCTGCAGCTGTCCCAAAGGCCTGTTGGCTACCTATACGGCTTATGGAATGAACGCATGCAGTTCAGGATGCAACGTTCTAGGGTACAACGGGCAGCCTCTGGACCCATGGGTGGAAGGTTATCACCTGGGGCAAGGAAGGCGTCTCTATAGTCCGGCGCGCGGCACCTTCTGCAGCCCGGATCCGTTGAGCCCATTTGGCAAAGGTGGAGTCAATGCATATGCGTACTGTGGAGGCGACCCCGTCAATTTCACAGACCCTACCGGGCTTTTCCGCAGATGGGGCCACATGCGCCCGCCGGCTTACAGCCCTAAACGTCGAGCTTCCGGCCCCCTGAAGGCGACGCCTGTCCGAATATCTCGCAAACGTCGCGATAGCCTTCCCAGTAACTGGAAAGACAATGAGGAACTACCCGGTTTTACTGAAGCCTCGCGGCATATCGATCAGCGCCAGCTTGACGCGGTGCGGTACAACCCTGCAACACAGCGTGACAAGGTTATACCGACATACAAACAGAGCAAAGATCCAAGGGGATTGGCAGCTCAAACATTTGCAGATGACCATTTCGGAAGAAGTGCTGAAACGAGTGGAATCCCGGCATTCCTGAACATTGCACGGCGTCAGCCTTCAACGCTCAAACGATGGTCGGTTCGCGTTGCAGCAGGGGTTATTGGGGTAGGCTTGGTAGTCGGGCCCATACTCGCCAGCCAAATCCGTGGAGGTGGTCAAGCGTGAAAGAACAAGGGCCGCAATGGCCCTTGAGTTTATCAATCGGCGGAGCGAGCAACGCTCATTGCATTCGCCCGCGTTACGCGCAGGGCCACCAGGCTTCCGACAACGATCAGCGCCGCCAGCGAATACAACGCCGCGTCAGTCGAACCGGTCTGGTCCTTGATGAACCCCACCAGGTACGGGCTGAGGAAGCCGGCCATCTGGCCAACCGAGTTGATGATTGCCAGGCCCGCCACAGCGGTACCGGCGCTGAGCAACGCGGTGGGCATTGGCCAGAACATCGGCAAGCCGGTGAGGGCGCCCATGGTGGCGATCGACAGGCCGAGAATGGCAATGGCCGGGTTGCCGGCAAAGTTCACCGCAATCAGCAGGCCGACGGCGCCCATCAGCATCGGCACTACAAGGTGCCAGCGGCGCTCGTTACGCAGGTCCGCCGAACGCCCGCAAAGGATCATGAACACACCAGCCAACAGGTACGGGATGGCGCTGAGCCAACCGATCAGCAGCGGGTTGTCGAAGCCCATGCTCTTGATGATCGATGGCAGCCAGAAGTTGATCGCGTACACGCCACTCTGGATGCAGAAGTAGACGAAACCGAAGGTCCAGATCAGCGGGTTGGTCAATACGGCGAGTACACCATCGCCGGTGGTGGTGGGCTTGCTCGCAGCGTCGGCCTCCAGATCGGCGGCGATCAACTGGCGTTCACCCGGGTTCAGCCATGCAGCTTTCTGGTAGCCGTCGCTGAGCAGGAACACCGCCAGCACACCCAGGGCAACGGTGGGCAGGCCCTGGATCAGGAACATCCATTGCCAACCCGCCAGTCCATGCTGGCCGGCGGCGAAGTGCTGGAGGATCCAGCCGGAAAACGGCCCGCCGAGCAGGCCCGACACCGGGATCGCCGACATGAACAGGGCCATGATGCGCCCGCGACGGGCGGCCGGGAACCAGCGCGAAAGGTACAGCACCACGCCTGGGAAGAAGCCGGCTTCGGCAGCGCCGGTGAGCAGGCGCAGGGCGTAGAATTCGGTGGGGGTGGTGACGAACAGCAGGCAGGTGGACAAGCTGCCCCAGGCAATCATCATCAGCGCAATCCAGCGCCGTGGGCCGAAGCGGTTGAGTGCCAGGTTGCTTGGCAGGCCGCAGAGCACGTAACCGATAAAGAAGATGCCGGCACCAAGGCCGTACACCGTTTCGCTGAATTTCAGGGCGTCGAGCATCTGCAGCTTGGCAAAGCCGACGTTGACGCGGTCCAGGTAGTTGAACAGGTAGCAGATGAAAATGAACGGAATCAGCCGCAGGGTGATACGCCGGTACAGCGCATTGCGGGTGGTGTCCGTGCCTTGGTCAAGGGCGGGGCTGTGTGCCATGATCGGATTCTCTGTTGTTATGGTTTTTGCCGCGTCGCCTGTTCCGGCGCTCGCCCTGACGAGTCTCGGGGACTGCGGCTAGCCTGTCTTTGTGCTTTTGCACAGCGCTTGGCCGTGGCTGCTGTGCCCTAGCCCAAAAGCCTAACACCTAAAGGATCGCGCAATGTTCGAACTCGACCACGACCTGGCACAGGATATCGTTGACCGGGCAATGGCTATTCTGCCGTGCAACGTCAACGTCATGGACAGCCAGGGGTTGATCCTGGGCAGTGGCGAGCCGGAGCGCATCAACACCCGCCATGAAGGCGCGCAACTGGTACTGGCCAACGGCCGGATCGTCGAGCTGGACGTGGACGCGGCCAAATGCCTTAAAGGCGTGCAGCCCGGGGTAAATTTGCCCCTGATGCTCGATGGCAGGCTGATGGGTGTACTGGGCCTGACCGGTGACCCGCAGCAGGTGCGCACCTATGGCGAACTGGTACGCATGACTGCCGAGATGCTGTTGGCCCAGCGCCATTTACAGGCCGACCAGCAATGGCGACGGCAGCGCTGTGATGATTTGCTGGCGCTGTTGCTGGGTGGCAGCGGTGATTCACCCCGGCTGCTCGACGAGGCCCGGCAACTGGGGCTGAAACCGCAGCTGCCGCGAGTACCCTGCCTGTTCGAGCTGGCCTCCGGGCCACCCGCCGAGGCGCTGTCGGCATGGTTGTCGAGCCGGTACCCGGACAGCTGGTGCGTCAGCCCGGCTCGCCAGTCATTGCTGTGGTGCCGGCCGGCCAGCGTTGCACTGGACGAGCCGCGCCTGCTGGAGCGCCTGCAACGCCACGGCTGGGACGTGGAGCGGCTGGCCCTGGGCAGTGCCGCGCAAAGTCTGGAGCAGTTACGCCGGGGTTACCGTCGGGTACGCGATTTGCTGGCCTATGGCCGCGAGGTATTGCCCAGTGAGCGCCTGCTCAGCCTGCAGCGCTACCGGTTGCCGGCGCTGCTGTGGCGCCACCGCAACGATGACGCGCTGGATGAGCTGCTGGAGCCGTTGCAGCGCATCCGCGCCAGGGACAACAGCGGCCAGTTGCTCACCACCCTGCGTGCCTGGTGTGCCCATGACGGCCAGAGCCAGGCATGCGCTGATGCCCTGGGTATCCATCGCAACAGCCTGCGCTACCGGCTGGAGCGGATTGCGGAACTGGGGGAGGTCGACCCGCTACGGATGGAAGGTATGCTGAGCTTGTACCTGGGGTTGCAGCTACTTCCAGCAGATTGAAGCCTGTCGCGGTAATTGTAGGAGCGGCCTTGTGTCGCGATCGGGCCGCAGAGCGGCCCCATTCCCGGCATCAAGGCAAATACTGCCGGGGCCGCTTTGCGGCCCGATCGCGACACAAGGCCGCTCCTACAGACGATCGCATCTGTCTACGAAGGCATGTGCCCAAACAACCCGCCTGGCGTTTTGTGCATTTGACCGAGGCCGTCATGGCGAACAACTGTCAGCATGCCGCTCATCAGGACAGGAGAATCCCCATGAAGATCGTCATTGCCCCCGACTCGTTCAAGGACAGCCTCGACGCTGCCGGTGTCGCTCGCGCTATTGCTGCGGGCCTGGGCGAGGCGTGGCCTGAAGCGGAACTGGTCGAGTGCCCGATGGCCGACGGTGGCGAAGGCACCATGGACGCAATCCTGGCCGCCAGCCACGGCGAACTGCGCCGCCAGACCGTGCGTGGGCCGCTGGGGCAAAGCGTGGAGGCAGGCTGGGGCTGGTTGCCGCAGAGCCGCACGGCAATTATCGAAATGGCTCAGGCCAGTGGCCTGCAACTCGTACCGACCGGCCAACGCGATGCTTGCAGTAGCAGCACCTGGGGCACTGGCGAACTGGTAGCTGCAGCCCTGGCCGCCGGTGCGCAGAGGGTGGTGCTGGCCATCGGCGGCAGCGCCACCAATGATGCAGGCAGCGGCATGTTGCGGGCGTTGGGCCTGCGCCTGCTGAATGCCGACGGGCAGCCGCTTGAAGAGGGCGGCCTTGCCTTGGCCAGGCTGGCGCGCATCGACGCCAGCGACCTCGACCCGCGCTTGGCCGAGGTGCAGTTCGAAGTGGCTGCGGACGTAGACAACCCGCTGTGCGGCGCCAACGGTGCGTCGGCGATCTTCGGCCCGCAGAAGGGTGCCAACCCTCAGCAAGTGCAGGCGCTGGACCAGGCGCTGGGCCATTTTGCTGACCATTGTGCACAGCTACTGGGTGCGGATGTGCGCGACTATCCAGGTTGTGGCGCAGCCGGTGGCATGGGCTTCGCCGCCCGCGCTTTCATGGGCGCACAGTTCCGCCCAGGGGTGGAGGTGGTGGCCGAGTTGGCTGGCCTCGACGCCCTGGTGCAAGGGGCGGATCTGGTGATCACCGGCGAAGGCCGTTTCGATGCACAGACATTGCGCGGCAAGACGCCGATGGGGGTGGCCCGGGTAGCCAAGCGTCATGGCGTGCCAGTGGTGGTGCTGGCCGGGACCTTGGGTGAGGGCTACCAACAGTTGTATTCTCATGGGGTCGATGCGGCCTTTGCCTTGGCCAGCGGGCCGATGAGCCTGGAGCAGGCATGTACCAATGCTGCCCAGCTGCTACAGGCGCGGGCTTGCGACATTGGTCGCCTGTGGCGCTGCGGACAGCGAACCTGATCTACGGCGCAGAGCCTGTGCTGAAACCGGCCACCCGGAAACGGGCGGCGTTGTCCGGCACACCTTCAAGGAATGAGTTGTTGCGTCTGGCTGGCTGGTAAAACGGCCAATTCGCCAAAGCGCTGCGCCGAGTCGATGTAGCGAAGCGCCGACTTGGCGTCCTTCCAGCCCACATAACTCATCAGCGACTTGAGCTCCCAGCCATTGGCGGTAGCCCAGGTGGCAAAGCCACGCCTTAGCGAGTGGCCGGTATACAGCGCCGCAGGTACCCCGGCACGTTCCAGCATGCGACGCAGCAGGCCGACCAGGCTGTTGCTGTTAAGCGCGTTGTTACCGAGGTTGCCCCAGCGGTCGAGCTTGCGGAACACCGGCCCATGGGCAATACCGGCGACCTCCAGCCATTGCAGGTAGGCTGTGACCGGGCACAAGGCCTTCAGGGCAGGGGTGCGGTGTTGCACGCCCAAGGCCTCGCGGTCGCCCTTGCTGCGGGGCAGGAACAGCGTGATACCGACGCCGGCTTCGGCCTGGATATGCTCGATGCGCAGGCGCGCCAGTTCATCACCGCGAAAACCACGCCAGAACCCCAGCAATAGCAGGGCACTGTCGCGACGGGCCCTGCGCAGCGCGGCCAGGTCGTGATGTTCACGAGCCTGGTGGGCTTCCTCCTCGAAACAGGCCACCGCAGTTTGCAGGTGCTGCAGTAATAGCGGGGCAGCTTGCCTGGGCGGTGCCGGGTGTAGTGTGCGGATACCCCGTAGCACTTGACGCACCAGTGGCGCCTTGGTTGGATCGGGGAAACCCTGGGCGACGTGCCACTGACTGAGCGCAGCCAGGCGTTGGCGCAGGGTGCTGACGGCATGCTGGTCGGCGTGGTCGGCCAGGTAGCGGGCAATGCTTTCGGCGGTGGCCGGAAGAAAACCGCCCCAGTGGGTTTCAAAGTGTTCGATGGCAGCCTGGTAGCTGCGCCGGGTGTTGTCGCGGGTGGCGGCGCGAAGGTAGCGCTCGATATCGGTCATGGTGCGGGTGCCGGCGGGTAATGTGCACACGATAAACCGAAATGGTTTGCCTGTCCTGTAGCTCGCCCTCTGCAGGTGATGGCACAGGCACTGGTGCTCCCACAAGAATTGCATATCGGCTGCTAATGGGGCGGCAAGGCGGCATCCATCATCTGCTGCAGCGGGGCATACTCGGCCGCACTGACTGGCACCAGCCCACTGGCATCCTGCGAGGCCACGAACGCTGCAAGTGCCTGCGGGTCATCGAGCATGGCCTTGCGAATACGGCTTTTCAGGGCCGGACAGAGGCTGGCACTGAATACATACGGGTCGTAGTAGATCGGCTGTGAACGCCACTGCACCTTGAGCTGCGTCGGCGCGATCGCATGCAGGGCCAGATAGGCATCGGTGCGCTCGCTGGCGACGAACGCGGCATCCACACGGCCCTGTAGCAACGCCTCCAACGCCTTGTCATGGTTGCCGGCGTACACCAGCGCGCCAAAGAACTGCGGCAGCGGCATGCCCGCCCGGGCGGCGAACTCGACACTGGGCACCAGGCTGCCGGAGGTGCTGGCCGGGTCGGTCAGGGCAACGCGCCTGCCGCGCAGCGCTTCGATATCGTCAGGGCTGTCGCCGCGGGTCAGTAGCAGCGCCTGGTAATGATTGCCAGCCGGGGTATACGGGCCGGCGCTCAAGGTGAAGGTGGCAAACGGCTCGATACCCGGAGCGCGACGATGGGCCATTACATACGAGGCGGGTCCAAGGCGGGCGATGTCCGCACCACCGGAAACAATCGCGTCAACCACGCTTTCGTAAGAGGTCGCAATCACCAGTTCCACCGGTACCCCTGCCGCCTGGCTCAAGCGTTGCAGCAGGGGTTGGTGTTCACGGGCCATGTCGGTGGCACTTTTGATCGGGATCACCGCGAGGCGCAAGCTGTGTGGCGTGCAATCGGCCTGTGCGACATTGACTGACACGCTGGCGGACATCAGCCATACCAGTGTTCTCAGTACACGCATGCCTTCTCCTCGATGCAATTGAAGGGCGGATAATCGCGCAACTGCGCCGACGACAGCGGCCGGCTGAAGTGGTAACCCTGGGCGATATCACAGCCGGCGAGCTTCAGGCACACCACCTGCTCGCGGGTTTCCACGCCTTCGGCAACCACTTCCAGGCCCAGGCGCTTGGCCAGGATGATGGTGGAGGACACGATCGGGCTGTCATCGTGGCTGTTGGACAGCGGTGCGATCAGCGAGCGGTCGATCTTCAGCTTGCTCAAAGGCAGCGAATGCAGATGGGCAAAGCCGGCGTAGCCGCGGCCGAAATCATCCAGACTGATGCCCAGGCCGGCACCGCGCAGGGTATGCAGGTGCTCCACGGCCGTGCCTTCGGGGTCGAGGATGGTGGTTTCGGTGATTTCCAGCTCCAGCCGCTGCGGGGCAATGGCATACCGTTGCAGTTCGCTCAGCAGCCGTGCAGCGAAGTCGCCTTGGCGCAGTTGCAGGGCGGATACATTGACGGCCAGCCGCGTTCTTCGGCCTTCGGCGTCCCAGTCCGCCAGTGCCTCACAGGCCAGGCGCAACACCTCCCAGCCCAGGTCGACGATGAAGCCGCTGCGCTCCGCCAGGTCGATGAAGCGGTCCGGGTACAGCAGGCCGAATTCGGGGTGGTCCCAACGCACCAGCGCTTCGTAGCCCAGTACCTGTTGGGTGTCGAGGCGGATTTGTGGCTGGTAGTGCAGCACGAACCGGCGCTCGGCCAAGGCGCTGCCGAACGCCTGTTCGAGGGTGAAGGCCTGGATGTCGGCCAGGTTCAGTGAGGGGTCGAAGAAGCGATACTGGGCGCGCCCGGCCTGCTTGGCCGAATACATTGCGGCATCGGCACTGCGGATCAGGCTGTCGATGTCCTGGCCATCGCGCGGGCATATGCTCACGCCCACGCTTGGGCTGGTGTTGACCTCTTGGCCGTCAAGGGCGTAGGTGGCCGACAACCGCTGCACCAGTTCACGAACCCAGGCGTTGATCTGCTCTTCACTGCGCTCGCCCGCCAGCAACACCACGAATTCGTCGCCGCCAAAGCGCGAAGCCTCGTCACCGGGCTCCAGTAACCGCTGAATGCGCCCGGCCACGGCCTGCAGCAACAAGTCGCCGATCTTGTGCCCGAGCGAATCGTTGATCGACTTGAAACGGTCCATGTCGATGAACAGGATCGCCATCAACCGGCGCATGCCACGCTGTCGGGTCAGCGCCTGGCCGGCTACTTCGACGAACTGGCGGCGGTTGTGGAGCCCGCTGAGGTGGTCGGTGGCGGCGGCATGGCTGCTGCGCCGGTGTTCGTCCTCAAGGCGGCCGATAAGCTGCTGGTTTACCTGCTGGGCTTGTTCCAGCGCGCTGAAGGCCTCCTGGCGCTTGCGCAACAGGCGCAAGGTCCACAGCAGGCTGGCGATGATCATCAGCGTCATGCTCAGGTTCAACCAGAATTGTCGGGAATAGGCCAGCGTCGAGGGCGCGAGGATTTCATCCTGGCGCTGGCTGACAACTACGCTGAACCCGCGCTCTGGTACATGTCGGTAGAGGCTTTGGTACGCGTCGCCGGCCGCGTATTGCGTCAGCATGCCCGCATCGCTGCCGGTATCCGGCAGTTCTGGCTGCAGCGCATCGCCGGCGACTACCACGCCGCTGGTGTCTATACGTAGCCGTTCGAGTCCGTCATCCTGTAGCAGGCGCACCAGCCCGCTGCTGCCCAGGTCGATGTGCTGGAACAGTACTGCCAGGTAACCGATGTCCAGTTGCACGACCAGGATGTTTTCGATTTCGCGACCTGGCAGGTCGGTCAACGGCAGCAGAAAGGGCAGGCGCCAGTTGGGCAGGGTGGCCTGCTGTTCAGGCGGCTGCACGCTGGGTAGAAAGGGCTTGAACCCATAGCGGGCAACGTGCCTTTGCAGCTGGCGTAGCCAGTCCTCGGGCAGTGCGGTGGCCTCTTCGGTATGGCTGGCTGACAACAACCGGCCTTGCCGGTCGTACAGGCTCATGCGCTTGAAGACAGGGTCTTCGGCCAGTATGCGCGCCAGGCTGAAGTTGCCCTGGCGCAGTACCTTCATGTCATCTTGAGTGACACGCCCAACGGCTTGGGCGCGGTCGACCAGCTGGCGCAGGCTTTCGCCGACAATGCTGGCCAGGTTCAGGTGCTCGGCGGCCTTGGCCGACAACGCGTCCTGGCGGGCGGCGGCTTTCTGGGTAATGTGCAGCCCCCAGAGAAAGGCCAGGGTCGCAGCACACAGCATCAGGATCAGCAGCCGCAAGAGGCTGGCGGATGAAAGCGAACGGCGTATCACTGCTGTTATTTCCCGACCCTGGGTGATGCTCAAAAAATACGACAGGGAGATGACAGCCTGATGACTGATGGCTAATTGCCTTTAAGGGTTTCCTGTATCCGCCAGGGGCGCCTGTAGGCGTGCGGTTTCTTCCTCTATATAGCCCATCAGTGCGCTGACTTCGGCATCGCCCAGGCGCATGTTGGGCATGGCCAGGCGGTTGTACTGCTCAAACAGCAGCATGGCCAAGGGGTCTTTTTCGGCCAGCATCCGGTCGGGTTCCTTCAGCCAGCGGGTCAGCCAGCTGGCGTCACGCTGGCGGGTCACACCCAGCAGGTCCGGGCCGATACCGGGCTGCCCTGGCTCGGTGTTGCCCAGTGCGTGGCAGGATGAGCAGCGGGTGCGGAATATCTGCTCGCCGCTGCTGGGCGAACGTATCTCGGGAGCCTGGGCATAGTCATTGCTCATGGCGCTGGCCTGCTTCCAGTTGTGCAGGCTGTTGCCCAGCCGGTCAGCGAGGATATACGGGCTTTCGAAGGGCGAGGCCTTCATCCAGCGGCCGGTGGCCTGGTTGCCGATGATAAGGCTGAGGTTGTGGTCTTTGGAGCGGCCGTTTTCCAGGCCGTCGATCCACAGCCCCAGGCTACGGCGCAATTGCTCGATGTCGGCGGGTTCGCCGGTTAGCAGCGTCCAGCCGGGGCCGATACCGAACTTTTCGGCGTAGCGCTTGAGGGTGGCGGGGGTGTCGTTGTAAGGGTCGATGCTGATGGAATAAAGGAAAATGTCCTTGCCGACCCGGTCTCCCAAAATCTTTTGCACCTGGCGCAAGCGGGCGGTTTCCACCGGGCAGGAGTCGGAGCAGCCGGTGAAGATGAAGTTGATGGCGACGACCTTGTCCTTGATCAGGTCGTCGTAGAAATGCACCTTCTCGCCGTCCTGGGTGAGCAGGGAGATGTTGGGGAAATAGCTGGCACCCCAAGGGCTGTCGGCTTCTTCGGCCGCCGGTTGTTGCGGCTGTAGCGGCCAGTAGGGAATGCTGGCGGCGAACAGTGCGAGCACCAGCAGGAAACGCCATGAGCCAGGCATGATGCAGTCCTCGATGTTTGGCTGGTTGGGGCTGCTTTGCAGCCCTTCGCGGGCATGCCCGCTCCCACAGGACTCCCGCAGTTTCAAGCGCTGTTGAAATTCCTGTGGGAGCGGGCGTGCCCGCGAAGGGCCGCACAGCGGCCCCCGCTTTGCACTTACTGGTACTTGACCGGCGCCGTCACGCTCTGCCCAAGCGTCGATTTCACGGTGACCGTTGCCGGTGTGGCCGGGCCGAGGCCGGTGGTGGTCACCGACACCCGCCAGCGAGCTCCCGTGGTAGCAGCAGTCAGCGTGGCGTTACCCAGGCTTACCGGGCCGCCGGTGGTTGCGGCAGTCACGCTGATACTGTTGCCTGTGGCCACCGTGGTAGTCCCCTGCACATCCCACGTGAAGCGGTTGCCGCTGCGCACCTGCACCGTGGCACTGGTGACCTGGATCTGGTCGACCGCTGCCGCTGCGGTCACGGCGATGTTGACCGTGGCCGGGGTTACCGACTCGGCGCCCTTGGCATCGCGCGCCGTGTAGCTGAAGCTCGCGGTGAACGGCGTAGCGACTGTGGCAGGTGGTGTGTAGGTCACTGTGGTGCCGTCTGTGCTGACGCTGCCCTGGCCGGAGTCCGGCTGGTTGAGGCCGGTTACGGTCAGCGGCACGTTGCCGTCCGGGTCGGTGTCGTTGGCGAGCACGTTCAGGGTGATCGGTTTGCCAGCGGTGGTTGCCGCACTGTCATTGGCCGCGACGGGTGGCTTGTTGGCCGGGTCGTCGTTGTCGTCATGGCCTTTGGTGCGGAAGGTCGGCAGGCCTACCGAAGCCATGTATTGCACGCCATCCCATCCCGGCAGCGGGGTCGGCATTACCTGGAACTGCCCCGGGTGTTCTATGTCCCAGCGCAGCAGCATCGACGAGTCCTCGTGCTGGGTGTTGTGGCAGTGCTCCATGTAGGTACCGGCGAACTCGCGGAAGCGAATGGCCATTTCCACTTCTTCCGACGAGTCGGCATCCGGCCCGATGCGATACACGTCTTTGCGCGCCCATTTTTCCCATTCGGGTGGGGCCTTGCCGTCGCGGCTCAGTATCACGCCTTCCTCGAAGTGCACATGCACCGGATGGCTCCAGCCATTGCCGCCGTTCTTGATCTTCCACACTTCCAGGGTGCCGTCGCCGCTGAAACCGCCGTCGGTGGACTGGTTGGCCAGTTGAGGCGCCGCACTGATGCGCCTTGGGTCCATGCTGTAGCCGAAGCCGCCATCGGTCTTGATGGTCCAGGGCGTTGTGTCGGTACCGTCGGAGCGGCCAAAGATGAACTCGCGGTGGCGGGCATCCTTGAGCTTGGCCTGGTCGGCTGCCAGGTTGCGGTCAATCGTCAGCGGCAGCATTTTCAGCCCGGCGGCCTTGCCTGGCTTGGCTGGCTCATAGGCCACCGGGTCCATGCTCACGTCCTGGCCGGTGTAAGGCTGTACCAGCAATTGCAGGAACTTGCCGACTGCGGGGTCGCCTTTGTCCCACTGCGGGCCCTTGCTGGTCTGCTTGATCACGGCTTTGTACTTTTCCGACAGCACATCAGCCAGCGAAATGGTGCCCTCAGGGCCTTTGCCGGTGCGGTGCTCCTCAAGGTTGACGAAGTACAGCTTGTCGCCCGCCTTGATGCCGTTTTTGGCGAAGTTGATGATGATGTCGTAGCGTTCGGCAATGCCTTGCAGCGGCAGGATACCGTTGTTGTCCTTGGTATCACCGTCACCGTTGAGGTCCATGGTGCCGTCGAATGGCACGGCGTGTTCCATGATGTTGCCGTCGTTGCCGATCATGTGGAACGGCACCCGGGCATACGACACGTTGGAGCCGGACGGGCCTTTGAACTCACCGCTGGTGCCGGCAATTTCCCGCACCACGGCAAACTTGAAGTAGCGCGACACCGAGCCGTTGAGTATGCGGAAGCGGTAGCTGCGCGCACGCACCTTGAGCTTGGGTTGGTACTGCCAGTTCACAAGGATCTGATCCCCGAGGAAGCCGTCGGTGTTGAACGGGTTGAACCACAGCTGGCCGTTGGCATCCCAGGCCTTGTCGGCAATCATCAGGTTGACGTCATAGTCACGGTTGCCCCACGGCATGCCCGAGCCGCTGGGGAAACGCAGGTTGACGCCGTCCTGCAGGGCCTCGTTACCCCGGTCCAGGGCACTGTAGTAGTTCATCATCACGGCATTGCCTTTGTAGACGTTCTGCGCCGTGAAATCCATCATGTGGTCGTGGAACCAGTGGGTACTCATGGTTTCGCGCCAGTCACCACGAATCTTGATGCTGCCGTTCTGGCAGGTCTTCAGGCCCGGTGTGCCGTCGTTGACGAACAGGGTTTCACCCGGCGCGCAGGGGAATGCGGCACGGGCGTCCTGGGCACGGGTGTTGATGGTGTCGTAGCCGGCCAGTTGCACCGGCCAACGGTAGTCATAGTACTGGCCCGGGAAGAAGTAGGCGTTGGCGAAACCATCGCTCTCGGCCGGCGAGTGACCGTTGTGCTCGTGGGTGGAAATGGTGTGCAGGCCAAAGCCGCCGTTGGCCGAGGGGTCGACCGGCAGGGCGTTGTAATGGCGCATCAAAATCGGCTGGCCGTAACGCACCATCAACAGCTTGGCCGGGAAGGTGCCGTCGAATGTCCACAGTGATTTGTGGTTCTGCAAGGGCATGTTCGGGTGGAAGCGCGTGTCGATGCCCTTGGTGGTGCCCAGTGTGGTCGGGATGTCGGACGTCTGGTAATACAGGCCGCCAGGCGCAAATTCGCCAACGGCATAGTTGTGCAGCTGTTTGCGGTCCCGCAGCCCGAGGTTGATGCGCGCACCGGCCTGGGCGGTCTTGAACGCCGCCTGCGGGTAAAACTCGTTCCAGCGCTGGTGCGACCAGCCTTTTCCTGGTGGCCGGCCTTCTGCCGGCGAACCGACCGGCTGGCGGTTGAGGAACAGCTCGATCTGCGCTTTCCACGGGTTGCGGTCCAGCACGTTGGCGAACTGGGTCGGGAACGGGTACAGGCCAGGTTGTTTCAGGAAGGCTTCCAGGGCCGTGCCACTGGGGCCGCTGCGGGCTACCACGTTAGGATCCTGGGCGGGAGCTGCGCCCAGTGTGGGCACGGGGAAGGTCAGGTCGGGGGGCGGCAGTGCCGGGTCAAGTTTTTCTGGGCCGAACTCTTCAAAAAGCAGCAATTGCTGGGTAAACGGCTGCGCACCGAACAGCGGGCTGGGCTTGCCGTTAGTGGGGTACCTGTCCGACGTTTGCAGGGCAGGCGGTAGCACGTTGTCGGTGCGCACCGTATTGCGATCGCCGAACACGCCATCGGTCAGCTCCAGCGAGCCTTCGTTGGCTTCCGGCAAGGTGTTCAGGTTGAGCAGGGCCGGGGTAGGGTCGGCTGGCTGGTCGCTATAGGCCGATGGGTCGGTCGGCGGCGGCTGGCTGTTGTCGTCGAGCGGGGAGGCCGCGACCGTGATCAGCCCTAGGCTGAGCATCAGCGCAGTGATGGAGGCCAGCTGGAATGTGTGCCTGTTAGGGTGGATCACGGCAGGTGTTTTCATTGCCTTGTGCCTCGCTCGCGGCTTTATGGCTGTAGGCCATCAATGGCGTTTTGCCCGGTAAAAGGCCTTGAGCAACGGCTGTGCCAACAAATATTTCAGTAATGCTTTGTTAAACAAATCCTTGTGGCACCTAGGGTGCGCTAAATAATGGCGCGTCAAGAATGGGGATAAGTCCCCATTAGCGGGGCCCCAATGCCCACTGATTGGGTGGATGGGGCGTGACACCCCCGCCGTGCTGGGGTATACCTGTTCGCCACCAAGGGGAGCCCTGCAAGGGGCTGAGAAACCGCTGCAAGCAGCAGCGCGGTGACCCTTCGAACCTGATCCGGATCATGCCGGCGAAGGGATGGGGCTTGTAACCTGCCTTTTTGCCGGCCTCACTGCGAGGCCCGTACATGTCCACTGCAAAGGTCTCGCTGTCACCTTCAACAAGGACAGCAACATGACCGAACGTTTCAGCCAGTCCCTGCGCCAGCAATGCGAGCCAACCTGGTCGGCGGCCGTTGGCCACCGCTTCGTGACCCAATTGTGCGACGGCAGCCTGCCGGACCCGATCATGGTCGACTACCTGGTGCAGGACCATCGCTTTCTCGACAGCTTCCTGACCTTGTTGGGCGCGGCCATTGCCACTGCCGATACCTTCGAGGCGCGCCTGCGCTTGGGCCGCTTTGCCGGCATGATCTCCAGCGACGAGAACACCTACTTCCTGCGCGCCTTCGAGGCCCTGGATGTCAGCCCCGCGCAACGCAGTGAACCGGCCGATACTGCGCCAACTGCAGGGTTCAAGGCGATCATGCGCGAAGCGGCAGCAACCCGCTCCTATGCAGCGGCGCTGGCAGTGCTCAACGTTGCCGAAGGCCTGTACCTGGACTGGGCGCTGAAGGCGCCCAAACCGATGCCGGACAATTTCGTCCATGCCGAATGGATCACCTTGCACGACAACCCGGCATTCCAGCGCTTTGTCGCCTTCCTGCAGGCCGAGCTGGACCGCGTCGGCCCCCAGGAAGCTGCACTGGCAAGTGACTTCTACCAACGCACCGTCGCGCTGGAGCTGGCCTTCTTCGATGCCGTTTACCCGGAGGGCAAATGAGCATGGATATCTTCGACCGTCTCAAGGCCGCAGCCTCTGCGCAATGGCACAGCTATGTCGACCATGACTTCGTCCAGCAGATGGGTGAGGGCACCCTCAGCGAGGAAGCGTTCCGTACCTACCTGGTACAGGATTACCTGTTCCTCATCCAGTTTGCCCGCGCCTGGGCACTGGCTGCCTACAAAAGCCGGCGCCCGGCAGATATCCGCGCCGCTCAAACCACGCTGGCGGCGATCCTGGATGAAACCGAGCTGCACCTGCGCCTGTGCGCGCGCTGGGGGCTGACCCAAGCCGACATCGAGGCTGCGCCAGAGCACCAGGCCACGGTGGCCTACACCCGCTATGTGCTGGACTGCGGCGCTGCCGGCGACCTGCTGGAGTTGCAGGTGGCATTGGCACCTTGCGTGATCGGTTATGCCGAGATCGGCCGGACCCTTGCCGAACGGATTGGCGATTTGAGCAACCACCCGTACCGCGAGTGGATTGGCGAGTATGCCGGGGAAAGCTACCAAGGTGTTGCGGCGGCCGCGCGCAAGCACCTGAATGAGCTGGCTGCGCGGAGCATGACCGAGCAGCGGTTTGCCGAGTTGGTGGGGATCTTTGGCCAGGCGTCCAGCCTGGAGGCGGACTTCTGGCAGATGGGGCTGGACGCCTCGGCTTAAAAGCTCTGCAGGGCTTGCCCGCGAAGCAGGCGGCGCGGAATATGGGGGTACTCCTACAATTGCGTGAGAGTGAAGTCCACGGCAAGGAGCAACACTATGCACATCCTCAACGCACGCCTGCGCGGCAAGCCTGGCCTGTTCCGCATTGAACTGAAAGGCGAGCGCATTGCCGCCATCACGCCCCAGGACGGGGTGCAAGCGCCCGGCCCTGGCGATGACCTGGATGCTGGGCAAAATCTGGTGGTGGCGCCTTTTGTCGAGCCGCATATCCACCTGGATGCTACGCTCACTGCCGGCGAGCCCAGGTGGAACATGAGCGGCACCCTGTTCGAAGGCATCGAGTGCTGGGCCGAGCGCAAGGAAATCACCACTCACGACGACATCAAGACCCGTGCGAAAAAAACCATTGGCATGCTGGTGGATCACGGTATCCAGCATGTTCGCACCCATGTCGACGTGACCGACCCGAAGCTCACCGCACTCAAGGCCATGGTCGAGGTACGTGATGAAGTGCGTGAGCTGGTCGACTTGCAGATTGTCGCCTTCCCGCAGGAGGGGATCGAGTCTTACGCCAATGGCCGGGCGCTGATGACCGAAGCCGTGGCGATTGGCGCTGATGTGGTCGGCGGTATTCCGCATTTCGAGAATACCCGCGACCAGGGCGTTTCGTCGGTGAAGTTC
The DNA here is from genome assembly GCA_029202525.1 of Candidatus Pseudomonas phytovorans. NCBI lineage: Bacteria > Pseudomonadati > Pseudomonadota > Gammaproteobacteria > Pseudomonadales > Pseudomonadaceae > Pseudomonas > Candidatus Pseudomonas phytovorans. The sequence continues at coordinate 3,677,886 of CP119325.1, forward strand.
CTGATGGACCTGGCCGAACGCACAGGTTGCCTGGTGGACGTGCACTGCGACGAGACCGACGACCCGCAATCGCGGTTCCTGGAAGTACTGGCCGAAGAGGCACGGGTGCGCGGCATGGGTGCCCGGGTCACGGCCAGCCATACGGTGGCCATGGGCTCCTATGACAATGCCTACTGCTACAAGCTTTTCCGCCTGCTGAAGCTCTCTGGCATCAACTTTGTGTCGTGCCCGACCGAAAGCATTCACCTGCAGGGGCGCTTCGACAACTACCCGAAACGCCGTGGTGTTACCCGCGTTGCCGAGATCGACCGGGCCGGCATGAACGTATGCTTTGGCCAGGACTCCATCGTCGACCCTTGGTACCCGCTGGGCAACGGCAATATCCTGCGCATTCTTGAAGCCGGCCTGCACATCTGTCACATGCTCGGCTATGAAGACCTCCAACGTTGCCTTGACCTGATCACCGATAACAGCGCCCGCACCTTGAACCTGGGTGAGCGCTACGGCATCGCAGTGGGCCGGCCGGCGAACCTGCTGCTGTTGTCGGCGCCTGACGATTACGAAATGGTACGCACTCAAGGGCATGCACTGGTATCGGTGCGCAATGGCAAGGTGCTGATGCGCAGAACACCTTCCACGGTAGAGCGCACGACCCGCTGATAACAGCCAACCCTTTAATGAAGCGCCCCGCCGGCCTTGTGCCGAGCGGGGCGTTTTGCTTTCGACGATACGCTTGGTCTCAGCCGTTTTCTGCGTTTCCCACCTCTAACATGCGATAAGCCGTGATTATTCCACCTGAGGAAACGTTTGCAGGTGGAAGCCGAAATCGCCATAATTGGTACGTAATTACATGTTACATAACACAGTACAAAATCGTAGGAGCAAGCATGGCCCGGGGCGGTATCAACAAGGTGGTAGTGCAGCAGGCGCGTCAGGCGCTGATTGCCCGGGGCGAGAACCCCAGCATCGATGCCATACGTATCGAGCTGGGCAATACCGGCTCCAAGACCACGATTCACCGTTACCTCAAGGAGCTGAACGGCCAGCAGCCGGTGGCTTCCGAAGGCGGCGCAGCGCTGAGCGATGTGTTGAGCCGCATGGTCGGGCAATTGGCAACCCAGCTGCAGGACGAGGCCGACCTGCAGATCGAGCAAGCCGAAAGCACCTTCACTCAACAGCGGGAAACGCTTGAGGCCCAACTGGAAATCACCCGGCAGGCACTGGTTGCAGCGCATCAGCAACACAAGATCGATGCAGCGGCATTGGCCGCCGAGACAGAAAAATTGCTGTCTACACAAAGCACCCTGCAGGCCGAGCAGCTGCGCAGTGCGAGCCTCAATCAGTCGTTGGGTGAGTTGCAGGTGCGCCTGAGTGACAAGGACGAACAGGTCAAGTCGCTGGAAGACAAGCACCGCCATGCCCGGGATGCCCTGGAACACTATCGCAACGCCAGCCGTGAGCAGCGCGAGCAGGAACAGCGCCGCCACGAAGCGCAGTTGCAGCAGATGCAGGTGGAAGTGCGCCAGTTGCAGCAGGGCATGATCGTCAAGCAGGACGAACTGACCCGCCTGCATCGGGATAACGAGCGCTTGCTGGGTGAGCACCGCCAGGCCGCCAACGAGTGCCGGGCGCAGGACGAGTTGCTGGAACAGCGCGATGCGCAGATTCAGGGTTTGCGCACGATCCTGGCCCAGGCTCAGGGCGCCAGTGAAGAAATGCGCCGGCAGCTGGATGTGCAAGCGCAGAGCCTGGAGAACCGGCGCGATGTGTGTGCAGAGCAGGCGCGGCAGCTGCAACGGCTTGAGGAGCAGTTGACGGCGCGTGACGAGGCACTGGCGCAATGCAGAGCCAACCTGCCCGCCGTTACAGATTGACCAAGCCACGCGGAACTAAAGTGAAAGACCGTGCATGACCTGCAGCCGGTCACGCCTACATGGAAAAAAACCTGGGCAGCCGTTACCCTTGCGCCTCCCTTTGCCATCCAGCGGACCGTTCCATGCTGTTCAATCTCGCCGTATTGTTCGGCACCCTGGTGGCCATGGAGGGCGTTGGCACGTTGGCTCACAAGTACATCATGCATGGCTGGGGCTGGTGGCTGCACCGCTCGCACCATGAGCCACACCTGGGCATGCTCGAAACCAATGACCTGTACCTGCTGGCGCTGGGGCTGATCGCCACCGCGCTGGTCGCCTTGGGTAAAAGTGGTTATGCACCCTTGCAGTGGGTTGGCGGCGGGGTGGCGGGGTACGGCATGCTGTATGTCGTGGCCCACGACGGGTTCTTTCACCGGCACTGGCCGCGCGCGCCACGGCCGGTCAACCGCTACCTCAAGCGCTTGCACCGTGCGCACCAGTTACACCACGCGGTGAAGGGGCGCACGGGCAGTGTGTCGTTCGGTTTTTTCTACGCCCCGCCGCTTAGGGTGTTGAAGCAGCAGTTGCGCAGTAAACGCCGCTGAGGCCTCAATTCACTGCTTCACCCTCTGGCTGCGCGGCCACATGCCCGCGGCTCACCCACCAGCCAAACCCTGCTGCCGTGAAGAACATGATCAGGCTGTACAGCGCCGCTGGCACCGCCATGGTTGGGTTGTTCAGCAATGAGGGGCTCAACGCCAGGGCAATCGCCAGCGTGCCGTTGTGAATGCCGATTTCCATGCCGATGGCAATCGCCTGGCGTTTGGGGATGTTCAAAAGCCGCGGCACCCAGTAGCCCACGGCCAGGCTCAGCAAGTTGAACACCAGCGCTGCCAGGCCCACCACCGGTGCGTACTCGACCACGGTCTGCCAATCCTTGGCCAGTGCCAAGACGATGGTAAAAGCCAGAAACAGCGCCGCCACCAGTTTCATCGGTTTTTGCATGCGTGCTGCAAAAACAGGGGCGTAGCGACGAATCAGCATACCCAGTGCCACCGGCAGCAGGACAATGGCAAACACCTGCAAGACCTTGGCAAACTGCAGCGGTATGGCCTGGTCCGAAGCCATGAACCAGCTCAGCGACAAGTTCACCAGCAATGGCATGGTCAGGATCGCGATCAGCGAGTTCACGGCGGTGAGGGTGATGTTCAACGCCACATCGCCATGGGCCAAATGGCTGAACAGGTTGGCCGTGGTACCGCCCGGGGAGGCAGCCAGCAGCATCAGCCCCACCGCCAGAGCTGACTCCAGGCCAAAACCGTTGGCAATCAGGAAGCACACCAGCGGCAGCAGCAAGATCTGGCAGGCCAGCCCGATCACTACCGGTTTGGGGTATTTCACCACGCGAGCGAAATCGGCCAGGGTCAGCGACAGCCCAAGGCCGAGCATGATGATGCCCAAGGCGAGCGGCAGGAAGGCGGTTAGCAGGGGCGAGGCGGTCATGGGCGGTCTCTCGGACAAAGGATCTCGAGGAGTGTAGGTCGAGGTTGATTGATTGCTAATCGCAAAGGGCCAGCTCTTGGTAACCGTTTGTTACCAGGCGCAACGACTGGCGAGGCTGCATGCCGCGTTGCAGTAGGGCTGCAGGCACAGTAGCATTCCGGTTTTTACCGAGGATTAGCCTGCCATGCCGTTCCAGAAAGGCCTGCTTGCCAACCCGGTGCCGGCCCATGCCCGTCACCTGTTTTTCACCATGCAGTCGCCCGAGGCGCTGCCTGCCGCTCTGGATGCCTTGCTGCCGCAGGTCGATGGCGACCAGCTGATCCTGGGTGTCGGCGCCCCGCTGGCCAAGGCCCTGGGCCGTGACGTGCCGGGCCTGCGGGCTTTCCCGCTGCTGGACGCTGCTGTGGAAAACCCGAGCACCCAGCACGCCCTGTGGCTGTGGCTGCGCGGTAACGAGCGCGGCGACCTGCTGTTGCGTGCTCAGGCGCTGGAGCAGGCGCTGGCCCCGGCCTTGCGCCTGGCCGACAGTGTCGATGGCTTCCTGCACCGTGGCGGCCATGATTTGACAGGATACGAAGACGGCACCGAAAACCCGGTGGACGAAGACGCGGTACAAGCGGCCATTGCTGCCGACGGCTCCAGCTTTGCGGCATTCCAGCTGTGGAAGCATGACCTGGAGTATTTCAAGTCGCTGCCCCAGGCCGACCAGGACAACATCATCGGTCGGCGTCTGAGTGATAACGAAGAGCTCGAAGACGCCCCTGAGTCCGCACACGTCAAGCGCACCGCCCAGGAAAGCTTTGAGCCGGAGGCGTTCATGGTTCGACGCTCCGTCGCCTGGGCTGACCAACGTGGTGCCGGGCTGGCCTTCGTTGCCTTGGGCCACAGTTTTGATGCGTTCGAAGTGCAGTTGCGGCGCATGAGCGGCCTGGAGGACGGCATTATCGACGGACTGTACCGCTTCAGCCGGCCATTGACCGGCGGTTATTACTGGTGCCCGCCGATGGGCGAGACGGGTGTTGACCTCAGCCAACTGCTGCGCGGCTGATCGTTAAACATCCAGATACAGAAACACCTGCCGGCACGGGATAGAGCGGCTAGCCTTGAAAGTTTCCGATTCATGACGGGAATTTTCCATGTACGCACGTCGTGATGTCCTACGCGCAGGTGCCACATTGGGGTTGCTGGCCGCCGCCAGCCCTTGGCTGCACGCCGCAACCCCAGCCAATTTGCTGACGCGCAAAGTACCGGCCACCGGTGAAGCATTGCCGGTGATTGGCGCCGGTACTTCCGGCAGTTTTGAAGTAGAAGCTGGTTCGGCCCAGTATCAGCAACTCAAAGCGGTGCTCAAGGCGTTTTTCGAAGGGGGCGGCCGGGTAATCGACACCTCGCCCAACTACGGCGGTGCCGACAGCATTCTCGGCCAATTGCTGGAAGAGGGCGGCTGGCACCGGCAGTGTTTCATTGCCACCAAGATTGCCGCCGACAGCCGGGCCGACGCCGAAGCGCAATGGGCTGGCAGCCTGAAGAGCCTGCGTACCGACAAGGTCGACTTGCTGCAGATCCACAACCTGCGTGACTGGCAGACCCAACTGCCCTATGCCCGCGAGCTGAAGCAACAGGGCAAGACGCGCTATATCGGGATTACTCATTACCTGAACAGCGGTCAGGACGAAGTCGCCCGCATCGTGCGCAACGAGCCGCTGGACTTCATCCAGATCAACTACTCGGTCAATGCCCCCGACGCTGCCCGCGAACTCCTGCCGCTGTGCCAGGACAAGGGCGTTGCGGTACTGATCAATCGGACGTTCGACGATGGTCGGCTGTTCGCCAGGGTCAAGGACCAGGCTTTGCCGGGTTGGGCCGCTGAAGCAGGCATTGGCAGCTGGGCGCAGCTGTTTCTCAAGTTCGCCATCAGCCACCCGGCAGTGACCACGGTGATCCCCGCCACCGGCCGCCCCGATAGGCAGCTCGATCAGCTCAAGGCCGGGCATGAGCCCCTGCTTACCCCGGCGCAGCAACAGGCGCTGATCAAGCAGTTTGCCTGACATTATGCAAACCTGGCGGCGGCGCCTGGACCAAGGCCTGAACATCCAGCCCGGTGAGGGGCCGGCGGTCATCGCAGGCCTGCTGCTGTTCTACCTGCTGTTCACCGGCTACTTCATGCTGCGCCCGGTGCGCGAGACCATGGGTGTCGCCGGCGGTGTGGACAACCTGCAATGGCTGTTCACCGGCACCTTCATCGCCACGCTGGCGTGCCTGCCGCTGTTCGGGTGGCTGGCCTCCAGGGTGCAACGCAGGCATATCCTGCCGTGGACCTACGGCTTTTTTACCAGCAACCTGTTGCTGTTCGCTTTGCTGCTTGCCGCCAACCCTGACGATTTGTGGACCGCCCGGGCCTTCTACATCTGGCTATCGGTGTTCAATTTGCTGACGATCTCACTGGCCTGGAGCGTGCTTGCCGACCTCTTTTCAACTGCCCAAGGCAAGCGGCTGTTCGGCTTGCTGGCAGCCGGGGCCAGCTTGGGCGGGCTCAGCGGTCCGATCCTTGGCACCCTGCTGGTGGCACCGCTGGGCCACGCGGGGTTGTTGGTGCTGGCCGGGGTCTTTCTGCTAGGCAGCATCGGTGCGGCCCTGTTCCTGCAACGCTGGCGGGGGCGCCAACCACTGCCAGAACAGGCCGAGCGCCCGGGCTCGCGGCCACTGGGCGGCAACCCGTTTGCTGGGGCTACCGCCGTGCTGCGTTCCCCGTATCTGTTGGGTATTGCCCTGTTCGTGGTGTTGCTGGCCAGCGTCAGCACCTTCCTGTATTTCGAGCAGGCGCGCATAGTCAGCGAAACGTTCACCGATCGCACCCGGCAAACCCAGGTTTTCGGCCTGATCGACACCGTGGTGCAAGCCCTGGCCATCCTGACCCAGGTCTTCCTCACCGGGCGCTTGGCCCGTCGCTTGGGCGTGGGGGTGTTGCTGGTGGCTGTGCCACTGTTGATGGCTGCAGGTTTCCTGTGGCTGGCCTTTGCGCCGGTGTTCGCGGTATTCGTGGTGGTGATGGTGGTGCGCCGGGCCGGGGAATACGCGTTGGTGCGGCCGGGGCGGGAGATGCTGTTCACCGTGCTGCCTGCCGAGGACAAGTACAAAGCCAAAAACTTTATCGACACGGTGGTCTACCGCGGTGGCGATGCCTTCAGTGGCTGGGTCAAGCGAGGGTTGGACATGATGGCCGAGCACCCGCAGGTGGCTATGGTGATGGGCGTATTACTCGCCTTGGGTTGGGCTGCGACCGGTGGCTGGCTCGGCCGCCGCCAAGCCAGTCTGGATAATCCGCCGCACGACTGACAAGCGCACCAAATATGGCGTTGCCGCTTATTTAACGCCGCCGGTCCGAACCTTTCGCGATGAAGCGAATCCCCCGATATCGCTGAACTCTCAACCTGTGTACGGCGGCTTGCCGTGCACTCCGAAGTCATATGAGGCTTGATGACCATGGCCAACAAAGACAATAGCCGTACCGGCAATCAGCAAGGCAGCCAAGGCGGCAACAAAAACCCGGGTAACTTCGCCAATGACCGTGAAAAGGCCTCCGAAGCTGGACGCAAAGGCGGCCAGTCCTCGGGTAGCAACATGCCGCACGATCGCGAGTCGGGCCGTAAAGGCGGCCGTTCGTAAATGACCGACCTGCAGTGCCGGGGCGACCTGGCGCTGCAACAGGTTACCCAAACCGGGCTGTCGCGGCCGCAAGGGCTTGCAATTGCCTGGGGTTGCCTGAAAATGGCCGCGCCCCCTGCAGCCATTCGGAAACATCTGGTTCATGATGCTGATCAAGCAATTCCCCGACATCTCCCTGGATGACACGTTGTTTGTCTTCGCCCTCGAAGCCGAGGCGGGCGATGTATTCGCCGAGGTGAACACGGTGTTCACCGGTATCGGCAAAGTCAATGCCGCCATAACCCTGACCAAGGCCATTGCCGCACGCAGGCCAAAGCTGATCGTCAACCTCGGGTCTGCCGGCAGCCAGCGCCATGGCAAAGGCGAGGTGGTGTGCTGCACGCGCTTTGTGCAGCGTGACATGGATGTGACACCACTCGGCTTCGCCCGTTATGAAACGCCCTTGTCGGATATCCCGGTGTTGCTGGAGCACGGGGTGGCAGTTCCCGGTCTGGCCCTGGAAACCTGTGGCAGCGGCGACAGCTTCGAAATAAACCATGGCGACGCACCTTACGATGTGGTCGACATGGAGGCCTATGTGCTGGCGCTGATTGCGCGCAATGAAGGGATACCGTTTGTGTGCCTGAAGTACATTTCCGACGATGCGGGTAGCGATGCCGCTGGGGACTGGGCCGTTCAGGTGCATCTTGCAGCCGAGGCGTTCAAGCGGGTGCTGCTGAACCCTGAGTCCAGGGGATGAACGACCAGCAGGGCGCCGTGATGTCGTCGGCCTGAAGCACAGAAGAAACTCTGAATCATCCGGGGCGTAAAGGAGTCGACCATTAGGTAAGCCAACTGATGGAGACAATCATGTCCAGACCTGATGATCCGAAACCCTATACCCCGACCGAAATCGACGATACCGAAGACCGCATGGGCAGCGTTCATGAGCTGGACTTCAGTGACCGCCTGGATGAGCGCGAGGGGCGGGCGGGGGACGAGCGCCCTGATCAGGAGGTCGCCCATGAATTTCCGCCCCGCCGTGTGGCGGAGAGTGGCATGACTGGCGGTGAGACGCTGAGTGACAGTCTGCACGAGGATGGCGTGACCTATGATGACCTCAGCCCGGATACGCTGCTAGACGAGCCGGGGGCACGTGATCCGCATGAGCCTGGCCATGGCGGGCCAGCCGACCAGAGCTTGCGTCATGTGGATGCCGAAGAGATCGGTGGCGGGTTTGGCCTGGATGAAGCAGAACTGGCGCGCTCCGCCCCCCTTGATGGCAAGCCGTGGACCGATGATGTGGTCGACGGGGATGAGGAGGGTAAGTGATGAGCGAACTACGATGCGCCTGCAGTGAATGCACCTGTACCGTCAATGCCATGCCCCAGAATGGCAAGACTTTGGTGGATTTATGCTGAAACCAGGAGGCAAACATGGCCAGACATATCATTCATTTTACCGGCCCGATCAATTCATCGACCTGCGGAAACCTGATCAACACCTGTTCCAAGGCATTGCAGCAGGGGGCCGAAGTGCTGCAGCTGAACATCGCCACCATGGGCGGGGAATGCAGTTACGGGTTCACCCTGTACAACTTCCTGCGCACGCTACCCATCGAAGTACACACCCACAATCTGGGTACGGTGGAGTCCATGGGCAACATCCTGTTCCTGGCTGGCGAGCGGCGCACGGCATGCAGCTACAGCAAATTCCTGTTCCATCCGTTTCACTGGACCTTGCACGGTTCGGTGGACCATTCAAGGATGGCCGAATACGCGATGAGCCTGGATTACGATCTGCGCCTGTATGCGCAGATCGTCGCCGAGCGGACCCAGGGCGCGAGCGAGGTGCTGGATGTGCCGCGGTACCTGATGGCTTATCCACGGATACTGGGGCCTCGCGAGGCGCTGGAGAACGGGATGATTCATGCCATCGATGAAATGCCGATCGCGGCTGAATCGGTGCATTGGAGTGTGCACGCCTGACATTCAGTATGGCACCGTGCCGCTCAGGGCCTCGATGGGCTCGCATAGGCTGCGTCTGCCACTCAAAAATGCCACTGGTGCCAATTGTTCGACAAAACTTTGAATTTTCTGGCTACACCCCGATCAATCAGGTGTCATCCATGGAGAAGAGGAGGCCCCTGCGATGCCCAGCCCACAGCTGTACATCATCGATTACCAACTGCATGGCCAGCCGCGCAGTTTCATCATTCGTCTTGAACGCCTGGACAATGCCGAGGCCTGGCATTGGGCAAGTTGCGATGCGGGCATTGGCATCATTCCCAAGTTCGGGCGTGAAAAAGTCAGGAAGATCAGCCGCCCGATGGCCGAACGCTACGGGATTACCGCCGTTAGCTGGCGTATTTCGGGAAGCAAGCCGAACCAGTCTGTAGGAGACCCGGCAGCGATGGTGTAAGCCCAACTTTCGCGCAATGCTCGTCTCGAATGCCGGCAGTCGCTGACCAACGGTGTCAGCTGCCGGTATATTTCACCGCAGCCGCAGTACGAGAACTTACCCCAAGCGCCTTGAGCAGTGACGATACATGGATGCGTACGGTAAACGGCGAGATATCCAGAGCCTTGGCAATTTCCTTGTTGGTCTTGCCTTGGGCAATCAATTGCAGGACTTCATGCTGACGCTGCGTAAGTTGCTCCGCAGCGCTATCGCTGGCGAGGTTGGGCAGCAAGCCTGAAGGCGCGTACTTTACCAGCACTTCGCCATCGCGCACGGCAAGAATGGCCGCGCCGATCTCGTCTGCGGCAATGCTTTTGCCAATGAACCCATCTACGCCACTCGCCATTACCTGCTCGATAATAGCGGGGTCATCGACCATCGATACGATGATCAGCGTGGTGCGTCGAAACTGTTGACGTAAGCGTGCAAGGCACTGGATATCCGCCAGCCCAGGAAAACGCAGGTCCAGGATCAGGGTATCTGGTGCCTCGCCAGTATCGGCCAAGGCCAGCACTTCATCCAGATCGCCGGCTTCCTCTATGCAGGCACCCGGAACTACGCGCTGCACAGTGCGCGCCAGGGCCTCCCTGAACAACGGATGGTCATCCGCCACAATGATGCGACACGTCACGCCTGGCAACTCCCTGTAGCCGAGGATTTGGTAGACCATGCTAATTTAGCAGCCACGGATAGAGGGTGCTGCCCACGGATGGCAGCAATGCGACCCCGCGCACAAGGACACTGGCCATGGAACCGGATAACAACAACGAACTTGATCAAGCCAACCTGCGGGTCATCGTCGCCTGCTGTGCCCTGGTCTACATGACTGTGCTGGGCTTTCTGCCGGGCAACTCGCATGCGCCGTACCTGCCGGTCATCTACTACATCAGCGGCTTTGTGCTGGTGTCGATCGTTTTTCGCCAGGCTATTGCCCATTGGCCCGGCAATTACCCCTGGCGTCGCGTGCTGGGTATGGTGCATGACTACACCGGCACCTGCTTCGGCCTGGTGGTCGGTGGCGAGGCGGCGCTGCCGATCTATGCGGTGATGGTGTGGGTGAACCTGGGCAACGGCATGCGCTTCGGCTCGCGCTACCTGGCGATTGCCACCGTGCTGGCGCTGGTGGCGTTGCTGGTGGTTTACCAGATCACGCCCTACTGGCAGGCCAACCCGTTCATGGTGCTGATGCTGCTCACTACCAGTACGGTTATCCCGATCTATGCGCACCTGCTGCTGGAGCGCACGCGCAAGGCCTCGGAACAGGCTGCGGCGGCCAACCGCGAGAAGTCCCGCTTCCTGGCCCAGGCCAGCCATGACCTGCGCCAGCCTATTCATTCCATCGGCTTGTTCACGGCGTGCCTGCGTGAGGCGCAGTTGGGCGAAGAGGAGCGGCGGCTGGTGGACAGCATCGACCGCTCGCTGCTCAACGTATCGCAGCTGTTTCGCTCGATTCTCGACCTCTACACCTTGGACAACGGGCGCGTGCAACCGCGCAGCGAAACATTCGCCCTGGCTGGTTTTCTGGCTGAACTGGTGCGCCAGAACACCGAGGCCGCGCGCTGGGCCGGTGTGGAGATACGCTTGCGGCCCTGCACGTACTGGACGTGTGCCGACCGCGGCATGCTGGCCACCATGGTGCAGAACGTATTGTCCAACTGCTTCAAGTATGCGGCTCATCGCCCGCTGCTGCTGGCGGTACGGCGCTGCGGCAAAGGCCTTGCCATTGTTGTCTACGACCAGGGTCGGGGCATAGACGAAGCGCAGCAGCGGTTGGTGTTTGAAGAGTTCTACCGCGTGCGCCAGGTCCGCGACAACGATGTCGAGGGGGTGGGCCTGGGTTTGTCGATTGTGCGGCGGTTGGGGCATCTGATGGGCCTGGAGGTCCAGTTGCGTTCGCGATTGGGTCATGGCACTGCGGTACGGCTGCAAGGCTTGCCGCAGTTGGCTACGCAACCAACCTTGGGGAAGAACGAGTGCGCCTCGGCAGCCCCTGGCCTGCTTGGCGGGCTGCGGGTGTGCCTGGTGGAAGACGACCGTAACGTGCTGCGGGCGACATCGGCGCTGCTGCAGCGCTGGGGTTGCGAAGTGGAGGCGCACAGTTCGCCAGCTGGTTTGAGCAGTGATTGTGAGGTCATCGTCGCCGATTATGACTTGGGGCAGGAGGCTACCGGTGTGGACTGCATCGACCGGCTGCGGGCCCAGCGCGGCTGGGAAGTACCTGCGTTGATCATGACCGGGCATGACCCGGAGAAGATTCAGGCAGTGGTGCATGAGCGTAATATCGCCGTGCTTTCCAAACCGGTGCGCCCTGCCGAGTTGCGAGCGGCCCTGCGCGCGTTGCGAGACGAGCCTGCGGCGCCGGCCATATAGGCCGGCGCGGGGGCGCAAGCGCTGTGCGTGGGTTATTGCAGGATGATGGCCTGACCTTCCTTCATGCACGACGGCGTGGGCTCATACAGGCCCATGCCGGCCACGGCGACGATGCCGCCGCTGGGCATCTGGCACTCGTACTGGCCTTTTGCGGTGGTGGCGGTGTAGTAGGTGATGGTGCTGTCATTGCGCACATCGGCCACTTTCGAGACCTTGGTGTTGAGGACGAACTCGGTGCGCTGCTTGAGCGTGTCTTCGGAAGGTTTGATGGTCTGGCAGCCGGTGACGCCGACCAGCAGGGCGGCACTGAGGGCGAACTTGAAGGGGTGCATGATGAGGGCTTCCTTGGCGTTGTTATCGCTGGACTATAACGCCGAGGGACGAGGTGGGCGATTAGGGCAGATGTACGAGATGGCCCTTGGCCTTTATGTACACCTCGCCGGCCTTTTCGCGGGCTTGCCCGCTCCCACAGGGACTGCACAGTTTCCAGCAGTTGCGCTTTACCTGTGGGAGCGGGCACGCCCGCGAAGAGGCCGGTAGCATCAATACATTACTTCGGCTGTTTCAACACCAGGGTCAGGATGTCATAACTGGCCACCAGTTCGCCTAGCTGGTTGGTCACTTCCACATCCCACGCCACAACACCCTGCGGCTGGCCCAGCGGGCTGGTCTTGCCCTGGTCGATCTTGCGCTTGCAGGTCAGCCGCGCCTGGATGGTATCGCCGATACCCACCGGGTTGATGAAGCGCAGGGTATCCAGCCCATAGTTGGCCAGCACCGGCCCGGCACCGGGCGACACGAACAGGCCCGCAGCCGCCGACAGCACGAAATAGCCATGGGCAATGCGCTTGCCGAACTGCGATTCCTTGGCCGCGATCTCGTCAAAGTGCATGTAGAAGTGATCACCCGACAGGCAGCCAAAGTTGACCAGGTCGGCTTCGGTGACGGTGCGGCGGTGGGTAAGGAGCGATTCGCCGATGCGCAACTGCTCGAAGTAGCGGCGGAACGGGTGCACTTCGGTCTCGATCACTTCGCCACCGCGCACGTATTCGCCAGTGACAGCCGTGAGCATGCTCGGCGAACCCTGTACTGCGGCGCGCTGCAGGTAGTGTTTGACCGCGCGCAGGCCGCCCAGCTCCTCACCGCCGCCGGCCCGGCCTGGCCCGCCGTGCTTGAGCTGCGGCAGTGGCGAGCCGTGGCCGGTGGACTCCTTGGCGGCTTCGCTGTCCAGTACCAGCAGGCGGCCATGCCAGGCTGCCGCCACCGGAATGGCCTTGGCGGCCACACTGCGGTCCGCGGTGACCAAGGTCGCCACCAGGCTGCCTTTGCCTCGGGCAGCCAGCGCCAGGGCTTCATCCAGGTCGTCGTAGGCCATCAGCGTGCTGACCGGGCCGAACGCTTCAATATCGTGGGCGCCGCCCTCGGCATGCGGGTCGCGGGCCAGCAGCAGGGTCGGGGCAAAGAATGCGCCCTCGGCCACGCCCTCACCACGCGGAGCGAAGCCATCGCTGGCGCCGAACAGCTGGTCGCAGCTCTGTAGCAGGCTGCGCACCCGCTCGGCCACGTCGTGCTGCTGGTCGTGGGAGGCCAGCGCGCCCATGCGTACACCTTCCAGCGACGGGTCACCGACCACCACCTTGCTCAACCGCTCGCGCAAGCGGGTGGCCACCGCGTCGATATGTTTGGCCGGGACGATGGCGCGGCGGATGGCGGTGCATTTTTGCCCGGCCTTGGTGGTCATTTCACGCACCACCTCCTTGATGTACAGGTCGAACTCTTCGCTGTCCGGGGTCACATCCGGGCCGAGAATGGCGCAGTTCAGCGAGTCGGCTTCTGCAGTGAAGGGTACCGAGTTACGGATCAGGTTGGGCGTGACGCGCAGTTTGGCGGCGGTGTCGGCAGAGCCGGTGAACGTCACCACATCCTGGCCTTGCAGGCGATCGAGCAGGTCGCCGGTGCCGCCAATCACCAGCTGCAGGCTGCCCTCTGGCAGCAAGCCGGAGGCATTCATCAGGCGTACCACAGCTTCGGTCAGGTAGCTGGTGGAAGTAGCCGGTTTGACGATGCACGGCATGCCCGCCAGGAAAGTCGGGGCGAACTTCTCCAGCATGCCCCAGATCGGGAAGTTGAAGGCGTTGATGTGCACCACCACCCCTGCGCGCGGCACCAGGATGTGGCTGCCGGCGAAGTGGCCCTGCTTGCCCAGCGCGATGGCCGGGCCTTCGTGCACCAGGTTGCCCGACGGTAGCTCGCGGCTGCCGATGCCGGCATAAGAGAACAACGTGGCGTTACCGCCTTCGATGTCGATCCAGCTGTCGGCGCGGGTGGCGCCGCTATGGTGGGACAGGGCGTAGAGCTGTTCCTTGCGCTCGGCCAGGTACAGGGCGAGCGCCTTGAGGCGTGCAGCGCGTTGCTGGAAGTCCATGGCCATCAGGCTGGCCAGGCCGCGGGCACGGGCAAAGTCCACGGCTTCGGCGAAGTCCGGGCGTTCCTCGTGGCTGTACGCGATTACGTGGCCGTCAAGGGCGCTGCGCAGGGCCTGGGCGCCGTGCTGGCCAAGCCAGCGGCCGGCGATGAAGCTTTGCAGAGTAGGGGCGGCAGACATGCTGTTCTCCATGCTGTTCAAATGTAGGGGGCGCTGTTACCACAGCGCCAGGGTGTAGCCGATGATCAGGCGGTTTTCGTCCACAGCGTTGGTCAGGCCATTGCCGGAACGGAAGGTGACGTTGCGCCAGCGCAGGCTGACGTCCTTGAACGGACCGCTCTGGATGACGTAGGTGATGTCGGTGTCGCGCTCACGTTCGCGGCCATTGCTGACCGTGGCGGTTTCGGCGTGGCGGCCGTCGGTGTAGCGCGTCATGAAGCTCAGGCCGGGGATGCCCATCGCAACAAAGTCGTAGTCGTAGCGCACTTGCCAGGAGTCCAGCCCGGCGCGGGTGAAGGTGTTGTAGGTCACCAGGTTGACGGTGAACGGGTCGCCGCCGTTGACGAACGGGAAGGCACTGTCGCCCGACATTTGCTGCCAGGTGGCCGTGAACTTGTGGGCCCGCACGCCCAGGGTGAACATGGCGTTGAAGTTGCGGTTGTCGATGTTGCCGGCGCGCTCGGCGCCATCGTTACGGCTGTCGAAGTAACGCAGATCGCTGCGCAGGCTTATGCCTTCGGCCAGCGGGCGGGTGTCGATCAGGCCGAAAAACTGCTGGCGGTAGATGTCTTCGAGCTTGGCGTAGTAGTAGCTGACGCTGGTTTGCGGGGTGATGGCGTAGCTGCCACCGCCAAAGTCCAGGTGGTCGCTGCTGGCAGCGCCATAGCCAATATCGTCGCGCCCCGAGGAATCGCGCAGGTTCGCCTTGGTCAGGCGGCCGGCGTTGAAGGTAAGGCCTTCAAGGTCCTGGCTGGTCAGCAGGCCGCCCTGGAAGGTGGACGCCAGCAGGCGGGTGTCGTTGTATACCACCACCGGCAAGATCGGTTGCAGCGTGCCCAGGCGCAGGGTGCTCTTGGAGACGCGTACCTTGCCGGTGAGGCCCAGCTCGCTGTAGTCGTCGACGGGTTCGTGGCTGTTTGGGCCGAAGGGCAGTAGCCCGGTGTTGCGGCGGTCGCGGCTGGAGTCGAGCTTGATGCCCAGCTGCCCCATGGCGTCGACACCGAAACCGACCGGGCCCTCGGTGAAGCCCGATTCCAGCTTGGCGGTAAAGCCCTGACCCCATTCCTCCGCCTTTGCCTGGGGGGCATTGCTTTGACGGAAGTCGCGATTGATGTAGTGGTTGCGCAGCTCCAGGCGCGCGTGGCTGTCGCCGATGAAGTCGGCCAGCGCTGGCAATGGCAAAGCGAGGGTGGCCAGACAGGCAGCTGACATGAAGTGCGTGCGGTTCATTGTTGTTGTTTTACCCGACATGGTTGTTCTTCCTTGAGGTCAGTGCTTGCTGGCGCCGGCGGCACCGATACCGGTCATGGAGCGGATGAACTGGGCCAGGTAGCGGCCACGCTCTTCACTGGCACGTTCGGAACTGTCGGTCACCGAGAACACCCAGGCACTCAGGAATGCCAGGCTCATGGAGAACAACGCCGGGTTGCTGTACGGGAACAGCGCTGTTTCGTGATGCAGCACGTTGACCCACACGGCCGGGCCCAGGACCACCAGCAACACCGCCGAGGCCAGGCCGGCCATGCTGCCGCACACCGCGCCGCGTGTGGTCAGGCCTTTCCAGAACATCGAGAGCAGCAGCACCGGGAAGTTGACGGAGGCCGCCACGGCCAGCACCAGGCCGGAGAGGAAGGCAATGTTCTGCGACTCGAACATCAGGCCGAGCATGACCGCCAGCAGGCCGATCAGCAGGGTGGCGATACGCGATACGCGCATTTCCTCCTGCTCCGTGGCTTTGCCTTGGCGGATGACGCAGGCATACAGGTCGTGGGATACCGCCGATGCACCCGACAGCGCCAGGCCGGCGACCACGGCCAGGATGGTGGCGAAGGCCACGGCAGAGATGAAGCCAAGGAACAGGTTGCCACCAACTGCCTGGGCCAGGTGCACGGCGATCATGTTGCCGCCACCAATGATTGCACCGGTCGCGTCGCGGTAGGACGGCTCGGTGCCGACCATGACGATGGCGCCAAAGCCGACAATGATCAGTAGCAGGTAGAAGTAACCGATGAAGCCGGTGGCGTAGAACACGCTCTTGCGTGCTTCCTTGGCGTCACTGACCGTGAAGAAGCGCATCAGGATATGCGGCAGGCCAGCGGTGCCGAACATCATGCCCAAGCCGAGAGAAATGGCATCTACCGGGTTGGACAGTAAGCCGCCCGGGGCCATGATCGCCTGGCCCTTGGCATGCACGGCCACAGCGCTGGCAAACATGGCCTCGGTGCTGAAGCCGAAATGCTTGAGCACCATGAAGGCCATGAAACTGGTGCCCGACAGCAGCATCACCGCCTTGATGATCTGCACCCAGGTGGTGGCGAGCATGCCGCCGAAGGTGACGTAGGCAACCATCAGCACGCCGACCAGCATCACTGCGTACAAGTAGCTGATACCGAACAACAGTTCGATCAGCTTGCCGGCGCCGACCATCTGCGCCACCAGGTACATCAATGCCACGACCAAGGTGCCGAACGCCGAAGTCAGGCGCACCGGTGTTTGCGCCAGGCGGTAGCTGACCACGTCGGCAAATGTGTACTTGCCCAGGTTGCGCAGGCGCTCGGCGATCAGGAACAGAATGATCGGCCAGCCGGCCAGCACGCCCAGGGCATACAGCAGGCCGTCATAGCCGTTCATGAACATCATCGCGGAAATGCCCAGGAAGGAGGCGGCGCTGATCATGTCGCCAGCGATCGCCAGGCCGTTCTGCATGCCGGTCAGCCCGCCGCCTGCGGTGTAGAAGTCGCTGGCAGAGCGGGTGCGCAGGGCAGCCCAGCGCGTGACCAGCAGGGTGAAACAGACGAACACCATGAACATCGAGATGGCGGTCCAGTTCATTGTGCGCACTCCTGCTTGACCTTTTCATTGAGCGGGTCCAGCACATTGTTGGCGCGGTGCACGTAGATGCCGGTCAGGGCAAAAGACACCAGCACCATCAGCACACCGACCAGCATGCCGACGGTAGTGACGCCGCCGCTGAGGGACTGGCCAAGGGTGCTGGGAGAGAACGCCACCAGCAGGACGAAGCCGTAGTAGATCACCAGCATGGCCAGGGTCAGGCTGCCGTTGAGGCGGCGTTTACGCCGCACCAGGTGCTGGAAGTCGGGGTGGTTGGCGATGCTTTCTATGCGTTCGGGTGTCATGGGTTGCGATCTCTTGGTGTTGTAATTGTTTTTTGTGAGGTCACGCGGGGTGTTGCAGTGCAGCTGATGGCCTCTTCGCGGGTAAACCCGCTCCCACAGGGACCCCATAAAGGCTGGTCGCGACGCTCTATCTGTGGGAGCGGGCGCGCCCGCGAAGCAGGCGACGCGGTGTCAGAGCTGGTCGAAGTCGAGCACCACCTTGTCGCTCACCGGGTAGGTCTGGCACGACAGCACATAGCCAGCTGCCACTTCGTAGTCTTCCAGGGCATGGTTGCTGTCCATTTCCACTTCGCCCTCGATTACCCGGCACTTGCAGGTCGAGCACACGCCGGCCTTGCACGAGTAGGGCAGCTCGGCGCCGATGGCATTGCCGGCGTCCAGCACGTTCTGGGTGTTGCGTGGCAAATCGAAGGTGAGGGCACGGCCGTCGCTGATCACGGTAATGTGGCTGAGCGCCGCATCCACCTGGCGTGCCGCCTCACGGGCTTCGCGGCGGGTTTCGTTGCCGGCGGCGGCGAACAGCTCGAAATGAATGCGCTCTTTGCCCAGGCCATTGGCCTGCAGGCTGTCACGCACGGTTTCGGTCATCGCCTGGGGGCCGCAGATGAATGCCGCGTCCAGGCCCGAAACGTCCAGCCAGCGCGAGAACAACTGGCCGCACTTGTCGGCATCGATGCGACCGTTGTACAGGTCGACGTCCTGCTGCTCGCGGCTGAACACGAAAATCAGGTTAAGGCGGTCGAGGTAGCGGTTTTTCAGGTCTTCCAGCTTGTTGCGGAACAACGCACCAGAGCTGGAACGGTTGCCGTACAGCAAGGTGAAGCGGCTGCGCGGTTCACTGTCCAGGGTGGTGGCAATGATCGACAGGATCGGGGTAATGCCGCTGCCGGCGGCCACGCCCAGGTAATTGCCCTGGCGGGCAGGGTCCAGCGGCACGTAGAAGCTACCGGATGGCGGCATCACCTCCAGCTGCTGGCCGGCTTTGAGCACATCATTGGCAAACGCCGAGAAACGCCCGCCGGGCACGCGTTTGACGGCCACACGTAGCTCTCCGTCCTGCACGGCGCTGCAGATGGAGTAGGAGCGGCGGACCTCTTCGTTGTCCAGTTGCGTACGCATGACCAGGTACTGGCCCTGGGTGAAGCGGAACTGCGCCTGCAGGTGCTCAGGCACGTCGAACGCGATCGAAACCGCATCACGGGTTTCGTTGCGCACTTGCTTGATGGTCAGGCTGTGAAACTGGCTCATGGTGTTCTCCACGGCTCAAATGCATTTGAAATAGTCGAACGGTTCCAGGCACTCACGGCAGCGGTACAGCGCCTTGCAAGCGGTGGAACCGAACTGGCTGAGCAATTCGGTATGGGCGCTGCCGCACTGCGGGCAGCACACCTGGGGCGCGTCACCGAACAGGCTGCGCTTGCTGGCGCTGCCTTGCGGCGGGGCGATGCCGTAGATGCGCAGGCGCTCGCGGCCCAGCTCGCTGATCCAGTCGGTGCTCCAGGCCGGGGTCAAGCGGCGCTCAAGGTCCGGTGCGGGGAAACCCGCCTGTTCCAGCGCCTGGCGGATATCGCCCTCGATCACCTCGGTCGCCGGGCAGCCGGAGTAGGTCGGCGTGACCACCAGGTGCAGATGGCCGGCGCGCCAGTCGAGGTCACGGACGATCCCCAGGTCGACCACGCTGACCACAGGCACTTCCGGGTCCATGACCTGGGCCAGAACCTCCCAGGCCCGGGCCAGGTCGCCGCCGCGTGGCGCCCGCGCACCACGGTCGCCGGCAATCAGCTCACCAGGTTGCATCGGGATAAGCTCTTGGCAGGAACTGCATCTCGGCCAGCAGCAGGCCCAGGTGCTCGGTGTGCAGGCCTTTGCGACTGTCCAGGTAGAAGTGGCTGGCAGCCTTGGGCAGCGGCAGGTCGACCGAAACGAAGGTCTCGCTCACCTGTTGGAGCCAGGCAGCAGCCACGGCGGCCGGGTCAGCAGCGATACCCACCTCGGCCAATCGCACTTCGTTGTCGCTGGCGACGGTCAGTTCGACGGTGAAGCGCCACAATGCCGGAACAGCGGCGAGCATGCGTTGGCGGCTTTCTTCCGTACCGCCGCCCAGGCGCTGCACCCACTCGCTGGAGCGGCGCAGGTGGTAGGTGACTTCCTTGAGTGCCTTGGCGGCGATACCGGCGATACGCTCATCGCTGGACTCGGCCAGGCCCTTCAGCACGGCGAAGTACCAGGCGTCGTAAAGGAACTGCTTGGTCATGGTCACGGCGAAATCGCCGTTGGGTTGCTCGACCAGCAGCAGGTTGCGGTAAGCCCGCTCGTCGCGGCGGAAGGCCAGGGCATCGGCGTCGCGGCCGTCGTCAATCAGCTCGGCTGCGTATTCCAGCCAGTTGCGCGCCTGGCCGACCAGGTCAAGGCCAACGTTCATCAAGGCCAGTTCTTCTTCGATGGCCGGGGCGTGGCCACACCATTCGCACAGGCGCTGGCCTTGAACCAGCGCACTGTCACCAAGCAACAACAGATAAGGGATAAGGGCTTCGTTGTGCATGGTCAACCTCACATGTGTCCGACTTCATCGGGCAGCTCGTAGAAGCTGGCATGGCGGTAGACCTTGTCGTCCGAAGGGGCGAACAGCGGGTCTTTCTCGTCAGGGGAAGAGGCGGTGATCAGCGCCGAAGGCACCACCCACAGGCTGACGCCCTCGCTGCGGCGGGTGTACAGCTCGCGGGCATTCTCGATGGCCATGGCGGCGTCGGCGGCATGCACGCTGCCGACATGCTTGTGGTTAAGGCCGTGCTTGCTGCGCACGAACACTTCGTAGAGGGTCCAGACAGACATTTTCGATCTCCGCATCAATCGCCGCTCAGGCGGCGTTCTTGTTCTGTTGCTTGCGCGCGTAGGCCACGGCGGCCTCGCGTACCCAGGCGCCGTCCTCGATAGCCTTGCGGCGGGTGGCGACACGTTCCTGGTTGCACGGGCCGTTGCCCTTGATCACTTCGTAGAACTCGTCCCACTGGATTTCGCCGAAGTCGTAGTGGCCGCGCTCGGCGTTCCACTTCAGCTCAGGGTCGGGGGCGCTGCAGCCGAGCAGTTCGAGCTGCGGCACGGTCTGGTCGATGAAGCGCTGGCGCAGTTCGTCGTTGGTCTGGCGCTTGATCTTCCAGGCCATGGACTGGGCGCTGTTTGGGGAGTGTTCGTCGCTGGGGCCGAACATCATCAGCGATGGCCACCACAGGCGATTGATTGCGTCCTGGACCATGTCGCGCTGGGCCTGGGTGCCGTGACGCATCATGGTCAGGAGGATTTCGTAGCCCTGGCGCTGGTGGAAGCTCTCTTCCTTGCAGATACGGACCATCGCGCGGGAGTAAGGGCCATAGGAGGTGCGCTGCAGCACCACCTGATTGACGATTGCGGCGCCATCAACCAGCCAGCCCACTGCACCCATGTCGGCCCAGCTGAGGGTGGGGTAGTTGAAGATGCTCGAATACTTGGCTTTGCCGCTGTGCAGCTTGCCGATTTCTTCGTCGCGGTCGGCGCCCAGGGTTTCCATGGCGCTGTACAGGTACAAGCCGTGGCCGGCTTCGTCCTGGATCTTGGCCATCAGCTGCAGCTTGCGCTTGAGGCTAGGGGCGCGGGTGACCCAGTTGCCTTCGGGCAGCATGCCGACGATTTCCGAGTGTGCGTGCTGGGAGATCTGCCGGATCAGGGTCTGGCGGTAGGCCTCGGGCATCCAGTTCTTGGCTTCGATCTTGATTTCGGCGTCGATCTTTTCCTGGAAGTTGCGTTCCTCGGGGGACATTTCTTCCAGCGACTTGACGCGCTTGACTCCGGTTTCCACTAGCTGTGCGTACATGTGCTGCGACTCCTGCTGAGGCATGAGTCATTTGTAAGCGATACAAAACATAACGTCAAACAGTTTTATATGTATCGAATAAGATTTGTGTATCGCTTTCGGACCTCTTCGCGGCCAAACCCGCTCCCACACGGATCGCGCACCTCTCAGAATGGGTAAAACACACGCAAAAAAAAGCCCCGGACAGTGCCGGGGCCGAAAAGGCAGCTGAATGAATCAGCTGGCCAACCGTTTATCGAACACGTGGCAAGCTTTGCCCTCGGAGCGCTTGAGCGTGCCACAGGGCTGCAGGTGCACCTGGGTGCTGATGCCGATATAGGTCTTGATCTGCTTGCTCAGTTCTCCGACCACCAGCTTGCGCTGGCCTTCATCCAGGTGCTGGCACTCTGCGCGCAATTCCACATGCACCTCGACGCTGTCCAGGTTGCCATTGCGATACAGATGAATCTCATACATTTCTGATAGCTGTTTTATTTTTAACACCTGTTCCTCGATCTGGGTCGGGAACACGTTGACCCCACGAATGATCAGCATGTCGTCGCTGCGCCCGGTGATCTTGCCAATGCGCCGCATGGGCCTGGCGGTGCCGGGCAGCAGGCGGGTGAGGTCGCGGGTGCGGTAGCGCACCATTGGCAGCGCTTCCTTGCTTAACGAGGTAAACACCAGCTCGCCCAGTTGGCCGTCGGGCAATACCTCGCCAGTGGCCGGGTCGATGATCTCGGGGTAGAAGTGGTCTTCCCAGATGGTCGGGCCGTCCTTGGTCTCGATGCACTCCATTGCCACCCCGGGGCCCATGATTTCCGAGAGGCCGTAGATGTCGAGGGCATTGATGCCCAGGCGCTGCTCGATCGAGCGGCGCAGTTCATCGGTCCATGGCTCGGCACCGAAAATGCCCAGGCGCAGCTTGAGGCCATGCGGGTCGATGCCCTGGCGTTCGATCTCATCGGCCAGGTTGAGCATGTACGACGGTGTGACCATGATGATGTCAGGCTGGAAGTCACGAATCAGCTGCACCTGCTTCTCGGTCTGGCCGCCGGACATCGGTATGACCGTGCAGCCCAGGCGTTCGGCACCGTAATGCGCGCCAAGGCCGCCAGTGAAAAGCCCGTAGCCGTAAGAAACATGCACCTTGTCGCCTTTGCGCCCGCCAGCAGCGCGAATCGAGCGTGCGACAACATTGGCCCAAGTGTCGATGTCGTTCTGCGTATAGCCGACCACCGTCGGCTTGCCCGTGGTACCACTGGAGGCATGCAGGCGCACCACCTCTTCCTGGGGCACGGCGAACATGCCGTAGGGGTAGTTGTCGCGCAGGTCGCTCTTGCCGGTGAAGGGGAACTTTGCCAGGTCTTCCAGGCAATTGAGGTCATCGGGGTGGGCGCCGCACTCGGCAAAGCGCTTGCGGTACAGCGGCACGTTGTCGTAGGCGTGCTTCAGGCTCCAGCGCAGGCGCTCCAGCTGGTGCTGGCGCAGGGCGTCGACGCTGGCAGTTTCCATCGGGTCCAACAAGGCACGGTCGGCATCATGGTACATGTTCATGGCTTCACTCGAATTGTTCTTGTACGCCGCGCGCCGGCAGTTGCAGGCCGCGCGGTGAGTGTCATGAGCGCAGCATATACGGCTGCGTTCGGTTCGGTAACAAGCGGATGGTCTGATCTGCTCAGAGGCGTTCGATGACCATGGCGATGCCCTGGCCAACACCGATGCACATGGTGCACAGGGCATAGCGGCCGGCCGTTTCCTCCAGTTCGTGCAGTGCGGTGGTCACCAGGCGTGCGCCGCTCATGCCCAGCGGATGACCGAGGGCGATGGCGCCGCCGTTGCGGTTGACCCGGGGGTCGTCGTCGGCCAGGCCCAGCTCGCGCAGTACTGCCAGGCCTTGGGCGGCGAAGGCCTCGTTGAGCTCGATCACGTCGAGGTCGGCCAGTGACAATCCCGTGAGCTCAAGTACCTTTCGGGTTGCCGGCACCGGACCGATCCCCATCAACCGCGGCTCAACCCCGGCCACGGCCATGCCGACGATACGGCCACGGGCCTTCAGGCCGTGGCGGCGGGCAGCGGCGGGGCTTGCCAGCAGCAGGGCGCAGGCGCCGTCGTTGACGCCGGAGGCATTGCCGGCGGTGACGCTGCCACCTTCACGGAACGGCGTGCCGAGGCGGGCCAGTTGTTCCAGCGTGGTATCGCTGCGCGGATGCTCGTCGTGCTCGACCACTTTGGCAGGGCCTTTGCGCTGCGGGATCTCGACCGGCACGATTTCCCCTGCCAGGCGGCCGCGGGCCTGAGCTGCCGCAGCCTTGTGCTGGCTGCGCAGGGCAAAAGCATCCTGGTCAGCACGGGAAATGCCAAACTGTTCAGCCACATTCTCGGCGGTTTCCGGCATCGAATCGGTGCCATAGGCGGCCTTCATCAGCGGGTTGACGAAACGCCAGCCGATTGTGGTGTCGAAAAGCTCGGCCGCGCGACCAAAGGCCTGCTCCGACTTACCCATGACAAACGGCGCACGCGACATCGATTCCACGCCGCCGGCCAGCATCAGCCCGGCTTCACCGCAGCGCAGGGCGCGGGCCGCGTTGCCGATGGCATCCAGGCCGGAGCCGCACAGCCGGTTGATCGTGGTCCCCGGCACTTCAAGTGGCAGCCCGGCCAGCAGGCTGGCCATGTGTGCCACGTTGCGGTTGTCTTCACCGGCCTGGTTGGCACAGCCGAGAATGACGTCATCCACGGCCTTCCAGTCCAGTTCGGGGTGGCGCTGGATCAACGCCTTGAGCGGGATGGCTGCCAGGTCATCGGCACGCACGCTGCTCAACGCCCCGGCATAGCGGCCAATGGGGGTGCGCACGGCGTCGATGATCAATGCATCGGCGAGGGTCGGTTCAGTCATCTTGCGTCTCCTGCGCCAGCACGGTGCCGCGCACTTTGTAGGATTTGCCATGGAACATCGCCACCAACTCACCGCGCTGGTTGTCGATGCGCACGTCATAGAGGCCGGTGCGGCCTTTGCGGCTTACTTCGCTGGCGTGGGCGGTGAGTACGTCATCGCGCAAGGCCGGGGCCAGGTAGTCAATGCTGCAGCCCAGCGCCACGGTGGCCTGGTCGTAGCTGTTACAGGCGAAGGCAAATGCCGAATCCGCCAGTGCGAACAGGAAGCCCCCATGGCAGGTGCCGTGGCCCTGGATCATGTCGGCGCGTACCGGCATGCGCAGGCTTGCCCGGCCGGGTCCGGCATCCAGCAGGCTGATGCCCAGACCCTGGGTGGCCGGGTCGCGGGCATACATGGCGTCGGCACAGGCTTGTGCCAGTTCGAGTTCAGTCATGCAGGGTGCCTCCTTTGGCGTCACAGCGGCGCAGCAGTAGAGAAGGGCGGTAGCGGCTTTCGCCGTAACTGCGCTGCAGGTTGTCGAGCACGCGCAGGGTGTGGGCAATACCGATATGCGCAGCCCAGGCCAACGGGCCGCAGGGATAATTGACACCGGCGCGCATGGCCAGGTCGATGTCAGCGGCGCTGCCGACACCCTGTAGCACGGCATCGGCGGCCTCGTTGGCCAGCATTGCCACAGTACGCAGCACCACCAATCCGGGCAGGTCAGCGACCGCAGTGACCTTGAAGCCGGCTCGCTGCAATAAGGCCACCGCCTGGTCGCGAGCGCTTTCGGTGGTGTCGGCCGACCAACTGATGGCAATGCGCGAGGCAGTGCTGTAGTTCAGCGCGAGATCGAGCAGCACCAGGTTGCGCAGGCCATCTTCACGTGCGCGCTGGCTGGCGAGGCGTCCATCAGACAATGCCAGGGTGGCATCACCGACCAGGATCACGCCGCTGCCGGCGCGCAGGGTGACGGCAATGCCGCTATGGCGCAGGCGCTCAACCAGTGGCTGCAGCACACCCAGGTGCCCCTCGATAACGCAGGTTTCGGCGCTGGCAGGGCTGTGCAGCTCAGCCGGCGCTGGGCGCTGCGCGCCGTCGGCGTAGCTATAGAAGCCTTGGCCCGTCTTGCGGCCGAGGCGGCCGGCATCCACCAGCTCCTTTTGAACCAGTGACGGCTGAAAGCGGAAATCCCCATAGAAGGCATCGAACACCGAGCAAGTCACCGCGTAGTTGACGTCATGGCCGATCAGGTCGGTAAGCTCGAATGCGCCCATGCGGAAACCACCCGCATCACGGAGCAGTGCATCAAGGCTGGCACAATCGGCTGCGCCTTCCTGTAGCAGGCGCAGGCTTTCGGCATAGAAAGGTCGCGCGACTCGGTTGACGATAAAGCCGGGTGTCGAACGTGTGTGTACAGGCTGCTTGCCCCAGGCCCGGGCAGTGTCGTAGATACAGGCGGCCACGGCAGGTTCGGTTGCCAGGCCCGACACCACCTCGACCAGCGCCATCAACGGCGCCGGGTTGAAGAAGTGCATGCCGACCACTTGCTGCGGGCGTGCAAGGCCGGTAGCAAGGCTGGTGATCGAGAGCGACGAAGTGTTGCTGGCGATAACGCAATCAGCCGCGCACAGGGCTTCAAGCTGACTGAACAGCGCCTGCTTGACCTGCAGGTTCTCGACGATGGCTTCGATCACCAGGCCGGCATCAGCCAATGCGTCGAGCGTATCGACCGGGCTCAACCGGAGGCTGATCATTTCGCGCTCGACGGCCTGTAATTTCCCTTTTTCCACGAGCCGGGCGAGCTGCCGGTCAATACCGGCCACTGCCTGGGCGGCAGCCCCGGGGCGGTTGTCGTAGAGTTTCACCGGGTGACCGGCCTGGGCCGCGACCTGGGCGATGCCAGCCCCCATGGCGCCGGCGCCAATTACCGCCACTTGCACATTGCTTGCGAGTGCGCCCATGTTCAGCACCCCTTGAATGCAGGAGCGCGCTTGTTCATGAAAGCGCTCACGCCTTCACGGTAGTCCTCGCTGCGCCCGGCCAGGCGCTGCAGGTCGCGCTCGAGTTCCAGCTGTTCATCGAAGCCGTTGTCGAAGCTGGCATTGAGCCCGCGCTTGATCAGCGCCAGGCCATAGGTGGGCTGGGTGGCCAGTTGACGCGCGAGGGTAAGGGCTTCGTCACGCAGTGCAGCATCGTCCACCACACTATGGATCAGCCCCCATTGCTGAGCCTGCTCGGCGCCAAGGCGCTCGCCCAACATGGCCAGGGCTTTTGCCCGCGCCATGCCGACCAGGCGCGGCAACAGCCAGGTACCGCCAGAATCCGGCACCAGGCCGATCCTGCAAAACGCCTGGATGAAGCTGGCCGAGCGGGCGGCCAGCACCACGTCGCAGGCGAGCGGGATGTTGGCACCGGCGCCAGCGGCCACACCGTTTACCGCACAGATCACCGGCAGCGGCAGGTCGCGCAAGGTGCGCACCAAGGGGTTGTAGAATTTGTCGATCGACTCGCCCAGGTCAGGCATTTCGGCGCCTGGGGCAACGTTGCGGTCGGACAGGTCCTGGCCGGCGCAGAAGCCGCGGCCTTCAGCCGTCAGCAGCAGCACCCGCGCATCAGTGCTCTGGCGAACCTGCTTGAGTGCTTCGCGCACTTCCAGGTGCATGGCGGTGTTGAAGCTGTTCAGTTGCTCGGGGCGGTTCAAAGAAAGGAGGGCGACGCCGTCCTCGATGGAAAACAGGATGTGCTGGAAAGTCATGACAGACTCGCTCCGTCGGTCGAGGGGTAGATGATCAGCGGCCTTGGAAGCGGGCCTGGCGCTTTTCCTGGAAGGCGCGAATACCTTCGTCACGGTCGGCCGTGCCCGCCAGCAGGGTGAATGCATGGCGCTCAAAGCGCAGACCGCTGGCCAGGTCGGTATCACCTGCCTTCAGTAGCGCCTCCTTGGCCAGGCGCACGGCCAGCGGCGCCTTGGCAGCGATGCTGCGGGCGACCTGCAGCGCGCGTTCTACGGTGAATTCGGGCTGGGTAACTTCGCTGACCAAGCCGGCTTGCTGGGCGTGGTTGGCGGTGATCGCTTCACCGGTCAGCACCATCTGCATGGCCAGCGGCTTACCGACGGCACGCAACAGGCGCTGGGTGCCGCCGGCGCCGGGGATGATGCCGAGGTTGATCTCCGGCTGGCCGAAGCGGGCGTCGGTACCGGCGATAACGATGTCGGCGCACATCACCAGCTCGCAGCCACCACCCAGGGCATAGCCGTTGACTGCAGCAATCAGTGGCTTGGAAAAGGCGGCGATACGTTGCCAGTGAGCTACCCGAGGGTCATTGAGGATGCCAACCAGGTCGCGCTCGGCCATCTCACCAATGTCAGCGCCTGCGGCGAATGCCTTGCGGCTGCCGGTCACCACCACAGCGCCCGTCTGGTCATTCTGTGCGGCTGCATCCAGCGCAGTGGCCAGCTCTGCCAGTAACTCGGTGCACAGGGCGTTCAGTGCCTCGGGCCGTTGCAGGGTTATGAGCTGAACGCCGTTTTCCGGCGCCCGCACATCGAGATATCGCGGCATGTCGTGTTCCTCTGGCTGCACGCACGGCACATCGTGGGGCCGGCATTTCTTGGAATTGTTTGCAGGGTGGTGATGCTGGATCACGACCAGGTGAGGTCAGTATATGCATCATGTGATACGCGAATGCAATACGGATAGCGATATGCAGTATCTCTTTGCGCATGGATCGGAAGATCCGCAATGCTGTCAGTCATTACTGATATCCGTATTTTAATTAGCATTTTCACGAAAATTAGCGTTTTTTGTGGGTTTATTCTGCAGGACGAAAAGCGATACACGATTGCGGCGTTTGATCGTCATAATTTTTGTGATACAAGGAAAGGCAACATTTCAAATCATTTCTGGAGCTTCCATGCCTTGCTATCGACTGGACGGCCTGACGCCCGTGGTTCACCCGACAGCCTACGTGCACCCAAGCGCAGTACTGATCGGCGATGTCATCGTTGGCCCTCGTTGCTACATTGGCCCCCTGGCATCACTGAGGGGCGATTTCGGCCGGATCGTGCTGGAGGAGGGCGCCAACCTGCAGGACACCTGTGTAATGCACGGCTTTCCGGGTGGTGACACGGTCGTAGAGCGCAACGGACACGTCGGTCATGGCGCGGTGCTGCACGGCTGCCGAGTGGGGGAGGACGCCTTGATTGGCATGAATGCGGTGGTGATGGATGGTGCCCATATCGCATCACGCTGCATCGTCGCGGCGACCGCGTTTGTCAAAGCCGGCTTCGGGTGTGAAGCGCAAAGCCTGGTGATGGGGTCGCCGGCCCAGGTTAAACGACCCCTGAGCCAACAGGAGTTGGACTGGAAACAGCGCGGCACGGCGGAGTACCAGCACCTGGCGCAGCGCTGCATGAACACCATGGTCGAATGCCCGCCACTGACCGAAGCCGAACCAGGCCGGCCGCGCATGGAAGACACCGGCGTCAGGCCTAAAGGGCAGGCAACAGCATGAGCCTGGTAGCGTCACGCAATGGTCAGGCGGCCCGCCGCACAGGTATAGTCGGTGCTTTATCCGCGCACAGTTCGCCCATGAGCAATCTTGCCCCACTGAACAACCTGATCACTCGCTTTCAGGAGCAGACGCCGATCCGCGCCAGCTCCCTGATCATCACCTTGTACGGCGATGCCATCGAGCCCCACGGCGGGACCGTCTGGCTGGGTAGCCTGATCAACCTGCTGGAGCCGATAGGTATCAATGAACGGCTGATCCGCACCTCGATTTTTCGCCTCACCAAAGAGGGTTGGCTCACCGCTGAAAAAGTCGGCCGGCGTAGTTACTACAGCCTCACAGGCACGGGTCGGCGTCGCTTCGAAAAAGCCTTCAAGCGGGTCTACAGCCCCAGCCAACCAGCCTGGGACGGCGCCTGGACGCTGGTGTTGCTGTCGCAACTTGAGGCCGGCAAGCGCAAGGCCTTGCGCGAGGAGCTGGAATGGCAGGGGTTTGGCATCATGGCGCCGAACCTGCTTGGCTGCCCACGCGCAGACCGCGCTGATCTGGCCGCAACCTTGCGAGACCTGGAAGCCAGCGACGACAGTATCGTATTCGAAACCCATACCCAGGAAGTGCTCGCGTCCAAGGCCATGCGTGCCCAGGTGCGCGAAAGCTGGCGTATCGAGGAGCTGGGGCAACAGTACAGTGAGTTCATCCAGCTGTTCAGGCCGCTGTGGCAGAGCTTGAAAGAGCAGCAGCTGCTCGATGCCCAGGATTGCTTTCTGGCCCGTACGCTGTTGATTCACGAGTACCGCCGCCTGCTGTTGCGTGATCCGCAACTGCCAGACGAGCTGCTGCCAGGGGATTGGGAGGGGCGGGCTGCGCGACAGTTGTGCCGCAACCTGTATCGCCTTGTGTTTGCCAAGGCAGAGGAATGGCTGAACGCAGCGCTGGAGACGGCAGACGGGCCATTGCCGGACGTGAACGAGAGTTTTTACAAGCGTTTTGGTGGGTTGGCCTGACTCACTCAAGCTGACATGGGAGCGCCTTATCCTTGATAAGGCTTACCTCTATAAGTGCCAACCTGAAAAACCCATGACTTAATATGTGCTATGGTTAACCTTAAGTATTTTAATGTTAATAATGGTGAACATTATGTCGGGCTATTTTCCCGTCGCATGTGCCGACACGCTCAGTAAGATAGGGCTATTGGTGAAGGCGCGTCGCCTTGCACTAGGCCTGCGCCAGGCCGACATAAAGGCAGCCATCGACGTTTCTGCGCACACGCTGCGCAAGATCGAAAGCGGTTCCGAGCTGGTAGACCTGCGGTCATTCATGCTGGTGCTGTGGCGGTTGGGTATCAGCGATACGGTGTTCTCATCGCTGGAGGGCCTCGAAAAAAGCTCACAGGTCACACTGTTCACTCAGAACGACGATGTGCTTCAAGGTATCGCATCCAGGCGCGTGCGGTTGGCTAAACCCAAGCCTGAGGAGTTCTGATGTCCCGCGCCTACATCTATATGGAGCACCCGGAAACGGGCGAGGTCCTGACCCTTGGCCGGCTTACGCTGAAAGGCAAGCTGGGTGAATTCCTGTATGCCCCGGATCAGGTGGCACGTGGCGGCTGGGTACCTGACCCGATCAACTACCCCCTGCGTGCCGAAGCCTATACAGGCATTTCCAAAAACCGCGGGGTACCTGGCTTCATCAACGACGCCATGCCCGACGGTTGGGGTGAGAGGTTGCTACACCGGGCGTACAGCCAAGACCTGGGCACGATCGACTTTCTGCTCAAGTCACCAAACAACGACCGCATCGGCAACCTGATGGCCGGCACTGCCACAACCCCTGCTGAAGGCATTGGTGAAGGTGCCGTACCAAGCCTGAAAGGGCTGGCAAAATTCGTTGCCGCTTGCGAAGCAGTGTATGACGGGCAAATCGACAGCGAATCGACTGCCGCGCTGAATGTACGCCAGCAACGCTCCGCTTTGGGTGGCGCACGACCGAAACGTACCCTCCAGGACAATGGGATGTTGATTCTGGCCAAGCCGCGTGATCGGTTTGACCACTACGACTTGCCGACGATCGAGTATGCCTGCATGACATTTGCGGCAGGGAAGGGCATCAACGTGGCGCGCACCGCACTGCATGCCGAAAATCCTTCCACATTACTGATCGAACGCTTTGACCGTACGCCTATTGCCGAAGGCGCCCGGCGCATACCAATGCTCAGCGCACTGACCTTGCTTGATTCGGAGTGGAATGGCCCGCACCACAGGGATTGGCGCTATGCCGCCGTGGCAGACGAGATGCGTCGGCGCGGCGTGCCGCAAAGCGACCTGCAGGAGCTATTCAGGCGCATGTGTTACAACGCCTTGGTAGGCAACTCCGACGATCATCCGCGTAACCATGCAATTATATGGGTTGGTGGGGCGTGGCGCCTTTCACCGATGTACGACGTATTGCCCATGCTAGATGAGGGGCCCGCAAAGGCCTTGGCTATGGCGGTTGGTCGAGAGGGCAGCCAGGTGAGCCGAAGCAATCTGCTCAGCCACCATGCACATTTTGCACTGGAACGGGATCACGCCGAACACTTGCTTGAACAGGTGGCTAGCTGGGAGCACGAGTTGAAAGATCATTACGCGAAGGCGCTGTCGGGTACTGACCTGGATATGGCCTGTGATGCGGCAAGTTCTGTGCGTATGCTGAGCTAGATAAACGCATACTTTGATAACTACGCTAAATGACTATTTAGTGTAGTTATCTGCAATCAAGCTGCCGCCGTCTGCTTGAATGGAGCAGGCGGCGGGCTTTGGATACCCTGCAACCAGTCGCAGTAGCGGGCTACGCCTTGCTGGACTGTCAATGTAGGTGCCTTGTAACCAGCAGCGCGCAAGCGCTCCAGGTCGGCGCAGGTGTAACACTGGTATTTGCCACGCAAATGATCAGGAAATTCGCCGTACTCCAGTATCCCCTCAAGCAAGGCCATCTCAAGTGACAACGGGGGATGGTCTTGTTGCTCGCGCAGCCGATTGATCACAGCCAATGCAACGTCATTGAATGGCTGGGCGCGGCCGCTACCAACATTGAAGATACCGCTTAAATGTGGGCGCTCAAGGAAGAACATATTGACCTTGACCACATCATCGACAGAGACAAAATCCCGCAGATGTCCACCACTGGGATAGTCCCCATAGCTGCCAAACAGGCTGACTTTTCCTCGGGCCTGGTACTGGTTGAAGCAGTGCAGGGCCACTGACGCCATGGCACCTTTGTGCTGTTCATGGGGCCCGTAGACGTTGAAATAGCGCAAACCGACGATCTGGCTGTGCGCTGTCGTCAGTTGCCGGCGTACTTGTTGATCGAACAGGAACTTGGAATAGCCATAAACATTTAGCGGATGCTCGCACTCACGTTGTTCGCGAAAATCCTGGCCTGCGCCGTATACAGCTGCTGATGACGCATACAACAGCGGGATCCGTTGGCGCTGAGCAGACGCCAGCAATTCTCGACTGAACCGGTAGTTGTTATCCATCATGAAACGACCGTCACCTTCGACGGTGCTTGAACATGCACCTTGGTGCAGCACAGCGCGCACCTTGCCAAATTCACCACGAGCAAAGCGATCGAGAAAGTCGTCCTTGTCCAGGTAGTCGGCAATCTCACTGACGGCCAGGTTGCGGAATTTGTCGCCATCGGTCAGGTCGTCGACGGCTATGATCTGCGTTTCGTTGCGCTGGTTGAGCGCCTGAACGAGATTGCTACCGATAAACCCTGCAGCGCCGGTTACGATGATGGTCATGTCAGATTCCCCGTTAGGGTGCGGAGCCCGCATTTTAATCAAGGCAACGCGAGCCAGCTTTAACCTGGATCAATGAATGTGCCGGTCCTGATGAGTGACGCCCTTGAGCAGCTCGACATCTGGCCAGCCACGGCGCACTGCTGAAATACGAATGTTCGGATAATGCATATTATGTTAAACGACAGATCATGTTGAGATTGTTCACGAGCCCCGTAACTCGCTGATTCGACAAATCTGCTGCCTACGTCCACTCTCTTAAAGGGCCATGTCCTACTGTTCATGGTGCGCATTTCCACGGGGTGGCTGCCAATGAAACTGATTCAGTGTCGTTTCTCGTCTGGTCAGCGCGTGCCTCTGCTGGTGCAGGATGGCTTGGTGGCACCGTTGCCCATCCTCGTTCCATTCATCTACGTCCAGCTCAAGCTCAGGCATCGTGCCTACAACACTGCCGCAGCGCATCTTCGTGCGATCCAGGCTTTCTACAGCTATGCCGAAAGTCGAAAGCTCGATGCCGATGAGGCCATCTTGGACGGTCACTTTGAAGCGATTCTGGCACTACTGGATGGTTACGCAATCTGGCTCCAAAGCGGCCGCCAGGCCGATAATCTGGTCGCTCGAATCGGGATAGCTAAAATGGATTCTTTTCCGCAGATCGATCCGCGTACTCGTGACCAGTACCTGCGGCTCTTGAAGCAATACCTGTCCTGGTGTGTCTGCCGATACATCCCGCGCGCCCGTCAGAGCTCAACCACCCTGGCAAACATCGAGGTAGCATTTGCAGATGTCGCTGACATCATTGAGCGGCGCTTTGAGAGCCATATCACCAATGTTCGGCCAGACCGCGCTCGTTACCGCAGCCTTACAGACACGCAACTCCAGACCATACGGACACTGATTGTCCCTGGCGCTGCGAAGAATCCTTTTCCGGAACGAATGCAGTTGCGCAATTGGCTAATGATTGAATTGCTGCTGGAGACGGGTATCCGTCGCGGGGAGCTTCTAAAGCTCTATACCACCGATATCAATCAGGGTTCTCAGCATGCTTACGTGAGCATCAATGACCGCGAACATGACCCGGGCGACCCGCGCGCTGAAGAGCCTGCACTGAAAACACACGGGCGGACTGTCGGTATCTCCACACAGTTGTATGAAGTTTACGAACGCTACATTCAGAGCGAGCGACGTCCACTCCGTAACGGTAAACCGATGAAATTGCTGTACCGCTATCTGTTCATCTCCGACCGAGGCCGCCCGCTGTCGATCCGCGCATTGTCTAACGTCCTCGACCGGCTGTTTCTGACCATTGAACTGGCTCATCCCGGCTTGTTGCCTACACTTTCCGCTCATGACTTCCGCCACACCTTCGCCGACCGTTTTTTGGCTTACCTGGTCGAACAACGTGGGCATGATCTCGAACGCGCCTCGGACGAGCTGCGACGAATCTGCGGTTGGTCTGATACGTCGGCTATGCCACGCCGTTATGCCAGTCGCTATCTAGCCGAGTCGGCCAGCCGCCATAACGCCCAGCGCACCTCGGCAGCCTGGAGCCGGCTTGACAATTAAGGAGGCTCATCGTGACCAAATTAGTCGATCAAGAAGACACGTCACCCTCCTCCTCTTTACCCGCTTACGTATTCGAGGGACCGGATCAGGTTGCCATTCGAACTCGCACGAATGACCAGCCAAAGTACGTAGATACTCGATTGAGCGTTTGGACGTGGTATGACGGTGGCCTTGCAATGAAAGTCGATTGGGTGGCGCTAAAATTTAGTTCTGACCTCATGGAAATTTGCAAAAGTTTTATGGCTTACGCACTTGAGAAATATGCCCCGAGAACGGCGCAAATGTTTGCAAATCTCTTTCATAAGTTATCTAAGACAGATCTGGCAAGTGGCCTCCCTTGGGGTAAGTCACTCCTAATCACCACCATAGAAAGTTTGAGAAAGTCAAGACACGATCTTGTAGGTTTCCGCATATTCTATCGCTGGGCAGTTGGTAGAGGCATTGAAGGTTTTGACTTAAATACCTACCTGATAATCAAGGAGATCAAATCAAGCAGAGTTGCCCCATATGATCGAATCTACCTCTCACAGTCTTGCCTGGAAATATCTGAGGAGGCTCAACTACTCAAACGCATTGAGCAAGAAGCTACGCCTAGCTCATGGGAAAACACCCAGATTAATGTGTTACTTCACTTAGGATTTGAACTCGCACCACGCGCAATTCAGTTTCATTCGCTAGATATCGCAGACTTTGAAGTCATCGAGGATTGTAATCATAGTGTCTACTATACGCTGTGGCTACCCATGGCCAAAAAGTTCAGGCAGCGCAGACCTGAGCGACGACCACGCAAAATAACGACCAAACTGGGGGATAAGATTTCCCAGCACGTTTCTGGAATAAGGCACCTCTTTGGTGAAAACTGCGAGGCAATGTTTGTGGGCTCTGATGGAAGTCGCATGTCTGTAACTGAGATTGGGACATGCCTCAAACACGAGCTACGTGAAGCTGGGATAGACAGGCCGAAGCAGGTAACCATGTTGCTGCGTCATCACCTTGGGCAAGGCTTGGCAGACCAGGGAACTCCGGCAGATATGATTGCCGAACTGCTAGGGCACAACAGTACGGTTGCGGCGCGTGCGTATGTAACCGCAACCCCCAACATTGCCCGGATCAAAGAGAAAGCACTCGGCAAGAGTCCCGTCTATCAACGCATTATGCGCAGTTTCTTGACGGGGGAAGTCATACAACGCCGCGATACATCTACCGAAAGAGTGATCCGTGGCGTAATAGACACGCAGTACATCGGGAACATCGGTGCATGTGCCCTCCCCGTGCATACTCACTGCCCCTACAATCCTGTCTACGCCTGCTACACCTGCAAGAAATTTCACCCCTTTGCTGACGGCCGCCATGAGCAGGTAAAAGAGGCACTGCAACGAGAAGCGCAACGGTTCATAGATATGGCAGAACAAGCCGGAGACCTCATTCACAACCGGCCTCTCGCCCAGCACCAGACCACCATTCTGGCAGTAAGCGCTACGATCGAGCGCTGCCGGCAGCATATGGAGGATGCCAACGATGACGACGTCTAGGGCAAGGCAGAGTCTCGAACGCTTCATAAACCAGGAACAAGCGTTTTTTCAGTCATTACCAGTTTCGAGCCCGTGGGAGGTACCGGTTTGGGGCGTTGAATGCTGGTTACCACAAAGGGATAAGCAACATGCTCTTACCTTCGAAACGCATCGACAGTCCCTAGATAGGGTGGGATATCCTGCCCCACCTAAGGGGCCACTCCCCTTCACTTTCCAAAGTTTTAGCAAAGCAATAATTGTGTATTTACAACGAACTCGGAATTTGAGGTTCTCGATGGTGGCTGCATACAATATTGCGGTCCGACGCCTCTACAATCCTTTGTTTGAACGCGACGCATCCGACCCCACGCACTTAACGCGAGGTGATTTCGAACGCGTCGTAGAATTTCTCCGAGAAAGTGGCTACAAAAACCTTTACGACGCGACCTCTCACCTTCAAGTGATAGCTGATACAATTGATAAACTACAGCTAACTGAGATCGCCATCCACTTTGAGCATGACGCAAGGCCAGAGAGGCGCCGCCACGACTATATATCGTTGCACGATACGGATCGAGCGGTAAAAAAGCGAAAATCTGATGAGCGCTTGCCCTCGCGTGAGGCAATGGAAGCCTATGCCCTATGCTCAAATAACCCTCTAAGTGAAGGAGAGGAAATTCTACTGCGAGTTATTGATTTGTTGATCGTGACAGGTCAGCGCGGGAATGAAATTTCAGTAATCCCATACGACTGCTGGGTGCAACGCTCGATAAAAGGATCGCTGGGTGAGACGGTGATGGATGCCCATGGTAGTCCCATCATTGAATTCGGTATTCGCTACTTTGCCGAAAAACAATTTCAATCACGCGTTCACTGGCTTGCTGAAAGCGATGTTCACATGGCCAGGCGCGCAGTTGAGCGACTGAAAGTGTTAACTGCGGAGCAGCGGGCAATCGCTAAGTGGCAAGAAGACAATCCAGGTCGAATCTGGTCTTATCCGCCTCAACAACTGATTACTGATGCTCAAGTAATGGAGTGGCTAGGATTTAGTAACGAAAGAGAATACGGCAAACACCTCTATCTGTATTTATCCCGAAACGGCATTCACCCTATCGAAGAAGAATTTGATTATCGTAACCGGCGGAAAGTAGGAAGGCGATATGTTGCAGGTGAAATTGAGCATTTGATGGCCCCGAAGCTCTCCGGCCATGCAGCACTGACAGAAAATGTTCAGGGCCAGTTGCGCATAGTGCTCAAAACCAGCGAAGTATTGGGCATTGCCTTCGATGGACAATTTCGTTTTAACGGTCGAGAGAACAATGTATTTCGCGCCATTCCAAGACGGGTAACACTAACAGATATAAACCGAGCACTTGGTGCAGATCCTCGATCCCCATCTATATTTGCCCGGCGATCATTGGTAGAAGTGGATGGATCTCCAATTCGTCTGACGAGCCACCAGCCCCGTCATTGGCGAAATACGATCTATCATCTCGCTGGCATGAGCGATGTTCAGCAAGCCCTGGCCTTGGGGAGAAAACGGCTAGAGCAGAACAGGTTTTATCAGCACACCAGTATAGAAGAGGATATGGAGTCCCATCATGGTTTTCTAGCGTTCAACAGCTATCAGGAGCGCATCGATTTTCTTCATTCAGGGATTAGGAAGGGTGACATTCAGGGCGCACTCACCGACAGCTATCACTCACTACTCAAAGAGAAAGGCCCAATTACGGCAGAAGCTTTCCTCACCATACATGCCACGGCACTGCACGTGACACCTTTCGGCGGTTGCATACATGATTTCTCTCAGGCCCCCTGCCCTAAGCATCTTCAATGCTGGAATGGCTGCTCCCATCTCCATCTGATGGGAACCCCCATGGAGCGGAGGAACCTTGAGAGGCAAGCCGAGCGTCTAATGACCGCGATTGCCATCATGAGAGATGCGGGCACCGGAGAGGCTGGCAGCGATGTATGGCTATCGGACCAGGAAGATAAACTCAACAGACTAAAGTCCGTCTTGGCGCGCGGTACAGGGGTAGGTGTACAACAGGTGTTTCCAAATGGGCGTCCAATGGTCGTTGTAGACACAGGCAGACGGCGCAGTTCGGTTTCGGATGATGAGAGGTAACGATGGCGCAACGATACACCTTGAGAGGCAGCAGTTTGGACGAGGCGATCGACGCCCTCCTCGCTCAGATGATTAGCGAGGGGTTGGAGCTTGCGCCTATTTCTCGCCCTGAAG
The DNA here is from genome assembly GCA_029202525.1 of Candidatus Pseudomonas phytovorans. Classification (NCBI taxonomy): domain Bacteria; kingdom Pseudomonadati; phylum Pseudomonadota; class Gammaproteobacteria; order Pseudomonadales; family Pseudomonadaceae; genus Pseudomonas; species Candidatus Pseudomonas phytovorans. The sequence continues at coordinate 3,715,817 of CP119325.1, forward strand.
TGCTGCGCCGATTAGGCCTCACGAGCCGAGGTACTCTAGTGGGCGACAGAGGCCGTCGTATTGAGTCCGCGCGTATCGCTCAACTCAAGGAGAGTGGAAGAGATCCAGACGGTACCCGACGCCGAAGAAGCCTCGAAGAGCGTGTCGCGCATTTGCAAGAGGAAAATTGCGATTTGAGAAAGCAGCTTGATCAGCTCTATGAAGCACTGACGACAATTGCGCAGAACTGCTTGGTTAAGGGAGTCGATGTCGAGAGCATTTTGACTCCATTTCGAAAGCTGTAATTTCAAAAATTTTCAAAGATAGCCTCCGTCGCAGGCAACCGAGGTCGCCTTACTCCTCGTGAGTCAGAAAGCCATTCGGCGTCTGATCGCGCAGAGTAGCCAGTTACCGCGATGCCGGTGAGTGCGAAAAAATGATCCGGACACTTTTTGTATCAGCTTCGGCCGAGCCCAAGCCTTCAGTGTAGATTTTTCCTCCCTCCAAGCTGTACACGTAGACCGCTTCCTCACGGATGTCATCAACCGTTTCGCGTAACTCCAACAGTTTCTCCATCATCCACCCATCACTGCCGTTCAGATAGCCTGGAGAAACCAGCTGCACATCCAGCAGCCGGAGGCCGGCCGTTTGTTCACTAATCACCTGCTCAAGTGATGAAATGCTAGGCAGCATAAGCATGCTGGTGAATGCTTCGTTGTCCTGCTGGAAGGCAACTTTGACATAAAACCAGGGGCAATGTGTGGTCTGTTCAACGTACTGCCAGCACTGGGTGGATCCGTCCCCGAGAAGCTCACCGAGGGCCAGCTCTGCTTGTTTATGAGTGATGAACATGGCGCCGCCTCAAATATGAACACTATAGATTGTAGCCCTATAGGGCGCGTAAAGGCTTCATCGTTCCTTTTGCGAGATCGGCAATATGGAACTGAAACAGGCGTTTGGTGCGGCTCTGAAGCAGCTGCGTTCGGTTAGGAAGCTTTCGCAGGAGGACTTTTCTGACGTCAGTAGCCGTACCTACCTCAGCTCGCTTGAGCGCGGTCTGAAGAGCCCCACCATCGACAAGGTGGACGAGCTAGCATCTGTACTGGACGTACATCCACTGACCATTCTCGTGGGCTGTTATCTTCTCCGAGAGAATTCGAACACCCTTGACCGTCTGTTTTCCCAAATACGAACGGAACTGCCAAGCGATATGAGACAAGAAGCTGATGGGAGCGTCTCAAACTCCTGACAGACTCCCTTTGTCACGCGATGGTAGACTCACAGCTGTCGAAAACCGGCAGCCTGCCAGAGTCGAATCACTAACGTCGGACCACTTATGCCCAAACCGCCCGAAATCTTGCCTCCCGATCACCCGGCGTACGCCGAGGCAGTTGAGGCAATGCGCCGCTACCACGAGGCTCGGGACGCAGGCGCGCCAGTAACTGAAGTGGAAAGGTTGCGTCTGATTGCGGAGTCTCTTTACCAGGCGATAACCGACTACCAGATGAAGGCTTTCGGTAAGGGCAGCAGACCAACTCATTGAGCGGCAGTTACTCGGAGCTGTGTCCTGAGAATGGCCGCCTTCGACCCATAGCGGACGTTCGCCACCAGCAAAAGTCGGCCAAATGCAGCCGATCATGAGGGCTGCTAACGGCCAGTCGATTATAGAGTCAGTTCTGAACGCCTAGTTGGAGCCGTCCGCATACTGGGTAAAGCACGGCAAAGGCCGAAGCCCCCAGTGACTAACTATGCGAACGCCTGCCGATTTTGCATGCGAATATTCGCGCGATGCGCGGCAGATCCAAAAGCTGAAGAAATGAGTGGAGGCTGAACCTCTCATGGATCACAAACTAGGTTCGCCGCCCCCCTCCTTCGTTGATGCAGCGCCGCTAACGACATAATCCGCGCTCAGCCACCTTCTGCACCATTACCGCTATCTTCCTTCCATGACTCCATTTTTGGCTTCCCTCGTTCGAACCAAACTACACCTTCAGACCGTCTCCATGCGGCATGAGAATTTCCTCCGCCTGGCCACACGCCTCGCTCCGCTACAAACGTCCACACGCACGCCAAATCGTTATCTTTCAACAGCCGCTCAAATATGTCCTGCCGTATGTAGGCGTGTGAACCATCGTCAGGGCCCATGCTGCTGATGAATTGGGGCTTCCCTAGCGCATTCACATAGACACGCGGATCGAAGTGCATAGGGGTAATGGAAAGCTGATTTGCCAACCAAGGGGCTGGTAAATGTGCAGAGGCTCCGTCCGGAAGGGAGGCATCCAAATGGGACTCCCAATGATATTTATGGCAGGGAAATGCCACCTCGAGCTCACCTTGGTTATGAAAGTAGGCAGGTGTCCACATTAATTGATCCCAGGTAAAGCGCCATGGGGCCTCAAGCAGATAGCCGTCGTCCGTGCAACTGCGTCCCGACCACCTCGAAACATCTAGAGAACGCTGAGTGCTCAGAAAGCGAATCAGCTGTTTGTGATCTCTTTTCCTGACAACGACAGGCATGAGGAAACGCCATTCTTTCAGTCGTAGCCCGTGCTCTCGGCTCTCTCCATCATCGTAACGATTCGCCACGGAGCGATGCTCGTAAAGGACTAGCCACTTTTCACCTTCCTCGTCGGTTCGACCTACAAGACTTGGCATCCCAAGGCTAGGGTCAAGCTTGAACGGCCATTCCTGGAGGCAGTCTTCTGATACTTCCTCGAGAGCAATTGGTGAGATATCTACAAAATCAGCACTCGCATCGGACAGCCCTTGAAGAACAGTAGGGTCGATGTCTCGATGGAAACCTAGATCGATGGATGAACGGTAATCACGTGTTCCATCCACGCGCGCTTCGGAAAGCCAATTACTATCGGCTAGCCGGCAAAGGAGTTCATCGAGCGCAAGCCACTCATATTTGGCACCAATCCGCTCAAAGAGTGGCCTGTCGCGGGAATAGCTGTGACGGTGAGAGCTATCCGATGGGAAGAGTTCGTCTGTCCATCCGAAGTCATAGGCGCGCTTTGCGACCCACCGTTTGGCCGCCGCCATGTCGACACCTTCCAACGTGCGCGGATATTTTTCCGAGCGGGCGATGCACCATCTGAACTCGTCGGTAAATCTTCTTTTTTCGTCAACATTCAGTAGATCTACAAGCTTCTTCTCTAGCTGCTGAAGCTCCTCGGAGTGGTCATGCGCCTCGAGTGCCTCGCAGTCCTCAAGCGCATCGGGCTCCTCAAGTTCCTCAAGTTCCTCAAGTTCCTCAAGTTCCTCAAGCTTCTCGAGTGCCTCGACTGGGCGGAGCAAGAATCGGAACGGATTAAATTGGAGAGCACTGATCGCATCGACGATTTCTTGCCTGTCTGGGTAAGGGGCAATTACCTCTATATCGAATCGCTCGTTCATCTCGGATTGTGTGTAGGGCATTGGAGAAGTCAAAGCAACGCTCGAAAATGAGCTGACACGATGCTTGATCTCATCAGCGAACTCACTTATTTCGCCAGTGCAAGAACGCTTGATTTCGTCACCTCCAGCTTTTGTGGCGACATCACCGAGAAGAGCTTGTGAAACAGTAAATTGAACAGGCTGAGATTTATAAGGTGGCCTACAGGCACTGAGATCGACCTTGGTAGGCAGGCAACGATGGTGGGCAGCCAGCTCAACAATCCCCGATGCATAGTCCCTCAGCATAATCGATAGCGGAACGCACTGCTCAGAGAAAACCATCCGGTAAGCTACCGGGGCATACTGCTCCAACCGTATTGGAGATGGGTCGATACAACATGCGCCATAAGCAGCCCCGTGCAACCGTTCCATCACGTAGAGATCATCAAGGCCAGCGAACCTCTCGCACAGTTCACCGTAGAGCTTGACCTTCGAAAGCAGCAATGCGGATAGCGCCTTGGTAGCCTTGTCTCTGATTTCTCTATGCGATGACGCCGTCAGCCACGTGACCGCAAGCCCGCACAGAAGCTGTACGTGCCGATCCGTTTTCTCGGTCTGACTGGTCAAACACCAGTCTAGGAGGCGGCGGATCGTGCTGCCATCCGCCATATCGAAGTCGTTGATTTTCACCGTCCAGGACGCATCACGCTCTGGCATCGTTTTAGTAATCAGAATGTCGTGGAGTAGTTCAGCGTTCCAAGGGTGATCAACGTTGGCACAGAGTTCGATCAGCACGTAGAGTTGGTTATCATCGACATCCAAGATAGCCTGATAATATCGCCAAGTGCGCTCAGTGAAAGCGTTTGAGCTACGCCAACGCAAGCTCTCTAGGAAGGCGCCTCTGACCGAGTCGTCGTTGATCCAGATATCAATATCCCTCGGAAGCACATCCAAAAGCTCTGAGCCGAAACGCTCAGGCACTTGGATAGACAAAGCTTCAGCGAGACCAGCCCACTCCCATTTGAATCTGTCGCCGTCAAGAATGAAGCTCAAAACTCCTTTCTCCAGTTCGAGCCCTAGATCCTTCACACCCTTGAGCAGCGCATCCGCCATGAGGTGGTCTTGGAGTCGCTGGAAACTGAATCTCACGATATCCTCGACCGGAGCAAATGGATCAAGTTCAAGCTGGCGCGGTGGTGGGTCGAGTCGAAAAATTCCGTTCTTCTGCAGGACGTCAAACCAGGTTATGGAAGGTGGGGAAGGAAAACTCGAAAACACCTCCGTCGAAATTCGCACAGCATCGGCCAAAAGCACGTAATCGCGCCTGTCTGTGGCCATCAACCTGGCGATGGCCGAGATTGCCGCTGTAGTAGGAGCGAGCAGATCTTCGCTGCCGTCTCTTCCGACACCTAGATTTCGCGCGACACTACGGATGTAAAATGCAAAAACCTGCTTCGTGCCATGCAGGCCTCTGGGGAATTGCTTACAACCGTCTCGGGCAAGGGCAACGCACGCGCTGCGAAGAAACAGCGGATTGACAAATTCAGCGGAAAGCCAAGGCGTATCAGGCTGGGAAATGCCTCTCTTGTGCAGGTAGACCTTCGCGGCCATCGACTGCTCTACATTCGTCACGAAGCCACGAATGGAGAAGGCAACTGTCGTCTCCATCACTTTTGTCGGAACTACATACGGCGTGTACTCAGTACGACAGGTGACGACAAGAGCGAGGTTCTCGTAAGCGTTGACTCGGGCGATCAGAGCGGGAAGTTCATTCCTCCATAGTTGCGCACCGGCACCTTCGTTGATTGCATCGATCAGAATGAGTCCGCGCTTTTGAGCGGCCTCAGCGGCAGAACTCATGGCCTGCAAGAATACCTCTGGCTCAACAGTCCCCAGCCCGAGTGTTTCTGTCGCTTGCCTCCAAAAACCCAGAGAGCCTAATTGCTGCCCCAAAATAAAAACCACCGGGTGCCCATCTGAAATCGCTTTTTGAGCAACGGTACCGAGTGTGTGCGATTTGCCTGTGCCAGCCTTCCCTGTCAAAAGGGCAAAACGGTTTTGCTCAGCGGAATAAAATTTCCCCTCCAGCTTTGAACTCAAGCCGTAGAGAGCATTTGAAAGCTCGTCCAGCTTGTGGTTCAGGTAGTTCATGTCCGAAGAGGAGTAATCCCTTCTGGATTCAGACTTTGGCATATTTTGCCAAGCCCAGCCCTTCAATTCGTGGACGCTATGAGAGGCGTCTGACAAGGCTGCAACGCAATCGAGAATGGGCCAAGGCTCCCAAGAGTCGGAGCTAAATCGGCTGCCGAATGCTGAAGCCTTGGACGCTTCCTGCTCGACACGCTGGATACCAGCGATGAGCCCGGCGTCGGAGTCATCTTTTACGAAATTGCTGAGCTTGGCTGCTTTGGCTACGGCGGAAAAAGCAGAGGTGAGTTCGGTGGTGACTTCCTCATCGCGAAGGAGCACTTTAAAGAGGCTCTCGATTCCAACCTCTACGTGGTCTTCCGGGTGATATCGCTCATCGAGTGACTCTACGGCGAGTTCTACATTCTTGCGAAACCATTGCCCAGACATCTCCAACTCGCCAAACCAAAACTTTCGTAGGCCCTCAGCTGTAGGGTGTAACAATTTGTCTGTCAGGTCAGACGCCGTCCAGGCCACGAACTCAACCGTGGGGATACTGCTTTGGGCACAAAGCGCCTCCCAGGCAAGCTTGTGCGTATTCCAGTGCTCCCACCCTTTTTTCCCTGCGCCCTGCGCCCCGCTGCGATCAGTAAGGTCACAGGGAATGGCAATCACATACTGTTTCAGCTCAGGGTGAGATTTCAAAGCCTGCTTTACCGACTCGTCGATTTTGCTCCAATCGACATCCCGTGATCTAAGATAATACTTGGCCTGATAACCGACCTCAGAACCGTCCTGAAGAACCCAATAGCTCTCGATCCCGCCGTCGCCTCCCGAGCCTTCGATCCGCCTGAACTCTATGGCGCTCTCGGGGCGGTCGCGCCTGGCAAGTTGGCAGACAAGCTCCTCGAAAGACAATCTTTGCCCGTCGTCTTTTCCGATGATTTTTGAATAGTCCATTGGGTTTCCATCTGAGATCCGGATTTTTCATCGACAGGGCACTGTTCCCATTAGGGCTAGGTGCTCAGCGGCGAGTATGCGCTGAAATGATTTGACGATAAATGGAAGATGAATAGCCTCTAGTTTCGTAGACACCACTGAACGGCGGCTTCTGGCCGATTGCCGACCTCGGCGAAGGGCGCAATCGGCAAGAGCTGCTAGTCACGAACGCTGCCTTCGACCCAGCGCAATCCTTCATTACGTTCGACTACCGATGACGGTGATCGCTGACTTCCATAACGCCTGCGTCAGCGCACCGTTGTATCCTGACCGGCTGGATACCGCAAAAACCTGTTCGCTGCTAACGGAACCCGAGGGCGGTTTACGGCTATCCGTTCAAAGCGAAGGGCGAGAAGCATCAGACCTATCAGCGCTTGATATAGACCATATTTTGCCGCGCAGTTGGAACGTCCCACTGGCCGCGGAAAGATAGAAGCGAGGCTGCGTGGCAGCCAACAGCGACGAGTCGGATGTGGGACGAAGCCGCGATTTCAGCCAGAGCCCATGCCCTCGCCAACATAGCACTGACGATCTGTCCCAAAAACGAATGATGACCTCCCACTCAGCACAGCAGGTAGGTTTTATTCACGCTCTAGACTACGGGCATCTGCGGTGACCGCCTCCACAACCCCCACCAGCTCCCGCACCAGATCAGGCTCGAAGCGCTCTAGGTAAGCTGCGATAGTCTGATTGCGCAGTATGCGTGACACATAGCCCTTGGCTACCACGAGTACCAGCATGGTTTCGCCGAGGGTGTCCTCGACCAACCGATAATCGTGGTAGAGCTTTTCCATCTCCCGCTCCATGCGTGCAATGTCTTCAACAGTCACGCCCTCACTGACTTTCTTTGCCTCAAGCAGCTGTTCAGGACGCGTAGCGGCCAATACCATTTCGGCGTAGCGGCCAGTAAAACAGTTGGCCGAAATCATCATCTCGACTAATTCTATCTGGCGCATCGGCTTCATCTTGCGCAGCACGCGAAAGACCGCCTGACTGACCATTCGCGTTTTCAGCATCTCAGCGACTTCCGGCGCAATTCCCCGCAGCAAATGCTGGCGCTCGCGGATGCGTCCAACGTTGACGCTCAAGACTTCGGCAATCCGCTCGGCTGTCGTTCCTTTGCGAATGGCCTCCAGAATCATCTTGTGCTCTTGAATTGGGGTAAGTCGGTTGATCTGCCGGTTGTAGGTAAATCCTTCGTCATCTGTCGCCAACAGGCACAACGCGTCTTTTGCTCCCAGCTGTACGAGCGCGGCCAGTCGTAAATGACCATCCAGCAGCAGATAACGGGGCTCCTCTCCCTTCCCCTGAACCGGCTCGGGATGTACTGCGAGCGGTTCGACTACCCCCAGCTCGCGGATGGAAGCTAAAATCGCCGCATATTTTACGGAGGTCAGCATATCGTGGGTGACTTGGCGTGAGGGCAAAATCAGCGGTAGGCGGACTGTAATCAGATCAGGCTCAAAGGCACGCTTGATGACAGTCATGCATCCCCCTGAATACGCTCGGACAATACCTGCGGCATATCATCAATACCTTCGCTGTGTAACATTGACCGGAAAAATTCATCGGCTAATAGCCTACGCAATGCGGTCACGACGAAGAGCAATCGTTGCTCACTGATGTCCGCCTTCTTCACCATTAGGCGCTGACGGCGAACCTCAGTCTGATACGCGGTCAGCAATTGGCGGGGAGTGGTCATGCGCTCGCCTCCCTGATGCTTACCATAATCTTTCCCTAGAACCCGTCGACGGTCGATCAGACGGCGCACCTTGATGAGTTCGTCTCCTTTCAACAGCCCACTTTCATAGGCCTCGACCATTGCGGCCTGGACCTGGGCATCGTCAGACCGTGCAACATGGATCGCGACTTTAATCGGTAGCCAGCCCTTTTCGACGGCAGCAATCAAACGTTCCTCTCCTTGCCGCAGCAAGATCAGAATGCCGCCAACATATGCACGGTCTAAGCAGGTTTTCTGCGCAATTTGCCTGAGGGAGTAACCACGTTCGTGCAGTACGTGGATCGCAATCAGCAAGTCACGGTTCGAGTGCTTGCGTCGCGCCAGGTTCTCTACCAAGCTAATAAGATATCGGTCTGTCTCAGCCGCCGTCACCACGACCGCCGGAATAGCCGACTCCCCCAGGACCTTGAAGGCTTCGAAGCGCCCTTGCCCACAGATCAGGTCAAAAGTCGAACCATTACGGGTCACCGTGATCGGCCGTTTCAACCCCAGACTCGCAATGTTTTCCACCAAGCGTGCAAACACTTGTTGATTGCGACTTCGCGGGTTGAGGACACGAATATCCGCGAGTGAGATCTGTGCAATAGGCGCCGCCTGCGCCACATGAAGTGCAAGATGCTCTCCCGATGTGGCCATTACGCAGCGCTCCCCAAGGAAATACGTCGACTCAGGGCCGTTAAGATGTCCAAGCTGTCAAACCGGTACAATTCCAGTTCGCGCGGATTAGTATCTCCCAGACGCAGGTGAGGTGCTGCCAAATCGATCATGGGAAAAAGGTAGTAATCAAGCACTTCCTGCTCACCGGGGAGCATGCGCACAGCGACAGTTAGGTCAGGCATTAAACCGAAGTCGAAGCGCAGCTGCCAACGTCTGCGCACCGACTCTGAGCATTGACAGCGGCAAAGCACCACCGAGATCGAGAACTCTTCATTAACCCAAACCAGTTGGGTCTGGGGATCGACTGAGATGCGACCGCCAACAAGACGAATGCGCTCCTGCGTGTCGACCAAAATGTGCGGATACAGCTCCCGCAGCCGGCGATTGGCCTCCAGAAAGCTGTAGTCCCGTGCGGGGGAATAGCCAATCAAGCTGTAGCTGCGTAGCAAACTACCAAAGCGCTGGCGATAACAACTGCTGGAGGGGCAATCCTCTTGCTCATCAATGATCAACCCAGACAGGCAACCTCGCTCCGCAAATAGTTGCTTTAGCGTGGCCAGCATCTGCTCATCAGTCCAGTGCCGTGACCGCGCACGGATGATGGCCTGCGCCGCGAGAAACAATGCGTGTTCGACCACTGAGGAAAAGGCACCATCGGACCGTACCAACTGATCAACCGGATTAGGTGTACGGGGCTGTTTCAGCTTACCAGAAGTGCGATTCCAGACGTTGTTACCGATGTATTTTTCGTTGATCAGGACCTGATGCACTACGCCCCGTGTCCACGGTCGCTGGAAGTCTGTAAGGAGTCCACGCCGATTCAGACGTGTTGCAATTTCAGCTTCGGTTCGACCTTCCCTGACAAATGCCTGGTAAATGTCCTGAACGATCTGTTGTTCGGAATCCGGACCAGGCGTGAGAATCACCCGATCCGTCTGAAGGCTTTTGTACTCTCCCCGATCCAAGATTGCTTTAGGCTGCCCTGTCTGATCGATAAGTTGACGACGCAATCCATATCCAGCCGGGCCACCTTGTCGGTAGCCCAGCTCGATCAAGCGCGACTGCCCCGCAAACACCTTGACGGACAGCTCTCGGCTGTACTCACCAGCCATCATGCGTTTAACACTCTTGATGATGCTAGATACAGGTGAGCCATCGTTAACGAACTGTTCGGCGCAATATTCGACCCTGACACCCGCCTGCCGACATCGAACTTCGTAGCTGGCACTCACATCAGGGTCCTGAAAGCGCCCCCAGCGACTCACGTCATAGACCAAAACTACAGAGAACTCGGACTGAACCGCGTCAACGTCTCGAAGTAGTTGCTTAAGAGCTTCCCGACCATCCAGGCTTAAGCCACTTTTCCCCGCATCCGTGTACACCCGGACGATCTCCAGCTCATGCGCTGCCGCATAAGCGCGAATGGCATCCAGCTGGTTCTCAGTGGAGTACTGCTGATGTTCCGTCGACATACGGACGTAGGCAGCGGCTCTATTGCAGCCCTCTGCCAGGGATAGATGTGCTCGTGTCATTTATTGATCGATGCTCCCTCAGCGGCTTGGGGTGTACACCCATACCAAGCCGTAGACCGCACCATGCCTACCGGCCTTCGTCAGATGCCCTTCACACGAATATATAGAGGAGACACAGAAAAATGATCGCGAAAATGGGCAATCCATTTCCAATCAATGCAGAAATCTACGCCAGCGCCGTAGCCGCTGCCCTAAGCACCGAATTAGGCACGTCACATCGAGCAATCAAGACGCTGCGCCATTGGACCGATGCCAGTGAACGCACCGCTAAGCACTGGCTGGCGGGCAGCCATGGTCCCAGCGGCCTTCATTTGGTTCAATTAATGCGGCATTCAGACCATGCGCTTCAGGCAGTGCTTGAATTGGCACAGCGGAACTCGTCCGTGGCAGTGGTCTGGCTTCCCGCTTTGCGCGAGCGCTTGCTTGATGTCGCAGAGATGATCGAGGCTTGCCTGGGGCCTGGCAGCGCTCACTGACAGCCCTTTACGCAGTCTCTCGGCCTCTAGCCTGAATCCAGATGATTCCAAGCCATACAAGCTATTCAGATTCTACATTTGAAGAGTGTGGGATGCCCAAGGCTAAAAGGCTGGTGGCGGGACTGCTTTTCAGCTGAATGTTCGCAGTTAGCCGATTGCTGCCGCTCTCCCCAGGCAGCTTTGGGTCAAACGAAGTCACTCACGAAAGTTGGCTTTCGGCTCTGTGTTTCATCTGAGGTAGAATTCACACCTCTTAGTGGACGATGATAGTGACCAGGCCCATTCGGTCTATCTCTGACTGGATCCCCCTTGCCTCCCGCGAGCGTATAAATGCAGCATGTGAACCGACAGGAGCGACCATGAGTATGCACAACCCCTCACATCCTGGAGCGCTGCTCACTGAGGACTCCCTTCCTGCGCTAGGCATCAGTGGTGCTGATCTAGCCACACACCTTGGCTACCCAGTGCACATTTTGATAGAAATACTAAAGTCTCGTGCGCCACTTGATGCAGATTTGGCAGTTCGCTTAGAGCTAGCCGGTCTCGGTATAGCCCGCAATTGGCTAGCCATGCAAATGGCTTATGATCTTTGGCATGCACAACATCGTACGCTGCCAGTCATCAAACGCTTGGTTCCGTGAATTCCCAGCACTTTCACTGATTAGCTCTTCTCCAAACCCAAACACCGCTCAAGGACTCCCACAGAATCCTGATCGGTACGCATCAGCAGCTGGCAGGGACTGAGCAGCGGTTGCTGCTCAGTCCTTTCACGGAGTGCTGCTCTGCCGGCGAATGTAGTCTTTAACGCTCAATAAAAACCAGGGCACCCGATTCGGGAAAAGAAGTGATGCACAGATAGCACCGATCCGCGTTGCGGGGTCGGAGCTGGTTGACACATCGACGCAGGGCCGATTCCACCAGCCCAAGTGAACGGGCGGCATCGATATGGCCATAGCCCTGGTCGAGCACCAGGCTGGCAGCTTCGCGCTTGAATTCTGGGATAAATGTACGACGTTGCTTGGTCATCAGACACCTCTCTATGGCGAGCATTCTCGCCTAAATGGGTGTCCGGTTTCATTAGACCTCGACATACAGAACTTAGGAAACCAGGGGCGATTCATAGGCTTGCGCTACCTCTTCCCCACAGGAGTCAACATTGTACGCGTTGCTTTTCTCGATACGCTTGGTGACAGGCTAGGCGTAGTAGTGCTACACCTCAAAATCGCCTCACGAAAGATGGCATTATGCTACCCAGTTAGCCTAGTATTGGGTTTCGCGTAGGGAGGCGCTGAGGCACAAGCATTCGATAGCTCCACCCGCGCACTCATTCAGACATTGGTGCCGGAGATTTTGTTAATGGCTTTCGATGCATCACCCTCTTGGAGTGGTTTCAACTACCAGGGAAAAGTGGCGCTTTATTATGCCTTAGTCCTGATAAACAAAGAAACTCCCGAGACAGATCTCTCAGCATATAGCCTTATGCTTGAATCAACAGAAGACTTTGAAATCAAGAGAAATGATGAGTCGATCTCAATTCATCAAGTCAAGGCTTACAACAAGAGTACCTTCGAGAAATACTCAAATGCGCTAATCGAAATTACTCTTGAACTCTACAAACAGCCAACCGTCTCTGGCTTCGTCCACACTTGGAAGGTCATCAACAACAGACCCAACTTCACTTCTTTGATCGACTCTATAAAAAACGACCTAATCTTCATTTGTAATGAGTACCAAGATAGCGCTGACAAAGTCGCTACGACGATAGGGAAAGCGGCTTCAGACTCAAAGCAAATAACAAAAATCTCAGCGATTTTACGTTATGCATTTCCAACTAAGTCGGCGGATGAACTGTACGCCGTTTTAGAGGAGATTCTTAGCGAAAAAAATGATGCCCTGAGCAGGGTTGCGAGCTACGAGTATGACGATAAGAAAAAATACTGTGACCTAGACGACATCAACAAAAAAATAAAAAATCAAATCAGTCTTGCCTTTCAAGCTCGCAAAAAAATCGTTACCGACGATCATCTTGACAAGGCCTTTCACCATTACCTCGGCATGATCGACAGGCATATTATCGATCGCCACAAAAAAAAAGCCGAAGAAAATAAACTTTCGATAAGCATTGATGCGCTGAGGCTCGTACTAGAGACCGACTTGGAAGACATCAGCAAGGACTATCTGACATACAAATTCAAGGAACGATTCTCATATCAAATTGATCAATACATGAGTGACGAAGTAGATTATCCTGACGCAGGCAATGATCAACCTTGTAATCTTCAGGCTGCTTGCGCTATTTTGCTTGCATTCCATCCTCGTGAGCTCTGGGAGCATTATCGAAGCTTTTCACCCCATTTACTCCTGGACGATGCAAGTAACACAAGTAACGCTTTCACTTATAACGATGAGGGCATACGTCTTTACCTGCTCAAGATTCTACACTCTGTAGACATCGCTAGCTCTGCACCAAACGCCGCACGCTATCAGTTCACCTATCGTTCCAGCACACCCCCATTCCAAAACTTTCTTCCCACCACTATTACAAACAATGGGCGGTTTGATTTAACCTCAAAGCAGATGCACTCGAACCCTTGCTTGCCCGAACTCTTATACGAAATTGAAAACTTGATTCATTGCGGAGAAACAGATCACATTTTCTACCCGAATGCTGAAAAAAATACCGAAGCGCCAATAGAGATCGATGCTGATCAACGCTTGAAACGAACAGAGACATTCAAAAGCATTAGCGTTATCCCACTTAATAAAGCCAAGATTAAGCTAGCCAAATGATAAACCTGATAAACAACATCATTTCTAACAATGGCTATCAACGGATTGACCTCGATCTCGATGAGCCGGGTTTTATGATCACGCTTTTTAAAGCCAGTGACGAGAGCAAGCAAGAATACTTCGTCTCGCTCCTAGCCGAAGAGCAAGGCAATGAAGTGGCCATGCTGCTTTTGGAAGAAAAAGCTCAAACTATTTTTGAAAAAATTCGAAACTCAGGCAAAACCGAACGCTTCTTTGAAAAGAACTGCACGATGATTGTGTGCCATGAAGCGATAAAAATCAGTAAAGAAACAATATTTTCTTTGGAAGAAGATCCCTACAACTTCAAGAAAAATGTCCTAACCTACTCCACGGGTGAATTGCTAGCCTTGCAGACCTATCTTTCAAGCAACGGAATTGAAGAGATAACTAACGATGTCATCAATAACATCTTGAATGCTAATGGGGGAAAAAATTTCCTCGAATTCAAGCAAAGCTCCACAAAGGGCCTGTATTCGATAGTTCTTAAGACCACCCTCAAACTACCCTTCCTAATCTATACTCCTCAAGAGCAAAAGCTTAGCAATCTTGCATTAGACATTGAAAATAACCTCACACCTGAACTTAATTCAGTCTACAAAGGAATCACTTCCATAGAAACCGAATGGAATGATGAGAATATATTAGATGAGGTGATGAAAATCTGGAGTGTCGAACTATGATATTCTTGACCAAAATTACGTTGGTAAACTTTAAAATTTTCGGCGGCGAACCTTACTCTATTGGCTTCGAAGGGAACAAGCTGATCCTGCTGGATGGGCCGAATGGATATGGTAAAACTTCGGTATTCGATGCCGTCGAGTTAGCGCTAACTGGAAATATCAGCAGACTCATCACCCTGGATAACCGCCAAAACCCTGCAGACATCGTTGTAGCACATAGAAATGCCTCTTCGGTTGAAATATTGTTAGAGTTCAAAGACGAAAACTCCAACACAAGAATTTTTCAAAGAAAACTCAAAAGCAATATTACCGGCCCCTCGAAGCGAATAGCGAGATTCGCAGAACTGTGGGAGCTCAATGAGATCATCGATGGCAGTGCCGAGCCGGCAAAAAAAGATGTTCTTGAACAATTTTTTGACAGCAAAAATTTTGCCAGAGACTTTTTGCTATTCCATTATGTGCAGCAAGAAGAAACGTCAAGATTCTTAAAAACAAACAATGAAACTCAGCGTGCAACTGAGCTTGCGCAGCTTTTTGGAGACACGCGTGAAGCGGACGAAAACCTAGAAAAACTTACCAACGCACAAAGGAAAATCAACGTCGCTAAAAAGTCAATAACTAATCGAATCTCTGAACTTCAGCGCTTATACCATCTCGATCCCGAGTTGGCAATCACAACTGAGCCGACAGAGTCACATCAGTATGCGTTCCCTTGGCTGTCCGAGAACAACACCTCCCCTTATTGGGATTTTGAAACAATAGTCGAACTGACCGAACAAAGACTGAGCGCATCTCTCGCCGAAATTGAAGCTATAAAATGGCTAGTAAGCCACAGTGACTTCTACTTAAGAAATCGCCATTATCAGTCAGCATTGCACCAACGCAACCTGCTTGAGCTTTACGTAGGCTATGCTAACACACACCTGAACTACCATGGCTATCAAGACTACAGCAAGACTTACCAGGAAGTTAAGAATTCATATGATATCCTTCAACAGGAAGACATTAGCGACATACTTAAAAATTCCCGCTTAGAAAATCTCTACACTGCGCTCAAGCTGCCTGGTAGATCTGAGTTCCGTGATGCCTTGACATTACTTAACACCTTAATTTCGAAAAACAAGGGCGTAAGTTCAGTCTACACCGAAATCCTGAAACACCACTCCAAACTGTCTCCCGCTTTAGACGTCACCCCTACCGAAACTTCATGTTTCTTCTGTGGCCACGACCACAACACTCACGACGCATTGAAAGCAGCTGTCGAAAAACATGGCGACTTACTCCGTAGTGAGCTTTCAGATAAAGATAAAGCAACCGTATCTGCTCGGGAAAATTTCTCCAAGAACTATCTAGCACATTTGCTCAACGCCTGCGAGCTCTACTTAGAAATAAATGTAGAACCTAGCCAGACTGACCTGAACAAACTTGCAGAGGCATTTGCATCTAAAGATCGCTTAGAAAATATACGGCAATGGTTGATAACCGAGAAGATTGAGCATCAAGACCTCCTCGCTGAGGACTTTCCGGTCGCGGCGCGCGATAGATACATAGCCGAAGCGACAGATGTACTGTGCGAAAGAATAAGATCGCTAATCGGACCGGCACCAGATAACTTTTACGAACTCCATACATCATCAACTCTAGACCGTATCTTCAAAGATTATTTCAACAAAACCGCTGAAAGGCTAACAACCTACCCGATAGATCTCCTCACCCAGAAAGAAACTTACATAAAAGAGCAGTACGGCAACGACATGAGAGCGCATGCTGTTGAGCTGCAAAAGCTTCAAAAAAATGACTCGCTTCTTGAACGAGCACTCTCCGACACTGGAGACCTCATTACTATTGTCAGATCTCAGATCAGAAAATATAGAAAGGATCTCATTACAGATATTGAAATCCCCTTCTATATTTACTCAGGAAAAATCCTCCAAAGCCACCAAGCTGGAATAGGCCATGGCATATTCATTAAAGATCCAACAGGTGAGGATGAGCTAAAAAATGTGCGACTAGTCTCGGATTGGAAGAGCGACCACGACATTCTGAATACAATGAGCTCAGGGCAAATTTCTGCTGTTGTAATCGCATTGACGTTAGCATTGCACCGTGTTTATTCAAAAAAATTCGGAACCATCTTAATCGATGACCCAGTCCAGACGATGGATGACATCAACATGTCTTCATTGGTCGAGCTATTACGCAACGACTTCCAAGACAAGCAAATCGTGCTCTCCACTCATGAAGATAAAGTGGCAAGATACTTCACATATAAATACATCAAGCATAGCGAGAGCGTCAAAATCGTGAACCTAATGCAGCGCAGAGAATATGTACCAAGCAATAGGTTCAAATACAGCACGGACTCCTAGTTAAAGCTCGCTAGTCGTCCTTAGATTGCCGATGCCCTTGTACCGCTTTTCCTGTGTCCCCTACAAACAATCTCTGTGTTGTTAGAGATCTACCGTCGGGGACAGGCTGACAGGCAAAAGTGGTACGTCAACCGGAGGGCCGCACCGCTGCAATCTATTGCTGTCAGCGATGTTCGTATAGGTTGCGTGGACGAAGCAACTGGACTGGGACCGTCAGAGATTGGGGCCACGAGGGTAAGGACGGCGGAAAAAACTAGGTCTATGAACATCAATCGATGAACAGGCGCGTTAATTTCTAGAGCGGTTAGCCAGTAATTCAGGCTCATGAGCCGCTTATGAACATCTGACATCGCCCACTTGTTAAATTGAGTATGCTGACCGAGAACTGATCGCTAGACCTTTTCAACAATCGCCGTCATCGTTGCCAGCTATCACCGAACCCTTCTGCTCTCAAGTCCTTAGCTGCATGTCTGAATCTCAATCCTTAGGATCCATTTCAGATATCAACGTTGAGAGAATCGCCCGAGACCGCATAGAGGATCATTCTCGAAGTGCTCATAGATTGCAGTTATGCCCGCGGCTTTGAGTCATAGCATGAGCGGCATCCCTGCCACCTCCTTCAAAAGATAGATATAGGGTAATCTACGATCACGCGAACTTCGTTGTTATCGGCATATCGGTAGCCGGTCGATCCACGATGAGTTGCCTGCCTTACCCGAATGGACAAGTGTTTGGCTGGGCCAGATTGCACGACATACCGAGCCTCAATATCACGTTCCCAATGGCGAGCGTCATCCCCTTCAGGATACACATACCGACGTGCATAGAACGTGTTGTCGCTCCTATGATTGCTGACATCATCCCCTCTCGCATAACGCGTCATGAATGAAAGCCCTGGCACTCCAAAAGCTGCCATGTCGATGTCATAGCGAAGCTGGAAAGATCGCTCGTTTGGCTCAGTAAAGGTCGAAAACTGAATCGCATTTGCGAGTGAAATTACACCTGGCGCCGTACCAAAACCGAGCCAATCCATAGGCTCATCGCTGTCAACTTTCTGATATGCCAACGTGAACGTGTGGGCTTTATACTTATAGGCCATCGACAGGGAATAGGTAGTGTTATCAATCACGCTTGCGAGCTTTTTGCCCGTATCAACTGTGCGATATATGTTTGCGTCAAAAGTAATGGACTGACCAGCATCAATGGCATGGGTGTAATTACCATTGGCGTAGTACTGCTTCCATGTGTCCTTTGCCTCAGACGCATAGATGGATGCCTTTAATGCGTTTCCAAAACTGTATTTTGCTCCAACATAGCTAACGGACTTGATCGCAATTGGTAAGCCGTAGTCAGTCGTGAAGTCGTCGTCATTGTTCGACGAATCCACACCACCTTGGCCACTAAAATGCGCTGCATCGAGATGCAATTTATTGATGTCCCATCCGAGCATGCCACCAGTGGCAGAGCTCGGAAAAAGCCTCACTGTGTTCACCGACAATACAGGTACGATTGGGAATAGGTTGCCGTATTGCAACAGCCCGCCGCCGTACCGCAATTTCAACGCGCCGCCTGACTTGCTGAAGTAATCTCGTGGCTCGCCATCACTGTCAAGCTGTGTCAGGCGAACTCCCGCTCTGCCGCCACCACTGTCGAGTTTAATGCCCAAGAAACTATACGCATCGAAACCTAAGCCGGCAGTGCCAGGTGTAAACCCAGACGAAAAATTGGCCATGAAACCCTGCGCCCACTCTTCAGCGTAGCCGCTGCGATCCACTACGCTCTTGGAGGCATTGGTTCCTCCACCATTGCTCATGCCGTGACGAAAGTCTCGATTGAAGTAAAAGTTACGAGACGTTATGGTCAGTTTGCTATCATCAATAAATGATGGTGAATGGCTTTCGTCAGCCTGGGCATCACAAAAAAGGACGGAAAGCAATGCAACACAAGTTACTTTATTGGCGGTCATCTTTTTCTTCCGGCTATTGTTTTTGTAGTAAGGAGAGCAAGGTGTTTGGCGAGAGTTAATTACTAGGAGGCAGAGCGATCCTTGTAGTGACTGCTAGCAAAAAATTCCAGTCAGTATCGAATAACCCGCAACAGGAGCCGCTAGCTCCTTCCATACTGCAGCATGCCCGCAGCGCTGATAGCGGCTGCGGGCCTTCCGAACGTCGACTCAAGCCGTCACTGATGATGTGTCAGCTAGTTCTTTGAGGTCTTAGGCACTTGATAGCCTAAAGCTTTCTCAGAATTATCTGATGGCACTGCATTCGGGTGTGCAATATTAATAGCGAAAATACCCGAAAGAACTGCGGGAATTGCCGCAAGGAACATGATGCCTACGAAGGGAATGTGGATGGCTATCAGCGTCGCTCCGACGAGAGGACCTGCGATAGCGCCCAACCGACCCACGCCCAGCGCCCAACCCACTCCGGTAGCACGAATGTGTGGTGGATAGAAGTTACTGATAACACCATTCAACGTGAGCGATCCGCCAATCAGGCAGAACCCGGCCACCATTACGGCAAGAACAGTGAGAGTAGCGTTTCCATGCTCCAGGCCCACGCAAGCTGTAGCTATGCCGCAGACCACCATGACTTTGCCCACTAACCAAACTTTACTCTTAACCTTATCTGCCAGGTATGAAAGCGTCACAGCTCCGAGAGTGCCTGATGCCAGGAAGGCAGATGTGGTAAGGCTTGCGGCGCTGGATGAGAATCCTGTATCTCTCAGTAAAGTCGGCAACCAGCTGACGGTAAAGTAAAGAACAGTGAAGCTAGCAATGCAGGAACCCCAGATAAAAATCGTGGGTTTCAAGTAGCCATAACGGAACAGATCAACGATTGCGACTTTTTGTGGTTTGCCGTTCTCTGAAATAGGAGCTGGCGGAGTCCATTGTGGCAAATATTTATCCAGCATGTTCGCCAGTGCAGCTGCCATGTGTTTAGTGCGGAACAACCTGGACAAGGACTCAGGCAGCCACAGATAAAGCAGAGGCATCAGAAGCAACGGAGCGACACCACCAACAATAAAGATGCTGTGCCAACCGTAGACCTGCATGATGCTTGCAGCGATAAAGCCCCCCACAGCTCCGCCAAATGCAAAGCCTGCGGCAGCCATTGTCACAAAGAACGTCTTCATTCTGGGAGGCGAGTAGTCCGCCATCAAGGCCATAGCGCTTGGCATGGCTCCACCCATTCCTATTCCGCAAAGGAAACGGATGGCTGCAAGAGTGTAGATGTCGTCAGCCCACGCGGATAGAAGCGTTAGCCCGGAGAACAGGAGTACACAGCTGAGTAATGTTTTCCTAATGCCAAAACGATCTGCTAAAGGGGTTAGCAATAGCGAGCCGACTGTAAGTCCTAGTAAGTTGCAAGTAAATACAATTCCGAATGCTGCTTTTGGTGTTTCCCATTCTTGCGCGAGGGTCGGGACGACAAAGCCCAAGAGCTGAGCGTCGTATCCATCACAGATAAGCAATAATACCAAAAGCACGAGGGTTTGTATCTGATATCGCGAAAGCGATCGTTGATCTAAAGCAGCACGAAAGGCTTCAATTTGGTTATTCATCATGGCATTCCGATTATTTTTGTGAGGCCACGTTAGAATTCGTCGTTATTTTTACGACAGTTGGGTATTAGCCGGCATCGTAGGCAGCACACTGAAATGCAGGGCGCTTGGTCGCCTGTTGCTCAATCCATAGATTTCCTCGAGAACGCAGTACTCAGACCGAGACTGGGTCGCAGAGCTGTATACATCAGCTGGCATTGAAAACCATGAGCCATATTGGGCTCCTTGCCTAAGACCCATCTATTGCCGAACCGCTCCGAATCCGCAGGCGCTCCCTACCGGGATTAGTGAGTGGCAAACTCCTCCTTATACCGTGAATACAAGCTCGAGCCCCCTCTCGCAACGCCGATAGGATGCTCATCGCCTTGGTGACGATTAGATACTAATGAGCACGATTAATTAAATATATAGGGCTTCTATCGCAAGTAAGTTGACTGGCAGTCGTCAATTGACGCCTGAGCGCATGCGCTCAGCCGCCGCAATGACGTCAGTGGCGGCGCCCTGCCCTTGCGGCATCTGTTTGAGGACACTGCGGATAGCATCGGTATTTTGATACACCCCGGATACCATCATGGTGTGCAGTAAGTGATGGCAGCACTCGGAGGTCAAGGTCGTCTTGCCGCCAGCGGTGCAGCCCCCGAAAGTCTGACAGTTATGCTCCAGAGGCTTTCGGCAGATCCCACATCTATCGCCGTCCTTCCTCAAAATCTTTGTAAATTCTTTTCCCGCTAGGCGTGGAGCAAATTTCCAGGATTACGGTTGATAGACTGGGTAATCGACGTAGCCCTTCGCATCACCACCGTAGAACGTTTCTCTGTCAGCTGGAGTCAGTGGCCATCCGTGTTCGAGTCGAGCGACCAGGTCGGGATTGCTGATGAAGGTGTGTCCAAAGGCAGCCAAGTCGATCTGTCCCTCTGATTGCAGTTCTTCCGCCAGCGCCCGGTTTAGGCCGCCAGCTAAGATCAGTGCAGTGTCCTGCAGCTCGGCTTTAATCTGTTTCAACAGGGTAAAGAATCCGCCAACTGCCTCTCCTTGGACACCTCGATCAATGCGTTCAAAGCTGTCCTGGTTCATGACATGTACGTAAGCGAGCTTGCGTCTTGCGATCTCCCGAGCTAGCGCGACGTAGGTTGCATCGATCTCGTCATACAGGGGCATGTCGAACAGCTGCCCGTACGGCGAGATTCTGATACCCACCCGGTTGGCGCCGATCCGGGCCACCACTGCATCGATCACCTCAAGCGTGAAGCGCAACCTGTTGTCCATCTGATCAGCTGAGTATTTATCGGCGCGATCATTCACCTTTGGGTTCAGGAACTGCTCATGCAGGTAGCCATTGGCACCGTGAATCTCCACTCCATCAAAACCGGCCTCCATAGCATTTGCCGCCGCTTGCGCGAAATCAAGAACGGTTCGCTCCACCTCAGCAGTTGTTAGAGAACGCGGTGCTGGAGGCGTTACCTGGTCTGGCTCACCTCGTTCGTTGTACCCGTACGCCGTCGCCCCCTTCGCTTGCAATGAGCTAGGACTCACCGGTAGCCCGCCTCCGTCTTGGATGGAAGGGTGAGAGATACGTCCTACGTGCCACAGCTGGGCGAATATGCGTCCACCCACGGAATGCACCGAATCCGTAACCAATTTCCAGCCGGCGATCTGCTCTGCGGTATGGATGGCGGGGTTGAAGAGGTAACCGCGCCCTTCATTGGAAATCGACGTGCCCTCACTGATGATTAGGCCCGCAGTTGCTCGCTGTGTGTAGTACAGAGCCGTCAACTCATCGGCCACATCATTGGTGGCTCGGGAGCGTGTCATCGGAGCCATGACAACGCGGTTGCGTAACCTAAGCCCTGCAAGGTCGAACGGTTTGAAGAGGTCAGTCATGAGTAAAGACTCCAAGAAGCGGGTGCATAACGCACATCGATATCCAATCGTAGGCACCCAGCATTACTGCAACAATAGCTATAATTGGCAAAATTAAATTGCGATTAATGCAATCGCCAAGCTTCTCATTGAACAAGATAGGCAGCCATGCAGATCAAAGCTCTACGCTACTTCCTGATGGTGGCCACGACCGGCAGCTTCCTCGCGACAGCCCGCCACTATGAAGTGCCCGCTTCGTCGGTCTCGAGATTCATTGCAGCTTTGGAGAAAGAACTAGGTCGTCAGCTTTTTTACCGCAGCACCCGGGCCGTGAAACTGACCGAGGAGGGAGAAAGGTTCTACCTACAAGTCCAAGAAGCCATAGGCCTGCTGGACGCTGCTGCGGAGGAAATGGTTCAGGGGGATGTGGGAATCAAGGGGCTGATCAGGATCAATGCGCCCGTAGCGCTAGGACGACTGCATGTCGCCCCGCTGCTCGCCAGCATGCAAGCTAAATATCCCGATCTGACAGTAGAGCTGACGCTCACGGACGCTATGATCGACCCCATTCAGGAGGGTGCAGACGTCACCGTCCGCGTGGGCAGGGTCGTCGACTCAGGGCTGATAGGTCGGGTCGTCAGCGGTCAGCGGTATGTCCTGGCTGCTAGTCCAGACTATTTGGCTGCCCACGACATGCCACGCACGCCTGAGGATCTGCCTCAACACAGTTGCCTCCTCTACAAAGGCGAACAGGGCGCGCAACGGTGGTTCTTCAAGCGCCCAGAAGATCAAAAATTCAACTCCCTCGCGGTGAGCGGCCCTCTCAGAAGCAACAATGCGGAAGTGCTAGTAGCAGCAGCCATGGCGGGCCAAGGTATCGTCCTTTTCCCAAGCTGGTTATTCAACCAGGGAAGCTTCAGAGACGGACACCTCATCAGATTGCTCAGCGATTGGGACGTTTCCGCATCAGCCGAGGAAATGCAGGTTCAGCTGCTCTCGCCGGAAAACAAGCTTCGATCACGGAAAGTTCGGGACGTCTCGACCTTCTTGATTGAGCAGATCGGCTCCCCGCCTTACTGGGATCGCATTTGATCAGTTTCTGCCTTGAACCTCCCAAGGCTGTTCCGGGACGAACCGGTCCGCCAACAGGTCAACCACATGGCGAACCTTTGGAGAGAGCAACTGATTCCGTTGCCAGACGGCGTGAATTGGGAAACCGACGGTTTTGACATTAGGCAACACAACCGCAAGTCTTCCGGCAGCGAGATGCTCATTAACCAGCCAGTCCGCAATTAAAGCGATGCCGAATCCTGCAAGAGTGGCCACCAGAATCGCGCCGCTATCGTTAAGGCCTACACGACCTCGGATAGCCATCGAGTGGCTGTGTCCATTCTCATCCAGGAAATACCACGACCTGGCCTGGCCACCACTACCGAATGTGATGCAGGCGTGGGAGTGAAGATCTTCCAACGATGATGGATACCCATTCTTCTCAAGGTATTCGGGTGCGGCGCATAGCACCGCACGCTGAACGCCCAGCGGTTTCGCTATCAGCGTGGCGCTGTCATGCAACGGCCCGATGCGGATCGCTAGGTCGACACCCTCCTCCACGAGATCTACAAGCCTGTCCGTGAGGTTGATGTCCAGCTCAAGCGCAGGATGCTGTTTGGCGATTTCCAGCAACTCGGGCAGCACCCACCGCTTGCCTAACACCATAGGAAGTGTGATGCGAAGACGCCCACTCAGCTCCTGCTGCTGAGCGAGCAACTGTGTCTGGGCCTGCTTGAGCTCATTGAGCGATCGACGACAGCCTTCACTAAAACGTGTGCCTTCGTCTGTCAGGGTCAGGCTGCGAGTGGTGCGATGAAAGAGCCGCGTTCCAAGCGTGGTCTCCAGTCGCGAGATGCTTTTAGCAACCCCCGACTTACTCATATCAAGGCGTTCGGCTGCATCTGTAAAGCTCCCGGCATCGACTACTTCGAGAAAAATGGAGATGCCACGGAAGGGATCTGTTGTGTTCATTTACCTAAACATCCGATTGACGACCAATAGTCAACTCTATTGCGATCACAGCATGGTATATCTCGAACAAATTCGTCAATAGCATATGCACAACAAGGTTCCCTCCGTCTGGGAGCCGTCGTAACACGAGATACGAAGCAACATGAACGCTGTGACCCCCTCAAAGCTGCCCTTGAACGTTGAGCTGTTCCTGCTCGCCGTCTGCTCAGGTCTTGGTGTGGCGAACGTCTACTATCTCCAGCCTAGCCTCCAACTGGTGAAGTCCGATCTGGGCGCCACTGTTGAGCAGATCGGCTGGGTTCCCACCCTTACCCAGATCAGCTACGCACTGGGCATGCTTCTTTTGGCCCCCCTCGGAGATGTGATCACGAGGCGCAAGCTGATCATCATCAAATCCTTGATCCTGGTGCTAGCGCTCATTGCTACCGCCACCGCCCCAAGCCTGAACATCCTGCTAGTGTCCTGTATGGTCGTGGGCCTGCTTGGCAGCGTAGGCCAAGATTTCATTCCCGTTGCCGCCCATGTCGCACCAGAAAAGTCTCGCGGCCACGCTGTGGGCATGGTTACCACCGGACTACTCACTGGCATCCTGCTTTCCCGTACCCTTGGTGGTTTTGTAGCGGACAGCTTTGGCTGGCGCGAGATGCAATTCCTGGCAGCCGGGCTGATGTTGGTGGTTATCCTGATCACATTCCTGACGCTGGCTCCAACCCCGCCCGCACTGCGCACGCCCTACACAAAATTGCTCGCGAGTCTGTGGACGCTTTGGGTAGAACACCGGGCTTTGAAATTGGCGATGATTGTCCAAGGTCTGCTGGCTGCTACCTTGGGTGCTTTCTGGTCTTGCCTTGCCCTCGTACTTGCTGCAGAACCATTTCACTTGGGGGCTGGTGTTGCAGGTTCGTTCGGTATTGCCGGCGCAGCTGGCGCTCTAGCGGCGCCCCTGTTCGGTCGCTTGGCTGATCGACGTGGGCCACTGATCGCTATCAGAGCAGGATGCATCCTGGTAATCGTCTCCTTCGTAGCCATGGCAGCTCTTCCGCCCAGCCTTGCCTTGTTAGCCGTTGGTGCGGTGCTGTTCGACCTGGGGGTACAAGCTGGATTGGTATCACATCAAAGCATCATCAACAGCCTTGACCCCCATGCCCGCAGCCGCTTGAACGGACTTATGATGGCTGGAGCCATGGCTGGTATGGCCGTAGGCGCGGCTATCGGCACACTCGCATTCACAAATTTCGGCGCCCGAGGCATGTTCATCTTTGCTGCAGTCTCAGGGATTGCCGCTCTGGCCGTCACCTATCTTCACCCTGTACCGAAACGGGAACAGCGTTATGCCTAACACCACACACGATCGCCTGCTACGCACTCCATACATCGAGCCCAAGTTGGCCGAGCGGGCACCGTTGACTGTATTGTTCTCACTCCTTTCCCGGTCAGATAACACGCCGCTGAATGAGCGCAGCCGCGCGCAAGGCTTCGGCCTTGATAATGATGGCAACGTCATCGAGGATCCTGCAGCCGATCCTTCTAAAAACGCGCTAGAGGGCAACCCGAATCTCAGCTTCGAGCACTGGGGTGAATACTGGCGCAAGGTTCACGGCCCACGCTTCGTGCACGTTGAAGAATCGGATGACAAGTCTCTTGAGCGTCTGCTGCGGTACGACCAGCTTCACCGATTCGCCCCGGGCCCTACCAGCTTCAATGCGCCTCCCTATCAGTTCCCAGTAGATGAACACGGAAAACTGTGGTCTACGATCGTTGGTCATGTGCCGCGGTATCACCGGCCATCGTGGGACGGAGTGGCGTACCTACACTTTGCTCGACTGGAAGATATGGGCGTTGTGTTCGGAAATGAGCGGGTGCGAAACAAGATCGCCCCTGAAGACCACGCGATGTTCCGCAACATTGCGCCAATCCCCGCGAAGCAGTACATCGTTTTACCAAGTACCTCCGACAACGAGCCGATCACTTTGGTAAAGCTGCACGTTCGGAGGGCCGGAACCAGCCGCGCTCAATTCCAACACTGGTGGTTGCATGAACATGCTCCGACCTTCATGCAGCACACCGGGGGACTGGTGCGACGCTATGTTCAGCTGCATAGCATCGGCCCCACAGAACCCGGCGGGGCTTTCTACCACCCTGAAGCGAGCAAGTTCGACGGGATCAGTTTGCTCAACTTCGCAAGCCTGAACGACCTGGAGGACTTCCTCCGTAGCGAAGACTATCAAGCAATCGCCAACGACGAGGCTTTGATGATCGACACCAGTGCTGGTGAATGGTGGACGTCAGTCAGCATGACAATCGTCAATCGGATCATCTTCGAGAAGACAACTGCGGTTGAAGAGCAATCGACTCCCTTCAACGTGTTCGATTCGCTCTGATTACCATACAGTGAAGGCGCCGGCCTTCACTCATCGAGTTCATGCTCTCGATCTGGTTCACTTACCACGCATTTGTGGCATCAGGTCGAGAGCGTGGCATCTGGGATGCAGGACAGGCACGATTCGCACTGCTCACCCAGCCTGCACACGGACTCTGCGCCTGCTTCCACTCCGCCACGATCGCTTCTACTCCTCACGATGCCCGAGCGCTGCACTCAATTGCCTGGCAGTTTGATCCAGTAATTGGGCTTGAGGGCTTTCCAGCTCAGCAGGAGAGCTTGATACCGAACCTACCACTGTTAGCACACCTTTGATGTTACCGAACGCGTCGAAGACCGGTGCCGATAGAGCATTGATTCCAGGCATAAACAGCCCGCGGATTGAACACATACGCTGGTCGCGCACTCCGGCGAGTTGCGCCTCGACATCTTCCCTGCGCAATACATCTGTTGATTTGTGCTGGACTGTGTTTTTGTCGAGCCAATGCTGGAAATCAAGGTGGTGCAGGTAGGCTCCGAAAACGAGTCCCGTCGAAGACCGGAAGATAGGCAAAACCGATCCAATCTGTGTGACAACGGTCAACTACCGAGGGGCAGGCTCGACCTTAATGACAGTTGCTCCCTCATTGCCCCACACTGCTAAGAAGCATGTTTCCTCAATGGCATCGCGCACCGCCACAAGCGCTCCACCGCCACTTCGGTAGATATCAACACTGCTCAGCGCCGCCAACCCTACATACAGAGCCTCACGACCGAGCCTGTAGTGGCTGCTTGCCGACAAGGGCTATGGCGCCGAAGCGCTACGCCGCTACTGCGATCAATCTCGACCAGAACCCGTCAGTTCGCTCCGCTTGATGTCGCACCGCGAATATGTTAGTGCGAGTGGCTTGCACGAAGATCTTGAAGAGAGGCTGGAGAGTTGGATGAAAGCCGTCTGAGGAGTTATCGCTGGGGAGACACGAAGCTATCACTGCGGTCACAGCGAATGTTGTTTTGTTGACTGCACAAAAAACAGAGCGGCCTAGGCCGCTCTGTGGGGACGAAACACGATGTTCATAGCCGTCAAAACTTCAAGCTGTCCCAAAACAAAGGAGTTGGAAAACTAGGCATAAGCCTTAGCCCTGCAGCAGAGCCCACACCTCGCGATCGCGCTCAGCAGTCCACACGCGTGGCCACTCAACGCCTTCGTACTCGTCCCAGACCCGCTGAACGTCGAACGGGAGGCAGTGCTCGAAGATTGGCCATTGGCCATATTGCGGTTCAAGGGCCTTGTGAGTTGCTTCGAACGCGTCCTTGACGGTGCCACCGTTACGATGAGCGTTGCCAACGTGTTCCAGCATCCCGTTGATGAACGAGCGGGTTTGTTCGATGGCGGCATCCGAAGCTTCGAGGCCTTTGGCGACGGCGCCTCGACCACCGACAACATTCTCGGCGCGGAAGGCTTTGACGCCATCCAAGGTCTTACCCGCCCAGTCGAAGTGGAAGGCATCACCGGTGTACAGTGCAGCTTCTGCTTCAACAAGGTCGCCGGCGAAGAGAGTCTTGCTCTTGCTGTGCCAAGCGACCAGGTCACCTGCAGTGTGGCCACGGCCCAGGAATTTAATTTCCAGGGTGCCGCGATCACCGCCCAGCTCGATGGTGTAATCGTCGCTGACAATGTTCGGAATCGTCAGCCCTGGGATTTCTTCTGGGTTTTTGAACAAGCGCGGCATACGACCGTACTCGCTATCCCAGTCCTCCTGACCGCGCTCCTGGATCAATTTCGCGGTAGCAGTGCTGGCCAAAATGTTCTCAGCTTCGAAGGCACTGGCGCCCAGCACACGTACGGCGTGATAGTGGCTCAGGATCAGGTACTTTACGGGCTTGTCGGTGTGTTCGCGAAGCTGCTTGAGCCAACTGTAAGCCGAAGCCGGAGTAGCGCGTGCGTCGAAACAAACCAGGAAATCTTCACCTTCGATGGCGCCTACGTTTGGGTCACCTTCAGCAGTCAAGGCATAAACACCATCGGCGACAACTTCCAGCGTTTCGATTTTTTCAACGGTGTCGGTCGAAGAGGCAAAGGCTTTGGCCATGGATATTCTCCTTAGAATTAGATGTAGAACATATCGGCCGCTTCAATGTCATTTAGTGCTAGGCGCCTTATTCAGGCCAACTAAGCGCCCAGCTGACGATAGGTTTGAGCGACTGTCCTGAGTTCATCCTAATCCGCTAGAGACAGTTTATATATACAGTAGCCTTCGCAAGAGTGTTGACTCAGAGTCGTCTATGGCCACCCGAACGGCTGAAAAAAGCATTCAGCAGCTGATTTAGGTGAGCGATTGTCTTTAATAGCTGCCCCCCTCAAAGCCTGTAGATCTAAACCTTTTAGTTAGATCGTTAGGAGGCTAGGCAAGCGAGCATGTACTAGACACTGTAGACACACAATGACGGTTTTGCAGCGAATGTTTTTGTTCTGCTGTAAACGAAAAAATCCCCACCGCATCTGAGACGCGGAGCCTAGGAGCTGGGCATCATAACCATCGCACACGAGCAGCAATATCAGTAAAACAAGCGTACGAGTTTGGTACCGAGAAAACGGTCGTTGATCCAAAGCCGCACGGAAGGCTTCAATTTAGTTATTCATCATGGCAATCCGATTATTTTTGTGAGGCCACGTAAGAATTGATCTTTTTACGTTGGAGGTGGCGCGTCTATCTGGTTCGCAGGATGTGCGCCGTGGAAGCCCGGATGCTCCGCGGCCAGCGCTTCAACCCGAGAAATTCGAGGGAACACATTCAGATTCAGGCCGAATCGACGAGCCGCATAAATTTGCGGCAAAAGGTACGCGTCAGCGAGACCAGGCATGTCGCCGAGTGCCCAACCGCTTTCGCCAATCAGGGCCTCCACTGCCTGGAAACCACTGTAGATCCAGTCCTGGATATGCCTCTTCCAGGTATTCGATAATCGTCGGTGATTGAATAACCCGAACCGACTCATCCACCAAGGCAGGCACGCGGCCTTGGGGGTTGATCTCCAGATAGCTAGCGCAGTGGTGTTCTCCGCCGTCCTTGATCAGATTGATGGGGCAAACTTCATACGACAGCCCCTTCAATTCCAGAGCAATCCTTACCCCGGTACGAAGACGTCGACCGGTAATAGGAGTAAAGGATCATCACCGGATCTCCCGGGCAGGGAGCACCACCGCGCGGCACTCACCGAAGCCGATCGACCCAACGCCATCTTGAGTGCAGCGAGCTCTCAAAATGATCTCGTCACCGTCCTCGAGGAACGTACGGCTTTCACCGTTTGGCAGCGTTATAGGATGCTTACCGCCTTGCGTCATCTCTAGGAGAGAACCCATCGAATCAGTGGTGGGCCCAGACAGCGTGCCGGTACCAAACAGGTCACCCGGGTTAAGCTGGCAGCCATTCACAGTGTGATGAGCCACCATCTGCGCGAACGTCCAGTACATGTTAAGCGTAGTGCTCACGCTGAGCGGGTATGGTGCAGCCCCCTCCTCCCGCATGCTTGCGGTGAGAAGGAGAACTTCGAGACGGATATCAAAGGCACCATTGCTCTGATCTTCTTCATCCAGCAGATAAGGAAGCGGAGCTGGATCACCTGATGGCCGAGCAGGCTGGGCAATGCGGAAAGGTTCCAGTGCTTCGGCAGTCACAACCCATGGCGAAATGGTCGACGCGAAACTCTTGGAAAGGAATGGGCCGAGCGGCTGGTATTCCCAAGCCTGGATATCGCGGGCCGACCAGTCATTCAACAGGCAGAATCCAGCAATATGTTCGCGTGCGTCGCGGATGTCGATCGGCTCGCCTAGCCCGTTAGGACGGCCAATCCAAAGACCCAGTTCGAGCTCGTAATCCAGGCGACGGGAAGGCGCATGGATTGGAACATCACTATCAGGAAGCTTGATTTGCCCTGAGGGGCGTACAAAAGGCTGGCCGGAAGGGACGATGGTTGATGCACGGCCGTGGTAACCGATCGGCACATACTTGTAGTTGGGCAGCAGCGGATTGTCCGGCCGGAAGAGCTTGCCCACGTTTTCGGCGTGATGGATGCCAACGTAAAAGTCTGTGTAGTCCTGGATGCGAGCAGGTACATGGAGATTGCAGCGAGAAGCCTCGATCAGCAATCGATCACCGAATTTGCGCTGAGTCTCGACCTCAGGCCCGTTCTCGCAGAGCAGTTCAATCAGACGCTCACGCAAAGCCTTGCGGTCATGGCGTGGCAGGGCGAAGAAACTGTTGAGTGATCCGCCTACCGCCGCCTCCGCCGCCGCCTCAGCTGCGCCGGTCAGCAGGCCAGCTTCGAGTGCGACTTTAAGGTCATAGATGAAGTCGCCAATAGCAACGCCAGTGCGGCGCTCGCCACCTTGAACGCTGAAAACACCGAATGGCAGGTTAGCCAGCGAAAAATCAGGATGGCCGTTGGCCGAAGTTACCCAGCTATTCATCACTACTTTCTCAATTAGGAATTTGTGCTTTCAAATTTTCCAGCGATGCCTTCCCAGCATGCGTCGTAATTGCCCTGCAGCGCGGGGCTGGCCAGCGCAAACTTCGTAGGACGGAGTACCTGGTGTGTCTCAAACATGAAGGCCATGGTGCCATCAAGCTTCTCAGGTTCCAGGTTGGCTGCCATTGCGCGTTCGGAGGTTTTGGCGTCTGGGCCGTGAGCGCTCATGCAGCTATGCAAGGATGATCCGCCGGGGGTGAAGCCGTCAGCTTTGGCGTCGTACTCACCCTCGATCAACCCCATGTACTCGTTCATCAGGTTGCGGTGGAACCATGGCGGACGGAAGGTGTTCTCGGCCACAAGCCAGCGTGGAGGGAAAATCACGAAGTCAAGGTTGGCGAGTCCAGCAACGCTTGTGGGCGAAGTCAACACGGTGAAAATAGACGGATCTGGATGGTCGAAGCTTATGGAACCGATGGTGTTGAAGTGTCGCAGATCGTATTTGTACGGGACGTTGTTGCCATGCCAAGCGACCACGTCGAACGGCGAGTGATCCAATTCAGCTTCCCAGAAGCTGCCTTGAAATTTTTGCACCAGTTGAGTTGGCGATTGCTCGGACTCAAACCAAGCATTTGGAGTGAGGAAGTCGCGAGGATTGGCCAGGCCGTTGCTGCCGATTGGCCCTAGGTCGGGAAGTCGCAACGGAGCACCATGGTTCTCGGCGATATAGCCGCGGGCAGCCGAGCCGAGCAGCTCAACCTTGAATTTCATCCCACGAGGGATGACAGCAATCTCCAGCGGCTGCAGCTCAATACGACCCAACTCAGTCACGAGCAAAAGCTTACCCAACTGAGGCACGATCAAAAGTTCGCCGTCGGCGTTGTAGAACGCCCTCTCCATCGAGCGATTTGCTACGTAATGGAAGATTGTGATTCCACTGGGATGATCCAAGCTAGAGTTCGCAACCATTGCGCGGAGGCCGTCCACAAAATCAGTAGGCTCTGCCGGCACTTCAAGTGCATCCCACCGCATCCGGTTGGGGTTGGCTGGTGCCAATGCGCCCTCTGGGATCGGTGAAGGAATCGCTTTGAAAGTGGGGTGGGACGCAGATGGACGAATTCGATACATCCAAGTACGACGGCTTTCATGGCGAGGCATTGTGAAGGCAGTGCCAGAGAACAGCTCCGCATAGAGACCATGAGCTACCCGCTGGGGGGAGTTCTGGCCAATCGGCAGGGTGCCCGCGATTGCCTCACTGGAAAATTGGTTGCCGAATCCTGACTGGTACCCGATGCCGTTGTCGTTGGTGCTCATCGTTCCTCCTGCGTCGCTGTGTGCGTGCTTTATTTTTCGTAATCCGATTACGCATATCGTAATTACGTAATGGGGTGCGGTCAAGCGTCGCAGGCAAGATCTCGTCCGACAGTCCTATGCAGTTGGATCTTTCTCAGCATTTAAAGGGCTCAGGATGGGGGAACACCCGTTCAGGCCTAGGCTTGGGGCAGGACAGGGCTCAGTCCTAACTCCCCAAGGCTGTCAGCGATGGGCATAGAGGTATGCGCTCGGAAGGTGTATGGGGCGATAAGGAGGCTGGATGCGATTCGCCAGTATCATCGGCTGGCGATCGCTGATTGCGTATGTAGATGGTCAGCGTTGCGCCGACCTATCGTCCCACCGAGCGCAATCGCTTGCTGGGTGCAAATGACTCAAAGTGAGGTACGGAGGGTCGCCGGAGGGAGACTATTCCAAAGGCCTGCTCAAAACACGTTGAAAGGCATCTCAACAATGAATCGATATTCATCTACGTCAAGGTATCGGTAACCCGTGGTGGCGCGATGAGTCGCTTGCCGTAACCGCAGCGACAGGTCTTTTGCGGGCCCGCTTTGAATGACATATTTGATCTCGATATCGCGCTCCCAGTGTTTATTGTCCTTGTCATCATCGTAGATGTGCCTGGCCGTGTATCGGCTGTTGGTACTCCCATTGTTGTCCATTTCATCTCCACGGACATAGCGCGTCATGAACGCCAACCCAGGTACCCCGTAAGCCGCCAGATCAAGGTCGTAGCGGATCTGCCAAGATTTTTCGTTGGCTTCAGTAAAGGTCGCATACTGAACCGCGTTACCCATCAGTACATTTCCTCCCATGGTTCCGAAGCCTACCCAGTCAAGTGGCTCGTCGCCATACAAGGCTTGGTAACCTACGCTCAAGGTGTGCCCCGCTTGGCTATAACCTGACATCAGTGACCAAGCAAAGTTATTAATCTCGCCACCATTTTCTGCGCCGTAGCTGGTTGTCCTATAAGAGTTAAAGTTGAAAGACACAGACCGGCCAGGAGAGACAGTGACTTTATATTTTCCACCGAAGTAATATTGACGCCATACATCTAGAAGCTCCGATCCGTAAATGCTGGCAGAAAAATCACCTTCTTTATAGTTCAACCCCAGATAGTCAATTCGTTTAGAATGAATTCCTACCGCATAGTCCGTAGTCAGGTCATCATCACTATTGGTTGAATCTACGCCACTAATGGACGTAAAACGGCCAGCATCAATGTTTAAATTGTCTAATTCGTTCACATTTAACGACCACCCAGTTGCAGTCGCCGGAAGCAACCTGACAGTGCTCACCGCAAAAACTGGCGTGGCCGGCATCTGTGACCCGTAGCGAAGCACGCTTTTAGATGCGCGGACTTTGACTGATCCTCCGACCTCAGCGTAGCTGTCACTAGGATGGCCCTCGCTGTTAACGTTGAGAAGATTCAAGCCCGCTCGCCCTCCTCCGCTGTCTAGTTTGAAGGCCGCAAGTAAATGACCATCAACTCCAACCCCCACCAGACCAAGAGTGAAACCTGACACAAAGTTTGTAATAAAACCCTGAGCCCACTCTTCACGATAACCGTTACGTTCATCGGCCGACTTGAAAGCATTTCGCCCCAAATTATTAGATAAGCCGTTGCGAAGATCTCGGTTGAAATAGAAATTTCTTGCCAGTACATCCAGATGACTGTCAGCTATCAATCCATTACTTTCAGCTGCTGTTGCGAGCAGCGTATGTGCCATTGCAATTGCCATGGCCATCAGTGGCACAAGACCGTTGTTAAATTTTGCCATGATTAGTCTTCTTGTTTTTATAATACACACGACGAACGCCATCACCACCGAGCGAGGTGGCTGACATGGATGTTCTCAGTTCGGGTTAGGTGCGACGTATGTTGCTCGACTTGGGATGATGAAAATCATGGCAAGCGCTGAAAGCAGCATCATGCCGCTAATGCTGACGAGGCCTGCACTACTGCTACCGGTCAAGTCACGTGCAACACCAATTAGCCAGGGGGCAACAAAGCCGCTGAGCGTTGCCAGTGAACTGACCATCGCGATACCTGCCGCAGCCGCTCTTCCTTTCAGGTACGTAGCAGGCAACGCCCATGCTACAGTGACACCGCCGCTGAAACCAAAACCTGCCAAGCCCAGTAGCAGCAGTGAAACAATGAGGGAGTGCTGCCAAATACTGGCTACTGCCAACATCACCGCCGCGAAAATCATACTCAAAGCATAGTGCCAGCGACGCTCCCGCCTCAGATCAGAACTCCGCCCTATCATCAGCATCCCTAGAGCCGCCATCGAGAAAGGAACTACAGCATACAGCGCGATGGTTGATACATCTTTTATGCCCATCTGCTGAATCATGGTAGGAAGCCAAAAGTTGAATGCATATGAGCCACAATATGCACTAAATGCCAGGAATGCCAAAAGATAGACTCGAGCATCTGTCAGCGCCGAGAAAATCGCTTCTTTACCATGTCCACCGGCGCTCACATTAGCTGCGTTATCACGAACCATGATTTCTTGATGAGTGGCTTTTTCTTCTGCAGTCAGCCAGCTGGCGTGGGACGGCTTATCACTAAGATAGAAGAAGCAGCATACCCCAATAAAAATGATGGGAAGAGCTTCAAGCAAAAACATCCACTGCCAACCTGCCCAACCGTAAATGCCTTCCATGTGTTGCATGATGAGACCAGAAATCGGCCCGCCGACGATAGGTGCTGCCAGTGTCGCTAACAGTAAAAGGGATGTCACCCGTCCACGCATATAGCTGGGGAACCAATAGCTGAGATAGAGAATGACACCTGGAAAGAACCCTGCCTCAAATACACCCAAGAAGAATCTCAGGATGTAGAGGTGCAGTGAGGTGGATACAAACATAGTCAACGCTGAGGTGATACCCCATAGCACCATGATTCGGGTCAGCGTGGCTCTCGCGCCGGTTTTCTCCATTAGCAGATTGCTTGGAATTTCAAAGAAAGCGTATCCCAGGAAGAATATCCCGGCGGCCAGTCCGTACTGGGAATCGGTGAAACCCAAAAGCGGCTGCATCTGTAGCTTGGCATAGCCTATGTTTACTCGATCCAGAAATGAAAAGAAGTAGGCGAGGAACAAAAATGGCAGCAACCGCCGTAAAACCTTCCGAAAAAGCAGCGCCTCGCCGGATGCCGACACTCCCTGACCCACAGGCGTGCCTATAGATTGCGTATTCATCATCGTGACTCTCTTATTTTTATCTCAACGACCGTTGAAGGCGTCTCGGGGCATCCTGCCGGAGTGGTGCCTCCGCTGTGCCGAATCCGGCGTAAGCCGGAACCGTGGGACTGAATTTGCCAATAGCAAACCATATTGTCAATTGCAAATTACATAGATCCGATGCCCACTCAGGCGCATTCCCGCGGCCCTAATCGCCTTGGCTCACTTCCTTTCCTGGCCCTTCAGAAAGGCTGGAGGACGCTCCCCAAAGCTCTTGAGATAGACGGGCTGACAGTCCAGTGGGGCGACTTACGTCTTCCAGCGTGAAGCTAGGCCAATCGACTAAATTGGCCTAAGACGGTCTGTTTTGGCGTGGTTTTGGACAAGCGCAGAGCAAAACAACGCTGCAAAAGCGTTGCACTTTTCATAGCAATGCTGCGGATTCAGATCCGAATCGCTCAAGAATATTGTTTCGCTGCTAACAAACGTCGCTCAGCCCCAGTTTAGGGCTGAGCATGCCTAGCGCCGGGCTACCTGGAAAAGGGCGAAGGCTTGGATGTCCAAGTACGCTCGCAGAGGCTGAAGCTCAAGGGATCGAGTAATGACCCAATTGCCTGGAAAGCTTCTGAGTACTTCTCTGAAGCGTAAGCGAAGTGTCGCCATCCACCGATAGATTCATGGCATTCGTGTCGTCAAACACAGTAAGGGTAAACACGATTTCTCCGTTTAGCCCGAACACGGGTGCGCTCAGCGAGCTCAACCCTGGCATCGGGCGATCTCGTTGGACGTCCACGCCGCGTTCGCGAATCAAGGAGAGTTGCTCAAGGTAGCTAGGGAGATCGAGGCGCGCGGTACTAGAGCCCGCATCACGGATTTCTTCAAGCAACAGGTTTTTCTGCAAGGCCGATTGGGGCAGCCAGGCCGAGAATGTACGACCGATCGAAGAATTTGTCAGCGACATCACCGAGCCAAGCCGGATTTCAGAGTAAAGACTGAAGCGCGCCTCTTCCATTCGTACCACAGTTGGGCCAAGAGATCCCCAAACGCTGAGTACAACTGCGTGACCCGTGGCTGCAGCGAGCTCTTTGACGACCGGCTCCGCCTCATGGGTGGGACTGAGAAAGTGCAAGCCCAGCACTCCTAGATCACGTGCGACCAAACCAGGCTCATAGAGACCTGTCTCTTCATCTTTGAACACCAGGCCGGAGCGTACCAAACTGACCAAATAGGGAAAGGCACGCGCAGAACTCATGCCTACAGCTGAGGCAAATTCCTTCAAAGATACCGGTTTTTGGAGAAGCGTTAACGCCTCTAACAGCTCAGCCGCCACCTCAACAGACTGGATGCCGCGAGGGCTTTTCTCGTCATGCTCGCTCATGGCTTGCCTTCCGCATATCCATTAATGAGACGCTCAGATGCCGCGCGCATCTCATTGGTTACCTCAGCAATCCGTGCCAAATCGAAGCTGGCGGCTGCGGAAAATGCTGTCATTGTGAGCAAGAGACACCCTGCCTCGTTAAAGACGGGAATGGATATCGTGGATACTGAAGGGGTTGGGTAGCCTTGTGCTACAGATCTCCCGGCACTCCGAATTTCATCCAAGACTTCTTTGAACTCTTCGGACTGGAATGTCTCGAGGCTGTCTCTGGTGAACGTCTGATTTTCGATTACAGACGCCGACAGTTCATGAGGCTGGTAGGCAGCGAACAGTCGGCCTGTCGCAGTCCTGGTTAAAGAAAGAACCGTACCAAGACGGAAGCCGATACTCAGCACCGTCCCGTGTTCCGCATAGTGCACTACGATAGGGCCGTGTCGACTCCAGACAGCCACGAATACGTTGACTTCCAGGCGGCGTCCAATCTCATTGACGATTGGAATTGCTTCGCTGACTTTCGGAAGTCGATAAAGAGCCGAAACGCCGAGCCGGAACGAAAGCTGCCCCGGCTCGAACGCTTGGGTGTAGTCATTGCGCTTGAGAAGACCTACACGCGTCAAGCTAACGAGGTAGGTATAGACCTGTGACGGAGGGGTTTCGACAAGGTCTGCGATTTCCTTGAGACTGAGAGGACGGGACTGCTCCACAATCGTGCGCAGGATAAGCCCCGCCATCTCAACGCTTTGCACACCCCGCTGAGACGACTTCATCGAATGTCTCCACCAGCAAGCAGTGTCCCTTCCTGAATACCTGCTCTGTTCTGCATGCGATAACTGGTCAATGCGTTAAAAGCGGCACTGTATCGCCTCCAACCGTCTACCGCAATCAACAGTCACAGCTACATTGTGCCGTTCCTCAAGGCTTCTCTGCAGGGAAAATGCCGAGATCAATGGACGAGGTAGCCCCCATCTACAGGCAGAATGACACCTGTAACATAGCTAGCCGCGGCGGAAGCAAGGAACGTAATAGGCCCAACGAGCTCATCGGGATCAGCTGCACGTCTCATCGGAACATGCTGCAAGAAGGTGCTGAGGGCGTTTTCGTTTCCACGTGTACTTGCAGACATGGCGGTAGCGAACATGCCAGGCGCAACCGCATTTACCCGGATTTCAAATTCCGCCAGTTCCGCTGCCAGGGTTCGTGTCATCTGAGCCACTGCGCCCTTTGAAATCGCATAGGTAGGCGACGTAGTGGCTGCGACGAAGGACTGAATCGACGCGACATTGATCACGTTGCCTTTGGTTTTCTTCAGGGAAGGAAGAAAAGCCTTCGTGACATTGAAAGGCCCCGTCACGTTCACCGCCAGCGTGTCAGCTAAAGCCTGCGTAACAGCAGGTGATTCAAATACTACCCGCTTCAAGATCCCAGCGTTATTGATCAGCACATCGATGTCACCGATCTCACTCACAATCACTGCGGCCAGACGCTCACAAGCCTCCTGGTCACTAACGTCCAGCCCAAAGCCCCAGGCCTGATTGCCTGCGCCGCAGATCGCTTCAGCTGTTTTCGTAGCGCCTTCGGTATCAATGTCGACAATGATGACTTTGGCGCCTTGCTCGGCGAGTCCGTGCGCGACAGCCTTGCCATTTCCTTGAGCAGCGCCAGTGATCAAGACCAGCTTTCCGGCAGCAGACAGGCGAGTTTCACTCAATTCTTTCATGGTAAACCTTTGTTGTTATTAGATAGTTCATTGCGGGTGGAGTACGACTCGATTCAATGCCGCCCGTATCAACCGGTTTTTCTCACCAAGCTGGCTTCTTCCACTTGTGCAGCATTGCTTAAGTGAATCCCTACGGCGTAACCAAAGGTCAGCGCAGGGCCCAAGGTGATACCCGCTCCCGGATAGTTGCCTCCCATGATGCTTGCGGAGTCATTACCCACAGCGAATAGCCCTTGGATCGGCCGGTCATCCGCTCCGAGTACCTGACAGTTGCGATCCACTGCGATGCCGGCGTAGGTACCAATGTCTCCTGGGACGATCTTCACTGCATAGAAAGGCCCGCGCTCGATAGGTGCGACGCAAGGGTTTGGCGCACGGTAGGCATCTCCTTGATAGCGGTTGTACGCCTTTGAGCCTTTGCCGAACTCAAGGTCATGGCCCGCTGACGCGGAGACATTGAATTGGGTGACGGTTTCTACCAGCTGCTGCTCGTTAATCCCTGCTGCTTTCGCCAGCACACCCAGTGTTTTGCCCTTGATCAGGTAGCCCGTTTTCAGGTGCCTGCCTATTGGCAGTGGGAATGGGGCTACACACCCCAATCCATAACGTCGAAGCGTGTAGTGGTCACAAATGAGCCAGGAGCATACTTCGGGCTCCTGGCTGCAGGCCTTGATCATGGCTTGGACATAGTCGTGATACGAGTCGGCTTCATTGGTGAATCGTTTACCGCTCCGAGTAACCGCGATAACACCAGGCTTTGCACGATCAATGAAGTGCGGCATGACACCCTGAGTGCCATCCTTACGCGTGGTCAGGGACACTGGTGTCCATGCCGCAGGATTAGGGAGATTCGTGTTGAGCTTGCCTCCCATTTTTTCGACCATTTTCAGGCTATCGCCGGTGTTGGTTTTAGGGGTAGGCGTCCAATGTTCGTTGCCGGTTTTAGTGTGCGAATAGAGAGCTTTGCGGCGCTCGATGTCATGAGGGAATCCCCCGGCAGCCAATACGACCCCCCTCGCCGCCCGAACGACTACCTCCTCACCATTTCTCCGCACTCGAGCCCCTACAACCGCGCCGCCTTCGATAATCAGCTCAGTAACTGGGGATCGCAGCCAAATTGGTATGTCCATATCAAACGCTGACTTGGCCAACCGACCAATCAGAGCATTCCCGTTAGTGAGCGTCATCCCACGGCCGTATTTAATGGTCTGCCAAATGTGCTTGGAGAGTCGCTTCGTAGCGTAAATCGCTGACTCCAACGACCTGGTTGCACGCATGAAGTGCTTAATGTCTGGGCCTGAGCCGATCATCATCCCTAGAACCGTCTGTTCAGGAAGCGGTGGCTCCAGTTGCTCCATGCGCTTACCAAGCTCCCGAGCATCGAACGGTCTTGCAACCATCGAACGGCCGCCCTGCATGGCGCCAGGCGCTTCAGCATGGTAGTCCGGGAACACCAATGGCATATCGAATCGGACAGCAGTGTTTTTGAGGAAGAAATCTACCGCCGGGCTTCCATGCCGCAGGAAAGCGTCCACGCGTTCTTCGTTGTAGGAATTCCCTCCTTCGTGCTTCAGGTATGTCTTCACCGCATCGTGAGAGTCGCTATGCCCCCATGCTTGGGCAAGCGAGGTGCACGGAATCCATAACCATCCACCAGACCGAGCAGAAGTACCGCCAAAGGTCGAACCCTTTTCGACCATCACTACGTTCAAACCATGATGCTTGGCCGTAATGGCGGCAGACATGCCCGAAGCTCCTGATCCAACCACCAAGACATCGCATTCATAAATTTCTTGTTTTTTCATGCTGGTTCTCCAAACCGTGGACTACCGGTAACGACGCCCGACAGGGGCGCCACCTAGCAGGTGAGCAAAAATTAACATCCAGTTATCCTATGTGTAAACGGTTTGTCATATGGTAATTTCGGTTGCCGCTTGCCCTGTAGGTAGGTCGGTCAGGTGACAAGCCGCTCTAGAACGGTGATCTCGGGCACGCAAGCCCACCCACGACGAGAGCCATCGTGGATTTTTAACTCACAAAAATTGGGACATGACGCATCGTGTTCCAATGCTGGAACGAGGCTTATCCAGCTGCACGAAGGAGATCCTGCTACTGCGGGCGGGGAAATTGAGTAACCAAAATCCTGCCGCGGTTAAGTTCACTGCGGTTGCTTTGCAAGGCGGGCGATTTGAGGCAAGCGTGTGCGGAATTTCTGGATTGGCGGCTAGGGTGCCAGCAGGCAATTGAGCAATCCTGGCGTGTCTTTCCTTTCTGATCTATGTGTAAGTGCTGCGCCGGCAAACCGAAGGAGGAAAGGGATGGAGCTTGTTACTGTTGCATGCATTGCGTTGAACCGGATTGGCTCTGCAAATGCCGCAGGATTTGGCTACGCAAGGCATCGCAGGCAGCAGTTTTTCACCGAAGTGGCTGACGGCGATGTGGACACGCTCCGGCAGAAGGTCATTGAAGTCGCTGAGGCTAATGGGGAACAGGAGGGGGTACTTCATAGCCTTGAGCACGCTCAAAACCTGGGGTTCCCGCCAGGTCAAACAGTGTTCGACGTTCAAGGACTAACGACTCAATACAGTGAGCCCTACGCCGCATGTGTGGTCTTCCCCGCACTGAAGGTGGCTGGCGTTCCCGGGCCTCATCCGCTGCTTTTTCGAATTTATCGACTCCACCTAGGTGTCGCTTCCCGTTCGCGCACGGCTTGTTGAGTCCTGGCTTCCAGCGTGCGGTCAACCTCCCGCAACTCCACCTCGGTATTTCTCCGCGCGGCTACATCTGCAGCATCGTCCGGCCTCTTCTCCTTACAGCGTGCCAGCCATCAAACCTGAACACTCACTGCGCAGCCAGTGCCCTCGCTCTGCAACCGTTGCGCCAGCAGCCAGGTAAAGGCCAGCACCGGGATCAGCGCACAGCCAGCTGCCAACCACAGCAGCATGCCGAAGCCCTCACCGACCAGTTGCCCGGCCAGGGCCGGACCTGCCATGGAGCTCAGGGCAAACGCTCCTGGTATCAGCATGATCGAGCGACCACTGCGGTCCAGGCGGGCAATTGCTGCGGTCTGATAGACGCAGCCCCAGGTGAAGCCCACTTCCCAGATCCAGGCGCCGGTGGCATACATCAGGAAGCCTTCGGCGTTACCCAGTAGCAAGAGCCCGGTACCCAGCACCGCGAGAACGATGACATGGGGGATGCGCACGCCCAGGCGGTCACCCACCACGGCCAACGCCAGCGCCGCTGCGCCGCCCAGCAGTTTCAGCACGGCGAAGACGATGCCCAGTTCCGCTGGCTGCAACGCCAGACCATGGCCCAAGCGCTCAAGGAAGGCCCAGAGGCCAATCTGCCCGGCGCCGAACAGGAAGAAAAACGCCAGTGCCGCATAGGCCGCCGGTGGAAACCTGAAGCGCGAGAGCAACGAGCCGGTGTGTGCCTGCTGCGCTTCGTGAACGAAGTCCTGGCGCCGGGGCAATGCCAGCGCGCTGAGGCTCAACAGCAGGATGATCGCAGCCAGCATCAAAGCCGCGCCGGTGTAGTGAAAATAGGCAATCACCAGCGATGGCAAGGCGAACAGCACAGCGGCCACCACCCCCAGTTCAATGCCCAGGCGCATCCCCAGGGCGCGTTCCTTGTTGACCATTTCACCCATGATGCGCATGCCCAGACAGGTCATCAGCGCAGCAAAAAAGCCGATCACCGCCCACAGCGGCAACTGGGCCGTGGCCGGCAGCCAGGATGACATCCCATATGCTGCAGCAGCGCCAAGCGCACAACCCAGGGTCAGCCAGCGCCAGTTCAGGCGGTCGATCAGCACCACTGCCAACAGCGTTCCGAGCAGGTAGCCGGCAAAACACACCGACCCCAGCAGGCCGATCTGTTCCACTGTAA
Organism: Candidatus Pseudomonas phytovorans; assembly: GCA_029202525.1. Classification (NCBI taxonomy): domain Bacteria; kingdom Pseudomonadati; phylum Pseudomonadota; class Gammaproteobacteria; order Pseudomonadales; family Pseudomonadaceae; genus Pseudomonas; species Candidatus Pseudomonas phytovorans. The sequence goes on from CP119325.1 coordinate 3,758,347, forward strand.
AGCCCAGGCTGTCGACCATCGACCCGAGCAGGATAGGCAAGGTATTGAACGGCAAGCCGCCAATCGTCGAAGCGAAGCTGGCGGCCAGCATGATCGCCAGTGTTTTACGGCCATTCAGGTTCATTGCTCTCTCCTGCCCCGGGTGGTTTTCAGCGCTGGCCGACGGTAATGATTTCGCGGCGCTCGGCCATGGCGCTCGGCACGTTGGTTTCGTCCATGAAAAACTGCTCGTACCATTCGCGCAGTTGATAGACCGGACCATCGCCTTCGGCCAAAACCGGGTTGTTCACCCGAATCTTGTGCGCCCAGATATCCACGTCCTGGTAAAAGGATTCGCGGTTTCGCATCACGTAGTCCTTGGCCATTTCCCGATTCTGTTCTTCGCTCCAACCCGGCACTTTCTTCACCATGCAGCCAAAACGCAGCTCAAAACTGTTGGCCGTGATCGGCACATGACAGTTGAGCAGGATCGAGTGGATCTCCATGCCCTCGAACACCGCGCGCATCCGGGTGAAGTGCGTGGCCGGCCCGTAGTAGGCTGACTCGGCCACCAGGTCCCCGCCCAGGCGCTCGGAGTCACCATGGAAAATCTGCTGGGCAATGTGGCCTTCGAAGACGTTGGCAAAATACTTGGTTGGCGTGCCATGAACCGGCCCGAAGTGTTGGGCATCTGCCAGGTTATCGACCAGTTCGCGTGGGTTGGTCTCGATAGTCAGCTTGTCCATGTGCCAGTCGTGCAGCCATTCGTCACTGTCCTGTTCCGGCAGATGAGGAATCACCACGCCGTCAGCCGGCGCCTTGCCTTCCGGATTGTTCCAGACAAACAGCAGGTTGTTTTCTTCACAGGTCAGCCAACTGCGGGTCTTGGCTTTCGGCGGGATACGCTTGCAGTACGGGATCTCCACGCACTTGCCGCTGGCGTCGTACTGCCAGTGATGAAAGGGGCATACCACCCGGTCATTTTCCAGGGTGCCGCGCGAGAGGTCTGCGCCCATATGCGGGCAATGTGCATCAATGACGCTGATCTGGCCGCTGGATGTGGCAAATGCCAGCAAACGCGTGCCGAAGATGTTCAGGGTGTGCAGTTGGCCATCACGGTAGTCGGCCGCTTCCCCCAGGCAGTGCCAGCCTCGGCCAAAGCGAGGGGCCAGAGCAGTTTCGACATTGATTGCTGCGAGCTTGGTCATTGTTATTGTTCCTCGTGTGGAAATCCCCGGTAACTTGCCCGGTCAATCTTCACCGAGCAGGCGCCGGTGCTCATCCTCCGCATGGACTAGGTGAGCACCACGAGTACTTCTTCAGCCCGTGTTCATCGCCAGTCGGCGACGATGCCGTGCTCTAGCGCAAACGCCTGCGCGGCGATGGTGCGCCGCTGGAAGCGCACTGCCTGATCGTTGACGGCCAGCCACACCATCACCTCTGCCGGCACTTGGGGGGGCGCTGTGCCAATGCGCAAGGCCAGCAAGCCGTTTTCGCCGATCGTAGCCTTCAGCGCGTCGGTGGTGACCACCCCCGGGTTGAGCGTAAAAGCGCAGATGCCCTGCTCGCCCAGCTCGGCGACAAGCACGCCCGAAACCCTGGAGACCGCCGCCTTGCCCGCACCGTAGGCATAGCCCCAGCCTCCGTCAGCGGCGGCCACCGGCGGGTCGCCTTCACCAGCGCCGGAGGTGACGTTGATCACCACCCCGGCGCCCCGTTCGAGCATGCCGGGCAGCACGGCCTGGGTCAGCAACAGCGGCGCCAGCACATAGCCCTGGAACACCCGCTCCATGGTCTGCGGCTGCAGCGACATGAAGGCGCTGTTGAGGTCGCGGCCCTGATAGATGGCGTTGTTGACCAGCACATCGATGCGCCCGAACGCCGCCAATACTGCCTGGCCGGCGGCCAATACCGAGGCGCTGTCCAGCAGGTCCATAGGCACTACCAAAGCCTTGCGCCCCATGGCGCGGATAGCGGCTGCCGTGCTGTTCAGGCTGCCCGCCAGGGGCACGCCCTGAGCATCGCGCAGCCGATGCGTGGTGCTGTCGCCCTCCTCCACAGTGCGAGCACTGATTGCCACATCGAACCCGGCCCGGGCAAAGGCCAATGCTGTCTCGCGCCCGATACCGCGACTTGCCCCGGTAATGAATGCCACCTTGGTCATGGTTGTTCTCACGTGGACAAGGGCTAGAAACGTGCCGGACGAACCATGGCATCCATACCACCATCGACAAACATCACAGTGCCGTGGACGAAGCTGGCGTGAGCCGACTGCAAGAATGCCACCACCTGGGCGATCTCCTCAGGGTTGCCGGCGCGCCCCAGCGGTGCGACAAACTCACGGACCGCCTTGGCAAAGCGGGGATCGTTCAGCGACGCCTGGTGCAACGGCGTCTCGACTGCCCCAGGCGCCACCACATTAAGGCGTATACCTTGTCTGGCCCAGGCAACCGCCTTGCTACGGGCATTGCAGGTTACTGCGTATTTGGAACTGGCATACGCCACATGGGACTGCCCCAAGGCATTGGCGTGTTCCAGCGCCAGCGCTTCGTTGCCGGCGAGCATGGCCGCGATCATCGGTTGCTGATCGGGGTTGACGTGGGTGGCGGCGATCGAACCGATCACCACCGCGGCGGGTTGCTCGCCCTTGGCCAAGGCATCGGCCAGGCCGTCAAGCAGCTCACAGACACCAAAGTAGTTGACCGACACGATGGTATCGGACACCGCGCTGGAGCCAACCCCGGCGCAGCACACCAGGCCGTCGAGCACCCCGCCGCTGTGCTCAAGCACCGCACTGATGGCAGCTTGGCGCCCGGTTGCGCTGGACAGGTCGGCAATCACCTCGGCATTTGCCCGGTCGATGCCGATGATGCGGTGCCCGGCAGCGCGTAGCGCCTGGCAGACTGCCGCGCCGATACCGGACGCAGACCCGCTGACCGCTGTAACTGGCATAACGTTGCTCCTTGTTGAATGACGGTGTTGCCTAGTATTGGTGCCGTGTAAACCCGACAACATCGTCCGCACGGACTAAAACGCCCCGGCCTTGCAAGCAGGGCCGGGGCGTTTGGGTGATCAGGGCGAAGGTCAGGCGCTATTGCGCGCCGCGGTGGCCAGCTTCAATACCGGCTTTTCCGGTTTTTCGCTTGGCAACGCTGCCAGTTTGGGCTTTCCCAAGGCAACCACACTGTTGAGAATGATGCGCACCAACTCCGTCTGGCGGCGCACACCGGTCTTCGAAAAGATCGAGCGCAAATGCGCCCGTGCGGTGTTGCGGCGCACATTCAATACTTCGGCGGCCTCTTCAAGCGACAGGCCGTTAGCCAGCTCCATGGCCAGCGCGGTTTCGGCCCGCGTCAGGTTGAACAGTTGCTTGGTCACCGTTTCGCTAGCCATGGAGCGGCCCACCGCGTCGCGGATGTAGACCACGACCGCAGGTTTACTCTTGCCCTCGGCCCAGTCCTGGGTAGGAATGGCTTCGATCACCACCCCCAGGTTGACCTGCCCCGATGGCCTGGCCACCGACATCGCTTCGGCGGCGGTGCTGACCTGTTCGCTACTGGCGTCGCGCGCAAAGGCATTGCGCACCAGGCGCTGCAGTTCGCGGTTGTCGCTGGGATAGGTGGCCTCAAGGCGGCCACCCACCAGTTTCAGGCCATCGGCCTGTTCCAGCAGCTCGCTGGCCACCGGGTTGAGGCGCAGCACGCTGCCATTCTGGTCAAGCACGATGGTGGCCACTGACAAACGGCTGATGGCCTGGGCATACAGCTCGCTGATCGACTCGCTGCGGTCAAGCAGGTTGTGCACGTGCATCGCACGGCGCAAATGCGGCAGGATCATTTCACACAGGGTGCGCTCGGAGGCGGTGAATTTCGGCGCGGCTTTCGGCCGGGTAATGCGAAAGCGCAGCTTGCCGCCGTCGGGGGTGGAAACGTCGGCCCCCATGATGTGGTAGGTGTCGTGCACGGTACCGTAAGTCTTGTAGTACACCGAATTGGCCCACTCGGCTTCGGTCATCAGGTCATCGACGGTGAACACCTGGTCCATCGGCGGGTTGCTGAAGGGGGTGACGGCTTGCGGGTAGGCCCAGTAGCTCACCTCCCCCTCGCCTTCGATATCACCGACCACAATCATCAGGCCCAGGTCCGGCTGCTCAGGCACTCTCAAGATCAAGGTGACATAATTGGCCTGGTACAGGCTGCGTACGTGGCGCAGGGTCTTGGCCATCAACTTGTGGTTCAGCGAGCCGTCATAGAACTCGCCGATGAGCGTGTCGTATTCAGCCAGCTCCATACCCATTTCTGCCAGCGCTTCAAACCCCAAGGTGGAATTTCCCATCGCCCGTCTCCTCGCGGGGCACAGCCCAGGCCGTGCCCGCTGTTATTGTTATGATTCAAACACGTGCGCGCGCACTGCACGGTCCGCCTTGACCGCAACCAGGGGTTTGCCGAGGTTGAACCAGGCGGCCAAAGCCGGGAGCAGGAAAATTGCCCCGAGCACATTGACCAGAAACATGAACGATAGCAATACCCCCATATCGGCCTGGAATTTGAGCGGTGCAAAGGCCCAGGTGCACACCCCGATCGACATGGTCAGCGCAGTGAAAACGGCCGCTGTTCCGCGTTGGCACATGGCCTGGTAGAACGCCAGGCGCAGGTCGGCGCCCTCGGCCATTTCGTGCTGAATCCGCTCGTACAGGTAGATGCCGTAGTCAACCCCCACGCCGACCCCAAGCGCCATCACCGGCAGGGTCGCCACTTTCAGCCCGATGCCAAGCATGGCCATCAGTGCATTGCACAGGACCGCCACGATGGCCAACGGCACCAGGATGCACAACACCGCGCGCAACGACTTGAAGGTCAACCAGCAGAACAACAGCACCGAACCAAACAACGCCACCAGCATCAGCACCTCGGCGCGCTTGACCGCGTCGTTGGATGCCGCCATTACCCCGACGTTGCCACCGCCAAGGAAGAACCTGATTTCCGGCACCTGGACCTGGGCAATGATGCGCTTGGCTTCCTGGACCACATGCGACACCGTGGCGCCATCGTGGTCGGTGAGAAACACCAGAATCTGCATCTGCTGGCAGCCATCGGTCACCAGACCGTCCTCGGGCATATAGGCACGGGCGCCTTGGCTCAACCCGCGAGCCGACCCCGGTATCGCCGCCCAGCGTGGGTTGCCTTCGTTGTTGCCGGCAATCACCGTCTTGCCAAAGCCGGCCACCGACTGCACCGACTGCACGCCAGTGACGCTGCGCATCTGGAAGTCGAAGGCCTCCACCGCACGCATCACCGACGGTGACAGGCAGGCCTCCTCCAGGCCCTGGGCCCGGACGAACACCGCCAGCACATCGAGGCCGATGGAATAACTGCTGACAATTTTCGTGTTGTCCTGGTTATAGCGCGACTCGGCGCGCAGCTCCGGCGCACCCGCACCGATGTCACCGACCTCCAGCTGGCGGGCCTTGAACACCGCCACACTCAGCAGCATCACGCCGAGCACCAGCACCACCAGGGCCGGGCGTGGTTCGGCCAGCGCCGACAAGCGCCACCACAGCGGGTGCCTGCCCTGCTGCTGGACCCGCTCCTTGCTCAGCACACTACGTTCCAGGCGCAGGTAGGAAATGATGATCGGCAACATCAGCTTGTTGGTGATGATCATCAGCATCACGCCGATGCAGGCCGTCACCCCCAGTTCATGCACGATCGGGATGTCGATCAGCATGATCACGGCAAAGCCCAGGGCATTCATCAGCAATGCCAGGGAGCCTGGAATGAAGATCTTGCAAAAGGCCAGGCGCGCCGCCTGCAGCGAGTCCTTGCCGGCCAGCACTTCCTGTTTCCAGGCGTTGGTCATCTGCACAGCGTGCGAAACACCGATGGAAAATATCAGGAACGGCACCAGTATCGACATCGGGTCGATCCCCAGGCCCATCAGCGGCAACAAGCCCAACAGCCAGACCACTGGCAGCAAAGCAACCAACAGCGCCACTACCGTCAGGCGCAACGAGCGTGAATAGAGCCACAGCAACAGGCCGGTGATCAGGAAGGCGACGACAAAAAAGCCGATCACGGTCATCAGCCCCTCGACCACATCACCCACCAGCTTGGCGAAACCGACGATGTTGATCTCGATCTGATCGCTGCTGTATTTGGCGCGAATGGCTTCCAGGCGCTTGGCGACTTCAACGTAACTGACCGATTTGCCTGATTGCGGGTCCACGTCCTGCAAATCTGCACGGACCATCGCCGACTTCAGGTCATTGGCCACCAGCCGCCCAACCTGCCCGGAGCGCGCGGCGTTGCTGCGCACCTGAGCCAGGTCTTCGGCGCTGGCCGTGAAGCGCGGCGGTACCACCACGTCACCAAAAAAGCCTTCTTCGGTGATTTCGATGTAACGCACGTTGGCGGTGAACAGGGATGTAACGCTGGCGCGGCTGACCCCGTTGATAAAGAACACATCGTCAGTCACCTTGCGCAGCGTGTCGAGAAACGCTGGGTTGTAGATATCGCCCTCGCCCTTCCATCTGACACTGACCAGAAAGCGGTTGGCGCCGGTGAAGTACTGACTGAAATCGAGGAAGTTGAGCATGTACTCATGTCGCACCGGGATCTGCTTGTTGAAACCCGGGTCGAGCTGGGTGTGGGTGGCGCTGTAGCCAAGGCCCAGGGTCAGCAGCAGGAATACCGTCAACAGCAGTTTGCGTCGTGCCAACAGCAGGTCGGCGCAACGCTCGACCATGCGCGCGGACCGGGCTTTAGCGTACTTCATGAATTTGCTCTCCTTTGCCCAGCGCGGCAACGCTGTTGCCATTCCCCTGGAAAACGCCCCGTTCACCGGCTACCAGCAGCTGATCGGTGCCCACCACAATGGCTGAGGTCAAGGTGCCCAACCCCGGTTGCCGGGTGGTGCCGATCAGGCGGCCTTCTGCGTCCAGGCGCACCATCGAGCTGCCGCCGCCGACAATCAGTACGCCGCGGTGGTCCGGTAGCGTTACATGACCATAAAGCGGCTGGGTATTGCCGACCTTGATCGCCTGCCACTGCTCACCGAAGTTGTCGGTGACAAACACGTGGCCGCGCATGCCGTAGGTCACCCAACGCTGGGCACTCAGGCGCACCACGCCAAACAATGAGCCGTTGTAGAACGCCGACAGCTGTTGCCAGTGCTTGCCGTTATCGGCGCTGCGCAGCACCAGGCCCTGCTCGCCCACCAGCATGCGCCGGCCATCGCTGCCGCCGTCCATTGCATTGAGATGGGCGCGGTCGACCTCCAGCGCCAGCGCGCGCCAGCTACGTCCGGCATCGTCGGACTGATAAAACTTGCCATAGCTACCGAACACGGCAACCTGATCGCCACCGGCTGCCCAGGCCCCCAGCAACGGCTCGCCTGCATCGGGGTCGAAATGAACCTCTTGCCAGCTGCTGCCAGCGTCATTGGAGCGAAGAATCAGGCTGTCCTGGCCAACGGCAACCAATTGCCTGGGGGTTAACGCGGTCACAGCCGTCAGGGAAATCTGGCGTTGCGGCTCGACCGTGGCTTGTTGCCAGGTGCGACCGCGGTCATCGCTGGTGAGGATGGTGCCGCGCTCACCCACCGCCACCTGCCGCGTGCCCAGATTGAGCAGGCCGTTTATCTGCATGCGTTCGGTATTCAGCGTGGTCTGGGCGATGTTCAGCGCACCGCGTGGGGTAAATGCCAGCGCAACGATTGCGGCGACCGTAATGCACACGAAATAGGCAATCAGCTTGGCGCATGGGCGACTGCGTGCAGCGACATCCAGGCGCTCAACAATAGACATACGGTCCACCCTCTTGTTTTTGTAGTCGTGAATCACCGCGCCACCGGGGCGCGGTGTTTGCAACCGTTGTTGACTGAGGTGTGTAGATAGTCCGTCTGCTCGGCCTGCGGGACATCGTCCAAATGGCCTACCCCGGCGCCGATCGACGAAAGTGCGGGTCAGTCCAGCTCGAACAGACCCGCCGCGCCCATTCCACCCCCAATGCACATGGCCACGACCACGTAGCGCACGCCGCGACGGCGCCCTTCCAGCAAGCCATGCCCGACCATGCGCGCACCCGACATGCCAAACGGGTGACCAATCGAAATAGCGCCGCCGTTGACGTTCAGGCGCTCCGGGGGAATGCCCAGGGCATCGCGGCAATGCAGGACCTGGCAGGCAAAGGCTTCGTTGATTTCCCACAGCCCGATGTCGGCCACGTTCAAACCGAAGCGGTTGAGCAGTTTGGGCACCGCCAGCACCGGGCCGATGCCCATCTCTTCCGGCGCGCAGCCGGCCACGGCGATGCCACGGTACGTCCCCAGCGGTTTCAGGCCGCGTCGGGCTGCCTCGACGCGGCTCATCAGCAGGCTGGCCGAGGCGCCATCAGAGAACTGCGAGGCGTTGCCGGCGGTAATGAACTCGCCCTGCTCCACCCATTGGCCGTTCTTCCACACGGGCTTGAGCGCCGCCAGGTCTTCGAAACGGGTCGAAGGACGGTTGCACTCGTCGCGATCGGCCACCACCTGCTCATGGCCATCGGGCTGGCCCTCCTTGTCAAAGCGCAGCTTGCGCACTGGCAGCGATACGATTTCTTCGTCGAACAGGCCGTCGCGCTGGGCGGCCGCCGTGCGCTGCTGGCTTTGCAGCGAGTACTCGTCCTGGGCCGCGCGGCTGATACCATAGCGCCGGGCAACGATCTCGGCGGTTTCGATCATCGGGATATAGGCGCTTGGCATGCACGCCAGCACCGCCTCTGACTGGTTGCGATAGGTGTTCTTGTGCTTGTTCTGGGTCAGCGAGAGCGACTCGACCCCCCCGCCGATGGCAATGCTCATTTCACCGGCCAGAATGTTCTTCGCCGCCATGCCGATACTGATCAGGCCGGAGGCGCACATACGGTCCAGGGCCATGCCTGGCACACTGTCGGGCAAACCGCCGGTGTAGGCGCACAGCCTGCCAATGTTGTAGCCCTGGGTGCCCTGCTGTACTGCCGCCCCCATGATCACGTCATCCACCGCGCCAGGCTCGATACCGGCACGTTCGACCACCGCGCGCACCACATGGCCGCCAAGCACCGGGGCTTCGGTGTCGTTGAAAGCGCCGCGAAAGGATTTGCTCAGCGCGGTACGGGCAGTCGCTACGATTACAACGTCTTGCTTGTCCATGAACAGGCTCACTCGGTGATGGGGTTGAAGGTGTAACGGCTGATGGTGTCGACCACGCAGCCAGGGCGTTCGGCGCCCTCGATCTCGACGCTGATGCGCACCACCAGCTGTACCGCGCTGCCGATCAGCTCGGCGCTGATGACCTGGCCTCGGCCACGTACCCGCGCACCGACTTTCACCACGGCCGGGAAACGCACGCGGTCAGTGCCGTAGTTCACCCCCATGGCCATGTTGTCGATGCTCATCAGCTGTGGCATGAACAGGTTGGCCAGGGCCAGGGTCAGGTAGCCATGGGCGATGCACGCTCCGAACGGGCCATTGGCGGCGCGCTCGGGGTCGACATGTATCCACTGCTGATCGCCCGTGGCTTCGGCAAACAGATTGACCCGTGCCTGGGTCAGCTGCAGCCAGTCGGTGACGCCCAGGTCCAGTCCCTGGGCCTTGAGCATTTGCTCGGCGCTACTGAATCGGGTGCTCATGGGGTGCCCTCAAGCCTGTTGTGAACTGACCGACAGCACTTCGCCGACCATGTAGGAGGCGTAATCGCTGGCCAGGAAGATCATGACGTTGGCGACTTCCCAGACTTCAGCGGCGCGGCCAAAGGCTTCGCGGTCGGCCAGTCTGGCCAGCAGTTCTTCGCTGCTGGCCTTCTTGAGAAATTCGTGCAAGGCAATAGACGGCGACACGGCGTTGATGCGCACCCCGCTTTCGGCGGCTTCCAGCGCACTGCAGCGGGTCAGCGCCATGACCCCGGCCTTGGCGGCGGCGTAGTGCGCCTGCTCTTTCTGCGCACGCCAGCCAAGCACCGAAGCGTTGTTGACGATCGCGCCGCTACCGCGGCGTTCCATGTGCGGCAGCATCGCGCGGGTCATGCGGAAGGTGCCGGTGAGGGTCACGTCGATCACCCGCAGCCACTCCTCATCGCTCATCTCGGTAACGCGCCTGGAGCCACCAAGGCCTGCGTTGTTGATCAGCACATCGACGCCGCCAAGGGCCTGTTCGGCGGCGGCGACCAGGGCTTGCACCTCGGTCTCGACGGTGACGTTGCACAGTTGGCCGTACACGGCCTGCAAGCCGGTGTCGGCCTTGAGCTGTTCAACCGCCTGTTCCAGGCGCCGGGGATGAACATCGGAAATCATCAGGGCGCGGCAGCCTTCTTCAGCGCAGCGTCTGGCCGCGGCATAGCCGATGCCAGCGCCGGCAGCGGCAGTGATGAGCACGGATTTGCCAGCCAGCAACTGGTGGCCTGGCACATAAGGAGGGGCTTGTTTCACGTGGTATACCTCTGACAGAAAACAGGTTGTCGACAGGTATAAAGGCCGCTGGGGGCAGGCACATCGTCAAAACGGACGGGGTCGGTTGTCGCGAGGGAATCAGAGGCAGGCGCCGGCAACACCGACGCCTGTGCATCAAGCTGCGCTCAGGTGCCCCAGACCTTTTGCGCCTTGGGTGCTTCGTTGAGGATCGCATCGACCGCAGCCCCTACTTCAGCGACCTGCCAGCGCGCACCTTTGTCGCGGGTGACGCCGGTACGCCAGCCATCACCCAGGGAGATCCGGCCACCCTGGCTCTCGAACAGCTGGCCGCTGACATGCCCGGAGGCCTCGCTGCCCAGCCACACCACCAAAGGTGCGACGTTCTCTGCCGCCCAGGCGTCGAAGCTGTCGTCTTCGGGTTTCTTGACCATGTCCGGCATTGCGCTTTCGGTCATCGCCGTGCGCGCCGCCGGGGCCAGGGCATTGGCGGTGACGCCATAGCGGGCCAGTTCCGCCGCCTGCACCAGGGTCAACGAAGCGATACCGCCTTTGGCCGCCGCATAGTTGGATTGCCCGATCGAGCCCTGCAAGCCGGCGCCGGAACTGGTGTTGATAATGCGCGCCGCCACCGGCGTACCGGCTTTGGCCTGATCGCGCCAGCGCCGGCCAAGGATGTTGGCCAGGCAGTAATGCCCCTTGAGGTGCACGCGCATGACCATGTCCCAGTCCTCTTCCGTCAGGCTGATGAACATGCGATCACGCAGCACCCCGGCGTTGTTGACCAGCACATGCACTTCGCCGAACGCTGTCAGTGCAGCATCGACGATGCCTTGAGCGCTGCTCAGGCTGGTGATGTCGCCGTCATTGGCGATTGCCTGGCCGCCATTCGAGCAAATCTCGTCGACCACCGCCTCGGCGGCCTCGCGACGAATGTCATTGACCACCACATTGGCGCCTTCAGCGGCAAATGCCAGCGCATAGGCGCGGCCCAGCCCGCCACCGGCACCGGTGATGATCGCGGTACGACCTGCACAGATTCCCATAGGGTGTTTTCCTGTTGTTGAGTGTGGCCGGCTTCAAAGCCGTTCGATAATGCTGACGTTGGCCTGGCCGCCGCCTTCGCACATGGTTTGCAGGCCATAACGCCCGCCGGTGCGCTCAAGCGAATGCAGCAAGGTGGTCATCAAGCGCGCACCGGTAGCGCCCAGCGGGTGGCCAAGGGCGATGGCGCCGCCATTGACGTTGGTGCGAGCCGGGTCGTAATCGAGCTCCTTGGCCCAGGCCATGACCACCGAGGCAAAGGCTTCGTTGATTTCCACCAGGTCGATATCGGCCATGCGCAGGCCGGCCTTCCTGAGCGCTGCACGGGTGGCCGCAATCGGTGCAGTGAGATGCCAGATCGGGTCGTCGCCGAGCACTGACAGGTGATGAATACGCGCCCTGGGGGTCAGGTTGTAGCGCTTGAGCGCCGCCTCTGAGACCACTAGCAACGCCGCAGACGCATCGCACGTCTGGCTCGATACGGCGGCTGTGATCGACGGGTACTCAGCGCTCACAGGCTCCAGGCTGGCCATTTTCTCCAGGCTGCTGACCCGTGGCGTCTCATCAAAGGTCAGGCCCTCGCAGGCAACGATCTCGCTGGCGAAATAGCCGGCATCCGCGGCCGCCAGGGCACGGCGATGGCTTTCCAGGGCAAACACCTCCATGTCTTCGCGGCTGATCTGCCAGTGATCGGCGATGCGCTGGGCGGCGTAAAACTGATTGACCGGCTGCTGACCAAAGCGCGCCTGCCAGCCTTTGCTGCCGGAAAACGGGTCACTGAAGCCCAGCGGTTGGCCAGCGAGCATCGCCGACGAGATCGGGATCTGGGTCATGGTCTGCACGCCACCCACAGCCACCACCTCCTGCATGCCACTCATCACCGCCTGGGCAGCAAAATGCAGCGCCTGTTGCGACGAACCACACTGCCGGTCGACCGTGGTGCCCGGTACGTTCAGCGGCAAGCCGGCAGCCAGCCAGCTGGTGCGGGCAATGTCGCCCGCTTGCGAGCCGATGGCGTCGACACAGCCGAAAATCACGTCGTCATACGCGTGGGCTGGAATGGCATTGCGCTCGACCAGCGCGTTCAACACATGCGCACCCAGGTCAATGGCATGCACATGGGCCAGGCTGCCTTTGCGCTTGCCCGTGGGGCTGCGCAGGGCATCGACGATATACGCTTGGGGCATGGCTCAGTCCTCGAAGGTGGCGCCCGGCCCAAGCCGGGCTTCATCGCTGAGCACATAGGCGGCGACGCGGGTTTTATGGGTGGCACGGTCGCCCCAGGACGGGTCCAGCGACCACACGCGCTTCATGAACATCTGCAGGTCGACTTCCCAGGTGTAACCCATCGCCCCGTGCACCTGGATACCCTGGCGTGCCGCCAGCCAGCTGGCGTCGCAACAGGCCAGCCTGGCCTGCGAAACATAGACGTCGGCACGGCGATCACCCTGGGCCAGGGCATAGGCCGCGCGGTACAGCACAGGTTTGGCGAACTCGATCTTGCAGGCAACATCGGCCAGGTGATGCTTGACCGCCTGGAAGCTGCCGATCGGCTTGCCGAACTGCTTGCGCTGGGCCACGTAGTCCACCGACAGGTCCAGGATCCGCTGGGCCAGCCCGAGCAACTGGCCGGCCACCGACAAGGCGCCGCGGTTCAGGGTCTCGGCCCACAAGGCCCGCCCCTGTTCGCCGCCGACCAGCAGGGTGTCAGGCGTTGGCTGCCAGCTCACCAACCCCAGGCGCCTGGAGGCATCGATACTGGCGTTGGCCTGGACGTCGACCTGCGCGCGCGGCACCGCATGCACTTCATCGCCGTGGGCAAGGATCAGCCACTCGGCCAGCGGTGCATCGGGCACCAGCGGGTTGATCGGGTGGCCGATTGCCAGGCGCACGCTGCCTTCGGCTATGCGCGGCAACAGGCGGGCTTTGACCGGGTTGTCGTCGGGCAGGCCATTCAGCAGCCCGGTAACCACATAAGCCGTGTCGGCCAGCGAGTCCGGGATGGCGTAGTAACCCAGCTCCTGGGTCATCAGCGTCCAGGCCACATCGTCCATGCCCAGGCCGCCGAACTGCTCGGGCACCGACAATGCCGTCAGACCCTGTCCGGCAATCTTGTTGCGCAAGTCAGTGGAGCGGCCTGTATCGGTTTCCCAGATCTCACGCAGCATCTCGGGCGCCGCCTCGGTCATGAGGAAACGGCTGATGGCTTCGCGAAACGTGAGCTGATCATCGGTAAAGGTAAAGTCCATGGCCGGCTCCTATTTCGGCAAGCCGAGCATGCGCTCGGCGATGATGTTGCGCTGGATTTCGTTGGTGCCGGCGTAGATCGGCCCGGCCTGAGCGAACAGGAAGCCATCAAGCCAACCGCCTTCGACCGCTTGCGCAGCGCTGCTCAACAGCTCGCCGCGCGCGCCAAGGATGCGCATGGCGGTTTCGTGCATCTTCAGGTCGAGCTCCGACCAGATGATCTTGTTGATGCTCGACTCGGCGCCAATCTGCGCGCCACGGCTCAAACGCCCGACGGTGTGATAGGACGACAGCGCATAGCCTTCAGCGCCCAGCCAGGCCTCGACAACCGCATCGCGGATGCTGGGGTCGCGGTCGGCACTCTGGCGGTTGGCGTTGTACAGCTGTACCAACTTGCGCGCCGTGGCCTGGAAACGTGCCGGTGAACGCAACAACAACCCGCGCTCAAAGCCCGCGGTGGCCATCGCCACATGCCAGCCCTGGCCTTCGGCGCCAATGCAGTTTTCAACCGGCACGCGCACATCGTCGAAAAACACTTCGGCGAAGGTGTTCTTGCCATTCAGCGCCTTGATCGGCCGAATGGTCACGCCTGGGGCATCCAGCGGTACCATCACGAACGACAGGCCGTTGTGCCGGGTCGAGGCCGGGTCGCTGCGGAACAGGCCAAACAGCCAGTCGGCAAACAGTGCGCGGCTGGACCAGGTTTTCTGCCCGTTGAGCACATAGTGATCGCCATCGCGGATGGCCTTGCTGGTGATCGCGGCCATGTCGGAGCCGGCGTTGGGCTCGGACCAGCCCTGGGCCCACATGTCGACACTGGAGGCCATGCGCGGCAGGAAGCGCTGTTTCTGCGCCTCGGTACCGAACTCCATCAACGTCGGGCCGAGCAGCAGCTGACCGTTCTGGTTGATGCGCATCGGCGCGTCGGCGCCGTAGTACTCCTCCTCGAAAATCAGCCACTCGATCAGGTCGCAACCGCGCCCGCCGTAGGCTTTGGGCCACATGACCATCGACAGGCGCTGCTCGAACAGCTTCGCCTCCCAGGCCCGGTGCTGCTCGAAGCCTTCACGGGTGTCGTAGTTGGCCAGGGGCGTAGCCGGCTGATTGGCCGCCAGCCATTCACGCACTTCCGCACGGAAGGCCTTTTGCTTGGGGGTATAAGCGAGTTCCATGGCACCCTCTCAGAACTTGGCGTCGCGTTTTTCGACGAAGGCGCGGCGGGTTTGTGCAGAATCCGGACTGGTGTAGGCCTGCAGGGTGAGGCCCTGCTCCCAGCGGTATTTGTCTTCCAGGTTGCCGTCCTCGATGCCGTTGAGGGCTTCCTTGGCGATACGGATCATCACCGGGCTCTTGGCGGCGATTTTGCCGGCGATCTCCAGTGCCGTTTCGCGCAGCTGCTCTTTGGGCACCACGCGCTCGATGAAGCCGTACTGCGCGGCCTCGGCGGCGCCGATCTTGTCGCCGGTGAAGAACAGATAACGAACCTTCTGCACCGGGAACAAACGCTGCAGGTGCGCGCCGCCGCCCATGGCCCCACGGTCTACTTCTGGCAAGGCAAAGGTGGCGCACTCGGAGGCCACCACAATGTCGGCAGCGCCGGTAATGCCGACGCCGCCGCCGAGGACGAAGCCGTGCACGGCGACGATGACCGGCACCGGGTTGCGATGCACCGCCTTGAACGCCGCATAGTTACCGGCGTTGACCGCGACGATGCGCTCGGGGTGGGCGTCCAGTTCCTTGATGTCGACACCGGCGCAGAAACCGCGCCCTTCGGCACGGATGACGATCACCCGGACATCGGGGTTGGCGCCCAGTGCTTCGACCTGATGGGCCAGGTCCATCCACTCCTGACTGCCCAGGGCATTGACCGGCGGTTTGGCCAGCACCAGCTCGGCGATGCCCGCCTCGATCTGTGTGGTAAATGCTTGACTCATGAGGGTGTTCTCCAACGCTCGGCTGGCTGATGTTCGCCGTGGCGAGCCAATAGGGCTTCCAGGCAGCGCTCGGCTTCCTGGGCAATTTCTTCGATCACTTGCTGGCAACTCTTGAGTTCGTCAATGGCGGCGGCCACCTGGCCGCTGGGCAGAATGCCCTCGTCCGGAACACCGTCGATCATCGAACGCTGCAGCAGTACCGGCTGGTTGGCAGCCATTACCGTTTGCGACAGCGCGCCGGGGTCTTCCTTGAGTGCCTGGCGCAGGACACCGAACAGATGGCTCAGGCTCATTCCGGTTTGCTGCTTCCATTGCCAGGCGCTGCGCAACGCTATGCTCAGGCGCCCGAAAGATCCGGCCTGCTCCAGGCGGTTGATGAACGGGTTCTCGATCATGCGGTGGCGCATGCCATCCACTGCAGTGGTCACCCGCACCCGTTGCGGGTCGTTGACCTCCAGGTAATGCACCAAGGTCCTCGACGGCGTTGGCGAGTCCTGGGTCATCAAAAAGCGCGTGCCCATGGCAATACCCACGGCGCCGGCTGCCAGCGCGCCGGCAAGGCCTCTGCCGGTGGAGTAACCGCCTGCGGCGATTACGGGCACCGATACCGCCGCGAGCACCTGGGGCAAGAGGATCGAACTGGGCACACCACCGGTATGCCCGCCGCCCTCACCGCCCTGGATGGTGATCATGTCCGCGCCCAGCTCTACCGCCTTCAATGCGTGCTTGAGCGCACCTACCGTCGGGATGCACAGCACCCCGGCGGCCTTGAAACGGGCGATGGTCTGTTTGTCCGGACCACGTCCATAACTGACTGCACGCAGGCGGTAGCGAATCGCCAGGTCAACGCATTGCGCCGCGTTCTCCTGGAACATGTGGAAGTTCAGGCCGAAATTACTGCCACCGGTGGCGGCGATGACCTTGTTGATCTCGCCTTCCAGGGCATCGGCCGCAATCGTTGCCCCGGCCAGAAAACCGAACCCACCGGCGCGGGTTGTGGCAATGACCAGGTTGGCGTCTGCAACCCATCCCATGGCGGTCTGCACGATCGGGTAGCGGCAGCCCAAGGCTTCGGTCAGTGGCGTACACAACCAGCGGCTCATGCCTGCTCTCCACTGGCGGCAGCCTTGTTGGCCTGGGCCATGGCCTTGGCATCGAAGCCGCCCAGCTTGTCACCCGACAGCAGCTCGTTGTGGGCATGGGCGAAGTGATGCCACGCAAAGGCAGCGTCCATCGCAGTACGCTTGCCCTGCAGATCCTCGACGTGGTTGATGGCCTGTTTGGTCAGCGCCAGGCCCATTCGCGGCTGCCGAGCGATTCCGGCCGCCAGCGCATAGGTGCCCTGCTCCAGTTGCTCGCGTGGCAGTACCCGATTGACCATGCCCATCTGGTAGGCGCGTTCGGCGCTCATGCGGTCGCCGGTGAACAGAAACTCCTTGGCGATACGTGGGTTCAGCTCATACGGGTGAGCGAAGTACTCCACCCCCGGAATGCCCATGCGTACTACAGGGTCCTGGAAAAACGCATCGTCGCTGGCCACGATCAGGTCGCAGACCCAGGCCAGCATCAGCCCACCGGCCACACACGCACCCTGGACCATGGCAATGGTCGGCTTGGGCAGTTCGCGCCAGCGCCGGCACATGCCCAGGTACACCTCTTGCTCGCGGGCATACAGCTGCTCGCCACCCGGCTTGTTGGTGTGGTCCCACCACAGGTGCGCGCGCTCGAACGGTTTGTTGATATCGCGCCCGGGCGTGCCAATGTCATGGCCGGCCGAAAAATGCTTGCCGGCCCCGCGCAGCACAATGACCTTGACCGCGTCATCGTTGACGGCCTGGCGCAGCGCCGCATCCAGCGCATAGGTCATCTGCGAGTTCTGCGCATTGTTGAAGGCTGGCCGGTTCATGGTGAGCGTGGCGATACCCTCTGCCACGCTGTACAACACCGGTTCCTGTGTTTCGTACACCGAATGGTCTGCTCGCTCGACGAATTCACTGTCAGGGCTGTTCATGCTCATGTCCCTCGCCTTACGCCACGCGAATGCCAGCCGGGTTGCCCTTGATCGCCGAACTGCGCAGATCATGGGGGTCGAGCCGACGGATCAGGGCCAGTTGCTCAGGCGTCGGGTGTACGGTTTCTTTCAGCGACGCTGACTTGAGCAACGGGAAACCGGTGTTTTCCTGCACCTGCTCGAAGCTCACCCCCGGGTGCAAGCTGCGCACCTGAACCGCGCGGTCCGGGCCGTCGAAATCCATCACGCACAAGTCGGTGACGATCAGGCGGATGTCCATCAGGTCGCGGCGTACCCCTTGTGGCCAGCGGTCGGCCTTGAAACCGACGCCGGAGACCATGTCCACCTCGCCGCTGACAAACACGCGGGTGTTATGGCTGGGCACAAAGAACGAGTTGATGTGGTTGATGCTGTTGCCGGGCAAGCCGCGCACACCCAGCATTGCGGCCTTGGGCTTGTGGTAATCGCCCACGCAGGAGAGGTTGCTCTGGCCCCAGCGGTCGATCTGCGTCGGGCCGATCATGGCGTGACGGCGGCCTCCCCAGACGCACTCGAACACCCGTTCGAAGTTCAGCGAACCGGAATATTTCGGCACATGATCACCACGCGGCCCCAGCGGGATAGGCTCTTCGACCAGGTAGGCCTCGCTGTCGGTCATCAGCAGTTGCGGACTGTGGCTGAGCTTGGCCAGGCTGGCGCCCAGACGCGGGATCACGCCCAGGCCCGAGGCGATCAGCTCGCCGTTGTCACGCCAGGCTTCGCTGGCCGCGACGATCATCAGTTCCGCGAGGGTAAATTCACAGGTAGTCGACATTTTCATCCTCCTCAGAACACTGGCAGGGCCAGGGAGCCCATGCGTTCGGTACCGCCGTTCTGCACTTGATAAGCCTGCTCACCGGCCGCCACGTACTGCGCCACATAGGCTTGCCAGCCGCCCTCTTCACCGGCACTGGCGGCATAGCGTTTGAGGTGGCCCAGGTCCCAGCCATACTCGGGCTGGCAGGCGGTGGGGTGGGCGCCGAACGGTGCATGGATCACGCCGCTGACCAGGTAACGTTCGAAGGTGTTGCAGCGCGCCTGCTCGGTGGTCAGTTCCAGTCGTTCGTGCAATTGCTCGCAAGACACAAAGCACTGCTGGGCAGCGCGGGCGAACAGGTGGTCGAAATACGGGTCCGGGCCGGTCACCAGGGTGTTGCCCAGGCGGTCAGCGACGTTGACGTGGACAAACGCCACATCAAGGTTGAGGGCGGGCATGGCCAGCAGTACTTCGCCGTCGTCATACGGCGACTGAATGGTTTTAAGCTCAGGGTTCAGCCGCGTGACATCGGTAGCCAGGCCGCAGCGGGTCGGCAAAAACGGCAAACGCATGGCCGCTGCGCGCAGGCCCCACTGGAACATGCCCTCATCCACCTCAAGCAATTCCAGCCCACCGGCTTCGCGGGCTTTTCGGAAATAGGGCTCCAGCGGAATCGCGTCGAGGGTGGCGAAGCCGAATACCAGCTTTTTGACCTTGCCCGCCGCGCACAGCATGCCCACCTCAGGGCCGCCGTAGGCGACCACGGTCAGGTCCTTGACGGGAGAACGCAGAATCTCGCGGACAACCGCCATCGGTTTGCGCCGTGGCCCCCAGCCGCCGAAGCCGATGGTCATGCCATCGCGCAGGTGCGCCACGGCATCGGCTGCCGTCATTTGCTTGTTCATTGCACATCTCCTTGCTGTTGGCCGACGGAAAAGTCATGCCCCCACAGGCTTACCCGGGTAAATTCGAAGGCCGAATGCTCAGCCCAGTCCACTTGCAGGCCGCCGTAGCCGTACTCCAGGTCGAAGCCGGACGGGGTCTTCATGTAAAACGAGGTCATCTGGTCATTGAGGTGCTGGCCGAGGGTGGCCGACAGCGGCACCTGGTGGGCCAGGCGCCGGTCATGGGCACGGCCCACTTCGGTCATCGAGCCCACTTCCACCATCACGTGCACGCAGCCTGAAGGCACCGCGAACTCCGCCAGCGCCAGCGAGTGGTGGCGGCTGTTGCGGCAATGCAGGAAGTGAATGCGGATCGGCGGCGCTGCCGGGTCGGGGCGAAAGTTGAAGATGTCCGACAGCTCGAAGCCCAGCACGTTTTTGACGAAGGCCAGGGTCGCGTCAAAGTCCGGGGCCGGCAGCACGGTGTGACCCAGGCCCATGTCGCCGGTGACAAAGCCCGGCACGCCTTGCGGCGAGACGAAGGGCAGGCAGTCGGAACGATGCCCCCAGCTCAGCTCGTGGCGGTTGCCGGAGGGGTCCAGCACACTGACCAGTGCCTGCACGCCACGCTGCTCGGTCTCGGCGGCAGTGCCTGCTTGCCAGCGCACACCGTTCTGCTCCAAGGCCTGCAAGGCGGCGTTGAAAGCGCGCTCGCTGGCCAGCTCCCAGCCAGAGGCCAGGTAGCCCGCCTCGGCGCCTTCGACGATCAGCATACGGAACGGCCGCTCGTCCATCTTCACGTACAGTCCGCCACCGGGCGCGGGCACCACCATCATGCCCAGCACGTCTTCGGCATAACGTTGCCACTGACTGAGGTTTTCGATTTGAGCGACGAAGTAGCTCAGCCCCCGAATATCCATCATGCCCTGCTCCTCAATGACTGGACCTTTGTTGGTCTTCATTGTGCTGAGGGCGGGCCTGGTGCTCATCGTCCGTTGAGACTAAGCAGTTGATCTATCGGGGGATACCGCGTCGCCTGTTTCGCGGCTAAAGCCGCTCCTACAGGGCACGCACAACCTGTAGGAGCGGCTTTAGCCGCGATCACCGGCAAAGCCGGTGCCATCCCAAAGAGGGGTTACATGTACAGGATCACCAGGTCGTTGATGACCGAGGGGCGATCACTGCCGACGACGTGGGTATTCACCTCCAGGGTCAACTGGGTGCCGCGCTTGACCCGCGCCACCTGCTTGACCCTGGCACGCGCATGAACCCGCGAGCCGGCCGGCACCGGCGCCGGGAAGCGCAGGCGGTCGGAGCCGTAGTTGACCATGGTGCTGAAGCCGGTGATTTCATAGCCCAGCGCCAGCTTCAGCCGGGACTGCAACACCTGCACCAGCGCGCCGTGGGCAATGGTGCCGCCAAATGGGCTGTCCTTGCGCGCACGCTGCGGATCGGTGTGAATCCAGTAGTCATCACCCGACAGCGCGGCGAAGGCATCGATCAGGGCTTGATCGATGACAATCTCGTTGCTCCAGGCGCTGAAGGTTTCGCTGACCAGGCTCTGCAGCGCCACGTCATCATCCATGGCGATCAGGCGTACAGCTGCTGCTTCACCCTGCTCCTTGGTTTGCGCCGCAGGCGCACCGTTGTAACGCTGCAGCGCCGTGCTGTCCTGGTCCGGGCCGGTAAAGCGCAGTAACCGCGTGCCCTTGGCGTCAACTTCGGCGAAAACCGGTTTGAGCCGCATACCGATACGGATCTGATCCTCTTCCAGCCCCACCAGGGTGGTGTTTATTCGCACGCCCTCGTCCAGCTCGATAACGGCCAGTTTTTGCGGCATCTCGTCGGCAAAATCCGGCAATGTGGCAATGCGTGCCACGGTGAAGCTGTACAGGCTGGCGCCACCGCTGACTTCTCGCCAGCTCAGGTCATGTGCCAGGCACTGCGGGCAGTGCCTGCGCGGGTAGAACACCCAGTGTTCGCAGGCGTTGCACTGTTGTATCAGCAGGCGCTGTGCCTTCAGGCCTTCCCAGAACGGCGCAGAAATGTCAGTCGGCACCGGCATTGGTTTATTGTTCGACATGCGGGTCATGCTCCCTGAAGAATCAACGCGGCCTGTTCACTCATCACGCCACCGGTACCCGAGACGTAGACAGCGTCGCAGCGTTCAAGCTGGCGCTCACCCGCCTCACCGCTGATCTGCGTGACAGCCTCGATCACCTGTGACATGCCCCCGGCAGCGCCGGCCTGGCCGAAGCTCAGCTGGCCACCGTGGGTGTTCATCGGGAAATCGCCGCGCCAGGTCAGGTCATGCTCGCGAACAAACTGCATGCCCTCACCCTTGGCACAGAAGCCGGCGTCCTCCAGGGTCAGCAATGCGGTAATCGTGTAACAGTCATAGATCTGCGCCGCATCGACATCGCCCGGTTTGAGCCTGGCCATCTCGAAGGCACGGCGCGAAGCAGGCCCAATCGGGGTGTTGAGCATGTCCCGGGCATACGAAGGCGACTTGAACGCCAGGTGCTCACCGAAGCCTGTGATGAATGCCGGGCGCTTGCGTGCACGTGCGGCCACTTCCTTGGAGGCAATGATCAAGGCCGCGCCACCGGCCACCGGCATGACAATCTCCAGTACGTGCAAAGGGTCAGCCACGCGCTTGCTCGCCAGCACCTGCTCGATCGTCAACGGCTGGCCATGGAACATCGCCTGGGGGTTGGCCAAGGCATTGGTGCGCTGATCAACGGCAATCTTGGCCATGGCCACCGGGTCATAACCGTACTGCGCGGCATAACGCTGGGCGATCATGGCGTAGCCGGTGTTCTGGCCCATGTGGCCGTATGGCAGATCGAACTCCGCCTCCGGCGCGCCAAACGCAGTACTGTGACCGCCGTAACGCATGGCGCGGGCCATTGCCCCGGGATCTTCGTCGGGGCCCATCGGCGCCAGCCGCGCCGGCATCACACACAGCACCGCCTGGCACAGGCCCAGTTCGATCGCCGCGGCCGCGCGCCAGACCATGCCCACGGCGGTACACCCACCCAGGTCGACCACTTCGGCGAAATTTACAGACAAACCCAGGTATTCGGCGGCCATGGCCGGCACGAACACCGACGCTTCGTGGAAGTGCGGGCCATTGATCACCAGACCATCCAGGTCTTCGGCACGTAAGCCTGCGTCGCGCAGCGCCTGAGCTGCCAGGTCGGCCACTTGCTCAAGATGGAACATTCGCGGCGCTGTGGCGTACTTCTCGGGTTTGTATTGCGCGGCGCCGACAATCGCCGCATGACCTTTAAGACCCATGTATCCCCCACTCGAAGGCTGTGTGCTTGAGGTTTTTGTCTTGCGACCATGCCACAGGTGCCGTGGCGCGTGATCGTCCATTTTGACTAGGTCAGCAGCCGGCGCCAGGGTTGACCCAACCCTGGCGCCGGCGCGCCAGTCAGAAGCTGTACTTGACCGAGAATGTACCGTAGTCGCGGTCTGCCAGCAGGCGCTTGACCGGGTCAGCATCGCCCAGGTAGCCAGTGACCCGCAGGGCGACTTCCAGGTTGCCCAGGTACTTGAACGTGGCGCCCATGCTCAACCGGCGGTCACCTTGCAACCCGGAAATGGTCCCGGCCATCGGCGTGGCACCACTGAACACGTTGGAAAAGTTCACCGGCACTTCGAGGTCCCAGCCTTCGAACACGCCCGGGTAGCTGAAGGACGCACCCAGGGTGTAGGCACTGGCCGTCTTGCTGCGCCAGCCCGTCGAGGTCTTGTAGGTGTAGTCGTCAGACGGTTGCACCAGCGGGCGCATGGACGGGATCAGGCTGTTGCCCAGGCCCAGCAGGTTAGGCGCCGCCGAGGCTTCATCAACACTGTCGACTCGCACATGGACGATCTCGGCGGTGAGCGAGGTCTGGCTCGCCCAAGGCCGGTCACCCAGAATGCGGATTGCCGACAGCTGCATTTGCTGGCCCTTGCCGCGCGCAGGCGTTGGGCCAAGGCCGGTGTTGACCATCACCGGAGCACCGTCGCGATACGACCACTCGCCACCGATCTGGGTCTCGCCGATTTTGGTCGAGGCACTGATCCCGGTCAGCTTGATGTCTTCAAAGTAGGTAATGCGGTAGCCATCCGGCGTTCCGAAGAACACGCCTGGCCCGGCCGGGACGGCCCGGTAACCCACCAGGGCAGTGGCAGGGTTCTTGTCATGATAATTGACATGAAACAGTGACAGTTCCAGGGCGGGCACGGGTCGAAAGCGTACCTGTGCCCCCCATTGACCGCTGTCACGCGGTTCATCGGTGCCCTGGTAGTTGATCCGCGAACCATTGGCGCCGATGAGAAATTCTCGCCCGGGCCCGACCACATCACTGGTGGACAGGTAGCTGCCCACCGGCGGCAGTTCCGTGCCCATCCATTCGTATTGCACGTAAGCACCCAAGGTCCACTGCGGGTTCAACCGATACGACGCCGACACCTGCCCGACCGGCAACAGCACTTCCTTGACCTCGACCCCTGGCTGCGCGGCCTTGACCGCATCGGACGGGTTCTGCACGCCGCTGACGCCGGGGTAGAACAAGCTTTCACCCCATGACTCGATATGGCGCCCGGCCTTGACGTCGAGCATCGAGCCATTGTCAAAGCGCCAGCCGCTGAACACATAGGCATCGAGGAACTTGCTGCGCCCGCCGCTGTAATACTTGGTGTCGCTGGTGAACTCGTTGTGATCGCCGGCCTTGTTGACCGTGCCCGGTGAGTCGTTGTCGTTGGACCGATGGTAGACATCATCGTAGAAGGTACTGGCGCGCAACACCCCGCCGTAGTTGTCCTTGCGCACGATCATCTCGGCCAGGGCACCAATGCGGTTGGTCACCAGGCTGCCCTTGTCGAAGTTGCGGTCGCCATCATCGGCGTTGGCTGTCAACAGCTTGCTTGAAGGGTTCGACAGGCGAACCCCCAGGCCGTAGCTGGTGGTCACCGTCCAGTCGATCGTCGTGCCGTTGTCGAACTCGATGGTTTCACCGGACCATGCGGGTGTGGACACCAGTGCGATTGCCACCACCAGACCCGATAATTCGAAACCCGATACAGCCGGGCCAGCACCATATTTGTTGTTTTTATTAGTCACACTGCCTCTCCGATTAACGACCTGACGGTCGCGCAAAAGTGCAAGAACACCACTCGTTACCCTCAGCTCGCTCAGAGCTGCCCTAGCACCGACTGAACGTTGACACCCTCGGGCGTGTGCCCGTAACGGAACACGCCGGCTGTTTCTTCACGCACCAGTTGCCCCTGCGCAATCAGGTAATTGACATGCGCCAGGGTCTCGCCAATCGCCATCAATTCGTCGAAGCGCCCTTTTACCTTCGGAAACAGCTCGGCCATCAGCTCCACGGCACTGCGCGGCGCGGTGCAGGCCGCCAACAGCTGTTGCAAGTGCCCCTGGTGGTGCGCGCGCAGTTGATCAAGGCGTAAATGCAGGTTGTAAAACGGCCGTTCATGTGCCGGCAGCACTAGCACGCTGTCGGGCACCTCCCGCAAGCGCTCGACCGAGTCCAGCCAGTCGCGCAGCGGGTCGGCATCCGGCTCGGTGACCTGCACGCAGACACTGGAAGTGATGCGCGGCAGCACCTGGTCACCGGAAATCAACAGGCCGTCCTCGGCGCAGTACAGGCAGGCATGTTCCGGCGAATGGCCGCGGCCGATCAGGACCTGCCAACGGCGCCCGCCAATCACCAGTCGGGTGCCTTCACTCAGGCGCCGGAAGCTGGTCGGCACCTCTGGCCGAAAGTGCGCGGAGCCCAGCAGCGGGAACAACGCGGCGGTCTGCTCCTGGTTGAAACCTGCGCGCTGGTAATGCTGGTAAAACGCCCAGCTCGTGCCGGTATTGCCCGGCGCGCCGAGCTGATGCATGGCCTGATATTCACTGACGGTCATGAACACCGGGCAGCGGAAGCGCTCGGTCAACCAGCCGAGCACCCCGACGTGGTCCGAATGAAAGTGCGTGCAGATCACCGCCACCAGCGGCAAACCACCCAACACCGTGGCAAACAGTGCTTCCCATATGTCGCGGGTCTGGGTGTTGTTGAGCCCGGTATCGACCGCCACCCAACCCTCGCCGTGGCGCAGCAGGTACAGGTTGATGTGGTCAAGCCCGAACGGCAGCGGCATGCGCAGCCACAAAAGCCCTTCGGCGACCTGTTGAACCTCGCCATTGGCCGGTGGCTGCGGCCAGGGGAAGCGCAGGCCCGAGCGCCATTCGTGCCCCTGGGCATCCAGGCTACTCACTGACGTCACCCGCAAAAGCGGCCAGGCCCATGCGCCCCAGCACCTGGGTGCTGTACGGCACATAGCTGCGGCTGCTTTCGTCACGGATGAACAGCGGGTCGCTGAACGCCGTGGGCGTATAACCCTGGCGCTGCAGGTCGACCTTGCGCAATTTGAAGGTGCTGGTCAGGTCGGCCGCCGCCGACACCCGCACGAACACCGGCGCCGCATAGCGTGGCAAACGCGCCTCGGTCAGCGCATAGAACGCTGCCGGGTCAAAGGGCTGCCCTGGCTGCATCAGTACCGCCGCCATGCCGGCGCGGCCCTCTTGCCCAGGCACCTGCACGCCGTAAATGTTGATCAGCTCAAGCCCGGCAAGATCGCCCAGTGCAGCCGCCACCTCCAGGGTCGAGACGTTCTCGCTTTTCCAGCGGAAGGTGTCGCCGATGCGGTCGATGAAGTACAGGTAGCCGTCTTCGTCAAAACGCAGCAGGTCACCCGAACTCCAATAGGCATCACCGTGGCGCAAGACATTGCGACGAATCTTGCTGTCGGTTGCTTCGGCCGAGGTGTAACCCTCGAAGCGACCGCCACCGATCTGCGGGTGGTCGATGATAAAACCCAGGGCTTCACCCACTTCACCCACTTCGCAGAGCTGGTAAAAGCCCTGCTCGTCCCGCGGGTGGCTGTCGGTTTCAACGTCATAGCGCACCAGGCGCAGGTTGCTCTTGTCCCAGAACGGTATGCGCCCGCAGGCGCCCAGGTAGTTGTCGACGTTGACCACATTGGTATTGGACTCGGTGGAGCCCCAGCCCTCGAACACCTGTATAGGCCCGAAACGCTGCACCCAGTTCTGCCAGGTTTCACGCGTCAACCCGGCGCCGAGCATACAGCGCAGGCCATGCTCGCGTTCGCCGGCCGCCTCGGGCTGGTTGAGCAGGTAGCGGCAGATCTCGCCGATGTACTGGAACACGCTGATCTGGTGCTCACGCACGTCTTTCCAGAATTCGCGGACACTGAACTTGCGCCGCACCACGATCGCCGCGCCGGTTTTCAGCGCGGTCGACGTCACTGAAGTGGCCGCTGCGCCGTGGTACAGCGGCAGGCAGCAATAAAACACGTCACTGGGCGTGGTCTGCAGGGTGACTTCCATGATGTCGCCCGTCGACATCCAGCGCATGTGGCTGTAACGCGCCGCTTTCGGCAAGCCGGTGGTACCCGAGGTAAAAATCAGCAGGCTCGGCGACTCGGCGCGCAGGTCGGCACGCAGGTCACGCGGGAATGGCGTGATCGGGGCATTGGCCAATGCTTCAGCCAGGCCGGTGTCGACCTGTGCAGGCATCGGCCCGGCCCACGCTTGCTCGGCATCTTCGACCAGCCACAGCGGCAGCGGCGGCAGGCCTTCGGTGGCGAGCACGTTGCCCAGCACTTCCTCGCCGACCAGCATTGCCTTGGCCTCGATGGCCTCCAGCGCGTGCACCAGCGGCCGGCCACTGACCTGGGTATTGACGAAGCCCACCACTACACCGAGCTTGACCAGGCCGAACCAGCAGCAGAAAAACGCCGGCCGGTTCTCCATGGCCAGCGCGCAGACATCGCCGGGGCGCAGGCCACGGGCATAGAAAACGTGGGCCAGCTGGTCAGCCCGAGCGTTTACCTGGGCGTAGCTCAAACGTTGATCGCCGTAAATGACGAAAGGCCGCTCGCCGTGGCGTTGCGCCTGTTCTTCGAGGCGATCAGCCAGGGTATAGCGATCCGCAGGTTTGATCCGCGCGGCGGCTTCGGCCCGGCGATCAAGGATGGCCTGGGTGTGCTCGCGAGGCACAACCCCGCGATCAACACTGGGCAGCAGGCTTGCGTTGTTATTGAAATTGTTCATCCCTACCTCCGATAAAACCGGCTGTTCATGCAGTCGCCTGGGCGTGGGTCGGATAGTCCGAATAGCCAGGCGAGCCTTTCGTATAGAGCGTCTTGCGGTCGAAGCCGGCCAGGGGCAGGCCGGCGCGCAGGCGCTGGACCAGGTCCGGGTTGCCGATGAAGTGGCGGGCAAACGACACCGCCTCGCCCTGCCCAGCTTCAATTGCCGCTGCAGCCGAAGGCCCGTCGAAGCCGTCATTGAGGATCAACCCGCCGCGGCTATGGCTGCGGGCCAATGCGAAGGCATCCAGTGCGGCCAGCGGCGAGCGCATGATGTGCAGGTACGCCAGGCCAAGCGGCTCGACCTGCTCGCACAAAGCTTGTGCAGTGGCGGCCGGGTCAGCGTCGCTGATGTCGTTGTAAGGGTTACCCGGGCATAGGCGAAAACCCACACGCCCCGGGCCGATCGCCGCCGCCATCGCGGTCAGCACCTGGGCCGGAAACCGCACGCGGTTGGCTACCGCGCCGCCATAGCCATCACTGCGCTGGTTGCTGCCGGACGCCATGAACTGCATCGGCAGGTAACCACTGGTGCAATGCAACTCGACCCCTTCGAAGCCGGCTTCGCGGGCGTTCAGGGCTGCGCGCCGGTATTGCTCGATCACGTTGTCGATGTCCTCTAGGCTCAATGCCTGAGGCTCATCGGTATCGACCAGGCCAGCCCCGTCGCAGAACACCTGGGTGCGGGCACGGATCGCCGATGGGGCGACGGTCCGTGCCCCGGCCGGTTTGTTCTGCCAATTGGCGGCGCGGCCCACGTGCATCAACTGCAACACCATGCGCCCGCCGGCATTACTCACCGCGCGGGTGATCTGGCGCCAGCCCTCGATCTGCGCGCGGTCATAGATGGCCGGCGTGCGGCAATAGCCCAGCCCATCTGCCGACGGCGCGGTGCCCTCGGCAATGATCAGCCCGGCACTGGCACGCTGGCGGTAGTAGTCGAGCATTTCAGCCGTCGGCACCGCCTGTGCGCTGGCGCGGCTACGGGTCATCGGCGCCATGACAATGCGGTTGCCCAGTTCCAGCTCGCCCAGACGCAGGGGTTCAAACAAGATGCTCATCGTGATTCCTCAGCGCACACGAATCTTCGGTGCCACAGCACCGCGTCGCAGGGTGGCTAGAAAGTGTTCCAGGGGCGCGGCCGGGGCGACGTCGGGCAGTTGGTCCTTGTCCGGGCGCCGGGCCCAGAACTCGGCCCAGGACGGGAACAGGTCGTGGAAGCTGCCGGCATAGGGTTCACGCCCTGGCCAGCGCATTTTTCGCTCGCCGATCGGCGGCTTGTTGAGGTCGCTGGCGTACCAGTAGCACGGCAGGCGGCGACGGAAGTACCAACGGCCATCGATGCGCTGGTAGTCATCCCAATAGAGCATTTGCATGGTCACCCACTCGGGGCCGGTCTCATGCTCGTTCTTGGAATACACCACGCCAACGGCATTGTCGGCGTCAAGCAGTTCGATGATGTGCTGGCCCAGGTGATGCGAGGTGCCGCTGAACTGGTCGCGCAAGGTGGCATCGACCCATGCTTTCAGGTGCGCGCGGCCGGTCTTTTCGCGGCCAACGCGGATGTCTTCGGCAAACAGATTGACGTGGGCATCGAGGTCGCGCATGTCCAGCGACAGCGAGTACTTGGCCGCCAGTTGACGGATTTCCTCAATCGACTCAAGCCGGTCGATACGTGCCAACAACGTGTTCGGTTCCATGCTCATCACTCCAGCACCGTGTAGAGTTCCGAGCTGCGCCCACCGTCCACCGGCACACACGCACCGGTGATATAGGACGCCTCGTCGCTGGCCAGAAACAGAATCGCGTTGGCCACCTCCTGCGCCTGGCCGATACGGCGCAGCGGGATCAGTTTCTCGGTATTGCCACGGGCCTTGGCGTCGGCCAGCATGCCTGCGGTTGCCGGGGTTTCGATGACGCCCGGGACCACCACGTTGCAGCGAATCCTGTTGGCCGCCCCTTCGCTGGCTGCGGCGCGGCTGAAGTTGATCACCGCGGCCTTGGCGGCCGAGTAGCCGGCCATCCAGGGCGTACCGAACAACCCGCAGATCGAGGCAATGTTGACGATGGCGCCGCCGCCCTGGGCTTTCATCAGCGCCATGGCCGTGCGTGTGCCCCAGAACGTGCCGTCTACGGTGGTGCTGAAGTTGGCGTGCCAGTCATCGGTGCTGGTGCTGTCGATGGCACCCCAGGTGTAAGCCATGGCGTTGTTGACCAGGATGTCCAGGCGGCCATGCTGTTGCGCCGCGGCTTCGATTGCCCCGACAAAGGCCTGCTCGTCGCTGACATCGGCGACTTGCCAATGGGCCTTGCCACCGGCTTCGCGGATGGCGCTGGCCACGGCTTCCAATGGCGCCTGATTACGCCCGCAAAGCACCACGGTGGCGCCCTCCTGGGCAAAGCGTTGCGCGGTGGCAGCACCAATCCCGGAGCTGGCACCGGTAATAAATGCGATCTTGCCCTGCAGTCGTCTGCTCATTGCCTGCTCCCGGTTCAAATGAAGGCCATGCCGCCGTTGACGGCGAGGTTCTGACCGGTGATGAAACTGGCGTCGGAACTGGCCAGAAACACCGCGGCGCGGGCGATCTCGTCGACCTCGCCCATACGGCCCAGGGGGATTGCCTTGAGCATGCCCTGCACCCACTCATCGGGGATGTCGGCCATCATCGGGGTGTTGGTCGGGCCGGGCACCAGGGTGTTGACGCGGATGCCACTGGCGGCGAGCTCGCGCGCCATGCTGCGGGTAAGCCCCATGACCCCGGCTTTGGCCGCGCAATAATGGCTTGGGCCTTCGCCGGTCATCGCGGCGGTGCTGGAGATATTGATCACCACGCCCTGGATGGCGTGCTTTTGCATCAGCCGCACCGCTTCACGACTGCACAGGAACGTGCCCGTGAGGTTCACCCCAATGACCCGCTGCCAATGCGCGTCCGGGGTGTCGACAAAGGCGTCGACCGAGCCGACACCGGCGTTGTTGACCAGGATGTCGAGGGCGCCGAAACGGGCTTCCAGCTTGTGCATGGCCGCCGCCACCGAGTCGCCGTCGGCGACGTTGCACGCCAGCGCCATGGCGTGCTCACCGAGGCCTTCGATCGTCTGCTCGGCAGCCTGCAGGTTGATGTCGGCCGCCACCACCCGTGCGCCGGCCTCGGCAAAGCGCTGGGCAATTGCCCGCCCCATGCCTTGCCCGGCGCCCGTGATCAGGGCCACTTTGTTCGCTAACTTCATCGTTGATCTCCCGCAAGCCTTGGCTTCCCCGATCACCTGCACTACACGCTGGATGATCGAGCACGGGACGAATCATTAACCCTGTACAAAACCGCAACATCGTCCGATAAGACTACGCAGCTGTGCTTGCCCATATGCCGCAAGCAAGTGGTCTGAATGGACGATGTGCCCGAGCATGATCGGCGCCACGCTCCTGCTCACTAGAACAAAACCGGGAGCACCCGTCGTGAACTCTTCCAACCCCGTTACCTGGCGTAGCCACTACGCACTGTTCGTGCTGGCCGTGATTTACATCTTCAACTACATCGACCGGCAGTTGATGGCGATCCTGATCGAGCCGGTCAAGGCGGAGTTCGGCATTTCCGACACGGGCATCGGCCTGCTCTCGGGGGTGACCTTCGCGGTGTTCTATACCCTCTTCGGCTTCCCCTTGGGCCGGCTTTCCGACCGTATCGGGCCGAAGCCGGTGATTGCCGCCTGCTGCATTGCCTGGAGTGTGATGACCATGGCCTGCGGCCTGGCCACCAGTTTCTGGCTGCTGGTACTGGCGCGGATCGGCGTAGCGGTCGGTGAAGCCGGCGGCACGGCGCCTTCGGTGGCGATGATTTCGCAGCTTTACCCGGCAAAAAACCGCTCCACTGCCCTGTCCATCCTGATGCTCGGCTCAAGCTTCGGCGCCATATTCGGCCTCGGCTTCGGTGGCTGGATCGCCCAGCATTACGGCTGGCGCTCGGCGTTCCTGATCATTGGCGTACCGGGCATCCTGCTGGGGCTGTTGCTGTGGCTCACTGTTCGGGCGCCGGCAATTGCCAGCGAAATGCAGACCAAGGTCCAAGTGATTCAGGAAGGCTGGGCGAAGACGGTGGCCAAGCTGATGGAAACCCCCTCGTTCCTGTGGCTGGTGCTGACCGGCGCGTCCAGCGCTATCGCCGGCTATGCGATCGGCACCTGGAGCCCGAGTTTCCTGATCCGCTCCCACGGCTTGAACCTGCAGGATGCGGGCTTTCTGGTCGGTGTGGTAGGCGGCAGCGGCGCCACCTTCGGCACCCTGGCCTGCGGCATCATTTCCGACCGCATGGCCCGCCGTGATGCGGGCTGGCAGATCGGCGTACCGCTGCTTGCCACCCTGGTCAGTATCCCGTTCGGCTTGGCGTACTTCCTCTGGCCAACCGGCATTCTGTTCCATCTGGGCAGCACCCCGGTACCGGCCGCGTTCCTGTTCTATGCAGGCTTTGCCTTCTTTGGTACCTGGTGGGCAACCCCATGCCTGGGTGCCGTCACGCATCTGTTCCCGGCTGCGCGCCTGGCCCAGGCCACTTCAATCTTCGTCATGGCCATGACCCTGTTGGGTGTCGGCGTCGGCCCGCTGTTGATCGGTGTCCTCAGCGACCTGTTTGCCCCGTCCCTCGGCACAGAAGCGCTGCGTTACGCCCTGGCCACCTCCATTTCGATGCTGATGCTCTCCACCGTATTCCTGGGCATGGCCCTGCCCCGCTACCGCGCTCAACTGCAGCGCTCGGCTGCACCGACTGCCACACCTGAAAATGCCGTAACTGCCTGATCAATGGAGATTCGAAGATGTCAGAACAAGACCTACCGTTGCCTATCGGCCACTTCGTCACCCTCGACAACGGCCTGCGCCTGCATTACCTCGACGAAGGCAGCGGCCCCGTCGTGGTGTGGTTGCATGGCAGTGGCCCGGGCGCCAGTGGCTACAGCAACTTCAAGGGCAACTACCCCGACTTCGTCGCGGCCGGCTTTCGTAACCTGGTGATCGACCTGCCTGGCTTCGGCCGCTCGGACAAACCCGACAACGTCCAGTACAACCTGGAATTCTTCGTCAACGCCGTGTCCGGCTTGCTCAAGGCCCTTGAAGTGCAGCGCTGCACCCTGCTCGGCAACTCGCTGGGGGGCGCCATCGCCATTGGCCTGGGGTTGGCCGAACCGCAATTGCTCGACAAGCTGATCCTGATGGCCCCGGGCGGTGTCGAGGAGCGCGAAACCTATTTCAAGAAGATCGGCATTCAGCGCATGGTCGAGCTGTTCAACGCAGGCCCGCTCGACATCGACAAAATGCGCCAGATCATGAGCCTGCAGCTGTTCGATTCCTCGCAACTGCCCGACAGCCTGCTGGCCGAACGCGTTGCCGTGGCCCGATATCAGCCGCACTGCCTGTTCTCGACCATGATGGTGCCGAACATGACCGAGCGCCTTGAAGAGCTGCGCGTCCCGATTCTGGGGTTCTGGGGCACCAACGACAACTTCAACCCGGTTGGTGGCGCAATGAAAGTGCTCGACAACGCCCCTGACGCCCGCTTTATTCTGCTCAATCGCTGTGGACACTGGGTTCAGGTGGAGCACCGTGAGTTGTTCAACCGTTCCTGCCTCGAGTTCCTGCGCCAAGCCTAGTCGCCGTACGCAACGTACCTTGCGACAGCAGCAACCTGGCCGCTGTCGTATCGACTGGCTTCTACCAAGGGCTGACATAACAATGACAAAACTCTCCCACTTGCTTGAGCCTGGCCGCATCGGCCCCCTTCAACTGCGTAATCGCATCATCATGGCGCCCATGGGCTCCAACTTCGCCGAAGCCGACGGGCAGTGCGGCGAACGTATCCAGGCCTACTACGAAGCACGTGCCGAAGGCGGTGCCGGGCTGTTGATCATGGGTGTGTGCGCCGTCGCCTTCCCCGCCGGTACCGCCGAGCCTTACCAGGTCGGCGTCTCTTCTGATGAATTCATCCCGGGCCTTGCCCAACTGGCTGAACGCGTGCACAGGCACGGCGCAAAGATCGCCATGCAGTTGCAGCACGCCGGTAAGAACGCCATACGGGACATGGCTGCGGGCCGGCCGCTGTGGGTACCGTCGCTGCCCCCGGCCAGTAACTCCGACATGATGCAGGCCTTGACCCCGGAAGAGCTCGCCTCCTTTGTCAGTGCCGTTCGCGGTCGCAAAGGCGGGATCGAGATGCGGGTGATGGACCACAACGACATCGCACAGATGGTCGAATGGTTCGCCGCCGCCGCCGGGCGTGCGCAGCGCGCCGGGTTCGATGGCGTGGAAATCCATGCCGCGCACAACTACATCATCGCCGGCTTTCTATCGCCGTATTACAACCGCCGTGAAGATGCCTACGGTGGCGCACTGGAAAACCGTGCGCGCTTGCTACTTGAGGTGCTGGCCGCCATCCGCGCGCGGGTTGGCGCCGGCTTTGGCGTCTGGCTGCGGCTCGATGCCGAAGAGCTGCTCACCCCCGGTGGCATCACCCTCGACGATGCCAAGGCGATTGCCCGCCTGGCGCAAAGCGCGGGCGCCGATGCGGTCAGTGTCTCGGCCTATGCCATGACCAGTAGCGGCGTGGCCTTTACCGAAGCGCCGCTGGTGCAAAAGCCGGCGGCCTTTCTCGAATGGACAGCGGCCATCAAGCAGTGCGTGAGCATTCCGGTGATTGCCGTCGGGCGTATCGAGCCTGAAACCGGCGACGCAGCGATTGCTGCCGGCCAGTGCGATTTCATTGCCATGGGCCGCAAGTTGCTTGCCGACCCACAATTGCCGAACAAACTGCAGGCCGGGCAGCTGCAGGCCGTTCGACCGTGCATTTACTGTTATGTGTGCGTCAGCCAGATCTTCATCAACCAACGGGTCAAATGCGCGGTCAACCCGCAAACCGGCCATGAAAGCGAGCGCATCATCACGCCAGTGGCAGCCGCGCAACATGTTGCGGTGGTCGGCGGTGGCCCGGCGGGCCTGGAAGCCGCACGCGTGGCGGCCTTGCGTGGCCATCGCGTGACGCTGCTTGAGCGCAGTGACCGCCTGGGCGGTACCTTGTTCTTTGCGGCCCTCGCCTACCCCGAGAACGGTCGCCTGCTCGACAATCTGCTGTACCAGGTGCGGCAACTGCCCATCGATGTACGCATGGGCAGTACTGTAGATGCAGCCCTGCTGCGCGACCTGGGCGTCGATCAGGTGATTGTTGCCACCGGCGCACAGCGCGCCGCGCCGGACATCCCCGGCGCCGAGCAGGATCATGTATGGAGCGGTGATGAACTGCGCCGGCTGATGACCGGCGACCGCGCCGAAGAGATTGCCCGGCGCAAGCTGTCACTGACGCAACGCACCCTGATGAAGGCCGGCAACCTGATCGGCGTCACCGACAGCACCGAAGCCATGCAAAAGCTGTCACGGGTGTGGATGCCCTTGGGCAAGCGCGTGATCATTGTCGGCGGTGGGCTGGTGGGGCTGGAACTGGCGGAGTTCCTGATTGCGCGTGGGCGCCAGGTTTGCGTGCTGGAAAGCAGTGGCCACCTGGGCCGGGAACTGGCGATTGTGCGGCGTTGGCGGGTGCTGCATGGCATCCGGGTGCACGGTGGGCAGCTGCTGACCGGGGTGAGCGTTACCGCCATCGACGGTAACCGCGTGCGCTATCAGACAGCCGAAGGTGAAGCTGCCGAGGTGCGTGGTGATTCGGTGGTGCTGGCCAGTGGTGCGACGCCTGATACCCGCCTGAGCGATGCACTGAGCAGCGCCGGACTGAAGGTGGTCAGCATTGGTGACTGCCAGAGCCTGGGGTATATCGAAGGCGCCATCGCCGCAGGCAATCGCGCTGGGCGAGAAGCCTGAGGCAAAAAAAAACCCAGGTGCTTACCTGGGTTTTTTTGGCTTCGCCGTTACCGCCCCATCGCCCTCGCCGCATCGGCGGTGTACATGTCCGGGGTGAATTTGGCTTCGTTGAGAATCGGCCCTTTCTTCGATTCGTTGGTCATGGCGTAGCCGGTGTACTGGCCCGAGTTCAGGTCCATGAAGAACTGCGAACCGGCCTGCCAGGCGCTCATGTCCGGGTGGTAGTAGTAGTTGATCATCGCGTGCTTCCACAGCGCACCACGGCTGTCATAGTTGTCCGAAACCACCGCGTTCCAGGTGTCTTCGTCGATAAACAGCACACGCTTGCCGTAGACATGGCGGTAACCCTCTTTCAACTTGGCCTCAAGCACCCATACGCGGCGCAGCTCGTAGCGCATGTAGTCGGGGTTGGGGTGGTTGGGGGTAAGCATGTCGGCGTACTTGATGTCACCGGTATTGGGTTTGAAGGCGTTGGCCGGCACATAGACTTCGCGTTTGCCGATCAGCGTCCAGTTGAAGCGCTCGGGCGAGCCGTTGTAAAGGCGGTCTTCGTCAACCGTCATGGTGCCATTGGTGCCGATCATCGGTTGATCGTAACCGTAGCCAGGCAGTTGTCGCACGCGCCGGGTGGACGGGCTGTAGCTCCAGGCCTGGCGTGGGTTGGCGAGGAAGTTGTAGGGCTCTTGGGAAATACTCACCACACCGTTGTCACGCACCGGCTTCAAGGTGGTGTTCCAGCTCATGGCCTGTATCTGGCTTTCGGTTTTTGGCTCGACGGTCGGTGAGTTGGCCTGCGAGAGGTTGCGTGCATGGGCGCGGCCCCAACCGATGCTGCCGTTTGGCAACACCGAAGCCAGGTCGCTGACCTTTTCTTCGGTGTAGGCCCGTGCCGGCAGCTGGTGGTTCCACAGCAGCTCCATGCCGTTTTTCGGAATAGGGAACGGTACCTGGCCAATCCCCTCGATGCCCATGCCGTCGTCGACCAGCTTGGCGCTCAGGGCGTTCTTCATCGCCCGCTCGCAGACATAGTCCGGGTAACGGAAGTCCCGATGGCCTGGGTAGATGTTCATTTTGTAGGTGGTGGGATAGCGCTTGAGCAAGGCCTTCTGGCCTTCGGTCAAATGGCTTTCGTACTGGCCCATGTTCTGCGCGGTGATCACCAGGATGGGCTTTTCGTTGGCGTAAGGGTCGACCGGTTGATCGCCAGAAAACTTCACATGGTTCCAGCCCGGCACTTCGCCCAGGTATTTGCCGGTGTAAGGCGGGATGGTGCCCTCGGCATTACCGGCTTTCTCGGCACCGACACAGGTCAGCTCCTTACCGAGCTTGGCAGCCTCTTCAGGCGACACTTGCGCAAGTGCGTTGCCTTGCAGGCCGACATTGGCGGCCACTGCAGCTACGAACATCACGCCTTTTGTTGTTATTTTCATCGGTTGGCTCCTTCGCAGACCAGGACTACTGGGGTACCTCCATTGTTCCTGATCTGCTGGGGAGTACATCGTCCGGAAAGACTAATCAGTCAGGCACCGACCAATAATTCCTTGAGTTGCGCCTTGACCACCTTGCCAGACGCATTGCGCGGCAGCGGATCACGTTGCAGGTGTACCTCGGCCGGTACCTTGTAGGCCGCCAGGCGCTGGCCGATAAAGGCACACACCTGGTCCTGGGTCGGCGCTGGCTGCAGCTCGCTGCGCAACACCAGGACCAGGCGCTCGCCCAGTTCCTCATCGGCCAGGGCAAAGGCGGCCGCCTCGGTCACCCCGGGCATTTCGCAGATACACGATTCCACTTCACTGGCGGATATCTTCTCACCCGCACGGTTGATCAGGTCCTTGGCGCGGTCGGTGATGTACAGGAAGCCCTCCTCGTCCAGGTGGCCAATATCACCGGTGTCCAGCCAACCGTCGCGCAAGGTCTCGGCACTGGCTTCAGGCAGCCGCCAGTAAGCGTTCATCAGGGTCGGCGAACGTAGCCAGATCAAACCGCTGCGCCCCGCCGGTAGCGGTGAATACGGGTCCGGCCCAATGCATACATCCACGATCGGCAGCGGCCAGCCCACCGAGTCGGGTTTGTAGACGAACTGATCGCCGCCCACTGCGGCACCGATGCCGTTGCTTTCGGTCAAGCCATAGCCACTGCCACCAATTGCATGGGGCTTGCGCTTGCTGATATGCGCCAGCAGCCGACTGGAGGCCACCGCCCCGCCCAGGCCGAGGCCGTACAGGCTGTCGCTGTCGGTGCTGGCAAACCGCGGCGAGCCAAGCAATTGCTGCATCATTACCGGTGCGCCATTGAACTGGGTACAGCGCTCATCTCGAATCAGGTCGAAGGCTTTGTCCACGTCCCATTTGTACATCAGCAACAACCGCCGGCCGCTGCGCAGCCCCAGCAAAAACTGCGCATGCAGGCCACTGACATGGAACAGCGGCACCGCCATCAGGTTGGTCGGTGCCAGGCCACTGGCGATCACCGCCTGGATCCGCTCGGGCGAACTCACGGCGCAGAACGCCGACTGGAACTCCAGTGCCGCCAGTGCCTGGCAAATGGCCCGATGGCTGGACAGCACGCCCTTGGCCCGGCTGGTGGTGCCTGAGGTATAGAGGATCAGCGCCGGGTCAGCCGGATTGATCTCGATGGCCGGCAACGCCAGCAGCGGCCCCTGGATCAGCGCCTCGAAACGCTGGCAGTTGGCCGATAATGCTTGCCCCGCCGGCATGCCAACCACAATGCTGACCAGTCGCTGTGCCAGCAGGTCGCTCGTCAGCAATTGCAGGCGTTGCTCGTCACAGACCAGCACCTGCGCACCGCTGTCTTGCAGGCCATGGAACAGTTCGTCACGCAGGCCCCAGCTGTTCAACGGCACGCACACCGCGCCACAGCGCTGGACCGCAACAAAGGCCACCAGCCAGGCAGGCTGATTGCGCATGGCAATGGCCACCCGGTCCCCCTGCTTTACCCCGAAGCGCTGCGCCAGTTGCGCAGCCAGGCGGTCGACCTGATCGAAAAACCCGGCAAACGTCAGCCGCTGCTGCTCCCACACCAGAAACTCTCGCTCGCCGTGTGCACGGCCTGCATCGATGGCTTCGAGCAAGTTCGCCGGTGCACGGCGAAAATACCGCAGGCCGTCGTCGGGCGAAGACACCACCTCGAACGGCGAACCCGGGCCGATCAACTGCTGCCAGGCATTGCGCCACTGTTCCAGCTTCATGTTCTAGTTCTCCAAAGACGCGAAAGCGGCGTAACGCGCACACTGGAAGTCACTGTCACCCAGGCACGCCTGGGCCACGCGAATCCGCTTGAGGTAAAGGCCGACGTCCAGCTCATCGGTGACACCGATGCCACCGTGCATCTGTACCGCCTCGTTGCTGACCTGGGCGGCCACCTCACCGGCTTTCCATTTGCCCAGGCTCACCCGCCGGCCGCGCTCGGCCGCGCTCAATGCGCTGTCGTCGAGCGCGGCCAATGCCGCCATTACAGCGCTGCGGGCCAGCTGCAACTCCACATGCAAGCGCGCAGCCCGATGCTGCAGGGCCTGGAACGAACCGATGGGCACGTCGAACTGCACGCGGGTCTTCAGGTAATCCAGGGTCATGGCGAACAGTTGCTCGGCGGCGCCGAGCATTTCGGCAGCCAGGCACGCACGCCCCCGGTCCAGGGCCTCGTCCAGCACCGGCCACGCCGCGCCGAGCGTACCGAGCAAGGCGTCGCTGCCCACGTACACGGCACTCAAGCGCAGCCGCGCGCAATTGCGCGAGTCGATCAGGGTCAATGCGCTGACCTGCACGCCCGGCGTGTTCGCCGGTATCAGGAATACACTGATGCCCTGCGTTTCACCTGCACGGCCACGGGTGCGCGCCGCTACCAGGTACGCATCGGCGCCCAGGCCATCGATGACGAAGAACTTCTCGCCATCCAGACGATAACCACCAGACTCGGCCGTCGCGGTCAGTGCCGTGTGCTCGGGGGCATGACGCGGCTTTTCATCCAGTGCCAGCGCCAGGCGCCGCTCGCCACTGATCACCGCCGTCAGCCACTGGTCCTGTTGCGCAGCGCTGCCCGCCAGATGGATCAGCGAGCCACCGAGCACCACGCTGGACAACAAGGGGGAGGCCGAAAGGTTTCTGCCCATGGCCTCAAAAACCGGCCCCAGGCCCATGCAGCCGAATTCAAGCCCGCCCAACGCCTCGGGAAATGGAATGCCGCTCCAGCCCAGGCCCACTGCTTCTTGCCACAGTTGCGGGTCATACCCAGGCGCACTTGCCGCGTCGCGCAGGCGCCGCTGCGCCGCTACCGGGCTACGCGCCGCCAGAAAGTCGCGGGCGCTGTCGGCCAACAGGCGTTGCTCTTCGCTATACACCAGACTCATTTTCAAACTCCCCTCAAGCGCTGGGCAGGTTCAAGACCCGCTTGGCGATGACATTCAACTGCACCTCCGACGAACCGCCGGAAATGGTCAGGGCATAGCTGTTGAGCCAGCCACGGGTAATCGCCAGTTCCTGGCTGCTGAACGGCTCGCCTTCAAGGCCCAGCGCGCGGTAGCCAAGGGCATCGAGGAGAATCTCGAACTTGTCGCGTTCCTGCTCGGTGTGCACCAGCTTCATGATCGCCATGATTGCGCTGGTATCCAGGCCAGCCCTGGCCTCCTCGCCCATGCGCTGCACGGTCAGGTTGTAGGCATGTTCATTCATTGCGCAGGCCTGGGCGCGAGCCCGCAGGGCCTGATCGGCAGGCGCGTGGCTGTCGGGCAGGTAGCGTTCGATCAACGGCAGCAGGTGAAAGTGCGTGGGCAGGCTGAACTCGCCGAACTTGGACATGGCCTTGCGCTCGTGCTGCAGCAGGCTCTTGCCCAGGTTCCAGCCACCGTTGAGCGGCCC
This sequence comes from Candidatus Pseudomonas phytovorans, assembly GCA_029202525.1. Classification (NCBI taxonomy): domain Bacteria; kingdom Pseudomonadati; phylum Pseudomonadota; class Gammaproteobacteria; order Pseudomonadales; family Pseudomonadaceae; genus Pseudomonas; species Candidatus Pseudomonas phytovorans. The sequence goes on from CP119325.1 coordinate 3,798,561, forward strand.
GATCAGCTGGCTTTGCGGCACACGCACGTTATCGAAGAACACCTGGCAAAAAGCCGACTTGCCGCTGATCAAGTCAATCGGCGCGACGGTCACCCCGGGGCTTTTCATGTCCAGCACGATCAGGCTGATCCCCTGATGCTTGGGTGCTTTGGGATCAGTGCGCACCAGCGCGTACATCCAGTCGGACTTGTCGCCGTAGGAGGTCCAGATTTTGGTGCCGTTGATCACGAAGTCATCGCCATCGGCCACCGCCGAGGTCTTCAGGCTGGCAAGGTCGGAACCGGCATTGGGCTCGGAGAAGCCCTGGCACCAGCGCACTTCGCCACGACACATCGGCGGCAGCAGCGCCTGTTTCTGCGCTTCGCTACCGAACTCAAGCAGCACCGGGCCGAGCATCCAGATGCCCAGGTTGATCTGCGCCGGTCGACATTTGAGCCGGCGCAGCTCGCTTTCCAGCACCGCGTTGTGCTCGGTGCTCAACCCGCCACCGCCATATTCGCTCGGCCATTGCGGGCAGAACCAGCCCTTGTCACGCATACGCTCGAACCAGAGACGGGCGTCTTCGTTGGGAAAGTCTACCTGACGGCCACCCCAGACGATTTCGCCGTCGGGGGTGGCCGTGCGCAGCGATGGCGGGCAATTGGCTTCCAGCCATTGGCGCGTCGCTTGCCTGAATTGCTCGATTGCGCTCATTCTTTCACCTGAAAGGGACGTTATTGTTATTCGCTTCAAGGGTACAACGGTGAATCAGCGTTGCGTGCGCGGCATGCCCAGGCCGAACTGGGCGATCAACTCTCGCTGGATTTCATTGGTACCGCCGCCGAAGGTCAGGTTCACCGAGGCGCGCACTTCATACTCCAGCTCGCCGAGCAGATACGCCGCCGCAGAACCTGCCCGCGTCAGGCCGCTGGCACCGACGATGGCCGACAGCTTGCGCAGGATCTCGATCGCCGATTCCGAGCCGTAGACCTTGGTCGTCGAGGCCAGCGCGACGTCGACGCGGTCACGCTCAAGGTCGGCGGCAATACGGAAGTTGATCAGACGCATGGCTTCGAGCCGGGCATAACACTCGGCCAGATCGCGCCGCACCCAGGCATGGTCGGTAGCACGTTTGCCCTGCTCATCGGCACACCGTGCCCACAGGTAAACCCGGCTGAACAGGCTGACGACTTTGTCCGACCAGGCACCCAGGCCCAGGCGCTCGTGGTTGAGCTGTGCGGTGATGAGTTTCCAGCCACCGTGCAGTTCGCCCACCAGCATCTCCCCGGGCACCCGCACGTTATCGTAATACGTGGCGGCCGTGGGGTTTCCGGAGGTCGGGATCAGCGTACTGGAGAAGCCTTCGGCCTGGGTATCGAGAATCAGGATCGAGATGCCCTTGTGCCGCGCCTGTTCGGGGTCGGTACGGGCCGCCAGCCAGATGTAGTCGGCCGAGTCGGCGCCCGAGGTCCACAATTTGCTGCCGTTGACCAGAAAGCCGTCGGCGTCCTGGCGCGCGGTGGTTTTCAGCACGGCCAGGTCGCTGCCGGCACTGGCTTCGGAATAGCCAATGGCAAAGTTGATCTCGCCGGCGGCAATGCCGGGCAGGAATTTGTCTTTTTGCAGCGCCGAGCCGTGGGCCATCAGGGCCGGGCCCACGGTGCTGATGGTCACGAACGGCAGCGGTGCGCCGGCGATGTTGGCTTCTTCGAAGAAGATCAATTGCTCGGTGGCCGCGTAACCCTGGCCGCCATAGGCCTTCGGCCAGCCAACCGCCAGCCAGCCGTCACGGCCGATCTGGGCAATGGTGCGGCGAAACAGCTCGCCACCTTCGGTGCCACGCATCTGCTCGCGCAGTTCGGGGGTCATCAGGTTCTGGAAATAGTCCCGGACCTTGAGCCTCAGGGCATGCTGTTCGGGGGTGAGATCGACGAACATGGGACGCTCCTTATACCGCGCCGAGAATCAGGCCGCTGGTAGGCACGCCGGTTCCGGCGGTCACCAACACGTTTTCGACACTGTCCACCTGGTTGGCCGCCGTACCCCGAACCTGGCGCACGGCTTCGGCGATGCCGTTCATGCCGTGGATGTAGGCTTCGCCCAGTTGCCCGCCGTGGGTGTTGATTGGCAGTTTGCCGCCACGGGCATGGTGCCCGGCACGGATGAATTCCTTGGCCTCACCGCGCCGGGCAAAGCCGAACTCTTCCAGTTGCGGCAGTACGAAGGGCGTGAAGTGGTCGTAGATCACGGCGGTTTGCAACGCGTCCGGGCCCAGGCCCGACTGGCTGTACAGCTCTTTGGCGACCACACCCATTTCCGGCAACCCGGTGATGTCGTCGCGGTAGTAGGAGGTCATCACCTGTTGCCCGGCGCTGATGCCCTGCGAGCCGGCCTTGATGATGACCGGCTTTTGCCTGAGGTCTCTGGCCCGCTCGGCCGAGGTGATCACCATCGCCACCGCGCCATCGGACTCCTGGCAGCAGTCGAGCAGGTGCAACGGCTCGCAGATCCAGCGCGAGGCCTGGTGTTCTTCAAGGGTGATCGGCTTGCCGTAGAAAAATGCCTGGGGGTTGGTGGCGGCAAAATCGCGCACTGCCACCGCCACCCGGCCGAAGTCCTCGGAGGTAGCACCGTAGGTGTGCATGTAGCGCTGGGCAAACATGCCGACCCAGGCCGCCGGGGTGTGAAAACCGTGGGGCATGTACCAGCCGTAATTGACGTTCTCGAAGGTCGGCGTCGAGGCAAAGCCGTAGCTGCCGGTGCCGAAACGGTACCAGGAGCGTTCGTTCATCGCCCGATAGACCACCACTACTTTAGCCACCCCGGTGGCCACCGCCATTGCCGCGTGCATCACCGGCCCGCAGGCGGCGCCACCACCGTGGGGTACCTGGGAGAAGAACTTGACGTCCTTGCAACCCAGCAGGCGGGCAATTTCGTACTCCGGGACCTTATCGACCGAATAGGAACTGAAACCTTCGACTTCGCTGGGGTCAATTCCGGCGTCCTTGAGCGCCGCCAGTGTCGCTTCCATGGCCAGGCGCAGTTCGGTGCGCCCGGAGTTCTTGGAAAACTCGGTCGCGCCCAGCCCTGCAATGGCGGCGCGCCCGGAAATCGACGAATTGGTCATCTGTGTTGTCTCCCGCGAATCAAGGCAGAACCAGCGCGACCGTGCCGGTCACGTGATTGCCCATGGAGTTTTTGCCCTTGAGGGTCACTTCCAGGCTGCGCGTAGCGGCATCCTGATGGGTCACTTCGCCGCTGAAGGTCATGCTGTCGCCGGGGTAGTTCGGCGCACCCAGTTTGATTTTCAGCGAACGGAACTGCACCTGCGGGCCGCTCCACTGTTCGATGAAGCGTTGCACCAGGCCGTTGGTGGTCAGGATGTTCATGAAGATATGGGGCGAACCCAGCTCGCGCGCCGCGTCCAGGTCATGGTGGCCGGGAAAGTAGTCGCGTGTGGCTATCGCCCCACCGGCAATCAGGCCGACCGTGATCGGTATCGTCAGCTCGGGCAGTTGCTCGCCGGGGCGCACGTCTTCAAAGCGCTTGGTGTTCATCGAGGTCATATTTCCATCCCAAGGTAGTGTTATCGCTCAACCAGTCGCCGAGACGCTCCAGGATCATCGACGACCCGCCCAATGCGCTGCTCAGGGCGCGGCTCCAGTAGAGAAAGCGATGGATCGGATACGTCAGGTCGACGCCGATGCCGCCATGCACATGCTGTGCGGTGTGGCCGATGCGGTGCCCGGCTTCGCACGCCAGGTACGCGGTGGCCAAAGCTTGCGAAGGGGCCGGCAGACCGGCGTCGAGGCGGTAGCACAATTGCCACAGGGCACTGCGCAACACCTCCAGGTGCACATGGGTGTCGGCCATGCTCATTTGCACGGCCTGGAAGCTGCCAATGCAGCGGCCGAACTGCTGACGCTCACTGACATAGGCCACGGTGCGGTGCACCTGCTCGGCGCTGACGCCCAGCTGCAAGGCCGCCAGAGAGGCAATCGCACGCGGTGCAAGCCAGTCCAGGGCGGCAGCAGGCAGCACCTGCTGATTGCTCAGGGTGACGCCGCGCAAGCTCAGGTCGGCAAAGCCTTCGCCGTGGGTCATGACCCCCGCTACATGGCTGATGCCTGACTGACGCAGGTCCACCAGGACCAGCCGTGGTTGCCCCATCACCCGGGCCAACACCAGCGCTGCCACCGACTGCTCGGCCAGGGCCAGCGCCGCAACCCGGCCGTCGAGGCGCCATCCGCCCTCTTCTGCGCTGGCCTCAAGCTCGATGCCGCGCACCGTGTTCAGGCCATCGAGGCTCAAGGTCAGCAAGCCTGTGCCTGCAACAGCCTGTTCCACCCACGGCGCCAGCGACTTGTCGCCGAACTCGGCGAGGGTGGTCGCGGCCAATTGGTGACGCCACAACGGCACTTGCGCCAGGGCGCCGCCCTGGGCATCGAGGATCTGCACCAGCTCGGTCATGCCCAGCCCGCTGCCACCGGCCACCTCGGGAATGGCCAGGGCATGCAGGCCGGTTTGTACGCAGCTGTGCCACAGGTCTTGCATATAGGCCTGCCCGCTGAGGTCCCAGTCACGCAGGCGCTCGTCGGTGCAGTAGTCGCTCATCAGGCTGCCGGCCATTTCGGCAATGGCACGCTGGTCTTCGCTGAGTTCAAAATCCATGGTGCCTCCTTACTCTGCCGCAGGACGGAACATCGGCAGCGCCAGGTCGTCGTCGAAGGTCTGGAACTCGACCTCCACACGCTGGCCGATGCTGATGTCTTCAGGTTTGACGCCAACCAGGCCGGCGATCAGGCGCACGCCTTCGTCCAGTTCGATCAGGCCGATCGGGTTGGGGTGATCGAACGGTGCCACTTGTGGGTAGTGCATCACCACGAAGGAGTACAACCGGCCCTTGCCGCTGACCTGCCGGGTGTCCCAGTCGAAGCAATGGCACTCGATGCACACCGGTGCTGGCGGATGGCGCAAGGTGCTGCACTGCGTACAGCGCTGGATCAACAGCTTGCCTTCCTTGCAGCCGTCCCAGAAAAACCGCGTGTCGTCGCTGACACCCGGCGCCGGACGCTTGGCCTGTAACGGTTCGGCCACGGGCTGGGGCGGCGCCTGGACCTTGTGCACGTTGGCCGGGCGGAACTTGAATACCCGGAACAACAGCTCGCCGACTTTTTCGTCGCCCGTGGCCTGCTGCGAGAAGTAACTCATGACCAGGGTGACAAAAAATCCGGTGCCAAGGCCGGTGGTTTTTTCCTCGCCGACCGAGTCCAGGCGCGTGGTGTAGTACAGCTTTTCGCCCAGGCGCAGGTTGCGCTCGAAGGTCAGTTCAGAATTCACCGCCACCACCGACGGATAGCCGTAGCTTTCGATCAGGCCGAGCACTTCATAAGGGTTTTCGCGGGTCGAGCCGGGTGCGTAGTTATTGATGTGAAAGCCTTCCATGCACCAGATCTGCAGCATGGGTGGCGGCGCGATGATGCCGTCATTGCAGCTGTTTGCAGCTGCCACGGGGTCGGTGTAGAGCGGGTTTTCAAGGCCTATGACTTCGCACCACTGGCGAATCATGGGCGCGTTGACGTCGTCCCAGGCGTTCACGCGACCGTACTCGCGCCCTACCAGGGCGCGCACTTTGGATAGCAATTCTGGATCAGCCAAGTTCGTCTCCTGCGTGTTCAAAGCGGCGCCCGCAACGCAACGCCGACGTGGGTCGATCAGTGCGGGGCAGCCTGCGCCGCACCGAGATAAGCCGGGCGTTCACCACCGCCATGCAGCAACAGGTTGCAACCGCTGGCGTAGGTGGCGAGCGGTGAAGCGATATAGAGGCAGGCGTTGCCGATGTCCTCGGGTGCCGCCATGCGCCCGGCCGGGATACCGGCGCTGACCGCAGCGATGCCTTGCTCGTCGCCATAGTGCAGGTGGGCAAGCTCGGTGCGTACCAGGCCCGGGCTTACCGCCACCACCCGCACCTTGGGCGCCCACTCCGCTGCCAGCGACTGCACCAGGGCCAGCACGCCGGCCTTGGCTGCGCCGTACGCTGCCGTGCCCGGCGAGGCGCGCAGGCCGCTGATGCTGCCAATAAACACGATGCAACCGCCGTCGGCCTGGGCCTGCATCATCAGGTTGGCTTGCTGGGCGACATTGAGCGGCGCAATCAGGTTGAGGCGGATGATCCCCTCATGAAAACGCGGCGAGGCGCTGGCGGCTTCGGCCGAGGGGCTGCCGCCGGCGTTGTTGATCAGCACATCAAGGCGCCCGTAAGCGAGGCGGATGTTGTCGAACAGGGCTTGCAAGGAAGCCTGGTCGCGCACATCGGCGGCAATGAAGTCCGCCTGCGCCTGCGCCACGCTCGGCAATTGCTCGGGCAGGTTGCGCCCACACACGACCACCTTGGCCCCTGCGGCCAGAAAGCTGCGGGCAATGCCGGCGCCAATGCCCTTGGTTCCACCGGTGACCAATACCACCTTGCCGTTGTAATCCAGCCCCGAGTGACCACTCATGGCACGCTCCTCATGCTTGTGTTGAGGGCCACTCTAGGGACAAAACCGCTCGGCCACGTCGTCTGAACGGACGATGAAGCGCGGCGCCACGCTGGCAACAATCCGCGCAATGGCGCCCGCTCTGCGGTGCCTACTGCCAGAGGTCGATCATGTCCGATTCACTTACCGCGCCGGTGCTGCTGGAATACCCGGCGCCAGGTGTCGCCCTGGTGCGGCTCAACCGCCCGCACGCCACCAATGCCCTGAGCCTGGAGTTGCAGGCACTGCTGTCTCGCTACTTCAGTGAGCTGGGGAGCAACCCTGATGTGCGCTGCATTCTGCTGACCGGCGGCGACAAGGTGTTTGCCGCAGGGGGCGATATCAACAGCCTGGCCGGGGTGGGCCCGATTGATATCTATCAGCGCCATACCGAGCGGGTCTGGGCGTCGATCCAGCACTGCCCCAAGCCAGTGATCGCGGCGGTGTGCGGTTACGCGTATGGCGGTGGCTGCGAGCTGGCGATGCTCGCCGATATCATTGTTGCCGGGCAGAGTGCACGCTTCTGCCAGCCGGAGATCCGGATCGGAATCATGCCCGGGATTGGCGGCACCCAGCGCTTGGTGCGAGCGGTAGGCAAGGCCAAGGCGATGCGGATGGCGCTGACCGGTCAGCCGATAACGGCTGAGGAGGCCTGGATTTCAGGGCTGGTCAGTGAAGTTGTGGCCGATGACCAGGTGCTCGATCACGGCTTGAAATTGGCCCAGGTGGTTGCAGCAATGCCGCCGTTGGCTGCCGAGCAGATCAAAGAGGTGATTCTTGCGGGGATGGACGCGCCGCTGGAGGCGGGTTTGGCGCTGGAGCGCAAAGCCAATGCGCTGCTGTTTGCTTCACGCGATCAGAAAGAAGGCATGCAGGCGTTTATTGAAAAGCGGCCTGCCCGGTTCGAAGGGCACTGAGGCCGGCCCAGCCCGAACAAGCGCACCAGGGGCCCTGCGCCCAGCCCTGCGGAGGGACACCGCGATCTCTGTGGGAGCGGGCTTGCCCCGCGAAGCAGGCACCGCGCTGGATGGCACGGGCTTCGCCCGTGTTCGCGGGACAAGCCCGCTCCCACAGTGATCATGCAAGTTTTTAGTTTCTGAGCTAGACAGTTGCTCCCTTGACGATGGATGACCAAACATTCTGTGCAAAATTTAGCGCGGGGCCTGCAGAACCGCTTCACGCAGCTCACCCTTGACCACCTTGTTCGAGGCATTCACCGGCAGCGCTTCGAAAAACCGGACCTGTCGTGGCACTTTGTAGTTGGCCATGCGCGCTCTGGCCCAGGCGATCAGCGACGGCTCATCCAGCTGCTGGCCAGCACGCACTACCACGCAGGCACACCCCACCTCCCCCATGCGCTCATCCGCAACCCCGATCACCGCCACCTGCGCGATGGCCGGATGCTCGATCAAACCAGCCTCGATCTCTGCCGGGTAGCAGTTGAAGCCACCGACGATGAACATATCCTTGAGCCGGTCGGTAATCTGCAGGTTGCCATGCTCATCCAGGTTGCCGATATCGCCAGTGTGCAGCCAACCCTCGGCATCGATGGCCTGCGCCGTCGCTTGCGGGTCATTGAAATACCCCCGCATCACATGAAAACCGCGCAGGCAGATTTCCCCTGACTCGCCCGTGGAGACCGATTGGTTATCCGCCGAACGGATGCACACTTCAGTGCCCTCGATGGCCCGGCCACTGGTGCCGGCAACGATGTCGGCGGGGTCATCCGGGTTGCAGATGGTCGCCAGGCCGCCACACTCCGTCAGCCCATAGGCGGTGGTCACCACGTCGACTCCGAGCTCCCGGCGCATGCGCTCGATCAGCACCGGCGGGATCGTCGATGAACCGGTCACAGCGATGCGCAAGCTCGACAGATCGGTTTCGGCCAGGCGCGGATGAGCCAGCATCGACAAGTACAGCGTCGGTGGCCCTGGCAACACGCTGATGCGCTCGGCGGCAATGCGCTGAAACACAGCTTCGGCATCGAACACCGCATGCGGCAGGATAGTCGCGCCAGCCAGCAGGCAGGTCAGCCAACCGGCCTTGTAGCCAAAGGCATGAAAAAACGGGTTGATGATCAGGTAACGGTCACCCGGCTGCAGGCCAATGACCCGTACATACTCGTTGTAGGCCCGCAGGTTCTGCCCGTGGGCACTCATTACACCCTTGGGCTTGCCGGTGGTGCCGGAGGTAAACAGCAAGTCGGACAAGTCTCGCGGACCCACGGCCACCGCACGTTGGCGGGCTTGCAGCTCACTCACAGACTCGCCCTTGGCGAGAAAGCCGGACCAATCCAGGTCGCCGGCCAACGCCGGCTGCCGTGTGCCAAACACCACCAGCTGTTCCAGGCTGGCCGGACGCAGCGGCGCCAGCATGGCCGGGTAGTCTACCCCCAGAAATACCCCTTGCATCAACAGCACGCGCGACTGGCTACGCGCCAGGATATCGGCCGCCTCGGCGCCTTTCATGCGGGTATTGATCGGCACCAGTACAGCACCCGCACAATGCACCCCCAGGGCGGCGACCACCCAGTCACGGCAATTCGGTGCCCAGATCGCCACGCGGTCGCCCGCCTTGATCCCCAGTGCCATCAGGCTGCGGCAGACACCCAGTGCCAACCCAGGCAAATCCCGGTAATCGGTGGCAATGCCGTCTTCCTCGATCGCTGCCCGCCCGGCAAAGCGTTCGGCACTGGCGAATAACAAGGCGGGAATCGACAAAGGCAACAGGTTCCAGGCATGTACGCTGCCCGGTAATGCTGAACATGCAGTCATAGTGACAAACTCGGCAATCGGGTTATTCGGGAAAGAGCACCCGCAGGTGCTCGCTGCGGGCCAGGGACTGGCAAGCCAGCGTCCAGCCCTGGTCAATTTCGTGTTGATCAAGGGCATCGTTGCGCAGCATCTGCACCTGACCACTTTCGACCGTGCACATGCAGGTCGCACAGGAGCCGACAAGACAAGAACTTGGCGGGCTCAGGCCGGCCCGGCGCATGGCGTTGAGCAGGGTTTCGCCTTCGGCGCAGGGCACTTCGAACTCTTCACCGTCCAGGCGTACCGAAAGCTGGCTGCTCGGGCGGCGGGTATCGACAGCTGCCGGTACTACGACTTCGCCCTCTTCGGGCAGCGAGACAAAGCGCTCGACATGTACCTGCGCACTCGGCATGCCTAACGCCTGCAAGGCAGCGACCGCGGCATCCATGAACGGTCCGGGGCCGCAGATGAACGCCTCGGCACTGACGAACGGGCGTGCCAGTTCGGCCAACTGGCCTACCGACGCAATGCCCTGCACCGAGTCGAGCCAGTGGATCACTTGCAGCCGATGCGGGTGCGCGCTGGCCAGGGCCTTGAGCGCGTCACGGAATATCACCGACGCTTCGTCGCGGTTGGCGTAGATCAGCAGAATGCGCCCCGTACCCGCCAACAACGCCGAGCGCAGGATGGACAGCACCGGGGTTATGCCACTGCCGCCGCCAAACAGCAGCAGGTCTGTGTCCAGCTGGCGGGGCACAAACACCCCGGCAGGCGCCAGCACCTGCAAGGTATCGCCCGCCTGCACGGCGTCACAGAGCCAGTTCGAGGCGCGCCCGTCGCGCACCCGTTTGATCGTGACCCGCAATGGCTCATCAAGCAGTGGCGTGCTCGACAGTGAATAGCAACGCGGCAACCACCCCCCCTGGTGAGGCACACGCAGGGTCAGGAACTGCCCAGGTCGATAAACAAAGCGCTCGGTGAGCGTTTCTGGCAGCTCGAATTCCAGAGAGCGGCTGTCGGCGGTCTCTTCAATCACGCGGCTCACACGTACTGACAGGTAATCCAGGCTCATATCAATTGCTCGCTGGGTTCGATTTCGGCGTCTGCCCTGGTCGCCGTCAGCGACCGCCCGGCACGTCGCCCGGAAAACACACAATCGGCCAGCGACAGGCCGCTGACGTACAAATGGCAAGGAATGCCGATGGCGGTACGCCCGGCCGCGTACAAGCCAGGGATCGGCAGGCCTTGAGCGCCCAGCACCGCACCGCTGTCTTCATCGACCTTGAGGCCGCCCAGGGTCAACCCCCCGAGGGGGAACAGGGGGTTGCTGACGGAAATGTCACAGGCATAGTACGGGCCCTGATCGAGTACCTGACGGCTGCCTTGCGACTTGCCGAAGGCATCCTCGGCGTCCCCCCGGGCGGCCGTGTTGTAGGCGTGCAGTGAGTTGCGCAATACATCGGCACGCATGCCGGTAACCTGTGCCAGCTGCTCGATGCTCTGGCCCTTGCGCACACCACGCAGCATCAGCAGCAACGCCGGCAAACTCTGGAACCACCAGTAACCGTCGAACAGCGCTTGCCTGATCGACTGCTTGCGCAGGCGTGCGTCCAGCACCAGCCAGGCCTTGCCGCCCTGCTCTTCACACAGCGGCTGACCCAGGGTGGCGCCGTAGACCTCTTCGTTGACGAAGCGCTGGCCGAGGGTGTTGACCACAATGCCCTTGGGCCAGCAAAACGGGGGGTTGATGAAGCGCCAGGCCGACACCCGCTGCAAGCGATCGCTGACCCCACCGACACTCACGCCCAGGCGCAGGCCACTGCCATCACAGCCGGTCGCGCCGACTTTGAAGTTGCGGCGAAACTTAGGCGCATGCTCGCTGACCATCTCGCGGTTGAAGATGAAGCCACCGGTGCTCAGCACCACCCCTCGCCGGGCGCGTACCAGCCGCGGCCGGGCAAAGTCGATTTCCAGCTGGCGCACGCGTTTGCGCAAGGTGTCGCAGTAGCGTGGGGCAAAGTTTTGCAGGCGTTCGGCACGCGCCGCCCATTTGGCATGCAACCGCGCCTGGGCACTACCGGCTGGCAGGCACCACAACTCTACGCCGACTACCCTGCCGGTCTGGTCGCTTACCAGGCGCCGGGCAGCGGACTGAAGTTGCGGCCGCACGCCGTTGCGCAGGCAAGCCGCCTTGAGGTGCGCATACAGCACCGCGCCACATTGACCCTTGCCTACCGTGCGATGGCCACGCGGCGCCGGGGGTAAATCGCTACGGTGCGACGGTACCAGCTCATTGCCGGAGTAATAGAGAAACTGGCCATCGGCTGGATACGAGGTTTTACCGCCGGGCGGCATGCTGTGGGCATAGGGCACGCCATGGCCCTCCAGCCAGGCCAGGTTGGCGGCACTGTCCTGGCAAAAACGCTGCAATGTTGCATCGGCGACCACACCCTGGGTTTCGTGCTTGAGGTAGGCGAACATCGCCGCGGGCGTGTCGCTGAAACCAGCGGCCTGCTGCTGGCGGGTGCCACCGCCGGCGTAGACCACGCCACCGCTCTTGGCACTGGCACCGCCGCCGGTGAAACGGTCGGCGACCAGCACGTCCGCGCCCTGGGCGCGGGCCTCAAGGGCAGCGCAGGCGCCGGCCGCCCCCCAGCCGATCACCAGTACATCACAGTGGTCATCCCAGTGCAGGGCGTCGGCATCGGGCACCTGCAATGCCGGCTGGATATCGGTACACGTCGATTTGACAGCGGCTGGCATAACAACTCCTCAACGATTGGCAGCAATGTGATGGGCCGCGATATAGCCGAACGTCATGGCCGGGCCCAAGGTCCCGCCCGCGCCGGGATAACTGGTGCCCATGACCGACGCCGAGCAGTTGCCAATGGCATACAGGCCGGGAATGACCTCGCCGTCCTGGCTCACCACCTGCGCGTGTTCGTTGGTCAAGAGGCCACCTTTGGTACCGATATCGCCAGCGTCCAGGCGCATCGCGTAGTACGGCCCTTTGCTCAGGGGCGCCAGGCATGGGTTGGGTTTCACGTTGCTGTCGCCGTAGTAACGGTCGAACACGTTGCCGCCACGGCCGAAGTCGGCATCGACGCCGCTGCGGGCGTAGGCGTTCATTTTCTGCACGGTCTGCTCGAGCCCTGCGCGGTCTACGCCGATCTGCGCCGCCAGCGCAGCCGGGCTGTCAGCCTTGAAGTACAAAGTATTGAGCCATTCCTTGCGCAGTCGGCTGTCGGGCATGACCTGGGCCGGCATCAACGGCCCCATGGCATAGTTGAAGCGGAAATGGCCGTCGAAGATCACCCAGCACGGGATCGATTTGCCACCGGTGTGCTGGTTGTCGCGGTACATGGCGTCGACAAATTCCAGGTATGGCGCCGCCTCATTGACAAAGCGCCGGCCCAGGCTGTTGACCACGATGGCACCCGGGAACGCCCGTTCGGCAAATACTCCACGCGGTTTCTCTTCGCCGGGCACGCTAATGGTCGGCGCCCACCAGGCCCAGTCCATCAGAGCGGTCGCCGCGCCCAGTTCGAGACCGGCTTGCAACGCCGCACCGGTGTTGTTGCCCGGCGGCGTGGCGCTCCAGTCACGCAGGGTCGGCTGCGGTAAATAGCGCTCGCGCAAAGCCTGGTTCTGCTCAAAGCCCCCGGAGCCGAAGATCACCGCATGGCGGGCATGCAGCTGCAGCGTCTGCCCGTCACGACAAACCTGCATGCCAATGACCCGCCCATTGTCGGTGATCAGGTTCTGGAAGTCGGTGTTCAACCACAGTGGAATGTTTCGGTCCATCAGCGAGCGGCGCAACGAGGCGACCAGCGCACTGCCCAAGGCGGCGCGGCGGTCGCGCCGGCTCTTGCGGCGCCATTTGAAGTCGAGCTTGTAGCGCAGCATCAAGCCGAGAATCAGCAGGCGCCAGCCAAACGAGCGTGACATGGCCTTGTGCGCGTGCCGCGCGGTCCAGGCAATGCGCCCCATCAGCAGCGTCGAAGGTGACGGCGTGCGCAGGTTGGCCAGCTCATTACCCAGGAGGCTGGTATCGAACAGTTCCGGGTCGAGGGTGCGACCACCGGCCAGCGAGCCTGGCAGTTGCGGATAGTAGTCCGGGTACTTTGCCGCCACGGCGTAACGCACATGGCTGTTGTCCACCAGGGCACGGATCATCTGCGGCGCGTGTTTGACATAGGCACGCAAGCGCTGGTCATCGCCATGCTCACCGGTGGCAGCTTTGAGGTACTGCAGGGCCAGATCGACACTGTCGCGGCCACCTTTGGCGGCGAAGTAGTGGTTATTGGGGATCCAGATGCCGCCGCCGGAGATCGCCGATGTACCGCCGAACTTGTCGCTTTTCTCGACAACCAGTACCGATAGACCCTGTTCGGCAGCAAACAGCGCCGAGGTCATCGCACCGGCACCGGAGCCGACGACGATCACGTCGTAGTGTGAAACAGGCTGAGCGTTAGCTGTCATTGTTGTTGTGCCTTGGCTGTGATCGGAAATATCCCGGCGTGCCGGCCAGGGGTGCGCAGGCCCGGGCCTGCAGCCAGGCCCGGGCACGGCTCATACGTAGGGATCAGGGTTGGGCAGGCCCAGTTGCACGGCGCCAAGGCTGCGGCTGAAGGCCATGTAGTTGTTGGCGATATGCCCGCGCGCCTGGTGCAGGTCGCGGAACAGGCGCGCCACCGGGTTGGTGTTGTACAGCCCGGAAGCGGCCATGCAGCGCAGCAGTTCGTTGACCTTCTCGGCGCAGATATTGGTGACGTAGGACGATTGGTAGCGGTACAGCAGGCGGGTTTCCACGTCCGGGTACTCGCCCGCTTCGGCCAGCGTCATCAGGTGCGCGTAGTTGCGCTCCAGCACCAGTCGCAGGCTGTCGACAATGATTGTCGCCTCCGCTACGGTGGTTTGCGCCACCGGGTCGTCGGCGGTTTTCATGCCGTGCTTGCCGATGTGCGCCGCGGCATTGGCGCGAAATTCGTTGATCGCCCCTTGCAAGGCACCGATGGCCGATGAGGACACCGCGCGCGTGAACACCTGGGCGAAAGGAATGGCATAGATCGGGTTGGTGTTGACCAGGCGTCCGGGCGTGGCTTCAAGCGTGCAGTTGTTGGTGCGTTGCACGCGGTGTGCCGGCACGAAGGCATCTTCGACGACAATGTCGTGGCTGCCGGTGCCGCGCAGGCCCAGCACGTCCCAGTTGTGCTCGATACGGTAGTCGCTGCGCGGGATCAGAAAGGTGCCGTGCTCCGCTGCCAGGTCGCCATCGGCGGGCAGCACACCGCCGAGGAAGCACCATTGGCAGTGCTCGCTACCGCTGGAAAAGCCCCAACGACCGCTGATGCGATAGCCGCCTTCAACCACGGTTACCTTGGCCACGGGCATGTAGGTGGACGAGATCAGGGTGGTATGGTCCTGGCCCCAT